>NZ_VMSJ01000009.1 GCF_007713705.1 Salinicoccus cyprini | reverse complement strand
CATCGCAATTACAAGTCGTGCAGGAATATTAACCTGCTTCCCATCGATTACGCCTTTCGGCCTCACCTTAGGGGTCGACTCACCCTGCCCCGATTAACGTTGGACAGGAACCCTTGGTCTTCCGGCGAGGAGGCTTTTCACCCCCTTTATCGTTACTTACGTCAGCATTCGCACTTCTGATATCTCCAGCATACCTCTCGATACACCTTCGCAGACTTACAGAACGCTCCCCTACCACTCACACATAAGTGTGAATCCGCGGCTTCGGTGCCTGGTTTGAGCCCCGTTACATCTTCCGCGCAGGCCGACTCGACTAGTGAGCTATTACGCTTTCTTTAAATGATGGCTGCTTCTAAGCCAACATCCTAGCTGTCTGAGCCTTCCCACATCGTTTCCCACTTAACCAGAACTTTGGGACCTTAGCCGGCGGTCTGGGTTGTTTCCCTCTTCACGACGGACGTTAGCACCCGCCGTGTGTCTCCCGGATATTACTTACTGGTATTCGGAGTTTGCATGGGGTTGGTAAGTCGGGATGACCCCCTAGCCCAAACAGTGCTCTACCCCCAGTAGTATTCGTCCGAGGCGCTACCTAAATAGCTTTCGGGGAGAACCAGCTATCTCCGAGTTTGATTGGCCTTTCACCCCCAGCCACAGGTCATCCCCTAACTTTGCAACGTTAGTGGGTTCGGTCCTCCAGTTGATGTTACTCAACCTTCAACCTGCCCATGGCTAGATCACCCGGTTTCGGGTCTACACCTTGCAACTAGACGCCCAGTTAAGACTCGGTTTCCCTACGGCTCCCCTATACGGTTAACCTCGCTACAAAATGTAAGTCGCTGACCCATTATACAAAAGGTACGCAGTCACCCCGAAGGGCTCCCACTGCTTGTACGTACACGGTTTCAGGTTCTATTTCACTCCCCTCACAGGGGTTCTTTTCGCCTTTCCCTCACGGTACTGGTTCACTATCGGTCAGTCAGGAGTATTTAGCCTTGGAGGATGGTCCCCCCATATTCAGACAGGATGTCACGTGTCCCGCCCTACTCGATTTCACATCAAGGTTGTTTTCGTGTACGGGGCTATCACCCTGTATCGCCGGCCTTTCCAGGACCGTTCCACTAACTTCCAAGATGCTTAAGGGCTAATCCCCGTTCGCTCGCCGCTACTGAGGGAATCTCGGTTGATTTCTTTTCCTCGGGGTACTTAGATGTTTCAGTTCTCCCGGTTCGCCTCTGTTACCTATGTATTCAGTAACAGATACCCGAGTTATCTCGGGTGGGTTTCCCCATTCGGAAATCTGTGAGTAATAGCGTCTCTTACCGACTTCTCACAGCTTATCGCAGGTTAGTACGTCCTTCATCGCCTCTGACTGCCAAGGCATCCACCATGTACGCTTAGTCACTTAACCATACAACCCCAAGAAGTGTCGGTGAAACCGGCACGGCTTGTTGTCGTACAACAAGGACCAAATAAAATTTGGTTTTCGCCAAGAAGTTTCCAAAGCACTTGTAACAAATGTTTGAGAACTACTTTTTAAATCAGCTTTCCAGATTGTTAAAGAGCATGTTTGCAACGGTCAGTGACCGAAGAAAACAGACATAAACATGACTGCTTATGTCTGCATTCTTGTTAGCAAGAAGA
>NZ_VMSJ01000008.1 GCF_007713705.1 Salinicoccus cyprini | reverse complement strand
AACGATAAAGGGGGTGAAAAGCCTCCTCGCCGGAAGACCAAGGGTTCCTGTCCAACGTTAATCGGGGCAGGGTGAGTCGACCCCTAAGGCGAGGCCGAAAGGCGTAGTCGATGGGAAGCAGGTTAATATTCCTGCACGACTTGTAATTGCGATGGGGGGACGGAGAAGGCTAGGTGGGCCAGGCGACGGTTGTCCTGGTGAAAGTGCGTAGGTGGTGTTTCTAGGCAAATCCGGAGACACAACACTGAGACACGAGACGAACACACTACGGTGTGGAAGCCATTGATGCCCTGCTTCCAGGAAAAGCCTCTAAGCTTCAGATTACAAGTCATCGTACCCCAAACCGACACAGGTGGTCGGGTAGAGAATACCAAGGCGCTTGAGAGAACTCGGGTGAAGGAACTAGGCAAAATAGAACCGTAACTTCGGGAGAAGGTTCGCTCTTGACAGTGAAGTCCCTTGCGGATGGAGCAGTTGGGAGTCGCAGTGACCAGATGGCTGGGACTGTTTATCAAAAACACAGCACTCTGCAAACACGAAAGTGGACGTATAGGGTGTGACACCTGCCCGGTGCCGGAAGGTTAATTGATGGGGTTAGCGCAAGCGAAGCTCTTGATCGAAGCCCCGGTAAACGGCGGCCGTAACTATAACGGTCCTAAGGTAGCGAAATTCCTTGTCGGGTAAGTTCCGACCTGCACGAATGGTGTAACCATGGCCATGCTGTCTCCACCCGAGACTCAGTGAAATCGAATTCGCCGTGAAGATGCGGTGTACCCGCGGCTAGACGGAAAGACCCCGTGAACCTTTACTACAGCTTGGCACTGAACATTGAACCTACATGTGTAGGATAGGTGGGAGGCTTTGAAGGCGTGACGCCAGTTGCGCTGGAGCCGTCCTTGAAATACCACCCTTGTATGTTTGATGTTCTAACGCAGGGCCCTGAATCGGGCTCGCGGACAGTGCCTGGTGGGTAGTTTGACTGGGGCGGTCTCCTCCCAAAGAGTAACGGAGGAGCACGAAGGTTGGCTAATCCTGGTCGGACATCAGGAGGTTAGTGCAATGGCATAAGCCAGCTTAACTGCGAGACGGACAGGTCGAGCAGGTACGAAAGTAGGTCATAGTGATCCGGTGGTTCTGAATGGAAGGGCCATCGCTCAACGGATAAAAGGTACTCCGGGGATAACAGGCTGATACCGCCCAAGAGTTCATATCGACGGCGGTGTTTGGCACCTCGATGTCGGCTCATCACATCCTGGGGCTGAAGTCGGTCCCAAGGGTATGGCTGTTCGCCATTTAAAGTGGTACGCGAGCTGGGTTCAGAACGTCGTGAGACAGTTCGGTCCCTATCTGCCGTGGGCGTTGGATGATTGAAGGGAGTTGCTCCTAGTACGAGAGGACCGGAGTGAACGAACCTCTGGTGTTCGGGTTGTCACGCCAGTGGCACTGCCCGGTAGCTAAGTTCGGAATCGATAACCGCTGAAAGCATCTAAGCGGGAAGCGAGCCCTGAGATGAGTCATCCCTGACCCCTTGAGGGTCCTAAAGGGCCGTTGGAGACCACAACGTTGATAGGTGGGGTGTGTAAGTGCAGCGATGCGTTGAGCTAACCCGTACTAATTACCCGTGAGGCTTAACCATACAACACC
>NZ_VMSJ01000007.1 GCF_007713705.1 Salinicoccus cyprini | reverse complement strand
ACATTCAAAACCGGATAGAAACAATGCGCTGCGCAGAAAACCAAACACGGTTTTCATTTATTTGAATAAGTCATCGATCGATTAGTATTCGTCCGCTGAATGTGTCGCCACACTTGCACGCCGAACCTATCCACCTCATCATCTCTGAGGGATCTAATGGGGAAATCTCATCTTGAGGGGGGCTTCATGCTTAGATGCTTTCAGCACTTATCCCGGCCATACATAGCTACCCAGCGATGCCGTTGGCACGACAACTGGTACACCAGTGGTATGTCCATCCCGGTCCTCTCGTACTAAGGACAGCGCCTCTCAAATTTCCTACGCCCACGACGGATAGGGACCGAACTGTCTCACGACGTTCTGAACCCAGCTCGCGTACCGCTTTAATGGGCGAACAGCCCAACCCTTGGGACCGACTACAGCCCCAGGATGCGATGAGCCGACATCGAGGTGCCAAACCTCCCCGTCGATGTGAACTCTTGGGGGAGATAAGCCTGTTATCCCCGGGGTAGCTTTTATCCGTTGAGCGATGGCCCTTCCATGCGGAACCACCGGATCACTAAGTCCGTCTTTCGACCCTGCTCGACCTGTATGTCTCGCAGTCAAGCTCCCTTATACCTTTACACTCTATGAATGATTTCCAACCATTCTGAGGGAACCTTTGAGCGCCTCCGTTACTCTTTAGGAGGCGACCGCCCCAGTCAAACTGTCCACCTGACACTGTCTCCCGCCCGGATCACGGGCGCGGGTTAGAACCTCAACATCACCAGGGTGGTATCCCACCAGTGCCTCCATGTAGACTGGCGTCCACACTTCAATGGCTCCCACCTATCCTGTACAGGTGAGGTCAAGATTCAATATCAGGCTACAGTAAAGCTCCACGGGGTCTTTCCGTCCTGTCGCGGGTAACCAGCATCTTCACTGGTACTATGATTTCACCGAGCCTCTCGTTGAGACAGTGCCCAAATCGTTACGCCTTTCGTGCGGGTCAGAACTTACCTGACAAGGAATTTCGCTACCTTAGGACCGTTATAGTTACGGCCGCCGTTTACTGGGGCTTCGATTCGCACCTTCGCTTGCGCTGAGCGCTCCTCTTAACCTTCCAGCACCGGGCAGGCGTCAGCCCCTATACGTCACCTTTCGGTTTGGCAGAGACCTGTGTTTTTGATAAACAGTCGCTTGGGCCTATTCACTGCGGCTCATTTTACTGAGCACCCCTTCTCCCGAAGTTACGGGGTCATTTTGCCGAGTTCCTTAACGAGAGTTCGCTCGCTCACCTTAGAATTCTCATCCCAACTACCTGTGTCGGTTTGCGGTACGGGCGGTGATATGCTCACTAGCAGCTTTTCTTGGCAGTGTGAACCCACAGCTTCGCCTACTATTTTCGGCTCCCCGTCACACCTCGTCGTTGTACAGGGCGGATTTGCCTACCCTGACGACTCGATGCTTGGACGTGCTCTTCCAATCGCACGCTCTGCTTCTCCTTCTGCGTCACCACATCGCTCAATCACATATCACCGGTACAGGAATTTCTGCCTGTTGGCCATCGCCTACGCATCTCTGCCTCGGCTTAGGTCCCGACTAACCCAGAGCGGACGAGCCTTCCTCTGGAAACCTTAGTCATTCGGTGGACGGGATTCCCACCCGTCTTTCGCTACTCACACCGGCATTCTCACTTCCGATCGCTCCACATGTCCTCACGGTCATGCTTCACTGCCATCGGAACGCTCTCCTACCATCATTTCTGATCCACAGTTTCGGTAATATGTTTAGCCCCGGTACATTTTCGGCGCAGCGTCACTTGACTAGTGAGCTATTACGCACTCTTTAAATGATGGCTGCTTCTAAGCCAACATCCTAGTTGTCTGTGCAACGCCACATCCTTTTCCACTCAACATATATTTTGGGACCTTAACTGGTGGTCTGGGCTGTTTCCCTCTCGACAACGGACCTTATCACCCGCTGTCTGACTCCCGTGCATCACATC
>NZ_VMSJ01000006.1 GCF_007713705.1 Salinicoccus cyprini | reverse complement strand
TGAACTGTCTGACGGGCACGCCCAATCCGTTTCGCAATATGAGAAATTGGTGTGTCGTGATGGAAATAGGCTTCTATGATTACCAGTTCGTCCGTGGTAAGATGGGTGTAGGTCATGCGTGATCACTTCTATGATTTTCTTTGGTCGGAAAACTCATTTTGAGTGTATCACGTGTGACCCTTTTTAGGTGTCTAGCTTAATTTAACAATCGGCGATTTTTAAAGAGGACACGACTTCTATCAATTAGTACTACATATTTCTAGACAACCAAACAATTTAATTTCAAAATCTCTAAAGCATAAAGTGTCCTCATATTCATACTTCCAATTTCACTTTCCACTACCATTTTTATTATTTTATCCCTATTTAGTTTGTCAAGATAAGCTAGACCATTATTATGCCATTCATATAATTCCAAATATAATATTTTAGGTGTACATTAAGACAAAGCATTTTTTGCAGCATGACTGTCAGGAAGTTTATTGCCAGTATTTAATATTTCTTGTTCCAATTCTATTCATTAATAATTGAGAAGAATCATTACTTATGATCTCATGAAAACTACTTCCATTGTTCTCCTTTACCATAGAATAATTAATTCTATTTCTATATTACTAAAGATGCTCTAATTGATTCCCGCGTTTATTTATAAGAAGACACATAATAATCACTTATATTCTTTTATGTATTTTCCTCCAATGTCTTTTAATCTGTTTTTGTATTACACTTTTAACCGGCAACTTGCTCATTCTTTTATGGGCTTTATTAGCGTACTTAATAAAATTGCCATATCCTTTGTACTGAAATCCCAAATGCGTATATAAATCATATAAATCTTTTTTAGGGCCTGGGCGATTCGTAGCATATTCAATTCTCTTTACTGTCTTTGCTTTCCGATAAGCTCTTGTATAGTAATTAAACAAACTTTTTTCTCTTAATTGTATCATTTTTCCGTCAGTAACAAATCCCAAATAATCAAGGCTAGAAGGCTTGAACGACTCATCCATTACACTTTTACCGTCCCAAAATCTTATTTCAGTTTTTTCTTCTTGGACTTCTAAACCATCTTTTTTATACTTTTCAATTATGCATAAAAGTTCATCTTTAATTTCTTGTAGACTGTCTTCTTTTTTCTCTACCGGTACAACAATAATTAAATCATCACAATATCTTCTATACATAGCATTTCCTGATTTGTTTTCACACCATTTTTTCAGTTCTTCGTCGAAGTCAATTAAATGAACATTGGAACAAACTGCGCTCATGCTCGAACCTTGGGGAATTCCATATTTATTTTTATTGTAATATACTAATTTTTGTTCCTTAATCTCTCTAAATTCTATTGGACTCATTATTCGCTTTATTTTACGTGTTTTAATTTTCTTTTTTAGTTTGCTCCTATATTTTTTTTCTAAGAATTCATCAAGATCTTCTTTATTAACCCAAGAATATTTTGTAAGATTTTTATATACTCTATACCAGTCATCACTCAATGATTCCACTTCTAAAACTCTGCATAGATTTCTCTTTAATGTACGGTGAACTATATTATCGAAGTATTTAGTAAAATCTATTGAAATTACAACCGCATTATCAAACTTAAACAAATGCTCAAAAACTTCATATGCAAAATCAATATTGTTCTTTCCAATCTTATTATTTCTATATGCTATGATGTTTTTATCAAACTTTTGTTTGTATGCATATGAATTATAAGCATTGTTTAACATATCTCCATAATACTTATAAATATATCCATCCTTGTGAGCGGCATAGTAGATATTACGTGTTTTCTTTTCTTTCTTCTTGATTGAATTACCTTGATCATCAAATTCGTTTACTTTTATGTATTTTTTAAAGTTTAATTTGAAATGAATGAATGGCCAAAAGGCATATGAAGACACCCACTTCTCGTTTTGAAGTTTGTGTTTCATATGCCTTATACTTATCTGCTCGTCAAAATGTAAATATCCTTTGATTTCGTATTTATCCCAATTGATGTTAGAAGAGCTAGAAAGGTCATGTGATTGTCGTGGTCCATCACTCTGTTTCATAACAGAAGACCTCCTAGCCTAATTTGGTGTCGCTCACATTAAATGAGCGCTCTGTTGACCACTGATCCAAAATAATGGGATCTCTTAAAACGATACACTATAATTACCATGAGGAGGCAATCAAGGTGCTGATATGGCTGTCTGGCGCTCCAGAAGCGTTTCTAGTACTCGCAATTCTGGTGATCACCGACGAGCTTGGCGAGGTGATAAATATTTATCAACTTGACAAGCGAGAAACATATCACTTCTACATCTATTTATATAGAATAATTAAATTATAACATAAAATTAAATATTCTAACATTTATTTATTTTATGTTTTGTACTTTAAAGAACCATATTACTCACTAGGTAATAAGAAGATTTTTAAGTATGGAGAGGACGGAACTCGAACTTGCGTTAAGAAATCAAGCTACTTAGAAGTTAATTATAGTGACTAGTGGTATACAAAAATTTTACTTATCAGAGAGCTGTATATTTTACGAACTTCATTCAAAACCCTTCCATTTATAGTATAATTTTTTAATAGAACATTATAGTACTATATTAAAATATGTTTTGTTATTAACAAGAGTTTGAAATAGAATATAAAATATTTAGGGGGATTACTTTGGATAAAGTTGAAGTACTTAGCAACTTGAAAGAGAGAGTTAAAGCACTTGAATATAACGATGACGCGAGTCTAAGAAATCTAAAATTACAAATGAGAACAACACTAAAAAAAATATTGGACAATAGTGAAGTTGGAGAATATCTTATGTCTATTGAAAGGACTAAATTTTATTTATCGGTGTATACTAATGGAACTCCCGAAAGCAAAAAAATTCAACAATGGGAAAATGGAAAAAAAGAACTAATAGGTTTACTTGATGTCATTCTTCATTCATTCATATTAGAAGGGGCATTGCCACAGGAAACTGAAACTACATCTCCTTCTTTTAATCAACAAAACACTAATGTTTTCATTGTTCATGGTCATGACGATGCTATGAAACTAACAGTTAAAGACTACTTAGTTAAGTTAGGTCTCAATCCAATTATTCTTCATGAACAACTAGATGAAGGAGATACTATAATTGAGAAGTTTGAAAGAGAAGCTAAAAACGTAAGTTATGCAATTATATTGTTGTCTCCAGACGATGTTGGTAAAGCTATTAGTGCAGAAGTCTATCTTCCGCGGGCACGTCAAAACGTGATTTTAGAATTAGGCTTTTTCACCGGAAAGTTAGGAAGAAAACGTACGTTCAATTTGTTAAAAAACTCCCAGGGAGAAGAACTTGAACAGCCAAATGATTTTTCTGGTGTAGTCTATCATCAGTTCGATCCCGCTGGTGGATGGAAACTTAAATTAGGTCAAAGTTTGAAAGCTGCAGGATTTGATATTGATTTTAATCTTTTGCTTTAAACCTACACCATCCAATAATATTTCCCTCTCACATTTGATTGGTATGCTTCCTTCAAATTTTTCGCTTTTTGGAAGTGCACCCAAATTGTTAGACATACTCTAACAATTGGAGGTGCATTTTTTTATGGATAAGTTTGATACAGAGGATAGACTAAACGCAGTCGATCAATATTTAAATAGTAGAAAAGAACTCTTATGAAATTGCTAAAGCTTTGGGTACAGATTATAAACTGGTTCTCACATGGATAAAATGTAAACGTCAGTATTAAAATGTAGGAAATCGACAATTTAAATATGAAGAAATATCTTAATTTATGCGATGGTCCGGAACCACTAGCTTGTTGACCACGTCGACTATATACAGACAATGTCGCCGCTACTCCATCGCCATACTGACGAGTAAACGGGATCAAATTACGGATTCACGTGTTGAAAAACTGTCGTAGTAAATTATAAAATTACAATGTAAGGAAATTGAAGAAATGAAGAAGCAATCGATGACCTTGAAGAAGAAGATTGAAATAGAGAAGTTATAATAAAAAGTGCCAATTCCCTTGATGAGAAGGGAATTGGCATTTTTATGTTTCATATGGAGACGGCGGGAGTCGAACCCGCGTCCAGAGACTTTGGCACAACTCTTTCTACGTGCGTAGTCCATTTCTTGGTTTCGCATGGCTGGTGGTAATGGACAGACCCCAGATCCATGCTAGTCTGATTGATCTCTTCACCCCGGTCTGCAGACGGAAGACCGGGATGCGTATCCTATTAAGGTTGAATCATCCGATCAAGACGCATAGGAAACGTCATGGGATGATGCAGAGTGCTCTTAGGCAGCTACTGCGAAGTTGTTTTGTTTGCCAGTTATTATTAACTGAGTATCGTTGATGACGAAGCCGATACCTCCGGCACGCTTAAGCTGCTCAAACAGCCCCTGTCGAATCCGGAACGTCCCCGGATTAAAAGCACGTCCTCTCAAGACGTATATTATATTATAGCAGATCGCTCTCCATTTTTCAAGTTGATGCTATCTCATACGGTCTTTCATCGCCCGGTCGATATCGCGTTTCATCTGCTTCTGCTTCAGATCTTCACGCTTGTCGTACTTCTTCTTGCCTCGGGCGACACCGAGCAGCACTTTGCAGAAGCCGTTTTTGATAGAGAGTTTGAGCGGAATGATCGAATAGCCGGGGTCCTGTGTCTCTCCGAGCAGCTTATCGATCTCCTTCCGCTTCAGAAGCAGCTTGCGTGTACGCAGCGGGTCATGGTTATAGCGGTTACCCTCTTCATAGGGGGCGATATGCATGTTGTACACATACATTTCACCTCTATAGACACGGGCATAGGAGTCCTTCAGATTGGCGGAGCCGCGTCTGATGGATTTGATTTCGGTGCCCCTCAGTTCAATGCCCGCTTCGATTGTATCTTCAATCGTATAGTCATGGCTTGCTTTCCGGTTCTGCGCAAGTGGTTTATCATGTGTTTTCTTCTTCATGGCTATTTCTTCTTTCTATTGCTTTTTTTCGCACCTTTGTAGAATGGCTTCTTGTTGCTCTTGCCTTTGTCAAAGTGCTTTTTGCCATCCTTCTGCCTGCTGTCATTGCCTTTATTCCGGCCACCGCCATTGCCTTTATTCTGTCCGCCGCTTCTCGGTTTGGACTTCGCTTTGATTTCAACAGGTCTGTCCCTGCGCTCTCTCGGCTGGCGCTCCGGCATGCCGACGACTTTGAAATCGATCAGGCGCTCTTCCAGGTTGACGTTCAGCACTTCGACCTCGACCGGGTCGCCGATGCGGTAGACGGTGCCTGTACGATCACCGATGAGTGCCATATGACGCTCATGATACTGGTAATGGTCGTCTGTCATGTAGGAGACGTGTACCAGTCCTTCGATCGTGTTCGGCAGTTCGACAAACATGCCGAAATTCATCACGCCGGCAATGACACCTTCATATGTCTCACCGACATGCTGGATCATATATTCCGCCTTCTTCAGGTCATCGGTATCCCGTTCTGCATCCTGGGCCCGTCTTTCCCTGTTCGACGTATGCTCGGCGATATCCGGCAGTTCTGAAGCAATCTGGTTCACTGTTCTCTGTCCGGTCTTGCCTTCAATCAGATATTTTCTGATCAGGCGATGGACCACAAGGTCCGGGTAACGGCGGATCGGGGAAGTGAAGTGTGTATAGTACTCTGCAGACAGGCCGAAGTGTCCCAAGTTCTCCTCGGAATAGCGTGCCTGCTGCATGGAACGTAGCATCAGTGTGCTGATGACCATCTCTTCAGGCCGCCCTTCGACCTCTTCGATGATTTCCTGCAAGGCACGCGGATGGATCTCATTGCCTTTACCTTTGACGACGATGCCGAAGTTTGTAATGAATTCGAAGAACTGTCTCAGCTTCTCCTCTTTCGGATCTTCGTGCACACGGTACAGGAAAGGTACTTCCATCCAGTGGAAGTGCTCTGCCACTGTCTCATTTGCTGCAAGCATGAATTCCTCGATCATCTTCTCGCCGACGGAACGTGTACGCAGAACGACTTCAGCCGGGGTACCATCCGGTTCCACAAGTACTTTTGCTTCGTTGAAGTCAAAGTCGATTGCACCGCGTTTCTCTCTTCTGCCACGCAGGATCTTCGCCAGTGCCTCGGCGTCCTGGAGCATCGGATGGACATCACTGAATTCCTGGATCAGTCCCTGGTCCCCTTCATCCAGCATGCGATTGACCGCATCGTAGGTCATACGGCGGTCGGAGTGGATGACACTCTGGAATATATCATGATTGACGACTTTGCCCTCACGGTCGATCTCCATGCGGCAGCTCATCGTCAGACGATCCACATGTGGATTCAGTGAACAGATGCCGTTCGACAGACGGTGCGGAATCATCGGAATGACCCGGTCGACCAGATACACACTTGTCCCACGTTCGTAGGCCTCCTTATCGAGTGGCGCATCTTCTTCAACATAGTAGCTGACATCTGCGATGCTGACCGTCAGCTCATAGTTCCCGTTATCCAGCGTTTTGACGGAGATGGCATCATCAAGATCTTTCGCATCTGCACCATCGATTGTAATGGTGAACTCGTCACGCAGATCGGTACGGTCCTTGATCTCTTCCTTGCTGATGGCATCAGGCACCGCTTCCGCTGCTTTCAGCACTTCTTCCGGAAATTCGATCTCAATGCCGTGCTGATAGATGATGGAGAGGATATCCACACCCGGATCGTTCTTATGGCCGAGTATCTGGATGACATGGCCTTCCGGATTATCATTTTCATTCTCACGGTATTTCGTAATCTCCACAAGTACCTTGTGTCCGTCTATGGCACCGAGATTCTGCTTCCCTGGAATGAAGATGTCATCTACAATCTTCTTTGAATCCGGCACGACAAAACCGAAATTCTTATTCGCATGATACTCCCCGACAATGCGGGTGATGCCGCGTGTCAGTATGGAAGTGATCTGACCTTCCTGGTTATCCCCCTGGGACTGCTTCTGCACTTCGACCAGTACAGTATCCCCATCGAGTGCCCCATTGATGGCATTCGGCGGAATGAAAATATCCTCAAGCTCCGTATCCTCGGGACGCAGGAAGCCGAATCCGCGCTTATGCATGGACAGCTTGCCCTTGATCAGATCCGTTTCGCTCATCTTCATGAATTTATCTTTTTTCGTTCTATGGACTTCTCCAGACGCCTCCAGGGCAACCATGTCCTTTACCATTTCCTTGAAGTCTTCGGAATCATATGCTGAAAGTGCCTGCTGGAACTGGTCCATTGTCATCGGCTTATAGTCTTCCGAGCCGATCAGTGTCAAAATCTTTTCTCTGTAGCTACCCATGAATCTGCCTCCTACTCCTATTACGCATCCCAGTCGAGCTGGTCCATAAATGCGTGTATATCTTCGAAAAGTTGCTGTTTTTCCTTATCTATTGTCAGAACGTGACCGGACTCCGGGTACCACTTGAGCTGTTTCTCCTCATCTTCCGTAGAAGCTTCTTCAAAGATGATATTTGCAGAATCCGGGTTGATCATCTGATCCTGTTCGGATTGAGCGACAAAGAGAGGAACGAACACGTCCGGCAGGCTGTCCTTGGCGCGTGCAATCATATCACGCACTTCATCCAGCATCCCGGTCGGCTCAAACTTCGTCATCTCCCGCTCGATTTCCTCTTTTGTCTTGCCTTCCATCTTTTTGAATCCACGGGCGTACTCAAGCACCCCTTCGTACATCGTCTCCCGATCCTTCAGGTACATCGGACTGCAGATTGTCGCGATGCCGACGACATCACGCACTGTCGCGAGCCGTACTGCAAATACGCCACCCAGGGAGAGGCCGGCAACAAAAATCTTCTCATATCCGCGTTCCACGAGAAAGTCATAGGCTTGGAGCACTTCCGACCACCATACATGCGGACTTGATCTGAGCAGATTCTCAGGCGGTTCTGCATGCCCCTCGTAATGGGGTGCATATGACGTGATGCCCTGCTTCTGAAGATAGCGTCCGAGCTGTCTGACATCCGATGAATTACCGGTGAATCCATGAAGCAGCAGCACTGCCTGCTCTCCTTCTTCAAAGAAAAATGGTTGCGGTAACTGTATCTTCATTATTTATACCCTACTTTCAATTCACTAATTTCATTGTACGTCAAAAACTGCTCTTAGAAAAATAAAAACCCCCTATATCATAGGGGGCTCCGTTCATTAGCTTAAATATGTGAGCAGCAGCATGATCATGAAGAACAACAATGACAGTATGACCGTTGCCCTATGAAGTATGAGATCCATGCCACGCGCTTTTTGTTTACCAAATAATTGCTCTGCACCGCCACCGATTGCACCTGAAAGGCCGGCACTTTTCCCTGACTGTAGCAATACCACTGCAATTAAAGATATACAAACGATAATCAGAAGCACAACGAGTAATGTTTGCATGTGGTAATCCCTCCGAATGATAGTAACATTAGAAATTCTATCAGAAATACGGATGGATTGCAAACTTGACCTGGTGCCTCCTATTCATTCTCCGCATCTTTGAACCGACTCATTCTCGACAATGCAAACGTTACTGCAAATGCTGTCACAATGGCTATGGCTATGGATATGATGAAATATGGGATGTCAGTCGGTACGATTGAAATGATTCCCGGAATGGCAGCTGCACCAAGGGCTGTCGCTTTGACATCGAACAGACCAACGAAGAATGCACCGACCGCCGAACCGATGATTGCTCCGATAAACGGATATCTGAGTTTCAGATTGACACCGAACATTGCTGGTTCCGTTATGCCGAGCAGTGCGGAAATTCCGGCAGCGGAGGCCGTCCCTTTCATCTTCTTACCTTTGATGATGACAAAGACTGCCAGAGCTGCAGCACCTTGCGCGACATTCGACATGGAAGCGATCGGGAAGATGAAAGAACCACCGGTAGACGCCTGGTTGGCAATCAGCTGGGTCTCAATCGCGATGAAGCTGTGGTGCATACCAGTAATGACTATCGGAGCGTAGAATAGACCGAATAATGCTGCACCTACAGGGCCACCAAAATCATAGAGCCACATCAGTCCTCCTGACAGGAAATCCCCTGCTGTGCGTGTCAATGGTCCTACAAAAAGGAACGTGACAAACCCTGTAATGAAAAGTGAAAACAGCGGTGTAAGTATGATGTCTAGGGCGGAAGGGACGATTTTTCTGAACTGGATTTCAAGTTTGGCGAGTATCCAACTTGCTACAAGTATCGGTAATACCTGTCCCTGGTACCCGACCTGCTCAATGGAGAGGGAGAAGATATCCCAAGAAGGAATCGGATCACCTGCTGCCACAGCATTCGGATAATCATATCCATTCATGAGGGCAGGGTGGACCAGCAGCATGCCGAGGGCTGCACCAAGGTAAGGATTGCCTCCAAATCTTCGCGTAGCACTGAACCCTATCAATATAGGCAGAAATACAAAAGGCGCATTGGCGAATATATCAATCATATTCGCCAGGTCAGCCAAACCTGGATTGGCTTCTATGACAGAGGCTTCATCATAGAATAGTCCTTCGGCAACCAGCAAGTTGTTTATACCCATGAGCAGCCCTCCAGCAACAATGGCTGGTATGATTGGCACAAAGATGTCTGACAGCATTTTAACGAATTGCTGTATTGGGTTCATCTTTTTATTGGACCTTTGGGATACTTCCGATTTTGTCGATGCCTCCTTGCCGGTGATTTTTGACATCTCATTGAATACTGTGTTTACAGTGCCGGTGCCTATGATGATCTGATACTGTCCTCCGGTAGAGAATGTGCCTTTGACAATATCCATATCGCTGAGCGTTTTTTCATCGACCAGACCTTCGTCATTCAACACCATTCTCAGACGCGTCGCACAGTGCGTCATCGCGTCGATGTTCACTTCGCCTCCGAGCGCTTCGATTATCTTTTTTGCTTCATCGTTGTAGTTCATTGCAAACCTCCCATAAATGTTTCGACTTCATGCTTATCCGGTATGCTGCTGATTGCACCTTTTTTCATCGTCGTCATCGCCCCGACGGCATTGGCGAATCCGAGTACTTCCCGTCCCGTCTCTGCCAATGTACTGTAGGGAGAAGATCCACTCTCCGTCAACTTATGTATGACGGCACCGATAAAGGCATCCCCTGCCCCAGTCGTGTCGACTGTCAGTACAGTGTACCCAGGGTGGCTGAACATGGTGTTATCCTTCAGGATGACTTCGCTGCCATCAGGTCCTTTTGTGAAAATAACTACTTTTACATTTCCGGTAAAAAGCGCTGAAATCGCCTTTTTTTCATCTTCGATGCCAGTGATGAACCGAATCTCCTCATCCGATACCTTGATGATGTCAGCCATAGGAATAAAAGATTGTACCGTCTCCTGATAAGCTGCCTTATCCTCCCAGAGCGGCAGGCGAATGTTGGGATCGAATATAATCGTGCCGCCAGCCGTCTTCATCTTCCCTATTGCAGCCTCATGTGCCAATTTCATGTCACTTTCTACTAGGTCGACCGAGCAGAAGTGAAGAATATCGTCCGCGCTGAACTCTATCCCATCAATTTGTGAAGGATGATAGAGCAGATCGGCAGAGGGATTCCTATAAAATGAAAAGTCCCTGTTTCCTGTGTCATCGAGCGAAACGAAAGCCAAACCGGTATTTGCCTGTTGTGTACGAGTAATGTATTCTGTTTTGACGCCCGCACCTTCCAGCGTATCCAGAATCTTGTCACCAAAAGCATCTACGCCAAGCTGTGTCAGCAAGAAAGATTCCCCGCCAAGAATCGCATGAGTTGCAGCAACATTTGCCGGCGCACCACCAACCTGGGGTTCAAACCCACCAACATCCTTCAACTTCGTTCCTTTTTCTTCAGGGATGAAGTCAATCAGTGCTTCTCCCATTGTAAATAGACGTTTCATTACTCGACCTCCAGTTCATATATATTCAGATCATCCAAACTGATATTGTGGGCACTGATATCATGAGTGCTCGCTTCACTGAACATCCTGCTCGTGAAAACATATTTTCCATGGTTGATGAAAAGCTCTATACTACTGACATCAACAATGGCTCTCAAATGATGCACCGGCTCCTCCAACGCTGCCTTCCGGTATTCCGGATACCTGCACTCGACCTCGTGGTTGAAGTGTCTTCTGATTTGGATTTCTGATCTGCTGCTGGAATACGTGATTTCAAAATATTCATCTCCGCTATCCAGGAGACAAAGTGTGAAATCGTCCATCGTTCTCACGTTTACTTCAAGATCGTATGTTTCAGGCAGGTCGACTATTTTGGATCCTTTATACCTGCTGTCATGTGCTTTTCTATATTTCATCAACTGAGGAATAGGTTCCTGGAACAGACGACCATTTTCAATCGATAGTTTCCTTGGAATAGTGAGACAGTGCGCCCATCCATCTTCGTCACTTGGATAGCCGGTTTCCGGCAAGCCCATCCACCCAATAAGGATGCGCTCTCCCGAACTATTTTCAAACGTCTGAGGGGCGTAGAAATCATACCCGTAATCCATAAGATGAAATGCGTCATGATCCATAACAGCCGTTTCGTAATCGAATTGTCCGACAATGCACCCTGATTGATATACATTCAGATAACCCGTGTCATTTGCAATGCCTTGTGGAGAAAAAAGCAGAACATCATACCCATTAAGGTTGAACATGTCAGGACATTCCCACATATAACCAAAATCAGCCAGCCCCGTCTTTACCTCAGCATGGAAACGCCACTCCTTCAGGTCTTTGGAATGATAAAGTACCACACACCCTCGTCCTCCAGTCGTTTGGGCTCCGACAATCATGTAGAAGGTGTCTTCATGACGCCACACTTTCGGATCGCGGTAGTGCTCCGTGTAGCCGGGATGAGGTCCTTCTATAACCGGCTCTTTCTCTTCGACTACACCTGTCTCTTCGTTGAATACCCCACGGATCTGATATGGGGTCCGATTCCAATCTTCGCTTCTATGGTTGCCTGTATAGAAGATCTGGATATCCTCTTCATGGAGGAGCGCCGAACCGGAATAGGCACCATGGGACTCCCAGGTCGTGTCCGGAATATTTGCTGCACCTTCATATTTGAATTCGATCAGATCTTTTGAAGAAGCATGATACCAATACTTTAATCCATGAACCGCACCAAGCGGAAACCACTGGAAGAAGATATGATAAGTATCTCCCTTCTGAACCAGTCCGTTCGGATCATTCAGTAACCCGGAGACTGGCTGCACATGGAACTTCTGACGCCATCTTGCTTTTTCAACACTATGCAATAGGGCCTCATATTCCTCTATGAAAACATCTTCGATTTTTCTGTAGCGCTCTGTCCGTGACCACTCTTTCATAACAGTACCCCTTTCTTTTCGGAACCGGTTCCAATAAGCATTAAAAAAAAAGTGAACCGCTTTGTTCACTTAAACTTTATACCTGATTTTATTTTTTGTCAACGCTTTCATTTATAATTAGTTCATTTCCTACATGCTGTATCATTGAAATACGCTCTCCATCGATCAGTTTCAGTATGCTTTCAGCCGCCTTTTCACCTGCTTCGAAATAACCAAATCGCACAGTCGTCAAAGTCGGCGTGACGATGTTTGTCGTATTATATCCTCCAAAACCTGTGATGGACAGTTCATCCGGAACACTGATGCCGCGTTCAATTGCATGCTTCAAGGCTGCCAGTGCAATATTATCGGTTGCGCAGATCATGACTTCAGGTACAGAGGCTTCGAAGATGACGCCTATATCATCGAATGCCTCACTATAATTGAAGGAGGTCTCTGCCGTTTTACATGTTATTCCCAGAGTGTCGAAATAATCCAACACGCCATCCCGCCTTTTTATCCCTACTGCTTCATCCGTATCGGAGACACCGAGGTACAAAAGGTCGTCCTTGAAGTAACGGGCTATATATTCCGCCATTTTCCGCCCTGCCCCGTAATCATCGTGGATGATGCAATGAACGCCTTCTGAAAATTGCCCCACGATGACCACTGGTATATCCACACTGTTTATGATGGACATATGTTCGGCCGTCATATGGGTTGCCATCAGTATAATACCATCCACACGCTGATTGAAAAGAGCTTTCAGCCCTTCCATCTCACGATTTATATCTTGATTAGTATAATATATGATGGACTGTAAACCGGAGTCATGGAGCACTTTATCAATCCCCTTGAAAGTTTCATTCGCAGCAAACGAATCCACTCTGGGTACGATCACACCGAGCATGTTGGTACGCTTGGCTTTCAGGCTCTGGGCAAAACGGTTCGGTTCATAATTATGTGTCTTGATGATTTTTTCTATTTTCTCTTTGGTCCTCTGACTGACAGACCCGTTATTCAAATACCTGGATACGGTGCTCTTCGATACACCGGCCAGTTGACTGATCTTCTCTATATTCATTAGCCTCACCACTTTGAATCATTGAGTTTGAACTATAGTATATCACAGGATACTTTCTCATTAACGATACATGGCATAAGCAGTCGACCATCTGATCCACCAAAAAAAACAGCCCCTGAAAAGGGGCTGCCATCAAATCAACTTCTTCTACTTCTGATCCAGGTTGTAGAATGAAGCAAGTCCTGAATATTTTGCTGTTTCGAACAGCTCGTCTTCGATTCTGAGGAGTTGATTGTATTTTGCTACGCGGTCAGTACGGGATGGTGCACCTGTCTTGATCTGTCCTGCATTGACAGCGACAGCGATATCAGCGATTGTCGTATCTTCTGTTTCACCGGAACGGTGGGAGATGACTGCTGTATATCCGGCGCGTTTCGCCATTTCGATTGCTTCGAATGTCTCTGTCAGTGTACCGATCTGGTTCACTTTGATCAGAATGGAGTTGCCGACGCCTTCTTCGATGGCACGGGCAAGCTTCTTCGTGTTTGTAACGAAGAGGTCATCACCGACAAGCTGGACTTTTGAACCGAGTTTTTCTGTCAGAAGTTTTGTACCTTCCCAGTCATTCTCGTCCAGTCCGTCTTCAATTGAGATGATTGGATACTTCTCGATCATTTCAGCATACCAGTTGACCATCTCTTCTGATGTGTACGATTTGCCTTCGCCTTTAAGCTCATATTTCTTTGTATCCGGATCATAGAACTCGCTGGATGCAGCATCCATTGCGAGACGGATCTGTTCTCCAGGCTTGTATCCGGCTTTTTTCACTGCTTCGATGATTGTGGATAGTGCTTCCTCGTTGGAACCGAGGTTCGGTGCGAATCCACCTTCATCACCGACGCCTGTGTTGTAGCCTTTATCTTTCAGTACCTTTTTCAGATTGTGGAAGATTTCAGCACCCATGCGCAGGCCTTCCTTGAATGATTCCGCACCGACCGGCATGATCATGAATTCCTGGATGTCCACGTTGTTATCCGCATGCTCCCCGCCATTGATGATGTTCATCATCGGTACTGGAAGCTGGACTGCATTGAATCCACCCAGATATTTGTAGAGTGGCTGTCCAAGGAAATCTGCAGCTGCTTTCGCTACAGCCATTGATACACCAAGAATGGCATTGGCGCCAAGCTTGCCTTTGTTTTCAGTACCGTCAAGTGCGATCATCATCTTATCGATGGACACCTGCTCAAGTACACTGAATTCGCCATCGACAAGTTCAGGTCCAATGACTTCGTTGACGTTCTCAACTGCTTCTTCGACACCTTTTCCAAGGTAGCGTGTGTCATCTCCGTCACGCAGTTCAACAGCTTCGTATTCTCCTGTGGAAGCACCTGAAGGAACCAGTGCGCGACCGAAAGCGCCGCTTTCTGTCAGTACTTCCACCTCGACTGTCGGATTGCCCCGGGAGTCAAGAACTTCACGTGCATAAACATCTGTAATTAATGGCATAGCAATGTCTCCTTTTTTGTTGGTTTCTATATTATTACCCGAAAAGATGTTCTTTTCGGCAATAATCATCTGATCAGACTTTCTCCTGTCATTTCTTCCGGCTGTTCAATCCCCATCAGATCAAGAATCGTCGGGGAAAGGTCCGCCAGACGACCGCTTTTCACTTCTGCGCCTTCTCTGGTGACGATTACCGGCACAGGGTTTGTCGTGTGTGCAGTCATCGGTTCTCCATCGATCGTTGTCACTTCGTCCGAATTGCCGTGGTCCGCCGTGATGATTGCCGTTCCGCCCTGGGCGATGATCTCGTCCACAATCGGTCCGAGACACTCATCCACCGCTTCAATGGCTTTGACTGTCGGCTCCAGCATACCACTATGGCCGACCATATCCGGATTGGCGAAGTTCAGGATGACCATATCAAGGTCTTCTTTACGAAGCTCCTCAAGACATCTGTCCCGCACTTCATAGGCGCTCATTTCCGGTTTCAAATCGTACGTCGGCACTCTCGGCGAATCCACAAGCACTCTGCGTTCACCGTCAAACTCCTTGTGGCGTCCCCCGCTCATGAAGTAGGTGACATGTGGGAACTTTTCAGTTTCTGCAATGCGCAGCTGCTGCTTCCCGGCTTTCGATACAACCTCACCGATGGTGTTGACGATGTCCTTCTTTTCAAATACAACGTCTGCCAGTACATTATCACTATACTTGGTGAAAGTGACAAATTTAAGATCGGAGTACTTCCTGTCGATCTCGAATCCCATGAATTCCTGGTTGGTATAGATTTCGGACAGCTGTGCGGCACGGTCGGGACGGAAGTTGTAGAAGATGACTGCATCATCATTCATCACGCCCCGGTCGTAGTCGCCATCATGTCCGAAAACGATGAACGGCTTGACGAATTCGTCATAGATGCCTTCGTCATAGCTTGCCCTGATGCCGGCTTCGGCACTGGCATACCTCTTGCCGACACCATTTGAGATCGCCTGATAGGCCATTTCCTCCCGGTCCCATCGCTGGTCGCGGTCCATGGCATAGTATCTGCCGCTTACTGTGGCAAACTCACCGATGCCGATCTCCTCAAAACGCTTTTCGGATTCCTGAACATATCTGATGGCAGAGTCCTGCGAAACATCCCGACCATCCAGAAAGGCATGAACATAGACGTTTTCCACTCCCTTTTCCTTGGCCATCCTGAGTATGGCGAACATATGCTCATAGTGCGAATGGACGCCGCCGTCACTCAAAAGACCCATGACGTGCAGAGCGCTGTTATTATCATTGACATGCTCCATTGTATCGAGGAGTACTTCATTATTGTAGAAGTCCCCATCTTCAATGGATTTGTTGATTCTTGTCAGACTCTGATAGACGATACGTCCAGCACCGATATTGAGGTGACCCACTTCGGAATTCCCCATCTGGCCTTCCGGCAGGCCGACGTCAAGTCCGCTTGCCAGAAGCTCGTTATGCGGATACTTTTCGAAGAACCGGTCGAAATTGGGCTTTTTGGCCGCTTTGACGGCATTCCCTTTTTCCTCATCCCTGTTGGCGAAGCCATCGAGAATGATCAGACCTACTGGTTTGGACATTATTTAGCACCTTCCAACAGTTGAACGAAGGAATCAGGCTTCAAGGAGGCGCCACCGACGAGTGCACCATCAATATGCGCCTGTGCCATATACTCCTTGACGTTTTCAGGTTTTACGGAACCACCATACTGGATGCGCACCGCTTCCGCCGTCCCATCATCGTATAGCGAAGCGATCGTCTCACGGATGATACCGCACATTTCATTGGCATCTTCGCTTGTTGCAGACTTGCCTGTACCAATCGCCCAAATCGGCTCATACGCAATGACGGATGCTTTGACCTGGTCTTCAGTCAAGCCATCCAATGCTTTTGAAATCTGATCCTTCACCTTGTCCGTCGCCTTGCCCGATTCACGCTCTTCATCCGTTTCGCCACAGCAGATGATCGGCACAAGATTTTTGGCATGGAGTGCATGCGCCTTCCTGTTCACTGTCTCATCCGTTTCATTGAAGTGCTCCCTGCGCTCGGAGTGGCCGATGATGACGTACTGTACGCCAAGGTCCTTGAGCATGGATGGAGAAACTTCTCCCGTAAATGCACCACTGTCTTCGAAATGACTGTTTTGTGCACCGACGCCGATTTCCAAGTCTTTCGTCTTTTCAACCAGTGAAGGCAGGTGGATGAATGGGGCACATATTGCGCTTTCCACTTCGGAACTTCTCGGCAGTTCGCCAAGTGCGTCAATAAATTCATTGCCTTCTGAAATCGTTTTGTTCATCTTCCAGTTTCCTGCTATAAATGGGGTTCTCATAATCTTCCTCCTCATATTGTTGAAATCAAACGCTGTCTACTTATCGTCGATTACGGAAAGCCCTGGAAGTTCCTTGCCTTCCAGATACTCAAGAGATGCACCGCCGCCTGTAGAGATATGAGAGAAATCGTCCGCATATCCAAGGTCCATGGCTGCAGCTGCAGAGTCGCCGCCACCGATGATTGTTGTCGCCTCATCCAGTTCAGCAATGGCTTTGCATACACCGATTGTACCTTTGGCGAAGTTCTCCATTTCGAATACGCCCATCGGCCCATTCCATACGACTGTCTTCGCACCTTCAAGTACTTCCTTGAATCTCTCAACCGTCTTCTCACCAATGTCGAGGCATTCCATGTCCGCAGGAATTTCATCTACAGAAACCGTTCTATGCTTGGCATCAGGAGCGAAGTCTTCTGCTGCAACGACATCGACAGGCAGCACAATCTTATCGCCTGATTCCTCGAGCAGTGTTCTGGCCATGTCCACCTTGTCTTCTTCAAGCAGCGACTTGCCGATCTCCTTGCCCTGTGCCTTGAAGAATGTATAGGCCATGCCGCCACCGATGATGACACGGTCTGCCTTATCGAGTACGTTCTTGATGACACCGATCTTATCGGATACTTTTGCACCACCGAGAATGGCGACGAATGGGCGTTCAGGCGCATCGATTGCACCGCCGATGAAGTCGATCTCCTTCTGCATGAGGTAGCCGGATACTGTCTCCAGATTATTGCCGATGCCTACATTCGAAGCGTGGCTTCTGTGTGCTGTACCGAATGCATCATTGACGAAGATATCACCAAGTGATGCCCAGTACTTGCCGAGTTCCGGGTCATTGCCGCTTTCCTTCTTGCCATCGATATCTTCGAAACGGGTGTTTTCGAACATCAGGATGCCGCCATCTTCAAGATTGCTGATACCCTGTTCAAGCGCTTCTCCACGTGTGTGGGGAACGAATGCGACATCCGTATCCAGCAGTTCGGTCAGTCTTTCAGCGACCGGCTGCAGCGTCTTATCCTTCTTGTCCTCTTCCGTCTTCACTTTGCCGAGGTGGGAGAAAAGAATGACCTTTCCGCCCTGTTCAATGATATACCTGATTGTAGGGAGTGCCTGTACAATACGGTTGTCGTTCGTGATTTCCCCATCCGACATCGGGACATTCAAGTCAGCGCGAAGCAATACTTTCTTGCCTTTCAGTTCAACATCTTCTACAGTTTTTTTCATTGCCGTGCCTCCTATGCTTTTCTGTTCATCTTCATTATACCCATCTATAAATCGGAATAAAATAAAAACGGGCGGTTCCCCGCCCGTTTTTATTAATCAAACTTACTGATTGCTTTTCACCATGTGGTTAAGTGTTCTGACAAGCTGGGCAGTATAGGACATTTCATTGTCGTACCATGCAACTGTACGTACGAGCTGTTTGCCGTCTACATCAAGGACACGTGTCTGTGTCGCATCGAAGAGTGAACCTGCTTTGATGCCGATGATGTCAGAAGAGACGATCTGATCTTCATTATAGCCGAAAGAAGGGTTCTCAGCATTTTTCATCGCTTCGTTCACTTCTTCAACTGTGACTGATTTTTCAAGTACTGTTGTTACTTCTGTCAGGGAACCTGTTGGTACCGGTACACGTTGCGCACCACCGTCAAGCTTGCCTTCAAGCTCAGGAAGCACCTGACCGATTGCTTTTGCAGCACCTGTGGAGTTAGGCACAACGTTCACTGCTGCTGCACGTGCACGGCGGTAGTCGCCTTTAGGGTGCGGTGCATCCAGTGTATTCTGGTCGCCTGTATATGCGTGGATTGTTGTCATCAGTCCGCTCTGGATACCAAACTCGTCGTTCAGCACTTTGACGACCGGTGCCAGGCAGTTCGTTGTACATGAAGCAGCGGAAACAACTTCCTCTGATCCATCGAGTACATCTTCGTTGACACCGTAGACGATTGTTTTCATATTGCCTTTGCCTGGTGCAGAAACGAGCACCTGCTTGGCACCGGCTTCGATGTGCTTTCTCGCGCCTTCTTCGTCGGTGAAGAAACCTGTGCACTCGAGTACTATATCGATATCCAGATCGCCCCAAGGCAGTTCTGCCGGGTTCTTCTGGTTGAAGGATTTGATTTCGTTGCCATTGATCTTGAAGCCGCCTTCAATCTGCTCGACTTCGCCTTCAAAACGTCCCTGAGTTGTATCATATTTGAAAAGGTGTGCAAGGAAATCATCATCTGTAAGGTCGTTTACTGCAACTACCTGCATATCATCGTAATTCTGAATTTCTCTCGCTGCCAGTCTTCCGATACGTCCAAATCCATTAATTGCTACTCTAACCATGTTTAATGGCCTCCTTGATTTCATATATAATATTATTTGCTATCCAACAGAAATTGCGCGATGGTCTCATCAATGAAAAGTACGGTATTCTTCGGTGCAATCTTCATGTAGGCGCCGACTGCCTCCTTCTTGCTGCTGCCTCCGGCAACGGCAAGTATGGCCTGCTTGCTTTCAAGATCTTCGAGCTGAAGGCCGATCGTTCTGACTTTGCTGACGATATCGCCACAAGCATTGAAGTAGTAGCCGAAGGCTTCACCGACTGCCTCCTTCTCTTCAAGCTCTGAGAGCGTCTCCCGGCTGACATTCCGCCGGTGTGCCATTGTGAATGCTTCGCCGATGCCGTGGATGACATAATGCGACTTCCTGTTCAGTTCAGCAACTTCCATCACCGAAGGCTCGGCCTTCAGTGATTCGAAGACATTTTCTCCGACGTTATCGGGGGCATGGAGCACCTTGTGCTCCCCACCGGCAGCCGTAGCAAGACGGCTTGCGATGGAATTCGCCTGATTGCCGATTTCTTCCCCGAGCCCGCCGCGAGCCGGTACAAAAAGTACATGCTCATTGACAGGTTTGAGATGGTTGCCTACATTTGCCATCGTAGAGCCGCCTGCTACAGAAATGACTGCGCCATCAAAGAGCATCTTCTGAAGCTCTTCGGCCATCAGCTTCGGCAGCGCCTGCTGAAGTTCAGGATTGTCATCGGCGTCACCACGAATGATGAAGAAATCCTGTAGTGCGTACTTCTCCTTCAATCTGCGTGCAAGATCCGTTCTGCGGTCGAGCGTCGTCATGAAAGGTGAAAGATCCTGCAATACTTCAATACCCGCTCGGGAAATGGATATGCCTTTTTTATCAATGACGATCAGGTCGAGATTCTGAAGTGTATCCACTTCCTTCCTCAGAACCCTTTCCGTCATGTTGAGCTGTCTGGCAAGTGTCCGGCGTCCGATGGGCTGATGCGATTCAATCTGCTTCAGTATGCTTGAGCGTTTCTGCAATTCCATGATGATTTCCGGCGCTATGCGTTTCTGGATGTCCAATAGCTTTTGCCACATGAGACTCAACACCTCTCGTTAAAGTGAGACGTATTACGTCCCACTAGGGACAAAAAATAATTACACACTTAATATATCATACATATTAAATAATGCAATTATTTATCTTTCGCTATTCTGTTATTTACCCAGGTGGGTCTTCAAGTAATCATAGACATAGGCGAAATCGATGATGCCTTCCTGGACGACATTGCCTTCATGCATCAGCACAGGTACACGAATCATGTATTCCTCCTGCAGCACTTCGTCCTCATCTATATCCAAAGTCCTCATCTGGACATCATTGTACCTGAGTTCGGACAGTGCAAGGTTGATCTGTTCTTTTCCTTCATCGCATAAAGGACATTTCTTTCTTGTATAATATGTCAGTTCCAGCATATTCATACCCTTTCTTTTTTCAGTTTCTTTCTGACTGCCTGCAATACCTGATCGATCATTTCGGTACTGATGATGCCCATCGCGATGGCCAATGAAATCAGTGCGGCTTCAAATCCATACTCCAGAGCAGTCATATAGTCTTTCAGTACAACGTGACGCATGGCATTATATGCAAGGCCGCCGGGCACCAGCGGAATGATGCCGCAGGTGATGAACGCAATGATCGGCATTCTTTTATGGCGTGAATAGAAGATTGCGATCATGGATAGTGCGATTGCACCCAGATACGTAGCCAGGATCAGATCCATCCCGGCTTCCCGGCAAGCGTAGAAGACAAGCCAGCCGAATGCCCCTGTAACGCCGCAGCTGGCCAGTGCCTTCCTCGGCGCATTGAAGAGGACGCCGAAACTTGCAGAAGCGAAGAAGCTCAGTACAAATTGATAGAAATAGATCATTCGTGCGCCTCCTATACCAGCAGGAATACCAGACCGACGCCTGCACCGATGGCAATGGCCGTCAGAGCGGCTTCCGCGCCTTTGATCACGCCGGCCATCAGGTGGCCGCGGATCATCTCCCGGATTGCATTCGTAATCAGTACTCCAGGCACAAGCGGCATGACACCGGCAATGATGATGGTATCGAGCATGGTGCCGTAACCGCTTTCGACAAGCGCAATCGAAACAACCGCTATATAGAGGGCAGCGAAGAATTCAGTAAAGAATTTGACCCTTGTATAGCGCTGGATGCCTTCCATGATGAAAACCCCACCGGCACCGGCGATGAAAGCAGCCGGCAAGTCGGCGGCTGTACCATCGAAAAGCAGCAGAAATAGAAAACCGATGGCACCACCGGAGAGAACAACCAGCCAGAAGGGGAAAAAATCGGTATTATGGATTTTTTCCAGACTGCTGATTGCCCGCTTGAGTGGCAGACCTGCCGAAATACGCCTCGACAGCTCATTGACGCTCATTATCTTCTCCAGATTGTTGGCCCGTTCGTCGATGCGTACCGTCTGTGTGAGCGCATAATCGTTCATGGAAAAAATAATGACCGTGGGAGTGACGAATACTTGGGCATTTTCAATACCGTAACTGGATGCGATGCGCAGCATCGTATCTTCAATCCGATATGTTTCAGCTCCACTTTCCAGCAGCATCTTGCCACAATTGACGGCAATGTAGAATACATCGCGCACAAAATCTTCGCTAAGGACTTTATCTGGAGCTTCCATAACCTCAAGTTCGCCACTCACACGGCCCACCTCGATCTAACACCCCCGGAGAGGATCGAACTCCCATCTCAAGAACCGGAATCTTACGTGTTATCCATTACACCACGGGGGTATGATTAAATTATATTTCGGAACGCAATAAAGCAAATATAAGTATAGCAATAAATAAGAATGAATTAAAGCCTTAATTTTACTCTTCTCTACACAAAGTGTTTCTTTTGACCTTATTTGACTAATATGGTATAACTGAATCAGTGAAAGAAAGCCAAACACAATACCAGGAGGTAATACAATGAATCTCATTCCTACAGTTATTGAACAGACAAACCGCGGGGAACGTGCTTATGACATCTACTCGAGACTGCTGAAGGACAGGATCATCATGATCGGTACGGGCATCGATGACAATGTTGCAAACTCCGTAGTCAGCCAGCTGCTCTTCCTGCAGGCTCAGGACCCTGAAAAGGATATCTTCCTATATATCAACTCACCAGGCGGCAGCGTTACAGCCGGCATGGCAATCTACGATACAATCCAGCACATCAAGCCGGACGTACAGACAATCTGTCTCGGTATGGCGGCATCCATGGGTTCCTTCCTGCTGGCAGCAGGCGCCAAAGGCAAAAGGTTTGCCCTGCCGAACGCTGAAGTGATGATCCACCAGCCACTCGGTGGTGCGCAAGGTCAGGCGACTGAAATCGAAATCGCAGCCAAGCACATTCTGAGAACACGTGAGAAGCTCAATAAGATTCTTGCTGAACGTACGGATCAGCCTCTCGATAAAATCGAGAAGGATACGGATCGCGACTTCTTCATGACAGCAGAAGAAGCAAAAGAATACGGTCTTGTCGATGAAGTCATGGAGCCTGAAAAACTCCAGGGCTAGTCGAGGACTGCCCGAAAAGCCGGAAGATTTTCCGGCTTTTTTATTTTTTTGACCAAAAATCGGTTATGATCTGTGCGTAGAGGTTATAATCACATTAAGGAGCGTGATGATATGAATGTACTGATTACGGGCGGCACAGGATTTGTCGGATCAAGGCTGACAGAGATTTTGAAGCAGGAATACGATCATGTCTATATACTCACCCGCAGCGAGCGCACTTCCGATCATCC
Organism: Salinicoccus cyprini; assembly: GCF_007713705.1. Classification (GTDB taxonomy): domain Bacteria; phylum Bacillota; class Bacilli; order Staphylococcales; family Salinicoccaceae; genus Salinicoccus; species Salinicoccus cyprini. Next base: position 147,233 of record NZ_VMSJ01000006.1, on the reverse strand, counting down.
ATATGTCCATTATGTAAAGTACGACCCGGATCATCCGGAGGATGATGCATGGATGGATGAGATGCCGCTTAAAGTTGATGTCATATACAACCTTGCCGGGGCTTCACTCCAGGATAAGTGGACGGATGAACATAAGGAAGCCATCTATAATTCAAGAATGGATGTGACACGCATGCTCAGACGCTATGCGGCACAGGCTGAAGTCACACCGGGTGCGCTTGTCAGTGCCAGCGGCATCAATTACTATCCTGCGAGCAAAAGTGTGCGCTATACGGAATCGGATACGTTTGCAGCGCATGATTTCCTATCGACTGTAGTGACTGCATGGGAAAATGAAGCCAAAAAATTCGAGGACCTCGGCGTCAGGGTGGTCTGTGCCCGCTTCGGACTCATCCTTGATTCAAAGGAAGGTGCCTTGCCGAAAATGAGCATACCATACCGATTGGGTGCGGGCGGACCTCTTGGCAGCGGGGAACAGTGGTACAGCTGGATCCATATCGACGATGTGCTCAATGCCCTCCTCTATACCGGCGTACATTCGAGCATCAGAGGTCCAGTCAACATGACAGCACCGATGCCGTTGAGACAGAAAACTTTCTCCAAGTATCTGAGTTCCGCGCTCGGCCGTCCGGATTTCTTCAAGACACCGGCTTTTCTGATTGAAAAGATTCTCGGGGAACAATCCATTCTGGTTCTTAAAGGCCAGTATGTACTGCCGGAAGTCCTGATGGAAAATGACTTCAAATTTGTTTTCCCTACTCTGGAAATCGCGCTTGAGAATATTTTCGACCTTGAAGACAAGAAGAAGACGGTCTCCGACTGATCATATCTGAAACGGCAAAACGCGTGTACTTGATTATAAGTACACGCGTTTTTATTTGAATATGATCTCTTCGCCGCTTCTCAGCTTGTCTGCGATGGTATCCAGCTTTCTCAACCGGTGGTTGATGCCGGACTTTGAAATGGTGCCTGTCGACACCATTTCTCCGAGCTCCTTCAAAGACACATCCTGATGTTCCACACGCAGCCGTGCGATTTCCCTGAGCCGTTCGGGCAGTTCTTCAAGACCAATCTCCTGATCAATGAACTGGATGTTCTCAACCTGGCGCATCGCCGCACCGATTGTCTTGTTCAAGTTGGCCGTCTCGCAGTTGACGAGCCGGTTGACCGAGTTTCTCATATCTCTGACAATCCGGATATCCTCGAACTTGAGAAGTGCCTGATAGCCGCCGATCAGACTCAGAAATTCTGCAATCTTCTCCGCTTCCTTCAAGTAGGTGATATAGCCCCGTTTGCGTTCTATATGTTTGGCATTGAGCTCATAGCCGTTCATCAGTTCGGTCAGACTTTCTGCATGTTCCTCATACAGGGAGAATATTTCCAGGTGGTAGGCCGATGTTTCAGGATTATTAACTGACCCTCCGGCAAGAAAAGCACCGCGCAGGTAGCTGCGGATGCAGCATTCATTCTTTTTGACAGTATCACTGACCTCATGGGAGAGCACGCCGTCCTTCATGATGTCGAGATCCTCAAGCACTTTCCTGCTGTCCTTCTTGATGCGCGATATATATACATTATTCTTTTTAAGCTTCATCTTTCTGCGTACGAGCAGTTCTATTTCCACCCCGTAGAGATTACGGATCAGTGTGAATATCCTTCTGGCTATCGCCGCATTTTCAGTCTGTATGTTGATGATCCATTCTCCGTTGAAATGACTCAATGCCCCATTCATCTTGATGAGTGCGGACAGTTCACTCTTCATGCAGCATGGCTCCACTTCGATCCTAGATAATTCATTTTTCATCTCGGAAGCAAATGACATGCGATCACGCCCTTATCGTTTATTTCTTATACTGCAGTGTGCTGATTTCCCTGAGGGCAATATCATATATGATCTCCGCCAGCACCTTATTATCATGGCGCACTGCACCTTCTGCATCGATTTCGACGAGTCGATGATCGGTTACAACAGTCGCGCCCATCTCTTTCAGACGCTCCCTGTCGCTTTCCACAGTGGTCATATCGTTGCGGTTGTAGTAGTCGGATATGCGACCTTTGATGTCCTCTTCATTCAGGATGATGAAATCGATGGCATTGTGTCCCATATGCTTGTTGATTGCGTCCAGATGATCTGCTGCAGAATAGCCGACAGTCTCCCCGATCTGGGTCATGATGTTGGATACATATACTTTTATGCCCCGCGCCTTGCCGATTGCCTCCTTCATCCCTTCAGGTATGAGGTTCGGTATGATGCTTGTGTACAGGCTGCCTGGTCCAAAGACGATGACATCCGACTTTTCGATGGCCTCGATGGCTTCCGGTGTCGCTACAGTGTCATTCGGTATCAGGTAGACTTCCTCTATCTTCTGCTTCACTTCCGGAATGTAGCTCTCTCCGACGATGATCGAATTGTCTGCCATCCTTGCGGCAAGCTTTGGACTGATGTTGGTCGATGGAATGACCGTCCCTTTCACATTGAGAATTTTGCTCAGTTCTTTGACAGCCACAGCGAAGTCGCCTGTCATGTCATACATGGCGGCAAGCATCAGATTACCGAGCGCATGGCCGCCAAGCGCCTCTTTTCTGAAGCGGTAGGCGAACAGGTTCTCAAGTTTCGTTTCCACATCACTCAGTGCAGTCATGACGTTTCTGATATCCCCCGGTGCCGGCATATCAATCTGGTCACGTATGATTCCGGTCGATCCGCCATCATCAGCGACGGATACGATAGCGGATATATCAACAGGATATTTTCTCAAGCCTCTGGCCAGTACACTGAGACCTGTTCCGCCACCGACAAGTGTGATCCTAATCTTTTTCATTTTCTGAACCTTTGACCGGCGCATCCCTATGCACCGCCCGGATTGCAAAATCAAAATCCTCACTGATATCATGCACCAGCTTCTCAGCAAGCGTCACCGAACGATGCTGGCCACCGGTACATCCGATGGCGATGATGAGCTGGGATTTGCCCTCCTTCATGAACTGCGGGAGCATGTACTTGAGCAGATCATAGAGTTTGGCATAGAATACTTTCGTTTCCTTCCACTTCAGGACATAGTCGGACACCGGCTTATCCAGTCCTGTCTGGGGACGCAGTACATCGACATAGTGCGGGTTCGGTAGAAAACGCACATCGAATACAAGATCAGCATCAATCGGAATGCCGTGCTTGAAACCGAAACTCATCACATTCACATTGAACACGGGGCGGTTCTCACCGGCATTCTTGTCGAACATCATGCCTCTGAGTTCCTTTGCCGATGTATTTGTCGAATCGAGAATATGTGTCGCATGGCCTTTCAGTTCATCCAGCAGCTCGCGCTCCTTCGTAATGGCATCCAGCAGATTCATCTCATGATCCAGCGGATGGGCCCTGCGGGTTTCCTTATAGCGTGTGACAAGGCGATCATCCGAAGCATCGATGAAAAAGATTTCCAGAGCGAGATCCGGGTGGTCCCTCAGCTTTTCGATCTCTGCAACGAGGCGGTCGAAGAATTCCTTGCCTCTCAGATCGATACCGAGACCAACACGATCCATCTGGCCGTCCGTCGTCTCCATCAGTTCGACCACTTTCTGAAGCAGGATGGGCGGCAGGTTGTCGATGCAGAAGTATCCCATATCCTCCAGTGCTTCGATGGCTACGGATTTTCCGGCGCCGCTCATGCCTGTTACAATAATCAGCTGCTTCATTGCCCCACGTCCTCTTAAGTAGTTTTATGTGTGCTTTCTATTAATTAAATCATGTCAGAAGCTTTGTAGCAATAACATATGATACGCATACCAGACTCTGTTTTCAACCTGCCGGCTCATCTGTACTACAAAAAAATTCCCCAGGAGGAACCCTGGGGAGGTGGTTATTTGCTTTCCTGCATATCTGCAAGATGTTCAATATAATGCTGTACATTCTGGGCGGCGATACTGCCGTCTCCAGTTGCAGTGACAATCTGGCGCAATGTCTTGTTGCGCACGTCGCCGGCTGCAAAAATACCTGGTATGGCTGTTTCCATTTCATCATTTGTTTCCACGTAACCGAGCGCATTCAGTATGCCCAAGCCTTCAAATGGTGCTGTCAGAGGCTTCATGCCGACATATACAAAGACACCATCTGCTTTATAATCATACTCGGAACCGGTATTCTTATCGAGCAGTGTCACGCTTTCAACACGGCTTTCGCCATTGATGGACTGGATTTCCGTATCCCAGATGAAATCGATCTTATCGTTTTTGAACGCACGATCCTGAAGGATCTTCTGCGCACGCAGCTGATCCCTTCTGTGGACAATCGTCACTTTGCTCGCGAATTTGGTCAGGAAGACGCCTTCTTCCACTGCGGAGTCGCCCCCACCGATGACGACCAGTTCCTTCTCTTTGAAGAATGCCCCATCACATACAGCACAGTAGCTGACACCACGGCCGCCGAGCGTATCTTCGCCTTCGACACCGACCTTCTTGTATTCGGCACCCGTCGCAATGATGACCGCACGCGTGTGAATCTCTTCACTGCCTGTTTTCAGTACTTTGATTTCTCCATGGTCTTCAATGGATTTGATATCTCCATATTTATATTCGGCACCGAATTTCTGAGAATGCTCGAACATTTTAGTGGATAGTTCCGGTCCTGTAATGAAGTCGAATCCCGGGAAGTTCTCCACTTCTTCAGTGTTTGCCATCTGTCCGCCCGGCATGCCGCGTTCCAGCATGACCGTTTTCAGGTTGGCACGGGAAGCATAGACAGCAGCTGTCATACCTGCCGGTCCTGCGCCGATGATGACAACATCATAGATATTTTCTTCAGTCATGAGACAAAACTCCTTTTCTTCTATATCGACTCTAAAATATTATACAGAAATTCGAGCCGTATTTCATTAAATCTGCCTGACGGCTTCAAGTGCCTTGTTCAGCCGGTAGAGGCTCGTATCGAAACTGTCGACGAGCGACCGCTTGCTGATCTTTCTGCCGCGCTGGTGGAAGTATAGGGTGGCGGCTGTGAATGCACTGATGTCCTCAAGTTCCACCTTGCTGTCGTACAGCGTATGGAACGTCTCTATCCATGCCAGCTGGTCATCCTCATCTTCATAGCCTGCCTGCGTCATGGCTTCGAGACCTTTATGCATGCGCCCGAGCCGGACCAGTTTCAGGCCCTGGAATAGAAATGAAATGTAGAGCTTCTCGTAATCTTCGAGCGCTTCGATGGTATCCCATACTTCATGGCCGAGTATGGCGTCGCGCGGTACAATATTGTAAATCTTGTACAGCCCGAGCAGTCTCCTGTACGGATCATCATCCTTCAGGTACTCCGTTTCCAGTTGTGTGATGCGTGCTGTCGCTTCATGGCGCTTCCACGGGCTGTGCATTTCACTTACCTGGTGGAATGTCTGCATCTTATCCCAGAACATCCGCGACTCCTCGACTTTGCCGATATGGTAGCTCGCATGGCTCAGTGCATGCAGCAGCTGGAAGCTGATGAATACCTGATCCTTGTAGAGTGGATAGAGCAGTTCGTAGGAGCGCGCATGCTGCTGCAGGAAATTGAGTACCAGACCGACTTTGAACCTGGCATCGTCATCAAGCGGCTGGACGACTTCGAGCTTTTTCAGGAAAGCCCGGTACTTCTCCTCTTCCCCTGTATGATAGTAGAGCAGTGTCATATGACTCAGTGCATGCATATCCGTCCGGTCTTCCTTGAGCAGCTGCTCGAGCAGTTCATGCGCCTCTTCGAAGCGGTTCAGGAACAGGGCTGCCATCGCCTTCTGGTTGCGGAACTCCCTTTCCTCCTGAATGGATATGGGAATCGTACTGAGAAAGTCGAGTGCCTCCTCAATACGTGCATTCATGAAGAGATGCTGGAACAGATGCTGACCGGTGAAGCGCGTGGCTTCACGCTCCACTTCATCCTCATCCTGGATGCTCACTTCGAACATCTGCTCGAGCTCTTCATCATACCCGGAATCAGGTGCATACTTTACATACTCCACGCCGAAAAGGAACGCCTTGTTCGGGTCGTTCATGATGATATAGAGCTGGCTCAATATAAAATAAAATTCAGCATCATACTGATGCTGAATGAAGGCGTTTATCAATATATGTTCAGCTTCTGCTCCACGTCCATTTTCAGCAAGCAGGTACGCGTACTGGGAAAGGTAGGCCAGGTTGTTCCGATCGAGCTCGTAGGCCTTCTGAAAACTTTTCAGTGCCGCATGCTTCTTATTCTGTTCAGTTTTTTTCAGTCCCTGATTAAAATGGAACTCTCCATTCTGTTCAAAGGGAATCACTTTCCTATTCATTATTCCTACTCCTTACTATAAGCGGGTTGCCATAGCAGATTGAATGATCGGGAACATCTTTTGATACGACGCTGCCTGCACCAATGACTGCATGATCTCCGATGACCACGCCCGGCAGAATGGTGACATTCGCACCGACCATGGTATCATGCCCGATGCGTACATCTCCGACCCTGTACTCATCCACCAGATATTCGTGCGTCAATATTACTGTATTATAACCGATTATACTGTTTTTGCCAATGTGGATGCGCTCCGGATACATCAGATCCGGCATGGCTTTGAAAGCAAGCGAAACGTTCTCTTCAAGCTTCATTCCGAGCAGTCCTGCATACAGCCGATGCTTCCATATCGTCGAAGGACAGTATCGACCAAGCTCAATTATAATGAAGTTTTTAGCGACTTTGAACCTCGACACCGTACGATACATATGCCAGAGCGGGTTTATTGCACCCGCTTTTATCCTCTTCACTCTTCTCATCCATCATCTTCCTTTATAGACGCCTTCTGTTTCCCCATACTTCGGCAGCTTGTACTTAATGCTGCGGTAGATCCATACCGCCAAAGCGGCAACAATCAGCAGAATTGAAATGAACTGGGCTGTACGCAGGCTCTCGCCGATCATCAGACTATCCGTGCGCATGCCTTCGATGAAGAAACGCCCTACAGAATAGTAGATCAGGTAGAGCAGGATCGTCTGCCCTATTTTCAGCTTCGGACGGATCAGTATCAGCAGGACGAAGCCGATGATATTCCAGACCGATTCATACAGGAACGTCGGGTGGTAGTATGCACCATCTATGTACATCTGGTTGATGATCCAGTCAGGCAGCAGAAGGGAATCAAGGAATTCACGAGTCACTTCGCCTCCGTGGGCCTCCTGGTTCATGAAGTTCCCCCAGCGTCCGATCGCCTGGCCCAATATGATGCTTGGTGCGGCAATATCAGCAAGTTGGAAGAAGCTGAAGCCCTTGATGCGGCTGTAGATGACACCAGCAAGAAAACCGCCGATCAGACCACCGTGGATGGCCATCCCGCCTTCGTTCACCATGATGATGTCAATCGGGTTCTGGCTGTAGTAGTCCCACTGGAAGACGACATAGTATAGTCTTGCACAGACAATGGAGGTGATGATGATATAGAACATCATGTCCATGAACAGCCCTTCAGGCAGTCCTTTCCTGTCTGATTCCCGGTTGGCGAAAAAGTAGCCGAGCAGCATGCCTGAGGCAATGATGATGCCGTACCAGTATATGTTGAGCGGTCCGAGTTCCAATGCGATCGGACTGAATGGTGGTGTACTATAGATCATCGATCATTCCTCCGTTGACTTGAATCTGCCGGTTCAGCCTATCGTTGAATTCCTGGGCAGCGTCATATCCCATATGCTGCATGCGGTGGTTCATCGCGGCCACTTCTATGATGCCTGCCAGGCTTCGGCCCGGCCGGATCGGAATCGTCTTCTGATCGATCTCGGAATTGAGGATGCGCATCTTCTTCTGATCCAGACCGAGGCGCTCATATGTCTTGTCGGACTCCCAAGGTTCAAGGCTGACATTCAGCATGACACGCTTTTCTTCGAGGATGCTGCCTGCACCAAAAAGGGTCATGACGTTGATGATGCCGAGCCCGCGTATTTCGAGCAGGTTTCGGATGAGCGGTGGTGCCGATCCCATCAGTACATTTTTCGATACTTCCTTGATTTCGACATTATCATCCGCCACAAGACGATGACCGTTCTTCACAAGCTCAAGGGCGGTTTCACTCTTGCCGACGCCGCTTTCACCGGTGATCAGCACACCGATGCCGTATATGTCGACCAGCACACCGTGCATGTTCGTCTCAGGCGCCAGTGCCTTCTCAAGAAAGTTCGACATGCGGCTGATGAAGTTTGTTGTGTTGTCTTCCGTGACCAGCAGCGGGATATGCGTCTGGTTGCATGCCTCGATCAGTTCAAGTGGAGCTCCGAGGTTGCGTGTCACAATAATGCATGGCGTCTCTTTGCGGCATAGACGTTTTGAACGGTCCTCACGTTCCTCCTCTGTCAGCATACGCTCAAAGAAGGAGGACTCCGTCATCCCGAGCACCTGTACCCGGTCGGATGAATAGTGGGAGAAATAGCCGGCCACTTCAAGTCCGGGCCTTGATACATCTATATTGACAATCTCCTTATCGATGCCTTCGTTACCGGAGATGATCTTCAAATTGAATTTATCTATGATTTTCTTAACTGTAAGCATTCCGTCACCTCGGTGATTTGTTACCTCAACTATAAAGAAACAAAAAATCATTTTCAATATATCGGGTTGTAAAGATGGATCATTTCATGTGCATTTGGTTTTTTATTCACACCCCAGTCACATTTGGTTATGTATGATAGACACAGAAATGAAGAAAAACCCTGCACTCATGCAGGGTTTTCAGCTACTGCCATATTTTCATCAGCTGCGGTGCAGTGTTACACTGCCGAACTTGGTACCCACTTCAAGAAGCATCGCCTTGTCATCCGACTGGTTGACAAGCATGAGTTCCTTGAAACCGATATCCTGGGACTTCATGAATCTGACATCCAGATCAGGCGGATAGTTGATCTGCCCGACGACTGTACTCAGTCTGCCTTCCAGTGCACGGCCATGCGGCACATTGATATTGATGCTGCCCATATTTGCATTGATGGTCGCAGATTCCGTGTGCTCCTGGAGTGAGATGTTCACTGAACCGTTGGATGAAACAGTGACATCCTGTGCATTGAGCGTCTCGGTATTGACGGTACCGAGCATCGAAATCATTTCAAGGGCACCATGTGCCCCTTCTCTTACATCGATGTTGCCTCTTGAAGTACGCACGAATGCATTATTGCTGGAAACAGCATCGAGCTCGATATTGCCGTTCAGCAGGTCGACTGTCAGATCGCTGAACTCCTGGCTTTCGATACTGACATTGCCGTTCGATCCGGATACGATCAGACGATTGATGATGGATGGATTGATCTGAAGTTCCACATTGACCCGCGCCGTCCGGATATCGGAAAAGATGAGGAGTTCATCGTTCTTCACTTCGCAGATGATGTCCTGGAAGTAGTTCCTATCATTATCCAGCTTGCGGTAGAATGGTGTCACTTCGAATTTTGCAGTGGTCACCTTGTCTGTCGGCACCACTTTGACATTGCCGTTCGTAATGTCGATGGATACATTGGAGTAGCTGTCTTCGACTGTCTCGATCAGTCGGTTTTTCGAACCTTGTGTGAACATCGAATCGATGGTGCTGTTCTTGACTCCGTCGAATGCTTTTTCAAAAGTCTTGTAGAGCTGTGCCGTCTGCTTCTGGCTCTCCATTTTGTTCTTGACCTGGTTGAACGCTTCGTTGGCCTTGTCGCTGTTGACATATTTCTGAAACTCATTCACGAACTGCTGGAAAACATCTTTCGGTCCGTCGCTGGTCTGGCGCCGGCTGCTCTTGCGTCCGGCACCTGCCTGCTGGTGGGAAGTCTGGTCCTGGTCCGACTTGGACTCCATTGCGTCCAGCAGGCGCAATGCCTCTTCGGATGTGATCTTTCCTTCTTCCAGCATTTTTAAAATACGGTCTTTGTTATCCATTTCAATCCCCCTGATGGTTTCTATCCAACCATTTTTTTAGATGATAGCCTGTGTAGCTGTCCGCTTCTGCCATGATTTCCTGGACGGAACCATTCACAACAATCGTGCCTCCGCCATCACCACCTTCAGGACCAAGGTCGGTAATATGATCTGCCACTTTGATGACATCCAGATTATGCTCGATGACAATGACGGTGTCACCATTGTCGACCAGCCGCTGCATGACGGTGATCAGCTTGCCGATATCCTCGGAATGCAGTCCTGTCGTCGGTTCGTCCAGTATATAGAGCGACTTCCCGTCAGAACGCTTATGCAGCTCGGAAGCCAGCTTTACACGCTGTGCTTCCCCACCGGATAAGGTTGTGGCAGGCTGTCCGAGACGGACGTAGCCGAGACCGACATCGAGCAGTGTTTTGAGCTTGCGCTTGATCTTGGGCATGTTTTCAAAGAAATAGTACCCTTCCTCCACTGTCATTGCCAGTACATCTGCAATGCTGTTATCTTTATATTTCACTTCCAGTGTCTCTCTATTATAACGCTTTCCATCACATACTTCACATGGTACGAACACATCCGGCAGAAAATGCATCTCGATCTTGATGATGCCATCACCTCTGCAGGCTTCACATCGACCACCCTTGACGTTGAAGCTGAAGCGGCCCTTCTGATAGCCGCGTACTTTTGCTTCGTTGGTCTGGGCGAACACGTCGCGTATATTATCGAACACACCCGTATATGTTGCCGGATTGCTTCGCGGCGTCCGACCGATCGGGGACTGGTCGATATCGATGATCTTTTCGATATTTTCAGCACCTTTGATCTCCTTGTGCTCACCTGGTATATGCTTGGATTTATAGAGTTTAGTATGCAGACCCTTGTACAGGATTTCATTGATCAGTGTACTTTTGCCTGAACCTGATACGCCTGTGACGACATTCAGTACAGACAGCGGAATCTTGACGTTTACGTTTTTGAGATTGTTTTCCTTGGCGCCTTTTATTTCGAGGCTGCGTTTCATATCCGGCTTCCTGTATGCTTCAGGCAGCGGAATCTTCTTCTTGCCGCTCAAGTACTGGCCGGTGATGGAATTGTCATCATTCATCACTTCTTCAGGTGTCCCCTGTGCCATGATCTGGCCGCCGTGTTCGCCGGCACCCGGACCGATATCGATCAGGTGGTCGCTTGCGAGCATCGTATCTTCATCATGCTCGACGACGATGAGCGTATTGCCGAGATCACGCATGTCCTTCAGTGTACTGATCAGGCGGTCGTTATCCCGCTGGTGCAGACCGATTGAAGGTTCATCGAGAATATAGAGCACGCCGCTCAGCCTGGAGCCGATCTGGGTGGCCAGACGGATGCGCTGGGCTTCGCCGCCGGAAAGGGTTCCGCTGCGACGATTGAGCGTCAGGTAGTCGAGGCCGACGTTGAAGAGAAAGGTCAGACGTTCATTGACTTCCTTAAGAATCGGTGCGGCAATCTGACGGTTCTTCTCGGACAGTTCCAGATTGCTGAAGAACTGCAGCGCCTCTTTGACAGGCTCATCGACTGCTTGGCCGATATGGCGGCCATCGACTTTGACTGCCAGCGCTTCTGCATTGAGACGGTAGCCGTCGCACGTCTTGCACTCGATCTCCCGCATGTATCTGCTCATGACATCCCGTGTATACTCCGAAGGGCTTTCCTTATATCTGCGCTCGATATTGTTGATGATGCCTTCGTATGGCATCTTGCGTGTCCGGGCAACCCCGTTGTTCTGGTTGAAGGTATAGCTGATCATCTCACCTTTTGAGCCGAACAGTATGATATTCTTCTCTTTCTTTGTCAGATCCTTGTACGGCTTCTGCATATCGATGCCGAAGTGGTCGCACGTCTGTCTGAGCAGTGTCGGATAGTAGTCCGAACTGATCGGCTGCCATGGGTTCAGTGCCCCTTCCTCGAGTGTCAGTGAAGGATCCGGAATGACAAGTCGCTCATCCACAGCCATCTTCATGCCAAGGCCGTCACAGTCCGGGCACGCACCATAAGGTGCGTTGAATGAAAAGAGCCTCGGTTCCATCTCTGAAATGGTGAATCCGCATTCCGGACAGGAGAAGTGCTCGGAGAAATGCATATCCTCACCATCGATTACATTGACAGTGACATTCCCTTCACCTTTTTCAAGAGCAGTCTGCATCGAGTCGCTGAGACGTGCTTCGATGCCTTCGCGTACAGCCAGACGGTCGATGACGACATCGATGCTGTGCTTCTTGTTCTTCGTCAGTTCTGGAACAGACTCGATATCATGCATTTCATCATCGACGATGACACGTGCATAGCCTTCTTTCGCAAGCTGTTCGAAAATCTTTTCATGCATCCCTTTCCTGCCGCGTACAATTGGCGCAAGCACCTGGATCTTGGAGCGCTCGGGAAGCGTCATGACCTGGTCGACCATCTCCTGTATGGTCTGTGACGTAATCTCTATTCCATGGATCGGACAGTATGGTGTCCCGGCTCGTGCATAGAGCAGACGCAGGTAATCATAGATTTCGGTGATTGTCGATACTGTCGAACGGGGGTTGTTGCTTGTTGTCTTCTGGTCGATGGAGATGGCAGGAGACAATCCTTCAATCGAATCCACATCCGGCTTCTCCATCTGTCCGAGAAACTGCCTGGCATAGGCGCTCAATGATTCGACATAGCGCCGCTGCCCTTCAGCATAGATCGTATCGAACGCAAGCGATGATTTGCCGGAGCCCGACAGCCCTGTCATCACAACAAGCTGGTCCCTTGGAATATCGACATTGATATTTTTGAGATTATGCTGTCTGGCGCCTCTGATGCTGATATTTTTATTTTTCAAAAATGATCACCCTTCTGCTTTCAGTTCAAATAATGCATCTCTCAGTTCCGAAGCGGTCTCGAAGTCGAGGTCTTTTGCTGCCTGTTTCATGTCTGCTTCCAGCTGAGTCATTACCTTTTCTCTTTCCTTCTTCGTCATCTTGGCTTTTTTGCGTTTGCTGCCCGCCTTTTCATCCCTGTCTTCCTTCACTTCGACTTCTGCACTGATGGCATCCCGGATCTCCTTCTGGATGGTCTGTGGTGTGATGCCATGGGCTTCATTGAATGCCATCTGCGTTTCGCGTCGCCGCTGTGTTTCGTCAAGGGCATATCTCATGGAGTCGGTGATCTTGTCACCGTACATGATGACGTGGCCGTTGCTGTTACGTGCGGAACGTCCAATGGTCTGGACGAGGGAACGGCTCGAGCGCAGGAACCCTTCCTTGTCGGCATCAAGTATTGCAACGAGTGATACTTCAGGAATATCAATGCCCTCACGAAGCAGGTTGATGCCGACCAGCACATCATAAGTTCCCATGCGCAGTTCACGGATGATTTCGATACGTTCCAATGTCTTTATTTCAGAGTGCAGATACTGCACTTTGATGCCCGACTCCTTCAGGTAAGCGGTCAGGTCCTCGGACATCTTCTTCGTCAGCGTCGTAATGAGCACCCGCTCATTCCTTTCGGTACGTGCGACGATCTCTTCAAGCAGATCGTCTATCTGATGCTCGGATGGACGCACATCGATTGTCGGGTCCAGCAGACCCGTCGGCCGGATGATCTGTTCGACCATCTTTTCGGTATGCTCCATTTCATATGGGCCTGGTGTTGCGGATACATAGAGCAGCTGCTGTGCCTTCGATTCGAACTCTTCGAACATGAGCGGACGGTTGTCCAGTGCACTCGGCAGTCTGAATCCATGGTCGACCAGCACTTTCTTCCTTGCCTGGTCACCATTGTACATGCCGCGTATTTGCGGGACTGTCACGTGGGATTCGTCTATCATGATCAGAAAATCATCAAAGTAGTCGAGCAGGGTATAAGGCGTTGACCCCATCGGACGCAGCGTGAGGTGCAGCGAGTAGTTCTCGATGCCTGAACAGAATCCCATCTCCCGCATCATCTCAAGGTCATAATTGGTCCGCTGCTCAAGACGCTGTGCTTCAAGCAGCTTGTTATCATCACGCAGAATCTTGAGCTGGGATTCCAGTTCCTTCTCGATCCGTTCGATGGCCACCCTCATCTTCTCTTCACGTGTAACAAAGTGGGAGGCCGGGAAGATTGCAAAGTGCTCCCGTTCCGCCATCACTTCACCTGTCAGATGGTTCACTTCCCGGATGCGGTCGATTTCATCGCCGAAAAATTCGACACGGATGCACTGCTCATCCCTTGAAGCTGGAAATACTTCCACTATATCTCCCCTTACCCTGAATGTTCCCCGTCTAAAATCAATATCGTTGCGTGCGTACTGGACATCGACCAGCTTGCGCAGAAATTCATTGCGGTCCATCTGCATGCCGACCCGCGCGCTGACAACCATATCCTTGTACTCTTCCGGATTACCGAGACCGTAGATGCAGCTGACGGAAGAAATGATGATGACATCATCCCGTTCAAAAAGCGAACTTGTCGCCGAGTGGCGCAGCTTGTCAATTTCATCATTGATCTGTGCATCCTTCTCGATGAATGTATCCGTCTGCGGCACATAGGCTTCCGGCTGGTAGTAGTCGTAATAGCTGACGAAGTACTCTACCCGGTTGTTCGGGAAAAACTCCTTGAATTCGCTGTACAGCTGGCCGGCAAGGGTCTTGTTATGCGCGATGATCAGCGTCGGTTTGCCGACCGCCTCGATCACCTTGCTCATCGTATATGTCTTTCCGGTACCTGTCGCACCGAGCAGTGTCTGGTGCCTGTTTCCGGATTTGATCTGTTCTGTCAGTTCTGCTATCGCTTTAGGCTGATCGCCTGCTGGTTTGAATTTGGAAACGACTTCGAATTTTGCCATTCAACTCTTCCCCCATTTTTTACTCACACACTATTCTACCAAAATAAAAATAGAAATAACAAACATTTGTTCGGTTATTTCTATTCTTCATCTATTTGATCTACTTGGAATATTTCCACCAGCATATAGCCGATGACTATGGACAGGGCATCAACAAAAATGACCCATTCCGAATGATAGAACCCTCGATATATCGATACGCCGAAAATGACGAACGTCAATAGGACGGCAATGAACTTGTTGCGTGTCAGTCTTGCAAAGACCACAACAGTAACCGCTGGAACGACCATCGCCATCATATACCAGTAAAGCGTCATTCATCAGATCTCCTTGTCCATGATGGACTCTGTAATGTCCATCAGCTCAGTTTTTGGTATGAAACGCTCTTTCAGCATGTCTGTAAGTATATTGTCGAGAAAATCCTGGACGCAGACAAGATGGGAGAACTTTTTGATGGTGATCAGCGACATTTCGTATATTTCGAAAAACAGAGGCTCCGGATTGCGTTTCTGGATTTCACCGAAGGATTCATACAGCAGATCGATCTTGTCTGCTACCGACAGGATCTGTCCTTCCAGCGTACCATCCTTCCCTTCCTGCAGACGCTTCATGTAGATTGCCTGGTATTCAGGCGGGAACTCCTCCTCGATGAAGCGTGTCGTCATGCTTTCCTCCACTTCCTTGAACAGCATGTTGAGCTCTCCGGAAGCATACTTGACCGGTGTCTTGATATCTCCTGTGAATATTTCAGGATAATCATGATTCAGTGCTTTTTCGTAAAGACTTTTCCAGTCGATTTCACTGCCATGATGTTCTTCCACTGTTCCCAGATACTGCGCAATCTTTGTCACTTTAAAAGAGTGCGCCGCAACATTGTGCTCCTGATATTTGAATTTACCAGGACACCGGATCAGTTTCTCAAGATCGTTCAGACTTTTAAAATACTGGTGAACACCCATTAGGACTCCTCCTTGACGTAATTTATATAGTTATTGATCAGTTGCTGCTCCACTTCGCCGATATAGGCTCTGACAATTTCACCTTCCTGGTCTACAAAGAAAGTGGTCGGCATCAGATTGGTCTTGAGTGCATCGATCGATGCAGATTCGTCTGTAAATTCATATACCGGATACTGGACATCGAATTCCTCCAGAAAGGCATCCCTGTTGGATGCTTTATCGTCCACATTGATGCCGACGACTTCTACCGGTTCATTCTCATGGGACTGGTGGTATGCATTCAGTTCCGGCGTTTCCCTGCGGCATGGATCGCACCATGAAGCGAAAAAGTTGATGACAGTCACTTCATTGGATCGAATGATCGATTCGAGAGATTCGGAGTCATTGATGACACCTTCCACCTGCTCCTCCATTATATTCATACCGACTGCGTGGTGATTGTCACGTCCTTCGGAATTCTGCAGCGTTTCGAGAGACTGGTCTCTGAGCCCCTCTTCCGAAATATTGATCACCGCGGCTATACCTGCGCCGACGAGAATGAAGAATGCAGCGAGTACAAGTACTATAATGATATTTTTCATTTTCATCCTTCAACAAACCTTATTATTTATTTAGCCTAGTTTAACATAACATCTCGATGCTTACATTGTTCAGACATGCAAAAAAGGCCAGAACAGAGTTCTGACCTTGAAAGATTTCATATATATTAGTATCTGAAGTATCCGTCGACTGTACCATGTACATAGCTTACTGCGCGCTGTCCAACACCTGCTGATGGGTTGAGTGCATCAACCATCTGGCCGTTGCCGATGTAGACACCAACGTGTGATCCACCATTGAAGAATACAAGGTCACCCGGCTGCGGGTTTGAAACTTGTGTGCCAACAGACATCTGAGCTGCTGCAGTTCTTGGAAGGCTCTTGCCTTTGTATGCTTTCATGAACTGCTGTGTAAATGCGGAGCAGTCCACTGCTGTTGCAGAGTTGCCGCCATATACATAGGATTTGCCGGCTGCTACGGAGTGTGCAACTGCTGCTGCGTTGCCACCAGTGGAAACTTGCTGAGCCTGTGCCTGCTCTGCCTGACGCTGTTCTGCCGCTGCCTGTTCAGCTTGACGCTGTTCGATTCTTTGCTGACGTTCAGCTTCAGCCTGTTCTGCTGCACGTTGTTCAGCCGCACGCTGTTCTGCTGCTCTTTGCTCTGCTGCCGCTTGTGCCTGCTGGTTATTATTTTGTGCTGCTGGTGCAGATGGCTGCTCCTGGACAGTTTCTACAGTTTCTTCAACTGCTGGTGCTTCCTCAACTGCTGGTGCTTCCTCAACTGCTGGTGCTTCTTCAACAACTGGTGCTTCCTCAACTGCTGGTGCTTCTTCAACAACTGGTGCTTCCTCGACTGCTGGTGCTTCTTCAACAACTGGCGCTGCGCTTGCAGCTACAATCAATGTTTTGCCAGCGTAGATCAGGTCAGAGGAGAGGTTGTTCCATTCCATGATCTGCTGATAGTCGACGTTGAACTTCTGGCCGATTTTGAAAAGTGTATCTCCTGGCTGAATGAGATATGTACCGTTATCAGTTTCTTCAACTACTTCTTCAGCAGCTTTCTCTTCAGCGTCAAGCTCAATGACGTCTCCAGGGAAGATAAGATCTCCTGAGAGTTCGTTCACTTCTTTGAGGGTGGATACGGATGTACCACTTTCATTTGCCAGACCCCAAAGTGTGTCACCATTCAGTACTGTATATTCTGCTGCAGAGATGTTGTGTGACGCTATGCCTGTAAGTGCTGTTACCGTTGCAACTGATAGCAATGTTTTCTTCATAATAAGTAAATCCTCCTAATTTCCTAAAAACCCTTGATAAAATTATTGTTTATATTATGACCCGACCGGGTACTCTGTCTATTGTTAAGAATGTGTAAATTCATGCCGTCCTGATTACGTTGAACACTATAGCACACAAAAATTACTTTGTGGGGGTTTGTAATCCACTTGTAATATAAACGAAAAGACTGAAATACACTGTAATACTTGCAGGTTTCCCATGTATATAAAAGACAAAACCGGCTGAGCCCAATGCTCAGCCGGTTTTCTTTACGGTGTCCTCACATCCATTAATGCCTATCTGAACACCCATCCGATTCAATCTGTAATATTTCTATTCACCTGTCTGGGAGGAAAGCCATTGCACCACTGCATCCAGTTCCTCTTCATCAGTTACCAGACCCGCTGGCATTCCGTCTCCACCTTCTTCAATCCTCGTACGGATTTCATCTTCTGAAAGTCTGCTGCCGACATCAGTCAGAGCCGGACCACTGCCGCCTTCCAAATTCTGACCATGGCAACCCATGCAGTTGTTCTGCTGATAAACTTCCTGGGCAAGCTGTGCATCCCCTGCAGCTGCACCGGAATCGCCTTCTTCACTGCTTGACTCCTCCTCTGTCGACTCTTCCGTCGATTCTTCTGATTGCTCGGTTCCTGTCTCATCCACGGCATCAGGATCCGTACCTTCATCAGAAGAATTGCCACCACAGGCACCAAGTACGAGCACCATTGCAAAACTCATAAGTATCCAAAACTTCTTCATCATTCATTCTCCTCTGCTGGTTTGATTGGAAAATTTCAATACATCGTATGTCTCTTATACACGGCATCATAATTGCATACCCTGGATGCAGGCATGCTTGCTGCTGATGAACTTCATTTACGGCATGATAGAAACATCCTCCGGTGATGATTTCAGCTTATAATAGCACCATACCCCAATTCACGAAGCATTCAAACCATATCATGGATATTTAATGAAAAATCCCGTGACTGTTCTGGACGTGTTCGTTCCTCGCATCCATAGAATAAAAATTGCCCGTCCCCAGGAGGACAGGCATCTGCACTTCTAATTCTCATCCATTGTAGACCGTAGGTAGGCATCGATGAATGGGCTGATGTCTCCGTCCATCACTTTATCCGTATTGCCGCTTTCCACATTGGTACGGTGGTCCTTGACCATGGAATAAGGGTGGAATACGTAGGAACGTATCTGGCTGCCCCATCCGATCTCCTTCTGCTCGCCTTTGATTGCATCGATTTCGGCCTGCTGCTCTTCCAGCTGGCGCTGGTACAATTTCGATTTGAGCATCGTCATGGCCTGCTCCCGGTTTTTGATCTGTGAACGCTCGTTCTGGCATGTAACGACGATGCCGGTTTCGTGGTGGGTGATGCGGACTGCGGAATCGGTTGTATTGATGTGCTGTCCACCAGCACCGCTGGCGCGATATGTGTCGATGCTGATATCTTCAGGTTTTATTTCTATCTTGATATCCGTATTTTCAAACTGGGGCGTCACTTCACATGATACGAAGGAAGTATGCCGCCTGCCTGATGAATCGAATGGAGAGATGCGCACCAGACGGTGGACACCTTTCTCCGCCTTGAGCAGCCCATAGCTGTTGAGTCCCTTGATCAGCAGTGTCACACTTTTGACGCCTGCTTCATCCCCGGACTGGTAGTCGAGCGTCTCCACTTTGAAGCCCTGCTGGTCGGCATAGCGCTGATACATCCTGAGCAGCATCTGTGCCCAATCCTGTGATTCTGTGCCGCCTGCTCCCGGATGAAGCTCAAGGATGGCATTCAGTGCATCATGTTCACTGTTCAGCAGAATGTTCAGTTCAAATGCCTCAATTCTCGCCTTGACCTGATCGACATTCTCCTCGAGCGTCAGATGCATGTCTTCATCGGTCTCCTCTTTCAGCAGCTCGTACGATACTTCGATATCCTCTACTGCCGCTTCGATTTCACGGAACTCGTCGACCACTTTTTTCAGATTGTTGTTGCTGTCGATGACCTTCTGTGCCTCTTCCTGGTTGTTCCAGAAGCTTGGATCGGCCATCGTCTCTTCATACTCACGAATCTGAGTCTCTTTTTCCTCTAAGTCAAAGAGACCCCCTGAAGTCATCGAGCTTCCCGTGCATATCCGCAATGAAGTGTCTTATCTCATGCAATTCCATAATTATCCCTCTTTCGTCTATTTACCGTGGCAATTTTTATATTTCTTTCCTGAGCCGCATGGGCAGGGGTCGTTGCGTCCGATGCGCATTTCCTTCTTGACCGGACCCTTTTTGACCTTTTCCTTGCTGTCTCCAGCCTGCATTTCGCCTTTTGAGATGACCTGTTCCCGCTTGATCTCCTCATCGGACTTCACTTCCGTCTTCAGAACATATCTGGCAGTATCATCTTCGATCGACACAAGCATGTCCTCGAACATCTGCAGACCTTCATTCTGGTATTCACGCAGCGGGTTGATCTGTCCGTAGGAGCGGAGATGGATGCCTGTTCTGAGCTGGTCCATGCTGTCGATGTGCTCCACCCATTTCTGGTCGATCGTACGCAGCATCATCATCCGTTCGAACAGTCTCATTCTTTCCGTACCGAGCTTCTCTTCCTTCGCCGACAGTTCATTATCGACCTTACCGAGAATCAGAGCAGCAATCTCTTCATTCTCGCGGCCTCTGATATCGGTGATTTCGATGCTTTCATCAGAAAGATACGTATCTTTGACCGTCCGGATGAACTGCTCGTAGTCCGTCAGTTCCTCATCATCCAGTATATAGTAGCTGACCGTACGCTCGATGGAAGACTCTATCATGCCCATGAGCTGGTCGCGGACATCTTCCTTGTCGATGATTTCATTTCTTTCCTGATAGATGATCTCCCGCTGGCGTCTCAATACATCATCATATTCAAGCAGTCGTTTACGGGCATCGAAGTTGTTGCCTTCCACCCGCTTCTGTGCAGATTCGACCGCTCTTGAGATCATCTTCGATGTCAGCTCCTCCTCTGCCATGCCGAGGCGCTCCATCGTATTCTGCATGCGCTCCGACCCGAAGCGTCTCATCAGATCGTCTTCGAGCGACAGGTAGAACGTACTGACACCGACATCTCCCTGACGTCCGGAACGTCCGCGGAGCTGGTCGTCTATACGTCTCGATTCATGGCGTTCGGTACCGATGACAGCGAGACCCCCGGCCTCCTTGACACCATCGCCGAGTTTGATATCCGTACCACGTCCGGCCATATTGGTCGCGATGGTCACTGCGCCCTTATTGCCGGCGTTGGCAATGATCTCGGCCTCTCTCTCGTGGTTCTTCGCATTGAGAACGTTATGACGGATACCCTTCTTGCGCAGCATCTCGGAAATGTACTCACTGGTCTCGACTGCTACTGTACCGATCAGCACCGGCTGTCCGTTGCGGTGGCGCTCGACCACTTCTTCGACAACATGCTTGAATTTATTCTCCTTCGTCGAGTAGATCTTGTCCGTATGATCGGTTCTGGCAATCGGGCGGTTCGTCGGTATGACCGTCACCTTCATATTGTAGATGTTCAGAAATTCCTCTTCCTCGGTCTTTGCTGTACCCGTCATGCCGGAGAGCTTGTTGAACTGCCTGAAGAAGTTCTGGAATGTGATGGATGCCATCGTCTTCGATTCGTTCTGGATATCCACGCCTTCTTTTGCTTCGATTGCCTGGTGCAGACCATCCGAGAAGCGGCGGCCGCTCATCTTGCGTCCAGTGAACTGGTCGACAATGACGATCTTTTCATCTTCCACGACATAGTCGATATCGTTCTGCATGGAGAAGTGTGCCTTCAGTGCCTGGTTGATATGGTGGAGCAGATTGACATGCTTCACATCATACAGGTTGTCCACTTTGAACCATTTCTCGGCCTTTTCCATGCCTTCATCATTCAGCTGGATATTCTTTGTCTTGATATCATAGGTGAAATCTTCATCTTCCTTGAGCATCTTGACGAATTGGTTCGCCTGGATATACTGCGTATTCGACTGGTCGGCCTTGCCTGAAATGATCAGTGGTGTACGCGCTTCATCGATCAGGATGGAGTCGACTTCATCAATGATGGCATAGTTCAGTTTTCTGAGCACACGGTCCTTCTTGTATGTGACCATGTTATCCCGCAGGTAGTCGAAGCCGAGTTCATTATTCGTCGTATAAGTGATATCGGAAGCAAATGCCTCCCGCTTCTCTTCGCTGTTTTTAGCATTCAGATTCAATCCGACGCTCAGTCCGAGGAAATTGTATAGTACCGACATCTCCTCCATCTGTGTGGCGGACAGGTATTCATTGACTGTGATGACATGGACACCGTCGCCCGTCAGTGCATTCAGATATACCGGCATTGTCGCGGTAAGCGTCTTACCTTCACCTGTCTTCATCTCAGCGATGTCGCCTTTATGCAACGTAACGCCCCCCATGATCTGAACCGGGTAGGGTTCGAGACCGAGGGTACGCTTTGCGGCTTCTCTGACAGTTGCAAATGCTTCCGGCAATATCTCATCGAGCAGCTTATCCTGCTGCTTTTCATCTTTGGCCTCACTGATTCTGCTTTTGAATTCATCCGTTTTCGCCTGCAGCTGTTCATCGCTGAGTCCGGCGAATTCTTCTTTATAGCTTTCCACTTTATCGGCAGTCTTCCGAAGAGAGCGCAGCTCCCGTTTATTGCCGTCGTAGACTTTGTCCAAAATACCCATGGATTTCTCTCCCTCGCTATATCTCACTGTTAATTCATCTAATAATAATAGCACTAAACAGGGTAAAAATAAAACGAATCGCCATCATGGCAAAACCCTGACTGCATGCAGTCAGGGTTTTCTGTCGCCTATTTCTAAACAGGCTTTCTAATTTGTTTCAATCAGGCCGTACTTGCCATCATTTCGTTTATAGACAATACTTGTGCCTTCGGTTTCCCTATCGTTGAAGATAAAGAAATCGTGACCAAGCATATTCATCTGCAATACTGCCTCTTCGGAATCCATCGGTTTCAGCTGGAACTGCTTGGAACGCACAATGTCCATTCCTTCGTCAGTTTCCTCTTCAGTCGTACCACTGGCATTTGCCTCGAGCGCTGCGAAGAATTCCTGCTCAGGGTTCTTTTCCCTGAATTTACGGTTGATCTTCGTCTTATGTTTCCTGATTTGCCTCTCCAGTTTGTCTATGACCAGATCAACAGTAGCATAGAGGTCATCGTGCCTCTCTTCCGCTCTTAATGTAAGGTCCTTCATAGGGATTGTAATTTCGGTCTTCGCCTTCTTGTTACTGTAGGTCTTGATGTTGACGTGGGCGTGTGTATTTGGAGCATTTGTGAAGTAACGTTCCAGCTTGCCCACCTTCTCCTCAATGTGGTTTCTGATTGCATCTGTTACCTCAATATTTTCTCCACGAATTTCACATCTGATCATGATGAAACCCCTCCTTGAGTACGTTATTCTTCCTAGTCCCATTATACCAAAATCCTCAGGCTTTTGAAAACGTTAACACGTCGATAGCAGCAGGCCTGAAAGCGTGGAGCTTCTCCATCGCCTGATGGACTGTGATCCCTGTTGTGTATATATCATCGACAACAAGGATGCGTCTGCCTTCGATTCCAGCCGGTCTACTGATGAAGAATGGGTTCTCCTGTCGACTTCTGTCGTTTTTGCCAAGTTCCGACTGGCGCTTGACCCTGCTGGTCCCGAGCAGTTCTTCGTACTGGATGCCTTTGGCATCAAGCACCATCGCCGTCTGGTTGTATCCACGCTCCGTCATGCGCTGAGTGGAAATGGGAATTGGAGTGATTACATCATATTCCCCATAGTGGCCCGGCAGAAACATGGCAATTATTTCCGCCAGTGCACAGTCGCCCATGAACTTGTAGCGATGGAACAGCATTTTGTTCATTTCATGGTAATCGAGCAGACATGTCGTCTTCCCTGGAGGCTGATATCGTTCCAGAAGAAATAGGCAGTCGAGGCACTCCACCTCCTCATCCGACATTCTCCGGTGGCAGGAAGCGCAGCGCCGGCCAGGCCGCCAGACGGAAATCTCCCTGCGGCATTTTTCACACAGCGGTACCTGCTTGCTGAACAGATTGACGATGTCCAGCTGGACCGCAAGCGCTTCATGGCAGCAGTAGCAGATCATGCATCCACCCGTGCTGCATTGAATTCGCGGATCGTCCTGAATGTGCGGCGGATACCGTCCGTCTGATAGTGGGCGAAGAACCAGATGTTCCCCACCGGGTCGGTCTGTTTTCTGCCGACCCGCCCGCACATCTGTATCAGGCTTTCCATATTGAATCTTTCGGCATGCACGATGATCGCATCCAGTCTGTCGAAAGTGACACCCCGCTCAAGAATCGTAGTCGTCAGAAGTACTTTGATCTCCTTATTGCGCATCTTTTCAACCTTGTGGTTTCTTTCAGGATCACCGCTATGGACGGCCGCGGACTCGGGGAACACTTCATGTATCACTTTGAACAGCGCCTCCATCAATGAAATCTCAGGAACGAAGACCAGCACGAACCTTTCAGCATCAAGAATATCCCTGATAAGGTTCATCAGCTTCTTCGGGGCTCTGTCCCGGCTGATATCTCGTCTGATGTCATGCCAGACCATCTTCGGCATGGTCAGATCATGGCCGTGGTATCGTCTTGGCAGTGTAATGACACCATCCTTCCCCACTTCCCGGATCAGCTGTCTGGATGGTGTCGCCGTCATGAATATCAGGGTTGCTGCACGGGTCGAAGCGCGGCGGATGGCCTGCATGAGGATGGGATCCTCCGGTAATGGAAAGGCATCCGTCTCGTCCACGATGATGAAATCGAAGTGATCGATGAAATTGAACAGCTGATGCACCGTACACACGGTGAATTGGTAGTCATGGACCTGTTTGACACCGTCATACATCAGATCGATGCCACTCGACACGAATGCCTGTCCGAGCCGGATATGCACCTCCTTCACCACATCTATTCTCGGGGAGATGAAAGCAACATTCAACCCCGCCTCACGTGCCCATTCTATGCTCTGAAACGTCATCTCCGTCTTTCCCGCACCCGTTACAGCATAGAGCAGCAGCGATCTGCCTGTCTTCAGTGCATCCATGATACGGTCTGAAGCATAGGCCTGCTGACTGCTGAGCTCGAAATCGAGCGTATATGGACTGGCAGTCTTCCTTCTTACAGTCGGGTTGCATCTGAGCGGCGTCATGCTGTCGGAACGCCCAAGGTTGATGCATTTCATGCAGTAGGTCACCCGGCTCCCATCGAACGGTGCGTCGTAGCTGTAGAAGTACTTTTTTGATGTGTTGCCGCATCGATGGCACAGCGGCCCTTTCACGTCCACTCCAGCTGTTCTATATATGGCATCTCCTCTATGATCCAGTATCATCAATTGCCTCCCTGCTTAATAATAATAAAAAAAGACGCAGCAAAAATAGCTGCGTCTCCACCTGTCATTCAATATTCCGTGTCCACCTCATAGGTGGTGTAGCCGAGACCGAGCGCACCCTCACCAAGATGCGTCGCAATCACCGGACCAAAGTAGCTCAGTCTGAAAGTGATCCCGGGATACTGCTGTTTCAGACTGTCCATCCATCGCCGGCCCTCTTCTTCAGCGTTGCTGTGGATGACCACAGCTGTAACTGGCTTGTCTTTATGAAGCGCCATTTCTTCAGCGAAAACTTCCTCCACCCGTTTCATCGCCTTCTTCTTCGTCCGTATCTTTTCGAATGGTACGATTCTGGCTGATTCGAATTCGAGAATAGGCTTCACTTTGAGCAGACTGCCGATCAGTGCCTGTGCATTCGTCAGGCGCCCACCTTTCTGAAGGTTCGACAACGTATCCACTATGAAATATGCATTCGTATTCTTGCGCCGTTTCATTTCCTCAAGCTGGCCCAGAAGATCATCAAGCGGCATCCGGTCTTTATTCTGTGCGGCGTAAAGCGCCAGGAAACCCTGGACATAGCATGCGATTTCGGAATCGATTGCGTGGACTTCGATGCCCTCCACACTCTGTCCTGCTGTCATTGCACTCTGGTATGTACCACTGATCTGACTTGAGAGATGGACACTGATGGCATCGGTATAGCCTTCCTCCCTCAAGGATTCGAGCAGAAGGATGTAGTCGCCGATCGATGGCTGGCTCGTTCTCGGCAGCTCCTCCATTTCGCGCATCCTGTCGAAAAAGGTGTCATTGTCAATATCTTCATCCTCTTTGTATGACTGTTCCCCGATGATGACATTCAGCGGGATGGTACGAATATCGTACTTTTCTTTCAATCTTCCTGGAAGATAGGATGTTGAATCCACTACTACCGCAATTTTCATACTGCTTCCTCCAATTTCACCATTCACACTCAATATTCAGTTTACTACACCCCTATCGATTCCGTCCATGTGTTACTATATTTTCTAGAGGTGAACATACATGGAACAGCAATATATGAACAGAGTGGATGCAACCACCGAAATGGTCATCAGCAAATCGAAGTTCATCGCCCATATCGCGCGTACGGAGACGGAGGCTGCGGCAAAGGCCTTCATCGATTCAATCAAGCAGGAGCATAAAGCCGCCAACCATAACTGCAGTGCATACATCATTACACAGAGTGCGCTGATACAGAAAGCCGATGATGATGGTGAACCTTCCGGAACCGCAGGTGTGCCGATTCTCGAAGTGCTGAAAAGGGAGGGCCTATATAACGTAACAGTCGTGGTCACCCGATACTTCGGCGGTATAAAACTCGGTGCAGGCGGTCTGATCCGGGCGTATTCAGGCAGTGCGGCGGACGCTGTCAGCGCGGCGGGCAAAGTAGTGGAGATCGATGTACTGCCGTACAGGATCACCATGGACTATACGTATACGAACCGCTTCGAGCATGAACTCGAAGGATCGGACATCACCATCAAGGACACCGCCTATACGGACAAGGTTACCTATACAGTACACGTCAGGCAGAATGAAGCAGATCAGTTTCTGGCACGTGTCCAGGAAATCACAAAAGACACTTTCAGCCTGGAAGCATTGGACATGATCCGGGCCGAAAGTGCCGTGGAATAACTATAGGAAAATACGGTGGAACAGCCGCCTGGCAAAATCCAGCACCGGGCGCCGATTCGTATCGATCAGATTGGTCGCCTCCACAATGATTTCTGTCGTGAGGATGAGCAGCAGTATGATGATGATCGCTCCCGGAATTGTGGAAAGGTAGAGAATGATGCTGGCTCCTGAATACAGTGCCGCAATGAAATAGATCAGCACGACACTTTCAGTATGGGTATAGCCGAGGTTCTGCAGCCGATGATGGAGATGGCTCCGATCGGCCTTGACGAGTGACACATTGCTCCGATACCGTCTCAATGCTGCAAAGAACATGTCTATGAACGGCACCGCCAGTATGATGATCGGAAAGAACAGTGAAATCAATGTAATGTTCTTGAAACCCATCAGGGAGACCACACTGATGATGAAGCCGAGCAGCATCGCCCCGTTGTCTCCGAGGAATATTTTTGCCGGATGGAAGTTGTACACCAGAAAGCCAAGACAGGCGCCGATCAGGATGACGCATATCATCATGACAAAAATATTGCCCTGCAGTATGGTGATGAATCCGATGGTCGATAGTGCAATGACGGATACACCCGTGGCCAGTCCATCAAGCCCATCCACAAGATTGATGGCGTTGATGATGCCGACAATCCACAGTACTGTAATCGGAATGGCCAGAATGCCGAATTCGATCTCCACACCAAAAGGCGTGATCCGGTCGATGACGATGCCATGTGCAACCGGTACAAGTCCGGCTGCAATCTGTCCGATCAGCTTGAGACCCGGCTTCAGGTCATATTTATCATCCACGATGCCGACTGCGACAATGACAATCCCGCCAATGATGAGTGCTTTGTATTCAGCCTCGATCGGGCGGGATATGAGAACTCCTATGGCAAAGGAGATGAGTATTGCCACACCCCCCATGTATGGAATCGGTTTTACATGGACTTTTCTGTTATTTGGGTGGTCGACGAAACCAAATCGCCGACTACCCCATATGAAAATCGGCATCAGAATCAGGGAAATCAGAAACGACACCGTCAATAGGAATAGAGTATACATATCATCACCGTCTTAAATATTTCCAATCCACTATATCACATTCCACTTTATTTATGGTGTGTCCACCCATTTTTGTACATTTATATTTTTCATTGATAGTCGATTCGTTGTATAATTATGTCACTATGCCAAAGGAGATCTACTAATGAAAAGAACAGAGAAAAGACGAATGCACCCAGTACTGAAGGTGCTGATTGCAGTGATTCTGATTTCAGTCATCGTATTTGCCGGAATCGCCGCCTATGTATACTTCCAATTGAAAGGTGCAGCCAACCAGGTGTTTGACGATGAATTCTCCAGTTCCACTTCAGAACTCAGGGAAACGGAAGTCAGCTTCAGAAACCAGGATCCGATTTCCGTTGCACTGTTTGGAACGGATGATGATGAGCTGCGCAACGAAAGCGGAATGGGACAGCGTTCCGATACAATCATGGTTGTTACACTGAACCCGAATACGGACGAGGGGAAGATTGTCAGTATTCCGCGCGATACACAGACTGAAATCGCAGGACGGGGAACTGTCGAGAAGATCAACCATGCGTACGCCTATGGCGGTCCTGAAATGGCAGTGGATACTGTCGAAAACTTCCTTGATATGCCGATCGACCACTTCGTTTCCATCAACATGGATGGATTTACAACCATCATCGATGCCATCGGCGGTGTCACTGTAACGAGCCAGGATACATTCCAGCAGTCAGGCTACCAGTTTACAGCAGGAGAGACATATGAAATGGATGGAGACATGGCGCTCGCATTCTCAAGGAGTAGAAAATCCGAAGGTGCTGGCGGAGATTCCGGGCGACAGATGAGACAGCAGCTTATTGCACAGAGCATTGCCCAGGAAATATTGAGTGTCCAGACAATTACAAACTTCAACTCCATTCTTGATGTACTTTCCAACAATGTAAGAACGGACGTGCCATTCGGTGAATTGAACGCCTTGCGCTCGAATTATCAGGAGCCGGCCCGCAACATCGAACGTCTGACGCTTGAAGGGACGGATCAGAGACTGGATGACGGCCTATGGTACTTCCTGCCGAACGATGAATCCTACAATCAGGTAAGGAATGAAATGCGCCAGAATCTGGAACTGGAATAGTCAGGACAGGAGGAGAGAGTATATGCTCATTGATTTTGTACTCAATATATCAATTACCATCAGCGGCATATACTTGTTCCACCGCCTTCAGTATCTGGAAGACCGCCGGACCATTGATTCCGACATATTCCAGGCGCTGCTGATGACCACCCTGTCGGTGCTGCTGCTCATGGTGCCGATTGAAATCCAAGGGATGGGCTTCAGTCTCTACTTCATCCCACTGCTCATTCTCGTCAAATACAGCGTCCCCTATCTGATGATCGTATCCGTTGGAGCCGTTTTTCTGTTCCATCACCTGATCTTCAATTTCGACTGGCAGCCCTACCTTGTATTTCTCATACTGTATGTGCTGATCATGCTGGTACTGCCGTTTCTCGATTTTCAGAAGCTGAAGGAACTGACCGCAGCAGTCATCCTATTTACAGCACTGTATGGACTGCTCATCCATCTTTTCATCCAGCCGCTTACGCTTTTCCAGGTAACGGTATTCATATCGGCAAGTACAATCGTGATGTTCTTTGCCATGATGATGTATGAGGATATCAATAAGATACTGGGTCTGCTTAAGCGGTACGAGGAGGAGGAATACAAGGATTTCCTCACCCAGCTTGGAAATGTGAAGGCGCTTGATAACAGCACCGAAGAGATGCTCGGCACAAGCAGGACAATCAGCCTCCTGCTCATCGACATCGACAATTTCAGTCTGATCAATGAACAGCACAGCCATGCATCCGGAGATGCACTGATCAGACAGATGGCCCACCTTCTGAACAACTATGTGCCGAATGGCGGCATGCTGTTCAGAAGCAGTGGAGAAGAGTTCTCGATGATCATGCCGGATCTTTCCTTCGATAAGACCGTCAGGCTGGCGGAAGCCGTCCGGAACAGCGTGGAAAGGGCGCATTTTCATATCAGCGACCGGGAAACCGTCCATCTGACCGTGTCCATCGGCATCGCCTATCAGACCGTATCTTCCGATACGAAAGGAATTCTTTTCAAGGAAGCCGACGATATGCTTCATGCAGCAAAGAAGTATGGGCAGAACCGTGTCATGTTCAATCCCATATAAAAACCAGGATTGCGCTTGGCAACCCTGGCTCTAATCCTCAACTGATGAAAGATTACTGAGTGTAATATTCTGATGGGAGTCGTTCCACTTGAGGTTTCCATCCTCGAAGTAGAAAGCCTGTGGAGATTCATGTCTGACACCGAAATGCTCAGCAATATAGTTTGACAGCTTGCGATGGTCCTGAACGACCAGGTAATAGCCATCCATATCCCTTTCATAATGGAACTTCTGAAATTCTTCGAAGGCAGTGGCCGATATCGGACATGTACTACTATGTTTCATAAAAAAGAAATCTTTATTCGTTTGCAACAACTTTTGAAATGATTCAATCGATGTTGTTTTCGTCAGCATTTCATCACCTTCTCATTAAACTGTTAATAACTTATCATTTATTTTTCATTTTAGCAAATCGCGTTCTACATTATGATATAATGACATGGATTGGAGGCATGACATGAATAATCGATCACTTAAGAGATGGACATTTCTGGATACGATCAATGCAGCTCTGCTGATTGTCGTCCTGCTGTTCATGCTCGACTTTGAAAATAACAGGGCAGTATCTTTTATCCTTCTTGCTGTATTTGCTTTCTGGATTACTACTGTAATTCTCAGAAATATCTTCATATCAAAGATCCAGAAGGACCCGAACCACCCGATGCATCCTGGACAGTCCAAAGAACGCAAAGAAAAATAGAGAGCGAACCTACAGTTCGCTCTCTATTTCTTCTACCTGGGCATTATAGTCCTCGTCCAGCTGCTCATAGGTTTCCCTGAGCGGCAGTATATTCTGAAGCTGCAGTTCCTGGAGTCGATTGTTGTACTCCATGGAACTTTTGCGTTCCTGGTAGTATTTTCTGAACCCATAGTACATCTCGAGCGTCAGACTGCGTACACGGACAGCACTGTCGGTTTCGAGGTTCATCTGGTTGAACGTCTGGATATGGCCATCGATCAGCGGCAGCAGCACATTTTCTATGTGCTCCATCTTGGTGACCTGTGATTCATCCAGCTGAAGAATTTCAGATTCTGCTTCCAGCTCCGCACTATTTTCATTGATCTGCGAGATGATCGCATCGATCTCTTCAGTCTCCTCACCGCTTCCGGCCGAATCGATCACTTCATCCCGTTCTTCCTGATTTTCCATAAAGTCCTGACTCAGCTGTATGAGTTCTTCATTCGACCTGACGGACAAGGCGTATGTCTCGACATAGTCATTCAGCCCCTGGACGAAATTCTGCTTCACTTCCAGGCTTTCAGTATAAGTATCATGCAGATCAGCAAGCTGGTCATTCGTGACTTCTATATTCCCGACCTTATCATTCATCTGTTCGATCACCGGCATGATCTCCTGGTCCAGCGCTTCGCTGATTGCCGTAAGTTTTTCAAGATCGATGTCCGTATTTCTCGGAGAAAGCTCCTCTGGCAGACCGTCGATATCCAGCTGGCCCATTTTATTTTCATATTCAGTATCCAGCGCATGAACGTCTTCCATGCTGGTCATATAGTCCTCGAAGTTCTCTTTTAGACCTGGGCCGCAACCGGCACCAAGCATCGCGAACATCAGCACAAGGACACCATTCATCAATATTTTTCTGTGCAAAGAAAGTCACACTTTCACTATAGTATAGTCAGACACGGTGCGCGGGTTGCTAAACAAAATATAGCATACATCCTAAATCCTCACAACGGACATAACTTCGATTGGCAATGGCCCGGGCATTCCCTTATAATAGTATTAAGCATTTTCTTCTGAAAGGAAACATTATAGTGAACCATACTCAAATTGAACGAGACCTGAAAGCTCTGCTGGACCATTCTGAAATCAAACTTTATGAACCATTGAAAAAATATACATACACGCGTACCGGCGGGCCTGCCGATATCCACATTACCGTCCATGATATCGAAGATGCTTCCCGTGTCCTCGAGTATAGCCATGAAAACGATATACCGGTGACATATCTCGGTAATGGATCGAACATCATCATTCGTGATGGCGGAATCCGTGGCATCGTACTGAACCTGCTTGAACTGGATGACCTGTCGGAGTCGGACAATATAATCACTGCAGGCAGCGGTCGTGCCATCATAGACGTTTCGAACTACGCCCGGGACCTTTCGCTGTCCGGTCTGGAGTTTGCGTGCGGCATACCCGGAAGTGTCGGCGGTGCTGTGTATATGAATGCCGGTGCCTACGGTGGAGAGATCAAGGATTGCCTTCTTGAAGTCACCGTCCTGGATGAAACCGGAAAGAAGATCGTATTGAGCAATGCAGATCTTGGGCTGGACTATCGCAAAAGCATCGTCCAGGAGAATGGCTACGTGGTGGTCGAAGCGAAATTCGAGCTTGAACCGGGCGATATTGCCGATATTGAAAGCAGTATGGCCGACCTCACGGAACGCAGGGAAACAAAACAGCCATTGGAATTCCCTTCGTGCGGCAGTGTCTTCCAGAGACCACCTGGAAACTTCGCCGGCAAGCTCATCCAGGAAGCGGGACTGCAGGGATATCGCATCGGCGGTGTCGAAGTCTCAAGGAAACATGCCGGGTTCATGGTCAATGTCGACCATGGGACTGCAGGCGACTACGAAGCGCTGATTGAACACGTACAGAATACTGTAAATCGTCAGTTTGGTGTAGAGCTCAACCGTGAAGTCAGAATCATCGGCGATCCATTGTACAGGAACTCCGGAAACCATATCTAGACAGCATAGGAAAAAGGCCCATCACTGTGATGGGCCTTTTAATATCCGTCTACTGCTCAAGTGCCTGTTCGATCTCTTCAAGCTGACCGACTGTCGTCACGACGCCACCTGAAGCAAGGTACCAGAGTTTGGCATCCAGATCGACGACTCTGTCGTTCTTGATTGCATCCACATCCTGGAGTACATCGTTGTCGAGCACGCTGCTGGAAGCGGACTGTCCGCCGATTGCGCTGCCTCTGTCCAGAGCGAGGATGATGCCTGGGTTCCTATCATTGATATATTCATAGCTGATGGCCTGTCCGTGTCTTGTCGTTGAAATTTCTTCATCTACCGGTGCGAAGCCAAGCTCATCATAGAGATAACCGTAGCGTCCGCCTGGTCCGTGGGCTGAAAGTTCACCTTCATTTGCCATGACAAATAGCAGTGTTTCGTCAAAATCGGCAGCTTTCTGCTTCACTTCCTCGATTTTACTGTCGAGATCTGCTATCAGTGCTTCGGCTTCATCCGACTTGTTGTAGATCTTGCCGAGCATCTGGGTATAATGTCTGACTTCTTCAAAATAGTTGTCCGTTGAAGGTGCGACATAGAGAACCTGCGCATCCGGGGCTGCTTTTTCAAACTCACTGATGATTGTGGAATTTGCCTGACGTCCTGAAATCATGATGATTTCAGGTTGCAGTTCTGCAATTTTTTCGAAATCCGGATCTTTCAGACTGCCGAGATTTGCATATGCATCACCCTTATACTCCTCAAGCTGTTCAGGCAGTGTGCTGCCCCCGTCTCCTTTAGGAAGACCAACGACACTTTCCGCCTCTCCCAATGCGTGGATCGTAGAAAGCGCACCATAGTCGAATACGGCCACTTTTTCAGGATTTACCGGAACTTCCACAGTTTCTGATACTTCCTCGCTTGTTTCCTCTCCGTCTGCCGATTCGCCTGAGATGGCGAAGTTGTTCTCTACAGCCACTGTCTCTTTTTCTTCAGCGCCTGCTGCGGTGTCTTCGGAAGTTTCTTCCGTGCTGCTGCATGCTGCAAGTATCATAATCATCATTACAGTAATCAATAAGTATAGTTTCTTCATTTTGCATTCCTCTTTCCAAAGTGTGTTTTCAGCCCCCACTAAAAACATTCATATATCCGATAAGTCCCCATCACCTCCTTTAGTGTACACCGGGATGCACTACACCCTGAGATGGACCTGGTCTTCGATGAAGTCGTCCACGGAAGCGTCCTTATGTTCATCAAAATAGACACAGATCTGCTGGCCATAGATGCATTCGATATTGATATCCATCTCGTATATATCTTCAAGGATCTGCTTCTGTATGACATCGTCCTTCTTACCGCTGATGACGACTTCGCCATCCTTCATCGCGACGATATTATCTGAGTAGCAGGATGCAAAGTTGATGTCATGAATGACGATGATGATGGTCTTATTGCGCTCCCTTACAAGCCTTCTCAAAATCTGCATGATCTGGACGGAGTGTTTCATGTCGAGGTTGTTGAGCGGCTCATCCAAAAAGATGTATTCCGTATCCTGGGCGATTGTCATGGCGATGTAGACGCGCTGCCTCTGACCGCCGGACAGCTCATCGATGTAGCGGTCCTCGAAATCTTCAAGCTCCATGTAGCGGATGGCTTCATTGATGATTTCATGGTCCTTGTCATTGAGTCTGCCCTTCGTATATGGAAAGCGGCCGAAGCTGATCAGTTCACGTACTGTTATTTTCAGATCAAGGTTGTTTGACTGCTTCAAAATCGCGATCTTCTTTGCCAGCTTGTCACTCGGCGACTGCAGTATGTTCTCGCCTTCGAGCAGCACATCTCCGCTGTCCTGGTCGAGAAGCCGTGTCACCATGGACAGCAGCGTACTTTTACCGGCACCGTTCGGTCCGATGAAGGAAGTAACTTTACCTTTGGCAATTGAGACGGAAACATCATTGACCACTTTCTTTTGTCCGTAGATTTTTGAAATCCCTTTAAGATCGATCATCTTCGACTCTCCTTAAGCATTAGTATGATGAAGTATATGCCACCTGCGAGATTGATGATGACACTGATTTCAACCGCCTGTTTGAACACGTACTGTGTCAGCATCTGTCCGAGCAGAAGTGTAATGACTGCAATCAGTGTACTGCCGATAAGCAGGTAGCGGTGCTTGAACGTCCTGAACATTTCATGTGCCAGATTGACAACGAGAAGACCAAGAAACATGATTGGACCGACAAGGGCGGTGGCTACCGACACGAGTACTGCAATGATGAGCAGCAGTTGCGAAATCTTCCTGTCGTAGTTCACGCCCAGATTCACTGCGTGATCCCTGCCGAGTGCGATGACATCCAAGGAATGGAAGTCTTTCAGTACAATGACCAGCATGAGCAGTACAACCCCTCCGGTGATCCAGATCAGCGACTCATTGATTGCGTTGAAAGATGCAAACATCGAGCTCTGCAGGATGAGGAAGTCATCCGGATTTATGAGCATCTGCATGAATGATGACAGGCTGCTGAAAAATGTTCCAAGGATGATTCCGATAAGCAGCAGAAGAAATACATGGCTGCCGGTAAACTTGAACAGATACCTGAAGACCAGCACAGTGAACAGGACAAGTATAAGCATGCTTGCAATATAGTTGACGAAATCATTCATCAGCAGTATGGACTGTGCCCCACCGATGAATACGATGACTGTCTGGATGAACAGGTATACCGAATCGAGCCCCATGATGGATGGTGTCAGTATGCGGTTCCTGGTGATTGTCTGGAAGATTACCGTCGAGATGGCAATTGCTGTACCGACGATGATCATCGTTACGACCCGATTCAGACGCGAAGGAAGCTGATAGAACAGTATGTCGAAATTCAACTGGTAGAGGATATAGCATCCACCGATGACGAGCGTAAGTATTGAGAGTACTATCAGCAGACGGTTATTCTTTCTATCAAGCATTTGATTTCACCCTCCTGAATATCATGATCAGGAAGATGAAGCTTCCTATGACGCCGATCATCAGCCCTATGGATATTTCGTAGGGGAATATGATCAGACGGCCAAGAATGTCGCAGATCATGACAAAAACTGCACCCAGTACTGCAGTCAGAAGAATGGTGTTCTTCAGGTGGTCTCCCCGGAATATTGAGATAATATTCGGAATAATAAGTCCGAGGAAAGGCAGCATGCCTACAGTAACAACAACGAGTGCTGTAATTACTGCAGTGATAAGCAGACCAATATTGATTACCCGTCTATAGTTGAGCCCGAGGTTTTTTGAGAAGTCCTCCCCCATGCCGGCAATTGTAAACTGATTGGCATAGATCAGACCGATAATCAGGAATGGAACGCTTATGTATAGTACTTCGTACCGTCCGGATATGATTATCGAGAAGTCTCCCTGCAGCCAGCTGGACAAGGATTGGATCGAGTTTGTCCTCAGGCTGAGAAAGGTGGCAACACTTGAGACGACATTGCCGAGCATGAGTCCGATCAGCGGGACAAAAACAACATCCTTGAACTGGACGCGCTGGATGATCTGCATGAACAAAATCGTACCTGCAAGACTCAATGCAGATGCAAAAAGCAGCTTCACGAGAAGACTTGCTGTCGGGAAGAACATCAGTGCGATCAATATGCCGAGCCGAGCCCAGTCCATTGTCCCGGCCGTTGTAGGCGAAACGAATTTGTTGCGGGTCAGCTGCTGCATGATCAGTCCACATACACTCAAAGAGGCCCCCGCAATGATGATGGCGATGGTTCTTGGGAGCCGGCTATCCAGAATGATGTTCTTCTGATTATCATCCAGGTCGAAAAGATCTCCTGGAGCGAGATCGACAACCCCTACAAACATGGAAATGATGGATAACACAATCAATAATATAATCATGATGTCCAATCTGAAAAGTTTATGTATCATATTAATCCACCTTAATTGATAATGATTATCATCGATAATCATATCCACAATTATACACTTAAAGATGATATTTTCAAGGGAAACAAGGAGAAGAAAGCAAAAAACCACTCAATTTGAATTTGAGTGGCATACCGCTGAATATCAGCTGATGATTATGGTGTTTCCGTTCGGGATATCTTCCGATCCTGTAAGAATCGCCATGACTTTATTGATCGCCTGCAGATTTGTACGTTCCGGAGACTCGTCGTCGCCGAATGGCGGACGATAGCTCAATGCATAGACATCCACATCTTCCTTCCTCAGCTCACCAGCAGTGGAATGTGTCAATGCCTCGATTGCACCTGTGACGGTATAGTACAGGTTTCTTTCAAATACATCCTCGAATGATGGACCGATCACGTTGATGATCTTGGCATTCCCGCCATCCTCAAGCAATGGCCTCAGTGTACGGATTCCGAGGTAGGTTCCCCATACATGCTCATACATCACCGTATTGAATTCATCAAAAGAGACATCATAGACGGAACGGTTCTCTGTAAATATGGTGTGCACGAGAATGATGCCGTTCAATGTACTATAATCCTGCTCGATTTCTTCTACAGTAGCCAGCCAGTCGATTTCCTTCGACTGCTCCAGAAGAACCACCTTATGGTTCCCCTCCGAACTGCCTTGGATAGCCTCCAGGAGGTTGTCCAGTTCCACATGCTCAGTACCTGCCAGAATGACGTTTGCACCCCGCTGTGCCAGATGCATGGAGAGTTCCTTTCCTAGCGCTGTCACAGCATTCGATACAATATAAGTTTTATCCTGCAAATTCATGTTTTCCTCCTGATTTATGCTTCCAGTTTCTATACATATTGTAAACCCTAAAGGGCTTCATTACAATAATCAGCATCCGGAAGGAAAAACACAGCTATTCCACAGTAATCTCCTTCTGTGGCATCGTATGGAGCTGGAATGCGTCTACATGGGAGATGACTGTATACGTGCCTGCTTCATCAAATGTATGCTCGATTGTGTAGTTGCCATTCTCATCATGTTCCGCTTCGATCATTTCAAGGCTCTCCTCACCTTCGAGCACTTCGAACATGACACTGTCTGCGTCCTGTACATCTTCACCGTTCGAGTGGACGTGGGCTGTAAATTCAAGCGTTTCTCCTGTTCCAGCCGTTTCAGGCACTTCAAGATCGACTTCCAGTGACCGCACTTCATCTTCGCTTGCATGGTCATGGTTCATTTCCGCAGGCGCCTCTTCATTACCGCAGCCCGCCATGATGCCCATGGCCAGAATGGCAGCAGGCAGTAGTCGTTTCAACTTCACATAATCCTCTCCCTTTTTCTCTCATACCTAGAATCATAGCATGAATGATCCACTGCTGAATTTTCTTTTATTGAAGGTTGTTTGAAGTAATTATGGCAAATCCATGGCAAAATAAAAAGCCGATTTAGATCGGCTCTTTCATTCTAGCGTATCTTCTTCATGAGATTGGCCATCTCTATGGCGCCAAGTGCTGTTTCCGCACCCTTGTTTCCTGCTTTTGTTCCGGCACGTTCTATCGCCTGTTCGATGTTCTCGGTTGTAATGATGCCGAACATGACCGGCAGGCCTGTCTGGAGTCCAGCCTGGGAAATGCCTTTTGCCGCTTCGTTGCAGACATAATCGTAATGCGTCGTACTGCCGCGGATGACACATCCGAGCGCAACGACCGCGTCGTAGTTGCCGGATTCGGCCAGTGTTTTCGCAGCCAGTGGAATTTCAAAAGCACCTGGGACATAGACGAGGTCGATATCGTCTGTATTCACATCATGGCTGACGAGCGCACCTTCCGCGCCTGAAACAAGCTGGGATGTGATGAAGTCGTTGAACCTGCCTGCAACAATCGCAATTTTAAGATCTGTGCCGATCATTTTCGTATCTATTCTATTCATGTTTTTTCCTCCTAGAGCATATGTCCGAGTTTGTCTTTTTTCGTTTTCAAATAATCCTTGTTGCTGACGTTGGCCTTGATGATATGGCTCTGGCGGTTCACCTTGATGCCTTCCTCTTCCAGACCTTTGATCTTTCTCGGGTTGTTGCTCAGAAGTGTCACTTCACTGAGCCCGAGCTGGTGCAGCATTTCTGCTGCTACATCATATTTTCTGAGGTCGGCATCGAAACCGAGGTGTTCATTCGCGCTCACAGTGTCATATCCCTGCTCGATCAGTTCATACGCCTTGAGCTTGTTCATCAGACCGATGCCCCGGCCCTCCTGCCGCATATATAGGATGACACCACCCTGTTCATTGATGATATGCATCGCCCGATCGAGCTGCTCGCCGCAGTCGCAGCGCTGGCTATGGAATACATCACCGGTCAGGCACTCGGAGTGGATTCTGACTATGGCATTCTGTTTCAGTTCACCATGCACGAGCGCAAGATGCTCCTTGCCGGTATCATTGTCGACAAATCCATACATTTTGAATCTGCCATAGTCCGTCGGAAGCTGGATGGTGCTCTCGAGCGTGACGCCGGAATGCTTTTTCATATGATCCTTGAGGTCTTCTATCGTAATCATCTTAAGACCGTGCACCTGCTTATAATCCACCAGATCATCGAGTCGGGCCATCGTCCCGTCGTCATTCATGATTTCGCATATTACACCGACCGGTGCGGCGCCGGCAAGGCGTGCCAGATCTGTCGCCGCCTCAGTATGGCCCATGCGCTCGATGACGCCGCCCTTTCTGGACAGCAGCGGGAATACATGGCCCGGTGCGTTGAAGTCTTCGGGGCCGATGTCCTTCGCAGTCAGTGCCTGCATTGTCGCATGGCGCTCGTGGGCACTGATTCCGGTTGTGGTCGAGACGTGGTCGATGGACGTCGTAAAGGCGGTACCATGCGGATCACTGTTGTTGTTCACCATCTGGTTGAGTCCAGCCCTTTCCGCGATTTCAGCTGTTACCGGCGTACAGATCAGCCCCCGTCCATGGGTGGCCATGAAATTCACTTCCCTGGCACTGATGTATTCTGCAATACCGACCAGGTCACCTTCATTTTCGCGGTTCTCATCGTCGACTACAATGATCAGTTTGCCCTGCTTCAGATCTTCTACAGCAGATTCGATCGTATCAAACATGCCGCTCACCCATTTCCGCAATTGAATTGCCTTTCATTGAACCGGAGAAGCCGAGCAGGTGATCCACGTGCTTGATCAGCATATCCGCTTCGATATTGACCCGGTCATGAACCGTTTTGCCTGCGAGCGTCGTCCGCTCCTGCGTCTCTGGAATCAGG
The DNA here is from genome assembly GCF_007713705.1 of Salinicoccus cyprini. Lineage (GTDB taxonomy): Bacteria > Bacillota > Bacilli > Staphylococcales > Salinicoccaceae > Salinicoccus > Salinicoccus cyprini. The sequence continues at coordinate 107,560 of NZ_VMSJ01000006.1, read as the reverse complement.
TTGAGGATGATCTCCGAATTCTCCACACTTATGTCGAACAATGTCAGGCTGATGCCGTCGATCGTCACCGACCCTTTGTGTACCATATACTTCATAAGCGACCGGGAGCACGCAATATGCATGACAACTGCACTGCCGTCGTTATGCACTTCTACAATCTCCCCTGTGCCGTCCACATGGCCTGATACGATATGTCCACCAAGACGCGTATTCAGCGTCAGAGCACGCTCCAGGTTGACGGACATGCCGGTGACGACCTGATCAAGGCTCGTCACCCGCTTCGTCTCGTTGACCATCTCCACTGTAAATGCATCATCCGTGAGTCTGGTCACCGTCAGACACGTACCGTTTACGCTGACCGAGTCTCCGAGTTTCAGGTCATCAAATGCACCTGTAGTGATTTCGAATATCGTATGTTCTCCTGTATCCTGTACTTCCTTCACTTTTCCTATCTGCTCAATAATACCTGTAAACATGGTGCTCAAGCCTTTCCATAAGTTAATTTAAGATCCGACCCGAGCTTTTCAACATCAATCAATTCAAGCTGGACAATTTCCTCCATGGAGGAGATCTGTTCCTTGTATAGTGCATGCCTCGATTCACCGAATATTTTCGGGGCAACGTATAACAATATCCGGTCGTACAACTGCTGCTTTATGAACGATGTCAGCACCGTGGCGCCACCTTCTACAAATAGAGAGGAGATGCCTTCGGCATAGAGGTCGGCGAGTATGGCATCGAGTGTCCATTCCCCGACCCTGACATCGCAGGTTTCATCATATTTCAAATTTGCTTCATTCGCCGTGTAGATGATCGGCCGTTTCGGATGATCGAGAATCTTCTGTCCGTCAGAAAGCTTTTCGCGCCCGAGCAGTATGACGGGCACCGGTGAATCTCCGCCACCTTCAATTCTCGCTGTCAGTTTCGGATCATCATGCATGAGGGTGCCGCCGCCGACCAGAATGGCATCGTGCAGATGCCGCTCATAGTGGACGTCAGTGCGTGCCGCCTCACCGGTGATCCATGTGCTTGTGCCATCATCCAGTGCAAGCTTGCCATCCAGGCTGACGGCGCACTTCAATGTTACATTCGGCCGGCCCGACTCGAGATGTCTGAAGAAAGGTGCGTAGAACCGGTCGATGGCTGTATCCGGTGTGTGCGCAACTTGCACACCTGCATCCAGCAGTACCTTGTGGCCGCTCACTTTCGGATTGAGATCCTTTGACGCATAGAAGACTCTGCTGATTCCTGCTTCGATGATCGCTTCTGTGCATGGCGGTGTCTTGCCATAATGGGAGCATGGCTCCAAAGTGACATAGATATCCGCACCTTGCGGACTTTCGTTGCAGCTTGCGAGTGCCTGCCGCTCTGCATGCGGCTTGCCGTAGCCGAGATGCGCGCCCATTCCGATCACTTTTCCTGCTTTGACTATAACGGCGCCGACTGCAGGATTCTTTCCTGTCTGGCCCACGGTCATGCGGGCCATTTCGAACGCCATATTCATATATCGATTCAAGTTTTTCCCTCCTGAATATAAAAAACGCCGATGAATTGTTATCCATCGGCGCTTAAAAATATATGCAGAAATAAGCATTGTCAGGCAATGCTGAATAAAACCTACTGTTGTGGATAAATCGGACAGACCTATCCATATCGTATGTTCTGCAATTCTTTCTCCCATCCAGACTCTCACTGTCGGCTCCAGAATTTTGACTGGATCAGCCACACCATCAAAGAATGATGCAGGTCGCGGGCTCGCCATAAGGCCTACCGCCGGTTGGGAATTCCACCCTGCCCCGAAAGAATGATTGTATTCAGTTGAAAAACTCTACCTCAATCATATTCCATTCATATGAATTGTCAAGACAATTGCCTGGATCTGCACACCCATAAAAAAACCAGGCCTAAAATGGACCTGGAGAGTAATGCTTCTATTTTACTTCATCAAAGATGAAGTCTTCATCCTGAATCGGCTCGACATTGAGTGCAATGACATAGCCATCACCTTTGACACTGAAGAAGTCGTGGTTCTTCGTTGTCGTATCCAGTGCATTCTCGATGATCGGGTTGAATGACTTTTCTTCGAAGTAGGGATCGAAGCCAAGGTTTGCCAATGCTTTGTTAGCATTGTACTGGACATAGTTGAGTACGTCTTCCGTCAGACCGAGGTTGTCATACAGGGACTTCGTATAGGATTCCTCATTGGCATAGAGCGCCTTCATGAGTTCATACATCTCCATGTCGGCACGTGCCTGCTCTTCAGCAGACAGTTCTGCTCTCAGTGACTGTGCATCGAGACCCGTGAATACACCGTGGATGGATTCATCGAGAAGAATCTTTCTGATGACCTCACCACTTGTCGTCATCCTGCCCTGACCGGCAAGATAAAGCGGATAATAGAATCCGGAATAGAATAGGAAAGACTCGAGAAATACGCTGGCAACACGTGCCATATACTGATCATAGACGGAGGCCTCTCTGCCGAACAGTTTATGATAGTACTGTACAATCTTATCGGATTTATATTTGAGGTGTTCATTTTCAATGACCCATTCATCTAGAAGTTCGTTGGTCTCCCTGGATGACAGGAGTGTCGAGAAGATGTGAGAATAGGATTTCGCATGGATCTGCTCCATCATGCCCATGAAGGAATAGACCGCCTTCTTGCGCAGGTCCTTTGTATGGAGCATGATGAGTGGCATGCCGTCATCCGCCTGATGGGTGTCGAGCCCGGTCAGTCCTGCCAATACTTTCTTGAATGTTTCCTTCTCGTCTTCTGTCAGGCTGGACCATGAACCAAGGTCTTTTGAAACCTTGAATTCTGATTCCACCCACATCTGTGAGATGTTCTGACGCCAAAAGACGTTCGTCATATCGTCCTCTTTATTCCAGTTTACTGCAATCATGTCATGACTCCTTTGTCTTCGCTCGATTGATTATACGGAACAGCTTGTGCATTCTTCGACGCTGAGCAGTTTGTTCCTTGTATAGTAGAGGGATTTCAGCCCTTTGTGGTGAGCGTATATATATAGTTTAGCGAGTTCTCTTGTAGAGATGTCGGAATTCACATAAAGAATGGTGCTGATGCCCTGGTCTATATGCTGCTGTATTGTTGCGATCATGTCGATGATCTTCATCTGATCGGTATTGAATGCACTCTTATAGAACCACATTGTCTCCGGAGACAGGAACGGCATCGGATAGAACGTTTCCGAGTTTCCGTATGTTCTGCGCTCGATGGAGTCCACAATCGGCATGACGGAGCTTGTTGCATTCTGTACGTAGGAGATGCTCTGCGTCGGTGCAATCGCCAGACGATATGCGTGGAACAGCCCATATTCCATGACCTCTTCAGAGAGGGCTTTCCAGTCCTGGCGCGTCGGCACGTGGATGTCGGCAAACAGTGCTGCGACCTTGTCGGATTTCGGTTCCACCGCTTCATTGATGTAGCGTTCGAAATATTTGCCTGTTGCATAGTCGGAGCGATCGAAATCCTGGAACGTTCTGCCACGCTCTTTGGCAATCATCATCGATTTCTCAAGAGAGTAGAAATTGAGCAGCATGAAGAATACGTTGGCAAAGTCTCTCGCCTCTTCGGATTCATAGCTGATCTTGTTCTTGGCAAGGTAGCCGTGGAGGTTCATTGCACCGAGACCGACGGAATGCAGCTCATCGTTCGCCTTTTTGACACCTGGTGCGTTGGCAATCGCTGTGGAGTCACTGACAACAGTCAGGGCCTCGATGCCATCATGTACGGATTCGCGTACTTTTCCGGAGTCCATGACATTGGCGATATTCAGTGAACCAAGATTGCAGGAGATGTCACGACGGATGACATCATCCGTACCATAGTCGTTGATTGTGGATGTTTCCTGAAGTTGGAAAATTTCAGTACACAGGTTGCTGATCTTGATCTGTCCGATATCCTTCAGTGGGTGGACCTTATTGGCATTGTCCTTGAACATGATATATGGATATCCAGATTGCAGCTGTGTCTGGGCAATCGTGTTCAGCATCTCACGCGCATCCATTCTGCGCTTTTTGACTTTATCATTCGCTACCAGTTCATCGTACATCTCATCCAGATTCATATCATCGAGCGGCTGGCCATACTCACGTTCAACCGTATGTGGCGCAAAAAGATAGAAAGGATCATTGTTTTTTGCCAGATCGAAGAATTTGGACGGGACAACAAGTCCGGTCGAAATGGTCGCAAGACGAAGATCCTCATCTGCGTTCACTTTCTTCGTATCCAGGAACTCAGGCAGGTCGTAGTGGAAGATGTTCAGATAGACTGCACCAGCGCCAGGCCTCTGACCCAGCTGATCGGCATAACCGAATCCGCCTTCAAGTGCTTTTGCTACCGGGAGTACACCTTTGGCAACGCCTTCGATGCCTTTGATCGCTTCCCCACGTGCACGGAGTTTGGACAGGTTGATGGCGACGCCACCCCCGATTTTGGAGAGCTGCTTCGCTGTAGAGTCGATGTAGTTGATGGAGTTCAGACTATCATCCACTTCGAGCAGGAAACATGAAACCATCTCCCCGCGTCTTGCGCGTCCTGCATTGAGGAATGTCGGTGTTGCCGGCTGATAACGCTGTTCGATCATGGAGATGACGAAACGCTTCGCCTGCGCCTTGTTCCCTCTCGCAAGATAGAGACTGACAATGACGACATGCTGCTTGTAGTCTTCAAGATACTGTTTCTTGTCATTGGTCTTCAATGTGTAGTCTTTGAAGAACTTGCTCGCAGCCATATAGCTTTTGAACTGGAAAGGGATGCTTTCGGCATAGTCCGAAATTTCCATGACATCCGCTTCGGAATATTCCTCAAACAGATTGTAGTAGAAGTCGTTATCCACCAGGTAATGAAGACGTTCAAGTTCAGTGTCGAAATGGATGGTCTTGTCCCGGACCTCTTCCATGAATACTTCGAGCGCCTCCTGGTCTTTATGCAACTGATAGAAACCCGTATCATCGCGCTTCGTCACTTCGTTGTTCAATTCAATATGATTGTATTTTTTCTCGTCCAATACTTTCATGTACAGCCCCTGCCTTTTCAATGAATTCTTCTCTGTCTTTTTGATTCCCATGGAGCTCAAACTTCATCAGCAATGGTACTCCATAGTCGTTGCTGATATGTTCCCCTGCACGTGCAAAATTCTGTCCCCAGTTCCGGTTGCCGCTTGAGGCGACCGCAAGCATGGATCCGTGATTCACCTCGAGGAATGACTTCACCTCATCCGGTACACCACCAAAACCATAGGTGCCTGTGACAAGTATGAACGGCTCCTCTATGCGCTCCCGGCAGTTCCCGGCCCGGATTTCATAAGTATCATGTTGTTCGGCCACTCCGGAATTCGTGATAAAACGCCTGACATTTCCTGTCATGGAATAGAATGCGATCAGCATGCCATCCCCCCTTTATCCTTACTCTGGCAAAATAAAATAATCGAACCTGCGTCCGACAATCATATAGTCCACCTTATTTTCTTTACACCTTTGCCCAGGGAATTAAACACAATATGTTGTGCCTTATGAAAAATTTACACACAACATATATGATTTACTTGTTCAATGATGCCATAACCATCCATAATTATCAATGGCATAAATAGACATTTCATTGGGAATAATGTCACTTAAATATACCCGAATCCGCACCATATGTATGTTATACTGTATCAAAAATTGTTTTGATTTTTTTCTTTAAAATTATGTCCCGATATAACTCTGAAATAAAATATAAATTGGAAATTAATTATGAATCTGGAGAGTCCTTCACATGAATAATACTTTAAAAGGCATCATCGCGCTTCTCATATCTTCCCTCGGCTTCAGCCTGATGGCACTGCTTGTAAAGTACAGCGGCGATCTGCCGACGGTCCAGAAGGCATTCTTCAGAAACTTTGTCGCAATGCTCGTCTCCCTCTCTTTTGCATTGTACTACAGAGCCAAGCTTTTTGGTCGCAAAGAGAATCAGGGACTTCTGATGCTGCGTTCTGCATTCGGCGTTGCGGGTGTCCTGCTCAATTTCTTCGCCATCGACAGGATGGTGCTGAGTGACGCGGACATCCTCAACAAGCTGAGCCCTTTCTTCACCATCATCCTCTGTGCCATCTTTCTGAAGGAGTACATAAGGAAGTACCAGATGATTGCAATCATCATCGCTTTCATCGGTGCCATATTCATCATCAAGCCATCATTCTCGAGCGACACGCTCTACGCTCTCGTGGGCGTGCTGGGTGCACTGTTTGCTGCAGGGGCCTACACTGTCCTAAGAGTGCTCGGCAGCCGCGAGAAGTTCTATACAGTGGTATTCTATTTCTCCTTCTTCTCATCAGTGGTGCTTCTGCCATTCTTCATCTGGCAGTTCGAGCCGATGACCATGACACAGTTCTGGCTGCTTGTCCTGGCGGGACTGTTTGCGGCATTCGGACAGTTCGGCCTGACCATTGCATACAGCTATGCACCAGCGAAGGAGATCTCCATATTCTTCTATTCCACAATACTGTATTCGGCAATCTTCAGCATCGTCTTCTTCAACGAAATTCCGGATATGCTGTCCATTCTCGGTTATGTCATCATCTTCTCGGCAGGCTTCTACATGTTCATGAGGAACAGGCCCCGAAAGCACGATAGCACCCCATAAGCACCAATATAAGCCGGCCATGGGCCGGCTTATTCTATTCTGTCCCCGCCATCTGCTTCTTGTATTCAGTGATGGTCTCGAGGAAGTATGGGCAGTAGTGCTTGAGCTTATAGTTGCCGACACCTTGTATATGGACCATATCCTGTTTCGTCTCGGGCACTTTCTTGGCGAATTCCCTGAGTATATTATCGGTGAAGATATTCTCTTCCTGGATACCATGCTTCCTGGCCAGCCGGCATCTTGTATCCGCAAGCTTTTCATACAGTATCTCATTCGGCGAACTGGCCGTGCTGATGTCGACCTTCTCGTTGAAGTACTTTCTGAAAGGTACTGTATATAGTGTCGCTTCATCCCCCAGTACTTCCCGACTCCTCTCCACAATATGGAGCTGGTCCGCCTTCAGATGCACATAGCCCCTGTAGATGAGCTCTTCGATGATATGGTTGATTTCGCTCGTCAGATAGTTCTCCATGGTGCCGAACGCACCCAGTGTATCGAGCTGGAAAGCCAGCACATTTTCAGCCGCTTCCCCGCGGAGTATCTGGATCGCCTGCTCCTTGGTCACAGGCATCTCGCTCTGTGCCACCAGATCCAGTACGAGCTTCGCCTCTATCGTCATGTCGTAGGTACGGCTTTCACTCAGGCAGTTCGAACACTCCCGGCATTCGACCACATACTCATCTGCATCAAAATATTTTGTAATGAAACTGCTCAGACATTTGGTTGTACGATTGTACTGGATCATGCGATCGAGCTTGGCACGCATATGATCCTTGTACTGCTCTGTGGAATTTGAACGGTCGATGAAGAACTGGTGCAGATTGACATCCCGCGGACTCGACAGCAGGATGCATTCACTCACTTTCCCATCCCGGCCGGCACGTCCGATCTCCTGGTAGTAGCTCTCCAGGTCACCAGGCAGGTTATGGTGGATGATGAAGCGGATATCCGGCTTGTCTATCCCCATTCCGAAAGCATTGGTCGCAACAGCGATGCCCACTTCCCCTGTAGTGAAGAGCCTCTGATTGAGGTTCCTCTCCTCTTTGCCGAGACCGCCATGGTAGATGACATTCCGGATACCGTGTTCTTCAAGATGAAGCGATATCTTCTCCACCTCGGCACGTGTTGCCGCATAGACGATACCCGGTGATCCAGGGTGGCTTCTGATATACGACTCTATGAACTGTTCACGCTGATAGGTGGGATCGACACTCAGGTGCAGATTCTCCCGTGCCACACTCGTTGTGAATACATGCGGCTGCTCGATCATCAGAAGCTCCTGGATGTTCTTCTGGACCTCTTCAGTCGCTGTTGCCGTCAATCCGACTGTAACAGCATCCGGTACGAGTCTTTTCAGTACGGGAATGATATTCTGATAGCTCGGTCTGAAGTCATGGCCCCATTTTGAAATGCAGTGCGCTTCATCAAATGCAATCAGTGACACATCAAGCCGCTTGATCAGCTCATTGAAATCATCATTGTTGAAGCGCTCCGGTGCCACATACAGGAACTGGTACTGCCCTGCTTCCAGGTTTGCCATGACAGTGTCGATTTCCTTCTTCTTCAATGTCGAATTCAAATAGGCGGCAGGGATATTCTGCGCGTTCAACGTGCCCACCTGATCCCGCATCAGGGAAATCAATGGGGAGATCACCAGCGTCAGACCCTCCAGTTTCAGCCCGGGCACCTGGAAACAGAGCGACTTGCCTGATCCTGTCGGCAGGACACCGAGCGTATTATGGCCTTTTAAAACCGATTCTATAATTTCCTTCTGCTTAGGTCTGAAATTTTCAAATCCGAAATACTGTTTTAGAATTTTTTCCATATCGAAACCAATCCCACCGTTCACTAGTCGTCACTATCATTCCTCTATTTCTGATATATCATTATACCGTATTTTCCTGCAGATTTGTTGCAGACACTAAATTTTTAAGATGAAAAAATAAAAATTCCGGGGCAGGCCCCGGAACAGAAAGTATTACATTTTCTCCTTGATCAGTTCCTTCGACAGTTTATAGTCGATGGCCTTGAACAGACTCTTCTTCCATAGATGATGCGCATACAGATTGGCGTGTGCATCATCCGCCTCGACGCATTTGAAGCGGACCTTCGAACCTGGACGCTTCTGGACAAGCTTATGCATATGATAGGACGGGATAGTGCCGACTTGAGGTGCAGTCGTATACGCATTGAAGTCGTTCAGTGCAAGTATAGGCTGCCCGTCTGCAATGTAGACGCCACCTTTGATCCCGGGATGTTCAATCCCAGTGTCCGATGTTTCGATCTCGTCACCTTCGAGATACAGGGCCACCCGGTATTTTTCATTTCTTACCGTATATTCCTCGGCTTCAATTGCTGCGTAGACGGCATCCGGTATGTCGGGACGTTTGACCAGATGGTACGTATCCGACAGATAGACTTCAACGAGGGCATATGTACCCACGCCCCAGCTCACTTCATGCTGCTGCTTCAGCATGTTGAACAGCTCATCATGCTGTGCAGTATAGTTTCTGCACATGACAACTTCATCACCTGATGCAAGTATGTTCGACCCTTCGACCTTGATGCCGCCTGCAACGGCCAGATAGACTCTGTTCCCTCTCGTGGATTCGCTGAAGACAAGCTCGTCTCCACGGTCGAACAGGTAGATTCTATTCACATAGATGCTGCGGTTTCCGGACTTCGCCTTGAATTCCGCGCCGGAGAATGCCGCGATGGTCGGTTCCGTAAATTTGATGACCCCGGGACGCACTGTCATTTCAATGGTCGGCTGATCAGGATCGTTGCCGACAAGCTGGTTGGCCAGCTGGTGCGCCAGGCGGTCGCATGCACCATTGTATTCATTGCCTTTGGCTGAATCCTCGCGATCGAGCGTCTGCAGAATTGTCAGCAGGCCGCTTTCCTGAATGATTAGACTCATATTGAAAACTCCATTCCTGTGAGAAATTCTCTGACTTCCTCTATGACGACATCACCAGGTTCAATGGTGTTGTGTTCCTCCATCACCCTGATGGGGGAGTAGTAGAAGGTGAGTGTGTTTCCGGTTGCGACCATATCCAGCAGATAGACATGGCTGCTATCTTTAAAAGACTGTTCCAGATCCTCACGCCTTGCAGGACTGAGCGGCTCCTGCTGCTGATACGTGATATGGCAGTCTCCATTGGCAAAAATCATGACTTGTTCCTCCTAAAAATTTCTCCTAATTCTCATTGTAGAAAATGGACAGTTCCTGTGCGGCAAAGTCGGTAATGCCGCTGATGATGAACTGGACGATGACAATGGCGGCGATGACACCGACAAAAGCGAAGAGCACACCGACAATCTTGACATCATTCTCGATGAGATAGCTCACTACAAAGTGCGTGAACATGACAATCGCGACCAGCAGTATTATTAAAAAAAGAGTTAGCATGCATTCACCTCGAAATATTCAGATCTATCCCAGCCTGTTCTTCAGGCTGCTGATCATTTGATCTCATGCATCATTCCCTTGCTGCATAAGGAAAATGATCTCATGGAATGCGTCCGGTATCAGACCCGGCCGCTTGCTGGTATCCATTATAATATAAAATGACCGGGAAATCACCGATGGTACTGCAACTGATGATGCAGGCCGGCTGCCCCATCCCGCCTATATCCACATTCCACCATATTACCACATTGCAATTTATTAAAGAAAATCAGAATATACGCTATATGGCGGATGAAAAAAATATTTCAGTACTGTAGAATGATTATGATCACTTTTTCGGAAATCGAAATAAATTTATCGAGTACAAAAACAAAAATAGTAAGAAGGTTGAAATTACATGTCGGATCAAAATCAGAAAATATGGACCAAGGACTTTATTCTTATCGTCATTGTCAACTTCTTCATATTCACCGCCTTCCAGATGACTCTGCCCACACTGCCGCTCTTTGTACAGGAGATCGGAGCAAGCGACCGCTGGATCGGAATCGTCGTCGGCATCTTCACATTCTCTGCCCTGCTCATCAGACCGAGCGCAGGCAAACTGCTCGACACGAAGGGCCGGGCACCGATATTCCTGACAGGTCTGGTCATCTTCGTCATCTCCATGTTTTCGCTTGCTGCAAGTTTCACCATATTCATGCTGCTGATGGTCAGAGTCATGCAAGGGGTCGGTTGGGGACTTTCCAGCACCTCTTCAGGTACGATTGCAACCGACCTCGTACCGAAGAAACGGCGCGGTGAGGGGCTCGGCTACTACGGCCTGAGCGCCAATATCGCACTCGCTTTCGGACCCGCACTCGGACTGTTTCTCGTGAATCACATTTCATTCACCATGCTTTTCTCACTATGCGGCATACTCGGTGCCGTCGCACTCATACTGGCCGCCAATATCAATTACCAGAAGCCGGATACGGAAGCGCCTGTCAGAAACAAGAGCACCTACGTACCACGGTTCGACATTGTCGAGATGCGCGCATTGCCGGCTGCTTCCCTGCTCTTCTTCATCACTGTCACATTCGGCGGCATTGCGACATTCCTGCCCGTCTACACGTACCAGCAGGGATTCGACTCCACCTATATCCAGTTCTACTTCGTCATTTACGCGGCATTCCTGATGCTGTCACGCCTGCTTGCCGGAAGACTGTATGACAAAAAAGGCATCGCCATCGTATTCGTTCCGGGTTCCCTGTCCATCATCGCCGCCATGCTCATGCTCGGGTTCCTGCCGAGCCCGGCATACCTGTTCATTGCAGCAGCACTCTATGGCTTCGGATTCGGCTGTGTCCAGCCCGCGCTTCAGGCGTGGGCCGTCAACCGTGTTGAAAACAACAGGCGCGGCATGGCCAATGCCACATTCTTTTCCGCTTTCGATCTCGGTGTCGGCCTCGGAGCCATCAGCTATGGTTTCGTTGCCGAAGCATTCGGCTACAGCACCATCTACTTCACCAGCGCAGTCAGTGTGACAATCGCACTCATCCTCTTCCTCTTCATCATGCAGAGATACAAAAAGGAACAATCCCAGATGACAAAAATGCCATAAGTTGTTTAACACTCCAAATCCATGGGTATTCATTCTACTAGAACGACGTTTTATTAACTTACTAAAACAGACAAACGAACACACAAGGAGGAATTATCCATGGGTTGGATTATTACATTAATCGTAGGCGGCATCATTGGTTGGCTCGCCGGACTTATTCTAGGTAAAGACGTACCATTCGGTATTATCGGAAACATTATTGCTGGACTTGTCGGTGCTGCAATTGCAAATGCACTCGGACTGAGCTTCGGTCCTGAAGTCGGCGGCGTAAGCATCATCGGTGGCCTGATCGGCGCAATCATTCTGATACTGATTGTTTCATTCATCATGAAGGCACTCGGTGGCGGCAGAAGAGCATAATTGAACTGAAACCCTCGTAACTTGAAGTTACGAGGGTTTTTTGTCTGCCATCCTGTCTTCAGTATCCTGGATCAGCCAGCGCGAGTCCCTGCCGTCCTCAAGACGCTGTCTTTCCCGTTCCTCCTTCATCCGATCGAGCTCCAGCTGCATCTGCTTATTCTCGATAATGAAGTTTTCCTGTCTGAGCTGCTCCAATTCCTTCTCTTCCTGTATTTTCATTATATCCAGCTTTTGCGACTTCTGCTTATGGCGGAGATTGATGGCATAGAGCGGAACAGAAAAGAAAAGCACTACCGGGACAGTTGCAATCAAAAATTCAAAAACACCCATGTGGACACCACCCTCTTTTATTACATACAGTTTAGCATAATTGGATTCCTTTTTTGAATAATTTAGAAAAATCAAGGCGGGATCTAGGAAAGTGAGGCACACTTCAATATAATGGACCTGAAGAGGTGCAAATATATGGGAATAAATAAAGAGAATCTGCTGAATGCATATGAACATGGTTTTGTAGATCAGAATATAGATAAGGTCGCGCATCATCCTCCGCGCATGATCATCAATTCCAGGGAGGAGAATGTCCTCTCTTCCATGCTCGATGAAATGGAAGTGTGCGATTCATTTTCCATCTCCGTCGCCTTCATAACAGAAGGCGGACTGGCGACTTTGAAGACGACACTGCATGAACTTGCCAAAAGGAAAGTAAAGGGACGCATCATCACTTCCACCTATCTGAACTTCAACAAGCCGAAAGTTTTCAAGGCGCTTCTCGGCATTCCGAACATCGATGTCAGGGTTACCGGCAAGGAAGGTTTCCATGCGAAAGGGTATGTCTTCAGGAACAGGCACTACACTTCCATGTTCATCGGAAGCTCCAACCTCACCGATGCAGCACTGAAGAAGAATTATGAATACAACCTCAAACTGACCAGCCTGGAGAATGGTGCGGTCATCCAGCATTTCAACAACCAGTTCGAAGCATTATGGAACGATTCTGTACCTGTGGATGACGCGTGGGTCGATGCCTATGCGCAGTCATATGTCGAGGAACCGATGCAGAGGACGGTGCTCGAGGTCATCGAGGATCGTTCCAAGTACCGGTATAGAGGCGCAGAAGGTCCTGTCATAAAACCGAATGCAATGCAGTACGAAGCATTGAACGCACTTGACCAGCTGCGACGGACCGGCAAGAACAAAGGGCTCGTAATTTCAGCAACAGGGACCGGCAAGACCTATCTCGCTGCATTCGATGTACAGCAGTTCAGGCCTCGGCGCATGCTTTTCCTGGCCCACCGCGAACAGATACTCGACAAGTCGAGAAATGACTTTTCTAATCTGCTGGAAGGATCACCGTCCGATTTCGGCATCTTCAGCGGCAATCAGAAGGCGGCCGATGCGAAATATCTGTTCGCTACTGTCCAGACCCTCTCACGAGAGGGCAATCTGAGGCGCTTTAACCCCGACGATTTCGATTACATCATCGTCGATGAAGCCCATCGTTCCGGTGCCGATACATATGCGAAGATACTCGATCACTTCAATCCATCATTTCTGCTCGGCATGACTGCCACTCCGGAGCGGACGGACGACGCTGAAATATTCAGCCTGTTCGACTACAACATTGCCTACGAAATCCGCCTGCAGCAGGCACTGGAAGAAGAGATTCTCGCACCTTTCCATTACTTTGGTGTGACCGACTATGAGAAGGACGGCCAAATAATCGATGATACGACAGCACTCGGCCGGCTGACAAGCAGTGAGCGGATCGATCACCTGCTGGAAAAGATCGAATATTACGGCCATTCCGGAGAAGTGCTGCATGGATTGATGTTCGTCTCGAATCGGCAGGAAGCACACGAACTCAGTGAAGCACTGAACGCCCGCGGTTATAGTACAAAGGCACTGACGGGTCTTCACACCCAGGCCGAACGGCAGCAGGCAGTGCGGCAGTTTGAAAACGGCGGACTCGACTATATCATTACAGTGGACATATTCAATGAAGGTGTCGATATACCGGCAATCAATCAGGTGGTCATGCTGCGCCAGACGAAGTCCAGCATCGTCTTTATACAGCAGCTCGGCCGTGGCCTCAGAAAATACGATGACAAAGAATATTTGACGGTCATCGATTTTATTGGAAATTATAAGAACAACTACATGATTCCCATCGCTCTGACAGGAGATAAATCATACAACAAGGATAGGCTCAGAAAATCGCTGATCAACCGCAATACAGTCAGCGGCGTGTCCACAATCAATTTTGAAGCAGTCGCCAAGGAGAAAATATACCAGTCGATCAATACTACACCCGTCAACAGACAGAGTTTCCTCAAGGAAATGCATATATATTTGAAAAATAAACTTGGTCGCATGCCGACACTTCTCGACTATTATAAGGATGTCGATGTCATCGATCCATTTGTCATACTGCATAAGTACAGCTACTACCTCGAGTTTCTCATGAAAATCAAGGAGACGGATCTGAACATTACACACAACAGCCGACAGATTCTCGCTTTTCTCTCTGGAGAAATCGCCGAAGGCAAACGCATCATTGAAACCCATCTGCTGAAGGCAGTCATCAAGGCACCGGTAGGCCTGCAGGACTTCCAGCTCGAGATGCACAGACAGGGCTATCACATGACGGACGACACAATGCGATCGGTACTCAGAATGCTCACTCATCAGTTCCATACACAGCAGGACCTTAAGAAGTACGGGGAACCGCTTGTCGAAATCGTGGAAGATACCATCCATCCGACGCGTGCATTGTCTGATGCACTTGAAGATCCACTCGTATATGACCATATTGTTCAGCTGCTGGAACTTTCCATGGAAAGCAGTGCTCAGTACAATCAGACGACCCCCCTCACAATCAATCAGAAGTATTCGAGAAAAGACGCCTGCCGGCTGCTTGAATGGGACAAGGATGAATCATCCACGATGTATGGATATAAATACAAGCATGGCACCTGTCCGATCTTCATCACCTACCATAAAGATGAAACGATTGAGGAAACCATACAGTATGAGGATCAGTTTCTTGATCAGAGTACACTCAGATGGGCTACAAGGAGCAATCGGACACTGCAGTCCAAAGAGATCAGGACCATCCTCGACGCACACAGTAAAGGGGCACCGATCCATATCTTCGTAAAGAAGAATGATGATGAAGGCACCGACTTCTACTATCTTGGACAGGGCCGGATCGATTATGATTCACTTCACGAAACGAAAATGAATGACGGTTTTGGAAAACCGGTCGTCATGATGAATATGGTCATGGAAAGACCAGTGGATTATGAAATATACAAGTATCTGGAATCCAGCATGCAAAAATAGGAGCGGACCCCTCCCAGGGGGCCGCTCCTATTCTTATTCTTCTTCTTCGTTATTTTTCGAGCGGTTGTATCCTTTGAGCAGGGCGACCTGCTTGACCAGATGGTTGTCCATATCAAGGACGATCCACTTGTCTTCTTCTGTATTGAAATAGTCGTCTTTTCCAATATCGGTATCGTTGCTCTGAAGCCAGCCGCCGATCGTATCGATATCGTCACTATCGCTGAATGTGATACCGAATTTCTCTTCCAGATCATCCAGCAGTACGCGACCGTTTATGTGGTAGATGTCATCCTCCACCTTGACGATATCGGGCTCTTCGTCTTCATCGAACTCATCCCTGATTTCACCGACGATCTCTTCAAGGATATCCTCCATTGTGATCATCCCTGCTGTCCCACCGTACTCGTCGATGATCAGTGCAATATGCACACGTTCCTGCTGCATTTTGATCAGTGCATCACTGATGCGTGAAACTTCTGTGATCATCGGTATTTCGTGGATATGATCCTCCGGCGTGACCTCTTCGTCGGATACGTGGTTGGTCAGAAACTCCCTGACGTTCAGGAATCCGATGATCTGGTCCTTATCTCCACTTTCATCGGTGACAGGATAGCGGGTATAGTTATGTTCTTTGACATTCTCGAGCACATCATCAATATGCACGGGATCCGTAAGTGTAATCATCTGCGTCCTCGGCACCATGATATCTTTCGCCAGTCTTTCATCAAAGGAAAAGATATTCTGCATATAAGCCAGCTCTGTCTGGTTGATTTCTCCACTTTGATAACTTTGTGTCATTATAATCTTAAGTTCATCTTCAGAGTGCCCCTGCTCTACCGGAGCTTCTTTCAGGCCGATGAGCCTGACAAGCATCCTTGCTGATCCATTCATTATCCAGATCAATGGTTTCATGATGACTCCGAAGAAATACAATGGTCCTGAAAGCAGCAGCGCCAGTTTTTCGGAATACTGGATTGCGACTGTCTTTGGTGCCAGCTCGCCAATGACGACGTGGATGAAAGTGACGATGATGAATGCTGCAGCAATCGTCAGTACGGTCGTCATCTGATCAGGTATACCCAGAAAATCAAAGAGAGGGTGCAGCAGGACTTCAAAGGTCGATTCACCGATCCAACCAAGTCCAAGCGCTGTTACGGTGATACCGAGCTGGCACGCAGACAGATAATAGTCGAGCTCATTTGTCATGCTGCGCACCCGGCGCGCTTTCCTGTTTCCTTCTTCAATAAGCTGTTCGATACGGGAATGCCTTGCTTTCACGAGCGCAAATTCCGACCCGACAAAGAGCATTGTCAGTACTATAAGAATTACAAATAAAATCAAGTTCCATATTGTGGTTATGTCCAATTAGTTCCCTTGTCCAGAAGGGATTCACCTCCGGTAATGATTGACTACAATCTTTGCGTCGAATGCTTCCTGAAACAGAGTGTCTTCATTCGTGCTCAACATCTCATGCGGCACGTATATTTTCAAATTCGCCTTCCCAATTGCAGCCACCTCCCGGAAGATAATAGTTATAGCCATTCTATCACAGTATTTTTTACTTATGCCACTTTTATCAGACGAATCATTATAATATGAAGCCTTTTGTCATTTGTCCTTCATATTTCGGACATACATATATTTATATTGAATTTGCATATAATATAGTATTATAATGGTCATATCACTCTGCATGACAATACAGAATGGAGGGCGTTTTTCATGACCAGGTCCACTTTGGACGAGCGCCTCTGCTTCAACCTATATAACCTCCAAAGACAAATCAACCGTTTCTATAACAAATCCATTCTAAACGAGATGAACATCACCTATCCCCAGTTCCTGGTACTTAATATTCTGCAAGATAAGAAACAGGTGAACATCAAGACTTTGGCCGAGATGCTGAGACTGGATACGGGAACAATTTCGCCTTTGATCAGACGGATGGAAAAGCTCGACCTGGTGCGCCGCCAAAGAGATGCGGAGGATCAGCGTCTTGTTTATATAGAGGCAACGGAGAGAGGCAAAGGATTGGAAGAAAAACTTGAGAAGGCTTTCGACTCATTCAGCGAAGCGATCGATATCGATCCTGAAGATGAGAAGGCGCTTCTTGAACATATACAGCACATCGATGCAATGCTTACAAAAAATGCGTTTCGGAACTGAATCCGAAACGCATTTTTCTATTGGTCCTTCGTAAAGCCGAATCCGACTGTTCCATGTCCAGTATGCACGCCGGCCACTGTCACCAGCGGTTCTATCACCAGATTCACCTGAGGCATTCTCTCTTTGATCCTCGCCTTCCATTCTTCCGTAAGGTCTTTATTGCCGGCATGTACGATGGCAAGCGTCTTTACCGCGTCTTCCTTGACGTGCTTCTCGAGCCGGTCAAGTAAAGCGTTGAATATTTTTTTCTTCGTACGCAGCTTTTCTCCGATGACCACCTTACCATCATCGAACTTGAGTTTCAGGTGAATGTTGAGGACAGAGGCCAGCATCGACTGCGATGCTGAAATACGGCCACTCTTCCTCATCTGATTGAAGCTTTGCGGCAGCAGGTACAACTGGGCGCGTTCCCGCATCGCTCTGATATCCTGTACCACTTCTTCCGTGCTCCTGTCGGAATTTCTTGCTTCCACTGCATGCTCCACCATCTGCTTCATCGGATAGCTTCCGATTCTTGAATCGATGACATATACGGGCTTGGTCATGTCTTCAGAAGCACTGAGGGAACTCTGATAGGTTCCTGTCAGTTCGCTCGAGGCATGGATTGCGATGATGGCTTCATAATTGTCATCCGCTTCAAGCGCTTCATATACTTCCATGAATTCTCCGATCGTCGGCTGGGAAGTCTTTGCTCCTTCCCCGCTTTCTTTCAGCATACTGTATATTTCTTCGGTCGTTGCATCAATGCCATCCCTGTAGGCAACGCCATCGATGATGACCGACATCGGAAGCACCCGGACATCATGCGTTTCCATATAGTCTTTATCCACACCGGACGCAGAATCCGTCACTACTGCAATCTTCTTCATATAAATTCCTCTTTCCTGCTGCACAATTTAGACCAGTGTAGCATTTACTCGTTTTCATTACTATAGAAAGTCCCTGAAGCGCTGGACTGCCTGGTAGACGGGGCCGCGCTGCTGCATCAGCTGTTCGTAGGTACCCGACTCGATGATTTCACCCTGCTCCATATAGTGGATATGATCGAATGACCCGAGTCTGCTGAGATCGTGTGTACTCACGATGAGCGTCGGTCTCGCCAGAATATGATCCCATATCTTCTGCTTCAGACGATCATCGAGACGTGCAGTCGGTTCATCCATGATCCACCAGTCCTTATTTTCGGCAAGCATGCGTATGAACTGGAGCCGCTTCTGTTCACCACCGGATAGTCTGCCGGTAAACTCCACCATGGTATCCGGCGTATAATGGGCCATCTCGAATGTTTCGAGATCTTCTTCAATGGCTGTCCGGTCTCTATCCAGATGGCCGAACATGGTGATGTTGTCCATTACTGAAGCATTATAGAAGTCGAGCTGCTGGGGCATGACGGAAACCTGGGAAATGGATGATTGCGGTATTGCCTGTCCGCTGTCATCATATAGCGTAACTGCCGCATCCCCGTCGATGATCCGGTCGATCAGTGTCGTTTTGCCTGACCCGCTGCTGCCGATGACCGCATGCTTCTCCCCTTCTTTTACAGTCAGCGAGATGTCCTTCAGCACATCAAGGGAGGCATTCGGGTATCGGAAGTCCAAGTGATCCACCTCGATGGCAGAGACTTCGGCAGACGCATCCGGGATGGCCGCATCCGCAATATCAAGCTCGAGCTCGGATACTGCCGATTTTACCGTTCTGTACTGGCTTGCTGGATTCATCACCGGCATTGCGAGATCAAAATAGCTGAGGGCAATCAGCATGATCATCGGCACCCATAGCGGCGTCTGTTCATACAGCATGACGATGATCAGAATGATGGCCGCAAGCTGCAGCAGCTGACCCAGGAACTGCATCAGTGATTCGTTCATGGCCATCCTGTTTTCATTTTCCCTTATTTTGCGGACTCCGGGTGCAAGTTTTTCTTTTTCGGACTCTGCCTTCCCTGTCACAAAAAGGTTGGTGTAGTCATGGATATAGTGATAGAACCTGGAATAGAGGGCATCATCGGTCCGGTCGCGGGATTCCAATATTCTGGACATCCGTCCTTCAAACAGCTTGGGGATGACGAACAGCAGGATGAGTGCAATGATTGCGGTCATTGCCGCAAAACCGAGACCTGCATATATGGCAAGCACCATGAGCAATAGGGAGATCAGCACCGCCACAATATACGGATAGATGATGCGTATATAATAGTTCTCCACCTGCTCGAAATACTGGTTCAGCTTCTGGATGAATTTGACGCTGTGTGTATTCTGTCCAGACCCGATTGTACTTCTGAAATAGTTCAGCCGGAGCCGGCCGATCAGCTTGAATGTCGCTTCATGGGAAAGCAGCCTTTCAATATATCTGAAGGCCCCTTTCGTCATGCCGAAAAGCTTGATGACCGCAATGATCAGAATAATGACAAAGAATGGCGGATCGAAGAAGCTGAGGCTGATCATATATCCACTGAGACCAAACAGCGCGATGCCGACAAGACCGCCGACAAGACCGAGCAGGATGCTGTAGAGGATCTGTTTCCTTTCACTTTTCAAGTATTCCATCATGCCCCTCCTTTCTGAAGGACGATCTGTCCATTGCTGAAAGTATAGTGGTGGTCGGCAATCTTCAGCAGCTTGCGCCGGTGGACCACTGCAATGATGGCCGAGTCCTGCTTCAGTTCAGCAAGGTATGCCATGATCATTTCTTCTGTCGTGGCATCGAGGAACTCGGTCGGTTCATCCATCAGAATGATCTTCGGCCGCCGTATGAGCACCCTTGCCATCTTCAGCCGGACGATTTCACCGCCGGACAATGGAATATTATGATTCACAATCGGCGCATGGATGCCCTTGTCAAGATTGCCCAAGCTATCCATGAGACCGAGTTTTTCGAGTATCGCAACGACATCCGCTTCCGCATACTCACCATCTGAAACATATTCGTATATGGTCGTGTCGGAAAAGTAGACTTCATCCGAAATATATCCGATATCCCCATCGGACAGTGCAACTGTACCGTTTTTCGGACGATGCAGACCGAGCAGCATGCGTACGAATGTACTCTTACCGATGCCGGAAGGTCCGGTGATGGCTGTAAACCCTGTATCGGGAAGGGAGAGGTCCACATTTTCAAGCAGCATATCATCATCATAGCCGATGGAGACATTTTCAAGACTGACTGCCTGGGACGCATTGAAATTGCGGTAGTCGGTCCCATTGCTTTCACTCTCGAGCCATTCTTCGATGCGTTCCAGGTTGCCCTGGGACAGTTTGCCGTTGTGGAACTCGATGCCGAGCACTTTCAATGCGTTGTAGAACTCCGGAGCCAGGAGCAGGGTGAAGAACGCGGCATAGAATGTGATATTTTCGAATATGATGATCTGCAGACCCACTTCCAGTGCAATCAGACCAATGCCGAGTATTGTAATGAATTCGAGCATCAGGGTCGACTGGAAGGCATACTTCAGTATATGCATGGTATCTTTGACGTACTGTTCGTTGTAATGCTTCAATCTGGCAATCACGGTACGTTCAGACCCGGTATACTGCACGGTATTCTTGCCCCGGATCAGATTGAGGAATAAAGTTCCCAGTTCATCGAACTGGGTCGCCTGTGCCTCCGACTCGTCCTTCGTCCGTAGACCGACGAGTATATAGTAGAGCGGGACGAAAGGGGCGGTGAAGATCATGATGAAAGCCGCATTCCTATGGATGAAGAACATTGCTGCGATGATGACTGTGATCTTGACTGTCGTCTGTATGACTGTCGGTATGAATACCTTTTCGAACGGGCGGTATTTCTCAAGATGGACGAAGATGGCATTGAGCATGGATTCTGAATGCTTTCTTGTGTGATCATCAATTTTCGCGATCACCCTATGTGTCAGATTCTCGATCCTTTCATTCGCCACTCCTGCACCCACTATCCTGTAGATGAAAGACAATAGCGCATATAGAAAGAAGAACACGGCAACCCACACCAGCCCGCGAGCAGCAGGTGCCTCGCCCTCGATCACGATATCACTCAAAAGCAGTGACAGATAGTGTCCGAACAGTATGAATGCCAGCACGCCGAGTGCAGACATGACACTGTACAGGATGATATATTTTTTTGGCATATTCAGCTTCATATTTTATCCTTCCCAGCAATAAAAAACGTGAAGATGATCTTCACGTTTTCCTAGCCTCCGATATAACTCATGTTGATCTTGTTGCGCCTGCGCCGATTTTCGGATGTGATTTCCGTCCGGAGGTCGGAATAGCGGTCATCCCGCCTGTTCCAGACCCCTGTCAGCACGTCGGTCAGTTCAGCGTCCGAGATGCCTTCCCTGATCAGCTTCCTGACATCAAAACCGTCTACAGCGAACAGGCAGCCGTAGAACTTGCCATCGGAGGATAGCCGTGCACGCGTGCATGTGGAGCAGAAACTCTCAGAAACACTCGTAATGAACCCGAGATGGGAATCTGCATCCTTATGGCGGTACACTTTGGCAACTTCCCCGTAATAGGCGGGATCGAGCGGCTCGATATCGAATTCTTCCTCGAGCATCGATACGATTTCCTTCTTTGTAATGACCTTATCAAAGTTCCAGCCATTATCATTACCCACATCCATGAACTCTATAAACCTCAAAGTCACCGGCAACGTTTTGAAAAAACGCGCCATGGGCAGGATTTCGTGATCATTCAGTCCTTTTTGGACCACCATGTTGATTTTGATATCAAAACCGAGCGACAGGGCATATCTGATCTGCTCGATGATTCTCGAAGTGCCGATGCCCCGGTCGTTGATCTGCCCGAACAGCTCGTCATCCATTGCGTCAAGGCTGATATTAAGCCGTCTCAGCCCTGCATCATACAATTTCCGGCCATGCTTTTTCAGAAGCAGCCCGTTTGTTGTCATGCCGATGTCCTCAATGCCTTCTATATTGTAGAGCTTGCGGATCAATTCATGAAGATCCCGTCTCAATAGCGGTTCTCCGCCTGTTATTCTGAGCTTTTTCACACCGAGCGATGCATAGATCTTTGCAATCCGCTCTATTTCTTCGAAAGAAAGCAGCTGTTCACGCTTCATGAACTCGAAGTCGTCGCCGAAGATCTCCTTCGGCATGCAGTAGGTGCATCTGAAATTGCAGCGGTCCGTCACCGATATTCTCAAGTCCCTGATCGGTCGTCCGAATTTATCTGTTATGCTCTCCACTTTCATACCCCCTCAAGCGGATATCCATCTTCCTATTTATGTTCACGAGTGTTTCATCATCAATGCCGTAGCACTCTGCATCCACTTCAATCGTTGTTCTTTCTTCAAATAGTGCACGCATGCTCAGCCGCCGTGCATCCAGCAGTTGCCTGATGGTCTGTGCCAGATCCGCGCCCTGATATACACCGATGAGCGGATGCAATCGCTCCGCTGCCTTCGTTATGATCAGCGCCTCCGGATTGCCGATTGCCTGACGGCACAGAATACGCAGCCATTCCGATGAGACATGCGGCGTGTCGCACGATACGACAAGCAGCCGGTCTTCTGGAAAAGCGCTCGCCACTTCATAGAGGCCACCGAGCGGCCCATCATCCTGGAATGCTTCGTCAATAATGACGGTTGATCCACCAAAACAGCCTGCAAGGCGCTGATTCGTACTGATGATGATTTCATCAACCATACCGGACGCTTCAAGCACTCCCGCTACATGACTGTACATCGGCCTGCCTTCAAGCTTGAAAAAAGCCTTGTCCTCTCCGAATCGCGTCGAATTGCCACCGGCCAGCACGACCCCGACCGTTTTTGTCATCCGCCGCTCACTGGTGGAATCAGCGCAACCTCATCGTTCTCATCAACAATATGATCGTCCTTCACGAATGACTCGTTGCAGGCGATCTGGAATACATCCCCTTCAAGTGAAGGGTACTGCATGTATATTTCCTGCTTCAGTTCACCGGCAGTCAGTGATGATGGCGTATCCAATTGGATACGACCTTCACCTGTCTTCTCCTTCAGTCCTGCAAAAAGCATCACTTTCATATCATTTCTCCTCCAAGTCCGGATGATACTGGCGCTGGTCGCCCATCCATTCTGCGCCGTCTTCCCAGATTTCCTTCTTCCAGATGGGGACGATCTCCTTGATCCGTTCAATGGCGTACTCGTTCGCACGGTAGCTGTCTTTCCTATGGGGTGCACTTGTCACGATGACAACCGCAATATCGGAGATTTCGAGCTTGCCTATGCGGTGGGCAATGGCTGTTATGACGCCCGGCCAGCGTTCGCTGATCTCTTCACCGATCTGAGCGAGCTTACGCTCCGCCATCGGCCTGTACGCTTCATATTCAAGATGAACCGTACGCGTGCCCTTCGTCCACTCTCTCACATGGCCCGTGAACATGCATACTGCACCCTGCTTCTCGTTTATGGCAAATTCATGATACTGATGGATATCAATCGGATCTTCCACTACTTCAAACTGTTTCATCATCAGAACTCCATTCATCAAACCATTCGATAATCTTACTCTCATCATACCGCATATCGGCATATATTAAAACATTCACAAACTCCATATCACCGACATTTGTGTGTCCATCCGTAAACGAATAGGTTAATACGATTTTAGGATGGGCTGCATGTTTGCACCCTTCTATCAGCAGGACATCGACCGCACCCTCAAGCTGGTCGATCTGGCTCCCGAGATCCGGTGTGCGGTTCTTGATGCACATGCTTCTGCTTGGGGTGTTGAGAATCGTCACATCCGCCCCGCTTCCAGCAAACCGGCTGGTATCATTGCCCTCTGCCACGATGCCATCATCCAGATGATGATGCTTTATGACCGCCACTTTCATGCGCTTTGCCTTGAGCAGTCTGACCATATTTTCAAGCAGCGTTGTCTTGCCTGTATTTTTGAATCCAACGACCTGGAGGATCTTCATATATCGAAGTGGTCGATGCCTGTCGTCATATCCGTCATCATGACCTTGACACCGTCCCCTTTCCCGAAGCCCCTCGTACCGCCGGGCAGCACGATGATGCCGTTGCTTTTCGCGATGGAAGTGACGGCGTTCGATTTATTGAAACCGGCAGGCTTTGCGTGGACGCGGCCTTCAATATAGTCGATTTCCGCGCGGACAAATCGGGTGAACGGATTCGCCTTCTTGAAATCGCCATCGAGTACCGCATCAAGTACAGGCGCAAAGATGCGGTCGTGGCCCATCATTTTCAGGAAAGCCGGTCGTGCAAACAGTTCAAAACCTGTGTAGCAGGCTGATGGGTTGCCGCTCAGACCGAACATCGGAATATCCCCGAGCATACTGACGGTCGTCACACTGCCCGGCCGCATGCCGACTTTATTGAACAGCTCCTTGGCACCAAGCGCCTCGTACAGCTTCGGCAGATGATCGTAGTCACCGACCGATACACCACCAGTCGTGATGATGGCGTCGACTTCATCGAGCATCTCCCGCACTCTTTGCAGCAGCGTTTCGAAATCGTCCGCTTCCAATGCATACCGGCGGGCTTCGATATTCATGCGCTGCAGCTGGCTCTCCACCATCGGACCATTCGAGTTGCGGATCTTTCCAATTTCAAGCGGTGCTTCGATATCCACCAGTTCGCTGCCCGTTGCCAGTATGCCGACGACAGGCTGCCGATGGACTTGAACGTCCTTATAGCCGAATGTGGCAAGTGCCGCCACCGTACCCGGGTTGATGAATGTCCCTGCAGGCACGATGATATCCCCGGACCGGCACTCTTCACCCTGCAAGGCGATATTTTCCCCCGGTTCGAACGGTTTTCTGATTGAAAATGAACCCCCATTCTGCCTTGTCTGCTCGAACATTACAACGGCATCTGCGCTTTTGGGTACAGGTGCGCCAGTCATGATGCGGAACGCTTCATTCTCTTTCAGTTCATAGTCACTTGTGGCACCGGCCGGCACTTCTGCAGCAACTTTGAAGGAGATTCTATTTTCACCCGAAGCTCCTGCACTGTCCTCAGCACGGATGGCAAAGCCGTCCATTGCGGACTTGTCGAACCTCGGGACATCCATCGATGCCTCAAGGTCCTGCGCGAGAATACGTCCATAGCTTTCTGTGTAGGATACTGTTTCCACAGGCAGGGGAGCTATCCCCGAGACCACTCGTTCGACCGCCTCCGTCACGGCAATCGGTGTGCGATTCAAGTTCATATCATCACTACTTTCGGTTTGCAGATTCTGTTATACTCATTGTACTAGAAAGGAAGTTGAAAATGTCCGAATTCACTCATTTCAATCAGGAAGGCAGAGCGCGCATGGTGGACGTTTCCGATAAGGAAGTGACCACCAGAACAGCAGTGGCCAGAAGCATACTCGGTGTCACAGAAGAGATCCATGAGGCTATCACCCGCGGTACGGTTAAGAAGGGGGATGTCCTCTCGGTCGCCCAGGTTGCAGGCATCATGGCTGCCAAGAACACGCATCAGATCGTTCCGATGTGCCATCCCCTGCCACTATCCGGTGTCGACATCTCCTTTAGCTGGGTACGTTCAGATGGATACTTCCTCCATATCGAAGCCACTGTCAGAACGACCGGCCGTACAGGCGTCGAGATGGAAGCACTGACTGCTGCAAGCGCCGCTGCCCTGACCGTCTATGATATGTGCAAAGCAATCGACAAAGGCATGGTCATCCACGAAACTGCGCTTGTATCAAAGACCGGCGGCAAATCCGGAGACTATCATATAGACAAGTAGAGCGTGCCAATGGCACGCTCTACTTGTTCAGTTCATGGACGAAGTGGTTCAATTCGGGCAGGATCAGCCGTTCCATGCCAAGTTTCACTGCACCGGTCGAGCCGGGCAGCGCAAAGATGACTGTACGTCCGACTGTACCTGCCACAGCCCGCGACAGCATGCTGCGCGAGCCGATGTCTTCAGTGAAACTGAGCATTCTGAAGATCTCGCCAAACCCTTCGATCTCCTTATCGAATAGAGGGCGCAGCGCTTCGATTGTCACATCCCGGCGGGCGATGCCGGTCCCGCCTGTAGTGATGATGGCATCCATGCCGAAATCCACCAGATGCTGTACAGCTCCCGAAATTTCCACAGCATCATCCTTCACGATGCGATAGTCATCGATCACCGTGTTGAGCGGTGCCAGCTGGTCGATGACCAGACGCCCCCCTTTATCCGTTTCCTGATTGCGCGTATCACTGACGGTGATGACACCTACCCTTATATCCCGATCGATTGTGCCCACGATGCTCATAGCAGCCTCCTAGCCGAATAGTTGATTGACGAGCGTCTTTGCCTTATTCATATCATCCAGGCCATGGATCAGCATGCGTCCATTATGGAAGCAGACAAAACGGAAGTGCTCGTAATGGAACTCCTGAAAATAGGGTGTCCGGTTGATCTCTGTGCCGAGACGGGCCAGGGCGCTATCGACAGCCGAAGCCGTAATGCGTGCATCCATTACTTGCACCGTGTCCCTGCCGCATAGCCGCATGGCGTGGTCGGCACGGTCATCAAGCGACGGATAGACCGGGTGCTTGCCGCATGTTTCACATTCATCCGACTTCATTCCATCGATGCGATACTTCATGTGCTCCATGTCCCAGACGCTGCCGATATGCATATGGTGCGGAGGGCCGAACTGCCCGGTCAGTATCTTCAGGGCCATCGTCACCTGTTCGGCAACCGCCATATGTACAGCCGGCGCGATGATTCCTGCGGTGTCACATGTCAGTGTCGTCGCCGGAAGCACCGGTACAAGGCACCGGTAGCACGGCGTCTCACCCGGCATGAAGCCGGCACTGCTGTAGGATGCCTCGACGCAGGCGGCGTATACCCACGGTCTGCCGAGCCTGTAGGCAGCGTCATTGATCAGCAGACGGGTGTCGAAGTTATCCG
Source organism: Salinicoccus cyprini (assembly GCF_007713705.1). Classification (GTDB taxonomy): domain Bacteria; phylum Bacillota; class Bacilli; order Staphylococcales; family Salinicoccaceae; genus Salinicoccus; species Salinicoccus cyprini. The sequence continues at coordinate 80,167 of NZ_VMSJ01000006.1, read as the reverse complement.
TCCCGTCAAGCAGCAGATCTGCGGATTCCGCAAGACCTTGAAGCAGCGGGGCATCACAATGCGCAATATGCACCTCCACTTCAAGGTCCGGCCGTATTTCCAGAAGCCGTTCCTTTGCTGCTATCACTTTCGGCTGCTTTTCTTCTGCATCCTGGGCTCTATATAATGTCTGGCGCTGAAGGTTGGAATATTCCACATAGTCCCGGTCGATCAGAATCAGCTTCCCGACACCGGCACGGGCCAGCATTTCAGCAGACAGTGAACCGAGCGCACCAATTCCGACGATGAGCACCGTACTTCCTGAAATGAGATGCTGTCCCGCTTCACCTATTCCATTGTAGAGTACCTGCCTTGAATAACGCTCCATTTCATCACTCCGACACCAATTGATTTTTCTTAAGATTACTATTCATATGGAACATTGTAAACAGACTGATGATACAGAAGACGGACAGCAGTACGAATCCAATGGCATAGCTGCCGGTCATGCTATGTGCCTGGTCTATGACGATCGGCGGGAAGAATCCGCCGAGCCCGCCCATCATGGCAACGAAACCATTGCTGATACCTGCCTGTTTCGAGAAGTAGGTCGGCACGAATTTGAATACGAGACCGTTGCCGATACCGGCACAAACCGCCGCCAGCAGTGAGCCTACTGTAAACAGGAAGATGAAGTTGTACGTGAATGCCAGCAGCAGGCCGGATAGCGCCAGACCGATGAACGTGATGATCAGGGCGTGCAGTGCATTGAATTTATCCCCGATCAATCCTCCTATCGGCCTGAGCACCGTCGCTATGATGATGAATACCGCTGTTCTGATGCCGGCATCAAGTGTGCTCAGATTGAACAGTGCTTCGTCTGTCAGAAATGCCGGTAAAAATAGCCCGAACGCAACAAACGCACCGAATGTGATGAAATACCATAGATTGAAAAAGTAGAACTTGTAGTCCCGTGTGACTTCCTTGAACTGCTTTGCCAGCGGCAGATTGACTTTGCGTTCATTGCGGTCTCCCATGATGAACTGCAGTATGGCGAAGAGTGCCAGTACCACAAGATACGTCTGGACCGCCGCCTGCCAGCCGCCGAAGGAGAGTGCCAGTGCCGGCGCACCGAAACTCGTCACCGCAGTACCGATATTCCCCATGCCATACACACCATTGACGAATCCATGCTTCTCCTTCGGGTAGTACTTCGGCAGGCTTGTGACACCGATGCTGAATGTCGCCCCGCCGACGCCGAGGAATACAGCAGAAATCATCAGATCCATCGGTGTCGTGGCGATGCTCAGATAGAATACTGGAATCAGCAGGAAAATGAAACTGAACAGGAAGACCACCCGTCCCCCCATCTTATTGGCGAATATGCCGAAAGGAATACGCAGCACCGAACCGAGTATTACGGGCAGTGCCACAATGAGCGCACGCTGGTCGGCAGCTTCCGGTATGTCCTTGACGATCTCCGGGAACAGGGGTGCAAGCAGGGTCCACACCATGAACCCGGCCAGCAGGCTGAATGTCTGGAGGATAAGCTGTTTCTTGCCCATTTTTTCATTCATACAGATCAACCTCATTTACTTTAGATTGTGATTTATTTTACAAATATATTATATAATCTGCATATCACTCCAAGTAAGGAGGGAAAACCCTATATTTCAAGCGCTTGTAATCAGTGTATTGACCTGCTCGAGCAGTATCTCCTCATCAACTGTCTTCAATACTTTATCCGCCATCGTGAAGAGTACGGATTCTTCCTTGACCATATGTACCATCAGCACTTCATATGCCTCCATCACATCTTTGACCATTTCGTTCATGCGTTCAGTCGACATGTCATTCATGTCGTGCATGGTATGGTGGAAAAAGTGTTCGATATAGGCATCAATTTCCTGGTGCTCCTCTTCTATTGAAAGAATCGGCCCCTGTTCAAGCCCGATATACGCCCCGAGCATCGGGAAGAAATAATTCTCCTCCTTGGCCTGATGACGTTTCAGCGGTGCTTCGAATGCTTTCAGCTTCTCCCTCAGATCCTTGATCACCATCAGGCCTTCGAGACGGCTTCTGACGTCGCCATGCTCAAATTTCAGAACCAGCTGAAACCAGTCGTCCATCAGATATTTGAGGTAGCGGTGCTCGTTTTCCAGTACGCGCAACGCTTTGATTCTGAATTGAAACTTATCCTGATCCATCCTATCCACCTACATTCAGAAATCTATCAGTTTTTTCTTCATCGCATACTCCACAAGCTCCGGACGGTTGGACAGCTCGAGCTTCTCCATGATTCTCGATTTATGGGCCTCCACCGTCTTGACCGAAACAAAAAGCATCTCTGCAATGTCCTTGTTGCCGTATCCTTTGGCGATCAGCGGCAGTATTTCCAGTTCGCGCCGTGTCAGGACGCTGAACGGTTCGCCCAACTGTTCCGGCATCACTTCATTGTTGAGCAGCCGTTCGATATTTTCATCCATCAGTACAGGATCGACATACCGATCGCCGCCATGCACCTTTCTTATTGCCCGGATCAGTTCGTCATCCGGTGAATTTTTCAAAATGTAGCCCTTGGCACCACTCTTGAATGTGTGGACGATGTACTCCTCGTCGTCATACATCGTCAGTATCAGTATCTTCACTTCCGGAAATGCATCGTTGATGCGGCTGGCGGCAAAAAGACCCGATTCACCCGGTGGCATGCTGAGATCCATCAGGAGAACGTCCGGTTCGAGTGCCTTCACCTTATCGAAAGCCTGCCTGCCATCCGCTGCTGTGCCGATCACTTCCATATCCTTCTGGTAGTTGATCAGCATGCTGAATCCTGTCCGCACCACCGCATGGTCATCCGCAATGACAATCTTCATCCAATCTCCTCCTATACTGGAATGGAACCAAATACCTTCGTCCCTCCGCCGGGCACACTGTCCACACTGACAGTGCCACCGACACTGCTGGCCCGTTCAGACATTCCAAAAAGACCGAGACCCGTCCCGATCGGTGTGTCTCCGGTATGGAAACCGAGCCCTGAATCTTCTATTACGAACTTGATATGATGGTTTTCTCCATCCTTTGTTTCTTCGAGTGCGACATCGATGGAATCCACTTCGGCATATTTTGCTGCATTGAATATGGCTTCCTGGATGATTCTATACAGTACCGTCTCCACTTCCGGATTGAAGCGTTTCTGATCGACATCAAAAATGAAGTCCACGCTGATGCCATACTGCCTTTCAATCCACTTGAAGTGGGTTTTGAGTGCCGCTTCTATCCCAAGATCGTCAAGGCTTGCCGGCCTGAGCTCCACCGAAATGTTTCTGACATAGTCCAGGAGCTGACTCAGGGATTCCTCGGATTTGACCATCTTGTCATTGAGCATCTCGCGGTCATCGACATATTTGAGCAGCCTCATCTCAAGCAGCACATTCAGAAGTTCCTGTGTCACACCATCATGCAGATCTCTCGAGATGCGTTTCCGTTCGTCCTCCTGAGCCTGGATGATGCGCTGCGTCAGCCTTTTCTGATGCTCGATCTCCTGTGTCTTCAACTGCTCCGCCAACGAGTTCAGAGTGAATACACTGATTTCATTTTCCGGATCGATGCGCTGGAAATTGGCGATGAAAGGTACCACTTCGCCTTCCCGTGTGCGCATATAAACCTGGAAGGAGACGATCTCCTCCTGATGCAGGTAGCAGTTGGTGCATGCCACGCGCCCACCTTCCATGTACATGCCCTGGCAATGATTGCATATGTGCTGGAACTGACTTCTGTCATAGTCCGTATCATCCAGCGTATTTGCAGCATGTGCATTCATATGGACAATTTCTCCACTTCTATTGACGAAGAGGATCATCTCTTTGGAATGATGAAACATCGCCTCAAGCAGAGAAGTCAGGTTGGATTCATTCATTGACCATCAGCTCTTTCAATATTTGTTGTCTGAGTGTCTTTTCAACATGCTGCTTGACCATTTCATATTCCGCCTCTGTATACATCCGGCTGTCCCTGTTGCCCATCAGCAGAATGCCCATGACTTCTTCATCATCATTCCATAACGGCATGGCGATGAAGCTCTGCAGCTGTTCCGTCTTCAGTATGGGATAGCGGAAAAGGTCGCGTTCCATATCCGTTCCGGTGATGTCGGTGATGATCATCGATTTGCCGGTCTTCATCACCGTTCCCGGCACGCCTTTGCCCCTTTGCAGTGCAATCCGTTTCCACTGGTCACCAAGGCTTCCGATGCTGTACTTCCATCGGATCATGTAGTTGGTCTGTCTTACTCTGATATCAGTCAGCGCCACAAGATCGAAATCAAATGTCTTTTGAATATCCGATAATGTCACTTCAATGCTAATCTCGTTCATAATACGCCTCCATTTCCAGGAGATCCCCTCTGCTACTTATGTTTACGGTAGACGATATAGCTTCTACCTACATAGTTGAACGGCAGGCTCCATGCGTGCACAAGACGTGTTGCAGGCCATAAGGCAAAGATCAGAAATCCGGCTAATACATGTATTTTAAAGCTCAATGGCACATCTGTCATCAGATTTGCGTCCGGCGAGAAGACGAACAGACTTCTCAGCCATACGGAAATGGACGTCCGATAGTCGAAATCCGTCACCACTGCATTCGTGACGAGTGTCGCATAGACACCCATGAACGTAATGAAGAGCAGCAGGAAATTGACAATGATGTCGGAAGCCGAACTCAACCGGCGGACCGCCTGCTTGGTGATGCGCCTGAAAGTCAGCATGATCATGCCGGCGAGCATGACGATACCGAAAAATCCACCGATGTATACCGCTCCGATATGGTAGAGATGTTCCGTTACGCCGATGGCTTCCAGCCAGCGTGCCGGTATGAGCAGGCCGACAATATGACCGAAGAATACAGGAATGACCGAAAAGTGGAAAAGAATGCTGCCGATCATCAGCTGCTTCTTTTCGATGAACTCACTGGACTTGGCTGTCCAGCCGAACTGGTCGATACGGTAGCGCCAAATGTGGCCGACGATAAAAACTGCGACGCATAGATATGGGAAGATGACCCATAGGAACTGATCAATCATTTTCCACGCCTTCTTTCTCAGACACTTCCACACATGCCTTGAATGTCTCCCTGAGCCCCTTGATCAGGTTGAAATACGGACTTTTATTCTTCTCAAGTGCCTGGATGATATGATAGGTGCCATCTTCCAGTACCATGATGAGCAGCGTCATGCTCTCCTTTGCCCGGTCATCCCCACGCCAGTCGGCAGCATAGAGGAATTCGAGCATCAGCGGCAGATAGTCGCTCAGTTCATTGTCAGGCATCTGGAGTCCGAACATTTCATACAGCACCTTGAGCTTGGCAAGCATCTGCCCCCGCTCCTTCTGATCCTCGAACTTGAAGTAGGTCATGTAAAGGTTGGTATGCTTGTCGAAGTCGAATGTCTGCGTATACACCTGCTGGATCTCATCCAGACTGATTTCATGCATGTCCTCCCAGTACTGATTGATGAACGGCTTTGCAGGATGGTCTTCATGGAACACCCCTTCGAACTCCCTCGGGTGGAAATCAAGCTTCTCCGGATAGGTGAGCTGATTGGCAAAAAAGCCGAATGACTGCTTGTAGTCGTATAGTTTATCAAGGTTAATCACGCCAGATTCCTCCATAGAAATTCTCTTCATAGACCGCCTTGCCGGACTTCGCCATTGAAGCCTGTGACAATGACGGCCCACATCCATCGCAGTCGGAACCACCGAAGCCGAAACCGCTGCTGCCCTGCGCACGGTATGGATCCGTATACTGCTCTCTGTGGGACGTCGGAATGACGAAGCGGTCTTCATACTTGGCAATCGCGAGCAGGCGGTACATTCTTTTCGTTTCATTGGCCGACATGCCGACGCGGTCGAGCCTTGTTTCATCGAAATCCTTGCCGCTTGAGATGGCACGCATGTACTGGCGCATCATCGCCATTTTCTGCAGTGCCCCTTTGACAGGTGTGACGTCCCCGGCAGTCAGCATATTCGCAAGGTACTGAAGCGGGATGCGCATTTCCTCTATTGCCGGGAAGATGGCATCCGGATTCTTGATGGAATCACGGCCTTCAAAGTAGTTCATGATCGGACTGAGTGGCGGGCAGTACCATACCATCGGCATCGTACGATATTCCGGGTGCAGCGGGAAGGCAAGCTTGTACTTCACGGCAAGGTCATATACCGGTGAACTTTGTGCCGCTTCGATCCAGTCGGCTGAGATGCCGTCGCGCTCCGCCTGTTCGATTACTTCCGGGTCGCTTGGATCCAGGAACAGATCAAGCTGTGCTTCATACAGATCCTTTTCATTTTCGGTAGAAGCGGCTTCGAGTACGCGGTCTGCGTCATAGAGCAGTACACCGAGGTAGCGCATTCTGCCTGTGCAGGTTTCGGAGCATACTGTCGGCAGACCCGCTTCCACACGCGGGAAGCAGAATGTGCATTTTTCAGCCTTGTTCGTCTTCCAGTTGAAGTACACCTTCTTATAAGGACAGCCGGTCATGCAGTAGCGCCAGCCGCGGCACGCCTCCTGGTCGACCAGCACGATGCCATCCTCGTCGCGCTTGTACATCGCACCTGATGGACAGCTTGCGACACAGCTCGGATTCAGACAGTGTTCACATAGTCTTGGCAGATACATCATGAATGTCTGCTCGAAGTTGAATTTGATCTCTTCCTCGATCTTTTCGATATTCGGATCCTTCGGTCCTGTAATATGGCCGCCTGCAAGATCATCCTCCCAGTTCGGTCCCCATTCAAGGTCCATCTTCTTACCGGAGACGACGGAATGCGCCTTTGCCACAGGACTGTGCTCACTCTCCGGTTTCGTAATCAGATCATGATAGCTGTATGTCCATGGTTCATAGTATTCCTTCATTTCAGGCATATCCGGGTTATAGAAGATCTTGCCGAGCGCAATCTTGGAAAGCTTCGTACCGCTCTTCAATTCCAGACGACCGTTTTTAAGCTTCCAGCCACCCTTGTAGTGCTCCTGGTCTTCCCATCTTTTCGGATACCCGATGCCCGGCTTCGTCTCCACATTGTTGAACCACATATACTCGGCACCCGGTCTGTTCGTCCATGTACTTTTGCATGTCACACTGCATGTATGGCAACCGATGCACTTGTCGAGATTCATTACCATTGCGATCTGTGCTTTAATCTTCAAGCCAATCGACCTCCTTCATTTTTCTTACTGCAACATATACATCCCGCTGGTTGCCGATCGGGCCATAGTAGTTGAAGCCATAGCTCAGCTGTCCATAGCCGCCCACCATCTGTGTCGGTTTAAGATGTATCCTTGTCGGTGCATTGTGGCTGCCGCCGCGCGTATCGGTGATCTCCGACCCCGGCATTTCGATGTGCTTGTCCTGTGCGTGATACATGAACATCGTCCCTTTCGGCATCCTGTGGGATACGACCGCCCGTGCATTGACGACACCGTTGCGGTTATAGACTTCAAGCCAGTCATTATCATTGATATCATGTGCTTCTGCATCAAGTTTCGACAGCCATACCGTCGGTCCGCCCCTGAAGAGCGTCAGCATATGCAGATTATCCTGGTATGTGGAATGGATATTCCATTTGCCATGCGGTGTCAGATATCTCAGCACCAGACTGTCCACGCCACCTTTTATCTGCCTGTCCCGCGAACCGAACACCATCGGCGGCAACGTCGGCTTGTACACCGGCAGTGCCTCGCCATACTGCAGGAACATGTCGTGATCGATATAGAAGGACTGGCGGCCTGTAATGGTCCTGAACGGTACCTGCTTCTCGATGTTTATCGTAAATGGACTATATCTCTTACCCGGCTTGTTGTAGCCCTGGAACACGGCAGTCGGAAGCACTTCCCGAGGCTGTGCCGTAATGTTCTTGAATGTGATCTTCTCGTGCGCCCGATCTGCTGGGATGTCCTGCACCGGCATGCCCGTCTGATTCTCCAGATTCTCGTAGGATTTCCTCGATACTTCACCGTTTGAACATGAGGCGACATGCAGAATGACATCCGCCACATTTCTCGCCGTATCCATGACCGGCAGGCCATCCTTTATCGTGCCGTCGGTATAGACACCGAGCATCGATTTCAGTTCCTCATACTGCTTCGATACATTGAACGCAACCCCGTGGGCGCCGATATTATTTTTGAACAGCGGACCTGCAGTGATGAACTTGTCATAGACTTCCGTATAGTCCCGTTCGACCACTTTCATTCCCGGCATCGTACGTCCCGGAACAGCCTCGACCTCGCCTTTCGACCAGTCCTTCACGTGACCGAGCGGCTGTGAAATCTCCTGCTTTGTATCATGCGCCAGGGGCGACGTCACAAGGTCCTTGTGCTTGCCGGACAGATGCGTCTTCGCCATGTCGCTGAACCGCTTCGCCAGATCCTTGAATATGTTCCAGTCGGATTTCGATTCCCAGAGCGGGTTGACCGCTGGATTGAACGGATGGATGAATGGGTGCATATCGGTACTGGAAATATCATGCTTCTCGTACCATGTCGCTGCCGGCAGGATGATGTCGGCGTAGATCGGCGTTGCCGTCATCCTGAAATCGAGTGCAACCATCAGATCAAGCTTGCCTTCGACATCCTCGCGCCATGTAATCTCCTCGGGCACAAATTCGTCATTCGGCGTTGCCAAAAGACCGTTTTTTGAGCCAAGCAGGTGCTTCATGAAGTACTCCTGCCCTTTGGCGGAAGAGGAGATCAGATTGGAGCGCCAGATAAACAGCGTTTTCGGATGATTCTCCTTGGCACCCGGATCTTCGATTGCAAACTTCGTTTCTTTATTTTTCAACTGATCGACTGCCAGATTGATGATCGCTTCATCGGAGTCATCCCCCTTCTCTGCAGCTTCCCGGGCAAAGTCGAGACTGCTCTTATCGAACTGCGGATAGCTCGGCAGCCATCCGAGGCGGGCGGCAAGCACATTGTAGTCGGCCGGATGCTTATAATTGATTTTTTCAGCTGTCGGCGACTGCAGCGCATCTGCACCCGATTCCTCATATTTCCACTGCTCGGTTGCAAAATAGAACCAGCTCGTTGCGTTCTGCTGGCGTGGGGGCGCCTGCCAGTCCTTGGCAAATGCCACCTGGCCCCAGCCTTCGTATGGACGGACCTTCTCCTGACCGACATAGTGCGCCCAGCCGCCACCGTTCTTGCCCTGGCAGCCGCACAGCATGACGAGGTTGAGGATGGCACGATAGATGGTATCGGAGTTGAACCAGTGGTTGATGCCGGCACCCATGATGATCATGGACCGTCCGTCGGTTTCGACGGCATTCTGTGCAAATTCCCGTGCAATCTGTACGACCAGCGACTGTTTGACGCCTGTAATCGTCTCCTGCCAGGCAGGTGTGTAGATGCACGAAGCATCATCGTAGCCTTTTGCTTCATTTTCAGTACCGAAGCGGTTGACGCCATACTGGCTGAGCATGAGATCATGAATGGTTGCGACATACCTTTCAGTACCGTCAGCCAATGTGACTCTGCGTGCAGCAATCGGACGTCTGAACACGCTGTTGCCGGCATTGTCGAAGTACGGGAAGGCAATCTCTACAACTTCGGATTTTCCGTCCTCGACAGTCAGAGCCGGATCGATCGCGGCACCATCCTCGCGTTCAAGCTTCAAGTTCCACTTCTTGCCTTCTTCCCAGCGCTGACCCATGGTGCCGTTCGGCGCCAGCATCTCATCCGTATTCGCATCCAGGATGACCGGCTTCCATTCGGCATGCTCCGATGCCACCCCAAGGTCGCTTTCCCTCAAGAACCTGCCGGCTTTCAAAGTATCCTCGAATGTATCCAGCATGATGAGGAAAGGCATGTCTGTGAAACGTTTTGCGTAGTCGATGAACATCGGTTCCTGCCTCTGATGATAGAATTCATCCAGGATGACGTGGGTCATGCCCTGTGCCAGTGCGGCATCCGTACCTGGATTCGGTGCCAGCCAGTTGTCCGCAAACTTGACGTTTTCTGCATAGTCCGGTGCGACGGAGACGATCTTCGTCCCCTTGTACCTCACTTCCGTCATGAAGTGGGCATCAGGTGTCCGGGTCAATGGAACATTGGAACCCCACATCATCAGATAGTTCGAGTTGTACCAGTCCGCCGATTCCGGGACATCCGTCTGCTCGCCCCAGATCTGCGGGGAGGCATTCGGCAGATCGGCATACCAGTCGTAGAAGCTGAGCATCTCGCCACCAAGCAGTGAGATGAACCTCGAACCGGCGGCATAGCTGATCATGCTCATCGCCGGAATCGGCGTGAACCCTGCGATGCGGTCAGGACCATATTTTTTAATTGTATAGATGAGCTGGGCTGCAATCAGCTGGGTGGCGTCCTTCCAAGTCACACGGACATGGCCGCCCATGCCACGGGCCTGCTTGTATGTTTTCGCCTTCTCTTCATCCTCAATGATGCTCGCCCATGCCTGGATCGGGTCCCCTGTCTCTTCCAGTGCCTGCCGCCATAGGCGCCATAGTTTTCCTCTCATATATGGAAACTTGATGCGCATCGGACTGTACTCATACCATGAAAATGAAGCCCCGCGCGGACATCCCCTCGGTTCATACTCAGGCATATCAGGACCGCATGACGGATAGTCCGTCTGCTGGTTCTCCCATGTGATGATGCCGTTTTTGACAAATACCTTCCATGAACAGGAGCCGGTGCAGTTTACACCATGGGTGGTTCTGACGACCTTGTCGTGACTCCAGCGCTGACGGTACATCTTCTCCCATTCCCTGCTCTTCTCTTCCATTATTGACCAGTTGCCATTGAACTTTTCCGTCGGTTTGAAAAACTTCAGGCCGAACAATCTCTCCATCTGTGCCACTCCCATCAGAATAACTACTGTATCTTTAAGATATCTTCATTATCTGCCTGGAGGGGATGGAAAGATATTAGGGAAATTCCTACTTTTTTCACATGGCTCGAAAAGAATGTGACAAGTATGTAAAGTTTTTAAATTTTCCATGTGTGTATGGTAAAATGTAACGGCTGACATAAACATAATTGACTGAATGATAAATGAAAGGGAGTTATTATTTTGTATAAAATCCTCGTTGTTGATGATGAACCATCTATTGTTACACTTATGAAATTCAACCTTGAAAGTGCAGGTTATGAAGTGATGACAGCGGAGGATGGACGACAGGGTCTGGATCTTGCCCTGACCGAAAAGCCCGACCTGATTGTCCTGGATCTGATGCTGCCCGGTATGGACGGCATGGATGTGTGCAAAATGCTGAGACAGGAGAAGATGGATACACCCATCCTGATGCTGACGGCCAAAGACGAAGAGTTCGATAAGATTCTCGGCCTGGAACTCGGCGCGGATGATTATATGACAAAACCTTTCAGTCCGCGCGAAGTCGTTGCACGCGTCAAGGCGATACTGAGAAGAACACAGACGGTGAAACCGGATGAGGAGGCGGATGATTCCACCATCCTGCGTCTTGGTGATCTTGAAATACGTACAGACACGTATGATGTCTATGCCCGTGGCAAGCAGCTTGTGCTGACGCCGAAGGAGTATGAACTGCTGCTCTACCTGGCCAATCACAAGAATAAAGTACTCAGCCGCGATCAGCTTCTGAACGGTGTATGGGATTTCCATTACGATGGAGATACACGGATTGTCGATGTACATATCAGCCATCTTCGCGAGAAGATCGAAGCGGATACGAAACGGCCAACCTATATCAGGACCATAAGGGGATTCGGCTACAAGCTCGAGGTGCCTGCTGAATGAAACGCCTATGGGCGAGGATTGCACTCTCCTTCTTCATCCTGATCCTCATACTTGTCGTCATCCTATGGTTTTTCCTGACCGCTATCATGAAAGATGCCTATACAGATATGACACGAGACCATCTGGTGGAAAATGCCCAGATGGTCTCACAGCTGATTGAGACTGCAGACACACATAATGACCCGGAAGCTCTGCAGGGTATGATCCGGCATTTCAACCAGCCGATTGAAATGCGCTTTACCGTCGTAGACGAAGAAGGGGTAGTGCTTGCCGATTCGGAAAATGATCCTGCAACGATGAACAATCACATCAACAGGCCGGAAATCCAGGATGTCATCCGTAACGGTACCGCATTGGGTGAATCCGTACGCTTCAGTACAACACAGCAGTTCAATATGATGTATGTAGCGCTGCCGCTTGTTGAACAGGGAGAAACAGTCGGTGCCATCAGGACATCACTCTCTCTACAGGTCGTGGATGAAGCCCTGTCCAGACTATGGGCCAGCCTATCCATCCTGCTCGGTCTGATGTTCCTCGTGTCCGGCATTGCAAGTGCAATGCTTTCAAGGAGCATCACGCGTCCGATCGACAATATCATGGACACCACATACCGTTTGAGGGAGAAGGACTACAGCAGCCGTGTAAATGTCTCTGCCAAAGGGGAGTTCGGTGATCTTGCCCTGTCCATCAATGCACTGGCTGCAAGTCTGCAGAAGCAGATGAAGGAGATCGAGGAGAATGAGCACCAGCTGACCAGCATCATCTCCAACATGGTCAGTGGTGTCATGCTGGTCAACGAAGAAGGCAGGGTCGTCCTGCTGAATTCGGCGATGGAGCGCTTCCTTTCCCAGCATAAGGATAATATCATCGGACAATCCTATGAAAAGGTGGGAGAACGCTTTGCTCTCACGCCTCATATCCAGGCTGTTCTGGAAAACAGCCAGAAGGTGCACGAGGAAGTTCATTCGTACTTCCCGCAGGAACGCATCATGGACGCCCATCTGGCGCCATACTACGGACAGGGTTGGCAGCAGAAAGGTGCCATTGTCGTGCTGCATGATATTACAAATATCAGAAGGCTTGAAAAGATGCGCAGCGACTTCGTGGCCAATGTATCGCATGAACTGAAGACCCCTGTCACTTCCGTCAGCGGATTCTCCGAAACACTGCTCAGTGGTGAAGTGACGGACGAAGCGACGACAAGGCAATTCCTGCAGATCATATATGATGAAAGCCAAAGACTCGATAGGCTGATCAGTGATCTGCTGCACCTCTCCAAGATCGAAAAGCAGGAGATGCCGCTCGACCTTGAAATCATGGACATGACCGCTCTTGTCCATGAGGTTGCCAAAACACTGCACAACTCCGTCGAAAAGAGGAAGACACGGCTCACCCTGCCTGAAGCGTCAAAGGAGATATATCTTCAAGGGGATCAGGACCGTATCAGGCAGATCATCCTCAACCTGGTCGGCAATGCCATCAACTATACTGCCGAAGGAGGCAGAGTCGATATTTCACTGAAGGAGAATATCAATACCGTCCGTCTCATCGTCAAGGATAACGGCATCGGCATCCCTGAAGAGAGTCTGCCCAGAATTTTTGAACGGTTCTACCGCGTGGACAAGGCACGTGCACGCCATTCCGGTGGTACGGGTCTTGGACTGGCCATAGTGAAGCACCTGATAGAATCCCATCACGGGGAAATAGAAATAGAAAGCCGTGAAGGTGAAGGGACAACAATTACCGTCATCCTTCCGAAAAACCAGGAAGCGGACTAGACTGCACACCAATTTCATAAAGCCGAACAGGCCTGCCTCCATATGGAGGCAGGCCTGTTCGGCTGATCGGATCAATCGTAGTGCTTTTCCCTCATTCTTTTGAACAGTATATTGTTTTCAAGATGGACATGATCCAAAGTATCCTTCTCGAGCTTTTCAAGTCTTCGATAGACGAGACGGATCGTACCGGAATCCTCTTCTGACGGCGTATAGTCATTTGTGAAGTCACGGAGACGCCAGAAAGTCTCTGCTGCATTGCGGTGCTCGTCTTCAAGTTCGGTCACATGCGGTTTGAGCGCCTCTTTTTTATTTTCGGAAGGGTCTTCGAGGAATGAAGACAGCATCGGGAATACATTTTCGTCTTCATCACGGGTATGATCGAGCAACGCAGTCTTCAGGTTGAGGAATACATCCTCAATTACTTCGAGATCTCCGTTCTCTTTGACCATCTTCTCTGCGTAGGACTCCAGAATCGGCAGTTCATCCTTCAGGTCTTCGTGGTATTTTCTCTGGATATAGCTGATTATGCTTTGTTCATCCATATATTTGATATCGATGCCGTCCTGGTTTTCAGTGCCCAGCCTGTTGATTTCATACAGCAGGTTCTCCAGTGGCAGATGATGATTTTCAGCGACTTCATCCAGTGTCCTATTTCCATCGTTGGCAAAATCAACCCTCTGTTTCCTGAAAATATCCCCTGATTTCGGAATTTCTGTTACGATATTACCAAGCGTCATCTGTCCAGTAATTGTTTTCACCCTGCATTCCTCCTCATTATTACTTCAATCATACCTTTATCACCAGGTTTCTAAACGATTTTGTTTACAGTTTAATGAAACAGCGGCGAGGGTATATTATAATCATCCTATACGAACACGCTGGAGGTTAAGTAATGAATGATAAAGTGAAAAAGGCCGTAACGCTGCTGCCTGTAGTACTCGTTCCCCTTTTTAACGAAAGAAACCGCATCAAGAAGCATCCTGACGTACAGAAGGTCAGTGCGACATCGAGCACTATATACCATTCTGCCAAAGACAAGAGCGTGAGCGCCGCCCAGTCGGTCAAAAGTGCAAGTACGACCACATATAGGACAGGAAGGACGGCAATTACGAAAGTCGGTGATGCTGTCGCCGACAGACGTGTCCACCATACTTACAAGAAGGAACAGAAGCAGTACCAGAAAAACCTTCAGCAGGAAGAAGCCCTGCTCAAAAAGTTTGAAAAGGAAAAGGAAAAGCATAGAAAAGAGCGCCTTAAAGAACAATCTTCAATTCCGGTACCTAAAATTCTGCAGGCGGACTCCGATCAGATGGATGATAATGACGACAAGTCGAAAGCCATGACCATCGATGATGCATACAGGGGGCCTGAGAACGAAACACCGGAGGCAAAGGCCGAAATGAAAACCAATCCGGACAACTATGGCGTTGCCGCCGAATACAGTGAGGATCAGGAAAACAACCGTTCAAGCCTGACGGATGACGACGAAAAAAGACTCGATATCGATGCCGGAATGACGGATGGTACCGAAGACAATAACGAACAGGAGAGATTTGACCACATGGATCAGAACATCAACTACTGGATTGACAGGAAAGTAAAAGGTCACGAATCGGACGGATATGAAAATGGAGATCTGTTCACGAAGCATAAGAACAAGCTCGATCCGAAGCACGCAGTATCTGTAAAGAAGGAAACAGCCCAGGACGATTCGCTTTTCAACAGGCATCGTGGCCTACAGGAGACGAGAGTGTCTGCCAGAGGCCGCAAGACAGGAGAACCCGGCGCAGTGACGAAGTCCAGAAGACAGAAGAAGCTGGAGAAGAAAATCGAAAAGCATAAAAAGAAGCAGTATAACTGATAAGTGGATCATACCCATCTTTAACAAAGAGAGGTGTCATGATAATGAAGATCAGAAACATTACCATCTTCTGTGGTGCTCGGACGGGAGATGACCCCATCTATGAAGAACAGGCCTATGCGCTTGGTGCAATGCTGGCAGAAAAGGGCATCGGTGTCGTATTTGGTGGTGGTGCCATCGGACTGATGGGCGCTGTGGCTGATGGTGCACTTTTAAAAGGAGGCACTGTAACCGGCGTCATCCCGAAGTTCCTGGTTGAACGGGAAATGGCACATCCGGATGTTCAGCATATGGAAATCGTCGAAACCATGCACGAAAGAAAAGCGAAGATGGAAGAACTCGGTGATGCCATCCTTACGCTGCCCGGGGGTGCCGGCACCTTGGAGGAATTCTTTGAAATTTTTACTTGGGGACAGATTGGACTGCAGAAGAAACCGATTGGGCTGCTTGACGTCAATCATTTCTTCGATACGCTGACCCACCTTTTCGAGAAGCTGATTGCTGAAGGCTTCCTCGAAGAAAAATATATGGGTCTGCTTTTCATCAGTGACGATGCTACTGAAATCCTTAAAAGTTTCGAGACATTCGAACCTGTCGAAGCAAGGACATATGATACATCAAAGCGGCGTCCCTAGGGACGCCGCTTTGATATTTCAAGCTTATATACGACATGTTTCTTCAGTGAGTGACCATCTATGATGCGGGGATGATCAAATGATTCCACCCGGGACATGCCTATTTTCTCCATCACATGGATGGAGGGAAAGTTCTTTTCGGCCGCGAGGCCATATATTTCTTTAATATCCGTATGGCGTTCTGCGAACTTGAGTACACCTATCGCCGCCTCTGTGGCAAATCCCTGGTTCCAATGCTTCTTCATCAGTCTCCAGCCGATTTCGATGCAGGGCAGGAAGTCCAACCTGAAGGGACCATCCTCCTCCAGTACTTGTATGCCTGTGAAACCGATGAACTCACCTGTATCTCTTCTCTCTACAGCAAACAGCCCAAACCCTCTGTCCTCAATGTCCTTTTGGGCATCGATGACATATTGCCTGGATGCTTCTGCCGGCAGAAGATCCGGGAAGTAGCGTCGTACGTCAGGATCCTGGTTCATTCTGATAAAATGAGTGATGTCGCTCTGCTGCCAATCACGCAAAATTAAACGCTTGGTTTTGATGTATTTCATGCTCATTTCCAACCACTCTTTCAATTATTGATGCTCTCTGCCTAAAAAGAATTGAAAGAGATAGAAGTGCAGACATTCTACTATTCTTCCACTTTATCACTTTCATTATCCATCGGTGCATCCATTCTCTTATAGGTAATGAGCTGCACTTTCACTTCTTTATCATCGAAATCATAGTCTTCGAGATGATCTTTCTTTTCGGTAGTGAACACTACATCCACAAAGTCATGGGATTCCTTGAAATCATATCTCACATTGAACGTTTCAAACTCCTGGTCAAGGTTCGGCTTTTTGGCTACGAAGCGAGAAGTGTCGCCTTCAAAGTCCTGTACTGCCATCCCGGTGATTTCTTCTATTTCATAACCCAGTGATTCAAGTGTCATTTCCCTGCCTTCAATGATGTTGAACTTATCTTCATGCATGAAAATCTCCTCGCTCTCAAAATGTTTACTTCATGTATTCCCTTTTGAAAAGCATTTAATCCTACCAGGCTACTCTTGTTGATTTTCAGCTTCTTTCTCATCGTCCTGCTCCGATGCACCGGACTCTTCTTCTCTCAGCGATTCAAGTTCCGCCTCTTTGGCACCGATATTCTCTTCGAGCTGGCTATTTTCCTCTTTGATATTCTGAATTCTATTCTCCAGAGACTTATTCTCCTGATTGACTGTTTCAAGATCTTTCGCCGCCTGGCTTTCATCCTCTCCGCATCCTGCGAGAAGCACTACTAGTGCGATGGCAGTTAGACGTTTCATTCGATCACCCTTTTTTCATTCTGTTGTCGATTATATCATTTTAAACCGATCATGAGAATTCAAATAGCGGGATAGGAACGTGGATTCAATGCCGTTCCCAGGAAGAATAAAGAACCGGGAAACATTTGAAATGTTTCCCGGTTCATGAATATCATTTTTTCAGAGGTGGCTATTCACTGATTGTCACGTCTCTGAGGTCATAAATATTGTAGCGGTTGATGCCGATGTTTTCCACGTTATTACTGTAGGCATTGAGATTCTCCGAGTGTCTGACGAAGATGGCAGGTGCATCGTCTACAAGAATCTGCTGGGCCTGCTGATAGATTTCCTCTCTTGCTTCAGGATCGGATTCCCGTTTCCCTTCATCCAGCAATGCATCGAGCTCTTCATTCTGATAGAATGAGCGGTTACCCTCTGCACCGACCATGGATGAATGGAACAATGGTGAAATACCATTGTCAGGGTCACCAGTAGAGTTGGACCAGCCGAGAATGAACATATCGTGTTCTCCATTTCCGGTCATTTCGAGGTATGCACCCCACTCCACCTGTTCGATGTTGACGTTGATGTTAAGTTCAGCCAAAGATTCCTGGAGCCATACAGCCATATCCACACGTTCCGGGTTATCGTCATTGACCATCAGGTTGACATCAAATCCATCCTCATATCCTGCTTCGGCAAGCAGTTCACGTGCCCTGTCCATGTTGTACTCGGGACCTTGCAGATCATCACTGTGTCCAAGTATGCCTGGCGCAAGCGGACCGACTGCAGGTGTACCGGAATCATTATACACACCCGCCAGTACAGCATTCTTGTCGAATGCATGAGTGATTGCAAGACGGACCTGCGGGTCGTTCAGCGGCTCTTTTTCCGTATTGAAGCCGATATAGTCGATGGATACGGAATCCGTACGCTCCAGAGTTACATCCTCATTGTTTTCCATACGTTCGATATTGCTGGACTCGACTTGTGCAATGAAGTCGGAAGAGCCCGTTTCAAGCTCTGCAATTCTGGAGCCTGTTTCGGAAACTACTTTGAATGTTGCAGAATCGATTGTCGGTGCACCATCCCAGTAGTCTTCATAAGCGACAAGTTCAGTGCTCTCTCCAGGATTTCTGTTTTCGAACTGCATGTAGTTTGAACCAATCGGGTTCTGCTCTACGACAGTACCGATAAATTCACTGATCGATCCGGACACTTCCTCATATTCTGCGCCACCTTCTGCGCGCAGTTCGTAGTATTCTTCGGCAGTCATATCAAGTCCTGCTTCATCGATCGCATTCTGATAATCTTCATCGATCAGATCGCCACTCATCATCTTGCCAGCACCATGTGTCAGGTGGTTGATGATGGGTGCAAATGGAAACTCGGTGACGATTTCCACCTGATAGTCGTCCACAACATTCACTTCTTCAATCATTTCCAGAACAAATGCACGTTCAGAAGCTGCAGCAGTATCAAGCAGACGATCAAGGTTCTTCTTGACGACATCTGCATTGAACTCACTGCCATCATGGAAAGTGACATCCTCCCTCAGAGTGAACAGCCATGTCGTATCATCAGTCTGTTCCCACTCAGTTGCAAGCAATGGAACGACTTCAAGATTCTCATCCTGGGTTACAAGCCCTTCATACATCGTATCCCTCACCTGTTCGGATGGCACGTCATTACTGCCATGCGGGTCCATGGACACGGCATCACTCGGGAAGGACAGGACCATATCCCCGCCTCCACTGGATGCTTCCTCACCACCAGTGTCTCCACCAGGTTCAACATTGCTATCATCGGTACAGGCCGCAAGCACAAGCACAATAATGCTGAGCAGCAGCAACTTCAAGTAATTCTTCATTCATTATTCCCCCTGTAGTCATCTTCTCCCATCATCCAGTTTATATGTATATTTGGGATAAATATATCTTATAACAGTAAGACTTTTCTTTCAATAAGGAATATTCAGAAATGTTTTGGTAAAAAACATATGGATATGCCGAATCTGCATATCCATATGACTTTGTGCCCATCAATTTTCCAGAGTGACATTCCTGAAGTCCGGCTTGTTATAGCGGTCTATGGAAAGGCCCTCGACTTCATCCCTGTAAGCATTTGTACTTTCCGCCTGCCGCATGAATATCGAAGGTGCTTCTTCTATCAGCAGCTGCTGCACTTCCTGATAGATTCTCCCTCGTTCTTCTGTATCGGTTTCCTGCCTGCCTGCTTCAAGAAGAGTATCCAGTTCATCATTCTCAAAGAAGAAGCGGTTCCCCTGGCTGCCGATCATGGAAGAATGGTACAGCGGCCACAGCCCCTGGTCCGGGTCTCCTGTAGTATTCGGCCAGCCCAGTATGAAAATATCATGCTCGCCTGTACTGGCTCTTTCAAGATACGCGCCCCATTCGATCTGTTCCACCGAGGCTTCAATGTTGAGCTGCTGCAGCGCCTCCTGAAGGTAGACAGCGACATCGACTCTTTCAGGCGTATCATTTGTAATGATGGATATTTCAAATCCATCTTCATACCCTGCCTCCGCCATCAGGGCTTTGGCACGGTCCACATCATATTCCAGCCCTTCAATACTCTCATCATAGCCCAACACTTCAGGCTGCAATGGTCCATCCAGTGCTCTGCCTGTACCATTGTATATTCCTTCAAGCACTTCTTCCTTGTCGAACACATGGGTGATGGCCTGACGGACCCTCCTATCGTCGAGAGGCGCCTTGCTGGTATTGAAGCCCACGTATTCCATCGAGATCGAATGGAACGTATACATATGGGTTTCCGGGTTGTTTTCGATTCTTTCGATATTGCTTGCGTCAAATCCACTGATCATATGCGAGGCACCTGTTTCCAGTTCTGCGACCTGTGAGCTTGTCTCCGTCACAACTTTGAAGGTGACAGTGTCAAGGTTTGCCGGCGTGCCCCAGTAGTCATCAAACCTGGACAGGACTGTCGATTCGCCCGGATTCCGCTCCTCAAGCTGCAGGTAGCCTGTACCGGCAGGATTCTGCTCCACTACCGAATGGAGATATTCGGAAATATCACTGCTGACTTCCTCATATCCTTCTGCATCGGATTGCCTTAGACTGTAGAGTTCCGAAACTGTCATATCCACCCCGGCTTCCTCCAGGGCATTACTGTAGTCCTCATCGATGACTTCCTTGCTTATCATACCGCCTCCATCATGTGTCAAATGATGGAGTAGCGGCGCAAATGGATAGGATGTGACAATTTCAACTTCATATTCATCCACCACTTCGACCGATTCTATCATTTCAAAAAGATTCATTCTGGGTGAAGCGACTCCCGGATCCAGCACCCTATCCAGGTTGGCTTTGACCACTTCCGCGTTGAAAGGGCTGCCGTCATGGAATGTCACGTCTTCACGCAGTGTAAATGTCCATGTCACGTCGTCTTCCTGTTGCCATTCTGTAGCCAGTAGCGGTTCAATCTCCAAGTCTTCATTCTGTGTAACCAGACCTTCATAGATTGTGTTCCGTACTTTATCCGAAGGGAGATCATTGCTGCCATGGGGGTCGAGCGATACAAGATCACTGCTTGTGGAAAGTATGAAGTCCCCTCCACTCTGGCTTTCGTTTCCGGCATCGGGCTCAACATTGCTATCATCGGTACATCCTGCGAGTATCAGAATACAAAGCATCATGATCGTCACTGCTGTTTTCTTCATCCATACACTCCTTCATATCATTTTCCTACCAAATAAGTATGCATTAAGTATATTTTCATGTTATAGTATTATTTCGAATTGTTCAACTCCTTGTGAAATTTATTCTTATACATATATGGATATGAGAAGCACGCCGCAATGCTCTTATTACACTTTTATAAAGGTATTTCTCCAACAAGCGAAAGGAAGGGTCCCGGTTTCTTTTATAAATATTGATATATTGTCGATAGGAATGTATCATAATGATTAGCAATTCATGAATTTTCATAAAATTCAATCATGATTTTTAGGAGGTCAAACCATGGTAGTTGCATCCAAAGAAAGAATTCGTGATACCAGGCCGGTTAATCCGCGGGTAAAAAGTCTTAAAGATACATTCAGGCGTCTCAAAAAGAATAAATCCGCCCTTGTCGGCTTCTATGTCCTCGCATTCTTTTTCGTGGTATCGATATTTGGTGCAATCGATGCCAACTACGGACTGACAGGCATCAGTTCGAATGCCACAAATCTTACTTCCAAGCTGGAAGGCCCATCCGGTGCCCACTGGTTCGGAACAGATCATCTGGGTCGGGATATCTTCATAAGAATACTGCATGGCATGTACATAACATTAGGGGTAGGATTTGCAGCAACATTTCTGGCAGGACTTGTCGGTGTGCCACTCGGTATTCTTGCGGGATACTACGGCGGATGGTTTGATACCGTCGTCATGAGACTCATGGACATCCTGCTGGCGTTCCCTGGCATCCTGCTGGCGCTGGCCATCGTCAGTGTTCTTGGCGGCAGTACGATCAACGTGACGATTGCCATCGCAATCGGAGCCATTCCCCAGTTCGCACGCATCGTCAGGGGATCCACTCTGACGACAAAGAAACTGGAATATGTCGATGCCATCCGGGCACTCGGAGCGCGTGACGGAAAAATCATATTCCAGCATATACTGCCGAACATCATGTCACCGATCATCGTCAATACGACACTTTTCATCGCAACGGCAATTCTGACTGCAGCTGGTCTTTCATTCCTTGGTCTCGGTGTACAGCCGCCGACGCCTGAATGGGGTGCCATGCTCAATGATGGCAGGAACTATATGTACCAGGCAGGACATATTACACTGTTCCCTGGCATGATGATCGTCATCGTCGTGCTTGCATTCAATCTATTCGGAGACGGATTGAGAGATGCACTTGATCCGAAAATGAGAAAATAGGAGGCATCACATGACTACATTTATCATTCGCAGACTACTGCAGCTAATCCCTGTACTGCTTGGGGTGACCATACTCGTATTCAGTCTGATGCATCTGACTCCGGGTAATCCGGCAGTGATCATGGCCGGAGAAAGTGCACCACAGGCCACTGTCGAGGCGATCGAACAGCGTCTTGGGCTCAATGACCCGCTCCATGTCCAGTACTTCAATTTTCTGGGCAACGCGCTGCAGTTGGACTTCGGTACATCCATAAGAGATAATATCCCTGTATTTGAACACATACAGCCAAGGTTTCTGATCACCTTGGAACTGACAATATACTCCATGATCTTCGCCATTGTGCTCGGCCTGCTGGCTGGTATCGTTTCAGCTGTCCGCCAGTATACTTTTTCTGATGTTGCAATCATGGTAGTGGCGCTGTTCGGTCTGTCCATGCCGAACTTCTGGCTCGGACTCATGCTCATCCAGTGGTTTTCAATCAATCTTGGGTGGCTGTCACCGACCGGATGGGGAGACCCTGACCAGCTTGTCCTGCCCGTCATCGCACTTGGAACAGCCGGGGCGGCGATCATCGCACGTATGACGAGAAGCAGCATGCTTGATGTCATATCACAGGACTACATCAGAACGGCCAGGGCAAAAGGGGTAAAAGAACGCGTGGTCATCTTCAGACATGCGCTGAAGAATGCCATGATTCCTGTAGTGACCGTCATCGGATTGCAGTTCGGCTACTTCCTGGCCGGCTCGGTCCTTACCGAAAGTGTTTTCGCAATCAATGGACTCGGACGGCTCATCATCGACGCCATCCTGCAGAGGGATTTCCCTATCGTACAGGGTGCCGTACTTGTCGTCTCGGTATCCTTCGTCATAGTGAATCTCATTGTTGATATATCCTACAGGTTCCTCAACAAACGCGTGGACCTGAACTAAGTTGGGAGTGACACATGTGTCAGAAAATATTCTTGATATAAAAGATTTGAGAACTTCCTTCTTTGTGGAAGGAAGTGAAGTGAGAGCAGTCGATGGCGTAACTTTCCAGGTACCGGAAGGAAAAACTCTCGGCATTGTCGGAGAATCCGGATCCGGCAAGAGTATAACCGCCCTATCCATCCTGCAGCTTATAGAAAGACCTGGTGAAATTGTCGGAGGCAGCATCAATTTCAAAGGGGAAGAACTTACAGAAGCAAAGAATGCCCGTATGCGGGATATTCGGGGAAATGAAATCTCCATGATCTTCCAGGAACCGATGACCTCCCTGAATCCGGTCTACACCATCGGACAGCAGCTGAGGGAGTCGTATAAGATCCACCAGGGGCTCGGTAAAAAGGAAGGGACGAAGCGGGCAATCGAGATGCTTGAGCTTGTCGGCATCCCGTCTCCTGCCAAGCGTGTCGACCAATATCCATACGAGCTCTCGGGCGGCATGCGCCAGCGTGTCATGATTGCCATGGCTCTCGCGTGCAGACCGGAACTTCTGATTGCCGATGAACCGACGACCGCTCTTGATGTCACCATCCAGGCGCAGATTCTGGAACTCATCAAGGAACTTCAGAATGATATCGGCATGAGTGTCATCATGATTACGCATGATCTCGGGGTTGTAGCGGAAACCTGCGACTACGTCGCTGTCATGTACTGCGGAAAAGTGGTCGAGTACGCGGATGTTGAAACTTTATTTGAAAATCCCAGACATCCCTACACGGTCGGTCTGCTGAACTCGCTTCCGCGCCATGATGTCGACCAGGATGAGCTGATACCGATCAAAGGCAGTGTCCCTGCTCCGGATGAAATGCCGACAGGTTGCCGTTTTGCACCAAGATGTCCGCATGCATCGGATATATGCAGCAAGCTTCCTGAACTTGAAACCCAGGAAGACGGAAATGATGTCAGATGCTGGATCTATACCGAAGAATGGGATGGCGAGAAGGGAGTAGCAGTCTATGACAGAGAACACACTACTTAAAATTGAAAACCTGAAGCAGTATTTCCCGATAAAGGGTGGGTTTCTTGGACGTACCGTCAACCACGTCAAAGCCGTTGATGATATCTCTTTCACCATCGGCAAGGGAGAGACTGTATCTGTCGTCGGTGAGTCCGGCTGCGGAAAGTCCACTACCGGACGCGCGATACTGCGCCTTGATGAACCGACAGAAGGTAAAGTCGAATTTGAAGGCAGGGATGTCCTCGGCATGAACGCCAGGGAGATGCGGAAGATGAGAAGCGAGATGCAGATCATATTCCAGGACCCCTACGCCTCTCTCAATCCACGCAAAACCGTACGCCAGACGCTGAACGAAGCAATGGAGATCCAGAATGTCGTCCCTAAAAAGGAACGCAATGCACGCATTATCGAACTGATGGAAACAGTCGGTCTGCAGAAGCACCAGATCGATCGCTTTCCTCATGAGTTCTCTGGTGGCCAGAGACAGCGTGTCGGTATTGCACGTGCCCTCTCGGTCAATCCGAAGCTCATCATCTGTGATGAAGCAGTCAGTGCACTCGACGTCTCCATCCAGGCACAAGTTCTGAACCTGCTGAAACGTCTGCAGCGCGAAATGGGACTTACCTATCTCTTCATCGCGCACGACCTTGGTGTCGTCCGTCACATATCGGACCGGATCATTGTCATGTACCTGGGGAAGATTGTAGAAATGGGAGAAACGAAAAGCATATTCGAAAATCCTCAGCACCCTTATACGAAAGCGCTGCTGTCCGCAATCCCAGTACCCAACCCGAAAAAGAAATCCGAGAGGATCTTCCTGCGTGGAGACGTCCCCTCCCCGATCGATCCACCGACGGGCTGCCGTTTCCATACAAGATGTCCATTTGCGACGGATAAATGCCGGGACGAAGTACCTGTACTGGAAGAAAAGGATGAAATATACAAGGATAAGCATAGTGTCGCCTGCCACTATGCGCTTGATATACAGCAGGGCAAGCACAAGCCGAAGTACAATATGACAGACGTACGTAGGAACCTTGATGACGAGGGTACCGATAATAAAAGCCAGGAAAAACAGCTGGAAAACGCATAGAACGAAAAAATGCCCCTCGATGAGGGGCATTTTTAATGCTAGAAGACAAGTGCATCGAGCAGGAACCATACTACCATTACCGTAAAGACGACTGCGTCGAATACTGCACTCGAAAGGAATGCAAGAAGTGATCCGACAGATGCTCTCAGTGCCTGATTGACGTCCTTTGAATTAAGAAGCTCGACAATCAGAACAAGTACAAAGGGAACAACGATGATTCCTATTGGCGGATAGATGAACATGCCGATGAGCACACCGATGATTGCGGCGTATTCACCCCGCTTCGATCCTCCATACCTTTTGACAAAGTAGCTGTTTGCGATGAAGTCGCTGAAGAGGACCAGCACTGTCAGAACGAATACGATAATCCAGAACATCCAAGACAGGGTTTCGCCATTGATCAAGAACTGATAAACAAGAAAGCCGATCCAGAACATCAGTACCGAAGGCACGACCGGGAAAAACAGACCTGCAAATCCGATGATGAATGAAGCGATGACAATGAGCCACCAGATGATTTCCATTAGACTTCTCCTTTCCTGATTTCACTCTGAGTGAAGAAAAATAAGATGAACGCTGTAAACACGAATGCACCTGCGATGAAGAATGAATACTCCAAGCCTACAACATCACTGGCGATTCCACCAAGCAGGTTGCCCAGCAGCTGCCCGATGATCATGGCATTGGCGAATAGTGTCGAAGCATATCCCGGAAAATCGGGAAGCAGGTCCTGAAAGTAGCTGATGCCAAGACCGAGCAGTACTGCCAGGAAAATGGCCAGAGGCAACTGGCCGATAACCATCGCTGTAAAGTCATTGAATATGCCGATTGAAAGGAAGAACAGGCTGCCAAGAAACGCACCGATGATCAGCAGAGACTTCGAACTGACCTTGCCTGCGATATAGCCCATGAAAATCATGAAAGGGACTTCAAGCCCTGCACAGAGGCTTGATAGTATACCAACACCCCGCTCCTGCTCTCCCAGAAAATTCGTCACATACAGAGGCATATTCAGAAGATACATCCATTGTCCCACATGCAGCATGGTAAATGCCATAAATGGCAACAGCAGTGCCGGTGTCTTAAGAATATTGGGAGCCTTCTTTTCTTCATAGGACCTTATGTTGGCAGCACTCTGTGGAGCAACCCGCCGAGCGGGCTTTATCAGAATCGACAGTCCCAGAACAAGCATGAACATTATGACCGTCCCGGTGAAAAGCCCGTTGAAGCCATAGATCCCAATCAGCACGGAACCGATCAGCGGACCGAAAAGAAAACCGAAAGAGAACATGGATCTGAGCACTGTGTTCGCCATTACTGCCATATTGGACCTATAGGCATTGATCGATTCCCTGGCTGAAGCGTAGAGTTGCGGCATCGCTGGTGCACCGAGTGCTGCAAAGACGATATAGGATAGTGCCAAAAGCCATACATTGCCGATGATAAGATAGCTGCCAAAAGCAATGATCATCATTACCAGCGCACCGATGATCAGGTACTTGCGGTCAAAGGCCAGGCTATCGCTCTTCCTGCCGATCACCGTATTCATCAGGAAGCTGCCCACTGCTGCTGTGGCCATGAATACGCCGTAGGCCGAAGTCGACATGCCGTGCGTCTCCGTCATGAAAATGACCAGAAAAGGGGCCGTCAGGGAGACGGCCATTCCAAGCAGTGCCATATTGATCAGAAATAGCCGGTAGTTCTGTATCTTGAAAAGTTCGCGCATCATGTTAATCATTCTTTCTGTATGTAGTGTTGTTATGTTCAGTTTGCATTGACGAATGTTCTGACAAGAGTCAGGAACGCCTCCACCTGTGGCAGTTCAAGTACACTTCTATCGAATGCGATATACGTATCCCTTGTAATCGGACGCCCAGCCACCATCACTTCGTCAATATTGAACCGGTCCTCGTCAAAGCCTTCCACAACTATTTCAGGCAGCACCGTCATTCCGATGCCCTCGAGCAGCAGTGCCCGGCAGGTGGCGATCTGATCGACTTTTATCTGCGCGTCATACTTGCGGCTGAAGCGGTGTTCGAAGAACTGCTCGATTTCACTGATGTACATGGGATCCGCCTGGAACTCTATGATCGGCAGTCTGGATCTATCATCATTCTCTTTTGGCGCCACGAGGTAGTGCCGGTCTACAAACAAAAGTTCATTCTGCTTGTTCAGCATCTGGTTCCCACGCACAATCGATATATGAAAGTCGTTCTGTTCCCCTATGATCTGCTGGGAAGATCCAACTTTGATCTTGATATTTACATTTGGATAGAGTTTCAGATACTGTGCCAGTATTTCCGGAAGAATCGTATGACCGATCAGAGAAGATACACCGATTGACAGATTTCCCTGTATGGAATTCTGATTGATCCGGATATACTCCTTGACCAGCGTCTCGCGTTCCACCACACTCCTGGCATGCTCGATAATTTTTTCCCCTTCCCCGGTTACATACAGTTCTTTTTTTGTTCGGATGAATATTTTTACCCCCCACTCATCTTCAATGGATTTGAGACGCTGGCTGACAGCAGGCTGCGAGATGAAGAGTTTTTCGGCCGCCCGTCTTAGTGTCCGTGTTTCATCCAGAGTGACAAGAAGTTTATAATCATCGACTTTCATTATGCAACATCCTTTCATCAATAAGAAAATACTATCATAAATAAGAGGCCATACGATGGATGAATACAAATAAGTGTAAATAATTGCAGGGTTGGGTATATGGCTATTACATCTTTCCAATAGGAGGCACGATGATCATGACCGAAAAGAACAAATACGAACGTGTAGATGAAGCAGTTGAAGGATATACACAAGATCGCCAGCCAGGCATAGAAAAAGATATGGACCCAAAACCGGTATTTGAAGATGAAAACTACAAAGGCAGCGAAAAATTAAAAGATAAGGTAGCCATCATTACAGGCGGCGATTCCGGAATCGGGCGTGCCGTTGCGATCGCCTACGCAAAGGAAGGCGCCAATATTGTCATCGGCTATCTCGATGAACACGATGATGCTGAAAAAACGAAAGAGATTGCGGAGTCACACGGTGTGCATTGTGAAACATATGCATTCGATGTGAAGAAGAAGGAAGAATGTGAGAAGCTCGTCAAGTTCACCATCGATAACTTCGGCAAATTGAATGTACTCGTCAATCACGCCGGTGTCCAGTATCCGACGGAGGATTTCCTTGATATTACGGAAGCGCAGATCCGGGAAACATTCGAAACGAACATCTATGGCTTCATCTTCATGGCACAGGCGGCAGTACCGCATCTGAATAAGGGGGATGCCATCATCAATACGACAAGCGTCACTGCATACAGAGGTTCACCGGAACTTATCGAGTATTCAGCGACAAACGGTGCCATCACATCATTCACCCGCTCCCTTTCAGGCAACTTGGCGGAAAAAGGCATCCGGGTCAACGGCGTCGCTCCGGGTCCAATCTACACACCGCTCATTCCGGCAACATTCAGCGCCGAAAAAGTGGAGAAGCACGGTGGAAGTACACCGATGGGACGCCGTGGACAGCCGAGTGAACTCGCACCAAGCTACGTTATGCTGGCAAGCAATGACTCAAGCTATATGACCGGTCAGGTTCTCCATGTAAATGGCGGAGATTTCATTACGACCTGATCCAGACGATTCCAGCCGAATACTTGCAGAAACCAAAAATACGAACGGCCAGAAATGATGGCCGTTCGTATTTTCTATTATGCGAGTGATTTTCTGCAGTAGTGGACAAGCGTTTCAAATCGGCTGAAATCAGTGTCGATCTCCTCGATCACTTCATTCGCCACAGCATAGGCGTAATCGTACTGCTCTTTCGTGATATGCCCTCTCTTGATTGCCCGCTTCAGATCCCTCTCATCCACCAGCTCATACCGTCCATCCGGAAGGACGAGCACATCCAGGTAGATATCCCTGCGGCGGGCATTCCCAAGCTCAAGAGTATGCTCGACATTGATATCGAAGTAGTACTGCAGCACCTCGCCCTTGTCATCATACATTACGGTGATGCTGTAGTTTCTTTCTTCAGGCATCACCTGCAGCCATTTATAGTGGTTGTCGCACACCCGCACCTTCTCACCGAGTATCGGTACTGTCAGCGGGGAGCGCACTTTATGGATATCTATCAGTCCCACCAGTATTCTTTCACCATTGTAATCTATGATTTTCTCTTTGTAGTCCGATCGGAGGAGACGTCTCCACCCTCGTTTATCGAGATACTTGGTTTTCATCACGTTCATCTCCTTCCCCCAATTATACAAAATTCGGAGAAAGAATGTGAAGGAATTGAAACTTTCGTGACATCAGCCTACTCGATACCGAGCATGAAGAACTCATCTGCAGCTATCAACGGAGGAGACATCGCTTCAGTACCCATGCTCATGTCCTGCATAAATTCAGGAACGTATAACAGGATACGATCTCCACTGGCATCCAGATTCCCCTCATTGACTTCCTCAATGATGTCCTCTGTTTCTGAAGCGGTCAGCCCATCCATCGAGTATTTATCATATAGTTCATCAAAAGAAATGGTTTCGTAATCTCTGAAGAATGATGCCTTGTCTTCATCTGCAAGATCAACTGTGTAAAATCTCTCACCGTTATCGAGTCCAAGGAAATCTGAAAGCTGGTAGTTCTCCATGATCTTCTCAATCATAGCCGGGTTATACAGGGATGCATTCCCACTATAGTAGTCTCCATCTGCGGATACAGACGCAGATATCAGCTGCATGTTCGGATTGTTTATGAGTAGTGGCATATTACTGTCAAGCTGATGGAATGCTTTCTGGTACGCATCAACAAATTCATGAATTTCGTTCTCAGTCTGGAGATTGAAATAAGTACCGGGACCATGAATTTCCAAGTTGTCGACAGGGAGTAGATTTTCTATGTTGTAGATTACATCGTACGCTTTTGAAATTTGACTGTTGTTCAATGTTTGCAGCATGGCATCATACTCTTCGCTCTTCATAGGGAAATTATCGTAACTTCTGTTCACATAAGAACCATCCTTCATGCGATAGACAATTTCGAACGATTGGGCGATTTCACTTTCATCGGCTGCATAATCACCATCAGCCGCTTCCTGATGAAGCGAAATACCTTTTTCTATTAATGCAGAATCTTCTATAAACAGGTAATCTTCACTCATAACGTCCTCACTGTTACCGTACACCATAGTGTTGCTGCTCCAGTGACCGTTGATACTGACACTCTCCACATTACTTTCGTCAGGGATATAGGAGGTATACTGCTGCCAGCCGATGGCAAAGACCACCCAAAATAAAACCAACGATATGCCTGTTGTAATCAATGATCTCCTGCTCAACTTTATTCTTGCCGTCCCCTGGAAAAACATTTCCTGGGTGATATAAGAGAAGATGGCCCCGATGCCAAAAGCGAGTGTAAACACAATCGTCAGATCCGGCAGTGCAAATGAGAGCACTATTCCAACAAGTAGCATTCCAGAAATCGTAATGAAGGCAACCAGTATATCTCTTATCCATCTATTATTGAACGTGTAGTGAACACTTTCACTCCTACTTCTGCTGTAATAGATGTACGACAGAATGATCAGCGTAACGGCAACAAAAATCCAGAGAACCATTTTCCATATTGTAAGCCCCTCATATATCTGCTGGATAACGAAAATTGGGAATGTATTATTGACAACTACTCCCATCAGTCCACCTTCACCTGCAGATGGATAGGTAATGATGCCATCATACAGCATTTCCGCAGCTGTCACGGTCAACCCCCAGAATACAAGAGGCAGGAAGAAGACAATGACGACCATCTGCATATGGACAAACATGTTGCTGACGAGGAAACCGACAAATACTGAAATGGCGAAAACGACAAGCAGCACAAACAAAGTATAGAAGAACCATTCAACAATGTTCATTATCGTAACATCAAATATCAGGAAATATCTTTCAAAGAAAAGAATAATCGCTGTAATTACGAGCGGGATGATGATGTTGATCACACCCGCAATCAATGCATGACTCAGTAGTTTCCTTCGTCTCATCGGCATGCTGTGCATGAAGTCAATTGAGGCTTCCTTATTCTTGTAGCTGAACAGGAACACCACCATCAAAACAATGTAGATCATGCTCGCTGCAAGTTGAAATGGAAGGGTTTCATAAAGTGCACTGTCTAAAGCAAAACTCACATTACCAACTGGTTCACTATTAACAGATCGGATCCACAAGTAGAGTGGCTGAATCAGTATGTTGCCGATGAGGAACAAGACTGTCAGCCAGAAAGTACCGCCCAAGAAATGGTTCAGTAGTGTTCTATTCAACAATGATGTTGCTGATTTCATAGCCTTTGTCCCCCATTTCATATGCGAATATTTCTTCCAACGTCAGCGGCAGTATGTCATACATGAGCGGGTCGTACTTCGTCACTTTCTCTTCAATATGGCTGATGTCGCCTTTGATGATGCATGTGATGACCCTGCCCTTCACTTCATGCTGGACGACGCCCATCTCTTTGAAGAACTGGTCCCCTGGCAGATTTTCAAAAGCGATCTGCAGTTTGCAGTGGCTGCCTTTGACTTCGTTGAGATCGCGGTGGAAGAGCTGTCTGCCTTCGTGCATGATGGATACCGAATCACACAGGTCTTCCATCTCGCGCAAGTTATGGCTCGATGCAATGACAGTCATGCCGTGATTGGCGATATCCTGCATCATGATGTTCTTGACCTGGCGCCTGATGATCGGGTCGAGTCCATCGAAAGGTTCGTCGAGCAGCATCACCTGGGGTCGCGCGGAGAAGGCCAGTATGAAGGATGCCTGCCGCTTCATTCCTTTGGAAAGCTGTGAAAGCGGCTGTTTTGCTTCCAGCCCAAAGTGTTCAGACAGCTGCTTGAAACGTTTCGTCGACCATTTGGGATACATCGACTTGTAGAAGGTGGCCATCGAACCGAGAGTTGCTCCGTTGAAAAAGTAGGGAATGTCATTAATGAAAAGGACATCATTTTTGACGGTCGGATTCTCAAATATGGATGCATCATCAAACAATACTGCACCGGCGTCCGGTTTATAGATGCCCCCGAGGGTTTTCATGAATGTCGTCTTTCCTGCGCCGTTTGATCCGAGGAGTCCATGGATTGTTCCTGGGTCGACTGTCAATGTCACTGCATCCACTGCCTTCTTCCTGCCAAAGGATTTATCAAGCTGTCTAGTCTCGAGTTTCATCTTTCTTTCTCCCTTCTTCTACTGTCTTCTGTATCAGCGCGATCAGGCGTTCTTTCGATGTGCCCAGATAAAGCAGCTCGCTGACAATTCTTTTAAAATCCTGCGTCAGCTCCTGGATCTTCAGATCATTTTCCTGCGCTTTCACTTCGCTTACGAAACTGCCTTTGCCCGGCAGGGAATAGATATATCCTTCTCTTTCCAGTTCGCGGTAGGCTTTCTGAATTGTGTTCGGGTTGATCGTCAGTTCCTGTGCAAGATTTCTGACCGAGGGAAGCTTCTCATCCGGCTTTATGACCCCTTGTATAATAAGCTGTTTGATTCTATCTATAAGCTGTTCATAAATCGGTATGCGACTTTTCAGGTCCAAATTGATCATCCGGCCACCTCCTCTGTTCTGTATTAATTACAATAATACAGTTAATACGGCACTATGGCAATAAAAAAACGCCCGAAGGCGTTATATTTTATAATGCATGTCCGGCGCCGCCGTCTATATTGATTGCGTCTCCACTGACATATGAGGCGAGGTCGGAACAGAGGAAAGTGATGACATTGGCAGCTTCCGCCGTGTCGCCGATTCTGCCGAGAGGAATGTTGTGTTTGTCGAGTCTCGCATATTCATCCCAGCCCAACTCAGGTGCTTCCTTCTTCCATTTCTTCTCTATCTGATCACTGCGTATAAGACCGATGCAGACTGTATTCACCCGGATATTGTATTTTCCGAGATCCTTGCTCATCGCCTTTGTCATCGCCATGCCTGCAGCACGTGAAACCGTGGTCGGCAGCGACGAGGCAGGGGGCGTCTTGCCAAGCACCGCTGTCAGATTCACTATGGCGCCCCCCTGCTTTTTCAGGTGCGGCAGGGCCGCATTGGACATTCTGACAGCACCCAGCAGCTTCAGGTCGAGGTCCTGCTCCCAGTCGGAGATGGATATCTCTTCAAATGATTTTGCAAACGAGCCCCCTGCGTTGTTGACCAGGATGTCGAGACGTCCATATCTGTCAATCGTCTGTTCAATGATATGTGCTGCCGATGCATCCTGCTTTACATCTGCCACAACATAATCCACTTCACCGTATTCGGAGAGTGCCTCTTTCGCTTCGATGAGCTTTTCTTCTCCTCTGGCTACAAGCATGACCTTCGCTCCGAGCTTTACCATCTGTTCCGCTGTTTCACGGCCGATGCCTTTGCTGCTGCCTGTAATTACTGCCACTTTCCCCTGATAACCGAAGTCCATATTCCATTCTCCTCCTCTATCTATGCACCGAGATTGACGTTATGGTAGACGTTCGACACGTCTTCGAGATCTTCAAGAGCATCGATCAGTTTCTCGAACTGCTCTTCTGCTTCCGCCTCAAGTGATACTTCGTTCTGTGCCACCATCGTCTGTTCTGCAACTTCATACTCTTCAACACCCATCTCATCGAGTGCCTGTTTGATTTCATGAAATGCCTGCGGTGCACCATAGACGACCGTGTAGCCGTTCTCTTCGGCAACATCTTCGATATCCACGTCTTTTTCCATCAGATCCATCATCGTGTCCTCGGGATCAAAGCCGGTGAATACAAAAACGGATTTCGCATCGAACATGTAGCTCACTGCACCGCTGACACCCATGTTCCCACCATTCTTGCCGAAAGCGGCACGGACATCGGAAGCTGTGCGGTTTACGTTGTTTGTCAGTGCATCCACGATGAGCATCGAACCTTCAGGTCCGAAGCCTTCATAGCGCAGTTCATCAAACGTCTCTTCATCGTTGCCCCGCGCCTTGTCGATGGCCTTGTCGATGATGTGCTTAGGTACAGAGTATGTTTTGGCGCGGTCAAGCACTGCTTTCAGTGCCTGGTTGCTTTCAGGATTCGGTTCGCCCTTTTTGGCGGCTACATATATTTCACGGCCGAACTTTGCATTGACCCGGCTCGTATCCTTATCCTTCTGTGCTTTTTTCTCTTTGATATTGTTCCATTTACGTCCCATTCTTCATCTTCCTTCATTACATTGGTTTATCTATAATATATCATTTTATATCATCTAGCGCCTATTGTTAACATAACGGTACAGCTGCAGCAGCCGCTTGATGATGATCAGCAGGTTGATGAACAGGTTGAATCCCATCTCCCTTGGACCAAACCGCTTGTTCTTCATACGATTGAAGTCATACATCGTGTAAAGAATGTAAAGTACCAGACCGATGATCGTCAGTGCGAGTGTCAGGTAGGGCAGATTGATGAAGAAGTTGAGCAGTGAGGCAAAGATTACGATGAGCAGCGCAATGAAAAGGTACTTGCCCCAATGTGTAATATCCTTGAGCAGGAAATAGCCGATGCACCCGAAAAATATGAACACCAGGATGCCGAGCAGCACGATGCGGTAGAAGGTATCCGAACCGAAATCTGCAATGAACGACTCGAACAGACCAAAAGAAACGAGACCGATCAGTATGGCATACAGATGGCTGATGATCAGACCGGTCCGATTGAACCCCCGGACGAACAGGGAGATCATCATCAGGCCGAATAGTACAGCCGATGCAGTCGGACGCCACGCTTCAGGCAGGTACTGTCCGAAATATGTACCGATGCCGAATATCACCCAATAGTATAGAAAGTAGAGCCAGACTTTTCTGTAGTCATGCCGAGCTGCCATTCAAATGACCTCCTGATTCAAAAATAAGAATACATCTTCTATACCCCTGCTGAAGCCAATCAACCACATGAGCTCTCATATTATTACAAGATTATTCTGAATATGATTGAATTGTTTTATTTCTATTACAGTTATATTACATCGCACTATTCCATTCGATTATTTGCTAAGATATATTCTGTAATCAAATACAACTGTGTAATCAACCAACAATAATATAAAATACATACATCACACCCATAATCCAGGAGGTCACTACATTCATGAAAAAGATTATTACTGCTTTGACGGCGACAGCAGCACTCACTACATACGGTCTTGCGGATCAGGCGGAAGCTTCTTCATACAAAGTCCAGAGTGGAGATACACTTTGGAAGATTGCAAATCAGAACAGCGTATCCGTTTCCCAGCTGAAATCTTGGAACAACCTTTCTTCAGACCTTATCTACATAAACCAGAATCTGAAAACAAGCGGCAGCAGCTCCAGCAGTTCAGATTCAAGCAGTTCAAAATCGTCCAGCTCTTCACAGTCATCCAGCAGTTCAAGCAGTGCTTCAAGCTCTGCAGGTGGAACGTATACTGTTAAATCTGGAGATACACTGAGCAAGATTGCAAGAGCAAACGGAATGAACTACAGAACACTGATGAGCATCAACAACATATCTTCACATATCATACATCCAGGTCAGAAGCTGTCACTCGGCGGAAATGCTTCCAGCAGCTCCAGCAATGCTTCTGAAAAATCCGAATCCAAGAAGGAAACTAGTGAGACTTCAAACGATTCAAGCAGTTCTTCAAACAGCTCATCAAACACTTCAACAGGCACATACAGCGTCAAAGCGGGCGACACATTGAGCAAAATTGCAAGAGCACATGGCACTACATATAGAAATATCATGAACCTGAACAATCTTTCTTCCACAGTCATTCACCCGGGACAAAAGCTGAAGGTTTCCGGTACCGCAAGCACTTCCAGCAGCAGTTCAAATGCTTCAAGCAGTAATTCAAGTGCTTCCGAATCAAAAGAGACAGTGACACAGAATGTATCTGCGCCAGCACCAACAAACGTCTCATACGGTAAGAACTACTATACATGGGGCGAGTGCACATGGTATGTATTCGAACGTCGCCAGCAGCTTGGCAAACCTGTGGGCAATGGCTGGGGCAATGCCTACAGCTGGGATACAGGCGCGAAAAGTGATGGATACAAAGTGAACAACTCTCCATCCGTCGGCGCAATCATGCAGGCAAATGCATGGACAAACTATGCCTGGGGCATGGGTCACGTTGCAGTTGTTGAAAGAATCAATTCAAATGGTTCCATCCTCGTGTCCGAAATGAACTTCGGCAGCGGACAAGGTGTCAAAGCTTTCAGAACCATCAGTGCTTCCCAAGTTTCAAGTCATAACTTCATCCACTAGTCGACACATATGAAAAAGGGAGCGAAATCTTTAAGATTTCGCTCCCTTTTTCATATTCAATCAGTGCTTGATTGGTTATTTGATCTTGGGGCCTGGCTATTTATGATCATTTCCACCTGATAGATGCGGTTGACCAGAGCATACAGTGGTGCCTGTGTAAGCAGATAGGTGCTCCAGGATGACTTCGGCTCGAAATCGTGCAATGCCATGATGAATTCCTTGCAGCCGGGAAGTTCTCTGAATTCAAACCGTGGTGTCTTGTTCATTTCCTTCCTGGACAGACCCCCACCTTTGATTCTGTATATTTCCACACCATCGTAGCTGCTTTCTGCATCATATTCGACAACCAGTGCCGGATGGTTTCTTTTTGCAAAATGAATTTTGATCAACTGCCCTTCATACTCGACATTGACCATATCAGAAAGGATGCTGTTCAGCCATTCAAAGTAGTATCTGCCTACATCCTTGATGTGCCAGCCTTCCGGAAATGGTGCTCTCTGCACACTTCTGACATTATTATAGTCGGATGCTTTATAGGACAGGTTTTTGCCGTACCTCTTGATGGGCGTCTCTGTAACTTTGACCTCTGTGCCATATGCACCAAGCACTTCGGCAGTATAGTCACTGCTGACTTCATCCCCTACAAAAATGATCTGTTCCACTTCATTGGCGTAGGAAGCACGGGCGATGTTGTCAGCCAGAAGTACATAGAGGTCGTCAAACCGTCCCTGGGTCTGCCTGTTGAGCCGCATGATGGGATCTTCGAAAAATATTACGATATCTATGCCATCCAGTGCTTTCTCAACTTCCGGCAGTATGAAAAGATCCTTTTTAAGAAAAGTGATGTCCAGATTGGTATCATCCTGGTTGGAACTTGAGAATGCGAAGAGATTATAAACATCTTTCAGCTCCCTATAGAGGTTCTGGCCGATTCTTCCGTTCACTCCCATTAATAGAACATTTTTCACTGTATCACATCCTTCATTTCATGTTTCCCCTAAAGGGAATGCGTAAATCCACTTTTTTTGTGGGCGATCTGGACAGCAGCGAGCAGAATGATCAGAATCAGTCCGATGAACAGAAATGGTGTCTCGAAGTAGGTGGCAAATATTCCGGAAAGATAGGAGCCTGCCACAGAGCCAAGTGAGAAGAAAGAGTAGAAGACGCCATTGGCCTTTCCTCTTTCGTGCATTTCCGTGTTCTGTCCGATGATCTTATTCATGGATGGAAAGATGAAGCTGAATCCGACGCCATAGATCACCATCACAGTATAGATGAGGCCGACTGTCGGCACCACATGCAGAAGCACCATTGCCAGACCCACTATGAAAATGCCGGACGAGACGAGCGCCACTGGACTGTACTTTGAATATATACGATTGATGGGGGTGGCAAAAATCAGTATGGCAACAATGCCGAAGACACTCAGCATGGCCCCTGTCGACTGCTCGGACAGGCCGATCCCTGAAACTTTCAACGGCAGGCCGAAAGCCAGGGAGCCGTTGGAAACCATAAGAGTGAACGCAGATATATACGCTACAATCAGTGAAGGACGCGTAATGATCTGACCAAAGTTTGTTCTGTAGTGGATTTCCCTGCTATGCTCAGTTGTGCTCTCCTTTACCGCAGCAAGAATCAAAGTGGTGCCAAAGACGAAGATGACCGCCATGATGAAATAGACGGTCTGATAGCTTGCCTGGCTTGAGATGATACCGCCGAGTGCAGGACCGAGGACCGCAGCGACTCCGATTGATACACCCGTCAGCGCCATGGAGCGGCCGATGGCCGACTTTTTCGATATATCGGCAACGAGGCTGAACGCTGCCGGTGTCAGCAGCCCACTTGAGAAGCCATGGACGATGCGGATGAGTATCAGCAGACCGACGGAAGGGACCACAGTATAGGTCAATAGTATGATGATCTGCAGCCCCATTCCAAAAAGCAGCATATTCCTCCTGCCGAACTTGTCCGATAGAAAGCCTCCAAAGACGTTTCCGACCATATTGAACAGGGAATAGATAGCTACGATTATTCCGGCTGTATATTCATCTGCACCTAGGGAAAGTGCAAATGGTGTAATGATCGGCAGCTGGACGAACAGATCCAAAAAGCAGATTACAATAATCAGGTATAGAAATTTGTTCATAATCGATATCCTTTATTTTTCGAATTTGTACTACATACCATTATAAACAAATTTTCAATCATGGAGGAATTTCATGGCTCACGTTTTTCTAGGCATTCTTGTGGTCTTCATCGCATTCCAGCTTGGCGCTTTCGCCAAGAAGAAAGGCGAGCTGGGTGACAGACACAGTCTTTCCCTCAACTGGCCACTCTACTTGTACATCTTCACTGTAATGTTCGCATTGTTCGTCATATTCGCCGTCATCTACTACATTATTTCGTTTCAGACATCCATTTACATAAATGGTAACACTGGAGAATCTGTAACTGACTATACCTTTTGGGAGATACTCTACTATAGCGGTGTCACCCTATTATCCATTGGTTATGGCGATTTTACGCCTGTCGGCGTGGTGCGATTTCTATCCTTGTTTGAAGGATTCCTCGGTATCGTCGTCCCTTCTGTAATATTCATCAAGGAAATGTCCAAGAACAATCCATAGGAGTGTTCAATTCCTAGCTGTTCAGTTTCCGCTCATATGCCTGGATGATGCCACTGACCGCACCATCCCCTGTAACGTTGGCGGCAGTACCAAAGCTGTCCTGTGCCATGTACAATGCAATCATGAATGCCACTGCCGCCTCTGTAAAGCCGAGGTTGCTCATCAGCACACCACTTGCGGCCATGATTGCCCCACCCGGTACACCAGGGGCTGCGATCATGACGATACCAAGCAGCATGATTGTGCCGAGCATCGTAAAGAAGCCGGGCAGTTCATAATCCGGGAGTACTGTCATGACTGCAATGGAGCAGCTGACAATTGTAATTGTACTGCCCGAGAGGTGGATGTTTGCGCATAGTGGGATGACGAAGTCGGCCACCCTGCTGCGGATGCCATTTTCCTTGGTCTGTCTCAGTGTCACCGGTATTGTTGCTGCGCTGCTCATCGTACCCAGTGCTGTAAAGTAGGCCGGCAGCATCGTTCTGACCATTTTGAATGGGTTTCTGCCCAGCAGTGCGCCTGCTATCGTGTACTGGATGGTGATCCATACCCAGTGAAGCAGTATGGCTACGAGCAGGACCACGCCGAATACGGCGAGTGTATCGAATACGGTGCCTTGTGCGGCCATTCCGGCGAACACACCTGCAATATAGAATGGCAGAATCGGGATGACGACCTTTTCTATGATGAATTCCACTATATTCTTGCCTTCCTCGAACCATTTTTCCATAAGCGCCGACTTCGTAAGCGTAATGACGATGCCGAATGCGAATGCCAGAACGAGTGCTGTCAGAATATCCATGAGCGGAGCGATTTCAAACTCGAAGAAGGGCTCAAGTCCAGTCCCCTCCTCCGGTACACTGCCGCCATCAGTAATACGGGGCATGACCATCATTGCCACCAGGTATGCGAGGATACCGGCTCCAAGCGTCGATATGTAGGCTGTACCGAGTGTCATGCCGACCACTTTCCCTGATCCTACTCCGATTTTTGAAATACCATTGGCGATGAAGAAAAGAATGATCAATGGAATCATGAAAAATATGAAACTACCTAGAATCGATTCGAAAGTCAGTAGCAGTCTCACCAGAAATGCGAGGATGGTCGACATTCCCTCTGAAGCATCAAGACCATAGTAGAACCCACCGATGCCGATGCCGACAGCAATTCCTGCAATCAGCCTGAGTATTAATTTCACTTAAAATTCCTCCTTATCTGCAAATCATACTCCTCCATGCTACTATAAGTAGTCAGTAAAAAACTACTCCATATACACAAGTTTTGGAACGTTCAGTCAAAGGTCTTCTCATAGGCGACATACCAGTCGTCCTCATTATCATCCAGGTTCAATTTCCCTTTGAACTGGTAGCCGTTTCTCTCGAACTGCTTCTGCATCTTTTCATTTTCAAGAGAAGTATCCGTGTGTATGCCCCCATAGCCCTCCGACCTGATATGCGCCTCCATCGCCGCCATCATCCTGCGGGCAATGCCATGACCCTGCTTTGATGGATCGACTGCCATCCGGTGCATCGCCTTGCTGTTCTCGCGTGTGAGCGACCATGGTATATCGTCGTAAGGGTAAGGATGGTCGTCATCCACTACTACAAAACCGACTGTTGTGCCCGCTTCTTCGTAGACATACAAGGAGCCGGCCTCAATATCTCTGCTGAATCGCTCACGATTCGGATAATCATCGCTCCATTGGCTGTTGCCTGCAGCAATCATCAGGGGCACAACTTTTTCCTTTATCTGCATAACAGTGTCCAGATCTTCATATACCGCTTTTCTGATACTCATAAGTACCTCCTCAATTTTTACACAATTCATTATTTTCCATTTTTTATATCCATATTATTATAATATAGTGTATAATGGGAGTCGATATTAATATAGAGGGGATTTAAACATGCTGAAATTCGATAAAAACACAATACCATACCACATTACAAATCTGGTATTCTATATTTTTACGCTCGTCGTCATCGGACTGATTTATGTATATGTATTCTATCCACCATTATCCGATATCGCAACGCAGGACTTCTTTGCAAGTTTCGGCCTGCGTGAATCTGGAGGCCTGCTCTTCTTCCTGCTGCTGCTCATCACGCCACTGCTTGTGCTGTATGGCGCAATATACCACCTGTTCAGAATCATCACTTTCAATAAAACGAATCGTACAGTATCACAATAAAAAGGAGCCTTTTCAGGCTCCTTTTACTATTCCCGCTTCAGCGGTTATCCACTTTTTCTGGATACATATCATGATTCATCATGCGGTAGTCCGCCATTTCGGCATATTTAGTATCGGGTCTGCCATAGTTGCAGTATGGGTCGATGGAAATGCCGCCGCGCGGAGTGAACTTGCCCCATACTTCAATATATTTCGGATCCATCAGATTGATCAGATCGTCCATGATCATGTTGACACTGCTCTCATGGAATCCACCATGATTCCTGTAGCTGAAAAGGTAGAGTTTCAGC
Source organism: Salinicoccus cyprini (assembly GCF_007713705.1). Classification (GTDB taxonomy): domain Bacteria; phylum Bacillota; class Bacilli; order Staphylococcales; family Salinicoccaceae; genus Salinicoccus; species Salinicoccus cyprini. The sequence goes on along the minus strand of NZ_VMSJ01000006.1, from coordinate 38,509 downwards.
GCTTTGCTCTCCACCATTTTGACATCCGGAATATAGCTGATATACAGTGTCGCAAAGTCAGGCTGACTTGTAATTGGACAAAGTGTTGTAAATTCCGGACAGTTGAATTTTACAAAATAGTCGCGTCCCGGGTATTTGTTGTCGAACGTCTCCAATACATCGGGGTTATAGTCAAAATCATATTTTACATTCTGGTTGCCGAGCAAGCTCAGATCCTGCGTATTTTCTCCACTCATCATTCTTTCTCCTTTTATGCAGAGGAACCTTGTAGCGAAATGTACATCCGGTTCCAATGCATCCTAGTTTTTTATAGAGGGTATCGCTAAGTACCTCTCCATCAATTCTTCAATCTACTCGCAGTATTCATCCGTGCAAGTGGCACCCTGACCGTCACTCAGATCAACCGATGCCTTTTCTTCCTGCTGGATCCGCTTCAATACTTCGAGAAACTTTTCCGGTGGTTGGGCACCTGAAATGCTATATTTGCGATTGATCACAAAGTACGGCACTCCTTGAGCACCGAGCTGGTTGGCTTCGTTCTGATCAGTTATGACTGCTTCCTTATAATCGTCAGCAGAGAGCATTTTCTCTACATCGGAAATTTCCAGTCCGATGTCTCCTGAGATCTCCAGGAGTGTCTCCCTGTCTGCTACATTTCTATTTTCTGTAAAATAAGCTCTATAGAGGCGTTCCAGAGCCACATCCTCTTTTCCTGCGCTTTCAGAATGCTTTACGAGACGATGGGCGTCCATCGTATTTGAAGGAACCACTGTATTTAAATTAAGTTCCAGACCCGCGGGGCGGGCTGCCTCACTGATCTGCATGTTCATCTGCTCTGCTTCTTCGATACTCTGCCCATATTTCTTAGCCAGCAGCTCTACCATTGTTTCTACAGGCTCTACTGATGCTGTCGGATCCAGACGGAAGCTTCTATGACTTACCTTCACTTGATCCTTCGCATCAAATTGATCTAATGCCACTTCAAAATTATATTTGCCGATATAGCAGAATGGACATCCTATATCGGACCAGATTTCAACTTCCATGATGACGCCTCCTCTTTTCTATGTTCCATGGATAGTATATCAGTTTCTGCATCTCTTCTTTTAAAAAGTACCTGAATTCAGACGCCCTGCTTATTGCTCCACAGCAGCGTATGCAACTGGGGCAATACTTTCGCGTTGTTCATCCGGGCATCTGCCATGGTCATATCCACGAGCTTCTCATAGCGTTCAAGAAGTCTTGTTGTATGGTTATCGACATTATCTCCAAGGTAGGGGTTGCCGACCTGAAGATAGAAGTCGACATCCGGGTACTTCTGATGCACATCTGCTGCATATTCAAAATCCTTCTCATCGAAGACGACCACTTTCAGATTGTAGTGTGCAGGTCCTTGATCAAGCCCGGCCATTACGCGCTCAAGCTTTTCGAAATCCGTGACCATGCCGGAGCTCGGCGGCTTCGGACTGATGGTGACATCGTCGATTTCACTCAGCCACTCCTGGTACACCGTCCCTTGAGTTTCCACAGCGAGCCTGATACCTCTTTCTTTCGCCTTGGTGACGAATTCCTGCATGTTTTTGAGCAGTGCCGGATTCCCTCCGGAAATCGTCACATGGTTATAGTTGCCGGCTGCGAGATGATCTAGCGATGCCAGAATTTCATCGGCGGTCATCATGCGTATATTCTCCTTCTGGCTGCCATCCCAGGTGAATGCGGAATCACACCAGCTGCAGCTGTAGTCGCATCCGGCCGTCCTGACGAACATCGTCTTCTGTCCGATGACGGCACCCTCCCCCTGGAAGGTCGGTCCAAAAATTTCAAGTACGGGTACTTTCATTATTTTCTGCTCTCCTTAGGCCGGTAGATGACATAGCTTGTCGGCGTCTCCTGCAAGTATATCTGCAGACAGACCGGGCGGTTGTCCAATCCGGCAATGAATGTCTCAACCATGTCATATATGGTCTCCGCCAATGTCTCCGATGTCGGCGGACGTTCCTTGAAGCGTTCATGCTCATTGAGGAGCGTATGATCGAATGCATCACTGATCAGCGATTTAAGTGAAGAGAAATTGACGAGGAAACCGAGATCGTCCAGCTCATCACCGGCAATGGTAATGTTTACAAAATACGTATGGCCATGCACTCTGCTGCATTTGCCCGCCCGCTCGTCAGGGACGTAGTGGGCTGCAGAGAAATTCAGATCCTTATTGAGTTCATACTGGTAGTCGTGTGCAGGTGTCTGGTACATCATTGTCCCTCCTTCTCATCCAAGTATGCTTCGAGACCGGCATTTCTGAGCTGGCAGGCCGGGCATTCGCCACAGCCGTCCCCGATGACGCCCTCGTAGCATGTCAGTGTTCTATTTCTTATATAATCGAGCTTGCCATACTTGTCCGCAAGCGCCCAGGTCTCCTTCTTATCGAGCCACATCAGAGGTGTCTCGATGACAAAATTGCGATCCATTGCCAGATTGGCGGTCACATTCATCGATTTGATGAAGATGTCCCGGCAGTCCGGATAACCGCTGAAATCTGTTTCGCATACGCCCGTGATGATCGTCTTCGCTCCAACCTGATAGGCAATTGCAGAGGCAAACGACAAAAAGAGCATATTCCTTGCCGGAACGAAAGTGTTCGGCACACCCGCTTCCTCATCTGCCGCAATATCCATGTCATGATCCGTCAGTGCATTCGGACTCAGCTGTCCGAGCAGTGACATGTCCAGCACACGATGCTTGAGCCCCTGCTCCTTTGCGATGTTCTCGGCCACTTCTATCTCCGTGCTATGACGCTGTCCGTAATTGAACGTGACAAGTTCCACTTCATCGTAGTGTGCCATGGCATGGAACATGCATGTCGTACTGTCCTGTCCACCGGAGAAAACTACAATTGCCTTCTGTCTGTCCATACATCATCCACCTCATATCTTTCAATATCCAATTATATGATTTTACCAATTTTCATGGTGAATTTCCACTCTGTGATTCGTTATTCCCTCATACCTGGGTCTGAACCGGTGTTTACTGGTATGGATTTTCGGCTATACATCTATAACGCTCTACAGAAGCAGAACAGGAGAGATGAATCATGACAAGTATCGAAGACATCTTTGAAGTGCAGAAGAAGCACTATAGTACAGAAAATCAGACCAAGGGAGATACAGGTTCATACGGCATGGTAGCCAGTGCAATTGAAGAAGCGACGCATGCCGGCAACCAGATGCTCGAACAGGGCGGAAATGCATTTGATGCCCTGATCGCCGTCCAGCTCGCCCTCTCTGTCGTCGAAGGCATGAATACAGGCATCGGCGCAGGAGGATTCATTGTATGCCATGACAGGAAAAAGCAGGAGACAAAGGTGATCAATGCACATTCCCGGTCGCCGGCCGAACTCGGACCAGAATGTTTCCTCGATGAAGATGGTAAAGTCATACCGTTCGACAAGCGCTCTACACATGGCAGTTCCGTCGGCGTTCCCGGTATCATGAAGGGGCTCGGCCATCTCCATGAAGAATATGCCACACTGCCTCTTGAGACTTTGATTGAACCTGCCATCAGCCTTGCCGAATCGGAATTTCCTGTAAACTCCCTTTGGGAACGCACACTTGAACTGTTCTCCCATCGTCTTGGCGAGGAGGCGCGGAAGAAGTTCATGCCGGATGGCAAGCCAGTCAAGCAGGGCGATACCATTGTGCAGCCCGAACTCGCCAGAACTTTGAGGATCATCAGGGATGAAGGCTTCGATTCCATCTATGAAGGGGAGATTGCCGATGCCATAGTCGATGCCGTCAAGGAGCAGGGAGGTGTCATGACCCATCAGGACCTCATCAACTACCATGTCAAGATTGAAACGCCGCTCTGGACAAAGTACAGAGGTTTCGATATCGCCATGCCTGCGCCGCCGAGCGGCGGCGGTATTGCAGTGGCGCAGCAGCTGAAGATTCTGGAAGGTCTCGACATTTCACAATATGATCCGCATTCCCCTGAAAAGTACCATCTGCTGGCCCAGACCATGCAGCTGGCACTTGCGGATAAGAATACTCATATTGGTGATTCGGACTTCCACGAACTGCCGATTGACGGCCTGCTGCATCCGGACTATATCGATGAACGCAGATCACTGATTTCCACCGAAGACCGTGCCAGAATATATATGCACGGTGATCCATGGAAGTATCAGGAAGGCAGGGATGGTGTCAGTGCAGTCGATCGCTATGTGGACAACGAAGGATTTGAAACCACCCATTTCACCGCTGTCGACCAGTGGGGCAATGTTGCTGCATGTACTTCTTCCATCGAGCGTATCTACGGTTCCGGCATCATGGTTCCGGGTCACGGATTCATCATGAACAATGACCTGACCGATTTCGAAGCGGAACCTGGCCAGGTCAATGAACCCGATGGACAGAAGTACCCGACAAGCTCCAAATGTCCGACCATCCTATTCCACGAAGGCAGACCCTTCTTCACCCTGGGTTCTCCAGGTGCACAGACCATTGTTGCTTCCGTGGCACAGACCATCATCAATATCATCGACTATAATATGCCACTGGACGAAGCAATCCGCGAGCCGAGAATCTATGTCACACGGGATCTGGAGACACAGTGGCAGGATGGCCTCGATGATGACGTGCTTGAAGCCATGAAAAGGATGGGCTATCATTTTGACCAGTCGTTCAAGGAACAGACTGCCGACACTCGGATCGGTGATATCCAGGCAATCATGATCGACCAGTCGGACGCGCATAAACTGTACGGTGCTGCCGATTCACCCCGTCCTGGAGGCGCTGAAGGCGTGTAGCGTCGTGAAATTGAAGATTTGTTGACAAGTGTAGAAAGTCCTTTCAAATGCAGTGGGGAATTGGTATAATAAACCATTGCATGAAGGGGCTTTTTTTCTTCGTGCAGCTATCAGGTATATCCTGCAAATATAATTTGATAGGTGGAAAAGAAATGGATTATCAAGTTTTACTCTATTACTACTACAATGATATTGAAGACCCGGATGCTTTCGCTGCAGAGCACCTCGAATTATGCAGAAGCATGAATCTCAAAGGCCGTATTCTTGTTGCCGGTGAAGGCATCAATGGTACTGTATCCGGTACTGTGGAAGACACAGAGCAGTATATGGCATACATGAAGCAGCACCCGCTGTTTGAAGGCATCGTATTCAAAATCGATGAGGCCGAAGGCCATGCTTTCAGGAAGATGCATGTCCGTCCACGCCCTGAACTGGTCAATCTCAGTCTGGAAGAGGATGTCAACCCGCATGAAATTACAGGGGAATACGTGGAGCCCGCAGATTTTCTGGAACAGATGCAGGATGATAACACAGTTGTCCTCGATGCAAGGAACACATATGAATATGATGTCGGACATTTCCGTGGCGCCATCCGTCCGGATGTCGAGACGTTCCGCGACCTGCCGGAATGGGTTGAGGAGAATCGTGAAATGCTCGAAGGCAAACGTATTCTGACATACTGCACCGGCGGCATCCGCTGTGAGAAGTTTTCAGGATGGTTGAAGCGTGAAGGTTTCGATGATGTCGGACAGCTTCACGGCGGTATTGCCACATATGGCAAAGATCCGGTCGCCAAAGGGCAGAACTGGGACGGCATGATGTATGTCTTCGACGAAAGGCTGACAGTACCGGTCAACCAGGTGGAGCATAATATTGTCGGCAAAGATCATTTCGACGGTACTCCTTGCGAACGCTACATCAACTGTGCAAATCCGGACTGCAACGACCAGATTCTTGCTTCAGAGGAAAATGAAGCGAAGCACCTTGGCGGATGTTCAATCGAATGCACCAAGCATCCGAGAAACAGGTATATCGCTGAAAACAATCTGTCTGCTGAATATGTGGACGCACAGATCAGAATGCTCGAAGAAGAAGCATTTGCCAAATAGAACGAACACCCTTCATCCATTTCATTGTGGATGAAGGGTGTTTTTTAGAATTTGACGATGACACGGCCTCTGACATGTCCTTTCAGAATATCATTGAGCGTATCCGGCAGTTCCTCAAGTGCTGCTTCATAGGCAATATGCGTCTCAAGTGCAGAAGGTTTCAGGTCATTTGCGAGACGATCCCATACTTTCAGTCTTTGTTCCATCGGATACTTGACAGAGTCGATGCCGAGCCAGTTGATGCCGCGGGAGATGAAAGGCAGTACTGTCGTCTCGACTTCGATCCCCCCGGCAAGCCCGCATGTTGCGACAGATCCACCATAGTCGAGACTGCTCAATATATATTGCAGCGTCTTGCCACCGACAGGATCGACTGCTGCCTTCCACTGCCTCTTCCTCGTGGATTTCCCATCTTCGTCCGTGACTTCGTCACGGTGGATCACCGTGTCGGCACCTAGAGATTTCAAATACTCCGCTTCTTCTGTACGGCCGGTACTGGCAACGACAGTATAGCCCCTATCAGCCAGCATGTTGATCGCAAGACTGCCGACACCACCGCTTGCGCCGTCAACGAGCACCTTGCCGGGACCCGGTTCCAGTCCATTCTCCTCAAGCCGCTGGACGCATAGCGCTGCGGTGAAACCGGCGGTACCAAGTTCCATCGATTCCTTCAGACTCAGCCCTTCAGGCAGTGGCACAACCCATTCCGACGGAATTCTTGCAACTTCACTGAATCCGCCACTGTGGCGCGTACCGATATGGTAGCTTGTCGCGATCACCTCGTCACCCTCTTTGAAGCGCTCATCTTCAGATGATATGACTGTACCGGCAAGATCGATTCCAGGAATGATCGGAAACCTCTCTGCAATGCTGCCTTTCACTGCCACCATGCCATCCTTATAATTTACGCTGGAATAGGCGACCTTGATGGTCACTTCCCCTTCGGAAAGGTCATCCATGCCGATCTCCTTGATCTCCATTGTTGTCTCTGCATCCTTCTTGTCAACAACCAGTGCTCTGAACTTTTCCATATACAGCCTCCTCAATATGAATAATAGAACTTCAATGTTTCCACTATACCCTCGAAACCATCGACATATCCATACGATTACTTCAAAGAGTTATATTTCAATATTTCCATATGATCCTGGTATCTGAGCATCCAGCTGCTCGCAAAAGAGGCGATGACCTGCTGGAACAGCATGCAGAATACAACCGGCATGGCCACTTTCGGCGGAAAGTATGCCGTTGCGATGACGACACCGATGGATATATTCCTCATGCCGACGGTATAGGTCACTGTTGTAGCAATGGATGGGTCTTTGAACAGGAAATGACCGATGACGAGTGCAAAAGCATATGCCGACAAGGTGATGAACAGTACGAGGCACAGTATTGCGACAATGTTCCATGAGAAAGTCTGCAGATAGGGAGCGATGACGCTGCCATTGATCAGGATGATCAGCAGTATGCTGAGCTTTGAAAAGGGGGCGAGCTTTGGCGAGACCGTTTCTTTCACCTTGCCGCGTGTCATCTCATTCAGCAGAATGCCGAGGAGTGTCGGCAGTACGATCATCCAGAAAAGATCTGTAATCAGTTCACCGGAATCGAGGTTGACCGCCGTGCCGCCCACCATGACGAGAATGATCGGAAGTATGACCGGTGCCAGCAGTGTATCCAGCAGAATGATGGAAAGTGCCAGCGGCAGATTGCCTCGGGTGATCGCCACCCAGATGACCGATGTGACTCCTGTCGGTACTGCCACTGCCAGCGTAAAACCGATGATCAGCAGGTGGTCATCAAACAGCAGTGAAGAAAGCATGTATCCCCAGAAAGGCAGCAGGACGTGCAGCATCACAATGCTCATCAGAATCGCTTTCGGGTGTTTTGCCACCATACCGAAATCCTTGAAATCCATCCCCAGCGCGCCGGTGAATGTCATGAAGGCGAAAAGCCAGGGTACAAGAAACAGGAAGGATGCGCCAAAGTCACCAAGCAGCACGCCAATGATGAGACTGAGCGGTGTCAGTAGCGCAAGCCATTTCTGTATGAATCTGTTGAAACGTTTGAGCATGGCATTCCCTTCCTCACTTTTCCATCATCTTATCATGATGGCAGATATTCTGAAACGGGCATTCTTATTCATCCGGAATGATGATAAAAACCCGACTCCAATCTGCTTGCGCGAATTGGCATCGGGTCATGGTTCATATTATATGATTAATCGAGTACGGCGATGATGAATCCATCATGTCCACTGCTGCCGACTGTCTGGACCGCTGTCGCGTCCACACGTGGATGATCTGTAAGTATCTGCAGGAAACGCTGCATTTTAGGGCACGTTGCCTCCTCCGCTTCAAATGTCTCATTTATCTTGCGTTCCGTTACAATGACCGAGCCGCTTTTGGCCATGCCGATCGCCGCTTCCAGATAGTCCGGATAACGTTGCTGGTTGGCATTGATGAATATGAAATCAAAACGCGGGTAGCCTCGCTCCAGCAATTTCGGCAATGTATTCTCTGCAGGTGTATCGATCACTTCGATCTTGTTATCCAGTCCAGCAGCTCTAATGTGCTTGAGCGCTGTTTCTGCATATTCCGGATTGGATTCGATGGTTGCCATTCTGCCTTCCTCCGGCAGCGCCTTACCCAGCCATAGTGTGCTATAGCCACTCAATGTACCTACTTCCAACACCGTTTTTGCACCTTTGATTCTCGCCAACAGCTGAAGAAACTTGCCTTGACCACTTGTTGCTTCAGCTCTTTCTTCATCATTTTCGAGAATCCCTGTAATCACTTCATCTTCAGCATTCAGCTGGGAAGTAAAATACGCGTCCACATCATTCCAAAGTTTGGACATGTTAAATAGTTCGCCTCCGTAGATTATAAACACTTTTTTATAGTACGCTCCAATATTTTCCGAATATTTAATAAACATACTATAGTTCAGCATATTACACTAAAGATGTATGGATTGCAAATGCACCTCCACCGCCTTTTGTATGGCAGCATCTCAAAACCTCTGATATGACTGGTGTGACAGTGGCCTGAGTCAGCAGGCATAATTCTTGTGTTATGAAAGGGTGCATACTAATATAATCAAATGCAGTCATAGTATTATGCCTTCAAATCCAATACATAATAGGAGAACTTTTCATGGAAAAAAATACTGCGACCCAATATGAATACTTGTCGGATAATCCCGATATCAAGACACTGCCCATCATGCTTTCTCTTATTATCGGTGCATTCTTTGCAATTTTGAATGAAACGCTGCTCAATATTGCCCTTACTACGCTGATGGAGCAATTTGATGTCTCCCTGCCGACAGTACAGTGGATGGCCACCGGCTTCATGCTTGTGATGGGGATTGTCATACCCGTATCTGCACTCCTGATACAGTGGTTTACGACTAGACAGCTCTTCCTCGGTACGATGATTGTATTCACCGCAGGAACCATCATTGCCGCCTCGGCCCCGACATTCGGCGTCCTGCTTGCCGGCCGGATGATACAGGCAGTCGGTACCGGCATGCTGATGCCGATCATGTTCAACGTATTCCTGCTGATGTACCCACCCCATAAACGGGGAAAGGTGATGGGCATTGTCGGACTGGTCATCATGTTTGCACCAGCCATCGGCCCTACACTCTCAGGTATCATTGTAGAATATCTTGGATGGAGATTCCTTTTCATCACAGTTATTCCATTCTCGCTATTTTCGATCGTGTTTGCATTCTTCTTCCTGGTCAATGTATCAGAAGTGACACGTCCTAAAATCGATATTCTTTCCGTCATCTTTTCAACCATCGGTTTTGGGGCCACCATCTATGGTTTCAGCTCCGTAGGAGAGAGCGAATCGGGCTTCGCCAGCCCTGAAGTACTGTTATCCATCGCTGTTGGGCTGGTCGGTATTTCCCTATTTGTCTATCGACAGCTGCGTCTCGATGAGCCGATCATAGATCTCAGGGTGTTCAAGTACCCGATGTACCGGCATGCCGTCATCATGTTCCTGATCATCGTCATGACCATGTTCGCATCAGAAATCATTCTGCCGATATACATGCAGGGGCCACTGCAGCTGAGTGCTGCTACCGCCGGTCTGCTTCTGCTGCCGGGCAGCCTGCTGAATGGTGCGCTTTCCCCATTCATGGGCCAGCTGTTCGATAAGGTCGGACCAAGACCGATGATGATTCCTGCGACGCTCATACTGACAGGCACGATGTTCATGATGAGCCGTCTTGATACCAGCACTTCGGTATGGGTCATCGTCGTCAGCTTCATGCTTCTCATGATTTCCGTTTCGGCAATCATGATGCCTGCTCAGACGAATGGCCTCAACCAGCTGCCGAAAAACATGTATCCACATGGTACCGCTGTAGTATCCACATTGCAGCCGCTGGCTGGTGCAATCGGCGTATCCGTGTTCATCAGTGTATTGAATGCAAGACAGGCAAGTTTCCTGTCGAATGCAGATGCGCCGAATGATCCGGCGACAGTCAACGAAGCCATGGTCGCTGGTGTTGAACTTGTCTACTTCATCGGATTCGTCATCTCGATCGCCGCCTTCCTGATGGCACTGCGCGTATACCGTGCACGTCCGGACGATATGGTGGATGCACAGCCTGAAACAAAATAGCAAAAGGGACTCGGCATCCCATAGAGAAAATCCCCGTGTGATTGTACTCAAAGTGCAACCTTACGGGGATTTTTCAGGTACTCCAAAACAAAAAGCACCTTTTACTATTTTTCATTTCTATTATCGACTGATATATGCTGGTCATCTTCTGGTTTTTCAAGTTTTATGATTGCAAACCCCAATCTTATGAGCAGCATGAGCATCACACCAACGCCGACTATGAGATAGATCATGGTAAACCATTTGCTGAGTGAAGCTTCTGGTGCCAAACCAGTGTTAATACCAGTCGGAATAAGACTGACAAAAGCGAAATAGAACGAGTTGAGCAGTGTCCATCCCTCCGTCTGATGATAGAAAAGAGTCCCGGATAACAGGATGATTGCCAATGTCAGCAGCAACGTTCTGAATAAGGGTTCCTTGCCTATTCGGAATATTGCCGAGATCAGCCGTTTTAAAGTCAGAACAAATGAGATCAACGTTTCCCCTCCTCGATTACTTTAATATTCTATAGAATTGGTTTTCACCTGATGATTATAACCTTTCTGAAAAGACTGCACCATCATAAAAAGAGAAAGCCTGTCCATGCAGCAGGGACCGGCTTTCTCAGAACTGATTCATATTTCATTATTCCTGATGCGTTCGATTACTATTTTGAGCCAGTGGAGTGTATGCTCTTTTCTGGCTGTGACATAGCCTTTCATCAGATCAACCATCTTCGCGTTGGTTTCGTTCACCTGAATCCTGTCTTCCATTTCCCTGACGTATGCCCAGCGCTCTTCAATGCTGACCGCCTTGTTCTCCAATATACGAACAACTTCCTCGCGGTCGACATACTTCAGACATGTCAGACCGACTATCATATCCTTAATATCGCCTGCATTTTCAAATAACTTGTATATTAGCTTCGGCAATGCTTCACGGCCTTTATCCGTAATTGCAAAAACCTGCTTGTCCGGACGGTGGTCTTCCTTGATCACTTCTACAATTTCAATCAGACCTTTTTTGGCCAGGGCATCGAAATTGTAGTACAGCTTGCTTTCGGTCAGGTTCGCCAGTTCATCGAGTGGCAGAGGCTCGGACAGCTGTTTTTTCAGCTTGTAGGGATAGCTGTTGTCCTGCATGAGCCGGCTCAGTATGAATATTTGAATGGACATCCGACTACTCCTTTGTAAAGCATATTATCTTCATTGTAACAGACTTCAGGGTGTCACTTCCGCCGGAGTCGGCATTTTGCTGTCATCAGCTACTGGTGTGTCAAGTTCAACCAGCTTATGAACAAATGCAACAATCATGATGTTGATCAGCATTGCTATCCCGCCGATTGCAGCCATCGACCAGAGAAATGGACCTGCACTGATGCTACCGTAAAGATTTGCAGTATAGGCCTGGACGGAATAGTACATTGGGGAAATATGACTCATCCATTCATATGGTGCATACATCAGGTCGCGTGGCATTGTGGATCCATTTGCCAATGTCTGCATCAGGAGAATCGGCAAGTTGAAGATCATGCCGGCTTCACCGACCAGAAATACAAGAATGGCAGTGAAGTTGAAGGCAACGACATAGTTCAATACTTGCTGTCCTGCCAGTTCAAGCAGCAGGTCGGCACTTGGACCGTTGATCAGGTAGACGATGCCCATGGCAATCAATGTTGAGGTGACTGCGACAATCAGGGCTGTCATCTGAACATAGATGAACAGTCTCGTTCTACTCGCCTTAGCACGATTTTCCCGATATGCACTAATCAGCTGCATCGCACCGATCATGGCACCTGTATAACCGGCCATTGTAAGGAACATCGGCAGCATACTGTTGTTCATGCCATCCGGCACCTCGTTGATGCTGACCACATTTCCAACATATGCGGATTCAATCTGTGCAGACAGTTCAGCAGCCTGTGCTTCTGGTACATTGAAATTCATCAGCACACCTTGTGCTGTCTGCTGTGAAAATTGCATGCCCAATTGGTTATTGATTTCTGAAACAATCGAAGTCATGGTAGATGACACTATCTGTGGTGCAGCTTCGTTGGTAGTAAAGTCGATGGCTGCATTTCCCTTTCCGCCTGCGACATCTTCAGAGAATGTTTCGGGAATGTGTACAACCATCGCCAACCCATTATGTTCCAGGTCATTCATTGCCTGTTCATTTGTCAGATCAGTAGCTATCTCCTTGAAAGGCAAATTCTCCTCAAGCTGGTCAGCAATCTCTCCGCCATATTCTCCAGCGTCTTCGTTGACGATGGCAATGTGCAGCTGATCAATATTTCCGGGTATCGCAGAGTAGCCCGGCAGGAATATGCCAAGCATGGCAACCGCATAAAATACACCCATAAAAATTGTGGCTATTGCACCTTTCGTTCCCAGGAACTTTTTAAAACTCACCACTTATTTCCTTCTTTCTTCTTATACTTTGTTCAAAGTACTTTTATTAGAGTCGAGATGTATCATAATCCTTTTTCATTGCTCTGTCAATAGAGAAATCTGTTTGCATCAATAATTTTTCAATGCATACAAAAACCCCGGACAACGATACATTTTAAAGTACCATTTATCCGAGGTTCGATACGGAAGTATTTTTTCCTATTGGATGATTTCCTTCACTCTGCCTACGATGCCGCTCTCGAGTTTCACTTTGATGCCATGCGGATGCGTCGCCGAGTTTGTCAGCAGTTTTGCGACAACACCTTCCGTCAGTTCACCGGAACGCTGATGATGCTTCTGCACCACCTTCACTTTTGTTCCCGGCCTTATATCATTTCTTCTTGTACCATCCATATCATTTTCCTCCTCATTGCGTTTCCATACATCATAACATGACGATTCTTGGGTGAATCGTTCGAATCATATCCGGATTTGTCGCAAACCAAACATTTATTTTCAAATAGTGAACATATTCATCTTTGATGTTATAAAAATACAGATAAAACGCATATAATATATTATAATTGTTATTCAATAAAAAATAAGGAGGTCGCATCATGACTGGAAAGACACATATATTGGGCGGCATCGCAGCCAGTCTTGCTGTTGCCCATACAGCAAATGAAAATCCACTGATCATGGTCGGTGCGGGAATAGCGGGTGCCCTCCTGCCCGACATCTGTCATAGCGGCAGCATGATCGGCAAAAGGTTTCCCATCCTATCCAGAATCATCAATCTGATTTTCGGACACCGGACCTTCACGCATAGCCTGCTGTTTCTGGTACTTGCATCGTTTCTTATCGACCGGTTCTTTCCGAACGATGTCCTGAAGTACGGACTTTTGACGGGCATGATCAGCCACTACATACTGGACATGGGGACAAAGCGCGGCATCAAACTGTTCTTTCCACTGAACCTTACCGTCCGCTTCCCTCTCACCATCCGTACAGGGAGCAAGGTCGAGAATCTGATTTTCAGTATCCTCACCCTCGTTTCCTTCTATTTCGGATATCAGGCACTCTCATGGTACGGAGTTGGACTCTGATTTCGAAACGATTCAGATTACAATCGATACCTTATAGCTTACATGCCTGCTGAGTGCCGTCAGAAATTCATCCAATGCACCGCTTGATGGAAATCTGCACTCCAGCAGGTAGCAGCTCTCTCCGCTCACCTTATAATTATTTGCAACATATTCTTTCTCCTCATCTATGAATGCAAGATATGGCTCATGGTTGGGACTGCCGGTAAAAATATCTATGAAAACATGCATCGGCATGCCCATTTTCTCTTGGTTGACCTTGATGGTATACCCTTCGATGATTCCCTGGTCCTCCATCTTGGCCACTCTTGCCGACGCAGCAGGGCCTGTAAGGTGCACTTTCTCACCCAGTTCTTTCATTGTCATGCGTCCATTATTCTGAAGCACCTCGAGTATTTCCTTATCTGTTTCGTTCAACTGCCCCAACTCCTTTCAGAAATAAAGTGAAATGGGCTAAACACTTTATCGAATCCATGTACATCTGCAACTTGAAAATTATAAAATGGGTATAGGAAATATAGTAAAACAAAAAGGAAGATTTTTAATGAAATTTAATCATTTGCGTAATGCTACCGCACTCATTGAATATGCAGGCAAAACTTTCCTCATCGATCCAATGCTCTCTGAAAAAGGCGCATTGCCACCAATGGGCGAAGGCGGCGTTCCAGCTCCAGCCCCACGTATGGATCAGCGCAACCCGCTTCAGGAATTGCCTGTTTCAGTTGAAGATGTTGTCTCAAAAGCAGATGCAGTCATCGTTACCCACCTGCACCCGGACCACTGGGATGCTGCTGCAGTGGAAGCACTGCCTAAGGACATCGCTGTATTCACACAAAATGATGAAGATAAAAATGTCGTTGCAGAAGCCGGCTTCACGAATGTAACGCCTCTTTCCAATGATACAGCATTTGAAGGCATCAGTCTTATAAAAACACAAGGTGAGCACGGACGTGGGGAAATCCTCCAGGCTGCAGGACTTGTATGCGGCGTTGTCTTCAAACATGAAGACGAGAAGACATTGTATCTTGCTGGTGACACCGTATGGTATGACGGTGTAGAAGAAGAAATAAAATCCCACAATCCTGACGTCATTGTTGTCAATGCTGGGGACAACCAGTTCCTGGTCGGCGGTTCACTTGTCATGAAAGAAGACGACGTGCTTGAAGTATCCAAAGCAGCACCTGAAGCAGACATCGTTGCTGTACACATGGAAGCCGTAAACCACTGGAACCTTTCCAAAGCTGACCTTAAAGCGTATGCAGAAGACAAAGGATTCAGCGACAAGCTGACTGTTCCTGAAAATGGAGATACACTCGAATTCTAGGCACACTAGTACACCCCGATAGCAAATGCTATCGGGGTGTTATTACATAAGAAACCAATCAGCAGGCTACTTTGGCAGAACATCGCCCTTTTCGAGCATAATAGGATCGATGTCCACAGTATCCGGATATTTTATGCCGGCTCCGGTATTCAGTACGACCACTTTTTCATCTTCAGCAATCCACCCGTTTTCCCTCAGTCTGCGTGCCGCTGCAAATGCCGCCGCCCCTTCCGGGCAGACGAAGTTGCCTTCAAGATTTGCTACATGCTTCTGTTCCCGCAGCATCTCCGTGTCATCGATGGCGATTGCACAACCGTCTGTTTCATAGAGGGCATCGAGTACAAGAAAATCTCCGAGCGCCTTTGGTACATTGATGCCGAAGGCTTTTGTTTCTGAGTCATGCCAGAACTCGGATTCCCGTTCTCCTGCTTCCCATGCTTTGACGATGGGTGCGCACCCGCTTGCCTGGACGGCGACCAGTCTCGGCAGATCGCCTTTCACCCATCCGAGCGTCCTAAGCTCCTTCAAGGCTTTATGGATACCGATCAGACCGACACCGCCGCCCGTCGGATACAGAATGACATCCGGCATATTGAAGCCGAATTGCTCTGCAATTTCCAGCCCCATCGTCTTCTTGCCTTCAATCCGGTAAGGCTCCTTGAGTGTAGAAACATCATACAGTTCCTGATCCTTGACGGCACTTCCGACAATTTTACCTGCATCACTGATCAGACCGTTGACAAGATAGAGGTCAGCCCCTGATATGGCGACTTCATTTCTTGTGATCTCCGGTGCATCCTCAGGCATGACAATCGTCGATCTGATGCCTGCTCTCGCCGCATATAGCGCCCATGCTGCTCCAGCATTACCGTTGGTCGGCATGGCAAGCGCCTCTACACCAAGTTCCTTCGCTTTCGACACACCGACTGCTGCACCCCGTGCCTTGAAGCTTCCAGTCGGTACAAGCCCCTCGTCCTTTATGTAGAGATTTTCTAGTGACATGGCATCACCGAGACGTGGCAGGTGGACAAGTGGGGTCATGCCTTCCCCAAGTGAAACGACATTGCTTTCGTCTTCCACAGGAAGCAGTTCGTGATATCTCCATAGATCCGGTTTGCGGTCTTTCAGATGATCTGGTGTCAGGTTTTTCTTTATGCCTTCCATATCATATGCAACAAGCAGTGGAGAACCACATGTACATAGCTGCTGCTGATCTTTTGTGCTGTAGGTACTGCTGCACTTCGGACAGTAGAGATGTGATACGTAGCTATATTTCATTCAATCAGCTCCTGATCCATGATGTAGTGTAAGATACGCCTGGTCTGCTGCAACGTTTCCAGTTCCATTATAACTGGAACAGTGATTGAAGTTAACCGATAACCGATTCAGAAAGTCGGATATCTATTTCAACCAGCCTTTTTCCTCCGCTTTTGAAATTGCCTCGATGCGGTTGTCGACATTGAGCTTATCGAGGATGATCGATACATAATTTCTGACTGTGCCGTTTGAAAGATGCAGATCTTTGGCAATCGCTTTTGTAGTCTTTCCTTCAGCCAGAGACTGGATGATTTCTATTTCACGTGCTGTCAGTGGATTGGCTGCTTCAAACGCAATATCGATCAGCTCAGGGGAATAGATGCGCCTGCCTGTCATGATCTGACGGATCGACTGCGCCAGTGACTCGCTCGAGCTGTCTTTCAGTAGATAGCCGCTCACTTCCGCCTTTTTCGCCCGCTCGAAATAGCCCGGACGGGCGAATGTTGTCAGGATAATGACTTTGCAAGGGGCATCCTTCAGATGCTCCGCTGCCTCAAGACCCGTCATGACGGGCATTTCTATATCCATCAGACAGATATCAGGAGCTTCCTTTGCAACGAGGTCCAGCGCTTCAGCGCCACTGGATACTTGTCCGACAACAGTGATATCCTCTTCAAGATCAAGCAGTGCAGCAAGTGCGCCCCTCAAAAGGTTCTGGTCTTCTGCCAGCACAATGCGGATCATCTTCATTCCTCCTCTATCTGTTTCAATACTTTCGGTACTGTAATGTTGATTTCAAATCCATCTTTGTTATTCGTAATATGAAGTGCGCCATTGACGAAGGATAGACGCTCTTTCATGCCCTGGAGTCCATGACCAGGCTGTATCACAACTTCGTCGCCTTCCCCATTATCCATGATCTTCATCAATATATCCCGATTCGTATCAATCATTTCAATGACACAGAGCTGTGCCTGGCTGTGCTTCACTACATTGGTCACGGCCTCTTTCAAGCACATGCTGAGTACGTTCTCGACCAGCACCGGCAGCTGTTTGAACTCTCCCTCCGTAGTGATATCATAACGGATCTGTGCTGCATCCATCAGCTTTTTCACATGCTCGATCTCATTTTCGAGACTCGCTTCCTTCATATCACTGATCATTTCCCTGACTTCCTTCAGTGCCTGCCTTGAAGTCGACTGGATATCTTCAAGTTCGTGCTTTGCGGCCTCGGCATCCTTGTCTATCAGTTTTCTTGAAAGCTCACTTTTCAGACCGATCATCGACAGCTTCTGACCAAGCGTATCATGCAGGTCACGGGCGATTCTGTGACGTTCCTCCACAATGGCAAGCTCGGCGATTTTCAGATTGGCATCCTCAAGCTTTGATTCCAGTGCCTCCTGCTTGAGACGGTTATACTGGTTGATTGGTACCAGTATCACGCCGAGCACTGTCATGATGAGAAATGGCAGGTGAACGAGCAGCACGGTGTAATTGTAGAAGAAGCCGAAGGTGATGGCAGTGACCGTCGTCACCAGATGAATGACATACATCGAGATGAATCCGGCCTTGCTGCTGATATTACCGATGAAGAATGCAACAAACAGTGCAAAATAAACGTAGCTGTACAGTACAGTCATCACAATATTGATGGCAAATTCTATGCTCAGTCCGATATAGATCAGCGGCCCCCGCCTATTGAATGTCAGCCAGGAGACCGTAAAGAAGAGCATGGTCATGATGATGCCGAAAACAATTTCCCATAACGATGTTGAACGGAAGATGAAATAGAAAGGAAGGACACAGAAAATGATCCATATGTATAGACTCAGGCCCGTATTCTTTGGAAATATATGATACCAGTCCCGCATGTGCATCCGCCTCCTTTCAGTTCATCTCTTATCTTTTCCAGTTTAACAGGTTTGTGTTTTTATAAAAGCGTGTAAATAAAAAATCCCCCTGACGAATCGGGAGGATTTCCATCTGTTCTGCTATTCCACACTTGCGTGCTGTTTAGCATTCATTTTCTCTTTCATTTCACGGAAAGTGACGAAGGTCTTTTCCTTTTCGTCATAGAGCCTGAACTTGATGGATTCGAGACTTGATTTCAAAGTGATGGTCGTTGCCTGGTGGAGCGGCGGCGTACTTTCATGTGCCTTCTCCAATGAGTAGTTCGGTACTCTCGGTGCCAGGTGGTGGACGTGGTGATAGCCGATGCTGCCTGTCATCCACTCGAGCCACTTCGGCAGCTTGTAGTAGGAGCTGCCATCGACAGCGGCCTTTACATAGTCCCACTCCGCTTCATTCTCAAAATAGGAATCTTCAAACTGATGCTGGACGTAGAACAGCCAGATGCCGAGCATGCCTGCAACGTAGATGATCGGCAGTTGGACCATCAGAAGCACATGCCAGCCAAGCGTAAAGCCGATCAGGCAATAGATTGCGACGAGCGATACGTTGATCAGATATGTGTTCATGCTCTCCTTCTTCTTCGCACCTTTGCGGTTGAAGCGGTTGGCATGCAGGAACAGCGATAGCGGTCCAAGACCGAACATGATGAGGGGATTTCTATACAGGCGGTACTGGAGCCTTTCCCATCTGCCGGCCGCTTCATATTCTTCGACAGTCATGACCCAGATGTCACCGATGCCACGTTTGTCGAGGTTACCACTCGTTGCGTGGTGGATGGAGTGCTCACGTTTCCACTTTTCAAAAGCAAAGTGTGTGATGATTCCGGTCAATGTTCCAAAGAAGGTGTTCCACTTCTTACTTTTGAAGAAAGACTGGTGGGCACAATCGTGGAAGATGATGAATGTGCGGATCATGAACCCTGCAGCGCCGATGCTGAATACCAGACTGAGCCAGAATGATATGCTGAGTGACTGGTACGCCAGGAACCATAGTGCAAAGAATGGAAGAATCGTGTTGAACAGCTGGATGATACTTGCCTTCGTCTGTGATTTGGCGAATGGCATGACGTCTTTCCTGAGCTGAGCCTGTTTCTGTTTGGACATTAGGAAGAACCTCTTTTCTGAAAATCTTATTATCTTCATTCTAATTCATGCCGACTGGATGGCGTAGAAGCAAGTGTCAGCAATAAGACATGACATTTGTCATATATACAAACTAAACGTGTACTTCTACATATAAAATACGATTTATGGTTAAATGAAAGCATCACGATGAAAACAGAAAGGAAGTGACACGGTGAACATTGATGAATATATGGCAAGCATCGACGACAGAGGGAGAGGGCACGGAACGACAGGGCAGAAGGCAGTCTTTCTCGACCGGGATGGTGTCATCAATGAAGTCCTCACGAAGCGGGTGAAGTTCGTCAACCACCCAGAAGACCTTTTCCTTCTTCGGGGCGTACCTGAAGCAGTCAGACAGTTCAATGAAGCTGGATGGAAAGTCTTTATCGTCACCAACCAGGGTGGCGTAGGTCTTGGGTTCATGAGTGAGATGGATCTCGAGACCATCCATGAAGCACTGCTCGGAAAACTTGAGAAATATGGTGCCCATGTGGATGACATCGCCTACTGTTCGCACAGGCCGGATGCCGGGTGTCGTTGCAGAAAACCGGAAGCTGGGATGATTATTGATCTCGCCAGACGTCATGATATTTCACTTCAGGACAGCTACATGGTCGGTGACAGGGTGCCTGATATTCTGGCTGGCCAGAAAGCTGGGACACATACGGTTTTTATCAGCAGCAGTGAAAATAAGACACTCGATGCGGATTACCGCTTCGATTCGCTGCTGGCCTTCTCCAGCTGGCTGACCGAAAGGAACTGCCAACAGTAATAGGAAGTACGTCATGTTTATCCTGGCAACGAAAGGGAAAGAGACTCCCAAAAGATTCCTGAGGAGGATATCATGGATTACATCTATCTTGGAAATTCCGGACTTAAAGTACCGAAGTATATTCTAGGTACCATTCCTTTCAGTGGTACAAACGGCTTTGAAGCGACAGGAAATATTGATGCAGAAACGGCGAGAAGACATGTGGACATCAGCCTCGATGCAGGCATCAACATGTTCGATACTGCAAATCTCTATTCAAAAGGTGACGCAGAAAAAGTACTGGGCGCAGCAATCAAAGGAAGACGTGACAAGCTGATGCTGACTTCAAAGACCGGTTTCGACCTCGGTGATGATCCGAATGCTGTAGGTGCTTCACGCATCAACCTTGAAAATTCCATCAATAAGAGTCTGGAACGCCTTGGCACGGACTACCTCGATCTCTATTTCGTCCACCTGTGGGATGGCCACACACCTGTGGAAGAAACAATACAAACGATGAATGATCTCGTCAAATCCGGAAAGATCCGCTACTGGGGCGTATCGAACTACAGTGGCTGGGCACTTGCCAGAACGTATACCATGGCGGAGCAGAATGGTCTCATTCCACCAGTCACGCAGCAGATCTACTACACCCCGGAAGCGCGTGAGGCCGAATATGAACTGCTGCCTGCAGGCAGTGAGCTCGGCGTCGGCAACATGATCTGGAGCCCGCTCGGTGAAGGATTGCTGAACGGCAAGATCGACCGCAATAATAGTGCACCATCCGGTACGCGCCAGGGCGAAGGCTGGCCGGAACCATGGGTCCGTGATGAGGAGCGCCTGTACGATGTAATCGACGCACTGAAGGAAGTGGCTGACAACCGCGGGGCGAGTGTGCCTCAGATTGCCCTGGCCTGGATCAAGGACAGACCGAATGTCGGGCCTGTCGTCATCGCAGCCAGAAATGAAGAGCAGCTTCGTGAGAATATCGCATCATACGATATCACTCTGACACAGGATGAACACGACAGGATTGAATCTGTGGCACGACCTGAACCGTTCTATCCGCTCTGGCATAGAGCCATGAGCAGCCTTGAAAAAGGGTCTCCATCGGAAATCGCCTATCTTGAAGGCTATAAGAAATCGATGGGGATGGAATAGATTTTAGAAACATGAAAAGGTGCGCACCTCCGATATTGGAGGTGCGCACCTTTTCCATTGCCGTTCATTCTATTTCTTATCGTTCTTGTACTGCATATATACGACTTGTGTTACGAGGAAGTCCTCCATGCCATACTTGCCGTCTGCACCACCAAGACCGGACTGGCGCATGCCGGCATGATACCCTTGTACGGCTTCAAAGTTTTCCCTGTTGACGTACGTTTCACCGAATTTCATTTCGTTGACGACACGCATCGCTTCATTCAGGTCATCGGTATAGACGGAAGATGACAGTCCATACACTGTGTCGTTTGCCTTCTCGATGGCTTCATCAAGTGTACTGAAGGTTGTAATCGGGATGACAGGACCGAATATCTCATCTGTCATGATTGTTGATTCGTGAGTGACATTCGTCAGAATCGTCGGTTTGTAGAAGAACCCCTGGTCCATATCTGCCGGTCCGCCGCCCGTTACAACTTCGGCCCCTTCAGAGATGGCAGTCTGAACCATGTCGTCCACTGTGTCGAGACGGTCCTTATTGACGAGTGGCCCCATATCCGCCTGCTTATCCTCACGGGGATCGCCCATGGTTTTGGATTCAAAAATGGCCTTCAGCTTTTCATTCAATGCCTCGGCAACACTTTCATGCACGTAGACCCTCTCTGCGTTTGTGCAGGCCTGTCCATTGTTGGCAAGCCTTGAAGTCGTAATCTGTTCTGCTGCAAGATCGAGGTCTGCATTCTGTGTCACTATGGCAGGCGCCTTGCCGCCAAGCTCCAGGTTCACTTTTGTAATGTTCTGCGCGGCTGCCTCCATCACCTTGGTGCCGGCACCGATGCTGCCTGTCATCGTCACCATATGCACTTTCTTGTGGGATGCCAGTGCATTGCCGATTTCAGATCCTGAACCGGTGACGACATTATAGACACCAGCCGGCATCTCTTCCATTTCATCGACAATTTTTGTGAATGCCATGGCGGTGTTCGGTGTATGCTGGCTTGGCTTGATGACAATGGTACAGCCTGTGACGAGCGCTGTTGCGACTTTTCTTGCCAGTATGAATACCGGGAAGTTCCATGGAATGATGCCGGCGACAACACCAATCGGTTTCTTGTAGACGAAAATATTTTCATTCTCACGGTCACTCGGAACGATGTCCCCTTCCATCCTTCTTGCCCACTCGGACATATATCTGAAGTAGTCGATGGCGAGATCCACTTCACCGCTGGCGAGTTCATAAGCCTTGCCCTGCTCCTCCTGAAGGAGGTCGATGAATTCGTCCCTATGGTTCTCTATTTCATCACCCAGCTTGCGTACGATTCTGCCTCGTTCGATATTTGGTGTCAGTTCCCATTTCTGCTGGGCATCAGTAGCTGCCTGAACTGCCTTATCAACATCATCTTCGGTACCTTTCGGTGTGCGTGAAATCACTGCTTCCGTCGCCGGATTGATGATGTCAATCCAGTCATCTCCTGTAGAGTCGACATACTGACCGTTGATATATAGCTGATGGTTTTGCACAGTAAAGCCTCCTAAATGTATTTGGAAGACTGTTCCCTTTTGCGTCATCTGCCAAACAAAAGAAGGATGATGGCCTCCCTACTGCGAACCATCATCCATGGGCTGTTCCGTTGTGTCATTGATCGTCTGCTGCTGATCGAAATTATTGTCATCATTGTTCATTCCACAGCCTGCGATGACTGTCCCCATCATCGCTGCCAGGACAAGTATTCTGAAGCGTCTCATGTCAAACTCCCTTCCAACCTGCGCCATCTGATGATCCTGCGCTCGATTGTAATGAATCTGGTTCATATTCTAACATAGACGATTACGGCTTTGCCCACAATAGGTACAGGCATCCCATCAGATGCCGTTCTTCCTCTACAAGCTCGAGGTCCGACTGCTGGACGATTTCTGTAATATGCCGATCCTGGTGGCAGCCGACCAGTTTCAATGAAAGCCGGTCTGAAATCTGCTGGATCTTTGCCACCATCCCGTTTGTGCTGAGACCGTGCTCCATCATGAGTATCCGACCCTCCGGCCTGCACCACTTTTGGAACTGCTCCAGTACTTTTTCCGGGTCCTGGTAGGCGCAAAATGACAGGGAGGATACGATGGTATCAAAACTGTTCTCCTCGAAAACGGCACGCTCCACATCGCCCTCGATAAAGGTGGCATCGAATGCATAATCTCTTGCGGCGGTTCTTGCCGCCTTCAGCATTTCCGGACTGAAGTCGATGCCTGTTAGTTCAATATCAGCATCATAGAAGGGGAAGTTGGCCCCTGCCCCTACTGCAACTTCAAGCACCCGGCCTTCTGCTCCTGAAAATATGCGCTGCCGGTACTTGCGTGTGGAATCGCCATCACGTCTTCTGTCATAGCTTCTGGCCTGTCTATCGAACTTCCTGATCAATGGATTCTTTACCACAACAGACCGCCTCCATTCCATATTCTTCTCTACTATACAAATAATCGTGTAATAAGTAAAATAAACAAAAAAGCCGAAGACAGAGTCGATCTGTCTTCGGCTTCCTTTTCATCTATATCAGGCTTTTGCCACTATGATTTCTCCATCTTCCACAATGACTTTCACATTGTCTACAGTTTCTTCTTCGAGAATCAGATCTGTCAGCTGATCTTCAATCTTGTCCTGGATGACTCTGCGGAGGGGTCTTGCACCAAAGCGTTTATCGTAGCCAAGTCTTGCAAGTTCGCTTTTCGCCTCATCAGTGATTGAGATGCTGATTTCATTTTCCTCGACTGTCTCCTCAAGATCGGCAAGCATCAGATCGACGATCTGGATGAGGTTCTCTTCAGACAGCTGGTTGAAGTTGATGATTGAATCGAAACGGTTGAGGAACTCCGGCTTGAAGTAGTCGCTCAAGTTGTCGAGTGTGGACACCGATTCGTGCTTGTCGGGACTGAAACCGACACTCACAGTATTCACCCCTGTACCAGCGTTGCTTGTCATGATGATGACGGTATCCTTGAAGCTTACTGTACGTCCGTGGGAATCCGTCAGATGACCATCTTCCATGATCTGCAGGAACATGTTCTGGACATCCGGATGTGCTTTTTCAATTTCATCAAGCAGAATGATGCTGTAGGGATTGCGGCGCACTTTCTCGGTCAGCTGACCCGCTTCCTCATGTCCAACATATCCTGGTGGGGAACCGATGATCTTGGAGACAGTATGCTTCTCCATGTACTCACTCATATCGAGCCTGATCATGGCGTCGCGGGAACCGAAGAGTTCTTCTGCAAGTGCCCTGGTCAGTTCCGTCTTACCGACACCTGTCGGACCGACGAACAGGAATGAACCGATCGGACGGTATTTGGACTTCAGACCGGCACGGCTACGACGGATGGCCTTTGCCACTTTGCCGACCGCTTCTGCCTGTCCGATGACTTTCTCACCGAGCTGACCTTCAAGGTCACGCATCTTCTTCTGTTCGTCCGACTGCAGCTTCGTTACAGGGATGCCCGTCTTTTCTTCCACAATCAGCTGGATATCGGAAACATCCACATCAAGTATCTGCTGCTTGTCCTTCGCTTTTTCAAGCTGCTTCTCAAGCTGGATTTCCTGATACTTGAGATTAGCTGCCTTTTCATAATCCTCACGCTCGGCTGCTGCATCCTTCTCTTGTGCAATCTCGGTCAGACGCTGCTGGATGGTTGCTGAATCCCCTTCTGCATTGGAGAGATTCAGTCTTGAACCGACTTCGTCCATCAGGTCGATTGCCTTATCCGGCAGGAAACGATCCTGGATATAGCGGTCCGACAGGCTGACGAAAGCATGGATCGCTTCGTCGCTGTAGCGGACTTCATGGAACTTTTCATAACGATCCTTGATGCCCTGCAGAATCAGTTCAGCCTCTTCAAGTGTCGGCTCCTTGACGATGATCGGCTGCAGACGGCGTTCCAGTGCTGCATCCTTCTCAATCTGACGGTATTCCTTCAGTGTCGTCGCACCGATGATCTGCACTTCACCTCTTGCCAGTGCAGGCTTCAGGATGTTGCCGGCATCCATCTGTGAACTTTCAGCACTTCCCGCGCCGACCAGCTGGTGGATTTCATCAATGAAGAGGATGACATCCTCACGTTCCTGGAGTTCCGCAATCAGCTGCTTCATACGCTCTTCGAACTGTCCGCGCATTGTTGTATTGGCTACTAATGAAGCCACGTCCAGCACATAGATTTCCTTATTCGTCAGTTTGGCAGGGACTGCACCTTCGACAATCTTGAGGGCCAAGCCTTCCGCGATTGCCGTTTTACCGACACCCGGCTCACCGATCAGTACCGGATTGTTCTTATTTCTTCTGTTGAGCGTCTCGATGACACGCTTGATTTCCTTATCGCGTCCGATCACCGGATCGATGCCGCCGCCTCTGGCCTGGTCCGAAACATTCTTGCCAAGCTGATCCAGCAGACCATTCTTCCCGCCATTCTGCTTCTGTCTCGTTTTTGTGCCTGTCCGGCTTGCTCCATTTCCCTGGAAATATTTATTATTGGCATTATTATTTTCATAAGGAGATCCGGAGAAGAAATCATTTCCGCCCATCATCTGGCTTCTGATTTCATGGAAACATTCATTACATAGATGCACTTCAGTCTGCTGGTTGTTGATATTCATCGCCAGATTGACATGTGCGTCATTGATACCGCAATTTTGACATTTCATGAATTATTCCTCCTTGTATTGTATAACGTCTATTTAAAAGTTTGACTATATTTGACTATAATAAAATTATATACCCTTTCAATTACTGTTTCAACAAAGATGCTCATAATTCATATATAGTCTTTTAAATAAAAAGCTGTATTTACTGACTAACTTTGACTATTCATAGTATACATTGACCTTATTTGACTTTCAAGTTTTCGGCTTACAAAAAAAGAAGCCTTTCGGCTTCCTTTGCGAGGACTATTTTCTCCAGAATGTTGTACAGTCCGCTTTATCTTCAATATTGAATTCTATCAGTTTTTCGAGCAGTCCATAGTTTACAGGCTTTTCCCAAGGTACACGGATGATGTTCTCCGTATGATCATATCCTGCCGCTTCTATATCCCCTTTGTTATGGTTGATGCCTTCAGTTTCAGGTGCGATGGCAAAATGCTTCTTCGATACACTGAACCCGATGATATACGTCCCATGATCTGTAAACATCGGCTGGTTCCATTTGACTGCTGTGCCAAGCTCAGGATATTTCTGATGCACCCATTCCAGCACTTCCGCGATTTTTCCCCTGTGCTCCCTATCATCGATCTTATCAAGAAATTCCTGAAATACGGTCATATCCATTCCCCCTCTGATTACTCTGATCAACCATATTATAAACCATCCAGAACCTTTTACATATAATATGACAGCCGACTGCAAACAAAAAAATCCTTCCCAGCCAGATTAGGCTGGAAAGAATCATTTGTACTAAAGGTTGATTGTAACGTCGGCATCCTCGCGAAGTTCTGAAGCGTAGTTTTGAGTCGCTTCACTTTGCTTCTGCTGCATCAGGTGTGACTCCAGATCACCTTTCAATTCTTCGAATGGCGGCAGTTCCTGTTCCGAGCCGCTTTCCTCCTGCTGCTGCACAGTTTCATCGTAAAGGGTCTGCATCTCTTTCTCGGTCACTTCGATTTCGCCTATTTCTTCGGAAATCAGCTGATCCTGATCCAATCCTGACTGAAGCTCCGCTCTCGCCTCTTCTTCTGTCAGTCCCTGTTCTTCCAGCGCAGTGAAGAGCGCTTCTCTGGATTCGAGACCATTCCGCTCAACAAGATCGTCGATTGCTGCATCAATCTCTTCATCAGTAGCCTCGATGCCACGGTCCTCGGCTTCCTGTTTAAGCAGTTCCTGGCTGACCATGCCTTCAGCAATCTGCTGTTTCATCTGTGCCTGATCCATTTCCTGTCCTGTCATCTGCGCCTGCATGGCAGCCTGCTGGAACTGTGCTGTATAGACCTGCTCGAACTCATCCTTGGTGATTTCCTCACCATTCACTGTAGCGACAACATCCGGAACATCTTCAAGATCCGGTTCAGGCATCTCCATCTGCTGCCCCGCGCCTTCTTCCGTACTGCCTTCTGTCGTTGCAGCTTCTTCACTGCTGTCTGATGCCACTTCCTCCTGCGTCTGTGCTTCCTCATTCGTATTCTCCGCTGATTCATCCTCGCCGCTACATGCAGTCATAACCACTGCAAATGTACCGAGAGATAGCCCCAATAGCCATTTCTTCATTCGTGCGAATCTCCTTCCAATGCATATTGTCCGTCATTCTATCATATATTGCCCCAATATACATTCATAAAGGGTATGGACCTTAGAAATGATTTCAGACGACGCTCAACATAGTATACCTGAAAATCCATGAAGTTATCATTCAAATAAGAAACCAGCAGATGACTGCTGGTTACTTGTTCTCGTTCATTTTGAAGTGGAAGTGGCACTGGCCTTCACGTAGCACGAATTCATCGTGGACCACTTCGAAGTTCTTGTTGTAGCCTTTGGCGAGTGACGGATCGATCATCTGGCAGTAGAGAATACCATATTCTCCTGTACCATCGTCCGCCCATTGCTGACCGAGTGGGCAATACGTGAACGTCTGTTCAAATTCCCCCTTGCCAGGAACTGTATCCACTTCGAACAGTTCACTTCTTGCCATATCATAGTTGTTCAAGTAGTTTTCTGCGGTGTTTTCGAGGCCATTGGTACGCGCACGCTGTGCGATGCCTTGTCCACGCTTCTTACCGAAACGTTCAACAGCAAGCCTGACAACATCCTCTCCCGCTTCGCCATATTTATCGACAATCTGTTTTGAAATCTGTGCAAACATTTTTGAAAAACGCGCAAATGCCGTCAGTTCCGCATATTTCTCTTCGCCTTGGACGTCCTGTTGTAGATATTCATAGATAAAGTGGTTCTCCCCTTCAGCAGTCGCCTTCTTGGCCAGCGCTTCCGCATCTTTCAGACCAAATGCTTCGAGACCATTTCCGACAAGTCTACGACCTTCTTCGCCACCGTATTCTTCTATAGAAGCAAGATGAAGTTCGTTGAACATTTTAGCTGTGATCATGTCCATCGACAGAGCCTTCATCATCAAATTCTCCTGACTCATTTTGCATATCTCCTTATACACTCTTATTGTTCATATATTATAAGAGAAAATAACATTGTAAGACAATGAACTGTTTGTGAAACCTGGAACAACTTTGTACCATATACGAGTCACTCCTCACTCATCAGACAATCACTATCCAGTGACTTTCTTAACAGGAATCCATATCTCACTTTCTACCGAAGGTGAGGACAAGTCCCTGCTCTTGATAGATAGTATCTCAGGCCCTTCTGCCGCCTCGTAATTTGAAGATGGAAACCATTCTGAGTAGATTTTCCCCCAGGTTTCCTGTAGTGTACCCGGGAACGGCCCCCTTGATTCAAATATCGCCCACGTTGAGCCGCCAGATACTTCAAGCTCAATAAACTCATCAGGACATGCCTGTGTTGTTGCTACGCCTATATACTGATCAAGAGTCCCCTTTCCTTCCATGCGCTCTTCCGAGAAGTTTACAGAAGCTTGGATGATCCCTTCTGGTTCAGTATTGGAGAGCCTCTTCAGTGCTTCTATTTTGTCCATGGTCAAGGACTTCCACATTGCTGTTATCTCTGAATTTTCTCCTTCAAAGACAATTCCAACACGCTTCTTTATTCCGACTATGCTGAATGGTTCCTTTTGTTCGATACGATACTCCATTTCATCTCCTCCTTGAATAGTCAACTGGAAGGTCATGCGTGGAAAGGCTTTTAGAGATTTTCCATCTTTTACTTCCGAAGGATTTATGCCGTGAAGCTGATGGAATGCTTTTGCAAATGAATCAGGTGAGCTATAACCGTATTTCATCGCAACATCGATTACTTTAGAGCGATGATCTACCAGCTCAAGTCCCGCTTTTGTCAAACGTCTCCGTCGAATATATTCCAGTAAAGTCATTCCGGACAAATATGCAAAAGTCTTTTTAAAGTGGTACTCGGAACTACGAGAAATTCTGGCAACTTCCCTCATATCAATTTCGTCTTCAATATTTTTTTCGATATATGTCAATGCTTCATTTAAATCCTTCAGCAGATTCAATCCATTCGCCTCCTTCCTATCTAATATTCTAAACACTGCTGCATGAACATTCCCGACATTATCCACGTCATTTTTATAGGATTGATACAGAAATATCCTAAACCTTTGAGCTGATTCTCTTTCATGTATAGAAAATGCCCTATCGTCTACTGTTTCTAATTCAGCTTTTAAAAAACCGGAATTTCCCTCTTCTTGATGGGAAACTCCGGTTCAGTTCTACAATATATTCATCTTATTTCTATGCTATTCCACAGTAACAGATTTCGCCAGGTTTCTCGGCTTGTCGACATCGTTGCCGCGGTGAAGTGCTGCGTAGTACGCGATGAATTGGTATACCACGACGGATACGAGCGGTGTAAGCATCTCGTGGACGTGCGGAATGACGTATGTGTCGCCTTCCTGGTCGAGTCCTTCCATGGATACCATACACACTTTGGCGCCGCGTGCTGCAACTTCCTGTGCGTTTCCACGGATGTTCAGGTTGATCTTCTCCTGTGTCGCCAGTGCGAAGACTGGTGTGTTCTCTTCAATCAGTGCAATGGTACCGTGTTTAAGTTCCCCGCCGGCGAATCCTTCTGCCTGGATGTAGGAGATTTCTTTAAGCTTCAGTGCACCTTCGAGTCCAACGTAGTAGTCCATCGCCCTGCCGATGAAGAACGCATTCCTTGTTGTTTCAAGGTATTCGTTGACAATCTGCTCGATCACTGGCGCGTCATCGATGATTGCTGTAATTGCTGTCGTCACTTTAGCGAGTTCCTGCATGAGATTGATTTCGATGTCTCTGCCGGATTCTCTTGCTGCAACCTGTGCCAGGATGGAAAGGACTGCGATCTGTGCTGTATATGCTTTTGTGGAAGCAACCGCAATTTCAGGTCCTGCATGCAGAATGAGTGTCTGGTCCGCTTCTCTTGAAAGCGTGGATCCTGGAACGTTTGTCACTGTCAGCGACTTATGACCAAGCTTCTTGATTTCAACGAGTACGGCACGGCTGTCTGCTGTTTCTCCGGACTGTGAAATGAAGATGAACAGCGGCTTTTCAGAAAGCAGCGGTGTGTTGTAGACGAATTCTGAAGCGACATGCACTTCTGTCGGTACGCCTGCCCATTTCTCGAAGAACTCCTTCCCGATCAGTCCTGCATGGTAGCTTGTTCCTGCAGCGATGACGTAGAGTCTGTCTGCATCTTTCAGCTGACCGATGATTTCAGGATCGATCTTCAGTTCTTCATTTTCATCCTGGTACTCCTGGATGATCTTTCTCATTGCTGCTGGCTGATCGTTGATCTCTTTGAGCATATAGTGCTCGTAAGTGCCTTTTTCAGTATCGCTTTCATCGATTTCAGCGATGTAGGATTCCCTTTCAATTTCGCGACCAGTCTTATCTTTGATGATGATTTCATCTGCTTTAAGCAGAACAACTTCGCCGTCCATCAGCTCAACGAATTCATTCGTCTGCTGGAGCATTGCCATGGCATCGGAAGTGATGACATTGAAGCCATTGCCTCTGCCTAGGAGCAGTGGAGATTTATTTTTCGCTGCATAGATGACATCTTTCTCTTCCTCATCCATCAGACCAACGGCATAGGAACCATGCAGTATTTCCAATGTCTTGTTGAAAGCTTCTTCCGTAGACATGCCTTCTCGTGCAAAGCTTGAAATGATTTCTACAATGATTTCTGTGTCCGTACTGGAAACAAGGTCCACATTCGGAATATACTCTCTCTTCAGCTGCTCATAATTCTCGATAACACCATTATGAACAAGTGTAAAGCGGCCATCCGCACTCTGGTGCGGGTGCGCGTTCTTCACATTCGGTACACCGTGTGTCGCCCATCTTGTATGGCCAATGCCCACTGTCGCATCAAAGTCCATATCGACTTTCGCACGGAGATCCTTGATTCTGCCCTTTTCTTTGAATACTTCCACCTCTGCATCGTTTCTGACTGCAATACCTGCAGAGTCATAGCCGCGATACTCCATTTTCTCGAGACCATACAGCAGTATTTCCTTAACATCCTGACTTCCGATATATCCTACGATTCCGCACATTAAAAAAACGTCCTTTCGGCTTTTGAATTTTGTATACGATCAGTGCTCTGTCCCATCAGTCACCCGACAGTTTTAACAGCTGATCTAACGAATACTTCAGTATCCGGGACAGTATCCGCCGATAATCGATGACTGTCCTCCTCGTCAGCAAGCACAGCTTGCCCAGGCGCTATTCCGATTTGATTGAACTGACGTTCCTCCTTTATTTTCCACCATAAACATTGTAATTTAAATACGTATATACTGCAATACATATATGCACTTTACATGCATTTAAAGTCAGAATAAACAAAATAAACCTCCAGATTCAGTATCTGGAGGTTCATATGCTATTCGAGGCCCATTTCCGCCTGTACAACGTCGGCGATGAGGTTGCTGTATCTGACAGCCAGTTCTTCTGTCTCCGCCTCTACCATGACACGCACAAGCGGTTCGGTGCCGGAAGCTCTGACAAGCACACGGCCATTACCATCCATCTCCGCTTCCACTTCTTCTATCTTCTTCGCAACCACGTCGTTATTTACGACGTTGTACTTGTCGGATACACGGATATTGACAAGCTCCTGAGGAAACGTCTCGACCTGTGCTGCGAGCTCGCCAAGTGTCTTGCCGGTGGACTTGATGATGGAAGCGAGGTGAAGACCTGTCAGGAGGCCATCTCCTGTCGTATTGTAGTCCATCATAATGATATGGCCGGACTGCTCGCCACCGAGGCTGTAGCCGCCTGCTCTCATCTCTTCGACCACGTAGCGGTCACCGACTTTCGTCTTATCACTCTTCAGACCGTGCGCTTCAAGCGCCTTGTAGAAGCCGAGGTTGCTCATGATGGTCGAGACGACCATATCGTCCTTCAGGTCTCCTTCAGACTTCATATGCTGTGCCAGAATGAACATGATCTTGTCTCCATCAACAATGTTGCCCTTCTCATCCACAGCTATGATTCTGTCGCCATCACCGTCGAAAGCAAAGCCGAAGTCACACGACTCCTCCTTGACGAGGTCTGCAAGCTTATCAGGGTGCGTAGAACCGACACCGGCATTGATGTTCGTGCCATCCGGACTGCATCCAATGGTTACTGTATCTGCTTCCAGATCCCCGAATAGGTATGGTGCAAGTGAGTAAGTGGAACCATGGGCACCATCAAGTGCAATCTTCATGCCCTCGAAGTCCTCATCCACAGTAGACTTGAGGTAGCTGACATACTTCTGGCCACCTTCGTAGTAGTCCGATTTGTGTCCGAGATCGACTCCCGTCGGTCTTGGCAGTGTATCCTCATCCATATCAAGAAGTTTTTCAATTTCTGCTTCCTGATCGTCCGTCAGCTTGAAGCCGTCGGAACCGAAGAATTTGATGCCGTTGTCTCCGACCGGATTGTGTGAAGCAGAGATCATGACACCTGCATCTGCGTCCATCTCCTTCGTCAGATAGGCCACACCCGGCGTGGAAATGATGCCAAGACGCATTACTTCCGCTCCGATGGAAAGCAGTCCAGCAACGAGTGCAGACTCAAGCATTTCACCTGAAATACGTGTATCCCGTCCTACAAGGACTGTCCTATTCTCACTTTTCTGGCCCGCCAGTACATAACCACCAAATCTGCCCAACTTGAATGCCAATTCCGGAGTCAACTCTGTATTAGCGACCCCTCTTACTCCATCTGTACCAAAATATTTACCCATGACGTTCTCCTTTTTTCTGCAAGTTTTATCCATTATCCTGTTCAATTTCTATATCTGCCTGAAGAACCGCCGGTTCTGTTCTGTCCACACCTTCAGGTACATCTATCGAAACATCCCGTATTGTCGAACTCTCCATGCCGGATACATCCACTGCAACGTTGACTTCATCGATGCCTGACAGTACTTCCTCCGTACCGAAAACTTCAATGGTGTCGTAGTTGAGCGCCACGTCACCCAAGGTATAGCCCTCAGCAACTTCACCGTTCACTTCATAACTGACAGATACTTCCTTGCTACGTTCCTCAACATTAATTTCCACACGTACATTCGTAGGATCGATGCGGACATCAAGCTTATTGAATTGCGTATCGAACACGCTGACTTCCGCTTCATCCACCCTGTCCTGTGTAATTCTCGAATTGTCATCCAGTGTTGCGCGTACGTACTGTATGCGGTTCATTTCACTTTCTCCACCCATTACAGTAACAGTTTCAGGCTCTATCTGTACAGACTCGAGCGTATGATTTGGTCCAACCCGGCTTTCACTGACTTCAGCCTGTACCTCGAACGTGCGAGTTACCAGTTCCTGGATGTTCACATTCGCAGTCTCTGGAACGACCTCGGCTGTTACGTTGTCAGGAAGACCTTCCACTGTGAAATGCTCTTCATACTCACCAAGATTCCGGTTCCGCAGATCCAGTACAACACTCAGATCTCTTGTCGTCTGAAGCCGTTTGACGTTCGAGGTATTGCCGTAGAGCTGTACGTTCACCTGTTCGGGAGCACCGGAAACATACTGGCTTTCCTCATCATAGAGGATTTCCACAGGGATTCCTTCAACCACCTCGGTCTCTGCTACGTTCTCATTGTTATACAGCAGCTCGTCGAATACGTTATTGGCCGATAGGAACATGAACAAGGCGAGAAGCAGCGCAACAAATCTCAATCCCCATTTACTTTCTAGCAAATAGACCGCCTCCTTCCTTCAAAGGTGGGAGTATGTTCCAGTGTGTCTGGAGCAGGTTATCCAGTTCCTCAAGTGTGATTTCCTTTGTCAGCCTACTGTCGTAGGTCACAGATATGTTCCCCGTCTCCTCTGAAACGACTACGGTGAAAGCATCCGTCACTTCTGAAACCCCTACAGCCGCACGATGCCGTGTTCCGAGGTTCTTGGCAATCTTGTTGCTGTCGGATAACGGCAAGTAGCTTGCGGCTGTCGCAATCGTATTGCCCTGGATGATCATCGCGCCATCATGCAGCGGCGTATTGGGTATGAATATATTAATCAGCAGCTCGGAAGTGATATTTCCGTGGATCGGTATGCCTGTTTCTATATAGTCCTTCAACCCTGTCTCCTTTTCAAAGACGATCAGAGCACCGATACGCCGTTTTGCCATATACCGTACAGACTTGATCATGGCTTCCCTGAGTTTATCCTTCTCCGTTGTGGAGCTGCCACTCCCATTCGTACGGAACAGGCTGCCACGTCCCAGCTGCTCGAGTGCACGTCTGACTTCAGGCTGGAAGATGACGATAACCGCCAGGAAACCCCACTCGAGAACGGTATCGAACATCTGAGTTGTTGTTGTCAGATCGAAGAAGTTACTGATTGACCGGCCGATAAGAATCAGGAATATTCCTTTTATCAGCTGAATGGCTTTTGTTCCCTTCATCACTCTGATCAGAAGATATACCACATACCATACAATCAGCAGATCGACAATGCTCGAAATTACGGTTGCCGTATTGACATTTTCTAAAAAATTGTCTGTCTGCATAATGCGTCCCTCACTTAATCATTCATATAAAACCCAGTCTCTCTTCCAACTCCTTATGGATATCGTAAAGTATCCTATCCTGTCTGAGAGCCTCCAGGTCGAAATCAATATCTTTATACTTCTCTTCTGCTGCCTTTATGCTGCCGTTCTTGTACTTCGCGTAGCAGTTCAAAAGCCTGGACATGGTATCCTGCGATTCGGAAGTCCAGATGTCCAGCGCATGGAACTTCTTCAGCATGGCAAGGTTCTTGCCTTCAAGCAGAAGAAGCGCATCGCGACGATAGTCGATATGCAGCATCTTCGATTGCTTTTTTATACGTGCTGCAAATCGGGACGAAGTGAAATACTCACCACACTTCTGGTAGCACTCCGCCACTTCAAACATGATTCTGATGACACCAAGGTCAAGATCGGAAAACCTGAGAATGGTATACAGCGTATCTTCGAGAAGGTCAAGAGATGATTCATATGCGTCTTCGTCAGCCAATAGTCCCACCTTAAGTATAACTGCATCGATATAAGACTGGTTGATCGAAACCGTCGATAGCAGCTCCAGTGCACGATCCACATGGAAATTCAGCTTGCGTCTGTCGCCTGAGTGCTTGAAGTACTTTGCGTACAGCAGATGGATCCTTCCGCTGTCAGGCGCCGGAATCTGTTCCACAGCTTCGTATTCCTTTTCTATGAAATAATGGAGGGAAGTGTAGTCCTCCTGCTCAATCTTCTGTTCATAATAGGCGATTTCCCTCAGAATCTCTACATCATTATAACGGAAATGGGAAACTTCCTGCATGAAGTCATTCACCGAACAGTCGAGTCTTTCACTCAGTTTGATCAGTACATTGGTAGAAGGATGTACACTCCCCTTCTCAATGAGACTGAGATAGGTTCTTGAAATGATGCCGTCTGCCAGTTCTTCTTGGGTTAGATTATTGTTGTTGCGTATTTCTTTAATCCGCTGTCCGATCATAAAGGTGCCCCTTTCACTGTCTTAACAGTTCCATCATACCAAATAGAAAAATATGCAACAAATGTTACAAGTGTTATAGAGTGCACAAAACCAATGTTTATTTAATTGACATCGCATTTACAGTTAATCATACTATAAATATACATTATAAGGGGTGTTTCTCCATGAAAAAATTACTCGTAATTGATAACTTGGCTCAATTGAAAAGTGTGAGTGACCCTTTTAGGATCGAACTGCTTACCATGCTCGCTGAAAAACCCAAAACTGGACAGATGCTTGCTGATGAACTGGATATTCCCCGGGCCAAAATCCACTATCATCTGAATGAACTGCTTAAAAATGAAATTATTCATGTCGTCAAAACCGAAGAGAAAAACAGCATCATCCAGAAGTTCTACGAACCGGTGGCACGGAAGGTCGTTCCGAACATCGATCTTCTGAAATACAGCCAGGATGAAAAGAAAAAAGACAGCATGTCGTATAATCTTCATATGAAAGAAGAAGAGCTTAAGCAGTTCAAAAAAGATTTGCGGAACTTTGTCAAAAACAGTTCCGAAAAGAAGAATGCCAAAAATACCAAGGACTATAAAGTTCAAATTCTGCCTCTAGGGGAAGAATAGGTCATAAAATACAAACAGCATCTCAAAGAGATGCTGTTTGTATTTTATAGCTGTTTTTTGCCGAAAAGGTATGCTGCAATCTCCACTGCCTTCTCTGCTGTCATGTTTTTATCATCAAGCAGCGGGTTCACTTCCACCAGATCCATCGAGGTGATCCTATCCGACTCATTCAGCATCTGCATTGCAAGCTGCGTTTCAGATAGTGACAGACCGCCAACGACAGGCGTCCCTGTTCCTGGTGTTTCTGATGGGTCGAGTCCATCGACATCGAGTGAAAGATGGATGCCATCACATCTATCGGAAAGATACGTCATCGTCTCCTGCATGACCGTCCTGATGCCCTTGACCCTGATATCCATCATCGTAAAAGTCAGTATGCCATTCTCTTTAATATAAGCCTTTTCACCTTCATCAAGGTCACGCATTCCAATCAGTACAACATTCTCAGGCTTGACCTTCTGACCTTCTTCATAAAGATCGATCAGCGCCTGATCTCCAAATCCACAGGATATACCAAGTGGCATACCATGGATGTTGCCTGTCGGTGATGTTCTACTATCGTTAAGATCACCATGCGCATCATACCAGATGACCCCTAGATTATCATAATGGTTTTTCATTCCAGCAAGAGATCCGATCGCCAGAGAATGATCTCCTCCCAGTATCAATGGAAAGGCACCATTCCCAACTGTATCATCCACTAAACCAGCAAGCGCTGTATTAAATCGTTTAACGGCATCATAGTTCAGTAGATTA
This sequence comes from Salinicoccus cyprini, assembly GCF_007713705.1. Taxonomy (GTDB): domain Bacteria; phylum Bacillota; class Bacilli; order Staphylococcales; family Salinicoccaceae; genus Salinicoccus; species Salinicoccus cyprini. Next base: position 990 of record NZ_VMSJ01000006.1, on the reverse strand, counting down.
TCATCTCTCACTTCAATTTCCTGTCCTGCTTCAATATCGAAATCCCCTCTGATATTGCCCTTGTCGACAACAGATATGCCCAATTCTTTCAACCTCTGTACGATCCCTGCATACCTGATCGCATCAGGACCGAGGTCGACCCCCAACCGAGGCTGACCGAATGCTGTTGCGGCACCTATTATATGTACATTCTGATTCATAAAAATCCCCCTTTGTTATAACCTCATACTTTCTATAGTATACAACATTGGATTTTTATGCAATTGTGTAATGGGACGTGCATAAAAATATCAGGAATAAAAAAAAGACACCTTCCTGGTGGAAGATGTCATTAGTGAGCCATAGAGGATTCGAACCTCTGACCCTCTGATTAAAAGTCAGATGCTCTACCAACTGAGCTAATGGCTCTAATGGCTGGGCTAGCAGGATTCGAACCTACGAATGACGGTACCAAAAACCGTTGCCTTACCGCTTGGCGATAGCCCAATGCTATTAGAAAAATGGAGGGGGGCAGATTCGAACTGCCGAACCCGAAGGAGCGGATTTACAGTCCGCCGCGTTTAGCCACTTCGCTACCCCTCCGTGGTGGAGAATGACGGGTTCGAACCGCCGACCCTCTGCTTGTAAGGCAGATGCTCTCCCAGCTGAGCTAATTCTCCATTCAAATGACCCGTACGGGACTCGAACCCGTGTTACCGCCGTGAAAGGGCGGTGTCTTAACCGCTTGACCAACGGGCCACAATAGTATATGTATTTAAACAAAAAAATGGCTCCACAGGTAGGATTCGAACCTACGACCGATCGGTTAACAGCCGATAGCTCTACCACTGAGCTACTGTGGAATAAATCTGTAATAAAAAAAGATACTGCCCGGCGGCGTCCTACTCTCACGGGACGTCAGTCCAACTACCATCGGCGCTGGAGAGCTTAACTGCTGTGTTCGGCATGGGAACAGGTGGGGCCTCTCCGCCATCGCCACCGGACAATATG
>NZ_VMSJ01000005.1 GCF_007713705.1 Salinicoccus cyprini | reverse complement strand
TGATGATGGCTTTTGAGAGGCGTTCGACCAGCGTAATGACGGCACTCTTGTGACGGACACCAACGATGGTGTCGCCTTCCAGGTGGCCGAATTCATCATTGAACGCCGGGTAGTCATTTGTTCTTTCGGAAATGTTGCGTCTGAACGCCTGACGCCCCGGCGTTCCTGATGGCCGTTCGGTTTTCGCTTGCCCTGCATCGGCAGTGTGGCCGCATCAAAAGCTTCCCGTTTGAACATCCGATACAGTGTACGGCCTGAACAGTCAATCGACATTTCCTGCCGACCGACGATGACATCCGGCGTCCAGCCCTGCGCCACCTGCTTTTCAATATACGCCTGCTGGTCGGTCGGCAGGACCATCCGTTTTCTACCACAGCGTTTTTTGTTTTCCTGATAGCGCTGATAGTAATCCAGCGCGGTGTGCCCGTCCCTGAGATATGCGATGACATTATGAACTGTCTGACGGGCACGCCCAATCCGTTTCGCAATATGAGAAATTGGTGTGTCGTGATGGAAATAGGCTTCTATGATTACCAGTTCGTCCGTGGTAAGATGGGTGTAGGTCATGCGTGATCACTCCTATGATTTTCTTTGGTCGGAAAACTCATTTTGAGTGTATCACGTGTGACCCTTTTTAGGTGTCTAGCTTAATTTTACAATCGGCGACTTATAATCTATAGAGAAAACAACTATATTTCATCTCCTTCTAATCGTTCCAATAAACGGTCGTTTTTTAAACTTAATTTTACATGTAGTTTTTGTCATATTAAATACTCATTTTATGCACGGATTCTCGAAAATTATAATCTAGTCTAATACATAAAGGAATGACAAGTTCTTTATTAAAAGTAGAAAGAAGGGATTGTAAAGTATGAGAAAAAAGAACCTATTGATAAGCTTGTTTTCTCTAATGATGGTCATTGTTTTATCAGCTTGTACAAGCAATGACGGAGAAGCATCTGTAGAAGATACTAGCAATGAAAAGAATTCAAATGAAGAGATGAACATGAATGAGGACAATGAAGGTTCTATGGAAGAAAATATGAATGGCTCCTCCAGTGAAGGAGAAATGAATAATGGTTCCATGGGTAATGGTCATATGGATCATGATGATGTGGTAGGTCTAATTGATTCGACAGGAGAGAACGAACTGAGTATCCCCTCTGTACTCAAAAGCGACAGCAACAAAGGAACTGAGTATACAATACGCGCGCAAAAAGGAGAAACAGAAATATTTGATGGCGTTCAAACAAAAACATATGGCTATAATGGCTCGTTTCTAGGTCCCATGCTTCAATTTGAAAAAGGAGATACTGTGAAAATAAACTTAATCAATGAACTCGATGAAAATACCACTTTTCACTGGCATGGATTGGAAGTGCCAGGGAATGACGATGGTGGTCCACACAATGTATTGGAGCCAGGCGAAGAGAGTACTATTGAATTTGAAGTGACACAGGAAGCTGCCACATTGTGGTTCCATCCCCACCCGGAAGGAAAAACCTCTGAACAAGTGTACAACGGACTTGCTGGGTTAATTTATATCGAGGACCAAAATTCAAAAAATCTCGAATTACCAAGTGAATATGGAGAAAATGACATCCCTCTCGTTTTCCAGGACAAAGTATTTAATGATGAAAAACAACTGAATTACAAAGCCGTAGCAAATGAAGATGGCACAGTCGGGGATACATCATTAATTAACGGCACATTGAATCCAAAATTAACTGTAGATAAAGAAAAAGTAAGGCTTCGACTTTTAAATGGATCAAATGCAAGAAATTACACCTTTAAACTAAATACAGGGGATTCTTTTGTACAAGTCGCAACGGACGGCGGGTTTTTAAATGAACCGGTCTCAATGGAAGAAATCACACTTACGCCTTCAGAGCGGGCCGAAATAATCATTGATTTTTCTAAAGTCGATGGTAATGAAAATATAGCGTTAATGAATGAAGATGGTGCCACGCTCTTACCTTTTGAAATCACAGATCAAACAGGTAAGAACATGGATATACCTGATGAAATGAATGACTTTTCAGTTACGGAAGAAGAAAAGAACCTGCCAGTGACAAAAGAAATTGAACTTTTCGGCATGATGGATCAGGTAACGATAAACGGAAAAAAATTTGATCCTGAAAGAATTGATTTTACGCAGGAACAAGGTGTTACAGAAGTATGGGAAATCTATAATAAACCTGACATGATGGGCGGCATGATTCATCCGTTCCACATCCATGGTGCTCAGTTTAAGATCCTTTCCAGGAATGGAGAAGCACCACCTGAGAACGAAAGAGGCTGGAAAGATAGTTTTTCCGTTGCCCCGGATGAGACTGTAAAAATTGCCATTCAGTTTAAAAATAAAGGCATATATATGTTCCACTGTCACATACTTGAACATGAGGACAATGGGATGATGGGACAGGTTAAAGTAGAGTAAGCTCCAAAGCTTCAATCTAATAACAAAAAAGGAACTATTTCTTGATTTTTTCTAGACGAATTACAATATTGAGTAAGTTGGAGAAGGACAATCATCATTAAAATTATGTGCAGTTTCTATGGAGTTTTACCATATCGGTTTATATGCGAAATGGATGGGAATTCAATTAATGTAAGTGCATTCAATTCTATAGGAGGGATTTATAATGGCTCATGAACAACATCAACAACTGATTCAGACGTTACATGAATGTATGGAAGCCTGTAACCACTGTTACGATGCTTGTCTGAGGGAAGAAGACGTAAAAATGATGGCGGAGTGTATCCGATTGGATCGTGAATGTGCAGATATCTGTGCATTTTTAGAACAGGCTCTGACAAGAAATTCACCATTTTCTTCTGATCTGGCGGCAGTATGTGCCAAGGTCTGCGAAGCATGCGGCAACGAGTGTCAAAAACATGACCACGATCACTGCCAGAAATGTGCAGATGCGTGCTTCAAATGTGCAGAGGCTTGTAAAGAAATCGCCTAAGCACAACACTTAGAAAGAAGTGGTATGTCGGAACTTATTCTGGACATACCACTTCTTTTATTTCCGGTTAAGATTGTACCCAGCATTTTAACGAAAATATACATTAAGGTGTATTTGCATTATTAATTAAGAGCGCCCTTGATTTTGACAATACTTATAAGAGACGCCTTAGTTTAGACAAGGTTATAAAAAACAGTTGAGTTCGCTTAGAACCATCGTTGCAAGGAGGAGTAAACCGAATTCCCTTCAAAACAGTCATTAATGTATCTGTTAATTCATATAATAAAAAGAGCTTATCCATGCAGATTATCCATTTGAGATAGATAATCCAGTAAAGATAAGCTCTTTAATATCATCTGTTTTTATTCAACAGGTGACAATTCACTTTCTGTCACCCATTTATGATTTTCTACTTTTTCTCCAGTTGTTGTTGTGAAGTCAAGCATATATACAGTAGTGTCTTCAGCAGATTCTATCACAGCGGTTGCACCATCCATGCCTTTCATGTGATCCGCATCCAAGGTCACTTCAGTGCCGGGCTCCAGTGGTGCTTCTCCTGGACCTTCCAATTCTTCATGGATGACCCATTTATGATTCTCCACTGGGTCTCCACCAGTTATAGGGTAATAAGTGACACTATAAGCAACAGTATCAAATGCGCCTGCAATTGTTGCTTCAGCGCCATACATACCTGGCATATGATCGGCTTTGATAATGGCTTGGCTACCCACTTCATAAGTTGGATCTTCTGCTTCCTCCAGACCGTCAGGGACTACACCAGTGCTGGACATCTGTTCAGCAAAAATGGATTGAATCGTTTCTTTCACTTCTAAAATACTGGTGCGTATATCATTAATTTCTGCTTCAGTCTCTTCAATGGATGCATCCTGATTTTCCATTTTTTTAGTTATAGCATCCAAATGGTTGTCAGCGGCGCTTAAGCGATTCAACAGAGATTCCAACTTGTCCAGATACTCTTTATAGAGCTGGACTTGATCAACTGTTATAGGGGCGCCTTCGATAGATCCTTCGATTGCCTCCAGTTCAGATTGGATGGCGTCCGTTTTCTTCTCAACCTTATCCAATCTCTTTTCAACCTTTGCTTCCCCCTGTGCGTGTTCACTGGCTTGGGGAGCTGCGTTGGTGGAATCTGCCGAAACTTGTCCTGCTGATAAGCTGATTCCAATAACGGTTGCGAGTGTGACGACTGTTTTTGTAAATCTGTTATTCATTTTACATTCCTCCCTGGTATTTTTTCTAAGAGATATTTACCTTAAATGATACAAGCAATCCAATGCCTTCTAATCATTTTAAATTTCTATTGATTCACCTTTCTGAAAAAGCATCACCCCCTTTGCAACCATGACCTTCCCCTCTTTGAAATTCAGGTTAATAATATTTTTTAAAAATGCTTTAATGGGCATGCCCTTCTTCCCCATCATTACGGTTTTTAAGAAATACATATTCCCCTATAAAGATGACAATGATGAAAATGATGGAGACGACAACAATCAGCCAGTCGTTCACCAATTTCACCCACACAAAAGCAGCCAGTACGATACCATCGAGTATAAATGCGGTCATGACAATAGCAGGGTTGGCATCCACCTTATCCCGCAGGTGTTTAAACACACCCCAATGCACAATCATATCCATCACAAGATACAATATGGCACCGACTGAGGCGATACGGCTGAGGTCGAAAATGACGGCCAGTACCATCGCAAGTACAATCGTGTATACCAGCGTATGCTTTTGGATTCGCCCGGGCATGCCAAAGTGCTTATGTGGAATCAGTTTCATATCTGTCAGCATGGCAAGCATCCGTGATACCGCAAAGACACTGGCAATAATACCGGAAACTGTTGCGATGATCGCAATGCCTACGGTAAACCATACACCGTAGTTTCCAAACGCCGGTCTGGCGGCTTCGGCAAGCGAGTAGTCCCTGGCTGCAATGATTTCGTTTAATGGCAGATTGCTGGATACCGCCCATGCAACCAGCAGATAGACAAAAAGACTGATGGAAATGGATGCAACAATCGCTCGGCCGATATTCTTATGGGGCTTAACGATTTCAGAGCCACTGTTGGTGATCGTCGTAAACCCTTTGAATGATAGGATGGTGAGTGCCACAGCAGCAATCATGCTGACAACCGTCGCGTCTTCCGTATTTCCACTGCTTTCAGCGGGTGTAATGGAAAAACCGGCGACCCATAATCCACCCATCGCAAAGACGACGAGCCCCATTATTTTAAGCAGGGACACAATCGAAGTAAACGTCTGAATGAAACTGTTGCCAGAAATGTTGACCAGGAATGCAAAGAGCAAAAGACCAACAGCGAGCACAGGCACCAGGTAGCTGGTTGCATCCATATTAAAAATCTGTAATGTATAGGTGCCGAAAGTACGGGCCACCAGACTCTGGTTGATGACCATGGATACGGCCATCAGCATCGCTGCAGAAGCAGTGACGGTACCCTGACCATAGGCTTTTGCCAAAAACATGCTGATGCCCCCTGCAGAGGGGTATTCATTGCTCATCTTGACGTAGGAATAGGCACTGAATCCAGTTACGATACCCCCGACGACAAACATGATCGGGAACCACGTGCCGGCAAGCGCGGCAACCTGCCCCAGCAATGCAAATATGCCGGCACTGATCATGACCCCTGTCCCGAGACCGATTGCACCAGTCAGAGATAAACTGTCTTTTTTATATTCGCTCATTAGCATCACCTCAGAAATAATTACCTCTAAGTATATGCCCCTGATTTATGCAGTTAGTGTGCAGTTTTTAAAATATTTCAAATTAATTTTAGCAATGTACTCAAAACCTACACTATTAAGCAATTGATAATATACGAACATTACTTTTTATTCCACTTGTAGCCCACGCCCCACACTGTGTGAAAATAATCATCGATGGGAAACCCCACTTCCCTGATTTTTTCTCGCATGTTTCTAACGTGTGAATCCACAGTTCGGCCTTCAGTTTCTGAGTACATCCCCCATACCAGGTCAATCAGTTGATTTCTTGAATATACCCGTCCCGCATTTTTCATAAGCAATCCAATCAATGAGAACTCTTTGGGAGTCAACTTGATATACTGATTTTGATAGGACAGTTCGAATCGATCCTTGTCCCATAGCAGTCCGTCCACCTCAACATGATTGACAGCTTTCGCCCTCCTTAATAATGCATCCATCCGCGCAACGAGTTCTTCTTCATTGAAGGGTTTTGTTATATAGTCATCCGCCCCCAATCTGAGGCCTTTGACGATATCCGCCTTCTGCTCCCGTGCAGTCACCATGATGATGGGCACATCCGAATACTGACGGATTTCTCTGCAAACGTTCCATCCATCCATGTCAGGCATCATGATATCGAGCAGTACAATATCGAATCTTTCTTCTTCGATGTATTGGAGTCCTTCTTTCGCCCCCAGCGCTTTTCTACAGTCATAGTGGTAGGGATTCAAATACAACGCCAGTAATTCCAGCATTCTCTCTTCGTCATCAATCAACAATGCTTTTTTCATACGCATCCTCCTTCGGCAAAGATATGTTGAAAACCGTTCCTTCACCTGGTTCACTTTCGACTTCCATCTTGCCGTTGTGAAGTTCCACAATTTCTTTGGCGATTGTTAGCCCAAGACCAGAACCCCCTTTGGAACGGGACCTTGATTTTTCTGCACGATAGAGTCGTTCAAATATATACGGCATATCTTCTTCGGAAATGCCTTCCCCTGTATCTGAAATGACCGTTAAGACATCATTTTTATTCTGAACCACTTCCAATCTGACATGATTTCCACGGGGTGTATATTTAATGGCATTATCGAGTATGTTCAACAGTACCTGTTGGATTCTTTCCGAGTCAATGGTAATGACCACATTACTTGGACAGAAATATGAAAATTCTATACTTCTTTCTTCAATTGCCGGATAAATCCGTTCCACGATCTTTTGGATCAGTGCATCAAATTCCACTTTTTCTTTTTTTATGGCAAATTCATTCTGATCTATTTTGGCCAGCTCGAACAATGTTTTTATCAGGCCGGCCAGATGTTCTGTCTCCTCCTGGATGATCTGTGTATATCTGGTTCGATCTTCCTCGGATGTGGTATCCCGATTGATGATATCTGTATATCCTTTCAAATAGGTCAGTGGCGTACGGAGTTCATGGGAAACATTCGACAGGAATTCATTTCTTTCATTTTTCAAACGCTTCAAATCTTTTGATAAGCGTGTGATGGCAGTTGCCAACTCTCCGAGTTCGTCTTTTCGACTGGTGGACAATTCTACTTCATGGTTGCCTCTGCTCAACGCTTCTGTGGCCTGCTTCATCCCGACCAATGGTTGTGTAATGACCTTCGAAAGTACAATCACCGTGATGATGGTTAAAATGACAGTGATCACTCCGATGATTAAGAATTGTTGTGTGAGATTGCTGATGATTTTTTCAATGTGATTGCTGTTGGCAAACATGAATACATGTCCACTATGTACACCATCCATGATAATTGGGCTGTCTGTCGCCACAAAATTTTTCTCTGCCCAATCCGACTCCAGTACGACCCCCTCATCTGGCACTTGGTCATTATCCGTATGCCTGATCACCGAGATCATTTCCGGGGCCATCGGGTTGGAGCTGGTGACCACTACCCCCTCTTGGTCTGTAATCGCGACAATAAAATCAGATTCGGATTCCATGATGGCGACATGCTCCAGAGTAGAGGGGGTGTAGTTTTCTTCCAACACATCCCGATGGGTATTCCCGCGGGCCAACAAGTCTCCCATCACGTCATCGACACGATCATTGACCAGGTTTGTATATAATATGGAGAATAATATGATTTCAACAGTGATAACTACTATAAAAAATAACAGCCCGATCTTCAGGGATAATTTATTTAACATCACAGCCCCCTCCCTTCGACATTAACCCTTCAAGTGCCTAACAACAGAGTGAAAAGATGATCTCAAAGTTTACGCTTACCTGGTTTGACCCCCATCTAGAACTTTTTCCCAAGCAGTTGACCCGGCATCAGAAAAATATACGTCACCGTTTACGGTATAGATGGCCAGTTCTTTTTCATTCTGTCGGTTCCGGGCAATATATGCAATTCCATCATTCTCCAATTCCGGTGTATCAATGATGGCTTCTTCATTATTTTTAACATTTCTTCTGTGGAGTTCAACATTTTCATTATTTATCGCATAATATAAGTCGTCTCCATAGAAATATACAGTCGTTCCTACCTCGTTTGGATTTGTTAATGCTTTAAATTGATTGCCACCATCCTCTGACAGATAGATGCCGGTGGAAGTCGCTGCTGCGATAAAGCTGGAATCTGACGGATGGATTGCCAATGATAATACGCCCCCTTCTAGGCTCTCCGCATCTACTTTTTCCCAATTTTCTCCATCATCAGTACTTTTATAAAATCCTTGACCCAACGCTGAATTCGGTTCAGGATTCAACAGAAAAATATCATGGCTGTCGTATCCTACCGCCATGGCATGATAATCCGTTTCCCCCTCGAATTGGATATGTTCAAGTGTCCTGCCGCCATCAAAGCTACGTTGAATACCAAAAGGGTTGGGAATATCGGAATCTCCTCCTGGATGCCCGGAAGTATAAAATCCTTCATCTACAGCATTGAACCCCATATAGTCATTGTAGTTCCTGGTGGTTTCATGCCATCCCCCGTCACGGAATATTTTCAAACCGCCATGGGTCGCCAGATATAATCCATCATCCCCACCAGCATATCCCATTCCATGCACATGTTCTATTTTACCGTTAAAAGCCTCTTCGAATTCACCTGTTCCGCCGCTACTGCATCCCGCTAGAAATATCGCTGATACTGTCATTGCATTAATCATCAGTTTTCTTGATACCATAGTCGTTTCCTCCTGCCTCTATTCACTATTCATTTGGGAAGTCTTCAACCATTTTATTATTTAAATATCGATTTTTAGTGCAGATTCTAATAAGGATATGACATGTTGTACCTAAGTTAAGAAACTCTCCATTGAAAACCTAAACATATATTTGTAAACATTAATCCCTGATATTTGCTGATTACATCCACTTTTCATTGAATCTGCACTTAAACTGCAAATTCTAAGGGTATGGTTTTAGTATCTCAAAAAATTGGAGGCCAGGTAGATGAAACAATTTCAAAGAATTTTTTTATCAGGTGCAATGATTTTCGCATTAGCGTTGGGGGTTAGTCCAGGAGCAGCAAACGCAGGCAGTACAGATACTGCCGCCCATGAAGATGGAAGCTATTACTACTATGAAGTCGATGCGCATGGAAACAAGACGCAGTACATTGATGGTTTGACTGAAAAAGAATTGGAAGATGAATTGGGTTACCCTTATAACGGGGCTCGTAGTCACTACTACTATGAAGTCAATGAACATGGAGATAAGACGAAATACATCAATGGGCTGACAAAGGAAGAGCTGAAAGAAAGACTGTACCATTATAATATGCAGTCCGAATCCCCTTCTGAGGACCACATGAATATGCAATCCGAACCACATTCCGGTGGACATATGAACCATTCCGCTGAGGAAATGTCGAGTTCTGGTGAAGTGCCTGAAGATTTGGAAGAAGCAGAAAATCCAACCTATGAAGTAGCGAGCCAAGCAATTATTGAAGCTGACCACATGCAAGGCATGCAGGGGGCTGAAGCAACCATCTCCGGAGCCTTTGATACAACGGTTTATTCCGTATCGTATACACCAACGAATGGTGGAGATCCAGTAGAAGATCATAAATGGGTCATCCACGAAGAATTGGAAAATCCGGGTGAAGCCCCATTAGAACCAGGGGATGAGGTAGTAATGAATGCCACGCATATGGAAGGTATGAAAGGTGCCACTGCTACGATTGATTCAGCTGAACAAACAACAGTTTACATGGTAGACTTTGTCACAACAGATACTGGAGAAGCAGTACAAAATCATAAATGGGTAATTGAAAGCGAATTGGCGCCTGTTGAATAACTCTAAACATTTTCAACGATGAATAAAGAGTCTATCCAAAACGGATAGACTCTTTACTATTGGCCATATGTTATTAATCCAATATACCAAAATGTTAAAAACAAGTGAGAAAATTTATACAATTAAGAAGGAAGTCGAAATTACAATCATCTTCCTTCCATAATATATTGTATAATTTTCACTTCTTATAAAAAATATTATCTCTATAATACTTCAAATAAGTTTACTTTAATCCATTTCGAATCGATGTAGCAATTGCGCATTGATTGCTACGATGATGGTGCTTAAGCTCATCAGTATTGCACCGACAGCCGGGCTGAGTACAATGCCCCAAGGAGCCAGAACGCCTGCAGCCAATGGGATGGCAAAAATGTTGTAGCCGGTTGCCCATATCAAGTTCTGAACCAGTTTATTAAAGGTCCGTTTGGAAAGGCTGAATATGGCCAGTATATCTTTCGGATTGCTGTCCACAAGAACGATATCTGCACTATCCATAGCGATATCTGTCCCTGCCCCTACCGCAATGCCAACATCTGCTTTCGTCAAGGCCGGCGCATCATTAATACCGTCCCCGGTCATTGCAACCACTAAACCACGCTTTTGAATTTCCGTCACTTTCTCTGCCTTCTGATCCGGCAGAACTTCTGCATAGACTTCATCAATCCCGATTTGTTCTGCAACGTAATTCGCCACTTTCCGGTTGTCTCCAGTGAGCATGATGGCCTTGATATTTCGCTTGTGCAATTGTTCAACCGTCTGTTTTGAGCTCTCTTTGATTTTATCTGCCAATGCGATGGCGCCTGACAGTTCTTCATCAATGATCAGGAACACAACCGTCTTACCCTGTTCGGACCATTTGTTGAAATTCTGATCGTCAAAGCTGATACCTTGTTCACTGATATACCCGGGACTTACAACTTTGATATTCCTGTTATCAATTGTCCCTTCAATTCCCACGCCAGTAATGGAATTGAAATGAGTCATTTCATGCAGTTTCAGTTTTCTTTGCATTGCTTCATTGAGTATTCCCGTAGCAATGGGATGCTCAGAGTCATTCTCTACTGTCGCTGCATAGCTTAGTATCTTATTTTCGTCCATATCACTGAAAGTTTGCACGTCTGTTACTCCAAATTTACCTTCAGTTAACGTACCAGTTTTATCGAAAATTACCGCATCAATATTCCGGGCCCGTTCGAACTGAGGACGTTTGCGAATCAACAGACCATGCTTCGCAGATAAAGCAGTAGAAACAGAGATGACCAGGGGCGCTGCGAGACCTAAAGCATGCGGGCAGGTGATAACCATGACGGTCACTGTTCTTTGTATGGCCGTATCTACAGTGGCTCCGATACTTATCCAAACAATAAACGTGATAATACCGGCAGCCAAAGCGATATAAAACAGCCATTTGGCCGCCTGATTCGTGATGTCCTGCGTTTTGGATTTTGTCTTCTGGGATTCTTTGACCATTTCGATGACCTGGTTCAAGTAGGACTCATCCATCAGTTTTTCTACTTCTATTGTAAGTGAGCCTTCCCTGTTGATCGATCCACCGATGACCTCGTCATTAACAGATTTGGTTACGGGAACGGACTCACCTGTCAGCATGGATTCATCGATTTGGGATTTTCCTTTAACGATCTTTCCATCCAATGGCATCTTTTCTCCCGGTTTGACCAAGAGCAGATCCCCTGCTTTGATAGCATCAACCTGCACTTCTTCCGTCTCACCATTCTCAGCAATACGGTTTGCTGTGCTTGGCATCAGGGATGCCAGTGACTCCAGAGCTTTGGATGCATTATTGATGGATCGCATTTCAATCCAGTGGCCCAGAAGCATGATCAGTACCAGGGTTGCCAGTTCCCAGAAAAGCTGCTCCCCATTAAATCCGAATACGACAGCCATACTGTAGAAGAATGCGATGGAGATGGCCATGGCAATCAGTGTCATCATCCCGGGTTCTCTGTTTCTCAGTTCATCAAAAGCCCCCTTGAGGAAAGGCCAGCCGCCATAGAAATAGACGAATGTGGACAGGCCAGCGAGGATATAGAGGTCCCCTGCAAAGTGCCAATCGACACCCATGAAATCCTGGATCATCGGAGACAGGAGAAGGATCGGAATGGTGAATATCAGCACAACAAAAAACTTATTCCGGAACTCCGTCACCATATGTCCGTGATGGTCATGTGCACCGTGCCCATGATTATCGTGGTCATGTTCATCATGAGACCCATTGTGACTTTCATGGTCATGATGGTCGTGATGGGTATGCTCTTCCTGACCATGATGATTGTGATTTTCCTCCTGGTCAGGATGTGCCTCTTTTTTGTGATGATTCATTTTATCACTCCCTCATATTTATCTCACTTTCATCATACCCCGATGGGGTATGATGAAACAAGTAATCGATTCTCAATATTGAATTTCATATGACAATATACTCAAATGACATACGAATCATGGAGTGGTTCGTATTGGACGCGAATATAAAAAATCTCTGAACACTTTGGAAGTGATCAGAGATTCAGGCCGGAAATAACTACTTCAGCTGCAAGTCTGTCAAACAAGTACTATCCCTTTCGAAAGTGGAAAAAGTGTACTCAGTATGTTTATATTGAGGCCTTATTGATAAATGGGCTTATAAAAAGTTATTCGTCTTCTGTTTTGTCACCATGGGACTCCATGAAGTCACCACAGGCATTCATCATCTCTTGCCCTTCAGGTGAATTCATTCCTTCCATCATTTGAGACATGTTTCCATTTTCCATCATGTTCATCATTCCATTGCCTCTCATCATGTTGCCTACGCCATTACTTTCTGGTTCTTGGGCAAATACTGTTGTTCCTAATACCAATAGAGCAGCAAAAGCAAAAGATGACACAAATGGTACTTTTTTGAATTTCATTTCTTGGTCTCCTTTCTATTCATTATAACTAGGACACCTTTAGTATAAACGACAAATTTGTTGAATTTGTGAGGATAAAAATTTTTAATTATTATTTTTTAAAACAGCCTTTTTAGCTTCAAATTCTTGATCATCAATTTCCCCACGTGCATATCTTTCTTTTAGAATTTGTAGTGATGAATCTTCTTTTTTGTCAAATGGTTTGAGTATTAATAAGACTATTCCATATATTAAAAACCCTAACACAATAATCCATATTATCATGTTAAGAATCATGCTTCCATCCATCATAGACATCATAGTTGTTACCTCCATCATTCTTTTATTTTTCTAATAAAAGTTTATATATTTGGATTCTTTTTAAATTTGTCTCATTTATTCTTTCTTTTCTTTAGAATTACAAAATATACAATCCCTATGATTAGGATCGGTAACCCCATCCATAAGCAAATCTCCAGAAAAGTTTTTAAATAGGACTCTATTGATCCTGTTCCCCACATCATTGTGCCAGAAGCAGTAAGACACATTATTCCAATTGCAATTAGAAGTACGACAATCAACCACTCTATCTTTTTCATATTGCCTCCTTATTCAGCTACAGGGAAACTTAACTGAAACCTCGTTCCTTTACCCACCTGGCTATTTACCGAAATAGTACCATTTTGTAGTTCAACCAAATTCTTTACAATTGCCAATCCTAACCCTGTCCCCCCAAGCTCTCTTGAACGAGACTTTTCAACACGATGGAAACGGTCAAAAATAAGTGGTAGATCTTTTTCAGGAATTCCAATACCCGTGTCCTCAATCATGATGTGAATTTTTTTATCTGCATTCCATACTTTCACAACGACGGATCCTTTTTCTGTATATCGGATCGCATTCCCCAACAAGTTAGTGAAAATTTGTTCTAAACGGATCCCATCAGCCTCGATGTGAGGTACACTTTCATCAACTTGAATTTTTAATGTCAGACCTTTCTTTTCAATTTCCATTTTGACTTTGAAAAGGGCACTTTCCAATACTTCTGTAAGGTCGATAGTAGACATTTGAAGGTCAATTTTACCTTCTTCCATTTTGGATAAATCAAACAAATCATTGATTAATATAACCAGCCGATCCGTTTCATCTTCAATAATGTTTAAATATTGAAGCTTTTCTTCTTCTGACTGGTAAAGACCCTGTTTTAATACTTGAGCATATCCTTTTAGGTATGATATTGGTGTGCGTAATTCATGTGATATGTTTGCAAAAAATTCTCTTCGCTTCGTTCTATATCTATTTGTTTCTTGTGCAAGGTCGTTAATTGCTTTTCCTAACGAACCTATTTCATCGTTTGAAGGAATACTTACCTGTATGTCTAAATTCCCCTTTGCCATTTGCCGGGTCGCTTGTTCCATCTCTATGAGTGGATCTGACATTTTCTTTGATAGTAAAAACGTGAAGCCAAGTGCTAGAAATAAAGCACCAACTGCAGACAATATTAGTAAATCTCTAATTTTCTCCACAGGTTCATGGACATCATTTATAGGCGCTAAAACAAAAAAGGCTCCTTGGAAAGTACCAGAACGGATGATAGGATGGCCCGATCCAATGTAGCTGACTTCTGCTCTAGCATCATGAAACATTTTTTGAACAGGTTGTCCTTTCCACAATAGATCTATATCTTTATTAGATAGATTAGTTATTTGGACACCAGGTTCTACTACGACATTTCCATCCGAATCTATAATATAAATTTCCTTATTAGTCAACTCGCCCAGTGTCTTAAACATATTTAGAGAGTTCTCATTTTTTAGAGATGTAATGGTAAGGGCATACTTTTGAGAAAATTCTTCTACCTCTTCTTGAACTTGATTATAATAAAAATTGGTAAAAATTTGATTCGCAACATATCCTAGAGGTAACAATACGACTAAAAATAAAACCATAATAGTTCCACCTAGTTTCAGAACAATTTTATTCATGTCATGTTTGATCCTCTTGTGTATTAAATTTGTATCCTACACCCCAAACAGTTTTGATTGGGTTATAGGACAACCCTACTTTTCGAACTTTTTCTCGGATGTTTTTCACATGTGTATCAATCGCTCGAAAATCACGAAATTCATCGTTGTCCCAAATTTTATCCAATAATATCTCACGAGTAAAAACCCTTTTGGGCTGACTCGCTACAGAATAAAGAATATCAAATTCTTTTGGAGTTAACTCTACTAGGACACCTTTATGCCTAACTTCTCTACTTTCATTATCAATTGACAAGTCTCCAAAGTGCAACTGAGTACTATTGGTTTCCTCTTTCTCAACATGTTGTCGACGAAGCAAGGCATTCACACGGGCAACTAGTTCCTCTGGAGCAAATGGTTTTATCAGGTAATCATCGGCACCAAGATTCAAACCATGAACTCGATCCTTAATATCATTTCGAGCAGTTAACATCAGGATAGGTACTTGACTGGACTTACGAACAGTTTTACATACTTCCCATCCGTCAATATCTGGCAGCATGATATCCAAAACCATTAAATCATAAGGGATTTGACGAGCCATCTTGATGGCTTCATCCCCATCCACTGCTTCATCAACCTGAAAATTCTCCTTAGATAAATAAATCTTAACTAAGTTTCTCATGTTCCATTCATCATCAACAACTAGAATTTTACTTTTCATATACTAGCCTCATTTTTTTATTGCATCATTCATTTTAATCTAAAAATTTGTATTATCTGTGAGGTTTCTTTTTATTCTATATTTGTTTTCTTAATTGTAATCATTATACATGTAGCCATTGAACCTTTAAAGAAAAGCCTTAACTTTTTTAAAAGGAGTTAAGGCTTAAAAATAGTTTGGTTATCCTGTGGTAACGAGTGATTATTCACGGTCATGAAATCATCATTTTAATGGGTAATTGCTACACCTTTATCAACGCTTTTATCCCATGTCTCTCCGCCGTCATTTGAAAAATAGATATCTTTCGCATTGGTAGCAAAAACCAATTCATCTTTATTTATAGGGTTCTGTTTTACATAAGCTATTGCATCCTCTTCTAGACTTGGAATACTTAGCTCATTCACTTCGTTTGAAGGCAAATTAATTTTTAAAAGTTTCGCCTCTTCTGACTGCGTTGCTACCAAAAGATTATTTTGATGGTCAAATGAAACAGCGGAAACAGCCTCAGAATCAGATAGTCTTTCAAAATTATTTCCATAATCATCTGATAAGAAAATACCTTGGTCTGTTCCAATAGCAACGATTCCTTCTTCTGTTGGATGTGCTGCCAATGAAGTAGCCTGTCCTACCAGTCCTTGTAACATACTTTGGTTCCAAGTCTTAGTTTCATTAGTAGAATAATAAAATCCCGGTTGATCCATTCGTGAATTTTCCGCTGGATTAAATAAATAAATCTCTTGCGTTTCATAACTCACGGTCATCCCATGAAAATCAATTTCTTCGTATAAGTCAAGAATATCAATTGTTTTGCCTTTATCAGTACTTTTAACAATTCCAAGTGGGTTTGCTAGTTCTGAATTAGGAGATGGGTGTCCACTGCTATAGAACCCTCCCTTGAACATAGAAAAGCCCATATAGTCATGTTTTTCTCTCTCTGTTGGAATAGTCCAAGCGCCATCCTTGTATACTTTTAGTCCATCATGGGCAGGCACATATAACTCTTCCCCGTCACTTGTGTACCCAAGACCATGAATATGTTGAAACGTTACTTCTTCTTCAGTATTTACAATCGCCATAATTAATAGAAAGATTGTTACCATGAAACCTATAATAGAGACCCATTTATAAATGATGCTTCTCTTTGAAATCAAATGATGTTTGTTACGGTTTTCTTTATTTTTCAAGCTAATGTTTTTCATTTTCTTCTTAGCTAATACAAATAATCCAAGGAAAATTACAAGTATTATCAGTGAGGCGATGAAACCATAATTCCAATAATTTGTAACTTCTTCACTGGCATGTCCTTCAGTACCATGAGCAAAAACCTTAATTGGAACCAAAAACAAAACAAAATTCATAGCTGATAATAAAATTACTTTTTTCATTATTTTTCATTTACACTCCTAGTAAAAATTATTTTAAATAGAACGATTAATAGTAAATACAAAAAGTTTGTGGAAAGTAAGTGGTTTTTAAAAGTCATTTTTGCCTAATGTTATGTTGGAAACCAGTAAAGCCATTTAAAAGAAGTTGCTAGAATTTTTTTCACATCAAATGGCTTATGTTACTAAAAAACTGATACCATATGATTCCTCCAACAAAAAACATTACAGAAACGCTATTCACTATTTTATAATTTAATTGTGTAGAATTTGTGAGGGTATATGATCATAACGAATTTATACTTTCCTCTGACCGATTTTACATCGCTAGAGTTAAATTGGGGATATGTAACAGGAAACCCCACTTGGAGCTCAGAGTACAGAATTTTTATTTATAATAATTATTCTTACCTGATTGTCTACATTCCTAATCTTGCATTCAAATGATATTTCAAGACCTTTATTTCAATATTTTATTAATTACACTTTTCCCGATATTTGTCCTTAACAAAAAAATAATTACAAGATGAAATGAAAAACATCTGACCTTGCCAATTGTCATGATACTGTCATACAGAGTGATTTTATAAAATGCTATAATGAAAACCATGAATCAGAACGACAGGCAGGTGACAAACATGAAGGGACGTACGCGCAACATCCTCAGGGTGAGCATCATAGTGACCATCACCCTGCTCATAGGAATTACAGTATGGTTCAACCTGACTTCTGGCACGCAGGCAGTCGAAGTGGGTGATGAGGCTGTGGACTTCAGGCTGACGACACTCGAAGGGGAAGAGATACAGTTATCCGAGCTGATCGAAGATAAGGGCGTCATCCTGAATTTCTGGGGCACGTGGTGCCCGCCATGCCGGGAAGAGATGCCAGATATGAATGATGTCTACACTGACGGACACGAAGATTATGAAATCGTTGCTGTGAATATTGGTGAAAATGAACAGCAGATTACTCAATTCCTATCCGGTCTTAGTGCGGATTTAGAATTCCCGATTGCACTGGACCGCTCAAGAAGCGTCACAGAAGCTTATAATATCGGCCCCTTGCCGACAACCATTGCTGTAAACAAAGAAGGTATTGTCGTCAAAAAGCAGGAATATCAGCTCACGCACGAAGATATATTGGCTTTCGTCGAGGAAGCCACTGAATAGGATGAGTGAAGTATGGAACTTAAAGAGATGAAATGTGAATCATGCGGTCATATCAACCCGCCCGGCACCCAGCTGTGCCAGTCCTGCGGCAAGATGATTGACAGTGACTACGACCAGAATAAAATCAAAGACCTGATGAGATATGACGGCAGTGCCATCAGATCCAAGACGAAACCGAAAAGTATTTTCGACAAAATCTGGATCTTTTTCACTTCCGTCAGAGTCGGTGTGTCCATCATACTGGCCATCACCGTTGCGGCTGCCATCGGGACGATCTTCCCGCAGGAATACTACATTCCAATCGGTGTCGATCCGGGCGAACACTATCAGGAAAACTACGGGACCCTTGGTTATCTCTACTACTCACTGGGATTTCATAACCTCTATTCCTCCTGGTGGTTCCTTATTCTCAATGGTTTGCTTGCCCTGTCGATCATTGCAGCAAGCATAGACCGCGGAATACCGCTGTTCAAATCGCTGAAAAATCAGCGTGTCAAGAAGCATGACTCCTTCTTTCGCAGGCAGAGGCTGTTTCTGAATACGGAACGTCCTGCCAATACCGACAGCCTTATTGATGCATTTTCGAAAAAGCGCTACAAGGTGAGGAAGGACGGGAACAGCTACCTGCTCGAGAAGGGGCGCCTGTCCCGCTACGGCCCCTACATCAACCATATAGGACTGATCCTCCTGCTTTTCGGCAGCATGTTGAGGTTTTTCCCTGGAATGTATGTAGACGAACTCATCTACCTCAATGAAGGGGAAACGGAAGAAATCCCGACCACCCAAGGACAATATTATATCAAAAATGAACGCTTCGTCATTGACACATATGAGAAAGAGGATGGCGAAGTCTTCCAGCAGGCACTTTCAGAAGGATCGGACCTCGTCAGCAACTTCCAGACCGACATCACATTCTATGAGAATAATAGTGCGGACATCGTCGGATCCTCCCCGGACCTCGAAGAAATCGACGAGTACAGTATCCGTGTTAATCACCCGTTCAGTTTTGGTTCTTATGAGTTGTATCAGTCGAGCTATGATAATTCTCAACTTAAAGCGATGACTTTCAGAGTGGAGGATGCCTCAGGCAATACAATCGGCGATAATTTCACCATTAATCTGGATGATCCGGATTCACAATTTGCCGTATCTGAGGATATCAGCGTCAACATGAGAGCGTATTCGCCTGATTTTCTCGAAGTGGCTGACAATGGAACACTCGTTTCGGCGACACCTGTTCCGACGAATCCCGCCTTCGTATTTGAAGTCACAAATGGACAGGAAAGCGAATTGAGCCTCTTACAGATTATGAACAGCACTGATATAACGGAAAACAATGAATACAATATCAGATTCGTCGGTGCTGAAGAACACATTGCCACCGTTCTTACAGTCAAAAAAGACCATACGATACCATTCATCGCAACCGGGTTCATCATCTTTTTAATCGGCCTCTCAGTTGGTTCATATATCAACCATAGAAGGATATGGATCAAGGCAGACGATGATTTCATGCTAGCAGCCCATACCAACAAAAACTACTTCGGCATGAAGCGTGAAATAAACGAAGTGCTCGAATCCAACGGTCTCGAAGCCGTCAATGACAAACTGGATGATGAAGACAAAAACAAGGAGTAATACTATATGGCATCCCAACTTGTATCAATCAGTAGTACGCTGCTCTATGCAGCTTTCATACTATACCTTGTCGCGATGCTTCCCCTGGCGACGAGCATCAAATCAAAATCGAACAAGCCTGCAAAGATAGCCATCACCATGGTAGTCATTGGATTTATCCTGCAGATATCCTATTTCATTTTAAGGTGGATTGCGCAGGGGCATGCACCCGTATCGAACATGTATGAATTCATCACCATGTTCGCCATCATGATCATCGCCGGTTACCTGATCACGTATTTCTATTTCAAGACCAGGCTGCTCGGGTTGTTTGCGCTTCCGGTATCCATGCTTCTCATGGCCTATGGCAGCATGTTCTCGAGAGAAGTGGAGCCGCTGATCCCTGCACTGCAGAGCAATTGGCTCGCCATCCATGTCATTACAGTGACCCTGGCTTATGGCATACTGTCGATGAGTGCCGTCGCCGGCCTGATCTATCTGCTGAAGGCCGTCCCGTCGGATGAAAAATCCTGGCGGGCACGCTTTTTGGAAGCGATTATGGCGGGTATCATCATAGTAATCACTTTCATTGCCACCACAGTGCTCATGCAGAATGTGATCGGCTATCAGGATGACTTCCTCTACCAGGATAAGCAGGGCCAGAATCAGATTGCCGAATACCATCTGCCGAGCCTCATCAATTTCGAGGGGGCTGTGCCTGTAGAGCATGTGGGTGAAAACAACTATGAGGAGGCGGATCATTTCCATAGTGGCGTGAACCTCCCTCCGCTGATTGATTCACAGAAGCTGAACACTGTACTATGGTCCTTCCTGCTCGGTCTGATCGTGTATGGAATCATACGACTCATCCTGAGAAAACGGATCATCGCAGTGCTGAAACCGTGGTCCAACAAGGCAGACCTCAACCTTATGGATGAAATCGGCTACCGCTCGGTCATCATCGGTTTCCCGATCTTTGCACTCGGAGGCATATTCTTTGCCTCAATATGGGCGCAGATCGCCTGGAGCCGTTTCTGGGGGTGGGATCCCAAAGAGACATGGGCATTCATTACGTTCATGTTCTATACAGTGTTCCTGCACCTCAGGCTCAACAGGGGATATGAAGGTGAAAAATCGGCATGGCTGGCCATCATCGGCTTCCTGCTCATCCTTTTCAACCTGATCGCCATCAATCTGCTCGTTGCAGGGTTGCATTCCTACGCATAACGCAGCAACACATGAAACTGATTGATCTTTCAATCTTTCAGCGAATCCTATGATAGTGTTGAACAGTACACATATATGCAATATCTCATGATAAAG
Source organism: Salinicoccus cyprini (assembly GCF_007713705.1). Classification (GTDB taxonomy): domain Bacteria; phylum Bacillota; class Bacilli; order Staphylococcales; family Salinicoccaceae; genus Salinicoccus; species Salinicoccus cyprini. The sequence goes on along the minus strand of NZ_VMSJ01000005.1, from coordinate 210,691 downwards.
GGTGCAGTGAAACCGAATGAGAATAAGATATAGTTGATCTGGATATACTAATACATCGGTAATTTCAAATAAAAGAAACCGTGCAGATCCATTTAATGGATCTGCACGGTTTCTTTTATATATTTCACATTGTTTTTCGATTGATCATTTCTCGAACAAAGTTTATAGATGTATATTTATCTTCTTTATATAGAAAGTGATGTGTGTATCCCTTTTTAAACTTATCAATTACAAGTTTTGGATTATATTCTTTTAATAATAAATTTTCTATACTCTGAACTAGAATCCTTGGAAGTCGCCGAAAAATGGCTGTAACCAAATAATGATTTGAGTCAATCCATCAAAGTAAAGAAGGATACCCATCAATACCATAATCACGCCACCAACCTTCATAATTACGTTTGAGTATTTCAACATCCACCGTGTACGGGATACAAAGAAGCTCAAAATGAAGAATGGCACTGCAAATCCAAGACAGTAAACAATCATTAAAATTAAAGCATTATTTGGTGCCGTTGCACTCATTGCAAAAATAGCACCAATAATTGGGCCATTACAGGGCGTCCATCCAGCACCAAATGCCGTACCTATAAAAATTGAACCTAAAAATCCAGATGGTCTATTTTTGAACTGTATTTTCCTGTCTTTCATAAGAAAATTAAAGTTTAATACACCGGTAATGACCAACCCAAAGATGATGATCAGAACTGAGCCGAGCTGTCTAATCAAATTCGCATGCTCAATCAACAATCCACCTAAAAATACTGTACCAAAACCGAGTGCAATATATACCAAACTAAATCCGACGAGAAAAAAAAGTGTATGTAATATCGCTCTTGCATTGAATTTTTGATTTTCCACTTCATTATAACTCATGCCTGTTATATAAGAGACGAAAGCAGGAAACACCGGAAGCACACAGGGCGAGACAAAACTTAAAACACCGGCTCCGAATGCAAGGAGAAACGTCACTTCACTGCCCATGAAAACACCCCCATTCACAGCCATTCTATCAGACATGAAGGAGGATCTTACATAATTTATACCAATGTTTTAGAACATTCTATGACATTTAAGTCTGCCCATTCTGCACCTGGCATATTTTATGATAGATTTCACGGTGTCTGCTCAGTTCCTCATGATCCCTCTTTCTAGAATTGAACCGTGGTTTAAAACCAGAACCTGATCGATGTTTTGTTATGTTGACAGTATATCCAATCGTTAGAGTTATCTCACCTTTTTTCATCTTCAATAAAGTAATCACTTGAATAATAAAAATATAAAGTTTATAATATATTCAAATTAAAATTTGAATGAAGAGGTGGAATATGAATAAGACAGATGCTTGTGATATTTTTTGTTATGACGAGGAAAAGGTTAACCGGATGCAAGAGAATTTACAAACTGTAGATATTGCCGGTATATCACAGATGCTTAAGGCTATTGCCGATGTGAATAGGGCAAAAATCACCTATTCCTTATGCAAGGAAGAGGAATTATGCGTCTGTGATATCGCAAATATACTCGGTGTGACTGTAGCAAATGCATCTCATCATTTACGCACGCTCTACAAAGAAGGCATCGTTACATTCAGGAAAGAAGGGAAACTCGCGTTCTATTCACTGGAAGATCAGCATATTAAAGAAATCATGACGATTGCATTAATACATAGGAAAGAAGTGATAACCAATGTCTGAAGGGATTGCAGAGCTGACTGAAGAAGAAAAAAAAGTTTACCGTGTTCAGGGGTTTTCCTGTGCGAACTGTGCAGGGAAATTTGAGCGCAATGTGAAGAAACTACCGGAAGTTCAAGACGCGAAAGTCAATTTTGGCGCCTCTAAAATCTCAGTCTACGGGTCCACAACGATTGAAGAATTGGAAGAAGCAGGTGCGTTTGAAAACCTCAAAGTGGTGCCTGAAAAGTCTAGTCGTCAAGCGCAACCAGAAGTTAATAAAGAAAAAAATGTTTACCGTGTTCAGGGGTTTTCCTGTGCGAATTGTGCTGGCACATTTGAGAACAATGTGAAGAAACTACCTGAAGTTCAAGATGCGAAGGTGAATTTTGGCGCATCAAAAATTTCTGTATATGGTTCTGCAACGGTTGAGGAACTGGAAGAAGCAGGGGCGTTTGAAAACCTCAAAGTGGTGCCTGAGAAATCCCGGGAAGAAAGTGGACAAGACAAAAAAGAAAAGGAAGTAACCATTCCATTTTATAAAAAGCACAGCACTCTGCTCTATTCGCTACTGTTTATCGCTTTTGGCTTCATTTCAATGTTGGTGAATGGTGATGACAATATTCTTACACCACTGCTGTTCATCACTTCCATGATTGTCGGAGGGGCTTCAATGCTGAAAACGGGTCTCCAGAATTTAGTCCGGTTTGAATTTGATATGCGCACACTCATGACAGTTGCTGTTATTGGTGGTGTAATCATAGGCGAATGGGCAGAAGTGGCAATTGTCGTCATTCTCTTTGCCATCAGCGAAGCTCTGGAGCGCTTCTCGATGGACCGTGCGAGACAATCCATCAGTTCGTTGATGGATATCGCACCCAAAGAGGCTCTTGTCAGACGCAACGGACAGGAAATGACAGTGCACGTCAATGATATTGCTGTGGGCGATATCATGATTGTTAAGCCTGGACAGAAAATTGCTATGGACGGCGTAATTGTCAATGGCTACTCTGCAATCAACCAGGCAGCAATCACAGGTGAATCAGTGCCGGTTGAAAAATCGATCGATGATGAAGTATTTGCAGGGACACTGAACGAAGAAGGCTTACTGGAAGTTAAAATCACTAAATTGGTTGAAGATACGACCATTGCCAAAATCATTCATCTGGTGGAAGAAGCACAAGGTGAGCGTGCTCCTGCCCAGGCATTCGTTGATAAATTTGCAAAATATTATACGCCTGCCATTATGGGTGTCGCAGTGCTGGTTGCGATTGTACCCCCGTTATTTTTCGGTGCGAGCTGGTCCACTTGGGTGTATCAAGGGTTAGCGGTTCTCGTTGTAGGTTGTCCTTGTGCATTGGTCATTTCTACTCCGATATCCATTGTTTCAGCAATCGGAAATGCTGCCAAGAAGGGAGTCCTTGTAAAAGGCGGGGTCTACCTCGAAGAAATGGGTGGATTAAAGGCCATTGCATTTGATAAGACCGGCACACTCACAAAAGGCGTCCCGGTTGTAACTGATTATCGTTTAATCGACAATGCAATTGATGAAAAGGAAATGCTGGCAGTCATCACAGCATTGGAATATCGTTCCCAACACCCATTGGCATCAGCAATCATAAAGAAAGCGGATAGCAATAATGTTCCCTATTCCGATATACACGTCGAAGACTTTTCTTCCATTACGGGCAAAGGGATAAGGGGTAAGATCAATGATAAGATGTATTACATTGGCAGCCCGGCATTGTTTAAAGAGATACAGGCAGCCAATTTCAGCAATACAATTGAAAAGGATGTCAAAACGCTTCAGAAACAAGGGAAAACGGTCATGCTTGCGGGCACAGAGAATGCCGTCCAAGCAATCATTGCGGTTGCCGATGAAGTACGCGAATCAAGTAAAGAAGTGCTTCAGAAACTGCATCAGGCAGGCATTAAAAAAACAATCATGCTTACAGGTGACAACCATAGTACTGCCAATGCCATCGGTGAACATGTCGGTGTCACAGATGTTCGATCTGAATTGCTGCCACAGGATAAACTCGATGTAATCAAACAATTGAAAACCGAATATAATCATGTGGGAATGGTCGGAGACGGTGTCAATGATGCTCCGGCATTGGCAGCTTCCACAGTTGGCATCGCCATGGGTGGGGCCGGTACAGATACAGCCCTTGAAACAGCAGATGTCGCTTTAATGGGCGATGACCTGAGGAAACTGCCCTTTACCATCAAACTTAGCCGTAAAACATTGAACATCATCAAAGCGAATATCGCTTTTGCCATTGGAATCAAACTGATTGCTCTGCTGTTGGTGATTCCAGGCTGGTTGACACTTTGGATTGCGATCCTCTCAGATATGGGTGCCACGGTATTAGTCGCACTCAATGGTTTGAGACTCATGCGTGTGAAGGAAGATGAATAGGTTTTGAATCTCTTCACTTTGAATCGAAATTTTAAAATATTGGAGATGTAAGAATGATTGTAACGGCATTTACAGCTGCTGCGGTTTACGTAGCAACAGGCATCGATTACCTTATTATATTGATTCTTCTGTTCTCACAAGTGAAAAAGGATCAGATCAAACATATTTGGATCGGTCAGTATATAGGAACGGCAATTATCATTGGTGTGAGCCTTCTGGTCGCTTTGGGGGTTGCCAATCTGGTTCCCCAGCAATGGATGATTGGTTTGCTTGGGCTCCTGCCCCTTTACCTGGGTATAAGGATATGGATTAAAGAGGATGAGAATGAGAATGAAAGCAACATTCTCTCTCTCTTCTCCTCAGGCAGATTCAATCAATTATTTGTGACGGTCACTTTCATCGTGTTGGCTTCCAGTGCGGATGATTTCTCCATCTACATCCCTTACTTCACGACATTGGATATGACTGAAATTATTGTTGCCGTCATAGTCTTCTCAATCACGGTTGGCGTTCTGTGCTACATCAGTTATCGATTGGCTTCCTTGGATTTCGTATCAGAAAAGATTGAGAAATATGAACGTTGGATCGTTCCCATTGTTTTTATAGGGCTAGGAATTTATATTATGTTTGAGAACGGTACGTTTAATGCTTTGACTTCCCTTCTCTTTTAAAGTGTTATATCTAAACTGTATAAATATTTAAAAAACAATCTATTTTCGAACCTTAGCTAAGATCTAATTCGAAAAAACAAACCACTTTGATTAATTCTTTTCAAGGTGGTTTGTTTTTTGTTCTACGATTCTTAAATAAGCCAGTATTTTAAGTAACTTTATTTTCGCATATAGATTGGTATGCTGATATAATTCCAGTTTTGACATAAATTCGAACAATACATGATTGGCTCATTAAACGAAGAGTTTGGTGATACAATTAGTGTTAAATAAAAATAGGCAGGTGTTTTAATGAAAAGAAGTAATTCCTCTACATTTAAATTTATTGTAATTGCTACCCTGGCTATTGTGGTATTGGTTATTGCAGGTGTTATTATCTACAATACTAATTCCCAATCGAGTCAGGGAATGGTATCAGGTAAGCAACCTCCAATTGAAGACCAACCGACATTAGGCGATTCAGATGCGCCTGTTACAATAGTAGAATTCGGAGATTTCAAATGTCCAGCTTGTAAAGCTTGGGGATCAGATGTTTTTCCAAAACTGGTAAATGACTATGTCGATACAGGAGAAGTGAAGTTCTCTTATGTAAATGTCTTATTTCATGGAGAAGAGTCTGAATTAGGATCATTAGCAGCTGAATCCGTCTATAAACAAAATCCTGATGCTTATTGGGAATTTCATAAAGCGCTCTTCGAAGCACAACCGAGTGATGACCACGATAGAAGTTGGATTACAACTGAAAATATCCTTGAAATAGCGAGCGGAGTCTCAGGTATTGATACAAATGATTTGAAATCTTCGATTGAAAATAATTCAGAGATGGACGCAGTGAATAGAGATTCGGAGCTGGCTTCAGAAATTGGCGTTCAATTCACCCCAACTATTATGATAAATGAGACAATAATAGAAGACCCATTCGATTATGAGTCAATTAAAGAGGTAATAGACTCTGAATTAGAGGAAAATTAAGATATGAGAAAAACAGATATTTCTCAGCTATTATTATATGTAGCATGGTTGGTCTCAATTATAGCAACACTTGGCAGTCTATACTTCAGCGAAATACAAAGCTTCATTCCTTGTGAACTTTGCTGGTACCAGAGAATCCTAATGTATCCTTTAGTATTGATACTTGGAATAGCCACCTTTCAAAATGATAAATCTGTTAAGAAATATGTATTACCAATATCAATCATTGGCAGTTCAATTTCTCTCTTTCATTATTTAGAACAAAAAGTACCTGGATTTGCGGAAATTAAACCATGTGCCAATGGTGTGCCATGCAGTACCGAGTATATTAATTGGCTTGGATTCATCACAATACCATTTTTAGCCTTAATTGCGTTCTCATTAGTTTCAGCATGTATGCTTCTTGTTAGAAAATAGAAAATCATTATTAAAAGAGGTGTCATCAAAATTGATGGCACCTCTTTTGCTTATATATTGATTTGTTTTACTGCACCTATTGCACACCTAAAATAATTCCAACGTAAATGGATATAGACATCAGTAAAGAGGAGAATGTAGAAGCGAAAACAGACTTTTTTCGTACAGCTGAGTATATGGTCAATAATAAAAACAACAAACCTAAAGCGAATAACAGGTAGTTTTCCAAAGCAAATGACATGGTGACATTGAACACGCCCCCCTGTTCAGCATTCTGGATAGTGTTTACAATATCTCCATCGTACAATGCATTAAATAGGGGGGAAGCCCCCTCTGTTTTTACCAGACTATAAATTTGATGCGGTGGCCAGGACTGCCCCATAAAGGCTGTCAGCCCGAACACAACCAAAGCATAGATACTTTCCAGTCTTGCCCATTTTAAAGGGTTGAATGACGCATTATTTTGCTGCTTCCTAAACAGAAATCCATTTATCAAAGCGAATATTACAAGTGAAATGATAAATATATGCTTCAGAACCAATGCCTGGCCGTAATTCACTATAAGACTGTTCTGATATTCCTGCAGCACAGAAGCGTTCACATCATCATATGAATCAATATCAATTTCCATAGTAAAGTACCCTGTAATGATCGCGATTGCAAGGCATATTATTGCCACTGGAGTAAACCATTTCAAAAATGGTGTCCAATTATGTTTATCCTTGGAAAACCAGCTGATTACAAAAAGAATTCCTATCCATATGCTAATTGACATGAAATGAAGTGTATGTACAATGAATCCTTGCCATTCGGTAATGGTGGCAGCATGTGCTGAATTTGTGTAGCCGAACAGCATCAATAAGGTTAAAACCAAAGCCCACATTTTTAAATGCAACTTTTCTGTCAGGTGCCTGGCTCTCAATACAAATATGAGAATGATGGATATAAAACTGATAAACAACCAGGCTTTGCCAATTTCAAAGGTCAGTATTACATTCATTAAGGTTGACCAGAGACCCATATCTCCAGCCAATATACTTGCCGTTCGAAAAACTGGAAAGAAAACGGTTATAGGTATTAAAATAGCCGTTAAATATAGTAACTTTTTGGGCACGTTCAAAGTTGTCCTCTTATCTTCCGGAACGATATATAAAATCAAAGAGCCGATGAGGAGCGAGAAACAAATGTATAATATAAATTCTGTCAAGGAAACTAAAAGCATTTCAATTCACCTCCTACTTTTTGCGTTTATCAGTAAATAACCAGATTGCAAATATTGTACCAATAACTACAAGAAGAATTATGATTACAGTACTTAACGAAACTCGATCATTTACGGTATCCGTCTGTTCTCCGGTTGTATTTTTTGAGCCGGAAGATTGATCATTCGGTTCATTCCCCACCCCATAGTCAGTATTATTCTGACCGGCATCATTTGTTTCGGTATTAATATTATTCTCATTTTGATTGACACCTTTCTGAATTTTACTATCTTCAGTTCCCAATATTGAGAAAGAATACCCATCCTCAATCAAATGCCCATCACTTCCGATGATCTTCCAATTCACTCTATACGTTCCTGATTCGAGCACATCTTTAAATGTTGCTTTCATTTCATCATCTTCTATATCAATAGCTGATGGTTGAAGCTCCTGACCCTCTTCATTCGTAAGGTAAAGGGTGCTCCCATTTTCAATCTTTGTACTAAAGTAGAGTTCTATTGTATCTATGGTTTCTTCGAGTTGTTCTCCATCCACTGGGTCGGCTGCTTCTAAAACAGAGTGTCCACTGGCTTCTTCGAACGGAATCGCAACAAATAACAGTGTAGCCGCTATAACCACATACATTATTCTTAAATCAAACATGTAACATTCTCCTGTTCAAGCTGCCATAATTTATATAGGAATCATATCATTTAATCAACTAAAAAGATGTGTGCTGTAAGAGTTGTAATGAAATCGTCAAATATATAGTAATGAAGTGTGCTAAAAAAGCTGCCATAAATATTATGGCAGCTTTTTCATAATGCAATATATTCTCTTATTTAATGTTCATGATTATGCTATATATTGTCATCCTTGCACATTACAGAATCTTTATGAGGATGATTTTCACTTTCCATCTGAATAGTTGCATGGCCAATATTCTCGTCTTCCAGCTTTTGTTCAATTGTTTTCAACATTTCCTGGCTTTCCTGAACAGAAATGCTTCCATCCACTACCACATGGCATGAAAGTGCATTTTGACCACTTGTAATACTCCATACATGTAAATCATGCATGTTATTCACACCAGGAACACTCTCTATGGTTCTAATCACTGCATCGATTTCAACATTTTTGGGTGTACCTTCCATCAATACATGAATGGACTCTTTTGTCACACGCCACCCACTTATTAATACAAGCATTGCGACAATCACACTTGCCATCGGATCTGCCCAGCCCCAGTTGAAGAAGATAATCATCAAAGCCGCAATAATGGCACCCACTGAACCAAGCAGATCGCCGATCACATGTAAAAATGCTGCACGTATATTCAAGTTTTCCTTCGTATCCCCGCCTCGCATGAGGAGCCATGCTACAAGGATATTTACCAGTAATCCGATGGTAGCGATTATCAACATACCAGTAGAGGCCACTTCAGGAGGGTCTGTAAACCGTTGGTACGCCTCATAAAAAATGTAAATGGCAATCAATACCAGAGTAACTCCGTTAAATACTGCTGCAAGAATTTCAAACCGTTTATATCCATATGTTTTACTATAATCGGCAGCTTTTTCTCCAAGTATAAAAGCCAACAACCCAACACCCAGCGAAATTGAATCACTTAACATATGACCCGCGTCAGCTAGTAAGGCGAGACTATTGGTCAAGAAACCCCCAATCGCTTCAATAATCATATATCCTGTGATAATGAAGAAACTGATCATCAAGGTCTTTTTGTTCGTACCATGTGTATGGTCATGCTCCTGACTCATCCAATTACCTCCTATTAATATTTGCAGATGGGTATGTTAAATTGATCTCTATATATATAGTTCTCCCATATTTCTTTGTTTAGTGGTGACAAGCGTGATCAATTGTCTCTTTCAACATGTTCATTACATGTGCATCATCATGGGAATAATATAGAGTAGTACCCTCTCTTCTATATTTGACCAATCGCAAATTTTTCAAAAACCTTAATTGGTGGGAGACAGTAGATTGTCTTAAATGTAAGTTTTCAGCAATATCGTTCACGGAATATTCTTTAAGAAAAAGCAAATTTAGTATTCTGATTCGTGTCGGATCACTTAATGCTTTGAAAGTCTGAGATACAACAAATAAAGTTTCTTCATCAAGATCTTTGGTGTTATAAACAGTTTCGTTTTCCTCAATGTCTTTTATGATTGCTCACCTCTTCCTAGTCATAATGATAATTCTCAATTAATATATGCTTATATTCATATATATTCATATATTAAAAATGTTTGGCACTATTGTCAAGATATTCGTAATAATGAGTATTATCAAGTCTATCATTCTAATTGATATAAAATTGCATCTATCTTTTTCCTACCACTTCAATTAGAAATCAAGGCAATCATTGATAGATTATATTATACTGATTTGCAGAAAGGTTCATCTTATAAGAAAATTTTTAAATGGAAAAGAGATTTATTTATGGGGACATTAGAAAAATTCCAAACTTTTATTATACTATTCGCTATTGGTTCAGGTCTTTTATTAGGACAATTAGACGTAATTGAACAATATGCAGAGACTCTGGTTGTTCCGTTCTTATTCTTAATGCTCTATGGATTGTTTTTGACGATTCCACTGCATCAACTAAAAAAGCATTTTTAAATATCAGGTTCCTTGGATCCAGTACTATCATTAATTTTATATGGACACCAGTATTAGCCTGGGGTTTAGGGGCTATTTTCTTATCAAACCATCCGGCTTTATGGATTGGTTTCATTATGCTTATGGTGACACCTTGCACGGATTGGTATCTGGCATTTACAGGCATAGCAAAAGGAAATGTGTCTCTTTCAACATCGGTTCTACCGATTAATTTGATTCTACAAGTCGTGTTTTTGCCTGTATATCTACTACTGTTCGCTGGAAGCATTGAAACGATACCCCTCTCGACACTTATAGAGAGTATATTGATTGTATTAATCGTTCCTTTCGTACTTTCTCACCTTACGAGATTCCTATTGAGAAAAAAAGAATCAGTTTTAAACAGCAAAGTTATACCCTTTTTTAGCAATGCTCAGATTTTCTTTTTGTCATTAGCCATTATGGCAATGTTCGCTTCTTAAGGTTCATACTTACTTGATAACTTGGAAGTCATTTATATTTTAATTATACCTATCTTGATGTTTTTTGTTATCAACTATGTATTAGGTCGTCTGGTGGGAAGAATCTTGAAGTTTTCCTATGAAGATTCGGTCAGCTTAAGTTTGACGATTATTGCGCGAAATTCTCCGGTAGCCTTAGCTATAGCTGTCACAGCATTTCCCAACCAGCCACTCATTGCTTTGGCTTTGGTTATCGGACCTTTAATTGAATTGCCTGTACTTGCCATTGTGTCCCAAGTACTGCTTTTCACAAAAAAGAGTGAAAAATGAAAGAGGATGCCATATGACTTGGGTAAACTTTATTAAAAACGACTGTTTATTAAATATTTACAGGTTTTAATTTAAATTTAGTTATGTCTAATCAAGGTAGACCCTAAATAGACAATACTAGAGTGTTGAATTCACTGGTTTTCGAGTGTATGATTAGGGTGTATTTTAATTATATTCAGAAAAGATGGTTATGTGAAAATTGGGTGTCAATTTCGATATTATTTTGCACTAAAGTTAAAAAGCTCAGCTTATCACGAAGACAGCTGGGTTTCTAAATTGAGTATGCAAAATAACACTTAAAATAGATGCAAAATAGTTACTAAAGTCACAGGACGATTTCACGGATGTGGCAAATCGTCCAATAAACGATCGTTTACTGGAAGAGTATAAAAATGATTACTATATCAAAAAAGAACTATAAAGAAATACAGAGACTCTATAAATAATATGATGAGTGCTGCTTTTCTTGGTATGCTGAATGGCTGCATAAAAAAGCACCCCTAAAGCTGAATTTGGGAGTTCAACTTTAGAAGGGTACCACGGCAAGTGGGAGTTTTTTATGGGTCATACTGTATTTGAATCCACTCCTTCGAAACCCCATATTATATTACTAAGAACTGTTTGAATGTGAAAGTAACCATATCACTTTGATTACTCAATCAATCCATCCTTCATCTCTATCGTGTAATCTGCATATTTCAATGCACTTTCATCATGTGTGACCATTAAAACTGTAATCCTGAATTCTTTTGATAATGATGTTAATAGTTCCATCACTTCCTTAGATCGCTTTGAGTCCAAACTTGCAGTCGGTTCATCGGCAAATAATATTTCTGGTTGATGAATGACAGCGCGTGCGATGGCAACCCGCTGCTTTTCTCCACCGGATAGACTGTCTGGGTAAGTATCTCTATGATGCCACATATCCACTTTTTTAAGAATAGCTTTGATCTCTTGCCTTCTCTCTTCCTTAGACCACTTTAGTTCGGCTGTATCCAGCATCAGACCCAATTGTTCCTGAACCGTCAAGAATGGCACCAGGTGAGCCTGCTGAAAAACGAAGCCAAATCTTTTTGCACGTATATTCCTCACCTGATTGCTGTTCAGCGAAGTCAAATTTTCATCTGCAAAAAAGATCTCTCCTTTTGTTGATTTCTGTAAACCGGCCACTATGGTCAGCAGGGTGCTTTTGCCGGAACCGGAGGCACCGACCAGTGCAGTGATTTCACCTTCGGGAAGATCAAGGTCAATGCCTTTAAGAATCTTTTCTTCAGTACTGCCATGCTTGAATGTTTTCTCCAATCCATTGATAGTGAGTATGGCCATGTTACATACCTCCTTGATTGATTGCCTGCATCGGCTCCACTTTACTGATCTGGATGCCTGATACTGTCGATCCAATAAAACCGACCACCAGGAAGACAAGGGACATCATTGAAGACGAACTCAATGTCAGCAGGAACGGCATTCCTTCAGGCATCACAGCTCCAAGCAATTGGCTGATTCCGACTGAGAGCACCAGAGAAATGATGGTAATGATGATCATCTGCACCCACATCATTTTGAATAGTGTAGACGTTTTAACCCCGACCGCTTTCAATATGCCGTAAGTTGCGATTTTTTGTACGTTGATCATATAAAAGAAGATGCCAAATAACATTCCGCTGATGACGAATAGAAATACAACAATCATATTCAAAGATAACTGCTCTGCACTGTAGCTTGGTATCGTATTTAAAAATTCATCGTTGGTGAACTGGCTTAATCCATCGATTACGGGCGCTTCATTTCCTTCTATGAAAGCTAATTGAAATGCATCCGTCCTGTACATATTCTGGAAATCATCATGATTGATGAAGGCAACAGGGGCATGGCTGAACTTTTGCTGATCAGTAAATCCATCCACCTTTAATGAATGATCCAGCAGACCATTTGTCATTTTCTCGTCTTCACTGATTCCCTCTTTCATAATGGAATTATCAAGAACTAGCCGCTTGGCCTCTACATCAGGGAAATGATCACTATTGGCTGTACTGACGAATGCAACACCATGCCTCTTTTCATCAGCAGCTTCGACCTCTCCCATTTGGATGGACAAAAACATGGCATCGGATGAAGCTTCCTCAATTTCATTCCTGGTTTCTCCATCAAGACTTGAAAAGTTGTACTGTCCTTCTGCTTCTTCCTGCATATAGAATGTACCTTCTGGCATATCTTTGATTAAAGATGCATTGTCGTAGGAGAGCCCATTCGCCAATCCTGAAATGATCATCGTCAGCAGACTGATCAGAAAGATGATTGATCCAAGGATCAAATATCTTGTCTTGGACTTCATTATTTCCTTCCACGCCATCTTCATTTTAATCCCCCCTCCATTAATTGTTCTCCGGTTTGTAGATGAGTGTCTGGGCGAAGAATAGTATGAAGCTGATCAGAACAGCCACACCGCCACCGATATATATAATCAGCGTTACGATGTCCGGCATTTCAATCTGACTGACCATATGCAGATACATCCCTGCCGTCAAGCCGGTGGTGCCGACGATGCTGGTCCATACATGAATTTTCGTCAGAAGTGTGTTCTTTATGCTGAAGACCTTATAGAATACGGCCCATGAGAATAATGTCAGCCAGCCGACCACGAGAACGTGCGTATGCACTGGACGGAAGGCATATCCCCCTGATCCAGCCATATGGGCACCCATCACTGCCCCGATTACGCCAAACATCCCAGCGAAGACAAGCAGTACTTTACTTGGATTTTTCATAAATAAAATCCTCCTCAGTTGATTGATACTTCATATTCTATAATCGAAATATGAACGCAATATGAACTGAGAAGGATCATTTTATTTTTTCGGTAGTGTCACAGTGAATATGCTGCCCTGCCCATTCTGGTTTGACTCCACACAGATTGTCCCTTCATGGAGAGAAATCACTTTATGGACAATGGATAAGCCAAGACCTGACCCTGGGACCCTATGGGATCTCGCGGTATCTTCTCTGTAGAACCTCTCGAAGATACGCTGCTTCACCGCATCATCCATGCCGATGCCTGTATCTTTGAAACTCACCTTTATCTCTTTGTCATACTCCATCAATTCAATCTCGATCTCACCGAACGTGCTATTATATTTCAGAGCATTGGAAATCAGATTATCCCACACTGTATTCATCAAGGCCTGGTCAGCAGTAATCTCCACATCCGGGATATCATGGGAGAGCATCAGGTTATTCGAGTCGATTTTCCATTCATAGTTGTGAATCAACTGTCGTATCTGTCTGCCTACATTATATTCTTCTACTTTTAAGATATGCGATTCCTGATCGAGTGATGACAAGAGCAGTAACTGGTTGGTCATCGAACTGATTCGATTGGATTCATCATCAATGATCCGTACATATTCGAGCCCTTTTTCATTCTCAACCAGTTCATTTTTCAAAAGCATACCATACCCTTTGATGTTGGAGAGCGGAGACTGTATATCGTGGGAAATATTTGATATGAAATCCTTGCGCATATTTTCATTCTGCCGTATTTTCTCTGCCATTTTGACAAAGTTGTTTGTCAATTCGCCCATTTCGTCCTTCCTTCCTGTCTCTAGTCCCTCGACATTATAATTTCCGGAGGATAGTATCTTTGTCGCCCTGCTCAGACGGCTCACAGGACGAACCATATATTTGGTGGCAATAAGAACGAGAATGATGCTTAAGATGATGGTGATCAGAAATAACCAGCCAAACAACAGATGCATTTCATTGAATAGCATCTGTATGTCCGGCCTTATGAATATTGCGTAATTTCCACCATCATAATTTACAGGAACACCGATGGTATTCTCCAGCTCATTGGCAAAAAATCCCGTGACAAAAGTCTCTCGTGGAAATTCCCGCATGCCGTGATAGATATTTCCATCAAGAACATCTTGCACTATACTTATAGAAAGTTCATTTTCTCTGAATTCAGCACCGTAGAGGATTCCATTCTGCATCGTCTCGAACAGATAGATTTGATAACCGATATCCGCAATGTTTTTCAGATATTCATCCATTGCAATCTCGGGGTTCTCTTCAATGAAAGTAGATATCTCCTGAGCAATTCGAGTATTTTTCTCATCGTTGACCGGTTTCAAATATTGCTGGTAGTATGCATTTGAAATTAGAAATGCGACCAGGAAACTGGTGAGCATGATGCCTATTGTCGTTGCAGCAAAAGTGCTATACAAGGATCTCATCATTGATTCATCTCCAGTGTATAACCTACGCCCCTTACTGTACGGATGCTGAACGGCACGGACAGATGACTGAAGCGTTGCCTCAATCTTTTGATATGGACATCCACTGTCCGGTTATCCCCCTCAAAATCCAAATCCCAAACATTTTCGATGATTTGTTCACGGGAGAAAACACGCTGAGAATTTTTTGCCAGTAAATATAACAGTTCAAATTCCTTAAGTGGCAGTTTGATTGTTTTGGTATCAATTTTTATTGAGTAGTTTTCATGAAGAATCAAAATATTCCCAAGTCGTATTGGATCATTATCACTCTCAGAATCGACATACCGGCGAAGAAGCGCCTTAATCCTGAACACCAGCTCTTTCGTTTCGAAAGGCTTGGTCAGATAATCATCAGTGCCTGCTTCAAAGCCGACTGCTTTATCATCAATCTGATCTTTCGCTGTTAAAATAATAATTGGGATGTCATATGTGTTCCGAATTTCTTTTGTCAAAGATATACCATCCATAAAAGGCATCATCACATCTACTACTGCGATATCACAAGGGAGGGTCTTCAGCTTTTTTAACGCGTCCCTTCCATCCGTTGCTTCGATTACATCATATCCTTCTTCTTCCAGATGTAACCGGACAAATTTTAAAGTGTTCTTATCATCATCAACAACCAAGACTCTTGCCATACATTAACCTCCATAAAGCTTCATATTCTTAATCTTATTGATAGAAGCGTTACTATAGTGATATAACAAATTTTACATTGAAACTTAATTTGTGAAAAAGATAATATTAGCATCTTATATAGTGCAATTATCACCTAAAGTCAGTACAAAATAAAACAGAAGCAACACCGAGTATATTGGGCCTTTTTACAAAGTTACAATTGACAGTTGTTTCTTCATCTTTTTTCGTTGGAGTTTTTCTTGTTATCCTTAAAAATATTGAAAAAAAGCAAGTGCAGAATAATTACTCTGCACTTGCTTTTCATTTCTATTCCCTTATGCTTTAGTGGCTGCTTATAAGTGAGGATATGTAAACTGATTTTAGTTAGAAGCTTTCAGCTAAAATGATGCAAAGTTCAACGTCTTTCTAGTTTTTATCAAGTGCTAAGTATAACTCCTTGAAAAGCTTGTCTTTGATAAAAGGTTTCAATGCTAAATCAAGTTCTTTCTTCGTTTTAAAGCTATCCTTAAATTTATAGTCATATAACAAAGCTATTACTTTTGCTCTCGGTGTTCCAAGGTGTATACCCATATCCTTGAATCTTGGATAAGCATAGTAGAATTCTTCCGCTTTTCTTCTTTGAATTTGCAGTTCGCTTTCTCTGCATGCCTTCGATATTTCTTCCCATTCTTTATCCGCTTTTCTTCGACGCTCTTCTAGCGCTTCTTCGAGTTCCTGTTCCCTTCTGCGTCTCGCATCGTGAAAATCAAACGGGGTGTCGTAATAAGTTCTACCTAACGTTTCTTCCATTGCTTTTACTATCAGGATTGCTTCTTCGTCACTTAAAAAAGATCTATTGCGACAGGCTTTCATCCACTCAGGCTTGGGGATGAATTTGTCTACATACCACTCTTCAATCATTGGTTTTAGATATGCCTCATATCCTGGAGCGCCAAATTCGTGAGATGTCTCTTTTGTAATCAAAATGTGCAAAATAGTGTGCTCAATCAAATCGCAATAAACTAATCTATCTTTCTTTTGATACTGAAAGGGAATTTTATTCTTCTTAATAAATAACGGATCTGATATTTTTAATTCTTTAATTTCATCTATGTGATGGCAATATAGCCCCTCGTTGGTTCTTTTATATTTCCCCCTTGTTATGTTTTTAATTTCTCCATTTTCAAATCTCTGGTATGACTTTTCACTGAAATAATCATATTGGGCGGCACCGTATTTCTGAAGTAAAAATTCAACTGCTTCATCATAGGTTTTTGTAAGTAGGTTTTCATATTCTTTATATGCATTCATCATTTATCACCTAAAGATATAATTTTTTCATATTATTTCCAATTATATTATATATTTGGAAATTTAGATATGGATTTTGAGAACAAAATATAATTTAAAAAGCATTTACCCGCATGTAGCAGGTTTTATCTTACACCGCCTCTTTAATCAGCCTCTGAACCTACTGAATAGAATCTAATACTGTAAGGAGGCTTAGCACTGCGACTACTTCTTATAACTTTGGATCGTCGCATCTATGTAAAACTCCATTGCGGTTGATAACTTCTTTTTCGCTCTTCGGTGAATTTGCCATTAAGGAACAAAGCTTGATCCGTACATAAAGGTGTGATCAACTACTTTCCTTGCTTCCACATACAGTCCTTAGCAACATGAATAGCCTTTCTGTCTGTATCGTTTAAATTGATATCCCTCACCTTACTGTTTACCATCACTTTCATTTTTGTGTCTCATACCTATAATAATTATTTAACATTCTTTAATTTTCCAATCTGAACAGGTAGCAAAAAAGAAGCAGACATTCAATGGATTTACATGAATGCCTGCTTCTTTAATATTGGCAAGCGCCTTAAGTTAATGACATTAACATAAGGTTAGAAGCTTTTAGAGAATACCAAGTTATTCAGCGTCGTCTTATTCTGTGCCTTCACCTGCTGCAGTAATCCTATAGATCAGACCGCCATCAGTCGATGCAATAAGCGCGCCATCTTCAGTTACAAGAATATCACGGAAACGTTCGCCTTCTTCAGTCAATAGACGTTCTTCTCCAACGATGAGGTCATCTTCAATAACGACACGTACAATATAGTTCGGCGCGAGTCCTCCGATGAACAGGTTATTCTCCCATTCAGGGATTGCGTCGTTGTCATAGAATGACATGCCACTTGGTGCACTTGTCGGATCCCAATAATATCTTGGTTCAACAAAGCCTTGCGCCTCGTGCTCTGAAATCCCCTCATTGATCAATTCACCAGTGTACTCGATACCATAGGAGACGATTGGCCATCCATAGTTATTGCCTGGCTCGATGATATTCAGTTCATCCCCGGCTTGTGGACCGAATTCAACAATCCATAAGTCTCCTGTTTCAGGGTGGAAGTCGACACCTTGAATATTACGGTGACCGTAACTGTAGATACCATCCAGTGCGTCTTCATCTTCGATGAACGGATTCGTATCTACTGGTTCTCCATCTGGTGTAATGTGGATGACTTTACCTAAGTAGGCATCCAAGTCTTGTGCACGTTCGCGGATTGGATCATCTGAACGCTCACCCGTTGTCAGGAACAGGTTGCCTTCATCATCGAAGATGATACGTCCACCATAGTGCAGGGTACCCTCATATGCTGGTGTTGCCTGGAAGATCACTTCAAAATCTTCAAGTGCGGTTTCATCTTCTGACAGAACACCTTTACCGACAGCAGTTACAGTCCCGCCTTCAATATCTTGAGAAAACGTCAGAAATACTAGTCTTGATTCGTCAAAATCAGGTGCAATGGCTACATCAAGCAAACCACCTTGATCTTCGTTATTCACTTCTGGTGTCCCTTGGATTGGCTCGGAAACAGAGCCATCTTCAAGGTTTACAATAAGAAGTTCTGCTGAATCCCTTTGCGTAACAAGTAGGCGGTTTGTATCAAACTCCACCATACCCCAGGTTACGCCAAGACCCTCAGTAACAACTTCCACATCAAGTTCTGTTTCAGTCTCTACTTCAGGTGCTCTTGTCTGTTCCGGGAATGCGGGTTCAAACTCAGTCACTTTTGGTTCGGTTTCTGCTGATTCAGATCCAGTATCTGTACTTTCATCACTCTCTTCTGTTGCTTCTTCGGATTCTTCACTCTCTTCTGTTGTTTCCTCCGGTTCTTCAGTGGATTCCTCAGTTGTTTCTTCTGTTTCTTCTGTTGCAGTATCCGATTCCTCAGTGGATTCTTCTTCTGAAGTACCACCATTGCCACATGCTGCCAAAGCCAATACAAAGATCAGCATCAGCAGGAATGTCAATCTTGACCACGAAACTTTCCCCATCGTTTTTCCTCCCCTTTATATAATATTGAACTGAATATATTAAAATCCAGTCCTTAATACCCAGCATCAAAAATGGTTAAGACTTTCATAACATAACTGAAATTATGAATTTATTTGTATATAATTTTATCATAATTATCTGAAAAACTTAACGATAGATTTACTATATTCACTATAAATGGAATAATACTATCTACTGATCTAGGTGATGACTTGCACTATAATTTTAAAAAACAGCTTATTTTTCACCGAGGCAGCTGGATGACGAAGTTCAATGTTTAAAAGATAATTAAAATAAGGGCAAGCTATCAGATGAAGCAGCATATGTAATTCAGCTCTCTTGGTTGGAAATTCCCGCTGAATATACGACTTAATTTTTTTGAGAGCAACAATGTATAGACATGAGCTCCGTTTTCCTTTATTATTATATAATTCATAAAGATACGAAAAGAGGTTTATTTATGCACTTCTCAACACAGACCAAAGTAAAGACGTGGACAATTTCCATCATCGCCCTGCTCCTGTTCATCGTCCCGGTCTACTTCAACGGTCAATGGACCATCATTCTCGGTATATTCGCCGACTACATACTTGGTAATCTGGAGACTCAGATTCCAGCAATTCTCACTGTCATCATGTCCATCTTTCTGATTATCACCATCTACGGTACACTGATCAACCGCAATGCGTTCAGCCAGTCTCAGAAAATGAAGGACATCTTCGTGCTCGACTGGCTCTGGTTCACACTCCGTGTGCTTGGTACTGTCTTTGCCGGCATGGTCGTCCTCGGACTCGGTCCTGAAGCGATCACGAGTGACGCGACAGGCGGCACGATGATGAACAGCCTCGTGCCGATACTCGCCACATGGCTCCTGCTTGCAGCCTTCCTCATGCCGCTCCTGATGAACTTCGGCCTGATGGAATTCATCGGTACATTCCTTGAACCCGTCATCCGTCCGTTGTACAGAGTGCCCGGACGCTCCTCTATCGATGCCCTCGCTTCATGGATGGGCAGCAGCCCGGTCGGTGTCATGATTACGACACAACAGTACGAAAAGGGGTTTTACACGAAGCGTGAAGCGATGAATATCGCCACCAACTTCTCAGTCCTTTCCATTCCGTTCAGCCTGGTCATCGCCTCCTTCATCGGCATTGAGGAATATTTCCTGCAGTTCTATATGACGATGGCCATCGCCTGCATACTGACAGCACTCGTCATGGTACGCATACCGCCCCTGTCCAAAAAGGAGGACACGTACTATGAAGTGACTGGCAAACAGATCGATGACAGAGATGTTGAAAGTACGATGCTCAAGACCGCAACGACACGTGCCTACAAAAGAGCCGACGAAAGCGATGGACCGAAAGGCATCATCAAGGACGGTACACTGAATGTTGTTGATATATATGGCGGCCTGATTCCCGTCGTCATCGCAATTGGTACACTGGCACTGATTGTCGCCGAGTATACACCTGTATTCACCTACTTGAGCTACCCGGTCCAGCTGTTCCTGGAACTCATCAATGTACCAGAAGCCGCTGCCGCAGCACCGGCATTCATCATCGGCGTCACCGACATGTTCCTGCCATCCGTCATCGGTTCCGGCATCGACAGCATGTTCACGAAGTTTCTGATCGCCGTCATGTCACTCGTGCAGATCATCTACTTCTCTGAAGTCGGTGCCCTGCTCCTCAAATCGAAGATTCCCGTATCCGTCTGGGAACTGCTTGCCATATTCATACTGAGGACGATCATTTCGTTCCCGATCATCTATGTACTGGCACTGCTGTTTGTCGGATACTGAAAGAAGCGCCCGGGGCCTGGTCCCCGGGCGCTTTGGTGCAGTTATTGGTATTTTTATCAATCCATTAGATATAATACCCTTGAGGTAATGAATATGAGTTTTTATCAGGAAAATATGAAAGAGATCACAACACTGCAGCTGGTTTCTCAGATTATCGGTAAGATCAAACTCGAGTATGCACATCAACAGCCCCAATGGGCCCATGTCGTTCTCGACATCACACCGCGCGGATTTACAACTGGACTACTGAAGCAGAATGGAGAGGCCTTCATCATCGAAGCCGACCTTGTGCACAACCGGGTCATTGTCGAAACGGTTTCAGGAGACGAAACAGTTGCACTTGAAGATGGCAAAACCGTCCGCACGTATTATGAAGAGATCATGGATGCCGCACGCCGGCTCGGCCTCTACCTCTCCATCTTCACGACACCACAGGAAATGAAGACGACAACGCCTTTCGAACTTGATGAAGATCACCACCACTACAATCCGGATGTTTCCCGGGAAATACTCGCGTGGTTCCAGTATGCCAGTGACGCTGAAGCGATGTTTCTTGCCCCGCTTAGAATACGCAAGGCGATGCCGGGACTGTTCTGGGGCACGTTCGATGTCTCCTGCTTCGCAGTCTACGACCAGTTCGAACCTTTCCCAGATGACACGAAAGTCATCGAGCGTGCCGCTTTCGACGAGCATATGATCGAGTTCGGCTTCTGGCTCGGCGATGACACTTTCAAAGACCCGACTTTCTTTGTCCTTCCCTACCCGTTCGTTTCCGATACGGTACTTGAAGTCGATGACAGCTTCCCGGAAGGCAGCTACTTCAAAGCTGAGATGGCCGAATACCTGTACGAAATGAAAAATGGCCGCGATGAACAGGAGAAGGAAAAGATTGCCCAGTTCTTCAGAGCATCCTTCGTCAAATCCCGGCAGCATCTCGGCTGGGACAATCAGCAGCACTGCTTCAATTCCTTGAAGATGAATGAAAATCAACGATAGACAAAAAGCCGAGGATCATTGGATCCTCGGCTTTTCCATGCTTCCCTCTATTTCGCCAGTACGAGTGGTGAAAATACAGTGTACATCGCCGCGACCAGCAGCAGGATGATGATGCCGGTAAGTTTGACGTGCTTCCACGGGGTCATGTCGACTTTATTTTTATACTCTTTTAAATCGTATTCATTCTATTCAGGATGCCACTTGCAGAATGCCATCAGGATGAGCAGGTCGAGTATGAACAGCACACTCCATACATAGAGATAATGTATTTCCGGAATCACTATTTTGGAAGCGGCGTAAGTGATCACGTGAAATGCAAAGACCACTTTGGCACCGAGTGCTGATGTCTTCTTGGAATAGAAGCTGACCAGCACGATGGCGAGCAGCGGCATGCTGTAGAGTCCATTGAACTCCCGGACAACCGCGAACAGGCCTTGCGGGAACACTGAGATAAACGGCGCAATGATGATGGTCAGCAGACCGACGCCGATTGTAACAAATCTACCGACGCTTGCGATTTTTTCCGAACTTGCTTCCTTATTGATGATCGGCTTGTAGAAGTCCAGGCTGAACAGTGTGACGGTTGCGTTCAATGCCCCGACGAATGAACTCATGATGGCACCGAAGACGACTGCTGCAAAAACGCCGGACAGCCATCCCGGAAGTACTTCGGATATGAGTGTCGAATAGGCCATATCCATGCCCAGGTCTCCACCAAACATGTTGAATGCGATGATGCCTGGAAGCACAAGGGAGAACGCCCCACTGATTTTGAAGAAGCCGACATAGATCATGCCTTTTTGTGCTTCTTTCAGGTTTTTGGCTGCCAGTGCTTTCTGGATGACCATCTGGTTGGTACACCAGAAATACAGGTTGTTGAAAAGCATCCCGAAAAATAGTGTCGGCCATGGCACGATGTCCGAATCGATATCTCCCCATGCGTTCAGCTTTTCCGGTGTCTGGGTGATGATTGTATCGATGCCATCAAGGATGCTTCTGTCCCCCAGGGTGAAGAGTGCCAGTCCTGCTACCGCAAGACCGCCGACGATCAGGCCGATGCCGTAGATGAAGTCGCTGTGTGCCAGTAGGGATAGACCGCCCAGGATCAGATATGAGATCCGACGGCACCGATGACGAATGCGATGATTGCAACGGCTGTGATGCTGCTCACACCCAGAAATTCATCAATGTGGAAAAGATCATTGAAGATCAGTGCGCCGGAGTACAGGACAACCGGCATGAAACTGACGACAAATGTAAACATGAATAGTATGGATACGATTCTCTTGGTCGTTGTATCGAAGCGTATTTCAATAAAGTCCGATATCGTGTTCACACCGTATTGGAAATACTTCGGCATGAATACCCAGGCACCGATGACGATGGCGACAGCAGCGGTCACTTCTCACGCCATCACCTCCATGCCGGCGACATAGGCCTGGCCATTCTGTCCGACCAGATGTTCTGTGGACAGGTTGGTCATGACGATCGACATGCCGACAGTCGTACCGACAAGCGAGCGACCGCCAAGGAAATAGCCTTCCGAACTATTCGTGTCTACTTTTCTACTGCTTAAGTATGAGTAGAGATAGATTGATATCAATATTACAAAAAACGATATGATTGCGAACCAGTTCATACGTACCTCTCCTTAGTTGTATATCAAGCTGCCAATGTAAATCATGAGTTCGCTGTGTTATGAAGGGTGAAGCGGAGGATCAGATGTTACATGCTTGGCTCATGGAATTTCTTCCCCGCAGAAGAAACCGTAAAACGATACTTTTACTCTAGGGGAAAATTCCTTCATCTTACGCTGATTGGAGACGCAGACACCCCCGGAGTATTCAATCCTCTCCGGGGGTGTCGCATTGTATGAAAATAAAACCGGGGATATCCCCCGGTTCAGTATTACTGGTTGGAAAGCTTCGTGGCAGATGCGAACAGTGTCTCCACTGCCGGCAGCATGCTTGATTCGTTGATGTCGAATTTCTCGTTATGGTGTCCGGCTGCAAGGTCTGTACCGAATACACAGTACGTCGCTTGTCCACCCTGTTTCTGTACGGCGTTGATCATGAATGTCGCATCTTCCGAACCTGCAGCAGCATCACTTTTCAGTTCTCCTGTGAGGCCCGCTTCCTCGCCGACACCTTTCAGTACTTCTGCGAGCTCCAGTGAACAGTTCGTATTCTCTGCTTCACCGACGAGTTCGATGTTGTACGTTGCGCCATACATCTTCGCGGCCCCTTCGATGACTGCTTCCGCCTGTGCTTTGACATACTCATTGACTTCCGATGTCTCACCGCGCGTCTCGATCTTCAGCGCAGCATGGTCCGCAATGACATTTCTGCCACTGCCGGCGTGCAGTTCACCGACGTTGATGCGCGTTGCACCGCCCGAGTGTCTCGGTATGGCATTCAGATTGATGACGGCATTGGCTGCCGCGAGCATGGCATTCCTGCCTTCTTCCGGTCTGCCTCCGGCATGTGAGGAGACGCCTTTGAATGTCACATCCATCTTGGATGTTGCGAGGAAACCGTTATTGGCAGCGACGATGGTGTCATGCGGAACCCCTGTACCGATATGGGAGGCGATGAGGTAGTCGACATCTTCGACTGCGCCTGCCTCCACCATCGAACGGGCGCCGCGTGTGCCTTCTTCGGCCGGCTGGAAAAGAATCTTGATCTTGCCGGCGAGCTGGTCTTTATTTTCCATCAGTCTTGTTGCGAGACCGAGACCGATCGAAGTATGCACATCATGTCCGCATGCATGCATATTCTCAGTTGTGGATCTGAAGCCTTTTTCGACAGGGAAGTGATCGTCACCTGTCGCTTCAAAGATCGGCAGGGCATCCATATCGACACGATATGCTATCGTTGGACCCGGCTTGCCGGTATCGAGTGTCGCAACGATGCCGGTATAGCCTTCAGAAACGTAGCCGAGGTACTTCTCGATGGCGCCGTTCTCCTTCGCCCATTCGAGATGCTTTTTCGTCTCTTCATCATCCGGCTTGCCCATGACATAGTCCGGATTCATGACTGCTTTGCCAATTTCAAATTCAAAGCCGAGTGTCTCGAGTGTATCAGCAACGATGGTGGCTGTTCTCATCTCCAGGAACCCGAGTTCCGGATACTGGTGGAAATCCCTGCGCCATTCTATCAATTGTGTTTCAAGCTGAGTCATTTTTTCTCTCCCTAAAAGTGATTTTATTGCGCTCTGTCTTCCAGGAACGTGTAGACACCCGGGCCGTATGGCAGGCCTGCATAGTAGAAGACCATGATCAGGATGATCCATGCCACGATGAACGCGATGGAATACGGCAGCATCAGTGAAATGTATGTGCCGAGGCTGGCATTCTTATCATAGCGTTTCATGAACGCCAGGATGATGACCAGGTACGGGAACAGTGGTGTCACGATGTTGAATGAAGAATCCGCAACACGGTAGGCCACTTGTGTAAAAGCCGGGTCATAGCCGAGCTGCATGAACATCGGCACGAATATCGGTGCCTCGATTGCCCATTTGGCTGAACCTGAAGTGATCAGGAAGTTCATCGCACCGGTGAAGATGATGTAGCCGATGATCAGCGGGATTCCGGTAAAGTTGACGCTCTGCAGGAATTCCGCACCATTTACGGCGATCCATGTACCCAGGTTGGACCAGTTGAAGTAGGCAATGAACTGGGCGATGGCGAATACAAGCACGATGTAGCCTGCCAGTTCCTTGATCGCTTCCGTCATATGATCGGCAACGTCCTTGCCGGATCTGACCGTACCTGTGACGATACCGAAAGCCAACCCGATGATGACGAAGAAGATCAGGATGAGTGGTACGATGCCGTCGATGAATGGTGAAGGAATGATTGTGCCGCCTTCACCTCGAAGCGGGCTGTCCGGCAGCATGATGACGACAAAGATGAGTGCCCAATAGAGCAGTCCTGCAATCAGTGCCGCAAAGAAACCCATTTTAGCGCGTGGCAGTTCCTCAGTGCTTTCCTCTTCGATCGCTTCCCCTTTATATTTTCCAAGTCTCGGCTCGATGAACTTTGAAGTCAGCAGTCCACCGACAACCGTCAGTACGAAGACGGAAACGATATTGAAGTACCAGTTGTCGATCGGTGTAACGACGATGCTGTCGTCGATAACCGCAACCGCTTCTGTCGTAATACCGGCAAGGAGCGCGTCCGTTCCGGCGATGAACAGGTTGGCTGTAAATCCGGCACCGGCACCGGCGAAGCCGGCTGCAAGACCAGCAAGTGGATGTCTGCCGACCTTATAGAATACAAGGGCACCAAGCGGCGGAATTAGTACGACCGCTGCATCGGATGCCAGGTTACCCATGATACCGACGAATACGACCGTATATGTCAGCAGGAATGAGGGCGATTTCAAAATTGTTTTACGGATGGCGTAATCGAGCAGGCCGACTTTCTCGGCAAGACCGATACCAAGCATCATGGCGAGCACCAGTCCGAGTGGTGCAAAGCCTGTAAAGTTCTCGAGCATCGACGTCAGAATGAACTGCAGCCCTTCACCGGACATCAGGTTTCTGATTGCGAGCTCTTCCCCTGTACCCGGGTGCTGGACGGATGCACCTGCCAGGCTGAATACCCAGGAGAGCAGTATCATGAAGAACGCCAGCCCGACGAAAAGTACAAATGGGTCCGGCAGCTTGTTGCCGACACGTTCAATTACATCTAGAAATCTGGCAAAAATGCCTCTTTTTTGTTCCATAGGACACCTCACTATTTAAGTTTTATTTCGTTTATCTGTCGCTCAGCTTTGAAGGGGTGACGGAATCCGGAATCGGATTCATGTAGTCATTCTTCTCCCTGAAGCGTTCGAATTCCGCTCTGACCTGTTCCAGGTCTTCTTTCGATTCGAAAAGTTTTACGCCGGCGAATGCCATGCTTTCTGCCGCACGCAGCATGCCGCGGTTGGCGAAGTCGCTCAGACCCTGCGACGTCATCTGCCATGAATGCAGTATTGTACCAAGTGCCGAAGTGGCGGCGGAAAGCTGTGCCGTCGGCACAATCCAGCTGACATCACCGACGTCCGTCGAACCGGGCAGTATGCCTTCCCGTCCGATGTATGGTGAGATTGTATCCGCCAGATATTTGCCGGCATATTCCGAGCCATCACCCGTATAGCCGAATCCACTGATCGGTTCGAGATAGTTCTGCTGTACGGATTCAGGCAGTGTATTCCACAGCCTTTCAGCGTATGCCTTCTCCGTATCCTTCGGCGCTCCTGCACCTGCTGCTTCAAGCCCCGTGTAAAGCAGCTTTTCAAGATGGCGGTTCGGTATGTAGTTCGAACAGCCCTTGTCGAAATCGATCGTCATTTCGGTTTCCGTCATCATCGCAGCACCTTCAGCTATCTTGACGACCCGCTGGTAGATCTCCTCCACCTGGTCGACACGCGGTGCACGGATGAGATAGAGTACTTCCGCCTGCGCCGGGACGACATTCGGCGAAATACCGCCGGTGTTCGTCACTGCATAGTGCATGCGTGCTTCCGGTATGACGTGTTCACGCAGATAGTTGACACCGACGTTCATGAGCTCCACTGCATCGAGAGCACTTCTCCCGAGATGCGGTGTATGCGCTGCATGGGACGCGCGGCCATGGAACTTGAAATAGACCTGATAGTTTGCGAGTGTCGAGTAGTCCATGATGGCATTTGTTGAAGATGGATGCCAAGTCAGTGCAGCGTCCACCTTATCAAATACACCCGCTCTCACCATGAAGGTCTTGCCGGAGCCGCCCTCTTCTCCAGGACAGCCGAAAAATGTCACTTGGCCTGGCAGATTGTGGTGTTCAAGATATGCCTTCGTTGCACAGGCAGCAGCGAAAGCGCCCGTGCCGAGGAGGTTGTGTCCACAGCCATGGCCGATATCCGTTTCAAGCGGCTGGTAGGACGTCTCCCCCGGTGCCTGGCTCAAACCTGAGAGTGCGTCAAACTCACCGAGAAAGGCGATCTCAGGACCTCCGGTACCGGAGGTTGCCGTAAATGCCGTATCGATGCCGGCGACATTCCGCTCAACCGTGAATCCCTGCTTCTCGCATTCATCCGCCAGAAACTTTGCAGATTCGTACTCTTCGAAGCGTGTTTCAGGATGATTGAATATGTATGCACTGACCGACTCGAAATACGACCTGTTCTCCTTCAAATATTCGTTTACAAATGCGTTCATCAATCCATATCCCCTTTCATATGTAATAGAATGATGCCCCTGACCCCGTTATGTGCATGGTAAAGTTCGTGTTTTTCGTTCATAAAAGTATGAACACTTAATTATGTTACAATGATTTTTCAGATATGTCTACCTCTTTAGAATATTATCATTTATCGTTCGTTTTATACAATCTTTGGAATTTTTATACATAATATGTATATCCCATTTATTTTGGATCAATGTAAAAATTGGACTTGTATATCCCATCGAGTTCGTATAAAATATGGGAGTATCATTCGGGGCCATAGCTCAGCTGGGAGAGCGTTGCACTGGCAGTGCAAAGGTCAGGGGTTCGATCCCCCTTGGTTCCATATCAAAAGCCGCACCTTCGACAGGTGCGGCTTTTTTTCGTCCACTATCCTTTCATCACTGCAAAATAGTTCTCTTCCTCATCAGAGAAATTGAACGTTCTCATCGATCCGTACTCCTCGATTTTACCGACATTGACACCCTTATCCGTCAGTTCCTGATGCAGCTGATCCAGATCATCCGTGAAAAACATGAGGGACGGCGTTCCGAAGTTGAGCTCAGGCGAGAACTTCTCCACCGTCTTCCTGTCGAAAAGAATGAGGCTTGCCCCGGCATCTTCCATCGGTCTGACTTCGATCCAACGCATCTCATCCCCCGCCCCCGACTCGCTGACCACTTTGAAACCGAGCTTTTCCTTCCAGAACTTCTTCGATGCATCCTGGTCATTCACATACAGCATGACTTCCGCAAGTTTGGTGAACATTTCCCTCTCCCCTTTAAATATGAAGTTTCTGAATCATAAGCAGACGACAGTCATTTGCAGCATCCATACGGTTACATTTTACCACATCAACATCGTTCTTTCTCCTTGTAAGAAATCATTACACAAGTTAGAAATATCACTTCATTTCCTATATAATTTAAAGCATCCTAAAAATCGGAGTTGATTACCATTGGGTTGGTACATAGTCTATTTTGTCCTGTACTTCATTTTCATGCTCGGTATCGCAGCATACTACTTTAAAAAGATCACCACTTACGAAGATTATCTGATCAGTGGGTGGAATACCGGCTTCTGGAAGATCACCGGAACCATCATCAGCACATTCTGTGGTGCAGCGGTCTTCATCGGCTGGGTCGGTCTCGGCTTTACAGTCGGATTGTCCGGCTACTGGAAGTTCGCGTTTGTCGCCATCGTCTTCTCGCTCATTCTGATTCTCGGCTTTGCGAAGCCGCTGCGCCGCCAGCGCCTCATTACACTGGCGGACCTGTTCACCGTAAGGTTCGGCGGCAAGGCGGGCATTGTGCCTTCCATCCTGTCCGCGTTCATCTATTCCGTGCCGACGACGGCACTGCAGATGGTCGGCATGTCAACCGTCTTCAACATTACGCTCGGCGTCAGTCTGCCGGTCGGCATCTTCATCTCATTCGTCGTCATCCTGATATTCACCATCATCGGTGGACTGCCGGCAACAATTCTGACGGATGCCATCCAGTCGATCATCATCATTATCGGCGTGGTCATTCTCGCAATCGTCACGGTGTCTCATGTCGGCGGATTGGGCGGCCTGTTCGAAGCGAGTGCGCCGGAATACTTGAGTATTGCCGGTCCTGATGGCTATGGTGAAATTCTGCTCTACGCCCTGTCGGTCGGACCTTTCTATCTCGTCTGGCAGTCGACATGGCAGCGCATATTCGCCGCAAAGGATGAAAAAGTGGCAGTGGGTGCCAACGCACTCGGCTTCATCATCGCCGGCCTGATCTCATTCCTGCCGTTCATCATCGGTCTCGCTGCACGCCAGTTTGTGCCGCTTGATATGGACCCTGACCTTGTATTTTCATATGTCACGGACTTCCTGCTTGCGAGTCCACTTGGCGGCCTTGTCTTCCTGGGACTGCTCGCTGCGCTCATGACCGGCGCCACGTCATTCATTCTACAAGGCTCAAGCAACTTGACGATCGATTTCTACAAGACATTCATCAATCGCCATGCGAGCGGCAAGCGCATGCTGTTCTTCTCGCGTATTTCCGTGCTGATCATCACGAGTCTTGCCTGCCTGTTCGCCTATACGGTCGAGGATATCGCGACGACGTACCAGTGGGCGCTGCGTCTGACGGCGACCGTCATCGTATTTCCGTTCCTGGCTGTCATGTTCTGGAAGGGTGTTACGAAAGCCGGCGTCCTCGTCAGCATGATTGGTACAGCAACTCTTGTACTCGCCTATCCGTTTCTGCCGATCGGCATGGATCACGCTTTGTTCGGCTTCCTGGTCTCCTTCATTCTGCTGATCGGTGTCAGTCTCGTGACGAAGCATGCTGATTCCGAAACCGTACAGGCCGCCTATTTCGAAAAACTGCACAATCCGACATTGGAGGATAAATGATGACAACAGTACTGATCAAAAATGCAAACATCATTGATATGGTGATGGACACACCCTACTTGGGAGACATATTGGTAGAGGACGGGAAAATCGTCCATATCGACGCGGAGATTGCTGCCGGGGAGGAAGAGGTGCTCGACGCTGAAGGCCGCTTCCTCATCCCGGGCTTCATCGATACCCACAGCCACCTGCTGCTCTACGGCCTATACAAGTCGCTCGTCGATCTGACGCCACAGACTGTCGGCAGCATTGATGAAATAAAAGCGGCGCTGCAGGCACGTGTGGATACGACTCCAGACGGTGAATGGGTGGTCGGTCATGGCTACAGTGAAATCGAACTCGCAGAGGACCGGCACATCACGATAGACGAACTGGATGCGATTTCGACGGATCATCCAATCTATATCCGTCACAGCTCGGCGCATATGGGCGTCGCCAACTCACGCGCGCTTGAAATTGCCGGCATCAATGAAGAGACAAAGGATCCGGATGGCGGATACTTTGCGCGGACGGATGGCAGGCTGAACGGACTGCTTTTTGAACTGCCGGCCGTTGAGATGCTGCTTCCGCACCTGCCGAAACCGTCGAAGGCCGAGATGATCGAGGCATTGAAGGCCGCTCAAACAGATTACATTTCAAAAGGCATCACGACAGCAACCGAAGCATGTGTCGGTCTGGCACATGGCAAGGATGACTACGATGCGTTTACTGCCTATATCCAGCAGAATAACGATATGAAGCTGCGCCTCATGATCGACTATCAGCTGATGCTCGAATCCGAA
This sequence comes from Salinicoccus cyprini, assembly GCF_007713705.1. GTDB lineage: Bacteria > Bacillota > Bacilli > Staphylococcales > Salinicoccaceae > Salinicoccus > Salinicoccus cyprini. The sequence goes on along the minus strand of NZ_VMSJ01000005.1, from coordinate 179,516 downwards.
TCTCTAAAGGGACTTTCTTTTGATGAATTGAAGCAGCGGATAGAAGGCTTGTCCGACGGGCAATGCACGCTCGACAGCGCAAAGTTCTTCCAGGATGGCTCCATCCAGATCAACACGGCTGCACTGACCGAGAACTATCATAATGTCGATGATAAAAGCCATATCATCATTCCGCAGGACAAGCTCGAAGACCTTTATATGGATTTCGCCCGCCGCGGCTACCCGCTGACAACTCATGGCAATGGCGATGCTGCCATCGAGTCGATCATCGAAGCCTACAGCAAGGTCAATACAATGGCGGACTATGATGAAGTGACGCGCATCGAGCATATCCAGACCGGCAAATATGCGGATATCGAAGCGATGAAGGCGAACGATATCGAGGGTTCATTTTTCACAAATCATATCTACTACTATGGCGACAAGCACTATGAGAAGTTCCTTGGACCAGCACGCGCTGAAAAAATGGACCCGGCACGCTGGGCAGAGGATCTCGGCGTATTGTATACACTCCACTCCGACTGTCCGGTGACGCCGATTTCACCACTCGATACAATCCGCATCGCCTGCGACCGCACGACGAAAAGCGGCCGGGTGCTCGGTGAAGATATGAAACTGTCCCGTTTCGAGGCATTGAAGGCCATGACAATCAGTGGCGCAAAGCTCAACCGGACCGAGAGTGAGAACGGTTCAGTCGAGATCGGCAAGGCCGCCGACTTCGTGCTGCTCGATGAAAATCCACTGGATGAGGATATCGTGCTAGAGGATGACCTTATCCTCTACACTTTCATTGACGGTAGACTGGTATATAAAAGGGATTAGAAGTTTCAAGTTCAAACAAGGGGGATTTGAATATGAATGCTTTAATATCATCAGATGAAACTTGGCTGCTTTGGGCATTTCTCGTCGGCTGGGCAGCTGTGTCCATCTATCTTGAGCAGCGTTTCGAATGGGCGTCGAAATTATCCGGCGCCATCATTGCTCTGCTCGGCGCGATGTTGCTTGCAAACTTCGGCATACTGCCAGTGGAGGCCCCGGTCTATGATGCCGTGTGGGCTTATGTCGTTCCTTTATCCATTCCACTGCTCTTGTTTCAGACAAACATCCGCCGGGTCTGGCAGGAAAGCGGGCGCCTGCTGCTCATCTTTCTGATCAGCACAGTCGGCACCGTTGCCGGGTCGATTGCCGCCTTCTTCCTATTGAAGGATCTGATTCCCGGCCTGCCGCACATCGCAGCGATGATCACTGGATCGTATACCGGCGGTGGCGTCAACTTCGCAGCGCTTGCTTCCCGATTCGATGTGCCCGGGGAGACCGTTTCTTCCGCGGTCGTGGCCGACAACTTCCTGATGGCCGTCTATTTCTTCGTGCTGATTTCGATTCCGGCAATTGGGTTTATTAGAAAACGCTTTGCCACACCGCACATGGACGAGATGGATGGAAGTGATGAGACTGACGATACCGCCGCCGCTTCCTACTGGAAGCGCAAGGAAATTTCACTGAGCGATATCGCGATGGCTGTCGGGACTTCCTTCGTCATCGTTGCCGTATCATTCAAGCTTGCAGAAGTTTTCAGAGGACTGATTCCGGAAGATGGGAATGCATTCATGGTCATACTCCGTGGAATTGTCGGCGATGACTATCTGATGCTTACCACTCTGACACTACTCCTTGTCTCGATTGTGCCAAGATATTTCGAGCGCATCAATGGCGCTCAGGAGATTGGAACGTTTCTGATCTATATTTTCTTCGTTGTCATCGGTGTGCCCGCTTCGATTCCGTTGATTCTGCAGAATGCACCGCTCATTCTGGTGTTCGCCGCCATTGTCGTGTTCATCAATATGCTCATATCCTTCTCGGTCGGCCGACTGTTCAGGTTCGATCTCGAAGAGATTATCCTCGCCAGCAATGCCAATATCGGCGGACCGACAACCGCTGCCGCCATGGCCATCTCCCGCGGCTGGACGAAACTCGTCGGTCCGATACTGATCGTCGGGACACTCGGCTACATCATCGGCAACTACATCGGCACTGCCCTTGGACTATGGTTCAGCAGCGCGATGTAGGTTGATTGGAGCGCTAATTGTCATTCGTGGCGGCGACGAGTGTTAGTTGGAGGGCTAACTGTCATTCGTGGAAGCGACGAGCGTTAATTGGAGCGCTAATTGTCATTCGTGGCGGCGACGAGTGTTAGTTGGAGGGCTAATTGTCATTCGTGGCGGCGACGAGCGTTAATTGGAGCGCTAATTGTCATTCGTGGCGGCGACGAGTGTTAGTTGGAGGTCTAATTGTCATTCGTGGGAGTGACGAGCGTTAGTTGGAGGCCTAACTGTCATTCGTGGGAGCGACGAGTGTTAATTGGAGCGCTAATTGTCATTCGTGGCGGCGACGAGTGTTAGTTGGAGGCCTAACGTACACTGAACCAGCCGCTCAATGCAAATTGAACATCAACCTAACAAAAATAAAAGGATGTCATCTGCACAAGAATAGATGACATCCTTTTTTACTACTTATTATCAAAACGTTATACGCTGACAGCCACCTTCATCCTACCTATTTGGTCCGAACACACGCTTCTCGCTGCTGCCTTCATCGCCGGAAAGGCGCTTGCTGATTGTCGTTTTCCAGCTTTCAGCCAGAAGGTCGAGGGATGCCAGGCTTTCATTCAGACCGATGTTATCCTTCTGATTGTACATGACTTCGTTGCATGCCTCGATTGACCAGTCGGGATGGGGACGGCTGATGAGCTGAAACGTATCTCCGCTCTCCACATCCCCTTCTTCAATCACCCGGAAGTACCAGCCGGTGCGGCCGGTCTTCTGGATCCTCAAGGCCAGGTCGAGTACATTATGGCGACGTGCGGGCTTCCAGCACGGGCGTCTCGGCTGGGAGACCTGGAGGACTGACCCACCAACCTTGTATGTATCCCCGATGCAGACGGATGTCTCGTCCATATGCATGACTGCAAAATTCTCTCCGTTGCCTCCGATTTCAATATCCGCATCAAGTTCACGGCGCCATGATTCGTAGTGGCTGACCGGATAGGCGAAGACCGCCTTTTCAGGGCCGCCATGGTTTTTCTTATCGGCGACATCGTCTCCCACAAATCCAGTCTTCGTCAAATGGACCGGTCCTTCTGTGACTGTCTTGAAAATGGCGCTTTCCCACTCCTGATCCATCTTGTTTTCTGCTTCTTTCTGTCCAACCTTCTTCACTTTACCGGTAAACAGCCTATATATTTTTTCCTGTTCCATATGAGCCTCCTAAAAATAAAACATCATATATCCGCTTCATCTGAATTGAACTCCGTAATCGGATGGGATTTCCTGAAGAGCTTTTCAAGCTGGTTGTTGATGGCAGTAATCGGATAGCGTTCCCTGAAATTCGTCGCCCGGACCTTCTCGTACGTACGGGCGTATTCCGGATGTCTCGGGTCGCCGAGTATCTCAAGCACACCAGCCAGATTGCCGGCACCGCCGATATTCTCGATCGGCGCGGGACCTGCGTAGTCGCGAATGCCTGGAATCCGCCGGTGGATATTGGTTGTATTTTCAGCCAGTACTTTCAGGCGATAGGACGCACCATACATATATTCGAGCACTTCATGCTGATCGAACACACCATCGATCTGGGTGAAGCTTGAAAGAAGCTCCATTGTCCCCTCGGAGCGCCCTTCCACCTGGTTCATGCGCTCAACGATGACCAGATTGCCGGATCTGAACATCGCGTCATGCTTCTGCCGCCAACCCATCGCCTTCTGGATGATGAGGTGCAGCTCGAAAAAGTTGAGGCCGGCAGGTACGATGATGGTGCGTGTAATCTCAAAATCGATATCTTCCACAGTCAATCGGATGATATGCGCGTTGTAGTCGCCGCCCTGGCTTTTATTTCCGGCAGGGCCGAGACCTTGGCGAACTTTGGTTTCGACTGCATGGAAGTCGACCTGTTCGAGTGCGCGCCTCACGTCCTCATGCATGACGTAGTGGTCGGCATGGATCTTGACGAGAAGACCGATCTCCTTCGCCGTCTCCCATCTCGAGCTCGCCTCATACACATTGAAGCTCTTCTCGACATTTTCACGGATGCTGGCATACTCCTCCGGCCAGAGCTGAAGCAGAATGCCTTCAAGGTATTTCGGGTGGGTGATGACGGACGTCATATGGCGCAGATAGTCCTCTTTCTGATGGCCGTCCGGCTCCACGTTGAGCCGCTTCAGCATGGCACGGAGTGTCCGCCATGTCAGGTTGTCGTACAGCCAGTAGATCGGACCTTTGTATATATGATGGAGCTGGCTGATCTCTTCCGGATCCAGCGGATCATCCTTATGGATATACATCGGATAGGCCGGAAGTGTCCCACTCTCCTTCAATATGCCGTGCAGTGCCCGGATGATGTCATGATGGATGGCGCCGGTCCCGTCCCCTGCCTCGAGCACATACTGGTAGTCGATCAGCACAGGATACTGCCTGACGTCATAGGCGACGTAATGCAGCCGGTCGTCGGTCTCCATGTCAACCAGGTGGCTGATGAGTTCGACTTCGGTCATCGACAGCATGCCGGCCACCACAGAGTCCGCATCGAGTCCCGCAACTTCCGCCTCCTTGAACTGGACGAGTGCGGCCTTTGTATCAAACTGCCGATCATTGATCAGATTGGCTCTGACAAGTTCATTTTCTTCAAGAAAATGGGTGAAAAATTGATGCAGATCCATGCTGCCACCTCCCTATCTGATATCATCCATCCTGTCATAGAATGGTTCCAGTGCACGTCCGATTTCGATATATACACTCATGATTTCCTGATATTTCATATATACTTTCTCATCCGGCGTGTATGCATCGCTCTCTCCGACGAAGTTTGATACTGCGCTCAGATCATCCATCTCGCCAATGGCGTACAGGCCGAGCAGGCAGGCTCCGAAAGCACTCGATTCATAGGATTTCGGCACAGTCAGCTGTTCACCGAACACATCGGACATGAGCTGCTTCCACATCTCGCTTCTGGCGAATCCGCCGCTTGCCTTGATGCTTTTGACGCTGCTCATCTGTTCCCTGAGTGCAAGGTATACGCTGTAGAGATTATAGACGACACCTTCCATTGCCGCACGGATCATGTGGCTTCTGCTGTGCGACAGTGTCATGCCGTAGAATGAACCCACTGCCTTGGCATTCCACAGCGGTGCCCGCTCGCCAGCCAGATACGGGTGGAAGATGAGCCCATTGCTGCCGGGCTGGATATCCTTGGCCGCCTGGGTCATCACTTCGTATGGATCCTTCCCCTTCGTTGCGGCCTCTCCGACTTCCTCCTGGCACAGTTCATCGCGCACCCATCTCAGAACGACGCCGCCGTTATTCACCGGACCGCCGATGACATAGTGGTCGTTCGTCAGGTGATAGCAGAATATGCGCATCTTCGCATCCGTCCTCGGTGCATCGATCACCGTCCGGATGGCACCGCTCGTACCGATCGTGATGGCAATATCGCCTTCCTCGATGGCATTGACACCAAGATTGGCGAGTACGCCATCACTGGCACCGATGACAATCTTTGTCTCCTCTGCCACGCCAAGATGATCATAAGCCCGGTTGAGACTAGGATATACGCGTGTCGTATCGACAATGTCGGGCAGCTGTTCCGGGCTGAGTTCGAGAATATCAAGCACTTCCTCATCCCACTGCGATGTCTCAAGGTTCATCATGCCCATGCTGCTCGCAACCGACTTGTCGACTTCATAAAGTCCTGTGAAGTGGTGCAGCACATATTCCTTGATGCCGACAATCTTGCCGATGCGGCTGTACATCCCGGGATTTGCCTCCTTGAAATAAAGCAGCTTGATGAATGGGCTCATCGGGTGGATCGGCGTCCCCGTCCGTCTGTATATGCTGACCCCTTTTTCCGTATTCCACGCTTCTGCAACATCTTCACTGCGACGGTCCGCCCAGGTGATGCATTCGGTCAGCCGGCTGCCGGAGCGGTCCAGCAGAATCAGGCTGTGCATGGCGGAAGAGCATGAAATGAATTCGATGCTGTTACCGCAGCTGTTGCGCTCAACGAGCGTTTTGACTGCCCGCATCGCCTTGCCGAGAATCTCATCCGGATCCTGCTCTGCGGTATGTACGTCCGGGGTGTGGAGCGGATAGTGTTCGGTCTCCTTGTCCACATATTCGCCCTCTGTACTGAACAGCACCGCCTTCACTGCTGTTGTTCCGAGATCGAGACCCATCATATATTTCTTCATGCCATTTCCTCCTCGTTTTTTCCTGTTACCTCTATTATATGTGTTTTTGCCGCTGTACACAAAAACCCCATGCATCGCATGGGGTCTGTATTGCTATATGAATAGACTGATGACCAGTACGACGGCAAAGCCGGTCAGGCCGATGATGGTCTCCATGACCGTCCACGACTTCAGCGTCTCACCGGTGGTCATGCCGAAGAAGCGGTTGACCAGCCAGAAGCCGGAGTCGTTGACGTGGGAGAGCACTGTCGCCCCACTCGCAATCGCAATGGCGATCAGACCGAGTTCAGGCTGCGATACCGGGCTCACTGCAATGATCGGTGACATGAGTCCGGCACCGGTAACCATCGCAACAGTTGCAGACCCCTGGGCCACACGGACAAATGTCGTGATGACGAATGCAGCGATGACAAGCGGCAGTCCGGCTCCAACGACAAGGTTACCCATGACGTCGCCGACACCACTCTGGATGAGCACTTCCTTGAATACGCCACCGGCACCCGTGATCAGAATGATGATACCTGCAGGTTCGAGTGCTTTTGTCGCGATATCCTGTACTTCGCCTCTCGTGTAGCCACGGCGTGTACCGAGCAGCATGAATGTCAGAACCACAGTGATGATCAGTGCCACGAACGGATGTCCGACAAACTGGATGCTTTCAGCAAGAAGGTTTGTGGATTCCTCTCCAACAATTGCGCCTGTCACCGTGTTGGCCAGAATCAGTACGAGCGGAATGAGAATGAGGGAGAATACGAGCGTAAAGCTTGGCATATCTCTTTCCTCGCGCATTGCGCTGACATCATCTTCAAGCTTCTGGTAGTCCGGAATTTCAAGCTGGATCTTGCTTCCGATGTATTTACCGAAGACGGGACCTGCAAGAATCATTGCCGGGATACCGGCTGCGATACCGAACAGGATGACCCAGCCGAGGTCGACGCCGAGCATGGCAGCGACGGTCATCGGACCTGGTGTCGGTGGTACGAAGCTGTGTGCCACGGCAAGTCCGGCAAGCAACGGAATACCGTAGTACAGCAGTGATTTCCTCGTTTTCGTAGCCAGGGAGTAGACGATCGGGATCAGGATGACAAGCGCCACATCCAGAAATACCGGGATGGAGACGAGAAATCCTGTAAAACCGAGCGCCCACTGCGAGCGTTTCTCGCCGAACTTGTCGATCAGTGTGAGGGCCAGCCGTTCGGCACCTCCGGAAACTTTCAGTACTTCACCGAACATCGCACCGAGACCGACGACGACTGCGATGAATCCGAGCGTGCCGCCCATCCCCGTTTCGATGACGTCGATGATGTCCATCGGGCTCATCCCTGTTGCGAGACCGATGAAGAGAGATGCGATAAGCAATGATACAAATGCGTGAAGCTGGACTTTCATGATCAGGAACAGCAGTAAAGCGATTCCAATAACAGTCGCAATGACCAGCCATAGTTCATTAGACATTTTCTATACCCCTTTCCTTTTTACCATTCTGCGATACTGCCGTCTTGATGCAGCCATACCGGGTTCTTCCAGTTGTGTCCGACCATGCTGCGTTCCCTTACGTAGTCTTCATTGATTTCAATGCCGAGACCCGGCTTGTCGAGTACTTCGACATGACCTTCCGTATATTCGAATACGGAAGCATCCGTCACGTAGTCGAGAATATCGTTTCCTTTATTGTAGTGGATGCCGAGGCTCTGCTCCTGGATCACCGCATTGTGGCATGTTGCGTCGACCTGGATGCATGCAGCAAGCGCAATCGGTCCAAGTGGACAGTGCGGTGCCGCCGCCACATCGTAGGCTTCCGCCATCGAGATGATCTTCTTGCATTCCGTGATGCCGCCGGCGTGCGAGAGGTCCGGCTGGATGATATCCACATAGCCGTCCTGAAGCAGTGTCTTGAACTGCCATTTGGAGAACATCCGTTCACCAGTGGCAATCGGTATGGATGTATGCATTGCGATATCACGCAGGTTTTCATTATTTTCAGGCAGGGCAGGTTCTTCCAGGAACATCGGTCTGAACTGCTCCAGTTCCTTTGCCAGCACTTTTGCCATCGGCTTATGCACACGACCATGGAAGTCGATGCCGATGCCGAAATCATTGCCGCACATCTCACGGATGGAAGCGACGCGCTCGAGTACTGCGTCCACCTTGCTGTAGGAATCGATATACTGGAGTTCTTCTGTTGCGTTCATTTTCACGGCTGTGATGCCCGTGTTCTTCAGCTCTAGTGCAGCTGCTCCGACATCCACTGGACGGTCACCGCCGACCCAGGAATACACTTTGATCTTCTCGCGTGCCTTGCCGCCGAGCAGCTGGTGGACCGGCGCATTATAGTACTTGCCTTTGATGTCCCATAGCGCCTGGTCGATGCCGGCGAGTGCGCTCATAAGGATCGGACCGCCACGATAGAAGCCGGCACGGTACAGTTCGTTCCAGATGCCTTCGATATTCATCGGATCTTTGCCGATGATCGTATCCATCAGCTCGGCGACTGCCGCCTTGACGGTTGCCGCCTTGCCTTCGATGACCGGTTCTCCCCAGCCGACAAGTCCGTCATCCGTCTCGACTTTCAGAAACAGCCATCTTGGCGGTACGGTAAACATTTCATAGCTTTTGATCTTCATTCTATTCCACCTTGCCTTTCAGTTCTTTGACACGCTCGCTGATCTCAATCTCGAGGGCTTCGTCGACTTTGCGATTCGAAGGGACAAGGGCTGAATTGATGCCGACTGCTGCTGCCCCCGCTTCAAGAAATGTATTGATATTGTCCGCACTCACGCCGCCTGTCGGCAGGAGCACCAGGTCATTCATCGGTGCCAGCACATCCTTGATGTAGCTTGCTTTGAGCTGGCCGGCCGGGAAGACTTTGATCATCTTCGCCCCTGCCATATGTGCATCATATATTTCCGTCGGCGTGTAGCAGCCGGGGATATATAGGACACCCTGTTCATTGGCGAACTTGAGTACTGCTTCGCCGTAGACCGGTGCCAGCAGGAATTCGACACCAATATCAATGCAGTCCTGTGCATCCTCCACGGTCAGCACCGTGCCGGCGCCAAGTGTAATTTCATTGCCGAAATTCTCCTTCAGTGCCTTGAGCGTCTCTTTCGCGTTCGGGGAGTTGAGTGCCACTTCGATGACCCGGAAGTCGTTCTGGACCAGTGCACCGACGATTTTCACCGCATCCTCCGTATCATAGCCACGCAGTATGCCGATCATCCTATGTTCCTTGATCTTTTCAAGTACAGCCATTGATTTCGCCACCTATCTTTTATTTAATTCCATCTATTCGGGTATATCCAGTTCCTTCACCAGATCCTTGGGTCTTTCGCCTTTCAGGCCCTGGACCATATTCTCAGCCGCACGCATGGCCATGGCGTCACGCGTCTGCTTTGTCGCCGAACCGACGTGGGGCAGTGTAACCACGTTATCCATGTCGAGCAGCGGGTTGTCGGGTGAAACAGGCTCCGCCTCATACACATCGAGCCCGGCACCTGCAATCCTGCCTTCTTCAAGTGCCTGGATCAGAGCCGCTTCACCCACCACTTTGCCTCTCGACAGATGGATCAGGAATGCATCCTTCTTCATCAGTCGGAATTCCTTATGCGAGATGTAGTTCGTTGTCTGTTCCGTCAGTGGCAGCAGTGTCAGAATGAAGTCCGATTGCTTCAATAGCTCTTCCTTGCCCACGTATTCGACGCCATACTCTTCTTCAACTGCTTCGTTTCGTGACCTGTTATGGTAGATGACATTCATATCGAATCCCCTCACAGCACGGCGGATGACCTTCTCTCCAATTCTGCCGAGACCGAAAATGCCAAGTGTCGCATGATGTACGTCCGTGCCGAGAAAAATCTCTTCATTCTTCACTTTCCACTGGCCGCTCTTGACGTAGCGGTCGAGCATCGATAATTTGCGGGCTGCTGAGAGTATCAGTCCAAACGCCGTATCGGCAACGGTCTCGTCCAGCACATGCGGGGTATTCGTACCCATGATGCCGCGGCTTTTCATTTCATCCGTATCAAAGTTGTCGTAGCCGACCGAGATATTGGAAACAATCTTCAAGTTCGGTGCACGATCGAGCAGTGCACCGTCGATCTTTTCCTTCCCTGGCATGAGTCCATCCACCGCACTGAGCTTCTCGAACATCATGTCTTCCGGCATGGAGCCGGCTTCATTCCAGATTTCATAATCGCAGTGCGCACTGATGAACGCTTCCACATCTTCCGGTACCGGTTTCATTATCAGGACTTTTGGTTTCATTATCCATCCTCCACAGTTGAGATTTAAAAATGCTTTCTTCACGAGATGCGATTCATCAGCTACTGGTTGCCATGGATCAGGAGCGAGCCGGTGATATAGGACTGCTCCACCACTTCCTCGGTCGCCTTGATGATGGTCTGATCCGTAAACTCGAGTGAAAGCAGATGCGTCATGCTGTGCTTCAGAATTTCGGAGCCGCCGACGATCAGCCAGTCGAGATCGAGGCCGTCCGTATAGAATTTCAATGCCTGGATATCTTCATGGTAGATGGCACCGAGCAGGTAGTTGGCCCGCTGGTTGCCGGTCGTATTCGTGTACATATCGAGCAGCCGGACACCGAATAGGGATCGGGTCAGACCTTCTGTCTGCGTCTTCTTGTATCCTTTTTCAAGATGATCGGTTTCAAGCATGTCGATCAGCCCATCTTCGAGTGAACTGGAGAGGATCGTATTGCTCTGGACTGCCTGTACCAGTTCGCCCCCGAGCGTCGAGAAGCAGGATACCAGTTCCTTGTCCTCATTCACTCTGACGAACTTCGTATGGGAGCCGGGCAGAATGATGATGCCTGCGCCGCTGACATCCATCTGTTCAAGCAGGCCGAACACTTCGACCTCCTCCCCGCGCATGATATCCATCTCACGGATATCTTCGATGCTGCCATTGCCATCGAGGTCCTTATTCTTCATGCCGGGAATGTAGTGGCACAAAATGCCGTATATTTCGTCCGACTCGGTGCCTCTCGAGAAATCGTCAATTTTTGCAGGTGCGACGACATGCGGCACTTCCTTGAGACCGAGGTTCGAAGTGATCATGCCGGAAGCAATGATATGCCTGATGTCCTCCCTAGTGAGGTTGTTCCTCCCGAGCACTTCTTCCATCCCCTGCTCGATGGCAGTTTTCAGATTGCGGTTGCTCTTATCCATGGCGGCATTTTTGACACCGACTTCAATCTTCAGTGCATCAGTGACTTCTTTGGACTGCGCGTCCACAATCCTGATGCGGGTGTTGGTCGTACCTGAATCGATTAGAATAACGTACATTTCATTTACCGCCTTTTCGTTTCCAGAATGATAGAACTCAGATCAGATGCTGTTGTATCCTTGGGTCTTTGAAATCTCCCTGCCTGCCTCCATGATATGGGCAGCGATCACGTCTTTATTTTCGAGCATCATGCTTTTGCTGCCGGCACAGCTGACTGCTGCCACAATGCTGCCGGCGTCGTTATAGATGGGAACGGCGATACAGTAGATGCCGACCTCGCCCTCTTCGTCATCGATGACATATCCTCGCGGCTCGAATTCGACCATCTGCGCACGTAATGTGTCCGCATCCGTCACGGTATTCTCAGTAAATCTTTGATAGTCGATCTGTGCCAGCAGAGCCTCCCGTATCTCATGCGCTTCGAAAGTCAGGAATGCTTTGCCGAGACCTGTCGAATGCAGCGGCTTTCGTGTGCCGGGCTGTGCTGTCGTCCGCTGAGCATTGTCACTGTCCACTTTGGCCAGATAGATGATTTCAGTACTCGACCGGATGGCCAGAAATAAAGTCCCGCCGGTCAATGCGATCTTCTCTTTAAGTATCGGCAGGCTGGCACTGTATATATCATTGCTTGTGCGCGCCTTGTTGCCTGCGATGATCAGCTTATGTCCCAGTTTGTAGAGGTTGCCTTCAGATTTCGTCAGATATCCTTTGTTGACCATGGTCAGGAGGAGCTGGGACATGCTGCTTTTAGGTATTTCCAATTCTTTTGAAAGCGACATCAGTGAAATGCCGTCCTCAATGCGGCTCAGATGTTCGATAATATCCAGTACTCTTTCTGCAGATTTTACCGACATCACACCACCCCCGCTCCGTATGTGATTTCATTTTTCAAATGTTCTTATATGTGAACAATGTTCTCATATATGAACTTATACTCAATATAATACGCGTTGAAGGGAATGTCAACGAAAAAATGAAAGGGGTTACATATTTATTTCCATCCATATGAAAACGCACCCGTTCCGTATCGGAATGAGTGCGTCCATCTGTATGATTATTCCACTATCTTACGGGCTGTGTCGCCTTCTTCCCTTCCAGCATGTCCGCCTCCTGGCGAACAGGTGCCTTGCCGAAAACGAGGCTGCCGGCGACATAGATGATGAGGTTGGCGATCAATCCCCATACCCCGCTGAATATGCCGAGAGGTGTCAGGTTTGTGAAAGTAAAGACAGCCGCCAGCAGTGCACCGGTAAGCATACCGATGAATACGGATCTGGCGTGGCTGCGCTCCCAGTAGAGTCCGAGTATGAGGGCGGGAGCGACCTGGACCAGGATTTCAAGCTTGAGCAGGAAGACCTGATACAGTGTGGCGGGCGGATTCCATGCAATCACCAGCAGAAATCCGACCGCGATGACGCCGATGACTTTGCCGACGAGTATCTTTCTGTTATCGGTGGCGTCTGGGTTGATGTAGCGCCCGTATATATCCTTTGAGACGATGGAGGAGAACGTCAGCAGCACCGAATCCGCAGTGGAGACGATTGCTGCGATGATGCCGCCGAACAGCAGTACCATGGCAATGTAGAAGATGATGTTCTCGTTGGCGATGGCACTGGCCATCATGCCGACGATCTGCTCCGATTCCTCCACAGTGAGATCCGGGAAGGCCGTGTAGGCGAGAATGCCGATGACGAATACGACGCCCGCTGTCAGAAACGGCATCCATGCCATCTGTGTGAGTGAACGTTTGAGTGCCCGTTCATTCTTTGCAGAAAATATTCTCTGGATGGCGTTCGGATATACTGCAGCACCGATGCCGACCAGGATGAGGAAGTTGGTCCACCTGACGAGGCCACCGCCTTCCGGTACCCCGAGGTTCTCAGGCGAATAAGTTCTGATATAGTCCCCCGCAGCCGGCAGACCGCCAAAGTAGACGATGGTGCCTATGAGCAGCATGAAGACGCCGACCAGAAGAGCCACGCCCTGCATCGTATCGGTATAGGCGACCGAACGCATGCCGCCGAGCCAGCCGTAGATGATCATGATGACGATGAAGAAGATGACTCCTGCCTGGTATGGCACGGTTCCACCGGTCAGTCCGGCCACACCCTGTCCGATGGCGATCAGCTGCTCGAGCAGAAAGTTGCCGAGTGCATACAGCATGAGGATAGCAGCCAGAATGGAGACTGCTTTCGACTTGAATTTCAGCTCGAGAAAGTCGACCGGGGTCACGATGTCATGTTTCTTGCTGAGCCGATACATTCTGGGTGCAAAGACAAGGTACACCAGAATGATCATGATGAAGAATGGAATGGTGACCAGGTTGGCGTAGCCGACACGATAGGCTTCTGCCGAATAGCCGATGACCGTGTTACCGCTGTACTGTGTGGCAAAGAAGGTGAAGAACAGGACAAGTGTCCCGAGCCCCCTGCCGCCGAGGTAGTATTCTTCAAGACTGCTATGTACTTTTTTATTTCTCATATATGTGCCGACACCGATCAGCAGCATGAGGACACCATAGAAAAGCATGATCAGAATGCCGGAAGTACCGGAAAATGCGAGTTCCATCTATTTCTCCTCCTCTCTCGATGGTTCGTCTTCGATATCCCAATGGTACCGGATGACATACGTAATATAGAGCGACAGCATGACTGTGACGCCAAGGATGACAAGCGCCCAGAGCGGCACGCCGAAGACCAGTACTGGTTCCTCTCCGGATGGAAAGTACCAGGGGTTGAGCAGAATGAAGATGATGAGAAAGCCAAGCCAGATCTTGTAGTTTCTAATTGGTTCCCGTGTGTTCTGTTTCATTGCCTCACCTTCCTTAGTACCTGATGATAACATCAGGTTAAAGTATAATTACCGATACATTAACACTTTATGTCCCAACTTTCTACATTTTCTGATTATTTAAATAATGAAACCGTTTTCTATAATCCATAATAAAAATCCCGGCCGAAGCCGGGATGGATGTCTCATGGTTCTATAGAATTTGAGTGACTGGCGTGTCGCCACCAATCAGGGGATACAGTTTGTTTTCTGCCTTGGTATTGATGATTTCCATCAGCACGCTGGCAACATCCTCACGTGGTACTTCACCATATTCGACGTCCCCCTGATATTCATAGAAGTTGACGGCACCTTTACCGGCATCGTCTGTCAGGCGACCTGGACGGAGGATTGTATAGGGCACACCGGACTGCTCAAGATATTGGTCTGCACGATGCTTTGCGTGCAGATAGGGGCGCATCTTGCCCTCCACCGCTCTCGGGTTCTCAACACCCATTCCGCTGACCATGACGAAGTGTTCGACACCATGCTTTTCAGCAAGGTCTATCGACTCCATCGCACCTTCCTGATCGATCAGAATGGTCTTGTCCGCACCGGTATGCGCGCCGGATCCAGCAGTGAATACCACTGCATCCACACCCTCGAATGCATGGGAGAAATCCTTTTCAAGGTCGCCAAGCACCGTCTTTACATCTTTGTTCTGGAACGCTTCCGCCTGTGCCTCCTTGCGGACCATTGCGATCGGTTCGTGTTCACTTTCCTTCAGCTTATCCACAACAATTCTACCAATCTGGCCGTTTGCGCCGATAACCAGTACATTCATTCCATTCGCCTCCTTGTTTTTATAGTTCCATGTTGGGCTTCAGACTGCCGTAAATCAAATGGTCTGCCTGGTGAGATTTCCCGAAGCGTATCGATTGTATTTTGTAATCGCTTTCTTTATATTGTAATTATACACACTATTTAGGAGGCAGAACATGCAGGACAATATTGTACTTATTACTGGTGGTGCAGGTGGAATCGGTCAGGCAGCAGCGAAACGGTTTCTCGATGGTGGGGCAAAGGTAGTACTTGTCGATGTGAACATGGATGCCCTCGAAAGTGCGAAGGAAAATCTCGGCAGTGACGACATCCATCTGATCAAAGCGGACGTAACAAATGAAGATGAAGTTGAGAACTATGTAAAGGAAACAGTCGATACGTTTGGCAAAATTGATATTTTCTTCAATAATGCTGGCATCAACGGACCGTTCAAGGAGATCAAGGACTTGCCGAAGAAGGATTTCGACCTGGTGATGAGCATCAATACAACCGGTGTCTTCCTCGGCATGAAACATGTCATACGGCAGATGGAGAAGCAGGACTACGGCAGTATTGTAAATACCGCGTCAAATGCAGCCTACATCGGCTCGGCAGGCATGCCGGCCTATATCGCATCGAAGCACGCAGTCGCAGGGCTGACAAAGACCGCTGCACTTGAAGCTGCCGGGAATAATATCCGCGTCAATGCCGTTGCACCTGCAGCCATTGATACAGACATGCTGTCAGACATCCAGAACAACCTGTCACCCGGAGAACCTGAGAAATCCGGAGAAGCCATCAAGGCCGGCATTCCATTCGGCCGCTTCGGCACACCGGAGGAAGTCGCGAAAGTCGTCTACTTCCTCGCCTCTGATGACGCCTCATTCGTCACCGGCTCAATGTATAACGTTGATGGCGGCATGCAGGCAGACTAGCCTTGAAAATGAATGCCCTGCTCAACCGAGCAGGGCATTTTTGTGCGGCTGCCCTCGCAAGCGGCACCAGATGAATGGAAGCGGGGCACGAAAGTCACACCTCGCCCCCATATTTGGCTGCGACCTTTTCGAAAAGTTGCATGAGTGCATCACGGTCTATCGTATGGGAATAAATATCCTCCAACCTATGTATTTCGCCGGCTCTGATGACGGTATGGACAGACAGCAGATGTGTCAGATCATCCAGGGGATTCTTATCAAGCAGCACAAGATCCGCGTCATATCCTCGAGCAATACGGCCTTTATTCTCATAGCCGATACTCGCACACGCTTCTTCCGTCGCCTTTCTGATGACGTCATTCCGTGGCAGTCCGAGTGCTTCGAATTCAAGCATCTCCTCAATCAATGAAATACCAGGATAGTTCCATATGCCGGCCGGTGCATCGGTGCCGATATATATTTCACCCCCAATATCCATATAACGCTGCGCAATAACTCCTACTTTCTCGTAGGCCCATTTCTCTCGTCTCTGCATCTCCTTTGTGACATGCGGCGCAATAGATTCGAACTGGGCTTTTATTTCAAAATTGTCATCCATCTCGAGCATTGACAGCTGTTTCGACGCTGCAATGGCAGAGGCTGCAAACTGCTTCCCTTCGGCGAGATGGCGGTACAGCGTCAGTGTCGGCACCAGTTTGACGTCGGCATCAAGCAGCATACCAAGCACTTCATCAAGCCTTTCCTCATCCAGCGGTTCAGCCGCTACTGCTTCAAATTCTTCGTCTGACAACTGCGAATGAAATGCTGGATAGAGACTTTGCAGAATGCCGGAGGCATGTTCCAGCCAGTCGATACCCACTCTGGCCGCCTTCACCCCATCAATCATTTTAGAATGAATAAAGTCGGCAGCGACGGGCAGGCGATAACCATGTGCCTGCTCAACAACCGCAGCAAGGACGTCTTCCTGGATATTGCCATAGACTTTCACGAATCCAGCACCCTGCGCATGGAGCTCATCGACACCACGTCTTGCTTCCTCTGCATCGTTTGTCGAAATATTACCGTAGGAAGTCGGTCCCCACAGTCCAGGGTCTCCATCAATCATGCGGTACGTGGCGTGGACTGCCGGGGCGATTCTGTCCATCGCTTTAATGATTTCAAAATTGCCGGCTGTATTCCGTACCGTCGTCACGCCGGAAGCGAGATAGTGTCTGGCACTCGCCGGAGTGATGTGTGTATGCATGTCGACCAGACCCGGAAACAGGAACTTCCCCGTACCGTCGATGTCATTGCCGGTCTGCCGATCACTATCCACCGCAGCAATCCGACCGTCCTGTACCTCAACGTTTCCAAGGCGCAATCCATAGCCATCAAAGAATTGCACATTATGAATGACATGATGCATCCTACTCATCCTCCATATGCGTGATTAGACTGCCGAGATCCTCGATTTCCACTGTGACCACATCGCCATCCCGTAGCCACGGCCGGTTATCTTCCGGATAGCCGAGCGCCACGCCTTCCGGTGTGCCTGTCAGAATGATATCCCCCGGTTTCAGCGTCATGTAGTGGGAGATGTAGCTGACCAGTGTTTCGCATTTGAAAATCATATCGTTGGTGTTGGAATCCTGCCGGACCTCCCCATTCACGCTCAGGCGGATGCGTAGCTTGTTCGGGTCTTCGATTTCATCCGCAGTGACGATATAGGGTCCGAGTGGACAGAACCCATCCAGACTTTTACCAAGCAGCCACTGTCCACTCCTGAACTGGAAGGACCTTTCGGACAGGTCATTGGCCGCACAGTAGCCGAAAATGTAGTCCTCCGCCTCTTCTTCGGTGATGTTCTTCGCTTCTTTTCCAATGACGATGGCCAGTTCCGCCTCGTAGTCCACCTGTTCCGCCTCAAGCGGGATGCCGACGGCTTCCCCGCTCCCGGACAGGCTGTTGCGATACTTGCTGAAAAGTATCGGATAGTCGGGAGCAGGCATGCCGGACTCCTCTGCGTGCTTCCTGTAGTTGAGGCCGACACAGATGATTTTCTCTGCACAGTCGATAGCTGGACCGAGTGCTGCGTGCCTTGGCTCGAGAAAGAAGTCGGACTCCTCCTCCAGTGCGAACTCCAGAAATTCATCCAGTCCCCTATAACGTTCTATGGCTTCAATCATGGTTGGATAGGAGCCCGAAATATCCAGAATGCCCCTATCTGTCAGTACGCCAGGTTTAAGCTGTCCTTCACTATAAAACGTCAATAGTTTCATGCCTTTTCCCTCCATTGTAAAAACAGGTTTCCCACGCATTATATCATAAGATTCAGAATATAATTGTGTCGAGTGTCCTGCTTTTTATTTTGACAAATATACTTGTCATTTTGACAATAATATTATATATTTGAGTCGAGAGGTGAAATGATGAGAACACGACTGAAGGAATTGCGTGCGCGCCATGGTCTGAATCAGACGGAACTGGCAAAGCGTGCCAGGATCTCGAGACAGACCGTCAGCCTGATCGAGCGTGAGGAATACATCCCTTCCCTATTGATCGCCAAACGCTTTGCAAAGATCTTCGACGAACCGATAGAAGAGATTTTCATATTCGATGAGGAGGAACTTTAAATGAAATACGCCCTGAAACTGCTGCTTTATGCTGCCGGAGGATTTATTGTCGCCTACACAGTAATGTTTACCGATATTTTGAATCAGATCAACCTGGATAGCCGATGGCTTAATATGACAGTGTTTGTACTCGCTATCATTACAGTTGTTCTCAGCATCATTGGATACTTTCAGCTGAAAGGGACGGCTAAGGATGAAGATATGGATGAAGATTTGAGGGAGCAGTACAAGTACAGGAAGTTCTCCGACCTTTCACTGGCCACCCATTCTTCAATCATCTTGAGTTTTCTCGCAATGGGTCTCGGTGTAATCAGTGAAATGCCGCTCTGGTTCGTAATCAGCAGCCTGGTGCTGTTCTGTCTGTCGTTTGCTTTTCAGATATTCACATCCAAACTTCCGAAACAACTCTACCCTGAGCGAAACCTTCCTGAAATATCAGATGCCAGATATGCCGACAAACTGTTGGCCGTATCTGATGATGGTGAACGTCATGTCATGCTGAATGGACTGTACAAGGCATTTGCCAGCACATCAGCCCTCCTGTTCATGTCACTGGTCATTCTGATGGTGTACTCCGTTGCGACCGGAAATGCACAGATTATCGGCATGCTGCTTATCGGAAGCATACTCCTGATTTCAAATGCACAGTATGTCCTTTCAATCAGGAATAAAGGGTAGTCATAAACAGCAAAAAGCAATCATAGTCTCGGAATCGAGATACCATGATTGCTTTTTTATTCAATCTACTATGAACCTCTACACCAGCTGGGTGATGAAGTACATGACATAGACAAGTCCAAGACCTGTCAGTCCGGCAACGAATCCACCGAGGGACCATGCCTGCAGTGTCTGTGTCACTGTCAGTCTGCCGAAACGGTTGACGACCCAGAAGCCGGAGTCGTTCGGCAGCGACAGGCCGATTGCGCCTGAACAGATGGCGAGTGCGAGCAGTACCGGGGATACTGCGAGATCTGCGATCTGCGGGCCGAGTATGCTTGAAGTCGTCACCAGTGCGACTGTCGCAGAGCCGAGAGATGCTCTGAGTATCTGTGTGAAAATGAAAGCAAGCAATAGGATATGTATATTCCAGCTGCTCATCATTTCGATGAGGTAGTCACCCATGCCGCTGGCATTGATGACTGCACCGAATGCCCCGCCGGCGCCTGTGATCAGCAGTATGCTGCCGGCGTCCTGCATGGACTGGTTGAACTGTGTCTTGTATGGACCTGCGATATAGGGTTTCAATACAATCAGCGCAACGAGTACGGCAATCAGGAGCGCCACATTCTTATCGCCGACAAATGCAAAGAACGACGACAGTGGATTATCCGGAATGAAAAGCTGGGCCAGTGTGTTGCTCAGTATCAGCACGATCGGCAGGGCAATCAGTCCGAAGGAAAGGGTCTTTGAGATCTGCTTGGCCGGAGCGCGTGCTTCCGGCTCAGCCTCCATTTCGTCTTCCTCCTCGACTGTTTCACTCTTCATCCTTCTGCCGATGAACATGCCGTAGCCGTAGCCGCCGACAAGCGTCGCCACGACAGCGACAAATATGCCTGCAATCAGGAAGATGCCGAGGTCGACTCCGACGTTTTCTGCGACAACCAGAGGCCCTGGTGTCGGAATGACCATGCTGTGGGAGACGATCAGACCGACTGCGAGAGCGGTTACAAAAGTGATCCGGGCAATGCCCGTTCTCGTGCTGAGACTTCTGATCACCTTGTTCAGAATGACGAATGCCGCATCGAAAAATACAGGAATGGAGACGATGGTACCAGTCAGCGCAAGCCCTGCGGGTGATTTTTTGGAACCGGTCATGGAAAGGATACCTTCTGCTATCTTCTCCACAGCGCCCGCTTTCGCGAGAAACTGGCCGAAGACAATGCCGAGTCCGATCAGAATACCGACACCGGCCAGCGTGCTGCCGAAGCCGTCGGCAATGATGGATGACGCTTCACTGATCGGTATGCGGACAGCAAGTGCCAGACCGAATGATACAATCAGCAATGCAATAAACGGTTCAATCTTGAATTTCAATATCAGTAGAAACAGTACTGCAAGTGCAAGTATGAATAGAATCAACAGCATCTATTTATTCTCCCCTATCCAGTTTTCTGTAGACATCAAGCAGTGTGCCGGCGTCCCCGACATTACCCGGGAAGACGATATACGGCATATCAGGATACTTCGACTCCGCCATCGTCAGCCAGACCGGGATGCCTTTTTCCGCCTGCCCGAGTACCCGCGCTTTCTTCACGCCGAGTCCGATAGTCGCAAGGTCACTGGACGTGATGCCGCCTTTTGCGATGATGAATCTCGGTTTTATTTCAAGGCTTGAAACGATCTCAACCAGACTTTCCGAAATCCGCTTCGATATTCTCAAACTTTCTTCCCTGTCTTCCGTTCTGATCAGCTCCCGGGATGTATAGATGACAACATCCCTGCCCTGCTCGATCAGTTTCTCCGCCTGTTTCCTCTGATTCTCGACATAGTCGGTGAGGCCGTCCATATCCCGTACTTCAGCGACATCGAATTCCAATACTTCAATGTCAGAGTGGCTGATCAGCTGTTCGAGCTGCTCGGTCGTCTTTTTGACGTGGGAGCCGACGACGATGATGCCGCCCTGTGCATCTTTCGGATCCGTCATACGGGACTGGTCCAAAACTTCTCCCGGTGTGGCACAGATCGATTTGACGAAGGAGGCGGCTGTTCTGAATATGAACTTCTTATCTTCACGGTTCAGATAATCCATCAGGACAGAAGTGAAGAACTCGAGATCCTTGTCGTTCGCGGCATCCACAACCACCTGGTCGAAATCCGACAGTGCATCGATGAATTCCAGCAACTGTGCATCATCGCATCCTCTGAGCATGTCGAGGTCTATATGCTTCACCTGGTCCGCATCGATGGCGCCGCCGCTCTTCTCGGCAACGTACTGCTGCATGGTAGCTGCATCAAAACCGAACGTCGAATCATTTGCGAATTCGCTTTCATGAACAGGTATGAACGATTCACCCTCTTTCAGATAGTGCACACCCTGGTACGTATAGCGGCCACCTTCGAAGAATGCAGGAATATGGAATACCGCGTCAAATCCGTCCGGGCTCGCGTCACTGATGGTTTTCGGCTCAATGTAGGAATGGCCTCTGAGCGTCGAATCTCCCCTGCTGATGATGAGGTAGGGCTGGTCGAGTGCTTCCGATACCTTCTCAAGCACATGGGTGATCTCCTCATGCACTTTGACTGTCTCGGCTTCGGACAGTGCCCGTGAGTTGGTCATGATATAGAACATGCTGTTGTCGGACTGGAAGCCATCCCGGACAAGTGATTCGTCCCAGGCAGTATAGACGTTCAGGTCCTTGACGGTCTGTGTTCCTGTCGGATCATCATCGAGGACGACAACCTTATAGTCGAAGCTTTCGAAATCTCTTTCCGTGCTGCAGTCCGCTGCTTCGTTCACTATGTCCCAGTTCATCTTCATCCCTGCTTCCCGTTGATTCTTTCAATATATTTGATGACGCCCGAATGGTCGTTCATGCCGTTGCCGTTGATGATTTCCGACTTGTACATTTCCTTCACCATGTTTGTGAGCGGCAACGTGATCTTCTCCTGGTCGCTCGTCGTCGTGACGTTATGCAGATCCTTGTAGTTGATGTTGATGGTACCGCCTGGTTCGTAGTTCTCTGCAATCATCTTCGGAAACTTGGCTTCCATGACGCTTGATCCCGCAAGACCGTTTCTGATGGCTTCGAACATCGCATCGAGGTCGATATTGAAGCTTTTAGCGAGAACAACCGCTTCCGACAGTGCCGCAATATTCGTGTTGACGATGATCTGATTGGCCAGCTTCACTGTGCTGCCGGCACCGACGTCCCCTACTCTGATGATGGATTTCGCCATCGGCGCAGCTGCTTCCTTCAGCTTTTCAAAATGCACTTCGTCGCAGCCCATCATGACGGAAAGCTCCCCGGTGATGGCCAGTGCCTCTCCACCACTGACCGGTGCGTCTGCAAAGATGACGCCTTTTTCAGAGAGTCGATTGTTTATTTCAATGGAATCCGTCGGAGCGAGGGAGCTCATATCGAGCAGGTACTGTCCCGCTTTCAGATGGGGATAGAGTGCATCCTCTCCTTCGAACAGCACACTCTTTACAATGGCGCCGTTCGGCAGCATCGTGATGATTGCTTCCGCCTGCTCCGCCATTTCCCGAAGGCTACCGACTGCGGTTGCACCATATCCGACAACCTTCTCCTCGGCCGCCTTGTTCAGATCGTTCACCATCACCGTATATTCTTGTTCCAGCAAGTTCCTGACCATCGGGGCACCCATGATGCCAAGGCCAATAAATCCAATTTTCATAATATACTCTCCTTTGGAAACGTTTACTTAAAAAGTATTGTATACCATAATATTAAAAATGTATACATTTAACACTTTATTTTTTTCCTGTATAATCATTTTTAACGAGGTGAGGAAATGAATCAGGAGAGAACACTGTACGAAAAAGTGCGGGAAGATATATTGAATGGCACGTTCGATAAGAAGGAAAAACTGACGGAAATCAAACTCGCGAAAATGTATGACGTCAGCAGGACGCCGATCCGTGAAGTGCTGAAGCAGCTTGAATTCGAGTATCTGGTCAAAGACGGATATGTATATACGCCCTCACCTGAAGACTATCGGAACCTTTTTGAAATGCGCATCCTGATTGAATCCCATGCTGTGGAGAAGGCAGTGCTGCTTTTTGTGGAGGAGGACCTGAAGGAACTGCGAAACTATATAAAGCAGGCGAAAGACGGCGATGATTCACTTACGCTGGCTGCGAACAAGAAATTTCACGATAAGCTGGTGCGGGCAATCAGAAACCCCTTCCTGTCCGAGACGTATGATCGGCTGAATTCCACTATCTACCTGTTCAGCCGGACGGTCGTTCAGAAGCAGCGGCCCGAACTGCTGGATGAGCATGAAAAAATTGTCCAGGCAATCGAGGACAGGGATGGCGAAACTGCGAGGCAGCTGATTGTCACCCATCTTCAGAAGGACCTTGAATTTACACTCTACTACATGTAAAAGAAGCGGCCGGAACCAGTGTTCCGACCGCTTTCTTCGTCTTCGCATCTATTCTAATCCGTTCTCCTCGGACACTCGTCTCCTGCGGTTTTCATGACGGCCATAGACGACGAAGTAGATGATCATGGCCACCAGTATCGACAGGACGAGGAACTGGTAGAGTCCGCCGTATCCTAACGAAGGGACCAGAAGCCCCAGGAAGAACGGTCCGAACCCAAGTCCGACTTCGAGCATGATGAAGTAGGTCGATGTTGCTAGTCCGACGTTCTCCCGTGATGCCAAGTTGACGCATACGGCCTGAGCAACGGACTGGAAGTTGCCGAATCCGAATCCGATCAGTGCTCCAGCAAGCAGCAGCACGAGGCTTGTCGTCGCATTGCCGAGTGTAAAGAATCCCACTGCCATAAGGATGAACGCCGGATAAAGGATGATATTGGCGCCCCTCTGATCGAGAATCTTTCCTGTGAACGGCCGTGTCATCATGATTGCTGCAGAATACACGAGGAAGAAGAAGCTTGCCGCAGTGACAAGATCAATCTCGATGGCATGCAGATTGAGGAATGACAGGATGGACGCATAGGCAAGCCCCATGAACAGTGCCGTAAGCCCCATCGGCATCGCATCGCGATCGATCACTCTGAATTTGCCGGCCGGCTTCTGGTCACCTTTGACGATATTGTTCGTTTTAACAACCGGCAGCAGCAAGGTGCCGAGGAATACCGCAATACCGACGATGATGAGCAGTGTATTGAAAGTCATCACTTCAAGCATCAGGAAGCCGAGAAACGGCCCGATGGCCGAACCAAGCACAAAACTCAGACTGAAATAGCTGATGCCCTCCCCTCTGCGGTTTTCAGGCACGGAGATGGTCGCCAGCGTATTGACCGACGTACTGATCAGCCCCGTCGCAAAACCATTCAGAAAGCGTGCCGCAATCAGGAGCTCGAGTCCCCCATTGATGAAGTAGAGGATATAGGTGATGAAAAACAGAGCCGCTCCGATATACAAGATCTTCTGGGCACCCAGACGGTTGATCTGGGGGCCTGTCACGATACGTCCGGCAAGCACACCGATGATGAAAATACTCGAGACCAGCCCGGCCGTACTTGAACTCGCGCCATACTGCTCGATTGCATAATTACCGATTGTGACTATGGATACATACATTGAAAATAAAACGATGAAGTGATAGAAAAATATGACGATGAATTCCTTCGTCCATATCCGATCACCCATATATTCACTTTTTGCCAAAATAGCACTTCCTTTCTACAGTTTGATACGTTCCAGTCCATCTATCAGGCGCTCGAGCTCTTCATGATCGAAATCGCCAAGTACTTCACGCTGCAGTTCATTCATTTTCGCCCGGACCTCCTTGAACAGCGCTTCCCCCGATCCAGTCATCGTCAAATGCTTGATCCGGCGGTCCTCGCCCGGATTCGATTCGATAATGCCCAGCTCCAGCAGATGCTTGATCACTTTCGTCGCCGTCGGTTTCTCAATTCCCCGGCGTCGGCTGACATCCACAGCAGACGTCTTTCCGTGCTTCTCTATATCCTTAAGGATCAGCCACTGGGAGCTGTAGAGATCATAGGCGGAAAGTATGCGGTTCGCCCGATTGATATAGGGCCGGTAGATTTCCATGTAGACATCAAAAAATCTCTGCTCGATATTCATTGGAACACTCCATTCGATTAGTTAGCCTAACTAACTATATAGAAGCAAACTATTTTTGTCAATCACTATAGAACACCGGATACCCTCAATCGGAAAGAATTTCCCATGCTTCCTATGTGGAAATCATCAATACGGTAGACATCACACCATCATGAAAAGTTTCCCTCCGTCTCAGCAGGGTACAGTCCTGGATAGGAACGAACGTGCAATGTAGATGCAAAGAGGCATAAGAATACAGATATCATATGACGGTGAGGGATTACGTTATGGAGCAAAAAAATAAAAACACAAGTTTTCCTATACTGGTGCTGCTGATCGGGTTAAGTACAGCCATCTTTTTTCTATGGCTGTTTGCAGAATTATCCGATGAACTTCTGGAAAAAGAACTGCAAAGCTTTGATAACACCATCGTCGGCTTCTTTGATTCGATAGCAGCCCCTCCACTTGATACCATTTATATCATCATTACAGAACTCGGGGCTGTCTGGTTCCTCGGAACTCTGTCAGCCATTACCATTCTCTATCTCTGGGTAAAACCGAGAGATAAGTGGGGGATTGTTTTCTTCATCATTACAATGGGAGGCGGGGCCCTGCTGACAACACTGCTCAAGCAGTTTTACGGGAGAAACCGGCCGAGCATCAATGAAGCAATAGATGCAACCGGTTTCAGCTTCCCAAGTGGCCACTCGCTGGGCGCTCTGGTTTTTTATGGCTTTGTCGTCTATATCATTATCAGGCGCACTCGGAAAAGACTGGTGGTCATACTTACATTGATCGCCGCAAGTATTCTGATTCTTCTGATCGGTACGAGCCGCATCTATCTGGGCGCCCATTTTCCAAGTGATGTTCTGGCCGGCTACAGTGCAGGTACAGTCTGGCTGCTGCTCTGTTTGCTCGCCCTCGAGTGGGTCCAGTGGCGAAGCCATAGTGACGTACGTTCCGTCGATGCACTGCGTGACATACTGAAGAATTTCTATAGAAAAGGCAAGCGTAAAATCAAACGATGATGAATGGTATCGAGATGCAGGCAGACGATACATCTGTCCTGGTCAATTGTAGTACAATATATTCCAGATGCTCGTGATGAGCAGGATGAAACGACATAAAGAAAGGTAGAATAGGATGGAACAGGGTTACGTTGCAGAAAAGGAAATACAGATCATGTACGCCGATACGGATATGATGGGTGTCATCTATCATGGCAACTACGTAAAGTGGCTGGAGCTCGGACGCATGCAGCTGATCGAGGATATCGGATACGACTATGTTGCCATGGAGCGGGCGGGATATTTTGCGCCTGTATACAATGTCGATGTGACCTATAAAAAAGCATTGAAGTATGGGGATCGTGCCTTTGTACGCACATGGATCGAAGAGAATACCGGCATCAAGACTGTATATGGCTATGAGATCGTCAATGGTGCCGGTGAGGTATGTACGGAAGCGAAGACGACGCTCATTGTCGTCAAGAAGGTCGATGACGAGTTCAAACCGGTCGTCTTCAAAAAGACATTCCCGGAATGGTTCCAGAAATACGAAGAGATAAAAGTGAAGAAATAAAGAAACGTTCCGGGAATCCCGGAACGTTTCTGTGTCTCTCAGCCTTTATACATACTCTTCATATTCATTCGGATGCTGGTCTTCCACTCTGCCCGGTTCACCCTTATCCAGTGAATCGATCGTTTCCAAATCCTCATCGGTCAACTCGAAGTCGTATACCTCGAGGTTTTCCTTCTGACGTTCTGCAGATGATGATTTCGGAATGATGAGCACATCATTCTGGAGATTCCAGCGCATGATGACCTGTGCAGGCGACTTGCCGTATTTTTCACCGATTTCCTTGATGGTTTCATTTTCAAGGACATCATTGATTTCACGGCCGAATGGGCTCCACGCTTCCGTCACAATACCGTATTTCTTATTTGTTTCCACAAGTTCCTTATTGTTGA
The DNA here is from genome assembly GCF_007713705.1 of Salinicoccus cyprini. Taxonomy (GTDB): domain Bacteria; phylum Bacillota; class Bacilli; order Staphylococcales; family Salinicoccaceae; genus Salinicoccus; species Salinicoccus cyprini. The sequence goes on along the minus strand of NZ_VMSJ01000005.1, from coordinate 152,203 downwards.
AATACGGATGGCGCTCAATCTGGTTCGTTGCCGGTGTGACGCCCGTTTCCTCAATGATACGCTCCAGATGTTCAGCCAGGAAGTTCGATACACCGATGGTCTTGATCAGACCGAACTTCTGTGCATCAATCAGTGCCCGCCATGCTTCGACATATTTCCCCTGCATCGGCAGTGGCCAGTGGATCAGATACTTGTCGAAATAGTCGATGCCGATGCGGTAGAGGGATTCCTGGATCATGCTGATGGCCTGATTGTAGTCGTGTGCTGCACCCGGCAGTTTGGAACTGATGATCAGCTGCTCCCTCGGAATCGTGGAACGGCGGATCACTTCCCCGACTGCACCTTCATTATGATAGTTTGTTGAAGTATCAATCAGGCGATATCCATTCTCTTCGACAGCTGTCAGCATGCTGTTTACACCGATTGCACCCTGGATGTTGACGGTTCCGAGTCCAATTTTCGGCAGGCTGCTTCCATCATTCAGCTGAAATTTCTCATTGTGTGTCATCTATATCTTTCCTTTCTGCATCTTTATGAATTTCTCTCTTCCTAAAACCTTCACTACAGTCGAATTCAGCAGTTCAGATACTTCGTATTTCATGGCCATATCGGCGAGGAACATATTAATCCGGTCTATATCGGCAGCTTCCAGCAGTTCCTGGTAGACCACCCACTCCTCTGCATCCGCAGTCTCTGTAAAGTAGGTCCAGACTTCGGTGAAATAATCGCGGACGGTTTCTTCGTCATATTTCTTATCATAGGCCTGATCCATCAGCTGCGTGAACGTCCTAACAGGCATTTCTGTACCTGCAACGAACAGCTGGTTAATCTCATCATAAAGCTGGCGGTCTTTCGACAGCACGAAATACTTCTCCTCTTCCCACAGTTCATTAAGCATCTCATACTTGTGCGGGTCGAGTTCGACTTCGCTCATACGGCCGAGGAAAGACCGTCTATAGACGAAGTGCCTGAGGAGAGGGATTTCTCCTTTCGGGAGGTGATCAAACGGTGCATTTAGCGCATCCATGAATTTGATTTCCTGCACTTTCGCATCTTTATTGATCGATACTTGCCCCAGATACACCTCATCTTCCGGTCTGTAATCGGTGATCGAAGCATCGTGCTCCGCAAAAATCTCAATCGTTTCGGTATCCGTATCGTAATCCAGTCGGAACTTCAGGTTGTCCGTGCCATAACTATGCGCTGAATAGTATGAGTGATCCATGTGTGTATCCTTCGGCAGCCAGCGGGCGAGCCGTCCAAGGTGGCGGTACAAATTGCCGGCTCCGAAGATATTCACGAAACGGACAGGGCTTTTATTATCCAGAAACCAATGGATCCTATAGAAAAGGTCCATCGTTTCAGACGCTGTCGCAAATGGAAAATATGGAAAGGTCACACCGATGATATCGATAGGCCGGGCCGGATGGTCAAAGCGTATCGAACAGCCTTTGACGTTGATCAGAGAATCCGGCACCTTTTGGGAAGTTGCTACATTGGAAAGACGGATCACTGCCTTCTGGATGTCTCCAAAAATCGCTTTTCCATCATCGTTCAATGCCACAGCCGCTTCATAGTTCACGCCATTTCCGTGCGCCCTTCTGGCACCCGGATCATGCACATCGAAGCGTTCAATCAGATCGACGATAATATCTGCTGCAGTTTTCACGAGAACCCCTCCCCCCTTGCTGTGCACTTGTTTGTCGTGCCACAGTGGCTACCTCTATAATTTTCACCTTTACGCTTGAGTTTAAACTTTTATTGTCTTTAAAATACAAACTTCTACGGATGTGCACTGCCTGATAAAAAAACTGCAGAGCCTGTAATAAGGCTCTGCAGTTTCCTTTTTTCTATATCGTGTCTTCGACCGGCGTGTCGCCTTCGTGTACATAGAAGGTTCTATTTTCAGCTTTGTCCGTTTCGACAATATGCACCAGTACGTTTGCCACGTCTTCTCTTGGAACTTCCGCGACTTCAGTACCGCCTTCAAAGAGTTTGACTTTGCCGGTACCTGCATCGTTTGTCAGCATACCCGGACGCAGAATGGTATAGTCGAGACCGGATGCTTTCAGATATTCATCGGCGCGGTGCTTGGCATACATATACGCCTTGATCTGATCTGCATGCTTCGGATCGTCTGCTCCCATGGAACTGAGCATGACGAAGTGCTTGACGCCTGCTTTTTTCGCATTGTCGACAGCTTCGATGGCACCTTCCTGGTCGATGATGAGGGTCATGTCCGTTTCAGTGTCGCCGCCGGAACCGGCTGCGAATACGACGGAATCGACGCCATCAAAAGCGTGTGAGAAATCTTTCTCCAAATCTCCGAGTACGGTGTCAATGCCTTTATCTTCAAACTGTCCCTGCTGTTCTTCTTTACGTACCATCGCTACTGGCTGATGGCCTTTATCTTTTAATTTTTCCACGACCTGGTGACCGACTTGTCCATTGGCTCCAATTACAAGTACTTTCATGTGGTAATTCCCTCCTTGTGTTATCTGTTATCCATACCCAACTTGGGAGGGGGTTCTAAACATGAAGTTGGAAATTATCAGCCGAGCGCCACATCCAGGATCATCATCAGTGTGAAACCGAGCATGAGGCACATGACTGCGATATCGGAGTGGCCATTCTTCTGCGTACTCGGAATGACCTCTTCCACCACGACGAAAATCATTGCACCAGCAGCGAGCGCGAGTGCATACGGCAGTACCGGGCTCATGAAGGATATCGCAATGATACCGATGACGGCGGCCATCGGCTCGACAATGCCGGACATCCACCCGAAGAAGAAGCTCTTCGTGCGGGACATGCCTTCACCTCGAAGCGGCATGGACACGGCCATGCCTTCCGGGATGTTCTGGATGCCGATTCCGAGTGCCAATGTCGCTGCCCCTGCTGCCACCGCAGCCGGATCTGCATTGGAAGCCAGTGCTCCGAATGCAATGCCGATCGCCAGTCCTTCCGGGATGTTATGCAGCGTCAGGGAAAATACAAGCAGTGTACTCCTACGCTTCCGTTCGGCGCGCCAGCCTTCCATACGGCTCTCAGGTGAATTCCTGTGTGCGTGCGGTATCAGCTTGTCGAATCCATAGATGAACAGCCCACCAAGCAGAAAGCCGACTGCCGCCGGGAACCATTCCCCGATCGGGTTGTTCTGGCTGTTCTCTATCGCCGGTGCCAGAAGTGACCAGAAACTCGCAGCAATCATGACACCCCCGGCAAATCCAAGCATCATGTCCAGGAACTTGTCGTTCACTTCTCGCGTCAGAAATACGACAGCCGCACCGAGCCCCGTCATGGTCCATGTGAACAATGTGGCTACCAGTGCCTGCAGCCATGGATCGAATCCCATAAAAGTATCAATCATATTCATAACCTCTCGATATCTCAGCATTCATGTAGAAATTATACTCCATTTTAGCGTATAGTAGCCATAATGCGACTCATTCCATGTCCATACCACCCTAAACATCTCTTGAAACGGAGGTAGCATTATGAAATCCAGTCTGGCACCCGTCATGATTCTCGTTGCTGCAATTCTATGGGGCACTGCAGGCACCGCCAAAACCTATCTGCCTGAAAATGTCGACAGCCTGTCCATCGGTGCCATGCGTCTGATCGTCGGCAGTCTGATTCTGATCGCCATTGCCCTGCTCATGGGGCAGTTCAAAATAAAAGGCTGGCCGTGGCGCATGGTGTTTGCGGCAGGTGTCGCCATGGCACTTTTCCAGCCATTCTTCTTCAATGCCGTCACCCTGACAGGTGTTGCTGTCGGAACGGTGGCTTCCATCGGCAGTGCGCCGGTGTTCTCTGGTCTGATCGAATGGCTGTTCTTCAAATTACAACCCGATCGTGTGTGGTGGATCTCCACCATACTCGCCATCATCGGCTGTGCACTGCTGATGTTCAACACCGGCTCCATCACGGTCGATCCGCTCGGCATCCTCTCCGGACTTGGTGCTGGGATGACTTTCGCAAGCTATACGATTCTGAACTCGAGGATGGTCAGACACCATCCACCTATCGCAACGACCGCAATCGTCTTCACCATCAGCGCCCTGCTGCTGACCCCGTTCCTACTATTGAATGATCCATCCTGGCTGATGACTTCAGGTGGAATTTCCGTTTCATTATATATCGGGCTGTTCGCCACCGGACTTGCCTACTTCCTGTTCGCCAGTGGACTGAAGCACGTAAAGTCCTCTTCCGCCGTCACACTGTCGCTGGCAGAACCGCTGACCGCTTCCATGCTCGGTGTCCTATTCGTCGGTGAAGTGCTTGCGCTATGGTCATGGGCCGGTCTCATCATGCTGCTCGCCGGACTCGTCCTGCTCGCGATGCAGTCGAGAGGACGATCTAAAGCTGTGAGCCCACAGAATTCTTTTCGATAAGACGGTACTCCTCCCGGGATTTCCATCTTGAGAATACCGAGTACGCGCTGATCGCTTCCCTCAGCTGTTTGATATCATATCTATTCGGTACGGTGTTTATGCTGACCACAATTTTATTTTCAATCGGGTCCATCGGAAAATTGGCAATGACAACCTGTGCATCATATTCGCCAAGCTGGTCCAAACTTGTGATGGCCCCATTACAGACTTCAATATCAAGCTGACTGCCGAACTCGATATCAAGCAGTTCCTTTGAAATCCGTGCATGATAGATATCAAGGTTGCTGATCAGCAATGCTTTGATCTGCCCCTGTTTCCTGAGATAGAACTGCGGCAACCCTTTCCAGTGGATAATCAGTGTATAGAGAAGGTGGTTGACGAAATCTCGCTTAACATCGTAAGAAAGTTCACTGAGAACATGCATCAGCCCCTCTTTAGCTGCCGAGTAGAAATGGGGCATATGAGCTTCCGCCACTTCCAGTATCGGATTGACACTTTTGAAAAAGACACTCTCCGCATAGATTTCGAATTTCTCGAAATGCACCGTATTATGCAGGTTCATGATGATGTGCTCCCGATTATGGACAGGAATGCTGAACTCGAGAGACAGCTGTTCCACCAGATGCGAAAAACTCAGATAGGACCTGTTAACCGCTTCTGAAGTGAATGATGCGCTGAGAAGTCCACTGTATGTGAAGTGGACGTTTTTTTGTGCGTAACCATAGAATATATCGCTCAGAACCACTTCATCCAGACTCCGTATCAGTATGCCATCCAGCTTCTGATACATCTCCCCATCCTTCTTCAGTGCCCCCAGCAAGTATGAAACCTTATCCTTATCATAGTCGAAAGGCGCAACAGAATGATTCTGATTGAGCCGCATGATCGAGACGGACATCAGCAACTTGATATTTCTGATCACGGAAAAATCCAGTGGTTCGTTGAAAGTCTCCATTACAAAGATGACGATTTCAGTTAGAGTCCCTTCATCTATGTCCTCGAACGGCCAGGAGACTCCCTTGTATTTTTCACTCATATACTGGGCATAAAAGTGCCGGATCCTCTCCTCCTCACCTTCGAGACAGCAAGGGTTCGTAGAGAAACGCAGATCAAAGTCCAGACTGAGAATACTGTCGATGGCGTGGATGCGCCGGTATGTAGTCGACGTACTTGTATGAAAATAATCCGCCAGTTCATCCACGGAAATCCCTTCATTGAAAAAGATATGTTCAAGCATGGAATGCTCCATCGACAGCTCGAAGTAGCGTCTGAAAATATGATCCAGATTCATCCCCGGGAAAAACACCAGTTCAAAACATCTATCCTTATGCTCAATCTGGAAGATTCCTGTTCCAATACTCTGATTGATACTATGGATGTCCTCTCTCAAAACGCGTTCTGAAATATTGACCTCTGAAGCAAGCTCTTCCACCGGCACAGGTTTAAACCGGGCAGCCAGATATCGGATGATGTCCTTGTGCCTGACAAACCAAGTTGGTAGCACCCTTCTCAAAATCTCACCTTCTCCTTTTTTCTATAACCGTGTATTATTTTACCATTAATTTTCATAATCTGCCTTTAAATGTACAGTAAATGACAAAAATGTCTATACAGAGAATACTATTCTTAAGCAGTTATTGAATATTTATTCAATCGAAGTATTATTTCACAATATTTTAACCATTTCTCCCTAAACTTTTCTTATTCTTATATAAAATTTGGTATCAAAAAGTGCATTACTTACGCGCCATGTTGATTTGTGTAGTCGATCACTTACTTATAGAATGATTCTAGTATACAAAAAGTTACTTATCACCTAAGCACAAGTAAGGGAGGGGTCGGAAATCAGGAAAATCGGCGTTACTCTTCTCCTTTTAGTTCTGCTTCATTCAACTCTTTGCAACACCCTGATTTTCGCGAATGAATACACTGCAGAAACGGACGACAATGGACTGGTTGTAGTCGAAGGATATGAAGAGAATGACATTTTAACATGGCATGTACAAGTAAATGCAAAAGCTTTGCCTTATAAAAAAGGCACACTCGCCCTTCATCTGGAAGGCGGGCACATACTGGATCGAGAGAGCATCAGCGGAGTGAATGAGACAGTCGGTAAGCTGAAAGAAAAGAACGATGGTACATATAGTATTCAGCTTGACTCTCCTTCGACAGTTACAGACTTCACGCTTACCACGAAAATCACAGACCAGCATGCTTCGAACTATACATTGACAGTCGAGGCAGCACTGGACAAGGATAACGCCAAAGCAACCGATGTGCACCATACCAGACAGAATATTGAAGGCACTGTCACCTATGATAATCTGCCAGAAGACGAAAACCCTCCGGCGACTATCATTCATCTCATCGATACAGCCACATCAGAAACAGTTGGAACCATGGAACTTCCGCCAGGTGAATCATCATTCACCTTTGAAGACATCCGGAAATATAACGACGATAACTCTGAAATCATTTATGAGATGAAGACAGAACCTCTAGGCAACTATAGCACGACCTTGGAAGGTACAACGGTTGTACATGAGTATCTGGAGGCGGCAGTTGAAGGTACAGTCAGTAACACCTCAGGCACTGCATTCAGCATCGAAGTTGTAAACGACAAGACCGGTGCAGTCGTCAGAACCATTGCCTTGGAGCCAGCTGCCAAAAGCTACGCAGTTGAAGACCTGCCACTGAATGACGCAGACGGGAACACGATTCCCTACAGTATCCACCCGATTGCTCAAGAAGGAGCAGAAATAACAGTCAAAGATAATAATATAGAAGTAAATGATATCAAAATTGAAGAAAGTACAGAAGAAGTGGCCTCCGAAGAGACCTCCGTGGAACAGCCTGAAAAATCCTCGGAAGAAACATCATCTGAAGAAACTACCGTAGAATCATCCGAGGAATCCCCAGAAGAGGCTCCCATAGAAAAAGAAGAAATAAAAACACCTGTCACAGTACCTGTTCAACCCGAAGAAGAAACAACGGAAGTATCAGAGGAAATAGAAAAAACAACAGAAGAAGAGACTGAAGAAAAATCGGAAGAACCTGAAGTCGTTACAGAAGAAGCAAAACTATCAGAAAGTGAATCCAGTCAATCTGATGAAAAAACAGATATAGAAGTATCAAAAGAAGAGCCAACAGAGGAAAGTACTGAAGAAACAAAGAGTGAGGAACCTATCTCGGAAGAAGCACCTAAAGAAGAAGCACTTAGCGAACTGAATCAGGATCCTCAATTCATGCCGCGCATGTTCACAGCATCCGGGATCATGTCCACAGAAGTGGAAAAACCACTCTTCCCAAGGTGTGAAAACAGCCAGGCAGCACCTTTCCAAGGAATCGCAAATAATCAGGCAAACATCGGAAATATGACATGGCAGGAACACGAGCTGTACAGGAACCGTACACCACAGCCGATCAAATACGATGAAGGATATCTTCAGAAGTGTGCCCAACCAAACGGCACTAAACATTCCTATAGCATTGATGTTACTACGCAAGGAACTACAACCACTACTTCAAAGCCGCTCGATGTCGTGCTGGTTTTGGATAACTCGGGCAGTATGCGCAAGCAATATGCTGACGGCACGACAAGATGGCAAAGAACACGTGCAGGTGTTGTGGATTTTGTTACAAAGATGACTGAAGGTAATGATAACGTACGCATATCTATCGTCAACTATGCCGAAGACATAATCAGTTCGAGCAACTTGTCCAACGATACTGCTAGTATCATTTCTACTATTCCGCGTAACTACCAGAATGAAGGCACTTTTACTCAAAAAGGGCTGCGGGAAGGGAAAAAAATACTGGAAGGTTCACCAGATGAAAATAAGCAAGCCATGATCCTTTTGACCGCTGGCGCTCCGACGTATAGTTACAGAGGTGAAAGTGTTGGTGTTATAAGTGGAGTCCAAATCATAAATGAGTTTGATGAGCGTTATATAATGGGAAATGGAAGTGACTATGAACTTGAGAGAGAATCATGGTTAGATTGGCGTGATTGGTTGAATTTAGATTGGCGTGAAAAAATATATCGTATTTTTGATAAATATATAACAAACCACGGACAGCCAACAATATCGGAAGCAATAAAAATACAAAATGAAAAACCCGATTGGCAAATATACACTGTTGGAATTGACCTAGAAGACGGGTCTCGTAATGATGGTGCTTCAACAAAAGAACTAGGAGACATGCTTGAATCTATTGCCAGTGACCCTGCATATGCATTCAGTTCAGCCAATCCGATCAACGGACTGCCTGGTGCTTTGAATGATATACAGGAGAAAATGTCTTTCGATTCATTTATTAAGAGTGAAATTACTGATTCCATAGGAGATATGTATGACCTGGATTTTGGTTCGGATAATAAATTGACCTCAACTGACTATACATTAACTGCTTCATCACCTGAAATAAAAAGTTCAGCCCAGATAAATTATAATTCAAAATCACGCACTTTCACTGTCACGGGAGTAAATTTAGGTGAAGGTGATTGGCTGAACTTGAACTATAACGTCAAATTACGAACGGATGACCCAAACTTCAAGACCGACACCTGGTATGCGATGAATAAACGTACAACCGTCATCCCAAATCGATCAAGTAACAGAGTACTCGACTACCCGATTCCTGAAGCAAAAGCCCTTCCTAAAAAGTACGACTTTATATTTACAAAAACAGATGAGAATGATGAACCTCTGGCAAATGCGAAATTTCAACTTAAAAGTAATGATGGCAGCGTTAGTGCTACTGCCACTTCCGCCAGTGACGGTAAAGTCGACTTCAAAGAAGTAACTGTCGGCAAATATATACTGACAGAAACTTCAGCACCGCACGGTTATCAGCCAGATGGCATTAAATATAGTGTCACCATTGAAAAGGATGGGACTTATACGATCAACGGACAAACATACACAGCTGGTTCATTCCATATAAAAAACATGCCGAAACTGAGTAAATTGAAAGTGATCAATTATGTATCAGGCAATGATTCGGATGTCTTACCTGGCGCCACATTTGAACTGAGAGATCTTGAGGGAAATACCATCGGCACTGCTACTACAGATGAGAATGGAGAACTGACATTCAGTGATTTGAGATATGGCGACTACCTGCTTGTAATGACTAAAGCGCCAGAAGGTCATAAACTCGATGCTCAACCTACCAAAGTTACTCTGGGTGATGAGGAAACAGATGAAGTAGTCAAAGTTTCAAATGATCAGCAAGTCCTGCCACAAACCGGGGGCATTGGCACCGTTCCATTCTTCATCATCGGACTCTTACTGATTTTATTGTCATTAATTTCTAAATATAGATTAAATATCAAATAGATGCTAACGCATCATAAAATTACAGGAGGCATTACTAATATGTCAAAACTAATCAGCCGTATTTCAATGATTCTCGCACTCTCACTATTAATCACCTTGATAATTCCTCAAGGAACTACTCATGCTACAACAAACGAAACAAGTCACCTTACAAATTTAGTCATTCGTACAATAACGGGTGATGTTGAAGAGAAATCATCATATGAAGAACTAAATGGAGAAGTTCCATCTGATTCCACTCCAATCTCAAACATTACTTTTAGTTATTGGGAAGTTGACGCGTCTGATTATAAAAATTTGATAGAAGGTACTCATGAAGATGTTAGTACATTGCCTAATGCAAGATATATAAACAAAGTGACTACTGTGGGCGGTGAAGTAAAAATCCCTGGTATGAAAAAAGGCTTCTACTGGTTTGTAGAAGAAGAATCAACAATTATAGAAGACTCACACGCTGTTCCTTTCGGACTTGCACTACCGTTTACCAAAGAAGATGGAAGTGGGTATATTACTGATCTTCATGTATATCCGAAAAATGAATTGGCAGCTACACCAACTATAGATATGAACGTGGGAGGATCAAATACTAAATCGCAATCTGTCGATATCGGCGAAGATATAGAGTGGAATATTCTATCTGATGTGCCAAAAGGTATAGAAAATTACTCAGATTACATCATAACCAACAAAATTGATTCTAAAATGACATTGGATGAAAACGTAATTGTTAATTCATATAATGGTACAGAACTGGTTATGGATACTGATTATGAATTGAGTAGAGTAAAAAATGCGGAAGGTAAGATTGAAAGTTTTGCAGTAACATTTACAGAAGAGGGTCGTAAAAAGTTGGGACGCATACGAAATAGTTTAAGTACAGACCCGAAACTCAAGATTACAATGAAATCTAAAATAAATGAGAATGCACCGATGGATGAGTCCTTCAAAAACACTACAACCCTCGAATTTAATAACGGACATGGAACAAAGGATTCAGTAGACGTCGAACAACCACCTGACGTATACACGGGAGGAAGGAAATTCGTTGTTCAAGATGGACAGGAAAACGGAATTAAGGATGCTGAATTTAAAATTCTAAATGGTTCCGGTGATTTTTTAAATGATGATTATAAATGGGTTGCAAACGAGGATGAAGCTAGAATTTTTACTTCTGATCAATATGGTAAATTTGAAGTTACAGGTTTAGCAGATGCACCTTATAAACTACGACAGATTAAAACAAAAAGTGGACATGTACTACCTGCTGAGGATGTTACTTTCACTATAGAAAAAGGCTCTCACTCTGGTGAGCAACCAATCATTAACAGAGAAATTACAATGCCTATGACTGGCGGCACGGGTACCATCCTCTTTACAGTTGTTGGTCTGGCATTGATGGTATTTGCACTTGTATTGATCGGAAGAAGAAGGAAGCAGGCGGAGTAGGATACTTCAAGCAAGCCAAGGTGGACAGCATTGTCTGCCTTGTTTCTTTTTAAAATGAAACGGGAGGCATAGTATGGCTCAGGAAAAAAAGCAGAACAACAGAAGAAAGAACTTTATTTTCAAATTCATCATTGTACTTATTTTCTTGATTGGTCTCGGGATATTGATCTATCCCATGATCAGTGCGGTCTACTATGACTATCGGGCGAGTGATGAGGTGGATGATTTCAATCAGGAAGTGGAACGTCTGAATGAGGATGATATTGACGCGCGTATGGAAAAGGCGCACGCATACAACCAGTCTTTGACGGGCAACGAGGCTTTGAGCGACTTCTACACGGAAGCGGAAGAGGAAGAAGGACGGGCGATGTACGCTGAGATGCTCGAGGTGAATGAAAAGATCGGCACTGTGGAGATCCCGAGAATCCATCAGGAATTGCCCATCTATGCAGGGACAGGGGAAAATGTGCTGCAGAAGGGTGTGGGACATCTGAACGATACTTCCCTCCCCGTCGGCGGGGAGAATACCCACAGCGTCCTTACTGCACATAGGGGGTTGCCGGATAAAAAGCTGTTTACGGATCTTGATGATATGGAAATCGGTGACGTGTTCTTTGTCCACAATATCAACGAGACGCTGGCATATGAAGTGGATCAGATTGAAGTCATTGAACCGACTGATTTTGAAAAGCTTAGGATTGAAGAAGGTGGAGATCATGTGACATTGCTTACATGTACACCGTATATGGTCAATTCTCATAGGCTCATCGTCCGCGGCCATCAGATCGATTACACCCCTGAAGTCGAGGAGTATCATGAAGCTGCAAAGACGGCGTGGTGGATGAAATTCTTCGATGTCTATAGAAACTACATGATCGGCTTAGGTATCGCACTGTTCCTATTCATCCTGTGGCGTGTATGGAAGCGGAAAAAGGATAAAGATAAGGATGAGAATAATGATTAGGAAACTGGTTGTGATTGCATTATTCCTGATTGGACTATCCATATTCCTATATCCGACCGTCATGAAGTTCTACCACAACTACACCATGTCCCGTGAATCGGAAGCCATGACAGAACAGTTTCAAGTGGATTCGGAGGATCAAAGAGCAGCCTACAATAATTTTGCGCACTATAATGCTACTCTATCGAGGACGGAGGCGATATCCACACCTCCTGTAGAAGTGAGGAAGCAGCAGGCAGGTCGCACATCTGAGAACAAGGAAGGTGTCATCGCCACTGTCGACATTCCTGCACTCGACATTCATTATCCGGTATATGACAAGGCAACGCCGGAGAATCTGGACCTTGGCGTTTCGCGTGTGGACGGTACCAGCTATCCGGTTGGAGGATTATCTTCCAACAGTGTACTGGCAGCCCACTCGTATTCGCCTGACCATGAATGGTTCACCCACATCGACAAACTGGAAGATGGGGCGATTGTCATCATCAACAACTTCAAGGAGACCCTCTACTATGAAGTTGTCGCACGAGAAATCATCACACCTCACGAAGTGGACAAGCTTGCGATACGTGAAGGCGAAGACATGATCACGCTGCTCACATGCACTGTTTCCGGGGAGGACAGGGTACTCGTTTACGCAGAACGTACCTCACCGCCGGCACCGGAAGAAGTACGGAAGCCTGTGACAAGCGGGATTGCTGCGCCTACAATCGAACAGGATAAACATTGGTTGGATGATGTAAAAGTGGTAACCGGCTCTTCCTGGATGATTGCCATTGCACTGCTACTCATCGCGTTGTTCATGGTGCTCTTGAAGAGACGGAAATAGATCTGAATCCAAAGAAGGTACAGCTCACTGAGCTGTACCTTCTTTAAGTCTATATTCTTCTATCCTTCAATCGTGATGCTGTCGATATCCTTAGGGAATTTCGTAAAGACATGTGTCGTATCATCAATGTAGAGCATATCTTCGATGCGTACGCCGCCGAAGCCGGCCTTGTAGACACCGGGCTCGATCGTGATGACGTGCCCATTCTCGAGCTTGTCTGTATTCTGTGCGTCAAGGGATGGTGCTTCATGCAGCCCGAGGCCAAGACCGTGTCCGATACGGTGGGTGAAGTACTCCCCGTAACCGTCTTCCATGATCTCATGGCGGGCGGCTTCATCCAAAGCATTCATCTGCGTGCCGGCCTGTGCCTTCTTGATGCCCGCTTCATTGGCTCTCAATACAGCATTATAGATGGCTTCCTGCTCTTCGGTCGGATCACCGATGATGAAGGTGCGTGTCATGTCGGATACGTAGCGGTCCTTCGTCACGACACCAAAGTCGATAAGCAGGAAGTGGCCTGGTTCGACAGTCGTATCTCCTGATGTACCGTGCGGTAGTGCGGAGTTTTCACCGGTCAGCACAAGAGGTCCGAATGAGACATCGACTGCGCCGTATTCCTTCACTTTATTAAGCAGAAATTCGGCAATTTCCTTCTCTGTTTTTCCAGAAACCGGTTCGTTCACAAGATCGGCCAATGCTTTTTCCGTAATATCGACAGCTTCCTGAAGCTTCTCCTTATCATCGTCGTCCTTTTTGCCACGGAGCTGATTGATCTCCGCTTCTACGGATGTGATCTGGTCCGCCGTATAGTTTTCAAGGAACTTCTGATAGCGATTGTAAGTCACATGCCCGCCTTCGATCCCAATGGTATCTGCGTCCATCAGATGTTCGAATATCTGTCTGAAAGGATCTTCTCCATCGCTGTATGGCAGATGATTGTCCACCGTCGCCTCATCGTTGACCACTTCCTGGTCGAGTTCCGGGAACATCAGTGCCGTATCGTTCGATTTTACATCAATCAGAAGGGCGAGCATCCGCTCGTGTGGTTCGATGAAGCACCCTGTAAAGTAAAATACATTTGTCGGGTCTGTAATGATTACTGCATCCACATCGAGCATGGACGTGAGTTTCTCCACCCTGTTCTTGAATTTCTCTGTCATTTCAACCATCCTTTCTCTTTGATCCGTCATTGCCAATATAACATAGTTCAAGTAAATACTAATTGGGTGACACTTGTGCTAATATTATAGGAACCTTTAAAGGGAGGCATAAAATGTCACCATCTTTTCTACTGAAGATCCATAGGAAACTATACCCTACTTTCCTTATTTCACCCTATATCACCATTCCGCTTCTACTGATATATACACTGATTACCGGCAGCTTCGGTCATCTGCTTGGTGGTGAGCTGTTTACCGGAAACGCCATTTCAAATGTCCCTTTCATCAGCACACTGCTGCTGCGGATCGGCATCCTCACCATATATGTCGCATCCAACCTGCTTTTTCTATACTTCATGATTCGATGGTTCAGAAAGAAACCGATCGGTATATTGTCACTGCTCTCCTACTATACAGTATTTATAACAGTCGTGTTCATCCTGTCCAACTGCCTGTTTCTGCTTGTGACCGCAATCCACCACTTCTTTTATATAGATGAAGCGCCGCTGCTCATCCTTTTCGGCATCTCGCTCGTCATCATCTTTACACTGCTCAATCTGTATCCGGGCTATCTGTTCTACCTGGCCATCCGGCACCGGCCGATCGATACATTCTGGCCGCTGATCCTCTATGTCATCGGCATACATCTCATTACGTATACACTGCTCAGATTTTGGAATGCTGTCGACATCCTCATTCTATGGAATTTTAATTTTATCATATGAAAAAACTGATCTCCGCCTATTGGGAAATCAGTTTTTTTATCATTCCGCTTCAATGGCCCGGATCACCTTGCAGGGATTGCCTGCAGCCACTGTATTTGCCGGCACATCCTTCACCACAACCGACCCTGAGCCGATGACTGAATTCTCACCGATGGTGACCCCTGGATTGACGGTAACATCCGCTCCGATCCATACGTTATCGCCAATGGTAATGGGCTTGCCATACTCGAGTTTCTGTCTTCTCTTCTCCGGATCAATCGGGTGATTGACAGTGATGAGGGAAACATTCGGTCCCAGCAGTACATCGTCACCAATCGTTATTTTGGCAACATCGAGAAAGACGCAATTATGATTGGCATAGAAATTGCGGCCGACTCTGATGTTGATGCCATAGTCGCAGAAGAATGGCGCCCGGATACTGAGCCCCTCGACATGATAGCCGAACAGCATATCAAGCAGCTGTCCTTTATCCCCGCCGCCTGGGTGGTTGTACTGATTCATCAGGTTATCTGCATTATCCCTCAAGTGTACAAGTGTCGGATCTTGCGGATTATAGTATTCACCTTTGAGCATCTTTTCCTTTTCAGTCATTCTGCTCACCTCATTCATCAAAAGTTGATCTTACGGTTACGCTGCCGTTCTCAAGCAGTACCTTTCCTTTTGCAATGACCCGATCAAGCTGGTATTCATCATCAAATAGCAGCAGGTCAGCATCATACCCTGCCTTCAGATTCCCTTTTTTATCGAGTTTAAGCACATCTGATGGATGTTTTGTCACCAGACTGAATATCTCTTCAGGACTGAACTGTTCAGATTTCAAAAGCATCTGGATGTTTTCAAGCAGTGCTTTCGGACGGGCCACAGCCATATGAGTGAGGCGGCCTGCTGCATTGAAGACCGGCAGACTGCCATTGCCGTCGGAAGAGAGTGTCAGTCTTTCCATATCACCTTCAGCCTGCTGGAACATAAGAAGATGCGAAACAATGTCGTCATCTGCAGTCATATCGACATAGGCACCTTTTCTGGATAGATGAGCGGCATCTTCAATCAGTGCCTTTGTGCGGTTGATGTGGGTCGGATAGATCTTGTCAGCAGGAATATCGTAATCGTCGAGCAGTGCATGCAGCAGACTGAGCTTCCCCTCGCCAGGTCCAACATGAAAATGGGTCACACCGGCCTTGCCGGAAGTAAGTCCGCCGATTCTCGTGTCGGCAGCCACCTTTGCCAGTTCGTGCACACTCGGCTGGCCGGAACGATGGTCTGCAATGGCCACTTCGGCTGTACCGATCACCTTGTCGAGCAGATAGATGTCCTTCTGGATATCTCCGGTCACAGTCGGTACCGGCACATGATAGTTGCCGGTATACATATACGCCGTCATGCCCTCCGTATCCAGTGCTTTAGCTTTTGCATAGAGAGATTCCAGATGACGGCTCGTCTTGTCGGTGCCGATCAGCCCGACTGCCGTTGTAATACCCGCTGCAATGAAGTCCTTGATATTCGTTTCCGGTGTCCGCGTATGATAGCCGCCTTCGCCACCACCACCGATCAGATGGACATGCGGGTCGATCAGGCCGGGTGCAGCAATCTTTCCGCTGCCGTCAATGATTGATATGTCGAGACCCAGCCTTTCATAGTCCTCCACATTGATTTCCCGGGAAATTTTTTCAATGCGGTCATTGAAGATGACAATGTCCTTTACTCCCAAAGGTTCAGGCGCATAAACATATGCGCCCTTCACTAATGTAATCACTATTTTGCCCCCTATACTGCGTTATCAAAATCAGTCGAGGTATTTTTCGAACCAGTCGACGAGATGCGTCAGGCGCTCGATTCTCAAATTCGGCTTTCCTGTACGGGATAGGTTGTGGTCCGCTTCAGGGAATCTGACAAATTGCGTCTCCTTCTTCTGGTACTTGAGTGCGATGTACAGCTGTTCCGCCTGTTCAATCGGGCATCTGAAATCGCGCTCGCTGTGCAGGATGAGCAGGGGTGTGTTGATTTTATCGACGTACTTGATCGGCGAGTGATGCCACATCTTGTCGATATCACTGAACTCCGCCTGGATCTGCCAGTCCGTAAAGTAATAGCCGATATCCGACACACCGCGGAAGCTGACCCAGTTGCAGATGCTGCGCTGTGTCACGGCTGCCTTGAAGCGGTCCGTATGGCCGACGATCCAGTTGGTCATGAAGCCGCCATAGGATCCGCCGGTCACACCGAGGTTATCCTGGTCGATCCAGTCGTACTGCGCTGTAACATAGTCGACACCGGCCATGATGTCCTTGTAGTCGCCCCCGCCATAGTCGCCCCTGACGGCATCCACAAATGCCTGGGAATAGCTGTGGGAACCTCTTGGGTTTACGAACAGTACGGCATAGCCTTTTGCAGCAAGCACCTGCATCTCATGGAAGAAGGAATTGCCGTAGAATGCGTGTGGTCCGCCATGGATATTGGTAATCATCGGATACTTGTTGCCTTCAGTGTATCCTGCCGGTTTCATGAACCAGCCATGCACTTCTGTACCGTCTTCGCTGTTGAAAGTGATATCTTCCGGATCCACAAGTTCCGTCTCATCCACATATGCCTGATTCACATGCGTGAGCTGTTCAAGCGATCCGCCATCAAAGTCATACTTATAGAGTTCACTTGGAGAAGTATGTTCCGAAATTGCGAGCACTGCATACTCTTCTGTCGCATCCATGCCGAATATATGGTGACGTCCTTCAAGCAGCGGCTTGATTGTCCCATTCGTAGTGCCTTCGTACAGGTTGACACTGCCATCATCGGAAACAAGGAAGACAAAACGGTCATTCGATACCCACTGCGCCGGGTTGCCTTCGACCGACTGCTGTGTATCCGCCGCAAGAGAGTCGCCGACCGGCTTATCAAGCCCTTCGGTAATATGCGTCTTCTCTCCTGAATCGATATTATAGAGATGGAGTGCGCCATGTGTCGCATTTTCATACTCCCGGCTCATCTCGACAATCAGCAGAGACTTTTCGTCCGGTGAAACAGCCACTTTCATGATGCCGCCTTCTTCGGAAGGGATCTCCTTCGGTTCACCGTCACCCTGCCTGATATACAGTGTCTGATTGAAGTTGAAGTCCGGATCATCACTTCTATCGGTCGAATAGATCAGCGTATTACTGCCGATGGTTTCATGGAGTGTGAAGTTCTCCTCCCCTTCAAGCAGTGTCTCTACCGATTTCGTATCCACATCGATGACTTTCACCTGCTGGTACTTCTCCTTGAGCAGTCCCACGCTGTCCGCCTTGTACTTCATGCGGTCGATGATGACCGGCTCCGGCTTCTTATTCTTATCGTCTTTCGACTCATCTTTTTCTTCCGCGTCCTTTTCAACCGATACGTGATAGTACACTTTTGTGCCATCCTTTGAAAATTCAGCACTGCTGACGCCTGATTTTTCTTTAGTCAGCTGCATCCGTTCCCCACCGGTTGTGCGGAGCAGAAAGACTTGCGGCTTGTCCTCCACCTTCGCAATGAACAGCGTCCACTGTCCATCTTCCGAATGCCTGACATTCGATAGCCGCTCCTCCTGATATGTAAGCTGCTGCAGGGATTCATCCTGAATCCGGTACAGATTGGTAATATAGTCATTCTTCTCTTCGTCGAGATGCGTCACCAGTGTCGTGACCTGCTGCCCTGCACTCACTTTAGGCGAAGATACCGATCTGATTTTGAAAATATCACTTATGTCTACTTTTTGTGCCACTATGATTCCCCCTCGATTATGAAAAAACTGAATTTACAGCCTTTTCACTATTTTATCATGAGGCCGGGCAATTGCCTACTCCTCCGGACTACCGGCGGGAGACAAGCACCCTTTTATACATGAGGAAAATAAAGAGCGGTACTGCGGAAATCATCACCATGACACCGGTCGGAATCTGGATGGGTGCGATGATGGTACGGCCGACGGTATCCACAATAATGATGTAGAGCGCACCGTAAAGCGCAGAAAGTATGAGCAGCGGGCGGAACATGAGTGGTCTGAAGTACAGGATCATCTGGGGCACGATGATGCCGACAAGCGCCACCATGCCGGTAAAGCTGATGGCGACAAGCGGTGGGATGGAGGCGGTGATGAGCAGCAGCGGGCGGACTTTTTTCACGTCCACCCCGAGACTGTACGCTCTCGCATCTCCAAGGTTGAGCAGGTCGAGTGCACGGCCGCTGCGATGGAGTATGATGCCGGATAGTAAAGCCAGTGCTGCTGTCAGCAGCAGTACTTCATAGCTGGAACCCGAAAGGGAACCGAACATGTAGCGGGCAATCGACTCCGTCTGGGCGGGGGCAATCAGGACGATGATATATAGCACACCGCTCATCATGGCACCGAGCAGGACGCCGATGATGATCAGTGTTTCCGGACGGTAGGCTGTATCAAGACGCCTTGCAGCCGCCAGTACGATAAAAAGTGCCAGTAGCCCGGCAATAATGCTGAAGAGCGGCCGGGCGAAGAGCGGCAGTGTGGTCGTGACGGCAGCGGCACTGCCAAGAACCGCTGCGTTGGCCATGCCAAGCGTAAAACTGTCCGCCATCGGATTCCGAAGGACGACCTGAAAAACGACACCACTCATTGCAAGTGTCGCCCCGAGCACTGCTGCAGACAGCACGCGGGGCAGCCGGATGTTGAAGATGATGTTCTGCCATTGGGTGCGTGTCAGTTCGAAAAGGTCGGCCGAACCAATGAGAAGGCTCAAAGCCGCAGTCATCAGGATGACCAGGAAAAGTACTGCTGCATGCCTATTCATAGACGCAGCGGCCGACCGCCTTCAGTCCTTCGGCGATTCTTGGACCCGGACGCGACAGCAGATCGGGCGAAATATTGCATTGGTTTTCCGCTTCACTGATGGCAAGCTCCGAGAATCCGGGTGTATTTTCAATGGATTCCGCAAGTGCCGCGTCTTCCATGCCCACGATGGATATCAGCGTGTCGGGATTGCGTTCAGCGACATCCTCCGCACTGACGGCCGGATATCCTTCCAGGTCCTCAAATGCATTGTCGATGTATATTTCGGACAGTGCATCTGAAATGAACGTGTTGCCCCCTGCAGTGTAGAGTTCCGGCTGAGGCGAAATATGAACGAAGGCGTCAATGGATTCGGCACGGTCTTCAAAGATGCTGCTCTGTATGTTGATGTCCCGTTCAATACTTTCGTTCAGCCGCTCGGCAGCCGTTTTTTCATTCAGAAACTCGCCGATATTGGTAATCGATGTATAGATATCTTCGATGGACTCGGCATCGTCGACCACCAGCACTTCAGCCTCAGTCGCCTCTGCCACACGGTCCAGTATGTCTCCATAGACGGATTCGGCAGATTCATGTGCCAGAATGTGCGTCGGTTCAAGACTGATGAGCGCCTCTTCATCGAGCTCGAATGCGTTCAGTTTCATCAGATCGGTATTATCGACAATCGATTCCGGATAGTCATCCTCTGTACTTACAGCGACCAATCTGTGTTCAAGTCCCATTTCCACAACGATTTCGGTATTGCTCGGAATCAGCGAGACGATGCGCTGGTTTTCAAGCGGTGTATCTTCAACACCTTCCTCGACCGAATTGCATCCCGCCAGTATGAACAGGAGTGAGAGTACAAAAACTGCCAGTTTATTATTCATATCCGTCACTTCCTCAGTTGTTTTCTATCGTAATATGTAAAACCCCCGCCATCAGGCAGGGGCAGTGGATTACATCTGTTCCGGGGCAGAGACGCCGATCAGTCCAAGTGCATTTTCAAGCGTCTGCCTTACCGCCTCGATCATGAGGAGGTAGGCGGCGGTCTTGGCTGCATCGTCCGTCAGTACTTTATCTGCATTGTAGAATTTATGGAACGCCCCGGCAAGTTCCTGGATATAGTTCGGTATGCGGTGTGTCGCACGATTTTCTGCTGCACCTTTGACAACATTCGGGAAATCAGCCAATTTCTTCAGCAGTTCAAGCGCCTGGTCATGCACGATCACATCAAGGTCGGCACCTTCATCCAGCGTGTGGCCGGAACTTTCAGCCTGACGCAGGATGGAGCAGATGCGTGCATGGGCATACTGTGCGTAATAGACCGGGTTGTCGCTCGATTCGGATTTCGCAAGTTCCAGATCGAAATCGAAATGCGTGTCCGCACTGCGCATCGCCAGGAAGTAGCGGCTGGCGTCGACACCGATCATATCGATGATATCGCGCAGTGTGATGGCCTTTCCTGTACGCTTGCTCATCTTGACCTCTTCGCCATTTTCAATGAGACGTACCATCTGCATGATCTGGATCTCAAGGCGTTCCGGTGATTCGCCGAGTGCACCAAGTGCCCCTTTCAGGCGTTTGATGTAGCCGTGGTGGTCTGCACCGAACAGATTGATCAGCTTGTCGTAGCCGCGCTTGACCTTATCATAGTGGTAGGCAACGTCCGGCATGAGATAGGTGTATGTCCCGTCCTGTTTTCTGAGTACACGGTCCTTGTCATCGCCGAAATCGGTCGTTCTCAGCCACAGTGCCCCATCCGCTTCATACGTGTAGCCATTTTCGGTCATCTTATCGAGTGCTGCGGTCACTTCATTCTTCTCATAGAGGCTTGTTTCACTGAACCAGCTGTCGAAATGCACGTTGAAATCGTGCAGATCCTGCTTCAGCTTTTCCATTTCGAAATCGACGCCCATCTGGCGGAACATTCTCACACGGTCTTCTTTTGATGTTTCGAGCAGTTCAGGCGACTCCTTTGCGAGCCTTTCGCCGATCACCTGGATATCCTTGCCCATATAGCCATCTTCAGGCATATAGAGCTCCTGTCCGAGTGCTTCAAGATAGCGCGCTTCGATGGACAGTGCGAGATTCTCGATCTGATTCCCTGCATCATTGATGTAGTATTCACGTGTGACATCGTATCCGGCAAATGCCATGACGTTCGCCAGTGTGTCACCGACGCTCGCATTTCTGGCGTGCCCGATGTGGAGGTCACCCGTCGGATTGGCACTGACATACTCGATCAGTACCTTCTGCGGGTTCTCGGCTGCTGTGCTGCCATAGCGTTCTTTTTCATCAAGCACTTTATTGATGATGCTCGTCAGCGACGCCTCATCCATCTTGAAGTTGATGAATCCGGGTCCTGCGATATCCACGGACTTCACACTGGCTGCATCATAGTCGAGATGATCGATGACCGCCTGGGCAATCTCCCTCGGATTGCGCTTCGCTTCCTTTGTAAGCACCATGGCGATATTGGTTGAAAAGTCTCCGTTCGCCTTCTCTTTTGGTACTTCCACCTTGACCGGCGGTACGGTTTCCACCAGCCCGGTGCTTCTAACTGCTGCTTCGATTGCTGTTTTCAGCTGCTGCCTCAAATCCATCGCTTACCCTACTTTCCTGATTTTATAGTGATAGTTTCCAAGTTTGCCATCCAGGTCATACAGTTCGTAGTGGATATCGATGGCGGATCCTTCGATATCCAGTGCCGTCGTCATGATGCGGAAATGGTGCTTGCCTGCCGGGGATTCATAGAATGTGTCCGTCGTCTCCCCCTGCCGGAAATGAAAGTTCATATTGATGATGCCCCGCCGCTGGATCTTGATGTAGTCCGAACCGACACGGACGACGACATCAATTTCATACTCATCGAGCTGCTCCGTGTATCGGAGATAGCGGTCATTCCGTTCTATCACTTCAGCTTTGACTGTCTGCTCATAACGTTTTCTATCGCCTGCCATATCTACAACCTGATTGATCTTGTATACTGCTTCCTGTCTTTCCATTTTATCACCTGCAAGTAAGATAAATTATAACATACCGCCTCTATGTAGACTATGTCCATATACGGACCGTTCCCCTTATATTCCTGTCTTTTGACCATACCCTCATGGGAGAAAAATAAATAAAAAAAGTGACCAGGATCTCTCCTGGCCACCGTGTCCTAGCTATAGCATGTATAACTAGTTTCATTTTATATTTCAGAAAAGCAATCTGCAATCGTTTTCGGCCTTTGACACAATACCGTCACATTTAGTCATGCTTCATCTCTTCCTGCAGTGCAGTCGAGTTGTCCCATATCTCTCTATTGTGGGACTGGAGGAATGACTTCAGCGAGGAACGGCTTTGTGGATCCATTTCGTTCAGGTCGATCTTGCCCTTCATGGAGCGGTCCATCATGTTGACGTGCTCCGGCATGAGCTTGTAGCCGCGGCGCTTCGTCCGGTTGACCATTTCAAAGCATGCTGCCACACCGCTATAGACGGGGCCCGTCTTCAGGCGTTCGACGGTCACCCACACGAGCCAGTATGATTTTGCATCTTCGCCTTCGACTTCCGACTTGTCGGTCACCCATTTGACGCGCCGTTCGACCTCTGCACGCGCGTGCAGTCCGCCCATATCTATGAAGACTTCCTGGGTGTCGACCGCCACGTAGACCGGTGCCACATTCTCAAGGCTGATCGAGCCGATATTCTGGCCCTTGTGCCCATCGAGCGGGTCATTATTGATGATATTGAATTTGAATCCCGGCTTCTTATCATTAGAGTCGTTCGTCATATTATCAAACTCCTATGCCAATTCATTAAGTAGATTTATAATTTCGCCCTTTGTTTCAAGGTCTTCTATCTGAAGAATCTTCTCTTTCGGGTAATAGAGCTTCGAGTCCATGCGATGGACACCAGTGATGCTGTGGATGATTGCCGACTGTGTACTGATTTCGCGCAGTTCCCCATTGTCGCGTTTCAAGTGGATCGGCCTGCGGTTGCTTTTCGATCCCGGCCGGTCGTAGTCGTACGGCAGATCGGAGTAGGAATCGCTGAAAAAGTAGTACTCCGGCGGAATGCCGGCTTTTTCAAACAGCGCCTCGAGCTCCGATATTGTAATGACCGAGCCATCAAACGGCAAGTACTTGAACAGGTCGCGATTGACGAAACGGTGGGCAAGGTCGCTCAGTATTTCATCGTCTTCATGAATCCACTCCTGCAGATAGAAATTGACGACCATCTCGTCGAGACGCAGGTAGTCCTCGACGGTCACATCCCCTGCGAAGAAAGGAATGAAGTACTTCGGTGCCTGCTTGAATTCGTAGCCATCCTCGTGCAGATACTTGGCACGCTTCAGCGCAAGATCAAGCAGCACCTCCCCGCCTCTTGAGACAGGATGGAAGTAGATCTGCCAGTACATCTGATAGCGGCTCATCAGGTAGTCCTCGACTGCATGCATGCCGCTTTCCTTGATGATGACCTCTTCCTTGCCTGGACGCATCACACGGAGTATGCGTTCCATGTCGAAGTTGCCGTAGCTGACACCGGTATAGTAGGAGTCTCGCTGCAGATAGTCCATGCGGTCGGCATCGATCTGACTTGAAATCATGCTGATGACGAGTTTATTTTCATGCGTCTTGTCGATGACTTTCGCGACTTCAAGCGGGAAGTCCACACTCACCTTTTTCAGTACGGCATTCACTTCCGTATTGCCGAGAATGATTCTGCGTGTAAATTCCTCATGATCCGTATCGAAGATTGTCTCGAAGCAGTGGGAAAATGGTCCATGACCGAGGTCATGGAGCAGCGCTGCAGCCAATGCCAGCAGCCGGTTTTCATTATCCCACTCTTTGAACTCCCTGAAATTGACGACCATGCGCCGCACAATTTCATATACACCAAGCGAATGATTGAACCTTGAATGCTCTGCGGAATGGAAGGCCAGATATAATGTGCCGAGTTGTTTGATCCTTCTCAGCCGCTGAAATTCCTTTGTCTTGATCAGATCCCATATCACCTGATCGCGTACATGAATATATCGATGTACCGGGTCTTTGAAGACCTTTTCCTCTACAAGCTGCTTTTTTCCATATTCACTCACTGTCATCCGAACGGCCTCCCTTATCACTATAATATCATAAAAAGAAGGGTTACCAAAGATAGGCAACCCCGCATAGGTACTGGATTCAGGATATGTCAGTCGTCCTCTTCGTTATCGAGCGGCTCCTTCTCGTCCTTCTGCTTCTGGACATCATCTTTTCTTTCAGCTTCCTCTTTATTTGCCTGCTCAGGCGGGCTGTCCGGCGGCACATCTTCCTTCACTTCACCTTCCGGTCCCTTGTTCTTTTTATTTTTGAGCTGCTGCTCGTCTTCTTCAGTCGTCATTCTTCTATTCTTTTCATCGGCCATCAAGATCCACTCCTTTTTTAGAATATATTCCACTTCCATAAAAGGATTAAACGCCTATTTGCATATATTAAAGACCACCCTCGGCGGGTGGTCTCGATACATTCCATTTTCATCTGTCGGGATGGATGTCCCTGTTGCGTGTTTTCATCCGCTCAAGATGGTACGCATACCGCTGCCGGATACTGTCATCCATCTCCGGCAGGGGTTCGATGGAACCGGACTGCCGGATGATATCGAGCATCCGTTCAAGCACCGACTCGACCGTATGGTCCGCTTCAAGCAGCTCATTCAGTGACGCCATATCATCAGGTTGTATATCCGGGTAGGAAAACTTGGTCTCTGACTGCTTTCTGCTCGCGTGATAAAATTTACGCATGATTTCTGCACGTGCCGCACCGCTGCCGGTGACACAGAGGTAGATCTGCACCGCCACGCCCTGCCGGATTCTGCGCTGGGAGATGCCGGCAAACTTGCGGCCGTTGATGCTGAGGTCATAGCTGCCCGGACAGTAGCTGTGCACAATCTCGCCTTCGTCGATATCTGCATCAGGGAATGTCCCCCGTACAAGTTCAAGCATCAGATCATATCCATCATCAATCTGCGCGGCTTCCGCCTTCGGCAGGATGAGTGAAATATTCAGTACACCATGATCCAATACCACAGCGAGTCCCCCGCTGTTTCTGACAATATAGTCGAATCCAGCCTTTTCAAGCTCGGCGAGCCCATCCTTCAGAAAAGGCAGCCTTGCATCATGGAGTCCCAGGATGACGAACGGATGATGCACCCAGGCTCTGAATTTCGGGATGCCATCATCCGTCACCATCTCCTGCAGCGTATCATCCATGGCAAACGACATATAAGGATGAGGCGTGGTCTCAATCGGAATATAATGCCAGTGCTCGGAAAAAAGCTTATGCATTATCCAATGTCAGTGCCTGGGTCGCAGTGAACAGTGCGAGTGTGAACACTTCGTCTTTCGAGCATCCACGGGAGAGGTCGTTGACCGGCTTGTTCAAACCTTGCAGGATTGGTCCATAGGCTTCGAATCCACCCAGTCGCTGGGCGATCTTGTAGCCGATATTGCCTGCTTCAAGGGAAGGGAATACAAATACGTTGGCCTGCCCCTTCAGTTCGGAATCCGGTGCCTTCTTCTCTGCCACACTCGGTACAAATGCCGCATCAAACTGAAGTTCCCCGTCGATCGGTACTTCAGGCAGCTTCTCTTTCGCATACTGGGTCGCAAGCTTCACCTTTTCCGTCTCTTCGGTCTTCGCAGAGCCTCTTGTGGAGAAGCTGAGCAGCGCAACACGCGGGTCCATCTCGAAACTTCTTGCCGTCTTGGCAGTTTCGACCGCAACTTCAGCCAGTTCTTCAGCGTTCAGTTCCGGGTTTATTGCGCAGTCTCCCATGACGTACAGTTCATCTTCACGCAGCATGAAGAATACACCGCTTGTGCGTGTGACGCCAGGTTTCGTCTTGATGATCTGAAGTGCCGGCCGGACTGTATCCGGTGTCGAGTGCACAGCACCTGATACAAGACCTTTCGCACGTCCCGTATGCACGAGCATCGTACCGAAATAATTGACGTCCTTCAGGATTTCCTGTGCCTGCTCTGCAGTCACCTTGCCTTTACGGCGCTTGACGAATTCGTCCACCAGCATCTCCATATCTTCATAATCGACCGGATTGATGGTTTCGAGCGCGCTGATATCCAGCTGCTCTTTATCAGCCAGTGCTTCAAGCTCTGATGCGTTGCCAAGAATGATCGGTTTGACGTAGGATGTTTCAGCAAGTTCCACAGCGGCCCCGAGAACCCGCGGGTCGTTGCCTTCCGGAAATACGATTTCGATGTTTTTACCTTCCAGGTTCGTTTTGAGATTTTCGATGAATTGACTCATAATACCCTCCTTGGTTAGCCTTTACATACGCTATATTATACTCTTTCTGTCACATTATTTCATCCCCATGTGCTTTTAAAACGTTTTCTTATCGAGTAGAATGAAAGCAGATATCAAAAAAGGAGAGATACACTAATGAATGAAGCTGCGCAAACACTTGATGGCTGGTACAGTCTTCACCTTCTCTACAATGTGGACTGGACATCCCTCCGCCTGCTTGAAGAAGAAGAGATGAACACACTTGTTTCAGAATTGAAAGGCTTCATCGAACGCCAGGAAGAAGTGCACAAGAAAAATGAAGGCAGCTATGCCTTCTATAACATCACCGGCCAGAAGGCTGATCTGATCCTCTGGATGCTGCGTCCGACAATCGATGAACTCAATACACTGGAACTGGAATTCAACAAGCTCGCAATCAGCGACTTCCTCATTCCATCCTATTCATATGTTTCCATCGTCGAACTCAGCAACTATCTTGCCAAGGAATCCGACGAAGACCCATACCAGAATGAATATGTCAGAAAGCGCCTCTATCCGGAAGTGCCGAAATCCCGCTACATCTGCTTCTATCCAATGGACAAGCGCCGCCAGGGAGATGACAACTGGTATATGCTCGATATGGAGAAACGCCGTGAACTCATGCGTTCCCACGGCATGATCGGCCGCGGCTATGCTGGCAAGGTCAAGCAGTTCATCACCGGTTCCGTCGGCCTCGACGAATACGAATGGGGTGTGACACTCTTCTCTGATGACATGCTGCAGTTCAAGAAACTGATCTATGAGATGAGATTTGATGAAGTATCCGCCCGCTACGGCGACTTTGGGGACTTCTTCGTCGGCGTCCACCTGCCGGTCGAAAATATTTCCGCCTTCTTCAGATAAGGTTCAGGTTTTAATATTCACCTGATTGGTTATATATAAAATGAATGCACTTATCGAAAGAGTTGGGAGGAATCACGATGGGAAGAATACTACGCAAACTTATCCCTTTGGCACTGCCATTCATCATCAAAAAGTTCAAAAACCGTAAAAAAGGCGGAAGCAGCAAGTAGAATGCTCATGCCTTGAAATAGAAGACCCCCTCGGGATGAGGGGGTCTCTTTTCGTGCTATTTGACTTTGACCGGCACTGAACGGACAAGCGACTGCAGAATCGCAATCGTGAAGAAGATCAGGAACAGGCTGAAGATGATTGTCATGAACAGGTTGCCTGAAGCATACTGTGTCACGTCCATGTCGAATACCGTCCCTCTTGTCTGCCACATCCACAGAGAATCGATGGCGACCAGGATACATAGGCTCAGCACAATGGATATCATGCCGCCAAGGAAGCCGCGGTAGAATCCGATGCTGATGATGAAGCCACCGAGGAAGAACGTGAAAGTCGTCAGCAGATGTCCAATTACATGGGCCACTGGACTGCTTTCAAGCGGCCCCATGACGAGGCCGGTGCCAAACCATGGCATCAGACCCATGATGACTGAAATGATACCCGTAATGACGGCGAGCGCGATGGTGATGATGCCGCCCGTCAGAAGCATTGATCTCAGGAAAGTCCGTCTCGTCAGTCCGAGGCTGATCGATAGTTCAAGGAACATGAACACACTCAGAATTCCGGATACAAGCATGAAGATTTCATTTGCTGAGAGCGACATGGCGTAGAATGACATCCCGTCTATTTCGGGATCACTCAGGAATATCGATACGAGAATATAGATGATCACCATGATCGGCAAGTACCAAAGCGTCCATTTGAAAATCTGGCTCGAGAAATCCATTGTTGCCAGCTTCACTTTATTATTCATTGCATACTCTCCTTCTCTTCAGTCATTCTTATGAAAAGCTCCTGCAATTTCAAAGGTGAAATGTTGAGATAGCTTGACCTTGCTTTTGCCTGCTGCGCTTCATCCATGCGGCCGAGCACCATGTCGGAGCGGGTCGGCCCGAGATTCTGTCTGGCCAGCACATCCATGTTGTGAGTGAATTCAGCGACTTTCTCTTCCGGTCCCGTAACCCTGAAGCCCCGTTCGAGGAACAGATCGAGCGGTTCCTGAACCAGCACCCTACCGTGATGGATGATGATGACTTCATCAAAAAGGTACTCCATCTCGGAAACAATGTGCGTCGAGAGGATCATGGTTCTCGGGTGACGTTCATTCGCCTCCAGCACTTTCTGGTAGAAGTATTCCCGTGAAGGCGCGTCCATGCCGTTCGTCACTTCGTCGAAAATAGTGATTGCAGAATTCGACGCCAGGCCGATGATGGCATTCACCGCCGCCTGCTGTCCTTTTGACATGCGATTGATCGGTTTGTCATAGGTGATGCCGAATCCTTGAAAGAGGGTTTTTGCATAATCAAGATCGAAGTTGTCCTTGTACCGTTTTGTCAGCTTGCACAGGTCCATCGGCGTCCGGTACTCCTCCGAGTAGTCCACCTCATAGAGAAAATCCACCTGCGGCATCAGTGCTTCATTTTCATACGGATCCTGTCCATCAATTGTAATCGATCCACGCGTCGGTTTTCTGAATGAAGCAATCAGTGAAAGCAGCGTGGTCTTGCCGGCGCCATTGCGTCCGAGCAGTCCATAGACCTTACCTTGCTCCATCTTCAGCGTAATATCTTCGAGCACATTATCCTTCTTTATATCGAGAGACGCATTCTTGATTTCCAATACACTATTCGTCATTCATATTCCCCTCCATCTCCTGAATCAATCCTTCAATCTCCTGTCTTGTAAATCCTAATTTCGCCGCCTCCTGCATCATCGGTTCCAGGTATTCACTGACAAAACTGTCCTTCCGGTCACCAAGCAGTACACTTCTCGCTTCCGGTTCAACAAACATGCCCACACCACGCTTTTTGTATATGATGCCTTCCTCCACTAGCTGATTCACACCTTTCGCAACCGTCAGATGATTCACTTTGTAGAACTGGACGATTTCATTCGTCGAAGGAATCCGGTCGTGTGGTCTGAGCGTGCCGTCGATAATCTGGTCACTGACCCAATCCTTGATCTGCTCAAAGATCGGTTTCTTATCGTTAAGCATTCCCGACATACGCATCCTCCTCAACTGGTTATATAGTTACGTATATAACTATATACCAACAAGTGGAAAATGTAAACACTTTTGTTTGGGTGGAGAGAGGAAGAGGATGGCGGGCGGAGCGCTGATTGTCATTCGTGGAGGCGACGAACGTTAATTGGAGCGTTAACTGTCATTCGTGGAGGCGACGAACGTTAATTGGAGCGTTAGCTCGCCATCGTACGGGCTACGATGGTGAATTAGACCCCTAACTCGCCATCGTAAAGCCCACCACGGTGAATTAACCCCCGTCCCAACACTCATTTTCCCAAAAGAAAAACCCCGCCGAAGCGGGGTTCAATAAAAATTATAATTTGATCATGCCGATGATCAGGCATATCCAGCCGGCGAGGAAAAGGACGCCGCCGATTGGGGTGATTGCGCCAAGGATGGAGATGCCACTGATGGCGAGAATGTAGAGCGAGCCGCTGAAAAAGATGATGCCGAGCAGCATCAACCAGCCGGCAGCGCCAAGCAGCGGTGCACCCGTCACCTGTACGAGAATACCGACGACAAGCAAGCCTAGAGCATGGTACATCTGATAGGAGACAGCTTTTTCCCATACGCTCATATAGTGTTCGCTGATCTTGCCTTCAAGGCCGTGGGCACCGAAGGCACCAAGCGCCACTGAAATGAGCGCGTTGACCGCTCCGAGTATGATGAAAGTTTTCATTTATTTTCTCCTTTGGATCATTCTAGAAATCGAACAGCGACTCGCCGTTGCCGAAACCGTCATCTGTCCTGAGTGTCTCTTTAGTCAGCGGTTCCTGTGCCCCGCGGTTCTGTACAGGCCGGCCGCCCATCTGTTCGAGCATCATCCGGTCCTGTTCCGACAATGACTGCCCGGCAGACGTCCCAGCCGCGGGCGCAGATGCCGCCGGAATGTCACCTGCACTCGACTTCAGCAGTCCGAGCAGGCGTTCCATCGCATACAGATGCTTTTCGAATTCATGCGGCTGGCTGGCCACTTCCATCCTATGAAGTTCCTGCTTCAGTTCCGCAATGATTTCACGCTTCATTCGTGTTCACTCCAGTCGACCGGTCTTCTGCCATGGGCCTCCAGATATTCATTGGTGCGGCTGAAGGGCTTCGTTCCGAAGAACCCTCTGTAGGCAGACAGCGGACTCGGATGGGTGGACTTGATGACGCAGTGCTTCGATGTATCGATCAACTTCTCCTTCTTCTGGGCCGGTTTCCCCCACAGAATGAAGACGACATGCTCGAGGTTGTCGGAGACGTGTCTGATGATACCGTCCGTAAACGGCTCCCAACCGAGACCGCGGTGGGAATTCGCATCATGGGCGTCCACTGTCAGCACCGTGTTGAGCAAAAGGACACCTTCCTTCGCCCAGTCTCTCAGACTGCCTCCCGTCCTGACGATGCCGAGGTCATCTTCCAGCTCCTTGTACATGTTCCTCAAGGATGGCGGCACTTTGACACCTTCATTGACTGAAAATGCAAGGCCGTGCGACTGCCCTTCGCCATGATACGGATCCTGTCCGAGTATGACTACCCTTACGTTTTCAAATGAGGTCAGCTCGAAAGCGGTATATATCTGTTCACGTGGCGGGAATACCTTCCCATTGCTGTACTTTTCTTCAAGTGTCGATTCCAGTTCCGTAAAGTCATTTTCTTCTTTGATTGATTGAAAAACTTCTTTCCATTCCATAGAATTCTCACCTCTGTCTAAAGTTTGATTATATCATCTAAACAAGCATGTCTCTAGAAATATACCCCTGATTATAGTAAAATATAATATTATCAACGATATTGGAGGAATAGACTCATGGCACTTAAAAAGACACTCACAATAGCGGGTTCTGATACAAGCGGCGGCGCAGGAATTGCTGCAGACCTGAAGACATTCCAGGAGCATGAAACGTACGGCATGACCGCACTGACTACGATTGTGACGATGGACCCTGAAACATGGTCCCACGGTGTCAATCCGATTCCTTTGGATGTATTTGACGCCCAGATCGAGACGGCACTTTCCATTTCACCGGACGCCATCAAGACCGGCATGCTGCCTTCTGAAGAAGTCATCGAACGCAGCAAGCACGCATACCAGAACAGTGATGCGAAGCACTTTGTTGTAGATCCTGTCATGGTATGCAAAGGCGATGATGAAGTATTGAACCCTGGGCTCGTCGACGCGATGGTCGAGCATCTGCTCCCGCATGCAACAGTCGTTACACCAAACCTTTTCGAAGCAGGACAGCTTGCTGGCTATAAGACACCGAAAACGCTGGATGCAGCCAAGAAATGTGCTGAAGTCATCCACCAGAAAGGTGCACAGCATGTCATCATCAAAGGCGGTTCCGAAATTGAAGGCGACAAGGCTGTTGATGTCTACTATGATGGCAAAGCCTTCCACCTGCTTTCAAGTGATAAAATAGACGCATCCTACAACCACGGCGCCGGCTGTACGTTCGCAGCAGCAATCACAGCGAACCTTGCCAATGGCCAGGAGCCGCTCGAAGCGATCCGGAACGCCAAGGCATTCGTCACTTCAGCAATCAAGAACGGCTGGAAAATGAACGACCACGTCGGTGTCGTCCGGCACGGTGCATTCAATTCTGTAGAGCAGATCGAAGTTACGGACGAACAAATATAGTCGGTTTTTTAAAAGAGATAGTACGACTATCTCTTTTATCTATGCTATTTTAAGGAGCGCTCATATCAATGGAGAAAATCAATCATGAACAGGTTCAGGAGCTGCTTAACAGCTATCAGAACAAGCAGGTATACGTCCATGTGGAAGTCACAAGCGGCATGTATGCCAGCCACATGGATGAACAAGTATTCAACGCGGGCATGTTCCTGAGGAATGTCCCGGTCACATATACGCAAGGTGCTGTCAAAGGCGGCATCAACGGCGAATTCCGCGTCGGTCTGAAGCTTGATAACGGTGGCTGGATCTACGTTCTCGGACTGACGCATTTTGAAGTCAATGAGAACGATGAGTTCATCATGCACGGATTCAACTACGATGGAAAATTGGCCACTGCACTCGAAATTTCTACAAAAGAGTTCTTTAAATAGGAGGAGCAGCTATGGAAAAAGAAAGGCAAGTACTCGTCATCTTCCCCCACCCGGACGATGAAGCTTTTGGAGTAAGTGGGACAATGAGCCGCTATGTCGATATGGGTGTACCTGTCACATACGCCTGCCTGACTTTCGGCGATATGGGAAGAAACCTCGGCTATCCTCCATTCGCAACAAGGGAATCACTGCACAGCATACGCAAAAAAGAAGTCGAGGAAAGTGCGCGACTGATCGGTCTCGATGACCTCAGACTGCTCGGCTATCGCGACAAGACACTCGAATTCGAGGCACCCGGGCATCTCAAAGGTGTCGTGAAAGACATGATAGACGAGCTCAACCCGAGCAGGATCATCACCTTCTATCCCGGCTATTCCGTCCATCCGGACCACGAAGCCACAGCAGAAGCAGTTGTTGCAGCCGTATCCGAAATGCCGGCAGCCGACCGTCCGAAGCTGCAGCTCGTCGCCTTCAGCAATAATACACTTGAAGACCTTGGCGAGCCGGATATCATTGTCGATATCGAAGGCTATGAAGAACGCAAGGAGAAGATCATGGCGGCCCACGAATCACAGACAGGCCCACTGCTCAGAACGCTTGCAGGCAACACCCAGGAAAGTGAAGCCGTCCGCCAGATGTGGATGAAAAATGAATCATTCTACAGTTATGATATAGATTAAGGAGTAGAAACATGGAAGAATTGGATCTTACTACTAGAGAGGGGCGTTTCAGGCACTTCGGCTCCGTCGACCCGATTGAAGGTATGAAACCGGTCGAGAAGGAAATGATGGTGGATCTGCAGAGCTCAAAGAAAGACTTTCTTTTTGAAGTCGACTCTGTAGGCATCAACAACCTGAGCTATCCGGTCGTCATCGGCGATTTCCAGTCCGTTGGTACTTTCGAGCTTGCAACCAGCCTGAGAAAGAACGAAAAAGGCATCAATATGAGCCGCATACTGGAATCTCTGGAAACAGAGAATAACGCAGGCGTACCGCTTGAATTCGAAACACTCCAAAGAGTTCTAGAAATACTGCGTGCCCGCATGCACCAGGAAGAAGCGGAAATGACGGCAGATGGCAAATGGT
This sequence comes from Salinicoccus cyprini, assembly GCF_007713705.1. Lineage (GTDB taxonomy): Bacteria > Bacillota > Bacilli > Staphylococcales > Salinicoccaceae > Salinicoccus > Salinicoccus cyprini. Next base: position 118,081 of record NZ_VMSJ01000005.1, on the reverse strand, counting down.
ACTTCTCAAAACCGAGCCCACACACTCAGCTTTCCGGCATGGCCCATGCCGATGTAAAATATTCGATGAGGATCTCAGAGTCAGGCGTCGAGCGCAAGCAGCTCGGCATGACCGCGATGGTCACAACACTGTGTCCATGCTCCAAGGAGATCAGCGAATACAGCGCCCACAACCAGCGCGGTTATGTTAAAGTGTTGCTCGACATCGACCCTGAAGCAGAACTGCCTGAAGACCATAAGGAGCAGCTGTATGAAGTATTGGAGATCAACGCCTCCTCCCAGCTCTACCCGATCCTGAAGCGTACGGATGAAAAGATGGTCACAGAACGCGCGTATGAAAATCCGCGTTTTGTAGAGGACCTCATCCGTCTGATTGCCTATGATCTCGTAGAACTCGACTGGGTCAAAGGCTTTGAACTCGAATGCCGCAATGAAGAAAGCATCCACCAGCATGATGCCTTCAGCAGAATGTCATACCAGAAATAACGCAATCACATGAAGAAACGAGGCAACGATGCTTATCGCATCGTTGCCTCGTTTTTTTAGCCCTATTCATTCCATTGCTATTCTCTTATAAGTGGCAGCATGTTGTCGAGCGCATCATTGATGGTGATGACTCCAATGAAGTCGGCACCGTCCATGACTACTGCCAGCTGCTCACTCGACTGGCGCATGCGTGTGAGTGCTTCATAGACGAGAGTACCTGCATCCAGTACAAAGGACGGACGTGCTATATTTTTAACAGGACGCTCTTTCGGCTCCAGTAGAGTATCACGGACATGTATCACTTGCGGGGCCTCTCCGTCATCTCCCATTATAAGAATTCTTTTGTGCCCTGAAAGCTCTGTAGCCTTATGGACATCTCCGACTGTAGCATCGGATGCCACTGTCGTCGGCTTTTCTTTTTTTGAGACAAGCGCCTCTACTTTCAGTGTTTCCAGATCGAGTGCACCTGAAATAGGATTGCGTATGGAGGAATCAAGTGCACCGACATTTGCTGAATGTTCTACGAGGTGCCGTATTGTTGCAGCATCCTGTCCACCTACTGCGGCGGATTCGACGGGTTCAACCCCTGAAGCTTTTACAAGCCTATTCGCGATGCTATTGATCCATAACAGCAACGGCCGGAAAATCCAGATGAAACCGCGTGCGGGCAGACCGATCAGCATTGCCGACCTTTCTGGATGCGCGATGGCCCATGATTTAGGTGCCATTTCTCCAACAACAAGGTGCAGGAATGTGACAATCAATAAGGAGAGGAGAAAAGAAGCACCATCTGCCAGCCAGTAAGGGAATCCTACTTCTGCAAAAACTGGAGAAAGCCACGAATCTACTGCCGGTTTGGTAACCGCACCAAGAGCAAACGTGCATGCTGTAATGCCCAGTTGTGCACCTGCCAGCATGACCGTAAGCTCATTTACGGATTTCAACGCAGCACGGGCACTCCGGCTTGTCTCTGCAGACTCCTCCAACCTGTGCCTACGGGCGCCAAGCAGTGCAAATTCGATGATGACAAAAAATGCACTCAACACTATAAGTCCTGCTGTTACAACAAGAACAATCCATGGATTAGTCATTACGGTGCCTCCTCGACTGCTCGTTTGCCAGCGTTTCATCATCATGAGATGCATGAAGCTTAAGAGAGACCGAAGTCGGTACATATCGATCAACTTCCATTACCTCCGCCTCCAGATAGCGACGTATCGGATCGTCATGAATAAAATCGCCTGGATCTATCGGCAAATCGATGTTTACGCGCTCGCCGGCATCCGGGAACGTTCCGAAATGGGAAATAAGCATACCAGATACAGTTTCGTAGTCGCCTCGTGGAAGCTGATAGCCAATTTCCCGCTCAGCTTCGTCAATATGGATATCTCCACTCATCTGCCAAATATCCTCTCCTCCGGATTCGACAGTAGAAGCAATTTCTTCATCATGTTCATCTGTAATTTCACCTACTATTTCTTCTGCCAGATCTTCCAAAGTGAGTATACCTGTAAAACCACCATACTCATCGATGACACAAGCCAGATTATTCCTGCTGTCGATCATATTTGACCGTGCCTCCGGCAAGGACATAAGAGTGGGAATGATAAGAGGTGGCTGCATGATCTGTGTCACTGGTGCGTCATCAGAAGTTGCGGACAGTACATCTACAAGGTGTACGATACCTATAGGCTCATCCTCATCGTTGATGACAGGATAGCGTGTATGCGCTTTGGCCATCAATGCTTTCACTTGCCCGATTGTAGCATTCTTTTCAACCGTATCTGCACGTGAACGCGGAATCATTGCGTGCTCGACATCCTGCTGTGGAAAATCGAGGATACGGTCCAGAATGACGGAAAGCTCTTCCGGAAGGTCGCCACTTTCCCTGGAATCCGCCACAATGTGCTCCAGATCGCGGGCTGTCGCACTACTATCGACATCATGGACAGGTTCAATCTTCAAAAGCCGCAATAATCCATTGGCCGCCATATCGAAAACCTTGATCAACCATCCAAAAATGGCAAGATAAATATTCGTCGAGCGGGCAAGGTTTCTTGCCAGCGGCTCCGGATTTGCGATGGCGAGGTTTTTTGGATACAATTCACCAAAAATCATCTGCACAATGGTGGACAATACCAATGCAATCACAGTACCTACTGAAATACTTACAGCAGCAGGTACTCCAACACCGCCGAGCAGGACACCCAGGCTTCTGCCGACCAGAGGTTCTGCGACATAGCCAATGAGCAGTCCGGTCACAGTGATGCCGAGCTGTGCACCAGAAAGCATGAAAGACGTACGCTTTGTCACGGATAGTGCAACTTTTGCTGCTTTATCCCCTTGATCCGCCAAGGCGCCGAGCCTTGAGCGGTCGACAGACATATAGGCAAATTCCTGAGCGACAAAATAACCGTTCGCTGCGATTATCGCAAGAATTACCACTATACCAAGCAGAAAAGTCAGTACGGCCGTCAGCATCAGCCACTCACCACCCTACTGAAGTCAGCAGAACATTTGAAACATTCTACCTCAAATGCGGGTGAAGTGCCATCTTCTGATGAATTTTCACCAGTCCCATCGAATGCTGAGCATACCAATACCTGTGGTATCGCAACAATCATAGATATCATTGATCTCCTCCATTTTGCATAGTTTGCTCTCTAGTATACCCTGGATTATGTTGATAGAAACAAAAAACTAATCCATTCTCTTTTTCACCATACCATCACTTTCCTCCGCAAAAATACTGCTTATGAAAGCTATAGTAAAAACCTTCATGGCTCATTATGAAAGTGTTCCTTACCGATCAGCCATGGTGGACTTCCACATTCATTCTAGCCAACTTCCTGGTTGAAATGGCGGAATGCAGACTATGGAGAATCATGCCGAAAATGATAAGTATCATACCGAAAATGGTCAAAGAGGACGGTAACGCTGTATGCAGCAGAAGCATTTCGCCAAGGAGGGCAAACAACACTTCACCTGATTGAGTCGCTTCAACGCCAGCCAACTTCGAAGGGCTGTCCTTTACAAGTTCTGTTGCATAGAAAAATAGTACAGTGGCGATGACGCCTGAACTTACAGCAACGATGAATGACTGGGATACCTGTCCAGAACTCGGCAGGCCGTGAACAACCGTTCCATAAACCGCCAGGATGATCCAGAGCGGCATGCTGGCTATGGTCATGCCAAGTACACGCTGAATGGTTGATAGACTGCCTCCAACCAGGTGCATCATTTTCCTGTTACCAAGTGGATAGGCAAAAGCAGCCACTATCAACGGCAGAACGCATAGCAGAACATTTTGCAGTGGCACGGTGGATGCATGTTCCAACTGCATGATGAAAACACCAAAAAGGATGATAAGAGAAATCAATATGCTCGCCAAAGGTATCCGTCTGCTCATGCTGCTGTTCTGATTCAGCAGAGGCACAAGTAGGGAACCAGCTATGATCGTCATCTGGAAAGTTGCTGCCACGAGCCAGCCTGGACCATACACTGTAGCAAATGCAATGGGGGTATAGAAAAATCCAAAACCGACAGTACTCCAGACAATCCAACCGAAAAGATTTTCCCGAAGATGTCTGAGTACCGGAAGAAGCTTCCCTTGCAGGAATACGATCAGCACGAGTATCGGCAGCATGAAGAAATAACGCAGAGAAGCACTCCACGCCCAATGACCCCCCGACAATTCCATCGACCGGTTCAGAATGAAAGTTACGGAAAAAAATAAAGCACTTAGAAGACCTAATAGAATTGCTTTCATATTAACCTCCTGCTGTTTAATTCCTAAAATAAACGAAGTACAGTAATTGTATTCTAAATTTTCAATAAAGTATACAGGCTAAATTAAATTGTGGGCTACTGCGTTGCGCTCCAGCAAAACCTTTCATTTTCATACAAAAAATGCTCCCATAAAGGGAGGCATTTATCTTTCAAATATGATGTCACGGATCATGTAGAACTCAGTAGTGAAAATGGAATCCTTGATGTCCTCGATGGTCGCTTCGATTGTATTGAAAGCTTTACGTGCTTTCTCTTTTTCATTCATGTAATAGAGGCTCAGCGGATAGACACATGAGCGGATCGCCATCAGAATGCGGTCGATAGGGTGCTGGGCAGTCGTCCGGATGTACATATCGTCGTGGTACATTTGAACGACTTTCTCGTAATTGCCCTCGAAATAGGCGTGCTCCAATGCGAAAATCGGTCCGTAGAAAGGCATTCCCACCATCTTGCCCTGATCCTTTTCATACACCTTCTGAATCCTGTTTATATACTCCTCATACAGCTCGGCCTGTTTTTCCCTATCCTCCACCAGCACATAAAATTTCGGTACAGGATTATCCTCATCTATAATTTCAATCTCGTATTTTTCCTGCCTGTTGAACTTAAGGTATCGCTTTATATTCTCGCAGCACATCTCATACTTGCCCTGTTCACCAATCAGTGCATAGTAGTAGCCGAGTATGACATTTTCAGAGAAAAAGTATTTGAAGTTCTCATGTTCATAGGACAGTTCAATCGACTGGTTCAGAATATCTTCGAACGTCTCCATATCGACAGACAAAGCGAATATCCCTTTTACATAATAGTAATCCAGTTCTATCCGGGAATCATACTCCTTGAAGGACACGATCTCTTCTTCGGATTCGACAAGCCGATTGAATGCCTCAGCGTAGTCCTGGCTGTACATGAGTGATATGGCATCATTCAATTTATCCCTGACCACCAGATGCTCCATGCCCATGGTTCTGTAGAAGCTGCTGATCTTCTCGGAATAGCTGTCGGCCTGGCTGTGTTCTCCTTTATATCGGTAATAGATGCGTATTACATGATAGAGCTCCATCCCTTTTACATTCTGAGATACTTTATCCAGATTCGGCAGGACCTCCTGCTCCACGTGTTCAAAAGGGAAAGAATATGAACTATTGAAATCTTCACTATCAAGAACCCACCTCGTCCATGCCTCATCCCCCTCCTGGGTCAGGTAGCCGATCGAAACATCGAGTTTCTTTGCGATATGGTTCAATGTTTCCATGGAAGGCTTCGATTTATCATTTTCAATCAGACTCAGCATGCCTTTGGTAATCTGCTCGCCGGCAAGGTCGACCAGGGTCATTTTCCGTTCTTTACGCAGTTGTCTGATGCGTGCTCCAAGACTCATATTTTCATCTCCATAATATTATATGTTTAATTATATTAAACTTTTATTTGACAAGCAAGGTTTTCCGCCATATAATAAGTTTAATTAAATTAAACAAATGGGGTGGAGTAATGATTTTCAATCAGCAGTTGCCTTTACAGGAACGAATCAACTTTGTCGTGTATGCACTGAGCCGCTTCATTCTGAGTGTCGGAAAATATGTATATCTTTTCGCTGTCAGCTACTTCATCATGTACGAGACCGGATCTGCATTCTATTTTTCCATCAATATGGCCATCAGCATTATCGTCACATTGATTCTGCTGCCCTTCTCAGGTGTATTGAGTGATCTTGGCAATAAAAGAAAAATTGTCATCTCGGGTGAGATCTTGAACTCACTGGTGATTATGGGTCTGTTCCTCTATACTGTCATCTACGATATCAACCTGATTGCCATCTATATCGTGACGTTCCTGACATCCATGATTGAACCCTTCGTCTCGAATGCCTTCCAGACTGCCATAACGGAACTGTTTCATAAGGATCGGATTCAGCAGGTGATGGGCTACACTTCAGCCATCCTGTCATCAACCGTCATCCTCGGTCCGATACTCGGAGGCGTGCTGTTCGGCCTCCTGTCCTTCTCGCAAATCATCCTGATCTTCCTTATTGCATTCGCACTCTCTGCGCTGCTCGACTTCTTCCTGAAGTTCGATCTCTACTATCAGGAGAAGGATTATGAAGAAAACCATACTGAAGGTGCCAGCTTTGAAACGTTCAAGCACGACGTCAGCCAAGGTTTCATTTTCATCGCCAGAAATAAAGTGTTCCAGTCTCTTCTGATCATTGCCGCACTGGTCAACTTCATGTCCGGTGTTATAACGATCTTTCCTGAAAAGATGATGATCTATGAATTGGCCTTCCAGCCGGAAACGGTGGGCATCGTCAATGCCATCGCCGGTATCGGTGTTCTGATCGGCGGGGTGACGGTCGCCAGAATAAAAAACCTCAAGAGTCCATTCCGACTGATGAAAAGAGGGCTTTTCGTCTTTGCCGGTCTGGTTGCCCTCTATCTACTCCCGCTCCATCTCGAAGTGGATATTGCCACACTTGTCGTACTGCTCGGATTGATCGGTACCAGCGTGGCCATGACACTCCAGTTCGTTAATATACCAATCAACCTTTTTGTACAGCTCGTCACACCGCAGCATATCAAAGGCAGGGTGTTTTCCACCATGAACCTGTGCTCGATGAGCATCATGCCGGTCGGGGCAATATTCTACGGCTATCTATATGACTTTGAACTCTACTGGGTCATCAATGTTGTCAGTGCCATCCTGATCATCGCAATCGTGTTCACCATCTTCAATGAGAAACTCATAGCAAGATCCAAAGACATGTATGATGCAGCCAAGACTGAAAATGAAGCGCCGGATGAAACAGTACCTGAGACGTCTGATGTATTATTGGATGGCAAAGCCGATCCGCAAAGCATATAGGCATGCAAAAAGCCCATTTCCTATTTCAGGAAATGGGCTTGCATGTTTATCTAGGCTTCTGTATCGCGTGCTCCTGCTTTTTCCTTATCCATTTCTTCAAGCGCCTCTTCAATCGCAATGGCGACGCCATCTTCGATGTTCGTTGCTGTAACCTTGTCGGCTATGCCTTTGACTTCTGAAGCAGCGTTGCCCATGGCAACGGATATGCCGGCGCGTTTGAGCATGGAGATGTCGTTCAGGTTGTCGCCGACTGCCATGACGTCTTTCATATCGATACCCATGATCTCTGCAACGTTGGCAAGTGCAATCCCCTTTTGTGCATTGACGTGTGTCAGCTCTATATTGTGTGGTGCAGATGCGGATACGGCGAGGTTGCCAATCTCATACAGACTGTTCTTTGCCCGTACAAGTTTCGGTTTGCTGGATGAAGCGGCCAGCAGTTTCAGAACATTTTCATCTTCCCGTTCAAAGATCGACTTATAATCATCCGTTTCGATCAACGTACCGCGTTCGAGCCTTTCTTCCATGAACCGGCGGATCTTGTCTTCTTCCGGCTTCTGGCCCATCTGGGTGGAAAGGTCCTTGAATATTTCTATATCCTGTTCGATGCTCGCTGTGTAGATGGCACGGTCTGTATAGACCTGATAGAAGATATCTTCAGCTCTGAACACATCTGCAGCCTGTTCGATCAGCTCGGCATTCAATGCGTTGGTTGTCATGACTTCGCTTGATTCATTGCGGACCTCTGCACCATTCAGACAGATATACGGCAATTTCATATCCAATTTATTGATGATGCCATGTGCTTCGTAGAAAGCACGTCCTGTAGCGACAACAACCTGTACCCCACGTTCCATCGCTTTGCTGATTGCAGCCTTGTTCCGGGGACTGATTTCATGGCCCGGGGTGAGCAGGGTCCCATCCATATCTAATGCGATTAATTTGACCATAAGCGCTCCAAAACTCCCTTATTGTTTTTAACTTCATTTTATCAGAAAATTTAATCAATCGGTTGATTTTTCCGTTTTTCCCTCAAAGCTTTGAAAAAAGACTTCAGCATCCCGCTGCATTCCGCTTCCAGCACACCACTGGTGACGATGGCCCGATGATTGAAGCGGGGTTCATCAAGCAAGCGCATCAGACTGTCCACAGTACCGCCTTTCGGGTCTTTTGCACCGTAGACGACGTGAGGAATCCGGCTCATCACGATGGCACCGGAACACATGACACATGGTTCGAGCGTGACATAGAGTGTACAGTTTTCAAGCCGCCACGATCCAAGGACTTCACTCGCCTTATTGATGGCGATGACTTCCGCATGGGTCAGCGGGTTCTGTGATGTTTCCCTCAGATTGTGGCTGCTTGCGATGACCTTGCCTTCATGGACCACTACTGCCCCGATCGGCACTTCACCGATGGCCTCTGCCTTCCGGGCTTCAGCCAGCGCCAGCTTCATATACGCTTCATGCATGATCCGCACCATCTTCCTCCAGAATGAAACGTCCGTCATCAATGACATCCGTTACACTCTGGAGGATCATATCCGCGCCTTCGAGATCCTCCCTGCGGCACGTGCCGCTCAGTACACCAATCGTCCGCAGTCCTTCTTCATAACCGAGCATCGTATCCGCCCGGTTGTCCCCGATCATCACCATCTCGTCCAATGAATGGCCGGTCTTTCTGCACAATGGCTCCAGAATCCGGATATCCGGTTTGTGGAAAGGGGAATCGTCGCCTGCAACCACTTCATGCACCACACTCTCCAAAGAGAACTTGCGGATGAAATATTCCGTACTCAGCCGGCTGTCACTCGTAACGATGATATTCTTATAGCCGTCTGCTGCAAGCTGGCGCAGCACATCTGCTGCACCGTCTATCAGTTCCATGCTGTCGCGCAGCGCATCAAGGTTCTCCTCATAGAAGTCCTTCATCCACTTGCCACCGCCTGTCTGATAGCGCTCGAATTGATCCTGGATGATATCTCCTGTACCGCTCGCAAGAACGGAATTCGGCGCAATCTGCCCATTGATCAGTCCGAGCCTGTGAGCGAGTTCATCTTTTATATCATGACAGTCGAACGCTTCTGCAAAGGCTTCGATGGACCGCTTGGCATAAGGTGTCCACACTTTATGGTAGTCCATCAGTGTACCATCTTTGTCAAATAGTATTACACGCGTCATTTTGCCGCCTCCGATTAGAAAAAATAAGAAGGCAATCCTGCCTTCCTACTTCTTATTTCGTATCGCTTCCAGCATGGTTTCCGTCATTTTTTCCAAAGTATACTTCGGCTGGAATCCCCACTGGCGCTTTGCTTCGCTTGCATCAATCGCATTCGGCCAGCTCGCTGCGATGCCCTGGCGCACAGGATCGACATCATAGTCGAGCGTAAAGCCTGGTATGTGTTTTCTGATCTCATTGGCAACCATTTCCGGATTGATGCTCATGGCTGTGACATTGAACGCATTGCGGTCGACAAGCTGATCTGGATCTGCTTCCATCAGCTTGATGATGGCGTCGATGGCGTCGTCCATGTACATCATATCCATATTGGTGCTCTTGTCGATGAACGATGTATAAGCGCCATTTCTGACAGCTTCAAAATATATTTCGACAGCGTAGTCTGTCGTTCCACCACCGGGCTCCTTGACGTGAGAGATCAGCCCCGGGAAGCGGACACTTCTGGTATCGACACCAAATTTTTCAAAATAGTAGTCACACAACAGTTCTCCGGCAACTTTGTTCACCCCGTACATCGTGGTTGGACGCTGGATTGTGACCTGTGGCGTATTCTCTTTCGGGGTGGAAGGGCCGAAAGCACCGATCGAGCTCGGTGTGAAGAACTTGAGATCATATTCGCGCGCTGTCTCCAGTGCATTCATCAGACCAACCATATTGATGTCCCATGCGAACTGCGGATTCTTTTCCGCCGTTGCACTGAGCAGTGCCGCCATGTGAAGCATTGTATCCGGTCTGAACTCGGACACAATCCCCTTCATCCGCTCCATATCCCGGACATCCAGAATTTCGAATGGCAGACCTTTCAGATTGTCATCTTCAGGTGCCTTTATATCTGTAGGAAGCACATTGCCTTCCCCATACTTTTCCCTCAGTTTCAAAGTGAGCTCTGTGCCGATCTGGCCGAGCGCACCTGTAATTAGAATTCGTTCCATTGCTGTACTCCTTAGATTATGAGATTACATCCAGTTCCTTGCCGACTTTTTCATATACTTCAAGTGCCCGATCGAGCATTTCCTTCGTATGCGCAGCTGTCGGCATATTTCTCACTCGGCCGGTACCTTTAGGAACTGTCGGGAAGACGATGGACTTGGCATATACGCCTTCCTGCATCAGACGTTTTGAAAATTCCTGTGTCGTCTTTTCATCGCCGATGATGCAAGGTGTAATCGGCGTTTCGGAATTGCCGATCTCAAATCCGAGCTTCTTCAATCCGTCTTTCAGGTAGTTGCCATTCTCCCATAGCTTATCATGCAGCTCTGTGGATGCCATGAGCATGCGTACCGCTTCGGTGATTGCCCGTGTATCCCCTGGTGTCAGGGAAGTGGAGAACAGGAATGGGCGTGCTGCCACTTTCAGATAATCGATGAGATCCTTTGATCCTGCAATATAGCCGCCGACAACACCGATGGCTTTCGAGAGTGTACCCATCTGGATATCAATATCCTTCTCGAGGCCGAAGTGCTTCACTGTACCTGCGCCTTTGCCCATGACGCCGGAACCGTGTGCGTCATCCACATAGGTGATGAGGTCGAACTCCTTGGCGATATCGACGATTTCAGGCAGCATGGCCACATCGCCATCCATTGAAAATACACCGTCGGTGATGTACATGACCTTCCTGTACTGGCCGGATTCGACCGCTTCTTTCGCCTTCTGTCTTAAATCAGCCATATCGGAGTGGTTGACGCGGATGATCTTTGCGCGTGACAGCTTGCACCCGTCGATGATCGAAGCGTGGTTCAGTTCGTCGGACAGAATTGCATCCTCCTTGCCCATGACAGCCTGAATGGCCGCCATGTTGCAGTTGAACCCGGACTGGAATGCGACTGCCGCTTCTGTCCCCTTAAATCGAGCGAGCGTCTCCTCCAGTTCCACGTGCAGATCGAGTGTGCCGTTGATTGTACGTACAGCTCCTGCACCGACACCGTGGGAATCGATTGCCTCTTTAGCCACCTGCTTCAATGTCTCATTCGTCGCGAGGCCGAGATAGTTGTTGGAAGACAGGTTGACCAGTCTTTCCCCTTCAATCGTGATTTCCGGACCGTTCGCACCTTCCACCACATTTATCTCATTATAGAGTCCATTTTCTTTCAATTCCTGCAGATTCGATGCAAGATACTCATCCAAAATTCTAGACATTACCAATCTCCTCCTCTTTCTTTTATCATATCATAAGTGCAACCGGTCATAGAATTGAAAACATGCGTTTTAATATGTTTCGAAAAGTACGAAAATTTGATAAAATTGTGTAATATAATTTATGGAGGCGAAATACATGACAATAGATGATATCGTGAAAACCGTCATGCCCGACATGGTCGAGCACAGGCGGTATATGCATATGCACCCTGAAGTTTCATTTCATGAAAAGGAAACCTATACATACATATTGGAGTGTCTCGCGCGCTATCCGGATGTGACTGTAAGAGAAGGTGTCGGCGGCGGAGGGCTGCTGGCGACAATCGGCAGCATGGCCCATCCACATGTTGCCATACGCGCTGATTTCGATGCACTGCCCATACAGGATGAAAAGGATGTACCCTACAGATCGACAGTCGATGGTGTCATGCACGCGTGTGGACATGATGCCCATACGAGCACACTGCTCGGACTGCTCGACCTGGTTCATAAAAATAAAGACCATCTTAAAGGCAGCATCTCATTCATTTTCCAGTTTGCAGAAGAAGTCCAGCCGGGAGGCGCCATCTCCATGGTTGAAGACGGCGTGCTTGAAGGCATCGATAAAGTGTACGGACAGCACTACTGGAGCCAGTACCCGACGCACCAGATCAAAACGAAGACGGGCCCCGTCATTTCAAGCCCGGATATGTTCAAAATAAAAATCCAGGGCACAGGCGGACATGCTGCACACCCGCAGAATGCCGTCGACCCGATTGTCATTGCAGCGGAGCTCATCACCAATCTGCAGACTGTCGTATCGAGACAGGTCTCTCCCCTTGATAATGCTGTTGTCACCGTCGGCAAAGTCAGCTCCGGAGATGCCTTCAACGTCATCCCCGATACAGCTGAAATCATCGGTACGGTACGGACATTCGATTTCAAGGTCAAGGAGAAGATCCGGGATATCTTCCACAAGGAAGCCACGCTCACTGCAGAAAAACGTGGTGCGACAGCTGAAGTGCAGTATGATTTCGGCTACCCGGCGGTCATCAACCATGAATCGGAAGCAGACATCATCCGTCAGGCTGCCGGAGAGATCGGTCTTGATTTTGAAGAAGCGAAGCCGCTGATGATCGGCGAAGACTTCTCCTACTACATCAATGAACGTCCAGGCGCCTTCTTCTTTACCGGCTCCGGAAATGCCGGGAAGCTGAGCGATTATGTCCACCATCATCCAAGATTCGATATGGATGAAGACGCCATGGCAAGCGGTCTGGCCATGTTTATGAAAATACTCGAGATCGAGCAGGTGATTGAATGGAAACATCAGTCGTAGAACAGCTGTCACGCACCCACTACAACGAAATGGTTCGACTGCGCCGGCATTTCCATATGTACCCTGAACTGTCCTTTCAGGAAGTCCAGACGCCTGCATACATTGCCGAATATTTGAGAGAACTCGGGCTGGAAGTCCAGGAAGGGGTTGGTGGCCGCGGTGTTGTCGGCCGCCTGACGATCGATTCTGCGCTGCCTACAGTGGCCCTTCGTGCCGATTTTGATGCACTGCCGATCCAGGATCAGAAGGACGTTCCATACAAGTCCACCGTCCCCGGTGTCATGCATGCCTGTGGACACGATGCCCATACTGCCGTCCTGCTGACAGTGGCGCGCATCCTGACAGAGAATAAAGACCAGCTCCAGGGCAACGTCGTCTTCATTCACCAGCACGCCGAAGAAGTCGATCCGGGCGGTGCCATACAGATGATTGCTGATGGCTGCCTTGAGGATGTCGACGCCATTTTCGGCCAGCATATTTCAAGCAATCTTGATGTCGGTACCATCGGCTATAAATACGGCACCGCAACAGGCATGCCGGATGACTTCACCATCAAGATACGCGGACGGGGCGGTCACGCATCAAAACCCCATGCGACCATCGACCCGGTAGCTGCTGCCATCTCATTCTGCAATCAGCTTCAGTATATCGTCACGCGCAAATCGAAACCGATGGAGCCTGTGGTTCTGTCCATTACGATGTTCAACGGTGGACACCAGCATAACATCATCCCGGATGAAGTCGAAGTCGGTGGCACCATCCGTACATTCAATGCCGAAACCCAGAATGTCATGATCAGCGAACTGCAGAAATGCCTCGAAGGCCTGGTGACAACAACGGGCATCTCCTATGACCTTGATTATATGAAAGGCTATCCACCGGTAGTGAACGATACAGACAAGACCGATCTTGTTCTGGCAGCAGCACAGGAAATCAGCACTGTAGATGAAGTACGCGAAATGGCACCGGATCTTGGTGGAGAAGATTTCTCCTACTATCTGCAGCGTGTGCCCGGCACTTTCTACTACACCGGTACAAGAAACTCAAGTTTCAAAGCGGATTATCCGCATCACCACGCCAAGTTCGATATTGACGAAAAAGGACTCACCAATGCAGTATCCGTCATGGTAAAGTCCGTATTCAATTATTTCGAGAAGGAGAATGGACAATGATGGATCTGACCCATGAAATAGAACAGCATTACGAGGATATGGTGAATATGCGCAGACATATGCACATGCACCCCGAAGTGTCATTCAAAGAGGAAAATACGAAGCAGTATATATACGATCAGATTAAAGACCTCGGTTTTGAAGTCAGGCGAGACGTCGGCGGCAATGGTATCACTGCCCGTCTTCAGGTTGATGACAGTTTCAAGACGATCGGCCTGCGCGCGGATTTTGATGCACTGCCGATCCAGGACGAAAAGGATGTTCCCTATAAATCCACAGTGGCGGGTGTAATGCACGCATGCGGACACGATGCCCATACTGCCATGCTGATTACAGCAGCGCGCATACTGGCGGCGCATAAGGATGAACTGCCGGTCAATGTCGTCTTCATCCACCAGCATGCTGAAGAACTGCTTCCGGGCGGTGCAAAATCCATGGTTGAGGACGGCGCACTGGATGGTGTCGACTACGTCTTCGGCACCCATCTATCGAGCCAGTTCCCTGTAGGGACACTGGCATATACGTATGACCACGCGTGGGCAAGCCCTGACGCCTTTTCAATCGAAGTGGAAGGACGCGGCGGCCATGGCGCCGAACCGCATGAAGCCGTCGATCCGATTGTTGCTGCCGCCTCACTCATCCAGCAGCTGCAGAGCATCGTATCCAGAACAATCGATCCGCTGAAATCCGCAGTTGTGACTGTCGCTACATTCAATGGGGGCTCTTCATTCAACGTCATCCCAAGTACGACTGTCGTCAGTGGTACCGTCAGGACGTTTGAAAAGGAGGTCAGAGAGAGTGTCCAAAAACGTATGGAAGGCATCGCAAATGGCATTGAATCGAGCTTCGGCGTCAACTGTACCCTGGACTACACAGAGGGCTATCCTGCACTGGTCAATGATAATGAACAGCTGAACCATGTACTTGATGTTCTTGAAGATGCTGATTATGTCGAGAAGTGTGAGGAGAACGTACCCTCCATGGGCGGCGAGGACTTTTCCTACTTTCTGCAGGATACACCAGGTGCCTACTTCTACACTGGTGCCAGGAACAGTAGTATAGGTGCTGACTATCCACACCACCATCCAATGTTCGATATCGATGAACAAGGAATGAAGGCCGGCGTGGAATCACTCGTTAAAATCGTCCTCGGATTCCGGAATTAAAAATAAGGCTGTTCTCATAAAGAGAGCAGCCTTATTTATGTACAAAAAAGGAGCCCGAAGGCTCCTTTTTCAATAATCAGCAGATTACTTAGTGATTTCAGTTACAACGCCTGATCCAACAGTACGTCCACCTTCACGGATGGAGAAACGTGTACCGTCTTCGATAGCGATTGGAGAAATCAGTTCAACTGACATTTCAACGTTGTCGCCAGGCATAACCATTTCAGTACCTTCTGGAAGGTTTACTACGCCAGTTACGTCCGTAGTACGGAAGTAGAACTGTGGGCGGTAGTTACCGAAGAAAGGAGTGTGACGTCCACCTTCGTCTTTTGAAAGTACATAAACTTCTGCTTTAAACTGTGTGTGTGGAGTGATGGATCCAGGCGCAGCAAGTACTTGTCCACGCTGGATGTCTTCACGTGCTACACCACGGAGAAGTGCACCGATGTTGTCGCCAGCTTCTGCATAGTCAAGAAGCTTACGGAACATTTCAACACCTGTAACAGTTGTTTTGCTGTTTTCTTCAGCAAGACCGATGATTTCAACTTCGTCACCGACTTTGATCTGTCCACGGTCAACACGACCAGTAGCAACTGTACCACGACCAGTGATTGAGAATACATCCTCAACCGGCATCATGAATGGCTTGTCGGAATCACGCTCTGGAGTTGGGATATAAGTGTCCACAGCTTCCATGAGTTCCATGATTTTATCTTCGTATGCTTCGTCGCCTTCAAGTGCTTTGAGTGCAGAACCAGCGATTACAGGGATGTCGTCGCCAGGGAAGTCATACTCGGAAAGAAGTTCGCGAACTTCCATTTCAACGAGTTCAAGAAGCTCTTCGTCGTCAACCATGTCAACTTTGTTGAGGAATACAACAAGTGCAGGTACGCCAACGTTTTTAGAGAGCAGGATGTGCTCACGTGTTTGTGGCATTGGGCCGTCTGCTGCAGAAACAACGAGGATACCGCCGTCCATTTGAGCAGCACCAGTGATCATGTTTTTAACATAGTCAGCGTGTCCTGGGCAGTCAACGTGCGCATAGTGACGCTTTTCAGTTTCATACTCGATGTGGGAAGTATTGATTGTGATTCCACGTTCTTTTTCCTCTGGAGCGTTGTCGATCATGTCGTAGCTTTGAGCTTCGCCAGATCCTCTTTTAGAAAGAACAGTTGCGATAGCAGCTGTCAGAGTAGTTTTACCGTGGTCGACGTGACCGATTGTACCAATATTGGCATGCGTTTTGGAACGGTCGAATTTTTCTTTTGCCATTTCGTATACCTCTCCTTAAATAAAGTAGTAGTTTATATTGAAACTCGAAGCGGGCTTACCCCGCTCGAGGTGTTTCTAAATCACTTATAAATGATTCAGGCTGAAAAATCAAGTGGTGCCGATTATGCACCTTTGTTTTTCTTGATGATTTCTTCAGAAATTGATTTAGGAACTTCTTCATAGTGACTGAAAGTCATTGTGTAAGTTCCACGACCTTGCGTGTTGGAACGCAGGTTGGTCGCATAACCGAACATTTCTGAAAGTGGTACGAATGCATTGACGATCTGTGCGTTACCACGTGCAGCCATACCTTCAACGCGTCCACGGCGGCTTGTGACGTCACCCATGATATCACCCATGTACTCTTCAGGCATAACGATTTCAACCTTCATGAGTGGTTCAAGAATCACTGGGTCACAAACTTTGGCAGCTTCTTTAAGTGCGAGTGAAGCAGCAACTTTGAAGGCCATTTCCGAGGAGTCGACATCGTGGTATGAACCATCAAAGAGTTTCGCTTTGACGTCTACCATTGGATAGCCGGCAAGTACACCATTTTCCATAGCGTCCTTGATACCTGCTTCAACGGATGGGATATATTCACGTGGTACAACACCACCGACGATAGCATTTTCGAACTCGAAACCGCCACCGACTTCATTAGGTGTGAATTCGATGTGAACGTCACCGTATTGACCACGACCACCGGATTGACGCGTGAATTTACCTTGAACAGCAGCCTGTTTTTTGAATGTTTCACGGTAGGATACCATTGGTGCACCTACGTTACATTCAACTTTGAATTCACGTTTCATACGGTCGACAAGGATATCAAGGTGAAGCTCACCCATACCACCGATGATGACCTGTCCAGTCTCGTTGTCAGTGTGTGCTGTGAATGTAGGGTCCTCTTCCTGAAGCTTGACAAGTGCACTCGTCATCTTGTCCTGGTCCGCTTTGGATTTAGGTTCTACAGACAGGTGGATAACCGGTTCAGGGAATTCCATGGACTCGAGAATAACCTGACTCTTTTCGTCACATAGTGTATCTCCAGTTCCAGTATCCTTAAGTCCTACTGCTGCAGCGATATCGCCTGCGTATACAGTCGAGATCTCCTCACGGGAGTTCGCGTGCATCTGCAGTATACGTCCGACACGCTCACGCTTGTCTTTCGTAGTGTTTCTGATATATGAACCTGCATCCAGTGTACCGGAATACACACGGAAGAAAGTAAGTTTACCTACGAATGGGTCACTCATTACTTTGAATGCAAGTGCTGCAAACGGCTCGGAATCATCCGGTTTAGCAATGATCTCCTCATCTTCATCGTCCTTCTTGTGTCCAACGATAGGTTTAACATCAAGTGGGGACGGAAGATAGTCGATTGCTGCATTCAGAAGCAGCTGGACACCTTTGTTTTTGAAGGCTGTACCACAGAGTACAGGGTAAAATTCAACATCACATGTTGCCTGACGGATAGCTGCTTTCAACTCATCAGTTGAAATCTCTTCTCCACCCAGGTATTTTTCCATGATATCTTCATTTACATCTGCGAGGCCTTCGATCAGACCTTCTCTGAGAGAATCAACTTTATCCTGGTATTCTGCAGGAATTTCAATCTCATTGATTTCAGTACCAAGGTCATTGTTATAATGGAATGCTTTGTTTTCCACGAGATCGATGATGCCTGTGAAGTCATCTTCAGCACCGATCGGATACTGGATCGGGTGTGCATTCGCTTGCAGACGTTCTTTGATTGTGTTGACTGAGTACTCGAAATCAGCACCGATCTTATCCATCTTGTTGACGAATACAACACGTGGAACACCGTAGGTTGTCGCCTGTCTCCAGACAGTTTCTGTCTGAGGCTCAACGCCGGACTGTGCATCAAGTACAGCTACTGCACCATCAAGTACACGGAGGGAACGTTCAACTTCAACAGTGAAGTCTACGTGTCCTGGTGTATCGATGATGTTTACGCGGTGACCTTCCCACTGCGCAGTTGTAGCAGCAGATGTAATCGTAATCCCACGTTCTTGTTCCTGCTCCATCCAGTCCATCTGGGATGCACCTTCGTGAGTTTCACCAATCTTGTGAATACGGCCTGTGTAATAAAGAATACGTTCAGTCGTCGTCGTCTTACCAGCATCGATGTGAGCCATGATACCGATATTACGCGTTTTTTCTAAAGAGAATTCTCTTGCCATTGGTATCCTTTTCTCCTTCCAGGAATGGGATGAAATTAAGCTTAGCGGCTTGAGCCCCGCCTACTACCAGCGGTAGTGGGCGAATGCTCTGTTTGCTTCAGCCATCTTGTGTGTATCTTCACGCTTCTTAACAGCTCCGCCTGTATTGTTGGCAGCGTCAAGAATTTCATTCGCTAGGCGCTCTTCCATTGTCTTTTCCCCACGCAGACGTGCGTAGTTCACGAGCCAACGAAGTCCAAGAGTTGTACGGCGGTCCGCACGCACCTCTACTGGTACCTGGTAGTTTGAACCACCAACACGACGCGCTTTAACTTCAAGTACTGGCATGATGTTCTCGATCGCTTCATCAAAAACTTCGATTGCATCTCTGCCGGAACGTTCCTGTACAAGATCGAATGCTTTATAGAGAATTCTTTGGGATGTACCGCGTTTTCCATCCACCATCATTTTATTGATGAGTTTCGTCACAAGTTTGGAATTGTGAATCGGATCTGGCAATACGTCTCTTTTAGCAACTGGTCCTTTACGTGGCATAGTCATCCTCCTTTCAAATATTATTTCATCCAGTCATCATGAATGGACTATTTCTGCTTAGGGCGTTTAGTACCGTATAGTGAACGGCCTTGCTTGCGGTCGTTGACACCAGAAGTATCAAGCGCACCACGTACGATGTGGTAACGTACACCAGGAAGGTCTTTTACACGTCCTCCACGGATCAGTACAACACTGTGCTCCTGAAGGTTGTGTCCAATTCCAGGGATATATGCGTTTACTTCGATAGTATTGGAAAGTCTCACACGCGCATATTTACGCAGGGCGGAGTTCGGTTTCTTAGGTGTCATTGTTCCGACACGTGTGCAGACACCGCGTTTTTGAGGCGCACTCTCATCCGTCATACGTTTTTTAAGGCTGTTGAAGCCTCTGTTCAATGCTGGTGATCCTGATTTTTTGCCTTTAGTTTGACGAGGTTTTCTAACTAGCTGATTAATCGTTGGCATGGTATTCCTCCTCTCTTCATTAATCCCACACATCCAGGTGGTTCATTTTTAGGGTATAAAAAATGTGTAAGAACCAAATCTTACATTTCAACATTTTGTCTCTCCATACTGACCTCACGGATCCCATATAGAGTAACCTTAATAATAATAGCATCTGCCCATGGTCATGTCAACAAAATACACTAAAAAAACAGGTCCTCCCATATATATGAGAGGACCTTGCTTCTAATCTTCTATCAGGACTTCTTCTCTCTCTACTGCTTCTTCATTTTTCTCTACATCAATTTCGACGTCGCGGTATTTCGGCATGCCTGTGCCGGCTGGAATCAGCTTACCGATGATGACATTCTCCTTGAGTCCGAGAAGTTCATCACGCTTGCCTTTGATTGCAGCATCTGTGAGTACTCTTGTTGTTTCCTGGAAGCTGGCTGCAGAAAGGAAGCTTTCTGTTTCAAGTGATGCTTTCGTGATACCGAGCAGAACAGGCTTGGCTGTCGCCGGTCTCTTGCGCTTTTTGAAGATTTCTCTATTTGCATCAGTAAATGCATGGATATCAACAAGTGCACCCGGGAGCAGTGATGTGTCTCCGGCATCGATGATTCTTACTTTCCTGAGCATCTGTCTGACCATGACCTCGACGTGCTTGTCGTCGATTTCAACACCCTGCATACGGTATACCTTCTGTACTTCTTTCAGGAGGTATTCCTGAGTGTGGTTCAGACCAGCAACACCGAGAAGTTCCTTCGGTTCGATGGAACCTTCCGTAAGGATTTCACCAGGACCAACCTGATCGCCGATTTCGACGAGTACACGCGCTGTTGCCGGCGCTGTGTATGTCTTCGTCTCCTGTTCACCTTTGACCTTGATCTCCTGCTGGCGGTCTTTGACGATTTCAATATCCGTAACTGCACCACGGATTTCGGAAATCATCGCCTGACCCTTCGGATTACGTGCTTCAAAGAGCTCCTGGATACGCGGCAGACCTTGCGTGATGTCACTTCCGGCAACCCCACCTGTGTGGAAGGTACGCATTGTAAGCTGTGTACCTGGTTCACCGATGGACTGGGCAGCGATTGTACCGACTGCTTCGCCCACTTCGACTTTTTCACCAGTTGCAAGGTTTTTACCGTAGCAGCGTTCACATACACCATGACGTGTATTACATGTGAATGCAGAACGGATGTACATTTCCTCAAGACCACTGCTTACAATTTCCTTCGCCAGTTCAGGCGTGATGAGTTCGTTTGACTTCACAATGATCTCTTTAGTTTCAGGGTGTCTTACCGTCTCTTTCGAGTAGCGTCCTTCCAGACGGTCGATGAACGGCTCGATCAGCTCTGAACCTTCTGTCAGTGCACGGACAAGGAGACCTTTGTCTGTTCCACAGTCCTCTTCACGGACGATGACATCCTGTGCCACATCAACCAGTCTTCTTGTAAGATAACCGGAGTCGGCCGTCTTGAGTGCCGTATCGGCAAGACCTTTACGGGCACCGTGTGTGGAGATGAAGTACTCGAGTACTGTCAGCCCTTCACGGAAACTGGATTTGATCGGCAGTTCGATGATCTGTCCGGACGGGTTGGCCATGAGTCCACGCATACCTGCAAGCTGCGTGAAGTTGGAGGCATTACCACGGGCTCCGGAGTCACTCATCATGAAAATCGGATTCAGACGGTGGAGGGAAGCCATCAGACGATCCTGGATGACATCCTTCGCTCTTGTCCACAGTTCAATGACTGCACCATAGCGTTCCGCTTCAGTGATCAGACCACGTGCAAACTGTTTCTGGACCTTCTCGACTTTTTCTTCCGTCTCGTCGATGATCTGCTGCTTGTCCGGCAGGACGACGATATCGGAGACACCGACTGTGATGCCGGCTTTGGAAGAGTATTTGAAGCCGAGATCCTTCATGCGGTCAAGCATGACGGAAGTTTCAGTGATGTGGAACTTGTTGAAGACTTCAGCGATGATCTGGCCAAGGAATTTCTTGTTGAAAGGCTGCACAATCGGCTCATCTTTGAATCTTTCGGCAAGCCCGCCTTCACCGAGCTCTTCGACGGATACGAAATAGCGGTCCGGTATCTGGAACTCGAGGTTTTCCCTTGTCGGTTCGTTCAAGTAAGGGAAGGATGGCGGCATGATTTCATTGAAGATGACCTTGCCTGTTGTTGTCATCAGAATCTTGCCTTTATGCGCCTCTGGGAACTTCGCGGATTCAAGTGAATCTGTGTGCAGACCAATACGTGTATGCAGCTGTACATAACCGTTCTGGTAGGCCATGACGACTTCATTTGCATCTTTGAAGATATGTCCTTCGCGTTTTGTGAACTCTCTTTCGAGCGTCAGGTAGTAGTTGCCAAGTACCATATCCTGTGAAGGTGTAACGACCGGCTTGCCATCCTTAGGGTTCAGGATGTTCTGGGCAGCGAGCATCAGCATGCGTGCTTCCGCCTGCGCTTCTTTGGAAAGTGGTACGTGTACTGCCATCTGGTCACCATCAAAGTCGGCATTATAAGCTGTTGTTACCAGCGGGTGCAGACGGATGGCACGGCCTTCAACGAGTGTCGCTTCGAATGCCTGGATACCCAGACGGTGGAGTGTCGGTGCACGGTTCAGAAGTACCGGGTGCTCTTTGATTACATCTTCAAGCACATCCCATACGTCATCTTCCATACGTTCAATTTTGCCTTTGGCATTCTTGATGTTTGTCGCCATTTCACGCGCAACGAGTTCCTTCATGACGAAAGGCTTGAAGAGTTCGAGTGCCATTTCCTTAGGGAGACCACACTGGTACATCTTCAGGCTTGGTCCGACAACGATTACGGAACGGCCGGAATAGTCGACACGTTTACCGAGAAGGTTCTGACGGAAACGGCCCTGCTTACCTTTAAGCATGTGGGACAAGGATTTGAGCGGACGGTTTCCTGGTCCCGTTACCGGGCGGCCACGGCGTCCGTTATCAATCAGTGCATCCACTGCTTCCTGCAGCATGCGCTTCTCATTCTGTACGATGATGCCGGGAGCACCAAGGTCGAGCAGACGCTTCAGACGATTGTTACGGTTGATGACACGACGGTACAGATCGTTCAGGTCACTTGTGGCGAAACGTCCACCATCAAGCTGGACCATCGGACGGATTTCCGGCGGGATGATCGGCAGAACATCAAGAATCATCCATGACGGATCATTTCCGGAGCTGCGGAATGACTCGACAACTTCCAGACGTTTGATTGCTCTTGTCAGACGCTGGCCTGTCGCTGTTTCAAGTTCTTTTCTGAGCATTTCAAGCTCGGATTCGAGATTGACATCCATCAGAAGTTCCTTGATCGCTTCGGCACCCATCTTCGCAGTGAAAGTATTACCATGCTTGTCGTAGTACTCCCTGTACTCGCGTTCAGTCATGAGCTGCTTCTGCTCAAGTCCCGTGGAACCTGGTTTGATTACGACGTAGGACGCAAAGTAGATGACTTCTTCAAGTGAGCGCGGTGACATGTCAAGAAGCAGTCCCATTCTGGATGGGATGCCCTTGAAGTACCAGATGTGGGAGACAGGGGCAGCAAGTTCGATATGCCCCATTCTCTCACGTCTTACTTTTGCACGTGTCACTTCAACACCACAACGATCACAGACCATGCCTTTGTATCTGACACGCTTGTATTTTCCACAACTACATTCCCAGTCCTTCGTAGGACCGAAAATCTTCTCACAGAACAGACCGTCCCTTTCAGGTTTCAGTGTTCTGTAGTTGATTGTTTCCGGCTTTTTGACTTCCCCGAAAGACCATGAACGGATCTTTTCTGATGAAGCCAGACCTATTTTCATATATTGAAATCTATTTACATCTATCAATGAGCTTTCCTCCCTAAAGTTTTATCAAGCTCAATCATCATTCAGTAACATCTTCAGTTGCAGCGCTTGTTTTCTCGCTTAGATTCATCTGATTGGATGCATCATCCTCTTCAGTATCACGCATCTCTATTTCTTCATCGTTCTCATCGAGGATGTTGACATCGAGGCCAAGACTCTGGAGTTCCTTCATCAGTACGCGGAAGGACTCAGGTACTCCAGGTTTAGGGACATTTTCACCTTTTACGATTGCTTCGTAGGTTTTCACACGGCCTACAGTATCATCCGACTTGACGGTCAGGATTTCCTGCAGTGTATAGGCAGCACCATATGCTTCCAGTGCCCATACTTCCATTTCCCCGAAACGCTGACCACCGAATTGTGCTTTACCACCAAGCGGCTGCTGTGTAACAAGGGAGTATGGTCCGGTACTTCTTGCGTGAAGTTTGTCATCAACCATGTGTGCGAGTTTCAGCATATACATGACACCGACGGAAATACGGCTCTCGAACGGTTCGCCTGTACGGCCATCGTAGAGTACTGTCTTACCATCGCGGGCAAGACCGGCTTCTGCCATCGTATCCCACACATCTTCCTCGTTGGCACCATCGAATACCGGTGAAGCCATTTTCAGACCCATTGCACGGGCAGCCATGCCGAGGTGAAGCTCAAGCACCTGACCGATGTTCATACGGGAAGGTACACCAAGTGGGTTGAGCATGATATCAATCGGTGTGCCATCCGGCATGTAAGGCATATCTTCTTCCGGAAGAATTCTGGAGATTACACCTTTGTTGCCGTGTCGGCCACACATCTTATCCCCTACGCTGATCTTACGCTTCTGGACGATGTAGACACGTACAAGCTGGTTGACCCCTGGAGAAAGTTCGTCGCCGTCTTCACGGTTGAAGACTTTGACATCAAGGACGATACCACCGGCACCGTGTGGCACACGGAGTGATGTATCGCGCACTTCACGTGCTTTTTCTCCGAAGATGGCATGCAGAAGACGTTCTTCAGCCGTCAGCTCCGTTACACCTTTAGGCGTTACTTTACCGACGAGGATGTCGCCATCCTTGACCTCGGCACCAATGTGAACGATACCGCGCTCGTCGAGTTTCTTAAGCGCATTATCGGACACATTCGGGATATCTCTTGTGATCTCTTCAGGTCCGAGTTTTGTATCTCGGGATTCGGACTCGTATTCTTCGATATGGATGGAAGTGTAGACATCATCTTTCACAAGACGTTCACTCATGATGACGGCATCCTCATAGTTGTAGCCGTCCCATGTCATGAATCCGACGACAACGTTCTGTCCGAGTGCCATTTCACCATTGTCCATGGAAGGACCATCACCGAGGATCTCACCTTTCGACACGATGTCGCCTTTGGCAATGATCGGCTTCTGGTTGTAGCATGTACCGGAGTTTGAACGGATGAATTTGGACAGTCTATAGACGTCCTTTTCCGTTTCGATTTCTTTTCCATTCTCCTCGACGATGCGGCGGATATGGATCTCTTTCGCTTCCACGTGCTCAACACGGCCTCTATGGCGTGCAACAACTGCTGCACCGGAGTCGCGTGCAGCGACGTGCTCCATGCCTGTACCGATATGTGGAGATTGCGGTATCAGAAGCGGCACTGCCTGACGTTGCATGTTCGCACCCATCAGGGCACGGTTGGAGTCATCATTTTCAAGGAACGGGATACATGCTGTCGCGGCAGATACAACCTGCTTCGGCGATACGTCCATATAGTCCATGCGTTCTCTCGCCATTCTCGTGTTGTTCCCACGGAAGCGGCAGACGATTTCTTCTCTGATGAATGAACCATCCTCATCGAGGAGTGCATTGGCCTGTGCTACTACATAGCTGTCTTCTTCATCAGCTGTCAGGTAGTCGATCTGGCTGGTTACACGGTTTGTTTCCGGATCCACTCTTCTATATGGTGTTTCGATAAAGCCGAATTCGTTCACTCTTGCATAGCTGGACAGCGAGTTGATCAGCCCGATGTTCGGTCCCTCAGGCGTTTCAATCGGACACATGCGCCCGTAGTGGGAATAGTGTACATCTCGTACTTCCATACCTGCGCGTTCACGTGTCAGACCGCCGGGCCCAAGTGCAGACAGACGTCTTTTGTGTGTCAGTTCGGCAAGCGGATTCGTCTGGTCCATGAACTGTGACAGCTGGGAGCTGCCGAAGAATTCTTTGATTGATGCAATGACCGGTCGGATATTGATCAGCTGCTGTGGCGTAATGGATTCCGTGTCCTGGATGGACATGCGCTCCCTGACGACACGCTCCATACGGGACAGTCCGATTCTGAACTGGTTCTGCAGCAGTTCGCCGACAGAACGCAGACGACGGTTGCCCAGGTGGTCGATATCGTCAGTGTCGCCTACACCATGAAGCAGGTTGAAGAAATAGCTCATGGAAGCAATGATGTCGGACGGTGTGATTGATTTCACTTCAACATCCGGGAATGCATTGCCGATGATGGTAGTCGTACCATCTTCCTGGTTCGGTGCCTCTACTTTGATGGACTGGACTTCGATCGGTTCATCGAGCAGGCCATTTTCAAGGTGGAATGTTTCAAGATTCGCATCTGCCTCAAGTACGTCAATGATGCCATCCAGTGTGCGACGGTCGATCGTCGTACCTGCTTCGGCTATGATTTCACCGGTTTCCCTATCAACAATAGGTTCAGCAAGCACCTGGTTGAACAGGCGATTCTTAAGATGTAATTTTTTATTCATTTTGTAGCGTCCAACACTCGCAAGGTCGTAACGCTTCGGATCGAAGAACCTTGAATAGAGAAGATTTCTGGCATTCTCCACAGTTGGTGGTTCACCTGGGCGAAGTCGTTCGTAGATTTCTAGGAGTGCCTGATCCACTGTTTCTGTCGTGTCTTTTTCAAGTGTGTTTCTGATATATTCATTGTCACCAAGAAGATTGATGATCTCCTGGTCTGTAGAAAATCCAAGCGCTCTAAGCAGTATTGTCATTGGAAGCTTACGCGTACGGTCGATTCTTACATATACAATATCTTTAGCATCGATTTCGTATTCAAGCCATGCACCACGGTTTGGTATCACTGTTGCACCAAAGCTCGCCTTACCATTCTTGTCCGTTTTTTCCGAGTAGTACACAGATGGACTTCTGACAAGCTGCGATACGATTACGCGCTCTGCGCCGTTGATGATGAAAGTACCTGTATCCGTCATCAGTGGGAAATCGCCCATGAACACTTCCTGTTCCTTGACTTCACCCGTCTCTTTGATGACAAGACGTACTTTTACACGCAATGGTGCAGAATATGTGGCATCATGGTTCTTTGCTTCATCCTCATCATACTTGGGCTCGCCAAGCTTGTAGTCCACAAACTCCAAAGACATGTTCCCAGTGAAGTCCTCTACAGGCGAAATGTCCTTGAACATTTCAATAAGACCCGTTTCAAGGAACCAGTCATAGGATTTTGTCTGGATTTCGATCAGGTTCGGCAGATCCAATTTCTCTTCGATACGTGCATAGCTTCTGCGTTTAGCGTGTCTTCCATATTGAATCAGTTGACTCATCGACAGATTCACCCCTAATAAAAATTACGTAAAACATTCACCGAAGCAAGTTAAACAGTTAATAAGACAAAAAGAAAACGGAATCGAAACCAACCCCATTTTCTATTTATTAACAATATTTAATACGCTCCTGCCAATCGCAGCTCAAAAAGCGCATACGGATTGACATTATATTTTTACATTCTATAACTATACCATAGTACATTTGTCAAGTCAAACTTTATTACTACGCTTTGATGCCCTTCAGGACATGGTAGCCTTTATCCTTTGCGATCACTTCCACATTGCCGAACTGCGATTCGATTTCTTTTCTGTATGATGCCATGCCCTGCTTCTTCTGGACCACCATATAGAAGGCGCCGCCTGCACCAAGCCGATCATGTGCATCTTCAATCATCCCGATGACTGTGGGCTTGCCTGCACGGAACGGCGGATTCGTCACGTAGAAGGACACCGCCCCGGCGGGACATGCATCAAATTCCTCGCGATCCATGACTTTGGCCGCGACCCCATTGCGCCGGGCATTCTCTTCGCACAGCGCGAGCGCATCGGAATTGACCTCGACCATCAGCGGGCTTGCCCGCAAAACGTCTGCAAGGACAGTACCGACGGGCCCATAGCCTGCACCCATATCTATGAATGCATCATCTTCCGCCGTACTCCGGTCTTTGGCCACAGCATCGATCAGAACATGGGAACCGTAATCGACGCGATCTTTTGAGAAGACGCCGCGATCCGTCCTGAAACGATAGACTTTGTCATTGTAGCGAAATTCGATTTCCTTGTATTCGTGTTCAGTGTTGTTTCCAGTAAAATAATGGCTCATGGACATCACTCCTATGTAAAGACAGTTGCATAAGATAAGAAAGAGGCTCATTTAAACAATGGATGTTTAACATGAGCCTCAAAATACCTACACAAAAATTATTTAAGTTCTACGCTAGCGCCAACTTCTTCAAGTTGGGATTTAAGCTCTTCAGCTTCTTCTTTGGAAAGTCCTTCTTTAACGACTTTAGGTGCGCCGTCGACAACTTCTTTAGCGTCTTTAAGACCAAGACCAGTTGCTTCGCGAACAACTTTGATGACTTTGATTTTGGAAGATCCAGCGCTTGTAAGTTCAACGTCGAATTCAGTCTGCTCTTCAGCAGCTGCTTCACCAGCGCCAGCGCCTGCTGCTGCTACCGGTGCTGCAGCTGTTACGCCGAATTCTTCTTCAATTGCTTTAACAAGGTCGTTAAGTTCGAGTACGGACATTTCTTTAATTGCTTCAATGATTTGTTCGTTAGACATTATAATTCCTCCGTTTTTTAGTTTGGTTTAGGCTTCTTCGTTTTCTTTCTCTTCACCGATTGCTTTAACTGCATAGGCGAAGTTGCGTACTGGAGCCTGAAGTACAGAAAGTAGCATGGAAACAAGTCCATCCTTGTTCGGAAGCTTTGCGATCGCTTTTACATCTTCAGCTGGTGTGAACGCTCCTTCGATGATACCCGCTTTGATTTCCAAAGCTTCATGTGTCTTAGCGAATTCGTTGATGATCTTCGCAGGTGCAATCACATCTTCGTTGGAAAATGCAAGCGCGTTCGGACCTGTAAGGAACTCATTGATTTCAGTAAGTTCAGCTTTTTCAGCTGCACGGCGTGTCATCGTGTTCTTGTATACTTTGAACTCGATGCCCGCATCACGAAGCTGCTTACGCAGTTCAGTCATTTCTGATACTGAAAGTCCACGGTAGTCTACAAGTACTGTAGATACGGAGTTCTTAAGCTGGTCAGAGATCACATCTACGTGCTGCTTTTTAGCTTCAATCACATTTGACATAGTTACACCTCCATAATTTTTGTGTATTCGGTGCATTAAAAAAACACCTTTTACCCACGGCAAAAAGTGCTTGAATGTTTTAATATGAATTCAAGTCGTCATCATTTGCCTCGGCAGGATTGTGTTTTAAGCACAGGGTGCTCCTACTGTCTTCGGGAATATTAAAATACAACTGCAACTATACAGACTATAGATGCAGTTGTCAACATTTATTTTGCTGCTGTTAGACTCTTACTTCACCAGGGTCGACTTTGACACCAGGGCCCATAGTTGAAGTCACTGCTACGGATTTGAAGTAGACACCTTTGGCGGAAGCTGGTTTCGCTTTTGACAGCGCATCAGAGAGTGCTCTGAAGTTATCAGCGAGTTTCGCTTCATCGAAGGAGACTTTACCGATCGCTGCGTGTACAATACCAGATTTCTCTGCACGGTATTCAACTTTACCTGCTTTGATTTCTTCAACTGCTTTAGTAACATCCATAGTTACCGTACCTGTTTTAGGGTTTGGCATCAGACCTTTTGGTCCAAGCACACGGCCGAGTTTACCAACCTCACCCATCATGTCCGGTGTCGCTACGATGACATCAAAATCAAACCATCCACCATTGATCTTCTGGATGTAGTCCTGGTCGCCTACGTAGTCTGCACCTGCTGCTTCTGCTTCTTTTGCCTTGTCGCCTTTGGCGAATACCAATACACGTTGTGACTTGCCAGTACCGTGCGGCAGAACGATTGCTCCACGGATCTGCTGATCGTTTTTACGCGTATCAATACCCAGACGGAAAGCTACTTCTACAGAAGCGTCGAAGTTTACAGTGCTTGTTTCTTTAGCAAGTTTGACTGCTTCTTCTATACTATAAGACGCATTTTGATCAAACTTCTCAAGAGCAGCCTGATACTTTTTACTTCTCTTAGCCATTACTATTCCTCCTTGTGGTTATAGCGGGTTATCCTCCCACGTTTGTATTAATACTTTAATCTTATGATCAATTCAAATTAGTTTTCTACAGTGAAGCCCATGCTTCTTGCTGTACCTGCGACCATACGCATAGCCGCTTCCACGTCTGCTGCATTAAGGTCTTCCATTTTAGTTTCAGCAATTTCACGTACTTGCGCTTCAGTTACTGTTGCCACTTTGTTTTTATTAGGTTCGCCTGAACCTTTTTCAACATTGGCAGCTTTCTTAAGAAGAACTGCTGCTGGTGGAGTCTTTGTAACGAATGTGAAAGAACGGTCCTCGAATACGGAAATTTCAACCGGAATGATGAGACCAGCGTCCTCCTGTGTACGTGCATTGAATTCTTTACAGAATCCCATGATGTTTACACCTGCTTGACCTAGTGCCGGACCTACCGGTGGCGCCGGATTCGCTTTACCTGCAGGAATCTGCAATTTTACTACGTTGATTACTTTTTTAGCCACGATGTGCACCTCCTCGTTATCGTGATGTGGTCATAGGATGTCAGTTTTCATCCTCCCACTCGCATCATAAAAAAGATGGTCGAACAAAAATTCGACCATGATAATATACCATTATTCCACTGATAATACAAGACACTTATTACAATTTTTCGATCTGATCGAACTCCACTTCAACCGGCGTCTCGCGACCGAACATTTCCACGAGCACTGTAAGCTTGTAATGCTCTTCGTCGATCGAACGGATTTCTCCGGTCTGGTTTTTGAAAGGTCCATCGACGATGTTGACCGATTCTCCAACTTCGACTTCGAAATCCACTGTACGTTCCGTCATGCCCATGGACTTCAGAATGAACTTGACTTCTTCCGGCAATAGCGGATTCGGCTTGCTGCCTGCACCCTGTGAACCAACAAAGCCGGTTACACCGGGCGTGTTGCGCACGATATACCATGATTCATCCGTCATGACCAGTTCCACAAGCACATAGCCCGGAAATGTCTTTTTCATCGCCGTCTTGCGCTTGCCGTCCTTCACTGTCGTCTCCTCATCTTCAGGAATGATGACACGGAAGATCTGATCCTGCATGTTCATGGATTCAAGGCGGGCCTCGAGATTCGCTTTTACTTTATTTTCATATCCGGAATAGGTGTGCACGGCATACCAGTTCTTTTCTCCAGACATAGTATCTCTCCTTTGGTTACATTAAGTCTATGATAGCGGAGATACCCAGGTCCAGCGCATAGAAGAACGCCAGAAAGAATATCACTGTGAGCATGACGACGGTTGTATAGCGTACTGTTTCCTGACCAGTCGGCCAGCTTACTTTTTTCATTTCGCTGACGACATTCTGCAGGAAATTTTTATTGTTTGCCATCGGTTGCTTCCTCCTGTATCAGATGGAACTCTTATGAGTCGTATGCCGGTTGCACGTCTTGCAGTGCTTTCTGAGAACGAGCCTTTTCTTATGCTCGGTTTCAGTCGTGTAGTTGCGCGACCCGCATTCGGTGCATATCAATGCCACTTTCATCATAAAATCCTCATTTCAATTCTAATTTACTATAACGATTTCAGTCGACGTTGTCAAATGCATCCTCGGCCCATTCAGCCGAGACCAGGCGCTCTTTTTTACGTCTGATGCGGTGGAGCGTATTGATGACACTTTTGCGTTCAAGCGCAAATTCCCTGCATACATCATCGATATCATGGCCCTTGCCAAGGTATTCAAGCACCATCCGCTCAAGCGGCGAGCATACGCCCTTCTTATGCATCAGATACTGGAGCTGCTCCTCCCTGACCATCATGTTGATCGGGTCGGCTTCCTCCTCATCCTTATCCACCGGCTTCGGCAGCCGCCTGTCCTCGACCGTCATGCTTTCGTTATAGTACTTCAGACCGTGCGTCCGCATGCGGGATTTCATTTCAAAGCGCAGTGTGCGGAACAGATAGTGGCGGTAGCGCCCCCGCCCGCTCTGATAGCGGTGGCACAGCCTGAGTGCCGCCTCCATCATATCCTGCTCCATATCCTCCCGTTCATGGAAGTGGTCCATGTACCGGTAGCTCATCCGGCTGATCTGCGGCCTCAGCTTCTCATCCATGAGATCGAAGGCTTCCATATCGCCTTCACGTACTCTGGCTGCCAGTGCATCCAGTGTATCATCGATATTTTTCTCCCTGACTGTAAAATGAAATGCAGTAATCTGGTACATGTCCCCACTCCCCTTGTCCATCTAAAGAAATAATAAGAGGGAATGGCGCCAAGTTCAATACGCTAGAATCGGCCCCGGCGCCATTTTTCAAGTTTTGCCTGGACATCCTCGCCGATATTCAATTTCTGCCTGGGCATTTTCTCGTTAATCGAGTCTATCTTCCTGCTGATATTTTTTTCAGCTTCCGCCAGGTTCACCCACATCTCCCTGGAAGATATCCGGTAGGCACCGAGAGCAAAAATGGCATTCTGCTCCGTGAGATCGCTGGTCACTACACTGATTTCGCATAGATGCGGATGATAGTGGTCATGGACGAAACGCTCGATGTACTCATCGGCCGTCTCTTTTTCCTTCGTGTAGACTACTGTTACGCCATGAAAGTCCAGCAGACTTTCGTTCGAACGGACTTCGTAGGCATCGAATACACATATGATTTCATAGTTTGCGACCGACAGGTACTCGGCCAGTGCACCAAGCACCTTTTCTCTCGGAATTTCTAGCGACTGGAAGGATTCCCTGTGCAGTTCCTGGTTCGCGCCGATCAGATTATAGCCATCCACTATCAGTATGCGTCTCTTTTTTCGCTGCATATCATCCACGCCCGATATCATTCTGCTTACGGAACACTTCATACATCAGAAGCGCCGCTGAAACCGAAGCATTGAGGCTCGTAATATGGCCGACCATCGGAATGCGTACGACAAAGTCGCACTTTTCGAGTGTTTTTCTGCTGATGCCATTCCCTTCGCTGCCGACAACGAGCACTGTATTGACATCTGCTGCCATCTCCCTGTAGTCCATCTGTCCTGCGCCGTCACTGCCGGCAACCCAGAACCCCTTCTCCTTCAGCTTGTCGATCGTCTGGTTGATGTTGGTCACCCGCACGACCGGCACATGCTCTATGGCACCGGTTGATGTTCTGGCGACCGTATCGGTAAGCTGCACCGACCGCCGGTTCGGTATGATGACACCATCAAATCCGGTGGCATCACACGTTCTCAGTATGGAGCCCAGGTTATGCGGATCTTCCAGACCATCGAGGATGACCAGGTTTGCCTGTTTCCCTTCAACACGGGCCATCAGTGTTTCAAAAGGCATGTACTCATGGGGACTGCCAAGGGCGATGACACCCTGGTGCCGCTCGTCGGTCAATCCATCGAGCTTCGATTTCGGCACTGTCTGGACAATCACCTTCTTGTTTCTCGCAGCATCCATAATTTCCTTGACCTGCCCTTTATTCACCGAATCCTGGATGAGCACCTTGTTGATGTCGGCACCACTCTGCAGTGCCTCACGTACCGCATGGCGGCCTGCAATTACTGAATCACTCATCATTATCCCTCCCTGTTTCCAAAATGATTTCCATCAGCTCATCAATCCGGTTACGATTGCCGGAAATATGAAGATGGCCGATAAGCGCCTCCAGTCCGGAAGCATTTCTATAGTCTTTGATTGAAGCATTCTTCGCTCTTGTGGCACTTGACTTGTTTCTCGCTTTCCTCGCAATATCCCACTCATCCTCAGTCAGCACATTCTTGCGCAGATGATCAAGTGCTTCGGCCTGCGCCCCTGCATTGACCAGCCTGTTGGCCTCCCGATGGATGGCATCCGGCTTCAGATAGGGCTTTTCAATCAGCAGGTGGGTGCGTACATATACCGAATATACGGCGTCCCCGACAAAGGCCAAGGACAGCGGCTGCATCGTCTCCGGTCGGTGATCAGCCACGTCTGAAGCGCACGCCTTCCTTCGTATCCTCGAGAATGATGCCCTGGTCCTTCAGTTCATCACGAATCTGATCTGCACGCGCAAAGTCCCTGTTCTTCCTTGCTTCATTGCGTTCTTCGATCAGCGCTTCGATCTCCTCATCGAGCAGCACTTCCGCTTCATCAAGCTCAACGCCGAGAACTCCGCTGTATACATCGAAGGCCTGGATGAAGCGGTTCAGAACATCTTCGGATGTTGTCGTGCGGCGCAGGTATTTATTGAGTTCGGTTGCCAGATCATGCCATGCCGTTATGGCATTGGCCGTATTGAAGTCATCATCCATATGGGACTCGAACGTTGCAAGGTTGTCGGTAATGATCTGGTTGAGCACTTCATCGCCACCATTGCCGACGGCCGTACCTAGCCGCTCCTTGGCCTGTAGGTAGCTCGACTGGATGCGCTTCAGTCCGTTCTCAGCCGCTTCCACGAGTTCGCGGTTATAGTTGATCGGATTGCGGTAATGGACACTGATCATGAAGAAGCGCAGCACATTCGGATTGATCTCCTTGATGATATCGTGGACGAGGATGAAGTTGCCGAGGGACTTCGACATCTTTTCGTTGTCGATATTGATGTAGCCGTTATGCATCCAGTAGTTTGCAAATGTGCTGTCCGTCATGCATTCACTCTGCGCAATTTCATTTTCATGGTGTGGGAAGGTCAGATCCTGTCCGCCGGCATGGATGTCGATTGTATCACCGAGATGACGGTGTGCCATGACACTGCATTCGATGTGCCAGCCGGGACGGCCATCACCCCAAGGTGAAGACCATTTGATTTCATCCGGTTTCGCCTGCTTCCACAGCACGAAATCGAGTGGATCCTGCTTCTTTTCACCCGTTTCGATTCTTGCACCCACTTTCAGATCATCGACCGACTGGTGGGAGAGCTTGCCATACTGGTCGAAGGAACGTGTTCTGAAATAGACATCCCCTTCCGACGCGTAGGCGTGTCCCTTGTCGACCAGTACCTGGATGAATTCGATGATGTCATCCATATGATCCATGACGCGTGGATGATGTGTCGCCCGTTTGACATTGAGAGCGCCTGTATCCTCAAAAAATGCATCGATGAAGCGGTTCGCAATGACCGGCACTTCCTCTTTCAGCTCGATCGATGCCTTGATGAGCTTGTCATCGACGTCGGTGAAGTTGGAGACATAGTCCACTTCGTAGCCTTTGTATTCAAGATAGCGTCGCACTGTATCGAATGCGATGGCCGGACGTGCATTGC
The DNA here is from genome assembly GCF_007713705.1 of Salinicoccus cyprini. GTDB lineage: Bacteria > Bacillota > Bacilli > Staphylococcales > Salinicoccaceae > Salinicoccus > Salinicoccus cyprini. Next base: position 83,076 of record NZ_VMSJ01000005.1, on the reverse strand, counting down.
CGATATGGATATAGTTGTATACTGTCGGACCGCATACGTACATTCTGACTCTACCCGCTTCAATCGGTTCGAATGTTTCCTTCTGCCGTGTTAAAGAGTTAAATATGAGAACCATTTTCTACCTCGTTCCTGACTTCGTTCCTGAAGTCTTTGATTTCGTCTTCCAAGCCCAGAATCATGTCCAGAATGGGATCTGGCAGATCGGCATGGTTCAAGTCTCTTGCATTTTTCACTTTTTCCCCCGCCTGTTTGACGACATATCCCGGAATGCCGACGACGGTCGAATCCCTGGGAATGTCCTTCAGGACGACGGAATTTGCCCCGATTTTCGAGTTTTCATGAATCCTTATATTCCCCAGCACTTTAGCTCCGGCGGCAATAAGTACGTTGTCATCAATATCAGGATGCCGCTTCTGTTCTTCCTTACCTGTCCCACCAAGTGTTACACCTTGATAGATGGTTACATTGTTGCCGATGCGGCACGTTTCACCTATGACGGTTCCCATGCCATGATCGATGAACAATCTGCGTCCGACCTCGGCGCCAGGATGAATTTCAATGCCGGTCAAAAAACGGGTCAATTGGGAGATGATGCGTGCACTTGTCGTAAAGTTCCTCTTATACAGCTTATGGGCGATCAGATGGGACCATATGGCATGAAGTCCCGAGGAGGTGGCAAGCACTTCCATACGGTTCTTGGCCGCCGGATCCATTTCCAGCACCATATTGACATCTTCTTTGATCCTGCTCAGCATTCTACAGTTCCTCCCTCCTATCTAAAAAAGGCCCCTGTCCGATTAGGACAGAGGCGCATCATTGCACGGTTCCACTCTGCTTGCAGCACATGCTGCACTCATGAAATATCAAATTGGACACAGAGGGCAATTCTGATCAATGGACGGTTATCCTCACACCTGCCGGATAATCTCTGGTTTCCGCCCGAAAATCATACTGGATTCTCTGTGCTAATAATCATAAAGGATTATGCAGCATGCTGCAACTTGTTTGTCCGGCTATTTCAGCTTGCCGATACGCTCCAGCGCCTTCTCTTTGCCGATCAGCGAAATGGTGTCGGGCAGTTCCGGACCGCGGGTCTGTCCTGTAACTGCCACACGAATCGGCATGAAAAGCTTCTTGCCTTTAAAGCCGGTCGACTTCTGCACATCCTTGATTGCTGCCTTGATGGCTTCGGGAGTGAAGTCCTCAAGTGCATCAAAACGATCGTACAGTGCCGCCATCAACTCGGGGATATGGTCATCGGCGATGACCGCATTGGCAGCCTCATCGAATTCGATCTCCTCTTTGAAGAACTGTTCGGAGAGTGTTGTAATCTCTCCGGCAAAACTCATCTGCTCCTGGTAGAGTGCGACGAGCTTGCGCGCCCAGTCCAGCTCCTCATCTGAAGCATTCTCCTCGACAAGCCCTTCCTTTACAAGGTGGGGCAGTGCCATCTGGAAGACTGTTTCCGCATCCTTTTCCTTCATGTACTGGTTATTGATCCACGTAAGCTTCTGCTTATCGAAGAAAGCAGGTGACTTCGACAGCCTCTTTTCATCGAACAGTTCGATGAACTGCTGCTTGGAGTAGATTTCATCCTCACCTTCAGGTGTCCAGCCAAGCAGGGCAATGAAATTGAAAAGTGCCTCAGGCAGGTAGCCGAGATCTTTGTACTGCTCGATGAACTGGATGATGGAACCATCACGTTTTGAAAGCTTCTTCTTGTCTTCATTGACGATGAGGGTCATATGGCCGAACTTCGGCTCTTCCCAGCCCATTGCTTCATATATCATCTGCTGTTTCGGTGTGTTGGATATATGGTCATCTCCGCGCAGAACATGAGAGATCTCCATTTCGTGGTCATCGACGACCACGGCGAAATTGTACGTCGGTACACCATCTCTTTTGACGATGACCCAGTCGCCGATACCATTGGACTCGAACGATACTTCACCTTTTACGATGTCATTGAACGTATAGGTCCTATCCTTCGGCACACGGAAGCGGATGCTCGGCTCTCTGCCCTCATCGATGAATGCCTGCTCCTCTTCAGCTGTAAGATTCGCATGCTGGCCGCCATATCTCGGCATCTCACTGCGGGCGATCTGTGCTTCGCGCTCCGCTTCGAGCTCTTCTGATGTCATGTAGCAGCGGTACGCCTTGCCTTCTTCCAGCAGTCTGTCTATTACAGGCTGGTAGATATGCTGGCGTTCGGACTGCCGGTATGGACCGTAGCCGCCATCCTGATCCACACTTTCATCCCATTCAAGGCCGAGCCACTTCAAATAGTGAAGCTGTGATTCTTCACCTGTCTCCACGTTTCTTGCACTGTCCGTATCTTCGATGCGGATGATGAAATCCCCATCATAGCGACGGGCGAAAAGATAGTTGAACAATGCTGACCTTGCATTGCCGATATGCAGATAGCCGGTGGGGCTTGGTGCATATCTTACTCTTACTTTATCCATTATGATTCCTCCACTTTTTCAATTAGAACCACCGCTTCAGAAGCGATGCCTTCGCCTCTGCCGGTGAATCCAAGCTTTTCAGTCGTTGTTGCCTTAATATTAACATTCGAGACATCCGTCTTCAAAAGGGATGCTGAGACATCGCGCATCTCGTCGATATACGGTCTGAATTTGGGGCGTTCCGCCATGATGACGGCATCGATATTTCCGAGCCTGTATCCTTTTTCGTGCATCATTGCCACCACTTCACCAAGGAGCACCTTGGAATCCATATCCTTGAAGGCTGCATCGGTGTCCGGAAAGAATTTGCCGATATCTCCAAGCGCCAGTGCGCCAAGTATGGCATCCGCCATCGTATGGAGGAGGACGTCGGCATCGGAATGACCTTTGAGCCCCCGGTCATAGGGGATTTCGATGCCGCCGATGATCAGCTTGCGGCCTTCTTCGAATGCATGTACATCGTAGCCATGTCCAATTCTAAACATGCTGGTCCGCCACCCTTTTGATGATGGATTCAGCCATGATGAGATCCTCCATCGTGGTGATTTTTATATTGTCGTAATTGGAAGTCACCACATGCACTTCCTTGCCGAGTGCCTCCACCATGCTGGAATCATCCGTCACTTTCAGGTCATTCTTCTCTGCCGCTTCATAGGCCTGCATGATCAGGTCATAGGAGAAGGCCTGCGGGGTGTGCACAACAAACAGCTCTTCCCGGGGGATTGTTTCCGATACTTTCCCGTCCTCCACCTTCTTGATTGTATCTATGACATTGACGCCACAGATGACAGCACCTTTATGCTTTACGTTCTGATACAGCTCAAAAAGGATATCCTGGGAGACGAAGGGGCGCGCACCATCATGAATCAGTACATGGTCACAGGGCGGTATCTGTTTCAGGACATTATAGATGCTGTCCTGACGCTCCTTCCCACCTTCATATATGCCTTTGACTTTAGGTGAATCCGAGAATAGACGCCTCATGCTATCAAGTTCATCCTTGCGGGCAGCAAGATATATCGCATCGCAGCTGCCATCGTTTTCAAACTGCCTGACCGTCATCTGTATGATTGCGATATCGTTGATCTGTATGAAGATCTTGTTATAGTCGTAGCCCATTCTTTTGCCAAGGCCTGCTGCTGGTATAATTGCTACATATCCCATATCTAACTCACTTTCTTCGAGAAAATTATTCTTCCAGAGTTTGTCTGGAGCACGCTTGTCACTTCCACTTTAATTGTCTGATTGATATATTTCCTGCCGTGATCCACGACAACCATCGTACCATCTTCCAGATAGCCGACACCCTGTCCTTCTTCTTTACCCACTTTCGAGACAAGAATGGTAATTCTGTCGCCTTGGAGGACGACCAGCTTGATGGCATCGGAAAGTGCATTCACATTGAGCACTTTTATCTGATGAAGCTGGCAGACACGGTTGAGGTTGAAATCCGTTGTGATGATATCGCCGTTTTCCTTTTTTGCCAGGTCGATCAGCTGATGATCCACATCCAGTTTATCATATTCAATTTCGCGGATTTCAGTCTGATCACTGATCTCCTGCAGCTGGCTCAGCATGTCGAGACCTCTTTGGCCCTTATCCCTTTTTATCGGGTCGGTCGAGTCTGCAATCAGCTGGAGCTCATCCAGTACAAATTGGGGAATGACAAGCTGTCCTTCAATAAACCCCGTCTTCATTATGTCAACAATTCTACCATCAATGATTGCACTTGTGTCGAGAAACTTCACTGAAGTCTCGTTCGTACGGGACACTTCCCTGCCCTTGTTGCGTGCAGGGAGAAGATCGACAATCTCACCAAGTTTGCTGATGCCGATCTGAAAGCCGAGATAGCCGAGCACTACGGCAAGTATGAATGGTATGATGTCACCGATTATCGGTAACGCGATTGTATTTATTATTAAAGAAATTAAGACAGCAATCAATAGACCGATGATCATACCAAGCGTCGCCAGGGATATCTCAAGCAGGCTTCTGTTCAGCAGCAGCCGCTCGCTGCTTTTTATCCAGCGTTCCACATGCCTTATCGTCCAGAAAAATAAAATATATATGAGTACGATGCCGAATACCGCATTGACGATATTGTTGTCGAGCCACCCCGGTGGATCAAAAGGCATGACCTGATAGATTTCAGGCATCAGCCATATGCCTCCGGATAGGCCCAGGAGCAGATAGCATACATATAGTAAGTATCGCAGCATCCTGTCACCTCCTAATCTTTGCTGAATGCTACTTTAAGCGCCTGACTGAGCGTCTTCACCCCGACCACTTCCATTCCATCGACCGGTTCCATCTTTGCATTGTTCGAGGCGGGTATGAATGCTCTGGTGAATCCGAGTTTCGCCGCTTCCTGCACACGCTGCTCGATTCTTGTCACCCGACGGACTTCCCCTGTCAGGCCGACTTCTCCGATGAAACAGTCGGTGCCTCTGACCGATGCCGATTTGAAGCTTGAAGCAATGCTGACAACGATGCTCAGATCGACAGCCGGTTCATCGAGCCTTACGCCGCCTGCAACCTTCACGTAGGCGTCATGCTGCTGCATGAGCAGCCCCTCACTCTTCTCGAGTACCGCCATGAGCAGCGACAGCCGGTTATGATCGATGCCTGTAGCCATCCGCCTCGGATTATGGAAGTGCGTCGGTGTCACCAGGGACTGCACTTCGACGAGCATCGCCCGTGTACCTTCCATTGTAGCGACGATTGCAGATCCCGGGCTGTTCTTCGATCTTTCCTCCAGAAATATTTCAGAAGGGTTGAGCACTTCCTTCAATCCTGTATTCTTCATCTCGAATATGCCCATTTCATTCGTCGAGCCGAAACGGTTCTTCACCGCCCTGAGCAATCTGTGTGTATGATGCTGTTCCCCTTCAAAATAAAGCACCGTATCCACCATGTGTTCGAGCAGCCGGGGTCCGGCAATCTGACCTTCCTTGGTGACGTGTCCGACGATGAAGGTCGCAATCTGCTGGCCCTTCGCGATGTTCATGATACTCTGGGTGCTTTCCCTGACCTGCGCAACGCTACCGGGCGCACTTGTGACGTCCGGATGGAAGATGGTCTGGATGGAGTCGATGATGAGGAAATCCGGCTCCAGCCGCTTCACTTCATCATGGATATAGAACAGATTGGTTTCAGCCAGTACATTCAATTCCTCGCTGGACTCTTCAAGACGGTCCGCTCTGAGCTTGATCTGCTCCACCGATTCCTCCCCTGAAACATACAGCACTTTGGCACTCTCTGACAGAATCAGTGCCGTCTGCAGCAGTATCGTCGATTTACCGATACCCGGATCGCCACCGATAAGTATGAGCGAACCAGAAACGATGCCGCCCCCAAGCACCCTGTCGAATTCCTGGATGCGTGTCTTCGTCCTCGGTGTATGCTCCTTCCTGACCCGGCTCAGCTTCTCACTCTTCGTTTTCTTGCCGTTATCAACCTTGCCAAGTGTGCCTTTGACCTTGGTCTCTTTATGAACAATCTTCTCTTCCATGCTGTTCCAAGCCCCGCAATTCGGACACTTGCCCATCCACTTGGGCGACTCGTAACCGCATGATAGACATTCGAAAATATTCTTCGCTTTTGCCATCAAACAGGCCTCCATAAATATAATTATTACTATTATATATTTTCTGGAAGAAAATATATAGTTATAGCATCCATACAGCGGACAGCACAAAAACAAGGCTGCCCGAGGCAGCCTTGTCCAGTGTAGACGGTCGTATCTATTTTTTCAATAATTCATCCTGCTTCCTTCTCAGTTCCCATATGAGGGAGGATTCGCCGCCCTCGACATCTGCGTATGTGATGACTTCACCTTTCGCAATATCCCGCTGAAGCACCAGATTGCTGTTCACCAGTCCGATCGGCAGAGCATCCTGTGCCTTTGCCTCTTCATATTTGTAGACCTGGCCGTAGACGGTATATCCACCGATGCTGTCCAGATGGTCTCCTTTTTTAAGATCGATCTTGGCGACTGTGACAGTCTCGGCAACCATGCCTTTATAAGGGGCAATGGTCGGCGTGCCGCTCAAGTATGCTTTCGCAATCGAAAGCGGCGTCTCGAGGCTCGTCAGGTGATACGGTCGATAGAGGACGTAGTTTGGTCCGGGTCCCATGCTCAAGTACTTGAGTTCCGCATTCACTTCCTCCTTATCGGAGGCGATGATGATGAAGACACCCGGCGCCACGCCGTTGATGTATTCGACAATATACTTGTTCTGCACCTTGCCGCCATCCGCTTCCAGTCTGAAGATTTCAGGCAGATCCTTCACTCCACCGGAGAAGCCGTGCATTCCTGGAATATCCGGCACATACCCGGTCGCATTGGCCACCGCATTCATTTCGACCATCGTCTTTGTACCATCCTGGAAGGAGGCGATCATCTTGGGACTGGATCCCTTCTCTTTCGCCACCTCCTTGACACTGTCCGGATTGGCTTCAAGGTTCAATGGATTATTCTTTCCTTTGCCGAGTGCCACAACATCGAACCCGAGCGCATCTGCAAAATCGTAGAGCTCCATGATGGCACCCGGTTCGTCACCGGCAGAACCGGTATAGATGACTCCGTTCTCCTCGGCCAGCCGATAGAGGTAGTAGCCGATGGTGATATCCGCTTCGACATTCAGCATAACGATGTGCTTTTTATTTTCAATCGCCTTGATTGCAACGGATGCACCCACTTCAGGGACACCTGTCGCATCAACGACCACATCCACCCCATCCAGTTCACTCATCAGACCGGCATCCGTCAATGCGACACTCTTGCCTTCAGCTATTGCCTTGTCAGCATCTTCTTTATTTTCAGCCGTGGCAATGTCCGCTTCTTCAAGACCGGCGTTTCTATAGGCCGATGTGATGCTGTCCAGATTGATGTCTGCTGTGGCGACGACCTTCATGCCATTCATTGAGGCAATCTGGGAGATCATGCCCCTCCCCATCTGTCCCGCGCCGACCAGACCGACTCCGATATGCTTCCCCGACTCCTGCAGCTGCTTCAGTTCTCTATTTACTCCTAACATGACATCCTCCTTGATTAACTGTTTTTTATGATGATTTCCTGGCCTTCCCGAAGTTCAGGAATCTCCTTCTTTTCGAGGCATACGGTGCCCGGCAGGTCGGAGTGGCTTTCGCCGTTGAAATTGAAGGTCGCATGTCCGAGATCCCTCAAAGTCTCGTTGGCGACATCTCCCACAAAGAGGATTTCAAATGATGTATCGCCGAGATGCATATAGTCGCCGGCAGCCACTGGTTCGGTGACGCCCGAACCGTTGTGGATGACCGCAATATCTTTCAGTTCCTGCGGTGCAGTTTCATTAAAAAGGATGAGCATATCGCCTTCCTTCATCATTTCCCACTCTTTTCCGAGTTCGACGATTGTGGATTTTAGTTTTTCCATGAAATTCTACAGCTCCTTGTTTCCTAGTAGATTGTAAAGCTCAGTGCAAAGGCGATCAGTACGGCAACAGGTCCTGTAATGACCCGCGAGAACAGTACCGCCGGTACACCGACTTCGATCGTTTCCGGCTCCGCTTCACCCAGAGTGAGTCCAACCGGTACAAAGTCCGCGCCGACCTGTGGGTTGATGGCGAAGAGCGCTGGCAGTGCCATTTCCGGCGGAATGTTTCCGTTGCCGATTTCGACACCGATCAGTACACCGACGACCTGGGCGATGACTGCACCCGGACCAAGGACCGGGGAGAGGATCGGGAGTGAGATGATGATTGATAGGATCAGCAGCCCCATGATGTTGCCTGCAAGCGGCGTCACAAGGTTGGCGATGATATCACCGATGCCGGTGAATGTGATGATACCGATGAGCATCGATACGAAAGCCATGAATGGCAGAATGTTCTTGATGACCTGGTCGATCGTTTCACGCCCGGCCTGGTAGAATACGCTGACGACGCCACCCATTGCGCGTCCGATCTTTTCGATGAAGTTCGCCTTTTTCGGTTCCCTATAGTTCTCCGCAACTTTCTGTCTGGCCTCCGCCTTCAATTCCTGCGCGGTCTTCTTGCCTGAGACCGGTGCGTCCGGTAGCGGTCTGTCCTCGCCCGGAGCAGCGTTCGTCACCTCGACGTTATGGTTTCTCACCCCGGAGACAAAGTTGTCTTCTTTTATGAACTGCATGAGCGGACCCGATGGACCGGTACCATGCACGTTGATTGTCATGACATCATTTTTCGGATAGATGCCGCATCGTGCCGTGCCCCCGCAGTCGATGACGACACATGCCATTTCATCGTAGTCGACTTTCGTACTGAAGGCGTCGACAGCAGTCGCTCCTGTTTCGTCCGCAATGTGCTGTGCCAAAGGATGGATGCCACCGCCGGTCACTGACGCAATGTAAGGTTTTTCATCACTCGGCGAGATGGTGAGGGGACCTCCCCAGCCTCCCGAACCCTTTGAAATCTTGACTGATTTGTACATATGGTAGACCCCCTATTCCTTCTCTGTATAGCCTTGTTTTTTCATCATTCTTACAGTAATGAACTCGGTAACCACACCTCTGATCAGAATGACGATCAGGCCGGTTACAAAGTACATGATGGCCAGCGGTCCAAGTGGCAGCCCGAGCGTCGTCAGTCCTGCAGAGATTCCCAGATAGACGAAAAGCTCCGCCGGATTCGCATGCGGGAAAAGCCCGGTGATCGGGTGGACGAAGGATACGGCAGAATCATAGAATGCCGGCTTCTGCTTCTCAGGCAGAAATCGTCCGAACGTATAGGCCATCGGATTTGTCAGAAAGAATACTGCAAGCAGCGGGAACAGTGTATATCTGAAGATGAAGAATTTGGTAAGCTTCTGTGCAAACCTGGCAACGCGTTCTTCTCCGACAAATTTGACAACAGCATTTACAGCCGTGATCAGAACAATCAGAAGCGGGATGATTCCGGTGACCATACCCATGAAAGTTTCTCCACCAGCTTCAAACATGCCGATGAATCCTTCAGCTATCCTTACAATGAAATCCATGGTCATAACCTACTTTCCTGTCATTTTTTCTCTACTTCTATTTTTTCAATTGCCTTATATAGCGCCTGCTGTGTCTGGGGATCCGTATTGAAAGCAAGTAGTGAGGAAAGGTTTTCCCCGATTGCTTCGGAATACTTCTCAAACCGTGAGAACACTGTGACCCCGCTCATCCTCTTGGCATCCACTACAACATCATGTTCGTCACTTACAAGCACCATGACGACACCCTTTCCAAAACGCTTCTTGCTGACACCGACACCCAAGTATCCAGAACCCCTCCGACTCATCTCATGGATGGTGCTGTAGTAGTTCTTCATCTGGAAATGGGTCATCATGAACTGCGCTGCCCATAGCAGGACGAAAACCGCACCTATGAAAATCCAGGTCTGCACACCGACCGCCCCCTTTACATTCGTTCCTTTCTAGAACTTATGTAAATAATAAAGCGCTTTCAATTTAAAGTCAATAGATTTCTGAAAATTTTTAAAAGGACCTAAAAACTGTAATTAAAATTTGACAAACTTAACGTAATCCCTTACATTATTATCAAATGTTCTGTTTATGAACAAATGTAAAGGGAGGCGTATTATGAATCTACAGGTTCCTGAGAAAGTAACTGATGAGAAACTGCTTGAGCTTTACGAACAGATGTGGCTGATAAGGCTATTCGATGAGAAGGTGGACGAGTTCTTCGCGAAAGGAAAGATTCATGGCACCACTCACCTGGCTGTCGGCCAGGAAGCGTCAGCGGCTGGAGTATGTGCGCTGCTCGATGATACGGACAAGATTACGAGCACACATAGGGGACACGGACACTGCATCGCCAAAGGGGCGGACGTCAATAATATGATGGCGGAACTTTTCGGCAGAACGACCGGCTACTGCAAGGGCAAAGGCGGGTCGATGCATATTGCAGATCTTGAGAAGGGCAACCTCGGCGCCAACGGCATCGTCGGTGGCGGCTTCGCGATTGCGACAGGTGCGGCACTGACTTCAAAGATGCGTAATGAGGGGTACATCGTCGCCTGCTTCTTCGGGGATGGCGCATCAAATGAAGGCAGCTTCCATGAAGCAATCAACCTCGCCTCCGTCTGGCAGCTGCCCGTCGTCTTCGTATGCGAGAACAACCAGTACGGCATGTCAGGCTCGGTGAATGACATGACCAACATTAAAAATATCGCAGATCGTGCGGCTTCCTACGGTATTCCAGGAACAGTCGTCGACGGCAATAACATTTTCGATGTAATGAACGCGATGGAAGAAGCAGCCGACTTTGCCAGAAATGGTAACGGTCCAAGCATCATCGAATGCAAGACCTACCGCTGGAAGGGACACTCGAAGAGTGACGCCAAGAAGTACAGGACCCGTGATGAGGAGCAGGAATGGCGGGCCAAGGATCCGATCAAAAGAATGCGCGATAATATGATCGAGCACGGCATCTTTACTGAAGAAGACGCCGAAAGAATCAAAAAAGAAGCTGTCCAGAAAATAGAGGATAGCGTGGAGTTCGCCCTCAACAGCCCGGAGCCGGATGTATCAACACTACTCGAAGATGTCTATGCTGAATAGGAGGATATGATAATGAGGGAAATAACTTATTTGGAAGCAGTCAGGGAGGCACTCTCCCAGGAAATGAGAAAGAATGATGATGTCTACATGCTCGGGGAGGATATCGGAGTATATGGTGGTGCATTCGGTGTATCCCGCGGCATGATCGAGGAATTCGGACCGGAGCGTATCCGGAACACCCCTATTTCCGAAGCAGCCATTTCAGGCGCAGCTATCGGCTCTGCTCTGACAGGCATGCGTCCGATTCTGGAGCTGCAGTTCTCCGACTTCATCACCATCGCGATGGATAATCTGGCGAACCAGGCAGCCAAGATCAGGTATATGTATGGCGGCAAGGGGACCATCCCGATCGTTGTCCGGACACCATCCGGCTCAGGTACAGGCGCAGCAGCCCAGCACTCGCAGAGTCTTGAAGCATGGGTGGCCCATATACCGGGACTGAAAGTCGTCCAGCCATCAACAGCAAGCGATGCCAAAGGGCTGCTGAAAGCGGCAATGGATGATGACAACCCGGTCATCTTCTATGAGCATAAGCTGCTCTATAAAACGTCGGAAGACGTACCCGAAGAGCAGTACAGCATTCCGCTCGGCAAAGCGGATATCAAACGGGAAGGGACGGATGCGACGATTGTCGCGACCGGTGTCATGGTCCACAAGGCGCTTGAAGCAGCTGAGAAACTTGCTGAAAATGGCATTGAAGTCGAAATCGTCGATCCGAGGACTCTCGTGCCATTCGATGTGGAGACTGTCGTCGAATCGGTCAAGAAGACAGGACGTCTGCTCGTTGTGCATGAAGCAGTCAAGTTCGGTGGCATTGGTGGGGAGATTGCATCCATCGTCGCTGAAAGCGAGGCATTTGATTACCTGGACCACCCGATCAGACGTCTTGGCGCAGCCTTTGTACCAGTACCCTACAACCCTACGCTTGAAAAAGCAGCCATCCCGTCGGTTGAGGAAATTATCGCAAATGTTGCCGAAATGGTGAACTACCAGTCCGAGGAGGGATAGAGATGGCAAATGAGATTTTCATGCCCAAATTGAGCAGTACGATGGCTGAAGGTACCGTCATAGAATGGTTTAAAGAAGAAGGCGATACGGTGGAAGTCGGCGAACCGATCTTGGAAATCATGACCGACAAGATCAATATTGAAGTTGAATCCTATAACGACGGTATATTACTGAAAAAATATTTTGAAGCGGATGATGTCGTCCCGGTCAACCATGTCATCGGTTTCATCGGTGAAGCGGGAGAATCCGTTCCCGATGAAGCACCCGGCGAGAGCGGGGCCGCCTCTGAAGAAGGTTTAGATGCACCTGCAGAGAGCAAGCAGCAGGATGATACTGCAGAAAGTGCAACATCCAAATCTGAAGTTTCTGGCAAAAGGGAGTCGATGATCGGCAAAGTGCGGGCCACACCGGCTGCACGGGCACACGCCAGAAACAATGACGTGGATATCAAACATGTCACAGGCAGTGGGAGAAATGGACGCATCCATAAGGCCGATGTCGTCAATCATCTCTACACGCAGACGGAAACGCCAGCAAAACAGACGAGCAGCGTAAATGAACCTGTATCATCAGCTCCGGAAAGCCAGGCTGCGCCTGTCCGGACCGAGAAATTGAGAGGTTCACGCAAAGTGACAGCAGACCGCATGGCCGACAGCAGTTCGACCATCCCCCATGTCACATTGAATTTTGAAGTGAATATGGATACGCTGATTGAACTGAGGAAGAATCTGAACGCAAGGCATGAAGATGTAAAGGTATCCTTCAACGATCTGTTCATTCTCATCACGTCAAAAGCATTGAATCTGCACCCGGATGTCAACATCACTTTCCAGGACAATGAAATCAGCTACCACGAAGAAAGAAACATCTCGCTGGCTGTTGCTGTGGATAAGGAGCTGTTTGTCCCTGTCGTCAAAAATACCGAGAAGATGGGTTTATTCGGCATCAGCAAAGAAATCAGGCGGCTGATCGAGGATACACGCAGCCGCAAGCTCGCCCAGGAGGATATGACCGGCGGCACATTCACCATCTCGAACCTCGGCATGTACAGCATTACAAGCTTTACCCCCATCATCAATAAACCGCAGGCGGCCATACTCGGTATCGGTGCCACAACCGATCAGCCGGCATTGAAGGATGGTGTGCTCCATAACAGGAAAGTGGCGACACTCAGCCTTTCATTTGACCACAGAGTCATCAATGGTGCTCCTGCTGCAGCTTTCTGTGACACCATCAAGAAGCTGGTGGAACATCCGATTGAACTGATCCTGTAACGAGAATGCCATCCTTATAATGGGATGGCATTCCGTAATTGAGGTGGTATAATTTACCTATGAGAGGATGAGTTTATGAGAGCCATTGTAGATGATAGAAAACTGATAGTTAAAGTGTGCAAACTCTACTACTTCGATGGAATGACACAGGCTCAGATTGCCAAGAGAATTGGAGTTTCCAGACCAATCGTCTCCAAAATGCTGTCAAAAGCAAAGGAGGAAAAGATTGTAGAAATATTCATCAAGGACGAGAGTGCTCATACAGTGGATCTCGAGCTGCATATAGAAAAGAAATATGGCATAAAGGAAGCCATCGTCGTATCAAAGTCCGGTTATGAGTCGGGTGTCCTGCTCGATCTGCTCGGCCAGGCGGCGGCCTCCTATGTATCAAAGAAAATAGGCGGCATCGAATCTCTCGGCATCAGCTGGGGCAAATCTGTGTCGAGCTTTGTGGATGCCTATCCGTTCGAGAAGAATGAAAATGTAAAAGTGGTGCCGCTCATCGGCGGCATGGGCCGCAGTGAGCTCGATCTACACTCCAACATGCTGGCACTCAAACTGGCGCAGAAACTGCATACGCACTGCAGCTACTTGTATGCACCGGCCATGATCGAGAACGCCGATACAAAAAACAGGCTGCTCGAATCAGAAGACATCAACGGGGTGCTCCAGGAAGGCAACGCAGTCGACATGGCCATTGTCGGTATCGGCAACCCTGTCGTCGATTCCACCATGGAAAAGATCGGCTACCTTTCCAATGAAGACGTGGCATCACTGAAGGCAGCCGATGCCATCGGAGACATCAACTCCTTCTTCTTTGATATTGACGGGATCCCGATCCTCCACCCGCTGAACGACAGCATCATCGGAGTCGATCTCGAGTCGCTCAAGGCGATTGATACGACCATTGCCCTCGCCACCGGCGACAATAAGACACTGAGCATCCATTCCGCCCTCCTCAGCGGTGCGGTGGATGTGCTGGTGACCGATGATGAAACAGCGCAGAAGATACTGGATATCGAATAGAACAGAAAAAACGACGGACCATTATGTCATCAGACGATGGTCCGTCGTTTTCGTTATATTATTCTGCTGTAACACTTTCTTTGGTCGTCACACTGAATTCATCATCTTTATAGTCGATCGTTACAATTCTGCCTTCAAGCTCTTCCCCGGAAAGGAGTGATTCACTGAGCCTATCCTCGATATGACGCTGGATGGATCGCGCAAGCGGGCGTGCACCATATTCCGGATCATATCCTTCATCTGCAATCTTTTCGGTTGCAGCTTCAGTAACCTCAAGATGGATATCCTGGCTGTCGAGGCGTTTCGTGAGCTGATCGATCATCAGCTTGACGATTTCTTTGAGATGCTCTTTCTCCAGACTGTGGAAGACGATGATATCATCCACACGGTTGATGAATTCCGGACGGAAAGTATTTTTCAATTCCTTCATCATCGTGTTGCGGATTGTATCATAGTCACGTGCCTGGTCTGTTGTACCGAAGCCGGCGAACTTATTGTCCTTGAGCTCCTGCGCACCGACGTTTGATGTCATGACGATGATGGTGTTGCGGAAGTCGACTGTACGTCCATTGGAATCTGTCAGACGACCGTCATCCAATACTTGGAGCAGCATGTTGAAGACATCCGGGTGCGCTTTTTCTATTTCATCGAATAGGACGAGTGAATAAGGCTTTCTTCTCACTTTTTCAGTCAGCTGTCCGCCATCTTCATATCCCACATACCCAGGAGGCGAACCGACGAGACGGGAGACGGAATGCTTCTCCATGTACTCACTCATGTCCACACGGATCATCGCATCCTCTTCACCGAACATCGCTTCGCTGAGTGCGCGGCCGAGCTCGGTCTTACCGACACCTGTCGGTCCGAGGAAGATGAAGCTGCCGATCGGACGCTTCGGATTCTTCAGTCCGGCACGTGCCCTTCTGACCGCCTTGGCGATGGATGTTACTGCATCCTCCTGTCCGATGACACGATTGTGCAGAATGGATTCGAGATTCATCAGTCTATCGGACTCATCCTCGGCAATTTTTGCGAGTGGGATACCTGTGATGCCGCTGATGACGATTTCTATATCACTTTTCTTGACGGACTGTGACGCCTGGCCCTGTTCCTTCTTCCAGTCATCCTCACGTCTTTTCAGTTCCTCTTCGAGTTTCGTCTGCTGATCCCTGTAGTTTGCCGCTGCTTCGAACTCCTGGCTCTGTACAGCAGAATCCTTTTCTTTCTTGATTGCTTCCAGTTTGCTTTCCAGGTCTTTAAGATCCGGTGGGGACGTGTAGCTTCTCAGCCTTACTTTGGAGGACGCTTCATCGATCAGGTCGATTGCCTTGTCCGGCAGGAACCTGTCCTGGACGTAGCGGTCACTCATGACTGCAGCTGCTTCCAGCGCCTCATCCGTGATTGTGATTCTGTGATGCGCCTCATAACGGTCGCGAAGACCTCTGAGAATAAGAATGGCATCTTCCACACTCGGCTCATCCACCTGTACCGGCTGGAAACGGCGTTCCAGTGCGGCGTCTTTTTCGATGTGCTTGCGGTACTCATCAAGCGTTGTCGCACCGATGCATTGCAGTTCACCACGTGCCAGTGCCGGCTTCAGAATGTTGGATGCATCGATCGCACCTTCTGCGCCGCCTGCACCGATCAGTGTGTGGAGCTCATCGATGAAGAGGACGACGTTGCCCGCCTTATGGATTTCCTCCATGACCTTCTTCATGCGCTCTTCGAACTCACCACGGTACTTTGTACCGGCGACAACCGTACCCATGTCGAGTGACATGACACGCTTGTCCTTCAGTGTTTCAGGCACTTCATTTTTGACGATCGCCTGTGCAAGACCTTCAGCGATGGCTGTTTTACCGACACCCGGTTCACCGATCAGTACCGGGTTGTTCTTCGTTCTTCTGCTGAGTACTTCGATGACACGTGTAATCTCCTTGGAGCGTCCGATGACCGGGTCGAGCATCTCATCACGGGCAATCTGAGTCAGATCACGCGCCAGTGAATCGAGTGTCGGGGTATTGTGGTCCTTTTTCATACTGTCCTTCTGCTGGAAGGATTCAGGGTTGCCGAGCATCTTGATGACAGCAGCACGTGCTTTGGTGATGTTCAGATCAAGATTCGACAGTACACGTGCAGCAACGCCTTCGCTCTCTCTGATCAGACCGAGCAGCAGGTGTTCCGTGCCTACGAAATTATGGTGCAGCTTGCGTGCTTCATCCATGGAGAGTTCGATGACTTTCTTCGCTCTCGGCGTATAGTGGATGGAAGAGGATGGTTCGGTACCTTCATTGATCAGGTTGAACACTTCTTCCTTCACTTTCTCTTCAGTGATATTGAAGGATGCGAGTACTTTGGCTGCAATGCCTTCATTTTCTTTGACCAGCCCGAGCAGCAGGTGCTCTGTGCCGATATTGGAGTGTTTGAGGTTGATTGCTTCTTCCTGTGCATAAGCGAGCACTTTCTGCGCTCTTTCAGTTAATCTGCCAAATAGCATATTATTCCCCTCCTAGTAATTGTCTCATCAGCGTCGCACGCTCTTCTTCCACAGCGCGCTCCAGTGATGCTATTTCTCTATTCTGCTCATTCAGGCGCATTTTGATGAATGCAGGCTGAATCAATTGAATCCATTTCTGGAATTGAAAATCTTCATGTTCCATCAGCTCGAGGTCGATTCCGAGTTTGATATCACTCAGGCATTTGGCCGCTTCCTTGAGCGGCAGCTTATAGGCGTGCTTCAGGAGACCGTATGAACGGTAGACCGAATCCTTCACTTCAATCAGATGTTCACTTTTGAACTGTGAGCGCATCTCGATCTCCTCTTCCACAATCCGTTCCTTCAATTCATCCAGGTTGCTGATGATTTCTTCTTCCGTCTGGCCAAGGGTCAGCTGGTTGGAAAGCTGGTAGATGTGGCCGAGCGGAATGGATCCTTCCCCGTATATACCTCTCAATGTAAAACCGAAGCGGCTCAGATTCGCCGCCAGCGTCTGAATTCTGCTGCCGAACGTCATGGCCGGCAGATGCAGCATGACCGAAGCCCTGAGACCGGTACCGATATTGGTCGGACATGCTGTCAGATAACCATACTGGTCGTCGAATGCATAGCTCACTTCAGCTTCTATTCTATCATCAATTTCATTCGCTTTACTGTAGAGCGACATCAGGGGCATGCCGACACCCATTGTCTGAATGCGCAAGTGGTCTTCCTCATTGATCATGATGGAAACCGATTCTTCTTCATTGATGTAGCTGAGCAGTCCCCGCTTTGTGAACAGTGGACTGATCAGATGCTTTTCAACAAGCAGTGCCTTGTCCTCAAACTGAAGTGCGTCCATCTGTATACGTCTGTACCCTGTCAGTGTACCATCCAATCTATCCAATACAGGTGCAAGATGGGCTTCGTCATTCATCATATGGGGAAAAGGCAGATTGCTGATATTTCTGGCCAGCCTGACCCGTGTCGACATCTCGACAGGCAGCTCTTTTACATTCTGCATCCATGGGCTGATATGGTTATATTCCATTGCTGTCACCTGCCTGTTCCAGTGCTCTGATTTCATCCCTTACAATGACCGCTTCCTCGAATTCCTGAGTTTCGACCAGCTGGGCCAATCTTTCCTTCAGCTCTTCTATTTTTCGCTTGGTCTGCAGATGCGCCCGTGACTTCATCGGTACTTTGCCGATATGTTCCGACTGGTGGGCCTGTACACGGCTGATGATGTCAGGCACCTGTACTTCGAATGCATCATAGCAGTCCGGACAGCCGAACTTGCCCATATGGACGATGGTGTTGATCGTCGAACCGCATGTTTCGCACTGTTTCGGCTGCTGCTTTGCCTGGTGCAATGATGGATGCTGGGACAGTGACTGCAGCAGCTTCTGAATGTTGAATGTATCATCCGGATAGCTGAAATCATTTTCAAATGAAGCATTGGCGCACTGCTCACAAAGGAACTTTTCCGTCTTTTCGAGACCGTTGCCCTTTGATATGTGGATCGTCGCTTCCCTTTCGTTGCAGGATTCGCACTTCATCCGCTCACTCCTCACTGTAGAGAATGACGTCGATCACCCTCGTCAGAATATTTGCCCTGAGGCGGTCACGATATGGCAGGTCGAGCATGAGGCTCTCCCTTTCCAGTACCGCATCTATGATCTTTGCTTCTTTTCGTGTCACCACTTCGTTCTCCATCAGGGACTGGACGATGCGATTGGCATTCTGCTGCGAGATGCCGTCCCCGATCAGCTGCTTCAGGCGTGCCAGATAATCGGATTTGGAATGTGTTTCGACTTTCGTAATCCGGATGTATCCGCCGCCGCCTCTTTTGCTTTCGACGGTGTAGCCATGCTCATTAGTAAAACGGGTCTTTATTACATAGTTCAGCTGTGAGGGGACACAGTCGAACTTCTCAGCGATATGCGCACGCTTGATTTCGACGACTTCACCGCCGGACTGCTCGATGAGCTGTTTCAAGTACTGCTCGATTATATCCGACATATTGCGCATTTCATCACCCCTTTTGACCTTCTTTGACTATAATTATATATCCTATGATTGAATATGGCAAATGGAATGTTTTGCAAATTCGCTCTTTATTTCTGTAACCGTTTGCATTATAATTAATCAGGATGTTCCATCAATCTTACATATACAGAAGGAAACAGTCTATTATATAATGTACAAAAATTATCAATTATGAGGTGACAGATTTGAATATTCTTATGGGTATCGTCGGGATTGCGTTTACATTCTTCCTGGCGTGGATCGTCAGCAGTGACCGCAAGCGTGCTTTCAGCAAATGGAAGAACATACTGATCCTGCTCGCCATCCAGTTGCTACTTGCCTTCCTTCTACTTTCCACTGGTGCCGGTGAAGCACTGATTGGCGCACTTGCAACCGGCTTCAACGCATTGCTCGGATTTGCAGCTGAAGGTGTCGCATTCGTCATGGGTGACCTGACAACACTTGGCGACGGTTCTGCAGCCGACGTATTCTTCTTTAACGTAT
This sequence comes from Salinicoccus cyprini, assembly GCF_007713705.1. Taxonomy (GTDB): domain Bacteria; phylum Bacillota; class Bacilli; order Staphylococcales; family Salinicoccaceae; genus Salinicoccus; species Salinicoccus cyprini. The sequence goes on along the minus strand of NZ_VMSJ01000005.1, from coordinate 63,730 downwards.
TGCTGCCGATCATCGTTATTTCCGCTCTGATCGGCATCCTGCAGTTCACAAAGATTTTGCCATTCATCATCCGCGGACTTGGCTTCCTGTTGACCAAGATCACAGGCATGGGATATCTTGAATCCTATAACGGTGCCGCTTCCATGATTCTTGGCCAGTCCGAAGTATTCATTTCACTCAAGAACCAGCTGCCGCATCTGCCTAAGCACCGTCTCTATACATTGTCTGCACAGGCGATGAGTTCGGTTTCACTGTCCATCGTCGGCGCATATATGACGATGCTTGAACCACAGTACGTGGTTACAGCAATTGTACTCAACCTGTTCGGTACATATGTCATTGTACATATCATCAATCCATATGATGTGACGGAGACTGAAGACGCTGCAGACGTGGATGATAATCCAGACGCAGGGAAGTCATTCTTCCAGGTTCTGGGTGACTACATCATGGATGGTGCGCGTGTTGCACTGACTGTTGCAGCAATGCTGATCGGTTACATTGCGCTCATTGCCATTCTGAATGAAGCATTCCTGCTCATCCCTGGCATGAGCATCACCTTCCAGGACGTTCTCGGCTACATCTTCATGCCAATCGCATTCCTCATTGGTATTCCGTGGTCTGAAGCCCAGCAGGCGGGTGCCCTGATGGCAACCAAGCTGATTACGAATGAATTCGTTGCGATGCTCGACTACACTGCCATTGCAGAAGAGTTCAGCCGCAAGTCCCAGGCGATGGTTTCCGTATTCCTGGTATCATTTGCGAACTTCTCAAGTATCGGTATCATTGCGGGCTCCGTCAAAGGTCTGCATAATGAAAGCGGCGATAAAGTTGCGCGCTTCGGTCTGAAGCTTGTCTACGGTGCTTCCCTTGTCAGCGTTCTGACAGCAGCGGTTGTCGGTTTCTTCGCATAACAATTACAGAGTAAGAATAAAAGACAGGCCCGCGGGTCTGTCTTTTTTATTTACGGATTATAATTTCCATCCGTCCTATTAATCATCGGCAGTCAATAGAGCCTCCTGATTCAAAATACGGATCACACGGTGATCTTCTTGTTCAATCCATCCCGCATCTTCGAACTTGGCAAGTTTCCGGCTGATCGTTTCAGGTGTGGTTCCAAGGAACGAGGCAAGATCCTTCCGTGACATGGATAGCTTGAAATCTGTAGATTCATTTTCCTCCACTTGTTGAGCCAGATAGGAAGCAATACGTGTCTCTATATCTTCTGTGACAAAACTTGTCATTTGAAGTTCTGTCCGTTCAAGCCGATTTGAGAACTCACTCAGTATTTTCAATGAAATGTCCGGAAATTTCCTTAGGAGTAAGTGCAGATCCGTACGGTGTATGCTGCAGATCTCCGTCTTTTCCATGGCTTCTGCATAAACTTCATGTATCGATTCCGTAAAAAGGGCAAGTTCACCTGTAAAATCGCCTGGCTGCAAAATTCTGATCAGCTGCTCTTTTCCATTCTCAGAGAGACGGTAGATTTTAATCTTCCCTTGGTGAATAATATATAAGGAATCCGAGACATCTCCAGCCTGGTATAAGGACTCGCCCCTTTTTAAAGATATCGGACGGGTTGCTTTCACGACTTTCTTCATTTCTTCCTCTTGAAGATGGTTGAAGATCGGAACGATGGAAACACATGAGTGAGCGGCTTTTCTGTTGTTTTCCACTGTATGACTGCACAATTCCCGATGCTCCATGCTTATCCCCCTCTATGCGTTGTTCTATATCTACTATTCTACTCAATTGCCAGTCCTAAATACCATTAACCCACTCGAAGACTTGATGTGAAAAGATGGATGTCTCGATCCTTCCTCTCTCCAAGATCATGTATGCAGCAATTTCATAGACTCTCTTGATTTTTTGGATGGTCGATTGAAACCCATCAGCCGCATAGCATTCAAGATGACAATGAGGACGCTCGCTTCGTGGATGAACATGCCGGACGCCAGATGGACCGAACCCATAAGCACACCGGTCAGCAGAATGGCGACGATGCCGACGGCAAAGGAGGTATTCTGTTTCATATTACGGAGTGTTGCTTTTGATAATGAATAGGCGTGGGAAAACTGCATCAGCCTATCGGCCATCAGGACGATATCTGCAGTTTCCATCGAGATGTCTGTACCGCCTTCACCCATCGCGAGACCGATATCCGCTGCAGCGATTGCTGGTGCGTCATTGATACCATCCCCTGCCATGGCCACTACATGCCCTTGTTCTTTCAATTGTTTTACGAAAGACACTTTGTCTTCCGGCAGCAGTTCGGCATGGAATTCATCTAATCCGAGGCTTGTGGCGACCCGTTCAGCTGTATGCTGGTTGTCACCAGTCAGCATGATGATTCTTTGGATGCCACTTTTTCTCATCTGAGCAAGTGCTGCCACCGCATCTTCACGAATCTCATCGGCAATCGAGAAGATGCCCGCCACCTCCTTGCCCACGGCTGCAAAGATTGCGGTATTCCCGGCCTTTTCTCGTTCTACCGCATAAGCTTCTACTTCCGCTGGGATGACGATATTTTTCGCTGCCATCAGGTTGCGGTTGCCGATTGTCAGAACACGCCTTTCCATGGCAGCTGTCAGTCCGTTGCCTTTGATGACCTCAACATGTTCAGGTTCCTGGTCGAGAGCCATCCCCAGATCTTGCGCTTCTTTGACAATCGTCTGTCCAAGAGGGTGTTCAGACACCATCTCCGCCTGCGCCACCCATTGAAGCAGTTCCTGCTCATTATAGGCATGAAATACTTTGATGTCTGTCACTGCCGGTTGTCCTCTGGTCAATGTACCCGTCTTGTCAAATACGAGCGTATCGACTTTCGAGAAGCGGTCCATCACTTCGCCGCCTTTGATCAGCACCCCATTCTTCGCACCATTGCCTATACCCGCCACACTGGAAACCGGTGCACCGATGATCAGCGCACCTGGACAAGCGATAACAAGGAAAGTGATTGCGAGATGCAGGTCTCTTGTCAGAATATACACCAGAATGGACAGCACAATTACTGCAGGTGTATAGATATCAGCGAATCTGTCCAGGAATTTTTCTGTTTTCGTTTTTGATTCCTGTGCTTCTTCCACAAGTTCAATAATTTTTGCGAATGTTGTATCATCCCCGACTTTTTCAGCGATCATTTCCATATAGCCGGTTTCCACAATCGTACTGCTGAATACGATATCCCCAGGTTTTTTGGACACCGGCACAGATTCGCCTGTGATGGCCGCTTCGTTCAGCGCAACCTGTCCAATGATAATTCTACCATCCACCGGCACTTTCCCACCGCTACGGACGATGACACGGTCGCCTTCGGCCACTAACCCCACCGGCACCATCAGACTGGTACCATTACGTAGTACGGTCGCCTCCTGTGGCGCCATATCCACCAGGTCTTTCAGGGAAGAACGGGTTTTTTCCAACGTACGTGCTTCCAGATGATCTCCAAACAGGAACAGGAACGTCACGACAGCCGACTCCACATATTCCCCGATGAAAAGCGCACCGATGACCGCAATCACAACCAGGACTTCAATGGTGAATGCTTTCATATGGATTGCCTGGTAGGCCTTCATGGCAATCGGCAGTCCTGCCATGACAGTCGCAATGATTAATGTGAACTTCCGCACGGCATCATGATCCGTGAAGTATAGAATAAATGCCAGGGCCAGCAGTAGTGCAGAAAGAAAAGTAATCGTCCTTTTATATTTATGAATGAAATGTGCCATTTCTGTTCATCTCCTCTTTTTCTGTGTATTTTTCTTACACTCTTATCATAGGTAATTTCAACGGAGAATAACTTGACCCCCATCAAGGATCAGAGTTTATTTTTTCCTTTTAAAAAAATTGATGGGCGTCAAGGAATGATATGAATGGACATTCTATACTTGAGATAGAAAAAATAAAGGAGAGATTGAAATGAACACAGTCAAATTCCAATTGGAGCCCCTCACCTGCCCTTCCTGCATCAAAAGAATCGAAGGCAAAGTAGGGAAAATGGAGGGTGTCGAAGAAGTGAAAGTCCTCTTCAGCTCCAACAAAGTAAAAGCCGGTTACGATAAAAATAAAGTAACACCGGATGAACTGAAGGCAGTCATCGAAAAACTTGGATATCCGGTAGTCTCTTAAAGTCAGCAATAGAACTCATAGCTGGTGTCAAAAATACGAGCCTCCTTGGTGTAGGAGGCTCGTATTTCCACTTTTAGGAAATATGCATGCTGGTTCTTTGAATCCACTTCAGTTGACTTCGACCCGTCATACCCATAAAATTTTTCAGTATATGAATACGATGGAGAGATAATATGAAAATAGGCATCATCGCCGATCTGCATATCGATCGGATCAGGACGGAATATACAATAGAAGACTTCAGGCAGGTCCTGTCCCGTGAAATTCTCGGGCGAAACATCGACCTGCTGCTCATTGCCGGTGATATCTCCAATGACTACCGGACCACTTCTGATTTTATCCAGTCTCTGATGGAATCGACAGATATCGATATCCGTTTTGTTCCAGGCAACCACGACTACTGGCAGCCGGAAGGTATTTCAAGCACGGAAGTGTACCGGTTCTACAAGGAACATCCCCAATGCCTCATCGAGTCTCCGCTCATCCTGGACGATGACTGGGCGATTGTCGGCCATAGCGGCTGGTATGACTACTCCTATGCCGATCCGCGCTTCACCCTGGAGAAGCTTGCAAGCGGTAAGTTCTACGGCGGTACATGGCAGGATAAGGTCAGAATCGACTGGCCGGTCGATGATCCGGAACTCTCCCGCACCTTTGCCGAATCGGTACAGAAGGACCTCGAGACGGTCAAAGACCGCAACGTCATACTGATGACCCATGTCGTGACCCATCACAGATTCACCGTGCCCACACCCCACAGACTGTTCGACTTCTACAATGCCTTCATCGGTACATCCGATTTCGACACCTTCTATAAGGACTACCCCATCCGCTACAGCATCATGGGACACGTCCATTTCCGCCATCAGTTTGAAGAAGACGGCATCCGGTATATCTGTCCGTGCCTCGGCTATCAGCGGGAGTGGCGGACGGATGACCTGACTGCAGAAGTCAGAAACACGTTCAGAGTGGTTGAAATATGATATTCACTGTATCAGAATGTGCTATCCCTTCTTTGAAAACAACCGGAGGATGAAATAATAGGTCACTGTAAGAGCGATGAATGTAAAAATGACAGGCATTATATTGCTGATTCCAAACGTCATATTGAAGGCATCTGGAGACGTCGGTATACCTTCGAAGAATATCGCCCCGAAATATCCGGTACGACGATCAATTTCTGCACTCGAAAATAGCAGTATCAGAAAGCTGACTGTCAAAACAGCGAGAGTTGTCACCAGCGAAGCAGCAGCACTGTTGATGATTCGTCTTCCCAATCCCAACACCCCATTCCTTTTTTAATATCATACCCATTTTAGATAATTCCGTTAATTTTTACTGAAAAAAATGACTTTGACCAGGTCAAAGTCATTCATTCCATCCGGTCGATGATTGTGTGGTAGCCTTCGCTGCCATAGTCGAGACACCGCTTTACGCGGGAGACTGTCGCACTCGAAGCGCCCGTTTCCTCCTGCACTTTTGAATACGTGTATCCTTCCTTCATCATCTTGGCCACCTGGAAACGCTGCTTCAATGAAACGAGTTCGTTCGTCGTACATAAATCGTCGAAAAAGTGGTAGCATTCCTCAACCGATTCAAGCTTCAGTATCCCCTCGAACAGATCATCCAGCTCTTTGCCCCTCAGTTTATCTATCTGCATATACTTCCCTCCATTAATACGATTATCATAACAAATCACTTTAGCGTTTTAAAGTATTAAACAAAATTGCATCAAACATCTTGTCATTGTCAGTTTATTTTGCTATCATCAAACTTATTGATTATTCTTTATCACGCTAAAGTATTAAAGGAGATTCCACATGAAAAATGAACTGATCATCCGACGACTGAAATTTGCACAGGATTATACACAGCTGCTTGCTGATGAGAACTATCAGCTGGTCGATATGAATATGGTGGAACCGTTCAATATCGACGACAAGCGGCATCATTCTTCAACCATCATCTTCGAGAAGAATGAACAGCTCTTCTCCATCCGCAGCGACTGGACGCGCTCGCTTTTGAACTACAATGAAAACTATACACTCGACGACCGCTTCTTCGGCTACTTCGGACCGGTGGTAAGGGACTATAAAACTTTCTATCAGGCAGGTGTCGAACTGTATCGTCCCTCCAACGAAGAGATTCTTTCAGGCATCGATATGCACCTGTCGTTCATCACGGAAAGATATGACGAAACATTCCAGTCCATCGTTGTGAACGACGATACGCTGCTTGATCTGTATATCGAAAAATATGCGCTCGATGCTGACATCCGTACGCTCGTCCACGAGAAAAACCTGTCGGAAATAAAAAAACGGCTTGGTGGCACGCATTCCCTCTACACCCTGCTATCGGCCAAGGTGAGCGACCAGATCGACCTGGTGAATGCGGAATTCGGCGACAGTGATATCATGCGTTTCATGGAGGAACTGAAGCAGCTGCTCGCGAAATACGATATGAAATTCATCCTCGACCTGTCGTTCCGTTCGCCCCAGTCCTACTACAACGGCTTCTATTTCCAGGCGTTCCTGAACCACGACTATCCATTGCTCAGTGGCGGGGAATACAACAGCAGCGCCTTCGGCATTGCAGTGAATCTATCTAATGGGGGATTGCTATGATTACAGTGGCATTGACAAAAGGGCGCCTTTTCAAGGACTTCCTGAAATATATGAATGAGAACGGCCTGACCGTCTATAACGAGGCGCTGGAGGAAGAGACACGGTCGCTATATACTGTTGTCGATAACGTCAAATTCATCTTCGCCAAAGGACCGGATGTACCGACCTATGTCGAAAGCGGCGTAGCGGATCTCGGCATTGTCGGTTCGGACATCATCGCCGAGGATGCTTTCAATATCCTAAATGTCTCCCAGCTGCCGTTCGGCGAATGCCACTTCTCGGTGGCTGCACTGCCCGAGCAGCAGGAATTCAAGGTCATTGCGACGAAGTATATGAACATCGCCCACACCCACTTCAAAAATAAAAGGCAGGACGTCTCCCTGATCCATCTGAACGGTTCGGTGGAACTCGCACCTCTGCTCGGTCTGTCCGACGGCATCGTCGATATCGTCCAGACAGGCAGTACGCTCCGCGACAATGGACTCGTCGAACATGAGAAGATCATGGAGATCCACGCCAGGCTGATTGCCAACAAGCGGACGTTCTATACGAAAGAGGACGAAATCTATGACTTCATCAAGGAAATCGGGGTGATCGAATGAATGTCGCAGAATTCAAATCGACTTTCGGTGTGGAGCGCGGCTCTGCCGGTTTCGATGACTATAAAGGTGTGATGGAGATCATAGAGCAGGTCCGGACGGATGGTGACCGGGCACTCCATGACTATACTGAGCAGTTCGACAATCAGACACTGGATACCTTCAAAGTGGACAAGGCAGCACTGAAGGAGAGCTATGACGCCATTTCCGATGAGGAGCGGGAAGCACTCCAGACCATCAAGCAACGCATTGAGCAGTATCAGGAAAGCATCAAGTATACAGATATGGATAACGGCGAGTTCCAGTACGTCTACCACCCGATCGAGAAAGTCGGCGTCTACGTACCCGGTGGTACAGCGCTCTACCCTTCAAGTGTACTGATGACCGTTGTGCCGGCACTTGCGGCAGGCGTCAAGGAGATCCACGTCGTTACACCGACGTTCGAAGAAAACAACATCACCTTCGCCGCTCTCTACATCTGCGGCGTCGAGAATGTCTATACGGTCGGCGGCGCGCAGGCGATTGCGGCACTTGCCTACGGTACAGAGACGATTCCTAAAGTCGACAAGATCGTCGGCCCAGGCAACTATTACGTGGCACTCGCAAAAAGACTGCTGTTCGGTGAAGTCGGCATCGACATGATAGCCGGACCGAGTGAGATTCTGATCTATGTCGATGAGAGCGTCCACATCGACGCCATCGTCTATGATCTGTTTGCACAGGCCGAGCATGACGTGAACGCACGGACATTTCTGATCAGTGAGGACGAAACGGTCATTAGAACCATAGAAGACCGTCTCAAGCAGCTGATGGATGATCAGCCACGCAGTGACATCATCAAAGGTTCCATAAAAAACAACCACTACGCCGTCGTCGATTCCCAGGAAGCATTGATCGGCATGATCAACCATATCGCACCGGAGCACGTCTCCATCCAGCATCGTGATGCAGATCGAATCATCCGCAATATCAGATACGCGGGTGCTGTCTTCAACGGGTACTATTCACCGGAAGCCATCGGCGACTATGCAGCCGGCCCCTCCCACGTACTGCCGACCGATAAGACCGGACGGTTCAGCCATGGACTGAACGTCAATGACTTCCTGACGAGCCATGCGGTGATTTCACTTGAAAAAAGCACCTACAGCGAAATCGCGGGGCCAGCAAAGACCATCGCCAGACGCGAGCAGCTGGATGCCCACTACCAATCCCTACACATTCGAACGGAGTGATGACATGATCCATATGGACCGCAATACGAGCCCGATCTCCCCGCTTGGTGACGACGCCATCGCCGAAGTCATCAAGGCGACAAAAATCTACGAATATCCGGGAGACGAAATAAATCAATTTAAACAGCTGTATGCCGGCTACTATGATATCGACCCAGGCGCCATTGAAGTGGCCAATGGATCCGACGAATGGATCCAGAAAGCCATCATGACACTCGGTCGGAATGGCGTCATGACACTTGATCCAGATTTCGTCATGTATCATGAGTACGCCAATCAGGTGGATGTGCCCGTTCATACTATTTCATGTGATTCAGACTTCAAATTCGATTTCGATATGGTCATTGAAGAAATAAAAATACACGAGCCGTCTTTATTTTTGATATCCGTGCCGCATAACCCGACCGGGCGCATGTTCAGGGCGGAAGAACTCCAGGCACTGGCCGATGCCATGCAAAGGGTAGGCGGTTATCTCGTACTCGATGAAGCCTACTTCGAATTCGGTCCGGCATATACACGACCGGAAGGTAAGCATGTACTGATCATCCGGACGCTCAGCAAGATGTTCGGTGTGGCGGGACTCAGGATCGGCATTGCGATTGCCAAAGGTGAGACATTTGATAAAATCACCCGTCTCAACCACCCTTATCCGGTCAACTCACTATCATTGAATCTGGCCAGCAAGGTCTTCAGTGATCGAACAGCACTTGACCAATTTGTCCGCTACCAGCTCGATTCGAAAAAGCAGCTATCCGAGTCACTCCGATACGCATGTGATAAAATAAACATCATCGAATCCAGCACGAACTTCATCCTGACCTATGGCGACAATGCCCGTGATCTTGCCGACTATCTCATAGGGCATGGGTACCAGCCGAGAATATACAACAAGGCACCGCTTGAGAATGCCGTCAGATATTCAATCATCGGAAGCGAACACTACGAACGTTTCAACCAACTAATCAAGGAATGGAGCAATCAGTATGATAAAGAAGGAACGCGTGACAAAGGAAACAAAAATATCCATAGCACTTGATGAAGGCAAATCACCCGACGATTCCACCCTCTCGACCGGAGTCGGCTTCTTCGATCATATGCTGACACTGCTGAGCTTCCACTCCGGCCTCCATCTCAGTGTTGAAGCAGACGGTGACCTTGAAGTGGATGATCACCACACTGTCGAGGATGTCGGCATCATTCTCGGTCAGATGATCCGGGAACTCTATGTGGAAAAATCATCCTACCAGCGCTACGGCACGACCTATATACCGATGGATGAATCTCTGGCACGTGTGGTACTCGATCTCTCCGGCCGTCCGCACCTCAATTTCCAGGCACACTTCTCGAAAGAGAAGGTCGGCATGTTCGATACGGAACTGGTCATGGAGTTCTTCAATGCAGTGAGCATGAACAGCCGGATGACACTGCATATCGATCTGCTCAAAGGTGGTAACACGCACCACGAGATCGAGGCCATCTTCAAGGCATTTGCGAGAAGCCTGAAGGACGCACTTGCACCGAGTGATGCAGGCATCCCTTCTTCAAAGGGTGTCATCGAATGATCGGTATCATAGACTATTCCCTAGGAAATATACAGAACATAAAAAATGCACTCGAGAAGCTAGAATATGAATATATCCTTTCAAGCAAATATGAAGACCTGAAAAATTGCGACGCCATTCTGCTGCCGGGGGTCGGCCATTTCGGCAATGCCATGGAAACCATCGATCGCCTCGGCATCAGGGAAGATCTGCTGGCACTGGCTGAAACGAAGCGCTTCATCGGCATCTGTCTTGGCATGCAGCTGCTTTTTGAAGAGAGTGAAGAAGGCGATGCAAAAGGCCTCGGCCTGCTGTCAGGAAAAATCACTCGAATGGAAACACCGTATCCCGTGCCACACCTCGGATGGAATACACTCAGTAGCCAGAGCCCTGTGCTGGACGGCAAGGATGTCTACTTTGTACACAGCTTCATGGCTGAAAATACAGACTCCGTCATCGCCACAGCAGAATATGGCGTGACCGTACCGGCGGTCGTCAAAAAAGACAATATCATCGGCATCCAGTTCCACCCGGAAAAATCCGGAGACATCGGTGTGGACATGCTGAAGCAGGCCATCGAAGGAGGACTATAGATGAACATCATCCCAGCAATCGATATCATCGACGGTCAGAACGTCCGTCTGACACAAGGCGACTATGACAAGAAGACATCGATGAAGCGTACACCAGAGGAGGCCATCGCCTTCTACAGCAGTTTCGAGCAGGTTTCCCGCATCCATATCGTCGACCTGATGGGTGCACTGAAGCAGAATGCCCAGGAGTCGACAGTCATACAGGAACTGAAGACCAGAACTGCCCTTCCCCTCCAGATCGGTGGTGGACTGAGAAATACCGAAACGCTCGAAAAATATGACGCCATCGGCATCGACTATTTCATTCTCGGCACCCGAGCCATCACGGAACTTGAATGGCTCGGTTCTGTCGTTGCAAAATACCCGGGCCGCATATTTGTGGGTGTCGACGCCAGAGAGAATGATATCTACATCAACGGCTGGACAGAGAATAGTGGCATCACCATCGACGACTATATCCGACAGATTGAAGACCTTGATATCGCCGGCATCATCTATACTGATATCAACAAGGATGGCATGAACCAGGGGCCAAACTTCGACAATACAAAGCGGATCAGCGAGCTCACCCGGCATCCGGTCATTGCGAGCGGCGGTGTCAGAAACAAGACGGATCTCGATCAGCTCGAATCGATGGGTATTACTCAAGCGATCGTCGGCAAGGCGAGCCACAATGATGACTTCTGGAGGGATATCAGATGATCAAGAAACGTATCATCCCCTGCCTCGATGTTAAAGAAGGCCGTGTCGTCAAAGGAGTCAACTTCGTCGGACTGAGAGATGTCGGCGATCCGGTGGAGCTCGCAAAAAGATATAACGCAGAAGGCGCAGATGAACTCGTCTTCCTCGATATCTCCAAAACTCAGAATGGGCACGACCTGATGATCGATGTCATCCGTGCCACCGCGAAAACACTATTCATCCCCCTGACGATCGGTGGTGGCATCTCGACAGTCGATGACATCCGGCAGCTGCTGAACGCCGGTGCGGACAAAGTCAGCATCAACTCCGCAGCCATCAGAAATTCGCAGCTGATCCGTGAGGCGAGCGAAGTATTCGGCAGCCAGTGCATATGCGTCGCAATCGATGTGAAGTATGACCCGGAGGAAAAGGACTACTTCGTCCACACCCACGGTGGTTCGAAAAAGACCGATATCCGGGCTTTTGAATGGATTGCACAGTGTGCATCACTTGGTGCCGGGGAATTCCTGATCACCAGCATGGATCATGACGGCGTCAAGCAGGGCTTCGACATCGAATTCCTCGAGCGTGCAAACAGAATGGTGGATATTCCAATCATCGCAAGCGGCGGTGCCGGGGAAGCCGACCATTTCACCGAACTGTTCCAGAAAACCGGTGTATCCGCCGGTCTCGCGGCATCCATCTTTCACAACAAGGAAGTAGAAATAAAGGATCTTAAGACAGATCTCCATCAATCAGGAATCGAGGTGAGATTCATATGAAACCGGATTTTGACAAAGGCAATGGACTTCTTTCCGTCATCCTGCAGGACGACAGTACCGGCCAGGTGCTGATGAACGGCTTCATGAATGAAGCCGCCTACGAGAAGACCGTCGAAGAGAATGTCGTGTGGTTCTATTCCCGCTCCAAGGAGCGTCTCTGGAAGAAGGGTGAGACGAGCGGACATATCCAGGTCGTCAGGAGCATGGCCCTCGACTGCGACGCTGATGCACTGCTCATCCAGGTCGATCCAAAAGGGCCGACATGCCACCTCGGCACACAGAGTTGCTTCGGCGATGATCACTTCAGTCTGCAGACACTCAGCCGGATTGTCGAACGTAAAGTCGACAATCCTGAGGAAGGCTCCTACACCAAGTATCTCACTGAAGAAGGCATCGACAAGATCCTCAAGAAATGCGGCGAGGAGATGACGGAAGTCGTTATTGCTGCCAAGAACAACGACAGCCAGGAACTTATAAATGAGACGAGCGATCTCTTCTATCACATGCTCGTCCTTTTGAAGCACCAGGGTGTTTCATTGAAAGAAGTGGAAGAAAACTTGGAATCCCGGCATGGGCAGACCCTGTCCTACAAGGTACGCGGAGATATTGAAGAATGGTAGTACAACCAGCTGGATATGATTCCAGCTGTTCTTTTTTTAGCTACCTTGCTTTACAAGCTACAGGATATGTTCTATACTGGCGCTAAGTTGTTAAACAAGGATGTGGGATTTTGAAGTCGCAAATGCTGAAAGGCATTCTCGAAGGATGCATATTGAAACTGATTGAGAAAGAGACACTCTATGGCTATGACATCATTTTCCGGCTTAAGGAATTCAATTTGAGCATGGTCAGCGAAGGCAGCATCTATCCCCTACTCCACAAGCTGCAGAAGGCCGGATATATTACCGGCAGGCGTGTCAAATCTGCAGAAGGGCCAATGCGGAAGTATTATAAGATCACCGAGGCAGGCAAAGAGTACCTCGAAGAATTTGAGCTCCATTGGCAGGAACTGGACGATGCAGTCAATCAGATATTTGAGGAGGATCCCAATGACTATCCCGCTCGAAAGAGAATATAGACATATGCTATCGACACTCGATGAGCCAGATCGGCTGCATTTCCAAGAGCTTGAAGGTGTACTTGATGCCCATTATGTGGATGCAGCCGAAAAGTGGGATATCCTCCACGAAATGATGACGCACTTCTATGAAACAGAGCACACATCCTTCACCGAAATGTTCGGAAGTGATCCGAAGTCCTATGCGCTCGATCTGGCTTCAAGCACAGGCAGATCACCCGGCGGTTTCTGGCGTGACTACAAACTCATGCTCGGCTACTATACATTCATCTACTTTCTATGCGTCATCATTGTCGGCCGCCTGGCCTTTTCATGGCTCCTGATTGCCGTGCCTTTCCTGGTTCTCCTCATGGTCCCGCTGATGAATAGAAGCATCAAGCAGCAAGCGTTCAGAGGACCTGCCAAACAGACAGTGACCACCATCCTGTTCATTGTTCTTTTTGCAGGCACGAAACTCTACATCATATTCTCATTGCATGACCGTTTCGACCAGTTCTTCCTGTTCAACCATGAAAGCAGCATATTTACCATTCTCAGAGTGATGATCATGATCGCAGTCATCTTTGTCGGTATCAAAATCTTTCAATACTCAAAGGGCCTGTTCCAGAAAGCATTTGCCAGTGTGCTTATACTCTATGCGATAAATTCGATACTACAGACCTTGGAAGTCATATGGCCGGGGCATACAATCTTCAATGAGATTATCGATATCGCTACCATCGTGACGGTCATTGCATTTGCCATCCATGAGCTTAAAAATGAAAACAGGTTCTGGAACCGTAAAAATATCGACAGTGATGCAAGCAGAATACAATGACGATCCATTACAGCGAACGACCAGTGAACCTCTGGTCCGTTCGCTTTTTATTTTCTCTTGAACGTACTGTGACTGATCCATTCTGCCAGATCTGTCGTATATGTAATAACTAATCCGGATAATGCCAACCCTTTGAATTGGATGGAATTTTGTCGCCTTTATTACATTTTCGCCTTAACCCTATTTCTTAAGCATGCTATCATATATAATTTGACGTATTGAGGAGGAAATGAATTGAAAAAAAACGCAAAGGAAACGCTATGCTGCCATATGGCGTTGGCATTTTTATGCAGGCATCATCATTACGCCGATACTGCTCCTTCTTGCCATTACCGGCTCAGTCTATCTCTTCAAATATGACATAGAAGCCGCTTTATATAAAGATTATTATCAGGTGGAGGCCACGGGAGAGCGTCTGGCGCCTGAAGAACAAGTAAATATTGCACAGAATGAAATAGAAGGCAGTGTCACCCGCTACCGCCCAGGTGAAGATCCCGAGCGCTCTGCTGAGGTCGCCATCGCAACCGAGGACGGAACTTCCTATACAGTCTTCGTCGATCCGTATGAGGGGACAGTTCTCGGTATACTGAATGATGACAGGCGCATCATGGATATCATTGAAAAGGTCCATGGTGAGCTGATGGCCGGTACGGTAGGTGACAGGATCGTCGAACTCGCTGCCTGCTGGACGATCATCATGATCATCACGGGACTCTATCTCTGGTTTCCAAGAAAAGCGAAGGATATCAGCGGCATACTGCTCCCCCGTCTGAAGCAGGGCAGGAAGATCATGATCCGCGACCTTCATGCTGTCACTGGATTCTGGTGGTCCGGCGGTCTGCTCCTCTTCCTTCTGACCGGCATGCTCTGGACCGGACTGTGGGGCAATAGTGTGCAGAATATCACCACCATGAGTGGTGCCGGCTATCCACCGTCCATCTGGATCGGACCCGCACCGGAATCCGGTGTGAAAACCGAAGAGATTGCAGATGTCTCGTGGGCAGCAGAAGATCTGCCAGCACCGAGGTCTGAAAATCTTTCCGGCCGCCTTCCAGTCTCCATCAACGATATTGTCGCCAGTGCTGAGGAAATGGGTGTCCATCCTACATATGATATCTTCTATCCAAGTGGTGAGACAGGGGTGTTCACACTGTCGACCTTCCCGAACCAGGCTCAGGATGAGGCCACTGTCCATATTGACCAGTATTCCGGAGTCACCCTTGCAGACTACCGCTTCCAGGACTACGGCTTCATCGGAAAAGTCATGGCACTCGGCATCACCACCCATAAAGGACTCCAGTTCGGGCTGATCAACCAGCTGTTCGGCCTTGTCATATGTCTCGGCCTCATCAGCATGATCATCACCGGCTTCTGGATGTGGCTCAAAAGAAAACCGCAGGGCAATACCGGTGCACCTGCCTCCGACAGGCTGATCCATCATAAAGTACCTTTCATCATTCTGATTGTATTGGCAATATTCTTCCCGCTTGTCGGAATTTCATTGATTGCAGTGTTCCTTTTCGATCTGCTTATCGTACAAAGAGTACCGATGCTCAGAAAATGGCTGAATGTCAAAGAGAAACGGAGGACTGATTGATGTATAGGCTACTGTTCGCCATCTTCGCAACAGCCCTGCTGACCGCCTGCGGCAGTGTAAGCAGTGAAACCCATGAGAAGTATACCGATATTCCTGAAATATCAGTGACAATGGATGCACGTGGCATTCCGGATGCAGCAGAAGACCAGCCACTCTTCATCGAGGTCAATAAAGACGGGAAAAACGTTGATACTGCAGACGTCAGTGTGGAAGTATGGAATGCAGCGGAAGACCCTTCGACCAGCACGACATATTCTGCCACACGTAGAGAAGACGGAATATACGTTGCACCCATTGATATAGAGATGACCGGCCTCTATCTTGCAAAGGCGCATGTATCGACCGGCGAAATAAAAGCCACACCACTCCAGTATTTCATGGTCGGCCACCTTAGCGCCAATGAATTCGATCTGCTCGAAGAACTTGTACCCGGAGAGAACAATGCTGTTGGAGGCCACCACTAGCATAAATCATATATAAAGAAGAAGGTTTTTCACTTGCCCTGTCGAGGTGCAGCGAAAAACCTTTTTTTATTCCATATTAACTGATGATTGCATCGAATTCGTTTTCCCAATATCTATTGACTGATCACCTTGCGCTTCGCTTCCTGATAGACTGCATCCGGAAAATCGTAGAGTCTGAGCAGTTCGATGGCGTTGGAGGTCGAAGCGACACCTTCCCGCAGCTTGTAGTCGAAGTAGATGTCATCACCTTCGAGATGTTCCCTGAAGTGGTAGAAGGTATACTGGTCTCGAAGAAGATGGGTCAGTTCCATATCATGGGTTGCCGCAATGACGAAAACGTCTGCTCTTTCATTCAGATAGCGCAGTACCGTTTCTGCTGCAGCGACTCTCTCCACAGTATTGGTCCCCTTGAAAATCTCATCGATGATGCAGTAGACATTGCCGCTGAGGTGCTCCACTTCCTCCATGATCCGCTTCAGTGATTTTATTTCGCTGATGAAGTAGCTGTCCCCTTCGATGACGCTATCCGTAATATCCATCGAGGAAATGACTTTGCCCGGCTTGTACTTGAAAACCGTGCTCGTCGATGTGTTGAGACCGTTGCTTATGATGACGTTGAGACCGAGTGTCTTCATGAAGGTCGATTTGCCGGCAGCATTCGATCCTGTCAGCAGAATGTCGTTATCATATTCCAGATCGTTTTCCACCGGATCTGCGAGCAGAGGATGATAGAGATCATCCGTGCTAATGTGCGCCGCTTCCGCTGCTTCCGGCACAGTATAGTAGGGCAGCGTCACCCGCCAAAGTGCCACACTGTAGTTCACGTCCAGTTCGGCCAGATAGCGCCAGCTTTCCCCATATAACGTGTGGTTCCTGCTCAGTGACCTGATGATCTGGTGGTACAGATGATAGTCCAGAAGGAACGCGGATTTCAGTCCAATGAACAGCTGGAGCCCGATGTTCATTTCACCCGCGCTTTCATCTGTCACAGATAGCGGGCTGATGAATGACAGCCGCTTCAGCCCTTCGCGGTTGTATTCAGGATTGAGCTTCCCTGCTGCAATGATGATATTGATGGCGTGGAAGATATCCGGATAGTCGAATCCTGTCGAGGCCTTGTGTTTTTGCGATATGGAGAGATTGACGCCGAGCCCTCCAAGTACTGTCGCAATTGCCAGTAGTGGATGGATGAAGAACAGGAATACGCCGATGATCGGCAGCAGAGACAGCAGTATGAACAATGGGTTATATTCCATTCTTGGTCTGAATTCATACATGAACTTGCTTGTGTCCGAGTTCCTCGATTTGCCCAGTTTCGCAAGCGCATATGAAATCCGCTCCCGATATGAACGGTCATCCGTTATCCTCTCGATCAGATCTTCGTCAATGACGCTGCTTTCGGTCGCATTCCTGAGCGAGGCATACAGCAGTTCATCACCGATCGTCGTAAATGTAAAGTTGATCTTCGGCAGCAGTTGGCCGACGTCGAGATCGCTCCAAGTCTGGTCATCCACAACATTTCTATCCTCCGCATCTTCATTTTCCATGATATTGACGAAATAGTTATGGTAATGAACATAGGGATTGTTGTTGTCGGATAAAGCCTGCTTCCTATCCCAAAGTGTTTTGATGTCACGCTTCACTTTATACTTTTCGTAGATGGTCATGCCTGCAGATAGCAGAAAAGTCAGTGCAACGACAGTCAGAATCAAATATAGCGTTTGAATAAAAATCACCCGTTCCAGTAGATTATGTATACATCCACATTATACAGAAGTTGGAAGGTTCAATCTTTCGGAAACCATCATGAATCACAAAATAACTTTCACTTTTCCCCGACTATAAGCACCCACCCCCAATAACCAGCATTTTATTAATTCCTACTTATGTACTTGTAATTAATTTTCCTCTCATATATAATTCTTATCATATAACTATGAATTAAAAGGAGGGCAGTTATGCAATGAAAGTGGATCTGAATAAAGTGAACAAGTCATATACCAAAGGAAAAAACGATTCGCTCCATGTACTCGAGGACATCGACTTCAGTATTAAAGAAGGAGAATTCGTATCTTTGCTCGGTCCCTCCGGATGCGGCAAGTCGACCATCCTGAAGCTGATTGCAGGACTGAGCCATCCGACATCAGGTGACCTCAAGGTCAATGGTACACCTGTTGAAGGGCCCGGCACCGATCGTGTCGTTGTATTCCAGGAAGGCGGCCTCTTCCCATGGATGACCGTGCTGGAGAATGTTACATATGGTCTTAAAATCAAAAAGATGAAGCGGGTCGAAGCAGAAGAGAAGGCAATGGAAGGTCTACGGATGGTCCATCTGGCCAACTTCACCAATGCCTATCCTCATGAACTTTCAGGTGGCATGAAGCAGCGTGTGGCGATTGCCCGGGCCCTTGTCATGGACCCGGACGTCCTGCTGATGGATGAACCTTTCGCTGCTCTGGACGAGCAGACCCGCCTGATACTCCATCAGGAGCTTCAGGATATCTGGCAGAAGACAGGCAAGACGATCCTGTTCATCACCCACAATATCCGGGAAGCATTGACGCTATCCGACCGGGTGCTCCTGATGAGCACGCGACCGGGCACGATCAAGCAGACATTCAATGTCCAGGCTTCAAGACCACGCAATCCTTCCGACAGTATCATCGTCGATCTGGAGAAGCGTGTAATGGCTGAACTGGAAGAAGAGATGAATAAAGTACTGAAGGAGGAATTTGGCGATGACTACCGTTATAAGACGGATTCTGTTCGTGACCGTGATAATAGCGATATGGGAAGTCATATCTAAACTGCAGCTTTTTCCGACTTTCATGTTTCCGCCCCTGATCATCCCCAATGATCCGGGGGGTGTCACCGTAATGAAGACACTGGTTGATGGCATAATATCCGGTCAGATACTGGAAGCGACCGGCATCACTCTCGGGCGCCTTCTTATCGGATTTTTCATTGCTGTCGTACTCGGACTGACGTTCGGGTTTCTCATTGCCCGTTATAAATGGGTCGATGATACACTGGGATTCTTCGTTACTGCGCTGCAGTCCATACCCAGTATCGTATGGTTCCCTCTCGCAATCGTCTGGTTCGGCCTCGGCAATGTCGCCATACTGTTCATCGTGGCCATCGGGGCGACATGGACGATGACCGTCAACTCGAGTGCCGGATTCAAAAATGTGCCGAGCATCTATATCGATGCCGCACGGACGCTCGGAGCTTCAGGTCCCCACCTGCTCAGAACCGTCATCATACCCGCTTCAGTGCCGCACATCATATCGGGACTGCGCGTCGCCTGGGCATTTGCATGGCGTGCCATCATGGCCGGTGAGCTGCTCGGCGCTTCAGGCGGCCTCGGGTATCTGCTCGACCTCGGACGGTCCATCCAGGCCATGGATCTCGTCCTCTCCATCATGATCGTCATCGGCATCATCGGAACCATCATCGACAGCCAAGTATTCCTGAGAATGGAGCGCTCCGTCGCAAGACGATGGGGCCTCAGAACGTAAATCCAATACGAGAGGATAGATCAATCTTATGAAAAAAATAATGGCGCCACTTGCTGCCCTGCTGCTTGTACTTATTGCAGGATGCGGCGGCGAAAACAGCAGTGCCGAAAATGGCGCTGAACAGGTACGCATCGCTTATTTCCCGAACTTTACACATATCGCGACAATCGTTGCATTGGAACAGGGTTACTTTGAAGAGGCATTCGGAGAAGATATCACTATCGAAACCATGACTTTCCCGAACGGCAGTGCCTTCATGGAAGCATTGTCCACTGATGAATTCGATATCGGTACCGTCGGTCCGACACCTGCTACAACGACGTATCAGCGCAACTCGGGGCATGAAATCATTGCCGGTGCTGTAAACGGAGGAGCCGTCCTGGCTACAGCAGAAGGTTCAGGTATCGAAAGTGTTGAAGACCTTGATGGCAAAAGTGTCGCTGTACCGACCATCGGCTCCACACAGGACATCATGCTCAGAAAAGAACTGCAGGAAGTCGGATTGAACATCGAGGATGCCGGCGGCACAGTGAGCCTCGTACCGCAGGCACCTGCAGATACATCCACCCTCTTCCTGCAGGGGGATGTTGATGCAGCAGCCACACAGGAGCCTTGGGGCGTCTTCCTGGAAAATCAGGCCGATGCATCCATCCTGCTTGATGAAGAAGAATTCGCCTGGGGTACCGACCTGACTACGACAGTCGTAGCAGCAAACAATGCATTCACAGACAACAACCCGGAACTTACACAGGACTATTTGAGCGCACACCTCCAGGCGATTGAATTCATCGAAAACAACAATGAAGAAGCCGTACAGATCTTCGTTGATCATATCGAGGAGATTACAGGCAATACACTCGACTATGATGAAACACTCGAAGCCAGCAACCGACTGAACCCGGCATATGAAATCAATGAGGATGTACTTCAGGAGATGGCCACAATCAGTATGGAAGCAGGATATATTCCATCTGATGATATCGAGGGTCTCGTAAACAGAGAATTTCTGGATGCGGTCTTGGAAGAATAGAAATGGGAAGGAGGCAGCATGCCAGACGGTATGCTGCCTCCTCGTTTATTGCCAGAATTATCATTTGCCGATAGGCTATTCATGACTCACTTTTCTTACCTTCCTTTTTTTCCCGTATATAACAGGATGCTCATGATGACGATGGAGCAGACGAACAGCGAGATGCTTGAAATGATCAGGTAGTTCTCGCTCGTCGGCGAAGCGCCATCAGTTACGAACCTTGCGATGAGTTCGGGTGCAGACAGCAGAATCGGCAGTAGTGCAAAGAACCAACGTCTCATGATCAGGGTGACGGCGACTACAATGATGAGCAGTGACAATCCGATGATGAAATTCAAGTTCGGGCTGCCTTCATAGATGACGAATCCCGGATGGGCACGGATCAGGAACTGTCCACCGACCATTCCGGCAAATATGATGATGCCGTATAGAATCGAATAGATATATGTTTTTTTACTGTCCCCAAACTTCAGAATCATCTCTTTCATGACATAGAGCGATCCATAGCCCAGGAACAGAATGACGAGCAGATAATATATGATCATCGAAGTGGATAGCTCGAACTGTCCGCTGATCAGCCTTGGTATGGTGAACAGGCCGAACAGGTAGATGATGAGCTGTGTCCCTTTCTGCTTCAGTCCAGGCTCCAGTGACAGCTCTTCCGATATCGACCGGATATATGACTTCACTGAGCCGCCTGTAACACTGTCGACGCTTTTGCCATGTGCTTCCGCTTCAGTCAGATGATCACGCAATTCCTCCTCCATCTCTTCAATGTCATCGCTGCTTTTGCCCCGGGCCATCAGCTCCACTCTCAGATCCAGCAGAAATTTCTCCGACTTCCTACTCAGCATTTTCAACACTCCTCATCAGATTATTCATTCCTTTATTAAGATAGGTCCATCTGCTTCGAAAAATCTCCAGTTCATGAAGACCACTTTCAGTAATGGAATAGTACTTTCTCTTCGGGCCTCCCGTATCCGATTTCTTCGTCTGCGTACTGACATAGCCTTTCCTGCTCAGCCTCAGCAGCACCGGATATATGCTGCCATCGCTGATTTCCGGAAAATCCTTCTCCTTCAGTTTTTCGAGAATTTCATAGCCATACGTCTCACCCTGGGCAATCAGCCCCAGTATGGCACCATCCAGCAAACCTTTCATCATCTGGTTCGATACCGACATAAACTTCCTCCAATCAACTATCTTATAATGTAATATAGTCCATCATAAGGCAGTTGTCAACTATCTTACATAAAAAGATAGTTCGCTGTTCTTTTCATGGAGACATGAGTAATTTCCAGCATTAAGGGAAAAGACAGATGGAGACTGAATATAAACGGGGGAATCCAATATGAGCAGCAATCGTGAAGGACTGACAGTCGTCATTGCCGGCGCATCCAGTGGGTTTGGCAAGGAAACCGCAAAGCAGCTTGCTGAAGAGGGCGCCAATGTGGTCATCGGTGCCCGCCGTACCAGACTGATCGAGGAGCTTGCAGACCAGCTCGGTGCATCTGTCATACCTGTAACAATGGATATCAGCAAGGAAGCGGATGTTAAAAAGCTGTATGATACTGCCTTGGACAATTTCGGAAAGATTGACGTGTGGATCAATATGGCCGGCATCGGCCTGATCGGCAACTATACTGAAATACCCGTTGAGGACATGAAGCGCATGCTCGACATCAATGTGCTCGGAACGATGATCGGCAGCCAGTATGCACTGAAGCATTTCAGGCAGCAGAAGAAAGGCACCATCATCAATCTCGGCTCGGTAGCCGCCCAGGTGCCGTTCCCATACTATACAGCCTACAGCGCAAGCAAATACGCCGTGTCATCCCTGAGCTATGCACTGCAGCGGGAAATGGAAGTGGATGGCTATGAGGACATCCACGTCTGCACCGTCCACCCCTGGGCAACGGATACACCATGGTTCGACCATTCGGCCAACTATTCCGGTCACCGCGCCCAGATGAAGCCGATGGACAAGCCGGAAAGTGTCGTCAAAGCGATCATCGGACTGATAGACGAACCTGAGGAAAGCGTGGAAGTCGGCATCAAGACAAAAGGCACCGGCATCTCTGAAAGCCTGCTGCCGGGACTGACCGAGAAATTCAATGCCAATTATGTGAAGAGTGTCATCGAAGATGCACCGGAAGCACCATATACGTCAGGCAGCCTGCATGAACCGATGGAAAGCGGCACTGAAACCTCAGCCGGTATGAAAACTCGGATGAAAGCGGATAAGAAATATAATAACGACTGATACGAAAAACTGCCAGACCTCGTTTTAGGTCTGGCAGCTTTATTTCTAGACAGTCATTTCCTTTGAAATGTTCTCTTTTACCATATCCATGAAATACTGATGGAACACGAGTGAATCCGTCAGCTCCGGATGGAAGGAGATGCCGAGGTGGCGGTCGGAGCCCACAGCAACGATCTTGCCTTCCGCTTCCGAAAGTACTTGTACACCCTCTCCGGCCAAAGCGATATGCGGCGCCCTGATGAATACGGCGAGTGCACGTTCTTCCACGCCCTCGACCGTAAGCTCAGCTTCGAAGCTGTCGACCTGTCTGCCGAAGGAATTCCTCTCTACCGCTATGTCCAGTTTGCCGAGATGCTTCGTCTCTTCACCGACGACCTCACGAGCGAGCAGGATGACGCCGGCGCATGTGCCGAACATCGGCAGTGTGCTCGATCTGAGAACTTCTGTGAAACCGTAGCGGTCCATCAGCCTTCTGATGGCTGTCGATTCCCCACCAGGCAGGATGAGCCCATCAATCTCGGACAGCATCTCCACTTTTTTGACAAGCACCGCTTCCTCACCGCACGCTTCGACCATCCGCTGGTGCTCCCTGAATGCACCCTGTAATGCGAGTATGCCGATTTTCATTACCAGCCACGCTCCTGCATCCTGTCTTCCAGTGACAGCTGGCTGATTTCGAGGCCTTTCATCGCTGTACCGAGCTCCTTGGCGAGCTTGCCGATCAGTTCATAGTCCTGGTAGTGTGTTGTCGCCTCGACGATGGCTTTCGCAAATTTCTCCGGGTTATCGGACTTGAAGACGCCGGATCCGACGAAGACACCATCTGCACCGAGTTCCATCATCAGTGCCGCGTCCTGCGGTGTTGCGACGCCTCCTGCTGCGAAGTTGACGACCGGCAGCTTGCCGAGGGCCTTGATCTCTTTCAGAATCTCATAAGGCGCACCGTGGTTCTTCGCTTCAGTCATCAGCTCGTCATCGCTCATCACAGCAATCTGACGCACCTGCTGATTAACCATTCTCATATGTCTGACCGCTTCAACAATATTGCCGGTACCGGGCTCCCCTTTTGTTCTGAGCATGGAGGCACCTTCTGCGATACGTCGGGCTGCTTCTCCGATATTACGGCAACCGCATACGAACGGCACTGTGTAGTCGTCCTTCTTGAGGTGGAATACTTCATCGGCAGGCGTCAGCACTTCCGACTCGTCTATGTAGTCGACACCCATTGCTTCAAGTACTCTTGCTTCCGTAATATGTCCGATCCTGCATTTTGCCATGACCGGGATGGATACGGCATTCATTACGTCTTCCACAATCCTCGGGTCACATGCCCTTGCCACACCACCGGCTGCCCGGATGTCGGACGGGACGCGCTCAAGTGCCATGACTGCGACTGCACCGGCTGCTTCAGCCACACGCGCCTGCTCCGCATTGACAACGTCCATGATGACACCGCCCTTCTGCATTTCGGCCATTCCTCTTTTGACTCTCTCTGTACCTGTCTGCTGCATTCAAAACGACTCCTTTATTTTCAGATTATTATATCGTAGTATAGAGATAAATCTGATTACCTGAAAGTATCAGTTTGGAATCATTTAAGGAGGTCAGATTATGCTGATCACACTCGACAGACAATCGGAAACACCGCTTTTCAAACAACTTTATAATGTACTCAAGTCCCAGATACTGGACGGCTCCCTCGACAGTGACGAAAAACTGCCGAGTAAACGCCAGTTGATGACGGACCTGTCCATCAGCCAGACAACCGTCGAACATGCCTATCACCTGCTGCTGGACGAAGATCTGATCTACAGCCGGGAGAAGAGCGGCTTCTACGTCTCCGTCATTGAACAGCTGAAGCAGACGGATCGGCGTATGCAGCCTGAAATCAGACGACCGAAGGAGAAGGAATATGCGCTGCCGCTCGGTACCATCGATACGACACTTGTCCAGAGTGATGTCCTGAAGCAGATTGCCCGGGAAGTCCATGCTGATCCGGAACTGCTCAATAAAGGAGATGACAGCGGGGAAAGGGCTTTGAAGGAACAGCTCAGACAATATCTGCATATCAATCGGGGGGTCACATGCGCAGTGGATCAGATATTCATCGGGCCTTCCACGGAATTTCTGCTCGAGCAGGTACTGTATCTGCTCAAGCATCCGAAAATGACCATTGAGGATCCCGGCTATCCAATCATACGACGCGTGCTCGACCGCCTCGGCAGCGGCATGGACTTCGCACCGGTCCAGGAGGATGGCATCGACATTGATGCCGTTGAAGCGCTCGATAACCCGGTCACCCATGTGACCCCGTCCCACCAATTCCCGAGTGGTGCTGTCATGTCGCTGCAAAAACGCATCCAGCTATTGAATCATGCCAGCACCCGCGGACACTACATCATCGAAGATGACTACGACAGCGAGTTCAGATATACCGGCCGGCCGCTCCCGTCCCTCCAGGGACTCGACCAGAACGACCATACAATCTATATGAGTACATTTTCGAAATCACTCTATCCCTCACTAAGATTATCCTGCATGGTGCTCCCCGCCGCTCTGGCAGAACGCTACTACCAGGAGGCACTCTCCTGCAACGTTCCCAGGCAGATGCAGCATATCGTAGCCCACTTCATGGCTGAGGGCTATCTGAACCGCCACATCAATCGCATGCGGAAGATCTACAGAAAGAAGATGGCGGATGTTACACAATGGCTCAGAGCGGCCCACAGCGTGGAAATATACGGTGAGCATACCGGCATGCACTTCATGCTCAGAATACCTGGAACAGACCTTCAGGAACTTGCCAGAAAGCATGGCCTGGTTCCTGGTAAT
Source organism: Salinicoccus cyprini (assembly GCF_007713705.1). GTDB lineage: Bacteria > Bacillota > Bacilli > Staphylococcales > Salinicoccaceae > Salinicoccus > Salinicoccus cyprini. The sequence continues at coordinate 37,951 of NZ_VMSJ01000005.1, read as the reverse complement.
ATCTACGCCAATAATGGGGATCTCCGAGATACTGTCGTCATTGGTATCGGGGAGAAGGAAGTGGAGGAGATAAGGCAGATTCTCGATGCTTTCCTTGAAGATGCACCAATAACAAGAGGATGACCATTTCAAGGCATAAAAAAAAGACATGGATGTTTCCATGTCTTTTGAGTGGGCCTAAGTGGACTCGAACCACCGACCTCACGCTTATCAGGCGTGCGCTCTAACCAGCTGAGCTATAGGCCCAAGATTATGTATTAAAATAAAAAAAGTGGAGACTAGCGGGATCGAACCGCTGACCTCCTGCGTGCAAAGCAGGCGCTCTCCCAGCTGAGCTAAGCCCCCATCATAAGATGAAAATTAAAAACAAGAGTCGGGAAGACAGGATTCGAACCTGCGACCCCTTGGTCCCAAACCAAGTGCTCTACCAAGCTGAGCTACTTCCCGTGAATTACTGAGCGCGCCCGAGAGGAGTCGAACCCCTAACCTCTTGATCCGTAGTCAAACGCTCTATCCAATTGAGCTACGGGCGCATGAAAAAAAATAAAAACGGTATCCACCGCTTAAAATAATAATGGAGCGGAAGACGGGATTCGAACCCGCGACCCCCACCTTGGCAAGGTGATGTTCTACCACTGAACTACTTCCGCGTCTTATGAAATTAAAATATGGTGCGGGTGAAGGGACTCGAACCCCCACGCCGATTAAGGCACTAGATCCTGATTCTAGCGCGTCTGCCAATTCCGCCACACCCGCATATGTTAATTCGGAGGATTTATCCTCTGATGATTTCTGTTGTTCCGTCAACTGGCTTCCGATTTGAATCAGATGGTGCCGGCCAGAGGAATCGAACCCCCAACCTACTGATTACAAGTCAGTTGCTCTGCCAATTGAGCTAGACCGGCTGAATCACCAAGTTTATGAATGGTGGAGAATGACGGGTTCGAACCGCCGACCCTCTGCTTGTAAGGCAGATGCTCTCCCAGCTGAGCTAATTCTCCTGAGATGGTTGAGTTGGTTAACAACGACTGTTTTATATAATACTACATTTCAGCATAAAGTCAACAAATTTCATGATTTTAAAATGGAAATAATACACCGGAGCGCGTTGCCCGGTGTATTATTAAATATAATGATTATTTTTGCCTCATATAAGGGAAGAGCAGTACGTCACGGATGGACGCAGAGTCGGTCAGCAGCATGATGAGACGATCGATTCCGATACCCAGTCCACCTGTTGGCGGCATACCGTATTCGAGTGATTCGAGGAAGTCCTCGTCCATTTCATGAGCTTCGTCATTACCCGCTTCCTTCTCGGCAACCTGTGCTTCGAAACGCTTCCTCTGATCGATCGGATCATTCAGCTCCGTGAAGGCATTGGCATGCTCGCGGCCCACGATGAACAGTTCGAAGCGGTCCGTGAACCTCGGGTCTTCCGGATTCTGTTTCGCGAGTGGAGAGATTTCAATCGGATGACCGAAGATGAACGTCGGCTGGATGAGTGTCTCCTCGACCTTCTGCTCGAAGAATTCATTCAGAATATGTCCGTATTTCATCGTTTCTTTCACTTCGATGCCATGTTCTTTGGCAAGCTCGTGTGCTTCCGCGTCGGATTTGACTGCATAGAAGTCGACACCAGTCTGCTCCTTGACTGCATCCACCATGTGCACGCGTTTCCACTGCGGCGTCAGATCAATTTCTTCTCCGCCATACTCGATGACTGTCGTACCATTGACGTGCTTGGCGATGTGCGCCACCATCTCTTCAGTCAGGTCCATGATGTCATGGAAGTCTGCATAGGCTTCATAGAGCTCGATCATTGTAAATTCAGGGTTGTGACGTGTGGATACACCTTCATTTCTGAATACACGGCCGATTTCATAGACCTTCTCCATTCCGCCGACAATCAGACGCTTCAAGTGCAGCTCGATCGCAATACGCATAAAGAGCTCCATATCGAGTGCATTATGGTGCGTCACAAATGGACGCGCCTGTGCGCCGCCTGCAATGGTATGCATCATCGGTGTCTCCACTTCAAGGAATCCACGCTGATTCAGATAATTGCGCATCTCCTGGATGATCCGGCTGCGCTTGATGAATGTATCCTTGGAGTCTTCACTTGTAATCAGATCGAGATAGCGTTTGCGATAGCGCTCCTCCACGTCCTTCAGACCGTGATACTTATCCGGTAGTGGGCGCAATGCTTTCGTCAGCAGCGTAAATTCCTTTGCCTTGATGGAAAGCTCTCCAGTATTGGTCTTGAACATGACACCTCTGACACCGACGATGTCCCCGAGATCCGCCTGGTTCCATACATCGAATGCCGCGTCACCGACCTGGTCCTTGCGTACATACAGCTGGATCTGTCCTTTTATATCCTGGATATGTGCAAATCCCGCCTTGCCTTTACCACGTTTCGTCATCAGACGACCCGCGATGACTGTCTCGGATTCCGCTTCCTTGTCTGCAAGTTCCTCTTTGGAAAATGCATCCCACGTCTCTTTCAATGCGTCCGTGTAGGATGTACGTTCAAATTTCTCGCCGAACGGATCGATGCCGAGATCGATGAGCTGCTGCATTTTTTCTCTTCTGACTGCTATCTGGTCATTTATTTCTTCACTCAATGATTTTCTCTCCTATACTATCTGTTGTTTTTCAAGTTCATCCCTTACCACCTGGTGAGACATCCGTCTCTCAACTGTTCGTTTTTCCTGCCTCAAGCTCCTGTCTCAACGTTTCGATTGTCCTGCCGAATCCCGGATGCACGACATCTCCCGCAATTTCTGCAAGCGGCTCAAGCACAAAAGCACGCTTGTGCATTTCTGTATGAGGAATATTCAGTTCATCCAGGGACAGCTCCAGATCTTCATAGAGCAGTATGTCTATATCAATTATACGCGGTCCCCATATTTCCTTCCGGACACGCCCCATGTCGTGTTCGACAGAGAGGACAACTTCAAGGAGGTCAAGGGGAGAAACGCGTGTTTCAACCATGATGCACATATTCATGAAATCCGGCTGGTCTGTTTTTCCGTATGGTGCTGTCTCAAGGATGGATGAGCGTCTGACCACTTCGATGGATGCATGGTCTTCAAGCTTGTGTATGGCAGATTCGAGGTTCTCCCTGCGATCTCCCAGGTTACTTCCAAGTCCCAAATATACAACCGCCATTAATCTTCCCGCTTTCTATTCAATGTAATACTGACGTTATCATAATTACCCTCTATCGGAGGATTTATTTTAGTGATGGTCACTTCTGTCCCTACTATTTTATCATACTGGTCAAACAGCGCCATCGATACCTTTTCTGCAAGATGTTCGATCAGATCGACCGGCTCCCCTTTGATGATCTTCTCGATCATCTGGTACGCTTCGCCGTAATGGACAGTCTCGGTCAGGTTGTCGGTCCTGGAGGCAGCGGACAGGTCCAGATACATGACGACGTCGGTAATGAAAAACTGTCCGAGCGTACGCTCCGCTTCAAGGACGCCATGATATGCATATGTTTTGATGCCATTGATTCTGATATTATCCATCGAACCCCTCCTTGAGCTTCATATAGGCGTCAGCGAGCCTGCGATTGAGGGCCACATTATGCACCCGGACCGCACTGATGCCCTTGTCGATGCCATAGATGGTCGTGGCGGCTGTCGCCTCATCCCGCTCCGTGGCCGTGGTTTCCTGTCCGATCAGTTCCTTGATCATGCGCTTCCGGCTTGTTGCGAGCAGCACCGGAAAACCTGTTGCCACAAGTTCTTCCAGACGGTGCATCACCTCAATCTCCTCGCTGCGCGACTTGACGAAACCGATGCCCGGATCGAGCCATATATTCTCACGGGGAACGCCGTGGGACTCCGCAAGTTTCACCGAGGCCATCAGCTCTTCAATCATTTCCGGAACGACATCCAAGTATGTAGCATGCGTATTGTTGTGCATCAGGAATATCGGCACATTACAATCACTCGCCACATCAAGAATCGTTTCGTCATATGTCCCACGCCACTGGTCGTTGATCATCGTTGCGCCTGCTTCCACTGCCTGCCTTGCCACTGCGCCACGGAAAGTGTCGACTGAAATATCCGGACCGATATTGCGGATTGCTTCGATGACAGGAACGACCCGGCTGATCTCCTCCTCTGTACTGACCTCACTATGGCCACCAGGACGTGTGGAATAGCCGCCGACATCGATGATATCCGCGCCCTCCCGGGCCATCTGCTCTGCCTGCGCCACTGCATCTTCCACAGTATGGTATCTGCCGCCATCACTGAAAGAATCCGGTGTCACATTCAGTATGCCCATGATCTGAAGTCGCTTCATACTATCCCTCTATTCCATAAGAATAGCAATATTATAACATGTATGGACAACGAAGCATAAGTCTCCACCATGGAAAATAAAAAACCATATCCCCGGGGGATATGGTTGTGCGCAGGCTATCAGCCTTCAAAGTTGAATAATGGTGTGGACAGATACCTCTCACCATTGGATGGCAGTACTGTGACGACACTCTTGCCTTTGCCGAGCTGCTTCGCCACTTCAAGGCTCGCCTTCACTGCTGCGCCGGAAGAGATGCCACCGAGGATGCCTTCCTTCGCTGCCAGTTCACGTGCCCACTCCATTGCTGTTTCATTGCCGATCTGGATGACTTCATCATATATTTCCGTGTTGAGGATCTTTGGTACAAAACCTGCGCCAAGACCCTGTAGTTTATGCGGTCCCGGCTTCCCGCCACTCAGAACAGGAGAGTCTTCAGGCTCCACTGCATAGATCCTGATATCCGGATATTTGTTTTTGAGCACCTTGCCGGCACCTGAGATGGTGCCGCCTGTACCGATGCCGGCAACAAACGCTGCAACATCCAGTCCTTCGGTCTGTTCGACAAGTTCCGGTCCTGTTGTGTTTTCATGGATTTCAGGGTTCGCCATGTTTTCAAACTGCTGCGGCATGAAATAGCCGTGCTTCTCGGCAAGCTCTTCCGCTTTCCCGATTGCCCCCTTCATGCCTTCGGCACCCGGTGTCAGAATCAGTTCTGCACCATATGCCTTGAGCAGGTTGCGTCGTTCCTTACTCATCGTATCCGGCATGACGAGTACAGTTCTATAGCCTTTGCTTGCTGCAACCATCGCCAGCCCGATGCCGGTATTGCCGCTTGTCGGCTCGATGATTGTCGTATCTGCGTCGAGGACACCTTCTTTTTCAGCGCGTTCGATCATGGACAGTGCAATGCGGTCCTTGACCGAGCTTCCGGGATTCATGAATTCCAACTTTACGTAAATGTCTGCCATGCTGTCGTCTGTCAGGTTATTAAGCTTCACAAGTGGCGTGTTGCCAATCACTTCTGTAATGCTATTATAAAGTTTGCTCATAACAGTCTCCTTCATCCCTACTTATTTACTATGGAAAATATACCATTTCCATTGTCAGAAATCAATTCTAATGGGTGATGAGCTCCTGCAGTTCTTCCTTCTCGATCCAGACTTTGTTGCGGCAGAAGTGGCAGTCCGCTTCGGCGCCGCCATCTTCCTGGATCATGGAAATGATTTCAGACGGGTCAAGTGATGCGATGGCGTTCAGGAAGCGGTCCTTGGAACAGCTGCATTCGAACTGGACCGGCATTTCATCAAGTGATCTCCAGTTCTCCTCGCCGATGGCCTCATTGATGATCTCTTCGGGCGTGAGACCCTGGTCGATCAGTTTCGATACAGGTGTCATCTCTTTTGCACGTCTATCAAGAAATTCGACCGTTTCGTCACTGGCACCTGGCAGCACCTGGATGATGAAGCCGCCTGCCGCCTTGATCGAATTGTCCGGGTTCACCAGCACACCCAGTGCCACGATGGATGGCACCTGCTCACTGGCATAGAAATAGTAGGAGAAGTCTTCACCCAGTTCGCCGGATACGATCTCCGTCGAACCTGTAAAGTGCTCCTTCAGACCGATATCCTTGGCCACATTCAGGAAGCCATCTGTACCGACTGCACGTCTGACATCAAGTTTGCCGATATCATTGAGTGGAAAATGGACATGCGGATTGCTCAAGTACCCACGGACGTTCCCTTTGGCGTCGCTGTCCACAACAATGGCACCAATCGGGCCCCCACCTTGTATGGTGATGGTCACCTTCTCTTCATTTTTAAGCATTGCACCCATCATGAGGCCTGCTGTCATGGAGCGGCCGAGTGCTGCAGCCGCTGTCGGATAGGCACCGTGCCTTCTTACTGCTTCGTTTACTGTATCTGTTGTATCAACAGAAAAAATACGAATTTCATCATTCATTCCAATTCCTCTGATCATGCGATCCACTGGAATTCCTCCTTATAAATGACCAAAAGTCGCCCAGGAGGGCGACTTGGCATCAGTTTCTTCGGTTATCTTCTTCCCATCGCTGTTCTCTTTCTCTCTGTTCATCAAGTGATGGGCTTTCCTGCGGGTAGTTACGCTGTTCAACCGGCTGTTCACCAGGTTCAGCGAAACGGGATGTTTCTTCTTTTTCTGCTTCTTCTTCAGCTGGGTCTTCTTCAGAACGCTTTTTCAGCTCTTCTTTAGCTTCTTCATAGGATGGACCAATCTTGTCGTCCTCTACATGACTATCGTCATAATTGCGTTCAGGCAATTTGCCATTGTAGAAGAGCCCTTCGATCTGTTCACGGTCCAGCGTCTCTACTTCAAGCAGTGTTTCTGCAATCAGGTTGAGCTGTTCCTGGTGTTCAGTCAGAATCTGGCGGCAGCGTTCATACTGCGTCTTGATGATATTCTGCATTTCCTGGTCGATTTCATAGGCAATGCTGTCCGAATAGTTCGGGTCGGACTGCATGTCCTTCCCAAGGAACACCTGTCCATTGGAATCACCAAACTGCAATGGCCCAAGCTTCTCGCTCATACCATATTCCGTCACCATGCTGCGTGCAATGCCTGTGGATCTCTGGAAGTCATTGTGGGCCCCTGTGGAAACTTCACCGAATGTAATTTCCTCGGATACACGACCACCAAGAAGGCCGACAATCTTGTCTTCGAGTTCCGGCTTCGTCATGAAGTAGCGGTCCTCTTTCGGGAGCATTACTGCATATCCACCAGCCTGGCCACGAGGGACAATCGTCACTTTATGGACCATATCTGCATCATCCAGCACCATGCCGATGATGGTGTGACCTGCTTCGTGGTATGCCACGATATTGCGCTCTTTCTTCGAAATGACGCGGCTCTTCTTCGCTGGACCGGCAATGACCCTGTCCGTCGCTTCGTCCACATCACGCATATCAATCTTCGACTTTTCCTGTCTGGCAGCAACAAGTGCCGCTTCATTCAGCAGATTCTCAAGATCTGCACCCGAGAAGCCTGGTGTTCTGGCAGCGAGTGCACCCAGATCCACTGTATCATCGAGCGGCTTGTTCTTGGCGTGTACTCTGAGTACCGCTTCACGTCCTTTGACATCCGGACGGCCAACTGGAATCTGTCTGTCGAAACGACCTGGGCGCAGGAGCGCCGGGTCAAGGATGTCCGGTCTGTTTGTCGCTGCAATCATGATGATGCCTTCGTTCTCTCCGAAACCATCCATTTCAACAAGCAGCTGGTTCAGTGTCTGCTCACGCTCATCATGACCGCCGCCGACGCCTGCGCCACGCTGGCGTCCAACCGCATCGATCTCATCAATGAAGATGATGCACGGTGCGTTCTTCTTGGCATTTTCAAACAGGTCACGTACACGGGAGGCACCGACACCAACGAACATCTCTACAAAGTCGGAACCACTGATTGAGAAGAAAGGTACACCTGCTTCTCCAGCGACCGCTTTTGCGATCAATGTCTTACCTGTACCCGGCGGGCCGACAAGCAGCACACCTTTAGGGATTTTTGCACCGATGCGGTCGAAACGGCGCGGGTCTTTCAGGAAGTCGACCACTTCGACGAGTTCCTGCTTCTCTTCGTCCGCACCTGCAACATCTTCGAAGCGGACTTTCTTCTTGCTCTGATCATAGAGCTTCGCCTTGCTCTTACCAAAGTTCATGACGCGGCCGCCACCGCCACCGCCGCCCTGTGCCTGACTCATCAGGAACAGGAAGAGGAACAGGATGAGCAGCAATGGAATGAACGTGAACAGCATGCTCGTCCAAGGACTCTGCTCTTCAGCAGGTTCAATCGAGAAGTTCAGTCCTTCCTGTGCTCTTGCTGTATCAAGAATCTGATCGAGGTCTTCGGTGCTGTTGTATGGAATCACGGAAGTAAAGGATTCCTGTTCGTTCTGTCCAGCCAGACGTCCTTCAACGAGATAGACGTTTTGCTCCGGCTGTATCATCAGTTCTTCTATGTTACCGGCATCCAGTTCCTCGAGGAATTCACCATACTGGAGTTCCTCTTCAAGAGCTGAATTGCCATTGAAACTTTGAAATATACCAAACATGATGACTGATAGGATGAGTATCAGCAAAATGTTACGGCCTACATTCTTAGGCATCCGTAAACCTCCATTTCTAATACGACTAAGAGAAATAATACCATATTTTCACAAGGTTATTCCACTGTTTTGCCTTACTGGTAGAGCTCAGGCTTCAATAGTCCGATATATGGCAGGTTACGATATTTTTCATCAAAATCCAGTCCATATCCGACAACAAAACCATCGGGTATTTCCGTTCCTACGTACTTCACGTCAACTTCAAGTTCTCTGTTTATCGGCTTATCCAGCAGTGTCACTATTTCCAATGAAGCTGCGTTCCTGTATTGAATCAGATCGACGATCGAATTCAATGTTGTGCCGGTCTCTATGATGTCTTCCACTACAAGCACATGGCGGCCATCCACTGAAGTGGAAAGGTCTTTCAGAATTTTCACTTCACCGGAAGATTTTGTTCCGACATAGCTTGAAACATCCATGAAATCTATTTCCAGATGCGTATCTATGTACTTGATCAGGTCTCCCATGAACATGACGGAACCTTTCAGAAGGCCGACCAGTATCGGTGTCTTCCCTTCATAGTCTTCAGTGATCTTTCTGCCGAGCCGTTCTGCTATTTTCTGAATATCCTCTTCAGAAAGCATAATCTCGCTAATGTCATTTCTCAGGCTCATTCGTAAACTCCTTTTCAATAATTAATCGACGGTTCTTTTCCTTGCTATCCATTATATTATAAATTTCACCCAGTGCAATAATTTGACGATTTTTATCCACCACAACAGGCATCGTGCCACGCTCATCCGCTGGTATCTTGTTGTCGATGAAGATGCGGGACAGCTTCTTTGTACCTACGCCGGGGATGTACATGCGATCCCCCTCAGCCCTGGTCCTGACTGTCATTGGATAGCATTCCGCGTCCAGGCGGGATGTTATCGTATAGCCATTGAAGCGGTAGATGCCGTCGCCACCCATCTGCAGCATCTCCATCTTCTCATCCTGACCCTGCTTCTTCACGATACGGTCATATGAGATGATGATTCTGGTATGATCCATCTCAAAAGATGCATTCGAAATATCAGACCAGATGGCATCCATGATGGCATCGATATGACGGCGTCTCGGTGCATCGCCATGCTGCGCCAGCCAGGCTTTCAGTATATAGAATCTGACGATGCGCTTTTCCCTATTGAAGGCATGCCGGTCGATGTTTTTCTCATGATGTGCCAAAAAGGCAGCCGCCCTGGCTTTCAATATGTCATCGACATCGCTCATGTCCTGCTTTACACGGAGCAGCTGATGCGCCTGCAGGTGCGCGCTCTCCCTGATCGGCGGCATGAGCCGGTGGCGGATATAGTTCCTTGTGTAGTCGGTCCCGCTGTTCGTTTCATCCTCGAAATAGTGGACATCGTGCGCTCTGGCATAGCCTGCAATCTCTGCGCGTCCAATATCGATCATGGGGCGGACGATCGTGTATCCGGGCATATGCCTTTCTGCCGGAATCCCCATTTCTCCAGGCAGATGCCGTCCAGTAAGAACGGCATGGAGTATGGTTTCATACTGGTCATCCAGATGATGTGCAGTGAGCAGCATTGATGCACCGTGCCTGGTCATCATCTCATCAAAGAAATGATAGCGTGCTTCCCGCGCACTTTCCTGGCTGAACGTACCAGGCGGGATATCAAGCACCACCATTTCGCACACACGGCCGTCCCGCTGCGCCATTTCCATGATGTATGCCGCCTCGTCGACCGAAGCCGCCCGCTGCCCATGATTCACATGGAGCAGAATGAGTGAACCATAACTCTCTCTATATACCGTATTCAGCAGGTTGTACAGGACCATGGAATCCATTCCGCCCGAAATTGCGAGCGCAATCTTTTCCTCTCGCCCCCAGGGGGTGAAGAGTTCCATACTATCATCCTTCTCGGAAAATAAAATAAGACGATTACTGGAATCGTCTGTATGTCTATTTATCTTTTACCTCTTCCACCACGACGTGATTCGGCCTGTCTCTTGATTGTCGACATGCGGTCTTCGCTGTCTTTCAGGAAGCTTGAAAGTTTCTTTTCAAAGTCTTCCGGAGACGGATCTTTACGTGGTTTCGGCTTAGGTTTTTGATCTTTGGCTTTTTTGATGGACAGACTGATTTTACCGTCATCCCCAACGGTCAGGACCTTAACTTCTACTTCTTCTCCTACACTAAGGTGCTCATTGATATCCTCTACATACTGATCTGCAACCTCACTGATGTGAACGAGCCCTGTCTTTCCTCCCGGAAGTTCTACGAACGCTCCGAAATTCTTGATACCGGTGACTTTCCCTTTTACTTTACTGCCCACTTCGACTGACATCTTAATATATTATCCTCCCAATTATCATTTAATCTTTCTTTATCATATCACTAAAAAGAAAAATAATCATTACATATTGCAATGATTATTCCTCGTTTTCATTTTTTTCAGGCTTCTCTTCCTGTTCTTCCGATTCAGCAAGATTGAACACAATTTCGCCTTCTTCGGAGAGGAAGAATTCGCTTCTTGCAATTCGTGTAATATAGTTATCGTCGTTCAATTGTTTGATCTGCTGTTCCAGATCTTTCGCTTCATCCACACGCTCATCCAGTACAACCTGCGCCTGGACCAGTTCTTCATGAAGGAGCTGATTCTGGTTCTTCTGATTAAAAGCAACAATGAGCAGAATACCCACTATTACCAGCAGCATGCTGCCGAACAGCAGCGTCCGTTTCTTCGCTGCACGATTTTCGTTCTGTTTTGTCTTCTTTTCCTTTTCGCGTCTGCTAGTGTAATTATTGATGACCTTGACTACCTTGCTCACGGCTCCACACCTTCAATCTGTCCGTTGTCTATCTATAAAATACACCATACACACGCTGTTTGCTAGAGAAAACTGGTATCCTTTTCAATTTTCTGTTCTTTTACCACTTTGTACATCCGGTCTGCGTCCTCCTTGCGCGCATGCGCCCCGAGCTGCAGAACTTCAAGCGTCACAATCTTTCTGCCGAATTCAATCTCCACGATGTCGCCGACAGACAGTTCCGTCCCTGCTTTTGCGACTCTGTCATTGACCTTCACCCGACCATCATCACTGATCTCCTTGGCGAGTGTCCGTCTTTTGATTACTCTGGACACTTTAAGAAATTTATCAAGTCTCATCGTTTTGCCCCCTCTCCTTCAGAATATCCTCCAATGGCTTCCCTTCATGGATGGTCTCCTTCATCCATTCAAGCACAATGCTGCCATAGGCTTTTTCATACTTTATCTTTTCCTTCTTGCCCTCTTTCACCTTCGCCTCGGACCATACACGGTCCAGGTCGTCAAGCGTTTCAACAGAGGCATCGCCAAATACATGCGGGTGGCGTCTGATGACTTTCGCCGTCACACTGTCCAGTACATCGAAGAAGTCGAAGTATCCATCCTTCTTGCCGATGGCACTGTGAAGGGCGACCTGCAGCAGAATATCGCCAAGCTCCTCGACGATTCCTTCATCATCCTGCCTTTCGATGGCTTCGATCACTTCATACGTCTCTTCGAGCAGATAGCGTTCAAGCGATTCGTGCGTCTGCACCTTGTCCCACGGACAGCCATTCTCGCCGACGAGCGTATCGAATACTTCCGTCATATGATGGATGTCGCGCTGTGACAGGCGTGCATCTTCAATTTTCGGAATGTAGAGGCAGAGCAGATTGCTCTGGATGTCCAGATGATCGATTTCATGCAGTGGTCGGCTTATGACCTGCTCATGGGTGCTGCCGGCAGCATCGACAATCTTCACCTGTGTCTCCGCGGGATAGTATTCGAGCAGTGACAGTTTGACTTCCCCGAGACTGTACTGGTCATATACCTGTGTAATCAGAGTGTGCTGATGGTGGTCGAGGTCCCGCGTCTTGAATGTCATGCCGTCAAGCACCTGGAACCCTTCATTTACAGGAACTTTCACCGCTGAAATGACTGCATCGATAAAGCTCTGGCCGCCGGATACCGATACTTCCAGTCCACCCTGCTTCTCTTGTTCGAGCAGAAGCTCGGTCGTCGTTTCATAGAATAGCGGATGTCCCGGCACCGCATAGACCACATCCTCATGCTCTGCTGCTGCTAAGAGGCTGTCGACGATTGCTTGATACGTACCTTCGAATGTTTCATTCTGCTCATATATATGATCCAGATTGACCAGTTCAGCACCTTTCTCCTTCAAGGCTGATACAGCCGGATGATCCTCGGTGCGCAAATGGATGCGATCCGCCTGTTCAAGGCGCCGCCATACACCAAGCGGCATCTGATCCAGATCCGAACTTCCAAGTCCGATCACTTCTATACGCTTCATAGCACTTCCTCCATTCTACTGTTCTGTACTGCTTCAAGAATAGTGACAAGCTGATTGATATCCTTGTTCCGGATCGTTATCAGCATTTCACCGTCCTGTACGGATATTTTCATGATGCGACCATAGTCCTGTGTATCGTTGAACAGCTTCTCACCATCGATCTGCCCGGTTGCTTTCCTTGAAACTTGCAGATAGAAGTTGCGACTGTCCTCTTTGACGTGGTAGATGCCGAACATCAGTGAGAAGACTTTGATACGGACAAGCTGGAGCAGACGCTCCACTTCGATCGGGTACTCCCCGAAACGGTCCAGCAGCTCGTCCTGGATATCATGGATGACATCGATCGACTCCGCTTTCCTAAGCCGCTTGTATATATCGATCTTCGACTGCTCATGCGAAATATAGGATGCAGGGATATACGCATCAACCGTAATATCAATCGGTATATTGACCGGTTCCGGCTCAGGTTCAAGCCCCTGCTTCTCCTTGACTGCCGTCTCGAGCATTTCGGAATAGAGCTCGTAACCGACCGAATCGATGAACCCGGACTGGTCCTTGCCGAGCAGATTGCCGGCGCCACGGATGTTGAGATCCCGCATCGCAATCTTGAAGCCGCTGCCGAGTTCCGTATATTCCTTGATTGCCTCAAGACGCTTTTCTGCCACTTCGGTCAGCACCTTATCCGGCTGGTGGAAGAGGTAGGCGTAGCTGATGCGGTTGCTCCGTCCGACACGGCCGCGCAGCTGGTACAGCTGGCTCAGCCCGAAACGGTCGGCATCCTCGATGATCAGCGTGTTGGCATTCGGCACGTCGACGCCCGTCTCGATGATGGTCGTCGTCACCAGCACATCATACTCGCCATTGACGAAAGCAAGCATCGTCTCCTCAATCTCCTTCTCATTCATCTTGGCATGCATGACGCCCACTTCGGCATCCGGCACCATTGCTTCGACATGCGCCTTCTTCTGATAGATCGTATCCACCCGGTTGTGCAGATAGAAGACCTGCCCATCGCGTGCCAGCTCCCGCTCTATCGCTTCGCGCACGAAATCTCCCTGGTACTCGAGCACATACGTCTGCACCGGGAAACGGTTCTCAGGCGGTGTCTCGATGACGGAGAGATCCCTGACACCGGATAGGCTCATATGGAGTGTCCTCGGAATCGGCGTCGCCGTCAGAGTCAGCACATCCACATTCGTCTTCAGCTGCTTGATCTTCTCCTTGTGTCTGACACCAAAGCGCTGCTCTTCATCGATGATCAGCATGCCGAGATCCTTGAACTCGATATCTTTTGCCAGCACCTTGTGCGTACCGACCACGATGTCGACCGTGCCCTTCTTCAAACCTTCCTTCGTCTTCTTCAGCTGGCCTGCTGTTCTGAAACGGCTCATCATATCGACGTTGACAGGAAAGTCCTCAATCCGCTCGATCAGGCTTTCATAGTGCTGGGCTGCAAGTATGGTCGTCGGCACGAGGAAAGCCACCTGCTTGCCATCCTGTACAGCCTTGAAGGCAGCCCGTATGGCCACTTCCGTCTTGCCGTACCCCACATCACCGCAGAGCAGCCGGTCCATCGGCTGCAGGGATTCCATATCCTTCTTGATCTCGCCGACCGAAGCCACCTGGTCGGCCGTTGGTTCATAAGGGAACCGCTCCTCGAATGAAGCCTGCATGTCCGTATCCATTGAAAATGCAAACCCTTCGGCCTGGCTTCTCTCCTGATACAGCTTGATCAGTTCATCCGCAATTTCATTGACGTTGGCTTCCACTTTCGCCTTCGTCTTCTTCCAGTCGGTGCCGCCAAGCTTATGCATCTTCGGCTGGCCATCATCACTCGCAACATACTTCTGCACAAGGTTCATCTGATCGACCGGAATATAGAGCTGGTCGGTCCCCTTATACTGCAGTTTCATATAGTCATTGTGTATGCCGCTGATTTCAAGCGTTTCGATGCCGAGGTAGCGGCCGACACCGTGGTGCACATGGACGACGTAGTCGCCGACATTGAGCTCCTGGTATGACTTGATCTTTTCTGCATTTGAGATTTTGCGGGCCCGCTTCTTCTTGCGTGATGTCTTGTTGTACAGCTCTTTCGAGCCGAGGACGGCCACTTTCATGAAGGGCAGAATGAAGCCTTTCGACAGCACACCCTTCGTCAGAACAATACCTGAATCCACCGGGATTTCTTCAATGTAGCTCGGAATCTTCAGATCTTCGAGCAGCTGACGGGTCTTGTCGATCTCATCATCATCCCTCAGCACCAGATTGATCATGTATTCATCATTCAGCATCCTGTTGAGATTCGAGGCAAGAATATCATATTGCCCATAATAGACTTCCGTCGGCCGGACAGATATCTTTACGATATGGCCGATCTCGACCGGCATGCTTTTTGTAAACAGGTTGAAGTAGGTGCTGCCTACAAGTGACAGCAGACGTTCATACTGGCCCTCGAGGAAGTTGCCCCCGCCCTTGAACATGCGGCCGGCTTCAACCATCGATTCATAGTAGCTGCTGACCGAATTGAACTCCGATTCGTAGGCTGCAGCCATATTCTTCACTTCGTCGACGATGACACGGTGGTCGTCAGTAATATAGTCGATGATCGATATGTCCCGGTCGGTGAGCAGCCGGCTGTAGTGGACCAGATGATTGAATGTCTGATCGGGATGGGTGACCGTGTCATAGTATTCATCCAGCGCCTCCTGTGATGTCTGGTCGAGATGCGGTCTTGTGTCCTGGTACATCTGTTCGATCTTACCGAGCAGCTTCTCACGCTCATCCCGTTCAATGATGTATTCGGCATGCGGCTTCATTTGGACGGCATCGATATTCTCGATGGAACGCTGGGTTTCGGGATCGATCGATCTCAGTGAATCCACTTCATCATCAAACAGCTCGATCCGGATGAGCTGCTCGGACATATAGACGTCTATGATGTCCCCTCGGACCGCAAATTCTCCAAAGTGCACCGCCTGGTTCATCCTTCTATAGCCGAGGCTCACCAGATCTTCGATGAACTGGTCATATTCGAGGATGCTGCCGACTTCTATCGTCTTTTCAAAACCGAGCAGCTTGTCTTTCGGCATCATCGGTTTCAGCAGCGCATGAACCGGTACGACAAATAGCCCTGGCTCATTATGCGCCAGAGCAAAGAGGCTGCTCATCCGCGATTTCATGAATTCAGGACTCTGTTTGGCATGGTTCTCAATCATGATATCTCCGACCGGGAACGTATGGACATTATCCATCATGTCCATCAGAGGCGCAGCCAGTTTCTCCATCTGGTGGTTGTTCTGCACAAATAGAACAACCGGACGTCCTTCAGACTGCACCAGTTCATATAGCAGGGCCGGCTTGAAGTCATCATTGATGCCCGTGACCATCATGTTCAGATCATCTTTATGATTGGCGACTTCAAGAAAACGTTCATCATTCTGTATTCTTTTTGAAACTTTCTCATTCATCTACATCACCGTTATATTCCGTCATCACTTCTTCGAACGGCTCCGTCAGAAACGCAGTCGAGGCTTCGGAAGAACGTGTGACCACTTTTTCAATTACAGGCTGTTCACTTCTAGTAAATCTGCCGAGGACATAGCCGGGAATCGAGCCGCCAGGTGCCGGGCGGTCGATGCCGATCCTGACCCTTTTATACTTCTCGGTACCCAGATGCTGATTGAGCGACTTGATGCCGTTATGACCCCCGCCACTCCCCTTCTTACGAAGACGCAGTCTGCCTACAGGAAGATCCAGATCATCATATAGGACAAGGATGTCATCAACATCGATCTTGTAGTAGTCGAGGAGTGGACGTACACCTTCACCACTCAGATTCATGAAAGTCTCGGGCTTTACGAGCATCACTCTTTGACCTTTGTAGTAGCCTACACCGAAAAGACATTTGAATTTTCTGCTGGATAATTCGATGCCGAGCGCGTCCGCCATATGGTCGATCACCATGAAGCCGATATTATGCCTCGTATAGTCATACTTCTTCCCTGGATTTCCAAGTCCAATCACACATTTCATTTCATCACCTCATACAACGTTAAAAAAGGCGATGGGAAATCCACCGCCATGATCATGCTTATATTACGCTTCGTCTTTGTTATCTTCGTCGGAAGATTCTTCAGATCCTTCTGCTGCTTCTTCAGATCCTTCAGTTTCTTCACCTTCAGTTTCAGCGCCCTCTTCCTCTTCAGGCTCTTCTTCGAGCTGAGGTGGAACGATTGAAACGATTGCTTCTTCATCTTCATTCTCGATTGTGAAATTGCCTTTGGAACGGATGTCGGATACGTAGAGTGTATCGCCGATCTGCATTTCCTCAACATTGACCTGGATGGATTCCGGAATGTTGTCCGGTGTTGCTGTAACGGAAACTTCGAAGATCGGGTGTTCAACTATACCACCTTCAGCTACACCAGCTGCTTCTCCAACTGTTTCGATTGCTACATCCACTGTAACTTCGGACTTCATGTTGATTGCTACGAAGTCGATGTGTGTGATCTGGTTCTTGAGGGAGTCAGCCTGGTACTCGGTTACCATTACTTTAACCGGTTTACCGGAAACATCAAGATCGATGACACCGTTACGTCCCACTTCACGGATGACTTTGATGAATTCGTTCTCGTCTACAGCGACTGGAGTGTTGTCCACTTCATAGCCGTATACAACAGCAGGAATCTTGCCCGCTGCGCGCAGTTCAGTTACTTCTGAACGCTTTGCTTTGCCTTCTCTATTCGTTGAGGCCAATTTTGCCATGGTATATTTCCACCTTTCATTTACAGACAGTTTTGCATTACTTCATTTAACACATAGCCATGCATAATAATAGCATACTACCCGTGTGTTTGTAAAAAAAACATGCAGGATTCCGGGATCAGTTGTCAAACAGTATGCTGACGGACTCCTCTTCGTAGACACGGACGATGGCCTGGGCCATGAGTTCGCCTACGGAAAGTTCTACGATTTTGCTGCTCTTCTTCTCTTCTGGCAGCTGGATGGAGTTGGTTACGACCAGTTCCTTGATGACGGATTCTTCGATTCTCGAGATTGCCGGTCCTGACAGTACCGGGTGTGTGCAGCATGCATAGACTTCCTTGGCACCCTTATCGAGCAGTGCCTGTGCTGCCAACTTCATTGTGCCGCCCGTATCGATGATGTCATCGATAATGATGGCCGTACGCCCTTCGATTTCACCTACAATATTCATCACTTCCGCAACATTCGGTTTCGGACGGCGCTTGTCGATGATGGCGATCGGTGTCTTCAGGCGATCGGCCATTTTACGCGCACGTGTCACACCACCGTGGTCCGGGGAGACGACAACCACCTCATCAAAGTTGAAGTCCTTGTTCTCCTGGAAGTAGTCGCTCAGAATCGGCACACCCATGAGGTGGTCGATCGGAATATCGAAGAACCCCTGGATTTGTGGTGCGTGCAGGTCGAGGGAAATGACACGGTCCGCACCAGCTGTTTCAATCAGGTTGGCAACCAGTTTGGCAGTAATCGGCTCGCGGGAACGGCTCTTCCTGTCCTGACGTGCATAGCCATAGTAAGGCATTACGATATTGATTGTTGCTGCAGAGGCACGCTTCAGTGCATCAATCATGATCAGAAGCTCCATCAGGTGTTCATTTACCGGCTGGCTTGTCGGCTGGACAATGAACACATCGCATCCACGGACGCTTTCTTCTATATTGATCTGGACCTCTTCGTCGGAAAATCGTTTGACCTGGCATTTTCCAAGTGGAATGCCGATATGTTCAGCAATCTCCCTTGCAAGGGGTTCATTGGCCTGCAGGGAAAAAAGGCGTAGATTTGAATTCTTGTACTGGTTGCTAGAAGCTAACATGTTCTTCCTCCATTAATTATCTTTTTTGTAGTATCCGTCTTTTGTCGTCTGCCTGTTTCTGGCAATCGCAAGGCTGTCGTCAGGCACCTCATCTGTAATTGTGGAGCCGGCGGCTATGAACGAACGCGCGCCGATCTTCACCGGTGCCACCAGATTCGAATTGCATCCGATGAATGCATCCTGTCCGATTTCAGTCCTGAATTTGTTCTTGCCGTCATAGTTTACGGTGATGGTGCCGCAGCCGATGTTGGAACGCGCGCCGATGGAGGCGTCTCCGATATAGCTGAGGTGGGAGACCTTGGCTTCATTTTCAAGTTTGGCTTTTTTGACTTCGACAAAGTTGCCGATCTTCACTTCTTCACCAAGCTCCGATTCAGGTCTGAGCTGGGCGAACGGTCCGACTTTTGTTCCTCTGCCCACTTTTGAGGATGTAACAACGGACTGTCTGATTTCCACTCCATCGCCGATGATGGAGTCCTTGATCTCGGAACCGGAGGAAATCATTGCACTCCTGCCGATTTCCGTTTTGCCGCGAATGATGGCACCTGGATAGATGACCGTATCGCTGCCGATTTCAACTTCCTTGTCGATATACGTCATTTCCGGGTGGATCAGCGTTACACCGTTCTGCATATGCAGTGTATTGATGCGTTTTCTCATGACCTCTTCGGCATTGGCCAGAGCGACCCTGTCATTGATGCCGAGTGTCTCTTCAAAGTCAGGTGTCACATATGCTTCCACCCGTGCCCGCTGATCACGCAGAATGGAGATGACATCAGGAAGATAGTATTCGTTCTGCGCATTATCGTTATTGACCTTGTCGAGTGCTTCAAACAGCGTGCGGTTATCAAAGATGAATGTCCCGGAACTTACCTCTTTGATCTCCCGTTCCAGATCAGTCGCATCCTTCTCCTCCACAATGCGCTTGACAGAACCATTCTCTTTTCTCACAATACGCCCATAGCCGAATGGCATCTGTGTACGTGAAGAGAGGATGGTCGCCTTCGATCCGGTCTCGAGATGATAGTGCATGAACGCCTGCATCGTCGTATCACTGATGAGTGGAGTGTCTCCGCATACGACCATCGTATGGCCGTCCTTATCATGAAGCGTATCCTGCCATTGGCGTACTGCATGCGCTGTACCAAGCTGTTCTTCCTGGATTGTCGTATGTATACTCTCACCCAGGTAGTTGCTGACTGTTTCAGAACCATGTCCAAGGACTACGTAGATGTCTGAAATGCCTGCTTCCCTCAAATTGCCAATGACGTGCTGGATCATTGGAGTACCGCACACTTCATGCAGTACCTTGTACTTTTCGGACTTCATCCGTGTACCTTTTCCGGCCGCCAGGATAATTGCTCTCGTTTGCATAGTCTACCTCCATTTTATAACTAACCCAATTATATTTTAGAAGCGGGGGAGTTTCAAGGTGTAAGCGGATACAACCACAAAGTTCTTCATGGCAAAAAACCCACAAAGCATGTGCTTTGCGGGCTGCCGCTATTTATCGTCTTCAGTGTTGTCCTGTCCTGATTCTTCCTGATGGTACTCTGCGTCTTCACGGCTTACTGCATCCTTCGTCGGGTCCACAATTGTTTCGGATGTTTCAGGCGCGTCCTCTATCTGTGGTTCAGGGTCTTCCGTCTCTTCATATACCCGCATCACTTCTTCCTGAACGTGCTGCCGCATATCGGAATGGATCGGGTGGGCAATGTCCCTGAACTCTCCGTCAGGTGTTCTTTTGCTCGGCATTGCTACAAACAGACCATTGTTCCCTTCGATGACCCTGAGGTCATGGATGACAAATGCATCTTCAAAAGTAATGGATGCCAGTGCTTTCATTCGAGTGTCTTGGTTATTTACTTTCCGCAGTCTAACATCTGTTATCTTCATCGTTTGTTCCCCCAATAATAGTTATTGTTGGATCGTATGTGTACTGCTTCAGCCAACCAATCTATTCGTTCATTTCAGATGCAATCACTTCAATTTCCACTTTCACATCTTTCGGTAAACGACTGACTTCTACACATGATCTTGCTGGTAGTTTACCCGTAAAATAGGCGCCGTAAACTTCGTTGATCAGTGGGAAATCATTCATATCACTGATGAAAATCGTTGTTTTGACAATATTTTCATAACCCATGCCTGCTGCTGCGAGAACATGACCGACACTCTCCATCACCTGCTTGGTCTGTTCCTGGACATCATCGGAGACGATCTCCCCTTCAAGGTTGAGCGGAATCTGACCTGAGGAATAGAACATATTCCCCACTTTCATGCCGTGGCTGTAGGGTCCGAGTGCTTCTGGTGCTTTTGAAGAATTGATGGTTTCCATTGTACGGATCTCTCCTGACTATGCTTTATATTTATCATTTCCACTTTCAATATACTCTAAACAGTTGCCCTCTTCCACCAGGAAGGACTGGTTGAATTCATCGATCTCCGATACTTTCAATAGAGAGGTGTAGTCATTGAAACGCCGGTTTTCCACCTGTTTCGCCTCGACAAGCACACTGACCCCGATCACTTCTGCAGAAAACTCCTCCATCAGATTGATCACACCTGTAATAGAGCCGCCGGCCCGCAGGAAATCATCCACAACGAGCACTTTGGAGCCTTCCTTCAAAGTGCGTTTCGACAGGACCATCGTCTCTATCTTACGCGTCGATCCCGACACATAGTTCACAGAGACAGTAGACCCTTCCGTCACCTTGTTATCCTTGCGGATGACGGCCACTGGCACATTCAGTTTTCTTGCCACTGCATTGGCAAACGAGATGCCTTTGGTTGCGATGGTGACGACCGCGTCGATTGTTTCATCACCATACATCGTTGCAATCAGTTCGCCGATGTCATCCATCAGATGCGGATTGCCCATGATATCGGACATATAGAGATATCCGCCCGGGAGCAGCCGCTCCTTCGTTTTAAGTACTTCCATGAAGTTCCCGACAATTTCTCGAGCCCGCTGGCAGCTGATCTTCGGCTGGAATGTGACACCGCCACCTGCACCGGCTGTGGTCCGCACAGTGCCGATGCCTTCATTCTCAAAAACATCCTTGATGATGCGGATGTCTTCGCTGATTGATGATTTCGCTTGGGTAAACTTGTCTACAAAATATGTAAGTGGAATCAGCTGATTCGGATGGGAAGTGAGATGCTGGGTCATGAAGACCAGTCGTTCACTGCGTTTGAATTTCATAAAATAACTCCTGATACCGTATTTAATATAGCGATTTTACCATAAAAGTTCGGTTTTCAGCAATCATCCGAGCAATCTTACTTTGTAAACTTCGTGACAGCAGCCTTTGATGGCATTATATAATTGTGTCGCCTGCCGTTCCTTGTGGGTGAAACCGAAAACGGTCGGACCGCTTCCACTCATCATTGCACCATCCGCACCGTTGTCGAGCATGGTATCAATAAGCTTTTTGACATCAGGATGCTTTTTCATGGTCACTTCCTGCAAGTCATTCTTCATCAGCTTCATCATCATCTGGTAGTTTCCTGCTTCTATTGCTTTGACCATATCCTCTGAGGCTGGATGGTTCTTGCCCGGTTCCAGTGCCTGATAGATGGTCTTTGTAGAAACGTTCACTTTCGGTTTGGCCAGGATCACCCAGGCATTCGGCGGTTTGCATAGATGTTCGATCCTTTCTCCCCTGCCTGTTGCCAGTGCCGTGCCTCCGTAGACGCAAAATGGGATATCAGAACCGAGCTGACCGGATAGTTCGGCCAGCTCGTTGATATCAGCGCCCAGATCATAGAGCGCATCGATCCCCCTGAATGTAGCGGCAGCGTCAGCTGACCCCCCTGCAAGCCCTGCAGCGATGGGTATGTTCTTTTCTATCGCAATGGTAACGCCAGTATCGATACCGTACGTACGAATCATCAGAGCCGCCGCCTGATAAGCCAGGTTGCGCCGATCCGAAGGCACATACTGGTGTTCGGTTTCAATGACGATTCTTTTATCATTTCTCTTCTCAAAAGTCAGCTGATCATTCAGATCGACGGTCGTCATGACCATGTTCACTTCATGGTAGCCGTCTTCCCTTTTGAACAGTGTATCCAATGTCAGATTGATTTTTGCTGGTGCAGTTTCAAAATGCATACTTTCACATCCATTATACGGTCATTTTTGTATCAGTTTATCATAAATCGGAACGATACAATATGACTTTGGGACATCTATTTCGCCTCGTCACTCATACGTTTCCTGAAAGCCCATGTGACATAGAGGAAACTGGCAAGTGTCCAGGCGGCCAGAATGAGCAAGGGAACCACTGTTTCGCCGTCATGGATCGCTATATTCTGATAGAGCGGCAGGTAATCGGTGATCTGTCTTACAAAGTGGTCCGGTTCAGGTACGACTATTTCAACCATTGGAGTAAATCCGAATATGAACATGATCGGCAGCAGATAGACTGAAGTCGTTGCCACACTATCAACGGTGAGACCGACGGCTATGCCGACATTGAGGAAAAATAGTGCGAGCAGCAGCAGAGCTCCGATTGAGGCCACCGACCATTCGAGCGCCGCGTTCATGAGCAGAAAGGCGGCAGTGAGGGAAGCGGCAGTCATCAATGTAACGACAAGGCTTTTACCAATCAGGATATCCATCATCGAGGCAGGCGATTGAATCAGCCCTCTTAACGTATTCTTCTCATTCTCTTCAGCCATCATGGTCATGATGCCGCTGCAAAGTATCGCCGAAAACGCGACACCTACAATGAGATAGACGAGCATTGCGGGAAGGGCTGCCTCTCCATCACCCATGCGTGAATACATGAATGCCAGAAAAATAGGAAGTAGTATCGTCGTGAAAAGCATCATATTGCGTGTAAACTCTTTCAGGTCCTTTTCAAAAATTGCCATGATTCTACCTGTATTCATATCAGACAAGCTCCTTTCCTGTTACTTTTTTGAACACTTCACCAAGTGTCGGGTAGTCACTCTTCATATTGACGACATTCGTATCGAACAGGGCTGCTTCGAGCTGTACTTTATTTTCCGGACTCAGTGATATTTGCTTTGTCCTACCATCGTCATAGGTGATATGCATGTCATTGGTTTTATAGGATTGTCTCAGTGCATCCGGCGACCCATTGTCGATGATGATCCCCTCGTTCAGAAATGCAACTGTATCGCACAGTACCGTCGCCTCGTCCATATTGTGTGTCGTCAGCATGATTGTCGTACCCCGTGCTTTGATTTTGAGGAGCATATCATGGATGCTGTCTGTCGTCACAGGGTCGAGCGCACTCGTCGGCTCATCAAGGAAGAGTACTGCCGGTTCATGCAGCACCGCCTTGCAAAGCAGTATACGCTGCTTCATACCTTTGGATAGATCTTTGACCCGCTTGTTGATATGCTTTTCCAGTCCGACATCTTTCAGCACCTGATCCACTTTTGATTGTTCTGTGTTATACAGCTTCCTGAAAAGTGCCAGATTGTCCTTTACTGTAAGACGTTCATACAATGAGCTGTTATCGGAAAGTATACCGAGCGACCTGACATATTCGGATTTTTTGAATGCGCCATGCTGATAGCCGAGCACCTCCACAAGGCCCCCAGACGGTTCCAGTTCCCCGGTCAGTATTTTGATGGTAGTGGTCTTGCCTGAGCCACTCGGTCCGAGCAACCCGAAAATCTCTCCTTTACCGACCTCGAAGGAAATGTCTTTCAACGCCTCTTCATTATCAAATTGTTTTTTCAAGCCTTCCACACTAATTACAGACTTCATAAATTCGACCTCCATTTCTAGGATGTCTCCATTCTAGAACGGTGGGATGACAGCTGCGATATATACTGGATGAAATGTTGCCAGATTGCTCTTAGAAGTATGGATACAGGGATAAACTGCTGTTTCATCTGCTGAAGTGTACTCTATTCTAGACAGAGTGTACTAGCGAAGCACGAGCAGTTCCTGAATTTCATTATATTTTGTTCTGGACAGTGGAATTTTGGTCTTATCCGGGTTGTCTATGACGACAGAGTATGTATTTTTCGACCAGTTGATGATTTCCTTCACCTTTTTCAGATTGACGATATACGAACGGTGACACCTATAGAAGCCGTAATCCTTCAATTTCTGCTCCGCTTCAGTCAGATTGCCCTCTATCACGAACTTTTCCCGGGAAATATTTATATAGACTTTCCCATCGCTGCTCTCCAAGTATTCAATATCTTCCAGATCCACGAAAATCGTCTTGTCTTCAGATTTTGCTTTCATACGGTTGAGCGCACTTTGTGGTTCGTCAGACATTTCCTCTGTTTCCACCGATTTGATTCCTTGATCATTAAGTTTCATAATATCCTGGGAGATGACGAAGGCATCTTCTGTACTGTGTGTGACGACCATGACAGCCTTGCCCATCCGCTTCATCTGATCGATCGCTTTATGAAAAAGATGGATGTTGTCCACTGTTGCATTATATAGCGGATTTACGGCCAGCACACATGTGCGGTCGGACATCAGCGCATGGATGTAGGACATCCGCTGGGTAATCTCGTCACTGCATTTCCCAAGCCGCATCTTCTTAAAAGCTTCCAGCTCGAACTGTCTCAGAATATTATCGATATCCAGATCACTGTTGTACCATTTCCTGTAGAACTTGAGCTGCTCCTTTACCGTCAGACGGTCGTAGTTCCGAGCTGAACTTTCAAGGCGGAAGATCTCCGGTGAATGCTCGGTCAGTGCCATGACCTTATGGATATACTCGATGGGCATCTGGATGACAGTTACATCATCACTTCTGAATCTTATGATCTGTTCATTTTCCTTATCAATCACTTTGGAGACTTTGATTTCAAGCATGGTCCTCACCTCACGATCCGTTTATATTCATCAATTATATTATACTTTGCCTTCTGATGCTGTCATCCGCAGTATTCACATCAGCAGACAAAAAAGTTGAATTTCGGCCTCATTGCTTTATCATGTACATAGCAGGTTACTTTTTATTACTATAAACGTCCAGTTGTATTGATGGACATTGGAGGAATACAGTATGGTCAGAATCGGAATCATTACAGGCAGTACACGTCCTGCGCGCGTCAATCTTCAGGTGGCCGAATGGGTCAGGACATTTGCAGAGGAACTCGATCTCGATGCCCAGTTTGAAATCGTTGATATTATGGAATATGACTTCCCGATGTTTAGTGAAGATGTTCCGCCTGCAATGGCCAACAAGGAATATTCAAAGGATACGGTCAATGCCTGGTCCAGAAAAATAGATGAACTGGATGGTTTTATTTTCATCACGCCTGAATACAACAAAAGCATCACTGCATCGCTTAAGAACGCAATCGACTATATCGGTCCCGAATGGGCGAATAAGGCTGCTGGAATCGTCGGCTACGGTTCCACATTGGCTGTCGCAGCTACGCTCTCGCTCCGGCAGATTCTTGGGAATCTGAATATCGCCACTGTAACGCCGTTCGGCGCCTTCAGCCTATTCACCGATTTTGAAAACATGAAGACATTCAAGCCTGCAGAGATACATCATGCAACAATGGAGAATGTCGTTACAACGACGGTGAACTGGTCAAAAGGACTTAAGACGATCCGATAGCAGACACAGTGGGACAGGTCGTACGCGGCCTGTTTTTTGTATACAAAAAGGCTGCTATCCTGGGATAGCAGCCACCGTTCGATTATTGGATTACAAATGCTTCTCTCTGTTCATTATAGAATGTCACTTCAACGTTGGATGTCAATACATCAGTATATGTATATGACACTCTTTCAAAGCTATGTTCCTCCTGATCGAGTTCTACGACGAAGACAGAAGGATATGTCTCTCTCAGAATACCTCGTCGTTCAATCAACTTCTTGCGTCCTCCATTTGCACGGAGTAAAACTGGACAACCCAATTGACAATCAAGAATTTTTTTGATGTCGACTAAAGTTTTTGGCATTTGGCCCACCTCACTACTGATAGTATAGCAAGTTTACATAATTCTGTCAAAATTTCGCGTAAATTCTGTTACTTCTATGCCCCGTCAGAGACCTTCAGATCGGGAAAAGAGCGGGCCGACTGGTATATTTTTGCGAAATCCTCAATCGAAAGACTCTCCCCACGTCTTCTCGGGTCGATACCGGCCTGCTCAAGCATCTGATGGAGTGCTTCCTTCTTCTCTTTGCCATTTTCAAAGATGTTCGAGTAGTTGTTGAGTATCGTCTTTCTTCTCTGGCCGAACGCCCCACGCGTCAGCTTGAAGAACAGTACTTCGTCATCAACATCCACTTTCGGCGTCTTGCGGCGCACCATCTCCACGATGATGGAATCCACATTCGGCGGCGGCATGAAAACGGATTTGGGTACATTCTGAACAACGCGTGCCTCCGTATAGTAGTCGATGGCGATGGATAGTGAACCATATGATTTGCTGTTCGGCCCGGCGCTGATCCGCTCCCCGACTTCCTTCTGCATCATGACATAATAGCGTTCAATCGGCAGGTTCTGCTCGAGGAAATGCATCAGTATCGGCGTTGTAATGTAGTACGGCAGATTGGCGACGACAATCACTTCATCGCATCCCGCTAGCGACTCCGAAATGGTGGTCATGACATCCGCCTTCAATATATCCTCATTTACGACCTCGACATTATCATATGGTGACAGCGTATCCTCAAGTACAGGGATCAGCCGCTGATCTATTTCATAAGCAACCACTTTTCCGGCGCGTTTCGCAAGCTGCTCTGTAAGAGAGCCGATTCCCGGGCCCACCTCGATGATGCCGGTCCGGTCCGTGATATCCGCCTTGTCAAGCACTTCCCTGATCACATTCAGGTCGACCAGGAAGTTCTGGCCGAGACTCTTCTTGAAGGTGAAACCATGGTCATTCAATATTTGTTTTGTTCTGCCTACTGTGGCAATATCCTTCATTCTACTCACCTTCTAGTTCATTTAATGTCCGTTCAACCTGTGCATGTGAAATGCTGTAGCGGTTCAGCTTCTTCCTGAGCTGGCCCGCATTGGCATACCCGATGTTCAACCGGTTGCACAAGTATGTTCTGCGGCTGGCAGCTTCCCTGTTACCGGACAGCCGCCACCTCACCATGTCCTGTATGGTGATATTTTCCTCATAACCCGAAACGCTCGTATATACTTTCGACAGACTGTCGATGATGTCCTCTATGGATGCATGCTCTATCCCGATGCCGCCATTCCGCCCCTTCGCCTTTGCACGCGGCATGAACGCCTCTTTTATGTCCGGAAAGCGCTCCAGTATCGTATTTCTGATCTTCTGCCCCGGATAGTCCGGGTCCGTGAATATAATGGCACCTCTCGTTGATAGGGCCACCTCGATCTCACGCATCACCGTCTCATCGATGGCTGATCCGTTCGTCTCTATTGTTTCACAGGAAACAGCTTCATTCAGACGCCGTGTATCATCCCTGCCTTCGACAACGATGACTTCCTTTATTATCGGTTTTTCCATTCGTGCACCTCATTTCAATCATATCACATTTTTCATATAAAAAATAAAATCACCGCAATGACGGTGATTTCATCTCTATATCTTGAAGAGTGCTTCGGCGTTTTCTGTCGTCTGCTTCGCCAGATCCTCATAGGATATCTCTCTAAGCTCTGCTATTTTTTCTGCCACCAGTTTCACCAGGGCCGGTTCATTCCTTTTGCCACGGTAGGGGTGAGGCGTCAGAAATGGTGCATCCGTTTCGACAAGCAGCCTGTCGAGCGGCACATGCTTGGCTATGTCCTTTGGGTCCTGTGCGTTTTTGAATGTGACAGGGCCTCCGAGAGACACATGGAAGTTCATATCGATGACTTCATCTGCGACATCCGATGTACCACTGAAAGCATGCATGATGCCGCCGATCTCGTCAGCACCTTCCGCCTTCAGTATATCGACACAGTCCCGCGTGGCTTCACGGTTATGGATGATGATCGGCAGCTTCACCCGCTTCGCCAGAGCAATCTGTTTCCTGAAAATCTCTTTCTGAACATCTTTCGGAGATTTATCCCAATGATAGTCGAGGCCTGTTTCTCCAATACCTACTATCTTCTCATGACTGGACAGTTCTTCGATCCACTTGAGATCTTTATCCGTACAGTCCACCGCATCCACTGGATGCCAGCCGATGACACCATAGATGTTGGCATATCTATCGATCAGATCCATAGTGCGTTCAATTGTTTTCCTGTCGAAACCGACTACAACCATCTTCTCGACACCGGCTTCCTCTGCACGGCCGAGAACCGCTTCGAGATCTTCATCATACTGGTCAGCATTCAGATGTACATGAGTGTCTATCAGCATGAAAATCCTCCTCTACTTGACTGTACTGCCATTTTCAATACCATTCGGCACTGAGATCAGTGTGAGATGCTTGCCCATCTCTGCAGTCAGAATCATTCCTTCCGACATCTCTCCCCTGAGTTTGACAGGCTCAAGATTCGTTACGACAAGCACTTTCTTGCCGACAATATCTTCAGGCTCATATGCTTCGCGTATGCCGGAGACGATCTGCCGTTTCTCCTCGCCAAGATCGACTTGGATCTTGAGTAGTTTATCCGCCTTTTTGATGCCTTCTGCATGGATGACTGTCGCCACTTTGATTTCAATCTTATTGAAATCATTGATTGTAATCTTGCCGGATGCATCTTCCGCTTCGTCTTCCTCTGCCGGTGCATCCGGTGTCATCAGATCTTTCAGATGAGCAACTTCCGCCTCCACATCGAGACGTGGATAGATCGGTTCAGGTTTACTGATCATCGATCCAGCTGTTCTGATGCTGCCGTATGTCATGATGGAGTCGAATGTCTGAAGTTCTGTATCCGTCACATTCATCTGTCTGAAGATTTCCTTCGGTCCGTGCGTGAGGTAAGGTTTCAGCAGGATGGCAACGATGCGGATGTTCTCAGCCAGATGTACCATGACATTGCCGAGCGCCTGACGATTCGATTCATCTTTCGCAAGCACCCACGGTGCTGTTTCATCAATATACTTATTCGTACGGCTGACGATCGACCATACCGCTCTCAGCGACTTGCTGAATTCCGTCTCATCCATGCTCTCTTCATACAGTCTGATATTCTCATATACTGTCTGCTCAAGTTCTTCATCAAATTCCGTTTCATGTCCGGTATACTCCGGCAGCTCACCATCAAAATATTTGTTGATCATGGAGATGGTACGGTTGACCAGGTTGCCAAGATCGTTTGCGAGATCAAAGTTCGTCCGGTCAACAAATGCTTCCGGTGTGAATACGCCATCAGAACCAAACGGCACTTCGCGCATCAGATAATAGCGAAGGGCATCAAGACCATACCGTTCAACAACTGTTTCAGGATAGATGACATTGCCTTTCGACTTCGACATCTTGCCATCCTTCATGACGAGCCAGCCGTGGCCGAGAATCTTCTTCGGCAGCGGCAGATCGAGTGCCATCAGCATGATCGGCCAGTAGATTGCATGGAAACGGACAATTTCCTTACCTATCATATGTGTGTCCGCCGGCCAGTATTTCTGGAACAGTGCATCGTCATCGGAACCGTAGCCCAGAGCAGTAATATAATTGCACAATGCATCTATCCACACATATACAACATGCTCAGGATCGGACTCGACCGGAATGCCCCAGTCGAATGTCGTACGGGAGACCGCAAGATCTTCGAGACCTGGACGGATGAAGTTGTTCAGCATTTCATTCTTGCGGGATTCCGGCTGGATGAAGCCCGGATTCTCCTCATAGAATTTTTCCAGACGGTCTGCATATTTACTCATTTTAAAGAAATAACTTTCTTCTTTTACGAGTTCCACTTCATGACCGCTCGGTGCCATGCCACCAATCATTCTACCTGCTTCATCGCGGTACACTTCATCGAGCTGGGTTTCTGTAAAAAATTCCTCATCTTCGACGGAATACCAGCCTTCATACTCA
Source organism: Salinicoccus cyprini (assembly GCF_007713705.1). Lineage (GTDB taxonomy): Bacteria > Bacillota > Bacilli > Staphylococcales > Salinicoccaceae > Salinicoccus > Salinicoccus cyprini. Next base: position 7,444 of record NZ_VMSJ01000005.1, on the reverse strand, counting down.
CCAAGATATATATCGCCCTGCGCGTAGAGCTTATTGAAAATCTTCTGGATTGCCGCTTTGTGACCCGGACTCGTCGTACGGATGAACTGATCATTCGTAATCTCAAGGAGTGACCACAGGTTCTGCATATATGCAGCCATTTCATCCACATAATCCTGAGGTGAAATGCCCATTTTTTCTGCTTTCTGCTCTATTTTCTGACCATGCTCATCGGCACCTGTCAGATAGTATACATCGAAGCCGCGCATGCGCTTGTATCTCGCCATGACATCGCACGCAATGGTTGTATAGGCATTGCCGATATGCAGCTTTCCACTTGGATAATATATCGGTGTGGTGATATAGTAAGTTGGTTTTTCCATGCTCTTCCTCCTATTTGTTCATTTACTAAATATAACGAATTTAAGTCAAATTTTCAATAATATCGGTTGTTTATGTTGGCGGAAGGCGAAGCGGTATGCTATAATCAGCAAGAACTCAACAGAGGGGCGGTATATGTTCATTGACATTCATCTGCCTTTATGTTAGGTCATGTTTCAACCGATTTATTTTGGGTAGCCAATCTAAATACCGATCTTCCCTTCTTCATGATATCTTCTGGAGACATAGATAGGGAGATGGAATAGGTCATGTGGATGAATGAAAATTTGGAGGGATTCTTTATGAAATCAACTGGAATTGTACGCAAAGTGGATGAACTTGGACGGGTAGTAATACCAATAGAACTCAGACGTGTACTTGATATCGAAGTCAAGGATGCGCTTGAAATATATACTGATGACGACACAATCATACTGAAGAAATATAAACCGCAGATGACTTGTGCCGTTACAGGAGATGTCTCCGAGCAGAATATGCGCCTTGCTGATGGCCGCATCATTCTGAGCCAGGAAGGCGCAGAAAAACTCATCGAGGAAATCCAATCAAAAATGGACAAATAAAAATAAGCGGTGCGCCGCTTATTTTTTTGTTTCATGAAATTCGTCATATACATCCTGCTTCTTCAGCCCCCGCACGTCCGCTACCTTCTTGATTGCCTGCTTTGGTGTCATGCCTTCCTTTATCAGCGCTTCCACATGTTCCATGACCGGTATATCGAATTCGACCGCTTCTGATTCCGCCCCTTCAATGACGAGGACAAATTCCCCTTTTAGAGAAATTTCCGAACCCAGCATCTGAAGCATCTCATCGGCTGGCCGTCTGACGTGCTGCTCGAACTTCTTGGTGATTTCCCTCGATATGCTGACCGTTCTGTGTCCATCAATATCTGCGATTACAGCCAATGTATCCTTTATCTTATGAGGAGATTCATACAGAACTGATGTCCGTTCATGAGCCATGATCTCCTGGAGCTTCTTTTTACGCTTTGCATTCGTTTTCGGCAGAAACCCGAAATAGGTGAACTCATATGAGGGAATACCGCTTGCAACAAGGGCCAGTGTAAAAGCAGAGCCTGAAGGGATGATGGAATATGCCAACCCTGCATCCTGCATTCTTGCAACCAGCTCGAAACCGGGATCCGAAATGACCGGCATGCCGGCATCCGTCACGAGTGCGAATGTGCGTCCTTCATGCATCTCTTCTATGATTCCGTCCTCCACTTTCCCCTTATTGAAGTCGTGATAGGCTCTGAGAGGCGTATCAATATCAAAATGTGTCGTCAGCTTGCGCGTCGTACGCGTATCTTCACATAGTATGACATCCACATTCCTCAGTGTATCAATCGCCCGGTAAGTCATATCGTCAAGGTTGCCGAGTGGCGTACCCGTGATATAGAGTTTCATTTACACCCCTCCTGATCAGTGCCAGCTTCTGCTGCCTGGTCAACTTTTTGATTTCATGCTCGCGTTTCAATGCCTCGCTTTTTGTCTGATATGTTTCCGAATGCATCAGCCGGACCGGCCCACGGTTCCGTGTATACTTCGCACCATTACCGCTGTTATGCTTAACTATTCTTGAGGTGACATCTTTTGCATAGCCGGTATAGAGTGACCCATCTGCGCATTCTACAATATAGACATGGTGTTCATCCATAGTAGACCGCCAGCATTTCTTTTGTATAGTTGCCCGCTTCATCATATATATATAGCGGCGGCAGGACATCTGCGTAGGCCTGGCTGTTGAATATCGCCTCCACCAGCACAAATAATGCCGTTTCCGATGACTGGTCATTATAGACATACTGAAGTCTTCTGATACGGAATCCGGCATTGAACATTTCACTGGCCACTTCCATGCTGCGTTCCGCCCGATGCACCATATACAGACGCCCCTTGTTTTTAACAAGGAAGCGTGCCGCTTCGATTACACCTTTCAGATCGATATGTATCTCATGGCGGGCAATGCTGTGGGGGCCTTTATTCTTAATGGGCTGGTTGTTCGTAAAGTAGGGCGGGTTCACCGTGATGACATCAAAAGTCGAATGAGCATGCATCTCCCTGATGTTCCTGATATCCCCCTCGACCATCGTAATCTGTTTTTCTTTATGATTCATCCGGATGCTGCGCTCTGCCATATCAACAAGTTCCGGCTGCAGCTCGAGCCCTCTTATGGGAAGTGCGGTCCGGTGTGACAGCAGCAATGGAATGATGCCATTGCCGGAGCACAGATCGATGATAGTGCTGTCCCTCTTCAAGAAACGTGTAAAGTTTGCAAGCAGTAGTGCATCGACTGAAAATGAAAAGACTTCACTGCTCTGGATGATTTGCATAGACTCCCGGAACAGCTCATCCATACGCTCTCCTTCTTTTAACATATATTTCACCCTCAATAAATAAGACGGCCGAGGCCGTCTATTTGTTTCTATGCTGAAGGAATCCCTGGCAGAACAGACAGTCCTCACCATGCCGATGCGTTCCAAAATGGATGCTGCAAACATGGAATCCTTCGTCATATAGATTGTTCAATGTATTCTGTTTGAATGACTTTGCCTTTTCCGACTCTTCCTTCGCCAGAAGCTGCTCATAATTTTCCTTTTCCATCTGCAGGCTGACATTCTCCTCCACCAGACGGACGGACAGCTCCTTCAAGGTCTGAAGCTCGTCATACATATGGTTCATGTCCGCTTCAAGCTTACTGATGTGCGTGAACAGTCTTTCACGATCCATTACTGCACCCCGCCTGCCGCATTCAGTTCATCACAGTGATATTCCCGGATGTAGTCATCCTTGTATTTCACCTTGACGACCAGGTCCAGTATATTCATGCCGATGACAACAGCACGACCATCCGGCGTGTCGATCGTCTGTCCAACATCAGGCATCTGTTCACGTGCATCTTCATAATACTCATCTTCAAAGTTCAGACAGCACATCAGACGGCCGCATGCACCTGAAATCTTGGTCGGACTGAGCGAAAGGTCCTGGTTCTTGGCCATCTGGATACTGACGGGCACGAAGTCACCAAGGAATGTGGAACAGCAGTGTGCACGACCACATGGACCAATGCCGCCCAGATATTTCGCCTCGTCCCTTACGCCGATCTGGCGCAGTTCGATGCGCGTTTTGAAACGGTTTGCCAGAATGCGCACAAGACTCCGGAAATCCACACGTTCATCTGCAGTGAAATTGAAAATCAGTTTCTTGCGGTCCAGTGTGTACTTCGCATTGACGAGCTGCATGTCGAGTTTTTCCTGTACCGTAGCTTCCTTGCAAAAACTTAGAGCTTCTCTTGCCATGCTGTCATTCTTATCGAATGTCTTCACGTCTTCGTCTGTCGCCCGACGGACAAATCTGCCGTCCGGTTCTACAATATTGTCTTTTGGGACACGGTAGTTCGACTTTACAACACGAAGCATTTCAAATCCGCGCTTTGTCTCCGCGACAATATAATCGTCGCGTGTGACCGCATCCCCCTTCGCTTCTATATATAGATTATCAAAATAGTCGAGTTGGGTCGCGGTGATGAGTTCTATCATATCATTCAACCTTTCGAGCAGATGACCATGCTTTCGAATACAAGCATGGGATGCACATTGGACTGGAGCAGACGGTTTGCTGTCTGCACCTCTTCCAGCATGCGCGACAGTCGCTCAAGACGCTGTCCTGCTGTTGTTTTATTCACTTCGCCACCAAACGGCCTGAAATTCTCGAGTTCCAGCAATTCATGCATGCACTGCCTGACGTAACCGTCGATCATCTGCAGTAGAAGAGCATGATCCCTTCTATTCTGTCCAAGATCGAGCATCGGTTTGATTTCTATCAGAACAAGTGGATGGTTGCCAAGCCACTTCGCTGAAAATCCCATGGCTGCCTGCCTCAACTCGGAAAATGAAGATCCGAGCTCTTTGACATGCTGGGCATTCAGCGCCAGCACATCCACAGTATTCAGCTCAGCTTCATTCAAACCTTCGAGCGTTTTGATGCGATCATCACGTTCGCCTTTGATATGGATATGCTGAGCCCGCGAATGGATGGTCGGCAGAATGCTGCTTTTATCGATTGTAAGCAGAATGGCGATTGTCTTCTCCGGCGGATCTTCAAGAAATTTGAGAACACTGTTCTCTGCCTGTGGTGTCAGCTTTTCAAACGCTTCAATTACATACACCTTGTATTCCGATTCTGTCGGCTTGCGGTTCATTCTTCTGACGAGATCTTCAACAGCTTCCTTCTTGATGCTTGTTTCCTGCGTTTCAAGATAGAAGAAGTCCGGATGGTTGCCTTCTGAAATCAGCATTTCATTTCTTGGTGTATTTCCAAGAATGTTCAGTGCGAAGTATCTGCTATAGCGATTTAACGTTTCTATTGCGTCTCCTTCAAACATATAAGTATGACTCAACCGGCCATTCTCTATAATTCTGTTCAATTGGGTTTCTACGACGCTGTTCTCAGCTTTCATAGCCAATTGCACTTAAAATCTTTCAAATTGTTCAATAGGCAGAACGAATACCGTTGCGCCACCCACTTCAACTTCCACAGGATAAGGGATATATGAATCCGCATTCCCACCCATTGGAGTCACTGGAGCCACTGTCTGTTCTCTATTGCCGCATGTATCATCAATCACTCTGAGCAGTTCATCCACACGATCATCTTCCAGACCACATAGGAACGTTGTATTTCCTGCTCTCAGAAAACCACCTGTCGAAGCAAGTTTTGTACTCCTGAAGTTGTTTTTAGTCAACCGATCAGACAATCTCTGACTGTCATGATCCTGTACAATTGCGATTACCATTTTCATGACTGATTCACCTCTTGATTCAAGTATTGGTTGATTATGTTCATTGCGTCTTCCATCACCTTTTCAGGTGACCGGCTTGCGTCTATAGTTCTGATGCGATCAGGGTAATTTTCTGATAATTTATTATAACCTGAAACAACTGCTTTATGAAAGTCTATTTTCTCGGCATCCAGCCTATTATGATCTCTTTGATTGCTGGAAATGCGTTCAAGGCCGACCTCCGGATCCAGCTTAAGATAAATGGTCAAATCAGGCATATGATCCTCTATCGCAAAGCGATTGATTTCCATCACTGCTTCAGTTCCTATGCCACGGGCATATCCCTGGTAGGCAATGGAGCTGTCTATGAAACGGTCGCACAGGACTATCTTTCCAGCCTCCAATGAAGGTATGACCTTCTCTACAAGATGCTGGCGTCTGGAGGCTGCAAACAGCAGCGCTTCAGTCCGTTCGTCCATATCGTTGCCCTTGGCCAGAAGTATTTCCCTGATCATTTCGCTGACCCCTATACCACCGGGTTCACGCGTCATGATGACTTCATGCGACTTTGAAAGCTGCGTGTGGACTTTGGAGATGAGCGTTGTCTTCCCCGAGCCCTCAGGGCCTTCAAATGTTATGAAATAGCTCATTGGTCATCCTCATTCTTGTAATGTTGTATATTTGATTTTATACCTTCTATTCTAACACGATTGCGCAGATAGTGCGTAATCGATTTGAGGTGCTCCGAGGTGATGACTTCTCCTTCATGTACAAGTGGCACTCCTGGAGGATAAGGAATAATACTCTGAATGCAGATGCGACTCTCCAATAGATCCACCGAAAATCCGCCGAGTGACGGTATACTTCCATTGAAGTCCATCACACCGATACGCTCCAATAGCGAATGGAATGGATAGCGGTCTCCATCATGGAAGAGCGGCAGACAGAAGAGCACACCTTCATCCGACCACATCTCTGGAAAGATATTCTGTGCAATAAAAGCATCCGCCAGCGACAAGGAAGTGATGTCCGGATGCAGCAGCAGAAGCTTGGCAGGATCATCCTGTATTTGGACCTCGATATTTCTCCTCCTCAGTGCTTCAATCAGTACTTTCCTTTTCTCAAAAAATCCTGCTGGATGGTAGTCAACGTAGAATGCATGTGCCTGCTCGATCGACAGCATGACAAGATAGGAGGGACTGGACGTTTCAAAGTAGTCGATATACTTCATGATGGAGCTATGCAGCATTTCATCTCTTGTAAACACGACTGAAGCCATTGTCAACGCCGGCAGCATCTTGTGGTAAGATTGGATGGTTACATCCGATTGGTAGCTCATGGACGACCGAGGAAAGCCATGAGCGATATCACAATGCGCACCATGTGCCTCATCCGTAACAACAAGCCCACCTTTGGAGTGAACAAGCGCAATCATATTTTCAATATCAAAGCATTCACCCATGTAGGTTGGATAGGTGACCACCACAACATCACCTTTCTCAAAAGGGAAAGAGGCGCACTCACCCAGCGTAATCGACTTATGATAGGCAGCCGCAAGATCAAGAGCATGGTAGACGGACTTATGGGCACCCTCAATAATGATAAAACGTTCGTGCAATTTAGATAGGGCATATACGGTTGCCAGGATGCCGTTCGTTGTGCCATTGACCATCATCTGCGCCGTGTATCCCTTATACTTCATACTCAGCCGATCATTCAATCGCTGTAGTACACCACTTGGTTCATGAAGGTCGTCAAGGCCCTCAATTTCTGTCATGTCATAGCGCCAGTCGATATCCGATAAAGCGCCGATTGTATTATTCTTATGACCGGGTACATGCATGGATATACTTTCGTCATCAAGCATCCCGGTTATTTTGCGGTATAGTTCCATCATTTCACCAACTATCATTCAGTCTCTTATTTCTTTCTATTATAATGAATGCAAGATATCAAACCAAAACCTTTATATCGAACACAAAAAAGAGGATTCCTTGTAAAAGGAATCCTCTTTATGTAATTGCCCGGCGGCGTCCTACTCTCACGGGACGTCAGTCCAACTACCATCGGCGCTGGAGAGCTTAACTGCTGTGTTCGGCATGGGAACAGGTGGGGCCTCTCCGCCATCGCCACCGGACAATATTCAGTTGAATGCCATATACATTCAAAACCGGATAGAAACAATGCGCTGCGCAGAAAACCAAACACGGTTTTCATTTATTTGAATAAGTCATCGATCGATTAGTATTCGTCCGCTGAATGTGTCGCCACACTTGCACGCCGAACC
>NZ_VMSJ01000004.1 GCF_007713705.1 Salinicoccus cyprini | reverse complement strand
TTATCTCATCGGTTGCCGCCAGGAGAAACCATATCCAAGAAAATCATTAAACTACCACACACCACTGGAAGTCTTTTTGAGTTACATGGGTGACAAGCAACTGTCTAGCTTATTTTGACAAACGAAATCTAAAGAAAAAGTGACCCTTTTAATGAAAACCATGTCAGAGTCCATCAAATTAGTTATCTTTAATAATTGCTTTTCCAACGGCCAAGCCGAAATGGTGACAGAACATGTTGGTTTTGCTATTGGAATGAATGAAGCAATTCAGGATGAAGCAGCCAAAGAATTTGCTGCACAGTTTTATTCTGCCCTCGGATTTGGTCATTCTGTCCAAAAAGCATTTGAACAAGGCAAATTAGCTCTTAGCTTAGAAGGAATTGAAGGGGATGAAATACCTGAACTCTATTCGAGAGAAGGGTTAGATCCTAATGAGCATATATTGGTAAAACCGGACTTTTAATAACCACTTAGTAAAGTAAAAAACAGTTACTTTACATATCCTCACTTATAAGCAGTCAGCAAATTATAAAGGGAGAGAAGAAGCTTATCGAGCTCCATCTGATCTCCTTTTTATCGTTTTAAATAGTATTATCGGAGATAACACTGAACGTGCTCTCAACTATGTTACTGCTCTAGACTATTTATTTTAAATAAGAGTAAACACCCACCCTTTTATTACTTCTCCATCTTTATAATTAGAAAAACTGATATAAGTCCAGTTTTTTTCTTCTCAATGATCTCACTACATCTCCATGTCTTAATTGCACTTTTATTTGGGTACTTTCTCCTTTTTCTGTTGGAACTGCATATCCATCCTTAGTGATAGTTTAAAGTAGGATGTAAAGGTTATGTAAAAGAGATTGAAGCAGAGTATAGTATATGATAAATTTTAATAACTAAGTTCAATATTGAATTTCGATATCGAACTTAGTTATTTTAAGGAGACGGTTAAAATGGAAGACAAAGTGCTTAGAAAACTTTTCCTGGGGTTCATCCATATTCACATCCTGCATCATGCCAAAGAACACCCGATATATGGAGCATGGATGCATGAAGAACTACAGGAACATGGGTACGAAATCAGCCCTGGGACACTATATCCAATTCTTCATGGTATGGAAAAAGATGAACTTTTATCGAAAGAAGTACGGAATGTAGGAGGAAAAATAAGGAAATATTATGTAGCGACCCAGAAGGGAGAAGAGATTCTGACTCAAGCACGGGAAAAAGCGTACGAATTATTTAAGGAAATTAAATAATAGATGAAGGAGTGCTTTAATGCGTAATAAAAAAGAAAGTCGACTGAGAACATGGCTGGAAATATTATTGGTTTCAACACGACTCGGTCTGACTTCATTCGGTGGGCCGATTGCCCATTTAGGTTATTTTCATGAGGAATATGTCCGGCGCAGAAAATGGCTGGACGAAAAAGCATATGTTGATCTGGTTGCACTTTGCCAGTTCCTTCCTGGCCCTGCCAGCAGTCAGGTCGGCATTGGTATCGGCATCGCAAGAGGTGGCATCATAGGCGGGATTATATCTTTCCTGGGTTTTACACTCCCTTCTGTGATAGCTCTTATTCTTTTCGTCCTACTTTTGAACACATTCTCCATAGAGGACGCCGGATGGATTGAGGGATTGAAAATCGTCGCTGTTGTGGTCGTCGCCCATGCAGTACTCGGCATGGCAAAGAATCTGACGCCAGATCTGAAAAGGAAGAGTATTGCACTCCTTGCATTGATTATTACATTATTGTGGCAGACAACCTTCACCCAAGTTGGCGTCATACTATTGGCAGGTGTGATTGGCTTTTTACTTTATCGCAATCAAACGGCTGATGATGCAAATACTGTGAATTTCCCGGTGTCACGCCGTTTAGGCTTCATTTGCCTGAGCCTGTTTTTCGCGCTGCTTGTCGCGCTCCCGATACTGCGTGATATCACTTCGAACCAGTGGGTTGCCATGATGGACAGTTTCTACCGTTCAGGTGCACTCGTATTCGGGGGCGGCCATGTGGTGCTGCCATTACTGGAAAGGGAGTTTGTGCCGACGGGCTGGATGACCGCCCAGGAATTTCTGGCAGGATATGGGGCTGCTCAGGCTGTACCCGGTCCTCTGTTCACCTTTGCTGCCTATCTTGGCACAGTGATCAAAGGATGGCAGGGCGGTCTGTTTGCCACTTTCGCCATTTTTCTCCCTGCGTTCCTTCTCATTATTGGGACACTCCCATTCTGGAATGCTTTACGCACCAATCCGAACATCAAAGGTGCACTGATTGGCATTAATGCCGGAGTGGTCGGCATCTTAATCTCTGCGCTATATAATCCCATCTGGACAAGTTCCATCAACAGATCTGTGGACTTTGCACTGGCTGCCCTCCTATTCAGTATGTTGGTGTACTGGAAGCTTCCACCATGGGTGGTTGTCCTTTCGGGTGCAGTCGGCGGCTTGCTGATTTCTTATATATAGCCATCGTGAGAGTTGATGCTCATGGTACTCCTTGATGTGCATTATAGTGATGGTACCTAACTTTAACTTCCACCATATTAGAGATAATGCTCTGAGAACAGTATGGCACTGATTAAGGTTGTGAAAATGAAGACAGAGAAAGCGATAATTACAAATGAACCATAAAAGACTGTCAAAATATAATGGTGAATGATTTTGACTGTCATTCAAATAAAGGCTATTCCATACCAACTGGGATAGCCTTTGCTTATTCCTGAAGCATTGGAGATGCGAAATAGCCTTTAAATTACATATAAAAGGATTATTTGAGTCAAATCAATAAATGCTATTGAGAGATCACTGGACCCAGTCCGATGTAAAAGCCAATCTTGAACTTTATATGAATGATAGTCTTATGCCAACCATATTATATTTTACTTATATAGACAAAAATCTATATAGATGATAATCTATGTATGAAATATAATCAATGGAAAAGGTGTGTTGGATATGCTGGAAGTGAAGTTTTATGAAGAAGAAATGTGCTGTTCCACAGGAATATGCGGGCCGTCGCCTGATGAGAAACTCATTAGAGTGAACCAGCTGGTTGAAGCGCTCAAGGATAGCGATATCAATGTGGAACGATTCAATCTAAGCAGCGCCCCAAACGCGTTCATCGAGAATAAAAGCATCATATCGAAGATCAAGGAAAAGGGTGTCGAAATTCTACCCATTACAGTCATTGATGACCAGATCGTCAAAACGGGCGAATATATGACTGAAGAGGAAGTGAGTGATATCATCATGGTGAACCAGCTGAGGAATGGAGGGTGCTGTGGTGGAGACGGATGCTGCTAGAATAACACGAAAACTGGCCCCCGAAGCAATTGAACTGACGAAGTATCTGTTCTTCACAGGTAAGGGTGGCGTCGGTAAGACGACCGTATCCAGTGCACTGGCACTCAACCTCGCAAAGCAGTCTTTCAGAGTGGCCCTGATCAGTACGGATCCGGCAAGCAATCTGCAGGACGTCTTCAATATGAACCTGACAAATGAGCTCACCAGCCATCCGGACTATGAGAACTTGTCAATTGCGAACTTTGATCCGTTGACCGCTGCCGAGGATTACAAAAACAGTGTAGTGAAACCTTATGAAGGGATATTGCCAGAAGAGACTCTGGACAATATGAAGGAGCAGCTGAGTGGCTCCTGTACAGTGGAGGTGGCTGCATTCAACGAGTTCACCCACTTTTTATCGGACGAGAACATAGAAGCTGAATATGACTATATCATCTTTGATACTGCACCTACTGGACATACATTACGCATGCTGGAACTGCCGACGGCGTGGAATGATTATCTGAATACGACGAATCATGACGCCTCCTGCCTTGGACAGCTCTCAGGCCTGGATGAGAATCGTCGGAAGTATCAGCGGGCATTGGAACGGCTACGTGATGGCACAAGCACGACAATGATGCTGGTCACCCGTCCGGAACAGTCTGCGATGCAGGAGCTTCAACGGGCGCAGAAGGAATTAAAGGACCTGTCGATCAACCATTTCAAAATTATCATCAACGGCTATATCGATGCGGTGCATGGTGATATATCGAAGCATAAAAAACATCAGCAGGATGGTGTCATTGAAGTATTTTCCGAGTGGCTGAATGAAAATGATGTCCATCATGTCTCCTATAGCGGACGCATTAATCGGACGCTTTCTGACCTGGTCGGCCTTTTCGATGACACGATTGAAATCGAAGCAGATGCATTTGAAAAAGAGGACCATCCGACAATTGAAGGATTGGTGGAAGAAATTGAGAGGAGCAGCGTCCGCTACCTCTTCACCATGGGGAAAGGCGGCGTGGGCAAGACGACTGTCGCAACATTGCTCGCTGAGACCCTTGCCGCCAAAGGATACCGTGTACATCTGACCACCACAGACCCGACGAAGGAAATCATCGCCATCCAAAACCGGGACAACCTTGTAACATCCTTTATTGACGAAGAAGCTGCGCTTGCATCCTACAAGGAGGAAGTCCTCTCCTCGCTCGGAGCGGATATTTCACAGGCGGATATCGATTATATCGAGGAGGATCTGCGCTCGCCATGTACTGAAGAAATTGCTTTCTTCAAAGCCTTCAGTGAAGTGATGGCCAATAACGACCAGGCGGACTATGTAGTCGTCGATACGGCGCCCACCGGGCACACCCTATTGCTGCTGGATTCAAGTGAAAGTTATCATAAGGAATTGGAGAAGCAAGGAAACAGATCAAAGGATGCAGTACAGACACTCCTGCCGAAAATCCAGGATCAAAAACTAACACAGATGATCATCGTCTCATTGGCTGAAGCCACACCGTATTATGAGGCCAGTCGGTTGTCTGACGATCTCGATCGGGCAGACATCGGGCATAAGTGGTGGGTGATCAATCAATCCCTGGTGACCCTGGATGCGCAGGATGAACTGTTCAGCAACAAGAAGAAGGATGAATCGAAATGGATTGGGATGATCGGAACCCTCAGTGAAAACAATTATCATCTCATTCCCTATAAGGAGAAATAGAATGAAGAAGATTGTAATCATTGGCTCAGTTGCTGCCGGAACAAGTGTCGCAGCCAAAGCCAGAAGAAACGATGAGAATGTTGGAATCACAGTGTATGATAAAGATACGGATATTTCGTATTCTGTCTGCGGTATTCCCTATTTCATCGGGGGTGAGGTAGAAGGAATCGATGCATTGACCCCACGGAATGCCAAATGGTTTAAGGACAGATTCAATATCGATATCCACACCCAGCACGAAGTGCTCAGTATAGACAAGGACAATCAGACCATTTCCATCAAGAACCTGGTTACAGAAGAGACCTTCAAGCAGACATATGATGAACTTGTCCTCGCCACGGGATCGCTACCGAAAGAACTGCCGCAGTTGAATTCCCGAGAGTATCAAAATGCCTTCCAGGTCAAGAACATCAATGATGCCAAAGGCATCCATCAATATATTAAAGCAAACAACGTTAGAAGGATTGCCATCATTGGTGGTGGCTTCATTGGTCTGGAAATGCTGGAGCAGCTGGCTGATTATGAGACGACAATCATCCAAAGAAGTACATTCATGAGTAATTTGGATTCAGATATGAGCTACATGATTGAAGAATATCTTCAAAATAAAGCCGAGGTCATTACTGGAGAAACGGTAGATCGGGTTATTGGTACAGATTCAATTGAGCAGCTTGTGTTGGAAAGTGGCGTGCGAGTAGATACGGATATGGTGATATTGGCAGTCGGTGTCAGTCCTAATACGGCGCTTGCTGAAGAAATCGATGTTGATTTGGGCGTAACCGGAGCCATCCGGGTCAATCGACATCTCGAAACGAACATTCCCCACATCCATGCGATCGGTGATGTTGCAGAAAGTTTTAGCCTCGTCTCTGGCCAGCCGATATATCGGCCCCTCGGATCGACGGCAAATAAAATGGGCAGGATTGTCGGGGACCGCCTGACGGGCGGTGATCTGGAGCACAAAGGGATTTTAGGCACCGGTATTGTAAGGGTCTTCGACATGACCATCGCCCAGACGGGGCTGACTGAAAAGGACGCAGGGCAGTTGGAGATGGATGTGGATGTCATCCATAATATCAAACCGAACCAGCCAGAGTATATGAAGGGCCGTGATATGGTCATCAAGGCAATCATCGACAGGAATACTTCCAAGATTGTCGGTGCACAGATTGTGGGGTATGAAGGGGTCGACAAACGTATTGATGTACTGGTGACCGCGATCACTTTCGGGGCGAAGGCTGAAGATCTTTTCCATCTGGACCTTGCCTATGCACCGACCTTTTCCACTACAAAGGACCCGATTACCTATACAGGGATGATTGCCCATAATATTCAAAGAGGCAGAAGGATCATTACACCGAGAGAACTGACTGAAAGAGCGGAGCAGGAAAATCTCCATGTCATCGATGTGCGATCCCCAAAACAGTATGAAGTGAATCATGTAGAAAATGCTGTGAATATCCCGCTGAAAAATTTGAGAGAGTATGCAGCATCACTGGATAAAGATCAGACGGTAGTCACTTACTGCAACAAGGGGACGACTGGGAATGCAGCACAGAACGTACTGATCAATCTAGGGTTCGAAGATGTTTATAATCTCTCGGGCGGCAATAAAAACTATCAAAGGTATGTGAATTCAATTGATAAAAGAAGAGAATAAAGTGAGTTATCAGACATTGTCCCAGTATTTGAAGGTGATTGCCGACAGTAGCCGTCTGGAGATACTGGACCTCCTTTCCTGTGGAGAACTCTGTGCCTGTGATCTTCTGGAGCATTTCGAGTTTTCTCAGCCCACGTTGAGCCACCATATGAAACTGCTGAGGGAAAATGATCTCATTCTGATGCGGAAAGACGGCAATAAAAATATGTACCGTCTGAACAAAGCAGTGATTGAAAATCTTACCGACAAGCTGTCCCTGTTAAGTTCTGAGGCAGTGCCATGCATCTGTCATGATATGGATAAAGGCAGCTGTTGATACTGATAGCGCTTCGCTATGGCAAGTTGGGGAAACTGTGGCAGACATATCGGTTCTGGAAATCATTCATACGAATGATTTGAGATATACAACTCTCAGATTGAAATAGAAGAATGAAAAACTTCATACTATATACTTGGATTCAGACTCATACTAAAGAGAAGTATGGGTCTTCTTCAATTTTCCCTATCGAGACCCTAAAGATCATAACTTGGTCGTTCAGCCAAATATTCGAGAGTCTAGAGATTAAAATATAGGCTCCATTTAACGACCGTTTATTGGAACGATTAGAAGGAGATGAAATATAGTTGTTTTCTCTATAGATTATAAGTACAAAAACACGTACAGTTATCTTTGTCCAGCATGCGTAAAACTGATTGAGTTTTTATACTGTAATAAAGCATACACATGAAAATCAAAGATAAAATATCTGTTATAATCGGTAGGGAAATCATAGTGAAAGAGGGATACGATGCCACAGGCGAATAGACGTATGAAAGATATTGAAGTGCCGGGGACACGCCAGTTTGCGAACCGGGTGGATGAGTTTCCGGATGCGGTGGATCTGACACTGGGTCAGCCGGATTTTGAAACGCCTCAGCCTATAAAAAATGCCGCCATCGAGGCGATTGATACGAAATCCATGAAGTATTCCCATAATACAGGGCTTTTTGAACTGAGGGAGACCATCAGCCAGTACTATAGGGAGAAATATGAAGCGGAGTATGACCCGAATGGGGAAGTGCTGGTGACGGTCGGGGGCAGTGAGGGCATTGATGCCATTCTGCGTGCGATTCTAGATCCGGGTGATGAAGTGCTTATCCCGGCACCGACGTATCTTGGATATGAGCCGATCGTCGAGCTTTCTGGCGGTGTCACGAAATTCGTCGATATGACGGAGACGGATTTTATTACCACACCGGAACTGATCGAATCGAATATCACCGAGCGGACGAAGGCCATCATCCTCAACTATCCGACCAACCCGACAGGGGTGACCTATACAAAGGAACAGATGGATGCGCTTGTCGAAGTGTTCAGGCAGCATGACATATTCATCATCACCGATGAAATCTATGCGGAGAATACACTGGAAGGCGAACATATCAGCCTGTCGAGCTACACCGACATCAAGGAGAAGGTGCTTGTCGTCAACGGTCTCAGCAAGTCCCATGCCATGACCGGCTGGCGGATCGGCTATGTGGTGGGTGACAGGACCATCATGGAAGACATCACCGCCGTGCACCTCTACAACACCATCTGCGCCGCCATCCCGAGCCAGTATGCGGCCATCGAGGCACTGAAGAACCAGAGGCATGTGCCTGGTGAGATGAATAAAGCGTATATCGAGCGCCGTGACTACATCTACAAGCGGCTGATCGGCATGGGACTCGAAGTATCGAGACCGACCGGTGCCTTCTACATCTTCCCGTCTATCAGGAAATATGAAGACGATTCCTTCAAGTTCGCGACTGACCTGTTGGAAAGTGTCCAGCTCGCGGTCGTCCCCGGGCGTTCGTTTTCGGAATATGGGGAAGGGCATATCCGACTGTCATTCGCCTGCAGCATGGAAGAGCTGACAGAAGCGGCGGATCGGCTTGAAAAGTATATCAATATGTTGGAAGAGAAATAGAAAGATGCCCTTCAGAAATTTTCTGAAGGGCATCTTTATGTGATCAGTATCTTTTCTCCTTCAGCCGCAGCGTCAGAATAAATCCAATTGCGGCAAGCACTGCCATGACCACCAGGGCATAGGAAGTGCCGGCATAATTGCTCTCTGCATATGGTGCATCCATGACCGCAACGGTGATGCTGATGATGGATGTCAGTATGATGATGCCGAAGGCCATGGCGAACTGGCGCACGGTATTCACAATCGCTGAGCCGTGGGGGATGTCCGACTTCCCGAGCTCCGACATGCTGACGGTGACGAGTGGCATGAGTGTTAGGCCGAATCCGGTCATGAACAGACAGAAGTGGACCATGACCCAGTAGGGTGAATCATCGATGCCAACAGTGTTGAGCAGGATGAGGGAAACAGTGGTGCAGATGAATCCGATCGTGGCGATCCGTTTGCCGCCATATTTGTCGTAAAGATTGCCTGAAATGAAAGTGATGATGGATAGGATGATGGTCCCTGGAACGAGCAGGAACCCGGATAGGAATGCACTGGTGCCAAGCGCATTCTGAGCAAACATCGGAAGGATTGTCTCGGTCGATAGCAGAAGCATCATATTGATGAATATCAGGATGATGGCCAGGCTGAATGTCCTGTTTCGGAAAAGGTCGAGATTCAGTATGGGTACCGGGACTTTGAATTGCCGGCTGATGAAGAACAGCACACTGATGAACCCGACAATCATCGGAAGCATGGTGAATACATTCAGGAATCCATAGGTGCTGATGTTGCTGAGGCCCAGTATGAACAGGGCGAACCCGGCAGCTGATAGGATGACGGAACGGATGTCGAGTGTCGTCCGGTTCTGTTCAAGCACGTTCTTCATCAGGAAGAGTGCGAGTAGGAATGTAATCAGGATGAATGGCAGTATCACCCAATGGAGCGACCGCCAGTCGAGATAGTCGATGATGATGCCTGAAATGGATGGCGCGGAAGCAGGCGCAATGTTCGTCACTGCACCGAGCAGTCCCATCGCGAATCCCCGCCGGTGGTAGGGGAAGACGATCAGCAGTATCGTCTGGATCAGCGGCAGGATGATGCCTGCACCAATTGCCTGAATCATGCGCGACAGCAGCAGTACACCGAAGTTCGGTGACCAGCCGCCGATTGCGGTCCCGACCAATAGGCAGGTGAGTGAGAAGATGATGAGCGTCCGGGCGGAATAGGTGGTGGAAAGGTATCCCGACATCGGGATGAAGATCAATGCGACGAGGATGAAGGCATTGGTCAGCCACTGTACCTGGGTCGCATTAATATCGAATTCTGCCATGATTGTTGGGAATGCTGTAATCAGGAGGAACTGGTTGAAGGTCAAAAGAAAAGCTGCGGCGATGATCACCACAACGACGCCCTTATTCTCCAGTTTTTCTTTTGCCATACCGATCCCCTCCGCTCCGGTTCATTTGTATTCATTGTTGCATAAACGGAGGAGCCGGTCAAAACGCCTATTGATCAAAAGAGATCATACAAAAAATGCCCTAGATCCGCAACGGAGTCTAGGGCGTCTTATTTACTTCAGTTTTTTATATTCGGTAACGATACGATTGACAGCTTCTTCGACGAACTTCGGATGGGTCGCAAGGTTCAGGCGCACATAGCCCTGGTAGGCATCGCCGAACCATTCACCATAGTCGACGGCGAGTTTGCATTTCCCCTGGATGAAATCCTTCACGTCTTCAGGGGCGAGGAAACCGCGCAGATCGATCATCGGCAGGTAGGTGCCTTCCAGTTTGCATACTTTCACTTCCGGAATATGTTCTGCAAGCTGTGTCTTCAAGTAGTCGAAGTTCGACAAGATGACGGATTTCAGTCCATCGAGCCATTCTTCTCCCGTCTCGTAGGCAGCTTGCGTTGCGATGTGGCCGAGGATATTCTTCTCGCTCTTGATGTGCTGGCCGGCATAGTTGTCGAACTGCCTGCGCAACTCGGCGTTCTGGATGACGATGTTGGCATGGAGCAGTCCCGGCAGGTTGAATGATTTGGAGGCAGCATTGACGAGCAGGATGCGGTCGGCGTACTTGCCATCGGCAACAAGGGGTGCCGGCGTATGCGCGTGTTCACCGTAGGTGAAGTCCTGATGGATCTCGTCGGCAATGACGAGGACATCATGCTTCTCACAAATGGCAAGCATGCGTTCAAGCTCCACTTCCGTCCACACGCGACCAGCCGGATTATGCGGTGAGCATAGGATGAAGAGTTTGACATCATTCTCTTCAATACGCTGCTCGAACAGGTCGAAATCCAGTTCGAAGCGGCCATCATTATCCGTCATATCCGCAGTCACAAGCTTGCGATCGAGATCCTTGATGACATTGAAGAATGGGTAGTAGACCGGTGGCGTGATGATCACCGCATCCCCTTCTTCCGTATAACAATTCATAAACCAGTAGAGTGCGGATACCACACCCGTCGCCGGACGGCACCATTCCTTCTCCACCTTATAGCCGAAGCGTGATTCCATCCAGTTGGAGTAGGTGTCATAGTAGGTATCCGGAATAAATGAATAGCCGTAAGCCCCATGCTGAACCCGTTCCGTCAGTGCTTCGATGACACCATCCGGTGCCTTAAATTCCATATCCGCCACCCAGATCGGCAGTAGGTCTGCATCGCCGAAACGTTCCTCGAGCAGATCCCATTTCGTTGAGTTTGTATTTTTCCGTTCTACATAATATCGGTCTACAAACGTTTGTATGTCCATATGTATCTCCCTTCCTATCTATCTTCCATTTTACACTACATATCAACTATAGAATAAAGCATTCCTTGAAACAACGCATGACTCCGAAGAAGTTGTTCTGATAGGGAGATATTCTCCTATGTCATCACTCCGATACCGTTTTCTTGTTTGGCAGTCTGCTCATGATGAACACGCTGATGATCATCAGTATAATGGCACCGAAGACAACGAGCGGGCTATCGGTGAGTGTACCGACGAATAGGGCGATGACTGTAATTGCACCGTTCAGCAGCGCCATCGGCAATTGCGTTTTAACATGGTCGATATGGTCACTCCCTGCACCTGTGGATGAAAGAATCGTCGAATCGGAAATCGGTGAACAGTGGTCGCCGAATATACCCGCTGAAATGACTGCGCCAATGCAGATATAGATGGAGATATCGAGCTGGGCGGCAATCGGAATTGCGATGGGCAGCATAATTGCGAACGTCCCCCATGATGTACCGCTGGCAAATGCCATTACTGCACCGACGATGAAAATCAGCATAGGTATGATCGAAAGAGGAATATTGTCATCAATGACTTGGACAATATAGTTGGCAGTTCCCATCTCTTCAAGCACCATGCCGATCGCCCATGCCAGTACGATGATGACGATGACATTAAGCATGCGCTGCATGCCTGTCGTATAGATTTCAAAGGATGCTTTGAATGTATGCACTTTAAAGATGAGCATCAGGATGATCAGCGTGATGGATGCGAAGAGATAGGCGGTGCTCAGCGCCACTCTGAATGTCGAACCGGAAACTGCCTCGAATGGGAAACCTTCAGGAATCAGCAGACCGAATAGGGTGACGAACAGTACAGCGAGCGGTAGCCAGATGAGTACCGGACGGCTGTTGTTCTCTGTCTGCAGGTCCGGTGCCGCCGGTTGCCTCAGCGGTGCCGCATTCGGCCAGTATCTTTCCCCATCTTCCACTGTTCTCTTTTCAGCGGTACGCATCGGACCGAAATCCTTTTTTATCAGGATGACGACCGGAACGATCAGCACAGCAAGAATTGGATAGACGAAGTAGGGCCAGGCATTCATATAGGCACTGAAGTCCGACTCGGCGATGCCGAGTCTTTCGAATTCCTCATTGATCAGCCCCATGATATAGATGCCCCAGCCGATGAACGGAATCAGTACCGCTACAGGCGTTGCTGTGGAGTCGAGGATCCAGGCTAGTTTTTCCCGGGAAATCTTCAATTTATCGTATGTAGATTCAAATATCGGTCCGACGATCAGCGGTGTGCCGATATCCGAGAAGAAAATGATGATACCGCCAAACCACGTTGCGAACTTTGCTTTCATGCGTGTGTTGATGTATTTCGATACACTTTTCGCAAAAGCCATTGCCCCTCCGGATTTCTCCATCAATGATACAAATCCGCCGATGAAGACGAGCAGGGCGATGACAGCAGCGTTATAGTTGTCCGTCAGCTGGACGAAGACATAGTCACCGATGAATGTCGTGACTGAATCGATCGGGTGCAGACCGTTAATGATGAATACGCCTGTCAATGCGCCGAGAAATAGAGACAGGATGACGTTCTTGGTGACGAATGCGAGCAGTATTGCGATGATGACCGGCAGCAGTGACAGCATGCCGTAGGCTTCAAATTCCAAAAAAGCACCTCCATATTTATAAATATTAAATAAAATGTATATATATTAAATAAATATGCGGTGATATGCAATATAAATTTTCCTTCAGTAATTTTTTGTTCAGAACCAAAGGTACAGTCGTGGATTAACTGCGTTGGTATGTATTGAAAAAGTAACTGCATTTGAAGTTTAACCTACTAAAAAATAAATAACGCTTACTTTTAATTGTTGATAATTTTCAGAAACAATACTATTATTAATATTATATGAACCAATGGTTCTTTTAAAGAACCAAAAGGAGGCGCAATATGAAAGTAACAACAGATATAGGCGGGACTTTTACTGATTTACTTTATTTGGACGATAATGGTGATTTTATTTTCGATAAGGCACATACAACGCCACCAAATTTTGAAGACGGTGTCATGAATGTCATGGCCCAATCGGGGCTGGATTACGGGTCGATTGAAATGTTCATACATGGGTCCACCGTGGTGATCAATACTTTGACGGAAAGAAAAGGGGCGAAGGTTGGATTGATTACGACAAAGGGCACCAGGGATGTTCTTGAGATTGCAAGAGGCAACAGGCCAGATCTATACAATTTCAAATACAAAAAACCTGAACCTTTTGTCGAAAGATATTTGAGATGGGAAGTAGAGGAGCGGATGAACTATAAAGGAGAGGTGTTGCAGACGCTCAATGAACAGGATGTTATAGATGCCATTGAACACTTCAGAGACGAGGGAGTAGAGGCCATCGCCGTCTGTCTATTGCACGCCTATAAAAACCCTGAACACGAAATTGAAATCACGAAACTGATCAACGAGAAGTGGCCGGAACTGCCTGTTACTGCTTCCCACGAAATGATCAAGGAATGGAGAGAGTACGAGCGAACCAATACAACTGTTCTGAATGCATATGTAAAACCGGTAATGGAAAGTTACATCGATAGCCTTGATGGCCGGCTTAACAGTAAGACTTCCAATAATAATCGTTATATCATGCAATCCAATGGTGGAATCACTTCTTTTTCCGATTCCAAGAAGTATCCGCTCAATCTAGTGGAATCCGGCCCAGTTGCAGGGGTATACGGCGCCGCCATACTTGGTGAAATCATAGGAGAATCCAACATCATATCTTTTGATATTGGCGGAACAACAGCAAAATGCTCATTGATAAGTGAAGGCAACGTGAAGGTATCCACAGACTACTACATTGAGAAGAATGATAAGTATGCAGGATATCCGATCAAAGTACCGGTTGTCGATATTGTGGAAATCGGTAATGGTGGGGGTTCCATTGCATGGATTGATGAACTGGGTTCATTGAAAGTCGGTCCGCAGTCTGCGGGATCGGTCCCTGGTCCGGTCTCTTACGGACAAGGTGGTGAAAAAGCAACCACTACAGATGCAAACCTATATATTGGCAGATTGTCTGATAAAAACTTTGATAGTGATGTTGATTTTTCACACGTGCGTGAAGCAATAGATAGGCAGGTGGCAGGACCTTTTGGAACTTCAACAGAAGACGGAGCCTTGGGCATCATTGATATTGCGAATTCGAATATGCTCAATGCGTTAAAATTGATTTCAGTTCGAAAAGGATACAATCCCCAGGACTTCACCATGATAGCGTTCGGGGGAGGCGGCCCCATGCATGCTGCAGAGTTGGCCAGAGATTTGAAGATCAAGAAAGTTGTTATTCCGCATGCTGCCTCAGTTTTTTCTGCCTGGGGGATGCTTATGTCGGATGCAAGAAAGGATAACATACAGACCTATCTGAAAAAATTCAGCGCACTTGACTTTGAAGATATCAATAAGCAATGGACTGATATGGAAAATGCTTCTTTAGAGGACTTTTCCAAAAATAATCTGGATAGATTCCCCATCGAGTTCGAAAGATCTGTCGACTTAAGGTATGAAGGTCAAGAACATACGGTGAAGATGCCTATTGAAAATGATGAATGGGATGGAACTTTCATAGAGGAAGCCAAACTCAAGTTCCATGAGATGCATGAATTCACCTACTCATTCAAGCTTGAGCATACTGAAGTTGAAATTGTGAATATGCATCTGACGACTATTGGTAAAATAGAAAAACCGGA
Source organism: Salinicoccus cyprini (assembly GCF_007713705.1). Taxonomy (GTDB): domain Bacteria; phylum Bacillota; class Bacilli; order Staphylococcales; family Salinicoccaceae; genus Salinicoccus; species Salinicoccus cyprini. The sequence continues at coordinate 237,465 of NZ_VMSJ01000004.1, read as the reverse complement.
TCTGAAAGAATTGGAAACCAATGGTCTGCGAATTGAAGAGACCATAAAAGAAACCAGAAATGTCTACTATAAGGAACATGGATGGGTAGAAACAAAAATTTACGACAGGAATCTGCTTCGGGAAGGTCACTCAATAGAGGGGCCGGCAGTCATAGAAGAAAAGACTTCATCCACATTGGTTCTTGAAAACCAGCAAGCGGATATTGATGTGTATGGCAATATTATTCTAACAGTTGAGGTGAAATCATATGACTAGAACAAACCCATACGTCAAGGAGATCATCAAGGATTCACTGATGTCCATTGGTGAAGAGATGTTTGTTGCATTGGCCCGGACATCAATGAGTCCCATCATTTATGAAGTTCTGGACTATGCATGCGGATTGACCGATGCCAAAGGCAATCTGATCAGCCAGGGCAACGGTGTGACATCATTTATCGGAATGCTGAGTCCGATGGTAAAATCCGTATTGGATAAGTTCGAAGGCGGTGAGGACCTTAGAGCAGGGGATATCATCATTATCAATGATCCTTACATCGGTGGGGGATCACACCTCTCTGATGTCGGTCTGGTAATGCCTATATTCCATGAAAACAAGCTGGTAGCTTTTTCAGCGAATAAAGGGCATTGGACAGATGTCGGGGGCAAGAATCCAGGTTCATTGACAAGCGATTCCAGTGAAATATATCAAGAAGGATTGCAGCTGTCAGGGGTGAAGCTGTTTGATGCAGGCATTTTGAATAAAGGTGTAGAAACAATCATTACAGACAATATCAGGCTACCTCAATTCTCAATCGGAGATATGTGGGCGCAAGTAGCGGCTCTAAGAACTGGAGAAAAAAGGTTCAAAGAATTGTGTGACCTCCACTCGAAAGAGACTATAGAACAAGTGATCAATGATTTGATTTCAAGTTCAGAAGAATATTCCCAACAAGTCATTTCTTCACTGCCCAAAGGCGTTTTTGAGGCTGAGGATTATATAGAAGGTGATCCGGAAAAAGGAGGACCCTACAAAATAAAAGTTAAGGTAACGATTACAGAGGATGAATTCATCTGTGACTTCAGAGGGTCCCATCCCCAAGTAGCCCATCCAGTGAACTGTTCCTATTTTGGGCTCTTGGCCAGTGTAAGGGTGATGTACCTGGCAATTGTTCAGCCACAGTTCAATATTACTGAAGGATTGTTCAGACCATTGAAGATCATAACGGATGAAAAATCCATACTTTCCGCTGAACGACCGGCACCTGTGTCCATGAACTTTGAGGCCAGGTTGGGTGGCGCAGAATTGATCTGGAAGGCTTTAGCACCTGAAATCCCAGAAAAATTACCCGCAGGTCATTCCCTATCTGTATGTTCCGTCACCGTAGCCGGTACCCATCCAGATAATGGGGAAGACTTTCTGATAGTTGAACCATCTGTCGGTGGATGGGGAGCAGCAAATGAAGCGGACGGACAAAGTGGGCAATTCTGTATGGGGAATGGTGAAACGTATAATGTCCCGATAGAGGTTGCTGAAGCAAAGTACGGTGTTCTTGTCGACAATTATGGTTTCAGAAAAGACAGCAGTGGTGCAGGAGAGTATATCGGTGGACGCGGTGTTGTTAGATCATATGAGATCTTGAGTGACAACCAGTATCTGTCTGCGACCTACGGAAGACATCAATTTAAACCATGGGGGATGAAAGGTGGAGAAAAAGGTGCTTCCAGCTATATTGAAGTCCATAAGAGCAATGGAGATATCATAGGTCCTCTAGGTGTGACTACAAGACTCCGTCTGGACAAAGGCGATGTGGTCGATCTTGTCACACCATCCGGTGGTGGATACGGTAACCCTTCCGACCGGGAATATGGTAAGGTTGAGAGGGATATTAAAAATGGCTTTTATACTGAAGAGGAAGCCATAGACCAATTTGGATATAAACAGAGGTAATGCTATGACGTTAAAATCTTTAGGTTTTGCAATTGAAGTACTTTCAATGTTCACGAAGGAGAATCCTTCATGGGGGTTGAGGGATCTGTCAAAAGAAATGGGAGTAAACCATACCATCATCTATAGGATACTGAGGACTTTTGAAGACAAGCAGGTTTTGACTCAGAATCCAGATTCAAAAAAATATGAACTTGGTCCAGGACTCGCCCCTCTGCTTGCAGCCTATCGAAGCAAGAATAAAATGTCCGACCTGATACTGCCGATAATGGAAGCATTGAGTGAAAGGACTGGGGAATCGGTATTCCTGACATGGAAAGAAGGGTATGAGGGTGTCACTGTTGAAATAGCGGAAAGTTCAAGTAATATCAGGTTTGCAGTTTCGAAAGGGACGCGGACCCCTCTGTACTTGGGAGCCTCAGCCAAGTCGATTATGGCATTTTTGTCAGAAGAGCAGCAAAATGAGATCATAGCCCAAGGGTTGAAAAAAATGACCGAAAAATCCACTACTGAAAAAGAAGATCTGCTCAAGGACCTTAGGATAATAGAATCTCGCAGATGGGCTTATACAGAAGGAGAATATTCCGATGATGTATTCGGAATCAGTACCCCGTTATTCAACTCTGAAGGGAAGATCCTGGCTTCACTGACGATAGCTGGGCCAGTCTATAGAATAAATGAAGATAACAGGCAGACGATTCTTGCCATGCTGATGGAATCGACAGAAAAAATAACAGAAATCATAAGTATTTTTGATAAAGATAATTACCTTTAATTATTCTTGGTATCAGGCACAAACTACACTATTAGTAGTTTGTGCTTTTTATTTTGATTGACAAGAATACTTTGATTTTTCAGTAAACTATTGCATTGAATAAAGTGTAGCTGTATAATCGAAACATATTAAGAACAACTGGTTCTCATTAAGAACCATTATTCATCCTATAAATTCTGAATAATTAGTTTTATTATTTTGCTTTAAATCATATGAAGGAGGACTTCACATGTTGCATGAACTTGTCCTGAAAATATTCAAAGAATTAGACAGACCTGACGCAAATGGTGAGCAGATTGCAAATCTATTCAATTCTTATGGGCATAAGGAGATTACAGTAACTGAAATCAGAGAGGATGATGGGGGTACCGATTTTCTAAAAATCAAAATTCCTGGCACTAATGGAAAAGCAGCAGGAGGAGAAGCTCCAACACTGGGTATTATCGGAAGGCTTGGAGGAATAGGGGCGAGACCTGAACAGATTGGCTTTGTTTCGGATGGTGATGGAGCATTAGCCGCGCTGACTTCGGCATTGAAGATTGTCGATATGAAGAATAATGGAGAGAGTTTGGAAGGCGATGTCATTATCGCAACCCATGTCGATCCCAATGCACCTACCATACCGCATGATCCTGTGCCATTCATGGGCTCTTCAGTGGATATGACCGTAATGAACCAGCACGAGATTGATGATGAAATGGATGCAATCATAACCATCGATGCTACGAAAGGCAACCGGATTACCAACTTCAGAGGAATATGCATTTCACCGACTGTCAAGGAAGGGTACATTCTCAGAGTGAGTGAAACACTGATTGATATTTTACAGAACGTTACAGGCAAACCAGCCTCTGTACTACCAATAACCATGCAGGATATTACCCCATATGGTAACGATGTATATCATATCAATAGTATTCTACAACCGTGTACCGCTACTGATAAACCTGTGGTTGGTCTTGCTATCACTTCAGGAGTAGCAGTACCGGGGAGTGGAAGTGGTGCCTCCCAATTGAATGATGTGGAAGAAGCGGCGAGGTTTTCGGTGGAAGCAGCTAAACAGTTTGGTAAGCAAAAGGCTTTCTTCCACGATGCAGAAGAATATGAGAAATTGCGCAAGTTATATGGTTCAATGGCCCACCTTCAGACACTCGGAGAGAAGTAGCATAACCATCTGAAGAAAGACGGGAAAGGGGAGGAATCGATGAGACTAAAAGCGTTAGAACCTGATATGATTAAGCCTCTAGTTATAGGCGGGAGCATTCTGGGAGGTGGCGGCGGTGGTGCCATCAAAGAAGGATTGAAAATGGGAAAGCTGGCATTTGAGATCGGACAGCCAAGCCTGCTTGCTCTGGACGAACTGGAAGATGACGATATGATTGTTACTGTGTCCGCTGTAGGTGCGCCTGCTGCTAAAGATCAGTTTGTGCAACCGCTTGATTATGTAGAAACCATTGAACTGATTGAGAAGGTGACTGGCAGAAAACCTAAAGCAATGATTACAAATGAAAATGGAGGCATTGCAACAGTCAATGGCTTTTTCCAATCAGCTGTAACAGGCATTCCCATCCTTGATGTTTCCTGTAACGGGCGGGCACATCCTACCGGAATCATGGGATCGATGCAATTGAACATTATAGAGGATTATGAATCTTTCCAGACAGCCGTAGGCGGCAGGCCGGGTACTGACTTCCGGTTGAGCCAGACGATACAAGGCAGTCTGGATACTGCTTCAAAGCTGGTCAGGCAGGCTTCAATTTCAGCAGGTGGATTTGTTGCGGTAGCGAGAAATCCCGTAACAAAGAACTATCTGGCATCCAACGGAGCGGTCAATGCCCTATCGCAGGCCTACGATGTTGGTGTCGCCCACCAGTATGGTAATAGCAGTGCGGAAAAAATAGATAAGGTAGTAGAAGTTCTAAAAGGAAAGATAGTGTGCAAGGGCGCAGTCGAGTCATTGGTGTTTGAAACAGTAGACGGCTTTGATCTTGGCAAAGTCGTAATCAATTCGGGGGAAGAAAAATTCGAACTCACGATATGGAATGAGTACATGACATGTGAAAATGATTCTGGTCAGAGACTTGCTACTTTTCCTGATCTATTGATGACCTTCGAAAGCGAGAGTGGAGATCCGATTACGAGTGCACAATTGCGGAACGGACAAGAACTTACGGTTGTATATACATCCAGAGATAATTTGATCCTCGGCAGTGGAATGAGGTTGAAGTCGAACTACGAAGTTGTGGAACAAATATTGAATAAAGAAATACTCAAATATATTGGCGATGTCTTTGAAGAAGGTGATCTGAACCAATGACCAATTTGCTTGCAATCACAATTGGCAGGTCGCCAAGAAAAGATATCAGTCCAATAATGGAACGCTATCTGGGTGACGACATTACTGTAAAACAGATAGGTGTATTAGATGATCTGAGTGATCATGAAATGTCCTTGATTTCTACCTATAAGCCCCATGATGAAGTGCTTGTTTCCAGAGTGGATGATGAACATTCCATTGAATTAAATGCAAAGGTTGTCGAAGACCACTTGCAGAACATCATTCAGAATGCTGAAAAAAGAGGATATAAGCACATACTTTTGCTATGTACGGGCAGTTTTCCTGATATTGTGCTAAAAACTTCGAACTTGTATCTGCCAGATCAGCTCATATCTCCTGTAATCAGTAATATTGCCAAGCATCGAAAAATGGGCTTATTAATTCCACATGAAAACCAGAGGTCAATGATGGAAGATAAGTGGAAAGTATATGGATTGAATCCATTGATAGCAAGTGCCTCTCCCTACTTGGATCTGGATCAAATCATTGCGTCAGCCAAAGACCTTGAACAAAGCAAAGCCGACTTTATACTGATGGATTGCATGGGATACACGGAGGAAATGAAGGAAGCAGTTTCAGCCGAAGTGACCATACCGGTGATACTATCAAATACGCTGATGGTAAAAATTCTATCCGAGCTTCTTTAAGGAGATGATGCAAATTAATGATACAGCAATGAACAAGCTATTGACATTGATGCGCCAGAATGATGTGGATACCACTTTCATAGTTCCAGGACCTAACATGCTCTACTTCACTGGCCTGAAGATTAAGCAGAGTGAAAGAGTAACATTTTTAGTAATCCTCAGAAATGGAGAAATTCATTCACTTGTACCAGAAGTGGAACAAGATAAGTTCAAAGCGGTATTTGAAAATAATGTGATCAGCTATAAGGACGAAGAAGGTATTGAAGGTGCGCTGCAGCAATTAAAGGCAGTACTGCCCCAAGAAGATTTTAGAGCAAGTGTTGAATACAGTAATTGTAGGGTGACAGAATATCGAGTATTTCAATCACTTGGCTGTGAATTGACGAATGCAGATCATCTGATCGACTCTCTCAGATTAATAAAAGAGGATCAGGAAATTACTGAGCTGCAGAATGCTGCAAAAGTATTAGAGGATAGTTTTAAAGCAACGCTTCCGTTTATCAAGCCGGACATTACGGAGGTCGAAATTGCTGCACAACTGGAATACGAAATGAAAAAGAGAGGGTCTGCTGGAACACCATTCGAAACTATCGTTGCTTCAGGTCCAAGAGGCGCAAGTCCGCATGGCAGAGCAGGTGCAAAGAAGATAGCTGCAGGAGAACTGGTCGTCATTGATTTTGGTTGCATAATAGATGGTTATGTCGGTGATATATGCAGAACTGTGGCTGTAGGCAACATATCGGATGAAGCAAGAAAGGCTTATGAAATAGTAAAAGAAGCCCAGCAGCATGCCGTCAACCTTATAAAGCCTGGAATAACAGCGGGTGAAATAGACGAAGCGGCAAGGAGTATCATTCGTTCCCATGGTTATGGCGCGTATTTCAACCATCGTACTGGACATGGGTTAGGAATCAATCCACATGAAGAACCATACATTATGCAGAATAATGATCAGGCTTTGGAACCTGGAATGGTCTTCTCAGTCGAGCCAGGGATATATTTGCCCAATAAGTTCGGTATAAGGATAGAAGACACAATTGCCGTCACTGAAGATGGACATATAAATTTGATGAACCTTGAGAAAGATCTGATTGAAGTCTGAATGCTGTATTTATAAATCAGTAAAGGGGATGGATGTTTTGTCAGTAGGGATCATAAGAGTGTTCACGACCGAGGATCAGCAGATACTTCATGCACATGGTAATAAAATAGAGAAACTCTATAATATCAATTGCGTCAACCGGTGTATTCCTGATCAGCCAAAAGGTATTTATGATGATGAAAGCGAGCATAAAGCCATTCCTAAAATCATAGAGCTGGCTAAAGAAATGGAAGAGCAGCACGCAGTCGATGGTATCGCGATAAGCTGTGCGGCTGATCCAGGTTTGGAGCTAGTTAGACAGGCAGTTACCATTCCTGTTGTAGGAGCCGGTAGCTGTGCAGCACATATGGCGAAGATGGTTTCAAGGAAGATAGGCGTTCTGACTATTGCCAACGAAGTGCCTGCTCCCATGACAGAAATCCTGGGTGACAGTCTGGTTTCATGGAGAAAACCGGAAGGTGTGAATAACACGGCTGACTTGCTTAAGGAAGAAGCAATAGAAAAATCGATTTCTTCAGCTGAAGAATTGATAGGCGATGGAGCCGAAACAATAGTATTTGCATGTACAGGCTACGTAACTATCGGCTTTGGAGAAATACTTAAAGACCAGCTTGGCATACCAGTAATTGATCCGGTCGAAGCAGAAGGCAACATACTGTCATTTATATTAAGGGGTGGGTAAGATGAAAGACGCAAAACAGAGGAATATTTTTTTTGATCCTACATTCATTATTTTAATCATAGTACTTACCGTAATGGGTGCAATTATCGGGATGCAATTGATTACTACACTAGGAATAACAGCGAACACCTCCATTATCGGTGCATTATTTGCAATGGTGCTTGGAAGAATACCGTTTGCTTTTCTGTATAAGTTTAGATCAGTACATAATCAGAACTTGATTCAAACTGCGATTTCCGCTGCAACATTCGGTGCAGGTAATACGTTGTTCATACCTATCGGTGTTCCGTTTGTATTAGGTATGCCAGAACTGATTACTCCAATGCTTATTGGAGCAGGGATTGCTCTAGTCATTGATGGTACAATAATGTATAAGATGTTCGGTTCACAAGTATTCCCTGCTTCAGGTGCATGGCCACCTGGTATCGCAACCGCAGAAGCTATCAAAGCCGGTGATGAAGGTGGGAAGAAAGCGGGCGTACTAGGGCTAGGAATTTTAGCTGGAATAGGCGGTGCTATGGCTGGAATACCAATGTCCGCATTTGGTGTTGCATTCATTGGTAACATTATCGCCCTGACCATGTTTGGTCTTGGATTACTGCTGAGCGGATATTCGGAATTTCTATTCGGCATCAGCATGACTGACGCGTACATTCCACATGGTATCATGGTAGGCGCAGGACTCGTCGCCTTTGGTCAGTTCATCTACTTGATGGTTAAAGGGAGCAAAGGAAGAAAAAGAGATGAAAATGATCCAGTAATGCAGGTCAATGAGGACGTTGAACCAGATAGAAGTGTTACAAGAACCGAAAGAGATGTCGGTAAGGCCCTTGGCTTTGGATATGTTGCCTACATAATCGGAGCACTACTGCTTGCAGTAATAGCAGGTGTGATAACGGATATGTCTTTGCCTATGGTTCTCTTGTTTATTGTCTATGCTGCATTCGCCGCAATCATCACTGAAATAATAGTAGGTATTGCTGCAATGCACTCCGGATGGTTCCCAGCATTTGCCGTCTCCTTGATTTCATTGGTAGTAGGTATCCTGTTCGGATTCCCAGTACCAGCCCTTGCCATGCTTGTAGGGTATACCGCAGCGACAGGTCCCGCATTTGCAGATATGGGATATGACTTCAAAGCAGGATTCATTCTAAGGTCAAAAGAATCCTTGGAGTTTGAACTTGAAGGAAGAAGAATGCAATTCTTCGTATCCTTGATCGGATTTGGTATCGCCATAGTGATGGTTGCACTATTCCACGGCAGTTATTTCGCCCAAGATCTCGTACCACCTGTCGATTATGTATTCGCAGCGACGATAGAAGCAGGTGCAGACAGCTCCGTGGCGTGGGCCATTGTACTATGGGCCATTCCAGGTGCGTTGCTCCAACTGATTGGCGGACCAAAAAGACAGATGGGCATTCTATTCTCGACTGGTCTACTGCTGGTAAATCCGATCGCCGGTTGGACAGTGCTTGCAGGGTTGGCAATCAGAGTTGCAATCCTTAAGATCAAAGGAGAAGAAGCTCAAAATACTATGTACACAGCAGCAGCCGGATTTATCGCAGGCGATGCTCTCTACAGTTTCTTCAACTCTATTTTCAGAGCGAGATAGGGAATGGTGTCTTCAATTAAAAACTAAGATAATAAAAAATAGGAAGTATAAATATTAAAGTCTCGATTTTAACAATCGAGACTTTAATATTTATTATTTATGATAGAATATTCATAACATTTAAGTTTGAGGTGGAAATATGACCGACTTGCAACTGAAAGCTCTTGATTTTAATGAGATTGGTATTAGAACTTTAACTGGCATGAACTATAATAATTTCCCTATTGTCTACATACTGCATAATAATAAGAAGAAACAAAGTGCGTATATCGGTCAGACGGTTCAGATGAGAAATAGGATGAAAGCACACCTCAAAGATAAAAATAAGCAGGGACTGGATAAGGTGCTGCTGGTTTCACATGAGATGTTCAATCAATCTGCTACATATAACATTGAAACAAACCTGATCAACTATTTCATAGCGGACAACAAGTATACTCTTAGAAACATCAGCCAGACGACAAAGTCAATGACTCATAATTACTATGAAAAATACAAATACGATAACGAGATATTCAGTGAGCTTTGGGAGAAGCTGAGGGCAGATAAACTAGTAGACAATACTTTGGAATATCTCCAGAACAAGGATGTATTCAAGCTATCTCCTTATAAAGAACTATCGGAATCTCAAGTGGAATTGAAAGAAGAGATACTGGAGTTTTGTAAAACACATATACAAACAGGTGAACGTTCGATATTTCTAGTGAAAGGGGATGCGGGTACAGGGAAAAGTGTTGTTCTGAGTTCTACATTCAACGCGATACAAGACTTGAGCAAAGATGAAGAATCGGCATTGAAAGGAACAAATAATTATTTGCTGGTCAACCATAATGAGATGATAAAAACTTATGAATCCATTTCGGAAAGCCTGCCGAATCTTAAGAAAAAGAACTTCATGAAACCGACATCCTTTATCAATAACATCGATAAAACCGGAGAAATTGCTGATATCACTTTTGTGGATGAAGCGCATCTGCTTCTCTCCAGAAGTGACAAGTATAATAGCTATACAGGAGATAACCAGCTCAGAGATATTAGTCTGAGAAGCAAGGTGACCGTAGTCGTATTTGATGAAAAACAATTTCTAAAGCTAAAGAGTCACTGGTCCAGCGATCTTCTTGAAGGAATGACGAAGGGAGCCAAGGTGGAAAGGTTTGAACTTACGGATCAGTTCAGAATACAGGCTGACCAGGAAGTCGTCGACTGGATTGATTCTTTTGTAGATAAGAAGGTTAAAAGATTTCCAGAGAATACCGGGGATTATGAGTTGAAGCTTTTCGACAGTGCTGCTGAAATGTTCAAGGCGATTGAAGATAAAGATAGAAAGCACCAACTGTCGCGGGTGGTCGCAACTTTCGATTATGAGCATAAGAAAGATGGGGCTGAATACTATGTGGGAGAACCCGGTTTTAAAGGTATCTGGAATAGGACCGAATATAAGGAAACATGGGCAGAGCACCCTGAAACCATTAAGGAAGTCGGCTCAATATATACAATCCAAGGGTTTGACCTCAACTATGTTGGCGTCATTCTAGGCCCTTCCGTTTCATATGATGAAGAAAAGCAGGAGTTGAAACTTCTGCCACAAAAGTATAAAGACAAAGAAGCTTTTAGAACTTCTTCCGAAGTGCAAGTTGAATACAACGTGAAGGAAATGAAGGAGCAGATCATACTGAACTCCATCAACGTATTGATGAAGCGGGGCGTCAAAGGGCTGTATCTATATGCCAGCGATGAAAAGCTTAAAAAAGTCTTACAAGAGAAGTACAAAAAGGGTGAACGTGATGGATGAATTGATTAAAGAGGTAAATAAATTCAGAGACGAAAGAAACTGGAGACAATACCACAACGCAAAAGACCTATCTTTATCCTTATCTTTGGAAGCATCTGAGCTTCTTGAAAACTTTCAATGGATCACTGCTGAAGAAGGAATCGAGAAAAATCGACAGAATATCGAAGAAGAGTTGGCTGATGTATTTATATATGGATTAATGTTGGCGGATGATATGAATATTGATATGAAAGAAGCTATATTGAGGAAGTTGGAGAAAAATAAAGAGAAGTATCCGGTTGATCTTTAATTTGAATTGGGGAAAGATTAGTATTGTTTAATTTCTATTGCTTATAGTTAAGTTATAATAATAGAGTTTGCACCGCAAGAAGTATGGAGGACAAAAGATTGGAAAGAGAACAATACGACGAAGACAAACAAGCACTTCAAGATTTCCTTATGGATATCAATGACCTCAATCGAATAGAGGAGAAGACCTCAAAATTCAATGCTTTTGAGACACTTGGTATCGTCAATACGGAAATCCGCCACAGCAATGTACTGGGCTGGCTGATGTCTCCCAATGAGCAGCATGGGATAGGAGAGACTTTCATTTCAAAGATTATACAGGAAGTCACCCGCAATTATGATGTTGAGTTGAAAGGCCATGATCCCTTGAAGCTGTTGCTAAGGGACTATCATGATCTGGTTGTTAGGAGAGAGTGGCGCAATATAGACTTGCTCGCCATTTCTGAAACAAACAAGCTGATGCTTGTTATCGAGAACAAGGTTTGGAGCAAGGAATCCGCGCACCAGTTGAAGAAGTATCAGGATATCGTCGAGAGTGAGTATCCGGAATATCAGAAACTGTTCATCTATCTTACGCCTTTTGGGGATGATGCCAGCAACCCGGATGTATGGATGAGCATGAACTACCGTCAGATTGTGGAAATGATAGAATCTGCTCTAACCCTGAAACAGAATATGATGGAGACAAGTGTAAAGCATTTTATTGAACAGTACATAGATACACTCAGGAGGTACGTTGTGGGAGATAACGAGATTGAAAAAATATGCCAGGAAATCTATTTCAAGCACAAGCGTGCTCTTGACTTGATATTTGAGTACAAGCCGGATGTACAGTCTGATATAGCTGGCACTCTGCGTGAAATGATTGAAGCGGATGATGAACTGGTATTGGACGACAGTAACAAGGGCTTCATTCGTTTTACGACAAAAGGGCTGGATCAGAAGATTCCAAATGAAGGCTCCGGTTGGACTTCAAGCGGAAGAATACTGCTTTTCGAGTTCCAGAATACAACAAAAGGACTGAGAATCAAGCTGATTATCGGGCCTGGAGACGAGAACGTAAGAAACAATTTATATGACGTTGTTTCATTTAACCCGGCTTATTTCAGAGGAAGGAACAAGAAACTGACTTCCGCCTATACGGCGATATATTTGAAAAATTTCCTTGATTACAATGACAACTATGAGCTTAATCAGGAAAAGCTGCATGAAGATATAAAAATCAAAGTGGATCGGTTCCTCAATAGTGATTTGAGAGAGCTGGAGTGGGTATTGCTGAATGAACTGTCCTTCAAGTAAGCGATTGTAAAGAAAATTGATTTTAGTCGGCACAACTCATCTGAGTTGTGCTATTTTTAAAGTAATTTGTTCAGTATGTAAAAAATTGTTAGATCAATTAATATTATTCCTCTGTGCATCGAACGTCTCGCGATTATGTAAGTGGTAACTTTACATTTGGTGATACTCCCAAAATCCTACATCAGGTTATCGATGTTTCAATCCAACTCCGATATGAATTTTTAACAAAAATTAAATATACAATTGATTATTAATGAATATTTACACGATTATGACTTTACGTATAGGTAATAGAAATTATATCTTGCTTTTATACATAGTCTAGATTTCAACTACAATTAAGAAGCACAGAATAATTTGTATGTATTGAACAAAAAATGACCCCGGTATAATCCCAAAGTCATTTAATGTAAACATAGCTCTTTAGATAATTCTTATTCACTCAATTGAGAACATAACATAAAGTAAGAAAACTAATGATTTTTGGATACATTCATTCTCTAAATTACAATATGTTTTCGAGGTTAAGCCTGATTGACAGTATTAGTTGATTTAGTCATTACAGAATTTGTAGCTCTATAATTTTGTAAAGCTCTTTTTGATTCTTCTTGGCTCATTTTATAAAGTCCAATGCCTGTAAATGCTAGAATAATAGCAATTATTGGAGTCACATAAGCCATTATTGTCCATACTGCATATCCCCCAGATCCAAAGGGAGTAACTCCAAGCGTGCTGATATAAAACGCACCTGACGTCCCCCACGGTATAAAAGGTGCTAACATCGTTCCTACATCTTCTATACTGCGAGAAAGTGTTTTTGCTGGCATACCAGCTTTTAAGAAGGCCTTTTTGAACATTTCTGGAATCATTATCGCTACAGTGTAAGAAGTCCCAGATAAGAATAAAATCACAAATTCAGTAAACAATGTTGTAATCATCAGTGGACCGCGTTTCCGAACTCTATTATATAGAGGATTAAGAGCTGTTTCTAAGAAACCTGCTTTACTTATAATCGCTGTATAAGCGTAACCACAATAAATAATAATTACTACAGTCACCATTGACATTATGCCCCCGCGATTAACAAGCGTAAGTACGCCTTCTGATAAAGTTTCGGTATTTATATTTGGAATCATAGTCACATCGAATCCACTGAAAGCCGCTGTTGTAGCACTCTGAAGAGAAAAACCTTGAGATGCGACCCCTAAAATTATTGCTGTCAGCGAACCTAGTAACATCGTAGGCACAGGAGGTTTTTTCATAATCGCACCTATAAGAATGACAATAAAGGGGATAAGAAGTAAAGGACTCCATGTGAAAATGTTGTCAAGACCATCCAGCATCTGTATACTCGATACGGACGATCCTTCATTGCTGGTCCCCACAACATTACCCACGAATAGGAAAACAATAAATGTGATAATTCCTGCTGGAACAGTGGTCCAAGTCATAGATTTTATGTGTTCATATAGGTTTGCACCAGCAGTTGCAGCAGCTAAGTTAGTTGTCTCTGAAAGAGGGGACATTTTATCCCCAAAAATAGCTCCCGAAATAACTGCCCCCGCTGTTATATGTAAGGGTACACCAAGTCCTTCAGAGATACTCATAAATGCGACTCCTACAGTTCCAACTGATCCCCAAGAGGTTCCAGTTACTATAGAGAAGAGAAGGCATAATAGGAACGCAGAAATAAGGAGATACTCTGAATGTACGATTTGTATACCATAAAAAATAAGCATAGGAATAGACCCGCTGAAAATGAACGTTGCAATCACAATACCGATAACCCAAATGATAAGGATGGCTGGAGTAGCACTTATAAGTCGTTGTGTGATAGCACTTTCCATATCAGTCCAAGTATAGCCTATTCTCCATGCCAAAATTCCTGCTCCAGCAGCAGCAGCAATCATCATAAGCTCAATGCGCAACCCAAGAATCATATAACCAACGAAAACAAAGAAAAACATAATTAAAAATGAAAATATAGACTCACCAAATGTTGGTTGTCTTCTAATCTTATTATTTTTCATAATAAGTCAGTCCTCCTTTTTATCTATTAAAGCTATCTCTATTGAGAGGTATTACATTTTGATAAGAATCTTTTTGGAGAAAAGATATCTAGTGAAAAACTTGAATTTTGGTTTAAAAGTAACTCTTTTGCAATCTTTCCCATCGTTGGAGCCATTTTAAATCCATGACCCGAAAATCCTGTTAGAATAAAAACATTTTTTTGGCCGGAAGTTTTTCCGATGATAGGGTTATTATCTTCTGTATAACATTCCATATATGCATTAACTCTGGAAGGATCGCTGCACAGTTCTGGTAGTTCCTTCTCAATAATTTTTTTTAAGGATGTTAGTTCTTCTATCCCTACATTCTTGTCCAGTAGGTTTGCATTTAAAATTCTTTCGCGATTTGTACTAAATATACCTATTTTCACCATCTTCCCATCTACAGTAGGAAATCCATAATAACTATTTGATTTTTTTTCTTTTGTAAAGACTGGAAAGTTCTCCTCGTTAAACAACTCTTGGTTTTTAGGAAGAAACCAAGCGTTCACTAAACGACGTACTTCAAGATGATTATCGAACTCCTGAGAAAATTGATTAGACCATGGTCCCGCTGTTATCAGTACTTTTCTCACCTTATATTCCTTATTCTTTGTTCGAATAAGCACCCCGTCTTTAACAGGAGAAATATTCTCTACTGGTGTATGACTTAAAATTTTGGCACCCAGATTTTCAGCAAGTTGTACAGCTGAGAAAATAGCATGTTGAGGGCGGAGATAACCTGATTGCTTATCGACTATCATTATTTCATCTGGTGCTAATGAGTGTTGAGGAAACCGTTCTCTAGCTTCCTGCATAGTAAGAACCTCGTGTTCTAAATCAAATTGTCGAATACCTTCCAAAACATTTTTCATACTTTCCAACTGAGTATTTCCGATAATTAATCCTGAAGTTTCTTGAAACAGAGAATTACCCGTTTCGTTTTCTAATTCTTTCCACATTTTATATGCATCTTTTAATAACGGTATATAACTTAACCCCTCTTTATAAGCAGTACGAAAAAGACGAGTTTCTCCTCCTGCTGCTGAGCGATCATGTCCAATACCAAATTGCTCAAATCCTAACACTGAAACATTTTCTTTTGCTAATTGCCAAGAAGCCATACTCCCCATAGTTCCTAAACCTATTACTCCCACATCAGCATCCATTATGTCCCTTCTTTCAGTTGATATAATAAAAGCTTACCTATTAAGATTAATTCACTTCGCATAAAATATCAATTTATTTAGAATTTTCTATCTTATTTATAATTAATCAGTAGAGCATAAAAATGGAAACTCTAAGTGAGGTTTTAAATCTGACTTAGAGTTTCCATTCGTGACATTTTTTAGTTCTGATTCAAAAGCAGACCGAGCAATCTCAATTTATAAGTAGTGATCTGCTATCGTACTGGTGAAAACTTCTATGCTTAACAACTGATATAATTAAAGGTAATATTACCCTGCGCCACTGTTTTGATATCATCCTTTGTCTTATCGAAATATCATCCCTCTGATGCTTCCCTAATCCTCCGTGCCAGCAGTACCCAGGCTTCCTGGGCTTTTTCTTTTGGTCCGAGATGTGTAAAGGCGTGCTTGCAGTCTGTGAATATTTCGTCCTGAACTTCTACGCCTGCTGCTTTTAGTTTCTCGGCGTATTTCTCGGCTTCGGGTCTGAAGGCGTCATGCTCGGCAATGATGATGAGTGCAGGGGCGAGGGTGTCGGTTACGTCGGCATAGACGGGGGAGGCGAGGGGGTGCCTCGCCATTTCTTCTTCGGGCACATAGCTCATGTTCAAGAAGTTTGCGGCTTGTGGAAATTGTGAGCGGAATATGCCTGGCTCCGGCTTCTCTGCGTGTGGTGTGACGAAATCGAGCATCGGGCAGGATAGGTACTGGAGGAGTGGCTGTTTTTCCTGCTTGCTTTCTAGATGGAGGCAAAGGGCGGCGGCAATGTTTCCGCCTGAGCTCTGGCCGCCCACCATTATTTTGTCAGCATCGATTTCAAGATCATCCGCTTCTTCCTTCAGCCATTGGAGTACTTCATAGCTCTGTTGAATGGCATTCGGGAAAGGGTACTCGGGGGCTTTCACATATTCGATATTGAGGATGGCACATCCTGTCTCATTGGCCAGGTAGTTGCAGTAGGGTTCATCCATCTCCTTATCGTTCATTATGAAGGCACCCCCATGGATATTGATGTAGACGGGGTACTTTTCCTGTCTTGCTTCCAATGGATAGTAGAGTGAAACTTGTGTAGGCTCAATGGATGTTTCAATCAGGAAATCTTTTCTGACTTTCAATGGCGGCTGATCGACCGTCGGATTTTTAGCGGATTTATTCGGAAGGCTTCGCAGCAGTTTCGCAAACAGGACTTTGTACATGGACAGCTGACCTCGCTTTTTATCTAGTATTCGGCAGGATAGGAACGGATGACTGAATTCTTATTTGATATTTATTTTCCGTCCTCTCCAATTCACAGAACGCAGGACGTGTACCCGGAAGATGGAGTACGCAAATATGCCTGCAAAGAATGAGAACAGGACGGGATGGAAGAGGAAGATGAACGGTTTGAAATTGCCGCATCTTCTGGCGAATATCATGGTCTGAAGGGCATAGAGCAGATACAGCACACCGGTGAGCACGATGTCCACTGGACTCATCATTATCAGAGATGAGATCAGTGCACCGCCGGTTATGAAACTGCCGGCAATCCAGATGATGGTCAAGAGCATCACTGCCGGATGTGTGGACTGAGAACCGAGCGCAAAGCTTTTGCACCAGCCTTCCACCAGGCTTTTGAAGCCTTCCGGATACATGCGGAAAGAGATGACGCCCTTGCCGCCCATGCAATGTACGGGCAAGTCTTTATCGAGATATGCCTGTCCCAGTGCCAGGTCGTCCATGATGGCTGTCTGGATCTTCTTGTGTCCACCGGTTGAAAAGTAGTCTTCCCTGTCGGATAGGATGCAGGGGCCGAAAGAGCCGGCGGGTTCAAACCGGTCTCCCCATACAGTGAATCTGTTCATTCCCGCAATCACGATGATGTTGAAGATGGCGGAAAGGTTTTCGTACAGATTTTCAATGTGATGGAAAGGCTGGAGGGACAGAATGCCCTTTGCGCCTTTTCGCTGATACAGTGCCAGTAGATGGCCCAGGCTGTCGGGACTTGAGAACCGGGTATCGGCATCGAGGAACAGCAGCCACTGTCCTTTCGAATGCTGGACGCCATGCCAGCACGCTGCAGACTTTCCTGCACCTTCTTCTGAGGACTCATTCGGCAGTACTGTTGCGCCGTACAACTCTGCAACAGAGACGGTATCATCGGTGGAGTCATCATCAATAACCAGCACTTCAAAGGACTTGTATTTCTGTTCCTGCAATGTTCTCAGCAGATGAGGAATCCGCTCCGCTTCGTTTCTTGCAGGAATGATGATGGACAGGGAAGGATATTCGGTGTTTTCATCCCGGCTCCTTGGCAGGGGCAGCGACCAGAACATGAGTGCTCCGGCACCGATTGCCAGAAGCCCGAGCGATATATTGACCATCAAAAGTATCTTCCCCTTTCAATTCAATGATTGGATGTGTGACGTCTTTATTTTCGTAATTGGAATAGTACCACAATCAGCTCTTATCGTCCTCGATCAGTGCATCAGCAGCAATTCCGGCCGATAGTAGGACGATCGGCACACCTGCACCCGGATGGGTGCTGCTGCCTGTGAAATACAGGTTGGAACAGCTTGGTGATTTGCTTTGCGGACGCTTGTGGATGCTCTGCGACAGGGTGGGCTGCAGCCCGAAGGCAGCACCGTTGTATGCATTGAACCTGGACTCGAAATCCAGTGGCGTAAAGCACGTTTCGGTAACAATCTCCTGCTCGATGTTTTCAAATCCCTGTATTGTTTTTAAGGTTTCGAGAATGTAGGTGCGGTAGTACTGGATCGTCTCATCATTCCACTCATAGTCCGCCGTATCGAGATCGGATACAGGCACCAGGATATATAGTCCATCCTTCCCCTCCGGTGCAAGTGTTGGATCGAGTTTCGATGCCACATAAACATAGAAGGAGGCGTGCTCGAGTTTCTTCCCTTCAAAGATATCCTGCATGTTCTTCTCGAGTGATTCATTGAAAATGAAGTTATGGACACGCTCGACGCCTTCATACTTCCGGTCCATCCCCAAATAGAGCAGGAAGCCGGAACAGGAGTATTTCATGCTGTCAATCTTCTTGTCGGTGAATTTCCCTTTGGCCTCGGGCTGTTTCACCAGGGTTTTCATGGCATACGGGAAATCCGCATTGCAGACGACATAGTCTGAATCGATTTTTCTATCATCGACGATGATTCCAGTGGCCTGCTGGTCATCGATGGCGATTTCCTGCACCGGGCTCCCGTAGAAGATCTCTCCGCCAAGCTCTTTGAAGAGCCGCTCCATGGCAGTCGCCATTGTGTACATGCCACCTTTGATGAACCATATGCCGTATAGGAACTGGATCATCGGAATCATCGAATAGAAAGAAGGACCGCTGAACGGAGAGACGCCTATGTATAATGTCTGGAAGCCAAGAATCTGCTTCAGGCGTTCGCTTTTTATATATCTGCCGATGAAACGATCGGCTGTCCCCACCAGTCTGACTTTCGGTGCTTTTCTGAACATCGGAAGATTATAGAAGTCACTTCTTCTGTGGAACGACCGCTTGAGGATACTGTCCATGGCAAATGTATAGCCTTTGTAGATATCACTCATATAGTGAAGAAACCCCTCGACATCCGGCTTGTTGATGGATTCGATTGTTCTCGTCATCTCAGTCAGATCAGACGAGACGTCGATGGGTGTATCCGGTCTGTCGCTGAAGTACACCCTGTACATGGGATCCAGCTTTTCCATCGGAATATAATCATCCGGGTCCCGCCCGCAAAGCTCGAATATCTCCCGATAGACTTCCGGCATCATGACGATGCTTGGCCCGAGATCGAACTGATAGCCATCCTGCTCGATACGGTTCATTTTCCCGCCCGGAGTATAGTCCTTTTCATGTATTTCCACCTGGTAGCCGGCGTGCTGCAGTCTGATGGCACTTGCCAGTCCTGCCACGCCTGCACCGATGACGATCACTTTCTTTGTCATGCCTATACCTCGTTCCCTGAATACATATTCGGTCGTGTCTGATACTGTTTAATATTTTTTAAAAATGGAAGCTGTGCATAAGTCTGCATTGTCACGACAGCATTTTTTTGATGCGTCCGCGGTTGTACCGCTGGGTGATGATGAAGGGGAGATTGAAAACAACTGCATATACGATCATCAGCCACCCCACCATAGGAGGATTCCACAAAAAGAACAGTGGGGCGGGGAGAATTGAGAGCCAGTGGGTCAGCTCGGCCCGTTCTGTTTCCTCGGCGAATGTCTGCAGATCCTCTTTGCCGGTGCCATGCAGTGTTTTTTTCTGATATCCGCTTCTGAACAGGGAGGCGCCGTCGATCAGTCTGCCTTTCCATGCCTTTACCCGAAACAGCTGGTCCCAAAGCGCCCCTGATTTTTCCCATGGATAGATGCGGGACCAGAACGCCTCATTCTGAAAAGTTGCGAGCGGGAGCCTCAGACAGAGGGCTGAAATGGCCAGATGGAAGAAAGTCCAGGCCGCGATGTCGATGACGATGGTCCAGAAAAGCGAAAACGAGAACACTTGCATGTATGCACCTCCTAAACACCTTCATTATTTACGGAAGTCTATTGCACCAGTTTTAAAACAGACATCATTATTTAAAATGAGGGCATCAGCCCTCTTCAGCATCCCTTTCGGCGATCTTGTCAGATACATGCTGGCCGCTCAATGTGACCATCGGCATTCCGCCGCCGGGATTGACCGTACCGCCGACAAAGTAGAGATTGTCATAGTGTTCACTCTGTTTCGAGTGCTTGAATCCTTTATTTTTCTTGCGATCGGATAAGGTGCCATAGATTGCGCCACGGTCGGAGCCGTATACCCGCTCGATGTCCTCCGGCGTCCAGACATCTTTCGTGACAATGTTTTCGCGCAGATCCGTCAGACCCATGCGTTCAAGCTTGTCGAGTGTCTGTTCGGCAAAGCGCTCATAGTCCTCGGATGTAAAAGGCTCATCCTGGATATACGGGATGTGGGGGAGTACTTTCAGGTTCTCATGTCCCGGCGGTGCCTGGTCCGGGTCTGTCTTGTTGACATTGACCAGATAGATGACGGGGTCATCCGGCAGCTCATGGCGATGGAATATGCGATGCATCTGCCGCTTCATATCCTCCGCGAAAAAGAAATTGTGGTGGCCAAGCTGAGGATAGCTTTTCTTTACGCCCAGATGCATGACAAGACCGGAACTCGCAGGCTCGAATTTCTTTCTCAGCTTGCGGGTGAAGTCTTTATTTTCCCCGATCAGCTTTTCGTAGGTCGGTAGGACCTCCATATTGGAAACGTAGTAGTCCGCATTCAATTCCGTACCATCACTGAGGACAGCACCGGTGATTCTGCCCTGCGTGTTACGCAATTCGGTAATATGCTTGCCGGTATGGAGCGTCACACCGATCTCCTCGGCAAGCTGTACCAGACCTTTGGCCAGATTGCCCATTCCGCCCGGTACATACCACGCGCCCTGGTCATGCTGCATATAGATCATCATATTCAGTACTGCAGGTGCATCGTAGGGAGAGGAACCGACATATTTGACGAAGTAGGACAGCATATCCTTCAGCTGCGTGTTGCTGATGCGCTTGTCGATCGCCTGATGCACCGTTGAAAATAGATCAAAGCCCTTCAATGCGCTGAACAGGCTCTGATATTTCATGATATCCCTCGCCTCATCGACACCTTTGAAGTAGCTGTTCTCGGTCGTATCATAGAGCTTCTTGGAGTAGACGAGCAGATTCTTATATTCCTTGATGTCCTTATCAGACAGTGACGCATTCTTCTCCTGCATGTCATTGATATCTTCATACAGGTCGATCACATTGCCGTCAGGAAAGAAAGAACGCCATTGATGATCCAGTCTGATTGTTGGCACATAGTCCGCCATCCTTTTTCCACTTCCAGTAAAGAGCTTTTCAAACACTTTCGGCATGGTCAGAATCGAAGGACCGAGATCAAAGCCGAAACCATCCTGCTCCAGACGGTTCACCTTTCCTCCCAGGTGATCATTCTTCTCATATAATGATACATCATATCCCTTCTGGGTCAGGGAAATGGCCGCGGATAGACCTCCGAGTCCTCCGCCGATGATCAGTACGCTTTTTTGTGGCATTCGAGACATCTCCTCATAGTAGAAAATAGTTGGTACGCGTTGCAGTATGGATTTATTAATACATATATCTATTTGTCCGGCTCATGCATCGTCTGGTCAAACTTTATGGTTTATACCCCTTCTTCGATGCTTTCATGTTCAAACGGTCAGATATTAAAAAATCTGGAAACTCTACTTTAGTGGCATCATACCAAATAAATACATCAATTGATATTTAGAGGTAGTCGGGCGTCAGTTTTCAGAACGAAAAGGAAACTCTTCACACCTTACGCTATACTCAATCACAAGGGTGTACATTACATGGCACTTTAATTGTGCCGTAATGGTGTACAAATATTAGTCTCTGGCTGGTATATTTTAATTAACGGGAAGGAGCAATGGTCACATGCAACTGGATGAGAGAAGTGTAAGCATACTGGATGAATTGTTGAAAAGTCCTGGCGTAACGAGTAAGGAGCTGGAACAAAAGTACAATCTTACGCGTCGTCAGTTCGGCTACAGTTTCAAGAAGATCAACGAATTCATCGCATCCAAAAACCTCCCGAGCATAGAAAGAAACAGCCAGGGAAACTTCATCATCAACCAGGCGGTCATCACGAACCTGAGGGATGATCATGAAGTATCAGCTGCTGAAACGAACATCTATTCAGAGCACCAGAGGCAGTACATGATTCTGCTGATGCTGCTTGGAAGCCGAGAAGAACTGTCACTGAATCATTTTGCATTAGAGCTTGATGTCAGCAGGAACACAATCTTGAACGATTTCAAGAAAGTGCGTGAGCTGGCATCGGATTACAGCCTCGAAATCAAGTATTCAAGAATCGATGGATACTTCATCGAGGGTGAGGAGTTCCACATCCGCAAGCTGCTTTTCAATGTCCTCGACACGCTGGTCCAGATGAATGGCGGTGAGGAGCGGATCAGGTCGCTTGTCGGTATCGATGAAGATGAACTGGCTGAGATTGCATCGAGGATTGAAAGTGTCGAGCAGAAACTGAACTTGAAGTTTACAGATGAAAAAGTATTGATCATGCCTTTCGACCTGCTGCTTGTCCTTCGCAGAATCCGCCAGGGCAACACAATCGAATCGTTCAAGATCGGCTTCAAGGAAATTTCGCACACCAAGGAATTTCAGGCAGCAGAAGAAATTCTTCACGATACGGATATTTCGGAGCAGGAGCGGCTGTTCATTACACTGCATCTGCTTTCAACAAACGTATATTGGGCGGATCGGCTGACGGAAGAGAGCATTCCGCATCTGAAGCAGGCGCTCGAGGACATGCTCACAATTTTTGAGAATACAGCCTGCATTACCCTTCAGGAGCGGGACGAACTGCTGGATAAGCTGCTGCTGCATATGACGCCCGCCTACTACCGCATCAAGTACCATCTTACCGAAGTGGGGGACGTCAAAAGTTTCATCCTGCAGGACTACAAGGAGCTCTTTCACCTGATCGGGCAGTCCACAGTGCCGCTCAAAGCGCTGATCGGTACAAGGATTCCGGAAAATGAAATTGCCTACCTTACGATGCTGCTCGGCGGGTGGATGCGCCGTCAGGGTGAAAGCCTCAGACAGAAGACGAAAGCGATTGTCGTCTGTCCGAAAGGGGTTTCCGTTTCCCGCCTGATGTTTACCGAACTGAAGGAACTGTTCCCGGAATTCGTTTTTCTCGATTCGCTGTCGGTACGTGAATTCTATGAGTATACGCTCGACTTCGACATCATCTTCTCCCCTGTCTTCCTTGAGACCGAGAAGAAGCTGTTTCTTGCAAGCTCCTACCTGAAGCAGGAGGAGAAGAACCGGCTGAGACGCCAGGTCATGCTTGAAGTACAAGGGTATACTGCGCATGAAATCAATGTCGAGGAGATCATGGAAATCGTCAGAAAGCATGCGGATGTGAAGAATGAAAACCAGCTGTCGAAAGATCTGCAACGGTACATCAGTAATGAGAACAGTAAAGATGCCGGCCATAACGGCGCCGCTTCCTATACGCTCGATGAACTGATTACCGCTGACCGCATCTCACTGGCACAGTCGGTACCGTCATTCGAAGCAGGAATCAGGCAATGTGCGGCACCACTGATCGACAGCGGACATATCGAACAGCGCTATGTCGAGAAGATGGTTGAACAGAACACCGAAGATAATGCATACATCATCCTTGGGGAAGGCGTTGCCATCCCGCATGCTGCACCCGAGGACGGCGTCAACACTGTGTCGATGAGCCTGCTGAAGGTGGATGCGGGCATCGAATTTGCAGGTGCAGTCATTCACGTCATCGTAGTCATTGCTGCGGTGGATAAGGAGCAGCATCTGAAAGCACTGCTTCAGCTGAAAGATCTGGCACAGTCCAAAAATGGACGCAAGGCTTTATTTGATGCACAGACAGATGAGGAAATCTGCAAAGTACTACAAAAACATTCGGTTGAATAGTGATAAGGGAGTTTAGAATATGAAAGATATGGTTTTTGATGAGTCCATCATTCTTTTAGATTTGGAAGCGGATTCAAAAGAAGCGGTTTTGACAGCCATGGCAAATAATCTCGAAGAAAAAGGACTGATCAGGGATTCCTACCTGAAAGCAGTCATCGAAAGAGAAGAGGAATTTGCCACTGGACTCCCTACAGGCGGCGTTTCTGTCGCCATTCCGCACACGGACGTCGAACACGTCATCAAAAAGACGATCAGCGTAGCCGTACTGAAAAATCCGGTGGCATTCGGGATGATGGGAGATCCGAACGAAAAAGTGGATGTAGAGCTGGTCTTCATGCTGGCAATGGACAAGTCCGATTCGCAGCTGAGTCTGCTGCAGGGACTGATGCAGGTATTCAGGGATGAGGATACTCTCAAGTATCTCGTGAACGAAACAGATAAGACAAAGATTGTTGAAGTATTAAAAAATAAACTCGATTTTACATTCTAAGGAGATGGATAATATGAAAACAGTATTGGTAGCATGTGGAGCAGGAATCGCAACGTCAACAGTAGTCAACAACGCAATCGAGGAACTCGCGAAAGACAACAATATCAAAGTGGATCTCAAGCAGATCAAGATCTCGGAAGTCGGTGCCTATGCAGATTCAGCAGACCTGCTGGTCACTACAGCGATGACGCAGAAGGAATACGACTTCCCGGTCATCAATGCAAGAAACTTCCTCACAGGCATCGGCGTTGAAGATACGAAAGCTCAAATCCTGGAGGAACTGAAGAAATAGATCGACCCATTCGGTTTCTCGCTAATGAGGAACCGATCATTATTATAAAAACGTCTGGGGGAAACATCACATGCAAGGTTTTGTTGATTTTATACAAGGATTTCTAGATCTCGGTGCAACAGTCATACTGCCCGTTGCCATATTCCTGCTCGGTCTGTTCTTTGGACAGAAGCCAGGGAAAGCATTCCGATCCGGTCTGACCATCGGGGTCGCATTCGTCGGTATCTTCCTCGTCATCGACCTGCTCGTCAATAACCTGGGGCCGGCTGCACAAGGCATGGTTGAGCGGCTTGGTGTCAGCCTGAACGTACTTGATGTCGGCTGGCCGGCAACATCGTCCATCGCATGGGCATCTGTTGTGGCACCATTCATCATTCCACTCGGCCTGATTGTCAACGTCGTCATGCTTCTGACGAAAACGACCAAGACAATGAACGTGGACATATGGAACTTCTGGCACTATACATTCATGGCAGCAATGATCTATGCCGTTTCAGGCAGCATCATCCAAGGTCTGATCGGTGCGGTACTTTTCCAGATTGTTGCACTTAAAGTGGCGGACTGGACAGCGCCGATGATGAGCAAATTCTACGATCTTCCAGGTGTATCCATTGCGACAGGAAGTACAATTTCCTACGCGCCAGGGATATTCCTCGTAAAAGGACTTCAAAAGATTCCTGGCGTCAAAAACTGGAATGCAGATCCGGATTCCATCCAGAAGAGATTCGGTGTATTCGGAGAATCCATCTTCATCGGTCTCTTCCTCGGTGCGGTCATCGGGGCACTTGCTGGATATGGCGTAGGGGAAGTCATCGAAATCGGTATGGCGATGGCAGCGGTCATGGTACTCATGCCACGCATGGTGAAAATTCTCATGGAAGGCCTCATGCCTGTATCTGAATCGGCACGTACTTGGCTGAACAAAAGATTCGGTGATAGGGACATCTACATCGGACTGGACGCAGCGGTGGCGCTCGGGCATCCGGCGGTCATTTCAACTGCACTGATCCTCGTTCCTATCACTGTCCTTATGGCGATCATCCTTCCAGGCAACGCCGTACTGCCATTCGGAGACCTGGCGACCATTCCGTTCATCGTCGCATTCATCGTTGGTGCTGCACGCGGAAACATCGTCCACTCGGTCATCGTCGGTACTGTGATGATTGCGATCTCACTCTACATCGCAACAGACGTGGCGCCGATATTTACGGAAATGGCACAGACAGCAGATCTCGACATGCCGGAAGGTTCAGTACAAGTTTCCAGTATCGACCAGGGTGGTAACATCGTCAACTGGATCATCTTCAAGATTTTCGCTCTGTTCAACTGATACATCAATCATTAGGAGGACGTTATGATGAAGGCATTGGTAAAGACCGAACTCGGCTTCGGCAACCTTGAAATCAAGGAAAAGGAAGCAGGTACGCCTGGCGCCGACCAGGTCAAGATAAAAGTAAAGTATGCTGGCATATGCGGTTCTGACATCCATACGTATGAAGGCCACTACAAGGTCGCAGTCCCGGTCACTCTGGGCCATGAATTTTCAGGCGAAGTGGTTGAAGTCGGCGACAACGTCACCGAGTTCAAGGCGGGTGACCGTGTCACTTCGGAGACGACGTTCTATATTTGCGGAGAATGCGAATACTGCCAGAGCGGCGACTATAATTTGTGCAACTACCGCAAAGGTCTTGGCACACAGCAGGATGGCGGGTTTGCCAGCTATCTGATCGCAAGGAAGGACAGTGTCCATCATCTGCCTGATAACGTCGACTACCAGTCTGCTGCGATGACGGAACCGCTGGCATGCACACATCACGCCGTCGAGAAGACGGAAGTGAAGGCAGGCGATGTCGTGGTCGTCATGGGTCCAGGTCCGATCGGTCTGTTTACGGCACAGGTAGCCAAAAGCCGGGGGGCTGAAGTGATCATTACCGGACTGACAAACGACAAGGTGCGTCTCGATAAGGCGGAAGAACTTGGCATTGACCATGTCGTCAATATACAGGAGCAGGATCTGAAAGCGCTTGTGGATGAGCTGACGGACGGCTACGGGGCGGACGTTGTATTCGAATGCTCCGGTGCCGTACCTGCAACCCATCAGGGACTCGATCTCCTGAGAAAGAAGGGGCACTACTGCCAAGTCGGCATTTTTGCAGACGCCAAGATCAATTTCGATATGGAGAAGGTGATCCAGAAGGAAATCCGGATTGTCGGCAGCAGAAGCCAGAAATCTGCGGACTGGGAACCTTCCCTTGAGTTGATGAACAACGGCAGTGTGGACGCGAAAGCGCTAGTCACGCACGAATACGATATTACACAGTGGGAAGAAGCGTACGACAAGATCAAAAGCGGCGAAGCAATCAAAGTACTGCTGACACCAGTCGACTAAAATCTTTAAAACAGGGTGATTTCTTGAATAGACAGCAACTGATTGAAATGATTGATTTTACACTGCTCAAGCCGACGGCGACGAAAGATGATATTACGGATTTCTGCAACACGACAATCGAACATGGCTTCAGGACGGTGTTCGTGAATCCATACTACGTCACGCATGCCCACAGCATTCTGTCTGAACATGGCATCAAAGTGGGTGTACCGATCGGCTTTTCACTCGGTGGCGCAACGACACAGACGAAAGTTGCCGAAACAAAAGAGGCCATCGGAAACGGGGCGGAGGAAATCGATATGCTCATCAATCTGGGCGCTTTGAAATCCGGTGAATTCGATGTTGTGGAGAATGATATCCGTGAAGTCGTCAAAGCAGCCGATGGGCTGACGACCAAGATCATCATCGAGACGGCACTATTGACTGAAGACGAAAAAGTGACGGCCTGCAAGATCATCCAGGCAGCAGGCGCTGACTACGTAAAGACGGCGACTGGATTCAATGGTGGCGGTGCGACAGTGGAAGATGTCAGACTGCTGCGTTCTGTCACAGGTCCTGATTTCGGCGTCAAGGCGGCAGGCGGTATCAGAACGTACGAAGATGCGGTGAACATCGTTGAAGCGGGCGCCAACCGTATCGGTACGAGTGGTGCTGTGGCACTCATTTCCGGGGAGCAGTCATCAAGTACCTATTGATCACAAGTGATATGAGAGAAATCAAATATGATTATAAAGAGGGTTGCATATGGTAGACGTAATGCTGGAATTCATGCTTGGACCGATGCGTAACATTGGAGATTTCTATTTTGAAAATCAGATGATCTTCAATCCGATCATCATCGGGGCGGCGCTAATCAGTATTCTCTTTGGGAAGAAAAAGAAATCTGATGAACATGTAAAGGAAGAAAAAGCAGTAAGCTAGGAAAAGAGGAATGATGGTGAAAGCATTAAATCTCTATGGTAAACAAGATCTAAGATTCGAAGATGCATCGAAACCGATGATAGAGAATAAAGATGATGTCATTATCAAAGTCAAAGCGGCAGGCATCTGTGGATCCGATATTTCGAGATATGGAAAGCTCGGTCCCTATGTGGAAGGGACGACATTCGGCCATGAATTTGCCGGGGAAGTGGTCAAAGTCGGACCCGAAGTGAAGACAGTCAAAGTCGGCGACCGCGTCGCCGGATGTCCTGCTTTCTATTGCGGAGAATGCGACAGCTGCAGGAAAGGCGAACTGGCACGCTGTGAGAACCTGCACGTCATGGGCGCCTACCATCCAGGCGCATTTGCCGAATTTGCCAGGCTGCCGGAGGAAAACGTGATACCTGTCCCGGACAATGTGGACTTTGATACGGCGGCAATGGTCGAACCTTCAGCTGTCGTCGCCCATGGATTCTACCGGACCAATATCCAGCCGGGTGCAGAAGTGGCTGTCATCGGCTGCGGCAACATCGGTCTCCTTGCCATCCAGTGGGCACGGATATTCGGCGCAAAGAAAATCTATGCGATTGATATCGATGACGCCAAGCTGGAAACAGCGAAACAAGTCGGTGCCGATGTCACCATCAACTCCATGGAAAAGCCGGCACATGAAGCAGTGGCGAAACATACAGGCGGACAGGGTGTCGATCTGGCAGTGGAGAGCGCCGGATCACCCATCACCTCCGCCCACGTGCTGGCATTGCCGAAAAAAGGCGGACAGGTCGTCTACCTTGGCATTCCGTATGCAGACATCAATATCGAACGCTTCTACTTTGAGCGGATCGTCAGAAATGAACTGACAGTACTCGGCTCCTGGAATGCCATCTCAGCGCCTTTCCCGGGCAAGGAATGGCATGCATCACTCCATTATATGAGCACCGGACAGATTGATGTCGAGAAGATCATCACGCACAGGCTCTCATTGATTGAAGGGCCTGAAACGTTCAGTAAAATCATCAATCGGGATGAGAATTTCGGTAAAGTCATGTTCTATCCTGAAATCTGATATGCAGAAGGCCTTTCACTGAGGATGCAAATCCATCCAGGTGAAGGGTCTTTTTTTGTTATGATATGAATTAAACACATTGGAACAACCCAAGGAGGAATCATCATGCAGTCGATTACACTGGCAGAAGCCTATGCGATAGAATCTTTAAGAAGCAATGACTACAGCAGCGCGGACATCATTGAGAAGGTGAAGAACGGGAAAGCTGAAGACTTCAAGTCAGTCAGCAGAAATACGGATTACAGTACCCTTGAGGAAATGTATGCATCCGGCAACCTGGAATCAATATTGAATGAGGGATACAAGGTGAAGTTCTTAACAGAAAATGGACTTAAGAACCTTATCAGAATGAAGTACGGCAAAGAGGATGGCCTAGACTATATATACGATAACAACCAGGTGACCGGCCTGCAGCTGGATGAAGAAGAACAGCAGGATCTGAAAAATATGCTGTCGCAGAACTGGGTCTTCCAGGCGGAAGAGAATGGTGTGTCCATCACCCCTGCGGGTTAGGAAATGAACACCTTATCTTGTTTTCTATTTTCTATATAGGGTAGCAGTTGAGTATCACAGCAGGTGAAAGGGGAATGGATATGATCAAAGCACTCGTGTTCGATGCCTATGGCACACTTTTTGACGTGCATTCGATAAAAGCGGCATGTGAATCGGTCTTTCCGGAAAAAGGGGAGAAGATCAGCACCGTCTGGCGGGAAAAGCAGGTGAAGTACTTCTTCCAGCGTCAGCTGATGGGGCGCTACCGTCCATTCGATGAAGTGACACGTGACGCTCTGCGCTACGCGTGCCGGACAGAAGGTGTTGAACTTGAGCAGGAGGACGAGGAAAGGCTGATGATGGCCTATCTGAACCTCGAACTCTTTGAGGAAGTTTCCGATGTGCTTGAAAAATGCAGCGATAAGCAGCGTGTCGTCTTCTCGAACGGTTCGGAAGATATGATTGTTCCGCTTGTCGAAAGCTCGGATATCCATGATCACATTGATAAAGTCATCAGTGCCGATGAGATCAAACAGTATAAACCAACCCCTGCAGCATACGCGTATGCTTTGGATCAGCTTGGACTGAAGCGGGACGAAATACTCTTCATGTCGTCCAATACATGGGACATCATGGGAGCCGCAAGTTTCGGTTTCCAGACAGCCTGGATCAACAGAAACAGGGTTGAACCTGAAACACTCGATGTCCAGCCGGATCAGGCCTATACGGATCTCTATGGTATTTTGGAAAAGTTATAGATTCAAATAGTAAAAGCTTGCTGGAAACGATCGATTCCAGCAAGCTTTCTTTTTCTATTCATCCAGCGGCTTCAGCGCAATACGGTCTCCAACTTCAGATTTTTCCGAAACGGGACGATAGACGATTACCGTCTGGTTGCTGTGCTAAATGGAGTAAGGATATTCCTTAAAGGGTAGTGAAGTATATGTATGGTAGTTTGACATAAATTTCATTTTGTCATACAATTATAAATAATTAGTTTTTAATGAAAGCGCTATTTTTAAAATAAATGAAATTTGACGAATTAGGTGAGGAATTATGGTCGAGTTCAAGATTGATTCTGTAACAAGGAATACTCTATCCCGGCAAGTGCTGGAAAAGTTCATACAGCTGCTTATGGAAGGGGACCTGCAGCCG
The DNA here is from genome assembly GCF_007713705.1 of Salinicoccus cyprini. Classification (GTDB taxonomy): domain Bacteria; phylum Bacillota; class Bacilli; order Staphylococcales; family Salinicoccaceae; genus Salinicoccus; species Salinicoccus cyprini. The sequence continues at coordinate 206,448 of NZ_VMSJ01000004.1, read as the reverse complement.
GGGGACAAGCTTCCGCCCGAGATGGATCTGATGCACATGTTTGATGTGAGCAGACCGGTACTGAGAGAGGCGTTGAGTTCCCTCGAGACACTTGAAATCGTCAAGAGAAGGCCGCGTGGCGGTACATACATCAATGAAAAGATCGGCAGTAGTCCGTTCAGAGCCATGCTGGCACTATCCATCAACAACGTGCCGGCAGTCATTGAAGCACGGATGACGCTGGAACTTGGCCTGGTGACGCTTGCTGCGGAGAAGATTTCGGAAGATCAGATTGCCCGTCTTGAGGAGACAATTGTTGCGATTGCCAATACTGTCGATGATGATTACGGCGCATTGGACCGCGAGTTCCATAGAATTATTGCAGAGAGTGCGAACAACCCGGTTGTCAGTGGTATGATTGATTCACTTCTGATCACCCATCAGAAAACGGATAGTCTGATCACTTTCCGTGAACCGGACATTACAGTCAGACACCACAGCGCAATTGTCAAAGCGTTGAAAGGCAGGGATCCTGTCGAAGCGTTCAAAGAGATGTATAACCATCTGCAGTATGTACGTGAAAAGATACTTGCCAACCAAAAAGGTGTGTGAATCATATGAGAGATCTGAAATGAATCAGGTCTCTTTTTTGCGCAATTATTTATCTAAATTATTCGAATACATTGACTTTATAATTACTATATTTTATATTTGTATTACAAATAGATATAGGAGGTAAAGATGAGCAAAAAAATTTCAGAAGAATTGAAAACGATTTCAGGAATTACTGTTACGCCTTTCGATGGTGAAACTGGAGAAATTGATTGGCAAGGTGTAGAGGAAAACGTCGAATTTCTTATTGAGAACGGTTTGAAAGTCATTGTCCCTTGCGGAAATACGAGTGAGTTTTATGCACTGACCATTGAAGAGGCCATGGAAGAGACGAAAAGGACTGTTGAAATTGCTCGTGGTCGATGTCTGGTCGTTGCAGGTATCGGCTATTCTGTAGGCACAGCCATAGAAATGGGACAGAAAGCGAAAGCTGACGGCGCGGATGCCATCATGATCCACATGCCGGTTCACCCCTACATTACTTCGGAAGGCGCGAAAGACTACTTCGAAAAAATCATCAGGGCTGTAGACTTGCCCGCAGTCATCTATTTCAAGAATCCGTCTGTCAGTGATGACATTCTTGTTGAGCTTGCCGATCTGGAGCAGCTGGTCGGCGTGAAATACGCCATCAATGACTTGCCACGCTTTGCCAAAGCCCTGGAATCCATCCCTCAGGATGCAGGTGTCACTATGATATGCGGCACTGCTGAGAAATGGGCACCTTTCTACTATAGTGCGGGTGCTGAAGGATTCACTTCGGGCCTTGTCAATGTACATCCGAAGAAGTCATTCGAACTGCTTGATGCACTGCAGCAACAGGACTACAGCACAGCATTTGGCATATGGCATGAAATTGTGGAGTTTGAGGATCTGCGTGAAAAGTACAGTTCCGGAAACAACGTCGTCGTCATCAAAGAGGCGATGGAGATACTTAATATGACTGCCGGGCCGCCGAGGCCGCCTGTTGCACCACTGAATGATGCGGACAGGGAGGCAGTTTCACAGCTGCTGTCCAGATGGGCACTCAAATCATACTAAAACAACAACAAAGGAGATTTTATAATGGAAACTAAGAACTGGATCGATGGATCATGGAGCACACCGTCAAATAGTCAGGTCGAGGTATATAACCCTTCCGATCTGAACGAGAAAGTCGGAACAGTCAACCAGGGCACAGCAGAAGATGTATTCCAGGCGGAAAGGGCAGCCAAGGCAGCCCAAGGGGAATGGGCCCGCAAGACTGGCGTGAAGCGTGCTGAGGTGCTCTATAGCATGGCTTCTGCTCTGGAAGAGAATCTTGTCGAACTGGCAGAGCTCGGCAGCAGGGAGATGGGCAAGCCGATTGGTGAGATGAAAGGTGAAGTGACACGCGGCATCCACCTCCTGCGCTACTATGCTGGGGAAGGTGTCAGATCAGACGGACAGCTCATCCCATCAAGTGATGTGGATGTACTGCAGTACTCGAAGAAAGTACCTGTCGGACTGATTGGTCTGATCACCCCTTGGAACTTCCCGGTTGCCATTCCGGTATGGAAACTGGCTCCGGCACTGATCTGCGGGAATGCAGTCATCTGGAAACCGGCTGAAAATGCATCCCTGACTGCAACGAGAATGGTGGAACTTTTCGAAGAAGCGGGGCTCGACAAGGGTGTATTGAACCTCGTCATCGGCAAGGGCAGTGTCGTCGGCAAGGCGATGCTCGAGGAAGCAGACCTTGATGGTGTATCCTTCACAGGTTCTGAAAATACAGGTCTATATGTTGCTGAAACCTGCGCGAAACGAAATATCAAGTTCCAGACGGAAATGGGCGGCAAGAACGCTGCTGTCATCATGAAGGATGCCAACCTGGACAAGACGATTCCGATTGTTCTGAGCGGTGCATTCAAGTCGGCCGGGCAGAAATGTACAGCGACGAGCCGTATCATTGTGGAAAGCGACATTTATGATGAGGTCATCGAACGCCTGCAGAAAGGTGTAAAGGAAATCACACTGTCGAACGCACTCGATGCAGATGCCTACCTCGGACCAGTTGCTTCAAAAGAGCAGTATGACAAAGTCAGCTCCTACATCGAACTGGCACGCAACGAAGCGAAGATCATCGCTGAAAAAGAAGTGAGTATCGATAAGGACGGCTACTACATTTCTCCGATTGTCATTACTGATGCACCTTCCGATCACGCACTTGTGAAAGAGGAGATCTTCGGACCGGTAGCCACTGTCCAAAAAGCAAAAGACTTCGACGAAGCCATTGAGATGGCCAATGATACAATCTACGGACTGAGTGCTGCAATCTTCACGGAAAACCTGGCAAATGCACACAAATTCCTCGATCAGACGGAAGCAGGAATGGTCCGCGTCAACCAGGAGACGGCAGGCGTCGAATACCAGTCGCCATTCGGTGGAATGAAGCAGTCAAGCTCCCATACAAGAGAGCAGGGTCAGGCAGCACTCGAATTCTACACGCATACGAAAACTTGTGCCATCAAGTTCTTTGGTTGATCCAGATGTATTTGAATGTACCGGAGCAAGTGGGTTTTCAACCAGTCATAACATGAAGAGAGCAGGTTTATGATGACGTACAGAATACTGATCCCCAAAAAAGTACATGAGAGCGGCATACAGCTGCTGGAGGCAGCCGGATGTGAAATCGTCCGGCCTCCAGATACGCGTGCATCGACGCTGCGGGAATACGCAGCGGATGCAGATGCCATTCTCGCCAGAACAGAACCCATCACGGATGAAGTCATCGAACAGGCTGCTCGGCTGAAGGTGATTGCCAGACATGGCGCAGGCTATGATAACATCTCACTTGAAAAGGCAAGTGAGATGGGCATCACCGTGACCAATGTGCCGCTCGGCAACACCAACGCAGTAGCTGAACTTGTTGTGACGCTCATCATGGCTGCGTCAAGAAACCTCGTTGGAGTGAATCGGGAATTCGCCAAAGGCAACTATGAAATCAGAGATGCTGCCATTGGTTCCGAAGTCGAAGGGAAGACACTCGGCATTGTCGGCTATGGCCATATCGGAAGACTTGTTTCAAAAAAGTGCAGAAAAGGTCTATGCATGAAGATCAGAGTATATGATCCTTTCCTGGACGAAGCGACGCTTGAAAACGGCGTCGAAGCCGTTGAGAATCTTGAAGCCTTTCTGGCTGAATGCGACTACGTCAGTCTGCACGTTCCACTGATGGAAGCGACGAGAAACATGATCGGTACAGACCAGTTCAGGCAGATGAAGGAGAACTGTGTTCTGATCAATGCGTCGAGAGGTGGTGTGGTTGATGAAAAAGCCCTTCTCGAAGCTTTGGACGACGGTGAAATCGGCATGGCTGCACTCGATGTATTCGAAGAGGAACCACCATCTTCCGATCATCCGCTGATTGCGCATGATCGGGTCATCGCCACACCGCACCTCGGTGCTCAGACGACAGAGGCGATGGAGAACCTGTCGGTCGCAGCAGCGGAGGAAATCCTGCGGGTCCTTTCCGGTGAAGCGCCACTGAACCGGGTGAACTGAAGAAAATGAAGTGTGGAGGAATCACTAAATGAAAATAAGCAATGTCAGATTGCATGCTGTCGGCATACCAAGACATACCGGGTTCGTCAACAAGCATGTCATTGTAAAGCTTGAAACGGATGAAGGCGTCACAGGCATTGGGGAGATGTCCGATTTCTCGCACCTCCCCAAATATTCCATTGATCTCATCGATCTCAGCAGGACGCTTAACACTCTGCTGGTCGGCAGAAACCCTTTCGACATCGAGGACATCAACAGGGAGCTGCTCGACAACTTCCCTGAAGCGATGTACTACTATGAAAAGGGTAGCTTCATACGCAATGGCATAGACAACGCGCTTTATGACCTTTGCGGGAAAATTCTCGGGGTCTCAGCCGCTGAACTGCTTGGTGGGCGTGTACGCTCCAGAATGAAGGTCTGCTATCCAATATTCAGGCAGCGTTTCATGGAAGAGGTCGAAAGCAATATGGAGACGGTCCGGGAGAGATACGGGCAAGGTTTCGACGTCTTCAGACTCTATGTCGGCAAGAATACCGAAGCGGATATTGAACTGCTGAAGCGGATCAAATCAGAATTCGGCAGTAAAGTCACGATAAAATCCTTTGATTTCAGCCATCTGCTCGACTGGAAAGAGACATTGAGAACGTTCAAGGCACTGGTGCCGTATGAAGTCGGTCTTGAAATGGTCGAAAGTCCGGCACCAAGAAACGATTTTGAAGGACTGTACAATTTCAGAACGAGAATCGACTATCCAGTCAGTGAGCATGTCTGGAGTTCGATGCAGCAGAGTGAAATGCTGAAGAAGGATGCGGTGGATATATTTAATATTTCTCCGATATTCATCGGCGGGCTCACCGCAGCCAGAAAAGCATCGGCACTTGCAGAGAATGGCAGGAAGTCGATCGTCATCGGTACCACCCAGGAGCTATCGATTGGTACTGCTGCAATGGCCCATCTTGGATGTGCTTTGCCGCATCTCAAGTTCACTTCAGATCCGACAGGTCCGGAGCTCTACATAGGGGATGTTGTAAAGAACGGTGTCCAGTATGAAGATGGCTATCTGATTGCACCTGACCGCAACATTGCCGGTCTCGGCGTCGAACTCGATGAGGAACTGCTCGAAGAGTATAAGGTGTCCGATCTCGGATGGGGAGAGGTGACTGTCCACCAGCTCCAGGACAGAACTTCGACAAAGTAGCGGAACGGAGGAGAATGAAGTGAAAAAGTACGCCTTCGTCCTTCTCTTCATCCTGTATTTTCTATCGGTCATTCATGACGGCATCCTCATAGCGGTACCACTTTCGCTGGTGGCGTGTGTCGTGCTTGGACTCAGTTTCCAGGGTGCCCGTACAATTACCCGGACGATATCCGGAATACTGATCCTTCTGAGCATCGTTCTTGGAATCGTATATGGCATGGAGCCGGCATCCATCATTCTCGGCGTTCAGCAGAACATCCCGATTCTGGTGCTGATACTGCTGGCGCCGCTGATAGCTGTGCCGTTGAGGTTGAGCGGCTATCTGTCTTCCATTGAAAGTGTGCTCATCTCGCAGAAAGAGAAGCCGAATAGAGCATATGGCGGTCTGCTCGCGATCCTCTTCATATTGTCTCCTGTTTTGAATATCGGGGCAGTCAGGCTGACACATGAAGTGGTAAAGGATATCGGTTTTGAAAGAAGCTTTCTCGGCAGAGCCTATGTCAGCGGCTACCTTTCGGCAGTCGTATGGTCGCCGTACTTTGCTTCGGTTGCGACCGTTCTCTTCATGATGGATGTCTCATTCAGCAGCTATGTCATGGTTGGCCTCATATTCGGCATTCTGCAGATATTTATAAGCCTTCTGCTGTTCGTTTCAAGGCAGTCGGGATCAGAAGCTCATGGAGCAGGTTTGAAACAGAACGAGATGCATAAGCAGGACTGGTCGAACGTCCAGAGAATATTCCTGTTCATTGTTCTGCTTATGGGTCTGCTGATTGCTACAGAAAGATTTCTGCCGCTTGAGATGATCTCCATCATTACATTCTCCACAGTACTGATTCCCATCGTCTTTGGAGTGGTTTCAGGCAAGTTTGGATCGGCCATCAAAGATATGAAGCAGACAATCCGAACGGTGCCCGGTGCCAGTAATGAGACACTCATGTTTCTCACTGCGGGATTGTTTGCGAGTGTCATGATGCAGACGGATCTCAATAATCTGCTGACCCCGTATTTCATCACTATCGCAGACACGTCAGCCCTGCTGCTGATACTGGCCATCATACTGCTGACGGTAGTACTGACGATGATCGGGATTCATCAGATCATCGTTGTGCCTCTGATCATGCTGCAGGTCAGTCCGGAAGCAGTGGGATTTTCACCAGTAACGATGGCATTCGTATTTATTCTGGCCTGGTCCCTGTCCGTCATCACGTCTCCCATCAGTCTGACGAATCTGCTGGTGAGCAATATTCTTAAGACAAGGTGGTCGATTGTCGCTTTCAGATGGAATGGCTCCTATGTTGCTGTCATGCTGATTATCGGAGTTGCAATAGCGCTTCTTTTGAGAGCGTTTTCATTTTTTAGTTAATTGTCTTACAAAATTATTGACAGAAAATTATGTTAAAGATATACTCCAATTAACAAAATAGTTAAAAGGAGGTATTCAGAAGAAAAACTGTCATATGCATCAGTTGGGATTTTCAGACAGATGACTGTACTCATTTATGAAAGGGCTTTCTAAAAGTGTACTGGGCGAGAGCCGGTCATAAGCTGTACATTGCGGATGCATAGACAAAAATCAAATTACAGAAGGAGTATTGCTATGAATAGAACTTCACCGAAAGGAATCCTCGGATTTCCTGTAACACCAATGAAAAGAGATGGAGAAATCGATACTGAAGCTTTCGTGAAAAATGTAGAGTTTCTATTGGAAAATGGTCTGGATGCCATCTTCCCGGTCTGCGGGGCAGGGGAGTATACGAACCTCGACGACCAGGAATATGAACAGCTGATCGAGCTTACGATGGAAACGGTGGATGGCAAAGTGCCGGTCTACACAGGTGTAGGCGGCAACATCCAGGAAGCAAAGAGAAGAGCGAGGATCTCAGAGGCTCAAGGTGTTGAAGGCTATCTGATCATGCCGCCCTATCTCGTCCAAGGTTCACAGGATGGACTTTACGAGTACTTTGCCCAGATCGCAAAGTCAACGAATCTGAATGCAATCGTCTATCAGCGGAACAACGCAATTCTGGAAGCGGATACATTGGAAAGGCTGACAGAGATCGAGCAGATCGTCGGTTTCAAGGATGGCAATGGCAATATGGAGAGGAACAATGAGTTTACACACAGGTTCGCCGGAAGAATCGACTTCCTGAATGGCATGCCGATGGCCGAAGTGACCATGGCAGCCTACATGCCACTCGGCTACGATTCCTACTCTTCGGCAATCTCCAACTACATCCCGCACATTTCAAGGCAATATTTCGATGCATTGAAATCAGGGGACCAGGAAGCTGCCAAAGAAATCTATGAGGATGTCATTCTGCCGCTGAACAGAATCAGGGGCAAAGGAAAAGGATACGCAGTCTCACTGATAAAAGCAGGCATGGAAATTGTCGGTCTGCCTGTGGACAAGGCGGTCAGACCGCCGGTGACACCTGTTGATCCTGCACACTTCAAGGAGATGGAAGCCGTATTGAAGGCAGCCCTTGAGAAATATCCGAGCAAGACCTACGAGAAATTCAAAGCATGATGAGAACTTAGCCATCAGGAGGTGAGAATATGGAATCAAGCAGAAAAATGGACATCATTTCAGGTGCCGTACTGCTGGTCCTGGCAATTGGATTGTTCATTTCGACCTTATCGTTCCAGCAGATGACTGTTGCAAAAATCGGATCAGCGTTTTTCCCTCAAGTTGCCTCCATCGGCATCGGAGTACTGAGTCTGATCATGATGATCACTGCATTTCTAAAGAAACCGGTAAAAGAAGATCATGTAGCAGAAACAGGCGCAGAAACAGGGACAGATGGCACACTGGCAGTTTCCGAGGAGCAGCATATTGCTGACGATACATCAGAGAAAGAAGATAAGAAGCACTACGGTCTGGTCGGTTTGACACTTCTGCTGCTGATTGCTTATGTAGCAGTAATGAGCCTTCTCGGGTTCATAATTTCCACTTCGCTGTATCTCTTTATACAGATGGTGATCATGGCGACTCAGCGAGATAAGATGAAATATATCATTTTTGCAGTACTGTCGATTGCGAGTTCTGTGCTGATATATTGGATCTTCAAAGGTTTCTTCAACCTTATGCTGCCAGCCGGGCTACTAGGATAGGGGGAAAAGCATGAATTTATTCATTGAAGGCTTCGCGTTGATATTCAACTTTAACACAATACTGATCATACTGGCAGGTGTCGCACTGGGTCTGGTCTTCGGATCGATACCCGGACTGACCGCGACAATGGCAGTGGCCATATGTCTTCCGATATCGTTCGGAATGGACGCCGCGAACGGGATGGCGCTTCTGATGGGCCTCTACATAGGCGGCGTATCCGGAGGGATGATTCCAGCCATATTGCTTAATCTGCCCGGTACACCATCAAGCATCTCAACGACATTTGATGGCTATCCGATGGCGCAGAAAGGGCTGGCGGGCAGAGCATTCGGCTTGTCCATCATTTCATCATTCTTCGGAGGACTTATCAGTATCATCATCCTCATGCTGCTTTCACCACCACTTGCACAGGTGGCGCTTGAGTTCGGTCCTTTCGAGTACTTTGCGATAACGATGTTTGCCCTGACACTGATTTCCAGTCTCTCGGAAGGCTCCCTCGTAAAAGGGCTGATTGCAGCACTCATCGGCCTGACACTCTCGTTTGTCGGTGCAGCTCCCATCGATTCCTATCCGCGCTGGACGTTCGGAGTGGATTCGCTGAGAGCAGGGTTCCAGCTGCTGCCGGTCCTGATTGGGCTGTTTGCCATATCCGAAATGCTCAAAGTGATTGAAGACCGGAAGCCGGATATTGCAAAGACGAAAGACGGCAATAGCGAAGAAACGAAAGTCGGGTTCCCACTTGGTGCGGTGTTCAGAAAACCGGTCAACTTCATCAGATCAACGCTGATGGGCGTCGGCATCGGCATACTGCCGGGCATCGGCGGCGGTACAGCAAACATCATCGCCTATGTCACTGCCAAAAGGCAGTCAAAGACACCAGAGAAGTTCGGCGAAGGCATTGATGATGGTGTCATTGCATCAGAGTCTGCCAACAACTCCGCAGTCGGTGGGGCACTCGTTCCTTTGATTTCCCTTGGTATACCGGGGGATACGGTAACGGCCATGCTGCTTGGTGGTCTGATGATCCACGGTCTGCAGGCAGGTCCACTGCTCTTTGAAAACAATGGGCCGCTCGTCTACAGCATCTTCGTTTCATTGCTGATTGCGAACGTATTCATGGCAGTACTACTGCTCAGCGGAATGAAAGGGTTTGTAAAGCTTCTGAGCATACCGAAGCACTATCTGTACCCGGTCATCATCGCTTTGTGTGTAGTTGGCTCATTTGGTGTGAACAACCGCATCTTCGACGCAGGCGCACTCATCTTTTTCGGAATTCTAGGCTACTTGATGATCAAAGGCAAGTTTCCACTTACACCGCTGATTCTTGGATTCATTCTCGGCCCGATTGCCGAAGTCAATCTGAGAAGAGGTCTGCAGATGTCAAGTGGAGATTTCATGCCATTCCTGACACAGCCGATTGCCGCAGTATTCTGGATTATCGCCATAGGCTCCATCGCATTCAGTCTATATAAGGAATTCAAGAAAACGAGAAGCAGTTAAATTAATTGGATAAGGGGACTAATCTATGAAAAAACTATTCATCTTTCTGACACTTGTATTTATGGTAGTGCTTGCAGGCTGTAACAACGGAAACGCTTCATCAGAAGGGGAAGGAGGAGACTCCGCGGATGCAGGTGCTTCCTACCCTGAACAGGAAATCAACGTAGTAGTACCTGCTGGTGCAGGCGGAGATACAGACCGCAACACCCGCGTTACTGCAGAATACCTTTCCGAGGAACTCGGGCAGGAACTGATCGTCAATAACATTACAGGTTCAGGCGGTACAGTCGGTGTGGATGAAGTCAATAATGCTGAAGCAGACGGCTACACGGTACTGGCCTTCCACAACTCCATGATCATCAACGATATACTTGGTCTGACAGACGTGAACTATGAAAACTTCGAACTTGTCGGTTCAATTGTGCAGGATAATGGAAACGCATTCATTGTCAATGCAGATTCCGATATCCAGGATATTGAGACACTGATTGAAATGGCGCAGGAAAGTCCTGGTGAAATCCAGGTCGCTACAGAAACAGGTGCATTTACGCACTTGCAGCTGCTTGAGTTCCAGGAAGAGACAGGCACGGAATTCAACGTAGTCGATGTGGGTGGCGCAGCGGATAAGACAACAGCACTGCTCGGCGATCAGATCGACATCATCCCGACTCAGCAAGGACTGGTTCAGGAGTACATTGATTCCGGCGACTTCCGTTCCCTCGGTGTAATGAGCGAAGAGAGACTTGAAGGTGCACCGGATACACCAACATTCACAGAACAGGGTGCTGATATCGTCTACGACAAGTTCTTCTTCTGGGCGTTCCCTGAAGGGACACCACAGGAAGTTGTCGATAAGTTCACAGGTGCTCTCGAAAGCGTAGCGAATAACGAAGAATTCCAGAACGAAATGTCCGAGTTCCTTGTCGATGTTTCCTACATGAATCCGGAAGAGACACAGCAGCTCTTTGAAGACAGAACAGAAAAGTACTCTGAAATCTACGAACAAACACAACAATAATAGACGGGTGATATGATGGCTGAGAAAAATGTACGTGAACACACTCCTGTAGTAACGGAAATGACAGTCTACCCTGTCGCTGGAAAAGACAGCATGCTATTGAATCTGAGTGGGGCACACAGCCCCTTCTTCACCCGCAACATCGTTGTTCTCAAGGACAGCAGCGGAAACCTGGGGGTTGGAGAAGTTCCTGGTGGCGAGCGCATCCGTCAGACGCTTGAAGATGCCAGTGACCTGGTGATTGGCAAGAAGATCGGCCTGTACAACCGGGTGCTGAAGGAAGTCAGGGAACAGTATGAAGACAGAGATGCCGGGGGCAGAGGCAACCAGACTTTTGACCAGCGTGTCACAATTCATGCTGTCACAGCAATCGAATCTGCACTGCTGGATCTGCTCGGGAAGCATCTTGAAGTACCTGTGTCGGAACTGCTCGGTGAAGGCATGCAGCGTCAGCACGTGGACGTGCTGGGATACCTCTTCTATATTGGAGATCGGAACAAGACAGATCTACCATATGACAGCGATCCAAACGCTGATAACGAGTGGTTCAGACTGAGACATGAAGAAGCACTGACGCCGGAAGCCGTAGTGAAGCTGGCTGAAGCGGCATACGAAAGGTATGGATTCAAGGATTTCAAGCTGAAAGGCGGAGTCCTCAGCGGGGATGAGGAGATGCAGGCAGTGACTGCATTGAAAAAGCGTTTCCCGGATGCCCGGATCACACTCGATCCAAACGGCGGCTGGCTGCTTCATGATGCCATCCGACTCTGCAAAGGCAAGCACGATGTCCTGGCATACGCTGAAGATCCGTGCGGGGCCGAAGGTGAGTACTCGGCCAGGGAAGTGATGGCCGAGTTCCGGAAGGCAACAGGCATTCCTACCGCCACGAACATGATTGCCACCGACTGGAGGCAGATGAGTCATACAGTCCAGCTGCAGTCAGTGGATATCCCGCTTGCAGATCCGCACTTCTGGACGATGCAGGGGTCGGTCAGAGTCGCACAGATGTGCAACGACTTCGGTCTTACTTGGGGATCGCATTCCAACAACCACTTCGATATATCCCTGGCGATGTTCACGCATGTCGCCGCAGCAGCTCCGGGAAATATTACTGCTATCGATACCCATTGGATATGGCAAGACGGGCAATACCTGACAACAAACCCTTTACAGATAGAAAATGGACAGATCGAAGTACCCGATCGTCCGGGGCTCGGGGTGGACATTGATCTGGATGCACTTGAAAGAGCGAAGGAACTGTACTATGAACACGGCCTCGGAGACCGGGATGACTCTGTCGCGATGCAGTATCTTGTTCCGGGATGGAAATTTAATAGTAAAAGACCATGTCTGCAATTCGACAATCATAGCAATGAGCCTCAGGCAAATCGTCAATAGAACCAAAGAGAATGCGCCGTCAATTGACGGCGCATTCTCTTTGTCTAGTGATTGTTGTTTAAGGAAAAGCAGCTCTGGAATAAATAGCTAGTTATCCGATTCTTCTCTATTCTCTTCTCCCTTTTCTTTCTTCTCTTCTTCCTCTTTCTCCATTTCTTTCACTTTTTCATGACGCTGTCTCTGTCTATATCCGTAAGTGCTGTTCAGAATGACTTCCTTATCCTCGAACACCGAACCGATTGCGCCAATGATAGTGGCGAAAGTGGTTACCGTCCATGCCATGATGAGGTAGTTTACAAAACTAACGTCGTTCGTTCCCGACAAGTCTGCTTCAAGTTTAGATGGGGGCACCAGAAGAGCAGTAGTGGTAAGGAACATCACGTATAGGATGCCGTAGTACATGATGACGGTCGTGAGCAGGGTGAAGAATGTGGAAATGTTATAGATTCTTCGGATGTGCCCTTCTTCCCTTATGTTTTTCTTCTGCCATAATCCATGTGCGAGAATGATCCATGCAACAAGGGCGAGCAGTGCCACCAGTGTGATCAGAACCAGGCGAGTGATACTGTATATTTCACTGAGTTTTGCAATGGATGGAAATATGAGTGCATAGGATCCTGTAGTGAAGGCGACGACGATGATTTTGAAGAATACGGGAAATACTTCCCAGGGTCGATTGGCATATACCATACCGGAGACAAGACGTATAATTCCATTTAGCTTTGATTTTACAGAGTATCTTACATCCACATCTGTCGAGTCGTCGTCCAGTACTTGACGTTCCAGTGGAGAGACGATTTCAAAAATTCTTTTTCCCAGCAGCTTCTTAGGTCCTTTTTTCTTGAGAGAACTGTAGTTCCGGTTGTTCTGTGTGTCAAGACGTGTCTGTGCTCTATCCCTGTCTTCATCTGAAATGCCATAATATATTTCATTCATCAGCTGAAGTATGGCTTCACGAACACGTTTTTGCATCGGTACAAGACCGAGTCCCGGGAGACTGATGAGTCCCACGTTGTCATCGCATACAACTTCAGCGACAATCGGACGATTCTTATTAAATAGCGGCAGATCGGTGAGTGTAATGGCGTAGTCCCACTTTTCCGACCTGATCTTGTTTATGGTTTCTTCTATGACTCTGTCAGATTCGTTCGTGCCACCTGTGAGCACGTCTTCAAAGTAGATGACCTCCCATTCGTAATCATCACTGATGTAGTATTGGAGCATGTTGGGAAGATCTGCTTCCAGGTTTTTCCCCATTTTCTGCAAGTAACCAGGGGGAGTAACCAGTCCCAGTGTCTTTTTGCTCATATGTACATACCTCCTCCTTTTGGCAAAGTAGTTACTACAGGATAAAAGATGAGAAAAACATGCTTTCCTCATCTTTTATATGCCCATTTATCAGTTGGATTATGCATCCATTTTATTGATTGATGCCTTTGCAAGACTGATGAGTACCATATCATCCATCGGTGGGTTGTGCAGTCCGGCACGTACATTGCGGTAGTACAGCTGCAGATTACTGTTCTCGGACAGACTTTTCGCACCGACGACCCGCATGGCAAGATCCACCGTTTCGACCGCCTTATTGACTGCTGAAGTCTTTACGGCACCCAGTACCGGCCCCATCTGGGCCCGGTTTTCAGTACTGCTTTCATCCCATTGCCTTGCGACGGAATAGAGGAAGTGCTCCGCTTCCAAAAGGAGCAGTTCAATTCGCCCGAGCTTTTCCTGCACGTTCGGCAGCTCGGATATTGTACCGTCAATACTGTTTGGCGAGTATTCCGTGGCGAACGTGACTGCCGACTTCTGCGCCGCACGGGCAATGCCGATATAGCATGCCGGTATGTGCAGCAGCCAGCCAGACGGTGCCTTCTGACCGGGCGTCCGATAGGATACGAGATCTCCGGCATCCACCTGTACATTGTCCATGACGAAGTCATGGCTGCCCGTCGCGCGCATGGCGATGGCATCCCATGTCTCATCGACCGATACACCATCCCGTGCAGTGTCCACTACGAAGTTGCCGACATCGTTGCTGCCTTCGATGGATGCACTGACAATGGCATACTTCAGTACGGGTGCCAATGTGGCAAATGTCTTTCTGCCGTTCAGAATCCAGCTGTCACCCGACTTGCGTGCAACCGTCTCAGGTCTGCCTCCACGTGTCGGACTGCCGGTCGCCGGTTCTGTGGCAATGTTGTTGACGAGTGCGCCATTGTAGATGACGTCCTCTACAATCTCCTTGTATTTATTCTCATCCCACGCCTTTTTCTCTCCTGTATCCATGATGATGCCCATATGCCACCCGATGGAAAGGGCAGTGGCCCCATCGAACTCCGCGATGATCTGCTGGTGACGCATCAGTTCCTCGAGACTGATGCCGCCCCCGCCGTAATTTTTCGGAATCGACAGCTGCGGATAGCCGATCTGTTTCAATGCCTCAAAATTTTCAAAAGGGAAGGTGCCCTCCCGATCGTGCTGCTTCGATGTCTCCTTGAACTGCCTGGCAGTCTCCCGCGTCAGATCCAGACGCGCCTCACGATCCAATGACTGTAATGTAGCCAAATATATACGCCTCCTAAAACCTATCTTATGAATATGGATTATAGCACTTCGTCTGCCGGTGCACATTCATATTGTTTGTGATGGCAACGGTCCATTATCTCTACCCTGTATTCTAGTCACAATAGTATCCATATGAATAAAAAAGCTGCCCCGTTTGATGGGGCAGCTGGTCAAAGCCTATTCTTCTTCCAATGTTGCATTCTTGAAATTGAACTGGTCATAGCTGTCGATTGTCAGTCCATCAAGTCTGTTGCTGTAGGCGTTCATATACTGCGGGTGCATGATGAAGATTGCCGGTGCTTCGTCAATCAGAATCTGCTGCACTTCGCCGTACAATGCCTCGCGCGCTTCTGTGTCGGATTCCTGACGGGCGGCATCAAGCAGTGAATCGACTTCGTCATTTTCAAGGAATGTCCTATTCCCTGGCGAGCCGAGTCTTGAGGAGTGGAAGAGCGGCGTCAGCGCGTTGTCCGGGTCACCGGTCGAATTGCCCCAGCTCATGATGAACATGTCGTGTTTGCCTTCTCCAGTGGCGTCGAGGAATGCACCCCACTCAAGTTGCTCAATTTCAAGATCGATGTTCAGTTCTGCCAGTGATTCCTGGAGCCAGATGGCCGTATCGACTCTTTCCGGGTTGTCGTTATTGACCATGATATTCAAGGAGAAGCCATCAGCATAGCCTGCTTCCTCAAGCAGTGCACGTGCTTTGTCCATATCGTAGTCGAGTGTTTCGAGGTTTTCATCGTAACCGAAGACGTTCGGTGCGAGTGGAGAATCGGCGACGATGCCGGCGCCGTTATAGACACCTTCGAGTACGGCCTGCTTATTGAATGCATGTGTGATGGCTTTTCTGACACGTACATCATCGAGCGGTTCGCTCTGCGTGTTGATGCCGATGTATTCGAGTGCTACCGATTGCGATCTGGCAAGTGAGAGGTCCTCATCATTCTCAATACGTGCGATATCGCTAGACGGGACATCAGCGATGGCATGCGAGCTGCCTGTTTCCAGTTCGGCTACACGGGAACCTGCCTCCGGAACCACTTTCAGTGTCAGTGTGTCGAAGCTGGCTGGTCCGTCCCAGTAGTCTGCAAATCTCGCGAGGGTAGTGGACTCGCCAGGCTGGCGGTCCTCATACTGCAGATAGCCGGTTCCGACAGGGTGCTGCTCGGCTTTTGTGCCGGTGAATTCGGATATCTGACTGGCAACCTCTTCATGTTCTGCCCCGCCTGATTCACGCAGTGCGTAGTATTCTTCAAGTGTCATATCAACGCCCGCTTCATCAAGTGCATACTGGTAGTCTTCATCGATCAGCGCCTTGCTGATGATGTTTCCGGCACCATGTGTCAGATGTCCTGGAAGGGGTGCAAACGGATATTGTGTCACAATTTCCAGTGTCTGTTCGTCGACGACATTCACTTCCTCGATCATTTCGAGTACAAACGCGCGGGTGGAGCCTCGGCTCGGGTCAAGCAGGCGGTCAAAGTTGGCCTTTGCCACTTCTGCGTTGAATGGACTGCCATCGTGGAACGTTACACCTTCACGCAAAGTGAAATGCCACGTCGTATCATCCACCTGCTCCCACTCGGTTGCGAGTTCGGGGACAATTTCAAGGTTTTCATCCTGTGCCACAAGTCCTTCATAGATGTGGGATCTTACTTTTTCAGATGGACTGTCGTTGCTGCCATGCGGGTCCAGGGAAACGGCATCACTTGGCAGGGAAAGGACGATATCTCCGGATGTACTATTGGAATCGGATGCCGCGCTGGTATCCGTTCCCACTTCACTATCATCGGTGCAAGCTGCAAGCACCGCAATGGTAAGTGTCAGCAGTATGTAATACGAAAACTTCTTCATTTTGAATCCTCACTTCCAAATATATTGATTTGTATATCATACAATTCTACTATGATTTAGTGGCGCGTCAATAGAAAATTTCAAATACTTGATTTTTTGAGACAATAGAACCTTTTTTCGAATCCCGGATGACCTGCTGAAAATAAATTAGTGTTGAAAGATATTTATAAAGGTGCTATTATACAAAACGTAATTATTACGATTTAAATGATGAAAAATATGACAAAGATTCCTGTGACGATACTCAGTGGCTATCTGGGTGCAGGCAAGACGACATTGATGAACCATATACTCAACAATTCAGAAAGCATGAAAGTGGCGGTCATCGTCAATGATATGAGCGAAATCAATATTACACCTGAGACCGCTGAGTAAGTCATATCCAGTTTCGTCTACAGATGGACACTGCCGTTCCACCCGAAGTATTTCGGCAATTCTTGAAGACGATACCGGTGGCAGCGCGCCGCTAGATACTCGAGCAGAACAAGGAAACGTCCGATGCATGGTCTATACGGCAGCAGGCATAAATAAAAAGGAGAGATACGAATGGCTAAAAAATCGAAGATCGCAAAAGAGAAGAAGCGTCAGGACATGGTGGAGAAATATCGTGAATTGAGAATGGAACTGAAGGCGAAGGATGACTATGAAGCCTTGAGAAAACTGCCGAGGGATTCCTCACCGACTCGTCTCACAAGAAGATGCCGGGTCACAGGACGTCCAAGAGGCGTACTGCGTGACTTTGAACTATCCCGCATCAAATTCAGGGAACTGGCGCACAAAGGACAGATTCCAGGCGTGAAGAAGGCAAGCTGGTAGGCTCCAGATGGTGTTATTACTGGTTTGCTTTTTCGTTTTCAGTATATTGATCAGGCAACTCGATAAAAATATCAATGGCGTCCTGATCTCAGGGCGCTCTTTGTGTTCATCTAATCGCGCATGAAGATAGATTACAGACAGTATCATGATTCCAACGGCCATGTGAGGGTATATTCAGAAATGTAGGATGACAATCGGGAAGGTGGATTATAAATGAAAATTACCGAGCAGCATCATGACGACGAGATAATTGTATATACAATGGAGAACAACAGCGGGATGAAGGTCGAGGTGATCAATGTCGGGGCGAGCATCATCGGCGTCCATGTACCGGATCGTGACAGGAATTTCAGAAATGTGGTACTGCAGAACGAAACGCTTGAGGAATACTACGGCAACCTCCATCTGCTGGGCGCGACGATTGCACCGATTGCCGGCAGGGTGAAGGATGCCGAGGTCAAAGTGGATGGCCAGACGTATGCTCTGGAGAAGAATGAAGGGCCGCATACGCTCCATAGTGGCGGACTCGGCACACAGAATAAAGTCTGGAACAGTGAGATCATTGAAGTGGGGGATACCTACAAGGTCCGTTTCCATACGAAGATTGACGGCACATTCCCGGGCAGTCCGGAAATGGCGATTCTCTATTCAGTGAATGACGAGAATGAACTGAAGCTGGAATATGAAGTGGACAGCGCGGGTGCAACTGCGGTGGCGCCGACGAACCATACGTACTTCAATCTGAACAATGATCCGGGACAGACGGTATCGAATCATACGGTCACGAGTGATGCGAAGCAGTACCTCAAGATGGATGAGGATCTGATCCCCATTTCAGCAGAACCGTGCGAAGGGGTCTTTGATCTGAATGAAGGGAAGCGGTTTGCAGACATATTCAATAGTGATGATGCGCAGATCAGAATAGCGAACGGTGGCTTCGACCACTACTTCCTGCTGGATTCGGACGCGCGGTTTGAGGTCTATGAAGCAGAAAGCGGGCGCAAGGTGAGCATGAAGACCGATTTCCCCGGACTCGTCTTCTATACAGGCAGCAATCTGGATGATGGGTTGCCGCTCAAGGATCGGGAACCGAAGCAGTACATGGGCTTCTGCATGGAAGCGGAGCGTTCGGCAGCCGCACAATATCTGGATCTTGGTTTTGATATCGTCAGTGATGGCAGTGAAAGATGGGAGACGGTGTTTGGTTTCAGTGTGGAAGCCTGATTTCAGGGGGTGTAGGCATACACCTTGAAATTATCTCAAATTCGAGATATTATGTGTGTAATAACTCTTGGAGGGATTCTATTATGACAAACGAAAATCTGCTTGGCATCCACCATGTGACAGCGATGACGGACGATGCAGTGAGAAACTACGAATTCTTTACGAATGTACTCGGTATGCGTCTTGTGAAAAAGACAGTCAACCAGGACGACATCCACACGTACCACACATTTTTTGCCGATGATGTCGGTTCCCCGGGGACGGACATGACATTCTTTGATTTCCCGAATAATCCGAAAGGGTCACCGGGATCGAACTCGATCTACCGGACAGCGTTCAGAGTACCGGATGATGCAGCGCTCGAATACTACAGGAATCGTTTTGATGAATTCGAAGTGAAGCATGACGGCATCCAGGACCTTTTCGATAAGAAAGTGCTGCCGTTCGAAGAAGCGGATGGACAGAAGTATCAGCTTGTTTCAGACGAGAACAACACGGGTGTTGCACCGGGCAAGCCATGGAAGAATGGGCCAGTACCGGAAGACAAGGCGATCTATGGTCTCGGACCGATTGAAATCCATGTCAGCTACTATGATGATTTCAAGCAGGTGCTGATGGATGTCTACGGCATGAAGCCGGTCGCAGAAGAAGCTTATGTCACGCTCCTCGATGTCGGAGAAGGTGGCAATGGCGGCCAGGTCATCTTAAGGAAAGATGAATCAGCTTCAGCTAGACAAGGGTATGGCGAAGTGCACCACGTATCATTCAGAGTGGCTGATCATGATGTCATCAAGAAATGGGAAGAGAAATACAACGAACGTGGCATGCGCCACTCCGGCAATGTCGACCGCTTCTATTTTGAAGCTTTGTATACACGCATCGGTCATATCCTGATCGAGTTGTCCACGGATGGTCCCGGCTTCATGGATGATGAGCCATATGAAACACTCGGTGAAAGTCTTGCGCTGCCGCCATTTTTGGAAGAGCGCCGCGAATATATCGAAGCACAAGTCCGTCCATTTGATACAACACGATCCAAATAATCATTCCTTGAGGAGGATCCCCAATGAAGCATATATACAATGAAACGAAAAAAGGCGCACCGGTGTTCGTACTGCTGCACGGCACCGGTGGCACAGAGCATGATCTGCTGCCACTTGCCGGAATGCTCAACCCGGAATACAACGTGCTCAGCATCCGCGGCAATGTCTCTGAAAACGGCATGAACCGCTACTTCAAACGTCATGGTGAAGGGCAGTATGACCTGGAGGACCTGGAATTCCGCGGTGGGGAACTGCATGACTTCATCACCGAAGCATCCGAGGAACATGGCTTCAATCCTGAAGATGTCGTACTCGTCGGATTCTCGAATGGGGCCAACATCGCCATCAACCTGATGCTCAGGGAATCAGCGAAATACAAAAAAGCCATCCTCTTTGCACCGCTCTATCCGATGACCCTCCAGGACAGCAAGGACCTCGCCGATGCAGAAGTCTTCCTGTCATTGGGCAAAGGCGATCCGATTGTGCCTGAAGACGAAAGTGTGAGAGTCGTCGGAATTTTCGAAGATAGGGGTGCCGACGTGACCACTACATGGGTCCATGGACACAGTCTGCCGCAGGAAGCCGCAGAAAAAGCAAAAGAATGGCTGAACGGATAGTTTTTATTTCCATTACTCTGAAAAGTGTTATATAATAATTGTGAAATAAATAACATATTGGAGGTTATCAAATGCGTGCTGCTGTTTTTTACGATGCAAAGGACATTCGAGTTGAGGACATCGAAACACCGGAAGTAAGTGAAGGCAAGGTAAAGGTCAAGGTCGCATGGGCTGGTATTTGCGGCAGTGACCTGCATGAGTACAATGCAGGACCAATCTTCATTCCGCAAGGCGAAGCATCTCCGCTGACGAACCAGAAGGCGCCTCTCACCATGGGACATGAATTCTCAGGTACCGTGGAAGAGATTGGCGAAGGTGTGGAAGGACTCGAGGTTGGAGACAAAGTGACGATCAACCCACTGATTACCCAGGAAGCGCATGAAAACCCACTCGTCGATATGTATAAAGGATTTACGTTCGTCGGCCTCGGCAGTGACGGTGGTTTCGCCGATTACGTACTGGTCGACAGAAAGAATGTCGTCAAGCTGGATCACAATACGTCGCTCGAGCTCGGTGCACTCGTTGAACCGACAGCCGTCGCGCTGCAGGCCATCCGGGAATCCGAGATGCAGTTCAGTGACTCTGTTGCGGTATTCGGAGCCGGACCGATCGGTCTGCTCACCATTATTGCGGCGCGGGCAGCAGGTGCAAAGGATATTTTCGCCTTCGACCTCAGTGATGAGCGTCTTGAAAAAGCGAAGGAAGTCGGCGCGACTCATGCTATCAACTCCGGCAACCAGGACCCGGTCGAATATGTCCATCAGTTCTATCCGGAGGGCGTCGACCGCACATTCGAAGTTGCCGGTGTCAGCATCACAGTCAACCAGTCCATCAAGGTGACACGCCCACGCGGCATGGTGACAATCGTCTCCATTTTCGAGAAGCCGATCGAACTGAACCCGATGGATCTGACCGCAAGCGGCGTACGCATCTCTTCCACGCTCGCTTATGAGCCGGACATCTTCGAAGCAACGGTGAAGATGATCGAGACGGGGCAGATCAATCCATTCCCGGTCATTACAGACCACATCGAATTGAACGAGATTGTGGACAAGGGCTTTGAGGCATTGCTGAACGACAAGAGCCAGTCCAAGATTCTTGTCAGGCTTGGCGGAGAGAAATAGTACAGGTACAGATGAAAGGCAGCCTCCACAGGCTGCCTTTTTATTGATAGCAAGAACAACAACCTCTACTAAGTATGTATAGTATAAGTAAGAGGTTTTTAGTACACTATAATGTAATATTAAATTTACAGAATTTTCGTGTTGTCTTCGTGGAACAAAGCAAGGAAAGGAGAAGAGTTAATTGAATAACGATGAGAAAAAAGTCGGATTTATAGATACGGGATTATTAATTGTCATACTTACTGCTATTTCTTATTTTATCGCATATTCTTATGAAACAGCATACTTATCTTACTTTGGATTTTCTGAGTTTAGTGTTCTATCTGTATCAATCACTAGTCTAGTAACTTCATTAGGTACTATGGTTATAATAATTATATTTTTGACATTATCTTTTATTGGATTTAAGGCCAACATTAAATTTATAAATAGCCCGATTTTTAAACTACTATCAAAATTTTCTCTCTTTTTTTTCTTGATTTTACTATCCTCATTATTTTTTAAATTCCAGTATTTATATGTTTTCTTATCATTAACTTTAATTTTATTGATTAGAATCTATGGCTATCCTTATTATAAATATAAGGAAACTAAAGGCTATATGAATAAAATAAAAAAAAATATTAAAGATATTGAAAGTAGATCCCAAGATAATATAGGAAATATATACTTAAGCTGGAATAGTTCAATTATAGGGAAATTGATAACTATCGTTTTAATATTTATTTTTGCTTTTTCAATTTCCAATATTTTGGGGTACTATGCCGGACTGAGTAAAGAAAAGTTTTACATAACAGAAATTGACAATAGGGAATTAGTAGTTTTTAAAATTTATGGAGATAATGCAGTAGTCGCTCCTTTTAACACTGAAACTGCTGAATATTCCAATTCAATCATTGTAATGAATATCAAAAGTGATAATAATGATGTAATAGAGTTTGAAAAAAGGACTTTTGATGACGGTATAAAGGTTAGGGATTAGCTTAAGAAAAGAAGTGTTTAGAAAAAGTGGTACGTAGATTGAACTAATTTTAATATAGCTAAGAAACATCTTAAATGTTAATTCTCTATTGAAGTTTAAAAATGAATTTATGGATTGACTATTTTTAAAGAATATATATTAAAAAATATTGATGGCAAAACTGTCAATAGGCTTGTTTACTGTCAATCTATATTTTAAGGTAGCCAGCCTTGTAACCTTATTTAGATCCGTTCCCGGTCATCACAGACCACATCGAATTGAACGAGATTGTGGACAAGGGATTCGAAGCATTGCTGAACGACAAGAGCCAGTCCAAGATTCTTGTGAGACTCGGTGGAGAGAAATAGTACAGACGGATAAGAGGCAGCCTGCATGGGCTGCCTTTTTCTGTTCTTAACATTTTAAGTTGTGTCACCCCAGCACCATTGTGATGAAAACACCGATTGCGGTAATCATTCCCACGATCGGGCCGCCTTTTTCATGGGCTTCCGGCATCATGGTGGAGGCGACCATCGCAATGATTGCACCTGCAGCGAATGATGAGATTACCGCCTGCATGGATTCGGATGTCTGATCAAGCAGTGAATAGCCAAAGAGGGAACTTGCCGCGGAAGCAGCAAGTACGAATGTCCACATGAATATCACCCTTCTGGTCGTATATCCATCTTTTTTCATCCCGGTTGTACTGGATATGCCTTCCGGCAGATTACTGATGAAAATCGCTACGATCAAAGCGACACCCACTCCACCGCCTTGTGCAATCCCGAGGCCGATCATCGCTGTTTCAGGAATGGCATCCATGATGGTTCCAACAAAAATGGCAAGGCCGGATCCGCCTTCAGCACTTGAAGACACTTCATCCTTTCGACTGGAACGTTTACGATGCTTACCGCCTTTTCGGCTGATGAATACATCAAATGCTGTGAAAATCGCGGCGCCCCCCAGAAATCCGAGCGCAATGTCCCCCAAGCCGCCCAATTCTGTCGCTTCTCCTAGAAGTTCGAAACTGACTGCACCAATCAGCGCACCGGTCCCGAGCGCCATGATGTAGGCGATCAGCCGCTGTGGCAATGACATGATCAATACAATCAGCGCACCGAGCAGGTTTGCTGATCCAGCAATCGCTCCCCACATTAAAGCTGAAACCATCTGCTTCACCCTCCCTCAGCTGACATCTTTCTCTACTACCCATTCCGGTATAAGCTGTAACCTCCCTTATTTATATTGCTTCATGAAAGTCAACCTGTGGTTAACTTATGTCGCATTTATCTATATATTAGTAATACATATACCGACTGAAACGATTTATGATGAAAATAGAGGAGGCAGATGCATGAATGATATAAATGTAGGACAGAGCATTTTGAGCAACAGGAAGCGGATCGGATATACACAGTCTGATATCGCAGTTTTTCTGAACATCAGCAAGGCTGCAGTGTCGAAGTGGGAAAAGGGGCACTCCCTGCCTGAAATCAACTATCTCGCAAGATTGGCCGTACTGTTCGACACTACGCTCGATGAGCTGGTCAGTTATTCACCCCAGCTTTCGAAACAGCAGATCAGGATTTTATATCATAAGCTTGCCGGCCTGTTCGAGAGTGATGATTATGATGCAGCTCTTGAAGCGGTTCAGAACCATGCCCATCGCTATTACAGCTGCTATCGCTTTTTGACTGTACTGACGGGACTGCTGATCAACCACGCCTACTTGGATGAAGATAAGAGAGAGACATTTAAGCTTGCAAAGCAGCTTATCTCGAGGGTGCTTCTGAATTCGGACTCTCTTCATCTCAAGGAGCAGGTCACATTTTTCAGAGCTGTCATTCATCTGATGGAGCAGCAGTCGACAGAAGCGGTGGATCTACTTAAGGATGCTGCCCTTCCAAAGCTGCCGGCGAGTACCCTTCTGGCACAGTCCTATCAGATGCAAGGGGAAAACCAGAAAGCGAAAGCTGTTCTGCAGATTGAGGTCTATCAGAATATCGTCTTCATCATCGGAGATTTTACAATGATGATAAAGAGTGGACTATACGATGATCTTGAAAAGCTGATCAAAAAAGGTGAAGCAATGGACGAAGTATTCAATCTCAAAGCACTTCATCCGAATGCCATGCTGAACTTCTATCTTGTGTCAGCCATGCAGCTTGTCGATGATCGGGAACGATGCTTCCATCATCTCAGTGCGTTTCTGGAATCTGTGGAAAATCTGCTCAGCGACTATTATCTGCATGGGGATGAATTCTTTACGGAAATCGATGAGTGGGTGGCAGATTTCGACATCGGTAAGGACGTACCGGTAAATTTCGGTATTGCCAAGGAACAGCTGGTGAATGCACTTGTCGATAACCCCGCTTTCATGGAATTGAAAGATGATATAGCGTTCAAGAATATTGTTCATAGATTGAAAAAGATTGTGGAGGAAAATTGATATGAATATGGATATACAGGAATATCTGCCATTTTTGATTCCTTTATTTCTGCTGCAGCTGGTCCTGATGGTGACTGCACTCATCATGATCATCAGACAGCAGAGATTCAGATACTTCAACAGAATAATATGGATCGTCATTGTAATTATCCTTAATATTATCGGGCCGATCCTATACTTTGTATTGGAGCGTAGATGATATGGATATTTTAAGGATAAAAGGGCTTAAGAAGGCGTTCGGTGAGAAAGCGGTCATAGAAAATCTGAACCTCGAAGTGAAGGCCAATGAAATATTTGGTTTTATCGGCAGCAACGGTGCGGGAAAGACAACGACAATGAAAATGGTGCTCGGTCTGCTTGCGGCGGATGAAGGCGATATATATGTGTGTGGTGAGAAGGTGCGCTTCGGGGATACTTTGACGAACCGCCATGTCGGCTATCTGCCGGATGTTCCTGAATTCTATACATATATGAATGCAGTGGAGTATCTGAAGCTGTGCGCCGATATTACACAAGTGGAGAAATCATCGCAGGGGGAGCGGATCGATGAACTGCTGAAACTCGTCGGACTGGACGGTGAAAAGACGAAGATCAGGAATTATTCGCGGGGCATGAAACAACGGCTGGGCATTGCCCAGGCGCTCATCCATCGTCCGAAACTGCTGATCTGTGATGAACCGACAAGTGCCCTTGATCCGAAAGGACGGATGGAGATACTGAAAATCCTGAAAGAGATCACAAAGGAGACGACGGTCATATTCTCAACCCATATACTGTCTGATGTCGAACGGATCTGTGACAGGGTGGGGATTCTTTATGGTGGCTCGATTGTGAAGGCTTTCGATCTGAATCAGGACGCACTCGGTGAAAAGGGTATTGCCATCGAGCTGGACCGGGCTGCATATGAAACATTGAAACCGTTGCTGGATATCCAGCATGCGGAAGGGACGACATACGTCGTAGCGAATCATTCCTTGAAGGAGATCTATGACACGCTCCATGACCATGAAATATATCCTTCAAAAATCATAAAAGAGCAGAAATCGCTTGAAGATGTGTTTCTGGAGGTGACATCATGAGACAGATATCTGCACTGTTCCGAAAGGAGCTCATTGAGTCCTGGCGCAACTTCAAATCGATGGCCTTCCTCATCGTATTCATCATCATCGGAGTGCTCAGCCCCTTTACAGCACTCATAATGCCGGATATCCTCAGCATGGTCATGGAAGATTCAGGTATAAAGGCGGATATTCCGGAATCTACAGCGCTGGATTCATACACACAGTTTTTCAGCAATATGAATCAGATGGGGCTGGCCATATTCGTCATTATTTTCGGCAGCATCCTCACCCATGAGTTCAGTCGCAACACATTGGTGAACCTGGTGACAAAAGGGCTGAAACGGACAAATGTCATCGTTGTAAAATCGCTGTTTCTCGTGTTCCTCTGGACGCTTGGATACGTCATCAGCGCATTGGTGACATATGTCTACACCCTCTACTATTGGGATGAGTCAGCGAACCATCTGGTACTATCATTCGCAATGACATGGATGTATGGCCTGTTTGTCATCAGTCTCATCATGCTGGCCTCAACCTTCTTCACCACTAGTTTCATTGCAGTGCTGTCCAGTGTATTGGCCCTCGTCATCGTGATGCTGATGGCAAGCATCCATCCGGATATTGCAGAATACCTGCCGCAATACTTGATCGGGAGCAATATTGGTCTGCTTGCCGGGGAGATTGAAAGCGGGGATGTCCTGTGGTCTTCGGTCATAACAGGGGCTGCAACACTGGTGTTTTTCATGCTTGCGATACTGAGGTTCAAAAAAGTGCCGATGAACTGACATCTTTTCGATAATCGTCGCAATAAAGCCCCCTTCATCAACCATCGAAGGCTGATGAAGGGGGCTCGTCTTTCCATTGAATGCCTAAGATCTCTGTTCCGGCATCATACATAATATGCAGTTTGGTTCTAATATGGTTCGGATTCGTTGCCTTTATCCACTGCTTCTTCTGTGGCCTTCTGCTGGCTCTTGGTACCTTTGCCGTATCTGGACTGCTCTCCGGCTTCACGGCCTGGCATTTCCTCTTCCTGCATGTCTTTCATTTCCTGGGTTTTCTTTTCGATGCCTTCTTTGACAAGGCGGCCGTATTCTTCGTCGGCCTGGCTGAAGTGATAGACCATTGCTTCCTGGATGCGTTCGTCACACTGTGACAGCACGTTCGAAAGGTTGCTGATCAGTTCTTCGCGCTCCCAGTCGGCCAGGTTGCGGTAGGTTTCGCCGGCCTGTCCATAGTTGTTCGGACGATCGATCGGCTTGGTCATTGCTGCTGCATTGTATGTCGGCTGATGCTGAGGTGCTTTTTCTTCCGCTTCCTCGAGTCCGCCGATCATGGATGGTTCGTAGTTGATGCTCGGGTCGCTGCTGCCTTCCTCCGGATTGCGGTGATCGAGCTGGCCGCGATGCTGGTTGGTGCGCACTTTGTTCTTCGGTGCGTTGACCGGCACTTGAAGGTAGTTGGCACCAACGCGATAGCGCTGCGTATCGGAGTAGGAGAACGTCCGGCCAATCAGCATCTTGTCATCGGAGAAGTCCATGCCATCGACGAGGACACCGGTACCGAATGACGCCTGTTCGATTTGTGCGTGGAAGTCGGTCGGATTCTCATCGAGTACCATGCGGCCGACAGGCAGCCAAGGGAACTGGTCCTCGGGCCAGAGTTTCGTATCATCAAGCGGATCGAAATCGAGTTCCTCATGGTAGCCGTCCTCCATGATCTGGACGAACAGTTCCCATTCCGGATACTCGCCACGCTCGATTGCTGTATAGAGGTCCTGTGTGGCATGGGCGACGTTCCGTGACTGGATATAGTTTGCATCCTCCTGTGTCAGGTTGCGGATGCCCTGCTTCGGTTCCCAGTGGTACTTGACGAGTACAGCTTCACCTTCATCATTCACCCATTTATACGTGTTGACCCCGGACCCCTGCATATGACGGTACGTCGCAGGAATGCCCCACGGGGAAAACAGGAAGGTGATCATGTGCGTCGCTTCCGGTGAGCGGGAGACGAAATCGAACATGCGTGTCGGATCAGGGACGTTCGATACCGGATCGGCCTTGAAGGCGTGGATCATATCCGGGAATTTCATGGCATCACGGATGAAGAAGATTTTCAGATTGTTGCCGACGAGGTCCCAGTTGCCGTCCTCAGTATACATTTTTACAGCAAATCCTCTCGGATCCCGTTCCGTTTCCGGTGAGTCCTTGGCACCTGCAACGGTGGAGAAGCGTACCATGAGCGGTGTCTTCTTCCCTTCGCCCGAGAATACTTTTGCACGGGTATATTTCTCGACCGGCTCATCGCCGACCTTGCCGTACGTCTCGAAGTAGCCGAATGCGCCGGTACCACGTGCGTGAACGACACGCTCCGGCACTTCCTCACGGTCGAAGTGGGACATCTTCTCAAGGAAATGATAGTTCTCCATCGTCGCCGGTCCCCGGTCACCGATGGTGCGCAAATTCTGGTTATCTGTAACAGGGCGGCCCTGGCGGGTCGTCAGTGTATCGCGTTTCGCTTCCTTCTCGCGTGGGATTTCATTTTCCTTCTGATAGTTCTTATCTGCCAAAATCAAAACCTCCTATGAAATAGTCATTCAACCAAAATCGTATGGTACTGAAAACATATCAATCGGATAGGCTATAATTTATAATTCTTCTAATCTGTACACTTATGATTATAGATTCTGAAATATTCAAAATCAAACGATACGGCGCATTATAATTCCTATTTAAATACTATAATTTACTATTGACACCATTGCTGTGATGGTATATTCTAGTCATCACAACTTAATATTTTCTGAATATTCTTATCCAGAGAGGTGGAGGGACTGGCCCTTTGAAGCCTCGGCAACAGACCAATTGTGTACTGTGCCAATTCCAGTAGCGACTTGCTAGAAGATAAGAAGGGATGCATGTATTCATATATACAGAAGCCTCCTCTTCTTATCTTAAAGAAGTGGGGGCTTTTATTTTGAAAATGGAGGCATGACTATGACAAAGAAGCAGATTCATCTGAATGGATTCATCCAGAACTCGCCATCACCGCACTCTACAGGACTATGGAAGCATGAAAAGGATCAGGGCATCCACCACAACCGCCTGGACTACTGGACGGATGCGGCAAAGACACTTGAACGGGGAAAGTTTGACGCAATGTTCATTGCAGATGTACTGGGTACATACAGCGTCTATGGAGACAGCCATGATGCGGCGGTGAAGCATGCCGTCCAGCTGCCTGCCCACGATCCGACACTCGTGATTCCGGCCATGGCGGCAGTCACGAAGCACCTTGGGTTTGCACCGACGATATCGACGACATATGCCCAGCCCTACGCCCTGGCACGGCAGCTTTCGACACTCGATCATCTGACAGAGGGCAGGGTCGCCTGGAATGTCGTGACATCCTACCTCGAGAGCGAAGCGGTGAACCTCGGCCTCAAGACACGGCTGCCGAAGGAGATGCGCTACAACCGTGCCGATGAATTCCTCGAAGTCGTCTATAAGCTGTGGGAGGACAGCTGGGAAAATGATGCGGTCATATATGACCGGGTCAGTGATACATTCGCTGATCCGCAGAAAGTGCATCTGATCGATCATCATGGCGAATTCTTCGACGTACCGGGACCGCACCTTGTTGAACCTTCACCGCAGCGGACACCGGTACTTTTCCAGGCTGGTGCATCGCCGAAAGGGCGTGACTTTGCAGCAAAGCATGCAGAAGCGGTCTTCACGAAAAACCATTCGCTCGCCGCCCTCTCGGCCTATGTGAAGGATATACGGGAGCGCACTGTGGCACAGGGGCGGCAGGCGGATGATATCAAAGTATTTCCGATGATCCTGCCGATTGTCGGCCGTACGGAAGCGGAAGCATATGAGAAATATGAAACTCTGAAAGACAGCGTCAGCTATGAAGGGACGGCGGCACTGCTGTCCGGTCACACCGGCATCGACTTCTCCCGGTATGATCCGGACGAGTACATTGAAGATATTGAGACAAATGCAGTACAGGGGAATCTTGATATGTATGCAAAAGACCCGGACCGCAGATGGACATTGCGGGAGGCGATCAAAAATCATGGTCTCGGCAACGGCACAGTGAAGTTCATAGGGACACCAAAACAGATTGCGGACCGGATTGAAGAATGGGCGACCGAAGGGGACGCCGATGGGTTCAACGTGGCCCAGGGGGATTCACCGGGGACTTTCGAGGCGTTCGTGGACCTTGTCGTCCCTGAACTTCAGGCGCGCGGCATCTACCGCACCGAATATGAAGGAGAGACGCTGCGTGAGAACATGTTCGGCAAGGGCAGGGCACATATTGCGGAGAACCATCCAGCGAGAAGACAGAAACTGGCCAGTCATATCAAATAGGAGGGGATGTTCATGGAACTGATCACTTTATATACATGGATTGGTTTCGCAGTATTTCTGCTGCTGATGGCGGCAGTCGGCTATCTGAGTTCAAAGAAGATGAAGACGATGAGCGATTTTGCAATCGGGAACGGTCTCGGCCCGTATGTGCTCGGCTTTTCATTTGCAGCGACATACTTGAGTGCTGCAACATTTCTCGGCTACCCGGGATGGTCCTATGAGTGGGGACTGTCCAACCTCTGGCTGTTTCTGGCCATGATCGGCGGTGGACCGATCGGCGTGCTGATGGTGGCCAAGCGGATCAGAAGGCTCAACACGAAGCAGAAATCCCTGTCCCTGCCGGACTGGCTGGGAGATTTCTATAACAGTGACATCCTAAGAGTGGGCACTGCACTGATCCTGCTGTTCAACATATTCTATATTGCCGCCCAGTTCGTCGCCGGGGCGAGAATCTTCGAATACCTGCTCGGCATGTCCTATACGACTGGACTTCTGCTTATTGCGGCCATCGTCGTTGCATATGTATTTGCAGGCGGTGCCCTGGCGGATATATACACAGATGCCATCCAGGCGGTCCTGATGGCAGTGACTGCCCTGATCATCTTCATCTCAGGTCTCGTAATTTTCTGGCAGGGCAGCCTTTCCGGCACATTTGCCGGCATTTCCGCAGACCTTGCTGCCCAGAATGAGAATCTGGTAGCGGTGTTCAACCCGGAATCTCTGCACTTCTACTCCTTCGGTGCTGTATTCGGTGCAATTTCCATACAATGGGCTTTCGCCTCTGCACCGCATCTGTTCAATAAAGTACTGGGACTGAAAAATGAAAAGGATCTTGGCAAGATGATTGCGACATATGTCATCGTCGCATCACTCTGTGTACTTGTGCTCTTCGGCGGACTGTACAGCCGGGTGGCTCTCGGCGGTGCGGTGGCAGCGACCGATCTGGCACTTGTCGACTACATCATCTGGGCATTTCCCGCCATTTTTGTGGCGCTGTTCGGCGTGGTCATCCTGGCAGCTGCGATGTCCACAACCGATGGCATATTCGTCTCCATCTCAACAGTATTCGCCAATGATATCTATCTGAAGTTTCTGGTCAGAAGAGGCATCATCAGAACAAGCGATGAGCAGGCACAACGCACAGCTTTCCGTATCAGCCGGCTGACTGTTCCAATCATCGGACTGCTGGCACTGCTGATTGTCATCCGCCCACCGGAATACATGGGGGACGTCATGTGGATCGGCATCTCGGGCATTGCCGCCGGCACCATGGGGCCGATACTGCAGGCTGTCTATGCAAAAAGGAAAGCACCCGCACGTGCTGCCGAACTGTCGATGTTCATCGGGCTCGGTTCCTATCTCTTCCTTTATTTCAGCGGCATCATTCCGAGCACGATGTCAGCAGGAGCAACTGCGACATTCATCGGCATCGCTACAATCAATGTCGCTTCATGGGTACTGCGCCCATCCACTGAAGCACAGCCCGCAGAAGGGGGAGGGTCATGATGTTCGTCAATGAAATGCTGTCGATATGGCTATACGGTTTCATCGGAGTGCTCTCACTGATTGCGCTATTCATATGGCAGGGGTATATGAAAGACTAGGATGTCCTACGGGGCATCTTTTTTATTTTCCATAGATGGACCGGGTGGGAAATTTACTGCCATATCATCTTGCACTTTATTACGAAATTTGAAATAATATGTTGTATTGTTTGAAAATTTTTAAAAGGAGGACATCTTATGGAAAAGAAAGAAAGGCCGGGACTGTTCAACCGTTTTCTGAATGTGATTGAACGTCTTGGCAATAGGCTGCCGGATCCGATCGTCCTGTTCATCATATTGATGGTCGCAATACTCGTTGCTTCATTTTTTGCCGGAATTGCCGGACTCACAGCAGTCAACCCGGCAGATGGCGAGACGATTACAGCGGTCAACCTGCTGTCGAGTGCCGGAATGGTCCGCATTCTGACCGAAGCCATCAGCAATTTCAGTGCATTTCCGCCGCTTGGCATGGTCCTGGTCGTCATGATCGGCATCGGCCTTGCGGAGAAGTCGGGTTACTTTGAAGCTGCGATGAGACGGGCGATCGAAGTGTCGCCGAAAAAGCTGATGCTACCGGCCATCATCCTGGTCGGAATCATCGGCAACGTAGCGGGGGACGCCGGTCCGATCATCCTGCCGCCGATTGCTGCAATGGTCGTCATGCGTCTCGGCTATCACCCGTTCGTCGGTCTGGTCATGGCATATGCAGCGGCACTCGGTGCATTTTCCGCCAATGTCATTCCGGGCATGTCCGAGGCACTGGCCATGGCGTTCACCGTGCCTGCCGCCCAGATCATCAATCCGGACTATACCGGCAATCTGCTGATGAACTACTATTTCACAGCTGTGGCGACGGTGTTTCTGCTGTTCATCATCTACTACGTGACGAAGAAGATTACTGTTCCGCGTCTTGGTACATATCAGGGGCAGGAGACGGTCAGCAACGAACCCCTTGAACGTAAAGAGGTGAAGGCGCTCAGATGGGCGAATATATCAGTCATTCTGGCCGCAATCTTCTTCATGATCTTCCTGGTTCCTGAAAATGGCATTCTGCGCAATCCTGAAACAGGATCGATTGTGCAGGAGTCGCCATTCATGGATTCGATCGTGTTCATTCTGACGATCCTGTTCTTCATTCCCGGTCTCGTCTATGGTCTCGTGTCGGGCACGCTGCGTTCGACGAAGGACTTCGGCCGGATGCTCAGTGATTCCATGGCGACGATGGGCAGCTACATCGTCCTTGTATTTTTCGCCGCACAGATGCTCGCCTACTTCAGCTGGAGCAACCTCGGTCCGATTATTGCCATCAAAGGAGCCAATCTGCTCGAAGCAGTGGACGCATCCGGCATTCCGCTGTTCATCGGTTTCATTCTGCTTGCCGGACTGATCAACATGCTGATCGGCAGTGCCTCTGCAAAATGGGCCATTCTGGCGCCGGTATTCGTACCGATGTTCATGCTGCTCGGCTATGACCCGGCGTTCACACAACTGCTCTACCGCATCGGTGATTCCTTCTCGAATCCGATTACTCCGATGCTGCCATACTTGCCGCTACTGCTCGCCTTCGCGCAGAAATATGATAAGAATGCCGGACTCGGTACACTCATATCCGCCCTGCTGCCATACGCGATTGTGCTGTTCTTCGCCTGGTCAGCCCTGCTGATTGTGTGGTATCTGCTCGGCATACCGGTAGGCATCGATGGACCGATCCATCTGCCTGAATCGTAGAAAACAAACTGAATGAGGAGTGAAACAATGAGTATAGATCAGCATATTGAAAATGTAATGGAAGACGTCATTTCATGGCGCCGCACAATGCACCGTCACCCGGAGATTTCATTCCAGGAGCACTGGACGAGCAGCTATATAGAAGCGGAGCTCGAGAAGATCGGCAGTATTGAAGTTTCAAGGCCGACGGAAACGAGTGTGCTCGGCATCATCAAAGGGAAGAATCCAGGCAGGAAGGTCGGACTGCGCGCAGACATCGATGCGCTTCAGATCCAGGAGGAGCGGGACGATATCGATTTCGCTTCTGAAAATGAAGGCGCGATGCATGCATGCGGTCATGATGGGCACGCGGCGATTCTGCTCGGTGCCGCAAAAGTGCTCGTGCAGAACCTCGATGTACTGCACGGGGAAGTGTACTTGATTTTCCAGCATGCAGAGGAAGTGCCGCCGGGCGGTGCTGCTGAAATGGTGGCGACCGGGTTGTTCGATGACCTCGACTTCATCTACGGCCAGCATCTGTTCACACCGATTCCGACCGGTCGGATCGGCATCAAGAGTGGACCAATCACATCCAATTCGGACAGTTTCGACCTGAAGATCCAAGGTAGCGGTGGACATGCCTCCCAGCCTGAAAATGCCATCGACCCGATCATCATCGGAGGCCAGATTCTGAACCAGTTCCAGACCATCGTCTCCCGGATCACATCACCACTCGATTCGGTCGTCATCTCAACGACCAAGTTCCATTCCGGCAGTGCGAAGAACATCATTCCGGATACTGCGATGCTTGAAGGCAGCGTGCGGACGTTGAGCGATGAGACACGTGCTGTTGTCAGTGAACGAATGGAAAAAGCGGTCGAGAGCGTATGTGCCATGTATGGTGCCACATATGAATTTTCATTCAATGTCGGCTATTCCGCTGTTGTGAACGACGAAGCGATGACTGAAAGAGTGAAGGAAATTGCTGTGTCGGAGTTCGGGGACAAAGTATTCGAATTCCCACTCGCCATGGGCGGCGAGGACTTCTCCGCCTTCTCCCGCGTCATTCCTGCAACCTATGCATGGATCGGAGCCGGCAATAAGGAGAAGGATATGGAATATCCGCACCACCATCCGAAGTTCGGCATCGATGAAGACGGCTTCATCGATGGCGTCAAAATGATGGTGCATACCGCACTCGGGATGACAAAGGGATAGTACAAGCAAAAAGCCTGATCTCGAGATGAAATGTCATCTTGAGACCAGGCTCTTCTTATTTTTCCCCATGACAGGTGTTTTCCTCGCATAAAGCTTAAGCTGTCTTCTTCCTTGGGAAGCCGACCAGTATTGCGACGATGCCGCATATCAGCAGCATTGCCGGGTAGATCGAATATGGAATCATGGCAACTGGTGATATCGCAGCCAGTCCGGCTGCAGCGAGCATCTGTCCGCCGTAGGGGATGAGACCCTGGAAGGCGGCAGCGAAAATATCGAGCAGACTGGCTGACTTTCTGCGGTCGACACCGTATTCGTCGGCGATATCCTTGGCAAGCGGGCCGGTGATGATGATGGATATCGTATTGTTGGCTGTACTCAGATCCGTCGCGCTGACAAGCGCGGCGATACCGAATTCGGCACCTTTTTCGGAACGGATTCTGCTTGTGATGAAATGCAGCAGATAGTCGATGCCACCATAGTGCTCGATCAGCGCAATGAGGCCGCCGATCAGAATGGCGATGATGGCGATGTTCTGCATTCCGCTGATGCCTTCACCGGCGGCAGCAATGAATGACGTGAACGTGTAGGAGCCATCAATCAGACCGATCAGTCCGGCGAATACAGTACCGCCGGTCAGTACAATCAGCACGTTGACACCGATCAGTGCGATGACCAGGACAGCCAGATAGGGCAGCACCTTGATCAGACTGAAATCCAGATCAGTTGCAGGTGTCGTCGACTGGCCGGATGTGATGAACCAGAGTATGACGATGGTCACGAGCGCACCCGGCAATACAATGAAGAAATTCGTCTTGAACTTGTCGACCATCCTCACTTCCTGTGACTGGGTCGAAACGATGGTTGTGTCGGAAATGACAGACAGATTGTCCCCGAACATTGCGCCACCGATAACTGTAGCCAGTGCCAGCGCAAGCGGCAGATCGGTCTGCCCGGCGATGCCGATGGCAATCGGCGCCAGGGCGACGACTGTTCCGGTCGACGTTCCCATGGAGATGGAAATGAAGCAGCAGATGATGAACAGTCCGACGAGCAGCAGGTTGCTTGGCAGCAGTGCCAGTCCGAGATTGACTGTCGATTCCACAGCACCCATGTTTTCAGCAACTTGCGAGAATGCACCGGCCAGCAGGAAGATGAGCACCATCAGCATGATGTTCTCACGGCCTGCTCCTCTGGTGAATATGGCAATCTTTTCACTCAGCCGATCGTTCGGCTTCAGCAGTACAGCGACAATGATGGCAATAAAGAGCGCAACGGTAATCGGCATTGCCTTGAAGTCCTGTACAGCGATGCCGGTTCCGATGAACAGTGCCACGAAGACGAGAAGGGGGAGTAGCGCGAGAGGATTCCCCTTTATGTTATTTTTCAAAATAAAGACCTCCAATAAATGAACCATCCAGAGAAATAAAAAAGCCCACTTCATAAAGAAGAGGGCAGTAATCCATCTCTTCTTATCTTTCAAGCACTAGGCTTCTGGAATTGGCACGGGGCTCAAAGAGCTGCTGCCGAGGCTTCGAAGGGCCAGTCCCTCCACCTCTCTGGATAAGAATCATTCGATTTAATTTAAAACAAACTCTACCCTCTTTTCATGTCCATGTCAATAAGAAATATTTTTCAAGGAATACACTGAAATTATGAAATAATTCAATCTTTTAAAATGTCAAATGTTCCTATATACTTGAAAAGCAAAATAGAATGATGGAAGGGAGCGTTTTCAATATGGAACATGCACCACCTCTAGTTCTGGGGCGCAACGGGGCCTTGAAACATGTGGAAGTATTTCTCAACACTGCCTGCCCCTACTGTGTCAATTTCTTTCTGGCAGCCCATGAAGCACTGATGCCACGCATTGAATTAGGAGAAGTAAAATACACCATCAAGCATTACGATAAGCCGAAAGTGAGGCTGCTGCACGGAGCAATCGCCAACCTGCATATCGACTACAATGAGCCGGAGCGGGCCTACGATCTGCTGCTCTCCCTTTTCAGAACACAGCAGGAATGGCGTCTATTGGATAGTGGTGAGATCGAGAAGATGATGCAGCAGGAGTATGGATGCAGCGAACAGCGCAGCACGATGAACCTGAGCCTCGATATTACGAAGGAAGCATTGGAACGCGGCATCACCGCTGTCCCGACGGTCTTCATCAATGATGAGAAGTTCGCCTTCGAAAGTCTCGGACCTGCAGGGGACATCGCAGAAAGACTGGACTGGGCAATTGACTGAAATTGAATTTATTTACATGCACTCTACATATTTCTAGTATCTTCGGGTAAAATTTTAAAGAGACTTCCCGGTATACTGATACAACCGAAGAAATCTGCAGAGGAGATGTTGGATGATGGCTACAGCGATTGAGTTGATAGAGAAGTTTCAGCAGACTTTCGCATCACAGTATGGATTGACGTTCTTTCTCACTGATGAAAAAGGGGAAATGGTCACCTCGGTCGAGGGAAACAACAGACTGTGCATGGTCATGCTGGAGCAAGAAGGACTTTTGGAGGAAATTGAAGGCATACTGAAAAACAACGAAAGAATCAGCAGATCCCTGATCTACGAAGTGGGCTCGGGCATCCATGTCATGGTATCCCCGGTCACTGATGAACAGGGCGCAACATACTATCTATGGGCAGGTGTGCTTGTGGAGCAGGATGCTGAAGTGCAGGGATATTTGAAAACAGCGGAGACGATCCCTGTACTGCATGAAGCAGACCGTAAGGAGTGGATAGACCTCATCGACCGCATGGCAGAGCTTGCCTCCCTTTGCATGAGAAATGAAGCCCACACGCCGCTCGCCGGATTCTGCATGGAGAAATTCAGGAAGTATATGCAGGAGCATAAGGACGCCAGTGCGGAAATGTTCTCCCAGGTGACCGGGAAAGATGGAGAAATCGACTTCATGGGGATAGCGGAACAGACAGGCGAAGATACATATACGGTCACAAAGATCATGGGCGAGGAAGCGGAAGTGCTGAAGGGCAGGAAGTTCCTTGTCGGAGAAGGGTTTCTCGGCAGGGCAGCCCTGATGGAGGAGCGTTCGTACTGGGAAGATATCGGACACGACAGACGTGCAAAGTTCTTCTCTCCGATGCACACGCGTCCGAAGTTCCTGTTCATAGATGTAATAAAAATGGCGGATGGCTCCATATCGGTCATCTTCGGGGGCAGTCTGTCAAAAAAGAAAGCCGGTCCTTCCACCAGAACCATCATGCAGATGGCTTCCATACTGGTCGAATCCAGTATGATGGTTGAAGGACTGCGTCATGAAAATACACAGCAGCTCTCGCGTCTCACTTCACTGGTCGAGCTGAGCGGCCTGATGGCATCGACGCCGGATCCGAGGCGGATGGTTCTCATTCTCCTTGATATCAGCATCAATCTGGTTGAAGGGCCATTCTCACTCATACTCATAAAGGATGAGAAAGATGGGAAGGGCAAGCTCTTCACGAGAGGCACCTACAGTGGAGATGTCAACCAGTACGTCAGGTCGGTGATGGACCGGACAGGCCGGCTCACCCGCTTTCCTGAGAGCACAAGCAGTGAGCCCCATATCCAGGTCCTTCCGGATGGAGAGCGGGTCATCGAATGTCCGTTATCCTATGGCAGTGATCTGATGGGCATACTGTCAGTCGGCATCAATGATACAAAGGAAATCGACATGGTTGAGCATATCGCCTTCCTGCAGACACTATCCATCATCGGTGGGGTCTCGCTCCAGCTTGCGGGACATAAGGATATATGTGTCGCTGCAGAGAAAACGGAAGCCCTTCATCTTGCCGTGGCGGAAATGGACCCTGCAGCGTACGAACAATCAAAAGAAAGTGCAGAACTCGCAGCAGTCATCACCACCAGACTGGAACTGCCTGAAAAGACCGCCCGTTACATCGTGCGCGCCTGCCAGCTGTCCTACTATTCACCTGCATTCATCAGAAAAATGTTTCCTGAGAGGGATATGGGGGCAATCATGGAGGCCGGAAGCGCAATTGCAGCACATGAGTCGGTATCCGAGACGCATCCGCACAGTACGGCAGGCTATATATATGCCCTATGCACCGCAGAGGATATGGAGACGGCCGAGAATCTCCGTTGCATTGACAGCCAGGTGCGCGAAACCTTCCTCTCACTGACAAAAAACACCCAGATCAGTGAAGTGGTCTTCGACCTTCCAGGTGATCGAGAAACAGATGACAGGGCAGCCATCGCTGATGCTGTAAGTAGTTTGGATGACCTGTCGCCGAGAGAGCGGGAAGTACTGACACTGCTGTCAAAAGGAAAGAATAATCAGGAAATCGCAGAAACCCTCTATATCAGCAGTCATACCGTCAAAAACCACGTGACGAAGATCTTCCACAAGCTGAATGTATCAGACAGGGTCAGTGCCATTTCAAAAGTTTACAGCTACCTCCATAAATAGCGCCGGGAAGGGTATAGGAGATGAGGCCATCAAGTTCTAGTCCTCGTTTCCTATGTCCGTGACCGGCGTTTTGCAATTAAGGAATGGAAGCGGATTTATTTATTTTCCTAATAGCGCTATGATGGAGAGGCAGTAGAAGTTGCTTATGCTTAAAAGAAGACGGCAATCGACAGGATCTGTATTGCCGAATCAGGTGAGGAGGGGGAAGGGATGAACAATAGGACATGTCTGCCGCTGCAGATGGAGTGCATCATGCTATTTCAATCCGACCCGATGTCGTCCCATTCACTCGAAGAACTCTCGAATAAGCTGGATCAACCAGCCGAGGATCTCGAATCCATTATGGAGATGCTGGAAAAACAAGGGATTATTGAACAGCTTCATGCGTCGGGGCAGAAAAGATATAGATATCACGAGCCCGAAGCCACTTCAGAATTTGAAATGAACCCATAATGGAATGAATCAGCGAAACTGACGGAGGATGAGAAATCATTCTCCGTTTTTTTGTATTCTATAGGAGCAGAGTAGGACACTGCTCCTATACATATAAGACCACGTTCCCATTGGAAGATATTGCGCACAATGGGAACGATGGGGGATGGTTGGAAAGTCGGTTCCAGTGCATAATTCATATTGTAATCAACAAGCAAAGCCAGAGGCACACAGGGAGGAACGCAACGGAATGAAACTGATCAACAGCACAACGGATACAGTATTGGCGAACGATCTCAGACAAGCACACAGCTTCTGGTCCAGATTCAAAGGACTGATGTTCAAGTGCTCCATGCCGAGTGACAGCGCACTGCATCTCTATCCGTGCAGATCCATCCACACTTTCTTCATGAAGTTCAACATCGACGTCATCTACCTCGATGAAGAAAACAAAGTGGTCGGTATCGAAACAAACCTCATTCCGGGAAAAATCGGCTGGAGATATAAAGACGCCCGTTCAGTCATAGAGCTGCCGGCAGGCAAACTCTATGGCGTCTCCACTGGCGACACCCTGGCATTTGCTGAATGAACCCATGCACTATAGCTTGACGCTACTCACTATATAAATGGAGGGAAACACACATGATGGAATTTTTTAAAGGTCTACTTATGGAAGAAGAAGGACAAGGCATGACAGAATACGGTCTGATTCTTGGAGTGCTTGTTGTAATAGTTGTGGCTGCATTTGGACTATTCGCAGACGAAATTAGTGCTATGTTAGGCAGGGTAGTTACAGCAATTAAAACTGAGACTACACCAGCTCCATAGAATATATTTTACTTACAGACCCATCATAAGCATGGGTCTTTTTTATATAAGTATAAATGGGAAGAAGGGGAAGTATGCTAATCAACGTCATTTTGCTGGTGATACTCGCAGTCTGTGTTGTAACGGATGTCCGCAAACGAAAAATATATAACAAGGTGATTTTCCCGTCACTCGTTGCTGCATTTGTTCTGAATACAGCAATGGGTGGACTCAGTGGATTTGGAGAGTCAATTATCGGATTTTCAGTTGGTCTTGCATTGCTGCTCATCCCGTACATTCTTGGAGGAATGGGTGCTGGCGATGTGAAACTTCTGGCATTGGTTGGTGCATTGAAAGGCTATGAGTTTGTTCTCGAATCCTTCATCTACACGGCACTGATCGGCGGCCTGCTTGCGGTAGTTGTCATAATGACTCGAGGGGGCTTTAGAATGTCTCTTGGTGTTGGCATGCCTTACGGTGTGGCAATTGCAGGTGGTGCTGTCGTGGCGCTGCTGATGGATGTGACATTATTATGATCAAAAAAGAAGATGGTCAGTCTCTTGTAGAGTTCGCAATCCTCGTTCCTCTGGTTTTTGCGTTACTGATAGGTATTGTTGATTTCGGACGTGTCATCCATTCGCAGCTTCAGCTTGAACTCGTCACCCAGGATGCAGCACGCATGGCGGGTCTTGGGGAGTCTGATGAGATGGTGAAGTCATATGCACTTGATAATTTCGTCTCAGGTGATTCATCAAAGCTGGATGTCACCGTTTCCCCCAGCGGTGAAAAGGACTCGGGCACTTACGTTACGGTGGAAATGACCTACCCTGAGAGCATATTCAACATGTTTGGCGACTACTCCATTCCATTTACAGTAAACACGAGCTCGACGACGAGAGTGGAGTGATATGATGCGCAAACTGTTTCGTGACGAAAATGGAAACATGTATCTGCTCATGGCTTTGACCATGTTTCTGTCAATCGGAATCCTTGGACTGGTTATTGATGGCGGACAACTCTACATGACCAAAAGCCATCTGCAGAAGACTGCCAATGCGGCTGCTGTATCGGGCGCACAGGAACTGCCGAATTCAAAGGAAAGTGTGGATCAGGTGGTTGGTGAGATTCTCGGTCACCATAATGAATCGGGCAGCCTTCTTTTTTCCAATGTGGAGTCGGAGAAACTGCTTCATGTTGGTGTTGGCAGAGAAGTGCCTTTATTCTTCTCATCATTATTCGGCATCGATAGCGTCGCGCTCAGTGCCGACGCGAAAGCTTCATTGCTTTCAATGACTTCAGGGATTGGTACGGTACCACTTGGTATGGACGAATCAATGGATCTTGTATATGGACAGACCTATACATTGAAAGTTGATGCCGGAGATTCGGAAAATGGAAATTTTGGCATACTGGCATTGGATGGCCCTGGCGCAAGATCCTATAGAGAATCTCTGAAATATGGATTCGACCAACCATTGGAAGTCGGTGATATTGTGAATACACAGACCGGGAACATTGCTGGAGCGACACGGGAAGGGGTCAACTACCGCATTGATGACTGCCCTGATGGAAATCCCGAGGAGAGGGACTGTGCAAGAATCATGCTGATTCCTGTCTACAAACCGCATATAGTTGGCAGTAAACTGGAGAGTGTAGAAATTACTGGTTTTGCCTATTTTTATCTAGCTGATCCGATGAGCAGTACGGATGACTCAATTAAGGGAGTTTTCATCAAAAGAGCTGGATCAGGAGAATCCAATGGTGAGGCTTCTCTCGATCGCGGTGCATATACGATTAAACTAACACGGTAGGTGGAATGGATGAAACCGAAAAAAATACTGTTGCTGGCAATCTTCTCAGGGTTGCTGACAACGGGTGTGTTCTATATATTCATGCAGCAGAATACCGAAGCGGAAGTGGAACAGCCGGTGATGGTGCAGGTGGTTTCTGCAGCAGTGGATGTCGGGGAGAATGTGCAGCTCACTGATGAGAATCTGCAGATGGTTGAAATGCGCGAGTCGGAAGTGCATCCGGCGGCAATCAAGGATAAGACTGAAGCAGTTGGAGAGTTTACTGCCAATCCGCTTGTTGCGGGGGAGGTGCTGCTTGGCCACCATATCGAGCAGAAAGGGGATGCGGATATCATCTCGAAGAAAGTAACGGATGGGCACCGGGCGGTATCGATCAGTGTCGACTACGTCAAATCCGTCTCCAACATGGTTGAACCTGAGGATAGGGTGGATGTGATCTTGACACCTGTCGCTGAAGGAGAGGAAGTGGCAGCGCCGGCAGAAATACTATTTGAAGATGTCAAAGTGCTGGCGGTGGGCCAGCGAATGGAAGAGAAGACTGAAGGGGAAGCGGGGAGCGAGTATGTGGCTGTAACGCTCGAGATGACGCAAGGTGCTGCAGTGGAAGTTATAGACGCCAGCAACCGTGGTACCCTGCAGCTTGTTGTAAGCAGCAGGTTGAAAGCGGCTGATGGAGCGGCTGAGTCAGTGCCTGAGGGGGAAGCGCAAGCGTCTGAACTGCCAGTCGAGGAGACGGCTGATGCAACTGAGGAAAGTGCATCGTCCGACATCATCGTCCTGCCTGAACGTGCCCATGTCAGAAATGGTCCTTCTCTGGACGCAGACGTGCTGACGGTGGTTGATGCCGGGGATGAACTGGTGACGAAAAACGAGGAAGCGGCGGATGCGGATGGCCGGATCTGGATGCATGTGGAGACAAGATCGGGGACGCAGGGCTGGATCAGCAGCCGCATCATCAAGCTGGAAAATGAATGATAATGGAAAGGTGTGGTGGCGATGGCTGCTGAAATCATACTTGTAACAAGCGCCGTAGGGGGTGCTGGAAAAACTGTTGTTGCAACGAATCTCGGCATGGCACTCCAGACGGAGGGGAGGCGAACGATTCTGGTGGATGGTGACCTGCAGTTTGGGGACATGGCACTTGCACTGGATCTCGATCCGGGCATCAGTATCAAGGAAGCGGTGGAACGCAATGATTTTTTGAATATCCATGCATTCTGCACAAGACATCCTTCCGGTATCCGGCTGCTTCCTGCACCGCCACGTCCGGAGTTTGCGGACCTGGTGGATGCGGAAGATCTGGCAGCAGCCATAGAGAACCTGAAATCCCAGGCAGAGGTCATCATTGTCGAAACCCATCATGGCCTGACCGAACAGAATATGGTACTGATGGATCTGGCAGATCGTATTCTTGTGGTGACGACACCGGGCATGGCTGCCTTGAAGAACACACGTCTCATGGTGGAGACGCTCGCGGCACTCGGCCATGAAGAAAAGACGAAGCTGATCGTCAATAAGCACTCTGTCCCGACACTGATGGAAACGAAGAAAGTGCACGACCTATTGAAAATCGACCGGGAGAACGTATTCTTCCTGCCCTATGCGTTGAAGGACATCTCCTATTCGCTCGATCGGGGTGTACCTGTCATATCCGGCAGTCCGAAACATAGGTTTTCAAAGAAATTGAAAAAAGTGGCGGCACAGATTTTTACCCAAGGCAGCAGGCAGGTGATTGAAGCATGAGTCTACTGGCAAGGTTGCAGACAAAAGTTGAAAAAAGCGAAACAGCTGCAGCACCGAAGGAAGCAGTGGCACTACCTCTAGTCGAAGAGAGCGAAGCACCACCGTTTTCCCCAAAGATGGAGATGGTGGACAAACCGGCACCGAAACCGGTTGAAGCACCGGACAGCGAATATATGGAACTGAAGAACCTGACACTGAAATATATCCTTAAAGAGCGTAAGAACGAGGAAATTGAA
Source organism: Salinicoccus cyprini (assembly GCF_007713705.1). GTDB lineage: Bacteria > Bacillota > Bacilli > Staphylococcales > Salinicoccaceae > Salinicoccus > Salinicoccus cyprini. Next base: position 162,086 of record NZ_VMSJ01000004.1, on the reverse strand, counting down.
AATATTGTTGTGGATATGGATGGTATCATCCAGGATATTCTTCAAGAAAATGACCACATCCAGGATATCGGCAACATAGAGAAGCTTAAAGTCGAACTGAAGAATGATCTGACAGGATATGGGCCGATCAACCCACTGCTTCTTGATGATGAAGTCTCCGAGGTGATGGTCAACGGACCAAAGATGGTATATGCAGAGCGGAATGGGAAACTCTCCCTGACGGACGTCACTTTCAGGGATGACGACCATGTCATGGCAGTACTCGAAAAGATCCTCTCACCACTTGGCAGAAGGGTGGACGAAAGCAGCCCGATGGTCGATGCGCGTCTGAAGGACGGCTCCCGTGTGAATGCCATCATCCCGCCACTCGCCCTCGCAGGACCGACAATCACGATACGGAAATTCTCAAAAGACCCGTTCACCATCCATGACCTGATCCGGTTCGGCACACTGACAGAAGAGATGGCTGCATTCATCAAGGCCTGTGTCGAAGCGAAGCTGAACATTTTCGTCAGCGGCGGTACAGGTTCCGGCAAGACAACGACATTGAACGTGCTGTCCTCCTTCATTTCCAACAAGGATCGCATCGTAACCATTGAAGATGCAGCGGAACTGCAACTGGGACAGGAGCACGTGGTGTCACTCGAAACAAGACCAGCGAATATCGAAGGCAAAGGCGCCGTGACCATCCGGGACCTCGTCAAGAACTCCCTGCGTATGCGTCCGGACCGCATCGTCATCGGTGAGGTGCGAAGCGGTGAGGCACTCGACATGCTCCAGGCGATGAACACCGGCCACGACGGTTCCCTTGCGACCGGCCACTCGAATAGTCCGCGTGACATGGTCTCCCGTCTTGAAACGATGGTTCTGATGGCGGGCATGGACCTGCCGATCAAAGCCATTCGTGAACAGTTGGCAGGCGCATTGCATGTCATCATCCAGCAGACCCGTCTCAGCGACGGTACAAGAAGAATCACCAACATTACCGAAGTGCAGGGCATGGAAGGGGACATCATCGTCCTCCAGGACATCTTCGTCTTCAAGCAGAACGGCGTGGACGAAAACGGCAAGATCATCGGCAAGCTTGTCCCGACAGGCATCAGGCCGCAGTTCTACGAAATCATGGAGCGGGAAGGCATCGACCTGCCGGCCTCCCTGTTCATGGAGAAGGAGTGATCATATGGAAGTTGCCCTGATTGCCGGCAGTTTCATTACCATGTTCCTGCTGCTTCTGTTTATTTTCTCGTTGAGAAATGAAGAAAAGGAACAGTCGAAACCTCCATTTTCCGTGAAGGACAGTCTGAAGCGGGCCAACAGCAACCTGAAGCATCTGCTTGTCAGACGGGGGAAGAAGAGCCGGAAGCGCGAAACGATTGAAAGCGAACTGACTGCTGCAGGTGTCATGATGAAAGTGGAGGAATTCATTGCTTTCAAGTTCATGGCCTTCATTATCATCGGCGGCCTGCTGTACATTGTAACGAACAACTTCTTCCTGTCATTCATCGGCGGTGTCTTCGGGTATTTCCTGCCTTCCATGATCGTCTCAAGGAAAAAGAGCAGGCGGGTCAAGCAGTTCAATGAATCACTCCCAGGCATGATCACTTCCATCAGCGGGTCCCTTCGGGCCGGTTTCAGTCTGCTGCAGTCGCTCCAGATGGTGGAGGAGGAATCCTACTCGCCTCTGAAGGAGGAAGTGCAGTATGTGCTGAAGGCGCTGCAGTATGGCACGCGTCTCGAGGATGCACTGCTCGATTGGAAGCGCCGCATGCCGAGTCCTGAACTCGACATGCTCGTGGAATCGATACTCATCCAGAGGGAAGTCGGCGGCAACCTCGTGTATCTTCTGGATAAGATTCTTGAAACGATACGCGAGCGGACAAGGCTTGCCAACCAGATCCGCACGCTGACCGCGCAGGGCAAGCTCTCCGGTCTGATCATCGGCCTGCTGCCGGTTGCTGTCGGTACGCTGATCTATGTCATCAACCCCGACTATATGAGCCTGCTCTTTACTGAACCACTGGGTCGCATGCTGCTTGCCGGAGCAGCTGTTTCCGAAATCATCGGTTTCATATTCATCCGTAAAATGACAATAATCGAGGTGTAGATATGCTGTTCCTTACATTCAGCTTTTTTATTTCCATGACACTGCTGATCTATGCGGTACTCGCCATTCCTGCCCATAGGAACCGCATGGTAATGGCACGGATCGGCCTCTATTTTCCGGATGGAAGCGCGGCCGGCGAAACAGAGGCGGATGAGATGGGCTCGTTTAGAGAACGCATGATCAAACCGCTCTGGAAAGGCTTGAAAAAGAAATCCCAACGCCGGCTGGATAAGGAGAAGGTGGACCGGATGGAAGTGCGCCTCCAGCAGGCGGGCATGCAGCTCAGTCCCATCGAATTCAAGATGATCCAGTGGATGGTGACAGGATTTCTGATGGTATTTGCCACACTGTCCATGTACTTTGCGAATCTCGCGTTTGTCCATGGTCTGCTGCTGTTTGTCACAGCCATCGGGACCGGCGTCACGCTACCCAAGCTGTATATGAACACCCGGGCGAAAAAGCGTCAGGGCCAGGCATTGAGGGAAATGCCGGATTTTCTCGATCTTCTGACCATCAGCCTGGAAGCAGGGCTCGGATTCGATGCTGCGCTCAGCAAGGTGGTATCGAAGAAACCTGGTGAACTGTCAAGTGAGTTCAGAAGCGTGCTGGAAGAGGTGCGGCTTGGCAGAACGAGAAAAGAGGCGCTGACCGCAATGGCCGAGCGCCTCCCGATTGAAGAGCTTAAAAGTCTGGTGTTCAGCATTGTGCAGGCTGAAAAGCTTGGTATCGGCATGGTGACCGTCCTCCGTGTCCAGACGGATGAAATCCGTGAACTGAGAAAGCAGCGGGCGGAGGAGAAGGCGATGAAGGCGCCGATCAAAATACTGTTTCCGATGGTATTTTTCATTTTCCCGACACTTTTCATCATCCTCTTGAGTCCTGCCATCATGCAGTTCATGGCAACGATGCAGGAGATGTAGAAAGCTAGTGCATCTTCTTCATGAGCTGCCTGTTCTTCTCCTTGAAGATGTCATTGTGTGAGGAGACCATGCCTTCTGCCGGTGCGTCCGACTGCAGGAATGTCTTGGCGTGATTGGCAGCCTGCGCCGCTTCCGGGAAGCAGCCTGCTATCAGGTGGATCTTCCCTTCATGCGTCGTCTGGTCGCCGCAGGCGAAGATGCCGGGTACCGGTGTCTTTGCGGTCTCCGTCGTTTCGATCATATAGTACTCGTTGTAGTCGAAATTGCCTTCCAGTGTATCGAGGAACGCGCAGTTGGATTCATATCCATGGCTGATCAGCACGTCATCGACTTTGACCTGGCGGCCGTCACTCAGCTGGACTGCGGCGATTTCATCGCCATTTTCATTCGGCAGCAGTGTATCGATCTGACACTGGCCGCACATATATATGTTTTCTTTTCTGTGAAGGGCTGCGATCATTGCTTCGTGGCCCTTCATTTCTTCACTTCTATAGACCATTGTGACAGAGGCGGCAATATCACTGAGCGCATCCGCCCAGTCGATGGCTGTATTGCCGGCACCTGATATGAGGACATGCCGGTCCTTGAAGCGGCTGATGCGCTTGACCGTATAGTGGAGGTTCGTCAGCTCGAATGCGTCGGCCCCTTCTATCGTCAGCCGGGTCGGAGTGAAGATGCCACGTCCCGAAGCGATGATGATGGTCCGGCTGTAGAAGGATCCCTGGTCGGTCACAGTCTCAAAATAATCCTCATGCTGGATGATCGATTCGCACGTCGTCGAGACATGAATATCCGGATCAAACGTCTTTGCCTGACGGATCATCTGCTGTTTGATGTCTTCAGCTGGAGCCGGGGTGACCCCGCCGATGTCCCAGATGATCTTCTCAGGATATATGTTCAGTTTGCCGCCGAGCTCCGAGTGATGGTCGATCAGCTGGACACTCATACCCCGCAGGCCGGCATAGAAGCTGGAATAGAGTCCGGCGGGGCCGCCACCGATGATGAGTGTATCTGAAATATTCATACTTATTCCTCTTTTCTGTTGAAATCTCTTTCATTCTCCTATATTATATAGGCAATGAGAATGATTATCAATCTAAAGCATTCCAATACATTACGGTGAGAGTAGGGTAGCAATATGAAGAAATTTATCAGTATCATTGCTTTGATGATGGTGCTTGTCCTTGCGGCATGCAGCAACTCCGGTGAATCCACGGAGGAATCCGCTGAAGAAGTGGAAGGTTCTGCTTCCGAAACTTCGGAAGAGACATCAGCAGAGTCATCGGAAGCATCTGGTGGCATGGTATCATATACGACAGATGGCGGTGAAGAGATCGAAATACCGGAAGACCCGCAGCGTGTGGTCGTCATGGCGACAAGCTATTTCGGCAATGTGATGCAGCTGGATGCGAATGTTGTCGGTGCGCACGCAAGAGTGACGGAGAGTGATGTACTGGAGCCGTACACTGAAGATATCGAACTTGTGGAAGAGGGAAATATTGAACAAGTGATGAATCTTGATCCGGATTTGATCATAGCCTTTAATTCCGACGAGAATTTAGATAAACTGAAAGCAATCGCACCAACTGTACCTATCGACTACGCCAAGTGGAACTACCTCGATATCCATAGGGAACTCGGCAAGATTACCAATACCGAGGAAAAGGCCGAGGAATGGATTGCAGGTTGGGAAGCGGAGCTTGAAGAAAATAAGGCGGCCGTCGAGGAAGCCATCGGTGCAGATGCGACAGCCAGTGTCATCGAACAGTATGCGAAGGACATTTACGTATATGGAACAAACTGGGGACGCGGTACGGAGATCCTCTATCAGGGACTTGGTGTCGATGTGCCCGAGGCCATACAGAATGATGTTGTAGAAACAGGATGGAAAGCGATATCCGCAGAAGAAATAGAGAAGTATTCCGGCGACTACATGTTTGTCGGCACTGGAGATTCCGGTGCAGATAATGCCTACAGGGATACAGCCGTCTGGGAAAACCTTGAAGCAGTACAGAACGACAGGGTCGTCGAATTCGACTCTCCTACTTTCTACTATAATGATCCATACTCACTGGAATATCAGAAGGATATCATTATGGAAGCATTGACTAAATAATATTGGGCAGGTGTCATGCATGACGAGTGTAATGCTAAAAGATGTCAAAGTCGAACTGAATGAACGCACAATCCTGAAGCATACGAATATGGAACTGATGGAAGGCAAAGTGACGACGATCATCGGGCCGAACGGCTGTGGGAAGTCGACGATGCTGAAGACGATTTCGAGAATCATTTCTGCCAAGGAAGGCGGCGTCTACATCAACGATATGGATATCCGTCAGATGAAGTCGAAGGACATTGCCAAAAAGATCAGCATCCTTTCACAGAAGAACCGTCTGCAGTATGATGTCAGAGTGCGGGATCTTGTCGGCTTCAGCCGCTACCCGCATCTGAAAAGGTTCCAGAGCCTGAAGCCAGATGACTACAAGATCATCGACTGGGCACTGAAGGAGACGGGCGCGAATGAATTCAGCGAACGCATGATGAGTGAACTTTCAGGTGGACAGGCGCAGCGCGTCTGGATCAGCCTGCTGCTCGCACAGGGAGCGGACGTTCTGCTGCTGGATGAACCGACCACATATCTCGACATCCATCATCAGCTCGAAACACTGAACATCGTCAGACGTCTGAACGAACAGACGAAGCAGACAGTCGTCATGGTACTTCATGACATCAACCACGCCATCAAATATTCCGACCATCTTGTCATCATGAACGAGGGTGAAATCATTGAAAGTGGTCATCCGAGTGATGTACTGACCAATGATATCCTCAACAATGTATTCAACATAAACGGTAAGATCACGATCGACCCGCTGACAGGCAAACCGATTCTTGCAGATTACGATCTGTTCTGCCAGACAGTCAAAGAGGTCCAGTATGGATCGTAAATGGTATCCTTTGCCCATCGTTGTGATGGGCATTCTTTTGTCTTTTGTGCTGGCAATGATGTTCGGAACAAATACATATTCGCTGAACCAGGTGTTCGATGTCATCTTCAACCTGGACATGACGGACCAGAGCCACCAGATACTCTACGAAATACGGCTGCCGAGAGTGCTTGGTGCCCTGCTTGCCGGGTTCATGATCAGCATTTCGGGACTGGTCCTCCAGTCCGTGACACACAATGAGCTGAGTGAGCCGAGCATTCTCGGGGTCAATGCCGGTGCCAACCTTGCGATCATCCTGGCGGCACTTCTACTGCCGGCACTGCCGTTTATCGGTGTGATGGCAAGCGGCTTCATCGGTGGCATGATCGTCGGACTGTTCATTCTGTCCATGACCCGCTACCGCTCGCCGATGCATCTCATTCTGGCAGGTGCGGGCATCAGTCTGCTGCTCTATGCGGTGACCGACTTCCTGGTCATCACATTCAATCTTGGGCAGTATGTCGCCTTCTTCACAGCAGGGGGTGCAGCCGGGCAGTCGATGTCGAATATTGCGCTCGTCTTTCCGATTGCGGTCGTACTGGTCATCATTCTGCTCTTTCTGTCAAAAGAGCTTGACGTGCTTCTGTTCGGAGATGAGATGGCTGTATCGCTCGGTCAGAACCAGGCACTGTACCGCAGGGTGACGCTGACACTCGCCATCATGCTTGCCAGCATGGCCGTTGCCATGGTCGGCAATGTCGTGTTCCTCGGTCTTCTGGTGCCGCATATCATCAAGATGCTGTTCGGCAACCTGCACCGGTTCACCATCGTCTATACGGGGCTTGCGGGTGCCATCATCTTTGTGCTCTCCGACATGCTCGCAAGAATGTTCAATGAAACACCGGTCAACGCCATCATCGCCGTGATCGGCCTGCCTTTCTTCATCTATATCATCAAGAAGAGGGGGGCAAAATATGCGTAACCAGTTCAAATTCATTATCATCATTGCCCTTCTCGTTGCAATTCTAGTGACACATCTGTTCACGGGTACATTCAGCCTGACATGGACTGATCTGCTGAATATACTGACCAATCAGGCAAGTGCCGACGTCAGGCTTGTACTGTTCGAATTCAGAATGCCGCGGATTCTCGTCGTGCTGGTCTGTGGTGCAGCCCTGGCATTGAGTGGACTCATTCTGCAGGTCATCTCAAAGAATCCGCTGGCCGATCCGGGCATCATCGGCGTCAACGCCGGCAGTGGATTCGGCGTGGTTCTGTTCATCACCTTCATCAGCGGATCGATGAGCCAGCATCTTTATGCACTGCCACTGATGAGTTTTGTCGGTGGACTGCTGACTGTACTCATCATATTCTTCCTGTCATTCATCGGCGGTGCGTTCAAGAGCAACATCTTCATATTGATCGGCATTGCGACAGCGATGGGTGTCACAGGTTTCGTCTACGTATTTACATCCGTGTTCGACGAGACCCAGATGGAGATGCTGAACCGCTACTTTGCAGGCAACATATGGGGCGATACGTGGCCGTTCGTCTATATCTCGGTTCCATATATCCTGATCATCTCGCTCTTCGTGTTCTTCAGAATCCGTGAGATGGGCATGCTGAACCTGGATGACGAGATGCTGACCGGCTTCGGCATGAACGTGAACAAGGAGAAGATCATCCTGATCGTCCTCTCTGCCATGCTGTCGAGTCTTGCAGTCAGCGTCTGTGGGGCCATCAGCTTCATCGGCCTGATTGCGCCGCACATTTCGAGGATGCTCTTTGGCCAGAACATGAAAATATTGTTCTTCTCCTCGCTTCTGATCGGCAGTGTACTGCTTACGGCAGCAGATCTCCTCGGCAAGCTTATCCTTGCCCCGGCCATCATTCCGACAGGAATTGTCGTCGCACTGATCGGCGGTCCATATTTCCTGTGGCTGCTGATGAGAGCCAGACAGATATAGATGAACCGATGCATTTTATCCAGTTTCCTTTATAATGGGAACTGGATATTTATTTATAGAAAATGAAAGCGGGGTCCTTGCAATGTCCAGAATCTTCATCATCGAAGATGATATGCCGCTCTTCCGGGAATTGAAATCACGGCTTCAGGAATGGGATCATACGGTTTCCGGCGTAACCGATTTTTCGAATGTGCTGAATGATTTCATCCGCTTCGAGCCGGAGCTCGTCATCATCGATATCACACTGCCAAAGTATGACGGGTTCTACTGGTGCAGAAGGATCCGTGATATTTCGAGCCTGCCGATCATCTTCCTGTCATCACGGGACCACCCGTCCGACATGGTGATGAGCATGCAGATGGGCAGCGATGACTATATTCAGAAACCATTCAATTTCGACGTGCTGGTGGCGAAGGTCGATGCGCTGCTGAGACGCGCCTACCAGTATCAGAACCAGAGCATGGATGTCATCCGGTTCAGGGACGCTGTATTTGATTTCAAGAAGCTGACCAGTGCCAGAGGGGAGCAGATCATCCATCTGACGAAAAATGAGTCCTTCATCCTGTCCATTCTGGCAGCAAATAAGGATCAGGTCGTCTCAAGGGAAGCACTGATCGAGCAGCTGTGGGATGATGCGAAATTCATCAGTGACAATACACTGACCGTCAATATCAACCGCATCCGCAAGAAACTCGAGGAGATGGGCCTTAAGGATGCCATCATCACCAAGACAGGACTCGGATATATGCTGAAGGAGTGAATGCCATGTATTTTACGCAGCATCTGCCATGGTGGCTGCTCTTCATACTGATCAATGCTGTGACGCTCGGCATCGGACTGCTCGATGTGTCCATATCGAATCTGTCGATCCTCTACATCGTCGTCATCAATAGTATCATCATGGTGCTGTTCGCCATCTGGCAGTATGCAAGCGGCAGACACTATGAGAAAGAGCTGATGAAAATGAATGATATTGAAGATATAGAATCGCTTCCTGTCCCGACAACCCGTTATCAGCGCGCTCTTCAGGAGCGTCTCCTACGCGTCAGACAGTCCCATAATGATCGCATGGATCAGGAATCCATGAAGACGAAGGAAAACATGGACGAAATGACGCGGTGGATCCATGATATGAAAATGCCGATGACAACGCTGAAACTGCTCATGGATGATGTCGATGGACAGCGGCGTGTGAAGCTGCTCAATGAGTGGCAGCGGCTTGAAGGCATGCTGAATGAGATGCTCTATATGAAACGTCTGCCAAACATACAGAATGACCTATACATCGAAACGGCTGAACTGGGACCAATTATCGGACGAAGCATACAGAAGCTGAGGACACTCTGCATGGAGAAGGATATCGGCTTTGATATTACGCTGTCTGCACCTGAAGTAAAAACAGATGTCAAATGGCTGTCATTCATTCTCGACCAGATCATTACAAACAGCGTAAAGTATACTGAAGATGACGAGATAGAAATCTCAAGCAGCATGGTGGATGGCGCCGTGTCCCTGACAGTCGAGGACCATGGCAGAGGCATCCGGCCGGAAGACCTGCCGCGTATATTTGAATCAGGGTTCACTTCGACGAGCAACCATGGTGACGGCCAGTCTACAGGAATGGGTCTGTATCTTGCCAATCAGGCTGCAGAAGCCATGCATCTCGATATCGATGTCCAGTCCGAATATGGTAGCGGAACAAAGACGACCCTCACTTTCGCACAGCAGAATGCCTACCATAAAGTGAAAACCATGTGACAGAAACGTCACATGGTTTTCTGTTTCTGTCACCGGAATCAAACGACCGTGATGAAGAGTACAGATAGAATAGGGGTATGATAAAAAACTTAGGAGGCGTCATGATGATACTTGAAGCGAAGGGAATCAAAAAGTCATATGGCAACCGTTTCAACCGCACTGAAGTACTGAAAGGCATCGACCTGGATATAGAGAAGGGAGAGTTCGTCTCCATCATGGGGGCATCGGGTTCCGGCAAGACGACACTGCTCAATGTACTGAGCTCGATCGACCGGGTGAGCAGTGGACATATATTCATCGAGGGAGAAGATATTACTGCGATGAAAGACAAGAAACTCGCTAACTTCAGAAAAAATGATCTCGGGTTCATCTTCCAGCAGTACAACCTGCTCGATACGCTGACTGTAAAGGAGAACATACTGCTGCCGCTGTCCATCAGGAATATGAAGAAGGGTGAAGTGGAGCGCCAGTTCGAAACAGTCGCGAATGAACTCGGCATCCATGAACTGGGTGGCAAGTACCCGAATGAGATTTCCGGAGGCCAGCAGCAGCGGACCAGTGCAGCACGTGCATTCGTCCACCAGCCGAAAATCATTTTTGCGGATGAACCGACAGGTGCACTCGACTCCAAGTCGGCAAGCGGCCTTCTGAATAAACTGAAGCAGATGAACATCAACAGCCGTTCCACCATTGTGATGGTGACACATGATGCTACAGCTGCAAGCTACTCGAGTAGAGTTATTTTTCTGAAGGATGGTCTCGTCTATTCCACTCTCCGGAAAGGGGAGCGCCGACAGGAGGAGTTCTACAAGGAGATCATGAGTACTCAGAGCGTATTGGGTGGTGTCGGCGTTGAGTCTTAATCGGATCATCCTGAAAAATTTCTTCAGGAACATCAGAAACTACGGCCTGTATATTTTCGCGCTCATCTTCAGTGTTTCGCTGTATTTCTCGTTTGTACTCATGTCAAAAGATGAGAGCGCAGCAGAAGAGCTGTCATCGAGCACACTGATGTCGACCGGCTTCCTTGTCGGGTCGGTGCTGCTTGTCATCATCATCGTCACTTTCGTCATGTTCGCGAACTCCATATTCCTGAAGCGACGGAATACCGAGCTTGCCTTGTTCCAGCTCATCGGACTGAACAGAAACAAAGTGTTCAGAATACTGCTGCAGGAAAATGCCATCATCTACTTCGGCAGTCTGGTCATCGGAATCCTTCTCGGCTTTCTGCTATCCAGAATACTGCTGATGGTTCTTCTCAGAGTCATGCAGGTCGAGCTTTCTGTAGGTCTTACCTTTTCCATGGAAGCTGTGCTCCAGACTGCCGTACTGTTTGTGGTCATATTCGTGCTGCTGCTGGTACAGAACTTCATTTTCCTGAAACGTACAAAGCTCATCGACATGATCACGCTGAACCGGACAAACGAGTCCGACAGCAGACGGCTTGGTGTCGGCACGATACTGATGGGCATCATCGGCATCAGTATGATTGCAGTGGGCTACTATCTCTCCACTGCTCTGGTGGATTATATAGAATGGGCCATTCCGCTGATGTTCATTGTGCTTGGACTGGTCATCATCGGCACATATATCACATTCAAGTTCTCCATCGCATTCATTCTGAATATGATCAGAAAATCGAAGAAGGGGCACGTCAATGTAACGGATGTACTGTCATTGACAAGCATCATGTTCAAAATGAAATCGAACGCCTTTCTACTGACGATGATCAGCATTGTCAGTGCACTGAGTGTCGGACTGATGTCCCTTTCCTACATCACCTACTATTCAACCGGCAGCATGGTGGAGAATTCAACGCCTCATGACTATATTTTCGAAGATGCAGAAGGGTTGTCATTCTATGACGACCTGCTTGCCCGGGAAGGGATCGAGCATGAAACGTTTGAATTGCCGGCAATGGAATATAATGTTGAAACAAAAGGGGCAATCAGCGCAGATCTTGAGCTCATGGATATGGATGATTCGATACTCATGATGATGGTCGTGAGCGATGCCCATTTCGAATCGATGGATCTGGGTCCGAACGAAACGGTCATCACCGGGACTTCGGGTGTGATGCAGACATTCATCGACTACAGCGTAAATGAGCCGCTAACGTTCACGTCCGGGGATTACAAGCATTCATTGGAACTCGCGGATGTACAGGGACAGTCGATTCTGCCAAGCATGGTAACATTCGGTTCTCCTACAGCAATTGTTGATGACTCGGTCTATCAGGAATTTTCCAGCAACCAGTCGCCCGAAGTCGAGGGTGAGGGCGTCAGAACCATGTATGCGCTCGATATTACAGGAGAAGATAGTATGGAGATATTCAACATGATGGACCAGGAGGAAAACCCATATTTCGATTCCCAAATCGAAAATTATACGACACAGATGCAGATGTTCGGCATGACGATGTTCGTCATCGCATTTGTCGGCTTCTCCTTCCTACTGACATCAGGATGCATCCTGTACTTCAAGCAGGTGGGTGAGAGTGAGGATGAGCGTGGCAGCTACAATGTGCTCAGAAAGCTCGGGTTTTCGCAGCGGGAAATTACGAGAGGGCTTTCCATCAAGATGACCATCACGTTCGGCATTCCGCTGCTGATCGGTCTGCTGCATGCCTATTTTGCAGTGAACGCCGGATGGTTCATGTTCGGAACGGAGATGTGGACGCCGATGCTCATCGTCATGGCTGTCTATACTGCATTCTATTCACTCTTTGCAATCCTTTCACTTGTCTACTATAAGCGTGTGGTCCGGGAGAGTCTGGCATAGAAAAAAAGAATAACATGGGGTGCGGACGTCCAGTGGCCAGCAGAAATGCAGGTGCCGGACGTCCGTCTTTGTGAGGATTCGGTGAACATCGATGGATATTCCATGACCAGAATGACTAAAGCGCGTATTATAGGGAATACAAATATAAGGAAAACAGAGCGAAGGTAGGGAATATTATGAAGCAGAAAACCCTTTCGGGGGTCGCGATGATGCTTGGTCTGATGCTGATGATTACAGCATTCTTTCCACTGCAGGCGTCAGCGGCCAGCCCGAGCCTCCAGAACATGATTGAAATCAGAGATCCGGATGGCAACTATGATGCGAATGAAGCCCAGGCGATGATCAACCGTCTAAATCGGGTGGACGAAAGAATTCTGGCGCATACGAATCGTGCAGGTGTCAGAATCATACTTATGGATCAGCCGTTGACCGAACTGCCGGAATTTGAATATCTTTCCGGCGTCACACCGAGAGGTTGGGAAAACACAGGTCGTACGTGGGATGATGTGCCGGGCGCTGGTGGATACACAACTGCCGCCAGGATCGGCTACAGCAATCCAGGCAACGGTCATTCGACGATCAACCTCGAACTGCATGAATATGGACACGCTGTCGACAGCTATGCCGCCGGTTTTACGGTAAGTGGCTCGCAGGAGTTTCAGAATATCATGGCCCAGGAAAAGGACAATCTGTTCCATGACCACGAGGTGGCGGCCTACTTCAATACGCCTGGGGAATACTTTGCAGAGACATTCGCAATGTATTATCTCGGCGGTAGCGCGAGCGCCCGCCTGGCTGAACGTGCGCCGATGACGTACCAGTTCATGGAGTCGTTCCACAACAGGCTCGTCACCATCCAGGGGACGACGGGCAACACAGCTGAATTCTCGTGGGATCCGCTTGAAGGCGCTGCATACTATGAGGTGTACAGGAACGATCAGCTGATTGATACGACGCAGGACGGCTATTATCAGGATAGTGGACTCGAAACATCGACGACCTATGATTACTATGTGCGTGCAATGGATCAGAACGACACCCCATTGCTGACCACCTATTTCAGGACAGCTACGACGACGAACGTCAGTGATGCGCCGGTCGTCGATACAGCGGCGCTTGAGCAGATAATCAGTGAAGTGGAGCAGGTGTCTGCAGAATCGAGAACGCCGGAACTTCAGTCTGCCCTTGAAAATGCATATGCGCTGCTGGAAGATGGCAATGCAGGACAGGATCAGATTGATGAGGCTGCAACAGCTTTGACAACCGCACTCGAGAATAATAATGAGGTGAAAGTCGCAGAAGAGGAATCGACAGAGGAGGCAAGTACTGAAACTTCAACAGAAGAGCCGACTGCTGAAGAGACGCAGGAAGCATCTACTGAAGAGCCGGCACTTGAAGAAAGTACGGAAGAGCCTTCCCTTGAGGAAACCACCGAAGAGCCGACGGCGGAACCGTCTACTGAAGAAGCGATGACTGAGGAATCATCGACTGTCGAAGAGGCAACCGAGGAAGAATCTACAGAAGAAGTGGTCACCGAGGAAGAACCAACCGAGGAGGAGACGACTGAAGCGGAAATTGATACCGCACAGGAGAGTGAACAGGCGACAGCGGAGTCTTCCAACACGCTGCTGATCATCGGTGCAGTTGTACTTCTTATCCTTGCAGTCATATCTGCAGTCGTTCTGTTCTTCAGAAGAAAATAGTATGAATTATGGAAGCCGGATAAATCCGGCTTCTTTTTCATTTCAGAATGTCCTATGATGGAAGTATGGAAAATAAAGAAAGAGGATGAAAACTGATGCAACTGTTGATGATTGTACTCCCTGTTTTTCTTATATTCGGTGCAGGGTATGTCGCACAGAAGCTGCTTGATATGGATATCAGGTCCGTTTCTGCACTTTCGCTATACATATTATTGCCACTATTGACCTTCAATACGTTCTACCGCAATGAAATCACTATGGATTATTTCTACCTGTTCCTCTTCTCGCTGATCATTACAGCTATTCTCGCAGGCATCACAATCGGTATCGGCTTTTTCATGAAATCCACCAAGGAAGATATTTCCGCCATGCTGCTCGGCACTCTATTTCCGAACAGTGGCAACTATGGCTCGCCGGTGGTGCTTTTTGCGATCGGTGCCACTGCATTCGACTATGCGGTCGTACTCATGGTGCTGCATGGCTTCATCGTCAGTACTGTCGGCATCTTCATCGCGTCATTCGGCAATGGCGCGACGATCTCTGTCAGAGAAGCGATCGTCAGCATCTTCAGAATCCCCGTCATCTACGGTGCGCTGGCAGGCATCCTGCTGCAGCTTTCAGACGTCACCATCGACGACAAGCTGATGGAGATCATCGAAATGACCGGCAATGCCTCCATTCCTGTCGTCATGCTCATTCTCGGCATGCAGCTGGCCCAGATTACGAAGGAGAAGTTCAAAATAAGAAACATCTCTACTGTCATCGCAGTCAGAATGATCCTCTCTCCTGTAATTGCGATGGCCCTGGTCATGATCATGCCGATCGACGACACGATGAAGGCGGTATTCGTCATACTGAATGCCATGCCGGTAGCTGCAAACTCCACCATGCTGGCCGTGCAGTTCAACGTCAAACCGAACCTGGTCTCCTTCTCGACGCTCGTCACTACACTGCTCAGTCTCATTACGATACCGATCTGCCTCTATATTCTCAGCATCTAGACTGTGACGGTCATGCAGTGCTTCACGACGGCTTCGAGCAATTTCGCGGTAATTTCATATCCGCTCTGCTTATGGAGCCGCTCGGTCAGCTTATGCGGATCCTTGCCGAACGGCCCGATATTGATGTGCGGCACCTGGAGCTTCTGCATGGACTGGAACGGTATGGTATAGGTCTTTCCCCATACCGGGGTATTGGCCTTGTAGGTCTCCCAGCTGTCATCATGGCTGTCGTAGCTGACAT
Organism: Salinicoccus cyprini; assembly: GCF_007713705.1. Lineage (GTDB taxonomy): Bacteria > Bacillota > Bacilli > Staphylococcales > Salinicoccaceae > Salinicoccus > Salinicoccus cyprini. Next base: position 146,681 of record NZ_VMSJ01000004.1, on the reverse strand, counting down.
AGCTGGCGTCGGATATGCCATTGAAATAGTGGATCTCTTTCGGCACGATGCCGTAGTTGCTGTTCAGGAACTCCTGCGTCAAGCCGGAGATGCTTCTGACGAGCGGGTCCTCTGAAGCGTTTACAGCAGGATAGTATGGTGGGACGAACAGCGTTACCGCAAGTGGAACCAGCTCTTTGCAGTAGGTGAGCATGCGGTTCGTGATCTGCATCGACTTCTCGCGATCATCGAGATCATCACGGGCAATGTACTGGGTGATGATCTCATCAATTTTCACCTGGCCGTGCTTCTTCAGTATATAGTCGTGAAGTGCCTGGTAGGACATGGTGCGGATGCTGCCGACCGGACGCGTATTTTCTCTCCGGCAGATCGCTTCGTAGTGATTCTGGCACTGTGTCATCGTGTCCTCCACAAGCTCATGGAACTTGCTGAAGATGTCGTCCGCATTCTGCTCCATGGCAAAGACATTGTAGAGTGATGCAACATGATTCGATGTCTGGGCCGAGTAGTCGGCCTTCATATCATAATATTTCAAAGTTACCGGAAGCGGTGTCCGTTCACCGTAGGCCGTTTCGTCAAAAACATTGGTGAACTCCATCTGCTGGTTGAGAAAAGAGGCCATGTAGTGTGCATTCAAGCCACGCAATGGTTCACCGACGTGTGTCTCGACCCCGTAGAAGAGGACCGATGGCATGATCTTCCCGATTGTCCCGGAGTAGAAATAGTAGTTCGGATCGTCCGGGTACTGGGTGAAGCTCGGTTCGCTGTTCAGGAATAGGGCATAGTCGAGATCATGTGTCTGCGCAAGACCTTCCAGCTGGTCGACTGCCGTCCGCATGCCGGCAGAATCCACTTCCTCATCCGGTACAGTCAGAAGGAGCAGGTTGATCGGCCAGTCATGCGCGATGGCCTTTTCAACCAGATGCATATGGAGCGCAATCCCCATTTTCATATCCATCGTGCCCCGGCCGAAAAGGTAGTCATCGGAAAGTATATCCGCCCTGACTTCCTCCGGAAAATCATCCGCAATCTCCTTGAAACGGTGACCGAGTTCATGCGGTGAGAATGCCAGATGGCTGTTCGAACCGAATTCCTTGGTATGTACTGTATCAAAATGGCTCATCAGAATGATGGTTCTACTCGTCGATCCATGCTTATACAGGGCAGACAGCCCATTTCTGTTCCTGCCTGCATCATGAAGCGCAATATGTTCCGGATGACGCTCGAAGTACTCCAGCTTCACCAGCTCATCCTTCAGCTTGAAGGGGAAAAGAATCTCTCCCTCCGTGCCGGTCCGGCTTTCCCACGAGACGAGCTGGCATACCAGTTCTTCAAGCTGCTGCTGTGATTCCCAAAACATTGCAATTCCTCCTCGGTTTCCTGTCCTACTGTCCGTTTATTTTCGGCTGATACTTTTTAACAAACCGTTCCATGCGCTGCATTCCGACTTCGAGATGTTCCATGGCACTGGCGTAGGAAATTCTGATATGGTTTCTGCCTTCCTTGGCGAAAGCGGAGCCGGGTACAACAGCGACATGCTCCTCTTCAAGCAGACGTTCTGCAAAAGTGATGTCATCAAATCCTGTCCCTTCAACGCTCGGAAAAATATAGAATGCACCCGTCGGCGTCTCGCACGAAAGTCCCATCGCAGTCAGTTTCCCATGGACGAAGTCTCTGCGTTCAATGTATCTTTCATTCATCTCGAGTGGGAAGTGCCGCGTATTCTTGAGTGCTTCAATCGCTGCATACTGGCTTGGCAGCGCAGCACAGATGGAATTGTTCAAGTGGACTCTCAGCACATATCTCATGACTTCGGCCGGCCCGAGTATGAAGCCGAGCCGCCAGCCGGTCATGGCATGGGATTTCGACAGCCCATGGATGATGAACAGCCTGTCATGGAGCGCTTCGAATGAACCGAAGGAGGTATGCTTGCCGGAAAACGTATTTTCGCTGTATATTTCATCGGATATGACGAACACGTCCAGTTCTGCCAGCGTCTCCACCAGTACAGCCATCTCGGGATGGGACAGAGAAACACCCGTCGGATTGGAAGGATGGTTGAATATGATCGCCTTCGTCCTATCCGTGACGGTCTGTCTGATGGCTTCTGCCTCGGGCTTGAAGTTCGATACGGATATGTCCATATGGACAGGTACGCCGCCGTTCAGTCTGACGAGGGAATCGTATCCTGAATATGTCGGCGCAGGGAGGATGACTTCATCGCCCGGTTCGATGATCGTCCTGAGCACAGAATCGAGACCTTCACTGGCACCGTTCGTCACGATGATCTCCTCATCTGGAGCATACGAAAAATTGTATGTATCCTGGAAGAAATCTGCAACACTCTGCCTCAGCTCAAGGAGTCCGGCGTTATGGGAGTATCCTGTCCTGCTTTCGCGGATGGCAGTGACTGCTGCCTCCTTGACGTTCTCCGGAGTTGGGAAGTCCGGCTGTCCGATGGTCAGATTGATGCCATCCGGATATCCGGCCACCTTATTTGAGAAAACTCTTATCCCGGGAACTTGAATTGTCTTTACAATCGGATTGATATCAAGCATGTTATGCCTCCTTCTGGCAATATTGAAAATGAAGTGCGTTAAGAATAGATAGGAATATGATATCAATATTGCACAGCGGTCACAATGCCTAATTCATAATGATGCGAAAATGGCGATAAATATTTATTTTCAGATATGTTATATTAGAATAAAGCAAAGGAGGAGTTTCATGTCGATTGTCGAACAGTTGTACACTGCCTATTCAGCAAATGAACCACTGGCGCTCGGAGCGCTTGATATTGCTTCCATGGAGCAAGCCTACAGAATCCAGAATGCTGTCATGAAGATGAAGGAAGAGAATGGGGAAGTGCTTATGGGATACAAGATCAGCCTGACAAGTCCTGAGACACAGAATCTGTTCAATAGCGACTCGCCGCTCTATGGCGCCATGACGGACCGCACGGTAAAAAAGGAGATCATCCTGTCCGACTACAATGTACCGCTGCTCGAAATGGAGCTTGTCTTTTTGATAGATGAGGAGATTTCTGCGGAGGATACGGAAGTCGAGATCATGAAGAAGTGCCGGGTGGCACCGGGAGCGGAAGTGCCGGATGCAAGGTATAAGGACTGGTTCCCGAATACAACACTAAATGAGATCATTGCCGACGGTGCGGTGAATGGCGCGGTCATATACGGCGAAGCGGAACATTACGATTATGATGCCCTTGATGACATCAAGGGCACGCTGTCGCATAACGGCACTGTCATCAAGGAAGGACGTTCGACAGAAGTGCTTGGCCATCCGGCCAGGGCGATGAAGTGGCTTGCCGGGACACTTGCAGAGGAAGGAAAAGTGCTGGAACCGGGTCTTTTCGTGTCATCAGGAACATTCAATCTGCCGATCAGGCTTGAAACCGGCACCTATCAGGTCGAGTATGAAAATGTAGGCAAAGTATCATTTGAAGTTAAAGCATAAGAAAACCCCTTTGGAGCAGCCACTTTCACAGCGGCACTTCCAAAGGGATTTTTCTACTGATGCTAGAGTTTCACGACCCAGCCGAACGGATCTTCACGCCGTCCATACTGGATGTCCGTGAAGTGGTCATAAAGGTCCTGTGAAACGGGGCCGATCTGGTTGTCATTGACGATGTGATCGACACCGTGGATATTCAGGCGGCCGACTGGCGAGATGACTGCTGCCGTGCCGGCGCCGAATACTTCCGTGATTCTGCCGCTATGCAGATCATTCGCAAGGTCGTCGATATGGATTGATTCCTCTTTCACTGTATAGCCTTTGTATTCGGCAAGTTCAATGAGGGATTTGCGGGTGATGCCCGGCAGGATGGAACCATTCAGCTTCGGCGTAACAAGTTCATTGTCCCGTACGAAGAAGATGTTCATGCTGCCGACTTCTTCAACATATTTCTGTTCGACACCATCCAGCCAGAGTACCTGCTCGTAGCCGAGTTCATTCGCCTTCTTCTGTGCAAGCAGGCTCGCTGCGTAGTTGCCGCTTGCTTTCGCAAAACCGACACCGCCGCGGACCGAGCGGACGAAATCATCCTCCACGTAGAGACTTGACGGGTTCAGCTGATTGCCATAGTAGCTCGCTACCGGCGAGAGGATGATATTGAACTGATAGGATTCAGAAGGTCTGACACCAAGGAATGGTTCATCTGCGAAGACGAAAGGCCTGATATATAGGGACTGTCCCTCGCCATCCGGTACCCAGTCGCGCTCGACTTTCAACAGTTCGAGTAGGGCATCGAGGGCATTCTCTTCATTTATTTCGGGCATGGAAAGACGGGATAGGGACTGGTTCATACGTTTGAAATTCTGATCGGGTCTGAAAACCAGTACGTCGTCGCCATTCTTGTAGGCCTTGAGTCCTTCGAAAACGGATTGACCATAGTGGATGGCCTGGCAGCTCGGGGAGAGCTGGAGATTCTGGTACGGTATGATGGAATGCTCCGACCAGCCATACTCCGGTGTGTACCTGCTTGTAAACATATAATCTGTAAATACTGTACCGAACTTGATGGTTGAAACGTCCGGTTTATTCTTCAACTGGTTTGCCCGTTCTATCTGTAATGTCTGTCCCATATGAATTCCTCCTTAATTGTTAACCGATATGCGTAGGTTTTGCGATGCCTCTGACTCTGTATTTATAGGCGGCTCTGACGTAGAGCGCAGCTGTAGCAAGAACTGGAACCATTCCGAGTACCAGTGATATTTCGTAGCTCATATTCAGTGTTTCAGGTGCGTAGAAGAAGTAGGTGCCGACGACGCCGGTCATGAACAGTGCAGGGATGCCTGCAATGAAGTGGAACTTGCCTTCTTTGATGAGGTAGGCGGTTGCAACCCAGAGCATTGTAGCTGAAACGGTCTGGTTGGTAAAGCCGAGATACCTCCATAGGAAGGAATAGTCGATTGTAGCGAGCAGGAAGGAAGGCACTGCCACACATACTGTCATGATCAGCATCTTCTTTCTGTTGCCGACTTTGACGAAGTTTCCGACTGCTTCGGTCAGGATCATCCGGGAAGAGCGGAGTGCCGTATCACCTGTCGTGATCGGCAGGACGATTGCCCCCATGAATGCCAGGAATGCTCCGGCTGCGCCGAGATATTCGATGGAGATCGTGTCGATGACACCAGCAGGGCCGCCGTTGGCCAGTGCTGCACCAAGGCCTTCCGTACCACCGAAGAATGTCATGCCGGCCGTCGCCCAGATCAGTGCAATGATGCCTTCAGCAATCATGGCACCGAAGAACACGCGTCTTGCATCGGATTCCTTGCGTACAGTACGTGCGATGATCGGACTCTGCGTCGAGTGGAAGCCCGATATGGCGCCACAGGAGATGGTGACCATCAGAAGGGGCCATACAGGCAAGCCTTCAGGATGTGCAGTGGACAGTGTCAAGTTCGGTACTTTGGCGCCTGAGAAGAGGAGGCCGATGAATACCGACACTGCCATGATGATCAGTATCGCACCGAATATCGGGTAGATCTTGCCGATGATCTTGTTGATCGGCAGAACTGTCGCCATAAGGAAGTAGGCGAAAATGACGACCAGAGCAACGAAGAACGGGATGGCTCCGCCTGTCTTCAGTGAAATGAGTTCTGCGGGTCCAGCAGTGAATGCCGCAGCGACAAGGATCATGAGTGCCAGTGAAACGACATAGATGAAAAGCTTTACGCTTTTTCCAAGGTATTTTTCTACAAGTGCAGGAAACTGCGAGCCATTGTTGCGCATGCTCAGCATCCCTGAAAAGTAATCGTGTACTGCGCCAGCGAATATACAGCCGGCGACAATCCAGATGAGTGCGACGGGTCCATATAATGCACCCGCGACTGCGCCGAACACAGGACCAAGTCCTGCGATATTGAGCAGCTGTACTAGCCAGCCCTTGATCGGGTGCATAGGAATATAGTCGACACCGTCACCGCTCTTGTATGCCGGTGTTTCGTTGCTGTCATCGATGACAAAAATTCTCTCAATAATTTTTCCATACACCATATAGCCAAGAATAAGTAGTAGAATGGAAAATGTAAGTGTCAACATATCTAATGCCTCCCTATATTTGAAAATTGTATACATCTTAACAAGTTCGGAGACATAAAGCAACATATTTTCTGATAATTTCGATTTCATTTTTATTACAAATTACTAATATATTGATAAGTTACTGTAAAGATTTGATATGTGCTATCATAATACGGACATTAAGAATTCAAAAGAGGTCGATCCAATGGGCATTTCAAGGAAAAAAATATATGAAGAAATTGCGGACCTGATCATGCAGGATATCAAGGATGGTGTGTTGAATCCAGGCGACCAGCTGCCATCGATTACCAGGATGGCTGAGCACTACCAGGTGTCTTCGGCTTCCATCAGGGAAGCGTTGAATACTCTGAGTGTAATGGACGTCATAGAAGTCAAGCATGGCCAGGGGTCCTATATAAAAGAACGTATGCCTCTCGGTTTCGAACATGAGTTCCAGATCATCACACGGAAGGATATCGAAAACCTGCTGGACCTCCGTAAAATCATCGAGGTCGGCTGCGTGGAGCTGGCATGCAGCCATGCAGATGAAGAAGATCTGGGAAGGATGCAGGATGCGCTCGGCAAGATGCGTACAGCTGTAATGAACAATGAGCTCGGAGAACAGGCGGACTATGAATTCCACATGGCAATCGCACAATCGACGGGCAATCAGATGCTCGTGGATCTGCTCGGTGATGTATCGGAGAAAATGCTTGAGACGATGAAGGAAACAAGAAGAATATGGCTGTATGAAGAGAAGAAATCGATACAGAAGATTTTTGATGAGCATCAGGCCATCTATAGAGCCATTGCAGAAAAAGATTCGGGAAATGCAACAGGCGCAATGATGAGACATCTTGAAGAAGTGGCGACGGTCCTTTTGAAACAGCATAAATGAATGGAAGAGGAGACCTGGAGGTCTCTCAGGCTGTAGACAAAGTCATATTAAAATGACATGTCTGCAGTCTTTTTGTCGGGATGTATGGGAATCTGCAGATCAGGGGGAAGAGTATGCTGAAATCAACAGGCAGCGGGTGCAGGATGGAAAAGCCGGTTCCCTGAACGATAATAGTCCGTCGCCGGTCATCATCACAATCGCCCACGACGGTGAATTAAGCCTCTAACTCGCCATGGTAGCGCCGACGATGGTGAATTAAGCCTCTAACTCACCATGGTAGCGCCCACGATGGTGAGTTGGCCCTCTAACTCGCCATGGTAGACCCCACGATGGTGAATTAGGCCTCTAACTCACCATGGCGACGGCTCCCATTCGGGATCTATCAAAATACATAATAAGAAGACAAACGCCGTGTCAAAACGGGGTTTGTCTTCAATCTGGGAGATCTGGTGGTCTCTTTTTTTTAAAAATAATTTGACAAAAAGAAATCGCTTTCATAGAATATGGAGAGATATAGTCATCTGATGACTGGTTGACTGTAGCCAAATATGGAGTATGGAGGTTATTCATGCTGATTCTAATGAGTCTTTTGCCGATTTTATCCATTTTCTTCTTTCTCGTCATATTAAGGTGGTCAGCCAGAAAAGGGATGTTTTTCAGTTTCATCATTACGGTGCTTATTGCGTATTTCGGCTGGCAGATGGGGGCTGTCAGCATCACAGCAGCGTCGCTGAAGGGTGTCATGACCGCGCTTGAGGTCGGTGTTATTGTTTTCGGCGCAGTACTTCTGCTGAATATGCTCAAGGAGAGTGGTGCAGTGGATACGATACGCGCATCATTCACAAGCATTTCCCCGGACAGAAGAGTGCAGGCAATCATCGTTGCCTGGCTGTTCGGAACATTTCTCGAAGGCGCAGCGGGATGGGGGGCGCCGGCAACGATTGTAGGTCCGCTTCTGATTGCGCTCGGCTTCCCCGCACTGGCTGCAGTGATGGTTGCACTGATGCTGCAGTCCACACCGGTTTCATATGGCGCGGTAGGGACGCCGATCCTCGTCGGGGTGAATACAAGTCTTGAAAATCAGCCTGTCGTCAACAACTACATAGATGGCAGCGGTCAGGAAATGTCGAATTTCATCTTTGAGGTGGGCGGTCAAGTATCAATATTCCATGCCATTGTTGGTCTATTTGTGCCGCTTCTCATGTCGGCCATGCTGACAAAATTCTTCGGCAGGAACAGAAGTTTCAGGGAAGGCTTCGCAGTATGGCCCTTTGCAATCTTTGCAGGACTTGCATTTGTCATTCCATTTACATTGGTCGCCAATTTCCTGGGACCTGAATTTCCATCACTGCTCGGTGGCCTTATTGGGATGGCGATCGTCATTCCGTTAGCGAAGAAAGGATTCCTGATGCCAAAAACCACATTCGATTTTGAGCCGCGTGAATCTTGGCAGAAGTCATGGCTCAGCGATATTGCTGCAGATGTTAAGCCGACAAAGAAGATTTCAATGGTCAAGGCTTGGATGCCTTATGTGCTCGTGGCACTACTGCTGGTTATCACACGCGTCGAGGCACTCGGACTCAAGGCAATCGTTTCAAGCTGGGTCATTTCCTTTGAAAATATATTGGGGACCGACATCACGCACAATCTGACGCCACTCATGATTCCGGGTGTCGTATTCATTGTGGTTGCAATCCTTTCAGGATGGCTGCATGGCCTTGACGGCAAGGGGATGGCAAATGCATTCAAGGTTTCGGGCAGGACGATAGTGGCAGCCATGGCAGCGCTGATTGTTTCCGTACCCCTTGTACAGGTGTTCATCAATTCAGGACTCAACGACGCCGGGTTCGATTCCATGCCGCTTGTACTGGCACAGGGTGCTGCAAGCCTGTTCGGAGATAACTGGCCGCTCGTGTCTCCTGCAATCGGGGCGATGGGCGCCTTTGCCGCCGGCAGCAATACGGTCAGCAACATGATGTTCGGGCTGTTCCAGTTCGGGGTGGCCGACGAGATTGGAGCCAACCCGCTCTATATCGTCGCACTCCAGGCAGTCGGCGGGGCAGCAGGAAATATGATCTGTGTGCATAACGTTGTCGCTGCGAGTGCCGCTGCAGGACTGATCGGCAAAGAGGGGACACTGATATCAAGGCTGCTCATTCCGACAGCATTCTACCTTGTGCTTGCAGGGGCTGTCGGATATGTATGGGTGAACGGACTGGGCTTGAATATAGGGCTTTTCCTTATCATCGCTGTATTGACAGTCCTGCTCACAATGATCTTACGTTCCCAGAAGCGTGCAGAAACAAATTAGAAGAAAATTGCTATTGAAGCAAATCATTATAAATTGGAAAGGTGATTGTAAAATGAAAGATACAGAACCGAAAAAAATCATACTGATAGGTGCTGGTATTCTAAGCAGTACTTTTGGTTCATTTCTAAAGAATATAGAGCCGGACTGGAACATGAAGGTGTTTGAAAGACTGGATAGGCCGGCGATAGAGAGTTCCAACGAAAGGAATAATGCCGGCACAGGCCATGCTGCGTTATGTGAATTGAACTATACGGTCGAACAGGAAGACGGTTCCATAGATATTGAAAAGGCAAAAGAAATAAATGAACAGTTTGAAGTTTCCATGCAGTTCTGGTCCTACCTGGTCAGAAATAAGGAGATACAGAATCCGGAGGAATTCATCCGTCAATTACCTCATATCAGTTTTGTACAGGGCACAGACAATGTGAATTTCCTGAGGAAACGGTATGAGGCATTATCCCCATTGCCGATGTTTGAAGGCATGGAGTATTCGGAGGACCTCAAGCAACTGGAAAAGTGGATCCCTCTGATGACAGAAGGACGTGCATCGGATGCAGTGGTTGCTGCGAGTAAGATGGACACGGGAACGGATGTCAATTTTGGTGAACTGACTCGAAAAATGATGAAAAGTATCAGTGGACACGATAACGCAGAAGTGCATTATAATCACGAGGTCCTTGATTTCGAAAGAAGAAGGGATGGCAAATGGGGCGTCAAGGTCCGTAACCTTGAAGAAGATGAGGTTGAATATCATGTCGCAGATTATATATTCATTGGTGCCGGCGGCAACGCAATTCCCATGCTGCAGAAAACAAAAATTCCGGAGAGCAGGAATCTCGGTGGTTTCCCGATAAGCGGTGCATTTCTAGTGTGTAGGAATCCGGAAATAGTAGCGCGGCATGGTGCCAAAGTCTACGGGAAAGAGCCACCCAATACGCCGCCGATGACAGTGCCGCATCTGGATAGACGGTATATCCAGGGTGACCAGAGTCTGTTGTTTGGGCCTTTTGCAGCTATAGGTCCCAAATTCCTGAAGAATGGCTCCAACCTTGACCTTTTCAGATCCATCAATCCGGGCAACATACTGACCATGCTGTCTGCCGGTGTGAAGAACGTTCCGCTGGTCAAGTATTCCATCCAGCAGGTCATGATGAACAAGGCAGACCGGATGAAGGAGCTGCGGAAATTTGTACCTGAAGCAAAAGACGAGGATTGGGATCTGATCATAGCCGGGAAACGTGTGCAGGTGATCAAAGATACAAAAGAGTATGGAAAGGGATATATTCAATTTGGAACAGAGGTTGTCCACTCCCGGGACAAGTCCGTCATGGCCTTGCTGGGAGAATCTCCAGGCGCTTCTACATCTGTATCTGTTGCACTCGAGGTCTTTGAGAAGAACTTCCCGCAGTATATGGAGAAATGGGAGCCTAAAATAAAGGAGATGATTCCTTCATACGGACACTCCCTGATAGAAGACAGTACCTTGCTGAAGGAAATCCGGAAGGCAAATTCGGAAGATCTTGGTCTGGAATGAAAATGAAGCGGGTTGCCGGTGTGCATGGATTGATTCTTCCAAATTATATTGCAGTGAATGGCTTTGCTTCGGCAGAGCCTTTTTATATAATTGATTCAAATGGATTCTGGATATCAGAGGAGGCAGTCGGATGAGGGACAGGGATAAGCGGACCAGTCGTATGAAATGGAGCCGGATTGCTGTGTTCATTTCTGCTGTCGTCCTGTTCTTTGCCGTCCTCCTGCTTCTGCCGGAGTCGGTATCATGGCCGGCGAGAAGTACGATTGCGATTACGCTGTTTGGACTGGTCCTCTGGGCATTTGCGCCGATTCCGATCGATCTGACCTCAATCATCATCCTCATACTGCTCATCGCGATGAAGGGCACTGAGATGGATGTCATATTGAGCGGATTTGCTTCGCCGGCCGTCTTTCTGATTATTGGTGGCATGATGATGGCGGTGGGTGTGAACCAGACACTTCTCGTCAAACGGATGACCTACTTTCTGCTGGCTCGAATGGGAGGGACGGCCAGGGGGATCTACGTGGGCTTCTTTATTCTGATGCAGATCCAGGCATTCTTCATTCCCGCGACAGCTGTCCGGGCATCGCTCATGGTTCCTGTACTCAGCAGCATCATCGAGGAAACAGGGGTCGACGCGCGCTCGAACTTCAACAAGCTGATGTACATCGGTGCGGCTTTCGGCGGGAATGTCAGTGGAATTGTCGTCCTGACTGCCGGCATCGGCAATATTCTGGCCATAGAAATCTTAAGATTGTATGAAGGTGTCTCGATCTCCTATCTCCAGTGGTTCATCTATGCAGCACCAGTATGGCTGCTGCTCGTACTGGCAACAATGTATATCGTCTGGAGAAGCTACCCGCCTGAAGCGCATTCTTTTGATCGGCTGCAAAATAAGATGCAGGGCAAATACCAGTCGCTCGGCAGGTTGACTGTGGAAGAAAAGAAATGTACTGCAATCCTGGCCGTCACAATCCTGATCTGGTTCACTGAATCGTGGCATGGCTACCATCCGACGTTTGCTGCACTGCTTGCGGTTGTACTGATGTCGCTTCCCGGGACCGGCTTTGCAGACTGGAAGAAGATGCTCGACATCAATTTAGGCATCGTGCTGCTGATCGGTGCAACGCTTTCTCTCGGCTACTCATTGATAGAGTCGGGGGCAATCGATCTATTGGAAGTGCTGATCTCCCCGCAGATTGTACTTGATATATTCAGCAATCCGTGGCTGGCGATTCCGATCGCGATCATACTGTCGCAGGTCTACCACCTCGGTGTGACCAATGTATCGACAGCTGTCATCACACTCATGCCGGTACTGATCAGCCTGTCGGTGCAGGCAGGGGTGGATCCGGTGGTGATCGTCGTGGCCTCCGCGATGGCAATGATGCTCGGTTTTCTGCTGGTTGTCGAAACGATGCCGAACGTTGTCGTGCATGGAACCGGACGGGTCAGCCAGAAGGATTTCCTGTGGCCTGGGCTCTGGCTGACACTTGCAAGCATCGTAATTATGGTTATCATCGCGTATACTTACTGGAGATGGATCGGTTTTTGGCCTTAATCTGACATAACAACAGGAGGATGTATATGAAGAAGATCAAGTTGGCTGTAGTACCTGGGGACGGCATCGGTGTAGAAGTTGTTCCCCACGCTTTGAAAGTCCTCGATACGGTTGCAGAAATGCATGGTGGATTGTCGTTCGAATATGAACATTTCGATTACGGATGCGACTACTATCTCAAGCATGGTGACATGATGGCAGCAGATGGAATGGACCGTCTCAGGGAGTCGGACAGTGTATTCCTCGGTGCTGTCGGGGATGCTTCGAAAGTGCCTGACCACATTTCACTATGGGGGCTGCTGCTCAAGATCAGACGGGAATTCGAACTCGAGATCAACGTCCGTCCGGCCAAGGTGTTCAAGGGCATCCAGTCACCGCTTCGCAACCCGAAAGATTTCGACCTTGTCGTTGTACGAGAGAACAGCGAAGGGGAATACAGTTCCGTCGGCGGAAGAATGTACCATGGGGATAATGAAATTGCCATCCAGAACAACGTATTCTCGAAACGTGCGACGAAACAGGCGATGGTGCATGCCTTCAAGCTTGCACAGTCACGCCGCAGACATGTGACAAGCGCAACGAAATCCAACGGCATTTTCCACTCCATGCCGTTCTGGGATGAAGTGTTCAAAGAGACGGCGGCCGGATATAAAGATATCGATACGGTTTCCCAGCACATCGATGCACTGGCAGCGACGTTTGTCACACACCCGGAACGCTATGACGTCATCGTCGCAAGCAACCTATTCGGAGATGTGCTGACGGATATCGGCGCCGGCATCATGGGCAGCATCGGCATCGCGCCTTCAGCCAACCTGAACCTGAACGGCAGGCATCCGTCCATGTTCGAGCCGGTTCACGGTTCTGCACCGGACATTGTCGGGAAAGGCGTCGCCAATCCGATCGGACAGATCTGGACCGCAAAGCTGCTGCTCGATCACCACGGCGAAGAGGAGATGGGCAGTCTGCTTCTCGATACGATGGAGCAGGTGACGGCAGACGGATTCCTGACACCCGACGTCGGTGGGGACAGGCAGACCGATGACGTGGTGGATGAACTGATCAGAAGGCTTAAAACAAAATCATAGATAGTGATGAGGAATGATCCGCCTGGGCGCGGATCATTTTTTTATTATTCAGAATAGGTTTGTTGTTATTTATTGCTTGTGATAATATTCAGTTTAATCATAAGAGTGCTTATGAAAATGAAACCATTGATTGGGAAAAGGAGTATTTTATGAGCGAGAAAGTGGAACTGAAATCCATCCTGAAAGACTGGCGGCTGCATGCGGTCGTGCTGGTCATCGTCATATTGACCGAATTCATTGGCCAGATTTCGATTCCTGTCGGACCGGGTGCAATACTGCTGCTGCCGATGCTGTATGCACTGGCAATCGGATTCGGTCTTTATTTTACGCCGGTCATCAAAAAGAAGCAGTCGAAGAACGCAGAACCGCTGATTGTCATGGGTGTCGGCGTACTCATTGCCAAAATCGGTGTTGTCATCGGTCCACAGATCGAAGACCTGATTGCGGTCGGGCCGGCACTGCTGCTGCAGGAGCTCGGTAATCTCGGGACGATCCTGCTGGCGCTTCCGGTGGCGATATGGCTTGGTATGAAGCGTGAAAGTGTCGGCATGACGCACTCCATCGGACGGGAGCCGAACGTCGGTCTGATCATGGACCGCTACGGTTTCGATTCCCCGGAAGGACGGGGCGTCATGACAATGTATATTTTCGGTACGGTGTTCGGTGCCATCTTCCTCGGACTGATTGCAGGTCTGCTGGCGACAGTGACACCGATCCACCCGCTATCCTTTGCGCTCGCATCCGGCGTGGGCAGCGGCAGCATGATGGCAGCAGGCAGCGGTACATTGATAGCAGCCTACCCGGAACTCGAGTCGCAGATCATCGCACTAGCCGGAGCAAGCAACCTGATCTCTCTTGCCACCGGACTCTACGTCAGTATGCTGATTGGACTCCCGTTGGCCAACAAGATCTATGCGCTGATGAATAGAAACAAGGCTGGAGGAGAGTAGATGATGAAAAAAATAATGGACTGGACACTAATCCTTCTCATATTTGCAGGCGTCACCCTGCTTGGCAACATGATTGGCTACGACATCTATAGCTTTGGCGCTGTTCCAGGCATACTTGTGCTGATTGCCATCGCGCTGCTCGGCATGATCATGGAAGAATACATACCTGTAAATATTCCGGCAGTCGGCTATATCGCACTGATCGGCATCATCATTTCCGTACCATGGTTCCCCGGTTCTGCCTACATCGTCGATTGGACGAGCCAAATAGAACTGCTTGCCATCACAACACCGATTCTTGCCTATGCCGGCATATCCATCGGCAGGAACTGGCTGGATTTCAAGGAGATGGGCTGGAAATCCCTTATTGTTGCGATACTCGTGTTCATTGGGACATTTCTTGGCTCTGCCCTGATTGCCGAAGTTGTATTGAGAATACAGGGCATCATATAGAATGAACGACCTGCTTCCGGTTGATGGAAGCAGGTCGTTTTCAGCTCTGATGCCTTATATTCATTTTTATAGTTCTACAGTCCTCGGTTCTGTATCGTCATCATTCATAATTCTTGCGGCCTCGATATCGATCTTGATGATCTGAAGGTCGCCTTCCTCTTTCAGCTTTTCATAACGCTTGCCGAGATTTGAAAGCAAATTGTCCACATCCGATGACACTTCCTCCGGCAAGCTTGCTTGACCTTGAATCTCTACATATCTTTCACCCAGGTCGTCCCTCTCTTCATAGCCGAGCAGTACGTGGGCGTGCGGGTTTTCTTCAAGGTCTTCCACTTTATACGTGTCTTGCTTTGTATACGTGTACAATGTCAGCCCATCATTATAGAAATACATGTAGCGGCTGATCGGCTTGTTGTCACGGATGGTAGCCAGGGTCCCAATCTTATTGTTGTCCAGAATCTCTTTCAAAGTGCTTTTGAAGTCTTCTCTATTCATGAAATTCCCTCCTATTTTATAGCTATGTCACTTCTACCCTTTATCATCGAATCTAATCTGAATATGGCTGAAATAACGGACTGAATGACTGGTGCAACTGGTTGTACCATCTCTTTACAAATGTCTTCTGGTTGTCCTTCCGCATGCTGACGTACATCGGGTGCTTGATGTTCAGATGGTTCAGACTGTGGACGGTGAAGTTCGGATAGCTGTAGGTGAGCTGCTTCGTCTCTTCGCGGGTGAGTATGGCGACATGTCCATGATCGATCAGAAGGTGCTGGATGATGGTCATGTCCTTGTAGGTGCCGATATCCTCACGCCTGAACAGCTGGCTGCTGTCGAATACCGGATCATAGGTGACCAGCGGGAACTCTTCGAGCTCATTGAAGGAAGCGCGGGTGGGCAGCTGAACGCTGTTGCTTTCCCTGAATACATAATAGTAGTTCTGTTCGAAAAGGAGGGCACTCTGGATGTTGTGGTGATCGGCTCTGTTTGCTGATATGACGATGTCGAGTGTTTCATCCAGCAGTTTTTCCTCGACGCTCGCTTCATCCAGTGTATGGATGGCGAATTCAACTTCTTCATTCTGTTTCAGAAACTGGTTCAGGGACTGGAGCACCTTCGAAGTCATGTCGGATCGTGTGATATGAATATTCAGTGTATATTTTTTCAATATGTTCTCTTCATTGATCTTTTCTTTAGATCTTTCGACGGCATCGATGATGCTTACGGCGTCTTCGTAAAATAGTTTACCTGCATCGGTCAACTTGATATTTCTGCCGACCCTATTGAAAAGTTTGACCCCAAGGTCACCTTCCAGCATATTGATCTGCCTGGAAAGTGCCGACTGGGCAACGTTCAAGGACAATGCGGCTTCAGTCATATGCTCCTGCCTGGCCGTTTCGATGAAATATTTCAGCTGTTTAATCTCCATATTTTCATCACCAATCTAATTTTGATATTAATATTATATCATTGATATATTGATTGTATAGGTGGTTCGGATGATAATATAGACTTACTAAAATATTCTGAAAAAGAGGTGACCTGGTATGAGTCTGTATCAGCCAATCAAACAAAAAGGTTTATATCATTATATGGACGAACACGACGCATGCGGCATCGGTTTCTATGCCAATATGGATAATATCCGTTCCCATGGTGTCGTCATCAAATCTCTTGAAATGCTCGAGAGATTGGATCACCGGGGTGGTGTCGGTAATGATGGTGTGACAGGTGATGGCGCTGGTATCATGACTGAAATACCACATGCACTCCTGCAGGAAGAGGTTGATGGTCTCCCCGGATTCGGTCAATATTCCGTCGGCATGTATCTGATCGATACCGGGGCATCTCTCGACACTTTCAAGAAAGTCGTAGAGGAGACAGTATCGGCAGAAGGCCAGCGTGTCATCGCCTTCAGGGATCTGCCGGTCAACGACGATGTGCTGGCGGACAACGTCCGTGAAACGGTGCCCCAGTTCATGCAGGTGGTCACAGACTGCCACGAGGCGCTTGACCTCTATTACATGAGGAAAATGATCGAGCAGAACCTCGAGGCCGCACATATCGGACACTACGTCGCTTCATTCTCAAATGAGACGATCGTCTATAAAGGGTGGCTGCGTGCCGGCCAGATCAAGCAGTTCTATGTGGACTTGAATGATTCGCGCTATGTGTCGAAGTTCGGTTCCGTCCATTCCCGCTTCAGTACGAATACATTCCCGAGCTGGGCGCGTGCGCACCCGAACCGCCTGCTGATGCATAACGGTGAAATCAATACCATCAAAGGCAATATGAACTGGATGAAAGCCCGCACGAAGCAGTGGCTGGTGGATACATTCGGTGAGAAGGGCAGAAAAATAGAAGCCATCATCGATGAATCAGGCAGTGACTCGGCCATCGTCGACAATGTCATGGAATTTATGAGTCTCTCGATGTCACCGGAGCAGGCGGCGATGATCATGATTCCGGAACCTTGGAAGTATCAGGACTATGACAACCCGTCCGTCAAGGATTTCTACGAGTTCTACAGCTATCTGATGGAACCGTGGGACGGCCCGACAATGATCAGCTTCTGTGACAACCATAAGCTTGGTGCACTGACGGACCGCAACGGTCTGCGTCCGGGTCGCTACTATGTCACAAAAAGCAATGAAATCATCTACTCCTCCGAAGTCGGCGTCGTTGATGTCGAAGAGTCGGAAGTACTCTATAAAGGGCAGTTGAGCCCAGGCAAGCTGCTGCTGGTCGACTTCGACCAGTCGAAGATCATCGAGAACGATGAACTGAAGCATGACATTGCCACACAGAAACCGTACAGCGAATGGATGTCACAGAAGCGCAGTGAGCATGTAGAGCCGGCGCCATTCAAACGTGAGCCGGTCGACAAGGACACACTGCATGAAGTGCTCGTCCGCTTCGGCTATACGAAAGAAGATATCGAGAAATATATGAAGCCGCTGACGCGTGAGGTGAAGGATCCGATCGGTGCAATGGGCTTCGACCAGCCGCTTGCATTCCTGTCGAGCCATTCAAAGCTGCTGTTCGACTACTTCAAGCAGCACTTTGCACAAGTGACAAATCCGCCGCTCGATTCCTATCGCGAGAAGATTGTAACGAGTGAAATCACCTACCTCGGCAAGGAAGGCCATCTGCTGGCACCGGGTGTAAAGGCGGTCGACCGTGTCCAGCTGGAGCTTCCGGTCATCGACCAGCGCGTCATGGACCGTGAGGATGTAAAACGTCTCGGCGTCATCGAAATAGACGCAACATATACAGGTTCACTCAAGGATGCACTATCATCTATCCAGTATCAGGCTGCCGAGCAGGCTGAGAAGCACGGTGTCATCGTGCTGACTGATGAGCGCATTCTGGAGGAGTCGGGCAGATATGCCATTCCATCACTTCTTGCCACAAGTGCAGTCCATCAGGCGCTCATCAATAGTGAATGCCGCACGAAGACGAGCATCGTCGTAAGAACGGCTGAAGTCAGGGAAGTGCATCACGTTGCGACACTGATCGGATTCGGTGCCAATGCGGTCCAGCCGTACATTGCACAGGAGACCCTCGTTTCGGTCTCCGGAGGAGATACAAAGGCTGTTGCTGTCTACAACAAGGCACTGACGGAAGGACTCATCAAAGTCATGGCGAAGATGGGCATTTCAACTGTCCAGAGCTATCATGGCGCACAGGTATTCGAAGCCGTCGGTCTCGGCAAATCCGTCATGCACGACTACTTCGGCAGTGCACCGTCCAAGATTGGCGGCCTGTCGATTGAAGATATCGATTATAGAAATAAGCAGATGCAGGATAGAAGGCTCGATCATCTCGAATCCGGAAGCAGATTTCAATGGCGCCAGCAGGGTGAAGACCATGTCATCAACCCGAACTCCATCCGACTGCTGCAGATCGCCTGCCGTACCAATGATAAGAAAGCGTATGAAGAATACAAGACATACATGCATGGCAGTCAGAATTCAAGCATCCGTCACCTATTGAAGTTCAAGAACCGACGCCCGATCGACATCGAGCAGGTCGAATCGAAGGAAGAGATCGTGAAGCGTTTCAAGACAGGCGCGATGAGTTTCGGATCCCTCTCCCAGGAGGCGCATGAAACGCTTGCTGAAGCGATGAACCAGATTGGTGGACGCAGCAACAGTGGTGAAGGCGGAGAACACCGCGAACGTTTTGCACCGAAAGCGGATGGCAGGAACCTGAACAGTGCCATCAAGCAGGTGGCTTCGGGACGATTCGGCGTCAACAGCGAGTACCTGAACAGCGCCAAGGAAATCCAGATCAAAGTGGCACAGGGGGCAAAGCCGGGTGAAGGTGGACAGCTGCCAGGACAGAAAGTGTATCCATGGGTTGCTGAAATCCGCAACTCGACACCAGGTGTCGGTCTGATCTCACCGCCACCGCACCATGACATCTATTCCATCGAGGATCTGGCCCAGCTGATCCATGACTTGAAGAATGCCAACAAGGATGCGGACATTTCGGTGAAGCTCGTTGCCAAAGGCGGCGTCGGTACGATTGCTGCCGGTGTAGCGAAAGCCTATGCCGATAAGATTGTCATCAGCGGCTTTGATGGTGGTACAGGTGCCTCGCCTCTGACAAGTATCCAGCATGCTGGACTGCCGTGGGAACTCGGTCTGACGGAAGCCCATCAGACATTGCAGCTGAATGGATTGAGGTCCAGGGTCACGCTTGAGACGGACGGCAAGCTCATGACCGGTCGTGATGTAGCAATTGCGTGCGCGCTTGGCGCAGAAGAATTCGCATTCGCGACGGCACCGCTTGTCGTACTCGGCTGCATCATGATGCGTGTCTGCCATAAGGATACGTGTCCGGTCGGCATCGCCACCCAGAATGGCGATCTGCGCAAGCTCTATACCGGCAAGGCGGAGCACGTGGTCAACTTCATGCACTTTATTGCTGAAGATATCAGGGAGATTCTGGCCGAGCTTGGTCTGGAATCCATGGATGATCTCGTCGGTGCGGTCGAGCACCTTGAAGTGGATACCGAAAAGACGGCCAACCATCATCTCGGTGAGCTCGATCTGTCTCCACTGCTGACGCCGATTGATGGCGCCAGAAGAAAGGTGGACGTCCAGAAGCACCCGTTCGAATGGTCACTCGATGACCTCAACCTGCTGCCTGACTTCGAAGAGAAGGTGGCTGCAGGCGAGCCGCATGAAGCGGCATACCATGTCAGGAACAGACACAGGAACATCGGTACCCAGCTTGGCAGTCTGATCACAAAGAAGCAGGGCATGACGACGCTCGATACCGGCACATACAAGGTGAACACATTCGGTCATGCCGGTCAGAGCTACGGTGCATTCATACCGAAAGGTCTGTCGATGCACCACATCGGAGACTTGAACGACTATGTCGGCAAGGGCATCTCCGGTGGACGCATCATCGTCGAGGCGCCCGTTGCGGAAAGAAGCCGTGACATCATCGTCGGCAACGTCTGCCTGTACGGTGCAATCGATGGCCAGGTGTTCATCAACGGTGTCGCGGGTGAGCGCTTTGGTGTCAGGAACAGTGGCGCGGAAGTTGTTGTCGAAGGCATCGGTGACCACGGGCTCGAATATATGACAGGTGGCCGTGTCGTCATCATCGGCAGCATCGGCAAGAACTTTGCTGCAGGCATGAGCGGTGGCATCGCCTATATCATCAATGAGAAGTCCGTCATCGAGAACCAGGTCAACATGAACCATGAAATGATTGAAGTCGGCCTTGTGGAAGACAGGGAAGAGCTCGCAAAAGTGATGCACATGCTCTATGACCATCAGGAATTCACCAATAGTGGCAGAGCAAGTGACGCAATCAGGAAAATAGAAGCAGGGGAACTGGAAATCATCAAGGTCATCCCGACTGAATATAGGAAAATGCAGCAGAAAATCCGCTATGGTCTCGAAAACAAGCACTCCCAGGCGGAAGCGGAACTGAAAGCATTCAACGGAGAACTGGTCTTCGAAGACAAAGAACTGGATAAGATGAATATATTCTAGAAAGGAGCGGTGTGAAATGGGCGAATTTAAAGGATTCATGAACTACAGCCGAAAAGCGCTGGCGGAAGCGGATCTGAAAGAGAGGCTCTCCAATTACGAAGCGTTCCAGCATCGCTTCTGCAATGAGGAGGCAAGTGAACAGGGCGCGCGCTGCATGGAATGTGGCACGCCTTTCTGCCAGACGGGTTCCAGTGTCGGCAAGGAAACGGTCGGCTGCCCGATCGGCAACTACATTCCTGAATGGAACGACCTTGTATATAAAGGCCAGTTCAAGGAAGCCTACAGACGTCTGATGGAAACCAACAACTTCCCGGAATTCACCGGAAATGTATGCCCGGCGCCATGTGAATCTTCATGCGTGCTGTCCATCAACAGCGACCCGGTTGCGATCAAAGGCATCGAGCGCACCATCATCGATGAAGCATTCGAGCAGGGGTGGGTCGAGCCGAGGACACCGAATCATAGACTCGAGACACGCATCGCCATCATCGGCAGCGGTCCGGCAGGGATGACAGCAGCGGATGAGATGAACGCATGGGGACACAACGTGGATGTATATGAGAGGGACTTCAAACCGGGCGGGCTGCTGAGATACGGCATTCCGAACATGAAGCTTGATAAAGCGGTCGTCGAGCGCAGAGTCGAACTGATGGAGGCAGCCGGTGTCAATTTCATCTGCGATGTCGAGGTCGGCAAGGACGTGACGTATGAGGAGCTGGACGAAAAGTATGATGCCATCATCGTTGCCACAGGCGCGCGCAAGCAGAGGGATCTGAAGCTTGAAGGCAGGCAGAGCAAGGATATCCAGTTTGCGATGGACTATCTCACAGAGCAGATCCAGTATCAGTTCGATGAGATCGAATCGCCATCCATCACTGCCAAGGACAAGCACGTCATCGTCATCGGTGGTGGGGATACAGGTGCCGACTGTGTGGCAATGGCTTTGAGGGAAGGATGCAAATCCGTCTTCCAGCTGAACAAGTATGATCGTCTGCCGGACAAGGTCGACGGCAACCCGTTCTGGCCACTGCAGAAGCAGGTATTCAAGCTGGACTACGCCCATGCGGAATATGAAAGCAGATTTGGCCAGGAGCCACGTGCATACGGAGTACAGACGATGGCATATGATGTCGACCTGGTCGGCGATCTGAACGGCATACAGACACAAGTGCTCAGCCAGCAGCCGCTTACGGATGTAACGATGGAAGATCAGGAACGCTATTTCAAGGCAGATCTTGTGCTGCTTTCCATCGGTTTCGAAGGCGTGGAGAGCGCGCTGCCGAAAGCATTCCAGCTGCATCTTGAAAACAACAGGATTGCTGCAGATGACCATGACTACAAGACGAACCGCAGGAAAGTATTCGCTGCGGGAGATGCCAGACGCGGCCAGAGCCTCGTGGTATGGGCAATAAAAGAAGGGCGCGAAGTCGCTCGTGCCGCACATAAATTTGCTGTACAGAACAGAATCCATTCATAAATGGAATGCCGGTCTCAATGACCGGCTTTTTTGTGTTTTCATCAAATATGGTATGATGTGGATTGAATAGCGGGATAGTCATACATATTAAGGAATGGTCAAATGGGAAAAGAACGTCTTTGGACAAAAGACTTTGTCATTGTATTCATATTCAACTTCTTCATCATGCTCGCAATGTTTCTGCTGATGGTCACGATCAGCGGCTACGCGGTGGATGAATTCAATGTATCCACCAGCACAGCAGGGCTTGTAGCCGGCATCTTCATCGTCGGTTCACTGATCGGCCGGATTCTGACCGGCCATCAGCTGAGTCTACTCGGTGCGAAGAAGATCATGTATATCGGGACGGCGATGTTCATCGTCACATACGGCCTTTACTTCATCGCAGGAAACTTGCCCACGCTGCTGCTGGTCCGCTTCTTCAATGGACTGGCCAATGGGGTCGCAACGACAGCAGTCGGGACCATCGCAGCACTCGCACTGCCGAAGTCGCGCCGGGGAGAGGGCATCAGCTACTTCAGTCTGAGCTTTGTCATGGCCACGGCACTCGGTCCGTTCATGGTGTTCTTTCTGCTGCAGCATATCACTTATCAGACATTGTTCATGATTGTGTTCGGGCTTGTACTGATTGCCAGTGTCTTCACCATCTTCGTCAAGACGGACAATACGACGGTCGACCTGTCGAAAGAGCCGAAGCCCAAGTTTGAATGGATTGATAAGAATGCCATGCCGATCGGCGTCGTTGTGCTGATCATCTGCATGACATATTCGACAGTATTGTCGTTCATTTCACTCTTTGCAGAAGAACAGAATCTGGTTGCCACTGCGAGCTACTTCTTCCTTGTCTATGCATCCATCATTCTGATTACACGTCCCGTTACAGGCAGAATCATGGATCAGCGTGGTGCCAATATCGTCATCTATCCTTCGTTTGCCGTGCTCGCGCTCGGCTATCTGGCGCTCGGACAGACGTCTTCCGGTTTCATGCTGCTGCTGTCCGGTGTGCTCCTCGGGTTCGGCTACGGCAACTTCCAGTCGATCACCCAGGCGCTGTGCATCAAAGTGGCGGATGCTAAAAATGTCGGCCTTGCCACTTCGACTTATTTCATCGCTTTGGATTTCGGCCTTGGCGTAGGTTCCTACATTCTCGGCACACTGGTACCGACCCTCGGCTACAGCGGACTCTACAGCTCGATGGTTGTACTCGTCGTCTTGGGAATCATCGTGTACTACATGGTCTATGGCAGATATGAACGCCGCAGAATATAGAAAAAAGGGGTGTGTTCAGAAGAACATACCCCTTTTGCTATTTTAGATCATTGGATAATTAAACTTCCTGAGGAACTTCGGACCACGCTTCAGCCCATTTCTGCAGTTCTTTGATGAACGGCTCCATGGCTTTACCTTTGTCAGTGAGCATATACTCGATTCTGACCGGCGTTTCCGGATAGACTTCCCTTTTTACAATACCTTCTTTTTCAAGCGTTTTAAGGCGCTCCGAGAGGACACGGCCACTGACACCCATGGATGATTCCAGATGGCAGAAACGCTTCGGACCAGCCATCAGCTGATAGATGATGAGTCCTGTCCATCGTTGACCGAGCACACCCATTGCATTTTCTAATTTTGGACAGATCGAATAGTCCATATCATCACTCCTTGAGTAATATTATACCCACCTTTATATGCGTTTTACAACCAAATTGGGAAAAGTTATGTAATAAAAATGCAAATAAATAGCAAAAATTCCTCTAAAAACATTGAACTTTCAGAATTGATGTTATAACATGATGATATTGTATTACAAGTGAAAGCGCATTCATAAGTAAATAAGGGGGATAATTTGTGAAGAAGAGCGTTGCTTCAATACTTCTGATTGTAACCATGATGGTCTTATCGAGCTGCAACTTTGAAAAAAAGGAAGTCTACAATATTGCGACAGCATCAACCGGTGGTACATATTATCCAATTGGTGTCGGGATGGGACAGCTTTGGACAGAGCAATACAAGGAACAGAATATCAAATTCAATGGTCAGTCTTCTGCGGGTTCCGTTGAAAATATTGATCTGCTTAAAAATGGGGAAGCGGACATGGCCATTCTGCAAAACTTGATTTCTACACAAGCATCAGAGGGCAGTGGTATTTATGAAGGCGATGCCTATGGAGACCTTAGGGCCATCGGAATGATCTGGCCGAATGTCGAACACTTTGTACTGATGACAAGTGAAGTGGAGACTGGAAACATTTCTGATATAGAAGGGAACTCCTTCTCTGTTGGTCCTCAGGCAAGTGGGACTGAGCAGTCGACCTTGACGATAATGGAAAGCCTTGGCCTTGATAAGAACAGCATAAGGCCGGAATATCTGGGGTACGACGATACGATTTCCTCGATGAGGGATGGGAGGCTTGAGGGGGGATCACTCCCCGCCGGTACGCCGGTCTCAGCCATTACCGATATGTTTGCGAGTGGGCTGGATGCCGAAATACTCAGCATAACGGACGAACAGCTCGAAGCTGTGAATTCTATTGTGGACGCCTGGTATAAATACACTATAGAAGAAGGGACCTATCCAAGGCAGACTGAAGACATAGAAACAATTGCACAGCCGAATATACTGGTTACATCAACAGCTATGGATGAAGAAATGGTCTACAATCTGACCAGAATTCTATTTGAGAATCGTGAGTTTATGATCGGTGTTCATAACTCAGCAAGGGAAATGCAGATTGAAACCGCTCTGGAAGGTCTCAATACACCGCTTCATGCGGGGGCCTATAGATATTTCAAAGAGCAGGGGCTGGAAATAGACGAAAAACTGATTCCTGAAGAAATACAGGAGGGAGGCGCTCAAAATGAATGATAAGACGAATCAGATCCAAACTTCGGACACGCCAGTTGGAAAGATGGAAAATGACAGACTGCAGGGTGTATCTGCCAAAACCGCCGCTTTAGTTGCAATCGTCCTATCCATATTTGTTCTGCTCACCTCCAGCTACCTGAACATCCAGGAGTTTTACAGAAATACAATTTTTATAACGCTGATTGTCGTACTTGGCTTTTTCCTCTATTCACCCAATAAGAAGAAGCCGGATCAGAAATTTTCCTATATGGATATTGCTCTGATAATACTTGCAATCATTTCAATCGGGTACATCACAGTAAACTATACGAACTTGCATGTAGAAAGAATGTCGCAGGCAAATACGACGGATTATATATTTGCGGTGCTTTGCATACTTGTAGTTTTCGAAATTACAAGAAGGACAATTGGATGGTTCATCCCCATACTCAGTGTCCTGGCGATGATCTATGCAGTATACGGAGCCTATTTCCCTATTGATTTTGCCCACTCGGGATTCAGTCTGGATCGGCTGCTCTACAGAGTATACATGACTTCAAATGGAATATTCGGAAGCACGCTATCCATTGCATCCACATATATCGTACTGTTCATTCTTTTTGGAGCGTTTCTGAGCGCGAGTGGGGCAAGCAAGCTGTTCAATGATCTGGCGTTGGCAATTGCCGGGCAGAGAAGGGGCGGACCTGCGCAGGTAGCGGTCATAACAAGTGCACTGACAGGTTCCCTGAATGGTAGTGCTGTTGCAAACGTAGCAACAACAGGTGCTTTTACGATTCCTTTGATGAAGAGCATCGGTCTGAAGTCGCGGTTCGCGGCAGGTGTTGAGGCGGCCGCTTCAACAGGCGGGATGATCATGCCCCCGATTATGGGTGCTGCAGCCTTCATAATGGCGGGTTTCCTTGGTGTTCCTTATACAGTTGTCATCATCGCAGGTATCATTCCGGCACTTCTCTACTATATTGCTCTTATATTTGCAGTGGACGCTGAAGCGAAGAAAATGGGGCTCAAAGGTCTCAGCAAAGATAATATTCCTGAAGTGAAAGCGGTCCTGCTTCAACGTGGCGCTCTGCTTCTGCCAATCATCATTGTATTTGGTGTACTGCTTACTGGAAGGACAGCTATTTTTGCTGGTTTTGCAGGAATTATCGCTGTCATTATCACTTCTTATCTGACTAAAGACAAAACAAATCGAATTACGATACAGAAATTTTTTGGTTCTCTTGTAGATGGTGCAAAAGGTTCAATACAGGTGGCGATTGCCTGTGCGTCTGTAGGCATCATCATTGCAGTCGTATCAATGAGTGGTGTGGGCTCAATGCTCGCATACAACGTGATTGACATAGCTGGAGGGAATCTGTTCCTGATTCTTGTTATGGTGATGGTTACATGCATCATCCTCAGTTTCGGTTTGCCTTCAACAGCACTTTATATTGTAGTAGCGGTCACTGCTGCACCTGCGCTGGTCCAGGCAGGCATTACGCCTCTGGCAGCCCATTTCTTCGTCTTCTACTTTGGTGCAATGTCCAATGTTACACCGCCAGTAGCCCTGGCAGCCTATACAGGTGCCGGTATAGCTGACTCTGATCCGATGAAAACATCCTGGACCGCGCTTAGACTGGCGTTGCCTGGATTCATCATACCTTTCATCATTGCATATGATCCGATACTTCTGATGGATGCTTCGGAAGGTCCGGTAAACTATGGATCATTATTGATTGCCTTTGCAACAGCCATAGTTGGAGTATATGCTCTGGCAGTCGGTATGGGAAACTTCATAAGGGCCAGGTTATATATAGTTGAAAGAATGGCAATGATTGCAGTCGCCTTCCTGCTGATTACCACAAACCAGATGTTTGATCTGATTGGCATTGGATTGTTCATCATAGTTATGATTGTACACTATGCCAGGACCAGAAAAATATTGGAGGCAACAGAACTGGATGAAACCAATTAAGAAGGAAAACCTGTCACAGCTTATTTTCAATGACATTGCGGAATCGATAAAAAGTGGAGAATACGGCATAGGGGATAAACTGCCTTCGGAGAATCAGCTTGCAAAATATTATGATGTAAGCCGTGTGCCTGTAAGGGAGGCGATCAGTAAACTCGCTTCCTGGGGCTATGTGGAGTCGAATCAGGGTAAAGGCTCTTTTGTTAAAAACAGTATGATAACTGATGAAATGATGCAGTTCACATTTGATGGGTTCGATACGAAGGAACTTTTCGATCTGCTGGAAATGAGGACGGTGATCGAAGTCCAGTCAGCATCAATGGCCGCCATTAGAAGATCAGATGAAGATCTGTTAAAAATTGAAGCAGCACTCAATGACTTCAGAAAAATCACAGTCGATCAGAAGGCGATCGGAGTCAAGGCGGATTATGATTTCCACGAAGCAATCGTACTGGCTACAGGAAACGCGTTTATGATCCAGACATTCAGTAACCTGCAAAACATTCACCAGAATGCTTTGGAATTTTCGTTGAAGCTTAATGTTGGGAGACCGGCAAAACGGGAGCAGGTCTTTTCGGAACATGAAAATATATTTGATGCAATTAGAAACCAGGATTCACTAAGAGCAGAAGAAAGCATGAAAGCGCACTTGTATAACATGAGAAGAAAACTGGGTGATGAAAGAGTATAGGGGGTTGGAGTATGAATAATAATGCTATGGAAAAGCTGAAAAATTTTATGGGTGACCGTCTTCTGACGGAAATTGATGAAAGAGTGTCGTACGGATATGACGGTTCTTTTGGTCAATATCTACCGGACTGCGTAGTACAGGTCCTGTCCACAGAAGAAGTGCAGCAGACTGTATGTATTGCCAACGAATATGAAATCCCTCTATATGCCAGAGGGGCAAGCACCAGTCTGTCAGGCGGGCCACTCCCGGTTCATGGGGGAATTGTGCTGGATTTCTCACAGTGGCACAGCAAGCTCGAGATCTATCCTGAAGACCTTATCATCAAAGCCAGTCCGGGAGTCATAACAGGTGATATCCACAAGTTGGCCGAATCTTACAACCTCATGTATCCACCCGATCCTTCCTCTTCTTCCATCTGTACCATCGGTGGCAACCTTGCCGAGAACGCAGGTGGACCAAGAGGGGTGAAGTACGGGGTGACAAAAGATTATGTCATTGGGCTGGAAATAGTTACAGCGGATGGCAAGGTGCTTAAGACTGGAGGGAATACGGTCAAGAATGTGACAGGATACGACCTTACCAAGCTGATCATCGGTTCTGAAGGAACGCTTGCCATTATTACAGAAGCGACATTACGTCTCATACCAAAGCCGCTGGATACCAGAACAGCCATGATCATATTTGATGATCTGTACACGGCTGGACAATCCATATCAAAAATACTTACTTCCGGGGTAAGACCATCCAAAATGGAAATACTGGATAGAAACGCAATCAATAAAGTGGTCGATTATGCAGGGCTTGATCTACCCAGGGAGGCAGCAGCAATTCTGCTGGTGGAAGTGGATGGGGATCCTGATGTCCTGTCAAAAGAGCTCGATATTGTGCAGGAAGCTTTGAAAAAGATAGGAGTGGACGACATCCAGATAGCCAGTGATAAAGAGGAAGAAGCCAGGCTTTGGCAAGTCAGAAAACTCGTTTCGCCCGCTATTGTTACAAGTGGCTATACGAAAATATCAGAGGATGCGACAGTGCCTCTCAGTAAAATTCCTGATATGTTCAGGAAAATTGATGAAATCAAGCGCAAGTATAATTTGAACATTGTTGTATTCGGTCATGCGGGGGACGGCAATCTGCATCCAACCATCAATACGAACATGAGGGACTCTGATGAAGTCGGAAGAGTTGAAGACGCTGTCGAGGAAATTTTTAAATATGCCATCGAACTTGGCGGTACCTTATCAGGTGAGCATGGTATCGGAACAATGAAAAAAGCGTTTCTTGCCAACGAAATCAGTGATGATGGCGTGCTTTTTCAAAAAGCCATCAAGAAAGCATTGGATCCAAAAAATATTCTTAATCCAGGCAAAATCTTTCCTGAACCTGGAGAAAAAAGGTTAGTGTTGCAAAATGACTGAGACATTAATAGATAAACTGGACTATCGTGCCACTTTTGACTGTGTACAATGCGGCTACTGTCTGCCAGTATGCCCGACCTATCTTGCATTCAAGAAAGAAAAACACTCACCAAGAGGCAGGATCAATCTTGTCAAGATGGCAGCGGAAGAGAAAATTTCCATTGAAGATATGCGAGAAGGCATCGATCTTTGTCTGGGATGCAGAGCGTGTGAAACCATCTGTCCAACTAATGTAAGGTATGGAGACATTCTGATGTCCGCAGTGGAAGTACTTGAAGAGAATAAAAGCACAGGTGTTATAGAAAAAGGTATTCGAACATCTGCTTTCGGAATTGCCCTGAAGCATAAAAAAGTGCTGCGTCTCATCAACAGAGGTTTATATGCTTATCAGCTGTCAGGTGTACAGGGATTGGTGAATAAAAAAAATCTGCTGAAACCTGTAGACAAATTCAATCAGCTGAATAAAGCGATGCCCGATGTCGTTCTAAGTCGAAGGATTTCAAGAAGCGTCAATCCATTCAGGAATAAAGAAATGTCAGTCGGGTTCTTTCAAGGCTGTATAATGGAATCTTTTTTTGCGCATATTAACTCGCTGGCTATGAAAATAATGAAGAAAAACGGAATTCAGGTAACGAATATTCCGACGCAGACGTGCTGTGGCGCACTCCAGCATCATGCAGGGGAAGCAGATCGTACACTGGAGCTGGCAATGAAGAATATCGAGGCATATGAAAAATATGATTTCGATTACATCGTAAACACCATTGGCGGCTGCGGGGCAACATTGAAAGAGTATGACAAACTGTTTGTGCCTGGTACGAACTGGCATGATCGTGCCAGAGCATTTACAGACAAAGTGCGTGATATTTCCCAGATCATGGCCATGATAGAATTTGATTTCTCAAACGAAGTCAATCGCAGAGCAGTGTACCAGCCATCATGCCACCTGGAAAATGTACAGAAAGTATTCAGTGAACCTTTGGATATCATCAGAAAGATCCCGGGACTCGATTATGTGGAAATGAATGAAAAGTCACTATGCTGCGGCTCGGCAGGTGTCTATAATATTCTTCATTTTGATGAATCCATGCAGATTCTGGATATGAAAATGAATAACGTCAAGCAGACACGTCCTGATCTGATCATCACTTCCAACCCGGGCTGCCACATACAGATGAAGCTTGGTGTGGAACGCGAAGGGTTGAGTAGGGAAATCGAAGTCAGGCATATAGTTGAAGTTGTAGCAGAAGCTTGTGGGGTGATGGAAGGATGAAAACAGATATTCTTATTGTAGGTGCCGGCATTATCGGCCTGAGTACGGCTTATCATCTCTCAAAGGAGTATCCGGATAAGCAGATTACAGTTGTTGAAAAGGAAGCAGCAGCAGCCACTCATCAGACCGGACACAACAGTGGCGTCATCCATTCCGGTATATATTATCGTCCAGGATCCTATAAAGCACAGTTTGCACGCAATGGCTCCAAGTCGATGATCGCCTTCTGTAAAGCACATGACATAGAGTACAACCAGTGCGGTAAAGTGATCGTAGCAACCAGTGAAGCGGAAATACCACGGCTTAAGGCGCTATACGAACGTGGGTTGGAAAATCACCTGGATGTCACTCTGCTCGATGGTCAGAAGGTGCGCGAAATTGAGCCTTTTGTCCGGACAGTTTCCGGAATCCTTGTCAAAGACACAGGCATTGTAGACTATAGGCTTGTGACAGAGAAGTTCGGAGAACTTTTTGAAGCGGGTGGTGGCATCATACATTACAGTGCACAGGTGGAAGACATCGAGAGAAGAGACAATCATCTCATGATCAAGACCAGCCAGGAACATTATGAAGCGGATTACCTTATCAACTGTGCAGGGCTCTACAGTGATAAGCTGGCACGTCTTTGCGGCATTGACACCGCAGTCCGTATCATTCCCTTCAGGGGAGAGTACTTCAAGCTCGATGAGAGTGTCGAACATTACGTCCGTACGCTGATATATCCAGTACCGAATCCTGAACTGCCATTCCTTGGCGTCCATTTCACAAACATGATTGGTGGCGGCGTAGATGTCGGACCAAATGCAGTACTTGGTTTCAAGAAGGAAGCCTACGGAAAAATCGGATTCGATTTTAGGGAAACAACAGAAATACTCACTTTCCCTGGATTATATCGCATGGGGATTAAAAATATTAAAGAGGCAATTGGTGAATACTATCGCTCATTTAACAAAAAAGCATTTGTAAAAGAAGCGAAAAAACTGATACCCCTCCTGGATGAAGAACATATACAGCCGATGGAAGCAGGTGTCAGAGCCCAGGCGATGAAACCCGATGGTACATTGCTGGATGATTTCTACTTTGAAGAGGATGAGCGAAGCCTGCATGTTCTGAATGCCCCATCCCCTGCTGCGACATGCTCGATCGAAATTGGTAAAGAGATAGTGGAACGGTTCAAAAGCAAGACAGATTGATATTGGAGGTATATGAGGGTGTCACGGCCCTCATATGCTTTTTTTATGTTGCTGAACTTACGAGGCGTGATAAACGTTTGAAAATGTTTCATACGGATATGTTATTAATATAATAATCAAGAGGAAAGTGGGTTTATTAATGACTGTAAAAGATCGCGCAATAGATAATCATCTGGAGCATGTCATCAATTTCAGAAGAAGACTTCATAAGGCACCGGAACTGAGCTTCAAGGAATATGAGACGACGAAACTTGTGGCACATGGGCTTGAGGACACGGATATAGAATTCTACGAACTGTCCGAGGATACCGGGCTGATTGGTGTGCTGGAGAAGGACCCGAGCTACGAGTATATCGGGGTGCGGGCGGATATGGATGCTCTGCCCATTACAGAGGAGAATGATCTCGATTTCAAATCTGAAAATGAAGGTGTCATGCATGCGTGTGGACATGACATCCACACGAGCATCATCTACGGCTTTGCGAAAGTCATCAATGAGCTGTATGAAGACCTCAAGTATAATCTTGTCTTCATTTTCCAGCCGGCGGAAGAGACGCTTGAAGGGGCGAAGTATATAAATGATGAACTGAAGCGCCTTGAGATTCCGGTCGACAAGATGATCATGTTCCACACGTGGCCGACGCTTGAAGAAGGTCTGATCGGCTACAGGGAAGAGGATATGATGGCCGGATCAATCACTTTTGATGTGAAGCTGACTGCCAAGGGTGGCCATGCGGCGCATCCCGATACGACAGCCGATCCGATCTACCTGGCATCAAACATCATCCAGTTCATCCAGGGCATCGCGTCACGGTTCAATGACCCGGCGACACCGGTTGTCATCACAGTCGGACAAATTCATGCAGGGGAGAAGAACAACGTCATCCCGGATGCGCTTCATTTCGGTGGCAGCATACGAAGCTTTTCTGAAAAGTCCATCGACATGGCGAAGCGCATGCTGGGTGAGTATACAGACGACCTGATGAAGATGTCGGATGCCGACTGCAACATTGAATACAGTCGCTATTGCCCGCCTGTCATCAATAATAAGGAACTTGTCAATGATTTCATCAATAGTGGTGAAGATGTAAAGTTTCATGAGCTGAAGGAGCCTTCCATGGGTTCTGAAGATTTCGCTTTCTATATGCAGGATTATATCGGCGCTGCCTTCCGGGTAGGCACAAAGATCAAAGGTGAAGAGAAGAGTACCTATTCCCTTCACAGTCCGGAAGTCATATTTTCCGAGAAGAGTATCGAAACGGCCATACGCTCACTCGTCAATTTTACGACAAAGGCACATTAGAATGGATTTCAAGCCGGGGAGCCCCGGCTTTTTTATTGGCTATATACACCTTGCACTTATCGTCTGCATTATATATATTTGAATGAGCAGATGAGGAAAGTGGGATACGCTCTTGGTGACGATAGAGAAAGCTCTGAATAACAATGTAGTAATTGGCAGGGATGAGTTCGAGGAAGTTGTACTGATCGGCCGTGGCATCGGGTTCGGCAAGAAGAACGGGGATGTGCTGGATATCGAAGAGGCGGATAAGGTCTACAAGCTCGAGGGCCAGCAGGATACGAGCAGATACCAGACGCTTCTGACCATGGCGGACGAGCGTCTATTCCAGTCTACACTTGAAGCCATCGAACTGATCGATGAGATGACGACGGAAAACATCAACAACAGGATTCTGCTGTCACTGACGGACCATCTGCTTTTCGCGATGAAGCGGCAGGAGGAGGGCATAGAGATTACCAATCCTTTCGTCAATGAAACGAAGGCACTCTACCCGAAGGAATTCCGGATTGCGGAAGCAGTCGTTGAAATGTTCAACAAGAAATATGGCATCCATCTGCCGGAAGCGGAAGTGGGTTTCATTGCGCTTCATGTCCATTCGTCCATATACAACCGTTCACTCCATGATATGAATGTACTGTCGGAAGTGGTGCACCAGGCCATCGTCATCATCGAATACGGACTCGAGACGACAATCGACCAGTCTTCCATCCAGTATGACCGCTTCGTGCGGCATATCAGCTTCTGCGTCCAGCGGGTAATGAACGGTGAAAGTGTCCCTTCACAGGAACAATTCGATTTGCTGTTGAAAGCGCAATATCCGATGTGCTATAATATAGCTGTAAAAATTATGAAGATGATACAGAATAAATTGCAGCGCAAGGTGTACGACTCGGAAGTCGTCTATCTTACGATGCACATACAGCATTTCAGACATTATTCTAAATAGACGTGTTACCGGTAAGGGCATGAGTCTACAGGAATGGTTTATTTAACTATCCCTGTATTCTCATGTCTTTTTCTGTGTCATTTTCATAAAACAAAATCTTTTCATTAGGAGGAAATTACTATGTTCAGAAAGCTTTTTGGACAGCTTCAGCGTATCGGTAAAGCATTGATGCTTCCGGTTGCGATCCTGCCGGCTGCCGGTCTGATGCTCGGTATCGGTGCTGCACTGCAGACTGAAGCGATGGTTGAATGGCTGCCGTTCCTGGAAGCCGGTTGGATTGTTGCCTTATCCGACATGCTGCAGGCAGCAGGTGCAGTTGTATTTGATAATCTGGCCTTACTATTCGCACTAGGTGTCGCCGTCGGTCTCGCGAAAGGTGACGGTGTCGCAGCAATCGCAGCATTTGTCGGCTACATGATCATGAACGTTACGATGGGTCAGATTGCAGGCGTGACACCGGAATTGGCAGCAGATGACCCGGCCTATGCCAATGTTCTTGGCATTCCAACGATCCAGACCGGTGTATTCGGTGGTATCATCATCGGTATACTTGCTGCCTGGGCCTACAACAAGTTCTATAATATCAATCTGCCGGACTTCCTCGGCTTCTTTGCCGGAAAGCGCTTCGTGCCGATTGTGACAGCAGCAGCAGCATTCATCATCGGTCTGGCGATGTTCATCATCTGGCCGCCGATCCAGGGTGCCATGAATGAAATATCACTCTGGCTGATGGAAGAAAATACGGCAATCGGCGTATTTGCTTTTGGTATGATCAAACGACTACTTATTCCTTTCGGACTGCACCACATTTTCCATGCCCCATTCTGGTTCGAGTTCGGAACCTACACGAACGCAGCAGGGGAAATTGTCCGTGGGGACCTGAACATCTTCTTCGCACAGCTGCGTGACGGTGTTGAGCTGACTGCAGGTAACTTCATGCAGGGTGAATTCCCGGTCATGATGTTCGGTCTGCCGGCAGCAGCCCTTGCCATGTATCACACAGCACGCCCGGAACGTAAGAAATACGTTGCAGGCATCATGATTTCAGCAGCGCTGACAAGTTTCCTGACAGGTATCACAGAACCCCTTGAGTTCTCATTCCTGTTCGTTGCGCCACTGCTTTATTTCATCCACGCAGTACTCGATGGACTCAGCTTCCTGATCCTGTACCTGCTTGACTTGAATCTGGGCTACACATTCTCAGGCGGTTTCATCGACTTCTTCCTATTCGGTATTCTTCAGAACCGTACCGAATGGTGGTGGGTACTCATCGTCGGTGCAGCTTATGCGGTCATCTACTATGTGGTCTTCCGCGTACTCATCCAGGCGTTGAACCTTAAAACACCAGGTAGAGAAGACGAAACTTCAGAAACAACAATCTCCACAGCACAGGAACTGCCATTCAACGTACTCGCTGCTATGGGTGGAGAAGAGAACATCAAGCATCTCGATGCATGCATCACACGTCTCCGAGTGGAAGTAGCCGATACTGCTGCGGTTGATGAGCAAGAACTGAAAGCACTCGGTGCTTCAGGTGTCATGAAAGTCGGCAATAATATGCAGGCGATCTTCGGACCGAAATCCGACCAGATCAGAAATGACATGCAGCGCATCATCGATGGAGAAATTTCATCACCATCCGAAACAACAGTGACGGAATCCACAGACGATGATATGGAAGCGGCCAAGGACTCACAGATGATGTCCGATGAAAATAAAGACGTCTATTCACCAATCGAAGGTGAAGCAGTCGACCTTTCCGAAGTGCCGGATCAGGTCTTCAGTGAGAAGATGATGGGCGATGGCGTTGCGATCAAGCCATCAAGCGGCATCGTCAGAGCACCATTCGATGGAGAAATCGTCACTGACTTCCCGACCAAGCACGCACTCGGCCTCGTCAACGAAGGTGGACTCGAACTCCTCATCCACTTCGGACTCGATACAGTCAACCTGAAAGGCGAAGGCTTCGATCTGAAAGTTGCGACTGGTGACAAGATCAAAAAAGGTGATGTACTGATGGAGGTCGACCTCGACCACATCAGACAGAACGCGAAGAGCGACATCACACCAATCATCATCACCGGACCAGCCGGTACAGAAATTGCAGCAAGAGAACTGGGCAAAGTAAACAACGATGATGTCGTCATCAACATCAAGTAAAGCTATGCGAAGGACAGCATGCACATCGAGTGCATGCTGTTTTTTGTGGAGAGATAGGGGTTTAATTCGCCTTGGTAGGGTGTCATGAGCAAGAGGTGACAAAACCGACAAGGCAACCCATCCCGGATATGTCTGAATTGTCACAAAAATGATTTTCGACTACAATGGGGGAAAGTATACATTTAAATAAAAAAGGGGTCTGTATAATGATTGGATTTCCAAAACCGACGGTGGAGCAGTTCTTTACATCCTATAACATCAACAATTTTACAGTGAGTCCGGATGAGAAGAAGATTCTTTTCAGTACCAACCTGAATGGCAAAGTGAACATCTGGGCGATGGATACTACGGAAACATATCCGTTTCTTTTCGCACAGAAGGATGAGAATACGAGCTTCATAAAATATGATCCGAAGGCGCGCTATGTTCTTGCCGGATATGACCATGACGGGGATGAAAACTACCAGATCTATGCTGTAGGACCGGAAGGTGGCGTGCCGAAGCCGCTGATTACTGGTGAAGCGGACGAGAAGTACTTCTTCGGCAAGCTGTCCCAGGATGGCAATAAGATCTATTATATGACTTCAAAAGGGAACGAGAGTTTCCTCGACACCAAGGTTTACGATATCGGGACAGGTGAAATGCGGACACTGCATGAAGGGGAGCGGGGGCCGACCTACCTGGTTGATGTATCACTCGATGAACAGAACACGGCGCATGTCCAGGTGCTGGCCAATACTTATATTCTTGGTTTCATCAAAATTGGTTCGGACATCGACTATATTACGCCGAATCCGGACGTGGTGCATACGGTCGGCGGGATGACATTCGTAAAGGATGACGAAGTCTGGTTCAGTACCGACTACGAGAGCGAGTACAGCTATCTGGCAAAATACAATCTGACACGCAAGGAATTTGCGAAAGTCATGGACTTCGGCTATGAATCGGTGACGGATATCCAGTTCAACCGTGACAGGAATATGCTGTACATCGTAACGGAGAAAGGGGTTGTGGATAAGCTCTACTACTATGATCTCAATCATGATCAGTCTGATGAAATCACTCTGCCGTTCGACTCCATCAGGCAGCTTGCTGCAGTGAAGAGCGGGAACCTCTACGTACTTGGCGGCAGCGCAACACAGCCGTTCAACATCTGGGAATACAGTCAGGAAAAATGGACACCTCTGACGAAAAACCGTGTGCTCGGTGTAACGCCGGACGATATGGTGGAACCTGAAACCATCCGGTACAGTTCCTATGATGAACTGCCGATCGAAGCGTTGCTGTTCCGTGCGAAGCCCGAAAACAGCAACGGCTATACGATATTCTGGCCGCACGGCGGACCACAGGCCGCAGAGCGCAAGTTCTACCGTGCCATGTTCCAGATGTTTCTGAACCGCGGATACAATATCTTCTGTCCCAACTTCAGAGGCAGCACAGGCTACGGGTCTTCATTTGTAAAGCTTGTCGAGCAGGACTGGGGCCACGGACCACGGCTTGATAATGTGTCGGCTGTCGAATGGCTGTTTGATAACGGCATTTCATCTCCAGAGAAGCTTTTCCTTGTCGGTGGCAGCTACGGCGGATACATGGCACTTCTGCTGCATGGCAGACATCCTGAGTACTTCAAGGCGGTCGTCGACATATTCGGGGTGTCCAACCTCTTCACTTTCTACAACTCGGTGCCGGACCACTGGAAACCGATCATGGAACGCTGGGTCGGCGATCCGCAGAAGGATAAGGAAAGGTTCGAGAAAGATTCGCCGATCACCTATCTTGATACGATGTCAAAGCCGATGCTCGTCATCCAGGGGGCAAAAGACCCGAGGGTCGTCAAAGAGGAGTCGGATCAGATTGTCGAAGAGCTGAGAGGTGCGGGCAGAGAGATCGACTACCTTGTGCTGGATGATGAAGGCCACGGATTTTCCAAGAAGCAGAATGAAATCAAAGTGTATAAGGCCATGCTCGAGTTTCTGGAAAAGCACCAGTAGTTCCTTGTGATTAAGTGTATGGACCATTAAAATGATGCAGGTGGGTGAGAATATCCATGTCAAAAGGAAATAAAAAGAATGAGACGCCACTCCATAAGAATGAAGCCTGGTACACCTTTCTATTCGAAATGTTCCTAAACTCATTCGGACTCATCGCAAGAATGATAAAAGGCATAATCAGTGCACTGTAACTGTAGGGCGTCTCAGATCTGGAAGGTGAAGATATATGCGCATTGCCATTGTTCTGGCGTCAGGAATATTTTTTCTGCTGCTGGTGGGGATCGGATTTGATAACTGGCTGTTCGGCGTACTTGCCGGCGTGTTTTTTGGAGTGACGAACTACTTTGTATTCAGACCAGGGGACGATAAGAAGCAGACCTGAACCAGAGTCTGTTTTCTTGTACTGCTTCATATGCTTAAAGCTCAGGAGAAGGGGAAGAGAAGGTTACCAGCAACGCATTCATAGGAGGGATATGGTGGCACAGAACATGCCGAAAGATGAAGGGTTCGATCGGACGCTGAGCGTGCTTAAAGAAGGATACGGATTCATAATGAACAGGCGCGAAGCATTGAATACGGATGTATTTGAAACACGGATCATGGGAGAGAAGGCCATCTGTCTGACAGGCAGCGAAGCGGCGGAGCTGTTCTATGATGATACCCGCTTCAGACGGCGGGATGCGGCGCCTGCCAGAGTGAAGAAGACACTGTTTGGTGAAGGTGGCATACAGACGCTGGATCAGGAGGCGCATCGCAACAGAAAAGCCATGTTCATGTCTCTGATGGATGATGAAGCAATGGACGAAATCGGTATGCTCGTGCACCAGTATTGGCATCTTTATTTTAAAGAAGCTGAAAGTCTTGAGACCGTGTCGCTGTATGAAGCTGCGAAAGTGGTCTTTCTTCAGGTCGCTTGCAAGTGGACAGGTGTACCGCTCGATGAATCCGAGACAGAATCGCTTGCGACGCAGATTTCCGACCTTTACGAATCACCGGCTGCGCTCGGGATACAGCACTGGAAAGGCCGGCGTTCCCGTTCGAAACTTGACAGCTGGATTGAAGGTCTCGTAGAGGATGTCAGGGAAGGCCGGATCGAAGTGGATCAGGGCAAAGCCCTCTATACCTTTTCCTGGCACAGGGATGAAAAGGGCAGCCTGCTGGATAAGGAGACTGCAGCGGTTGAAATCTTGAATCTCATACGGCCGATGAACGCTGTCAGCGTATGGGTGGCAATGATCGGTCTTGCCCTGCATGAATTTCCTGAGGAAAAGGGCAAACTGAAAGGTGCCGATGATATCGAGCTTGAATGGTTCATCCAGGAAGTGCGGCGCTACTATCCATTCTTCCCTTTCGCTGCTGCAAGGACGGATACCGACTTCGAGTGGCAGGGCTACTTCTTTGAAGCCGGAACACTCACACTGCTCGATCTCTATGGTACCAACCGCCACCCTTCGGACTGGGTGGAGCCTGATACGTTCATGCCGGAACGCTTCCGGGGGTGGCACCAGACGCCGTTCAACTTCATTCCGCAGGGCGGGGGGAGCTACGACTTCGGCCACCGGTGTGCCGGAGAATTCGTAACAATTGTCATGATGCGGACGACACTCGATTTCCTTGTCAATGATCTGGAATATGACGTGCCGGAACAGGATTTCAGCTTCGAGTTCAACGATATTCCGGCAGTGCCGAATGATAAGGTGAAAATAAACAACTTCCGGTTCCTCTAGCCCGCACCGGGGCAGTGCTTCAGACTATTTATCTTGAAAAACATACCCGGCGCGGGTACGATAAATATAGTGAAAGATTTCAGAGAATCGAAGGAAGTGAAATGATCATGAATGAACATCTGCATGAACATGCTGTCATCCCGCGGACGGATGAGGAAAAGGACAAGGTGATGAATCGATTGAAAAGGATCGAGGGCCAGATACGGGGCATCCAGAAAATGGTGGAGGAAGACCGCTATTGTGTGGATATTCTTGTCCAGATCAGTGCCGTACAGTCGGCACTCAAGAATGTTGGATACTCTGTGACTGAGCGTCACATGAAGCATTGCGTCACAGACGCAATCAATAAAGGTGAAGGTGAGACATCCATCGAAGAACTGATGGCAGTGCTCAAGCAGTTTTCCAAATAGGTATCCAGATGCATCCACAGTGGGTGGAAAGGGTACATCTATGGAAGGCGAAGCAAAATTATCAGGCAAAGAGGAGTTTACATGGCTCAGAAAACAATCATGGTGGAAGGTATGACCTGTGAACATTGCAGAAGTGCCGTCGAAGGCGCGCTATCAGGACTGGAAGGCGTAGACTCTGCCAGCGTCGATCTCGATGCGAACAAAGTGGACGTACAATATGATGAATCGCAGGTGACGGAATCTGCCATGAACGAAGCGATAGAAGATCAAGGCTATAATGTGTCGGCATAGACGAAATTCTGCCTGCTCTTTAGAGAGCAGGTATTTTTCTATAGGCGATAAGATAATTCAGTACACATTCACATCAAAAAATGGTAAAATGAAAAGAATCTGTGTAAAAAACATATTAAGATAATCAGAGATATATTCGAGGAGGATAAAAATTGATCATTGCGATCATCATACTGCTGTTCGTCTCACTGTTCTTTTCAGGCAGCGAAACAGCCCTGACAGCAGTCAATAAAATGAGATTACAGTCCAGGGCGAATAAAGGGGATGCTTCTGCAAAACGCCTTCTGAGACTGGTTTCAAGACCGAGTGTAT
Organism: Salinicoccus cyprini; assembly: GCF_007713705.1. Lineage (GTDB taxonomy): Bacteria > Bacillota > Bacilli > Staphylococcales > Salinicoccaceae > Salinicoccus > Salinicoccus cyprini. The sequence continues at coordinate 105,822 of NZ_VMSJ01000004.1, read as the reverse complement.
TTATTACTACAATACTTATCGGCAACAATATAGCGAACATTCTGCTGCCGACACTTGTCACGACGATGGCGCTCGAGTACGGAGTCAATGTTGCGATTGCTTCTGCTGTACTTACCATTACAATCATCGTCTTCGCCGAGGTCATCCCGAAGTCGGTAGCGGCAACATTCCCGGAACCGATTGCCATGGCCGTGGCACCTGTCATCACCTTTTTTGTGGTCATTTTCAAGCCGATCACCGTTGTGCTCAACTGGCTGACGGATGCACTTGCCAGAATACTTTCAAAAGGTGAACTGGAAGGCGCTGCATCTGTTTCCAAGGATGAACTGCGAACGATCGTCGATATCGCAGATTCCGAAGGGATGCTCGCGAAGGATGAGTCATACCGTATCAAAGGTGTACTGGAGTTCCGTAATCTGAACGTGAAAGACGTTCTGACGACACCAAGGACCGAAATGGAGGTCATATCCTCCACGGCAACATATGAGGAAACGCGTGATCATGTCATCCGTCATATGTATACACGCTATCCTGTATATGCTGAAGACATGGATGACATCATCGGTGTATTCCATTCCAAATACCTGCTCCAGTGGTCGGTCGATCCGTCCAAAAAACTCATGGACTTCTGTGACCTGGATCCACTGATCATCCATGAGTTCCAGCCGGTCGAGTACGTCCTGCGTAAAATGACGAAGGAACGGCGTCATCTCGCAGTCGTTATTGATGAATTCGGGGGGACGGAAGGTATTTTGACCCATGAAGATATTATAGAAGCAATGCTCGGCTTTGAGATTGAGGATGAAACAGATCTCAGGAACGATGCGCTTGTGGAATCCATAAGTGAGACAAGAATTGTCTGTGACGGAAAGATTACACTGCATCGGCTCAATGCCATATTCGACACGGATATTCCACAGGAGGAAGATACGCTGTCAGGATTTCTGCTGAAAGAATTCAAAGATTTCCCTGTAGAAGGGGACACGCTCCGCTACGATGGCCTGAAGTTCGAAGTGATGGTCATGGAAGACCAGATGATCCGTAAAGTGGATATAGTGAAAGAGGAAAGTGAATAGAGGACGTACATCCGCTTGGATGTGCGTCTTTTTTATATGGTAGACTATAGGAAAGTATCAGGAAAAGGAAGGGTTCAATTGAAAATTTCAACGATAGGCACGGGATTCATCGTAGACCGCTTCATAGAAGCCGCGGAGCAGGTTGAAGGGGTAAAAGTATACGGCGTGCATTCCCGCACGAAAACACGCGCCAGATTGTTCGCAGAAGGACATGGAATCGACAACTACTTCACGGACGTGGCAGAAATGCTTACCGATGACCAGTACGATACGGTCTACATCGCTTCACCGAACAATCTGCACTACAAATATGCCAGACAGGCACTCGAACATGGCAAGCATGTAATCTGTGAAAAGCCGTTCACTTCAAATCTGCGGGAGCTGCAGGACCTGATTGCCTTGAGTCGGGAGAAGGGGCTGTTCCTGTTCGAAGCGGTCACCGGCATTCATCTGCCGCACTACAAGGTGGTAAAGGAAAATCTGCACAGAGTGGGGGACCTCAAAGTGGTCCAGGCGAACTACTCGCAGTACTCGAGCCGCTATGATGCACTGAAATCCGGGGAAGTGCCGAATGTCTTCAACCTGGAATTTTCGGGTGGTGCCTTGGCGGATCTGAACATCTATAACCTCCATTTCGTCATCGGACTGCTCGGGAAGCCTGAAGATGTCTTCTACTTGCCGAACAAGTTTGAAAATGGCATCGATACTTCCGGCGTATGTGTGATGAAATATGTAGGAAGCATCGCGACGTGCATCGGATCCAAGGATACGAAAAGCGAAAACAGCATTCTGCTGCAGGGGGACAAGGGATACATCAAAGTCAATGGCTCAGCGAACATCATCGATTCCGTTGAAATCCAGACTGATGATTACGATGAAACGATCGACCTGGGACAGCATGAAAACAACATGGTGTCTGAACTTGAGGATTTCAAGGAGATCTACGATAATGGTGATCATCAGTCGGCGTCCGGGTGGCTGAACCACTCCATAAATGTCATGGAAACATTCGAGGAGGCCAGAAAAAGCGCCAGTATCATGTACCCGGCAGATAATGGCCGGTAGGAGCTGAATATACGTTTAAAGACCACCCCTCGGCCAAACCGATGGGTGGTCTTCGTTCCGGCAATCGAACTATCGTCAGGGCACCATATTACCGGCTGTCGCATAGATCTGATACCATTCTTCACGACTGAGTCTGACATTTCCGGCTTTGGCGATATCTTCAAGCCTCGATGTGTCGGTTGTGCCGACAATCGTCTGCATGGTGGCAGGATGTCTCAGTATCCAGGCTATCGCAGCCGCGTTCTTTGTAATGCCATGGGACTGGCCGATATCCTCAAGCACTTTGTTGAGTTTTTCAAACTTTGGGTCGTCCATGATGATGCCTTCAAAATAGCCGTAATGGAAAGGCGACCATGCCTGCAGCGTTACATCATTCAGACGGGACTGCTCGAGCAGCCCGCCATCCCTGTCTGCGGCCCCTTCAAAAGGTGTGTTGGCCTGCATGCCGCTGTTGACCAAATGAGCAGCGGCAGGTCCGAACTGTACCTGGTTGGTGATGAGCTTGTGTGATGTATGTTGTTGGACAAAGTCGAACTGGTTGGCATTGAAGTTGCTGAGTCCGAAGTGTCTGACCTTTCCGGTATCATGAAGCCTGTCAAATGCCTCGGAAATCTCTTCCGGCTCCATCAGTGCATCCGGGCGGTGCAGCATGAGTAGATCCAGGTAGTCGGTACCAAGCCTTTCCAATATGCCATCAACGGCGTCAATAATATACGCCTTCGATAGATCATAATACTGGACGTCTTTTTTTCTTTCATGACGAATACCACATTTGCTCTGAATCAGGATATCCTTCCTGTCCAGTTCGGTTGCCAGCAGCTTGCCGAATTTCCGTTCACATTCCCCCCGGCCATATATATCTGCATGGTCGAAAAGGTTGATGCCGTGTTCGATTGCTGTGCTGATGTGTCTGGCCAGTGCATCCGTCTTCATTTCCGAAATGCGCATGCAGCCAAGAACGATTCTTGAAGCTTCGAGTTCCGAACCTCCGAGATTGATTCTATCCATATTGATCACCTCACATTCATTTTAACATATAAGAGATAACAGGCTGGACGACAAGATGCATGTCGCTTTCATCAGGTGCTGAAATGATGGACTTGTCTCCGGGGACCCGATATTTTTGGAATGAAGTTGTGTATGCGAGGGTAAATGAATGCTGTAGACATTAAATTTCAAGGGGGATTACGATGAGCAGAATGCAGTATGGCAGTGACTATAAGAATATCCCGACGTACTCGACAGAGAGCGGCAACGTGACGGAGGTGCTCTCGGACCTTTGCACCTACACGAACAAGATCGTCAATCTGCACATGGTCGGCCACCCGGATGCGCAGGACTTCGTACTGGTGGATGCCGGGCTGACCAATTCGGCGGAAGCAATCATCAAAGTGGTGGAGGACCGCTTCGGAGAAGGGGCGAGGCCCGGAGCCATCGTTCTGACCCATGGCCATTTCGACCATGTCGGCTCCATCATCGAGCTGATCGAACACTGGGACGTCCCGGTCTACGCACATAAGCTTGAGCTTCCCTATCTGACAGGAAGGACACCTTATCCGGACCCGGATCCGACAGTGGAGGGGGGCATGATGGCCAAAATGTCCTCGATCTATCCGAAAGAGCCGGTTGATCTGGCGGAGAACGTGCATCCGCTGCCGGCGGACGGCACAGTACCGTATCTGCCGGAATTCGAATGGATCCATACACCAGGACATTCCGACGGACATGTATCATTCTACCGTGCATCGGATGGTACATTGATTGTCGGAGATGCATTCGTCACTGTGCAGCAGGATTCACTCTACAAGACGATGGTGCAGAAAAAGGAGATCCATGGACCGCCGGTCTATTTTACAAACGACTGGGAAGCGGCAAAGGCATCGGTGGAGAAACTGGCATCCATTGAACCGGAAACAGCCGTATTCGGCCATGGCAAGGCACTGAAGGGTGAAGAATTGCGTGAAGGCTTGAACACGCTTGTTGAAAACTTCGATGAAGTGGCGAAACCGTCGCACGGTAGATATATAGATGACGAAAAATAGAATATGAGTTTCAAGGCGTGCCGATTTGCTCTATAATGGAAAGAAAAATCGAGGTAGTCATATGAAGATTTCCCAGATTGTACTAGGCTTTTCCATTGCGTTGGCGCGCTTTCTCTATAAGCAGGATAAGGACATCATCACAACGTACCATACACATGCATCCGTCCGGGTACCCCCGGCATTCGACGGCTTCAAGATCATCCAGGTGTCGGACTTCCATAATGCCTGGTTCGGCTTCCGTTCTGCCAAACTGATCCGTGAAATAAAGAAGATCGATGGCGATGTCATCTTTGTCACCGGCGATGTGATCGACCGGCGTACACCGAACTTCAGGCGGTCTATGCAGCTGATCACCCAGTTAGTCGGTATTCTGCCGACCTACTATGTGACGGGCAACCATGAAGCCCACTATAGAAAATTCGATAAGCTCGAGCAGGCAATCGATGCCTCCGGCATGAAGAATATCAGCAAAAGCAATGAGTGGATCAATATCGGTCATGAATATATCAGGGTGATCGGTATGGAGGATCTCTGGTTCTATGGCACGGACGGTGATCACCAGGTGACAGCCGATTTCAGACGGGATCTCGAACACAGACTCGAGAACAGGCCCGATCGCTTCACCATTGTACTGTCGCACCGTCCGGAACTGTTTGATATGTATACACGCTTCCCGATCGACCTCGTGTTCACCGGTCATGCCCATGGCGGGCAGATCCGCCTGCCGATCGTCAAAGGGCTCTACGCGCCGCACCAGGGTGTACTTCCCAAGTATACTGAAGGCGTATATGAAAAAGATGGTACCAGCATGGTCGTCAGCCGGGGGCTCGGCAACAGCCGCTTCCCGTTCCGTGTATTCAACCGTCCGGAGATCGTCGTCATGGAACTGAAGCGAACGGAGGGGGCGGAGTAATGGACAACTTGATGGCATATATAGCGGTCGTCATCGTGCTCGCAATGATGCCAGGTGCCGATTCGATGATCATCATGAAGAATACACTCAACATCAACAGCAATGCAGGCAGGGTGACGATCCTCGGCATCGTCCTCGGTCATCTGTTCTGGACGTTCATCGCCGTCATCGGCCTCGCTGTCGTCATTGCGAATTCGATCATACTGTTCAGTACCATAAAATATATCGGGGCCGCCTATCTGATCTATATCGGCATCAGAAGCTTCACTGCAGGCCAGCTTGTCTCTGTGGATGATCTGAAAGAGAAGCAGCAGCAGGCGAAAGGGCAGTTGGGCGAAGCGTTCCGGCAGGGGCTGATCAGCAACATCCTGAACCCGAAAGTGCTGCTGCTCTATATCACCATCATGCCGCAGTTCATGACCGTCGGGGGCAGTATTGGAGAGAACCAGCAGCTGGTCATACTGGCCGGCCTGCTGATCGGCATCTCATCACTATGGTTCCTGCTTGTCGTCGAACTCGTCAACATCATGAAAAAATGGCTCAAAAGCAGGATGTTCCAGAACTGGCTCGCCAAAGGTGCCGGCGTCGTACTCATCCTGTTCGGAATCCGTACTGCACTCGACGCCTGATGGACAACATTCATAAGCATAAATAAACCCGTAACCGGGTTTCCCGGTTACGGGTTTCATGCATTTGAAATCAGTTATAGAAGTTCATGTCCGGGACATCCGCCTCTGTGATCACGTCGGTCTGCTTCAAGTATTGCTGCATCTTGTCAAAATCGACTTCTGCTCCGATGCCGGGCGCGCTGCTGACTTGTACAACACCGTCTTTGGCAACGACCTCAGGCGTGATGATGTCTTCATACCAGTATCTGCTTGATGATGCTGTATCACCAGGCAGTGTGAAGTTGCCAAGTGTCGTGATGGCGATATTGTGCAGACGGCCGACACCCGCTTCAAGCATGCCGCCGCACCATAATGGAATATCATGCTTCTGTGCAAGGTCGTGGATTTTTATGGACTGTGTAATGCCGCCGACACGTCCAACTTTCACATTGATGATCCTGCAGCTGCCAAGCTCGATGGCACCGAGGGCGGCCTGATAGGAATCGATGCTTTCATCGAGACATACCGGAGTGGAGATCTGTTTCTGCAGTTTGGCGTGGTCGATCAGATCTCCGGCAGCAAGCGGCTGCTCGATCATCATCAGATCGAATGCATCGAGTGCCTTCAAAGTTTCGATGTCATCCAGCGTATAGGCGGAATTGGCATCGGCCATGAGCGGGATATCACCGAAGCGGTCTCTGATCCTGCGGATCATATCGACATCTCGTCCGGGCTTGATCTTCACTTTGATGCGCTTGTAGCCCTCATCCACCTTCTCCTTGACTTTCTCGAGCAGCAGCTCATCAGTCTCCTCGAGACCGAGTGAAATTCCGACCTCAACCTGAGTCTTCTGTCCACCGATGGCTTCAGCCAGTGTCATATCGTTCTGCTTGGCGTACAGATCCCATACGGCGCCTTCGATGGCTGCTTTTGCCATATTGTTTCTTTTGAAGGGCTTGAACAGTTCCCAGACTTCGTCCGGATGATCTATTTCATTGTGGATGATCATCGGTGCAAAATACTTCTTCATCGCAATGATGGATGCATCCATGAACTCTTCCGAGTAGAGTGGATCCTCCCCGGACACGCACTCCCCGAAACCGGAGCGGCCTGTTTCATCAATGGCTTCCACAATCGTAATGAAGCGGTCCTGCTGTGTACCAAAGCTTGTGGTGAATGGTGTTTTCATCTTCATCGACAGCTGATGCAGTCTGATTTCTGTAATCTTCATTCATTTTCCTCCTATACTGGTCCCCAGTTGATTGCGACAAGCACAATCAAATAGATGATACCAAGAACATACCATATAAGGACGAGCGGCAGGGCAAATTTGACCCATTTTGTATATGGTACACCGGCAATGGCGAGATTTGCCATCAGTACACCGGAGAGCGGGGTGATGATATTGGTGAAGCCGTCCCCCATCGTATAGGCCTGTACAGCGACCTGTCGCGGGAAGTCCATGATGTCGGCGAGCGGCGCCATGATCGGCATGACGATTGCTGCCTGGCCACTGCCTGATGTGACAATAAGATTGAACAGTCCATTGGCCAGGAACATGATGATGGCACCGGTCGTGCTGGAGAATGGTTCCATGATGATCGCCATGAAGTTGACGACACTATCCAGTACCATACCCTGCTCGAGGATGACGACGATCGAACGGGCCATCCCGATGATCAGAGCACCGTAGAGCACCGTATTGGCCCCTTCGATGAAGGTGGAGATCATGTCGTTGACGTGGATTCTGCCGATGATGGCTGCAGCCACCATGATGATGAGGAAAACCGCAGACATTTCACCGAGACTCCACTCGGCAACAAACACACCAGTGACATAGGCACCGATTCCGCCTGCCAATGCCAGCAGTACGAGGATGTGCTTCAATTTCATGTCCTGCTGGCCGAGCTCTTGTCCCTCTGAAGGTGTTTTAGGAAATGGATTCTCTTTCAGAATACCGCGGCTCGGATCCTTCTTGATACGGTTTGCGTACCAGATGACGTATGCCATGGTCGCAATCAGTGCAATGACATACATGATGACACGTTCCCGTGCACCGGAGAAGAGCGGGATTTCAGCAATCTGCTGGGCGAAGCCGATCGTCAGCGGGTCCAGTACGGCGACACCGAAACCGACATAGGCACCCAGATAGATGATGGATATGCCGATGATGGCATCCATCTTCATGGAGCGCGCAAGAATGATGCCGAGCGGAATGAAGGCGATGACGGCATTTACGATGATGCCGAGCGTACCGAAAATGGAAAAGACGATCATAACGAGCGCAATGAGCAGCCATTCCTTATTTTTAGTGATGCGGATGATTTTCGTTACCAGCGCATCGATGGCGCCCGTTCTTTCGATGACGGCAAACGCACCGCCGATGATCAGAACGAGAAATATGAGATTCGAGGTACTGACAAGCCCTTCGACGATGGCGCCGAAGACATCGAGGAATCCGGCCGGGTTGGAATCGATGATACTGAACGTGCCGGGTATGATGACATCGATGCCTTCCGATGACTCCTCCGTTTCAAACGTACCTGCTGGGATTATGTATGTAGCGACAGCTGCAAGGACAAGGAAGAAGAATAGTATGGCGTAGGCATCCGGCATGCGGAATCCTCTCTTTTTCCTTTGTTTCACTTCACTTTCTTCAGTGGATCTGTTTTCATCCGTCATAAAATACCTCCTATTTGAATTTTCAAGCAATTAAATATATTATAGTAGACAGTGAATGATTATTCAATAAGTTGCATGGAAGGAGTTTTATTTTGCTGAAAGACAACATTCAGGAAGTATTTGAACATATACACGAGCACCCGGAACTGAGCTATGAGGAGACGGAGACAACCGAGTACATATACAACTATTTGAAAGAGGCAGGTTTTGAACCCGTCAAGTTCAGCAATACGACGGGACTCTACTGTGATGTCGGCAGCTTTGAAGACGGAAACCTGATCGTCGGCATCAGAGCGGATATCGATGCACTGTATCAGGAAGTGAACGGCATCAAGCAGGCGAACCACTCGTGTGGGCATGATGCACATACCGCAATGGTCATCGGCACGATGCTGAAGATAAAAGACGATCCGGCGCTTGAAGCAAAAGGTGTCCGTTTCATTTTCCAGCCTGCCGAAGAAGTCGGGACGGGAGCACTCTCTGTTGTCGATGAAGGGGTGATAGACGATCTGGACTACTTTTTCGGCATCCACCTGAGACCGATCGAGGAGGCGACGAACGGTTTTGCCACTCCGAGCATCGAGCATGGTGCTGCCGGTTCGCTGAAGTTCAGGATTGTCGGTCAAGATGCGCATGGCGCAAGACCGCATCTGAACCATAATGCGATTGAGGTCGGGGCGGATATCGTCAATATGCTGTCCAAGATACACATCAATCCGGTCATTCCCTCTTCAGTCAAAATGACGAAGTTTCTCGCCGGCGGGAAGTCGTTGAACATTATACCGGGTGTGGCGGAATGCGGCATTGATATGCGTGCCCAGACAAATGAACAGATGGACAAGCTGAAGGAGCGGGTCTTCAATATCCTCAAATACATCGAGGAATTCTACGACGTCAAAATAGAAGATAAGGAGTTTTCTGGAATCGTCGCAAGCGAGAGTCATCCTGATGCGATTGAAGTCCTGCGCAGATCCATTGTGGATGTACTCGGGGAAGAGAAATGCCTGGAGCCGGTTGTGACAAGCGGTGGGGATGATTTCCATTACTACACTGTCAAACTGCCAAATCTGAAAGGGGCGATGATCGGCATCGGTTGCGATCTCAAGCCGGGTCTGCACCATCCGTACATGTCATTTGAACATTCGGCAATGCAGAATGGTACTGAAATACTGTACCGTGCCATTGTGAATGCACAATAACTCCATGAAAGAAGGGATGGGGAAGAGATGCGCGGTCTTCATCCTGGTGATCATGCTCGCAGCATGCGACTGCTTGAAATACCGCTGGAATAGAAAAATCCTGGACACAGTCCAGGATTTTTCTGATTATATACTCTTATACTGCTCTTCGTTTATGCTGCTTTCATCAACGATGCCCATCGCATCTTCTTCCAGTTTACGATTGTAGAGGAAGAGGATGATGATGGCTGCGATACCGACAGTGAGCATGTTCAAGAGAGCAAGCAGGGCAGCTGTACCAAAGTTCTTCGTATAGGCTTTGAAAATACCGAGGAACGCAATGGATTCCATAAGAACGTAAGTGATGGCGATGTCGCCGATCGAAAGTCCCATCAGATATACGACGATACCGATGATGGCAAATGCGACTCCGATGGTTTTAGGATTGAACCTGCCCCGGTCGATGACATGTCCATCATACATCTGACCGCCAAGATAGAATGTACCGAAAGGAACAAATCCAAGCAGCGGCATATCAAGATTCTTTTTCTCAGCAACGCGGAAAAGGAAATATCCCTGCAGCAGCCATTTGACGAGGCCGATCAGTGAAAAGAAGATGAACAGCAGTATACCGACGATGGCAAGACCAGCTAGAAGACCAATTATTTCCATGTTTATTCACATCCTTCAGTGAAATTATACCATATCTCGAGAATACCATAAAATAAAAAGCAGGCCCGAAGGCCTACTTTATCTGCCGTATCTACGGTAGTTTCTGGCATTTATTTTCTCGGCACTGCGGTATGCATCAATAACAGCGTAAATCCAGACAATCGGCAGGAATATATAGCCGACAAGTACAAAAGTCAGAGCACCATTTACCATCTGGATAAGAATGATGATGATCCCTTTCAGGATCTGGCCATTATATATCTGCCCGAGTCCGTTAATCAGGGCACTCAGGACAGCTGCGACACCGGAACTTTTCTGTGAAGGCATGTTTTCACTCCTCAAGTTTTCTTAACAGATTATACATACCCTTTATTCCTTGTCTTTAAACTTGTCCTCTCGCGCTCTGCCACCAGGCATTCTGAATGGCCACCAGTTGCCGCGTCCGAATGTGATGACGAATGCGGGAACGAGCAGTGGCAGTACGATGAATGCGTAGAATAGCAGGGCGAAGATGATGATGCTTGCGACCTGGATCAGTATGATCATGCCGGACGGAAGCAGTGCGGCGAATGTACCGGACAGGATGATGACTGCCGTAATGACGACGCCACCCATCCGTCTGATGGACTGCTCGATTGCATCGCGGATGCTGCGCCCGGTCAATTCTTCACGGAAGCGGTCGATGATGAATATCGAGTAGTCGATGCCGAGTGCTGCGAATATGATCAGACTGAAGAATGGTACCGCCCAGTTCAGTTCACCATATCCGAAGAATCCGAGCAGCCACTGTGTAATGGTTACGGACGCGAAATAGGTGATGAAGATCGAGCTGATCATTGAGATCGGCAGGATCAGGGATCTGAAAATGATGGCCAGTACAACGAATAACGTCAGTATGAATATCGTTACAACACGGTTGTAGTCATCATTTGAAATCTGGTTCAGATCACGGTTCATGCTTGTGACGCCCGAGAAGTATGCGTCAGTATCCTCGCGACCAAGACGCTGGAGCTCATCCTCCACCGTTGTTTCGATATCATTCAAGGTCGACATGGCTTCATGACTGTATGGATCGACGGCAAGAACGACGTTCATGATGAGCGCTTCATTGCTGTCGCCGAATGCATACTGGTCGACCGCGTCCTGAATTTCTTCATTATCTATAAAGGATTGGGGCACGTGGATGCCGGTCTGGTCGACGGCCTCATTGGTGCTGATGCCCTCAAGCAGGGTGGATACTTCTTCAAGACCGTTCTGGATCTCATCGATGCCTGCGGCCGAATCTGCAAGGCCATTGCTGAGTTCGGTCAGCTGCTCGCTTGCTGCAGCCTGCTGTTCAGTCAGCTGGGTATTGGCAGCAGCCACTTCCTCGGATAGCGTCGTCAGACCATCCTGTACTTGGGAAAGCTGCTGTGCGGCTCCTTCGGCATCCCCTGTCTGGTTCATATACTGGGTGATCTGGCTGATATTGCTGTTGATGTCATTGATTCCCGTCTCAAGCTGCGACAGGTCACCGCCTGATGTGCCTGTATTGGCAAGGCTGTCACTTGCTTCAGTCAGACCAGTGGATATTTCCGCCAGGCCATCCTGCATGTCAGCGATACCTTCATTTGTCTGCTCGAGCTGATTGCGCACATTGAGATCTTCAATTGCTTCACCGGCAGGGCGTGTAAGCGTCTGCACTTCTTTTACACCGTCAAGACTTGCTACTGTGGAAGCTACGGCATCCAGCCTCGACAGGCTTTCCTGATTCAGCAGGTCATCGCCATTGGATATGATGACTTCTACCGGGAACAGCTGTCCCTCGTCGAAATTTTCACTGACGACATTGGTCGCATGCACGGTGGAGTAGCCATCATCCAGCTCTTCGATGGAGTCGAAATTCACTTCATCATCATAGAATAGAGCAATCGCAATCAGTATTGCGAAAATGGAGAAGATGATCCGTGTCGGATACTTCAACGACAATATGCCGAGTGGTGTCCATAGTCTGCTTTCCTTGAATTCCGTCTTCTTGATGTTCGGCCAGAAGATGTATCTGCCAAGCAGGTACATCAGTACCGGCAGCAGTGTGAAGATCGCCAGCAGCAGGAAGACGACACCGAGTGCCACACCGACTGCGGAACGGTATATTTCAAAGTTTGCAAAATAAAGCACACCGAACACGATGGCGCCGGATAGACCACTGATGAATACCGTCTTGCCGGCAGTGGAGAAGGTGCGGATGACGGCATCGTACTTTTCACGATGCTCGAGCTCCTCCTTGAAGCGGTTGAGCAGCAGAATACAGTAGTCGGTACCGATACCGAACAGGATGACGATCAGAAAACTCTGTGTCTGTGGCGAAATCGGAAAACCGAACCACTGTACAAACCATCCGACAAAGGACTGGCCGAGCAGATAGGCAACACCGACAACTGCTACAGGTACAAGTGGTGTTACGATGGACCGGAACATGAGCAGCAGTACACCGACAACGATGATGACTGTAAATAATTCGGTGGACTGGATGCCTTCCATGGCATCCTGTTCGACTGTAGCCTGAATCAGTTCATTTGAAGTCAGGGAAGTTCTGGCTTCGGTTGTATTCATTTCTTCTATCGAGTCCGCAACACTGCTGATGTCGTTCAGTGGACCAACATAATCCATCGGAATCATGATGACACCATTCTCATTGTTGATGAAGTTGCTCTGGACAGATTCTTCATAAGTAAAAGGATTGATGACATTGTCCACTTCATCAAGGGACCTGATTTCTTCAATGTACGAGACAATGTCGGATTCGTGTGTATCGACTTCATCGTCAAACTCGAGAACCAGGGACATTGTTTCCTTATCTTGTCCGTACTCTTCAAGGAACTGTCGTGCCTGTTCACTTGGAGAATCATCGGATAGCTGGATATCCCCTTTTTCTGTTGCCAACTGGGTCAGGTTGGGCGAGAGGATGTAGGTCGCAACAGTAAAGATGAGCATCAATACTGTAATCGGCCATTTGAACTTAAGAATGTGTTTCATCGTGGGTACCTCCAGGTATATACTTCAAAATTGTGAGTGTTGCTTCGTAAAGCTTTCTTTCTTCTTCCTGCGTAAGATTGGAAACATTCGCTCTGATCTTGCCGAGAATATTATCCATGAACTCCTCAAGCAGCTCTTCCGCTTCCTCGGTCATGCAGATCAGCTTGGAGCGCTTATCCTGCGTCAGCTCGTTCTGCCTGATGGTGACAAGCTTCTTGCGCTCAAGCTTCTTGACCGTATGCGTAATGGCACTTCTCTGGACATTCAGTTCCAGTGCCAGCGCGGAAGGCGTCGCATGACCATTCAGATAGATGTACTGGATGATGTCCATCTGGGTTTTGGAAATATGGAGTCTTGCAACAGAGTCGGTAACATCGTTGAATACTTGCGTGTATCCATAACCGTATATGTCCCTCAAGTTGTGGACGATATCATTTTTTCTTATCATGTATTACAGCCCCGCTTAATTGTTGAGCATGCTCAACTAAATGAAATATACCACAGTTTAGCATGAGAGAGGCTCGGGGTCAAAAGATAAGATGTGACACTTTTGTAAATATGCAAGGAACAAAAAAAGAGACACCTCGAGGGTGTCTCCTTATTATGATGACTATCTGTCCCAGATGCGGTGTGCTTTGACGTCTTCCAGGAACTGGTCGACGTCCTTTTCGATGTCTGTGACGCCTTTTGCTTCCAGTGAAAACTGCAGCGCATCCGAAATATCTCCTTCATCGATGCCATAGCCGATCGCTTTCTTATGTTTGAAGGCGATGGCGAGGTTTTCGATTGCTTCCGGCTGCAGCTGTGCTTTACCTTTCAGTACAACCACGGCATCGAACAGTACGGAGTGTACAGTATCGAACGTCTCTTCAACTCTTACGTCTCCGATGCTGTGGATCTTATCCCCGATGAAGCTGACTTCAATACCATGCTTTTCAAATTTTTCTTTTGTTTCCTTCAGGGTCTGCTCCGCAACATCCGGTGTGATCATGACGCCGATGGTGCGTGTCTCAAGCGAAGCAGGGGTGTTGGACATACTGAGTGCCGGGGAGCTTTTATCGTACGTGGATTCCTCCACCGCTTCAGGCAGATCCGCACCGACTTTATCCGCAACATATTGAGCCATCTCACGGTCGATCTTATTGATGACTTCCTTCAGGACATTGTTTCTGACATCCATGCTCTTGCATTTGCCGAGCTCGAAGCTCAGGGCATCGAATATATGCTGCTTTTCATGCGGCTGCATGGAGTTCAGGAAGAGTTTTGCCTGACTGAAATGATCTTTGAAGCTCTCGCTTCTGGCCCGGATCTTTCTGCCTTCGACTTTTTCGTTATAGTGTTCAAAGCCGCCTTCTTCCGGACTGGCCGGTTCGGGCTGATTATCATTCAGAGCATTCTTATGATAGGATGTCTGTCCTTTTGTAATATTCATCTGATTGTAGCCTTCCCGCTGGTTGTTTGCAAACGGGCAGACGGGACGGTTGATCGGAATCTGATGGAAGTTCGGTCCACCGAGTCGGATCAGCTGTGTATCGGTATATGAGAACAGCCGGCCCTGCAACAGCGGGTCATTGGAGAAGTCGATGCCCGGCACGACATGTCCAGGGTGGAAGGCAACCTGCTCCGTTTCTGCAAAGTAGTCGTCTACATTCTGATTAAGCGTCATCTTGCCGACCAGCTGGACCGGAACATCCTCCTCCGGCCAGATTTTAGTCGGATCAAGCACGTCGAAGTCCATGTTGAACTCGTCCTCTTCAGGAATGACCTGCAGTCCGAGTTCGAATTCGACGGCATTTCCCTTATCGATGTTTTCCCATAGATCCCTGCGGTGAAAGTCGATGTCCTTGCCGTTTATCAGCTGGGCTTCATCCCAGACAACCTGATGGGCACCGAGTTTCGGTTTCCAGTGGAACTTGACGAAGTGGCTCTTGCCTTCCTTGTTGACAAGTCTGAATGTATGGACACCGAAGCCTTCCATCATTCTCAAGCTCCGTGGAATGGCCCGGTCACTCATCAGCCACATGATCATATGAGCACTTTCCGTGTTCTGTGAAACGAAATCCCAGAAAGTATCGTGGGCCGAAGCGGCCTGTGGAATTTCATTATGCGGCTCAGGCTTTACAGCATGGACGAGGTCCGGAAACTTGATTGCATCCTGAATGAAGAATACAGGCATATTGTTGCCGACAAGGTCATAATTGCCTTCATCCGTATAGAATTTCGTTGAAAAACCGCGCACGTCACGTGGGATATCCATGGATCCACGGTTGCCGGCAACTGTGGAGAATCTGACAAATACAGGCGTTTTCTTACTCGGGTCTGTAAGAAAGTCGGCTTTTGTATACTTCTCCAGAGATTCATAGACCTGGAATTCACCATGTACCCCGAACCCTCTCGCGTGAACAACACGTTCCGGAATACGCTCATGGTCGAAATGGGTCATCTTTTCACGGAAGTGGAAATCCTCCATGAGGGTCGGACCACGTTCACCCGCTTTCAGTGAGAACTCGTCCTCACTGATCGGTACACCCTGATTTGTCGTCATTTTCGCTTTTTTTGTATTATCAATCGTATTTTTCTGCAGTTCTTCTTTTTTCTTATTCATGATAAGCCCTCCTGGAAAATGATATCTTCCATGCCATGTTAGCAGTTGCAAGAGGAGATTACACATATTTATGCTGCCTGGTTTCATCGACTATAAAGTGGGGTAAAATAATAAATTTCCGTGCATCTGAATGCACGGGAATTTATATTATATGCTGGATTTAATCTCTTCTATAAGCTGGCTGCCAAGTTTACTGTGCTGGGCCAGGAACCCGTCTGTTCCAGCTGATTCGATTCTGGCATTCATCTCGACCTGTTCCGGATCTTCGCTGTTATCGAACTGCAATGTGTACATGACGAGTTTCGATAATGCCTCGTGATCCATATTGTTTTCGTGCAGATAGACAAGTGGTTTGATGATCCGGTCATTCGGGCCGAGCTTCCTCAGAACACCGCGTCCAACACGGTCGAGATCATCCGACAGATATGGGTTTTTGAATCTGGCGATGATCTTTTCGATATATTCTTTCTGCTGAGCTTCTGTAAACTCATAATTCTCGGTCAGGTAGTGCGTCGTCTCTCCGAGTACTTCTCTCAGGTAGGCGACGACTTTTTCGTCGTCCATGGCTTCGGATACGGTCGTATAGCCGAGCGTCTTGCCATAGTAGGCGATGGCTGCATGTCCCGTATTTACCGTGAACAGCTTCCGTTCAATATACGGCATGAGGTCTTCTACATAATTTACACCTTCAAGCTTGTTTTCGCCTGCCCACTTGCCTCTCTCAATCACCCATTCATAGAACGGCTCGACCTTTACATCCAGTATATTGTCGTTCTTCTGTATCGGTACGATACGGTCGACAGCAGAGTTCGGGAAGCCGACGTTTGAAAGTGCTGCTTCATCGACTTCCGCTAGAACGGCTGCCTTCAGTGAATCTGTTGCCAGTACTGCATTTTCGCACGCAATGATATTCAAAGGTCTGTCCGTCGTACGATTCGCCAGATGAGGTGCCAGTGTTCTCGCAATGATCGGCAGTATGTTGACGCCGACCGCGGTCGTAATGATGTCTGCTTCAGCTACCGTTTCAGCCAGCTTTGCTGTGTCATTGGCAGTGTGGATGCCGGAAACGCCGCTAATCTTATAGGATGCACCATTTTCTTCCGAAATATGGACCGTGTATTCATGATCCGTGTTCAATGCATCGATGATTTCCGCATTGACGTCTGCAAATGTCACTTCATAGCCGTTATCGTGCAGTACTTTGCCGATGAAACCGCGACCGATGTTGCCTGCTCCAAAATGAACAGCCTTCATATTAAAGGTCCTCGTTTTCGAACAGGTCGATGATTTCTTCGGCAGATGACGCATTGATTACTTTCTCTGCATTTTCCTCATCTGAAAACAGCACAGCAATCTTCTGCAGCATTTCGAGGTGTTCGTTGTTCTTGCCGGCGATACCGAGCACTACTTTAGCCTCGTTGCCGTCGAAATCGACGCCGCCCGGTACTTGTACGAGTGAGAGTCCGCTCTTGATGACGGACGTCTTGCCTTCATCTGTACCATGCGGGATGGCAAGCCCATTACCCATGAATGTGGAAACCACTTTCTCACGCTCGAGCATGGAGTCGATATACGCTTCCTCAACAGCCCCCTGGTCGACAAGGATCTGTCCAGCTTTCCTGATTGCTTCCTCTTTTGAGCCTGCTGTCTGGTTCAGTACAATATTTTCCTTCTGTATCATCTAAAATCATTTCCCTTCTATTTGTAGATTGTCCTAATATAGTTTTTTATTATATTTTCCACTTCATCCGGAGATTCAAACACCCGGCTGATATCGAGGTGGTGCTCTCCAAAGAGTATGCTTACGTCGCTGATCATGTCAGCAATCAGTGTATCTTCTGGAACAAGCAGCAGAATCTGGTGACTGACGGTCACTGCATCTCCTTTGTAGTTCCGGTCTTCTATACCCGCCTGGTTGTGAATAAACACCATCCGATGGGTTCTGATGACCGGAGATCGGATATGCGGATAGGAAAAACCAGTTTCTCCAACGGTGAATCCGGTTGTTTCGAACCGTTCTTCAAGCATTGTGATGATTTCCGAGATGTCGTCCTGTGACATGTGTGTTTCAGAGACAAGTGCATTCCGGATCGAGGCGATGGCATCGGTATGCTCCTCACCTGTAATATAATGCCGGTTGAGATACAGTTCCGATGCCTGGATGACCTGGTCCGGATCGATCTCTACCGCCACTTTTTCCCTCTCCGGCACACTCGGCAGCGGGGCGGCATCGAGACGTGAGATGGCCGCCATGATCTTCTTTTCATCACTGTCATCAAGCAGTGGACTGACAAGGATATAATTTTCAAGGTCGAGCGGAACGGTGCTCAGGACCAGCTCGTTATCATGGATTTCGGTATCCGCCACTTCGGATATGGAAAGCTCCTGTCGGATATACATATTGTTGAACTTGGTCCTCAACTGGTTCGCCAGAATCCGGCTCGTGCCGATACCGCTTGAACATACCGTCGTCACTTCGATCTTCGGGTTGGCATGCAGGATGCCGCCGAAATGGATGATCAGAAATCCGATCTCCGATTCGTTCAGCTTGCGTGTCTTAAAGTGCTGCTTGAAGCTCTCACCGACGACTTCGAATAGTGCCGGATATTTCTCCTTTATTGTATCGAGCAGCGGGTTGACGGTGATGATGCCGGACTCCATCCGATGCAGTGTCGGTTCGATGTGAAGAATCAGTCCTTCCTTGAGTTCAGGGTAGGCGTAGAAAGGATAGTCCATCCTCCGGCTGACAGCATTGATGAACTGTTCGGTCGATGACTCGATGGAATCCGTGTCCCGTTCCGACTGGTACTTCCTGCGGCTGCCCCGGAGGTGCATGCATATGAAGTAGACCTCCTCTTCTGGAAAAGTGATCGAGAACTCTGCTTCCAGTTTGCTGGTCAGTGCCATGGACACTTCGAACTCCTGGGTTTCCCTCAATTCGTCTTTCAGCGACTGCTTTACCGATACGTTGTTGGCATGCTCGATCCGGTCTATTGCCAGTACGATATGGAGCGTCAGATTCAGATAAGCGTTTTCGGTCAGCTGGTAGGGCAGCACATCCAGTTCATCCATGAGCAGCCGTTCCACCTTGAAGATGTTGTCGGCTTCAAGCAGTCCCATAATCTTATTATTGACGAGGGAACTGAACACGAAGTTGTTCTCGATGACGGAGTAGATGCTGTTGGAGTTGAGTTCATTGACCATCATGTCGGCCAGGAAATTCTGCTTGTTCAGCGCATCACCGACAAGCCGGATGCCGACCGACCGGATCTTGGTGATTTCGAGTTCGAATGTGCGAAGCCTCTCCGTCATCTGTCCGATCAGTTCATCGACTGTATGCTCGCTGACCCCGAGTTCCACAGCAAGTGCACTCTTTTTGATGCCCTCCGAGTTCAGCATGAGGTTGTAGATGAGCGCCACTTTTTTCTCCTCGTTGCTCAGGTCCTTGTCCGCATGGGCATTGATGAAGGCTGTAAGTGCATCGATTTCTGATGTATCAAGCATCACCTTGACACCTTTCCTATACTCCCTGATCATCTGTATACCAAGCTGTTCGAGTGTTTCTGTCACATTCTTCAGCTCACGGTGGACGGTTCTTGACGACACACCCAGTTTATCCGAGAGCTCTTTAATAAGTAGAAAGGTACCATTATGATATATGAGCTCGTTGATGATTTTCTTCTCTCTTGAGCTGATCATAATGGTACCTCCTTTGGTTCATTCAGACTATTGCTGTTTCTTCAGTTCTTCTGTCAATTCATCGTATTTCGGGCTGTTCAGGAAGTTGTCGACTGAAATGTGTTTGGCAGTCGGCACTTTGCTTTCAGCGCGTTCAGTCAGTACTTTCTGGGTGATGATGATGTCTTCGTCACCTTTGAGCTGGTTGATTGCAGAGTTCGTCACTTCGATGTCGAGTCCTGCTTTCTTGAACTTATTCTTAAGCATACCCGCTCCCATGGCACTTGAACCCATTCCAGCGTCACAAGCGAATACAATTTTATCAACCTTGCTGTAGTCGAACGTTGTTGCGACCGCTTCATCAGCTGTCGCTTCCGACTGGCTCAGTGTACCTGCAACAGTGGACTTCTTGCCTTTTGCCGCTTCCATCTTCTGCGTTGCGCCTGCAATATCGTCATCAGGCTGTTTTGTAAACTTGAGCAGCAGTGAAGCGACGATGAATGATACAAGTGTTGCTGCGAATACACCGAGAAGCATGATGAGCAGATCCCCTCTTGGCGTCATGGCGGCGTAGGCGATGATACTGCCTGGTGCCGGTGGGCCGGAAAGACCGAAATCGAACAGCGTGTATGTCAGGATGCCGGACGCGCCACCAAGGATGGCTGCAACAACGAGTATCGGCTGCATCAGGATGTACGGGAAGTAGATCTCGTGGATACCACCGACGAACTGGATGATGGCTGCACCAGGTGCTGTTGCGCGGGCTGTACCTTTACCGAATACCATGTAGGCCAGCAGGATACCAAAACCAGGTCCCGGGTTCGATTCCAGCGTGAACAGGATGGAGCGTCCCGCTTCCTGCACTTCCTCGGTCGCAAGCGGTGTGAGTACACCGTGGTTGATAGCGTTGTTCAGGAACAGTACTTTGGCAGGCTCGATGAATATGCTTGCCAGTGGCAGCAGTCCTGCTTCGACGACGATGTCAACGAGGTTTCCGAGCATGTTGGTCAGCCATGATACGACTGGACCAAGCCCGTAGAAACCGAATAGTGCGAGCAGGAATGCAAGGATACCTGCAGAGAAGTTGTTGACGAGCATTTCAAGTCCCTGACGGATTCTAGGAACGAGGACACGGTCGAGCTGCTTGATCAGATAGCCACCCAGTGGACCCATGATCATAGCGCCGAGCAGCATCGGTGAATCCGGAAATGCAGTGATGATACCCATTGTCGCAGTGGCGCCGACAACCCCACCACGTACATCATGGACAAGCTTACCACCAGTATATGCAATAAGCAGTGGCAGCAGGTAGGTGATCATTGGACCGACCATGCCGGCGAGGTCCTCATTCGGCCACCAGCCAGCTTCAATGAATAATGCAGTAATAAGACCCCAGGCGATGAAGGCGGCGATGTTCGGCATGATCATGCTGCTCAAAAATGAACCGAACGCCTGAACTTTGCGTGAAAAGCCTTTCTTTTCTTCGGACATGTGTTTTCCCCCTTGTGAATAATTGGTTTGTAACTAAATGATAGCGTGTAACGTGTACGCTTACAATATAAACAAAAAGCGAGTTTGGCACACAAATCGTGACAAAACATATGTTATGTTTTAAAAGGCAAATACTGTCATGCTATACTGGAAAAAATGATACATAAAGGAGAAATACCATGTTCCAATACCAAGGCGCCTACAAGGACAACGGCAGAGATCTTCACATGAAAACGTTCTGGTCATCCGTACTGGTTTTTATCCTGATCTATGCGGCTTGCATCCTGCTGGGGCTGCTCATGATCGTGCCATTCTTCGTACTCGACACCGGCCTCGCAGTACTGCCTGCCATCGCACTCTTCCTGCTATTGATACTTACAGCAATTTTTGTCTTCTATCCATTAGCCGTCGGCATCATGCGTTATTTTGCCGCCGCATACCGCGGTCGAAACTTCAGATTCAAAGATGTCTTCAAGGTATTCAGCAAAGGGAACTACAGCAAAGTCATCAAGATGGGCCTGCTGACACTCATCGGCTACTTCATTTTCTCTTTCGCAGTCGGTATGATCGTCCAGGTGCTTACCATGGCAGTCAATGCACCACTGCTGGCGGTTTTTGATCCCTCCAATATGGAAAGCACGTCTACAGGCGGCCAGACAGGCTCGGTCGTTGCAGTGATCGTGCTCAATCTGCTGGTTGTCCTGCTTTCATACATTCCATATGTGCTGGTGACCATCTACATGTTCCTGGTCTATATGGCCTACATCGATGAACCGCTGACACCGACGACTGAAAAATTCCAGATGGCCTGGGACGTCATGTTCCGCAGTGGAGAGAGTGTCATGAAGCTGATATTCAGCAATCTGATCCTATGGGTGGTGCCGATCATCGTCTATGCACTTTTCATCATTGCTGCAGTTCTGCTCGGCGGCTTCTTCGCAGAGACGGCCTTCATCGTACTGCTTTCGGCCGGGGTCCTGTTCATGCTGATCGCCTACCTCATCGTAATGTACTTCATGGTCGGCAGCATCACAGCCTACTACTTCAAGGGCCGTGACCGGCTGGATCAGCAGCACCAGGCCCAGCCTCAGGTATGATCCTGTTCAGAAGATTGAAACTTCGGTTTCAATCTTCTTTTATATTTTAAATGGCATGTGCATGGAGTAGAATTGCAGTAGTGTCTAAAACGGAGGTGCGCAATTGAGCGAAAATAAAAAAGGCATTCTGTTTGCGCTTGGAGCCTATCTGATATGGGGATTCCTGCCCATCTACTGGAAGCAGGTTGAAGATATTTCTTCATATGAAATCATCGCCCACAGGGTGTTCTGGTCATTCATATTCATGATCGTCTTCATCATCGTGACAAACAGGATGCATCTATTCTACAAAGATCTGAAATTCATCTTCAAAGAAAAAAAGAAGATCATTGCGCTGTTTGCGGCTTCGGTCATCATCACCTCGAACTGGCTGATGTACATCATCGCTGTAAATAATGGACATATTCTGGATGCGAGCCTCGGCTACTACATCAATCCACTGATCAGCATTCTGATCGGTTTCGTCGTTCTCGGTGAACGCTTTTCAAAGCTGCAATGGGTTGCAATCATCATCGTCTTTGCAGGGGTGGCATATCTTGCAATCGGTCTTGGTTCAGCGCCATGGATTTCGCTGTATCTGGCACTGTCATTCAGCGTCTACGGCCTGATCAAGAAGGTCATCAATATGGACGCCGTATTTGCACTTGCTGTCGAAACATTTGTACTGGCGCCATTTGCGCTGATCTATATCCTGTTCCTCGAAGGCAGTGGCGTCGGCAGCTTCGGCATCAATATGGACAGTCTCATCATGATCGGTACAGGTGTCATCACAGCAATCCCGCTGCTGCTGTTCTCACTCGGTGCACAGCGCATCCGTCTGTCACTGATCGGCATTCTGCAGTACTTTGCACCGACAATCATGCTTCTGATTGGTGTCTTCATGTATGGAGAGGCCTTTACGGATATCCATACCGTTGCCTATATCTTCATATGGGGCGGGCTTGCGCTCTACACATTCAGCCGATTCAGGGAAATGCGCAGCCAGGCTCGAAAAACACCGAGAAGGCGCGCGGGCTACTAGCATATTATTAGTGAATTGAAAAAAATCGTGATATGATTTATGGAAATCAGCGTTCTAAGGAGTAAGGAAATATGAATGTACCAAAGTATCTGCTTGCCACCGTGGCGGCAACGGCCATTCTTGCCGGCTGCCAGGAGGATGCACAGCAGGGTGATATAGAGGAGACATCAGGTGAAGCGGCACAGGAAACAACCGAAACAGCGACAGCGGAAACGGAAGACAGGCAGCTCTCGGAAATAGAGACGGACGATGCGTCGCTGTCGGCGATTCTCGAGCAGGCCGAGACGATCGAAAGCTATCAGGCGACACTTGACCTTACTGCTGTTGTCGATGGCGGACAGCCTGAAATGCTCGAAGCGGAGGTAAGGTTCAAGGATGAAGAACCACCATCCCTTCATCTGATGTCTGAAGGTGAGGACCGTACAATCTCAAAGGATGGGACGACATTCTACAATAATGGTACGGATTGGATCGACATATCCGATTCGGTCAATGTGGATCAGCTCTATCACGTCACCTACAGGAACGCAATCCTGTCATTTGCCGATATCAAGAGTGAACTTGAATCGGAGGAAAATGGAGACCAGGTGATCTATACGCTTGAAGGACAGAGCAACGAAGTGTTTGAAACGTTCGAAGAACTGTTTGCAGTGGAATTCGGAAATATCGATACTTCAAAAGTGGAGAACGATG
This sequence comes from Salinicoccus cyprini, assembly GCF_007713705.1. Classification (GTDB taxonomy): domain Bacteria; phylum Bacillota; class Bacilli; order Staphylococcales; family Salinicoccaceae; genus Salinicoccus; species Salinicoccus cyprini. Next base: position 81,986 of record NZ_VMSJ01000004.1, on the reverse strand, counting down.
TAGAAATTGTTGTCGGCAAAGACGATTCACTCATCCAGTCGATCACTTATGAAGCGCAAGGTGAAGACGCGGAAGGTACATATGAACTCTCCGGAGATGTCGAGTTCACATCCTTCAATGATGTAGGTGAGATAGAACTGCCTGAAGCAGTACAACAGTAGAATGAACGCCCCTGGAGCAAAGCTCCAGGGGCGTTCATTGTCTATGAAGCGATTTTCTTCTTGTTCTCGAGAATCATCCCGATAATCAGGAATGCCGCTGTATAAAGGACGACAATCAATATCGGAAAGCTGCTGTCAGTCCATGAAATATCCGGTTCTGCGTAAATCTGGGTGAAATGGTAGAGCGGCAGGTAGTGTGCAATATTCTGAGCCGTCTCTCCCATGATTTCAAGCGGGACCATGATGCCGGACATGAAGGCCATGCCGATGGCAAGGAAGTTGGCGAGACCGTTTATGATGAACTTGTTCGTCGTCAGAGCTCCGATGACATAGTGGATGGACAAGGTGAATGATGTAATCAGCACAAGTGCAACGAACATCTTTACAAGCGGTATCCCTTCAAGATGTCCTGCTCTCAGCATGATGCCACCATAAAGCATGAAACATACAACGAACAGTCCGATGACTGTCTGTGCCGAAATCATCTGGACCATCAGAGTCCGGGTCGGCATAGGGGAGACGTCGATACGCTGTCTCAGTTCTGTCGTATTGAACTCGGACATGACGTTGCCGACGATGATGAGCAGGAAAAGCATGATCCAGTAGCCTGCGAAGCTGATGAAGGTGCTCATATAGCTGAAGTTGTTCTGGGAGGCGACATCCACAGACTCGTGAAGCTCTACGGGAACTCCATCCGCAAGGAGTGCGTTCATCTGTTCGATGTCCACTTCACTGGAAGTCGATTGTTCAGCGTCCAGGAAGATGAAATAGCGGTTCACAACGTTTTCAATCTGCAGATGAGCCATGCCCCTCTGATCGCTGATGACTTCGACAGCCGGTGCGGCATCGGCAAGCCGTTCTTCGAGATTGGAAGGTATTCGAATGATGCCGTCACTGATACCAAGAAATATCTCTTCTTCGAGTGCGCCAAAATCCGTACTGTCATCCACCACCTCCACAGTATTGTCCGAAGAGAGGTAGTCTATGAATCCTCTGCTGATTTCACTGCGGCTCTGGTCGATGACTTTCAGGTCGAGCGCTTCACTTTCATAAGCCTGACCGCCGCTGTTCTGTGAAAATCCGAATGCAAAGATGAAAAAAGCGGTCAGAAAAATCAGCATCAGGTACTTATACTTCCAGAAGTGGAGGAGTATGGATTTAAATACTGTCATATTGTTTCCTCCTCAATACAAGTAGTGTCACGCCAAAGAGCAGCAGTGCATATGCCAGGAGCAGACCGATTGTTGGCAGGTAGTCACTGTAGTTGCCGAGGAAGTTGATCCTGTACATCGTATCCGTCATTCTGGCAAGCGGGTTCAAGGTGTTCAGCCACGGCATATTTTCACCGATGATTGTTCTGATTTCGGGACCCATCAGCCCGGCCAGGAACGACAGAGTAATCATGAAGATGACTGCAAAGGTCGTTTTGATATTGGCATTGATGCCTGGAATCAGACCGATGAACAGTCCAAGGCCGATTCCGGTCATGTTGGCAATGAAAATCAACAGAAGGGTCGACCACAGCTCGGTGAAGAGCGACATCTGATAGAATATGGCGATGGCCGAGAGGACAACTGTATTGGATAGTACATTCAGCAGCAGAGAGCTGGCGACACTTGAAAAGAGGAATTTGTATTTGCTGTATGGGCTGGCTGAGAATCGTGCGCCCATCAGGCTCAAGTTCGGCTGCACTGTTGAAACGAATTCGATGGCCGAAAACATGCCGTAGATGGAGATCATGCTGATCAATGCATAGAACAGTACGGTTTCCGGTTCAGCATTCTGGCTGTTCGGAATGATGTACTCCTGATCATAGTCGAAATTTTGGAAAGGGATGCCGGACGCGCTGACATTCCTGATCTGATCCAGCACCGACTGGAGAATCGTCTGGTTGATGCCCGTCTCTGTCACGAGCAGTTCAAGTTCAGTGCTGCCATGCACGTAGCCGGCCATCTCGCCTGCTTTCATCCTGTCCACAGCCTCGCTTTCACCAAGCTCCGTGAGAACGATGAAATCGATGGTGCCGAGCACTTCCGTCACGGGATGCCCGGGTTCGATACCGACTTCTATGTCTTCGATTTCCGTACCCCCCATACTCGATGTGGTCATTGTGAACAATCCGCACATCAGGAGCGGATAGCATAAGGTCCAGAACCAGTAGCCGAAGTCCTTGAAATTGATACTGATCAAGTATCTGATCATGCGTAGAATCACCATCAGTCCCTCAGCTCCTTTCCTGTGAGTTCGAGAAAGATGTCACTCAGTGTCGACCGCTCACTTGAAAGCTCCGTATAGCTCATACCTCTTGATTCCATGAACTTGATGAGATCCGGCAGATTGTTCTCCTGCTTTTCAAAATGGATCAGGTAGTTTCCATTTCTTTTTGTCACCTTTACGACGTGGGGCAGCTCTTCAAGCTGTGCCTCGATTGTCTGATCTTCTGTAATGAAGCCGACTTCAATCCGTTCTTGCGTGGAGATTGTGTTCTGCAGCTCATGGACAGTACCGGAAGCAATATTACGACCGGAATCCATGATTACCATGCGGTCGCACAGTTGCTCGGCCTCTTCCAGGTAGTGGGTTGTATAGATGATGGTCGTTCCCTGGGCTTTCATTTTACGTATGCCTTCCAGTATGAAGTTCCTGCTCTGTGCGTCGACTGCGACCGTCGGCTCATCCATGAACAGAAGCGCCGGCTTATGCGCGATTCCGCAAGCAATGTTGAGGCGTCGTTTCAGGCCGCCGCTCAGCTTCTTTGGAACGAACTTGCGGTACTTGCCGAGATCCACAAACTCGATCGCCTCCTCAACAAGCGCCTTGCGTTTCTTGCGGTCCGTCACATAGAGTCCACAGTAGAAGTCGATGTTCTCGTAGACATTCAGCTTGTCGAAGATGGCCAGCTCCTGGGGTACGATGCCGATTCGGCTTTTGACCGCATTGTTGTTCGGATGCACCTGCTGGCCGAATATCTCGATTTCTCCTTTGTCGAAAGTAAGTAGTGACAGCATGCAGTTGATTGCGGTGGTCTTGCCGCATCCATTCGGACCGAGCAGTCCGATGATTTCTCCTTCTTTTGCTGCAAAAGAAAAATGGTCCAGTGCGATCAGCTCATTATATCTTTTGACGACGTTCTCCATTCTGATCATGGCAATATCCCCCTGTATTGATTGATGCTTTCAGTTTATACTGTTATTAAGTTCTGCGTTAGTGTATAGAATAATGACTGCACATGACATCTGTCATGAATGGGGGTGGCTGACCTGATAAATGTAATGGAAAAGATGGTTCTTTATTTTATTCTCACGGCGTACTACTTCATCACCATTGACGAGCCGAGCCTCGTGATCGCGCTACTTGCCTTCATCCTGTTCTTCATTGTGGATGTGTTTGAATACCGCTACAGTGTGCTTGCCGTATCAGCAGTCTATCTGGTCTTCATCTTCGCAAGCACAGAGTGGATATTCTATATGCCGCTGTTCACACTGGTGGTCGCAGTAAGATACGGGAGCATTGCCTTCGCCACGCTGGTCCTCCTTTTCATCGAAGCGGAGGTCATCCTACTGATGATTGCACTCTTCGTCCTCTACATGAGCTATCTGAGGGCAAGGCTTGATTCATATGAAAGGGAGAACCGGAAAATAAGGGATCAGCTGACGAGCGACAACCTGCTGCTTAGACGGCAGCATAATGAACTGCTTAAAAATCACGAGAAGGATGTTCATATGGCGGGGCTTAATGAGCGCAATCGCATCGCACGGGAAATGCATGACGCGCTCGGCCACTCACTCAGTACAAGCATCCTGCTGATAGAATCCCTCCAATACATAAAGGATGAAGAAAAGATAAAAGAGTCTCTTCAACTGCTGCAGGAGCGTCTGAAGGACGGCATGGACGATATACGGACAAGCATCCATCAGCTGTATGAAACCTCGATTGATCTTGAGGCAAGGATCAGTGACTACATCAAGGAGATGGACCGGTATCACATACGACTGAGATATGACGTCACTTCCGCTCTCGACCATGAAATGAAGATGGATATATTGAGCATCGTCAAGGAATCGCTGACCAACATCAGAAAGCATTCGGATGCCGAGAACGTCAGAATCGCAATCAGGGAACAGAAGGATGTCATCATAATCTCCATTAAAGATGACGGGTCGGAACGTCCAGCAGTCAAAAAGGGGATGGGACTGCTTGCCATGCAGGAAGTGGTCGGGAAGTACAACGGCATCTTCAATACATTCCATGAGGGCGGGTTTACAATCCACATCACATTATATAAGGAGGGGGAGAGAGATGAACATAATCATAGTGGATGATGATGCACTGGTGGTCAGCGCTCTCAGTACCATTCTCGAAGGTTCCGGCTATACCGTTGCCGCAACGGGCCGTAGCGGGGAGGAGGCGATTGAGCTGTATAGACAGTATCAGCCCGATCTGCTTATGACGGATATCAGAATGGATGGTGTAACAGGTCTGGAAGCGAGCCGAAAAATACTTGAGCAGTGGGCGGATGCCAATATTCTTCTGATCACCACTTTCAAAGATGATGCATACATCCATGAAGCACTGAAGATCGGCTGCAAGGGGTATCTTTTGAAGGATAATTTCAAGGGCATTCTTCCTGCTATCCAGGCAGTCGCTTCCGGCAACATGGTATTTGACAGCGATATTGTAAAAAGCATGGCGACGAAATCCCATTTCAAGGCGATGGAGGCACTATCAAAGCGGGAGTGTGAAATACTGGAGCTTGTTGCAGAAGGACTCAGCAACAAGGAGATTTCAGAAAAACTGTACCTGAGCGAGGGGACGGTCAGGAACTACATTTCCCAGATGCTCAACAAACTCGAACTGCGCGACCGGACACAGCTCGTAGTGTATTATTATAGAAGCTGAACTATTGACAGACAATTCTTTCTGCTTTATCATATCCATTAACCTACTAATTTAATATGAATTTAATTCTTATCCAGAGAAGCTGAGGGAGATGGCCCTATGATGCTTCGGCAGCGGGTTCTTTGAACACTGTGCCAATTCCATCAGGTGCACGCCTGGAAGATGAGAAGAGATGAAGTGCAGGAAGCTCTTTTCTTATCCGAAAAGGGCTTCTATTTTTATGGATGGTTAAGCGGTTGCGGAACAGGTGATGGAAAGGATAGAGTTGCGAGCAGTAGGAGATAGACAAAGCAGGAGGAATGACTATGGCTAAAATATATGTACTGCATGAAAATCCGGAATGGACAGAACATCTTTTCAGACGTCTCGATGAACTGGGGCTGCCCTATGAGGACTGGCAGCTGTCTCAAGGTACGGTGGATCTGACAGCCACACCGCCTGAAGGCATCTTCTACAACAGGATGAGTGCCTCGTCACATACACGCGGCAACCGCTATGCACCTGAACTTTCCAATGCTGTATTGGCATGGCTTGAGCATCATGGTCGTACGGTCATCAATGGCAGCCGGGCACTTCAGCTTGAGGTGAGCAAGGTGCTGCAGTACCTGGAACTCGAGGAGCATGGTGTAAAGACACCGAAAACCGTCGCTGCAGTCGGAAAGGACCAGATACTTGAAGCTGCAAGGCAGTTCGAAGGTCAGTCCTTCATCACAAAGCACAACCGTGCTGGAAAGGGTCTTGGTGTCCAGCTGTTCGATTCCATCGAGGTACTCGAAAGATATGTAGAGAGTGATGCGTTCGAGGCGCCGGTCGATGGCGTGACGCTGCTCCAGGACTACATCAAGTCTCCGGAATCCTTCATTACGCGCTGTGAGTTTGTCGGCGGTGAATTTGTCTATGCCGTCCGTGTCGATACGTCGGAAGGGTTTGAACTATGCCCTGCAGATACATGCTCGATCGAGGATCTGTTCTGCCCGGCAGACAGTGCACCTGCCGAGACGCCGAAGTTCAGAATCGTCCAGGACTTCGACCACCCTGTACTCGAGAAATACAAGCAGGTCCTGAAATCCAATGACATCCAGGTCGCAGGCATCGAATTCATCCAGGATGAGGCAGGAAACATCTACACTTACGATATCAATACGAATACAAACTATAACAGCGATGCAGAAGCGGAAGCGGGCCAGTTCGGCATGCTTGAACTTGCAAAGTTCCTGAAAAGCGAGCTTGAAGCGGTGACAAAGACATCGGTTTCTGCATCGAAATAATCGATGGCAGTGAAAAGCCTCATCCACAGAATGAGGTTTGAGGAAGTAGAAATAGAAGCAGCGAAAGTCGGAAATATCGTGGAATTTGATGATATGAGAGGCGAAGTCGAGAAAGTGAATGAAAACTCGGTCATCGTCAATGGCGTTTCAGGTTTGTTGGGGGTGGGCGAGTGGGAATGAGGTTGGCCCTCCAACTTGCCATGGCACCGCCCGCGATGGTGAATTAATCTCCTAACTTGCCATGGCACCGCCTACGATGGTGAGTTGATGCCATCACCCCACCACACCCCACTCAATCCCAAAAAAAAGACTGAAGACATGTCATTTTATAATGACTTTGTCTACAGTCTGTAACCTCATCCACAGGATGAGGTTTGCTTTTATCCACTTGCTACAAAGCCGTCAGGCCTTGTCGTCCTTCATTCCGACAAATCTTACCTGCTCGATGGATGAAGTCCGAATTTTGCCATGTGGATCCTTTTCGACCAGCTGGAGGTCCTGGGCGAAAGTATCACCGATGGGAATGATCATCTTTCCACCGGGTGAGAGCTGACGGACGAGGACAGCGGGGAGTTCCTTGGCGGCCGCAGTCACCATGATCCGGTCATAGGGCGCATGTTCCTCCCAGCCGAGATTGCCATCACCATAGTGGAAGTGGATATTGGAAAATCCCTCTGTCGCCAGTTTTTCTTTGGCACTTTCATGAAGTGCTCTGATTCTTTCAACGGTATACACTTCATTTGAAAACTTGGCGAGAAGTGCTGTCTGGAAGCCGGAGCCGGTTCCGATCTCAAGCACCCTTTGGTCTGTTCCAGGCTTGAGGCGGATGGTCATTGCAAGTACGAGGGAAGGCTGGGATATCGTCTGACCATGACCGATGGAGAAAGGCATATCCATTTCCGCCTGTTCCTTATGCCGGTCCATAAACCTGCTGCGGTCGAGTGTCTGAAAAAATGCTGTAATTTCTTTGGCATCATATTTCATGAGTCTCACCTTCCTTTTTAAGTGGCTACCCTGAAAAACGACAAACAATACAGTCGGGCATTTCAATCTCCATCATCTGATCGGAATCAGATATGTTTCAATGAAGTCGCGCTGCTCTTCGAATTTTGGTGGCAGGGACAGATTCTCTCCCAGTGATTCCACAGGTTCATCAACATCGAAGCCTGGACCGTCCGTGGAGATTTCGACTGTAATATTGCCCACCGTAGTAATATAGAGTGCTTTGAAGTAGTGACGGTCGACGATGCCGGAATTCCGCCAGTTTTCCTGATCGACCTTCTGCTTCATTTCAAGCAGGGCATCCTCATCATCCACACGCAGGGAGAAATGATGGACACTGCCATAGCCCTCCTTTTCGATCTGGCTGTTGCGCTGTTCGATGACATACACGCTGCCGTTGCCGACGTTGACTACAGCTTCAGTAGCATCATCATCGAATTCACCTTCAACCCGACCTCCGAGCAGTTCCAGAAACTGGACCATCGGCTTGATGTACTGCACGGTCACTTCGACGGCACCGATGGAAGTGATGGCATACTCATTGGGTATTTCGGGATGGTCATTCGGCGTAGTGTGTTCATCACTCTGTTCGACAATCAGCGCAAGCCGCTGCCTTTCGTTATCTTCGAATTTCATGATGGTCCTGCCGAACTGCTCGATGATGCCTTCATGATAGACGCCTTCATCCGCAAAGCGTTCCTTGAAGAATTCGAGTGCCTCTCTCGTCGGTACCCGGAAATAGGTTCTCGAGATGCTGTTGGTGCCGGACTGGTACTGCGGTGCATTCACGATTTCAAAGAATGTGATATCTGCGCCCGGGGTGCCCATGTAGTCGGCATAAAAGAGGTGATACATGCTTGTATCGTCCTGGTTCACTGTCTTCTTCACCAGTCTTAGTCCAAGAATGTCCGTATAGAATTCGTGGTTGTCGAGTATCTCCCTGGTGATGGAAGAGACGTGATGGATACCTTTTACTGTCATAAATATCGCTCCTTCTGTGTCTATTGCTTCAAGTATATTATAGTAATAGGGTAAACTCTAATAAAGGAGGACGTGACAATGGAACATCTATTCATAAAAGCAAAAAACGGCAAGCAGAATACGCTGATCCTTTTCCATGGCAGCGGGGGCAGGGAGACGGATCTGCTTGAAGTTGCCACAATGGTGGACGGATCAGCAAATATACTGGCTTTGCGCGGTGATGCCGATGATGATGGGCAGGTCCGGTTTTTCAAGCGTCAGGGCAGAGGGCATGATATGGAGAGCCTGAACGCCGAAGGAGAAAAGATCGCCGGGCTGCTCGAACATCTCGCGCACGAGTATGGACTGGATCTTGAAAAGGCGATCTACATCGGCTATTCGAACGGTGCCAACATGGCTGCACATCTGCTGTTCAATCATCGAATCCCGGTCACCGGAGCGATGCTGATGCATCCTTCATATAAAGGCGAGGTGCCCGAGAAGGCGGAACTGCTCGGCAAGAAGATACTGCTGACAGCCGGCGCCCGCGATATGGTGGCGACAGCGGGGGAAGCCTATCAGCTGAAGCAGAAGCTTGAACTGAAAGGGGCATCGGTGGACGTCAAACTGACCGATGGGGGTCATGAAATCGTTTCTGAAGAGCTGATGGAAGGTCACGTCTGGTACCTTAAAGTAAAATAGGATCCCTAATCGAGATATCTTTCCATAAGGTAGCGTTCAAGACCGCCTTCATCACATGTATGTGAAGTGATATCATCCGCTTTTTCCTTGATGGGCTCGGGCGCATTCTTCATTGCTGTGGATCGTCCGGCCCTCTCGAACAGAGGCAGGTCGTTCATCGAGTCGCCGATTGCGTGCACGTCCTCGAAGCTGATGTCATAGTGATCGAGCAGAATCTCGAGGCCATTCGCCTTATCGCGGCCATTCAGCATGAGTTCTGCATTGTGGCGGCTTGTCGTATAGAGTGCATAGATGGACTTATCCTGGTGGTTGTCGAGGTAGTCGTACCAGTCTCTTATCTTCTTCATATCGGTGCTGAAGAAGAACATCTTCACAACGTGTTCGAACGTAAGCTTTTCCACCCATTGCGTAGTGCTTTGTAGTGTCTCTTCTGCATAGCGGTACTCAGCATTCATCATGGTTTCAGGCTGGTCCTGGCCGAGATCTTCAAATACATATGCCTGATCCTGCAGCAGTGTCCGGCTGGAGTGCTCGAGTGTATGGATTTCATAGTATATCTCCTTGCTTCTGGCCTCTTCGACCATCCGTGCCACAAATTCCGGTTCGAAAGAGGCGGATTCAACGAGTCTGTCATCGATGTAGATGCCCATGCCGCTGGCTGCAACATAACCATCGATGGGACACCCTTCTGGTGTGATGCTGGTGATTTCATGCGGCGTCCGTCCTGTTGCAAAAAAAATGAGAAAGCCCCGTTTTTTCAATTCAACCAGTGTTTCGACCAGACTTTGGGAAAAGTTCCCGCTATGATCGAGAATGGTGCCATCCATATCGAGCGCTAATGCTTTCATTCTATCTCTCACTCCAATTTATCTTTTTTAAGGCACTGCCGTGTCCAGTGCAGATATGTTAAAATGTTTCTATTATTCTATCACGGGGGGATATCATGGCACAGACAGCTTTGAAAAGATCCATCATGGACGGGGTGACCATCGGCATGGGATATCTTCCTGTTGCGATTGCGTTCGGAATCAGTGCAAAACCGCTCATGTCTCTTCTGGATACAGTACTGATGAGCTTCATGATCTACGGAGGTGCGAGCCAGTTCCTTGTTCTGCAGATGCTCACATCAAGCAGTGCACTGGCCATCACCATTGCTGTATTCGTGCTCAATTCGAGACATTTTGTCATGGCGTTCAAGGTCAACTACGACCTTAAGCATGAAACATTTCTGAAACGGCTGATCCTCTCGTCCTATGTGACGGATGAATCATTTGCGGTGACTGCAAACAGCACCCGGGAACAGCGCACATTTCTGAACTATTTTGCGACCTTCATCATCGCCTACCTGTTCTGGGTCATATTCTCCGGCGTGGGGTATCTCGCCGGAGAATGGATGAGTGACGAATGGATCGTCGCCAGCGGCATCGCCCTCTATGCACTATTCATCGCATTGCTGATTCCGGCTGTCAGAGTCCATTACAAATATGGCATTGTTGCGGTATTCGGCATGGTGCTGCACTATATCATGAGCATCATTCCCGCGTTTCCATCAGGCATTGCCATCATTGCCGCCATACTGCTTGCCGCTCTGCTTGGCCTGATTCTCGAACGATCGGAGGTATACAATTGATCCTGCTTATCGCTGCGCTTTGTGCTGTCACCATCATACCACGGATCATCCCGGCATTTATTGTCGATCGTCTGGTGCTGCCCGCATGGTGTGTTACATACTTGAATTATATCCCTTATGCAGCGCTCGGTGTACTGATCTTCCCCGGCATTCTCACCGCCGTCGAGCACCCTGTGCATGGCGTGCTCGGTGGGGGTTTTGCGGTCATACTGGCACTGCTGCGTGTCCCGCTGTTCTTCATCGTACTTGGATCGATCATATTCATATACATTATCATGCTATAGAAGGATGACACGAAATGAATGAATTCATCTTTATCTTCACCAGCATTATTCTGCCCATCGGGCTCATTGTGGGCACAGGCCATGTCATCCAGTTGAAGTTCAAACTCGACCGTTCGACACTTGCAAAGCTTTCCATCCACTACGTCATGCCGGCCTTCATTTTCATGAGCCTCTACGAATCTTCCATCGACTTCTCCCTGTTGTTTGGCGTCATGCTGTTTCTGATCCTGTATGCCTTGCTGTCCTTCATCCTGTCCCGTCTGATCGCAAAGGTTATGAAACTCGACAAGGACCGGACCGTGCTGTTCACCAACGCCAACCTGTTCTACAACGCTGGAAACTACGGGGTGCCGGTGAATGATCTTGTGTTCAGAAGCGACCCGTATGCCATGAGCATCCAGGTGATGCTGGTCGTATTCCAGAACATGTTCGCCTTCTCCTACGGCATCTTTTCACTCAGCGCAAAGAATGTGGGCCAGGCAAAGGCGCTTTTGTCATACTTCAAGATGCCCATCTTCTACGGGCTCCTGCTCGGTCTCATATTCAACTATTTCCATCTGCCGATGCCCGCTCCGTTTGAAACCGCACTCGACTACATGAGGAATGCCATGATCGGACTTGTCCTGTTCATCCTCGGCGCGCAGATTGCCGGAATAAGATTCAGCCGTCTCAGGTGGAGTGCATTCGTCGGCGCCCTGGCACGGCTCATCATCGGCCCGGCACTGGCTTTCGCCATGCTCATACTGTTCAATATGGAAGGTGTTGTGGCACAGGTGATACTGATCACATCTGCCATGCCGGCTGCGGTCAACAGCTCCATCATCGCCCAGGAGTATAGTGATGATCCGGAGTATGCAGCTGAAATCGTCATGATGAGTACGCTGCTCAGTTCGGTGACGGTTTCAGCCATCATCTACATTGCCCTGGCCGTCTTCTGATTATTTATCAATGACCGCAGCAATGTGGTAAAATGAAGGGTAGAATCAGGAGCGAGGAGTTTTCTAATATGGGAAATGCAAAAACCTATCTGAAAGACTACAATATGACCGATCTCAAGCGTCTGGCACGTACGATTTCAATCAAGAACTTTTCCAAATACAAGAAAAGTGAACTGATCGATGCAATCGTCGAACAGCAGTATACAAGCGAGACGGCAGAGTATGCCTATAAATATATCGATGACCGTTCTTTTGCCACATGGGAGCAGTCCAAATCAGAACCGGCAGCCACGTACAATCTTGAGGACCTGTTCGGACTCTATATCATGGGATATGCCTTTGAGGATCCGGCGCAGGAAGATGACTTTTTCATAGCGGAAGGTGTACCGGAACTGTTCGACAAGGTGGATAGCGAGGAGGGACGTGAAGCGCGTCTGGCCATCCAGCGCAAGCTCAATCTTGTCCGGGCAGCCCTTCATCTCTATGGCATCGTCAGCTTCGAGCAGCTGATCCATCTATTCAAAAAGTACTACGGCATGGAGATGGACGCGAAAGCGCTTGTTGAATTTCTCGAGCGTTCACCTTATGATATTTCAATCGATCAGGATAACCAGCAGATTGTCATTGATGATATGAACTACAACCAGTATGAAATGGTGCACAGGCTTCAGGGCGACCGCCCATACTATGAGCCGGAATTTGCGAAGTTCATCAAATTCAGCGACCCGAACTATATTGATGAGTCGAAGCACCACAGGCAGCTGAAGGAATGGGTCGAATCGAATGTGGATGTTCCATCAAACAAGCATCATAGCGTATATATTTCACTCCTGCAGCTCATCATGCAGGGAGCAAAACGGGATGAAGTCGTCAAATACTTGATGACTCTGAATGTGGAATTCAGCAGTGCCGAGGCGCAGCGCGCGTTCTTCGATAATATTGCCGGTATCGTGGAAAATACACGGCACTTCAAATATCGCGGCCATAAGGAGTCTGAACTGAAGACCCAGACGGTCGTAAACGAAGTCAAAGTGGGCAGAAATGATCCATGTCCGTGCGGCAGCGGTAAAAAATATAAAAAATGCTGTGGGAAATAATTTTATCAAGTCCTGCTGAAATGGCAGGACTTATTCATATCAATATATGATTGAATTTTCAAAAAGGGGAGTACATATGAATCATTACAGTTATCCATATCTCAATCGACGTTTCAGTGTCTACGCAAAAAACGGCATGGTGGCCACAACCCATCCGCTCGCAACCGATGCCGGCATCGAAGTGATGAAGCAGGGCGGCAACGCCATGGACGCAGCCATTGCAACAGCTGCCACCCTGACTGTCGTCGAACCGACAAGCAATGGCATCGGAGGGGACGCCTTCATGATCGCATGGATGAACGGCAGGCTGCATGGCATGAATGCCAGCGGACGTTCTCCTGGAATGCTGAACATGGAAGCAATCAAACAAAAAGGGTTTGATGAAATGCCGAAGTTCGGCTGGCTGCCGGTCAATGTACCCGGTGTTCCGAAGGCATGGGCCAGCCTGGTCAATGATTTCGGCAATCTGACGCTCAAGGAAGTACTGGCACCGGCAATCCGGGCTGCACGTGAAGGGTTTGCCATCACCCCGGTCGTCGCCAAATACTGGCAGGCTGCCTATCAGAACTACAGCCGGCAGGTCGAACAGTTTGAAGAGATCAAGCCGTGGCTCGAAGTATTCGGTACAGCGACTGCCGGTGAAATAAAGACATTGCCGCATCATGCAGATACTCTCGAAGAAATTGCCGAGACAGACGCCAAAAGTGTATATGAAGGCGGTTTGGCTGAACGCATCATCAAATACAGTGATGAAACGGGCGGACTGCTGACACACGAAGACCTGAGGAATTTCGAAGCCGAGTATGTGGATCCGATCAGTATGAGCTACAAGGGGCATGAAATTCATGAAATTCCGCCCAATGGCCAGGGCATAACCGCCCTGATGGCGCTCGGCATGCTGAAGAATGATACGTTTGGTGCATTGGACGAACGAACGTACCATCATCAGATCGAGGCGATCAAGCAGGCGTTTGCAGATACGACGACATATGTCGCAGACCCTGCCCATATGAAGACGAAAGTGTCAGATCTGCTGGATGAAAAATATCTGGAACAGCGGCGCAGCGAGATTACAGAGCAGGCTGAACTGAGAGAGCACGGGAATCTGCCCGAGGGCGGTACAGTCTACCTTGCAACGGCGGATAAGGAAGGCAACATGGTGTCCTATATCCAGAGCAACTATATGGGATTCGGTTCCGGTGTCGTCATCCCGGAAACCGGTCTCGCGCTGCATAACAGGGGGCACAACTTCTCGATGGATGAGACCCATGCCAACTATGTCGGCGGCGGCAAGAAGCCATTCCATACCATCATTCCGGGATTCATCACGAAGGCAGGAAGACCCGTGGGACCATTCGGCGTCATGGGTGCCTTCATGCAGCCTCAAGGCCACCTACAGGTCGCCATGAATCTGATCGACTACGGCATGAATCCGCAAAGTGCACTGGATGCACCGAGGTGGCAGTTCAAGTCCGGCATGGACATAGACATCGAGGATCGCTTTGATGCCGATCATGCGCGGGCACTGGCACGTCGGGGACATAAGATCAGTGTCAATCTCGAGCCGAACAGTTTTGGACGTGGACAGGTCATCATCCGTGGCGAGGACGGTGCACTGATCGGCGGTACCGAATCACGGACGGACGGTTCAATATCTATCTATTAGGAGAACACGATGCATTTTAAAATTTTCTGGGCATTTTTCAAAGTAGGCATGCTGGGGTATGGTGGCGGTCCCGCCTCCATACCTCTCGTACATAAAGAAGTGGTGGGAACATACAAATGGATGACGGACGAGGAGTTCCAGGACGCACTCGCCATCGGCAACGTGCTGCCGGGACCAATTGCGACCAAGCTTGGTGGCTATATCGGCTATCTTCAAAAAGGATGGCTCGGACTGGTGAATGCCGTTTTCGCAACAATTCTTCCGACGATCGTCCTGATGATCATACTGCTCAAGCTCTTCACCGAGTTCAAGGATCTCGGCTGGGTACAGGGGATGAGCCATGGTGTCATGCCGGTTGTCGGTGTGATGCTGTTCATACTGACATATGAATTTCTGGCCAAGGCGAAAGCAAAGACGACGTGGCAATTTCTCATTCTGTTCACACTCGTCTCGTTCGTTCTGCTGGCAGTGCTTGAAATACATCCCGCCATCATCATTCTGCTGATTGTTGCCTTCAGCCTCCTCAGGAAGGAGGGACGCATATGATCTATCTGAAGATATTTCTCGCCTTCTTCATCCCCGGTGTGCTGGGATACGGCGGCGGCCCCGCCTCGATTCCGCTTGTGGAGCAGGAAGTGGTACAGAACTACGGGTGGATGACTTCCCAGGAGTTCGCAGAAGTACTGGCCCTCGGTAATGCACTGCCGGGTCCGATCGCCACCAAGATGGCCGGGTTCATCGGCTTTGAAGTCGGTGGCGTACTCGGTGCCACGGTCGCCGTTACAGCTACAGTCATGCCGTCGCTGCTGCTCATGGTCTTTTTGGCCGGTCTTTTGTACAGACTCAAAGGCACGAAGAAATTCGACACATTGACCACACTGATCCGACCGGTCATTGCGATACTGCTCGGCATCATTGCGTTCGATTTCTTCAGCAGTTCCTTCATCGATTCAGGCATGGTCCATACACTCATACTGATTGCAGCAAGCTTTCTGATGCTGACGAAGTTCAAGATCCATCCCGCACTCGTCATCATTTTCGGGCTGGTGTATGGTGCGCTGTTACTGTAGAGCATGGTGTATTGCAAATAGCTGAAATAAGTAATAAAAATCATTGACGGGGTGGGTTGATGATGAAGAAAGTACTGGTCGCCGGAGCTGCAGATATCTCGGACGTTTTGCTGTAAAATCATTCAAGCAGTCGGGACAGTGCTGGTCAAATCACAGAAGAAATAGCCTCGAGCATACCATGGTATGCTCGAGGCTATTGGTTTTTCAACCGGTCGGGTGATTATGATGTTTTCTTTTTCCGCTCCAGAACTATAGGCGTCATGTTAAGCAGGATGGAGACAATGGTCAAAAACCATAATGCCCTGCTGAAGTTGGGTACTTCCGATACAGCCGACCAGTCTTCCTTTTTTGCCCACTCTGACACAAGGCTGTATTCGGCACAAAGTGCTAATGCTGTAAATGATAACCCCATCGCCATAGCGAGCTTATAATCCTTCCCTGCTTTATACAGATAAAGATTTATAAAAGTTGCGACTATAGCAATGACCCCTAATATGATCCACATGACAAGACCTCCGTTTTAGAATACTGTTCGACTTGGACAGGTATCTGCACTCAATGCTAACAGAGCCTATTGAATGGATGAAACGCTTTATACCTCATTACGCAAGTGGACTACTTTCTTCTGAACCGGCTGAACGCTGTATTGATGAATGCTTGCACACCCTCTACCTTCAACAGGATGATTCCGGTGAAATAGATTGCCACCGTTATGGAGATGGCGGCAATCATACTGATGTAGAGTCCGGCAGCAGCTTCCAATGCATCAAATAGCAGGAAGGCGGCCCCTGCTGCGATGACTGCTGCACCGGTCATCTTGATGACGGAAGGAATGAGTGTCCGGAGGTTCAGGCGGCCGAGTTTTTTGCGCAGCTGGTATGTCAGCAGCACGACGGTGATCAGTGATGAGATGCTGGTTGCGAGTGCCAGTCCACCTATCCCGAGTATCGGTGCAAGCAGGAAGTTCAGGACAAGGTTGATGCCCATGGCGATTGCGCTGTTGATCATCGGCGTTTTCGTATCCTGCAACGCGTAGAATACGCGTGTCAGCACCAGGTTGACGCCGGTACCTGCCAGTCCGATGGCATAGAAGAAGAATGCTGATGTCGTGAGGGCGACTGCTGTTTCATCGAATGCACCCCGGTCGAACAGGAGGCGGACGATCGGTTCTGCAAGCACCATGGCACTGACGGTTGCCGGAATGATAAGAATGAGGACACCGAGCACTGTCTGGTTCATTGTATGCTTCAGCCCCTCCATATCCCCTTTGGCACCTTTTCTTGAAATATCCGGGTAGAATACCGTAACAAAGGAAGCGACAAATATGCCGATGAAGGCGGTATTCATCGTATTGGCATAGTTGATGGACGAAATGCCGCCGACAGTGATCCAGGAGGCAAGTGAGCGGTCGACAAGACGGTTGAGCTGGGAGACACTGGTGCCGAGTATGACCGGAAAGGCGAGTGCTGCCATCTCCTTGATATGTCTGTCCTTTGGCTTGAATATCGGTTTGAACCTGAAAGCATGCCGATGGGAGAAGAATATAATGATGAGAAACTGTACAAACAGGGCCGTGACATTGGCTATGGCGAGTACGAGGATCCAATCTGTGCGGCTGCTTATGATGATGGCAGCAATCAGGACGAAGTTCATCGGGATGCCGATCAATGAAGGCACTGCGAATATTTTATTGTAGTTCAGATAGGCACTGAGAATGCGGATGATGATCGTGAAGTAGATGCCGAAAATGCTGAAGCGGGTGAACAGTACGGCAAGGGCCAGTGTTTCCCCCTCAAATCCGATGGCGAATACTTTCACCAGGTACTCGGTGAAAATCAATGCGAGTATGACGATGGCAGTGGTCCCCACCAGCAGTACGTTGATCAGATTGTTCGTATAGTTTATTCCAGCTTGTAATCCAAGCTCATTTTCAACACGGGAGTAGAGTGGGATATATCCTGTTGAAATGCCGGCCGCAATCACACCGAAGACGATGGTCGGAATGCTGTTTGCAAGCAGGAAGACGTCACTGATTTCGGATGCGCCATAGAAGTAGGCCAGTGTCAGATCTCTGAAGAATCCCGAAATCTTGGAGACGATGGTCAGAATCATAAGTAGTATGACTGCTTTTTTCATATGCTCACACAGGTCTAATCTTCAGATATGAATATCTGATCTCTGAATCTGAGCATTCTTGTATTCCAGACAGGTTCTACAGGAACCGTATTGCCGAGATGGAAATACTCGATGAACAGTGACGGGAAGTTGACATTTGCACCGAGACTCATGACCTGGCTGCCGCAGAAGCGCGGATTGATGTCAGTGAGTTTATAGCCGGTCTCGCTCTCCATGAACTGGATGTTGATGAATCCGTCCGTAACAAGGCTTTCGGTGATCTCCTTTGAAGCCTGGATCAGACCTTCATGATGGACGACTTTGCCATCCAGTACAATGTTGTTGGAAACACCGGTCCGTTCTCTTGGTACAGCAACAATGACCTGGCCGCGGTAGAGATGGACATCGACACTGTATTCCTTGCCTTCGATACGCTCCATTGCGAACTTCCGTGCATCGGCATCAATGATTTCGCAGTAGTCGTCGAAGTCGATGACGTGCTTTCTCGCCTGTTTCAGTGCAGACAGGTAATTTGCCCTGTCGGTCAGGATGGCGAATCCAAGGGAAGCGTAGCTGTCCACAGTCTTGACGACAAAATGCGAATCTTCCTTGAACAGTGATTCTTTGATTTCCAGCAGTTCCTCCCTTGAATTGAATCCTCTATATACTGGAATGTACTTGCCGAGTCCCATTGCCTCAAGCTTCTGATATGCCTGCTCCTTATGCATAAGTGTTTCGAAATCATCGCTGTTCGGCAGGGCAATGATGGGTTTGAATGCGTCGCGATGCTTATGAAAGATGCGCACCTCTTCGTGAAGAGAGGGGAAGATGACATCTATCTTTTCTGCTTCAGTAATTTCCTGTAGCGCAGATAAGTACTTTTCTGTGTCGGTATAGCGGGGCACCTGATACGTAAGGTCACATAGATGGTGTCCAGCCGTCACCCCCCGTCTGTCCACACCGATGATTCTGATATCCTGCCTTTTTTTAAGACCTTGAATGATTCCCTGGGCGATGGGCCCGCCGATACCGGTCAGCAAAACGTTTATTCTATTCATTTTCAAAAACTCCTTAAGTGGACAATCGCTGTAAATTCATACTGTGATGAATTTTCTTATTATATATTTTAACAGAAACGTCAAAGGCTATGAGGATGAATCAGTTATTTGTAATATGTTTGATATATATGAGAGAAGTGGAATATGATAAGGGATGAAAACAACTTTGAAGGGATTGAGGGACATGGGTATATCGATTGAAGATACATACACATTGAATAACGGTGTGGAGATGCCGATCATCGGCCTTGGTGTCTACAAGGTCGAGGAAGGCGACCAGATGAAAGAAGCAGTACTGGCTGCACTTGAAGCGGGCTACAGGCACATTGATACTGCTTCTTTCTATGGCAATGAAAAAGGTGTAGGGGAAGCAATCAGAGCATCCGGGCTGCCAAGGGAATCGCTGTTCATTACGACGAAAGTGTGGAACGATGACCTCGGTTATGAGGAGACTCTGAAGGCTTTTGACATCAGTCTCCAGAATCTCGGGCTCGATTATCTGGATCTCTACCTGATCCACTGGCCGATCGAGGGGAAATACACGGAGGCATGGCGGGCGTTTGAAAAATTGTACGACGAGGGCAAGGTGAAGGCGATCGGCGTCAGCAATTTCCACGAGCAGCATCTTGAGGATATATTTGCGATGTGCCGCGTGAAACCGATGGTGAACCAGCTGGAATATCATCCATATCTTGCCCAGAAGAAGATGCGTTCCTATTGTGAATCCCATGACATCCGGCTGGAGGCATGGGCACCGCTCAATCGTGGGGGTGTGTTTGAAGAGGCGGTCATCCAGGAGCTGGCGGAGAAGTACGAAAAGACGCCGGCACAGATCATTCTGAGATGGGACGTACAGAACGGTGTATCCACGATTCCGAAATCCGTATCACCGTCACGCATCAAAGAAAATATCGATATCTTCGATTTTACGCTTGATGAGGAGGATATGAAACGGATTGATGGTCTCGACAGGAATCAGCGCATCGGCAAGAACCCTGATAATTTCAGCTTCGATGAATAAGAAAACTGTCCGGAGTCATTCCGGACAGTCAGACTGTAGACAAAGTCATTGCAGAATGACATGTCTGCAGTTTTTTTGGGGATGAGGAGGTGATGGCGCTAATTCACCATCGTGGGCGTCGCCATGGCAAGTTAGAGCGTTAATTCACCATCGCGGGCGGCACCATGGCGAGTTAGAGCGCTAACTCACCATCGCAGGCGTCGCCATGGCAAGTTAGCGGACCAATTCACTGTCCGGGGTCATTCCGGACAGTTTTTATGTAGAAAATATTTCGTTTATCTTCTTCTCCAGATGGAATGGCGTATCTTCCATCACCTTCTGGATATCGTCTGCTGTTTCTGCGAGTGCATGGGTGCCGGTAAAGTAGTCACCGAGATCTGCAGTCAGCTGCCCTGATATCAGATAGCATGGTTTCCTGTGCTTTCTGGCTAGCTTGGCAACGACAGCGGGTACTTTGCCATGCAGTGTCTGACTATCGCTTCTGCCTTCACCGGTGATTACAGCATCTGTTTCCATGATTGCTGTTTCGAGCTGGATCTTTTCAGCAACCAGATCACCCCCTGGCTTCATCTCTGCTCCGAGAGTCATAAGCATCCACCCGAGGCCGCCGGCAGCACCTGAGCCCGGAGCATCGGGGTCGCTTTCAGGGAATGGCTCTTTCATTTTTTGTGATAAGTGCTGAAGCATCGTTTCAAACATTTCAACCTCTTCGGGAGCAATCCCTTTCTGGGGACCGAATACCGATACGGCGCCGCTTTGGCCGAGCAGTGGATTATTCACATCGGAAGCGATGGTCAGAGTGATGCGATCAAGGGTGCGCAGGGATTCCGTATCGAATGACGAGATTTTTGGAATATCCCTGTTGAAGATGCCCGAAGGCAGACCGTCCGCTCCGGTAGCCCGGCCACCGAGTGCCATGAACATCCCATAGCCCCCATCATTTGTAGCTGAACCGCCGAGACCGAGAATGATATGCGCTGCGCCCTGATCCATCGCGTGCATGATCATCTCGCCGACACCGAATGTGGTCCGGTCCCCGGGATGGGAGTCTGTAATGAGATGAAGACCGCACGCTTCTGCCGTTTCAATGACTGCTGTGCCATCCTTGAAATAATAGACAGCTTCAACCGTGTCTCCTTCAGGCCCGGTAATGTTGACTGTAATCTGCGCATAGCCTTCATTGCTGAAGCTTTTGAGCAGCCCATCGCCGCCATCGCTCATCGGCTTTACGATGCCGGTGTGTCCCGATTTTTCGAGTGCATCCTGCATGACACGCGCCACTTCATACTGATCCAGTGTCCCTTTATAGGAGTCCGGTGCAATGACGATTTTCATTCTATCACCATCCTAATTGAAAGAAATATTAAAGTGTTCCAGTACATGACGCGGCACAAAGAAGCGTGCCGTCTTAAGCGGATCGACAACCTGGTTGATCTGCGTTTCGCCGACAAGGCTCATCAGCATCGTCATTTCGGAGAGTGTCAGACCGGTATATGGATGGAGCAGGGCAATCATCTGCTTGACCGACGCTTCAACTGCTGTATCCAGGCTTTTGTCCGAAACCATCATATGGATGCCGTCCTGGTCGATGACCACGGGGTGCTGTGTGGACAGATTTGCTGCCTTATCCAGTGTCACAGTGATTTTTGCACCGATCTCAAGACCGCTGACGCTGATTTCGCCGTCCCCCATTTTTGCGTGCACATCACCGAGACCGAACAGGGCGCCATCATGAAATACAGGCAGGTAGAGTTCGGCACCTGTCGTGATCTTCTTGCTGTCCATATTGCCGCCATGCCGTTCAGGCGTACCGTTATTGACAGGTATATTCTCCGGAGCAACACCGATGACGCCGATCATCGGGTTCAGCGGCAGTTCCAGACCGTTGAAGGAGACACGGCCACCGGCAGTATCCACGTCGAACATCTTTGCCTCCATGTGCTCGAGTGATTCCCCCATGATGCCAAGTCCCGGTCCGGTCAGCATGACACCGCTTGAATCGAGTGCGATGTCATCAATTGTGACTTTGAGTACGTCCCCGGCTTTTATACCTTCTACA
Organism: Salinicoccus cyprini; assembly: GCF_007713705.1. Taxonomy (GTDB): domain Bacteria; phylum Bacillota; class Bacilli; order Staphylococcales; family Salinicoccaceae; genus Salinicoccus; species Salinicoccus cyprini. The sequence continues at coordinate 60,056 of NZ_VMSJ01000004.1, read as the reverse complement.
TGTATCGGCCCGGTGGCCGGATTGATCTGGTCCCAGTCAAGAGCGTCGAGTACTGTCTCGGCAGAAGTGATCTGGCCCTGGAAACAGTCATATGTCTCTATTTCAACCGTATCTCCCATGGCGACTGTCAGTGCGGCTTCATTATCTTTTGACATTGCGTAGTAGTAGTGTGATTTGTCCAAGGAATGTTTCATGATATCAATATGCCTCCAGAATTCTAATATGCGCGCTCATACTGTTCAGGAATGAATGACCTGCTCTTTTCTTTTTTCTGCCGTGAAGCGTTCAGCACCCAATAGGGATCACGGAGCAGGCCGCGGCCGATGGCGACAAGGTCCGCTTCTTCCGAAGCGACGACATGCTCAGCAAGATTGACATCATCCAGCAGACCAACGGCCATGACCGGGATGCCTGTCTCTTCATGGATGGTTTTTGCGTATGGTACCATATAGCCCGGATAAGCGCCTGGGAACCGGTCTTCTGCCGGTTTGCCTTCACCGCCTGCAGAAACATCAATCATGTCGACACCGGCTTCAATGTACTGCTTCGATAGCCAGACGGCATGATCCAGATCATATCCATCTTCCGCAAATTCAACTGCGGATATTCGCAGGATGAGCGGCATCTCCTCCGGCATGACCGATTTTACCGCCTCTATGACCTTGCGCCCAAAAAGGCTCAGATCCTGTCCATACTCATCCGTCCGCGTGTTTGTGCGGTGGGACTGGAACTGGTGGATGAGATAGCCGTGGGCAGCATGCAGCTCGATCGTATCGAAGCCGGCTTCCACGGAACGTTTCGCGCCCCAGCGGAATGCATCGATCACTTCCTCCACTTCCTCAGTGGACAGTTCGTGAGGCGTTTTGAAATCATCACTGTAGGCGATGGAGGAGCTGGATACAGGCAGCTCGGTGTCTCGTGCCTTCCTGCCCGCATGCGCCAGCTGGATGCCCACCTTCGCACCGTGACGATGACACGCGTCGACGATACGCTTGTAGTGGGGCACGTGCCCGTCGGACCAGATGCCGAGGCAGTGGTCTGTAATTCTCCCTCTGGCCTCAACGTTGGTCATCTCAATCAGGATCAGACCGGTGCCACCGACCGCCCGTGAAGTATAGTGGGTGAAGTGCCATTCATCCGGTATGCCATCTGTCGCACTATATTGGCACATCGGTGCCATGACTAGTCTATTGCGCAATTCCAAACCCTTGATTTCATATGGATCAAATAAAGAAATCATCAAACCCCTCCTTTTCCTAATACATCCATTGTTATGCAAATGGCAGTAAAGTTCAAAGATAAAACCTTCAATTGACGAAATAAACGCACTTTTGAAACAATTGTCGCCTTGCAGTGGCATTAACGGCACGTGGATGGAATCTGCAATAAAAAAGGAGGCCCTTCCGGGCCTCCTTTTTCTATCTGCCTTCATTTTTGAATCGGATGATCCGCTCTTCGATGGCGTCGCGCACATCGGCGAATATGGCGTGTACTTCCTCTTCAGAGCCGGTCGCTCTGGCAGGATCCTCGAACCCCCAGTGCATACGGGTGACGTTTGGTGGGGTCATCGGGCAGTTGTCATTAGCATCGCCGCATAGGGTGATGACGAAGTCTGCACGCTTGAGCAGCTCGTCATCGATTCTGCTTGACTCCTGCTTTGTAATGTCGACGCCTGCCTCTGCCATGATGTCTACGGCTTTCTTATTCAGGCCATGTGCTTCGATGCCGGCGGAATGGACTTCATACTGGTCGTCGAGATGCTTATGGCCGAAGCCTTCAGCCATCTGGCTTCTGCATGAGTTGCCTGTACATAGAAAATAGATGATGGGTTTGGACATGATGATTCTCCTTTATTTATGAAATGATGAGCAGCCATACGTACAGTCCGCACAGCGTGATGAACAGTACGGGTATGGTCAGCATGATGCCGATTTTGAAATAGTAGCCCCAGGAAATATGGATGCCTTTCTTCTTCAGGACGTGCAGCCACAGCAGTGTCGCCAGCGAACCGATCGGGGTGATTTTCGGGCCGAGGTCGGAGCCGATGACATTGGCATAGACGAGACCTTCCTTGACCAGGCCTTCTGTGCCGGACTCGGCAATCGCCAGTGCGTCGATCATGACTGTCGGCATGTTGTTCATGATCGACGACAGTATGGCGGCAGTGAAGCCCATTACCATTGTACCCGCAAACAGCCCCTGTTCGGCAGCTGCACCGATGAACTGTCCAAGAATGCCTGTAAGACCTGCATTCTGCAGCCCGTATACAACGACGTACATGCCGAGTGAGAAGAAGACGATGTCCCACGGGGCGCCCTTGATGACCGATCTGACTGGTACAGCCTGGCTGTTTCTTGCCATCAGTACGAAGAATAGGGCGATGATGCCTGCAATGATGGAGACGGGTATGTCGAGTGGCTCGCTTAAAAAGTATCCGATGAGCAGCAGGGCAAGAACGACCCATGACCATGAAAACATGCGGTGATCCCGGATCGCCTCTGCAGGACGCCTGAGTTCAGTCAGATCATAATCAGCAGGTAGGCTTTTCCTGAAGAATATGTATAGGACGAGTATGCTCGCAATGATTGAAAACAGATTCGGCACAATCATGCGGGAAGCATATTCGATGAAGCCGATGCCGAAGAAGTCGGCGGAGACGATATTCACCAGGTTGCTGACGATGAATGGCAGGGAAGCGGTATCTGCAATGAAGCCGCTGGCCATGATGAACGGCATGACCATCTTTTCGGTGAAATTCAGATTTCTGACCATCGCGAGTACGATCGGAGTCAATATCAGTGCAGCACCGTCATTTGCGAACAATGCGGCAACAACCGCGCCGAGCAGGATGATATAGACGAAAAGCTTCAGGCCGCTGCCTCTGGCGAAACGCGCCATATGCAGTGCAGACCATTCGAAGAAGCCGATTTCATCCAGCACAAGCGAGATGAGGATGACGGCAACGAATGTCAGTGTGGCATTCCATACGATGCCCCAGACGGTGGCGACATCATCAAAGCTCACAACGCCGAAAATGAGGGCGACGACTGCGCCGAGACATGCAGACCAGCCGATGCCGAGACCTCTCGGCTGACGTATGACGAGAAACAGAGTGACGAGGAACAGGATGACGGCAATGATGGGCTGGAAATTCTCCATCAGCAGCAGTCCTCCCTGCTGCATGACGCAATCAGGAAAGCAACGTGCGCATCAGCATCCGGCACGACAGCAATCAGTTCCGGAATCATATCATAGAAAGGACTTTCCTTATTCAATGAAAGATGCGTCCAGTAGCCTTCTTTTCTTTCTGTGATGAGACCGAGCGTTCGCAGTTTCTTCAGATGCTGGCTGACAGCCGGCTGGCTCATCTGGAAGCAATCTGTAAAATCACAGACGCAGCACTCACGTTCGTTCATCATGGCGATCATCGATAATCTCGTCCGGTCGCCCATGATTTTGAATAGATCGGCAGCCTGGCCGATATCCATTTTTATTTTTTCCATATCGCACCTCAACCATATAAGCATTTTATTATGTGACGATGAAAATTATATAAGAGTTTCATTATGTCGTCAATAGGGGTTTATGGGTGGCTCTTATAGGCTAATAGGTAATATGGATAAAACTGTATGATACTATGTCCTAGCGATATGGTATGATATAATTGATGGAGGTATGAGAATGAAAACGAATATATATGGAAACACACCCCCGATGCTGGGTGCAAAAAATCTGACAGATATAAAAGACTATGACACCGATGTACTGATCTATGGTGTGCCCTGGGAAGGTGCCTGTACATGGGGCGACTACACCGGTTGTGAGCTGGGGCCGAAGCAGATCCGCCTCTCTTCAGCCAGATACAGTACATATCTGCCGGAGCTTGACCATATCAATGTGGAAGATCATATGAGTCTCGGGGATGTCGGCGACGTCAGTGTCATTCCGCATGATGTGCCGGGAACGATGGGCAGGATCGAGTCGTTCGCAGAAAATCTATGGAAGACCGGCAAGTTTCTGGTCGGATTCGGAGGCGACCATGGCATTACCTATCCGATCGTCAAAGGTCTGACGAACACAGGGAAGAAGGTCGGCATCATCCATCTGGATTCACATTACGACAACATGCCGCATTATGAAGGGGATGAGTTTGCCAGAAGCACCCCGTTCATGCGGCTTTATGAGACGGAAGGTGTAAGGAATGAAAGTCTGATACACGCCGGAATCAAAGGTCCAAGGAACAAGCCCGAGACAGGAAAGTATGCCAGAGAAGCCGGTGCCGTCACCCTGACCATCAATGACATCAAAGAGGCGGCGGATCTGAGAAGCTTTGCCAATGAAATATATGATATGGCGGCCAAAGATGTCGATGTGGTCTACTTGACCATCTGCAGTGATGTGCTGGACTTTGCGTTCAATCCTGGTGGTCCAGTGGATGGAAATGGCATCACTTCGCATGAACTGGTCACAATGATCTATGAATTCGGCAAGCGGGGCCTGTGCGGCATGGACTTTGTCGAAGTCTATCCCCAGCAGGATGCAAATCAGAATTCATCACATTTCGTTTCAACGGCAGTACTCTATGTACTGGCGGGCCATATCCACGGCGGACATGCAAAATAAAATCAGGGGGGAGGAGACTCCCTTCCTATAAAACAGGGGTGGGAATATTGAGTAGAAACAAACTGGTTGAGAAATTGAAAGTCATCGGACCTGGAGCCATCATCACTGCATCATTCATCGGACCGGGAACCGTCACTACAGCAACAAGAGCCGGTGCCGGCTTCGGTTTTGCTCTGCTGTGGACGATCGTGTTCGCCATCATCGCAACAATCGTACTGCAGGAGATGGTAGCAAGGATCGGCATCATTACCGGAGAGGGACTCGGGGAGAATATACGGGATCTGTTCGACAATGTAATACTGAAGTTTGCAGCAGTGTGGCTCGTCATGATTGCGGTATGTGTCGGATGTGCAGCATACATAAGCGGAGATCTCCTCGGGACATCACTTGGTGTATCCTATCTGTTCAATATCCCTGAAAACTATGTTGCACCGGTCATCGGTGTCATCATCCTGCTGCTCGGACTCAGCGGGAGCTATAAGATCATCGAGAAAGTCATGATTGTGCTCATTGTCATCATGAGTGTCACTTTCATCACGACAATGTTCGTATCCGCATCCGACCTGGGCGCGATTCTGAGAGGCGCATTCATCCCCGGAATACCTAATGGATCCATTCTTACAGTGATTGCGCTGATCGGTACGACAGTCGTACCCTACAATTTCTTCATCCATGCCTCCACAGTCAGTGAAAAGTGGGACAGTGCGGATGGACTCAGGGAATCGCGCATGGACACCATCATTACAATCACCGTCGGTGGACTCATTACAGCAGCAATACTGATCACTGCAGGCGCCCTGATACAAGGGACGGAAGTGACGAGCATTGTGGAGCTGGCCGCGCCACTTGAGCCACTCATGGGAGATCTGGCACCACTCTTCATCAGTATCGGTCTCTTCTCGGCCGGCCTATCTTCAGCAATTGCCTCACCGATGGGGGCAGCGGTGACTGTCAGCAGCTTCATGCGCTGGAAAGGCGGCTTCGATAACAATAAGTATAAGCTCGTCTTTTCCGCCATCATCATTCTCGGCATCATCACTTCGGCAATCGGGTTCGAACCGCTTGAAGTGCTGCTGTTTGCGCAAGCTCTGAACGGGCTGATCCTGCCGATCATTGCCATACTCATCATGATTCTGATCAATAAGAAAAGTACAATGCATGAACATGTCAATCCATTATGGCTCAATATTGTCGGCTGGGTCATCACTGCTGTCGTTTCATTCCTTGGCATCTACAGTCTGGTGGATGCGATATCTTCATTCCTATAGGCGCATCACTATTCATGCAGGCTGGGGATGGATTATAATGGGTAAAACTCGAATGGAAGGATGAAACAACGATGAAAATCAATGCACAATGGACCGGTGGCATGGCCTATGATTCCAAAGGGGATGCTTCCGGCTACCAGGTTACAATGGATGCAAGCAGTAGTGTTGGAGGAAACGACGGCGGACCGAGACCGATGGAGATGCTGCTTCATGGTGTCGCCGGCTGCATGGGCATCGACCTCAACGTCATCATGCGCCATAGTATGGACAAGGTGGAGTCCATAGAAATAGAAATCGATGGTGAACGTGCGGAAACAGAACCTAAGAGATTTACGCATGTAGATGTCATTGTAAAAATCAAAGGGGATGTCAGTGAAAAGGTGGCACAGCGTGCAGTCGAACTGTCAGCTGAGAAATACTGCTCTGCCATCAATTCACTGAATGCAGCAGTGGAAGCAAAACTGGAGCTGAATGGCGAATTGAAGTAGCATAATAATAAAGACAGCAGGCCCCCGGGGCCTGCTGTCTTTATTCGTCATGGAAGTCGGTATCCGACAAGTCCTTGTACTGGAGAATGATTTCAGTAATCTGATCCTGCTGGTTATAGTTCATCATTACATACTGGCCATTCGATGTGTCGCTGTCGTAGAACATTCTGAAGTCGGAAACTTCGTCACTGCTCGGCCAGCCGAACTGCTCGACAGCATCCTGCTTGGTGAAATCTTCAGGAAAGATGATGATGCCATCCACTTTAAGTTCACCCTTGTCTCCGGATTCACCGACCGACTGTGGAAAATTGAAGCCGATATGGTCGTAATGGTAGTAGGTACCATCGACGACGCTGCCGGATCCTGTCGGCTCCCCGAGTATGCCGACCATATAGTCGTAGCTGGAGTGGACGGATATGGTCCTGTACTCATAGCTGCCTGAGAAGAAATTGGAGATGAAGGCATCACTTGTAATATCAATCGGTTTGACTTCAGGCGGTTCCTGTTCCGCCGTTTCCTCTTCTGCAACCGTCTCTTCTGTCGACCCTTCGGTTTCTGTTCCAGTAGATTCATCTTCTGCGGGACCTGGACCGTCGTCAGCGTTCAGACAGGCAGTAATGAAAAACGACGTCATCAATAGAGCAGTAAGAAATTTCATCATAGTGGCACCTCCTAGGTTTTCTCCTCGTCAGCGGGTGGTTCGGTACGCTTCGGTTTGCTTTTGTTCTCCTTTACCTTGCTGAAATAAGCTTCAGTACGTTCCCTCAGTTTTCGCGGCATCATGACATAGATGAAGTCCTCGGAATGCATCACTGTGTCACCGTTTGGTGTAATCAGTTCTTCATCCCTGATGATGGCGATGACCAGAATATCAGGTGGCAGATCGAGGTCCTTTATTTTTGCATTTTCATGGGCTGACAGCGCCGGCAATTCGATGCCGTATATATCATTCTGTGTCTGACCAAGTGCGAGCAGCTCAACGGAATATGATGGTGTATCCGCTTCACCTTCATCAAATCCGAGCCAGCGGGCGACCGGCGTAATGGTGCTGCCCTGAAGCAGCGCAGAGAAGATGACGATGAAGAACACGACATTGAATATGAGATATCCGTTCTCAATGCCGCTGACAAGCGGATAGGTGGCAAGGACGATGGGAACGGAGCCACGGAGTCCGGCCCACGAGATGAATACTTTCTCCTTGAAATCATACTTGCTCGCAATGAGCGTAAGGAATACGCCGATCGGTCGCGCAATGAATATGAGGATGAGTGCCATCAGAATACCCTGGATGGTGTAGTTGAAAAGTTCATCAGGGAAGGCGAGCAGTCCGAGCATGATGAACATGATGATCTGCATCATCCACGCAAGTCCTTCATTGAAACGCAGTATGGAATGCTTGTAGGTGAGGGGACGGTTCCCCATGAGAAGTGCCATGATATAAACGGCAAGCAGGCCGCTTGCCCCGATTACTTCCGACACCCCGAAAGACAGCATCGCAAAGCCGAGTGAAAGTACAGGGTACAGGCCGGAAGCTTCCAGGTCGATGCGGTTGATCACGTAGACGGCAAGGCGTCCGATGATAAGGCCAACGAGTACGGCAACACCCATCTGCCAGAAGAAGGAAAGAATGAGAAGGAAAACATTATTTTCTCCAGGCATTTCGATGATGGAGATGATGGTGACGGTCAGAAATACCGCCATCGGGTCGTTGGTTCCGGATTCCGCCTCGATGGTTGAGGAGAGCTTCTCTTTGATGTTCTTGCTGCCGAATACGGCGAATACGGCGGCTGCATCTGTCGAGCCGACAATGGCACCGAGCAGCATGGAAGTCATCAGGTTCAGATCAAGTATGAAGTAGGCGAATATGCCAAGAACAATGCTGGTGAGCAGGACGCCGATGGTGGCAAGGAGTACGGCCGGACCGGCAACCTTCTTTATGGCAGTGATGTTTGTCTGGAGTCCACCTTCGAACAGTATGATGACAAGTGCAATCATACCGATGAGCTGGGTCGTCTCCACGTCATCATAGTAGATGACCTGGTTGAGCAGTATACCGATAATTATGAACAGCACCAGTGAAGGGAACCCGAGTCTTGAGGAGAATCTGGTGATCACCACCCCGAGAACGAGAACGATGGCCACGAGCAGAATGGGCTGGTTTATGTAGACATCCATTAAAAACCTCCTTCTTATTTTGCATTTGTGTATATAATTATAAGTGACCCATATAAAAAATACTAGTAGAGGTACTTTTATGTTAAAAATTGAACAGCTTCAGATCATATATGAAAATTTTGGATTGGATGTTGAAAATGCTGGTTTTTCCAAAGGTTTGAATATCGTCCTTGGACCGAACGGGGGTGGCAAGAGTTCATTCATGCAGGGAGTGGTCGGCTATGGCCAGCCGGATATTGAACAGAGGAGAATATACTGGAACAGCCAGCCGCTGGAGGGGGTAGAGGCGGTCATCAGCTATCTGCCCCAGGAGAATCCGAGGTTCAAAATAATAGTCGCCGACTACCTCACCATGACAGCGGGAAACGTGTCGCATGCTGCCTGTTCGGCTGCTGTTGAGAATTTCGATATTGCACAGCTGACTGGGCGTTCCATCGAAGATCTATCAGGTGGTGAGTTCAAGAGAGTCCAGTGTGCACAGGTCTCCCTTGAAAACAAGCCTGTCATCATGATCGATGAAATAGAACAGGGGCTCGACCTCAAATACCAGCATGAAATGATGAAATGGCTACGGGATGAAGGGAATTGCAGAACAGTCATTACAAGCATGCATGACGCTGCGCTTGCCCTGACATATGCAGATACCATTACCCTGATGAAAGAGGGCCGGATCACAGGACCCATGCCGCCTTGGGCAGTCACTTCCGAGATGATCTCTGCATGCTATGGTCTGCCTTTGAAGATCGAGTCGAAGGCAGGCATCGCGCTGGTCTATCATAGCGGGCTATAGAATGGCACCGAGTGCGCCCGAATATTCTCCATTCTTGATCATGTGGGCTTTGGCCCCTTTCAGTCCAGCGTAGCGGTTGATGATTTCCTGCATCACCTTGTTGTCGAGAAGTGTGGAGCCGATGAATACGATATCTGTCGAGTCGTATCCCTCAGCCAGGCTGATGCCGACAGCTGTCACCGTTTCAGCCACAAGTCCGATGACGGCCTGCACTTTGTCCGCCGGCTCCAGTACCGCCACATCTCCAGACAGTACATTACCGAAGTTGCTTGCAGTCAGATCACCGGGAATCGGTGTCGGCCGCCCGGCATATATATGGTGGACTTTCAGATCGATTGCGTCCCTGTTGCCTGATTCTGCGAGTGCGATGATTTCGTTGTAGTCATCGATGTCCACCAGCAGCTTGGAGAGGCCGAGCAGCGTACCGCCACCGACGCCTGAACCGCCGACGCGTTCCTGGCCTTCCGGAGAGGCATGATGGAAACTCGTGCCTGTTCCTACATTCAGGTAGACAAACCGCTCGAGATCAATGCCCTGCTCACGCATCAACGTTTTAAGACCTCTGTAGGTGGCGTCGAACTCTATCGAAACCCCGTGGTGCTGGTTCAGTTTTTCCGCCATATATTCCGCTTTTCCTCCGGTGAGGAAAAGCGCGTCCTCTGCATATTGTGAATCGAGTACTTCGATCAGTGCATCCACTTCAATGGATGGCCATTTTTCGAACGTCCGATGGTCACCATCCACATATACCACCTTTATCAAAGTACCGCCTGCGTCAATTCCAATTTTCATAAGTTGCCTCCGCATAAAAAGAATGTCATCGGCTTTATTATACCAATGACATTCTCCATTCGTAATCTTTAATTTTAAGACTCTTTCTGTGCCTTGCGCACCCGCCGTTTCATCGCTTCATTCGGTTCGCGTCTCAAGGACTTCGATACCGAGGCGATCATGGCTATGAGCACAACACCGAAAGGCAATCCGGCGAGCAGTGATGCCGCCTGCAGGCTTGTCAGTCCGCCGGCAATGATCAGCGTTACTGTCAGTGTGCCGATCAGGACACCCCAGATGATCTTCAGTCTTGTGGCTGGTGCCTCCGTATTGCCGGAAGTCATCCCAGCTACAATGAATGTTGCAGAATCGGCGGAAGTGACCAGGAATGTAAAGATCAGCAGAATTGACAGTGCAGAGAGTATCTGTGTCATCGGCAGCTGGTCATAAAGAGCGAAAAGTGCCGCCGTATCATCCTCAAGCACAAGCACACCGATATTCGTACCGTTGAACAGATCGGAGTAGATGGCGGTCCCTCCAAGTGCACCAATCCATATGAAGGACAGCATCGGTGGAATGATCAGGATGCCGAGGACATATTCCCGGATTGTCCGCCCCCTCGATACGCGGGCGACAAATGAACCGATGAACGGGCTCCATGCGATGACCCACGCCCAGTAGAAGACGGTCCATTCCTGCACCCAGACTTCTCCGGAGTAGGGCTGCATTCTGAGTGAGTATCCCACGTAGTTCGACAGGTAGTCCCCTAGACCAACAATGATGCTTTCCATGATGAAGGTGAAAGGTCCGACTGCCATGACGAAAATGGTAATGACGGCAGCCAGCAGCATATTCAGATTGCTGAGCCATTTGATGCCGCGCTTCAGTCCTGTTGTAGTGGACAATATGAAGAGGCCGGTCATCAATGCCGTAAGTATGATCTGTGTCAATGGACCGGATGGGATGCCATACGCAATATTCAGCCCACCATCCATCTGCAGGATACCAAGGCCAACTGACGTCGCCATCCCTGTTACAGTCGCAATGACGGCCAGTATATCAATGGTCTTGCGGGCTTTCTTATTATAATCGGAGCCGAGCAGGGGCTCGAGCGATGTTGAAACCAGTCCATCCTTCTGTTTTCTGTACTGGTTGTAGCCGATGGCCAGACCTGCTACGCCGAATATGGACCATTGGGAGATGCCCCAGTGGAAAAATGAATATCCCATCGCCATTCGCGCGGCTTCGACGGATTCCGTCTCCCCGCCAAGGAAAGGTGAAACCATGTAGTGGCTCATCGGTTCTGCTACACCGAAAAATACAAGTCCGACACCGAGTCCGGCGGAGAACAGCATGCCGATCCACGAGCGGAATGAAAATTCAGGCTTCGACTGGTCGCCTCCCAGCTTGATCCTGCCATATGGTGATAGGGCGAGGAAGAGCAGGAATACCGCAAAACCGAAGACGGCAATCATGAAGAACCAGCTGAAGTAATTGGCAATCCATGCATATAAAGCTTCCGAGCCCGTCTGGAAGCTCTCAGGTATGGCAGCTGCAAAGATTGCAGCCACCAGTATGATGATGGTGGATGCCCAGAATACGAGTCCGAGCTTGGATTTCCGGTTGGAATCCCATTTGTCTTTGGATGTTTTATCCGAATTGTCGTTAACCAATTGTTTTCCCCCTAGAAATGTAGTCTAATCTCAAATACCCCTATAAATTTCAACTAAACAACTGAAAAGATGTTGTATATCCTGAGGACTATTCTATACTTGAAAAGGGTAGAGGATATATCAAATGAAAATGTTTAATAAGGAGGAATGATGATGGGAGATATACATATTCGTCCTTTTAAAAAAGAAGACAGGGAGAGTCTTTTGGCTTTCAAGCTGAGCGAACAGCAGCAGATCTATTCAAGTCTGCCAATAGATGTTCTGGACGATGCAATTGAGGATCCCGACCGTACACCGTGTGTCGTGCTGAATGATTCGGATGAAATTGTCGGCTTTTTCGTACTGCACAAGCACTATCAGCATGAAGGGTACGCAACCCCGCACGAAGTGGTGTACATCCGCTCACTCTCCATCAATGAAGAACTGCAGGGGAGGGGCTACGGCACCAAAGTCGCCATGTCGCTGCCACTCTTCGTGCAGGAGCACTTTGCGAATTTCGATCATCTATATCTGGTTGTCGATGCAGAAAACCAGGGCGCCTGGAACTTGTATGAGCGCGCAGGATTCATGCATTCGGCAACAAAGGAAGATGGCCCGATCGGCAAGGAACGCCTCTATTACCTGGATCTTGATCAGAAGTATGTCCATAATATCAAGCTGGAGCAGGACGACTCGATTGAACTCCCGGATATGAAGGTGGACATCGTGCTCAACAAGGAAAAGTCTGCAGGATATATTGAAGGGAGAGTGGAAGGGGACACGCTCCATATCATCCATCTCTTCATCAATGAGGCGGAACGCAACCGCGGTGTGGCATCCAGTGCACTCAGACAGTTTGGGACATTTCTGAGACGCAAAAGCCCTGAAGTGAAGCACCTTGTTGTATCGACCGATGATGCTGACAGGGCACGGCTTTTTGAAAGGGTCGGCTTCGTCATGATAGATGAGGCACAGAGAAAGTATATGAAGTATATAAACTATTGAATTAGTTCTTGATTCATACAGCAATTACCTGTATTATATCTTTTGATATTCCAGACTGGAAAGGATGAACGAGATGAGACTCGACAAATACACCAAAGAGATGATGGACGAGAATTCTTTTATCGATATGTCATATATATATCTGCAGGACAAGGGCAAAGAGGCGAACCTGTACGATATCATCGATAAATTCAAAGAGGCTGGTGGATACTCTGATGCTGAAATAGAAAATCGCATCCTCCAATTCTATACAGACCTGAACACGGATGGCAGATTCCTGAGTACAGGTGATGGTGTATGGGGACTTCGCGACTGGTACTCTGTCGACGATATCTCTGATAAGATCGCGCCGACGATTCATAAGTTTGAGCTGGCCGTAGACGATGAAGATCCGGTAGTTACGGATGACGAAGGGTATGATGAAGCTTTCGACCAGGACAAGGATCTTGTGGAATCCGATATAGAGAATCTCGATTCTCCTCTGAACGGTGATGATGTTGAAAGTGAAGACGATATCGAAGACTCCGTGGATGAAACGATCGACGACGATGTCGAGTACGATGATACCGACGACCTTGAGGACAGCTACGAGGATGAAAAGGACCTTTAGGGTCTGAAGTTCCAGTTGACATTCATTAGAAAAGTGATATTATTTTTATTGGGCTCCCTGAAACAGGGATTGTAAAGAACGGCTCCTTTTCACCAAGTGTGGAAGGGAGCTATTTTTATTTTCACAGGAGGAAGTGCGATGACTAAATATATTTTTGTGACTGGCGGGGTTGTTTCCTCTCTAGGCAAGGGCATTACAGCCGCGTCACTGGGAAGGCTGCTGAAAGACCGCGGCTTCTCGATTACGATTCAGAAATTCGATCCATATTTGAATGTGGATCCTGGGACGATGAGTCCATACCAGCACGGTGAGGTTTTCGTGACGGAGGATGGTGCGGAAACGGATCTCGACCTCGGACACTATGAGCGTTTCATCGACATTAACCTTCATAAATATTCGAACGTCACAGCCGGCCGCGTCTATTCCGAGGTGATCAGAAAAGAACGCCGGGGAGACTACCTGGGCGGCACAGTCCAGGTGATTCCGCACATCACCAATGAAATAAAATCCCGTCTGATGCAGGCAGGCGAAGAATCCAACGCGGACATCGTCATTACTGAAATCGGTGGAACGACCGGTGATATAGAATCACTGCCTTTCCTCGAGACGATCAGACAGCTGAGAAGTGATCTGGGCCGGGAAAATGTCATGTATATCCATTGCACACTTCTACCTTACATCAAGGCAGCAGGGGAAATGAAAACGAAACCGACACAGCATAGTGTAAAAGAGCTGAGAGGACTCGGCATACAGCCGGATATGATCGTGGTACGCTCCGAATATCCGATGGGCGAGGATCTGAAGGACAAGATTGCACTGTTCTGTGATATCAATAAGAAGAGCGTCATAGAGGCAAGAGATGAAGAGACGATCTATAATATCGTCATCCGTCTTCAGGAGCAGAACATGGACAGCCTTGTGCTGGACCGTCTTGAACTGCCTGCCGGTGAGGAAGCGGAACTCAAGGACTGGAAGCATCTGCTGCAGAACCTGAACAGTATCGAAAGGAAGATAACGATCGGTCTTGTCGGGAAGTACGTTACACTGCAGGATGCCTATCTGTCTGTGGCAGAGTCGTTGAGGCATGCAGGCTACGAACGCCAGGCGGATATCGAGATCAAGTGGATCAATTCCGAGCATCTCACCCGTGAGAACTACGAAGCGGAACTTTCCGAAGTGGATGGCATCCTCGTTCCCGGCGGATTCGGTGAACGCGGCGTCGAAGGCAAGATCTACGCACTGCAGTATGCGCGTGAGAACAGGGTGCCGCTGCTCGGCATCTGTCTCGGCATGCAGCTTGCCACTGTGGAATTTGCACGCAATGTTGCTGGTCTTGAAGGTGCCCATTCCAGTGAGCTGGATGAAAATACACCACACCCTGTCATCGACCTGATGCCGGACCAGAAGGATGTTGTCGATCTCGGCGGTACGCTCAGACTCGGAAGCTTCCCGTGTGAAATCCAGCAGGGTACGATTGCACGCGACCTGTATGGCCAGGCACACGTCGACGAACGCCACCGTCACCGCTATGAATTCAACAACCAGTACAAGAAGCAGCTTGAGGAAAAAGGCATGGTATTCTCCGGTACATCACCAGATGGCCGCCTTGTGGAAATGATCGAACTCAGTGATCATCCATACTTTGTGGCTGTGCAGTTCCACCCGGAATTCCAGAGCAGACCGACACGTCCACACCCGTTGTTCCAAGGTCTGATCAATGCCTGCATAGAATAGAAAAAGAACCATGCCCGCGGGGCATGGTTCTGTCATATGGAAAAGCTTCTAGTATGCATCGTTTGTCATCTCATCGACGAGCACATAGAGGTGATCGTAGAGATAGAGGAACGCGGACATATAGGGGTTAACAATTTTGTCGAAATTCGGCGTCGGTATAAGCGGACGCGGAGACGATAAATCGATATAATGGTGGAGCTGGTCGATTATTTCGGCCTGATGCTTATTGTAGTTGGAAATCAGTACGAATTCCACGTCTTCATTCTGAAGTGTCCTGATGAATGTCTGCACATCATCATCGAACTGGTCGGCGATGACGAGTACACGGTCCGGTGCATCGACGGATTCCGGAGAATCAAAAGGTTTTGCCTCTGGAAGGGCGAGGGAACTGTCGAGCAGAAATGCTTCTATCCCCTTGAAATCATGGAAGGTCTTCACATGGATCTCGCCCTCGCTGCCTACTGCCTGCGCCAATAGGCGTGCAGCCATCTCAATCTCCTCTTCCTGGGCATTGATATGGTTGTATATGTTTGTCAGTTGCGTCTGCAGGATCTTGTCCATGTAATCTCTCCATTCGACTTGATGGTACTGCAATGGTATCAAAACATTGCCCAGAATTAAATGTTTTTGCTATAATTGCGTTAAAGGAACGAACTTTTAGGAGGAAATCAACAATGCCTTTAGTATCAATGACAGAAATGCTCAACAAAGCAAGAAAAGAAGGATATGCAGTCGGGCAGTACAACGTGAACAACCTGGAATTCGCCCAAGGTATCCTGATGGCATCACAGGAAGAGAATGCACCCGTCATCCTTGGTGTTTCGGAAGGCGCTGCAAGATATATGAGCGGCATGAAGACGGTGGTCAAAATGATCGAAGGTCTGATGTCCGATATGAATATCACAATCCCGGTCGCAATCCACCTGGATCACGGTTCAAGCTATGAGAAATGCATCGAAGCAATCGGGGCCGGATTCACATCCGTCATGATCGACGCTTCCCACGGACCTTTCGAAGATAATATTGCCACTACTAGAAGAGTTGTGGAGTATGCACACGAAAGAGGCGTTTCTGTCGAAGCGGAACTTGGTGTGGTCGGTGGACAGGAAGACGATGTCATTGCTGACGGCGTCATCTATGCAGACCCTGAAGAGTGCCGTGAGCTCGTTGAAAAAACAGGCATCGACTGCCTCGCGCCAGCCCTCGGTTCCGTTCACGGCCCTTACAAAGGTGAGCCGAATCTTGGGTTCAAAGAAATGGAAGAGATTGGCAACCAATCCGATATCCCACTCGTTCTGCATGGTGGTACAGGCATCCCGACAAAGGATATCCAGAAAGCGATCTCCCTTGGTTCAGCCAAGATCAATGTAAACACTGAAAGCCAGATTGCTTCAGCAAAACGTGTAAGAGAAGTGCTTGCAAATGACTCTGAAGTCTATGATCCACGCAAGTATCTCGGACCGATGAGAGAAGCAGTCAAAGAAACAGTACAAGGTAAAATCAAGGAATTTGGCACATCCGATAAAGCCTAGGATGAGGAAAGCCGTCCCATTCGGGATGGCTTTTATTTGATTAATGCAGCAAAAATGTATAAAGTTTGATAAAGTGCAATATTCATTGCCGAGTCGGCAAGGAGTATCCTATAATGAAATAACAATCTAATCGGAGGTGCATTGTTTCCATGAAATATTTTATTGATACAGCGAATATGGATGAAATAAGAGAAATCAATGAGTGGGGTGTACTTGCTGGTGTCACAACCAACCCTTCGCTCGTTGCGAAAGAGAAAGGCATTTCCTTCCACGATCGTCTCGTTGAAATATGTGAACTGGTCGGCGGTCCTGTAAGTGGTGAGGTCATTTCCCTGGATGCAGAAGGCATGATCGAGGAAGGCCGCGAACTGGCTAAGCTTCATGAGCATATCGTCGTCAAGATTCCGATGACGGAAGAGGGAATGAAAGCTGTCAGAGTACTGTCTTCTGAAGGCATCAAGACGAATGTGACACTCATATTCAATACAGTACAGGCGCTTACAGCAGCGCGTTCAGGTGCGACGTACGTCTCTCCATTCATCGGCAGACTCGATGATATCGGACTTGTCGGCATGGATCTGATCGATGATATTTACCACATTTTCACTGTTCATGATATCGATACGGAAATCATTGCTGCTTCCATCAGAAATGAAGCGCATGTGCATGGTGCAGCCACTGCAGGTGCGCATATCGCTACGATTCCATACAAAGTCCTGAAGAAGCTCACACAGCATCCTCTGACTGAGAAGGGGATCGAAAAGTTCCTGGAAGACTGGAACAGTATAAAGGACCAGTAGGCGGTCTGCCATATAAGGAGAAGAATTATGAGTAAAGAAGTAATCAAAGTCAGAGGCGGCAGGGCACTGACCGGCGAAGTTGAGATCAGCGGGGCCAAAAACAGTGCAGTTGCCCTGATTCCTGCGTCCCTGATGGCCTCTGAAGGCGAAGTCATACTGGAAGGGCTCCCGGAAATTTCAGACGTCAAAACATTGATGAGTCTTCTGAATGACCTTAATATAGGAACCGAACTGGACGGCACGACATTGAAGATCAATGCTGAAGGTGCTGAGAACATGCCGTTGCCGAATACTAAAGTGCAGTCATTGCGTGCCTCCTACTATATGATGGGTGCAATGCTGGCACGCTTCAAGAAATGTGTCATCGGTCTGCCTGGTGGATGTCCACTCGGCCCACGGCCGATCGATCAGCACATCAAAGGCTTTGAAGCACTGGGTGCAAAGGTGACGAACGAACATGGTGCAATGTATCTGATTGCAGATGAACTGAAAGGCGCCAAAATCTTCTTTGATGTCGTATCGGTAGGCGCGACAATCAATCTGATGATTGCGGCGAGCTGTGCGGAAGGCAGGACCATTCTTGAAAATGTGGCGAAGGAGCCTGAAGTGGTGGATGTCGCTTCACTGCTCAACAACATGGGCGCTGATATACGAGGTGCCGGTACGGATACGATCAAAGTCAATGGCGTGAAAAACCTTCACGGTACAAGGCACAATATCATTCCGGACCGCATTGAAGCGGGTACCTATATGATCACCGGCGCCGCGGTCGGTGAGAATTTCACGGTGCGCAACATCATCCCGACCCATATGGAATCACTCACTGCGAAACTTGAGGAACTGGGTGTGGAGATCGAGGTCGGCGATGACTGGGCGACCATTACAAAACCTGAAATCTACCGTCCGATCTCTGTGAAGACGCAAGTCTATCCAGGTTTCGCGACGGATCTGCAGCAGCCGTTGACCCCGCTCCTTTTCAAGGCGGACGGTGTCAGCAAAATCACCGAAACAATCTATCCTGCGCGCTTCAGGCATGTGGATGAACTCGTGAGGATGGATGCCAAGATCGAGCAGAATAGCGGATCGGCGCTCATCTTCCCTTCGCAGCTCAAAGGCACACATGTCTATGCGAGTGATCTCAGGGCAGGTGCCTGTCTATTGATATCCGGTCTGACGGCAGAAGGGGTAACGACCATCCATAACGTCAATCATATCGACCGGGGCTATACGGATATCGTCAAAAAACTGGCGCATCTCGGCGCTGACATATGGCGTGAGGAGACAGAAGAGGACTGAATCCAGTAGAACTCGGACTGCATATGCAGTCCGAGTTTGCTTTTTGCTTGCAGTCATTTCCTTTTCTGGATCAACTTTATTTTTATGAAGCAATGGTGTAGAATATGGAATGGTCAAAGCCCCACCCCACTGCCTTCCCCTGTACCTCCCTTGTATCAAGACTTCAATACATGAAAGCGAAGTGAAAGTATGGCTGAAAGAGATTCCAAGGAACTGAAGTATGAATCCTTTGATGCACTCTATAAGAAGAACAACACCAAGGAACTGACTGTACGGGCAAAAGAGCTCGGTCTTTCCAACTATAGCCGTCTGAATAAAAAAGAACTTGTCCTGGCCATAATGGAGGCGCAGATGGAAAAGGACGGCAACTACTATATGGAAGGTGTCCTGGATGACATCCAAGCCGATGGGTATGGATTTCTGCGTACGGTCAACTTTTCCAAAGGGGAAAAGGACATCTACATATCCGCTTCCCAGATCAGAAGATTCGAACTGAAAAAAGGGGATAAGGTTACCGGAAAAGTACGCCGTCCCAAAGAAAATGAAAAATACTACGGCCTGCTCCAGGTGGATTTCATCAATGATCAGAATGCCGAACAGGTCAAAAAGCGTCCGCACTTCCAGGCACTGACACCCCTGTATCCTGAAGAACGTATCAAGCTTGAGAACAGGCCGACGGATCTGTCCACACGGATCATGGATCTTGTGACGCCGATCGGTTTCGGGCAGCGGGGCATGATTGTCGCGCCGCCGAAAGCCGGAAAGACTTCTCTCCTGAAGGAAATCGCAAATGCGATGACCGAGAACCACCCTGATACGAAACTGTTCATTCTGCTTATCGGTGAACGCCCGGAAGAGGTGACAGACCTTGAACGTTCCGTCGAGGATGCAGAAGTGGTCCACTCGACTTTCGATGAACCGCCCGAACATCACGTCAAAGTTGCCGAACTGCTTCTCGAACGATCGAAGCGTCTCGTTGAGATGGGCGAGGACGTCATCATACTGATGGATTCCATTACGCGACTGGCACGTGCATACAACCTGGTCATCCCGCCAAGCGGCCGTACATTATCAGGTGGTCTCGATCCGGCAAGTCTGCATAGACCGAAGCATTTCTTCGGTGCTGCCAGAAACATAGAGGCGGGCGGAAGTCTGACAATCCTTTCGACTGCGCTGGTGGATACCGGTAGTCGCATGGATGATGTCATCTATGAGGAATTCAAGGGAACAGGCAACATGGAATTGCATCTCGACCGCCACTTGAGCGAGCGTAGAATCTATCCGGCAATCGATATCAGGCGTTCAAGTACAAGAAAAGAGGAGCTGCTGCTCGATAAGCGGGAACTCGATGTCCTATGGCAGCTGAGAAATCTTTTCACGGATGCCCCTGACTTTACGGAACGGTTCCTTAAAATATTGAAGCAGACAAAGACGAATGAAGAATTTTTCGACGTGCTGAGGCAGCGGATGCTGTCCTCACAGTCGACAGGCCGTCCGGTAATCTGATCGAGCATCACCCCTTGATTTTTTAAGGGAGATCATGTATAATATATAAGTATCGAAGTGGAAACCCCACTAATAAACTCTGTGCCAGATGGTTCAGGGCAAAGGAGATGTAAATAAATGAAACAAGCAATTCACCCGGAATACAACAAGGTAAACGTAGTGTGCTCTTGCGGCAACGAATTCCAAACAGGTTCAGTAAACAATGAAGACATCAGAGTAGAGGTCTGCTCTGAGTGCCACCCATTCTACACTGGACGTCAGAAATTCGCTTCTGCAGATGGCCGTATTGAAAAGTTCAACAAAAAATTCGGTTTCAAAAGCGCAAACGAATAATAGAGATCAACTGTACTGGAGTCTTACTCCAGTACAGTTTTTTTATGTCCAGATATGGTATAATTGATGAGATTAAAGAGATGAAAAGGTGAAATTATATGTTTGATCAACTTGAAATAATTGAAAATCGCTATGAACAGCTGAACGAACTGCTGAGCGACCCGGATGTTGTCAGCGATTCCGACAAGCTGCGGACATATTCCAAGGAGCAGAGCGATCTCCAGAAGACAGTGGAAGTCTTCAGGGAATACAAGCAGCACAAGGAGACGATCGAAGAGTCCCGGGCAATGATGAAGGAAACGGATGATAAGGAAATGCTTGAGATGATCAAAGAAGAGATCTCCGAGTCCGAGAAGGCGATTCCGGCGCTTGAGGACCAGTTGAAATTCCTCCTGATTCCAAAAGATCCGAATGACGACAAGAACGTCATCGTGGAGATCAGAGGAGCAGCGGGTGGCGATGAAGCACAGATCTTTGCCGGCAACCTGTTCAGAATGTACTCGCGCTATGCAGAAGAGAGTGGCTGGAAGATAGAAGTTGTGGAAGCCAATGCCAACGACCATGGCGGCTATAAGGAAATCAGTTTCCTGGTCCAGGGTGAAGGGGCATTCTCGAAATTGAAGTTCGAAAACGGCGCCCACCGTGTCCAGCGTGTTCCAGAAACGGAATCCGGTGGCCGGATACACACATCCACTGCAACAGTGGCGGTACTGCCTGAAGTGGAGGATGTGGAGGTTGATATCCGCAATGAAGATATCAAAATAGATACCTACCGTTCAAGTGGGGCAGGGGGACAGCACGTCAATACTACCGACTCTGCAGTCCGTATCACCCACCTGCCGTCAGGTGTTGTTGTAACTTCACAGGACGAAAAGTCACAGATCAAGAACCGTGAGCGTGCAATGAAGGTTCTGAAGGCACGTGTCTATGACATGATGCTGCAGGAAGCCACAGCGGAATATGCCGAGAAGCGTAAAAGCGCAGTCGGCACCGGTGACCGCTCCGAAAGGATCAGAACCTACAACTATCCTCAGAATCGTGTGACCGATCACCGTATCGGCCTGACCATCCAGAAGCTTGACCAGATCATTGAAGGAAAACTCGATGAAGTCATCGAGGCACTGACAATCGAGGAGCAGACGAGCAAACTGGAAGAACTGAACAATGCATCCCTATAGCTATAGAGAGATGGTTAAAGAGGCGAAAGCCTCTTTAAGCGTATCAGGGGGAGAAATCCAGCCGGCAACCCTGCTGCTGGAAGACCTTTTTGAAATGAATATGACCCGCTTCCTATTGGACGGCGACAAAGAAGTGCCTGCTCTGGATAGAGCACGGTATGAGGCGGCAATCAGGCGTATATCAGAAGGTGAACCCTATCAGTACGTTGTCGGGCATGCCTGGTTTTACGGCGAGAAATTCACTGTTACTGAGGACACGCTGATTCCGCGCAATGAAACGGAGGAGCTTGTGGAAATTGTTCTGGCCAGGGAACAGGACACGGGGAAAACAGTGGTGGATATCGGCTGTGGTACAGGCGCCATCGGCTTGACTTTGTCTGCCGCCTGGCAGAACAATACAGTAATATTGACCGATGTTTCCGAACCGGCGCTTCGAGTGGCGGGAACGAATGCAGAGAAGCTGGGGATGAATCCTGATTTTCTTTCAGGGCATCTTTTTGAACCACTGGTTGAAAGAAATATCAAAGTGGACTGCGTCGTCTCCAATCCTCCCTATATTGGAAAGGATGAACTCGGGGACATGGGTGGGTCGGTCATTGCGCACGAGCCGGCACTGGCCCTGTTTGCTGAGGATGACGGTCTGGCCCTCTATAAACAGATGGTGGACCAGCTGGATAGCGTGCTGAACGAGCGGGGTACGGTCTATTTTGAAATCGGCTGGAAGCAGGCTGATGTGCTTCGTGCATATATCAGGCAGCGCTGGCCGGGAGTTGAACCGAAAGTGGAGAAGGATATGAATGGAAACGATAGAATACTGCATTTCAGATGGGAGGTCCAGTATGAAGACCAAAATTTGGGACATCAGAACGGATCAGCTTAAAGATGAGGTGACCGCTTCGAAACTTGATGAAATAAAGACGGCTCTGGAATATGGTGAAGTCATCGGCATTCCGACGGAAACGGTATATGGTCTTGCGGGTGACGCAAGAAATCCCGAAGCGATACAGAAGATATTTTCCGCCAAGAACCGCCCAGGGGATAATCCCCTCATTGTACATGTTCACAGCATGGATCAGCTGGCCGATTTTACGGAACCGCTGGATCCCAAGGTAGAGACATTGATGAAGCATTTCTGGCCGGGACCGATTTCATTCATTCTGCCGCTGAAAGGCAGTGTACTGGCCGGTAATACTGTGGCGGAACTGGATTCGGTGGCAGTCAGGATGCCGAGTCATCCGGTGGGCCACGCAATACTCGAGAAGGTCGGTTTTCCACTTGCTGCACCGAGTGCCAATCTGAGCGGCAAGCCTTCCCCCACCGATTTCAGCCATGTCATCGACGACTTGAACGGCAAAGTATATGGCGTGGTGGCAAGCGATCCCGCGACGTACGGGCTGGAAAGTACAGTGCTCGACTGTACACAGTTTCCTTACCGTATCGCCAGACCAGGAAGCATTACCAAAGGGGGTCTGGAAAGTGTGCTGAAGGAAGTGGTCAGCAAGCATCATGGAGATGATGAACGGCCGATTGCACCAGGAATGAAGTATAAGCATTATGCGCCGCATCAGCCGCTTGTTGTGGTGGAGGGCGGCTTCAAGAACAACACCCACCTGCGACTCGAGGAAGACCAGAAAGTGGGGGTGATTGCGCCTGAATCCGTACGCAACCTGATTCCGGACGGCATCTATTTCATCAGCCTGTGCTCGGGGGAGAACGACTACCGCGAGGCTGGACGCAACCTTTATGCTGCACTGAGGAAGATGGACAAGTCGGATGTGGATAAGATCTATATCCATGGTTTTCCTAAAAAAGAAGAGACCGAAGCGCTGATGAACCGGATTCATAAGGCGACAGGCAATGAAATCATCAAGGAAGAATCGGAATGAAGATCATATTCGTCTGTACAGGAAATACATGCAGGAGCCCTCTGGCCGAAAGCTATGCCAGAACGAAGTTCAGCACGGAAAATGTTGTTTTCGAATCCCGCGGACTGATGGTCCAGCCGGGCGGAATCAACCATATTTCACAGAATATCGTGGAGCGCGAAAATCTTGTTATGCCTTCAGATCCCGCACCGCTGACAGAAGACGATGCAAAGGAAGCGCTGCTGCTCGTGATGACCGATGCCCACAGACGGGCTGTCATGGGAAGGTTTCCAACTGCGGATGTCCGGATGATCAGTGAATTTGCAGAAGGATATGAAGCGGATATTCTCGACCCATACGGCGGTGGCATGGAGGACTACGAACGCACTTTCATCGAATTGAAAGGTTTTATCGACAAATTCAAGTTCTGATTTGCTTATGACCGCTTTTCTCTGTAAGCTTTTGATATATAATATAGATGAGGTGAAGATTATGAAAGTGATTATTGCTTCTGATCATGGTGGATTCAATCTTAAAGGTACAGTTGTTGCGGCGCTCAAGGATAGAGGTGTGGAAATCACCGATTTCGGTCCCGATTCCGCTGATTCAGTGGACTATCCCGACTATGCACGTCCTGTAGCAGAGAAGGTCGCTTCTGGTGAATTCGACCGCGGTATTCTTGTCTGTGGGACAGGTATCGGAATGAGCATCAGCGCAAACAAGGTCAAGGGCATCCGCTGCGCGCTTGTCCATGACACTTTTTCAGCAAGAGCAACAAGAGCCCATAACAACTCGAACATGCTGGCAATGGGCGAGCGGGTGATCGGCCCCGGTCTGGCCCAGGATATTGTAGATATCTGGCTTGAGACCGATTATGAGGGGGGCAGGCATGAACAAAGAGTTTGCAAGATTGAAGAGTGATCTCGACACGTTGATTGAGCAGCTGGAAGCTGCAGATTTCTTCAGGAATGGAGAGAAGCTGCTCATCGGCTGTTCCACATCCGAAGTGATGGGACATCACATCGGTCGGCAGAGCTCGATGGAAGTGGCGGAACTGATATACGATGCCTTCCATCAGGCCGCAGAGCGCCATCAGATGCATGTCATGTTCCAAGGTTGCGAACATATCAACCGTGCGGTTACCATGGAACGTAAGACAGCACATGCAGGTGGCCTGCCGCCGGTCAGCGTCGTGCCCCATCGTACAGCCGGAGGCAGCCTGAGCGAGTATGCCTATAATCACCTTGATGATCCGGTAGTGGTGGAGCATGCTGCAGCCGACCGCGGCATCGACATCGGACAGACGCTGATCGGCATGCATATCCGGCACGTTGCAGTCCCTTTCAGAGTGGAGCAGAGAACAGTCAATGCAGCCAATGTCACTATCGCATATTCCAGACCTAAACTTATCGGCGGCCCTCGCGCACAATACTAAACTTGCAATCAAGGAGAGAAGACATGTCATTTATTGAATCACAGGACCCTAAACTTTTTGAAACTATCGAAGCAGAACTGGATCGCCAGAACAACAACATCGAACTGATCGCATCAGAGAACTTTGTATCACAAGCAGTACTTGAGGCTCAAGGTTCAATACTTACCAACAAATACGCTGAAGGCTATCCGCATAAGCGCTATTATGGTGGGTGTGAGAATGTGGACGTTGCCGAAGATCTGGCACGTGAAAGAGTGAAACAGCTTTTTGGTGCGGATCATGCGAACGTCCAGCCCCATTCCGGGTCACAGGCCAATATGGCTGTCTATTTCTCTGTTCTGGAGCCGGGAGATACAGTTCTCGGCATGAATCTCAATCATGGCGGACACCTGACACACGGCAGTTCAGTCAACTTCAGTGGTAAACTTTTCAACTTTGTCGAGTATGGAGTAAGCAAAGAAGATGAAGTGATCGATTATGACGATCTCCTTGATATTGCCAAAGAGCATAAACCGAAGATGATCGTTGCAGGCGGAAGCGCGTACTCGAAGGCCATAGATTTCAGCAAGTTCCGTGAAATCGCTGATGCGGTTGATGCGTATCTGATGGTGGATATGGCACACATCGCCGGACTCGTTGCTGCAGGGCTGCATCCAGATCCGGTACCTTATGCCGATTTCGTAACTTCCACAACGCACAAGACGCTGAGAGGCCCACGTGGCGGTCTGATCCTGACCAAGGAGGAGCATGCCAAGAAAGTGGATAAGAACATCTTCCCAGGCATTCAGGGCGGCCCTCTTATGCATGTTATCGCAGCAAAAGCTGTTGCTTTCGGCGAAGCGCTGAACCCGGATTTCAAAGTGTACCAGGAACAGGTCGTGAAAAATGCACAGGTACTTGCAGATCGTCTTGCTGAAGGTGGACTCCGCATCGTCAGTGGTGGCACGGAAAACCACATCGTTCTTGTCGACGTGAAAAGTTTCGGTCTGACAGGCAAGCAGGCAGAGGAAGCATTGGATGAAATCGGCATCACCTGCAATAAGAACACCATTCCATTCGACGAGGAATCTCCGTTTGTAACAAGCGGTATCCGCCTCGGCACGCCGGCGATGACAACACGTGGGTTCAAGGAAGAGGAGATGCAGGAAGTTGCAGATCTGATTGTTGAAACACTGAGTGATATTAAAGAAGGCACGAAGTATGAAACGCTGAAGGATAGAGTGACGGCACTGACGTCCAAATTCCCACTATATAAATAAAATGACCATGCCGGAATAGGGTTTGCCTTATTTCGGCATGATTGAGAGAACTGGAGGATAAATATGTCCAAAGTACACGTAATGGATCACCCGCTGATCCAGCATAAGATGAGCTACATCAGAGATGAGAAGACGGGCACCAAGGAATTCAGAGAGCTTGTTGATGAAGTAGGCATGCTCATGGCCTATGAAGTCACACGGGATCTGTCGCTGGAAGATGTAGAGGTGGATACACCGGTCACACGCACAACAGCCAAGAGGCTGAGTGGCAAAAAGCTTGGAATCGTTCCTATTCTGAGAGCAGGTCTTGGCATGCAGGAAGGCATACTTAAACTGATTCCTTCAGCACGGGTCGGACACATCGGCCTGTATCGCGATCCTGAGACACTTGAAGCAATCGAATACTATGCCAAGTTCCCGGGAGATATCGAGGAGAGGGACATGTTCGTCATCGACCCGATGCTCGCCACTGGTGCATCAGCGGTAGAGGCCATCACTGCAGTGAAGAAACGTGGCGCGACCAAAGTACGGTTCATCTGTCTGATTGCTGCCCCTGAAGGCGTTGAAGTCCTGAAAGAAGCACACCCGGATGTGGACATCTATATCGCCGCACTGGATGAGAAACTCAATGAAAAAAGCTATATTGTACCAGGTCTCGGCGATGCCGGAGACAGACTTTTCGGTACAAAATAGAACTGACAAGGAGAAGAATCTATGAAGAAAATCATGACGATATTCGGCACACGACCTGAGGCGATCAAAATGGCACCGCTTGTTCTCGCACTGAAAAATGATCCGGAACTTGAGCCGGTAGTCGTGGTCACTGCACAGCACCGTGAGATGCTCGACCAGGTACTCGAAATTTTCGGCATCACGCCGGACTATGATCTGGATATCATGCAGAAGGGGCAGACACTGTCTGAAGTGACGGGCAGAGTAATCGCCGGCCTCGAGTCTGTTATCAAAGAAGCAGAACCGGACATGATTCTTGTCCATGGAGATACAACGACAACGTTTGCCGGCAGCCTGGCAGCATTCTATAACGAAGTTGACATCGGCCATGTCGAAGCGGGACTGAGAACGAATAATAAATACTCTCCATTCCCTGAAGAGATGAACCGTCAGATGACAGGTGTACTTGCCGACCTTCATTTTGCTCCGACTGAGACGTCCAGAGAGAATCTGCTGCAGGAGAACAAGAAGGCGGACAGCATTTCTGTCACCGGCAACACGGCAATCGATGCGCTCAAGACCACAGTGAACGATGCATATGAAAGTGAGATCATAGACAGGCACAAAGACAACAAGGTGATTCTGCTTACTGCCCATAGAAGGGAAAATATCGGCATGCCGATGGAGAACATCTTCAGTGCGGTACGTGAAATTGTGGAGGAGTTCGAGGATGTTACTGTAGTATATCCGATCCATAAGAACCCTAAAGTGAGGGAGATTGCCAATAAGTATCTGTCCGATCATGATCGGATCGAGATCATCGAGCCGCTCGACGTGTTCGACTTCCATAACTTCGCAGCAAAAAGTCATATCATCATGACCGATTCCGGTGGCGTCCAGGAGGAAGCACCTTCTCTCAGAAAGCCTGTGCTGGTGCTCAGAGATACAACGGAAAGACCGGAAGGCGTAGAAGCAGGGACACTCAAGCTTGCCGGTATAAAGAAGGAAAACATCTACAACCTGACGAAAGAACTGCTGACGGATGACAGTGTCTATCAGAAGATGGCGGAAGCGAGCAACCCTTATGGTGATGGCAAAGCATCACTCAGAATATGTGAAAACATAAAATACTACTATGGAATCAGAGAAGATAAGCCTGAAAGCTTCGATATCTAGGAAATATGTCGATAATATGTCATAAAAAATGTACGCTGAAATTAATTTATCCATAATATTGACATAAAAAATACAAAGATATATCATTACAAGAGTAATGTAACGGTTTACAACAAAAAGCCGCAGAATACACTAGGAGACAGTGTTTAAAGTGCCATTTTTCAGACGATTTTCCCATCATTTCCTTAGATTTTTGCTTTTCCCTCTGATCATCAGCCTACTCATCTATCTGTTTACATTTTCATCTTTTGCAGCCGGACTCGCCTTGGGTACCCTTGCGTCCATTATGCTGCTGTTGAACTGGTACTACAATCTTGAGAAGGCCTACAAGACAGAGGATGGAAGAATCCGGACCGGCACGATTGCGCGCCTTGTGATTGTGATTGTTACATGTCTTTTCTGGGTGAGATTCCCGGATGTTTTCAGCATATTCGGTATAGCGCTCGGGCTTCTGCTCAGCTATATCATGATTCTGTTTCGTGCGATTAAAGAATTGACGAAGTGAAAGAGGTGAGAAAATGGAGCACGGAAATCCGATATTGACAGTAGATGTTTTTGGTCTTCCAGTAACATTCAACCTGTCCACGGTTATGATGATTATTATTTCATCGCTTGTTGTATTTCTGGTTGCTTTCTTCATGACAAGAAATCTATCAGTAAGACCAACAGGAAAAAGTCAAGTACTCATGGAAGTACTGATGAACTTCGTTAAAGGTATCATTTCAGGCAACATGGCCTGGAAACAAGGCGGAAGATTCCACTTCCTGGCCCTCACATTGATTCTATACATATTTGTTGCAAATATGCTTGGGCTGCCTTTTGCTTTCATAGCACCAGACGAAGATCACACACTCTGGTGGAAATCACCAACTGCCGATCCGTCAGTCACTCTGACACTGGCCAGCTTGATGATCGTGCTGACCCACTATTATGGTATCAAAATGCGTGGGACGAAAGCATATCTTAAATCGTACGTACAGCCGGTGTGGTTCATGGCACCGTTCAAGTTCATCGAAGAATTCACATACAATCTTACGCTTGGTCTGCGTCTTTACGGTAACATCTACGCAGGTGAGATTCTACTCTCGCTGCTGATTATGGTAATGGCATCCGGCGCACTCGGTTTCGTTGGTGGATTCATCCCACTGATGATCTGGCAAGGATTCTCAATTTATATTGGTGTCATTCAGGCATTCATATTCGTTATGTTATCAATGGTCTATCTATCCCATAAGGTGAGCGATGACCATTAATATAAAATTATAACCAACCATTTAAAATATTTTAGGAGGAACTATATCTTATGATGAATCTACTCGCAGTAGGTATCGCTGCTGGACTTGCAGCACTCGGCGCAAGTATCGGTATCGGTCTTATCGTTTCCAAAACAGTTGAGGGTGTATCCCGTCAGCCTGAGGCTCGTGGCCCACTCATGACAATCATGTTCATCGGTATCGGTGTTGTTGAGGCCGTTCCGATCATCGCGATTGTTATTTCATTCATGCTTATGTTCATGTTCTAAGAAACGTTACATCTGGCGAAGTCTTCTATCAAGATTTCGCCCTCTTATTATGTCGACTATGAAAATAGAATGAAACTCTCGCGAAAGGAGTGTACATAGGTGGAATTTCTTATATTAGGAGCTACGGACACGGTGCCGGCAGCAATTGGTAACAGTCTGATCCAGCTGGCTGCTTTCATCGTCCTTCTCTTGGTTCTTTCATATTTCGTATGGAAGCCATTGAAAAAAGTGATGGATGAGCGCGAACAGCTGATCCATTCAGAAATAGATGATGCAGAACAGCGCAGGATGGAAGCTGTCAGTCTCAAGGAAGAAAATGAAGCTGTGCTGAGAAATACGCAGGCTGAAATTTCCGAGATGATGGACAATGCAAAAGAGCAGGCGAAGAAAGAGCAAGAAGCAATCATCCATGATGCAAACACACGTGCAAACCAGATGATGGAAGACGCCAAAGCTGATATCGAAAGAGAAAAGCAGAAAGCGATCCGCGATATCAATGATCAGGTGGCTGACATTTCTGTTCTGATTGCTGAGAAGATGATTTCAAAAGAAATCAACAAGCAGGATCAGAAAGATCTCGTTGCAAGATACCTACAGGAAGCAGGGGGTAAATAATGGCTAACTCGGCTCAGAAATATTCCCAGGCTCTGTTCAGTATCGTCAGCGAAAATGGACAGCTCGAAAAAGTCAGAGCGGATTTCGATGAAGTGGTCAAATCAGTGCGTAAAACGCCTGGTTTCATTACTTTCATGAACAATCCCAGAATTTCACGGGAAGATCGCCGGCAGGCAGTAGCGAAAGCTTTCGGCAATGCCAGCGAACCGCTCCGGAATATGCTGCTCATCCTATCAGACCGCAACAGGTTCAATGAGATTGAAGCAGTTCATTCTCATTTCATACAAAATTACAATGCGCATTATAACCAGGAAAATGTAGTGATCGAATCGGTATATCCACTCTCTGATGAGGAAATAGAAAGTATCGGTAAAGTCTTTATCAAAAAGACGGGACTTTCAAAACTGCTCATAGAGAACAGGGTGAATGAATCGCTTATCGGTGGTATCCGTGTATTCATCGGAACCAAAGTATATGACGGCTCGGTGAATGCCCAGCTGTCCGATTTGAAAAACCGGTTCAGAGAAAGAACTAATAGCTAATTAAGGAGTGACATTTGATGGCAATTAAAGCTGATGAAATAAGCGCTCTCCTGAAAAGCCAGATCGAGAACTATGAAGCTGATATGAAAGTATCCGATGTGGGAACAGTCATACAGGTTGGTGACGGTATCGCACTTGCTCATGGTTTGAATGATGCTATGGCTGGAGAACTGCTCGAATTTCCAAGCGGCGTTCTGGGACTTGCCCAGAACCTCGAAGAAAACAATGTTGGTATCGTAATTCTCGGTCCATTCGACGACATTAAAGAAGGCGACGAAGTCAAACGTACAGGACGCATCATGGAAGTACCTGTAGGCGAAGAACTGGTCGGCCGTGTCGTCAATCCTCTGGGACAGCCGATCGACGGCAAAGGACCGATGGGTGCAACAAAAACTAGACCAATCGAAAGCCCGGCAACAGGCGTTATGGCCCGTAAGTCGGTAGATGAACCACTACAGACTGGTATCAAGGCGATCGATGCACTTGTTCCAATCGGTCGTGGACAGCGTGAGCTGATCATCGGTGACCGTCAGACAGGTAAGACGACTGTTGCAATCGATACAATCCTCAACCAGAAGGATCAGGACATGATCTGTGTATACGTGGCAATCGGCCAGAAGGAATCCACAGTTCGTGCAACAGTTGAAACACTCCGTAAAAACGGTGCACTCGACTACACAATCGTCGTTTCTGCAGGTGCTTCAATGCCGGCACCACTGCTCTACATCGCACCATATGCCGGTGTAACAATGGCAGAAGAATTCATGTTCAATGGCAAGCACGTCCTCATCGTATACGATGACCTGACAAAACAGGCTGCTGCATACCGTGAACTTTCACTCCTGCTCAAACGCCCACCAGGCCGTGAAGCCTACCCGGGTGACGTATTCTACCTTCACAGCCGTCTGCTTGAACGTGCAGCGAAGCTCAATGATGAGCTGGGTGGCGGATCCATTACTGCACTGCCTTTCATCGAAACACAGGCTGGTGATATCTCCGCTTTCGTACCAACGAACGTCATCTCCATCACTGACGGTCAGATCTTCCTGCAGTCCGACCTGTTCTTCTCAGGTGTAAGACCTGCGATCAACGCCGGACTCTCCGTTTCCCGTGTTGGTGGTTCTGCACAGATCAAGGCGATGAAGAAGGTTGCCGGTACTCTGAGACTGGACCTTGCAGCATACCGTGAGCTGGAAGCATTTGCCCAGTTCGGTTCCGACCTTGATGAAGCGACAGCTGCCAAGCTTGAGCGCGGTAAACGTACTGTTGAAGTGCTCAAACAGGGTGAAAACAAGCCGCTTGCAGTAGAACGGCAGGTTGCGATCCTCTATGCGCTTGTAAATGGCCACCTTGATGATGTTGCCGTTGAAGATATTACACGTTTCGAAGCAGAATTCCTCAACTGGCTTGATTCAAATCAGCCTGAGCTGCTTAGCGGTATTCGTGAAACAAAACAGCTTCCGGACGACGAAGCTTATGTAAGTGCAATAAACAGCTTCAAGAAACTATTCAACCCATCCAAATAAGGGTGATGAATATAGAATAAGGTGGTGAATTCATGGCTGCACTAAGAGAAATCAAAGGTCGTATCGGATCAACCAAAAAAATGAGCCAGATCACTAGCGCCATGCATATGGTTTCGAACTCCAAGCTCAAGAGGGCAGAGGAGAACGCAAAAAGATTCCAGCCTTACATGGATAAGATCCAGGAGGCTGTCCAGGCCATTGCAACTGGAGATAACACAAGTTCACACCCGATGCTCAGGGAACGTCCTGTAAAGCGTACCGGATACGTGATCATTACATCGGACAGTGGACTGGCCGGTCCGTATAATGCCAACATCCTTAAAGAGATTACCAGTGTAATCAGGGAGCGTCATAATGACAATCCCGATTCCTATGATCTGTTCATCATCGGAAGAATGGGATACGAATTCATGGAGAACCGTGGATACAGTATCACAAACCATCGCATTGGACTGGCTGACCAGCCGGACTTCAGCAGTGTTAAAGAAATTGCTCAGCAGTCGGTCGCACAGTTCTCGAATGAAGATATAGATGAGCTGTACATCGTTTATAACCAGTTCATATCGGTTCTGGAACAGAAAGTGGCGACGAAAAAGCTTCTTCCTCTTAGTGAAGAGGACACCGTCAGCCAGGAACAGGCATCAAATCTTTCCACATACGAGTTTGAACCCGACAAGGAATCGATCCTTGAAACGATTCTTCCTCAATATGCAGAAAGCCTGGTCTACGGGGCGTTGCTGGATGCCAAAGCAAGTGAACATGCGGCGCGTATGACTGCGATGAAAGCTGCGACTGATAATGCAAAAGAACTGGTAGACGATTTGACATTACAATACAACCGTGCAAGACAAGCGGCGATTACCCAGGAGATTACGGAAATCGTTGGTGGTGCATCTGCACTTGAATAAAGAATGACTAGGAGGAAAACGAATGGCTTTAGGTCAAGTAGTTCAAGTCATGGGACCTGTAGTTGACGTGCGTTTCGAAGAGGGCCAGCTGCCTGAACTGAACAACGCACTCTACGTCAACACTGATAAAGATAATGAAGAAGATACTTTGGCTTTGGAAGTCGCGCTTCATCTTGGAGACAACGTCGTAAGAACAATTGCGATGAGTTCTACAGATGGTTTGCAGCGTGGTACTGAAGTTACTAATACAGAAAGCCCGATTTCGGTCCCTGTTGGCCAGATTACACTTGGCCGGGTATTCAACGTACTTGGAGAGCATATCGATCTTGGAGAGGCAATTCCTGCTTCCGAAAGAAGAGACCCGATTCACCGTCAGGCTCCTAAATTCGAAGATCTGTCCACAAACGTTGAAATTCTTGAAACAGGTATCAAAGTAGTAGATCTGCTCGCGCCTTACATCAAAGGTGGTAAGATCGGTCTCTTCGGCGGTGCCGGAGTAGGCAAGACGGTTCTGATCCAGGAACTGATCAACAACATCGCTCAGGAACACGGTGGTATTTCGGTATTTGCCGGTGTTGGAGAGCGTACACGTGAAGGGAACGACCTCTACCACGAAATGAGTGATTCCGGCGTTATCGCGAAAACTGCCATGGTATTCGGTCAGATGAACGAGCCGCCAGGTGCACGTATGCGTGTTGCATTGTCCGGTCTGACAATGGCGGAATACTTCCGTGATGAAGAAGGACAGGATGTCCTGCTCTTCATCGACAACATCTTCCGCTTCACTCAGGCAGGTTCTGAAGTATCCGCCCTGCTCGGACGTATGCCATCAGCGGTAGGCTACCAGCCTACGTTGGCTACGGAAATGGGTCAGCTCCAGGAGCGTATCACATCAACAAACGTCGGTTCAGTAACATCCATCCAGGCAGTATTCGTACCAGCCGATGACTATACTGACCCGGCGCCGGCGCAGACATTCGCCCACTTGGATGCAACGACGAACCTTGAGCGTAAACTCTCCGAAATGGGTATCTATCCTGCGGTGGATCCGCTTGCTTCCACTTCCCGTGCGCTGACACCAGCAGTAGTTGGAGAAGAGCATTACGAAGTCGCACGTGGCGTTCAGGCGACACTTCAGAAGTACCGTGAGCTCCAGGATATCATCGCGATTCTTGGTATGGACGAACTGTCTGAAGAGGACAAGAGAACAGTTTCCCGTGCACGTAGAATCCAGTTCTTCCTGTCCCAGAATTTCCACGTTGCTGAACAGTTCACTGGTCAGAAAGGTTCTTATGTACCTGTCGAGCAGACTGTCAACGACTTCAAGGAAATACTTGATGGCAAGTACGATCATATCCCTGAAGATGCATTCCGTCTTGTAGGCGGCATTTCTGCTGTGCTTGATAAAGCACGTGAGATGGGCGTAGAAGTCTAAAATCGGGAGGGTTAGCAAATGAGTACAATTGCACTGGATGTAGTTACACCAAACGGTTCTGTTTTTTCTGAAGAGGACTGTGAAATCATAATACTCCAGACCAAACAGGGTGAGCTCGGCGTCATGGCCGGCCACGTCCCGACGGTTGCTGCGCTTAAAATCGGCAGTCTGCGTACAAAGATCGATGGACAGTTCGAGTACTTTGCAGTAACAGATGGTTTTGTCGAAATACGTCCTGAAAAGGTGACGGTACTTGTACAGGCTGGCGAGTTTGCTGAAGATATCGACACCGATCGTGCCACAGCGGCAAGAGAACGTGCTGAAGCACTGCTCCAGCAGGCGCGTGACGAAAAAGTTGATAGATATCGTGCTGATCTTGCATTGCAACGTGCGGTCAACCGATTGGATGTAGCAAAACATAAATAATAAATCGACCCGGGCTACTGCCCGGGTTTTTTAAAAGGTGAATAGTAATATGTTGTATTCCCAACTTGCTTTCATGCATATCTTCCTGCATATGCTATGTGTCATTTTTTCATTCTGGGTGCTTGGTGCCCTGAATGTAGATGCGTGGTTCAGAAAAGGCGAAACAGGCCGTATCAGGATGTTCATCATACTGGCTGCTGTACTTCTGGGAAGTGCACTCAGCAACTTCATCATGGACTTTTTCAGGCTTGTTCAGGAAGCAGCCCTGCTATTTTGATAATTGCTTTGCAAACATGTTTATACATCTTTAAAATAGTGAATAGTGTAACGAAAGTAAAAGTATGGAGTGAGAAAAATGGATTCTATAATTGTTAAAGGTGGAAATAAACTATCAGGTTCTGTTGAAATAGAAGGTTCAAAAAATGCTGTATTGCCAATTCTGACGGCTTCTTTGCTTGCAGAAAGCGGAGTATCGAAGCTACATAACGTACCGGATCTATCCGATGTTAAAACGCTGAGTGCACTGCTCGGTCACCTCGGTGCTTCTGTTGTGCCGGAAGGTAAAACGATCACAGTCGATGCAACTGATGAATTGAACTGCAACGCGCCTTTCAATCTGGTTAACAAGATGCGCGCAAGCATGCTGGTCATGGGTCCACTGCTAGGCAGATATGGCTATTGCAACGTTGCAATGCCAGGTGGCTGCGCAATCGGATCAAGACCGGTGGAGCAGCACATCAAAGGACTGGAGAAGATGGGGGCTACTTTCCGTACGGTTGACGGCAGCTTCGAAGGTACGGTCGACGGCAGTCTGAAAGGTGCGAAGATATACCTCGATTTCCCGAGTGTCGGTGCAACGCAGAATCTCATCATGGCTGCCAGCCTGGCTGATGGTGTTACAGAGCTGGAAAACGCTGCAAGAGAGCCTGAGATTGAAGATCTGGCCAACTATATCAATGCGATGGGCGGTAAAGTCCAAGGTGCTGGAACAGGCCATATCACTATTGAAGGTGTTGAAGTACTGCATGGAGCAGAGCATACTGTCATCCCGGACCGGATCGAAGCGGGTACATTCATGATTGCTGGTGCGATAACGCGCAGTGAGATTGTACTGGATAATGTAATGCCGAATCACCTCACTGCACTGATATCGAAGCTGGAAGAAGCAGGTGTGCGCATTGAAGAAGAAGGAAACAGCATCCGTGTCATCCCGGACGAGCAATTGAAGCCGATCAAGGTCAAGACGATGCCGCATCCCGGTTTCCCGACGGACATGCAGAGCCAGATGATGGCCCTGCTGTCTACAGTCAATGGTACAAGCATCATTACGGAAACCATATTCGAAAACAGATTCATGCATGTCAATGAGTTCAGAAATATGGATGCAGACATCGATGTGGAAGATAATCATGCCTTCATAAAAGGTGGCGAAAAACTTGCAGCGGGTCGTGTAAAAGCAACCGATCTGAGAGCGGCAGCTGCGCTGATCCTTGCAGGTTTGGCAGCAGACGGGTATACTGTAGTTACTGAATTAAGACACCTTGACCGCGGGTATGTCAACTTCCATAAGAAGCTGCAGCAGCTTGGAGCCGACATAGAACGGACGGGTGAAAGTTCCACACAGGAAAGTGTGACATTTTCGAAATAAAGAGGTAGTTCTATGGCTGAGCAATCAAAAAAGCTAGTTCACCGCAGATTCCCATTGATTATCAGGATACTGCTGTTCATCTATATTGCCATCATCGTATTCTTTGCAGGATTGATGATCGGCTTCGGCATACTGGATAATCCAATGGAAGTGTTTCGTATAGAGACATGGGAACACATCATCAATTTGACCAAGGAATGATATTATGCTGACTTACGACCAGATCAAAGCGGTTATACCGCATCGTCCCCCTTTTCTTCTTATCGATAAAGTGACCGAGATAGAGCCGGGGGTCAAGTGCTCAGGCATCAAGCAGGTGTCAGGAAACGAGCCTTTTTTCCAAGGGCATTTTCCTGAGTATGCAGTAATGCCCGGCGTGCTGATTGTTGAAGCACTCGCCCAGACAGGTGCAGTTGCTCTGCTTCAGGAAGAGCGTTTCAAAGGCAAGCTGGCCTTCTTTGCGGGCATTGATAAATGCAAATTCAAAAGACAGGTAAAACCTGGGGATACATTGGAACTCACAGTAGAGATCACCAAGCTGAGAGGCCCGATCGGCAAAGGTGACGCTGTTGCTACGGTAGATGGTGAAGTGGCATGCAAATGCGAAATCACTTTTGCAATCCAGGATAACAAAACATCCGATGACTGATCAGTCATCGGATGTTTTTATTTCGGCTTTCGATTCCATCATTGCTTTGAATTCGTTAAGCAGCTGCTCCTGCTCATAGCCTTCATCAAGAAGGTGCGTAAGAAGATCCTGTGCATAGTGCGGACTCTGGACGATGATGCGGCCATTGAAAATCAAGGACAGTGCATTGTCTATTTCATTCATTTCATTGAATATGCCTTTGAATCTTGCTGGTTCATTCGAATGGCGTGTAATCGTCACGAGCAGATCAAGTTCAGCGCCCACCAGCTCCTTGAGTATATCTTTGAAATCCGGTGATGTTGAGATTTCTATCAGCCATGGATCATCCGGTTTTTCATTATTGATGATGATACCATCAATCAGATCCAGTATGATGAAGTTATTTTCGTGTTCAAGCTTCAGTTCCACCACTTTAAATGACTTCATATGCATCCCCCTTTTAAAATAAATACATACCAGCAAATACCGTATATATGAATATGCTTCATTACCATTATAACGTGGGTGATCCCGGAATATATACTAATTGCAGGAAAATGGACCATAAAATCAAATTTACGCGTTTTGCAGAAAATTAAACCACCCTTTATCTTTAGATTCAGGAAGGGGGTGAAAACATGATGAACAAAGTACTGCTCGTCGGGGAGCTCGTAAGGAATGTCACTGTACAGAAGACGGCAAACGGCAGTGTCAATTCATTCATTA
Source organism: Salinicoccus cyprini (assembly GCF_007713705.1). Classification (GTDB taxonomy): domain Bacteria; phylum Bacillota; class Bacilli; order Staphylococcales; family Salinicoccaceae; genus Salinicoccus; species Salinicoccus cyprini. The sequence goes on along the minus strand of NZ_VMSJ01000004.1, from coordinate 21,912 downwards.
TTGCTACTGTCAGAGTGCCGAAGGATGAACGGAAAGCGAAGGAAGTTCATTTCATCTACTGCAAGGCATTCGGCAAAGCGCTTCCTAAAGTTCTTTCGGAATCAAAAGAAGGAGAAATTCTTTGCGTCAGCGGTCAGGTGGCCACCACCGTATATACCACGTCCGAAGAGGAGAAGGAATACAGAATGGAAATCTGGGCAGAAAACGTCAAGCGTCTCCCGGATAAGATGAACGACCAGAAAGATATGGGCAATCCTTCCAAACTGATCAGCGATGCTGTCAGGCATTACGACCAATGGGACTATATCGGAGAGCGGTCTGTTCACACTCTGGAGAAGAAAAGTGAAAGCGGCAGTATGACCGAAGAGAAGGAAAAGCATCTGGAGCCACTTGAAAAAATACTTAAAGAGCATAATGGAAAAGATGGAACTGACAGCAGAGCACACACTGCACCGAACAGTGACATCGAGGAGATTAAAACGAAAGCCCTTGCTTGAACATACTCACACCACTCAATTCATACATTCTACACTCACACTACTCACCTAGCTCTGCATGAGGCGAACGCTGCGGTCAGCCCATTTGCAGAGCTTTTTCATGTTTCAAAGGCCTGATGATAACTTTTTTATTACAATGTTGTAGTATTCTATTACGCTTATCTAAAAAAAAGAAATATTCGCTCTTTTTCATGCTTATGTAGAATGGTTGCCGAATCCCGGCACGACAGCTTTCTCCCATAGTCATCTTTAAAGTTATAATTGAAAAATTACTTATATATATAAAATTACACTTAAATTGCAATAATACCTGATATATAGAAACATCACTGTAACATAACTGTAAAGGAAGGCTTTACATTTTATATTTCTGTAACCTATGAAATATTTATATCTGATATAGTACTACATAGTTAATAAAGAAAACACGATATCCAATCGTAAGGGATCAACGGGAGGAAATATTAATTATGAAAAAAGTACTATCGGTCGGGGCAGCAATCGCAGTATCTGGAACACTTGCATATAGCGCAGAAGCAGCGAGCCACACAGTATCCAATGGTGACACGCTTTCAGAAATCGCTTTTGAGAATAATACGACAGTACAATCCATCAAAGCTGAAAACAATCTTTCATCCGATCTTATCCTGCCTGGTCAGGTTCTTGAAGTGAACAACGACGAAAAAGCTGAAAAGAATACTGAAGCAGTAGCAGAAGACGGAACATACACAATCGTTTCCGGTGATACACTTTTTGAAATTGGTCAGAAATTCAACGTAACAGTTTCCAACCTTAAAGCATGGAACAATCTTTCTTCAGATCTTATCTTTGCAGGTAAAACACTTGTAGTTTCTGGTAGCAATGCAGTACAGGAACCAGTTGTAGAAGCACCACAGGTTGAAGAAGTACAAGAAGTACAAGAAGTACAAGAAGTACAACAGGCACCAGCACAGCCTTCTGAGCAGCAAGTTGCTGCAGAGCAGGCTGCTCAAGAACAGGCAGCAGCAGAGCAACGTGCAGCTGAACAAGCAGCAGCAGAGCAACGTGCGGCGGAACAGGCAGCAGCAGAGCAACGTGCGGCGGAACAGGCAGCACAGGAACGCCAGCAGCGTAACCAGGCTCAAGCACAAAACCAATCCACCTCTGCATCAAGCAATGCAAGCGGTCAAAATTGGGGCGCACTTGCACAATGTGAATCAAGCGGCAATGCAAGCGTTGTAAGTTCCAATGGCCTCTACCATGGTCTCTACCAGTTTGATGTTCAGACTTGGAGATCTGTAGGCGGAAGCGGCGTACCTTCCCAGGCTTCTGCAGCAGAGCAGACTAAAAGAGCTCAGATCCTTTATGATCAAAGAGGATCCCAGCCTTGGCCTGTATGTGGTTCAAGACTGTAATATAGATTTTGATTTTTCGGGACTCGGCTTCTGCCGGGTCCTTTTCTATTGATAGCAGTTTGAAATAGTGAATATTTTGTGAGTGTTTCACGATATGGACATAATATTTGCTGTACAGTTCCATAAAATTATTTTTTTACACCACCATATATGTTACAATTTCTTTTATGCGAGAGAATTTATTGAGGTGAAGAAATGAGTAAAAAATGGCTCTTTCCGATAATGATCGGCCTGGTCCTTGTACTGTCCGGGTGTGATTATTCACAGGAAGAAAACAGAAACGGCTTCTTCTATAATACATTCGTCCAGCCGATGGATTCACTGCTTCATTGGCTCGGGGACAACATGAACAATAATTACGGACTGGCAATCATCGTCATCACACTGATCGTCCGTCTGGCAATCTTCCCATTCATGATGCGTACATACAAGAATCAGATGATGATGCGCGAAAAGATGAAAATTGTCAAACCTGAAATGGAAGAGATCCAGAAGAAAGTGAAAGTGGCGACGACACAGGAAGAAAAGATGGAAGCACAGCAGGAGATGATGGGGCTCTACAAGAAGCACGGCATCAATCCACTCAACATGGGTTGTCTGCCGATTGTCATCCAGATGCCTGTCGTCATGGCGCTCTATTTTGCACTCAGGTACCCATCCGAGCAGGGTATTACTGAATACCCTAACTTCCTATGGATGAACCTGACTGAAACGGACTTCTTCATGGTGGCCATTGCAGGCATTGTCTATGCTGCACAGGCATACGTATCCATGCAGTTCGTTCCTGCAGAGCAGCGCAAGCAGATGCAGCTGTTCATGTACATCTCACCAATCATGATCATCTGGATTTCATTGATTTCTCCATCCGCACTGCCGCTCTACTGGGCTGTCGGTGGTATCTTCCTGATCTTCCAGACATGGGCAGGTAATACTTTCTACAAGAAGAAAGTTGCTGAAGAAATGGCTCCGATCATCGAAGCACATGAACGTGAGAAGGCTGAGAAGGAAAAACGCATCAAAAATGCGAAAGTCATGCCGAAGAAGAAACGCAAGAAGAGGACTTGATCAAGTTTCGACTTTTAAAAAAAGGACCCGATATCGGGTCCTTTTTTTGTTTCATTGGATTATAGAATTGGCGAGATGAGATTGGCGAGACTTTCCTTCATTCTGATCCATTTGCTGCGGTCAGCATATTTCTCCACGGTCAGCAGTGAACAGTCTCTTATATCGTCTTCGAATACCTGGCGATACTTGCTTGCTTCTTTTTCGTCATATATGAATGCATTGACTTCAAAGTTCAGCAGGAAGCTTCTTACATCGATATTGGTCGTCCCGACACTCAGTACTTCGTCATCAATCATCATGATTTTCTGGTGCAGGAAGCCTTTTTCATAGATGTGCACGTGTGCACCCATCTGCACCAGTGTGCCTGCATTGGAATAGGTCCCCCAGTAGACGAAAGGATGATCGGGCTTGTTCGGGATCATCAGGTGGACTTCAATGCCGCTGAGCATCGCAATGCGCAGCGCTTCCAGAAATGACTGGTCGGGTATGAAGTAGGGTGTCTGGATATAGATGCACTTCTGTGCGCTGTATATCATTTTCAGATAGCCATACTTGATCTGCTGCCACTTCTCATCAGGGCCGCTTGAAGCGATCTGCATGGGTGTATTACCACGATGGTCCAGCTCGGGGAAGTATCTGTCTTCGCGCGTCATGTTGTATCTTTTGGCATGTGAGTTCCAGTCCAGCATGAAGCGGATCTGCAATGATTTTACCGCATTGCCCTCGACCCGCAGGTGGGTATCCCGCCAATGGCCGAACTTCTTGCTCAGTCCGACATATTCATCTCCTACATTGAAGCCGCCGACATAGCCTATGGCGCCATCGATGACAACAATTTTACGGTGGTTCCTGTTGTTTATTCTTGGGTTGATCAGAGGCAGCTTGCTCGGGAAGAAGGCTTCGACCGTACCACCGGCTTCACGCAGTTTCCTGAAGCTGCGCAATGTCAGTGCCCTTGACCCCATATCATCGTAGAGTATTTTTACAGAAACACCTTCACGCTGCTTCTCGAGCAGCGCTTCGTATAGTTTCTTTCCGATGCCATCCAGCCTTAGAATGTAGTACTGGAAATGGATGTGATCCTTTGCGTTCCGGATATCCGAAAGCAGTCGATCGAATTTTTCGTTACCATCGGTAAATGTTTCAACGGAATTATTCATGGTCAGAAACGATTGATTATTATAGAGGAGCATGCGAATGATTTTCCTGTGCTTATCGGCGACTTCGTGTGAAAACTTCTGATCTTCGTTCCGCAGTGCATTGAGCTGATCTTCTACAAGATGTTCGAGGCCAACTTTGTCTTCTTCGTTTATTTTGAATATATTCTGATTATAGATTGTCCGTCCGAAAAGGATATAGATGATGAAGCCGAAGATAGGCAGAAAGAACAGTACAAACAACCATGCCCAGATGCTCTGCGCGCTCCTTCTTTCCAGAAAGATGAGACCAATTGCGAAAAGAAAGTTGATTCCGATGACGATAAGTGTCAGAATGCCGAGTATTGTAGTGTTGGAGAAAAAATCAAAAATGAACCATTCCATGGATGTCACCTCGCTTACATTCTATTATAGACTATGAATATTTAAAATTCTGTAATATTTATTTTTCAAATTGTATGGATAATTATCCGATATCAGGGTAGAATTAAGTCAAGCTGTAATTTAAGGAGTGTCATTATGCATAGAAACGACAATTCCAAAGTCAAGCAGGTCGTCACGATGCTAAATGAACTTGGCGTCAAAGTCAAGATTTCGAGGTCAAGATTCGAAATAATGAACCGTATTGCCCATAAAGAGAAACTCAGGCTGAAAGAACAGAATATCTAAAAAACAACCGCAACCCAGGTCAAGAGTTGCGGTTATTTTTATGCTTTCTGATGATATTGATGGAAGTAGATGCTCATGATGATGCCGACAGCCAGCATATTGGCCCATAGGCCACTGCCGCCGTAGCTGATGAATGGCAGCGGGATGCCGGTGATCGGCACAAGCTGTATCGTCATTCCGATGTTTTGGAATATATGGAAAGTGAGCATTGATAGATATCCGATGATGAAATAGGACGAGAAGCTGTCCGGTACGACCATTGCGATTCTGAACAGGTGCAGCAGAAGCATGAACAGCAGTACGATGACTGCGGTCGTACCGACGAATCCGAACTCTTCGCCGATGATGGTGAAGATGAAGTCCGTATGGTTTTCCGGGATGTAGACGATGCCATCTGCAAATCCCTTGCCATCCATTCCACCGGAGCCGATGGCTTTCAGCGAGTTGCTGAGCTGGAACCCGCCATCCGTCACATATTCCTCTGGACGCAGCCACGAATAGATGCGTTCGAACTGGTAGGGGTGGATGCCGAGATAGCGTTCCAGCAGATCCGGGCGGTAGATGATGCCGAGCACAAGCGCGCTACCCACAGTCAGCCCAATGGCCAGGGTCGGGATGATCAGCCACCAGCTGATGCCGGATACCACAATGGTTCCAAGCAGTATGGCGATCATGACAAGTGTCGTACCGAGGTCATTCTGAAGCAGGATGAACAGCATCGGCAGGATGGATACGGCAAAAATTTTGAACAGCAGTCTGATATCTACACTGAGGTCACTCGCAAGCTTGTATTTATTGTGCTGGCTGATCAGGTAGGCCAGCGTCATTATGTAGATGATCTTGACAATTTCGGAAGGCTGGATACTGAAGAACCCGAACTGGTACCAGCTTTTTGCTCCGTTTATGATCGGCGTTATTGGAGAGACGGGGGCGATGAAAAGGATGACCAGCGATAGCACGCCGAGAGAATAGATGACCCATACATACTGTTTCATCCACTTGATGGGAATGAAGTTGAGTACAGCCACCATGATGAAGCCGAGGCTATAGAATATCAATTGACGTATGCTGAAATCCGTGGTGTACTGCCCGCTTGTCATCGCAGAACGTATCATGAAGATGCTGATTGTACCGAGAAGAACAACCAGCAGAATGAGAATCCAGTCGATTCTGAAGAAAATGCTGGTGTTCTGTCTTTTATAACTTTGATTGTTCTCCAAAAAATTCACCTAACCCATATTGAAATCATGACATTTAGTATACACTATTTTATAATAAAGTCAGTGTGTTTATCCAATAGTAATGCAACCAGATTTTAAAATATCTGCGAATAAATTTTTATGGAGATGGACGAGGCCTATGATTGAAACAACGATAGAAAAGATTGCCGAACTGTGCGGCGGCAGCATGAACCAAGCCGCACAAGCGAGAAAGGATGAAATGATCAGAGGGGTGTCGATCGATACGCGGACCCTCGAAAAGAATAATCTGTTTGTACCATTCAAAGGAGAGAATGCAGATGGCCACCGCTTCATCCAGCAGGCTTTTGACCTTGGCGCTGCACTCAGTCTGACAGAACAGGCAGTAGAGGATGGCAATCAGGATCTGCCGCTCATCCATGTCGAGGACGGCCTTCGGGCTCTGCAGGACATCGCGCAGGGATATCTGGAGGCAGTTTCACCGAAAGTGGTCGCAATTACAGGATCCAATGGCAAGACGACAACCAAAGACATGGTCGAATGCCTTCTATCTCCCCACTTCAAAGTAAAAAAGACGATAGGCAACTATAATAATGAAATCGGCCTCCCACTTACCATTCTGCAGTTGGATAGGGACACTGAGATCTCGATACTGGAAATGGGTATGGATGCAAAAGGGGATATCCGGTTCCTCAGCAGGATGACCACTCCGGACATCGCCATACTCACCAATGTTGGTGAATCCCATATCGAAAAACTGGGATCGAGGGAAAACATCGCCCATGCCAAATACGAAATCGTGGATGGACTCGGAAAGAACGGCACTTTCATCTATTCAAGGGACTATCCACTGCTTGAAGGTATTGTAGATCGCAGCGCGAACTACAATATACGGACAGCCGGCCAGAACGCAGAGAATGATCTGCAGGTCGCAAATGTACGGCAGACGCCGGACGGTACACGTTTTGAACTGCTTCCCATGAAGGTGGATGTCGGGATACCGCAGCTCGGCACGCATAACGCTGCCAATGCGTCGCTGGCACTGCTTGCAGCGGAAGCACTCGGCCTTGATATCAGGGAAGCGAAAAAGCACTTTGAGAAGCTGGTTGTCACAGACATGCGGATGGAGCGTGTCCATCATAAGTCCGGTGCAACCATCATCAATGATGCCTACAATGCCAGTCCCACGAGCATGAAAAGTGCACTCGATACCGTGGGACGCATGGAGGCAGGCAGAAGAATACTCGTTCTTGGAGATATACTGGAACTTGGATCCTATTCGGAGCCGCTTCACCAGTCGATTGCACAGCACATCAATGACTCGGGTCATGGGTATGATTACCTGTTCACATTTGGAGATGCATCAAAAATCATCCACGATTACGCAGATATCGAGGTAAAGCAGCATCACGATGATATCGAATCCCTGGCGGATGCACTGCAGCATGTGATGACCGAGGACAGCGTAATTCTTTTGAAAGGATCCAGAGGCATGGCATTGGAAAGGGTGATCGGTCATATCTAGATCAGTCGGAATACTTTTTCTCCACGGCTATACAGGAGGAAGGCATGAACTCCATCCATTGTTCGACTACTTGAAATCACGGTACGATTTCGAGTACGAATTTCCGGTATATCCCGGCCATGGCACCATTCTGAACCTGAAGTCTGCAGGTGGCGAGGACTGGTACGAGGAAGCACTGGAGGCCTATCTGAATCTGAAGCAGCGGGTGGACCACATCCATATCATCGGTTTTTCGATGGGCGGCGTATTCGCCAGCCATATTGCACAGAATGAACCTGTGGAGAAGCTGATCCTCATCGCCCCTGCATTCGACCCTATCAGCATCACAAAGCCAGTCAGGCTCCACCTGATGCCCCGCCATTTCAGCGAGCACATGAAAATGAAAAGCTACCACAGGGTCAAAAAACGTCTGAGGCATGTGCCTCTTAAAGCCTATCAGGAATTCAAGAACATCATGGCAGTGAAAAAGGAAGGCATTGAAAGCATCGGTGCAGAGACGATGATCATCCATGGCATGCAGGATCTGCTCGTACCTTATGAATCCAGTGTCGAAATTGCGAAGCGGATCCCCGGCGCCAGACTTGAGCTCATCGAGGATGCACCGCATCTGTTCGCCTTTTCAGACCATAATCAACTGCAGTTGAATATACTGACAGAGCGCTTCCTTTTCAACGAAGATAACTAAGCTTGTATTATTAGTCTAGAAGTGTTAATATAGAGAAGTTATGCGTAACGTAAAATGAGAAAGAAAAGTCAAAGGAGACTCTAATTTGAAGTTCTTTAAACAATTAGGTGTCAGTGATGAAACCTTAAAATCACTGGAAGATATAGGATTTGAAACACCAACCCCGATCCAGGAAGAGAGCATTCCACTTGCTCTTGAGAGAAAAGATATTCTAGGGCAGGCACAGACAGGTACTGGTAAAACGGGTGCGTTTGGTATTCCTATTATAGAAACTACAGAGAAGCAGGCAGGCACACAAGTGCTTATTCTAACACCAACACGTGAATTGGCAGTCCAGGTCAGCGAACAGCTGAAGACATTCGCCAAATACAAGAAACTTGGTGTATCCGTAATATTCGGCGGTATGAGCATCGACCGTCAGATCAAAGATCTCAAGAGAAAGCCTGAGATCATCGTAGGTACGCCTGGGCGTATCATCGACCACATCAAAAGAAGAACGCTGAAGCTTGAAAGCATCCGTACGCTCGTATTGGACGAAGCGGATGAGATGATGAACATGGGATTCATCGATGATGTCAAATTCATCATGTCTGAAATGCCATCAGAAAACAGGCAGACATTGCTGTTCTCAGCAACAATGCCACCGGCAATCCAGGAGCTTGTTACACGCTTCATGAAAGACCCGACCATCGTCAAGACGATGAAGCAGGGTGGAAGCGACCCTCAGATCGAAGAACACTATACAATTGTAAAAGAGCTTGAAAAGCTCGAAGTGTTCACCGACTTCCTTGATGTCCACCAGCCGGAACTCGCGATCGTATTCGGTCGTACGAAACGCCGTGTCGATGAGCTGACAAGTGCACTGATTGCCAAAGGCTACCGTGCTGAAGGCCTTCATGGTGATATTACACAATCGAAGCGTCTTGAAGTTCTGAAGAAATTCAGAAACAATGCACTCGACATCCTTGTCGCTACAGACGTTGCAGCAAGAGGTCTCGATATCTCAGGTGTCACACACGTATACAACTTCGACATCCCACAGGATGCTGAAAGCTATACGCACAGAATCGGCCGTACAGGTCGTGCAGGTAAAGAAGGCGTGGCACTCACATTCGTCAATCCGGTAGAAATGGATTACTTGAGAATGATCGAGAATGAGAAGAAGAAGACAATTTCTGCTCTCAGACCGCCACACAAGAAAGAAGTACAGAAATCCCGTGAAAAAGAGACTTTCGACAAGATTGAACAGTGGAAGTCCGAAAACACGAATACCCACACATTCGAAGTCGCTGAACGCCTGCTTGAACAGGGCGAAGCGAAGGAAGTTGTTGCAGCGCTGCTCAACGAATTCCTATTCAGCAGAACAGATGACAGCATCCAGCTTTCATTTGAAAAACCTCTGACACGCAAAGGCGGACAGCGCAGAGGCAAAGGCCAAGGCGGTGGCAAGAAGCCATTCCGTAAAGGACGCAGCCAGGGCCAGCAAGGCGGCGGACGCAACAACAAGCGCCAAGGTGGCGGCGGACGCCCGCAGCAGGGCAGCCAGAAACGCCAGGGCGGCCGTACTTTCAAAGATCATATCAAGTAATATTCATTCATCCTCTGTCCTATCGGACAGAGGATGTTTTTATTTCTATATTTACACAGACAATAGTATGATTGAAGAATACCCGCATTTAATTTAAAGTATAATTAATACATAAGCTCTACCACTGGAGGCAAATATGAATAAAGTACATGGTGATGTCGTCCATTACATGAGAGTCAGGTCCTTCTGGAACTTTCTGGTCTGGGTAGTCGCTGCACTGCTTCTGTGTGCTGCTGCCTATTACTTCGAATGGTCGCACTGGGTCTACTGGGGGGGCTCGATCTGGCTTGCCATCATTTTCATCATCAGCATCCTGATCCGTCCAAGGCTCTACTACCGGGTGACCCGGTATATGCTGAAAGAAGATTTTATCGTGGTCAGAAAGGGTTTCTTCAGAGTATCCACCAAAATGGTCCCGATCAGAAGGGTGCAGGGTGTAAAAGTTTCAACTGGTCCCATTTCCAGAAAATATGATTTTGCCATGCTGGAAGTGAGTACGGCAAGTGCCGGGATCGGACTGCCACCTTTGAAGACGGAGGAGGCATCCGTTTTGAAAGAAGAAATTATCGAGCTGGTAAAGGAGGAGCATTCCGATGTATAGTCCTCAGAAGCTGCATCCCATCGCGTATCTTGGCAGTGTAGTAAACGGAATCAAGAACCTATGGATTCCCCTGCTTATCATCCTGTTCCAATCAAGGGAATCCATCTTCTCGGGCAATGTCTCAATGAAGTACATACTTATTGGAGGGGGCATCCTGGTTCTCGCAATCATCCTGTTCGGCGGCATGGACTTCCTGAATAAGTATCGGACAAGATTCTGGATCGAAGACGGCAAGTTCATCTATAAGGATGGCGTCATCACCAACCGCGAAAAGGAACTCGATATCAGAAGAATCCAGTCGATCGACTTCAGCGAGCCGATATTCCATCGTCTTTTCGGAGCTGTAAAACTTGATATCATTACACCCGGGGATGGCATCAAGATCGATACGATGAAAAAGTCCCAGGCGATATCCCTGCAGGACATCCTCTATGATGAGAAGTCCTACATCCGTGATGAGGTGGCAGTGGGTGACTCGAGTGATTGGCCGAGAAAGACGGGGGAAAAGGACCAGGCTACAGAAGCGCCATCTGAAGTGCTCTATCATATGAACGGCAGATCCCTTCTTCTGATGAGCATGACCAGCGGTGCACTGGGAGCGTTTCTTGCCCTGGTCTTCGGTTTTCTCAACCTGATCGGCGCAGACTTCCTGATCGAGCGCTATTTCGACTACTTTGAAGGTGTCATACGCAATATTGTGCTGGCCATCGGACTGGCTGTCGGTCTGTTCATTGTCGTCGGGTACGCTATCGGCATACTGATCATGTCGATGAAATACTACAAGTACACGCTTAGAATGAAGCATGACGACCTGATTGTCGAGTATGGTCTTCTGGAAAAGAAGCATCAGAGTGTAAATATCAACAGGGTGCAGAACATCATCATCAAGGATTCGATTCTGAGAAGGATGATCGGGTACTATTCGCTGTCGGTCACAATCACAAGCGATTCCCTCGATAGTGAGGATATTGACGGTACGGTCGATCTTCTGCCTTTCATCAAGCGGGACCGGCTGTATGAGATTGTAGGCCAGATCTTCCCGAACTATCATTTGGAGGCGCCGCCAGGCACAGTGCCGGGGCGGGGCTACCGACGGTATTTCCAGATCATGACCGTAATTCTTCTGATGGTTACAGCTGCTGTGCAATACTTCTGGTTCGACTACGCATGGATCATCGGTCTCGTACTCATACTGGCCTTTGTCGTCTCAGGCGTCTACAGTGCGCGCAACAGCGGCTATGCAATCCATGGGGATGAAATCAATCTGATGACGGTCGGCTTTTTCAAGCGTTCGCACTATGTCATCAAGCAGGAGAAGCTGATTGAAGCGGAGTGGGTCTACAATCCGTTTCTCCGTCGGGATGATCTCGGCATCATCACACTCGTGACTGCAGCCGGCATGCTCGGATCCCGGGCAACACTCAAGTTCATCGATCAGAAGGATATCGATAAAATATGGAACTGGGCGGAAAGGAGCACCTCACATGCAGAAGATTTCTCCAAAGGCGATTAAAGTGTGGCGCATCCGCGAGGCAATCGGTGCGGCCATCGTCCTGCTGCTTGCAGTGGCTGCGCTGGTCGTCACTCTTTTTGTCTGGGATGCATTTCCGTGGTGGATATCCTTGATACTCTTCATCATCTTTGCTTATATTGCAGTAGTCCACGTATGGCTTCTGCCCGGCCTGAAGTACAAATATTTCCGCTTCCAAGTATCGGCGGATGAAATCCGGATCCATCAGGGCATCTTTTTCAAGGAGAAGCATGCCGTACCGCTGTTCCGCGTGCAGAATATCGATACGACGGTCGGTCCGCTGATGAAGCGGTATGGGCTTAAAGGGGTGACATTGAAAACCTCTGCAGAACGCATCCATATACCGGAACTCGAATCGGATGAGGCGGATATGATACGCAATGACATCAGAAAACTGATCAATGAAAATACGAGGCGGACACAATGATTAAAGGACTTGGAACAGATATAATAGAAATAGAACGTATAAGAAGTGTGGAAGGGGAGAATCGCAGGCTGTCAAAGCGGATTCTCGCACCGGATGAGATGGATGTGTACAATCGGCTTTCCGATGGCGGTAGAAGAATGGAATATCTGGCGGGCCGTTTTGCAGTCAAGGAGGCCTACAGCAAGGCGCTCGGGACAGGCATCGGAGGCAATGCCGCCTTCAGGGATATCATCTGCCTCAATGATGAGAGCGGCAAACCCTATATCCAGAACAATCCCCACGCCCATGTATCCATTTCACATTCCAAAGCGTATGTTGTGGCAACAGTCATAATTGAAGATTAAGGAGCATGACCATGTCGGAAAAATATTATAGAAACTCTGTTGTAGAAGTGGACCTTAACGCGGTGCACCGCAACTACAAAGCCATTCACGCACTGCATGAAGACAAGACCTTCATTGCTGTAGTAAAGGCCAATGCATATGGTCTCGGCAGTACGACGGTAGCAGAATACCTCGGAGCAAGAGGGGTTGAGTTCTTTGCGGTGGCGACATTGGACGAAGCAATCGAACTCAGGATGCACGGTATCAAGAAGAAGATTCTTGTACTCGGTCCCATCATTCCGGAAGATATCAACAAGGCCATCCAGCACCGCGTGGCAATCACTGCACCGAATCTCGACTGGCTTCAGAAAGCCCAGTCGCATGTTGAGGATATGGATGACAAGGAAGTCTGGATCCACATCAAGGTGAACAGCGGCATGAACCGCCTCGGTACTGCGGATAGTGGGGAGATCGAGAAGATGATCGATATCATAGAGCGCTCTGCACATCTGGTATATGAGGGCATCTACAGTCATTTCAGTTCAGCAGATATCGATTCGGATCAGAATGATAAGGAATATGAGAAGTTCAAGCGCATCACATCTTCAGTCAGAAAACCGAAGTATGTCCATGTGCAGAATTCGGCCGGTGCCCTGCGTCTCGATGACGACTACTGCAATGCAATCCGGGTCGGCATATCCCTGTACGGCTACTATCCTTCCGAATACATCCGGGAGATCTCCAAAGTGGATCTTGCACCTTCTGTTGCTCTGAAGACGGAGGTGGTGGACGTCCATGTACTCGAAAAGGGGGAAGGGAACAGCTATGGTCTCGACTATAGTGCCACCGCCGGTCAGAAGATAGCCACATTGCCTCTTGGCTATGCCGACGGATTCCTCCGGGCGCGGACAGGATACCATGTGTCGCTTGAAGATGGGACGTCCTGTCCTGTTGTCGGCAAGGTGTGCATGGACTATATCATGGTCCAGGTGCCGGATGCTGTGGAGCCAGGCGACATCGTCGACGTCATCATTCCGGACAGGGCGTCCGAGCAGTCCATGGAAGCGTACAGTGATTTTGTCGGTACCATTCCATACGAGTCGCTGTGCATGCTGTCGAGGCGTCTGCCACGACTCTACCATGGTGATGCGCCTGTCATTGTCAATAATGAAGTTTTAAAATAATCTAGAAATGATTTTTTATACATGTTATCATTATTATAAGTTTAATGATGTTATTGAGGAGTGGTCTGGCAATGACGAATATGACTTTGGTAAGCAGCATCGAACATTCTCTTGAGCACGGATATATTGAAATGAGTGAGATTAACCTTTCGATTGCATCAGAAAACCACGAAGTAGAGTGTGAAGCCTGGCAATGTAATGAAGATTTCCTCGTTTATAGTAAAGATGGTGAATAGATGAAAAGAGGAGAAGTGTATCTTGCGGATCTATCGCCCGTCCAGGGGTCCGAACAGGGTGGCAAGCGGCCGGTCGTCATCATCCAGAATAATGTCGGCAACTATCATAGTCCTACAGTGATTGTTGCCGCAATCACCGGGAGGATCAACAAGGCGAAGATACCCACGCACGTCGAAATTTCGAAGGATGCTTATAATCTGGACAAGGACTCGGTTATTCTTCTGGAACAGATACGGACAGTAGACAAGAAACGACTTAGGGAAAAGCTTACATATTTAAATGAAGATAAGATGAAGGAAGTGGATAAGGCCCTGATGATCAGTCTGGACCTTGCATCATCCAGATCCAAGAAATCCCAATCTAAATCCTGATGGACTTTTGTATTCAAAAGTCTTTTTTCAGTACGAGGTGATAGTATGACATATATTGATAATATCGTAAGCAACTACAAGGATATCATCCAACTGTATTTGTATGGAGAAGAGCAGGGAGAAGCTATCGAGAGATGCCAGACCTTCAGTGAGGAAGTCATTGAAATGGACGCTTCCCCGGAAGAAATCGTATCGCTGCATATAGAACTGCTCGATGATATGGGCATTCAGGATGGTGAACTGGTCAAGAAATCATTGGATATCCTTCAGGAAGTCATCATTTCTTTCGGTTTTACATACAGGGACTACAAGTCCATGATGAATAAGCTCGAGATTCATGACAAGGAGATGGATGTTGCATCGAGTCTCCAGGAAACGATGCTGAAAACCGCAATTCCAACATTCGACACGATGGAAATCGGAGCGATCAGTGTGCCCGCGAGAAAAGTGAGCGGCGACTACTTCAATATCATCGACCATAAGGACGGAATGCTCAGCTTCGCTGTTGCGGATGTCATCGGCAAAGGCATACCGGCAGCAATCGCCATGAGCATGATCAAGTTCGGCATGGATTCCTACGGCTATTCACAGCTGCCGAGCGACAGCCTCAGAAAATTGAATCGTGTCGTGGAGAAGAACGTCAATCAGAATATGTTCGTCACCATGTTCTATGGCCTCTACGATCACAGTACCGACCTTCTGTACTATTCTTCAGCAGGACATGAGCCGGCGCTCATCTACCGCTACGAGGATGATGAATTCGAGGAGATCGATGCAAAAGGCGTTGTGCTTGGAGTCAAAGCCCACGCAAGGTATGAGCAGAGAGAAACTAAAATTGGACCAAAGGATATGATCATCGTCTTCACAGATGGAGTTACGGAACTTAGAAAGCATGATGATACTTTCATAGATTTCGAAAACGTCAAGGACATGATCCGTCAGGCGAGGGACCATCATCCGCAGGACATCGTACAGTACATCTATGAATCGCTTATGCGCATACAGAATCCGAACAAAAAGGATGACCTGACGCTATTCATTTTAAAAAATAATAAAAACTTGGATTAAGCATGTTTTATTATTTTTTGAACGGGTAAATTGCTAAGGAGTTATGTATTCAACTGAATGGGAGTGTAGTTAGTATGAACATTAATATCGACGCAACGGAGAAGGAACAGGAATATTCAATAGTACTTGAAGGCGAACTTGATGTCTATACTGCACCAGAACTGCAAAAAGTACTGGAGCCGATCAGACAGACAGGAAGCCACGACATAAGAATAGATCTGACTGATGTCAGCTATATGGACTCTACAGGCCTTGGGATTTTTGTAGGAACACTGAAGGACCTCAACCAGCATGACAGGGAGCTATACGTAACAGGCGTGTCAAAAAGAATTCTCAGACTGTTTGAAATAACCGGACTCAGAGACCTGATGCATATTAATGAAGCCTCGGAGGTTGAATAGAATGCCACAGCAGTACGATTATATAGAAATGAAATTTCCGTCCAGTGCAGAATACGTAGGACTTATCAGGCTGACACTTTCCGGCGTACTGTCGAGAGCCGGCGCAAGCTATGACCAGATTGAAGACTCCAAAATTGCTGTCTCGGAAGCTGTTACGAATGCAGTCAAGCATGCATACGGGGAAGATGAAACAGGGGAAGTGCTTATCGGTTTTGCGGTATACAGCGATAAAGTTGAAATTATTGTTGCCGATCATGGCCAGAGCTTCAACTACGAAGCAGTCAAGGAAGAGCTTGGGCCATATTCCGAAGATGATAATGTGAACTATTTGAGAGAAGGAGGTCTGGGCCTCTTCTTGATTGAAACATTAATGGATGAAGTCTATCTTAAAAAGGATCCTGGTGTCACAATCAGTATGACGAAGTTTATTAATGAAAGTCAGGTGCATTTGAATGGAGAAACAATCGTCAATCGATAGAGGACTTGCAGCTGAAGATATCAATGCACTGATTCGCAGTCATCAGGAAGAGGGAAACCCGAACGCCCAGGCGAGACTTGTCGAACACTACCAGAAACTGATCGAGTCGCTGGCCTACAGATATTCAAAAGGCCAGAGCCACCACGAAGACCTTGTGCAGGTCGGCATGGTGGGTCTACTTGGTGCAATCAAACGGTTTGATGCATCCTACGATAGAAGATTCGAAGCATTCCTCGTGCCGACGGTGGTCGGTGAAATCAAGAGGTACTTGAGGGATAAGACATGGAGCGTCCATGTACCCCGCAGAATCAAGGAGATCGGACCGAAGATCAAGAATGCCAATGATGAACTGACCAATCGCCTGGAACGTTCTCCTCAGATCAGTGAAATCGCAGAATATCTTGAAGTGTCGGAAGAAGATGTTCTGGAAGCGATGGAGATGGGACAGAGCTATAATGCGCTCAGCGTCGATCATTCCATTGAAGCGGATAAAGACGGTTCCACTGTAACACTGCTTGATGTCATGGGACAGTCGGATGATAACTATGACCTTTCCGAAAAACGCCTTATTCTTGAGAAGGTGCTGCCTATCCTTTCAGAACGGGAACGTGAAATCATCCAGTTCACTTTCATGGAAGGATTGAGTCAGAAGGAGACGGGTGAACGTGTCGGATTGAGTCAGATGCATGTATCGAGACTTCAGCGGACAGCCATCAACAAATTACGGCAGGCAGTAAGCGAAAAATAGACGATTACCAGACCTCATCCTTAAGGGTGAGGTTTTTAATGTTATACTGGGTATACTAAATTTATTAGACATCAAAGCAACTGGGAGAGATTAGATGAATGAAGCGCTGATTAGAGAGCTTAAAAGTACTGTCGGCAAACAGGAAAAATATATCCGGGGAGTGCTCGATCTTCTCGAAGAGGGGAATACGATTCCTTTCATCGCACGCTATAGGAAAGAGATGACGGGCGGCATGGATGAGCAGGAGATCAAAGCCATCCATGACAGGTTCTCCTACTTGCAGAGTCTGGAGAAACGGAAAAGTGAAGTCATCAGACGTATCGATGAACAAGGTCTTCTGACAGAACAGCTTGAGCAGGACATCATGAAACAGACCGTCCTGAAAAGGGTGGAGGATCTGTACAGACCCTTCAAACAGAAAAAGAAGACCCGGGCGACAGAGGCGAAGAGAAAAGGGCTTGATGGACTGGCCCGGGTCATCCTTGAACAGCAGGCGGGAGATGTGGAAGCACAGGCTGGGGACTTCCTGAATGACGAAGTGGAGACTGTGGAAGAAGCGATAAAAGGGGCGCAGGATATTATTGCTGAAGAGATATCCGATAACCCGAAATACCGCAATTATATATTGAAGGTGTTCAGAGAGAGTGCCGACCTGACAACACGTAAAAAGAAGAATGCCGAAGATCAGACAGGTGTCTTTGAAATGTACTATTCCTATGCGGAGCCGATAGACAAAATTGTTCCACATAGAGTACTTGCCATCAACCGGGGTGAGAATACCGGTGTTCTGGCAGTCAAGTTCGACTATGATAATGACCGGTTCAAACGCTATATCGGCAATCAGGTACTGAAGGAGAAGTCGACCACTGCGATGTATATGAGAGCAGCAATCGAAGACAGCCTGAAGCGGCTGATTGTTCCATCGATCGAAAGGGAAGTACGCCAGAATCTGACTGAATCGAGTGAAAAGCATGCCGTGCACATTTTTGAGGAAAATCTCAAGCGTCTGCTGCTTCAGCCGCCTTTGAAAGGCCATGTCATTCTTGGAGTGGACCCGGCATTCAGAACAGGGTGCAAGCTTGCGGTCATCAATGAATCGGGCCAATTCCTGTATAAAGGTGTCATCTACCCGCATCCGCCTCAGGGGAAAGTTGATCAGGCACGCAAAGTGATCATGGACATCATCGCCGACTATGATGTTACACTGCTTGCCATCGGAAACGGAACAGCTTCACGCGAAACCGAACTGTTCATCAGTGAAATCGTCAACACGGAGAATCTCGATGTGCAGTTCATCATCGTCAATGAAGCGGGGGCCAGTGTGTATTCCGCCTCTGATGTTGCCCGTGAGGAGTTTCCGGACTTCAATGTGGAGGAACGCAGCGCGGTCTCCATTGCAAGAAGGGTACAGGATCCACTGAGCGAGCTGGTCAAGATTGATTCGAAGGCAATCGGAATCGGACAGTATCAGCATGACGTCAACCAGAAATTCCTCGACGAATCATTGAACTTCGTTGTTGAAACATCAGTGAACCAGGTGGGTGTCAATGTAAATACGGCATCGCATATTCTGCTGCAGCACGTTGCCGGGCTGTCTCCAGCCATAAGCAGAAACATCGTAAAGTACCGTGAGGAGCAGTCCGCTTTCAGATCCCGTGAGGAGATAAAGAAGGTGCCGCGTCTCGGGAACAAGACCTACGAGCAGTGCATCGGTTTCCTTCGGGTTTTCGATGGGGATGAGCCGCTTGACCGGACGCCGATCCACCCTGAGAGATACAAGGAGACTTACTGCCTGCTTGAATTTCTGGAAATGGGGCGTTCGGATATCGGTACAGATGCACTGATCAGTGCAGTGGATAAGCTGGATCTTGATCAGACGGCACAAAATCTGGCAATCGGAGTACCAACATTGAAAGATATCATCGACAGCCTGAAGGCGCCGACCCGTGACATTCGGGATGACTATGAAGTGCCGATGCTGAAATCTGATGTTCTGAAGATGGAAGATCTGAAAGAGGGCATGAAGCTGTCCGGCACAGTGCGTAATGTGACGGATTTCGGTGCATTTGTGGATATCGGCGTAAAACAGGATGGGCTGGTCCACATATCCAAGATGACCAGCAAATTCATCAAGCATCCGATGGAAGTCGTCAGCGTGGGAGATATTGTGGATGTGACGGTTACCGGTGTAGATACAGACAAGGGCAGAATATCATTGAGCATGAAATAGAAAATATCCCTATCGGACGAGCCGATAGGGATATTTTAATGATTACTGGTTGCCTTCAAGGTCGACATCGTCGATGTTGATGCCCATCGCTTTGGCAACACCACGGCCATAGGCCTGGTCTGCCTTGTAGCAATTTCTGATATGGCGATGTTTCACTTTGTCGGAAACACCGGACATCTCGTTCGCAGTATTTTCAAAGATGGTCTGTTTCATTTCATCAGACTGCAAATTGAAGAGCTTGCCCGGCTGCTCGTAATAGTTGTCATCGTCATCACGGAAGTTGTGTTCGTAGATGAGACCTTCCATTTCGAGTGCCGGCTGTTTCGCGTTTGCATCATCATTATACTGATCATAGCTGTTTGGATAGTAGTTCGTATGCGCACCCATGTTGCCATCTACTCTCATAGCTCCATCACGGCTGAATGGGCAGACGTTTGCTGCACCTTTAGGTGAGTTGACCGGAATCTGGTGGTGGTTGGCACCGAGACGGTAGCGCTGTGTATCTCCATAGGAGAAGAGACGGCCCTGCAGCATCTTATCTGGTGAGAAACCGATGCCAGGTACGATGTTTGTCGGTGCAAATGCTGCCTGCTCGACTTCTGCGAAGTAGTTTTCAGGATTGCGGTTCAGTTCGAACTCGCCCACTGGAATAAGCGGGAATTCATCCTTGTACCATACTTTCGTCAGATCGAACGGGTTGTGGTAATGATTTTTCGCCTGTTCTTCCGTCATGACCTGGATGAACATCTTCCATTTAGGGAAGTCGCCTTCCTCGATGGCATTGAAGAGGTCTCTTTGTGATGATTCGCGGTCCTTGGCAATGACCTGTTCAGCTTCTTCTGCAGATAGGTTTTCAATACCCTGCTGCGTTCTGAAGTGGAACTTGACCCATACACGTTCGTTATCGGCATTAACCATGCTGTATGTGTGTGAACCGAAGCCGTGCATGTTTCTGTAGCCCTTAGGAATACCACGCTCTGTCATAAGTATTGTGACCTGGTGCAGAGCTTCAGGAAGCAGTGTCCAGAAGTCCCAGTTGCTTTCGCCGTTGTGCATGTTGGTTTTAGGGTCACGCTTGACCACGTGGTTAAGACTTGCGAAAAGCTTAGGGTCGCGGAAGAAGAATACCGGTGTATTGTTGCCGACAAGATCCCAGTTGCCTTCTTCAGTATAGAACTTGAGTGCGAATCCGCGGATATCTCTCTCTGCATCTGCAGCACCACGTTCACCAGCAACAGTTGAGAAACGAGCGAACATTTCCGTCTGTTTACCGACTTCGCTGAAAATACTGGCTTTTGTATATTGAGTAATATCATTTGTTACTGTAAATGTACCGAAAGCACCGGAACCTTTCGCGTGCATACGTCTTTCCGGAATGACTTCACGGTCAAAGTGTCCCATCTGTTCAAGGAAATAAGGATCCTGCATGACCATAGGGCCACGTGGACCAGCAGTCATGGAATTTTCACGATCTCCAACTGGCGCTCCAAAGAGTGTAGTCAAACGATCGCTGGGTTGGTTTTTGCCCTGTGCTCTTGGCTCGGTTCCGCCACCTGCGCGTGCATCACCGGGTTGATCTTTTGGTTTTTCGAAATCCATTTATAAATCCCTCCAAGATGTTATTCATAATCCTTGTTTAGAATTATTATAAATAAATAGTAACACATTGATGATAAAAAACAATACTAAACGCTGCATAAGATCATGAAGAATTGTCCATGGTTCCAGAAAAATACGAAGCAGAGGAGGGCGGACATATGAAAATCTTAAAGGCATTATATAGGAAGAAATACGTTGATAATATAAGAGTAGTACAAAACATTAAGCTTTTGTAAAAAAAGTATTAAAAACGTATTGACTTTATAAGCATATGGCTTTATTATAAATATCGTTGCATTATTCATACGGCCCGTTGGTCAAGCGGTTAAGACACCGCCCTTTCACGGCGGTAACACGGGTTCGAGTCCCGTACGGGTCACTTTTAAAAATTATAAAAAGTTTTTAAAAAGCATTGACAGTGAAACCCTTAAAGTGTACAATAGGATTTGTCGCTTAAAACATATACATTACATGCGGTTGTGGCGGAATCGGCAGACGCGCTAGGTTGAGGGCCTAGTGGGAGTTAAATCCCGTGGAGGTTCAAGTCCTCTCAGCCGCATCATCCTTAAATTTTATAAACTACGCGGGTGTAGTTAAATGGTATAACCTCAGCCTTCCAAGCTGATGTCGTCGGTTCGATTCCGATCACCCGCTCCATTAAAACTTCAAATGAAACTTTCGAAAGTGTAAAATTGACACTTGAATAGTTTTGAAAGAAGCTGTAATATAGTAAGAGTGCTTCAAAACAGAACATTGAAAACTGAATGACAATATGTCAACGTTTAATTCCGATAAACGGATGGCCACAGCCATCCACTTGGGCGCCAAGTAAAAACGCAAACGGAGTCAGAGAACTTCCAATTATGGAGAGTTTGATCCTGGCTCAGGATGAACGCTGGCGGCGTGCCTAATACATGCAAGTCGAACGCGCGGAT
>NZ_VMSJ01000003.1 GCF_007713705.1 Salinicoccus cyprini | reverse complement strand
TCATATTGTCCGGTGGCGATGGCGGAGAGGCCCCACCTGTTCCCATGCCGAACACAGCAGTTAAGCTCTCCAGCGCCGATGGTAGTTGGACTGACGTCCCGTGAGAGTAGGACGCCGCCGGGCAGTACTAATACATAATTTAATTATGGATGCGATGAGCCGCATTGAGACCTTTACAGGTCTCTTTTTTTGTATAATCGGAGTATATGGTAGATGAGGTGGCATAATATGAAGTATAGTATTGAAATCAATGGTCTGAATGAAACTGAAAAGCTCGCCCGTACGCTTGCTGATAATATGGAGATGGGTACTGTAATTCTTCTATCCGGAGACCTTGGGACTGGGAAGACGACATTCACCCAGTTCCTTGGCAGGTCTCTCGGCGTCAGAAGAAGAATGAGTTCACCGACTTTCAATATCATAAAGACATATCGTGGAGATCATACGATCCATCATATGGACTGCTACAGGCTTGAGGATAGTGATGAGGATCTTGGCTTTGATGAATACTTCAATGGCGAGGATATTGCGATTGTCGAATGGCCTCAGTTCATTGAAGACTTTCTGCCTGATGAACATCTATCAATCCATATTACCGTTGCTGGTGAAGATGCGCGTGTTTTCAAGTTCACCTCATCCGGTATGAAATACACAAAAATACTGGAGGCGCTTGAACATGATTTCTCTTCTGATTGATACTTCCAACAGACCGCTGTCTGTTGCACTCAATAAAGACGGCTATTGCCTGGCGGAAATAAATACAACTGTAAAAAGGACGCATTCTGCTACAGTGATGGTCCATATCAGCCAGCTGTTTGATATGACCGGATATGAAAGAAAGGATATCGACCGTATCATCGTCGCACGCGGACCGGGTTCCTATACTGGTGTCCGCATCGGTGTCACTGTTGCGAAGACATTGGCGCATGCGCTCGGGGTGGATCTTTATTCCGTATCCTCTCTGGCTGTCATTACGGCATCAAGCAATAGGGAAGGTATACTGGCTCCGCTATTTGATGGCAGGAGGGGTAATGTATACAGTGCAGTCCATCGGGTGGAACATGATGAAATGGAAGAGGTTCTGCCGGCTGGATACAGATCCCTTGATGCATTGCTTGAGCATATGGAAGGCTATCAATCGCATCATCTGCTTCTGGATGGCGAGGAGAAGTTCAGTGAGAATGTCGCATCATTCCTCCATACAGTACCGCGTGTCAGTACCGTTGAAAAATATGGATCCATGCTGCGTCAGGAGGACATCCATAGTATGGTGCCTGAATATCTGAAAGTATCGGAGGCTGAGAAGAATTGGATGGAACGCACACAACCATAAGAAAAATGACGATTGACGACCTGGAAGCCGTGTATGAAATCGAATGTGCTTCCTTTCCTCATACTTCATGGAATATCGAATCGTTCCTGAGAGAACTGACCGCCAACCAGTTCGCCTATTACTTTGTGATTGAAAAGGAAGGCAGCGTGGTCGGCTACTGCGGCATGTGGCTGGTCATCGATCAGAGCCAGATTACAACAATTGCCGTCAGCAGCGAAGAGCAGGGGCAGGGCTATGGCCATCAGCTGATGCAGCATGCCAAGGCATATGCAGGAAAGTCTGCAGGCATACTGTCACTCGAAGTAAGTGTAGATAATGATCGGGCAATGAAGCTTTATGAAAAGGAAGGATTCCTCTATGGAGGGATCCGCAAGGATTACTATGGACAGGGAAAGGATGCACATGTCATGTGGGTGAAGCTGGATGAATGAAGATGTCATTATACTGAGTATCGAGACGAGCTGTGATGAAACAGCATGCAGCCTCGTCAGAAACGGCAATGAAATACTGGCCAATGTCGTTGTCAGTCAGATTGAGAGTCATAAACGTTTTGGTGGTGTAGTACCGGAAGTCGCTTCAAGACACCATGTCGAAACCATAACAGTAGTGATTGAAGAAGCACTTGAGACGGCAGGCCTGACGCCAGCAGATCTATCTGCTGTGGCAGTGACTGAAGGTCCGGGGCTGATCGGGGCACTATTGGTCGGCATCAATGCTGCCAAGGCATTCAGCTTTGCCCACAATCTGCCTTTGATTCCCGTCCATCATATCGCAGGTCATATATATGCCAACCAGCTTGAGGAGAAGCTGCAGTTCCCACTCGTCTCCCTCATCGTCTCCGGCGGTCATACCGAACTGATCTACATGAAAGATCACATGTCCTTTGAGGTCATCGGGGAAACGAGGGATGATGCGGTCGGTGAAGCATACGACAAAGTTGCCAGGGTCATCGGACTGCCGTACCCTGGTGGTCCTCATATCGACCGTCTCAGCAAGGAAGGCGAGGATAGCTTCAACTTTCCAAGACCCTACCTTGAACCTGGCAGTTACGATTTCAGCTTCAGCGGTCTGAAGTCTGCGGTCATCAATACACTGCACAACCATAGGCAGAAAGATCTTGAAGTGAAGGATGCGGATGTAGCAAGAAGCTTCCAGGAGAGCGTCATTGATGTACTGACGAAAAAGACAATGCAGGCAGTAGCGGACTATGAAGTTGAAAATCTGATCATAGCAGGTGGTGTGGCAGCCAACAGCGGACTTCGGGCACAATTTGAAGAGCTCTGCCAGGAGAACGATACAAAACTCAGCATTCCTGCTTTGAAATATTGTACCGATAATGCGGCAATGATCGGCGCTGCAGCTTATCATCTCTACAATAATAAGGCATTCGGTGGTCTCGACCTGAATGGCAGAAACTATATTGATATAGAAGAATACAGCATTTAAAAAGGCAATCCCTCACCGGGATTGCCCTTTTTCTTTGGATATGGAACATCTGTTTCGATGCGGGTTGTGGATAATTTGTTGATAATATTACTGAAAGCTTGCCTTAAGGCCAGCACCCTGGGGATATAAGTGTGTACAGATTTGTGGATAACTTGTTTATTTTGTGGATGAAACCCGCAAACCCCTGATGCAGAGCACTTCTCATTGTGTATAGAGCTGTGTATTCCATCCATTGCTACTGATACAAGAAAAGGAATATACGTTCGCATCCTATACTTCTTCGATCTGCTCCTCGAGCGCTTCCCATTCCAGCATCTGCTGTTCGAGTGCCTCTTTCCGATCATTCAGCTGCTGGTCGTATTCGGACGCCTTCTCGTAGTCCCCGTATACTTCAGGTTCGGCCAGCTTTTCTTCAATCTGCGCAATCTCCTCTTCCAGTTCAAGGATGCTTTCTTCCATTCTGGCTGCACTGCGTTTCAGTTTCTGCATTTCATTCCGCTTCTGCTTCTGCTGCCGGTAGTCCAAATCATTCTGCTCGACCGACTGGCTGCTTTCCGCCTGGATGGTGAGTGAGGCCTGCTCATCCTTCTTATGCCGGTAGTAGCTGTAATCTCCATTATAGACCTGGACATGCTGCTGATCCATTTCGACAATCTTGGTAGCGATGCGGTCGATGAAATAGCGGTCATGCGAGACGAACAGGATGGTACCAGGGAAATTCTGCAGTGCAGCTTCAAGCACTTCCTTGCTGTCTATGTCGAGGTGGTTGGTCGGCTCATCGAGAATGAGCAGATTGTTCTTCTCGAGCATCAGCCTAGCAAGCTGTATGCGGGCTTTTTCTCCGCCGCTCAGGTCATTGACGCTTTTCAGTACCTCCTCCTGGGTGAACAGGAAGCGTCCAAGCACCTTACGCACGTCGCTTTCGTTCATTTCGGGGTACTCATGCCACAGTTCTTCCAATACATTCCTGTTGGAAGTGAATTCCGCCTGCTTCTGGTCGTAGTAGCCGATCGAGACATTTGTACCATAGATGATTTCCCCGTCGTGCCGCGGCAGTTCCCTGGCGATCGTCTTTACAAGTGTGGACTTGCCTATACCGTTCGGACCGATGATGGCAAGCCGGTCTCCCTTGTCGACATTCAGATTGATGCCGCTATTCAGTGTCTCCTCATATCCGATGGCGAGCGATTTGATCCTGAGCACATCATTGCCGCTCTCACGCTTTATATCAAAGGAGAACCGTGCACTTTTGCGGTCGATCATCGGCGTCTCCATACGATCCATGTGCTCAAGCTTCTTGCGTCTGCTTTTTGCCATATTGCTCGTGGAGGCTCTCGCTATATTTTTCTCAACAAAGGTCTCAAGCTGCCTGATCTCCTTCTGCTGGTGTTCATATGCTTTCACCTGAAGGCTGAAGTTCTTCTCCTTCTCTTTGACATACTTCGTATAGTTGGTGTGGTAGAGTGTTCCTCTGTGCATCTCCACTTCAAAGATCTTATCCACTGTCCGATCGAGGAAGTAGCGGTCGTGGCTGATGATCGCGATTGCGCCTGTAAAGCTGTTCAGATACTGCTCTAGCCATGCCACCGTTTGCATATCCAGGTGGTTGGTCGGTTCATCGAGCAGCAGCAGGTCGGGCTTCGACAGCAGCATCTGTCCGAGCGCGAGCCGTGTCTTCTGACCACCTGAGAACGCATCGACATTGCGATCAAGATCACTGCCGGAAAAGTTGAGTCCGGTGAGCACGGTCTTGATCTCGGCATCGATGGTATAGCCGCCCTTTGATTCGAAAGTGTTCTGCAGCCGATCGTATTTTTCCAGCTGGTCGCTGTATGCCGGATCCTCGTAGTCATGTGCTGCCAGCCATGCGGTGGTGGCATTCATCTCCTCCTGGGTGCGCAGCAGCCCGGCAAAGGGCCGCATCATTTCATCACGGACGGTCTGGGATGACTCCAGTGTCATCTGCTGGGTGAGATAGCCGATCGCGATGCCTTTCGGCGTCGTGATCCGGCCGTCCTCGACACCGAGTTCACCCGCCATCATCTTCATCAGCGTCGTCTTGCCGGCGCCATTCTTGCCGACGATGCCGACGGTTTCACCTTTTTTTATTTCAAGATTTATATTTGAAAAAATCCGGTCTGTACCGAAAGATTTCCCTACATTTCCT
This sequence comes from Salinicoccus cyprini, assembly GCF_007713705.1. GTDB lineage: Bacteria > Bacillota > Bacilli > Staphylococcales > Salinicoccaceae > Salinicoccus > Salinicoccus cyprini. The sequence goes on along the minus strand of NZ_VMSJ01000003.1, from coordinate 268,595 downwards.
AATTGCATTACTATCATATGAATTCCCCCACTTCATTCAATTTTACAACAAACAAGTCAAAAAAACGATGAAATTAAGTGACAATGACTACACTACGAAAATGGAGATATGCTATAATATACCGACAGAGTGCAATAGAAGAGGTGTGGGACATTTGAACAGTAAAAAGAAAATCCCAAACGCAACAATGAAACGTCTCCCTTTATACTATAGATTTTTCAAGAATGCCGAGAAGACCAGTGTAGACAGAGTTTCCTCAAGGGAAATCAGCGAAGCACTGGATATCGATTCAGCCACAATCCGGAGAGACTTCTCCTATTTTGGTGAACTTGGCAGGAAGGGCTACGGCTACAACGTCAAGAGCCTATTGAATTTCTTCATGGAGCATATCCAGGGTAATGAAGTGAGAAATGTGGCAATCATTGGAGCGGGCAACCTGGGCAGTGCATTATTAAACTACAAATTCAGCAGCATAAATGATAGAATGAATGTGGTAGCTGCTTTTGATAGTAATGCTCAGATTGTCGGGACATCCATCAATGGCACGACAGTATATCATTCGGATGAGCTTGAGGATCTGATCAGTAGACATAGCATAGATGTTGCGATACTCACGCTGCCGGCAGAAGTCAGCCAGGATATGGCTGAACGTCTGGTGGAGGCGGGCATCAAAGGCATACTCAACTTCACACCGATCAGATTGAATGTAAGTGATGAAATCTATGTCCATAATATAGATTTGAGCGTTGAATTGCAGGCACTATTCTTTTATATGAAATATATCTAGGAGGGATACTATGCTCGAAACATTAATGCCGGTGACACTGATGGCAGTAGGCCCGACAAGTATGATCGTAATTGCTGTTGTGGCATTGATCATATTTGGACCTAAAAAATTGCCGCAGTTCGGACGCGCGATGGGTTCCACTTTAAGAGAGTTTAAAGATGCAACCAAAGGTCTCGCCACTGACGACGATGACGACGAAGACGACAACGATAGAAAGAAACAACCGAAGAAAATCGAAACAGTCGAAGTCGAAAAAGTTGAAGAAACTAAAGCATAAAGGTATGAAGAGGTGGCGGAAGCCGCCTTTTTTTTAAAGAGGTGAAAATGAAGTATGAACGACTCGGAAAAAAGGGAGATCACCGAGCATCTGGATGAACTGAGGAAGCGGCTGCTGATTGTCATGTACTTTTTTGTCGGCGCCCTGGTCATCGGATTTTTCCTGTCCAAACCACTGATCTACCAGATGCAGAATGCACCGTGGACGGAGACGATCCAGATGCACGCATTCCAGGTGACCGATCCCCTGAAGATCTACCTGATGATCATCATTGTCATCGGCTTTGTCATCGTGCTGCCGGCGATACTCTACCAGCTCTGGGCATTTGTCTCCCCGGGGCTGTACAGTAACGAAAGAAAGCTCACTTTGGGCTATATACCGATCGTCATGGTACTCATGCTGCTCGGTATGGCTTTTGGCTACTTTATTCTTGTACCCTATATCATCCAGTTCACTTTTGAACTGTCCGAGGAGATGGGGATTGAGAATACCATCGGAATCAACCAGTATTTCGGCTTCCTGTTCAGGACGGTACTGCCGTTCGGTGTCATATTCCAGATGCCGATTCTTGTACTTTTCCTGACGCAGCTCGGCCTTTTGACACCGGCATTTCTCAAGCAGAACAGGAAATATGCCTATTTCATCCTGCTGGTGGTTGCGGCACTCGTTGCACCGCCGGATGTAATGACACATATACTGCTTACCATACCGATGATCATTCTTTATGAAATCAGCATCTACATTTCCAAAATCGGCTATCGCAGACATCTGAAAGCAGAGCAGAAAGCATTAGAAGAATCATTGGATTCCGACTAGGGGGTATTCCAGGTGAAATTCGATCCGGATGCCAGAGCATCTCTGGCGCTTGATGGCAGCAGTGAAAAATGGACAGGCCAGATTGACAGGGCACAGGAGAGTCCATGGCGGCAGAAGTATCATATCCAGCCGCCTGCAGGCAGCATGGATGCGCTTGATGGCTTCATATACCATGAAGGCAAATATCACATCCTATACCAGTGGGCGCCCTTCTGGACAGAGGGCAGAAAGTATCTGTACCACGTCGTATCGGATGATCTTGCCATCTATCATAATCGCGGAATAGTCGATGCATTACCGGACGGAGCCGATTCAGGCTCCGCTTCTGTAATGGATGGTATGCACGTGTATCATACAGTGATGGACGGCGGCATACCACTCCAGCAGCATACGGCATTCAGAGAAGAAGCGGGGCATCTCCGTCCATATCGGACATCACCCATCATAAAAGGTGCGCCGAAAGGCTATGGACCGATTGTGAAAGATCCGAAAGTGTGGAAAGAAAATGGAAGATATTGTATGATAATGGGGGCGGCTACCCAGGATGACTTCGGCCGTGTGCTCTATTTTACCGGCACGGGCACTGAAGTATTCGATTACATAGGCGAACTTGAAACTGAGCTGGATCAGTTCGGTTTCATGTGGGAGTCACCCGAGCTGTTTGAACTGGATGGGCACCATGTCCTCATGTTCTGTCCGCAAGGACTCGACAAGTATCAGCACAGCTACTGGAACATCTACCAGTCCGGCTATATCCTCGGCAGTGCGGACCTCGACAAGCGGGTGATGTCGCATGGCGACTTTCATGAACTGGATCAGGGTTTCGACTTCTATGCGCCAAAGACGACGTGTGACGCTTTTGGCAACCGTTACATCATCGGATGGATGGGGATGAAGGAGACGGTCTACCCGACAGATGGCGCATGGTCCCACTGCCTGACGCTGCCCCGGAGGCTGTCCATCGAAAATGGTGTTCTGAAGCAGCGGCCTGCAGCGGCCCTGGCAGATCTGAGAACGGATGAAATGACGGCAGAAGGCTATTTCGATCATCGTCCGAAGAAGATGAAGGACTTCTATGGGGACAGCTATGAGCTGACGATGGATGTACTTGAAAATTCGGCGACACAGATATACATCAATCTGAGAGTGAGCAGACGGGAGCAGACGAGTCTGATCTATGATGCCAACACCAATACGCTCACCCTTGACACGACTTTCAGCGGCGAAATGCCGGAAAATGTCGATGGGACTGTGAGGACGGCGAAGCTCGATGCACCCCTTTCCAAACTCCGGATATTCGTTGATGTTTCAAGTGTTGAAATTTTCATCAATGACGGAGCGGCTGTCATGACAGCACGCATATTCCCTTCGGAAAAGGCGAGAGGCGTGGAACTATCCACAGAAATGGGCAGCTGCCATGTCAGAATGTCCCGTTACGAAATGCAGCCGCTGGCGTCCAATCCGATCATCCATATGAAATAGAGGAACCGGATTTCAGAATTTGCACATAATATTGTTTCAATTCCGCTTATAATCGATTGAGTATTCTGTTATTATAAACTTACATACGGTAAGGGTGAGAGGAGAAGTGGATATGTTTTCGGTACTGAGTCAGATTCGCAAACGTTATGAATATATGACACCTGTAGAGCAGCGGATTGCAAATTTCATGTTGGACAATCCTGCCAAAGTCATCAATATGCCTGTCAAGGACATCGCAAGAAACAGTGATACAAGCGATGCAGCCATTGTCAGATTCTCAAAGAGAATCGGGCTCGCAGGTATTAAAGAGCTGAAAGTCGAACTCGCCAAGGAGCTCCATACACTGGAAAAGGAAAATATATCAAGGGTCATCGATCTCGAGCATGATACCCATAAGGATATTTTCGATAAGGTTTTCAAAAATACGATACAGGCGCTCTACAACACGGAGAAGATCGTCGATCGGGACACCATGAAGGAAGCGGCACAGCTTTTCGCCAAGTCGGACAATACCTTCATATTCGGTCTTGGAGACTCCGCCAATGTCGGGAATGAACTGGAGCAGAAGCTACATAGAGTCAATATCAATGCTTTCTTCACTTCGGACAAGTACCTCTGCATGACCCGGCTGTCGAATGCCAAGGAAAATGATGTCCTGTTCCTCATCACCCTGTCCGGCAAGACCAAGGAAGTCGTCGAAGTAGTGAAACTTGCAAAGAAGCTTGGGGTCAAGACCGTCATACTGACACAGAACCACGCTTCCATAGCGAAGCGCAATGCCGATATCGCAATAGAAATCACCGAGGAAGAAACAAACATACAATATATGAACATGACAAGCCGGGTGGCCCAGCTCGTGATCTGTGATGTCCTGTTCTTCTATATTTGCCGGGAACTTGGTTCCTCGGCGTATGAGACCATCATCAAAACCTACGATGTCACCCACTGATCTCCTTTCAAAGTGAAAGGAGATTTTTTTTATTCCATGTAAATATTTCTGATACAAAGTTACCTTTTTGAAACATTACTGAAATATTTCCCAGTAATAAGGCACCAGTATTAAGGTTATGTAACAACTCGGATATTCGGTGGATACCCCCGTGTCATTCTAATATAATGATGATTATTGAAAGTGACTAAAAATGGTAAAGCCTGATGGGGGAGTCATATTGAAAAATAAAATCATGAAGAGTAGTATCGCATCCCTGTTGATCGCATCTACCATATTCATAACCGATATAGACGCAGTAGTCCATGCAGAAGAGCCGGAGGCAGCGGAGACTTCGGAAACAGTCGTTACGAACGAAAACGTACAGATGGAAAATAGTGAGGAAGCACCAGCAGAAAGCACAGAGATGCCGGTTGCGGAGGAAGAGACTACTGAACCATCAGCAGAAGCGGTGGAGGAGGACGTTCTTGTCAGTTCCACGCCGGAAAATACGGATGAAGATCAGATCCGTGAAGCGGCAATCGAAGCGCATAGTGAAAATGATGAAAGTGATGAGGCACCGCCTGCATTGCATGAAAGCCAGGAGAGCGATGCACCTGCCGAGCCATCTTCAGAACAGCCGGAAACGCCACCTCTCCCAACGGAAGAGGAAAGCACCGTCGCACCGGAGCCGACTGAAGAGGCGACGAGTGAACCGGTCACTGAAGAAGCGCCGACGACGGAACCGACTGAAGAAGCGCCGACAGCCGAGGAGACGATTGAAGAGACGAACCAGCCTCCGACAGTCGAAGTACCCGTTCAGGAAAGTGAAGAACCTGCAGCGGATGAGCCGGTCATGGAACCGGTGGAACCTTCAGTGGAAGTGCCGGCACAAGAACCTGAAAAGGATGACAATGGTTTTGTGCCGTATCCGGAAGCCCCTGAAGCGGAGCATACCTCTGTGGATCCGGAACCATCCGAACCACCGGCTGCTGAAAAGAAGAAATATTTCCGATACGACTATGGCAATATTCTGGAAGGCATATCGCTCAGACCCGGTGCATCAGAAACGGAGCTCGGTCTTCTGGATAAGCGGGTCAATCGCCTGATGTCGGCGCGGATCATGGAAGAATCAGAAGTGGATGAAGCAGTCATATATGAAATAGAGGAAAAAGTAAAGAACGAAGAAGGGGTAACTGCTTCAACCTCACGTGAGGAACTGCCAAATACGGGCGAGACGACCTACACTTTCCTATACGGAACTGTACTATTCATTTCAGGTGGCATACTGCTCTGTATCATGAGGAAACCGAAGCACAATAAATAGACATGGAAATGCCCCATTCAATGAATGGGGCATTTCTTCTATAGTACTTTATCGTCGATTGAATTCAGGTAGCTTTTGACTTCTTCCACTACGGATTCGAGGCATCCGTCTTCAAACGGAGAGGTCAGGTTGGCTGATTGTGCCAAGGCATTGAATGGCAGTGAGCCACCAAGCTTGCATAGTTTGACATAGTCCGCCCATGCCGCTTCGAAGTCTTCATTTGCACGCTTCCAGAACTGTAGCGCACAGACCTGTGCAAGCGTATAGTCGATATAGTAGAACGGTACACCGAATACGTGGCCCTGCCTGTGCCAGAATGCACCGCTTGAAAGCGGCTCGATACCATCGTAGTCACGGTGCGGCAGATACTTGTCCTCAAGTTTCTGCCACTCCTGGCGACGCTGCTCTGGTGTGAGCTCCGGATTTTCGTAGACTACATGCTGGAACTCATCTATGGCGACACCATAGGGCAGGAAGGAGATATTGTCCGCCATGTGCGTGAACTTGAACTTGTCCGTATCCTCCTTGAAGAACAGATTCATCCAAGGGTAGGTGAAGTACTCCATGCTCATTGAATGGATCTCTGCCGCTTCCAGTGTCGGGAACTGGTATTCCGGCACTTCGAATCCTCTCGACATATAGCTCTGGAACGCATGGCCGGCCTCATGGGTCAGTACAGTCACATCGTCCAGCGTGCCATTGAAGTTCGAGAAGATGAACGGGGATGCATGGTTCGGAATGAATGTGCAGTATCCGCCGCCCTCCTTGCCTTTCTTGGCTTCCACATCAAACAGTTCGCGTTCTCTCATGAAAGTATAGAATTCATCCGTTTCAGGAGACAGCTCGCTGTACATCTTTGCACCATTCTCGAGAATCTCTTCCGTGTCCCCCTTTGGTGTTGCATTGCCTGTGACAAAGTCGAAGGATTCATCGTAGGATTTCAGTTCCGAAAGGCCGATTCTTTGGCGCTGCCTTTCCTTCAGTTCCGTAACGAGCGGCACGACATGCTCGGCCACCTGGCGTCTGAAGTTCTCCACCATATCACGATCGTAGTCGATCCGGTTCATGCGAACGTAGCCGAGTTCGACAAAGTCCTTGTATCCGAGCGCCTGTGCGATCTGATGGCGTGTCTTGACGAGGTCATCATAGATCTGGTCGATCTTCTCCAGGTTATCTCCCATGAAGCCCTGTACAGCCTCAGTCGCGCCTTTTCTCATGCCGCGGTCCTTATGCTGGGCATAGGGGCCGAATTCGGACAGGTTGAGCACCTTGCCGTCGAATTCGATTTCAGCCGAAGCCATGAGCTTCGAGTACTCGGAGTCGAGCTTGTTCTCCTTCTGAAGCAATTCTTTTACTTTCGGGTCGAATCCTTTGATCGCATTTTCAGCCAGGGCGAACAGCTGCTTGCCGTATCTTTCTTCAAGAGCATCTCTATATGGACTTGAAGAGATTGCCTGGTAGTATTTATGATCAATCTCCTGGATCATCGGCCCGTATTCATCGAAGAATGTTCTTTCCTGATCGTAGAACTCATCCTTTGTATCAATGGAAGCACGTATGTAGGTCAGCGTACTCATCGTCGACAGGTAGTTGAAATGGGTATTGAGTCTGTCGATGACCTCACCTTGTGCCTCAGCAGAATCCTTTGTCTTGAACTCTTCGAGCAGTGCGTCCACTTCGGATGATATTTTTTCAAGATCCGGTCTTTCGTATTCATAGTCTTTAAAAGTGCGTACCATGTTCATCCCCCTAAAAGTTATATACATCTTCATATTATCATATTCATCTGAAATGCACCTCAAGTTTACAATATGTTCAGATTATTTGACTTGTGGGTAGAGATAGAGGAGATGATAAGTAAAGGGAGAGATGACATGGTAGAGACAGATGAGATACTCGAGAACAGAATTGGAGAAATGACAAGGAAGACTAAGGAAATGGGTATTCCGCTCATGATTGTGATTGAAGGGGCACCGGCTTCCGGTAAATCCCGCCTGTCGAACGCACTGTATATGGCACTCGATGCCAAATACACGGATTTCATGGCCACCAGACCGCCGCGGGACATCGATCTCAGGTATCCTTTCCTGCAACGATACTGGAACCATCTGCCGAAGAATGGAGACATCAATATCCATTTCAGAAGCTGGTATGCGCAATACATCGAATACAAGACGAATGACGTGCGTGAAAATGTCAAAGTGGACTATCGGGAAATCAGGCAGGATATCGACCATTTTGAGCAGTCGCTGATGAATAACGGCTACGAGATCATCAAGCTCTATGTGCAATCGACGGAAGAAGTGCGAAACCGGCATATTGAAAAGCTCAGAGCGAACCCTGTGCTGAAGTGGAAGGCGGAGGAATTTGCGGAACGCCTGAGCAAGATCGACTATGAAAATGAAATGAAGCAGTTTCTGGATGCACCGACGGACTGTCCGTGGACGGTGATCGACTTCGAAGACAAGGGCGGGGCGATCAATACGCTTTACAGCACCATCATAGAGCGTCTTGAGAAGCGGGTGAAAAAGGAATTGCGCAAGGAGACACCTAAAGTGGACGGGGAGTTCACCGCGGACTATCAGCCCGAGTTCTTCAATTTCGACTTCGAAAAAGAAAAGATCAGGAAAAAGAAATATAAGGAGATCCTGCCTGACCTGCAGTCGAGGATGCGGGAGATCCAGTTCCAGCTCTATGAGCAGAAGATTCCACTCGTCATTGTATATGAAGGCATGGATGCTGCCGGCAAGGGGGGCAACATCAAGCGCATCCGGGAAAGACTCGATCCGACCGGCTATACTGTCAACGCGACCGGGGCACCGACCGATATGGAACAAGCACACCACTACTTGTGGCGCTTCGCCATCGATACGCCAAGAAGCGGTCATATCGGCTTCTTCGACCGCAGCTGGTATGGCAGGGTGCTTGTGGAACGCATAGAGGGGTTTGCATCCAATAAGGAGTGGAAGCAGGCCTACGAAGAAATCAACCACTTCGAGAAATCATTGTATAATTCCGGAGCGATCATTGTGAAGTTCTTCCTGTCCCTCGATAAGGATGAGCAGCTGGAACGCTTCAATGACCGGCAGGATGATGAGGACAAGCAGTGGAAACTGACCGATGAAGACTGGAGAAACAGAGAAAAGTGGGATCTATATGTGCAGGCGGGGGAAGATATGGTGCGCCAAACGAGTACCGACCATGCACCGTGGCATGTCATCGCGGGCAACAACAAGAGATACGCGCGGATCACGGCGCTCAGAAAGGTGATCGAAGCGTGTGAAGCGCGTCTCGGAGAATAATTGAAATAGTAAAGCCTGACGTTGGAACTCCAACGTTAGGCTTTATTCATGAATCTGCCTAAGGCAGGCTCAGTTGTGTCATCCTGCCGCCATCAACAGTGTAGATCTGGCCGGTGATGAATGCCGCTTCGTCTGCCGCAAGGAAGGCGACGAGTGCAGCGACTTCTTCCGGAGAGCCGGAACGGCCGACAGGATGGATGCGTTTGATGTCGCGACGGAATGCCTTGGCATCACCCGAATTCTCGATCATTTCGCGGTTCAGGTCGGTATCGATCCACCCGGGCGCCACTGCATTGCAGCGGATGCCTTCATGTCCATGGTCGACAGCGACCGCGCGGGTCAGTCCATGGAGTCCTGCCTTCGACGCACTGTACGCGGTATGGTTGGGATTTGATGCCAGTCCTTCGACAGAACCTGTATTGACGATGCTGCCCTGTGTCTTGCGAAGGTGCGGCAGTGCTGCCCGGATCAGCAGGAATGGGGCAGTCAAGTTTATGCTGAGATTGCGTTGCCAGTCTTCGATGCTGATGTCTTCCATGGATTTTTCAATCATCATACCCGAGTTGTTGACCAGCACATCGAGTCTGCCGGCACGTTCGACCACTTCTTCGATGACACGCTGCGGTGATTCAGGATCGGTGAAGTCCGCCTTGATGGCGTCGAACTCCTCGTCCTCACCACGCTGGGCAGTGAACACCTTCGCCCCTTCATCACGCAGCCTGCGGGCGATGGCCTGGCCGATGCCTGAGCGTCCGCCTGTTACAAGTGCTACTTTATTTTCGAAACGGTTCATTTGCTTTGTCATTATAAGACGCCTCCTTATTGAACTATGTACCCTGATTGCTGTATGACCCTACATTATTTTTACCATAAAAATGGATAAGGTCCAAACATATACAGGATGAACGCTCCCTGCAAAATAGTTATTGCACCATTTTGGAAAAATGTATATTCTATAAAAGAACTGTTTAATTTTTGAAAATTTAAACAGTTTATAATAAGTAGGGGGATTGAGAGATGCAGTCATTTAAACGGATTTTTCTTCTATTCACAGCACTTCTCCTGGTATTCAGTGCGTTCGGTACGGAAGTACTGGCCAACGAACTGGGCAAGCCGGAACGTTCGCCATCATTGGACGAAACGCATTTTGAACAGTATCAGAACGTGCAGAGCCAGCTGGATATTCTTACGGGTGAGGCCCAGCTTGGTGAGAGTCTAAAGGACAAGGAAGGCAACGTGAATGTCATTGTGCATTACAGGGAACCTTCTGTCGGACTCCAAAAGGGGATTGTACAATCACAAGGGAAAAAATGGTCTGGACTTGATGCAGAAAAAGTCAGGCAGAAAATAGAAAAACAGCAGCGTCAGGCTGAACACAGTATGCGGGATAAGAATATCAATTTCTCCAAAGGCAATACATATACGACTGTGCTGAACGCCGAATCCATGACGGTTGCAGCAGAAGATCTTGATAAACTGCTGGAAGTTGAAGAAGTGGCACTGGTCGAGGAGGATCATTTTGTCCAGCTCGATCCGGAAATCGGTACGACGCACAATGAAAATATAGAAGGTGCATCGGATGTAGCCGATGAAGATATAAAGCCGAACTACATTGCAGGCATTACGCACCTTGATATACCGAAAGTATGGGAACTCGGCAATCGTGGCCAGGGCGTGAAAGTGGGCGTCATCGATACAGGCATAGACTACAACCATCCCGATCTCGCTGATGTATACAAGGGTGGCAGGAACTATGTGAATGGCACGGACTATTTGGTGGAAAGACCGTCGGATGATCCATATGAAACGAAACCGGAGGAGCGTCCGGAAGGTCTGCCGGAATATGACGATCGCGGCAATTCCTACTGGACAACACACGGGACACACGTTGCCGGAACGATTGCCGCACAGGGCAGCAACGACTACGGCATGATCGGTGTGGCACCGAATGTCGACATCTATGCCTATCGTGCACTCGGGGCATACGGCAGTGGCTATACATCATGGATTGTCGGTGGTATTGAAGGCGCGGTACAGGATGGCATGGACGTCATCAACCTGTCGCTCGGCAACACGCTGAGTGATGAAAGCCAGGCAAACTCCTTTGCGCTGAACAACGCCATGCTGCTCGGTACAGTGGCTGTTGCCGCAACCGGCAACTCGGGTCCCGAGAGATCGACAGTCGGCGGACCGGCCACAAGTACGATGGCAATCAGCGTCGGCAATACGACATTGCCTGAGCAGAGGGTGGCATCGAATGTCACACTTGAAGCGGGCAGCTTCTCACAGACGCTCGATGCGAACTTCATGGCATTCATGATCGGTACACATCCACAGGAAAGCCTTGAAGGCACGATGGAAGTCGTCAGTGTGCCGGGCGTCGGAGATGCTGCTGACTTCGAAAGTGTCGATGTCGAAGGCAAAGTGGCACTGATCCAGCGTGGGGCAATCGCATTTGTCGATAAGATTGCGAATGCACGCAGTAATGGCGCAAAGGGTGTCATCATCTACAACTCTGCGGACGGTACGAATGCACCGGGACCGGTGGACATCTTCCTCGGTACAGCATTCGACTATGTTCCGACACTTGATATCTCGCACACGCTCGGTGCCGAATTTGCCGCTGCGATCGGCGAGGCAGGCACAGGCAGCGTCACTTTCAACAGCTTTGAAGATTCACTCTCAGCCGGTGACGCAGTGAATGACTCCTCTTCAAGAGGGCCGTCCACGCCGAACTTTGATATCAAACCGGATATTTCAGCACCAGGAACCAACATCCTTTCCACGATTCCAGGATTCGTGGCAGGAGGAGACTATTCAGAAGCCTACGCACAGTACACAGGTACTTCCATGGCGACACCGCATGCAGCAGGCGTTGCAGCACTGCTGATTGAACTGCATCCGGAATGGACACCGTTCGATATCAAGTCGGCAATGAGCAACACAGCAAAAGTACTCGATACTGCGCTCTATGATGTGTTCGCACAAGGCGCAGGACTCGTCCAGCCGTACGCTGCAGCAACGACGAACACACTGATCAAAGTGCCGCATGAATCCACGATGGATGGCGAAACACATAGCCATACACGCGGTACAATGTCCTTCGGATTCGTCAGCCCGGGTGGATCTGCCCAGACGGTGACGAAGGATCTCATCATTGAAAGCAATTCCGGTGAGACATACAGCTTTGATGTCGTTACTACAAAAGCACCGACAGGATCGATGGCTGGTGCGACACTGACGCCAGGTACACAGTCGGTGACAGTGAACGGAACCGAGACGGTCCAGTTTACATTGAATGTACCGGCAGGTGTTGAAGAACCAGGCAACGAGTTCCTCGGCTATATCAATGTAACAAGCGGCTCCGGTACGTACTCGGTACCTTTTGCGGTCGGTTTTGCGCCACCGATGCAGCAGGGATTCGCAGAACTCTATCTGAACGACTACCATATGTCTCCGAATGGAGATGGGGTACAGGATGAAACAAGCGTCTATGCGGCCTTCCATAATCCACAGCAATTGACAGCATTCAGCTGGTTTGATCTGCTCAACCCGTCATCCGGGCCGAATGCGGACGGATACATCGGCGACTTTGCTTTTGTTGAAGGAATCGAGTCATCCATCACAGTGCCTGTGAACGGCGAGATGTATAATATTGAAAATGGTGGATACGTGTATTCCGAAGTGCCTGATGGCGTATATACGATAGATGCCATTTCACAGCATGAAGGTGGCACGGAACTCCAGTACGATGGACCATTGTTCGTCAAACGCAACGTGGCACAAGTGGTGGAACCAGCCGTTTCCGGTGGCATCATCCGAGCCGGCATCGAAGACCTCTATATCGAGGTGCTTCCGGTACTTGAGGAGATGTACGGCATGACGTATGACCCGAACACATATATCAGTGGCACCTACCAGCTGTCAAATGGTGAAAGTACCGAGGAAGGTGCGGTTGCAATCGGTGCCGATGGTACATTGTCACTCGACTTCTCAGGCTATACGGGTGCGTACCATCTGACACTTGATTTCACCGATGCAGCCGGCAACAGTGGCACATATGTCTATACGGTCAATTTCGATGAAAACACAATTACAGAAGGCGAAGCGGAACTGCCTGAAGAAGAGGCACCGGGCAGCACTGCTTATGAACTGACGTCAGCGGACATCGGGGATGGCATCACAAGAAACAACATCAAGGATATCCACGTGACAGTACCTGAAGCAAGCATAGAAGACGGATCTGCCTCCATCAGAATTTCGAATGATCTGATCACGCAGTTTGCACAGATGCGCAAAAACAAGACGGTCGTACTGAACGTCGGCGGTTCAGCAGTCCAGCTGACGGTCCAGAACTTCCAGCAGTTCACAGCGTATGATGCGGTTGAAGTCGATATCCTGCGTACACCAGGCACTGAAGTACATCATGTCAGTGATATTTACGAAGTCTTGCTCAGAGGCATCACCGATGATGGAACAGAGACCATCACCACGCTCGATTCCGCGATGAGCGTGATGATCGAATCACCTGGCAGACACTTCGACGTATATGATATTGCAGCCGACACCATCGTCAAATCGAAATACAACAAGAAGCAGCAGGTCATACAGACGACAGTACCATCCTCATATGTCGTTGTAGAATAGAAAAATCCATCCGGGAGATCCCGGATGGATTTTCGTTTTATAAGGCTAGAACATCAGGCTCAGTATGGCACCCGCTGTGCTGCGTATCTGCTCAAGCTGTTCGATATAGTCCTTGAACATCAGCTGGAGCAGGACGACGAGCCCATTCATCAGCATGTGGACAAGAATAGGCACAAGCAGCCTGCCGCTCATGACATAGAGGAAGCTGAATGTATAGGCCATGGTGACGTAGATGAGGATATGCGTCAGATCCCAGTGGGCCAGTGCGAAAATGAGTCCGCTGACCAGGCCGGCAACAAGGAAACCGATGACTTTGGAACCTGGGATCATTTCATATATTTCAGCAAAGATGGCGCGTCGGAATACATACTCCTCAAGGATCGGACCGAGCAGCGCCACCACAAGAATCATGAATGGTGCCGATTCGATCATCTCTATGATACTGTTCGTGTTTTCACTCTCTATCGGGTTGCCGAGAACTTGTGTATTGATGAGTCCGGCAACAATCTGTGAACCGTAGGCAAGGACGAGACCACCGACCACCCAGGCGATTGTCACAGGGATATCCGACTGCGGGCCGCGCTCGATGCGGTTCTTGTTCTTATGCAGCCTGCCGATGATGATGACGATGATGACACCGAGCGCAAAAGCGGCCGCCTGATACGGCATGACCTGATCCAGAAGTTCCGCTTCGGTAATCGAAGGGTTGGTGAAGGCCAGGACGATTGAAACCGGCAGTACAGCGAGCTGGACTGCGATGAATACAACGATGATTAGAGCACTATATAACTTTCTCAAAGTAAACCCTCCATTTTCCAATACAGCTATTCTACCCTAAAAATTAAAGTGGTTAAAGCAAATAGATATCACTTGCAATATTGACCAACTTTGATTATTATTTAATTGTTAGCACTTCGAATGTATGAGTGCTAAATCTAATGATATTTGTACTATTAAAGGAGGGTTTTCACGTGTTGAAACCATTAGGCAACAGAGTCGTCATCGATCTGACGCAAAAGGAAGAAACGACAAAGAGCGGTATCATCCTGACTGAATCCGCAAAGGAAAAGCCACAGGAGGGCACTGTCGTCGCAGTCGGTTCAGGAAAAGTATTGGAAAATGGCAAACGTGCTGAAGTTGAAGTCAAAGAGGGCGATCGCGTCGTCTATTCCAAATTTGCCGGTACCGAGATCAGACATGATGATCAGGACTATTTGATTCTTGCAGATTCCGACATTCTGGCTGTAATCGAATAACCGCATCCAATAAAAATACGCACAAAGCATTAGATTTAGATTTGTATAGGAGGAATGATTGATAATGGCTAAAGAACTTAAGTTTTCTGAAGATGCACGCCAGTCCATGCTCGCTGGTGTAGATAAATTGGCAAATGCCGTAAAAGTGACACTTGGACCGAAAGGACGCAACGTCGTTCTGGACAAATCCTTCACTTCACCACTGATCACCAATGACGGTGTGACCATCGCAAAAGAGATCGAACTTGAAGATCCATACGAAAACATGGGTGCCAAGCTGGTTGCCGAAGTGGCGAACCAGACGAATGAAATTGCCGGTGACGGTACGACGACAGCAACAGTACTCGCCCAGGCAATGATCCAGGAAGGCCTGAAGAATGTAACAAGCGGTGCCAATCCCGTAGGTATCAGATCCGGTATCTCAAAAGCTGTGGAAGTGGCAGTGGAAGAGCTGAAGAACATTTCCCGTCCGGTCCAGGACAAGGAATCCATTGCACAGGTTGGTGCAATTTCAGCTGCAGACCCGGAAGTTGGCGAATACATTTCAGAAGCAATGGAGAAAGTCGGCAATGACGGCGTCATCACAATCGAAGAATCCCGTGGCTTCAAAACAGAACTTGAAGTCGTTGAAGGCATGCAGTTCGACCGCGGCTACACGTCCCCTTACATGGTGACGGACTCCGAGAAGATGGTCGCAGACCTCGACAACCCGTATATCCTGATTACAGACAAGAAGATCTCGAACTTCCAGGATATCCTGCCGCTGCTCGAGCAGATCGTCCAGCAGTCCCGTCCGGTACTCATCATTGCAGATGACGTTGAAGGCGACGCAATGGCGAACCTCGTACTGAACAAACTGCGCGGCACATTCACTGCAATCGCAGTCAAAGCACCAGGCTTCGGCGATCGCCGCAAAGCGATGCTCGAAGACATCGCAGTGCTCACTGGCGGCCAGGTCATCACTGAAGACCTCGGACTCGATCTGAAAGACGCAACAGTCGATATGCTCGGTACAGCATCCAAAGTCAATGTGACCAAAGATAACACAACAGTTGTTGAAGGTGCTGGCGAGAAGACAAATATCGAAGCACGCATCGGTCAGATCAAATCCCAGATCGAAGAAACAGCATCAAGCTTCGATAAGGAGAAACTGCAGGAGCGCCTTGCGAAACTCTCCGGTGGCGTTGCAGTCATCAAAGTCGGTGCCGCAACCGAAACAGAGATGAAAGAACGCAAGCTCCGCATCGAAGATGCACTGAACTCCACACGCGCCGCTGTCGAAGAAGGCATCGTAGCCGGTGGGGGAACAGCACTCGTCAACATCTACAACAAAGTATCCGAAATCGAAGCAACAGGCGATGTGAAGACAGGCATCAACATCGTACTGAAAGCACTCGAAGCACCACTCCGTCAGATCGTTGAAAACGCTGGCCTTGAAGGTTCCGTCATCGTGGAACGCCTCAAGACACAAGAAGCAGGCATCGGCTTCAACGCAGCAACTGACGAATGGGTGAACATGATCGACGAAGGCATCGTGGACCCTACAAAAGTCACACGTTCCGCACTGCAGAACGCAGGATCCGTTGCAGCCATGTTCCTCACAACAGAAGCAGTCGTCGCAGACATTCCAAATGAGAATGGCGGCGGAGACATGGGTGCCGGCATGGGCGGCGGCATGCCAGGCATGATGTAAATAAATTTAATAAGTAAGGATATGACAGGGCTCTCAGGAGGCCTGTCATATTTTTTTGAGTACAAGCTTTTTATGATACTGCTGAAACTCACCGAATCTGCCTTATTTTTTTGGTGTTCTGGAATGGTGCTTCAATTTACATTTATAGGATTGTCTGTTTGAATTTAGATAAGATTAGAAATAGAGGAGATGTAAAAAATGGAGGATCGAATCATGAAAATACTCAGTTTGATCATTGGTATTTTCTTTTTTGCTTTCTATATAGTTATCATTGACGGCATATTTTATAACGGTAGTTACTTGGATTTCCCCTATATACTACTTACCATCTACTTTTTCATTTCAATCTTCACTTTACCTCTAGTCAGCCTGGAGGCAGGGGAAGCTACGAAAGATAAAAGTGTTTTTATTTCCAGTTATTCCTTGATTGGAGCATATCTGATTTCGCCTGTCTGGGTCGCATCAAAGTTTTTTAAGGAATAAAAAAGTATTATGTACTAAAAAACCTTGTTCGAGGAATCATCCTCAAACAAGGTTTCATTTTTTATTTACTCGCGAAAAATTTCTCGGCTTTGGCCAGGAATGGCTCATCTTCCGGTGTCATTTCGTATTCTTCCACGATTGCGTCTACTGGGCAGACGGCGACGCATGCGCCACAGTCGATGCAGATATCAGGATCAATGTAGAACTGGTCTGGTCCTTCTTCGATGCAATCGACAGGGCAGACTTCTACGCAATCTCCGGACTTTTCAGCCATACACGGTTGCAGGATAACATATGCCATGGTACGACCTCCTCACTTTTATGGATATTTCTTTCGTTGGTTGGGACGGGTACTCGTCATCTTATGTGTAACCTGAAATATGTGTCATTCATCTGGTGAATGCTATCGTCAGGCAAATGATCTATATACCAATGATAAGGCATATGTGTATTCAGGTCAATTTACCGAATGCATTATTATGATTCGATTTTGAATGTGTAGCGGTTTTCCCCGGTCTGGCCGTCTTCTGTGAATGTGCGTTCGACGAATGTTGCGTTATCGTCATGGTCGATGAGGACAACGGTGGATGACCGGGTGCCGTACTCTGGAATGCTGATGAATGCTGAGGACAGCTGGCGTTCGAGTGTTTCGGGTAGTCCTGTCTCTGGCAGTGCGCCTGTCGTCTGCTCTGAATCAGCGAGCAGCTGGAAAATGACATCGATGTCAATCTCCTCTGTAGTCTTCATATAGTCATCGAGCCTCTCACGGCCTTTGACGACTTTCGGCCAGGGGGTGTCGAGGTGATGGTTGCTCAGGCCATGGGGGCCATCGGTTACGTTGTCGACAGTGCCACCGTCATTGTGCAGATAGAACAATTCGTTCTGGTTGCCGACGAGCAGGTTGAACCCGGAATAGTCGTCCTTTTCCCTGTCGAGTGCATCGAGGTAGGCTTCTGGTGTGGCGTCTCCGGTAAGATAATCACTGACCAGTGCGCCGCGTGATTTCTTATCGGCATTTTCAAATCCCGGCTTTCTGATGTTTGTGACGGCGGCGAAGCGGCCCTGCTTCGTCAGTCCAAGCCACGTCCCGCCTTTACTCAAATCCTGTCCGGCCAGCATCTCGGGATGCTGCTTCCAGAACTGGGCTGGGGCTGTCGGGCGCCCGTAGAATTCATCCCGGTTTGCGGCGACGACCAGCTTGTAGTGCGGGTGGGTATTCTTTTGAAAAATGATCAGACACATAAAATCCCCTCGTTCTTCTATAGATTACCCTCATACTATCACGTTGATGCTTGTGTGGCATGACATGGGTTTTGGGAACTGGCTCAATCAGGAAAATATTGTGTTCTCTTTAAGCATCTGTCCATCACTGGTATAATGATGGATATTAAAAATTGTGGAGGTCAAGATGAAGAAATTTCTATGGTCGATACCGGTAATTGTAATTGTGCTGGCTGTGGGTACTTATTTTCTGATGGCATCGGGTCTGTTCCAGAAGTCGGAGGAGGAAACACTCAACCAGTTCACTGAAGATTTCCAGAATGGAGACTACGCGGACATATATCCGCTTCTGAACGCAGCTTCGAAAGAGGAATATCCTGAAGCGGAAGTGGTGGAGCGGAACCAGCAGCTGTTCGAGGCTCTCGGTGTCGAGACGGCAAGCCTTGAAAATCTGGAGAAGGTGGAACCTGAAACAGAAGATGACACCGAGCAGACATATACCGGCAATCTCGTTCTGGATACCCGTTACGGGGAAATAGACAGGGAATATCAGGTGGATCTCACCTACAACGAGGAGGAGAATGACTGGTTCGTCGAATGGACGCCGGATATGATCATTCCGGGGCTTGCCGGCAACGAACTGAGCATCGAGACGACTTCGGGCGTGCGCGGTGACATACTGGACCGCAATGGCGAGCCGCTCGCATTCAATGGCACGAAGGAGACGGTAGGATACATAGCCGGCCAGATGAGCGAGTCGGAGCTGCTGGAGACTGGAGAAGTACTCGACATGGAGGAGGAGAGCCTCCAGAGCATTTTCAATGAATCATGGATTGAGGATGGCATGTTTGTACCACTTAAGGACGCCCACCGTTTTGATGAAGACGCGCAGGCGGAGTTCGAGGCTGAAGGGCTCACCATCCAGTCCTCAGGTGAACGGGAATATCCGCTTGGCGAAGCTGGATTCCATCTGCTCGGGTACGTTGGACCGATCACTGCAGAGGAGCTTGAGGCGCGTGAAGGCTATAGCGCCGGTGATGTGATCGGAAAACGGGGCATCGAAAGGCTGTACGATGAAAGGCTGAAGCCGGAGCCGGGCTATACCGTCCAGTTTATTGACGACAATGGCAGTGTTGCAGAGGAGCTCTTGAGTGAGGCACCAAAGGACGGCGAGGATATCATCTTGACGGTGGATGGGGAAGTCCAGTCGACCATCTATAATAATCTCGAATCGGATTCCGGAGCGAGTGTCGCCATGGACCCGAACAACGGGGAAATGCTTGCTGCCGTCAGCTATCCGAGCCCGAGTCCATACGACTTCATGTTCGGCCTGTCGCAGGAGGAATACGCAGCACTCGAGTCGGATGAGGGCAATCCACTGCTGAATAAATTCAACCGTACGACATCTCCAGGTTCGACCCAGAAGATACTGACATCGATCATAGCGATGAATTCAGATGGCTTTGACAGGGATGCTGAAATGGAGATTACAGGTAAAGGCTGGCAGCAGGATGCATCATGGGGCGGCTATGAAGTGAACCGCTATAAGGTGCTGGATGAATCATTCGATCTGAAGAAGGCATTGACCTATTCGGACAATATCTACTTTGCACGGACGGCGCTTGGCCTTGGAGCGGACACTTTCATCCAGGGCATGAAGGATCTCGGCATCGGCCAGGAATACGATACGGACTATCCGATCTATACAAGCCAAGTATCGAATGAGGGTACAATAGATGAGGATATACTGCTCGCGGATACAGGATATGGCCAGGGAGAGCTGCTGATTTCCCCGATCCAGATCACTTCCATCTACAGCGCGGTAATCAACGGCGGAGATATCTACAAGCCGCACATGCTGCTTGAGACCGAGAAGGCAGTGAAGATCGAGGACATCGCCAGCCAGGACAAGCTAGACTACCTGGAAACGGCGATGCGGGATGTTGTCAGGATAAATCATCCGGATGATGCGGAACGGGACTACGCCGAATTTGCAGGCAAGACCGGAACGAGCGAAAACAAGATGTCCCAGGATACCCGTGGAGAAGAGACAGGGTGGTTCATCGGCTATGATCAGAGCACAAAGGATATGATCATGAGCCTCTATGTGGAGAATGTGGAAGATCGCGGCATGAGTGAATATACCGCACAGAAGTTTGCTGAAATACACGATGATCTGCGCGAATAGAAGAGAAGCCTGGAACCGTATGGTTCCAGGCTTTTTCGCATGCTGTAGAATACTAGAAACAGAAAAATAAATAAAAATTGAGAAAAATTCAAAATAAATGTGGATTTATATGCAATATTATGTATAATTAATAGATATTATTAATTGTACCTTCCTGGGAGGGGATTAGATGAATCGAGATTTTCTAAAAGATAGTAAACGCATCGTCATAAAGATCGGCACAAATTCGATCATGAAGTCGCCCGGAGAAATTGATTACCGCAAGATCGACCGTCTATCCTATGTCTGTTCCGTACTCCAGCAGCAGGGAAAAGAAATCATACTCGTCACTTCAGGTGCTGTCGGTGTCGGCGCCTGTACATTGAAAATAAAGGAGTATCCTGAAACAGTCGCAGACTTCCAGGCATTGGCATCCGTCGGGCAGTGTGCCCTAATGAACCTCTACTGCCGCTTCTTCCAGCACTATGACCAGTACGTCGGCCAGATTCTGATGACCCGCGACATCGTCGACTTCCCGATTTCCTACGTCAACTGCAGATCCGCAATCAATTCCCTGCTGACCAGGAAGATCATTCCCGTCATCAATGAGAATGATGCCATCTCTACAGATGAGAAGACCTACAGCAGAAAATTCGGTGAGAACGATACACTTTCTGCAGTTGTGACTGAACTCGTGGATGCAGACCTCCTGATCATATTGAGTGATGTCGATGGCCTCTACGATGCCAATCCACATACAACAGCCTATGCGAAGCTCATTCCAAGTGTCGGAAATGTCGACGATGACATATTGGGTATGGCAGACGGCGCCGGTTCCACGTTCGCAACCGGCGGCATGGAGACGAAACTGAAGGCAGCCAAGTACCTGATGGACAACAACAAGAGCATGATCATCACAAGTGCTGAAGACCCATGCCAGATTTTCGATATATTGAAGGGCAGCGAGATCGGTACGCTATTCAAGAAGGATGTGCGTGAAAAAGCACTGCAAGGGGAGGAAAAATGATGGTAGATGGATCTGTCGGTACAGACATGACACTTGAAAAGATGGGCGTTTCCGCAAAGTCTGCTGCGAAAGTACTGCGCAAGATGAGCACGGCTGCGAAGAACGGTGCACTCATAAAAATGGCTGAAGCACTGGAAGCCGAGCAGGATTTTATTCTTCAGGAGAATATGAAGGATCTGATGCACAGCAGGGAAGCTGAGTATCCGGAAGCCATGGTGGAGCGGCTGACATTGAATCAGGCCCGCATTGAAGGCATGGCCAGTGGCCTCAGGCAGATTGCCGGCCTGCCGGATCCGACTGCAGTATCGAAAGGGCAGTGGGTGAACGCCGATGGTCTCAGGATTACGAGAAGGAGTGTCCCGCTCGGCGTCATCGGCATCATCTATGAATCGCGCCCGAATGTGACGGTCGATGCCACTGCATTATGTCTGAAAGCAGGCAACAGTGTCATTCTAAGAGGCGGCAAGGAGGCGATCAACAGCAATCGGGCACTGGTCCAGGTACTGAAGGCCGGTCTTGACGGTTCGGATATCCCGGCAGACAGCATCCAGCTCATTACAGATCCTTCGAGGGAACTGGCGGCAAAGTTCATGAAGTTCAATGACGGGCTCGACTGTCTCATTCCACGCGGGGGCGGCAGCCTGATCCAGACTGTACTCGATAATGCGACGGTGCCGGTCATCGAAACCGGCACGGGCAACTGCCACCTCTATGTACATGAAGAGGCGGATCTTGAGATGGCAAAATCCATACTGGTCAACGGCAAGACGCAGCGGCCGTCAGTATGCAACGCGCTTGAGACACTGCTGATCGACGAAAGCATTGCGCACACGGCATTGCCTGTGCTATCGGAAGCACTGGCTGAAAAAGGGGTGCTGATCCACGGAGATGCGGCGGTATGTGCCATCGTCAAAGATGCAGTACCGGCAACAAACGCGGACTACAGCCAGGAATATCTGGCCAGTGAGATTGCTGTAAAGGTCGTGGCGGACTATGAAGCGGCAGTCGCACACATTGAACAGTACTCATCCGGACACTCCGATGCGATTGTGACGACCAGCTACACACACGCTGAAGCCTTTCTCGACGATATCGATTCCGCTGCCGTCTATGTCAATGCATCCACCCGTTTTACGGATGGGGAGATGTTCGGCTTTGGTGGGGAAATCGGCATCAGTACCCAGAAGCTCCACGCCAGAGGACCGATGGGACTTGAAGCATTGACGAGCTACAAGTACGTCGTTGAAGGTTCAGGCCAGATCAAGGCATAAAAAAATCCCCTCTCATATGAGAGGGGATTTTCCATTAACATGAATTACTTAAAATATCCTAAAATATTATTAAAGTTTTACGATGTTAACAGCTTGTGGTCCACGCTGACCTTCTTCGATGCTGAATTCTACAGCTTGACCTTCGTCAAGTGTTTTGTAGCCTTCGCCTTCGATGTTGGAGAAGTGAGCGAATACGTCGTCTCCGCCTTCAACTTCGATGAAACCGAAACCTTTGTCTGCATTGAACCATTTAACTGTACCTTGTGTCATATAAATGACCTCCAAAAATAAATTTAATAATATCTTAAGCGTATAAACATAAAAAAATTCACACGTTACAAAAAGTACCGGCCAAATCACGATTACTCTTTGTAACATGTGAATTAGATACTGCTATACTTAAAAATCTTATTACAGTTACTATACATCATATAAAGGGGTATGTCCACCCTAAAAGGCGAATAAGTTAAAAAAGGTGATGCCTCGACGATTTATCGAGGCATCAGTACTGCTATTCCTTATTGACGGAAGCATCGTAGATCGTGTCCACGGCTTCTTTCAGTTTCTTGTCGAATTCCTCATCTGACTGGTTGACGTTCAGTTCCGCTGCAAGCGCGCGGGAGAAGCTCGCGATCAGTCCTTCGTTCTGCTTCAGCTTTTCATTCGCCTCATCTCTTGAATAGCCACCGGATAGGGCGACCACTCTGACCACTCTTGGATGCTCGATGAGCGACTTGTATTCATTCGCATTTGTCGGAATGGACAGCTTCAGCATGACCTGCTGGTCTGCTTCGAGCTGGTCGAGGTGCTTCTCGATCTCTTCTCTCAGAATCTTTTCGGACTGCTCTTTATTCTCACTATAGACATTGACCTCCGGCTCGATGATCGGTACAAGGCCGGCATTCAGGATCTGGAGTGCCACCTCGAACTGCTGGTCGACGACTTCCCTGATGCCCTGTTCATTCGGCTCAAGGATGTTGGAGCGCATCTTGGTACCGAAAATGCCTCTTTCGTTTGCACGTTCAAGCAGCTGGTCGAGGTCCGGCATCGGCTTCATCAGCTGGACGCCGTCCTTCTCATCCGCAAGGCCCTTGTCGACTTTCAGGAAAGGCACGATGCCTTTATCTGCCAGGTACTCGGCAGTGTACTTGCCTTCGATCTCACGATCCATCGTCTGTTCAAACAGGATGGCACCGAGAATCTGATCGGCATTGAACGAAGGCGAAGTGATGATCCGCGTGCGCATCTCGTGTACAAGGGTGAACATTTCATCTTCATTGGAGTATGCGTCTTCCTGCACACCATATCCGAGAAGTGCTTTCGGGGTACTGCCGCCACTCTGGTCGAGTGCTGCGATAAATCCCTTTCCATTCTTGACTTTGTCGAATTGTTCCTGATTCATGAATTCCACTCCTTTGTTTTTCAAGTGTCCATATTATCTATTCCCAAAAATCGAAGGATTATAACTTCCTGATCCTTATAATCTGATTTTCCTGTATTGCTGAACGAACGTCAAATCATAACGTCTTCTATTCCCAAGTAATTTGTAAATAAAGTAAAAAATTCAATAGTTTGATGAATGTACTGTTAATTATTCTAAAGGTTGTGTAAATTTTTAACTTTTGGAAGTTTTTTATGTTTAAATGCTCTTTGGAGGCGAGGGAATATGAAAAATATTGAAATGACGGACATCACAAAATCGTATGACAAGCAGAAGAATGTTCTCAATGAAATCAACCTCACAATAGGAGAAGGCGAGTTCTTTGTACTCGTCGGCCCTTCAGGTTCGGGCAAGAGTACACTGCTCCGGATGATTGCAGGGCTCGAGGACATCACGGACGGCATCATGAAGATCGACGACAGGGTGGTCAACCATCTTCCCCCAAAGGATAGGGATCTGTCGATGGTCTTCCAGAACTATGCTCTCTATCCGCACATGAGTGTCGAGCAGAATATTCTTTTCGGTCTGCAGGCGAAGAAAGTCGGCAAGGAAGAGCAGCGCAGACGGCTGATCGAGACGACCGATATGATGGGTCTCGGGGACTACTTGAAAAGGAAGCCGAGGGAGCTGTCCGGTGGCCAGCGCCAGCGTGTGGCACTGGCCCGTGCGGTGGTCAGCCAGGCGCCGGTATGTCTGATGGATGAGCCGCTGTCGAATCTCGATGCCAAGCTGCGTGCAAGTATGCGTGTCGAAATCAGAAGGCTGCAGAAGCGCCTTGGCCTGACCATGGTCTATGTGACACACGACCAGGTGGAGGCGATGACGATGGGCGACCGCATCATGGTGCTTCATGACGGCAGCATCCAGCAGGTCGGCAATCCGATCGAGCTCTATAATGAACCAGCCAATCTCTTCGTGGCTTCCTTCATCGGTTCGCCGAAAATGAATATTGGCAAAGCGGTGCTGAATAGAGCAGAAGGACGGCTCATTGTGGAGGACGAACTCAACATCAATGCCTCCGAATCGCTCATGTCGGACATTCCGAATGATGCAAGCATTACAGTCGGCATCCGTGCAGAGCACCTGACATATGCCACAAAAGAGGATGCGACACACTTCATGGAGGCGGTCAACGTTGAGAATCTGGGCAATGAGACGACCATCGCCTTCGAGCTGAACAATGAGATCTGGACAGTCAAGTGGCCTGGACAGTGGGAGATCGAAGTCGGTGAGATGGTCCCTGTGAAAATATCCTGTGAAGATCTGGCCATATTCGACACCGGAAGCGGCAGGCTGATCAGAGCGGCGAAGCGCGTGTCCAAAGGGGCGGTGCCGGTATGAGCACGATGAGTCCGGCCACAAAGCCCTATGAAGATATGCAGCTGGCGTTCGAAGCGGAAAGACGGAAGACGAAAACCAGAAATTTCATCAAAGGCATCCTGTTTCTGCTGCCTTCCATCATCCTCTTCAGCGTCTTCCTGTTCTATCCGATGATGAAGACCGTCTATCTGAGCTTTTTTCTGACAGACGCGAGCGGGGCGACCACAGTATTCGTCGGTCTGCAGAACTACATACAGCTCTTCACTTCATCCATTTTCCTGAAGAGCTTCAAATCAACCTTCCTCTTTGTCCTGTACATCGTGCCGGCAACAATCATCATCAGTCTGTTTCTGGCAGTACTAGCAAATGAGAAGCTGAAGGGCGTCGGCATCTTCAGGACGATCTTCTCATCCACGATGGGCATTTCGGTTGCTGCCGCATCGGTCTTCTGGCTGTATCTTTTCAATCCGACGATGGGTCTGCTGAATGAAATTCTCGGATTCCTGGGAATGGAAGGCATCGGCTGGCTGACAGATCCGGCATGGGCGCTTGTTGCAGTGTCCATCACCACCATATGGATGAACATCGGGTTCACTTTCCTGATCCTGCTCGGCGGACTGCAGTCGATTGACCAGAGCCTGTATGAAAGTGCCAATATCGATGGTGCAGGCTATTTCTATAAACTGCGGCGCATCACTGTGCCGATGCTGTCACCGACACTGTTCTTCGTGCTGACCGTCACAATCATCAACGCATTCCAGACATTCGGTCAGATCGATATTCTGACCCAGGGCGGTCCGCAGAATGAAACGAACCTCATTGTCTATTCAATCTACAGGGAAGCATTTGTAAACTACCAGTTCGGTGCAGCGAGTGCGCAGGCGGTCATCCTCTTCATCCTGATTCTGCTGATGACGGCACTGCAGTTCAAGTTCGGTGAAAAGAAGGTGCATTACCAATGACGATGCCGCTGGGCCAGAAAATCACATTCTATGTGCTGCTGATCGTGTCTGCGCTGCTGATATTTGCACCGACACTGATGGCTTTCGTCATGAGCTTCATGTCCAACAAGGACATTCTGACCGGCAGCATGCCGACATCACTCACACTGGACAACTACCGGCAGGCATTCAGTACGTTCCCGCTCATGCAGTATCTCATCAACAGTGTAGTCGTGTCGGTACTGATCATGCTCGGGCAGCTCGTACTTTCGAGCCTGGCAGCCTATGCGTTTGTATTTTTGGAATTCAAGGGCAGGGATATCCTGTTCTACATCTTCATTGCCACCATGATGGTACCGTTTGAAGCTTCGGTCATACCGAACTTCCATATCATCCGGGATCTCGGCTGGATCGACAGCTATGCCGGACTGACTGTGCCATTCTTCGCAATGGCATTCGGAACATTCCTGCTGCGCCAGAACTTCAAGACGATTCCGAAGGAGCTGAGGGAAGCCAGCCTGATTGCCGGCATGGGTGATTTCAAGTTCTATCTGACCGTCGTCATGCCGGTGGCAAAGACCAGCCTGGTGACACTCGGCGTCTATGGATTCCTGACTTCATGGAACATGTACCTGTGGCCCCTGCTTGCGACAACGAATGATAATGTGCGCACAGTACAGATCGGGCTGAAGCAGATGCAGACGCAGGAGCAGCTGAACCAGTGGGGCGTCATCATGGCAGGCGCTGTCATCGTCATCATACCGACACTGCTGCTACTGTTCCTTGGACAGAAGAAGCTGCAGAAAGGCCTGACGGAAGGCGCTTTGAAATAATCCGGTTTCAATGATTCACCACATAAATATCAATGGAATAGGGAGTGTTTGGATTGTTCAAGAAGAATCTGATGTTTTTACTTGCTTTAGGATTACTATTCGTACTCGCAGCCTGTGGTTCAGGCGAAGAAGGAGAAAGCACTGCCGAAGCGGACGAGTCCGCAGAATCATCCTCCGAGGAAAGCAGCGGGGAAGCGGCTTCCGGAGAGGCGCAGACAGTTACATTCTGGCACTCCATGGGAGGCGCTGGACAGGAAGCACTGAACGGCATTGTTGAAGACTACAACGCATCCCAGGATGCAGTCCAGGTCAATGCGGAATATCAGGGCAGCTATGACGAATCTCTCACAAAATTCAATGCAGTCGCAGGCAGCGACAGCGCACCGACAATGATCCAGACGTTCGAAATCGGTACGATGTCCATGATCAACAGTGGACAGATCAAGCCGATCCAGGACTTCATCGATGCAGATGGATATGACATGAGCTCACTCGAAGAGAACATCATCAACTACTATAAGCTGGATGACACGTTCTACTCCATGCCATTCAACAGCTCAACACCGGTAATGTACTACAACAAGGATGCTTTTGAAGCAGCAGGTCTCGATCCGGAAGCACCACCGGAAACATTTGAAGAAGTTGAAGAAGCAAGCCGTGCAATCACGGAATCGAATCCGGAAATGAAAGGCTTTGCACTGCAGGCCTACGGCTGGCTCTGGGAGCAGCTGCTCGCCAACCAGGGAGCACTGCTTCTGAATAACGACAACGGCCGTGGCGACACTGCAACTGAAATCGGCTGGACGGAAGAAGAAGGCAAATCCATTTTCAACTGGGTGGAGAACATGGTCAACGACGGCACTTTCGCAAACTATGGTACAAATGGCGACAACATGATGGCAGGTTTCCTTGCTGAAGACGTATCCATGTTCGTGCAGTCCTCTGCAAGTTCAAGAGATGTCATCGACAACGCACCATTCGAAGTCGGTATCGCATACCTTCCGCATCCGGGAGAAAAGGAACGTGAAGGCGTCGTCATCGGCGGCGCGAGCCTGTGGATGATCGACGGCAAGCCGGAAGCAGAGCAGAACGCAGCATGGGAATTCATGAAATATCTGCAGACACCACAAGTCCAGGCAGAATGGCACGTCGGTACAGGCTACTTCGCAATCAACCCTGAAGCATACAACGAAGACGTGGCGGTACAGGCACACGAAGAAATGCCACAGCTGCAAGTGACAGTGGATCAGCTCCAGGAAACAACATCTTCATATGCAACCCAGGGCGCACTGATGGACATGCTTCCTGAAGGCAGAAAAGTGATGGAGACAGCACTTGAAGCCGTCTATAATGGCGGTGATGTAGACGAAGAATACAGCAACGCAGTTGAACGCTACAACCAGGCCATCGAGCAGGCGAACCAGGCACGCGGTGGCGAATAGTTTCAGGCTTTGAAGCAGCATGGCTGCCCTTCATTTGATGAAGGGTGGCCATTTTCTGCTTGGTGTCGGTTCTCTCCTGCTTCGACTCTCCTAGATTACACGCATGATAATTTCTTTAAGATTATGTAAATATACAATATGTACGGAATATCTATGATTAAATGGTATATATAGAAGAAATGAATTTGAAAGCTCATCATCAGCATAAATCCGATTCCGCAATCGGCATCATGGCGGGCGGAAATAAAAAGTTGCCCTTATACAAAATACTGATTGGGAGGACGTCCAATGCAGACGAAAATATATGGTCACAGAGGTGCCATGGGGGAATATCCCGAAAATACGATGCTGGCATTCAAAAAGGCGATCGAGGCCGGGGTGGATGGCCTGGAGATAGATGTGCATCTGACCCGGGATGGCGAAGTGGTTGTCATCCATGATGAACAGGTTGACCGTACGACCGACGGCCGGGGTGCGGTCAAGGATATGGATCTTCGCACGCTGAAGGGCCTGAGTGCCGGCAGTGAGTTCGAAGACTTCGTTAATTACGACGCGGATACATGGATCGGGGAGCGGATTCCGACTCTCGACGAGGTCATGGGCCTTGTCGGGCAGCATGACATCGAGCTGAATATAGAACTGAAGACCAATGTATTTGAATATGAGGGCATCGAGCAGCGGGTTCACGACATCGTGAAAAACCATAATTACTCGAACAAAGTCATCTACTCATCCTTCCATATGCCGAGCATTCTCAGAATGAAGGCGATCGATCCCGAAGCGAGAATCGCCTGGCTGACAGACAAGGTGCCACTATGGCCGATCGATCACATGGAGGAGCTTGCGCTCGAGGCACTGCATATCAGCTACAAGGCGATACTGAAAAATCCGGGCCGGATTGCCGGGGTCGAAGATCGGATCCGGGTATGGACGGTGAACGAAACAGGAGATGCCGCGAGGCTCCTCAGTCATGGCGTGGAGACACTGATGACGAACTATCCTGAAAGAATGATGGCCCTTTCAAGAACACAGCAAAAAAAGATAGAGCACATTTAAGTGTGCTCTATCTTTTCAGGTCTTCAAGCATACGGGACATCAGGTTCTGCAGTGGCAGCCTGGCGAGCAGTGCCCACTTCGGCAGATGACTGAGGCCGAGCTTTTCCCGGTGTGTATACATATAGATATTGGCGGGGAAGACGGCCCATAGGAACTTCTGCATGCCCGAGAGCTGCCAGTTCCTTATTTTCCCTGCCAGCAGCAGGATGCCGAATACGAGTTCAAGAACGCCGGTGAAATAGGCGATGAATGTCTTGAACGGGATGAAGCCGGGTGTGATATTTGCAAATTTTTCAGGCTTCCTGAAGTGTGCGATGCCTGCAACGGTGAATACGGTACCCATTATCAATCGTTTCATCATGATGCTCCTTATGTGGCTGTTATGGTTCAATTATATATGCCCGAGGGGGAGAATGTAAAAACAAGTGCAATCTGGTGTATACTCGGGATGACAATAAATCAAGGAGTGGATTGCCAATGTTCAACTATCTGATACGCTTTTTCAAAAAGTCATTCCAGTTCAGTGGCCGGGCGACACGGAAAGAATACTGGGTGCCGAGTATCATACTGGCCATCGTTGCTGCGCTGCTGCCGGACCGTGACAGGAAAGGGCAGGTTGATGGACTTTTCACAGCACTGGTCATGGTGCCTTCATTCAGCCTTACAGCACGGAGGTATCACGATGTGGGCATTTCAGGCTGGTACCAGCTGCCACAGTATCTGTCATTTCTCCTGCTGCCATTCGTGTTCATGAAATTCGTCAGGAAATGGGTCAAAATACTGGTCGTTGTAATCATCGCAACCGTCAATATCATCGGTTTTGCATTTACATTGCTTCCGAGTGGTTCATCCAATAAATACGGTCCGAAACCACTGCAATAAAAAAATTGTAATTTCCATTATTTTTTTGGTGAAAACACTTACACCATGTGCTATACTGCGTTTAACAATTCTGGAAAGGGGATTCATATGGAGGCGAGTCTGGCAGATTTCCTGATACAGTTCATTGCATTGGCAACAGCGGGTGGTTTGGGTTTCCTGATCTACAAAGCGAATAATGAAGGGTCTGAAAAAGAAGAAGCGGAGTAGTCACTCCGCTTTTTTTAATCCCTCATATCTGCAGCAGAATGATGCCTGAGAGGATCATCAGCACACCGATGATGCGCCTTGCATCAATGCGGTGCCTATGGATGCCGAACAGGCCGAAGTGGTCGATGGCGAGACTGATCAGCATCTGGCCGAATATGACGCTCATCAGCGTCAGCGTCGCACCAAGATGGGGCAGCAGAATGATGTTGGTGGTGACATACACCGCGCCGAGCGGACCACCTGTCAGATGCCACCATTTCAGCCGGCCGGTACTTTCACTGAAAGTCCGGAACCGAAGCCGGCGTGCCGTCGCAAGCGACAGGATGAGCAGAGCCAGTGTACCGACGACAAATGATACAAGTGAAGCCAGAAAGAACGATGACACTTCATATCTCAGCGCACTGTTGATTGCGGTCTGTATGGGTGGCAGTGCACCGGTGGCCAGCCCGAGCAGCAGCCAGCCGTTTGACCGGCTCTGTGCTGTCCGGGCGCTCCTTTTCTTGTAGTTCATGAATACAATACCGGCAATCATGATGGCGATGCCGAGTATGCGGAATAGGCCGAGGGGCTGCACGGGTGCGCCGAACCAGCCGAAAGTATCTACCATCAAGCCGATGATCATCTGGCCAGCCACCGTCATGATGACGGTCAGCGCGGCCCCGATTTTCGGCAGCAGAATGATATTTCCGGTCAGGTAGATGACACCAAGCAGTCCGCCTGTGAACCATATGTATGAAAAATCATGGGAAAATATGAAAGCAGGCGCCAGTTTCCCCGGGTTTGTGATGAGGTTTATTACAATCAGCAGCACTGTACCGGTCAGAAAGGAATAGAATGAAGCGAGCAGCAGGGAGCGGGTGAAGCCGGCCAGCCGGCTGTTGACCGACGTCTGCAGGGGCACCAGCATGCCGACGGCTGTCCCGAATATAAGCAGAAAAATCAAAAGTAGACCTCCTAGTCATAATGAGAGTGATAATTATTGTCATTTATTTTGTAAAGGGAAAACAAAGTTTGGTAATGTATAGTTAGTAATTATAATACATAGTATAGGAGCAATGGAAATGAATGTTTTCGAAACGATAAAGAACAGGCGTAGTATCGCCAAGATGAAAGATGTACCGGTGGAGCGTGAGAAGGTCGAAAAGATCCTCGAGGCAGCCATCTGGGCACCGAACCACCGTCATACGGAGCCATGGAAGTTCTTTGTTCTGAGCGGAGAAGGCAGAAGACCATTGTCCAGAGTGCTCAAGGAAGTTGCCTACGGCCGCGTCGATGAACCGGAATCGGAGGCGGGACAGAAGCGGATCGAGAAGATCAGCCAGAAGCCTTTGGCAGCACCGACCGTCATCGTTGTCGCACTTTCTCCCGATGATGATCCGAAGGCGATCTATATTGAAGATGTCTGTGCAGTTGCAGCTGCCACACAGAACATGCTGCTTACAGCGCATGAGATGGGTATCGCTTCGATATGGAGAAGCGGACCGATATTCGATACACCGCCAGTCAGGGAATACTTCAATCTTGAGGAACGTGAGGAGATCCTCGGACTCATCTTCCTCGGAGAACCGGACATGGAGAAGGGCAAAGTGAAGCGTACACCATTTGAAGAGAAGACGACATGGATCGAATCCGATAATTAATCTAATATCGAGTTAATTAATATCTCCAATTTCAGGGTATAGTGGAATACATTGATATCCAGAGGAGGTATACTATGAGGAATATCATTTATATTGTAGTGGTTGTCCTGATTG
The DNA here is from genome assembly GCF_007713705.1 of Salinicoccus cyprini. GTDB lineage: Bacteria > Bacillota > Bacilli > Staphylococcales > Salinicoccaceae > Salinicoccus > Salinicoccus cyprini. Next base: position 236,035 of record NZ_VMSJ01000003.1, on the reverse strand, counting down.
TGCTGGCAATTCTGTCGTTCATTCTATAGTCTGGCAGGGCAACTTTCAGGAGGACTAGAAATGAAATATGCTGCAGGCATATGCTTTGCTTCGGGTCTGCTGGTCATGATCGGCCTGCAGACTGTATTACCGGATTCATATACTGTCATCGGCTATCTGGCTGTGCTGATACTATTTGCGGCCGGTCTCTATTTCAGCTATGACAGTGAACTATAAGTTGGAGTCTGCCAGGTTGGTGGGCTTTATTTGATATTTGAAGATACATACAGGGATGAGGAAAACCTATGAGAAGAGTTTTTGAAGCCAGCATCAGACGCAGTCTGCTGTTCATCATTCTGATTTTCACCGTTGCGATTTTCGGTGTCTATACATTTCTGACCATCGATCAGCGGGAAATACCGGAGACTGAAGTCAACCTGATCAATGTGACGACCGCATGGCCGGGTGCTGATAAGCGGGATGTCGAAACGAATATAACGGAGGTCATGGAAGCCGAAATTTTCAGCGTCGATGGAGTGGATAGTGTATCATCCGTCTCCCAGGACGGCGTTTCAGTGCTGACACTTGAACTTTCCGATGCAGTCGAGTCGAATGATGTGGTGAATGCCGTCAACAACCTGGCAGGTGGACTGTCGGGCGAGCTGCCTGAGAATGCCGCGGAACCTGAAGTCCGGTCCATCGGTACCCGGTTTCCACTGCTGAGCTATCAGTTCCACGCAGATGAGCGTGCAGCACTTGATGACATCAGAAGCGACCTCGAAACACTCGAAAGAGATGTGCTTCAGATGGAAGGCATCGAGGGTGTCACCGTCAAAGGCTATGCGGATGAGACCTATGTCATTGCGCTCGACCGGAGTGCGATGGTCGAGGCCAATCTCAACCCGAATCAGATTCTGACCGAAATCGAAGGTGCTCTGAATCCGGTCATTCTTGGGCAGGAGAAAACGGATGGTGATATCATCCGCCTGTCTTTCCAGGATGAAGTGCCGATGTCGGTACTTGAACAGGTGCGGGTCGGATCAGAAAGCGTACCACTTTCAGAAATGGCGGAAATTGAAAGGCAGCCGGCTGACCCGGAAGATATCGTCCAGTATGAAGGCAGCCCGGCAGTCTCGTTTACCGTATTCCTGGCATCAGGTGAAGATGTACCTTCTGTCTCCCGGGAAGTGGAAGCTGTCATGGATGAGGGAATTTCCGGACTGCCGGATGGCATCGAAGCAACGAACATCTCTTCCGAGCGTGAGAATGTGGAGGACATCTTCACGGGGCTCTACATGTCGCTCGCCATCGCTCTGATCGCAGTCATTCTGAGTACATCACTCGGCCTATCGCTATCCGGTTCGGTTACCGTGATGACGACGGTGGTCCTATCCGTTGTCATCGGTCTGATTCCGGTGCCATGGTTCGGGGTGGACCTCAACCAGATTTCCGTCATCGGACTGATCATCGCCCTCGGTATTCTGGTGGACGATTCCATTGTGGTCAATGACAATATCGAGAGGCGGTTTACGCTTGGTGATGGTCGTTTGGACGGCGTCTACAATGGTGTAAAGGAAGTGGCGCCGTCAGTCATCTCGTCGACGCTTGCCATCGTCTTTACATTTTCACCGCTTCTGCTCCTGTCCGGTGCCAATGGGGAGTTCATCAAGGCACTGCCGAGCATACTGATTACGACGATGATCGTATCGACAGTGCTGGCACTGACGTTTGTGCCGGCTGCCAGATACTTGCTGAAGCAAAGGAAGGTGCCTGAATATCCAGGGCTCCTTGGACGCCTGTTCACGCGGGGTGGGGACTTCTACGCGGATAAAGTACTGCCGGCCATCATCAGACGGCCACTGATCACATTCCTTACTGTTCTGGTCATCGGTGCCCTGTCGCTCGGACTGATCCGTTTTACACCGTTTGAATTCTTCCCCGAAGCGGACCGATCCGAAGTGACAGTGGATCTGATCTTTGATGAATCCCAGACCATCGGGCAGACACATGAGGACGCCAACGCTGTACTCGATCATATAAAAAATGAAATGCCGCATGTCGAAGCATCTTCGTTGTTCACGGGTACAGGGCTGCCGAACCTTTTCGGTGCATCACTCGACCAGTCGGGGCCGAATACTGCACAGATTGCGCTCGAAATCGATAAGACAAAGCAGAGCGCATCGGAAACGATTGATCAGTACGAAGCGCCGCTCAGGGAAGCTTTCCCGGAAGCGACCATTTTCATGGAGACGATTGTCCAGGGACCACCGGCAAGTGCACCGGTTACAGTCGAACTGTATGAACCGGATATCGAGCAGCTCAACGCCCAGGCAAACGAACTGGAAAGCATGCTCGAAGAAGATGGTGCACTGGTGACGACGAATCTGGGTGAAAGTATACCAACGCTCACATACCAGATCGATCATCAGGCTCTTGAAGAGAATGGTATTTCCATCTCGCAGGTGAAAAATGAACTGAACATGCTCTCAGCAGGCATACCGATCCAGGGCATCATTGCAGATGGAGAACCACGGGAGACGACACTCAAGTATTCCGGTGCCTCAACAATCGAGAACACGGAGATTGTCAGAATGACAGGAGCGCAGCCGGAAACCTATCCGCTCTCCGACTTTGTCGAAGTATCGGAAACTGAAAGTCCGAAGTACATCCATCATAGAAACGGAGACAGGATGGTGGAACTGCAAGTCTATGCGGAGGATGAAGCAGCAGCGAATGAAACCATCGAGTCATTCCGCGATGAACTGCCGGATTCGAGCGAAATGATCATCGGCGGGGAAACGTCAGATCAGACCGATTTCTTCATCGAAATCAGCATTCTGTTCGGCATCATACTCATACTGGTCTACCTCGTCATTGCAGTCGAGTTCAATTCCATCGTCATGCCGCTGATCATTGTCTTCAGTATTTTCCTCGCCATCAGCGGGGGGATCATCGGTCTGTTTGTCACCCAGACACCGATCAGCTTCCTCGGCATCATGGGCATGGTGTCACTGTCCGGCATTGTGGTCAGAAATGCGATTGTACTACTCGATTTCATTGAAGCAAGAAGGCAGAGCGACGCATTCGATATCAATGAAGCCATCTATGAAAGCGGGCGCGCCCGCTTCAAGCCGATTCTGCTGACAACCATCACAAGCATCATCGCACTGACGCCTGTTGCCCTCGGCGGTGATGCACTGTTCGTGCCGCTGGCTGTCACCGTCATCGCAGGAATCGCATTCTCCACGATCCTGTCGATGATCGCAACGCCAAGCCTGTACTATCTCTACTACAGAATCAGATACAGAAAATAGATCACGAAAAAACACGATGCCTGCCAGGCATCGTGTTTATTTCTGCTGTTCATGCGTAAAGACAACAGTGATCCATGGATCGAGCGGCAGTTCATTCAGACTGTCTTTCAATTCATGACGGATCATATCCTGCTCACTGATGGTCAGATCTTCGTCCATGGCGACGATGAACTCGATCTCGATATAGAGCTTCGGTCCCATCTTCTGCAGCCGGAGTGCATAGTCGTCGAATGCATGTCTTCGACTGACTGATGCCACTTCCGCTTCAACACGCTCGCTGATCTGATGACGGGGTGCCATCTCGAGCAGTTCCCGAAGTGCGGTGTACATTTCAAGCAGCGGCACTTTGATGAAGTAGCCGGCCACGACAATGACCATTACGGGATCGACATAGGGTACAAAAGCATCGAGTGGTGTGAAGCGCAGCAACCATCCGAAAATGAAACCTGCAAGGACGCCGGCGCTGAGCAGCGCATCCATGCGCCACTGGTTCATTTCAGCTGCAATGATTTCATTGCCAAGTCCTTTCGATCGAAAATAGAAGTAGGCGCCGTAGCACCCGACGGTCGAAATGAGTGCATAGATGATGCCTGTACTCATCGACATCTCATTCCCGCCCGTGAAAAGGGCGATTATGGCCTGGACAAGGGAGATGAGGATGAGCATCAGAATACCCACATACTTGATGACAATGGTCAGCGGGATGAAGCTCTCCTTGCCGAACGGAAACCGTTTTTCATCCTCCTTGGCAATAAACCGCAGCGCGAGCATCGACATTACGGACAGCAGGACACTGATGAAGGAGTAGTATCCATCAAACTGGATCATCTGGCTGTCGGCAAGGATGCCCCAGAAGATGCCGAGTGCCGCAAATGCCAGGGCACCGGCAATTGAAATCAGGATGAGCTTCTGAGCATTATTGTTGTTCATACGGATTCCCTTTCCTATTGAGTGCTTTTAATTATACACGCAATCGTCACGGAAATCCGGCGGATTCTATTCATTGGCCATCACTTTTTCATACGAGGGGATCCTCCCCTTCTGGTACGTGCCGAGAATATTGATATATCTGCTGACCCGGGACACATCATCGAGTGCCCGGTCCAGTGCATCCCCGGTCCCTTCTTCAATATCGATGAAGAAGCCGTATGAGAAAGGCTTGTGCTGGATGGGTCTGGATGTCAGGTTCAGCAGGTTGACGCCATGTTTCTTGAAGATGTTGAGTATTTCACTGAGTGAGCCCGCACTGTGGTCGGTTTCGATGTAGAGCGATGTCTTGTTCGTTTCCCGAAGGCTTGCTGCCGCTCTTTTTCTGAAGAACAGGAAGCGTGTCGTATTGAAAGGATTGTCACTGATGTTCTCACGGACGATATTCATGCCATACAGTTCGGCCGCATGGCTGCCGGCAACAGCGGCAATGGTCGGGTCATCGGCATCCCGGACCATTCTGACGGCTTCGGCCGTATCGGAATATTCATGCACTTCTATGTTGGGATACCCGCTCAAGTATGCGTGGCACTGTTCCAGTGCCTCCGGGTGGGAGTAGACCCGTGTCAGTGTATTGATATCCACCGGCTCTCTGCTGATCAGTGCGTGGTCTATTTTGACGTATATCTCCTCCACAGCGTCTACTTCGAGGTACTTCATCAAGTCGATCGTCCGTGTAATCGGCCCACTCGTCGAATTTTCCACAGGCAGGGCAATATAGTCGATTTCATCCCGGACGAGCGCATCCACCAGTATTTTGAACGTGGCGTGCCCCTTCATTGCATAGGACCCGCCTTCGGCAAATGTCCTGCAGGCAACTTCACTATAAGAACCTTCCACACCTTGATATCCTATCAGCATCATAACCACTCCCATAAATAAATTAAAAGACCATTCAGATCGCTCCCGGCACAAGAGAAACCCAAATGGTCCAAAAATAAAAATCCCAGCCATTTAGATTTCATAAATGGCCAGGAATGAAATTATCCATTCAAATCAGCCATCATCGATATAGTTCGCCTATATCCACGATGGAATATAGACGCTATATAAAATAGCTGAAGAAAAAATTATTCAATTGAGCTATCATATAATTTGTTTCCATAACAATCACTCAATTCATCTAAGATTGTCTATAATCCTAACATAGATGTGCGAATTGTCAATATATTTTATGCAGCTGCAGTTATTTTGTTCTCCCGGCATATAAAATGAAGAAGTGACGGCACCTCTATGATAGAATCAGAGTAACATTCGAGCTGTCAAAGGCGAGATGAAAGTTATTGCGACATAGGAGTGTTTGTATGGAAAAGTTGAATATAGGTATCATCTACGGTGGACAGTCGACGGAGCACGAAGTTTCACTGCGCTCTGCTCAGAGTGTACTGGATGCATTGGACAAAAGCCGCTATACGGTCAGTCTGATCTACATATCGAAGAAAGGCGAGTGGCTGCTTGCCGACCAGTCCGAAAGCATTGAAGTGCTGGAAGATGGGAAGGACAGCGTCCGCCTGTCCATACTGCCTTCCCGCCAATTCATATCGGAGCGGGGCGAGCATGCACTGGATGCTGTACTGCCGATTCTGCACGGCACTGCTGGTGAGGACGGAATCGTCCAGGGTGTCCTCCAGATGATGAACATTCCCTATGCCGGCTGCAACGTCAGAAGTTCAGCCGTCTGCATGGACAAGGATATGACGAAGCGGCTGCTGAAAATGGAAGGCATCCGCGTAGCCGACTGGGTACTTTGCCGGCACAGTGAGAAGGAGGAAATCGACTATGGTCTGGTGGAGTCGGAACTTGGACTGCCGATGTTCATCAAGCCTGTAAACCAGGGGTCTTCCGTCGGTGTCTCCAAAGTGACGGATGCACGGACATTCCAGGAAGCGCTGGATCTGGCATTCCAGTTCGATACGAAAGTGATGATCGAGAGTGCAGTCCGGGGACGGGAGATCGAAGTATCCGTCCTCGGCAATGCAGATCCCTTCGTCTCAGTGCCTGGTGAAATCGTGGCAAATACCGATTTCTATTCCTATGAGTCGAAGTACATCGACGAAAACGGTGCTGCGCTCGAGATTCCAGCCAGCCTCGATGATGACACCCGTACGCGCATCCAGAAGACGGCAGTGGATGCCTACAGGATTCTCGACTGTGAAGGCATGTCCCGTGTCGATGTCTTCCTGCGGGAAGACGGGGAGATCATCGTCAATGAAATCAACACACTGCCCGGATTCACCAGCATCAGCATGTACCCGAAGCTGCTTGAAGCATCCGGCATCAGCTATGCCGAACTGCTGGACCGGCTGATTGCACTGTCACTGGAGCGTCATGAGTTGCAGAGCAGTCTGAAGACCGATCTATCATAGAATAGTCATGAAGGGGATGGACATATGGAATTGACATTGAAAAAAGCGGACCGGGAGGACGCTGCTGCCATTGCGAAAGTGCAGGTCGACAGCTGGCGTACGACGTATCGCGGCATTGTCGATGAGGCGTACCTTGACAACCTGAAGTACGCAGACCGCGAGCGGGTCTGGAGCCAGGCGGTAGAGCAGAACCCGATTTTTATTCTGGCAGACGAGACAGACGAGGTCGTCGGTTTTGCGATCGGCGGCACGGAACGCTCGGGAGACTTCGAAGGGTATGACAGTGAGCTGTATGCCATCTATCTGTATGAATCTGTGCAGGGACAGGGAGGCGGCAGACGCCTGGTTGAAGCGGTCGCCGGCAATCTTGCCGAACGCGGGTTTGATAAAATGGTCATTGCGGTACTGGCGGAAAACCCGGCATGCCGCTTCTACGAAAGAATGGGTGGACAGAAGATCGGCCAGGAAGAGATAGAAATCGGCCAGTTTAAGCACACAGAACTGATATATGGATTTGATCTAAAGAAGATGATCTGAAAACATCCCCCTCGGTCCGAGGGGGATGAATGCGTTATTTGCCTTCCCACCGTGCAATCTCTTCTCTGACGATGGGTGCCACCTGCTCTCCGAAGAGGCGGATGGACTTCATGACCTGGTCATGCGGCATTGTACCGAGCGGCGTATGGAGGAGAAAGCGTCTGATGCCGACATTTTTACGCAGGTCGATGATCTTTCGGGCGACAGTTTCAGGGCTGCCGCAGTAGAGGGCGCCTTTAGGGGACTTTGCGATATCGAAGCTGCGTCTCGTGTAGTTGCCCCAGCCACGCTCGGCACCGATCCTGTTCATGCCCTGCTCTGTGGAAGGGAAGAAGAGGTCTGCCGCTTCTTCGTCCGTATCCCAAACAAAGCCGTGACTGTGGGAGGCGATGCCGAGTGTTTCAATCTTGTGGCCGGCCTGGGCCGCAGTCTGTTTATACAATTCGACCAATGGTGCAAAATTCTGCGGACTGCCACCGATGATGGCCAGCGCCAGCGGCAGGCCGAGCTTGCCGGCTCTTACTGTGGAGTCTGGTGTGCCACCGCTCGCAATCCAGATGGGAATCTGGTCCTGCTCAGGTCTCGGAAATACTTCAAGTCCGTTCATCGGTGCGCGGTGGTTGCCGTTCCATTGGACCGGACCGCCTTTTTGCAGCTTGAGCAGCAAGTCCAATTTTTCCTCAAACAGTGCGTCATAGTCGTTCAGGCTGTATCCGAACAGCTGGAAGGATTCGATAAAGGAGCCTCTGCCCGCCATGATTTCTGCGCGCCCCCGGGAAATGCCGTCCAGCATGGCGAACCGTTCGTGCACTCTGACAGGGTCATCTGAAGACAGGACAGTGACAGCACTGGATAATCGTATGTTCTCTGTACGGGCCGCACCCGCTGCGAGCACAACTTCCGGAGCGGAGACAGCATAATCTGCACGGTGATGCTCCCCGACGGCGTATACATCAAGTCCGACCTGATCTGCCAGTTCAATCTCTTCAATGATGTCGCGCAGCCTTTCGGCATGTGAAATCGTCTCTCCTGTATGCGGATCCGGCAATGTTTCTGCAAATGTACTGATTCCAAGTTCCATGTCATTCCTCCAAGCATTTGATGGTTTCATTTTAACACTCAGTGGAAGGTTCCATCGAAATAAAGTTCCGAATGGTATGATAGAATAAAATAAAAGCATAGGAGATGGAAACATGCGCAACAAACTGATTGAAAGACTTTCAAGATACGCAAAAATCGATACACAGTCTGATGTTTCAGGCAACTCGGTGCCCTCTACATACAAGCAGTGGGATCTGATCAACCTGCTCGCTCAGGAACTGAAGGAGATCGGCATGGAGGAAGTGGAAGTGGATGATAACGGCTACCTCATGGCGACATTGCCGGCGAATACCGACAATGCACCGGTTATCGGATTTCTTGCCCACGTGGATACAGCGACAGACTTTACTGGTGCCGGTGTCAATCCGCAAGTAGTGGAATACGCGGGCGGGGACATTGTATTGAACGATGCCCTCAATGTTGTCCTTTCCCCGGACCAGTTCCCGGAGCTTGAAAACTACAAAGGCCACACACTGATGACGACCGACGGTACGACACTGCTTGGTGCCGACAACAAGGCCGGCATCGCTGAAATCATGACTGCGATGGAGTACCTGATCAATAACGAAGACATCAGGCATGGCAAGATCAGGGTCGCCTTCACACCGGATGAGGAGATCGGACGTGGACCGCATCATTTCGATGTGGATCGTTTCGGGGCGGATTTCGCCTATACAGTGGATGGCGGGCCACTCGGTGAACTGCAGTATGAAAGCTTCAATGCTGCAGCTGCCAAAGTGACGTTCATCGGCAACAGTGTCCATCCGGGTACGGCAAAGAACAAGATGGTGAATGCCGGACGTATGGCGGCTGATTTCATCACCATGTTCGATGCGGAAGATACACCGGAGCATACGGAAGGGTATGAAGGGTTCTTCCATCTGACCAGCATCAAAGGGGATGTCGAGAAGACGGAAGTCAACTTCATCATCCGTGATTTCGACAAAGATGAGTTTGAAGCCCGCAAGCAGGAGGTCGAGGCCCATGTCGATGCGCTCAAATCCCAGTACGGCGAGGCGCGTGTTGTTCTGGATATGTCCGACCAGTACTACAACATGCGTGATAAGATCGAACCGCGCATGGAAATAGTCGAGTACGCCAAACAGGCGATGGAGAAACTCGATATCACGCCGGTCATCCAACCGGTCAGAGGCGGCACGGACGGCTCCCAGCTGTCCTATAAAGGGCTGCCGACACCGAATATCTTCACCGGCGGTGAAAATTTCCATGGCAAGTTCGAGTACGTGTCCGTAGATAATATGGAGAAAGCAGTCAATGTGATTACTGAAATCAGTCGGATTGCTGCTGAGTAGATTAGTTGATATTTGTTTCCGAATCAGGCAACATTTATAATGTTGTCTTTGGACAATCAAATACTGTATTGCTTAATTAATGAAAGAAGGATTTCTATGTCATCCAATGAACAGCAGTCTCAGGCGGAGTTCAATCGACTCCCGCTGATGGCTGTCCTTGTTTCCGGCGCATTTGCTGCCATACTTAACCAGACGCTTCTGTCTACAGCAATTCCTCCGATCATGGAAGACCTGGAAATCAACGCGGACGTTGCACAGTGGCTCCAGTCCGTTTTCATGCTGGTCAACGGCATCATGATTCCAATTACCGCGTTTCTGATTGGAAAGTTCTCGACACGGACGCTGTTCTTCACAGCAATGGGGCTGTTCGGCGCAGGCACGCTTGTCTGTGGTTTTGCCCCGAACTTCCCGCTACTGCTTGGTGGAAGAATTTTGCAAGCTTCTGGTGCCGGCATCATCATGCCGCTGATGCAGACGATCATCTTCCTTGTCTATCCGATAGAAAAACGCGGTACGGCAATGGGAATATTCGGTCTTGTGATCGGATTCGCGCCTGCAATCGGTCCGACACTTTCCGGCTGGTTTGTAGAGAGCTACCCATGGAGAGGGCTTTTCTTCATCATCATTCCAATCGTAGTGATCGATCTGATCGTTGCGTACTACATTCTGAAAAATGTCACTGAGAAGACGAATCCGAAGCTCGACATCCCATCCATCATCCTGTCCACTTTCGGTTTTGGGGGTCTGCTCTACGGTTTCAGCGCTGCTGGCAGCAGTGGTTGGCTGAGCGCACCGGTAATGGCTTCGCTCCTATTCGGTGCATTGACACTGTTCCTCTTCATCAGACGCCAGAACAGACTTGAACAGCCGATTCTCGAATTCAGAGTGTTCAAGGATAAGATATTTGCGATTTCAACAGCACTCGGCATGGTCGTGTTCATGTCCATGATCGGCGGTGCAGTGATCCTGCCTATCCTGATGCAGGATATGATGGGATTCAGTGCATTCGAATCCGGTCTGATGCTGCTGCCGGGTGCATTGGTCATGGGCTCCATGAGTCCGGTCACCGGCAGGCTCTTTGACAAATTCGGTGCAAGGTGGCTCGCCATCATCGGCCTGTTTCTGGTCACTGTTTCAACGTTCCTGTTTACGATGATCACGGCCGAGACCACATTCACGTATCTAGCTGTAGTCAATGTGTTCAGAATGCTCGGCGTGGCGATGGTGATGATGCCGGTGACAACAGCCGGTCTGAACCAGCTCACACCGCAGATGGTACCGCACGGTACTGCGATGAATAATACGATGCGGCAGATTGCAGGTGCAGTCGGTACTGCGCTGCTCGTCTCCATCATGACCCATACCGGAGATCCTACAGCTGGACTCGAAGGCATGATAGAAGGTGTCAATACGGCATTCCTTGTTGCAGCCATCATTTCACTGATCGGTCTGCTGCTGTCGTTTGCCTTAAGAAAACCAACGTCACAGAACTAGAAAAGACATCCACTCTGAAAAATATCAGAGTGGATGTCTTTATTTTTATTTCTCTTCTGCTGTAATCGGTCTTGTTTTTGTGACAGTATCCGTTGCGATATCATCGGTGGATACACGTTTAAGAAGGAACGCAAGTAGCATGGCGGCGGTGAGCAGCAGTGTGGCGATCAGGAAGGCAAGGTTGATGCCTGAGAGCATCGCCTGGTTGGTCACCGCAAGGTCGGGTGCATCTGCACCACTCAGCACTGCATTCATCCTGTTCTGCATGATGGTGATCAGAAGTGCTGTACCGATGGCGCCGGATACCTGGTTCAGCATGCTGTTGATGGATGAACCGTGCGGCGTGAGTTTCGGTGTCAGCTGGTTCATACCGTTTGTCATTACAGGCGTGAGTACGAGTGTCAGACCGAATGCACGGATCGAATACAGCATGATCAGAAATCCGTAGCTTGTATCGAAAGTGAGCTGGCTGAAGAAGAACGTTGTAGATGCAGCCAGGAACAGGCCGAATATGGCGAGTCGTTTTGGACCGAACATATCGAACAGCTTGCCGGATACAGGACTCATGAGTCCCATGATCAGTGCACCTGGCAGAAGCAGCAGTCCTGTTTCGAGTGGCGATATGCCCTGAATGTCCTGAAGATATATCGGCATCAGGATCATACCGGAGAAGAGAGCCATGTTGGTGACACCAATGATCAGGGAGGACAGCGTAAACATCGGGAACTTGTAGACCGAGAAGTTCAGCATCGGGTCGCTCATGCGCGTCTGTTTTCTGATGTAGAAGAAGACACCGATGAATCCGACGACAAGCGCAGTCAGAACATCTGCTCTGAGCCAGCCGCTGTTACCTGCTGCACTGAAGCCGTATAGTATGCCGCCGAACCCGATTGTGGACAGGATGACGGATGGAATATCGAGTTTTGTACTGTAGTTCGTATCCGTTTCAGGCAGTTTGAACCATCCGATGCCAAGGACGATGAGAAGCACCGGGACCATCATGAAGAACAGGATATGCCAGGAGTAGTTTTGGACTACGAAGCCTGACAGTGTCGGTCCGATTGCCGGTGCAAAGAACATGACGAGACTGAAGAGCCCCATTGCTGTGCCTCTTTGTGCTGGCGGGAAGCTGGTGATCATGACATTCATCAATAGCGGCATCAGAATAGCCGAGCCTGAGGCCTGGACCATCCGGCCGATGATCAGAACGATGAACGTCGGCGAGAAACCGGCAACCAGTGAGCCGGTCAAAAAGAGCAGCATGGCCAGAAGGAACAGCTTTCTGGCGCTGAAACGCTGCATCAGGAATGCGGTCGTTGGAATGACGATGCCGCTGACAAGCATGTAGGCTGTGGAAACCCACTGCACTGTGGATGTTGTCACACCGAAATCATCCTTTATGGACGGCAGGGCAACATTCAGAAACGTATTGGACAACAGGGCGACGAAAGCCCCTGAGAGCAGTATGAATATAAGGCGGTAATCCGGTTTGGATCTTTCATTTGTTTCCATAAAATACCTCTATTTCTTTAAAATCAATATTACTATTATATTCCGATTATCGAAATAAGCAAGGTATTTATTTGGGAGATCATCCAATCCGGTTATCTATCGTGATATAGATGAAAAAGCCGAGCGTGATGCCGAGCAGCAGGGACAGGGGAATGGCATAGCCTGCAAGTGCAGGTGCAAATGTCATGATCAGCCAGTAGATGGCGAGCGCGATGATGCCCATCAGTACCAGGTTAAGCAGGAAACGTGTCATAGGAAATCCTCCACTATCATTTTATATGGATGCCGATAGGCATCCGATGCTATCCGAATTATATCATAATGCTAGAATGTGACTGGATGAATAAAATCGTTCATTCAGGGTAAACAAGCAATATACACCTATAGAAGAGGAGAATGATGATGAGTAGAGAATTATTGCTATTCGAACTTGGGAAAGTAAGGCAATGGACACTGTCCATATTTGAAGGAGTAGAAACTGAAGATTTCCACGCAGTGGCTGCAGAATTTCCTAACAGTCTCCACTGGCAGCTTGGTCATGCAGCAACCATGATGGAACAGGTGACGCAAGAACTGACAGACAAGAACGATGAAACATACCAGAGGTATGTCAAATACTTCGGGTATGGTACAAGCCCTGATGACTACGACGATGAGACACCGGCAATCGATGAAATCGAAGCACTTCTGAAAGGACAGCCTTCACGTCTTGAAGATGTGGAAGAGGAGGCAATCCAGCAGGAACTTCCAGAAGAATTCATGGGAATGACAACGCAGGAGGAGATGTTCGGTTTCACAATCATGCATGAAGCGATGCACGTAGGTAAAATGCAGGAAATGAAGAGGGTCATGAATAATCGATAGAATGGCACAAAAAGAGCATCCTTGGGATGCTCTTTTTTGTGGAAAGATGTTATCATTCATTTTGAGACATAAAAAAACCCCGACATAATGCCGGGGCAGGGGAGTCACCTACTGTAATCTATTGACGACTGCCCTGGCTGCCGCTTCGGCTGAGGCAGGGTTCTGTCCGGTAATGAAATTGCCATCTGTGACCACGTGCTCTTCCATCGATTCCCCGACGACGAAGCCTGCACCGTGGGATTCCAGTTTGGACTGGAGGGCAAACGGCATATCATCCAGCAGTTCCATCGCTTTTTCTTCCGCATTGGTAAAACCGGTCAGTTTGATGCCGTCCACGACATATTTGCCATCTTTCGTCTTGGCATCGACAAATGCTGCCGGTCCGTGGCACACTGCAGATATTACTCGACCGTCATCCTTGAAGAAGGCGATGATATTCTGGATATCCGGCTGTCCCGGAAAGTCGTACATCGTCCCGTGGCCGCCGGCAAAGAATACTGCATCGTACCTTTCGTACACCATGTCTTTGACACGTTTCGTAGTTTGCAGCAGTCTGATTACATCATTGTTCTTGTCTTCATCGTCACCTAAAGAGTTTGGATCAAGCGGCACGGAACCGCCTTTCGGTGATGCGATATCCACTTTGAAGCCGGCGCTCTGGAAAACATGATAGGGCTCTGCAGCCTCACCGAGCCATAGCCCAGTCGGCCTGTTTTCGTCACCATTGATCGTACCGTGGTTGGTCACTATTAATAATACGGATCTAGTCATATCAATATCCACTCTCCTTTATTGAGGTTTACCCTTACAAGGTGACGGATAATCCCATTTAAAGAACCTGTTTCATGAATAATTGCACTAAAAGACAAATCATCCCTATGGAGGAAGTTAAAATGAATGTAGATTTTGGCAATGTTGCGAAGGAGTACGTGAAGTTCCGTAATGATATTCCTGAAAATCTGATAAGGGAACTGGAGAAGCGGGGTGTTGAAGTCACCGGCAGCAAAGTGGCGGATCTCGGGGCCGGACCTGGCCTGCTCAGCAAAATGCTGAGTGATAAAGGTGCCATTGTGGATGCCATCGAGCCATCACCGGAACTCATCGAAGTCGGCAGGCAGCATATCGGCAGTGACCAGAGGATCAACTTCACACAGAACTACGCCGAAAAAACCGGCTTGCCTGCAAACAGCTACGATATTGTCACGGTGATGCGTGCATGGCACTGGTTCGACCGCGAAGCAACGATTGAGGAAGTCCGGCGGATTCTGAAACCCGGTGGATACCTCATCATTATTGATTCAGGCTTCACTTCCGCCTCCAAAATAGTCAAGGAGTCGATGAAGATCATCCAGTCCTACTCGCCGGACAAGCAGATTCGTGCGGCAGGAACGAAGGAGCTCGCCACCCAGATGATCAACAGTTTCCCTGTCGAATGGTTCGATGAATGGAAGCATGCCAAGTTCGATCTGATGGATATGTACAAGATGGATTACGATGTCCGCTTCACGAATGAAGAATGGCTCGGACGCCTGTCCTCCGTCTCCTGGATCGCCGCCTTCAAGGAAAAGCAGAGGACGAGCACGCTGAACAAGATCAGAGCCTATCTGGAAGAACAGTTTCCGGATGATAGGCACAGGATTCCGCATATTCTGAGTGTCGCCATACTGAAAAATAAAAACAATCTTCCGCTGTAGAAGCATATTATCTTCAATTGGAAATAAAGTGGTGGACACAATCATTTTTTATTTACAACCTGATTACTTTTTGTTATCATATGAAATGCATGATATCAAACCACACACTTTTGGAGGCAATATAAATGAAGAACGTACTTGTAGTCAAAGCGAACAATCGTCCTGATGGCATCTCAACAAAAATGTATGATGCATTCATGGAAGGTGCAGAAGACAATAAAAACCTCAATATTGAAACATACGATGTATTTGCAGAAGATATGCCATATATCGGTCACGAACTGTTCAGCGCTCTGGGCAAAATCCAGAACGAAGAAGCATTGGATGCTTGCGAGCAGCGTCTGATGGATGCAAAACAGAAAGCGATGGACGCATTCGAAAAAGCGGATGTCATCGTATTTGCATTCCCACTGTGGAATCTGACGATCCCTGCGCGTCTCCAGACGTTCATCGACTATGTATACTCTGCAGGATTCACATTCAAATACAATGCGGATGGTTCCATGGCACAGCTCATGACGGACAAGAAGATCATCCTGTTGAACGCGCGCGGTGGCGTCTACAGCACACCTGAAGCGAGCGGCATGGATATGTCCAGCAACTACATGAAAGCCGTCTTCGGTGGCGTATTCGGAATGGAAATATTTAATGAAGTCGTTATTGAAGGGCATAATGCAATGCCACAGGAAGCGGCAAGAATCATCGAAGAAGGCCTTGAAACTGTACGTGAAAGTGCACGTGAGCTTGACGCACAATTTGCATAGAATATACAAAGGACCGATGCTCACGCATCGGTCTTTTATGGTATTATTTGAATAAATCCGAAATAGGAGGCATTCGAATGTGGCATGTAAAAAAGTTTGAAGCACTCGACACCCGCACGCTGGAAGAGATATACAGGCTGAGGGTGGCGGTGTTTGTAGTGGAGCAGGAGTGTCCCTATCAGGAAATCGATGGCAAGGATGCACACTGCACCCATATCTATAAGACGGATCAGACCGGCATCATCGCCTATCTCAGAATCGTACATGAAAACCCTGTATCCATCGGGCGGGTCATCGTCAGGCAGGACCGCCGCAAAGAGGGGCTCGGCCAGGAACTGATGCACAAGGCAATGGACTTTGTACATAAAAATCATCAGGGCGAACGGATCTACCTGCACGGACAGGCCCATCTCGAGAAGTTCTATCAGTCATTCGGCTTCAAAACAACTTCCGATGTACATCTTGAAGATGGCATCCCCCATGTTGATATGGAATACAAAGAGGATTGATCATTCAATTCTCTTTTGTTTTTGTCTCCTCGATCAGCCAGCGTCTGTTTTCATCCTTCTCATAGGATAGACGATTTTCTGCTCTGATCTTCTCCAGCTCCTCGAGCATCGACCGGTTTTCAAGCAGATAGTTCTCCTGCCTGAGCTGCTCGAGTTCAATCTCCTTATTCAGTACATCGACGCGGATCTGTTCCATTTTCCGCTTATGCTTCATATAGTCGCTGCCGAAACCGCTCGCCACAGCGATCAGTACAATCATCACTATCCACCACATGCGTTCTACCCCTTTCCATATTCTTCATAGTATTTGAATCCAGTATACAATACATGCAGCCAGGACAGCGGTAAAAATATCCGAAAATACGACTTTTTTCACTTTATATCGTATCTCAATAATTGTGTGTATTCAGAAAACAAATACAACATGCACGAACAAACAGAAAAAGCGGTTACATGGAGTATAACAATACATTTTTTGGCATGATTTTTCCATCATTTAGATAACTTTGAAATTATACTACATATATTTTATATTTTAATTAAATTTATTAAAAATTATCAATAGATTTACTTTGGTAAATATATCACATGATAATTGATAAAACCGCGTTATGATGGTATATTTAACCTAAGTTAAACGATATTAATAAAAGTATGAATGAAATAAATTACAAAAATTTAGGGGGAAATAAAATGTTTTCAACAGATCGTGCTTCTGCAGACCTGCGCATGGCAGAGTATAAGAGAATGGCTGAGAGTTCCATCTATCTTTCCGAGAAGAAGAAAGTAGCCAAAACGAAAAAATCCTTCCTGGCAAGAATGTTCGGCTAAAACCCATATGAATGACCATCCCTGAAACAGAAGAGGGATGGTCATTTTTTATTGGGATAGATTCAGTTGCCATGTGACGCCGAACTGGTCCTGTATCCAGGCGAACTGCCTGGAGAATCCGTAGTCATCGAGCGGCATATGGATGGCACCCCTGGTTTTCAGCTTACGATAGTACATTTCCATCTCCTGGAATGTTTCGCATTCAATGAAGAATGACATGCTCGGTGTGAAGGTGGACTCCTGTGGCACCTGGCTGTCCATCACTCTGATGAGCTGATCGTGGATTCTTATGGCCCCCTGGACCACTTTGCCCTCAAGTTCAGGCGTACCGGCATCGTATTTCTGCAGCAGCAGCACTTCTGCATCCTTGAAAGTTTCAGTGTAGTAGCCGAGCGCCTCTTCAGCACGGCCTTGGAACGTCAGAAACGGGTTCATTGATTTCATGATCTATCTCCTCATTTTTCCTCCAGTATAACAAAAAAATAGAACGCCCATGGGCGTTCTATTTGTCTTCCGTCTGACCGAGTATGTTCGACCCCTGGATGAAATACTTCTGGAAAAAGAAGAACAGAAGTATGACAGGCAGAAGGACGAGCAGTGAACCGGCCATCAGATAGTTCCATTGTGTACTCGACTGCTCCTTGAATACTTGCAGACCGAGCTGCAGTGTATACAGTGACTCGTCATTCAAGTAGAGCAGTGGGCCGAGGAAGTCGTTCCACACGCCATTGAATGAGAATATTGCGACTGTAAACAGTGCCGGCTTGATCATCGGCAGGGCAATCTTGAAAAATATATGGAAGTGGTTGGCACCTTCCATCCTGGCGGCTTCGATCATGCTGTTCGGTACACTTTTGAAGAACTGACGCAGCAGGAATATGTTGAACGCACTGCCGAAGAATGAAGGCAGAACCAATGGATAGTATGTGTTCACCAGTCCCAGTTTTGCGAATATGACGTATTGGGGAATCAGTGTAATGAATCCCGGCAGCATCATGGTCGACAGAACAAGAATGAACAGTTTGTCCCGGCCTTTGAAGCTTATTTTCGCAAAGCCGTACGCAATGAAGGCATTGACGAAAACATTGGCCAGTACCACAAATACGGTAATGACGGAAGTATTGACGAAATAGGTCAGGAATGGTGCCGCCTGGAATATGTCGACAAAGTTCGAAAAATGTATATCCTGGGGGATGAAAGTGAATTCCCCGCGATAGATCTCCTCCATCGACTTCAGTGATATGGAAACCATCCAGAACAGCGGTGCAACCATGAACAGGCTGCCGACGATGAGAAGAACGAAGTTGAAAGATCTCCAGAACTTCATCTTATTGGAGTTGTACATTCAGTCATTCCCCCTCATAGTGCACCCAGCGTCTGGCCAACCAGAAATTGATGATGGTCAGGACGAGTACGATGATGAACAGTATCCACGACATCGCCATCGCATATCCCATATCAAATAGGTTGAAGGCGTTGATCCACATGTAAAGATTGTAGAACAGGAGCGAGTTCTGCGGTGCGCCGGAGTTGTCGGAGCTCATTACATAGGCTTCCTGGAATATCTGGAAAGCACCGATTGTGCTGGTGACGATATCGAAAAAGATGATCGGTGTGATCATGGGCAGCGTAATCTTGAAGAACATCTGCACACGGGAAGCGCCATCCATGATGGCCGCCTCATAGAGTGCTTTTGATACGCCCTGCATAGCGGCAAGATACAGCAGCATGCTGCCACCGGCACTCCAGAGCTTCATGATGATAAGGGACGGCTTAGACCATTCGGGGTCGAACAGCCAGTTTGGGCCTTCGATGCCGAATAGGCCGAGAAACTGGTTGACCAGTCCTGTAGACGGGTCGAGCAGCTGCATCCACAGCAGGTAGACACCGACACCGGACAGTATGGCCGGCAGGTAGTAGATGGTGCGGAACACCCTCATGCCACGGATATTCTGGTTCATCAGAGTCGATATCAGTATGGCGATCATTGTAGTCAGCGGAACCGAGAAGATGACGAAGTACATCGTATTATAGAGTGATGTCCAGAACAGGTCGTCATACATGAAGAGTTCCTTGTAGTTCTGGAAACCGATAAAATCCATCTGTGAGGTTACATTGTAGTTTGTAAAACTGCCATATAGAGAAAAAAGGAGGGGGCCGAGTGTCAGCCCCACAAAACCGATGATCCATGGCAGTATGAACAAGTACCCATACAGATTCTCTTTCTTTTTATACATGAAATCACCTATCTGTTGTTTTCGACTATGCGTTCAAGGTCGGACTGCGCCTTTTCGAGTCCTGCTTCGACTGTGGTGTCTTCACTGATGATGGATTCGAAGGTCGGGTTGATGGTGCTGGCGTAATCCGGTGCAACGAGCGGCTGTGGTGTCAGCAGTGTATTATCCATGTTCTCGACCATAAGTGAATAGACTTCCTGGCCGGCTTCGCTGAATTCTTCGCTTTCAGCTGCAGCCATGGCAGCTTCCTGGTTTGCGACAAGGTCGAAGTTGTTTTCCGCCCAGTAGAGCTGTGTATCATGGTTTGTCAGGAATTCGATGAACTGGTAGGAAGCTTCCGGATTTTTGGCGCCGCTCGGCACTTCAGCTACAAATCCGCCACCCCATGATGTATGGCCATTGCCTTCTTCCTTCTCAGGCAGTGGTGCCACTCCGAAGTTCAGATCCTGCCCGAAGTCCCTGAGTTGTACATAGTAGTTGGCATTCTGTACCATCATCGCGATATTGCCCGCCATGAATGGATCCTGCTGGGCATTTTCAAACTGCGAATTGATGGACGTGATCGTATTTTCGCCGTATTTATTCTTCTGTTCGAGTATCCAGTTGAATGTATCGTGGACAGGCTCAGTATCGATGGATACATTGCCTTCCTCATCGATGTAGTTTTCACCCAGGGCATTCAGCATCCATAGATCGGAACCCGGGCCGATAAGCGGGTAGAATCCGATGGTTTCGTAGCTTTCCCCTTCCTGCACATCAAGTGCAGCAGCATATTCTTCCATCTCTGCCCATGTGGATGGTGGGTCTTCAGGATCAAGTCCCGCCTCTTCGAACAGATCCTTGTTGTAGAAAAGAATCTGCGTGTCGGTGTTGAAAGGCAGGGCATACATTTCGCCGTCGACCATCGTCGCTTCTGCCATCTGATCGTAGAAGCGGTTCTGCACCTCTTCATCGACGAATTCTGTGAGTGGCTCCATCTGTCCTTCCTGGGCTCTCAGCTTCACCGTGTTGATGTCGTTGATGATGACATCGGGCGGATCTCCTGCAGCAATGGCCGCAAGGTTCTTCGTCCAGATGTCTCCCCAAGGCACGTAAGTATGCTGGACTTCTATTTCCTCCTGGGAATTATTGAAGTCCTCTATGATCTGATCGACGATTGGGCGTCTTTGTTCTGAGCCCCAGAAAGTCCAGAAATCAAGTGTAATCTTTTCTCCGCTTCCAGATGCTTCGGAGCCGCTGTCAGCAGTATCCCCTGAAGCATTGTCGGTCTCCGTAGAAGCCGGCTCCTCAGAACCGCCTCCAATCTGAAAACCACCACAGGCGCTCAGCAGTAGTATCGACATGACAATAAGCAGTAAATATTTCTTCATGCTACATCCCCCGTTCATATATAATATTGTGAATATTCATTTATGACTACATTATATCAAAGAAGAAGTGAAATGCTATGGAGAAGTAGTAATAATCAGTAATTTATTTTTAAGTGTTCAATGCATAACGCATTAAAATGGAGGAGCAGCAAGGATTAAGGATACTTTTGATAAAAAGTGAACATAAGCCATATCGTTGGTATCATTGCGGTTGAATCTTCTTCTCAGTGGAGACGGTAGGGGGATAGGGGAAGGCGGCTATGTCAAAGAAGTGTTTCTTCTGTAATACAATCACAAATTAGAAGTAATATTTTTTGAAATTAAAGATTAAAAAATTTCAAAAGAAAAACCGGTACCATAAGGGTACCGGCTGATATTATGCTTCTGCTGCAAGCTCACCATAGTTTTCATCATTATATACGCTCTTGTCCAGTGTGCCGTTCGTTTTGGCAGTAATGGTGCCTGCTGTCATTGAACCGTTGACATTGAGTGCGGTTCTGCCCATGTCGATCAGTGGTTCGATGGAGATGAGGACAGCGGCCAGTGCGACCGGCAGATTCATCGTGGACAGGACGATAATGGCTGCAAATGTTGCACCGCCACCAACACCTGCAATACCGAGTGAAGCAATGACGGTCACAGCGATCAGTGTCAGGATGAACTGCGCGTTGATTTCAACACCGGCGGCCGGGGCAATCATGATGCCGAGCATTGCTGGGTAGATGCCTGCGCAGCCGTTCTGTCCGATGGACAGCCCGAAGCTGCCTGAGAAGTTGGCGATGCTTGCAGGAATGCCAAGTCTAGTACGCTGCGTCTGTATGTTGAGTGGCAGTGTACCTGCACTCGAGCGGGAAGTGAAGGCAAACAGCAGTGCTTCGGATGTTTTCTTGAAGTACTGCACCGGATTCAGTCCCGTGAGTGAGATCAGCAGCAGGTGGATGATGTACATCGTGATCAGTGCTGCGTAGGAAGCAATGACGAACAGTCCAAGATCGTAGATGGCCTGGAAATCACTTGTTGCGACGGTGGATGTCATGATGGCAAGGATACCATATGGTGTCAGAGCCAGTACCAGTTTGACAAGCTGCATGACCCAGTCGTTCAGGGCAATGAGACCCTGTCTGATCTTGTCGCCACTTTCCGGGTTGCGTTGCATGAGACGGACGAAGCTTACGCCAAGGAATATGGCGAAGAATACGACAGCAATCGTGGAAGTTGCACGATCTCCGGTGAAGTCAAGGAACGGATTGGCCGGCAGCAGGGAAACGAGCTGCTGTGGCAGTGTCTGATCCTGTACTTCGGAAGCAGTGCTTTCCAGTGACAGTGCACGTTCGTTTTCCGCTTCACCCAGGTTCAGGCTGGAAGCATCCAGATTGAAGACGAGTGCTGTAGTGATGCCGATCGCAGCGGCGATGGCTGTTGTGCCGAGCAGGATACCGATGATCTTGAGACCGGATTTCAGGAATTTCTCCTGGATGTCCATTTTCGCAAAAGCACTCAGGATCGAGATGAAGATCAGCGGCATGACGATCATCTGCAGCAGTCTGACGAATCCGCTGCCGACGATGGCGACCCAGTCCATCGTAGTTGTAATGACGGTGTTTTCAACGCCGTAGATGAGCTGCAGTGCTGCACCGAATACGAGCCCGATCAGCAGCCCGATCATTACACGGTAGGAAAATTTCACATTCCGGCGCTTCAGCACAACGAGTGCACCGATCAGCAGCAGGAATGCAATGAGGTTGATTATGACAAGTAATGCATCCATTATGTTATCTCCTTTGAATTTGTAATCAAGTAGAACTATTATAATGGATTAAAACATACTTGTAAAGTAGGATATATTGGATATTTCTAACTTTCCGGATTCAGCAGATGGAGATGCCGTGTAGCGCGGGATGCGAGTACATAGAGGATATGCTTTGAATCCGCATAATCATGCGCGCTGGTCAGGATGACCGTATTGTATTCGAACCCTTTCGACAGATAGTAGGGCAGGACAATGAACGACTGGTTGTAGAGTGTATCCGTCTCCCCGAGGTTCTTGATCTGCGGGAATTCCGATTCCAGCGCCTTGTAGTAGGCGTCTGCTGCTGCCCGCGTCGGTGTAATGATGGCCACCTGCGGATGCTCATCATTACGGAGCAGTGCCTTGACGTATTCGATTTCGTCATCTGTACGTATCTTCTGCACCTCATCCCCATCGACCGATACGGATTTTATGGACCCTGGGATGATGCTGTTCAGAAAAGCGTTGATCTGGTTGGTGGAACGGTACGACTGTTCCAATCTCTTCTCCGTATGGTCACGTGCGATGAGCGGGTCCTTCCTCCCCGGATGGATCTGCTGATTCGGGTCTCCGAGGCTTGTGAATGTCGCCTTGTGGTAGAAATGGCGCATCACATAGTACTGGATATTGGAATAATCCTGCACTTCGTCGATGAGCACGTGCTGGATCTGCCTGTCCGTCCTGCCGAGCACATGGATATAGAGATATAGAAGCGGTGCAATGTCTTCATATTTAAAGTCGTTCTCCTTGATCGAACGCACCGTCTGGTTGCGGAACTTCCTGTCGCCAATCGAATTCAGGTACAGCTTCTCGAAATGGACGAAACGGAAGAGTGAGATCTGACGGTGGACCACTCTAAGCTGCTTTTTCGCATATTCATGTGCTTCCTTCTTCAGTTCGTTCTCTTCCCCGATGTACGTGTTTGTCTCATGCAGTGCTTTGAACCGTTCCTCCGTCAGCCTTCTGATTTCCTCGGTGTAGCGGGACAGCAGACGCTCCTGCATCTTGGCGAGCCTTCTGCGGACCGGATGGGCGGAGAGTTCATTGTAGAAGATGTGGGCAAGCCCCTCCTTTGTATAGAACATGCCATTCTCTCCGACGAGGTTTCTGAATTCCATGCCCGCTTCACCGAGCGACTGGATGAACTGATGAAGGGTGCTGAAGTAGTCGATTGAATTTTTATATTCGTATATGGCGTGACCGGAGTCGCTCTCCCTCAGGCGGCGTATGTTCTCATAGACGTGCTCGAAGTTTCTGCCTTTGAAGTAGGGGAAGCGCGACAGCAGACGATAGAATGTCGTATTTTTGACATGGTTCTCGCCGAGCTCCGGCAGTACGTCCGACAAGTAGTCGTTGAATACTTCATTGGGGGATACGAGCAGTATATTTTCAGGGTTGAGCGTGTTCTTGTGCTGGTACAGAAGGTAGGCGATCCGCTGCATCGCAAGGGATGTCTTCCCGCTGCCCGGTGGACCGTATACAAGGGTGTCCCTAGAGAGGGGCAGCCGTATGATGTCATTCTGCTCCTGCTGGATGGTCGAAACGATATTCTTCAGCCGGGACTGTGATGAGTCGGTGATCATGTTCTGGAGAATTTCATCACCGATATACATGTCGCTGTCGAACATGTTGACGAGCGTGCCGTCTTCGATGATGAACTGCCGCCTCTGTTCGACGGTGGCATCGATTCTGCTGCCGTCAGGGATGATATATGACAGATCACCGGTCCGGTTCTCATAGAACAGGCTCGCAACAGGGGTCCGCCAGTCATAGATCAGGATGTCATTATCCTTGTTCTTGATTGTGCCGGTACCGATATAGATCGCTTCGCCATCGACAGTGATCTTGCCGAAATACGGCTTTGGAATCATGCGTTTCGTCCGTTCGAGCATTGTATGAATATAGTTGAAGTTCATTTCAGTCGTTCTGATCTCCGGCAGCATCTGCACGAATTCCATGACGTTGCCGTCTTCAAAGTCGATGGCATTCGAGATGTTTTCGTTGATCTCGTATCTTGTGCCGACGATGCCCTCTGCGGTGCGGCCCTGTCTCATCTCGAGATCGGCTCTGAATACTTTCAGGAAATCTGTGATGAAGCCGAGATGCCTGGCTTCCTCTTCAAATGATAGAATTTGCATTGGGATCCTCCTTTGACCTGACACTTATCATATATGCATTCATGCATTTTTAACAGACTTAAATTCAGATATGCCATATGCTATAATGGAAGTGTGAAAATAACGGAAATAATCATTGCTAAAGGATAGCGACCATGGGAAAAATTATAACATCCGGTCTTGTGACCGGCGTCATTTCCGGCATGCTGCTTTTACTGGTATGCGCGTATGTTGAATTTGCAGCAGAGATGGAACTTGCGACACTGCTTCTGAATGTGGATTTTGTCTATGGCGGCAGCTTTGGCATCGTTCTTGAGGTATTGCTTCATCTGGCAGTATCCGTCATTCTGGCCACGGTGCTCAAATGGTTGTACGTCTACAAGAAAAACCTCTATATGCCCGGCATGGTGACAATCGGAGCAGTGACGACACTGCTCTATTTCATACTGTCGGCACTTTCGGTCCAGGATCTTGAACTCTATGGCTACATCGGATTCACACTGTGGGTGATCCTTCATATCGGCTACCTTGAAGCCCTGCACCTGATGTTCAGACTGGGAATGTAAAATTCGGCGCTTTCGGACCTTTCATGGTCCGAGGGCGCTTTTTTATCATGGTAGATTTCCGTTGAGCGGGTATAGACTACTGTACTATGAAGAAATCATGCAAATGAGGTGAAACGGATGGACAGGAAGAACGCACAGCCGCTGCTCGATGAAGTCATGGATGTCCGGGCATCGGTCAGACAGGAGGGGGACGACCTCTTCAGTGAATGGAACAGGGACGGCATAAGGGAAGCGTACAGTAACAGTGCCAGAAATCTGGCCTACTATATGGCATTTCGCAGAAAAGATATGCGGGCTTTGCAGGAAAAGCTCATTCCATGGGGGCTGTCATCACTCGGCCGCCTGGAAGCGGACGTGATGGGCACACTGAATGCGGTCGTCCGCACGCTCGGCTATATTGCAGACGCAGACGTCGGGGATATCGACTACCGCTCCTCCGATTCTTTTCTCGAGCGTAACCAGGCACTCAGAAAAAATTCGGATGAGATTTTCGGGCCCGCCCATGAAGACCGGGATACACGCGTACTTGTGACGATGCCGTCTGAAGCGGGGCAGAACTATAAATTGGTCAGGCAGCTGGTGGAGTCGGGCATGAACATGGCACGCATCAACTGCGCGCATGATGATGCATCGGTATGGTCCGCCATGATCGAAAACATCAGGAAGGCGGCGGATGAAACCGGGCTGTCCTGCCGGATTCTGATGGATATCAGCGGACCGAAAATAAGAACCATGCACCTTCTGACATCAAAACGCAGCCCGAAGCTTGATGTCGGCGAACGGTTTCTGCTCTCAGGCGATACATCGATGACACTGCCGAAAGATATCGAGATTGCACTCAATACTTCCGTGCCGGAGATGATCGGTAAAGTCGAAGTCGGGCAGAACATCAAGATGGATGACGGCCATATTGAAGCAAAAGCACAGGAAAGGGTCGATCAGGGCGTCATATGCGAAGTCACCCGCACGGTGAAGGAAGGCGGAGTGAAGGTCAAGACCGAAAAGGGCATCAACTTGCCTGATCTTGATTTCAAGCTGCCAGTTCTGACGGAAAAGGATTATAAGGACCTCGACTTCGCGGCACAGCATGCGGACGCTATCGCATTTTCCTTCATCAAGGATATGGAGGATATCGACATGATAGAATCGGCACTCGGAGAACGGCTCACCAAAGAGAAGCAGGATATGCCGATCATCGCAAAGATCGAAACGCCTGAAGGCATCAGGAACCTGCCGGATATCATCCAGCGTGCAGCTGGTGCACGGCCGTTCGGTGTCATGCTGGCACGTGGTGATCTGGCTGTTGAAATCGGCTACGAGCGGCTGTCGGAAATACAGGAAGAGGTGCTATGGATCTGTGAAGCGGCACATGTGCCGGTCATCTGGGCGACGCAGGTCGTCGAATCGCTGGTGAAGACAGGCATACCGACACGCTCTGAAATATCAGACGTTGTCGCCGGTTCAAGAACCGAGTGCATCATGCTGAACAAGGGTGAATATATTGCGGACGGTGTGCAGGTGGTTTCCGACATTCTCGGCAAATTCGAGGATCACCACTACAAGAAGACCGCAATGCTCCGATCACTCAGCATTGCCCGGAATACCTTCGATACAAAGGAATAGAGTATATTTTAAGGGGGGCACACTGCGTGCCTCCCTTATTTAATGAAAACGCATTCATTATCAGAATCATCTATTTTTTCAGAAAACATCTTTCCTTTATGACCGTCAAGGCTTATACTTACGTACATCATAAATATTCAGGAGGAATTAATCATGCTGCAAGAACCCATCGTTGCGACGGTCATGATATTTGCGCTGATTGCATTTGGAGAACTCCTCTCGGTCCTGACCCGGGCCAGAGTTCCGATGCTGCTGACCGCAATGCTTGGCTTTCTGATACTTACATGGATAGGAATATTTCCGGAAAATATTCTTGAACTCTCCACACTTCCGGCGCTGGGTGCAATACTGATCGGCCCTCTGATTGTACATATGGGTACGCTCATGCGTTTTTCCATTCTGAAAATGCAGTGGCGTGCCGTCATCATCGCACTATCCGGACTGGTGGGGGCACTGACGCTGGTGCTTACACTCGTCACACTCATGTTCGACTTTACTACGGCTGCAAGTGGCATCGGTCCGCTATCGGGCGGCGTCGTTGCCCTGCTGATCACCAATGAGACACTGACGAACCTTGGAATGACGAGCCTGATTGTCGTCCCCGTGCTTGTACAGGCATTCCAGGGGGTCATCGGGATGCCGCTGTCCACATTCTTCATGAAGCGGTACGGCCGTGCATATATGAAAAATAAAAGCACGACGGGATCCGACAGCGTCGGTTTCGAGGAGGAGAGGGGACTATCACGATTCAGTCTGATGAAGAACAATACGATCAAGCTGTTTGTCATCTTCCTCCTCGGCATGTTCGGCATCCTTCTCGGAGACGTTACGGGCATCCACTATACACTCTTCTGCCTGCTGTTCGGTATTCTTGCCCTGAATACGAACCTGCTGCCGAAAAGTGCACTCGAGTCCGCCAATTCATTCAGCTTCATGATGGTTGCCCTGATATTTGTTATTATTGGTTCAATGGGTGGCATCACGCCGAATGACGCGCTGACGAACATTCCTGCTGTCGGGGCCATTCTTGGGCTCGGCATAGTCGGGATCATCACGGGTGGCTTCATCGCATCCAAACTGGTCGGCTGGCACCCATATAAAGGCATTCCGGTGGCACTCACCGCATTGATCGGGTTTCCTGGCGACTACCTGATCTGTGAGGAAGTGGCCAGAAGTGAAACGGACAACCTGGAAGATGAAAATGCACTATTCCAGGAACTCGTGACACCAATGCTGATTGGTGGATTTGTAACGGTTACAGTTGCTTCAGTCTTCATCGCAAGCTTCATCATGAGTCTGATCTAAAAACAAACTAGGAGTGGAGAAAATGGAAAAACTATTCATTAAAAATGTCAATCTGATTGATGGTACAGGTTCTGAACTGGTCAGCAGCACGAATGTCCTGATTGAAGACGGACGTTTCAAGACGATCGGTGCAGATGAATCGGAAGCGGAAAATGCACAAGTGCTGGACGGTCAGGGGCAGTACATGCTCCCGGGCATGATCGATACGCACGTCCACATGATGACGGAATTCAAACCAGTGGAAGAGCGGCTTGTGACACCTTTCTCCTACAACTTCTACGCGGCGATGGAATACCTCAACCGCACGCTGAATGCAGGTGTGACGACGGTAAGGGATGCGCTTGGCAGCGACCTCGGACTGAAGAAGGCGATCGAGGATGGCCTGGTCAAAGGGCCGCGCATGCAGATCAGTGTCAATGCACTGACAATCACAGGGGGGCATGGCGACGGCTACAACTATTCCGGCGTCGTGACGGACCTCATCCAGGCGCATCCGGGCATGCCGCATGGCATCTGTGATGGCGTGGAGGAAGTACGCAAGAAGACGCGTGAAATGCTCCGGGCCGGTGCAGACATCATCAAAGTACACGCGACAGGTGGAGTATCGAGCCCGACCGACCATCCGAAGTTCACCCAGTTCTCACTTGAAGAACTGAAAGTCATTGTCGAGGAGGCGAAGTTCAGAAATGGTGTCAAAGTGATGGCACACGCCCAAGGCCTGGAAGGTGTCAGACAGTGCATTGAAGCGGGCATCCATTCCATCGAGCACGGCATCTTCCTCGATGATGAAGTGTGCGGCATGATGAAGGATCAGGGTACATACCTCGTGCCGACACTGCTCGCGCCTGTATCGGTACTCGAATTTGCCGAAGAGCTCGGCATGTCGAAGACGGCAGTACAGAAGTCCGAGGAAGTCATTGAAATCCACAAGGAAAGCTTCACACGTGCCTATAAGGCGGGCGTCAAGATTGCCATGGGTACGGATGCCGGTGTGTTTAAGCACGGTACAAACCTGCGCGAACTGGAACTGATGGTCGAATGCGGCATGACGCCGAGTGACGCCATCGTCGCTTCCACAAAGACGGCGGCCGAATGCATGGGCTATACGGATATCGGGCTGGTCAAGGAAGGCTACGTTGCCGACTTCATCTTCTCAAAGGAGAATCCACTCGAGAACATCGGCGCTCTGAAGGACAATGATAATATCCAGGTTGTCGCCAAGGCAGGCACAGTCTACAAAAATAGAATGGATGCTTAGAGGGGGTCCCGGTCGAATCCGGGGCCATTTTTTATATCCGAAGACATGACAGCGCATGTTTACCCACTCACATAGAGGGAACATAAGGACTAGTAAAGACAAGAAAGGAGAGAGCACATGAAAGCATTGGATATTCTTGCACTCGTACTTCTAATTGTCGGTGGGCTCAACTGGCTCCTGGTCGGACTGTTCGAATTTGATCTCGTTGCTTCCATATTTGGAGGACAGGATGCCATCCTCTCCAAAGTCGTCTACATCCTTGTCGGTCTTGCAGCACTCTACTGCCTGAAATTCTTCGGCATGATTACGGATGATGGCGCACGTCGTGAAGCGCATCATGATGATGTGAATCACAAGCCGGCTGCCGATCCGGCAACCCACAGAACAGCAGATGATACACCAGGCACAAGACCTGTTCTTGAAAATGAAGAGAACACCCGCACTGACGGCACTGTCAATGACAGAACAACCGATGATGCCACTGCACGCAGAAGAACAGACGATACCGACAGAGTGTAGTTAACACAGTATCAGAATCTCTTTAGGATTTAACGGTTCCGTAAAGAATAAAGTTATATTTTGGACATCCGGCCATTGCCGGATGTCTTTTATTTGGGGCATGGTTTAATCGACATACGGCTGCCATTCCTATAGAATGGTGTAAATACATTCATCGATGGGGGAGACTTATGAAACAAGCTGCTGTAATCATCAATAAGAAGTCAGGTAAGAAGAAAAAGCCGCCGATCGAGTATGGTGTACTACGAAACTTGCATGCACAGGGATACGATGTGAAGCTGCTGTATACGGATGGGTCCGATGCGAAGGATCTCGCCAAAGAGGTCTCCGACTATGCCGATCTGATCGTCTCTGCAGGCGGCGATGGCACGCTCGGTGAAATCATCGACGGCATGGTGGAATGCGGCTCTTGTTCCAGTCTGTCGATACTGCCGGCAGGAACGGTCAACGACTATGTCCGTGCGCTCGGGCTCCCGCTCGATATGAACGAAGCCATCGAGAACCTGTCCAGTCCGCAGAAGGAGATGGATATAGATGTCATCAGATTCAATGATCGCCATGCCGCCTATCTCATTGCACTCGGTGACTTCATGGAATCATTTACAAAAGTCAGTTCAAAAGTCAAAAACCGATTTGGCATTTTTGCCTATCTGTATGCCGGCCTGCGTGCATTGTTCACAATGAAGAAGTACCGGGTGGAGATAGACACTGCTGAGGAGAAGGTGATGGAGGATTCCATACTGACCATCGTGTCGAATACCTCCTCAGTCGGCAGTTTCGCGCGCCTGCTGCCGGAAGCGCGGGTGGATGACCATCATCTGCACATACTGAACATCACGCCTTCCGGTCCGATGGAGATTGTGGAAATCATCATTGCCGCCCTGCGTGGAACAATTGCCAGGCATAAGAATGTCCATTATATGCGGACACAGAAACTGACGCTTGATACCGACCGTCTCGAGGTGATGGATATCGATGGAGACGCCCAGCCGTTCGAATCCATGAACATAGAGCTTGTGCCGGCATGCATCAGGATCAATGTGCCCGAGAGCCATGCGGAATAGTGTCAGTGTACTGACTCAAGTTGAAAAATTTCCCTTTATCGTATATCATGTATCGGTGGAATAAAAACAACGAGGAGGCGGATGATTGTGCAGATCAGAAAAAGGCTCAAAAACATCAATTTTGATAAAAAAAGGCTTGCATTCGGTCCCGGAATCACCCAGCAGACCCTGATCAATATTGCTACGGTAATCATAGGGTCTTTTATTTTTGCCATCGGTGTCAATTCGTTCATGATCGCCGGCAATCTGGGTGAGGGGGGCGTCACGGGCCTTGCAATTATTCTCTACTACGCGTTCGATATTTCTCCGGCTGTGTCGAACTTTGTGCTGAACTCGATACTTCTCGTGATCGGTTTCAAGTTTCTGAGCAGGCGTGCGATGTACTATACGATTGTCGTCGTATTTCTGACATCGTTCTTCCTGTGGCTGACGGAAACGTGGCGCATACAGACCGATGAGATACTGATCAATACCGTATTCGGCGGTGCACTCGTCGGTCTCGGCATCGGTCTGATCATCCGCATCGGCGCGACGACTGCCGGCACGACGATTCTTGCCCGTCTCGTCAACAAGTACATGGACGTCAATGTCTCCTATGCACTGATGTTCTTCGATATGGTGGTCATCACCATCGGCCTCACGGTCATGACACTCGAGCAGGTGCTGCTCACTGTCATTGCGCTCTATATCGCGATGAAGGTCATGGACTTCATCATCGAAGGGATGAACCCCAAAAAAGCGATCACCATCATCTCCGATCATCCGGACCGGCTCGGCAAGATGATCAACAGCGAAATCAGACGCGGTGTAACCATCATGAATGGCCGCGGATTCTATACGCAGGAGGATAAGGATATCCTCTATGTCATCATCAATAAATCACAGCTGACCCGTCTCAAGCGCCTCATCAGACGGTATGATGAGAAGGCCTTCGTCGTCGTCCACGACGTCAACAGTGTGCTCGGCA
This sequence comes from Salinicoccus cyprini, assembly GCF_007713705.1. Taxonomy (GTDB): domain Bacteria; phylum Bacillota; class Bacilli; order Staphylococcales; family Salinicoccaceae; genus Salinicoccus; species Salinicoccus cyprini. Next base: position 203,955 of record NZ_VMSJ01000003.1, on the reverse strand, counting down.
ACTATTTCATATAGACGAAATAACCTGGAAGCAGAAGCTTCCAGGTTATTCTTGTTCATGAGACCAGATTGCGTTTCAGGTAGATGCACAGGTCCTCGCCATCCTTGATGATGCGGAATCCTTTATGTACGAGCCAGTTTCTGGTGAATGCACTCGCCAGCCCATCGTCCATGAACAGGTAGATCTTCTCCACATCGGCAGTGTCCTTGATGTAAGCATTCATCAGCTTCGAGGCGATGCCTTTCGTATGATGCTCCGGATGCACAAGAAAATCCGCAATGACTTGAGTGAACTGCATGTCTCCGGAAGAGCGGAGCAGTCCGACAAGCATTTCTCCATCCCATGCTGTGACCAGATAATCGGAGCGGATGATGGCTTCATGCAATGCATCGAGTCTATTTTCATACGGTGTATCCCCACTGCCCATGTACAGTTGTTTGATATCACTGTAGGCAATGTCCCGATCCCTGCTCATATTCAACATGCAACCACCTCTTTTTTTATTATAATAATAGCGTTTTAATGATGAATAACGCAATGATTATTGAAAATTCAAAAATAAAACTGTATAATTTTTAACAAATATCTAAAATTTTAGAAAATAATTACATAGCATTTAAAAGGGAGATAACCATGGAACTCTATACTTATGATGAACGGATCAAGGGAACACCCGAGCAGATATTTGCGGTCGTCAACGATGACGATAAGCTGAAGGAATGGAGTCCGATTTTTGCAGGCAACATCTATAACACGAAAGACAAGCGTGCAGTGGGCACGAAGTTCAGAACGATGATGAAAGTACTCAATAAGACATATCAGTTCCGTTCGACCATCACCGAGTATGAAGAGAACCGCTTCATCGAAGTGAAAACGACACTCAAGCAGGGAATCATCACATCATCATTCAGACTGGAACCAGAAGGACCGGAAGAGACGAGGGTACAGGTGGAAAGCCATTTCGACGCAGAGAGCAGACGGTACGCACTGATTTTAAAAGGGGCCAGACCGATTGTCAAACAGGTGCTTGATAACCAGATGAAGAAGCTTGAGACCATCACCGCAAACTGATGCAGCATCAAACCCATAAATGGAAATCGAGGAGACCCTATATGTTTACTGCTGTGTTCAGGGAAACACTGAAACGAACGTGGAGAAACAGAAAGAACCGGCTGGTGCTGGTTCTCACGCTGCTGGGCATTTTCGCCTATCTGCTGCTCTACCTGCCGAGCAAGGAGCACCCGACCACCATCGACCGGGAAGCGCTGGCACTTGAACTGAGTGCCGAGTATGGAATGAAGGAATCCCGTCTCGAGGAAGGGAATATCGCGGTCAACAGCTTTACCGGCATGAATACATACAGCCTCGCCAAGAAAACCTACGAAAGCTATTATGCATTTCAAAGTGGGATAGACAACGGGAATATCCGGCTGCTCATCGATCTCGCAACACACTCGGCACTCACACCCCCGCTTGCTGAAGCGCCCAGTGAACGCTTCGACCGTGATATACACCTTGGAAACTACAACGCCGGCGTGGTGAATACGGAGCTTCAGGCCATTGCAGCACAGGAAGATGCAACGCTTCATATGTATAACCAGAAGACAGCGGCCCAGCAGCTGCATCTTTTCCTGAAGACGAACGGGCCGCTCATCCTGCTGCTTGTGACCATATTCGTCGCCAGTGAAATCCTCGTCGACGACAGGAAGCACCGTACATTGAAAGCAGGTCAGCCGTTCGGCTGGTGGCGCTACATCCTGTACCAGTCGGTATCGCTTTTCATCATACTGATCACAGCATTTACTGCACTGCTGTCTATCTACTATCTGGTGGCAGGCATCCTCTACGGATTTGGCACGTTCGACCTCGGCGTGTCTTCATATGGCTACCAGGAAGGCTACCGCGGGGAACAAGTAAATTTCTCAACTCGGTCAGTTAGCATTTTTGTAGCCATGTCGGCAGTATTTATTCTGCTCCTTGTCTACCTCTTCGTCCGTCTGAATGCATGGCTGTCGCTCGTATTCAGGCATGACGTTGTCGTCATGATCATCGGCTTCCTGCTCGTCGGCTTCAACCGCATATACAATGGCGGCGGCGAAGCGACCATCTTCGGTATCAGCAGCCAGTATTTTCCGCACAACTATTTTGAGTTCGGCCAGGTGCTGAGCGGTGAACGCAACTTTCTTGCCATGACCAATGGATTCAGCTTTCTGACCGGCACGCTCGTATTGACTGCTTCGATCCTCATCCTTGAAGTCCTGCTGCTGCTGACGGCGAAGTGGATGGACAGGCAGAAGTTTGAAAGGGAGGTGGGATGATGCGGCTGTTCAGATGGGAAACATTGAAAGTGGTACGCGACTGGAAAGTGCGCATACTGCTTGCTGCCCTGCTCCTATTCGTTGCAACCTATTCCACGCTCTATCAGAACCGGACCATCCAGCTGCCGGTCGATGAGACGATAGCACAGTATACGGATACGCAGAACCTCTTCCGAGCGATACCGGAGGCGCATTTTGAAACAGAGACCGGCCAGGATATATACGACCGTCTGGCCCGCCAGCAGCAGATACTCGGCATGCAGCGGTTCATCCTGTCGGAGAAGGAAGGGAACACAGTCGAAGGCCTTGAAGAGATTGTCAGCGACTATGTCGACCAGGGCATCGAAATGGCAGAGAACCAGCTTTACTTTTACAAGGCGGATGATTTCGAATCCCAGGAGCTGCTGCTCTCCTTCATGCCGAGCGAGGCGGAAATAAACAACCGGCTCAAGTTCTTGAATTACCTGGATGAAAATGATGTCGCCATCGACTGGAATCCGATGTCACCAAGCCTTGTGCTCCATGCACTGGTCAACATCATCGCAGGTGTCTTCATCTACATCATTGCGGCAATATTCGGTGCCGACCGGTTCAGCCGGGACCAGGAGAACAACTGGAGCATCACCCAGGGGCTGCCCTATACTTGGAAGTTCCAGTGGCGGCAGCGCACAGTGATCAGCTGGATACTGATCTGGGCGACACTGATCATCGGTGTTCTCATATCATACTTCGTCAGCCGCCTCTCCACGGACACCGGTACACTCATGTACCCGGTGCAGCTATACGCCGGGGAGAATGCCATATACATCAGCATACTGCAGTATGTCATCATGACCCTGGCACTTGCCATGGCACTGAGCTACATCATCATCAAGTTGTCGACCGGGCTCAGCTGGGTGTTCAGAAACATCTATCTGACCATCACCATAGTAGTTGCCATCTTTTTCATTCCGTATATATTCACTGTCGTATCACCTCTAGGCAGCTGGAATCCGTTCCTCTACCTGCAGCTGCTGCCGGTGCTTGAAGGGGAGTGGGCAGAGGTCGGTGATGTCAATATTACGAAGATGCTCGTCGCCATCGTACTGCTCTATATACTGATTGAAATCCTGTTCCATTTCATTTTCAAGCTCATTCCGACACGGACAGGCAGACTCGAAAGGAGGAAGAACTGATGCCACTCGAAATAAAGGACCTAAGCATCAGCTACGGCAGCCATGTCGTTCTTGAGAATATCAACTTCAGCATACCGGACGGCAACATCATCGGTCTGGTTGCACCGAACGGCACCGGCAAGACGACACTTTTCAATGCGATCATCCGTTTCATTCCGATCAATAAAGGAGAAATACGGGTCGACGGCAGAAACTACCGCAATACGACGAAGGATGTACGCGCCCTGCATGAGAAGATCACCTTCTTCCCGGACCAGGCCGAACTCTATGAGAACTTCAGCGGCTATGAACATATCGAGATGTACCGGGACATCTGGAAAGGGGGAAAAGGGGACATTGATGCCATTGTCGACCGGCTGGACATGGCGGGCTATGTGCGTAGCAAGGTCAGCTCCTATTCCCTCGGCATGCGGCAGAGACTGTGCTTTGCCATGATGATGGCAGCAGACACGAAAATCATGTTCATGGATGAGATCATGAACGGACTCGATCCGGTCAATGTCGAGCTCGTCAGCAGAATCCTCCAGGAAGTGAAGGAAGAAGGCAAGATCATCATCGTCGCGAGCCACCTGCTCGAGAATCTCGACGACTATGCAGACCAGATCTATTTTCTCAACAACAAGGATATCTACTACACGTATGATCGCAAAGAAGCACAGGACACATATATCAAGGGAAATATCGCACCGGACCAATACGGATCCCTCGATGCACTGCCGGAAGAGACGCTGTATCTGAACCACCAGCGCATCTGCATCCCGACAGAAAGCTTAACGGACGCAGACATGCTGAAACTGATGAAGAGCCTGCAGGCAGCAGGTTCCGAGTCCGTCATTCTCGGTCCGCTCGGCACGTATGAACATTACCTTCGCATCTACAAGGGTGTGGAATCATGAAGCGGGCAATAATCCTCCTGATGGTGTTTGGGCTTGCAGGATGCGGCTATACCGGCCTCATGCCGGAGACTTATGACGGAGAGGCTTTCGTGAAAAATGAGGCGGCAATCAATGCCTATCAGGAAGACAAGCTGCTGTTTGCAGATGATATTGCAGAGCGTTTCCCTTTCGTCGACAGCAGTGAGCTGTCAGGAACGGTCGAAAGCAGTGCCGGTGCAACGATGACGCTTGAACCGGGTACATACAAAGTCGGTGAGGACCTCGCGCCAGGGAGATATAGAGGCACGGTGATGGAGAATGCCGGTGCCATTGTTGTTGAAGATGGCGCAGGTATCAGAATCCTGGAAATCTCCATCGGCTTGGAGACACCAAGTGCACAGTTTGATCTGAAACCGGGCTACACTCTGACGTTCAAGTCGCGGGATGGTGAACTCGACATTTCACAGATTGGAAATGATATGATGGAAGCATCAGCCACTGGGAGCATCATGCTGCCTGCAGGAACATATACGGTGGGCACTCATATCGAATCTGGAAAGTACTGGCTGGCAACAGAAAGTCTGCCGATAATGGGGGAATCCGGTGAGCACCGGATCTACTGGAACGTCGACGGCACATATCGGAACTATGGACAGATGGAGGCACTGGATCCGGAGTCCAGCGTCAGTGTGCAAATCAACTCGGGGGATACAATCGTGTCGGATTATAACATCGAACTGGGTCGGCAATAGTCATATGGGGAGTGATCGTTATCAATATAAAAGTACTGCAGTATCAGGTTGTATATGGAGACCTTGAAGCGAATCTTGAGAGGGTAAAGGCGCTATTCGAAAAGGAGAACCTGAAAGGCACGGATGTGGTCGTGCTGCCGGAGATGTGGACATCAAGCTATGATCTTGAAAATATACAGGAGCACGCCTGCCACCACCTCGAACCGGCGAAGTCCGTCATTGTCGAACTCGCGCAGGAATATGATGTCAACATTGTTGCCGGGTCCGTCGCCAATTTGAAGGACGATCCGGATAAGGTCTACAACACTGCATTCGTCATCGACCGAAAGGGTGCGCTGGTGCATGAATATTCGAAGATGCACCTCGTACCGATGCTCAATGAACCTGAATTTCTCGCAGCCGGGGAGGACAAAGTGGAGACGTTCATGCTGGATGGCAACAAATGCGGCATCGTCATCTGCTACGATCTCAGATTCCCCGAACTGTTCAGAGATCTGGCGTTAAAAGGCGCCACGTCCATCTTCGTCGTGGCCGAATGGCCGATGGCGCGTAAATCGCACTGGGAGACACTCATTCGTGCACGGGCCATTGAGAACCAGTTGTATATCATTGCTTGCGACACACATGGGAAGATCGGCACTCATGAATATGCCGGGCGCTCCATGATCATCGGGCCGTTCGGAGGGAGTATCGATGAAGCGGCAGACCATGGCGATGCTGTATTGACCGGCAGGGTTGATGGCGATGAAGTCGCTAAAATCCGCAAGGAAGTGCCGATTTTCGACAGTAGGAAAAGGGATATGTACCACTTTCTATAAAATTTGAAAATAGGAGGAGATCTTATGTTTACAATTGCAGAAGCACTGCTGCTGCTTGCAACAGACGACGATAAGGGCACACAAGTATCTACAGCCGACTCGATGGAATATGGCTTCACCGGCGCCATCCTTTCCGAATTGACACTGATGGAACGCATCGAACTGCAGGACGAAAAAGTGGTCGTCATCGACCGCACACCGACAGGCGTGCCTTATTTTGAAACAGTCCTCGATGAAATCGAGAATGCCATGAAGCCGGAGAAGATCGAATATTGGGTGGACCGCCTGCCGTTCAAGATGCATAACATCAAGAAAGAAATCATCCAGTCGTTAGTGGAGAAGGGGATACTGAAAGAAGAATCCAAGAAAATCCTATTTGTCTTCAACCAGAAAATGCACCCGGAGGCAGACGGCAGAGTCGAGCAGGAAATCAGGAGCAGGCTTCAAAGGATTGTGTTCGATAATGAAACACCCGACCCGCTCGCCGGCATCCTGTTGAACCTGATTAAGATATGCAACCTCACAGCCGAAGTATTCGGTGAAGAGAAAAAAGAAACCGCAGAGAAGCGGATCGAGAAAATTGCAGCCGAGAGCGAATACGACGTCGCCATCAACAAATCCATCGAGCAGATGGAAGCGGCAATCATGATTGCAACAACCACAGCCATTTCCATGACAGTGATCAATAACACCATGCCACCTAACAACTAGGTGGCATGGCTATTTGTCGTGCTGATTATGACTGCCATAGATGGCTTGTATCACAATGCCGACCAGCAAGCCGATAGCTGAACCTGGAGGAATCGTAAAGAGCATGATTGATGGATTTATGAACAGAGCTGCAAGTATGCCGACCAGACAGCCTGCAATCATTCCAAGACCGATGCTACTGTCGATCCAGTCCTTTTTAGTGGTTTGTTTTGTCATATGGATCCACCTTTCGTTTAAGAAGTAAGGTAATAGGCTGTCCTATGCGAGAAATCTAGTTATCTTGATTATAAATGAGAGAGGTAGACAATGCAGAGTTCAGCTCGGTGAAGAAAAAGGGTAGATACGATGATTACTCAGTGAATAAAAAAAAGGAGCCACTATATGATTTTACATACAGAAGTATCCGGAAGTGGAGAATCAATCGTTTTTCTACATACCGGACTGCAGACAGGAAGTACAGAGCTTGATATACAACGAAAATATTTCAAAGATGACTACCAAGTGATACTGCCGGATTTGCGAGGACATGGTCAATCTGTCTCGAATGATGTGAACAATTACTTTAACAACTCTGCAGAAGACTTGGCGGAAACACTTGAATCATTAGATGTAGAATCCACACACATTGTTGGTTGTTCGTTAGGTGCACTTGTCGGGCTTATCTTTGCTAAGAAATTTCCAGAGAAGGTGAAAACTCTAACTTTATCCGGTATCATTCCAGAAAAACCTTCAGACTGGGTAGAAATGAACAAGAAGGACATAGAACATACAGAAAAGTTGCTTAAAGACCCTGAAACTGTCGTTTATTTTGATAGTATACATAAAGGGAACTGGAGAGAGCTGCTTCAAACAACCCAGGAGTCCGATTGGTATCCTTTCAATGAAACAGCAGATTTATCAATGCTCGATCTTCCAGTTTTATATATAGTCGGTGAACACAATGCACATGAAACCGCTGGAGTATTGATCTATCCTAAAATGAATAAGAATGTACATTCGTCAATCATTCCATTTGCTGGTCATGTCGTACACTTGGAACAGCCGGAGATTTATAACAAGATACTGGAAAATTTCTTGAATTACGACTGTTAATCTAAATAAGATCATAAGAAATGAAGGTTACCATGAATAGTATTTACTAGATTGATCTTACTGCAAACCAGGAGTTGAATCAGGTTATCATAATATCAGGGGGTCTGTCTTATGATCGACGACGGATTTAATTTTTTCCTTTGGAGTTTTTCGTTTTAGCGCAATATAATGTAACTATACAATTGTCGATTCAGTAGCTGCAAATGCTGTATCTATATGAAATACATGACAGAAATAGTGGCTGGAAATACTTTTTGATTTCATGGACAAGAAGCCATTAAATAGTTCTTTTGCTATGAATGTGTCTATTTACTGAGTTGTGTCACCTGAGCGTCTGTTATCGGAAATTATGTTATCTTTTATGAAGATTACCACGATTACTGAAATCAAGTTTAAAATGAAGAAGATAACATAGTAGAGGTTACCATCCCTTGTATCAAATATGTTCCATATCTCAAAGCATTAAGAGCCAGAATGATCAGCAGGGAATAGCATGGTTTTTAATTCATCTTCATATTTTCCTTTTTAAGTGCTATATACACTTGGATGAGAGGGTGGGGTTTTATGGCTATTTTAAGACAACTGAGGAAATCTGGAGATAATATGGTTGTCAGTATACCGAAAAGCATTCTTGAGACGCTGAAGGCTGAGGAGGGCGACCGTCTGGAGTTTGTTCCAGATGGTGATTCTGTCATCATCAGAAAGCAGAGTGATCAACAGGAAGAGGTGCTGGATCTGTCCAACGAAATGTTTGCAAAGTACGATAGGACAATGCGTGATTTGGTAGAGAGATGATAGCTCAATCAAACCTTTCTGCTTCATCTCTCCATGTTCACGAATGGTCGGTCGTATTCGAGTGTTCCTTTGATTTGCTTAACGTTGACCTTATTACCGTCGAGCCACTTCTTGAAGTCGAAGATGACCGGTTTTTTGTCAGGTCCGATGACGAACCACGCTTTCAATTCTTTAGGGAAATAGACGGATGTGTGTATTGTGCCCGCTGCTGCATCGTATTTATCTGAGAATACACCGTAATCGGGGGTATTCATGACTTTAAATGCTTCGTGGGGGTTTGTGGTATGCTGCTGCTCGGCTTGTATCGTTCTTTCCCGCTCGCGTGTTTCTTCCTGACGGTGCTGGTTCTCGTCGTTCAGCAGATGAAAGTGGTTCGTACATACATTGGACTGTCTGACTGCGACATTTCTTGGTGATGCCTCGACGACATAGGATATACCTTCTGGGTCCAGAAGGATATAGCTGAATGAATGCCTATGGGGAATGTCTTTCAATAATGAAACGGCCTCATCTACATTTGCGCATGTTTCCAGAATCAGACGGCCAATCATACTGCATAGGAACCCGTCGCCTGAATTTTTACTGTGTGTGAAGTTATATCCCATCACAAGTCCTTTTTCGTTCATACCATCTATCCGTCCGGCAATCCGCATCGAAGGTCCGATTACGGCGTATCCGTGGTCAGTTGGTTCGTAAAACGTATACCGTCCCTCATATCCACGGGGGTGGCTGTCATAATTGCGAACCATGAAGTCGCTATCCGTGAAAATGGAGCAGCCGCTTCGTGTATATTCCAGATAATAGCCGCCGAATAGTTGGAATGCTTTTTTCATTTCCATGTCCAGTGCATCGGCAAGTCCATAAATTTCATCGAGTATGGCTGGTGAGTATTTTGACATGATATTTATATATTCTTCGGGATTGACTATATAATGCCGATTTTTACGTCTTTCTAGATCTTTTTCGCGGTTGGGCAGAATCGGCGACTCTCTCAGCTGCTCGCCTTGAAAATAGCCGAAATCATAATGGGTGCCTCTATATTGAATCACGTTACTGTAGTACTGCTTCATTGTATCTCCGCCTCTTTCTATTCTCACTTGCCAGTATACATGCTTGATGGAAAAACGCATTGATAGTGATTCAGCTTTGGTTACTTCGGTCTGTCTTGTCCTCTACCACGAGCTTGTGAGAATTAAAAAAGAACGAAGATAGACCGACTATGAGAAGTATAATCAGGAAGATTGGAAGTGTAGCTTTACCTAATTGGACGTAGAGATCAGATTCTCTTTGATAATGATTATGTCCCCATCTTTTACATGAATTTCATCATTGTGATCCAATATTTGTACGTACTTCAATCTGCCTTCTTTTTCCGGAATCTCTATAGTCTTATTCTGAAAAAAATGGATATTCCCTATCTTTTCACCGTTGAACTCCAGTCTCAGTGAATTCAATAAACCTAGAAGCCAGGTCCTTCGTTTTACGGTTATCTCCATAGCATCCTCCTCAAGTTATAAAAAATGACTCCGAAGAGTCATTTTTTTAGTTTATTTCTCTTTGTTGTCAACATCATCAACATAGTTCTCTTCTTCCACATCTTCACCGTCTTCTTCGTCTGCGGCGAACGTTTCGCTCGCTTCTTCCTCAGCATCCGGCTGTACGTTGGCAGTCAGGTTCTTCAGGAAGCCTTCCATATCAAAACCGGTCATCTGGCCCATGCTTTCCTGAAGGTTGGCCATGGTGCCTGTGACGGTCTTCGGCAGTGACTTGAGCTGGTCTCCGCTTCCGCCATCCAGTATGCGGATGGATTCGACGTTGCTCATGGACTGGCTGACTGCTTTGGCGAATTCAGGCATGATCTCGATGAGTTTCTCCATCAGGATGACATCCTTATGCTGGGCCATTGCTTTGGCGCGACGTTCGATGGCTTCGACTTCGGCCAGACTCTTCTTACGGATGACTTCGGCTTCTGCATTACCTTCCGATATACGCGCAGCGGCACTGGCTTCTGCTTTTTTCGTCTCAGCGTAGTAGTCGGCTTCTGCCTGCTGTCTGCGGACTTCCACTTGCTGCTTCTCGATTTCAACGTCGTTTTCGCGTTCCATCTTACGCAGCTTGAGCTCATTCGCTTTCTCCTGCTCACGGATCTCGAGGCGCTGCTGCTCGACGGCAAGGCGGCGTTCTTCTGACTCAAGTTCACCGGCTGCCTCGGCGATGGCCTGTTCCTTCGCTGTTTCTGCGGAGTTTCGTGCTTCCTTCAGTTCCTTCTCCTTGCGGCTGTCGGCAATGCTCATCTCACGCTGGTATTTCTCACGTGAAATCTTCTCATTGACTTCCGCCTGCTTGCTTTCTGTTGCAAGCTTATTCTCACTTTCCGCAATCTCTGCTTCTTTTCTGACTCTGGCAATCTGCGGACGACCGAGGTTCTCGAGATAGTTCTCATCATCCTTCAGGTCGGACAGACCGAGGGAGGTGATCTTGAAGCCCATGCGGTTGAGCTGGTCCTGTGCGATTTCACGGACCTGTTCGTTGAAGCTCTCACGGTCGGCGTTGATGCTTTCAACGGTCATCTTCGACAGGATGGCACGCAAGTTCGAGTTCAGTACTTCGGATACTTCATGTTCGATGTCATTCTGATCCTTGCCGAGGAACTGCTCGGCATATTTTACGATACCTTCAAGATCATCGGCAACCTTCACTGTCGCAACGGCCTGACCGTAGATGCCGACGCCTTCCTTGGTGTAGACTTTCGGTGTTTCAATCTTCAGCTGGAAGGATTTCAGGGAGACTTTCGTTCCGGTCTGGAACATGCGCAGCCTATGGCCGCCGCCGCGGATGACTTTCATGTAGCGTCCCTGATCATCCTTGTAGATATTCGTTTCTTTCGACTCGTCTCCGAGGTTCGGACCTGTGACAATCAGCGCCTCGTTCGACGGTACCGTTCTATACCTGACTTTCATATAGAAGTACCATGCGATGCCGGCAGCGATGATCAGTACAAGAATGACTCCCAGAATAACTGCCAATCCCATATTTTCAGCCATGATTCAATCGTCTCCTTCTTATGTATTGTGGATGCATGCATCCATTCACTAGGTATTTTACATTAAATTTACAGTTGAGTGTTGTATATTTATAATACTTTTTATATTTAGATTAATTTCGTCCTAAAGTGTTTCTAACATGTCCATAATGGCACCATTTGATGTATTCTATTATCATAAGTGATCTTTAATGTAGAGTCACCAATCGTATACTGGTGGCATTCATTTTGACTATAAACAGAAATGGAAATGTTGGAAGGACAGGTGAAAGCAGCAATGAAAAACAAGAGACTGGATTATCATACGCTTGCTGGACAGATCATCGAACGGGTAGGAGGAGATGACAACATCGTCAATGTCATCCATTGTGTGACGCGTCTACGATTCTATCTGAAGGATCCGGCACTGCCTGATACAGAGGGAATAAAGGCATTGGAGGGTGTCATGGGTGTGGCGGAAGCAGGCGGCCAGTATCAGGTCGTCGTCGGCCCGGCTGTGGATGACATCCATAAGGAAGTGATGGCGCAGCTATCCATTTCAGAAGACCAGCCAGCAGATCGGGAACAGTTTGCGAAACCTTCCGAAGACAGCAGTATCATGGACAAGGTCGGATACCAGTTCAATAAGCTGATCGGCATCATCACAGGATCCGTCATGCCGATCATCAATATTCTCGCTGCAGCCGGTATTATCAAAGGGCTGCTTGCGGTACTGACATCGACAAATATCATAACCGACACAGGCACTGCCTATCTGATCATCAATGCAATGGCGGATGCGGTCTTCTACTTCCTGCCTGTACTGATCGGTTTCAATGCAGCCAGGCGCATGAATGGCAACCCGGTTCTGACTGCCGTCATCGGCGGGGTCATCATCCACCCGACTGTCCTTGAAGCGGCAAATGGGGATATGAACATCTTTGCCATCGGCAACTTCGCCTTTCCGTTCGTCGCCTATACATACTCCATCTTTCCGATGATCCTTGCCGCCTGGCTGGTGAAAAAGCTTGAGGACTGGATGAAGACTTGGGTGTCTGCATACATCCAGGCCATATTCATCCCAATCGTCATCATCGGGGTCGTGTCGGCCATTACACTCATCATCACCGGTCCCGTGCTGGTCGGCTTCTCAACCGCACTCGCCAATGGCTTGCAGGCCATGCTCGACTTCAATGCACCACTATTTGGTGCCGTCATCGCAGCATTCTACCAGCTGCTGGTCATTTTCGGTCTCCACTGGGGCATCGTACCGGTCTATGTAAATGACTTTGCCACACTCGGATACAGCTACCTGTCCGTAATGGTCAGCTTCACCATCGTCGGCCAGGCCGGAGCCGCACTGGGTGTTGCCGTGAAGTCGAAGAAGGCGGAAGTGAAGGAACTCGGTTACGCCGGGGCATTCTCCGCCTTCTGTGGCATTACAGAACCCGCCATCTACGGTATCAACTTGCGCTTCCGCAGACCATTCATATGCGCAAGCATCGCCAGCGCAGTCGGTGGGCTTCTCGCCGGCATTCTCGGCGTCAACATGTGGAGCATTATCGGATCTCTGATCGGACTGCCATCCTTCATTGATCCGGAGAACGGCATCACCGCAAACTTCTGGTATGCCATTCTGACCACATTCATTACACTGACACTCGCTTTCGGCCTGACCTACATCTGGGGATACAACGACAAGATGGAAATGTACAAGAAGCGTGAGAAGCCGAAGAATCCGGCGAAAGCAGATTTTAACAGATAGGTCCACACTTCAACACCTATGATTCATAAACGAGCTCTCTTAGAAACTATTGCTTTAAAACTTTGACTTGGATTGTTTCGACTAGATATTCTTTCGATAGATACCTTTCTTCATCACCTTGAAACGCATTTAATTCTTCCATAATGTAATGGTACTGTGTTTCTTCAAAAAAAGGCAAAGGTTGAATCATTAGAATGCATTTGTCATTTTCTATGAAGCTCAATTCCATCTGTTCACTTTCTTTGTAGTAGGATGAAATGTTCTTCAATATATCAAATTCATGAAACTGCATAATTGAATTATATGACGCTCCAAAGTTTTTCAGTTTACTCTTAGTGACAAATAACTTTGTGCCCAGAACAGAAGCTTCACCCAATGGAAGTCTATAAAAACAATTTCCTTGTGAAAAAGAATCGATATAAAGAAAACAATTGCTATTCTCATTCTTAAAATTGAAAGTGATACGTTCTTCTTGACTGAGCAGCATCGTTGTAAAAGCTGAAGCATAAGCAATGTCTTCTTCAATTGAAAAAGTGCCGGTTTGGTCTTTACTAATGGCGAAAACTCTAAACTGGTTGTCGCATATCAGATATTTTCTAATTGGAATATTCATCATTTTCCCCTCCTTTCAATTATAGTAAGGGGTTACGTAACGTGAGGTGCAATATGAAATGAGCTATTCAGTTAAAGAGGTTTCCAATCTAACCGATGTAACGATCAGAACGCTTCGATATTATGATGAAATCAATCTATTGCCTATCGAAAGAAATGGCAGTAATCATCGTGTATATAACACTATGGATATTCTAAAGCTATCAATGATCCGTTCACTGAAGGAGATAGGTATATCATTAGATGAAATCAGAGAGATTCTGGAGAATAACTCAGAATCCATTGATGATATTCTCTTACTGCAGGAACAGATCATAGATATGAAACTGGAACGGTTAAAAACACAGAAAAGCAAACTGGAATTGATGATTTCGCAGAGAAAGAAAAATAAATCGATAGAAGAAATACTTTTGAATGAGTATATAGATTTCGATACTGTGGATGTTGATCAGTTTTATAATCATATCAAAAACAAAAAGATAGATTTTGATTATTATTTTATGAAAATATATAAACACAAAGAAGATAGGGATAAAGCCGAAGCCGTTATGAAAACATTTATCAGATATATAAATGATGAATACCAGGGCTACTTTACAGTTGAAAAACTGAAGGAACTAGCAGTAACATATAGAACCGAACAATCGAAGGTCTACTTTGAAAGATATGGTAAAGCGTTTCATTTGTATATTTCAGATTTATTATTAGTATGTTTAGACGATATTCAATGAATTATATCAAGCTGATAAATCTATAACCATTTAATCAGTTTGTCTCATCATATTAATTCTAACTTTTAGGAATATGTGCGAAAGCAGATTTTCTGAAGTGATCTAAAGAAAAGATGAAATGAGGGATGGTTGCGATGAAAAAAATGAAACTGTCTTAGATTCGAAAAAGGAATAGGGAGAGAAGGGAGGATGCGATTCGTGCTGCAAGAAGAGTGGACCCTGACTTCAAACCGGGCGATAGACATTTTGATAAACCACGTCGTAACCCTGAGAAACAGCGGATATTGGATGAAATGAGAAGGAAAGAAAAAGAGCGGTAGTACTGTGAGAAAGAAGACTGATATGGAATGAAAAACGCCTGGAATTGACTTATGTCAACTCCAGGCGTCTATTTTTACTGGTCCTTACGGGGTACTGGGTAGAATCCTTTGTAGAACTGTTCCCAGAGGGGTTCGGTCAGTTCGTGCTTATCTGCACGTTCCGGATCGAATACGTTGGTGATTTCTTCTTCTTTGCCGTCTTCGATCTTATTGACGAAGTCGGGATCGAGCAGCAGTGCGCGGCCAAGACCGAGCAGATCGACGTTGCCGGATTCGACTGCTTCGAGTGCCTGATCTGGCGTGAATATGGAACCGATGCCGATCAGCGGCATGCGGCCGCCGATCCATTTGTGGAGCAGCTCGATGCGTTCGATGCCTACATACTTGCCGTCGCGTGTTGTGGAATGGATGTCGAATAGTGAAACATGAAGGTAGTCGAGTGGCTTCTCGACGAGTTTGCCGATCAATGTTTCGGTGATCTCCATATCGATGCCCGGCGTCTGTGGTTCTTCTGGTGAAAACCTGTAGCCGATGATGAAGTCCGGATTTCCATGTTCTTTGACAGTGTTGACGACCTCATCGACAACTTCCATCGCGAACAGGTAGCGGTCTTCACCCCATTTGTCCGTACGCTTGTTGAAGTAGGGGGAGACGAACTGGTGGATGATGTAGTGGTTGGCACCATGGATCTCAACGCCGTCGAATCCCGCTTCAATGGCTCTGCGTGTCGCTTCGCCGAATGCTTTGATCGTTTCATCAATTTCTTCCGGTGTGATTTCACGTGCATCATGCGGTTCTGGTTCGCCGAAGCTCTGCATAGTAATCGCGCTCGGTCCAGCCGATTCACCAGTGGCTGTCTGGGATGGCAGCGCCTGGACGCCGCCGTGGTGGATCTGCATGATTGCCTTTGCGCCATTCGCCTTCATCGCATCCGCAATCTTTCTCTGTTCTTCAATGTCGGAGTCACGGACGATGGAGGGCTGTCCCGGGAATGCTTTGCCGAGATCTGTAACATTCGTTGCGGCTGTCAGTGCGAGACCGACACCATTTGAGCGTTTGCGCATATACTCGATTTCCGCATCCGTCGGTGTGCCATCATCGTTCGAAGAGACGTGGGTCAGTGGAGCGAGTACAAATTTATTTTTCAGTTCAACGCCGTTCGGCAGCTGAACACCTTCAAATAGGGGTGCGTATCTAGTATTCATTATAGGTGAAGTCCTCCTGCATGTGATGTGTTCATGGAACAATACATACTATAACAATCAGCTTTACCCATAATCAATTTTGCTGACTGGGGAGCTATTTTAGAAATAGGTATTCATTTTTTATTCCGAGTATATTACTATGTGTAGTGGACATGAAAATAGATGGAGGAGAAGAAATGAAAAAATATTTGGTACCATTGCTTGCATTCCTGTTTGTACTGCTGCTGTCAGCGTGCACAGATGACAGCGAAGTGGAGGAGGCAGTGGAAGACGACAACACAGATGCTGAAGAGGCGGGCAGTGGGGATGAAATTACAATGAGTGTGCTGGCAACACCGAACTCGCTCGATCCCCACGCCGCCAACGACCAGTCATCGAACCATGTGAACGTCAACATATACGACCGCCTGGTCGAGTTCACACCTGACCTGGACCTTGAACCGGGACTTGCTGAAAGCTATGAACAGATCGATGATCTGACATGGGAGTTCAAACTGAGGGAAGGCATCCAGTTCCATGATGGAACTGAATTCAATGCAGAAGCAGTCAAAGCGAATCTCGACCGTGTGAGGGATGAAGAAGTGGGGGCGCCTGTCGCATTCCTTTTCGAACTGATCGATTCGGTTGAAGTCGTGGATGAATATACGGTACATATCAAAACAGTCCATCCGTTTGCAGCCTTGCCATCACACCTGGCCCATCCTGCCGGCAGCATGATCAGTCCGGCTGTCATCGAGGCCGACTATGAACAGTATGAAAATGGCGGTGAGCTTCTGACCGAAGTCCACCAGAACCCGGTCGGTACAGGTCCTTATACTTTCGAAGAGCTTGCAGAAGGTGAATTTGTGACGCTGTCCCGTAATGAAGACTACTGGGGGGAGCCGGCCCAGGCCGAGACATTTACATTCAAGGCCGTCCCGGAGGATTCAACCCGCATCGCAGAGCTGATGACGGAGACGACCGATCTCATCTATCCGGTCAACCCGAACGACTACGCGCAGATAGAAGATAATGCAGGCACAAAAATGAATGAAACGGAAAGTGTGCGTATGGAGTATGTCGGTTTCAATACCGATAAGGCGCCATTTGACGATCCGATTGTCAGAAAGGCGATTGCGATGGCCATCGATAAGCAGGCCATCATTGATGAGATGCTTGAAGGCAGGGCCCAAGTGGCAGATACACTGCTTGCACCTGCCGTCTTCGGTCATAGTGATGATCTCGATACAATCGAGTATGACACGGCAGCTGCGAAGCAAATGCTTGAAGAGAATGGATATGGTGATGGGTTCACTGCGGAGATTACAGTCATGGACCGCACTGCAGCAGATATGGCAGCATACATCCAGGAAGCACTTGCCGACCTGAACATAGACCTTGAAATCTACCAGCTCGATTCCGGTGCATTCCTCGACTATGTTGGTGGCGGCGACCATGAAATGTTCATCGGTGGCTGGGGGACAGTCACACTGGACGCCGACTACGGACTCTATGCATTGTTCCACTCATCAAATATAGGAACATCAGGCAACCGTTCCCGATACCAGAACAGTGAAGTCGATGCGCTGCTCGATGAAGCACGGTCAGAAACAGATCCGGAACAAAGACTCGCGTTGTACGAAGAAACCCAGCAGATACTGCTCGATGAATCACCGGTCATTCCCATCTATCACCCATCATTGCTTACAGGCATGCGGGACGATATCGAAGGGTATGGCCAGCATCCAGCCAGTTTCCACTTCCTTAAGGAAGTGCACGAGGAATAGAGGAAAGGGATTATCCGTCAACGACGGATAATCCCTTTTTGCATGGTGTGAAAGTTCCACTATTTCATCCGCATATCAAACGCTTCTATATATGCACGAATCGCATCGCTGTACCTTGTCGTCGTGGCGACACCGATATACCCGTCGGGCCTTACTAGGAAGGCCGAGTTTCTATTGATGCCCTTGCGCTTCATTTCCCGGGTCCAGTAGGCGTAGTGGAGGGGGATGCCATACTGATCGGACACTTTCTTCATCTGCTTATTCGGAGTGCCGTAGACGTGCATCTGCCAGTCGGCACTTTTCAATGGTTCGTAGTTGTCGCCGTCATGGGTCTGTACCCACGGCAGCCGGTCCCCGGCAATTATCGCACCGATCCTGCCACTGCTCAGAAGGCTGTCATGGTAGCTCAGTTTTGTCTGGGAAAGCATTTTGAATACTTCTGTTCTCAGCTTGCTGCTCTTGAGCACTTTCGGAATGATATGAGGTATGACTACGTTTCTGATCGTCTTGCTGCGGACGACGAGCTGGAAGGCACGGTCGGTCGTTGCGACGAGCTTCCGGGCGAAGCCGATGCGTTCTGTCTCGTATGTATCGAGCACGCTGTCATCCATCCTGTCATTGAGCACCATCGCCAGTTTCCATGCCAGGTTGAAGGCGTCTCCGATGCCTGTATTCATCCCCTGGCCCCCAGCCGGGCTGTGTATATGCCCCGCATCTCCTAGAATGAATGCACGGCCCTGCCTGAAATTCTCGGCGACACGGTGGTGCACCCTATACGAGGAATACCAGTTCACTGTGCCCACTTTGACGGGCAGTACTTTTTCAACATGGGGGATGAGTGGCGCAAAGGCTTCGGGTGGGCCATTCCCAAGAAGGGCGTCGGGAATGATACCGATCAGCCTTACATTGCCGGTCGTGCGGATGTTCAGTGCCAGCTTGAACTCACTGCCGCGGAATCCGGCAGAGAACCCTCTGAACGGCTTTTCATTCACTACATCGGCAACAAAGAACATCTGACTGTAGGTGCCGCCGGGGAAACCGATGCCGAGCTGCTTTCTGACGGTACTATGAGCGCCGTCGCAGCCGCATATATAGGCGAACCTCGAATGGGTCTGGCTGCCGTCCTTGCTGATCAGTGCTTCCACATGATCCGCCTGCTGCCGGAAAGCGACCAGCTCCGTATTCCACTCGACCAGAACATGCTTCGCTTTCAGCCATTCGATGAGGATCGACTCGTGAATATCCTGCGCCAGACTCAGCACGAAAGGGTAGGGGCTTTGTCCTTTCCCCATCCCACCAAGCGGTACCTGGGCGACTTCCGTCCTGTTCTTATAGAGATGGATCGCATCTTCGACGATTCCCGCTTCAGTCAGTGCGTGCGCCATATCGTGCTGACGATAGAACTCGAGCGTTCGTGCATGGACGACCATTGCTCTTGAAGTCGTTCCGGGACCGGCGTTTTGATCAATAATGCGAAAAGGGACACCCTGCTTCTCCAGTCCAAGCGCCAGAGCAAGCCCGGTCGGACCGGCACCGACAATCAGTACTTCCTTCTCCATTTCCTCTCCCCCTTGAAGCCTCTCCGTTTTTACTTCTATACCCATTTTAACGATATGTAGAATCTCATACCACTTTGAGCAAAATAAAAAAGCTGACAGGCGAATGCCTGCCAGCTCCATAATCCATCTATTGTTTCTGACTCAGTTCACTGACTGCCAGTATGGCGTTCGCCACATCTTCAGCAGTGATTTTGTCGCTCAAGTTTCCGAGTGTATCGTTCGGATCGATTGCCAGCTGGCCGACTTTGACCAGGTCTTCATAGCTTGTATCCTCGAGATGCATTTCCTTCAGTGTCGTCGGCATGCCGATTGCTTTATAGAAGCTGATATATTTCTCCATCACTTCATCGGAACTATTTTCAAGCAGCAGCTGGACAAGTGTGCCGTAAGTGACCTTCTCGCCATGTGACAGGTGGTGGATGTCACCGGAGAGCGTTGTGAATCCGTTGTGGATGGCGTGTGCTGCTGCAAGACCGCCATTTTCAAAGCCGAGACCGGAAAGGAGTGTATTGGCTTCGATGACAGCTTCCACTTGAGGGGTCACAAGTCCTTTTGAAGCTGCCTTGTATGCCGCATGCCCATGCTTGAAGAGTGTCTCCTCGCACTTCTCTGCAATGGCGATGGACGCAAGCGTCGGCTGGCCGCCGACCATCGTTTCGCCTTTTCTGCGCAGTGTCGCACGCGCTTCGACCAGCGTTGCCATCGCGTCGCTCATTCCGGAAGCAAAGAGTTTAAGCGGCGCATTGACCACAACTTTGGAGTCGACAAGAATGAGATCCGGATTTTTATCATAGAAGCGGTATCCCGTGAACTCGCCTTCATCGGAATAGATGACTGAAAGGGAGCTTGTCGGTGCGTCTGTCGATGCGGTTGTCGGTACGATGATGACTGGTGCGCCGAGGTTGTCTGCGACTGCTTTGGAAGTATCCAGTGTTTTACCGCCACCTACGCCGATGACGATGTCCGCATTGTTGCCTTTGCCTGTTTCGCTCAGACGGTCGATTTCCACTTCCGATGCTTCTCCATTGAACTCCTCATAGACGAATTCAACATCTGCTTCCTTGAAACTCGCTTTAATCGTCTCACCAGTAATCGACCATACTACTTCATCTGATACTAAAAGAGGCTTCTGTGCGAGTTTCTTCGTTTCCTGTCCGAGACTTTCAAGCACGCCTTGACCTTGAATATACTTGCCTGGGGATTGGAATATGAATTTTGACATTTGAACACCCTCCATAATTTGAATTCATTCCTTATCTTGCCTTTATGCGCATTTTGAAACCCATTCAAACTATTTTATTGAGGCAGATTTGTGAATAATGGAGGCGGCCTTTCATTTTGTGCTTAGCCATCCTTCATTATTACCGGGTTGTGGAATTTCCCTGTATAGGGTATATATAGTATAGAAGCGTCTATATGCTTGGATGATCCAGACGGGATGAAAATTTCAAATGAGGTGTAGAAGATGGAAACAGTGCAGGATGTACTTTCGAAACGTGCGCGCCGATTGAAGCAGTCACATACGGACTATCTGAACAATCCATACCACCCGAAAACCACCCACGCGATGCGTGTGAATTCAAGAAAATTGCGGAGCCTGCTGAGCTTCCTGAAGCCCACAATCGAGGAAGGGAAATATAAGAAGCTGAATAAAGCACTGAAGGACCTGGCCCAAGTATATGGACCGTTGCGTGAACTGGATGTACTGATCGATCTGTGCAACCAGATCGCTCTGAAATCCCCTGAGCTGAGTGACCACAATCAGCAGATGTTCAGATACCTCCACAAGGAGCGCAATGAAGAGATGGAACGGACGCTTGTAGAAGCGGATAATAACCTGAAGACGATCGAGACGGTGGAAGCGGATTTGAATGGATTGATATTCAATATCGATGCCGAATGGGACGACTTCATTACAGAACACCTGGAGAAAAAGAACAAGGATCTGAAGGCAGCCTACCAGAATGTCGACCGGAACAACTATGAGGCCGTGCATGACATCCGGAAAGAGGCGAAAAAGCTGAGATATTCAGCCAGATATCTCGGAAAACTTGCTTCCATGAAGCATAAGGGCATAAGAAAAGATGCCAGAAGAATCCAGGAGGAGTTCGGCAAGCTCACCGATGCCCATGTCAATGAAGAGATGCTCGCTGATTATGCAGATAAGGTGGATGACAAGCATCTGAAAGAGACCTTCAGGAAAATGAGCGAGGCGCAGGAATCGATCGATAGGGCAGACAACTGATTTTCATACCCGTCGCCATCCACAGGTGGACGGGTTTTCTATTATATGCATAAAGAATAGTAAATAAAATCAAACATAAGAGGGACAAATATGAAGAATAAAAAGAAGTTCACAGGTCTTGCAGCAACTATTTTGACAGGCACACTCCTTGTGGGATGCAGCAACCCGTTCGATCGGATGGCAGATGGCATCAATTCCATGCTGGCTGAAGAATCCACGGCAACGGATGAGCCAGTGGGTACGGCAGAAGTGCCGGTTTCCGACACAGGTGAGACAGCGAAGGAAAGTACACAGGAAGCTGCAGAAGCAGAGACAGCTGAAGTTGAAACATTGGACTACAGTCACCTGTTGGGTCAGGGCGAAGCAACGACCTTGGGAGAAGGGACTTTCATGGTCGGTGAAGATATTCCGGTTGGCCGATACCATGTCACTGCAACCGAAGGCTTCGGCAATATTTTCGTCTATGATACGGAAGAACGCCTGACCTTCAACGAAGTCATGAGCGGAGAAACCGATAGCATCGGCCAATCTGAACCGGGTGAGGCAGTGATCTTTCTTGACGATGGTCATAAAGTGGAAATCTCCGGTATGAGTGGTGTCAGCTTCACACCATATGAAACAGCCGAAGTCACTGAACTTGTACCAGGCCAGTGGGTTGTGGGAGAAGACTTTCCGGCAGGCGTCTACGATATCAGTCTGGAAGAGAGCGAAAGCCTCGGATACTTGAAAGTGAATGCCATCAAGGAGTATGAGAAATCCCGATTTGCCCTGGGCAACCCGGCATACGGCGGTGCGACGACCTTTACCACTTCGTTCGAGGAAGGAGAAGTCGTCACAGTCGAGGTGATACCGAAGGTCACACTTGCCGAGCGGTAGCGGCAGCTGGAATTTCACATGTACAGGTACTGTAGACCATAAATAATCCATGTAAAGCTTTCCTAACAGAATCTTAAGATGGAATTCATATTCCTTTCCTATAATTGAACATGCAACACATCATTGTTCAACAATTATAGGAGGGTACCCAAGAATGGCTTTTAAAAAGTTTCCTGACAAGCGATTTCTAGCAATGACGTTCATCACGCTGCTCGTCTTTACCCTGATCGCAACCGCACTGACTAGTCCGATTGCTCAAGCAGGGGGCGGAGGGGGTCCAATTGCGCCTGACTCCGAACCGATGACCGAAGAAAAGGAATTCGATCCTGTCCTGACGGAAGCGAAGCCCGAAGTAGCGGAAGTTGAACCGAACAACATGCCAAACAGGATCATCACGACTTTCAACGGAGATACGTCAAGCGAAATGGGCTTCAACTGGTATACGACGGATCTCGCTCGGAATCCGATGGTATGGGTTTCCAAATCCGGCAACTTCGAAGATGCCATGACGTTCGAAGCAGAGGCGACTGAAGTGACATCAAGCTACGGGGAACGTGACATGAACGGCAACTTCATTTTTGCCGAAGTGGCTGAAGATGAAGAAGGGGAGCCGATGGAAGATGAAAATGGCGAACCGGTCATCAATGGGTACTATACCGATGCACAGGCACATGGAGATGAATGGATGTCCGGCGACTATGGCCACATGGAGCTGATTGATGTAACGGAGCACTCGTATAAGGCAAAAGCGACAGGCCTCGAGCCGAACACAACATACTACTACAAGGTGGGCAGTGAAGCGGGGCAGATGAATGAAGTCGGCGAGTTCATGACTTCCGGTGAAGACGGAGACCGCTTCAGCTTCATCCATTACACAGATACACAGAATGCATTCTGGAATGAGAATGTACGCAATGAAGCGGCATTTGGTGCAGATACCCTCAAGCATGCACTCGCAACAGCAGAAGAGGCAGCTTTCGTTATGCATACGGGCGATGTGGTCGAGGTCGCAGAAGTGGAAGATGAGTGGGTAGACATCTACGAGCGCTCCCGACCATCCTTCATGCAGACTACCATGGCGGTTGCCCCAGGAAACCATGACGAATATACACTGGAATACGGTGACGACCCGGTTGTTGAGAAGTTCAACCAGCATATCAATGTGCCTGTAACAAACGACGCCATCTCAGGTGGGTCATACTATTCCTACGACTACAACGGTGTTCATTTTGTCACACTGAACACAAACGACAACAAGGAATCTGAAGACAACCCTGGAGGCAAGGCCATTGGAGAAGAGCAGATGGCATGGATCCGTGAGGACATCGAACAGGCGAGAGCGAATGGTGCAGAATGGGTCGTGCTGAACTATCATAAGCCGCTCTATTCAAAATCCTACCACTCCCTGCAGGATGAAGACGTCCAGCTGGTCAGGGAAGAACTGACCGCTCTGATCGACGAGCTTGATGTAGATGTAGCACTTCAAGGACATGATCACGTCATCTCCAGAACCCACTCACTGAAGCATGTGCCATCTGAAGAAAACTTCTCGAATGGTGTAATAGAGGATGTAAATACATTCTACGGGCAAAATGGCGTGGAATATCTGGATAACCCGGATGGTACAACATATATCCTGCCGAACACAGGCGGTACGAAGGAATACGATAACCTTTATGAAAAAAGCGCTGAACACCTGCATGAAGTCAGACCGGATCTCGGCTGGATGACACAGGAGGACATGGACTACTACAACAGCCTGTTCGCTTTCGGCTATCAGCCACAGGAGACGGAAGCTTTCGAAGAATCCCACTCCAACAACCGTGACTCTTCCACGCAGAACTTTGCAGTATACGAAGTCGTGGACAATGAAATGGTTGTACGCATGTATCAGGTGAGCGGAGACCTTCACAAAGGTGAAGAACGTACTGTGCAACTGATCGATGAGTTCGGCATATATAAATCAGAAGAGTAACAGAATGGATATGAATCAATAAAGCGAGCTCCTGGAGTTGATGCATTCAACTTCAGGGGCTTTTTAATATATGGTTAAAACTTCATATGTAATCAGAATTCCACACAGAAAGGTTGAGCCGTCTCGTCGAGGCACTTCTCTATTCGTTCACGGAAGTTACTGCGTTTGACCATGGATAATGCTTCTTCAATCGGGAAATAGCCGACTTCAAGGCTTTCTGGTGAAGTAGTTGGTTCCCCGCCGACCGGCTTTGCCAGAAACAGACTGTTGCATATGGATTTCTCGACGTTCTGATAGATGCCACAGAATTTGATAATCTCAACATCAATTCCCGCTTCCTCCTTCGTTTCCCGGATTGCCGCCGCCCTCAGCGATTCTCCTTCCTCGACCTGACCGCCAGGCATTTCCCATCCTCTTCTCGGACCATTGATCAGAAGTATTTCGTCGTTATCATTAATTACAATCGTGGCTGCAGAAACACTGTGTTTTGGTGGTGTGAATGACATCTCTTTTTCCCTTTCTGTTTTAGAATTTCCTCATGTATAATTATAATCGAAATATAACGGAATTTTTAGATATTTTGCATCATCATACATTCCGTTGAGTGTGCTAAATTGACCATGACACTTATGACAGATATGCAGAACATCTAAGAGACCAGGTTAAGGTTTACCGACTGGACCGGAACGAAACCATAATATATAAGGGAGATCCATCATGCCGAAAATAGTTTTAGGGCAAGACGTACTGTTCATTGATCAGCCGCTCGATTTCAAGGCGGTGGAATGTACGCCGGGTGAAACAGTCATTATCAGTGCGGAGATGTGTGACGAGGAGAATAAAGTATTTCATTCTTTTGCATCATTCTTGGTCACGGAATCCGGAGTTGTGGATCTGGCCGCCGATGTACCGACGGAAGGGACATATGATTCAGCGGATGTAGCGGGACTGCTGTGGTCGATGATTCTCAAGGAAACAGATGAGGATGACTATTTTGTAAAGAAGACGGATTGTGACCTTTCTGTGAGGTTTCAAGTGAAATATCAGGAAAAGGTTATGGATTCCAAAGAGGTTTTCATAAAATTCATGAATGATGATGTAAAGAAGCTGAATATTCTGGAGGATGGAATTATCGGGAACCTATATGCACCAGTTGCGGAAGGGAAATATCCATCGGTCATCATATTGAGTGGATCGGATGGCGGGAATGAAGGGCATGCAGCGTCCTATCTTGCTTCAAAAGGCTACCTTGTTCTTGCCTTATCCTATTTTAACGACACTGGACTTGGAACAGATCTCGAGAATATCGAACTTGAATACTTCAAAAATGCAACAGAGTATTTGAAATCCCATGCCAGCAGCAGTGGCAGTGTCAGTCTGATCGGCTATTCAAAGGGGGCGGAGCTTGCACTGGTTCTCGGAGAGCGGTATGACCGATACAGTTCAATTATCGCCGGTGCACCATCCAGCCATATCACCTCCGGCATGAAAAACGGCATGTTCGCTCCAGTCACCGGCTGGGTTCAGGATAATGATCCTCTGCCGTTTCTCAAGATGAAATTTTCGATAGGAATGGTATTGAAATCCTTTAAGGGCTGGATAGCGAAAGAACCGTTCAATTTTCTTGGTGTATGGGACAAGTCTTTGCATACCGATAA
This sequence comes from Salinicoccus cyprini, assembly GCF_007713705.1. Classification (GTDB taxonomy): domain Bacteria; phylum Bacillota; class Bacilli; order Staphylococcales; family Salinicoccaceae; genus Salinicoccus; species Salinicoccus cyprini. The sequence goes on along the minus strand of NZ_VMSJ01000003.1, from coordinate 177,685 downwards.
AGCGCATGACAGCCGCATAGATGTGCAAAAAATCAGCTGCCCGATTCTCGTCATTGCTGGCGGAGATGATCGGCTATGGCCATCAGAGACCCACACGGAAAATATAAAAGCGCAGAGGCATGATGACAGAGACAGGTACTTGGTGTATGAAGAGGGCGGTCATTTTATTTCCTTTCCTTACAATTTTCATCAGATGCCGGCCAATGTAAACATGAATATCGGAAAGATGACGATGAACTTTGGTGGGTCCAAGAAAGCGAATGCCAAGGCGAGCAAACAGTCTTTAGAAGAAATTCTGAGTTTTCTTCATGCACATAATGAAGGAAGAGGTGTATAAAACATCGGAATTATCCTGTTATTCAATTTGCTTTATCAGGTATATCCAGCAAATATACTTGAACTCATTAGAAAAATAAGCAGTCTCTAGGAGAATCAGATCATGAAAGAACGCATATTGATTACCGGCGTCAGTCGGCCGCAAGGTATTGGAAGTACTCTGGCACATAAGTTTAGAGCCTCGGGTTATGAGGTGCTTGTCCACGGTAATTCCGAGTATGACACATACATGGAATACCCGGATGCTGGAGAGTCGTCGTCCTTCCCTGAAATAACAAGATTAAAGGATTCGGATCTCTCCACTAAAGAAGGCATTGACCAATTGATTTCGGAACTGGCAAACGATTGCCCCATTAATCATCTCATCCTATGCCATGCCTACAGTACACACGGTGAGATGGGCACTTGGTCATTCGATGAGATCAATAATCATCTGATCACCAATGTCACTGCCAGCATGCTGCTGATTCAGGCATTTCATAAGCAATTCCGGGGAGAGGATGGATGCATCACTTTATTTACATCAGGCCAGAACCTGGGGCCGATGACAGATGAAATGCCATACGCCGCGTCAAAGGCTGCAGTTGCCAATCTGGCGGTGCAGACCTCTCATGCATTGGGGAAACAGGGGATCAGAGTGAATGCCGTCAACCCAGGTCCGACCGATACTGGCTATATTGAAAAAGACAGTGAGTTGTACAAGCATATTGCAGACCAGTTCCATTCCAAGCGATGGGGCACTCCAGACGATGTCGCCAACCTTCTACTTTTTCTTCATAGCAATGAAGGAAAGTGGGTTACCGGTCAGATGATCGATAGCGAAGGTGGCTTCAGACGCTGAAGACTCTGCCACTTTGTGAAGTCGGTCAAACTAACAATACTGGTTAGGAATAATAAAAAGAACAGGTGAAGAGCGATGAATTATAAGGAAATCATTGATCAGAATAGAGAAGCATATCTCGAAGAACTATTCGAAGTACTCAGGCAGAAGAGCATCAGTGCACAGAATGATGGTGTTAGGGAGTGTGCGGAGCTCGTGGCAGACAAGCTTCGATCTGCCGGCATGCAGCATGTGGAACTGATGGAGACGGAGATTCATCCTGTCGTCTATGGTGAATATCATGTGTCGAAGGATGCACTGACCATTCTGATCTACGGCCATTATGACGTACAGCCGCCGGATCCAGTCGAAGCGTGGGACAGTCCGCCGTTTGAGCCGACTGTGCGCGATGGCCGGATCTATGCACGTGGTGCGGGCGACAACAAGGGACAGATGATGGCGCAGGTTCTGGCAATCCGGACATACCTTGAAGCGGAAGGAACACTGCCGGTGAACGTCAAATTCCTGATTGAAGGAGAAGAGGAGATCGGCAGCGTGAATCTTGTCGATTTTGTTGACACGCATCGTGAGAAGCTCAAGGCCGATCTCGTCTACGCATCTGATGGTCCGATGCTGCCTGACGGTCATCCGTACGTACTACTCGGTGTCCGCGGCATTCTGTATGTAGAGCTTGAAGTCGAGGAAGCGGCGTTCGACAACCACTCCGGAAATAAAGGGAACATCGTGCCGAACCCGGCATGGAAGCTCATCGATCTGCTGCATACGATGCGTGACGCAGATGGTAATGTGCTGATAGACGGCTTCTATGATGATGTGCTGCCGCCGACTGAGGAAGAGCTGGCGTTGCTTGAGAAACTGCCATTCGACCTCGAAGAAGTGAAGCGTAACGTCGGTCACGACGGCATCAGCATGTCGAAAGCCGACTACTACCGGAAGCTCTGCTTCGAGCCGACGTTCAATATCGCAGGGTTTGCAAGCGGGTATGGAGGAGAAGGATCGAAGACGATCATTCCGAAGGATGCCAAGGTGAAAATCGATATGCGCCTCGTCATGAACCAGGACCCGGACAGGATATTTGAGCTGCTGCAGAATCACGTGAAAAAGCACGCCCCGGATGTTACAGTCAAGCAGTTCGGCAAGATGTGGCCGTCCCGCACATCTGCTGACATGCCGTTCATCGAACCGATCCGTCAGGCGGCGGAAAAATCATTCGGCAAGGAAGCCTTCATCCAGCCGAGCCTCGGCGGCAGTCTGCCGGATGCCGTCTGGACGAAAGTGCTCGGTGTACCTTCCGTGCTGGTCCCATATGCAAACGTCGATGAGGCCAACCATTCGCCAAACGAGAACATGATGGTGGAAAACTTCTACAATGGCATAGAAGCAACCTGTCATGTGCTGGATGTCATGAAAGATATTGATATGTAATATAGAGCCCCTGCAGCGGAATGATGTCCGTTGCAGGGGCAATTTTTTGGTTTATTTTTTCAGGATGTCAGTGAGCAGCTGGTTTACTTCATGACGGGCTTCATAAGAATTAACATTACAAATTATAAGTATCTGGCAGTTGCTATTCGTATCAATCGGCGTTATTATGGACTTATAATATCCATAATTAGAGGTGTCGTAATGAAGTTTTCCAAAGGAACGGATTATGCCTTGCACGCAATGGCCTATCTTGTATGGCAGAAGGACAGCACAGACAAGCTGCCTGTCCAGGAACTGGCACAGAAGCTCGATGTATCGAGCACGTATCTCTCGAAGATACTGGCACGCCTTGTAAAGCGAAAGTATATCATCGCAACGAGTGGTGCCAAGGGCGGCTATTCACTGCCGGCCAACTGGAAGGAGATTTCCGTCTATGATGTCATCGTCGCCATCGACGGGGAACCGACATTGTTCGAAGACAGTTTCAATCACGGCAGCGAATGCAAGATCCAGCGGCTGATGATGGAAGTGGAGACGGATATGATCCAGGCACTCAAGAACAGAAGTATTGAACAGCTGATATAGAATGAAGACGATTTGTCATGCAAATCGTTTTTTAAACTTCTAATTATGGATATTGTGACTCTATGATATATATGAAGGTGGAATGGATATGTATGATGTGATTGTCATCGGTGGCGGTCCCACCGGTCTCAGTGCTGCATTAAACTTCGGTCGGGGGCTGAAGCGTGCACTGGTCATTGATGAAGATAAGCCGAGGAACAGGGTGACAGAGGAATCGAACGGCTATTTGACGCAGGACGGCATCAGCCCGCTCGAATTCAGGAAGCTGGCGCAGAAGGATGCTTTGAAGTATGAGGGCGTGTCACTTGAGCGCGACCGCGTAGTGGATGTTGAAAAGCAGGACGGCCATTTCATCGTCTCCACATCCACAGATGCATTCGAGAGTCGGCAGGTTCTGCTTGCAGCTGGCCTCCGGGAAAAGCAGCCAGACATTGAAAACTTCGAGCAGTTCTACGGGACTTCCATATTCTACTGTCCATGGTGTGATGGCTATGAGCTCAGAGACCGGCCGCTCGCAGTCATGGTGGATCAGGATACAATCGGCCATCTGGTCATGCTGATCTCGAACTGGAGTCGTGACCTGCTCTTTTGTACAAATGGCGTCGATGTACTGACCGACGCACATAGAACAATGTTTGAAAACAAAGGCTTCAAATACAATGAAGCGGCCATTTCAGAACTGTCAGGCACTGGCGGGCAGGTGGAGACAATCACATTCGAAGATGGCACAGAAGCGCAGATCAAGGGCATGATTGCCAGAATGCATTGGAACACAAATTTCGATTTCCTGGAGAGTCTCGATCTGAAAAGGGAGGAAAATGGAAAGTTCACAGTGGACAGTTTCAGCGAAACATCGGTGGAAGGTCTGTATGTTGCCGGTGAAACGAAGAATAATTTTGCCGGTCAACTGATCGATGCCGCTTCAGATGGCGGTATGGTCGCAAAATATATGATGATGAAGCAGATCCAGGCCGATTTCTGATCCATGATGATAGACGAATAAAAAATTGACCTGGCAGAAATTCCTGCCAGGTCTATCAGTGGTTGTACTGCTTTCCAGCAGCACCAAGAAACGCCTGCATCGCTGCATACTGGTTTTTCGCATCGTTCCAGCCGAGTTCGTACAGGCTTTCCAGTCGTTCCCTGTTCTTTTCAGTACGGCCGACTTTGATATCTTGGCTCGGACTGATGACGAATGCCTTGTGGGCTTTCTCCTGTTTCCTAATGTAATGCAGTGTTTCATTATAGTGCTGATAGCGGACGCCGAGTTTGTCATTGATGATGGGGTGGTCCTTGTATTTGATGATCTTCGATATTTTGCCCGGCTTCTTGAAGTAGCCACGCGGCTTGGTCAGGATGACGATGTTCAGTTTGAAGCCGTCAGCCTCCGCCTTGCGGATGGGAATCGGGTCGGCAATGCCGCCGTCCAGCAGCAGCTGACCATTGTGCTCGACACTGGTAGCCACAAAGGGCAGGGAGCTTGATGCCCGGAGCAGCCTGGCAATCGTCGTTTCATCGTAGTCGCTTTTCTTGAAGTAGACAGGTTCTCCGGATTCACAGTCCGTCGCACCGATGACGAACTCCTCAGTGCCTTGCATCAGCGTTTTCACATCGAAAGGCACAAGCCTGTTCGGTATCTCATCGAAAATGAAGTCCATGCCGAATACTTCCCGTTTTCTGATGTAGTTCGAGAAGGAGAGATAGCGTTTATCCTCAATGAAATCCAGATTTACCTTCTTGTTGCGGCCCCGCTGCCGTGCAAGGTAGGAAGCCCCCATGCAGGCTCCCGCCGATACACCGATGACATAGGGGAAGTAGATGTCCCTGCTCATGAAATATTCCAGCACACCCGCCGTATATAGACCGCGCATGCCGCCACCTTCAAGCACCAGTCCTGCGTCTGTCATATTTACACCTTCGATTCTTTTTGGGATGGTTTCTATACATAGAATTCTAACAGATGATCAGAATGCATGTAAGCCACTGGATCCATGATGGATTGAAGTAGTCGGTCATATTCGTGTAGACTGAAGATAAATAGCATCTAAAAAGGGGGAGCGGACATGCGGGAACTGAATAAGACATCCATGCTGCTCGGACTGCTGTGGGTGGTAATTTCATTTACACTCGTACGAACTGTACTTGAAGAATGGCTCTATACAGTCAGTCCGGCCGTGATTCCACTCATCATCATTACCCCGGTGCTTCTGATCAGAATTCTGTTCGACTACATACTCAAATACGACTACTTCAATAAGGATTATAAAAAGAGCGGTAGACAGGGACCGGACAAATGACATTGCAAAGGAGGATGAACATGTCGAAAATCAATGCAACTTCCGCGCTGCTTGCGTTCATATGGATGATCACATCTTTGGTCATCGTCATGATCTTCTTCGAAAAATGGTTCAAGACATATTCCCCGATTCTTTTCATTATTCCGGCAGGCATGTTGCTCATTCATTTCATTTTTGAAAACATACTCAAATACGACTACTTCGACAAGGAATATAAAAACGACGAAAAATGAACCGGCATCCAATCGAAGGGTGCCGATTCTCCTCATATTCAGGATCAGAATGCTGCAGTCCAGCCACCGTCGACGAAGACTTTGTCTGCCAGTTCAGTCGTACCGAGCTCTCTTGATTCGGATGGGGTCTGCATATGTTTGCTGTATTATGCCAAGGGTAAACAATCAGTAAATAGTAGATGAGACGCAGCATATCGATGGCCCTGCGCAGGTCACGATTAAAATGACACACATTTTACTGGAGGACTGATTATGAATAATATAGAGACCTATAATAGCCAGGAAGAAGTCATAGCCAGAATAGATGAGTTGAGAAGTCATGGTGTGGATGAAAATGAAATTACAGTCGTGTCCCGGAAAAAATTAGACGCCGGTGGATCGCTAGGCGACTACTCCGATGTAAGGTTCAAGAATTCCGAAGGGACCACGTGGGATAAAGTGGTATCATTCTTCTCGAGAGAAGACAACGAAGAACACGTCATCCATGACTTGGAACTTTCACAGGACGAGGAAAGGGAATACAGGGAGGCACTGGACAACGATAAGATTCTGCTCCACGTTCTCGGCAACAGAGTGACAGATGATATGTTTGTAGACACCGGTAGCGACTTTGTTGAGAGGACATCCTACGATTCGATTGACGAATCGAATGAAAAGGGAAAAGTCGACAGAAGAGGCGACGGAATATAGGATGAAGTGATGACAGCCTGGCTCTGGGAAGCCGGGCTGTTCTTATATAAAGAATGAAAATTGCATATGTTTGTTATGTTGTGGTCGGGGTACATATCTACTAACCGAGACACCAGCAGAGGGACATCCTGATTCGGTAATTGAAAATGATTGATCAATGAAATCAATTGGAGGACTAATCATGAGAAAAATGGAAACATTTATCGATGAAAGAGAAGTCACAAATAGAATCGATCAGCTGAAATCACAAGGTGTAGATGAAAACAATATGACACTCATTGCCAACCGTGATCTTAATGTAGGTGGTGCGTTTGGCGCGTATTCCGATGTGAATATCAAAAGTTCCGAAGGCAGCCCTTGGGACAAAGTGGTATCATTCTTCACAGGAGAAGACACGCAGGATCAGCGGGTGAATGATGCGAGGCTGACGGCCGAGGAAGAAGAATCATTCAGACAGGCACTGAATGAAAATAAAATCATCCTTTACGTCGATGATGAACCATCAGTTGGACGGAACACGGGTGCCGTGGATAATTCCTATGGCGACGTCACTGGTGTTTCAGAAGGTGCAACAGCAGGTACAGCCGGTGCTTTCGCAGCCGCTGACCGTGACCGCGACACAAGTCTTACGGATGATTCCTATGCCGACGCTGGCGGTGTATCAGGTGTTGCAGATACAAGGACAAACGATGACTATGCAGCCACTGGGCGTGATCGCAATACTGCATCCGATGAAGAGACGATGGCACTGCGTGAAGAACGTCTGAGATTTGAAAAGGAAAACGTCCAGACGGGTGAGGTGGATGTCGATAAGCACGTCGAAACAGAGCGTCAGGAGTTCGATGTCCCTGTAGAACGTGACGAAGTCACAGTCGAGCGGCGTCCGGTAGATGACAAAAGGCCAGCAGACGACTCGGCTTTCATCGAAGGTGAAGATTCCATCAGAATCCCGGTAAATGAAGAGCGTGTCAATGTGGATAAGGAAAGCGTCGTTTCCGAAGAGGTCGTCATCAAGAAAGACAAAGTCAAAGATAAGGCGCATGTCTCAGAAGAAGTACGACACGAAGAGGTGGACATCGATGAGACATCTGGAAAAGACAGAGATGGACTGAGGGATGAAGACGAAACTCTCAGTGATGGATTTCGGGACAACCAGAGAAGAGACGGCAGAATATAATATATGACGGGAATCCCGGCTCATTCGAGCCGGGATTTCTTTTCTGATACAGCTGGCAGTGCCCTCGCTCGCTTTCCTATCTGCGGAGTTCTGATGGATGAGACCTGCATATGTTTGTCAAGCTGCTACAAGGGAATAATCTAATATACAAAAAACAGGCTGAAACATTCTGATTCGGTATCATGAATAATCAGCAAATCTGACTGGAGGACTTGTCATGAGAAAAATGGAAACATTTGTTGATGAAAGAGAAGTCAAAGAAAGAATCGATCAGCTGAAATCACAAGGTGTAGACGAAAGTGATATCACAATCATAGCCAATAGAGATCTTGATGTAGGCGGTGCATTCGGAGACTATTCAGACGTCAATCTCAGAAGTTCCGAAGGCAGTCCATGGGATAAAGTCGTTTCGTTCTTCACAGGAGAAAACACACGCGACCAGCCGGTGAACGACAATACTTTGACCGAAGGGGAAGAGGAAGAGTTCAGACGGGCACTGGATGAGAATAAAATCATTCTGTATGCTGATGGTGCCGCAGGTCGCGATACAGATGCAACTGGCACTGTCTACGACGATACAACGGCCGCTGAGCAAGGTGCCAAAACACGTGTAACAGATGACACTGCTGTCACGGAGCGTGATCGCAATCGAGGCGTGATCGATAATTCCTATGGTGACGCAACTGGTGTTGAGGAAGGTGCCGAAACTCGTGCGACAGATGATTATGCAGCGACAGATCGTGACCGTAATCAAGGTGTGATTGACAATTCCTACGGTGACGCGACCGGCATGGCAGAAGGTTCAAGGGCGAATCTGGCTAGTGGAGATGCTCACACCGATCACGAGCACAATATTGCTGATGAAGAATTGGGTCATGAAGATGTGGACGCAGAAGAGGCACCAAAAACAGATCGAAAGTACGATAAAATATAATATGCAACAGTGAAGCCTGGCTCGTAAGCCAGGCTTTTCTATGTGTAGATGGCAATAATCTCGACCTCTATCGCATTGGTATCATGGTAGATCGGCTGCAGTTGCTTGTGGCTTCCGATATCACTTTCCATGATCTTCCGCGTGTTGCTGTCGAGATTCATGAAATCCTTCAGCGGGTCGAACAGGGTGACCGCACCGTCATAGGTCTTCTTCACCTTGGCGAGCACGATATTATCCTCCTCAAGCTCATCGAATTCATTTTCCTCGATCAGCAGACAGTCACGATGGAGCTTGCTGAAGATCAGCGTATCCATGTCATTATTGTAGACGGGCAGCTTCACCTTATCGAAGTCGAAGACCATATTGAACAGATCCGCATCGTCTGAAGTCGATCCCATCAGTCCTGCATCGAGCAGTTTTGACTTCATGAGGCGGGTCACTTCATACATATCGAACGCTTCGTGTATTTTAAGCGGCAGTGTCGCCCGGAAGATCATTCTTCTGCTCAGATCCTCGATCTCCCTGAACGCATCTCCCGCTTCGAAATCGACAAAATAGTCATTATGCACAAGGCTCCGCTCGAAACTGATCAGTTTCGACGGCGCATTGCTGATGATTTCCCCCTTGATGACAGAAGACTTGCCCAGACCAATCTGCGTACTGTCGAACCCCAGCTGCGCCCCCTTGTCCGTCTGGGATTCGATCTCCTTGAACTCGACAGCCTGGCCCGCACTGGCGAATGCGTAGTAGGTGTCGTATAGGTTTTCATTAAAATAAATCAGGTTATAGAACATGATCTGACCTCCAATGTCATAGGATGCCTGCTGTGCATCCTATCTTACAGTGTCACCCGAACGTATTCATATTATAACACGAACATATGTTCGATTAAATACGAACGTTTGAGAATTGATATATAAAAGTTCAATGGCAGAATGAGTTGCTCTGTCATTAAGATGATAAAATTGAAAGGAACATAACAGAGGGGTGATGGATATGGATTTTCAAACGGTAATGGAGAACCTTGAGCACCTGGGCAAGGAACGGACGAAGAAGATGTATATGTCGAATGGTGCAGAGGAACCGCTTTATGGTGTCGCTACGGGGGCTATGAAGCCGATGGCAAAAGAGATCAGGACGGACCAGACACTTGCGGATCAGCTGTACGACACGGGCAATTATGATGCCATGTACTTCGCAGGGATTATTGCAGAGCCGAATGGCATGACGGAAGCCGATTATGATCGCTGGATGGATCAGGCATACTTCTATATGCTGTCCGACTACGTCGTCGCAGTGACACTGGCGGAAGCAGATATTGCACAGGAAGTCGCCGACAAGTGGATCGACAGCGGGGAGAACCTCAGAATGTCAGCCGGATGGAGCTGCTACTGCTGGCTGCTCGGCAGCCGCAAGGACCATGAGTTCTCTGAAGAGAAGATTGCCGGCATGCTGGAACGCGTGGAAAATGAGATCCACAGTGCCCCTGATAGAACGAAGGCGTCGATGAACAACTTCATCTACACCGTCGCCACCTCATTCAAGCCACTGCATGAAAAAGCCGTGGAAACATCGGAAAAAGTAGGCATAGTGGAAATGCATCGGGGGAATAGGAAACCCGCCAAGCTTGATGCCAAGGAAAACATCATGAAGCAGGTGGAGAAGGGCAGAATCGGATTCAAACGGAAGTATGTAAGGTGTTGAGAAATATAATTGAATAGATTATAAAATACTCCCTGCAGTCAGAAAGTCGACTCCAGGGAGTATTGGCTATAAAAGCGATTTATCTATACACAAGTCCGCCATCTGTCACGATGGCCTGACCGGTAATATAGTCGGCTTTGTCGGATGCGAGGAAGCTGACGAGATTGGCGACGTCCTGGGGTTCCTGATAGCGGCCCAGTGAGATGGCTCCGGAGAATTCCTTGAATGCATCTCCTGGTTCCATATCGTCATTGTATCTGACCATTTCTGCATCGATGCGATCCCACATCTCGGTCTTCGCTACACCCGGGCAGTAGGCGTTCACTGTAATGTTTTCTTTGGCGAATTCTTTTGAAGCGGAATGCGTCAGAGATTTGACGGCATGCTTCGTTGCGGAGTAGGCGCCGAGCATTTCATATGACTCATGCCCTGCGATGCTGCATGCATTGAGGATTTTACCTTTGCTGCCCTGATCCATGAACTGTCTGGCAGCTGCCTGTGTGCCGAACATGACGCCATTGACGTTGATGGCAAAGATCTTGTTCATCTGCTCTTCCGTGGTCTCGATGAATGGGGCAACGATATCGATGCCTGCGTTGTTGACGTAGACGTCCAGTTGGCCGAAATTATCCACTGCTGCTTTGACAAAATCGGTATGCTTGTCTCGCTTCGATACATCTCCAGCAACGGATACGACTTCATACCCCTCGTTCTTGAACTCTTTCTCAGTCGATTTCAGCGCATCTTCGTTGATATCCTGCAGGACAACTTTGAATCCATCTTTCGCGAGCTGTAATGCGATACCTTTACCTAGACCAGCGGCAGAACCTGTAACAACTGCAACTTTATTCATCTACTCATCCTCTCAAATTTAATTCACTTTCTCTTTACCCTTAATTGCGGCAATCAACTGTTAAACTAAAGGACTAGACATAATTAATACTAACATTCGTTTATAATGCTAGAAGAAACTAAAAAGATATAATTTTTCTAAAATAATACTATTATATACGTACATTTATGTTATTATTGTATTTATCGTTCGTATTTTAATGTGTATTGGAGGAATTGTCATATGGATAGGTTGAATAACAAATGGATACGGGCTGTGCTGCCTGCACTCCTGATCCACTGCAGCATCGGTACGGTATACTGCTGGTCCTTATTCAAGGGGGATATTGCTGCCTATATCGGAAGCAGTGTGGGTGATGTGGAGTGGGCGTTCAGTATCGCCATCTTCGTACTGGGCATGTCCGCAGCGTTTGGTGGCAGGTTTGTTGAAAAGGATATTCGGAAATCTTCCCTGCTTGCGGCGGTGTTCTTTGTTGCCGGCATGGCGGGCACAGGGTTCTTCATCTATCAGAAGTCGTTGATGGGCATCTATCTTTCCTACGGTGTGGTCATGGGCATCGGTCTTGGGATCGGCTATTTGACACCGGTGAAGACATTGATGCTCTGGTTCAAGGAACAGAAGGGCTTGGCGACGGGTCTTGCGGTGCTGGGATTCGGTCTGGCGAAAGTAATTGCGAGCCCATGGATCGAGCAGCTGCTTGGCGCACGCAACAGTGAAGGCGTGCTTTTGAATCCAGCGAACATCTATACGATGTTCTTTATTCTGGCAGGTACATATATGGTGATGATGCTGATTGGACACCTTTTGATCCGGAAGCCGGCGGGCTATACGGAAGCAGTCGCACAGAGCCAAAGCTTCAGCTACATGGAAGTGTTGAAAAATAAAACATTCATCGGCATCTGGCTGATGTTCTATCTGAATATCACTTGCGGGCTCGCACTCATTTCCCAGGAGAAGGGCATTCTGGTATTCATCGGTTTCGGCGCCATCGGCCTTGTCAGTGCATTGACGGCAATCTTCAATGCAGGGGGCAGACTCATGTTCTCGGCACTCGGTGACCAGCTTAGGGACCGCAACTCGATCTATAAGATCATCTTCATTTCATCCATTACAGCGATTGTACTGCCGCTCGTGTTCAATGGCGTCAGCAGTACGATTACGACATTCTTCATCATCGCCCTGCTGTGCATCGTCAATGCGGGATATGGAGGTGGATTTTCATCCTTGCCGCCGCTTCTGGCCGATCGTTTCGGTCTGCATGCGATCTCGACGGTGCACGGACTAGCACTGTCTGCCTGGGCCATCGCCGGACTGACCGGCAACCAGCTGGCGACTTTCGTACTCGCTCAGACAGAATCCTATAACGTACTGCTCTATGTCATAATGGGACTCTTCGTCATTGCAACGCTGATCAGTGCATTCGTTGTCCGACCTGGAAAAGTGGATTTGCCGACTGAAGAAGTGAACACGGAAAAAGAACTCGTTACCGGTTGATTTCAAGTTGCCTTGCATCATCCCTTTACGTTTATGACCACTCTATATGGGAAGAGTAGAGTATCATTAACGAAAAAGGGGACAGTTATAAAATGAGCAAAACAATCATGATTACAGGCGCCGGTTCCGGTCTCGGGAAGGGCACGGCAATCGGGCTGGCTAAGGAAGGCCATAAGGTCATTGCCAGTGTTGAAAATCTGCCGCAGAAGACGGGACTGATGGAAGCGGCAGAAGCGGCTGGTGTGGATATTGAAATCTTCAAAATGGACATCACGAACACGAAAGACCGTGAGCGTATGAAGCACTATGACTATGATATATTTGTCGCTGATGCGGCGGTCAATGAGGGCGGACCCATCTGGGAAGTGCCGATGTCTGCACTGCGTGAACTGTTCGAGGTCAACGTGTTCAGTACACTCGAAACGGCCCGCATTGCTGCAGAACACTTCGTGGAGAAACGCCAGGGCAAGATCGTATTCATGTCTTCCATGGCCGGTTCCATGGCAGCTGCCTACAAAGGGCTCTATGCATCTTCCAAGCATGCTCTGGAAGCCATCGCCAAGTCGATGCGCCAGGAGCTTGAAGAATTCAATGTACAGGTTGCCACAATCAACCCGGGCCCATTCGAGACGGGCTTCAACAAGCGTGCAGTGGAGGAGAAATGGGAATGGTTCGATCCCGACAAGCATTACACTTCCGTTGAAAATCTCAAGGAAAGCGAGCAGGGGCTCGATCAGCAGAATGATCCGCAGCTGATGATTGATAAGATGGTGGAAATCATTCCGAAGGACCACCACAAGTTCCGTACTGCATTTCCTGAAGATACGGCCGAGAACATGCGCCAGGAAGAGAAAGAGAACTGGGATATCGAAATATAAAAAAACAGGGTGCAAAATCTCTTGAGAGATGCTGCACCCTGTTTTTATTTTACATATCTATGCGATGGAATTGCCGAGTACGCTGTTTACATCGTTGACGACGACAAATGCATTTTCATCGTAGTGCTTGATCAGACGTTTCAGCCGGGTCAATTTGGATTTATTGATGACGACATACAGAATGTCGTTCTCTTCTCTGGAATAGAATCCTTTACCATTCATCATCGTTACACCGCGGCCGATTTCACTGTTGATCAGCTTGCCCAGTACTTCCGGTTTCTGGGAAACGATGGTGATGGCTTTCTTCGGATTCATACCTTCTATCATGAAGTCCATGACTTTTACATTGATATACATTGCGACGACAGTGAGCAGCACCTGCTCGATCGTCAGTACCGTCAGGCCGATTGTAATGACCATCAGGTCGAATGCCAGGATGGCATTCGCAATTTTTATATCCGTATACTTGTTGACGATTCGTCCCAGTATGGCCGAACCAGCCGTCGTTGCACCGATGCGGATGACAAGACCATTACCGAGACCAAGGAAAAGGCCACCGAAAATGACATTGAGCATGATTTCATCCGTCTGTATGACAAATGAATCTGTGATTCCGAGGAATACTGACATCATGATGACCGCAAATATCGTATAGTACATGCCACGTCTGGACAGAAATTTAAAACCGATGATAAGCAGGATGCCGTTCAGTACCAATGTGGAGATGGCAGGTGATATATTAAATGCATACAGGATGATGATCGCCAGTCCCGATACACCACCGTCCCCCAAGTTTCCTGGAATCATGAATTGATTGACTCCGATCGAGAACAGGAAAGCCCCCAGGATGACAGCTGCGATGTTGAGCAGCGTCTGAAGCGTAATTCTCGGCGTCATGAGTATTTTTATATTTTCAAAATTGATTTTGTTAAGCCCTTTTTTTATCATTTCAATAACCCTCCTTATAAATCGTTTGAATGCCGCTGATTCATAATAAAGGGAGTGGTAACAAATTTCAACTCATTTACTCATAGTCCTAATAGAAAGATAATTCAGCCTGGAGCCCTTGAGGCTCAAGGGATTTAATCCTCTTTGGAAGTAAGCGTCTTCTTGAATGAATAAAGGATAGAATGCAAAGATATTAATACAAGAAAACGAGCAAAGAAGTGAGTTGTGATGAGATTTGAGGTTCAAGACTATAGAGAAGAGCGGATCGATATGTTTGAAGAGGAAGCTCAGAAAATCAGGGACGTGTTCGGTAGGGGACTCGCAGATATCCAACATATTAAGCTGTTTGTAATTCTTCTAGGAGGAGGTCTATGATCCCAGAGAAGCGCCTTCCAACTTTACCAACTATAATCATCAGAAATGATAGAATTGGAAATATTTTTTATAGTAAATGCAATAAAATATGATATAGTAGTCTTATAAATTATGTTGCATTTGCAACAAAAAGGAGAGGCTATGAAAGATATACTAAGGAATATCGGCATAATATCCAGAGCACTCGATTCAATCAGCAACATAGAGTTCAAAGAACTTGATCTGGCAAAAGGGCAGTTTGTCTATCTCGTAAGAATTTGTGAAAACCCTGGAATGATTCAAGAAAAATTGGCGGAGATTTTAAAAATTGATAGAACAACTACTGCGCGAGCTATTAAAAATCTAGAGAAGAATGGATTAATCATCAAAAAAACAGATCCAAATAATCAAAAAAACAAGTTACTGTTTCCTACTGCAGAAGGGCAAGCGATCTATCCATTTATAATCCGCGAAAATGAACATTCCAATGCTGTGGCTCTACAAGGATTAACCGAAGAGGAAATTGATGTCTTAGTAGGATTATTAGAAAGAGTTAAAGATAATATTTCACACGACTGGCTACGTGTGAAAAAAGGATATAAAAGAGAGTATTAAAAGGGGGATAAATAATGATTAGACAATGTACAATTGAAGATCTATCTGAATTAAAGGAAATAAGCTATGCCACATTTGATGAAACTTTCAGGCCACAAAATGAAAAAGAAAATATCGACGCCTATTTAAGTACGGCATTTACATCAGGGAAACTGCTCAAGGAATTGGAAAATCCGCATTCATACTTCTATTTCATTTACTATCAGAACAGTTTGGCAGGGTATTTAAAAGTAAATATTGAAGACGCACAGACAGAGAAGATGAAAGGTAATAGCCTGGAAATAGAGCGTATCTATGTATTAGATAAGTTTCAAAAGCAAGGATTGGGAAAGCAACTGTTCAATCAAGTGCTGGATCTTGCTCAAGAGTTAAACCGTGAAAAAATATGGCTGGGTGTCTGGGAGAAGAATACTAATGCAATTCGTTTTTATGAGAAATTAGGATTTCTGCAAATAGATGAACACGCTTTTTATATGGGTGATGATCGTCAGATTGATATAATTATGAGTAAATCTTTAAAGGGTTGAAGAGAGGAGCTACTATGTACATTCCAAAATACTATCAAGTACATGATTTCAATGAGATCAAAAGCTTCATCCGAGAAAACTCATTTGCAACAATTGTCTCATATGACGGGACTAGACCCATTGCAACACATGTACCTGTCAATATTAAGGAAACAGAAGGGGATTTATATGTTTCCGGTCATTTTGCAAAAGGGAATCAGCAATGGAAAACAATGAATGATAAAGAAAATGTTCTAGTCATGTTTCAAGGTCCACACGGCTATGTCTCTTCAACATGGTATAAAGATGAAAATGTGCCTACCTGGAACTATCAAAGTGTACACTTATATGGAACTGGTAAGATTCTTAGCGAAGAAGAATTGATTGAAGATTTAATAATTTTGTTAAACAGTTATGAAGGTCATCGCGAAAAGGGCGCAACATGGGATAATTTATCTGAAACTACTCGTCAGCAAGTTAAAGGTATCGTCGGCTTCAGAGTTAAAGTCGATGAAGTCCAGGCAGCGTATAAGTTAAGTCAAAATCGAAATGAAGAAGACTATGAGAATATTATTAAAGAATTAAGGTCTTCCGAAAAAAAAATGGAGAATGAGTTGGCTATTGTTATGAACACGTCTCTACGCTCATAATTCATATAATTGTTACAGTCCCTAGAAACGTAGTTGAATCTGCTTGGTATAATTGAATTGAGGAGGGATATAAATGAAAAAATATTTGATGTCGGTTTTAACAATCTTAATGATTGTATCGACAGGATGCAGCAACGATTCAGCTTCAGATGAAACAAGTATAAAAGAGTTCGTATCACAGCTGAGCGCCAGTAATGTTGTAGAATCTGCTTCGATAAACGATCGAACCCTTGTCGTTCAGGACGGCGGAGAAGAGGAGATCCATGATCTTCCCGAAGATGAATTCTTTGTATCGATCGCCCCTTATCTTACATATACACATCCGTGCGAACATCATAATCTGATTGGATGCCAGGGTGAACTGGCAGATAAAGAAATGGATGTAAAGATTATAGATGATCAAGGCGAGGTTCATATCGATCAGACACTGACGACACTCGAGAACGGTTTTATGGACTTCTGGTTGCCGAGAGACCGGGAATATACTATAGAAATCAGCTATGAAGACAAACATGTCGAGCATGATTTCTCCACTTTCGACGGAGATGGTACGTGTTTAACAGATCTGCAGCTGAAGTGATATATTTGAATGAAATAATCAGAACAAAATTAAAAGGCATGTTTCCTGCGGCTACAGGAAACATGCCTATTGCTTCATTTTCATTCTATACGTACGACTGGATGTCCTATTTTCTGCTTAAGCTTTTGTACGGTAGTCAAGATTATGTTTCTGCAGTGTTTCATCTTTACCAAACAGGAAGTGTTTCTCCATGTCAGGAGAATACTTTGAATTGACTGCTTCCACTCCGACAGCTTCCGCAACAGACCGAAGCATGGCAGGGGAGGCACCACAGCACAATCCGATATAGTTCACACCGATAGCATGCGCCTTCTTTGCCCACTCTGCAAGTTCATAGCGGTTATGGTAGAGCGGATCGAGCGAAGTCGGGAAGGTCGTTTCAAGCGGCAGATGGCAACTGCATCCACCATCCGGCAGATTGAAAAAGGTCGGATGTGCTTCTGTAGTACGGTAGGGAATCGGCAGTCCGCCGACGTAGCCATCCACTTTTTCACGTATCTTCTCAAGATAGGGCTGCATAGTGTCTGGACCGCGGAAACAGTTCATCCCGACCACCAGCGCGCCTTTTTCAGCGAGTATCCTGCAGGATTCCTCTACCGTAAAGCCATCTCTCAATATATTCTCACCCATGAGTCCCATCGTGATGACAGCTGGAATTTCCAGCCTTTGAATCTCTTCCAGAGCAATGACTGCTTCTTCATGGTAATAGAATGTTTCCCCGTTGATATAATCAACATCCTCTTCCTTGCACCATTGGACCATCTCTGCAAACATCGCCCTGACCTGGTCTTTGGATTCAGGGTTGTCGGGATCGAATATGTTCGTATTGGAGATATTGCCGGCGACCAATGCTTCTTCCACTGGATGTTCCTTTGCCACCTCTTTAGCCAACCGGATGGCATTTCGATTCAAAGGTTCCAGAAGGTCTTCCTTGCCGATGATCCTCATTTTCTCCCTGTGGGCGTTGTAGGTGAAAGCCAGTACGACATCGGAGCCTGCATTCATATAGTCGCGGTACGTCTGCTTGAGTGCCTCCGGATTATCCAATGCCACTTCCGGTACAAAAGACCCTGCCTGCAAATACCCTCTGCGTTCCAATTCGAATAGATACCCTTCGCCTGCAATTACCGGACCGTCCTTCAGTCTTTCTTCCAAACTGCGCTTCATATGAACTTCCTCCTTTAATTCAAAGAGAGGGTTTGAAATGTTTGATAACCTCGTCTTTGTGATTAAGGCAAGTCTATCATGATATGCCGTTGTAAAATAATACTGATAATTCATGGTTCGATATAGCGTGAGGCTATATCGAAAGTCCATAAATCAGATGAAGGCATAGCACGCATCATGAAGTTGTTCATTAGACGGCAGATCGTAGTCCTGTATATGATCACTGCAATGGACGTTTCTGGTCTGCTACAGCTTCCTGGATGGGCGTTTCTCCTTCAGTCAATTCGAGCACAAGCCTGGCTGTTTCATCATTGTTTATCAACTCGGCAAGTACAGCGGCCACATCATCCCTTGAGACCTGGCCATAAGGAATGACGGGTCCAAGTTTGACTTTCCCTGTACCAGGATCATCTGTCAGTGTACCTGGACGTAGAATGGTCCAATCCAATGAAGACTTTGCCAACCCCGCATCAGCCTTACGCTTCATTTTCATGTAGAACTCGAAACTATCCGGCATGTCCTTGTCCCTCCAAGCATCCGGGAATGCTGAAACGAGCAGGAATCGTTCTACTCCCGCATTTTCAGCCGCAGCGATCATCTTACTGACACCCTCACCATCTACAGCTTTGGTCGCATCCACACCAGCGCCACCAGCGCCTGCAGCAAATACCACCACGTCCGTCCCTTCCAGCATGGAAGCATATTCCGCGACATCAGTTTCAACCAGATCGGCGACATTCGTCTTCATTCTCAGTGCTTCCAGGTCAGGCGCCTGTTCCTTCTTGCGGATATAGCCAACAGGCTCATCACCCCGTTCAGCCAGCAGTTGTCCTAGACGACTTCCCACTTTGCCATTAGCTCCAATAATTGCTACCTTCATGCTCATCTTCCTTTCTCTTTTATTTATTTTCTACTATTCATAGCATAGCACTTCGAACACGTCCGACACCAAGTAATTGGATTTGGACAAATACGATATTCTCGCTTGCTATTGAGCAGGGAATTGATTGGTGTACTTAAATTATCTGAAAACTGTATGGTAAAATTAAGAAATAGGGGGAATCGAGTTGAAAGCGACGATCGTCTGGGGAAACATCATTCTTTGTGGAATCATCGCCATCTTTATTGCATTTTTCTTTGCAGAAGGGACCATTGCTGAAAACTATACGAATAAAAGGTTCGTAGCACCAGAGTTCTTTTTGGTCCTGCCGGTCTGGGTGATTGGAGCACTTTTAGTATCGTTTTACTTTTATCGGAGTGATTTAAAGAACAACTCATATGTAATCATCATACTGATCAGCTTACTACTCTGGATGACGATTCCTGCTGGACTATGGTTTTCAAGCTTATTTCTGCAGGGCAAATAGTAATTGACCATGATAGGGGTGAAACGTATGGAAATTATTTTATTGCTCGTTCTAATTGTACTTGGCTATATTGGCTACAGATGGTTGATGGGGCGTAGAAAAGAAGAGATTGTATTGGAATTGGATGACAGGTACAAAGACCCTGCCAAGTATGTCGAAGCAGTACAGCATACACTCACTGAAGAAGGAAGGACGGTCGAATACAAAGGGAATGGAAAATTTCTGATCGATGGACGGACTTATACTATGATGGAACATAATGTTTCCATGGGTCCGAGCGTTGTGCAAAGAACGATCTTACAGCCTGAAGAGTGAAATTGTGTAGATGTATATGAAAAACATGAGATTTGTCAATTCGTTCAACAGCATAAATTCAAGTACCAAAAACCTGCCTATTCTTATGCAGATCTTAAGAAATGTAATTGGGAGATAAAAATGAATGATATAACAATTAGAGACATAAACATGGATAACCTTGCTCGTGTGAAAAGAATACGAATAAAGGAGAATCAGGAGAATTTCATAGAAACAGTAGATGAGTGTCTGGCAGAGGCGGAAATTCATAAAGAATGGTGTCCAGTGTCAATTTATGCAGGGGAAGGTATAGTCGGTTTTGCCATGTATGGCGCTTTTGGTATAAATCCAGATGTATGGATAGATAGAATTATTATAGACGCAAGCCATCAAGGGAAGGGGTATGGAACAGCGGCCATGCAACAACTGATGGAAATTGTCATGGATAAATACAGTGTACGAACAGTTTATCTCAGTTTTACATCAGGTAACTATGTTGCTCAGAAAATATATGAAAAGTTGGGTTTCAGATTCACAGAAGAATTTGATTCAGCGGGAGAATTAATATATAGATACGAAGCTACGGCAGGGAATATATAACAAGATAAAACTTGATGCATCAAGCATTGATGTGCTTACGATGAGTACTATAACTAGTATTTATTTGACATGACTTCTAGCATACTTTATTATTACGTTATACGATATATCACTAAACGTAATAAATGAAAGGAAGGAGTGAAAAGATGGGTAAGAAAAGTAGACTTTCCGAGCCTTCGTTATTGATATTAATTAGCCTTGCCGAAAAAAATCGTCATGGTTATGCAATCATGGAGGATATCGAAGAAAATTATGATTTTAAAATAGGACCAGGCACATTATACGGAGCAATTTCACGTTTGGAAAAAGCAGGGTATATAAGTGTTCTTGAAACAGAAGACCGCAAAAAACCTTACAAGATGACAGAAGCAGGACAAGTATATCTGACTGAGCAGATTAGAGAAATGCAGAAAGTTACTTCACTAGGTATGACGAGGCTTGGTTTGATATGAAGTGGTATATATACTTGTACCCAAAAAGGTGGAGGGAAAGATACGGCATTGAATTGATTACAGTATTAAAGCAAACGGGCATGTCATCAAGAATAATGTTTGATCTACTTTTGGGCATAATCGATGCTTGGCACATCGAGCTGAGTGAGAGAAAGATACTTGGATTTCGCATGAGCCAAGTACTGGTTTTAATCAGCTTGTTTAATGTTTTGGTTATTACGAGATTGATATCATTAGTGGGGGTTTTTATATTGGGACAGATTGCGTTGATAATTGCCATGTTATCCTTTTTCTTAGCGATGATTCTCTTAGTTGCGAACATGTTTAAAGTTGGCATCATACCAGCCTTTTCAATGAAAACAAGACTAGCTAAAATGTCAGTTGGTCTAATGGGATCTTATGCAGTGTTCTTTATAGTGTTTCTAGTGCTAACAAATTCATAAGCCATTCCTAGCCATACGTTCTAATATGCTCTCTTCAAAGTAGACACTTGAAAAGTGAAAACTTAGGAGGGAGTATTTCTTTGGAAAAAAGAAAGGTTTCAGACGAGGCTCTTTACACTTCTACATTTATGTTACTTGTTTTCCATTCTTATAGTATTGAAAATGAGAACCATAAACCAATCAGTACTGTTATCCAAAGCAATAAATCTATCAGTATGATTTTTATGTAGGATATACTATCCAAATCATGCTTGTGGTAATACCCTATGTTAACAATGCTCCAATCACCCAAAATGAAATTACCGAGAAGAATTCCGGCGCTACAAATCTTTTGTCAGTATAATTTTCGGCAATGAACCCATTTGAAAGAATAAAAGGCACATATACAGCAATAAACCCGCATAGAAAAAAGTTTCCCCTAAATATTAATGCCTTCACATTAATCCCTCCTATCAATGAAAATTGCATAGTCTTCTGCGTATGTAGTATTTCCCCTAATCAGGTACCATTACTGAATTCAAGACACGGATGTATAAATATCATAAGCATTCATTCTGCTGAGTATTTAGTTCAATTCTTTTCAATATGAGCTGTTCTTGTAATAATTTCCTATATAGATAGCAATGTACCTCATAAATTGTTGTAATATTTTGATTTATTATTATGTTTTATAAAAATTTCTAGTAGAATAGAAATTAAAAGGATTAGAAGAGCTAGGAGGGCAAGGATGATAAAAAATGTAAATATTAAGGATGTTGCTTCTTATGATTCAGTAGGAAGTACAGTTGATTTGAGAAGGATTAATTACATTTATGGGAGTAATGGGACAGGTAAGACAACAATATCAGAATTTCTAAGAAATACAACCCACCCTAATCATATCTCTTGTGGTATTAATTGGGATAACGGTAATTCTGAATCCGATCTATTTGTTTACAATAGGAATTTTGTCCAAGAAAACTTTAATATTAGTAACGAAATAAAAGGAATTTTTACTTTGGGGAAAGAATCTACAGATATAACGGTCTTAATAGATGAAAAAAAGAATGACGTCGAAAAACATCAAGAGCGAATAGGAAAATTAAGAAATAACATAGAAAAGAAAAAAGAAGAATTAAGTAATTTGCAATCAATATTTACTAATCAATGTTGGAACTTAAAATTAAATTATGATGAAACTTTTGAAGAAGCATTTACTGGTCTTCGTAATAATAAGAAAAAGTTTATGGAAAGATGTTTGTATGAAGTAAAACATAATAATAAAGATCTTTACACATATGAGGAATTAAAGAGTAAAATAAGTTCAGTTTTTAAGAGTTCTCAAGAAAAAGTTTCTGTAATACCAGAGGTATCAGACAACACTTTTTTAGAAAAACAATCAATATTTCAAACAAAAATTATAGGTAAAAAAGATATAGATATTGCTAGTCTAATATCTAAATTAAATATAAGTGACTGGGTACAGCAAGGGCATAAACAAATGGAAGAAACAAATGGAATATGTCCATTTTGCCAACAAGAACTCCCAAATGATTTTCAGGGGAAGTTAGATGAGTATTTTGATGAAACCTATACCGAACAAATACGAATGCTTAACTCGTCTATAGAAAAATATAAAAATAATACAACTGAGTTTTTTGAGAAATACAATTTTCTTAAAAGTGAAGACATGCCTTATATCGATAAAGAGAGGATGAAATCTCTATTTGAATTAATAAATTCAACATATAAGGAAAATATTCAATTACTAGAAAGGAAGAGACTTGAACCAAGTAGGAGCGTGGAGTTAAGAACAATAACAAGTTATATTGAACAGATAAACTCAGAAGTGAAACAAGCAAATATACAAATAGCAGAGTTAAATAAGGTTATTGACAACCTTAAAGAAGAAAAAGAAAAGTTAATACAACATATATGGCGATTTATTGTGGAAGAAAACAAAGGTTATTATGAAAGTTACATAACTAGTTACAATCAAATTAATTTGGCTATTACCGGTATGGAGAAGAATAGGCAAATACAGAGGGAATATAAAGGTAGAATAGAAAAAGAAATTATTGAATTACAAAATCAACTGACTAGTGTAGTACCTTCTATACATGAAATTAATAAACTTCTTAAATCCTTTGGATTTACAAATTTTGAATTGGCGGAATCTAAAGAGCCTGGGCATTACAAGATAATAAGGGAAGGCGGTGAAGATGCAAATGAAACATTAAGTGAAGGAGAGAAAACTTTTATTACTTTTTTGTATTTCTATCAACTTATTAATGGAAGTAATGAGCAAGATAAAGTAAATACACCAAGGGTTGTCGTGGTTGATGATCCGATTTCTAGCTTGGATAGTAATATACTATTTATGGTGAGTAACTTAATAAACAATCTAAAAAAGATGGTAAGGAGTAATGATTCAAATTTTAAACAATTGATTATTCTGACTCATAATGTTTACTTCCATAAAGAAATTTCATTTAACAAGGGTCATAATAATAAAAAACTAAATGACGAAACATTTTGGATTGTCAGGAAGACCAATAATAAATCAAGCATATATGAATATGATGAGAATCCAATTAAAAACTCCTATGAACTTTTATGGAAAGAACTAAAGGAGAATTCAAATTCAATAACCACTCCTAATATAATGAGAAGGATATTAGAAAATTATTTTAAGTTCTTTGGAAATATAGATGTTGAGCAAATTATTGAAAAGTTCCCAGAGGAAGAAAAATTAGTGTGCAAAACGTTACTATCTTGGGTTAACGATGGATCACATCATATAAATGATGACTTGTATGTTGATACTAACCAGGAAGGGACACAGAACTATATTAACGTATTTAAGAGAATTTTCCAAAATTCTATGCATGAGTCTCATTATAATATGATGATGGGTGACTAAGATTAATTGGAATAATGGAAGTAAGACTGATGAACCATCAGAACAGATTGTAGTTAGAAAAAAATAGAAAAATTGAATACTTTTTATTCAATGAATTGAGAGGGGGGGAGGCACATGTACAAAGAAATATTTGATGAGGTGGTTAGCATAATGCAAAACCATTATGCCGGTTACATTGATAAAAAGGGATGGGACAATCCTGAAAAATATATAAGAATGGTTGAGGATCTTGAGGAGTGTGACAAAAATGATCAGGCATTTATAGATATTGTTCAGAGTTATCTACTAGATTTCAAGGATCGCCATGTGTTCTTTATAAAAAGCGAAGAAAGTAAATTGAAAGATTCTGATGTCGGTTTTAAGGTAAGACGTTACGAAGAAAGTCTGGTAGTGACTGAAGTGATGGATGATGCTCGTCTCAAAGTAGGGCAGAAAATAGAAAGTTTGGATGATAGATCTATTGAAGAGTTGAGTGAGAGTTATCAAAAGCAACTTTACTTTGAAACAAATGAACGTCAGAAGTGGAATGAGTTGCTCTTGAACCATGAAACATTTGAGAGCGATGGTCACTCGTATGCGTTCAGGCGCTTTGACAAGAAAAAGTATGAATCTGTTCATAAAGGGGAATTATTGAATGATGATACTTTAATGTTCACGTTCACTGATTTTATAGATAATAGGCCTGTAGATAAAGTAATAGATAAATTTAAAGAAGAACTTGAAAAAGTCGATAATTTAATTATCGATGTACGAACCAATTTGGGCGGTAGTAGTTTTGCTTATCAAAATTTCTTTAAATATTTGTTCCCTAAAGGGGAGGTTAACTTGCAGGATGACAACTATAAAATGGAATTTAATCTAACTGAAAAGAATTCGGATTGGCTTCTTGAACTTTATGAAGGAATGACGAAAGACGGATCTACACACTTGGATGGGATGATGGCATTTATAAAAGCCAATAAGGGCAACGGATTTGCTTCGTTATCGGATGACCCGGACTTCTTAATAATAGGGAAGGGGAGTCCTTCTAATATAATTGTACTTACAGATACATTCTGTGCAAGCGCTGGGGACGCGTTTGCATTGACTGCACAATTATCACCAAAAGTAACAATAGTAGGTCGCGATACCTTGGGTGTACTGGATTATGCCAATTTAAATATTCGCAAATATGAAAACAGTTTTGAGTTTTACTACCCAACATCTCGCTATTCAGATAGAAACGATAATGTTATTACAGGACGAGCTAAACCGGATATTTATATACCTTGGACACCAGAACATACAGAAGAAGATATCGACCTTAAAAAAGCACTTGAGGTGATAGATAAGTAAGAGAGGAGTACTATCTCTTTAACTTTAAGGTGTAGTAAAAACTATAATATAAGTTTATAAACGAATAAAATGACGGTCATTTAATAATAGATGAACCGTCATTGTTTTAATGCATCAACCGTATAATACTATTACTTTCGGGAAAGTCATATCATTCTCCTCTTTAGTTCTGCCTCTTCCTCAAGCATAACCTTTTCGAATGCACTAAAATCACTCTCCTGGCTGGGAATGCCGATACTGAGCTTAATTACATCAACGTTCGGGTCTCTTACACTTGTCTTATCTACACCACTTAATAATGATAATGTTTTGTTTCCTTCTTTATCCATGCTCTTTTGGAAAGGGTATATGAAATATCCTTCAGCAGCTTCAAAACGGTATATATAGGCGACAAGCTGCAGATAATCACGACCTCGTATATTATTAATGGGTTTATACTTGGCATCTGCAATTTTTCGATTCAACCCAGATCTGCTGATAAAGTCCGGGTAGATCAATCCATTGGTATTATTAAATAAATAGTGCCGGCCAATCCCTTTTGTATTTTGTGGGTGTAGGAACTGATCTCCAATGAGAGTATTGATATATTCCGCAAACAACCAGGCGCCATCAAATAGGATGCCATAAACTTCCGTGTTCGAGTCTTTATTGAAATAGTTCGATTCTGCTCTTAATATTGCGATGCACAGTCTTTGTAATGCCTGGTATTCAAAGTAGTATCCATGTCTGACTGGTTTTCGGATGTTCCGGTGGATTGTCTTTGCTACATTAATGGAACCAAAGTCCAACGAGTTTTCTTCTATGACATGGATGTTTTCCTTTGTAACATCATTCATATAAAGGATTCTTCTCAAATTCTTTCTTCTCTTTATAAACTCTATAGTGTATCTGATCAGATGGATCACGTGGTTCTCATAGCTG
The DNA here is from genome assembly GCF_007713705.1 of Salinicoccus cyprini. GTDB lineage: Bacteria > Bacillota > Bacilli > Staphylococcales > Salinicoccaceae > Salinicoccus > Salinicoccus cyprini. The sequence continues at coordinate 151,104 of NZ_VMSJ01000003.1, read as the reverse complement.
AACTCCCGTGTGTTATATGCGACCTTGCCAAGAAAGGGTACATTCTTTTTAATATGTCTCTTGAAGTCGATGGCACCTTTGATATTGGTATCATTATATTTCTTTACTCTATATTCTTTATACAGACCTTTCTTCATTGCATTGTTCAAGAATTTTGGGAACAACGGAATCAATAGCTCCAGGAAGCTGGTCTGATGTTCCATGTTCACTTCAGTATTAATTACGTTGATATTCAATACTTTCTTCAGCATATAATAGAAGAAATAGTCATTACCTGCATCAAATCTTGAGCCTATGAAGAGCCGTTCGTCTTTATAACCAATCACACCCATCACATTGGTGGTTCTGATTCCATCACTGTTTGCCATCATTACAAAATGTGAAGCATCTAAAGCGTCCACATCGCTTACTCTAGGTGGAAACAAGAACAGGTTGGTGGCCTCCAGATCTTCAAGATTTTTATTTGCTATTCTATCTATGAAATCCTGGCTGATGGTTACTTCAGGAGCGCCGGTCAGAGTATTATCTCTAGTTTTCATCCTCATACTCCCGATGCTTACCGTCATAAGCAGCTTTAAGGTCTGAAAGTATCGTCACCTCATCGAAGAACCCGCGGACATATTCCTCGAGTAGTGGTTCCAGGTAATCTTGCCATAGCAGTTCATAATTATTATCGATGTCGCTCAGTTTCAGGAAATAGCTCGGACCGATATGGTAATGACTATTCAAACCTTCCACTTCCGATATCGCATTGTTCAATCTCAGCATGTGATTGACAGCATCCTCATAATCATCAACAGACGATTTGAGCATACCGATTTGACTCTCGGCAGTCACTTCTATGAATCTGAATCGACGACGCATCGCAAAGTCGAAACTCTCAACGCTGCGGTCGATATCATTCATGGTTCCAACAATATATACATTCTCTGGTACATAAAAGACGTCGCTTTCATCATCTATGGAAGCGTACTGTGTCTTGACGGCACCGAGATGACCTCGATAGCCGGGATCAATGGCAAAGAACAATTCCCCGAAAATTTTGGAGATCTCCCCGCGGTTGATTTCATCGATAATAAAGACAAAAGCGCCTCCTTCGCTTTGAGCGGCTATCGCTCTGGATACGAATTTCTTAAAGATACCCGGCACAATTTCATAACGCATCTCATTGGTTTCATCATCTATTGTTGGTCTGAACCCTTCCACAAAATCCGTATAGTCATAGCTCGGATGGAACTGGATGAATTGGGTATTATCCTGATACTGCTCATCCAGATCGTCAAAAGATCTAATTCTTCCGCCACTGGCAACTTCAGCAGCAATATTTCTTGCCAGATAAGTTTTCCCTGTACCCGGAGCACCTCTGAGAATGACATTTTTTGAAGAGACAAGTTTGCTCGCATACTCAGACAGCTCAGCATCTTCCAGCCTAACTTCAATCATCTCTTCCAAACTACTATTCGTTTCATCCATCCTATTGGTTGAATGCCAAGCGTGGAAAGATAATTCAGGGAAGGTACTGTACTTAAAGTCTCTACTTTCCAATGATGCATGTGCAGCTTCTATAATGTCCAGGTACGCCTCGCCTCCAGGCATTTTATTGATCACACCAAACTGATCAACAAATTCTGAAGTCATATTCTTGTCGGTTGAAATAAATGCTCTGTTTTTCGCATCCAGGTTAATGAACGCCTCAGGGCGGATCCAGTAGAGTCCCATGGTCAGATTCCACTTGATACCTCTTTGCAGAATGACAGTATTAAAGTTTTCGATGAAATCTTTTCTGCTCTCCTCAGAATACAACTGTTCATAGTCCAGTGCAGCGTTGAAAATGGCCCACAAGTTGTCGATGTCATGTTCTTCTCTGTCACCTATGAAGTAGTAGAATGTCGCTGCCATGTTATTGACGACAGGAATCCCGTCAAAGGTTTCAGGGACGGCTGCATTCACGGAAAACTCCTCTTTCAACCCCTTGATGATTTTGATCCGGTTCTCATCTGTGATGCCTTTATTGAACAGGGCAAAGATGGTGAAAGGGTCGATATCGATCACATTACGGTCGCTTTCAAGTTTTGGAAGTTCCATCCCAATAGCGTTATATGTATTCTTCACCTTTTCAATCAGTGCACTTCTGTCATTAGAGTAGGGGCGCAATTTATCAGCAAACTCTTTATAAAAATCGACCCAGTCAAACTGTACCTCGTTCTTCTTTTCTTGTTGCGACAGTTCATATTCCTGAAATTGTTTTTCATTATAGAATTGCTTCTTCCAATAGTCATCACTTAAGAAAAAGCTGTAGTCCTGTTCATTATCATTTAGAGCAAACTCAACCAGGCGACTGCTGAAGTCACCTTCGTAATCCAGCATCCACATAGCAACTCTTGAAGTATAGAAATACCATTCCTTCATTCTTGTCCGGTAGTCATTGATCCAGGCAACCTTGATGGTATGTCCGTCTCCAGGGTTCTGTGTAATCACTCCAACTGCTTTTATCCTCATGACAGATGCAGATTTATTGTTAGGGTTTGAAAACGGCAGGTTATTTTTACGAGTGTAAGTGGACTTGAGAACAATATAGTCTCCCTCACTCATTTGGTCATAGTACAAGCGCATCAACTGATACTGTTCATCATCTTCCTTGCCTTCCCATCCAAGACGCCACTCATTGCTATCCATAAAATCATTGGTATAATCCGTTCCTTCAATTGTTGTTCCTACGAAGAAAAACTTTCTATCTTTATAGTTGCTCATCGGAATCCAAAGCCCCTTTGCCAAATTATCATTTAATTCATAATAGCATATCCTAAATATTTTATTAAAAACTAACAGCAAACTTTAGTTATCCAAATATTCCGCATTAAAATTTCATAGAATGTTCTGTTCAAAGGAGTGTCTATAGTATAATGGAAGCAACTTTTAACAGGTAAAAATGGGTGAATGACATATAAAATACCAAAGCGAAGTAGCTTTTGAGCAAGATGTCATGGAATAGCCTCAAAGAGTTAAATATGTAAAGGAGTTAATATGAAAAGGATTAAATTTTACCCAGTAAATGATTTATTGTGTGGTTATAACTTGAATAATAGTGAGCAGGTGTTAAAGCCATACGCAAATGGAGAAGAAATCAGTGATATTAACGTAGCTATTGAAATATTTAACATTAAAAAATATTTTGATGCAGAAATTTTTCTTAGTAAATGGAGTAGCGAAAAAGTTGAATGCTTAAAAGCTCAAGTGCAAGAAGCTTTTGGACAAGTCGCTAAATTTATAAAGTTAATTACACAAGATAATCTCGCCTTTCTTTATGAAAGCCTTGAAAAACAGTATGAAGATGACTTTTGGTATCTTATAAACAAATTTAAAGTATATAAGAATATTAATGACGAATATTTTAGAAGTTTTTTGAATCATAGTGGTATAAAACTACTTCACTTACTTAGAAATAGAGATATTACTAGGTACTATGGAAATATTATTAAAGAATTTATGGTGAAAAAGGATTCTACAGCTGTTCTTTTGCTAAAGCACTATGAACTCGAGGATGAAGGACAAAATAAACAATTACATTTACCAGATCAATTAAGTAATGAGGATAAAGAAGAAATATTAGTGAAATATATTGATAATGAAAATGCAAACCTTAATTATTTAAAACTGATTGCCAATATACAAAGTAATAAAAATGAAATAGAAATAAATCCGAAAACACGATTAAAAGCAAAGAGAAAAGTTCAGATTATAGAAGAAAACTTTTTCCAAGAAAAACCTAGTATGGCTATTAAAATGTCTGTTTCTTTTTTAAACTTTTCAGATAAAGAAATTTTTAATAGCGTAGTTGAAGATGGTTCTATGTCTATAGCATATAATAGGAAATGGATATTAGAAAATGATGACTATGCGACCATTTTAAATAACTTTATTTATTTATTTGAGTATGTAGATACGCAAATGAGAATCATGCTTGTTAACTCAGAGGAAACAATGAGCGTTTTTGAAAGACTTGTCCATTCAAACTCCAAAAAAGCCTATAAAAAAGGTTTAGGGTTCGAACAAATAAATGCTATTTCTTCAATGCAGCTTTCAGGATATTATAATTTATTACTTAGTGAGAATATACGCTTAGAAGATGTAGTCGAATGGTTCTTTAAAGATTATTTGTCTTCCGAGTTTAATATAAAAAATTTTCAAATTACCATGCCTTCTGAAAACTCCACTATACTTGAAAAATGTACAAATATAATGCCCACATTGGAATCAGTCTTAAAGCAGTTTACCTTGTTGGTTAAAGACGGTGAAATTGATTTTGAATTACTTGATATTCAATCTGAGCAGTTAATGTATAAGAATATACCTTCATTGGTTGAAAATAAGTATGTTTATGGCATTGGTGAAGAATTTGAACAAGTTACATTCTTACTTTTCTCAGATCAGAGTCTTTTGAGTTATCATAAAAAGCAAAAGAGAGAATATGATAGTTATAGTGATTTAATGAGCTATGAAAATTTTAAAAGAGATGATTATTCTGATTACGAGTTAACTGCCATAGACTGGCTTATCGAACATGGTTACTTAGAAGTTGATCAAGAAGAATACATTAATATGAAAAACTCTTTATTGATCAATATTTTAAAAAACTTATATTATAAGAAAGTAATTAGTTATTGGAAATATAATTTGGAAAATAGAAAGATAATAGATGAATTATGTAAACGTGATATTGTAAAATTTGAAAGTTCACTTTTAACGAAACCTGAACAAGACTATATTAATTACTTCTTAAACAAGTCTCAATTTAATAATGGTTTCGATTTAAGAAATAAGTATATTCATACACAACCTTATAGTATGCAAAGTGAGAAGATTCATCATCAAAATTACACTATTTTCTTAAAGATATTTATATTGATTGTCATTAAAATTAATGACGATTTTTGCATTTTTGAAGAATTACAACAACAAAATAGTTAAATTTATAATATATATTAACTTTTTTACCATCTATAATTATCTATATATTCAATTTAATACAATTATATCTCTGGTAATTTAAGATATAAATTAAGCTTGAAAACTTAAAATTTAGATATTAATAACGATTATCAAAGTTTCTAATTAATATAGGAATTAAGTCTAGATAGATTTAAGAAAACACAGTGGGGTTTAATAAAAAAGAAATTATAAATCTTTTAATGATAACTGAAACATAAAAGGTTTGAAGTACTGCGAATCATTTTAGTTCAAAAGATATAGCACAGAACCGAGAGACATATTCATTTATGATGAAAAATTAATAATAATAGATTTAAAAGGCACTTTAGATGAGATTAATAATTAATATATTTACCCGAACGATGGACACTTTTCTGTACGTTGCCCATCATTCGGGTTATTTTTCATTAATCAAAAACAATTGTCTTATTGCCATGGTTTACAATCACTTTATGCAGCACGTGATATTCGACTGCCTGAGCCAATACAGTGGCTTCTACATGACGACCGATCTTCTTCAGGCTCTTTACGTCATACCTGTGATTGACGCGGATGACATTCTGTTCAATGATTGGTCCTTCATCAAGGTCTGCAGTGACATAGTGGCTTGTTGCACCGACGAACTTGACGCCGCGTTTCCATGCCTGCTTGTATGGATTCGCACCGATGAATGAGGGCAGGAACGAATGGTGTATATTGATGATTCTATCTTTGTAGTGATTGACAAAGTCATCGGATAGAATCTGCATATACTTGGCCAGAACAATCAGGTCGACTTCATGGTCGTCACAGATTGCGAGCATTTTCTCTTCGACTTTTTCCTTAGGTTCATTGCTTGGCACATAGTAGAACGGCACACCGAGACTTTCAGCGAAGTGCCGATTGTCTTCATGATTCCCTACTGCACAGACGATTTCTGCTGGGATCTCGCCACGTTCGACTCTGAGCAGTATTTCATTGAACGCATGGTCCTCTTTTGAAACAAACAGGGCTATCTTTGTATTTAAAGCACTATCAAACAGCTCGAAATCGATATTCTTCTGTTCCAGTTCACTCTCCAGAGCAGCTTTCAGCCCATTCACTTTCTCAAACTCGAACCTCAAATACAATTGACCTTCATCAGAGTTGTCGTAATCATACTCCGTGAAATGATCGAGGTGCAGTATATTGGAACCGTGTTTTGAGATGATTCCGGTAATCAGGTTGGTGATGCCCACCTGGTCCTTGCAGCTTGCCAATAGAATATACTTATCTTTCATATGCCTATCTCCTTGTCTATGTATACTTGCAGCTAGTTTCATTTCTTTTGATTCATAAATTGCGGTTATCTCATCCATTCATATGGACTATTCGATAAATGTATATAATGAGTAGCATACTAAAAATTCAAATAACTATGCAAGCAAAATGTGAAAGTAGGGTTAGGAAAGTTACTGCAGGATGACATTCAATGGAGTTATAGAGATTTGCTGGTCTATCACCTTCGGTGCAGGAAGAAAATAAAGTCCGGGAGGATGGCAGAATCGCTACATCTCCTTGGCTTTTAATTCTAAGATTTTGATTGCTACATTGGCGGACTTTGAACAGCCTATTGATGCTTCCGACACTCAGTTCACTGTAGGCCGCTTTGATGAGGCTGCGCTTGTATGCACTGCTGCTTTCATCCAATCACAAGGGGCAAAGTCGAAGCATAAAGGCAGTCTGGTCGCGATGTACTGTAAAAGTGATTACAGAGGCACGGGTATTGCCAAAGAGGTGGTGCGCCATCTGATCGATCGGGTGAAAGGAATGGATGGGGTAAAGGTTATCAATCTCTCAGTAGTCACTGAAAACATCAGAGCTGCTGCATTCTTCGAGTCATTCGACTTTAAAGTGTATGGCACAGAGCCGAAAGCGATGTTCGATGGTGACAGGTATTACGATGAGCATCTGATGACATTGGATCTGAAGGCTTCTGGTTAACTTATAAGACAAATTTAAAAGCATGTTTTCTGTAGAATGACAGGAAACATGCTTTTTAGAAATCTGTCTGATTGAATGGTCCTTTTCGAATTCGCTACGAATAGATAGGATTTCCTTATGCCATTATCCAACAGCCATCAAGCCTATTTAGCACTCAGCACCGTGATGGTCACAAGTATGATTCCCATGCCGAGAATCTGAACGAAACCGAGGCCATCACCAAGAATAACCACCCCAAAAAGGGATGCGGTCACCGGTTCCACCATTGCGACCATGGAAGCGGTCGTTGGGCGGGTCCGGCGGACACCAATGACATAGATGATGAATGATACACCTGCACCTACTGCTCCGAGCAGCAGGAACCACCATATGTCTTCAGATGTCAGCACAATGAATGCTTCATCCATATCGATGAACCATATAAGAATGAGACATAATACCAGGAAAGCTACAGTCAGTATCATCTGTGGTCTACCGATGTCGGAAGCATTCTTGAAACCGAAAATGAACAGTGCATATGACAGGCCTGCAGCGAGACCTGCAATCACACCGAATATGCCGGTCGATAGGGCTTCCGGGTCATAGGCACCTGTAAGTAGGACGATACCGATAATTACAGAGCATACGCATAACCATTTAAACCATGTTGATTGTTCTATTCTGAATAGAAACGAAATCAGGAGAACGAATATCGGCGCCGTATACATCAGAGTCGCTGCAACAGCAACGCTCGATTCCTGTATGCTCAGAAAATAGAAGGTGAAGTTTCCCGCCACCCCAATGCCGCCAAGCAGCGACCAGAGATAAAAGCGTGGTGAAGTGCTCCAGTTCTGTTTGAAGTGGGTGATGAACCATACGAAGAAGAATACGAATCCGACTGCGCCGCGATAGAATGAAATGATAAGCGGATCCCATCCTTTGTCCATCAATATATCTGCAATGCCACCGCTGATCCCCCAGAAAATGGCAGCGAGTATGACAAGCAAGATGCCGGTGTATTTCATGGTTACTTCCTCCTAGATCAATATAGGGCAGGATGGTGGATGATCTGATCAACAACTTTAGCTTGTCTGGAAATATCCTCTGACACACTTGCCTTTGACGCTCTCGTTGCATTGTTCCCGAGTGGGCGACGTATTACACTCTTTCTGCATATAAAAAGATAGAACCGCCACTTGTGTGACGATTCTTAAGACTTTGCGTATCTTTGCCCTGATCGCTGTAACAAACTTCAATCGAAGATCTGTGAATGATTCAATACGATGATCGACAGGCACTTTTTAATTGATGAAAATTAAATTTAGAAAAAGATTTCCACCCATATCTTCAAGGAAGTTCCGAGAATGAGCAGGGCCAAAATCCATTGAAGTATTTTAACATTCATCTTCTGCCCCACTTTTGCACCGATCGGTGCTGCGATGAGACTCGCAACTATCATGATGGCTGCAGGCCCATAGAGCACCTGGTCGGTAACAACTTTACCAATCGTAGTACCAATGGAGGAAATGAAAGTGACGGCGAGACTTGTGGCGATGGTTACCCGGGTCGGTATTTTAAGCACGACAAGCATGATCGGTACGAGGATGAATGCACCCGCAGCACCGACGATACCTGCCGCAGCACCAGTAATGAAAGCAAGTGCTGCTGCCAGAAGTCCATTGAAATCAAGGGTATCATCGGGATTGAATGGCACTTCCTTTTTTGGCAGAAACATCATGACGACAGCAATGGTGGCAAGTACCGCATAGATGATGTCTATCTGGGTCTCTGTAAGGAATTCTGAACCATATCCCCCGAGAAGACTGCCGATCAGGATGGCGCTCCCCATATACAGGATCAACCTCATATTCAAGTAGCCGCTGCTTTTATATGCCCATACGCCAGCGATGGTGGCAAAAACGACCTGGACGGCGCTGATACCGGCGACTTCATGAGAGGTGAATGCGGCAATACCGAGCATGGAAGGAATATAGAGCAGCATCGGATACTTGATGATGGAACCACCGATACCTACCATCCCCGAGATGAAGGAACCGATGAATCCGATCAGAAATATGACGATTATAAATGAAGTGTCCATTACTTCATCGCTTCTTTAATGCCGCCATAGCCTTTTTCTATATTGACGACATTATCGAAGCCGCGTGCTTTAAGTGCACTCATTGCGATGGCTGAGCGCACACCGGACTGGCAGTGGACATAGATTGTATCGTCTGTGCTGAATGGCACTTCTTTTTCATCGACATGTCCAAAGTGGACATGATGCGCATTATCAAGGTTGCCTTCCTTGTACTCGGCAGTGGAGCGGACGTCCAGAACATGCTTGTCTTCGTAGTTCTTGACGAAGTCTTCAGGAATGACATTTTCATAGGAATCATCGAAGTACTTGTCTGCTTTGTCTTCAGGAACGATCAATTCAAGGTTGTCGAAACCGATGGACGCAAGGTCTTCCTGGAGTGTTCTGCTATCTTCAGGGTCTGCAATGACTGTCATCGGTTGATCATAATCCACATACCATCCAGCAAACTGAAGGAATTTATCATTGTATGGAATATTGATGGCGCCTTTTTTGAACCCTTTTTTGAATGCTTCTTTGCTTCTGAGGTCCAACAGCTGTCCTGGAAGCATATCAGGTGTACCGATTTCGACTTTCTTCACCTTGAATTCAGGCAGGCCTTCCTTATTGACTTTCTTCATCTGTGCAAAGTAGCTTGGCGGCTCCGGCTGGTCACTTGTCAATTCTTTGATGAAGGCATCTTTATCTTCGTATTCGAACACCCAGTTATTTTTGCGCTCATATCCAAGAGTGGACAATGGCACAGCACCGAGGGATTTACCACATGCACTGCCGGCTCCATGGCCTGGCCATACTTGCATGAAGTCCGGATAGTCATTCATCTTCTTAAGGGAAGCGAACATCGCATTCGCGCCCTCTTCGGTTGTGCCTTCCATTTTGGCTGCTTCTTCGAGCAGGTCGGGACGGCCAATGTCGCCAACGAAGATGAAGTCACCTGTGAAGATGCCCATCGGTTCATCACTGCCGCCACCACGGTCGATCAGCACGAAAGAGATGCTTTCAGGTGTATGGCCTGGGGTGTGGATCACTTTCAATTCGACATTGCCGACATGGATGGTGTCGCCATCTTTGAGATATACGGTAGCTTCCGGCATATTTTTGTATTTCCAGTTTTCGTCGCCTTCATCAGATACATATGCTGTCGCATTGAAGCGTTTTGCAGCGTCGCGCAGTCCGGAAGCGAAGTCTGCGTGGATGTGCGTTTCCGTCACCTGGGTGATGATGAAGCCTTCATCTTTTGCAACTGCCTCATATTCATCAATCACACGCTTTGGATCGATGATGATTGCTTCCTTTGTCTTCTGGCAAGCGACCATATAGGATGTCTGTGCCAGTTTTTTATCGAAGAATTGTTTAAAGAACATTGATCTACACTCCTTGGTATTTTAATTGATTGGCGGGGACGCGCAGGGCAGTCTGTTCAATTATATGAACAGGTTCAGGTTGCCGTTTTCCGCATCGCCGAGGTAGGTGCCTACGCCGCCGAAATTGACGTTTGGCAGCAGTTCATCTTTGTCAATGGCCATGATATCCATACTCATCGTGCAGGCGACCATTTTGACGCCGAGCTTATCCGCCTTGTCAATCATTTCAGTAAGCGCGTCGACTTTTTTCTTTTTCATTACATATTGGATCATTTTGGATCCCAGACCGAACATGTTCATGTTGGAGATTGGGAGTTTGGCAGCGGATTTCGGCATCATCATGCTGAATGCCTTATCCAGACCGGATTTATTCTTTTTTGGTGCATTTGGATCCTTGATGACATTCAGTCCCCAGAACGTGAAGAACATGGTGACCTCTTTGCCCATGCTTTTCGCGCCGGTCGCAATGATGAATGAAGCCAGTGCCTTATCCATATCTCCACTGAATACGACCATCGTTGCGCCATCTTTCGTTTCGACCATCTGGTGGCCTTCGCCATCAGCTTTAGCCTGTGGTGCATTCTTCTGCATCACTACTACAACATTATCTTCTGATTTTTCATTTTTAAGAATGGAATTTCCAGTCTTGCGTGCCCATGCTTCGACATCCGTGCAGAATCCAAAGTCTGTGACCGTGATTTCCATCTGCTGTCCCGGCTCCAGTTCTCCCATCACTTCATTGACCTTAAGGAGAGGGCCTGGACATTGGAGCCCGCTTGCTTCGACTTTTACCCGGTTTGGATCAATTTCAACATTCTCAGTTGATGCCTCTGCAGTTTCGTCTGCTGCTTCGTCTGCACTGTTGTATTTACCAGTGTATGCAGAGTAGCCTTCTTCAAGGTTCACTGCGTCGAAACCATTGCGTTTCAGTATCTCCACTGCATTTGCACCGCGTTTTCCGCGCTGGCAGTATACATGGATTTTCCTGTCTTTTGGAAGTTCTTCGAGGCGTTCTTCAATTTCATTTACGGATACATTGTCTGCCCCAGCAATGTGCCCCATCTCGTATTCAAAAGGTTCTCTGACATCCAGCAGATATTCGTTTTCTTCGACCAGTTGGTCGGCCTCGCTGATGTGATAATTTGTTTGTGTCCTACTCATAGTAGTGAATCATCCTCCTATTTTTAAATACCTATAGGGGTATATTAGCATCATCTTCATCCTTTGTCAAATACCCAATGGGGTATATTTTGATTTAAATAAAAACAGATGATCTCATCATCTGCTCTTATTGAGTAGTTCAACTGCTTCTTTCACCAATTCATCCGTATCTTCGTCCGGATTGTTCATGGTCTCTTTGACACATTGTACAAGATTTTCGCTAACAATAACATTCATCGTCCGATTGAGTGCACTTTTGGCTGCGCTTAACTGAGTGACGACATCTTTGCAGCTTTTACCTTCTTCAATCATTTTCAGCGCACCATTGATCTGTCCTTGCAACCGGTTGATCCTGTTGACAATGGCTTTGTCGTAAGTAGCCTGCATTTCAAGTTCGGTCATCAAACTCACCTTCCTGTATGGTTTATTGTCTTCATTATAAATCTGCTGGCACAATAAGTCAAATACCCCTACAGGTATAAAGGGTTAGGATGGATTACTGTGTTTACAGTCACCAAGTATTTTAACGTCGTCTTAAAGAAGTTTGGAAAAGGGCTGAAAGTTTAACAGTCATTGCCGAAAACTGAATAGAATGATAAAATTGCACCAACAAGTAAAAGGGGTGAACTTTAGGCCGATGAGAATATAATCCTTATTTTAAACGACAACATAATACGTCATGGTTTATTTCGTGATGCTAATTTATGTTGGAATAAGGGTTATATCGGATAAAGTGGGCAAGTATGTGTATTTGCCGTACCTATTTTTGGATATATGCGCCTTATTCCGACAGGAAAAGAGGTGCTTTTTTATGTTGGAAATCAATGACCTGACATTGGAAGTGGAAGGGGAGCAGCTGCTGCATGTCGATCAGGTGCGGGTCGTGAAGCCGACGATCATCGGATTGATTGGAGATAACGGCACAGGGAAGACGACGCTGTGCCGGCACATTGTAGAGACACACGATAACGTCACATACATCCCACAGATCAAGGAGGCAGAAGGGACGAAGAGTGGGGGAGAAACGACGAAGCAGTATTTGCTGGATGGGTTGAAAGAGTACAGCCAGATCCTGCTGCTCGACGAACCGACGACGCATCTGGATGAGAACAACATCAGATGGCTGACAGGTAAGCTGAAGCGGTATGACGGCATCGTTGTGGTCATTTCGCATGACCGGCATTTCCTCGATCAGATGGCGCGTGAAATCTGGTCGATCGAGCAGAAGGTGCTGTTCAAGTATCCCGGCAACTATACGAAGTTCAAGCAGATCCAGGAGGAGAAGCTCAGGCGGCAGCAGGAAGAGTACCGCCAGTATGTGAATGAGAAGAAAGCCATTGAAGATAAGATCAGACGCAAGAATGACCAGGCGGCACGGTCGAATGTTGCGGAAGGTGTGGATCATGGGGACAGTGGCTCGAGTCCGTACTTCAACAGGCTGCAGAAGAAGCTGCACAGTACATCAAAAGCGATGGCGTCCCGTCTCGATCATCTCGAAGAGAAGGAGAAGCCGGTGGAGAAGAAGGAAATCATCTTCCATAGTGATACTGAGAATAAATACGGCAACAAGATGATCATCCGCTTCGACGCTGATGTGTCTATAGGTGAAAAGCTGCTCATACAAAATCCCGGTCTGTATATCCGCAATGGAGAGAAGATTGCCATCAGCGGTCCGAATGGCAGTGGCAAGACGACACTCATCAATCGTATTGTCGCCAAGTATGATGGCCAGCTCAACATCGGCTACTTCCATCAGAACCTGGAAGGGCTGGACGCGGATCGGACGATACTCGAGAATGTGATGGATACGGCCATCTACGATGAAACGACCGTCCGGATCATGCTGGGGCGGCTCAATATCAGACGGGACGATGTCCATAAGCCGGTCAAGCTGATCAGTGGGGGCGAGCGCATCAAAGTCCAGCTGGTGAAGATCCTGGTCATGGATGCGGATATTCTGATTCTGGACGAACCGACCAACTATCTCGATATCCACTCGGTCGAAGCACTGGAATCCATGATTGTGAACTATCCGAACACGGTCCTCACCATCAGCCACGACAGGCGCTTCAAGGAGAATGTCTCGGACAAGGAATATGTCATCAAAGACCGGACATTGAAAGAGAACGTCACGGTGCGTTCCAGAGACGAGACGGACGAAGCACTGATGGTAGTTGAAAATAAGATCTCACAAGTGCTCGGTGATATGGCGGACGGTTCGACAGAGGCGCTGGATACGGAGTTCGAGAAGCTGCTTGCCGAGAAGAAACGGCTGGTGAGTGAGCGGAAATAGAATTGGAAGACAAAGCTCCCCCAATCTGCAGAAAGCAGGTCGGGGGAGCTTCATCGTTTGTCGTTTTTGTTATAGTGGACGGGTTCAATTTTCTTTTTAGAGCATGGATCCAATATCAGAAGCGGCAGTGGGGTACGCATAGGTCACCTGTTTAAGATCCGCTGTCTTTAATTTGAAGTGGATCGCAGTAGCGAAGTGGTTGATCAGTTCATCTGCTTCTCGACTGAGCAGGTGGGCGCCGAGCACCTGGTCGGTATCTTCATCAATGATGATTTTAACCATTGCGTGTTTTTCATTTGTCCGCTTGTACGTATACCATTCCGAAGTATCGATTTTATTGACTCTGATGGTGTATCCTTGTTCTCTGGCCGCTTCTTCCGAAAGTCCGACAGCAGATAGTTTTGGCAGTGTAAATACGTTACTCGGCATCACTTCATAGTCTGGTTTCTGCTTATTTCCATCCAGTAGATTGGCAGCCACGACCTGGGACTCCATCGAGGCAATCGGGGTCAGCGGCAGCCCTTTTGTTGCTGCTGCGTCTCCTGCTGCATATACACGTGGGTTGCTGACGCTTTGCAGATATTCGTTCACGGAGACCCCATCCTTCTCGCTGTCCACGTTTCCTTTTTCAAGATCCAGATCATCAATTTCAGGAACACGCCCTGCGCCATGGACGACGCAGTCACCTTCCAGTTCAAAGGGTTCTCCATTTTTCTCGCCTTCGACCGTAAAGGAAGCATCTGACTTCCGGATGGATTTCACTTCTGTATTCAAGTGGACCTGAATGCCGTTCTCTTCAGAACTTTTCACCAGCAGGTCGACCAGCTCCGGTTCAAAGTTTTTCAGTGGCCGTTCACCGCGTTGGATGATGTGCACTTCGGCACCCGCACGGGCTGCGATATGCGCAAACTCGAACGAGATATACCCGCCCCCTACAAAGATCAGTTTTGAGGGCAGCTCATCCAGTTCCAGAAATTCGTCACTATATGTCAGATGCTCGGTTCCTTCAATGGGCAGCTCGACCGGCTTTGCGCCAGTCGCAATCAGAATGTGCTTTCCTGTCAGCTGATCATCCTCAACTTGAATCGTTTCTTCATCCACGAAGGAAGCCCGTCCATGAAACGTATGGATCCCTGCCTCATGCAGCTTCTTGTTTGTTCCTTCAGGTACTGGTTCTGTAAAGGTGCGTTTGAAATCCATCAGCTCGGACCAGTTGATGGATGTGCCGGAAGTGATGCCTTTGCCGTTCATTCTTTCTGCATCATCAATCATTTCTGCTGCCCCTACAAGTACTTTTTTAGGGTCGCAGCCTCTCAGTGGACAAGTGCCGCCGTAAGGACGTGAATCTATCATGGCCACTTCCCATCCTGCATCCCTGCACTTCATCGCAGCAGTCGTCGCAGCAGAACCTGTACCGACGACAATCAGATCAAAATCATGTTTCATTTTTAGACAGCTCCTCCTTGATTTAAATACCTTCTTCCATATCTTCTCTTATATTCAAAGAGTTAAACACGCACGCGATCGATGTACGGTTATTTTTCATGGAATCAGCCTTTCCAATGGTCGAAGAGCGGTCCATTTTCACCGAATACCGGATCGTACTGGGGCAGGGGCACCTGTCTGATGTTTTCAATCTTTTCAGGTCTTTCTTCCGCTTTACCATAGTTCATATCAAAATCGACACCTCCCGGATAGGCGCCGTAGTTTGCATAATCGTCGCTTGCCTCAATTCTTTTATGCCCATAGCCGGCAGGGAGGATGATGACATCCCCTTTCTCTGCTTCGACCGCTTCCCCCTGTTCACCACCGAGCAGCAGCGTGGCACTGCCTGCTTTCACTGCGAGCACTTCATGGGTGTTGCTGTGGTAGTGGTGGAAAGGATGGACGGAACCGAGCCAATCTCCGGACCAGTCGTTCGCATTCAGGATATTTGGGATATCATCGCTTTCCTCAAACACATTCTTATAAAGCAGAAGCGGCAGTTCCGGATTATTCGGTATGCTGCCGTCATCTTCCATTTTCAATGGAATGATCTCAATATCTTCAATACGTTTCATTTTCATCCTCCTTTATGATGCTTATTAACCTTCTACCTCTCCAAATCGAAAATAATCATAGTGTGGCATAATAACAAAACTAACAGGTGACTGGACTTTGTTATATCCCCTCATATAAATCATGCTTACTGAAAGAGCAAATGATGATAACTGAATGAATAGGAAAGATGGTCATGTAAGAAATAAAAGTTAAGTGATTATCAATTACACTGTCTGTTCACAGAAGATCGCTTCTTTATCTTCTGCTTTTAATATGATAGAATTACAACAAATAAACGTGAGGAGGTCTTGAGAATGGGTATCCCTAGAATTTGGAAGACTTTTTTGAATAGCTAACTAAATACAATATTCAAAAGTCATGCTATAACTATATTCTCAGGGGATAAGTATGTCCATTTTTAGGATGATCCTATAACCGGCACTGGAGATAGCATAAGGCTGTCTCTTTTTTGTGTCTAAAAATATAGTTTGCAGGCTCATAAGGAGTGCAAATTATAATGAATGAATTATCATTGCTTTTAAAGAATGTTGATGTAACTTTTGGCAATAAGGATCTATTGAACATTGAAGCACTGTCAGCATATATGAATGACAAAATTGCGATCATTGGGACGAACGGGACGGGCAAGTCCACCCTGCTCAAAATCATTGCAGGAGATTTCGTGGATTTCAGAGGCAGTATTCAAACAGAGACGGATTTCAACTACTTCGCCCAGATTGATGAGTTGGACGATCAGGTGGATGGTGAGTTCAACTTCGAGCTGCTCAGCCGTCTGAACGTACCTGATAATACAAGCTTGAGTGGGGGAGAAGAAACGAAGTTCCGTCTGGCACGTGCAATGTCGGAATACAAACTTGGTCTGCTGCTTGATGAACCGACTACACATCTGGATCAGGAGAGTGTCAATCTTCTGATCGATGAACTGAAGTACTACTATGGTACTTTAATATTCGTCAGTCATGACCGTCATTTCATTAACAGCATCGCTGAAAAGATCTGGGAAGTATCTGATGGCACAGTTAGGGAATATATTGGAAATTATGAGGACTATGAGGCCCAGAAAGAGCAGGAGAAACTGGAGCATGAAAGACAGTATCAAAGTTACGTCAATGAGAAGAAACGTCTAGAAAATGCCGTTCAGAAACAAATGGAAAAAGCGGGTAAGATGAGCCGAGGGGATAAAAGCAAAAATAAAGATATAAAGCCCGACCGCTTAAGTTCCAGCAAGCAAAAGGATACGGTTCAAAAGCAGGCATTCAAGACTGCCAAATCCATTGAAACAAGAATCGATCAGCTGGATGAAGTAGAACGGATGGGGGATAGAGCTCCGCTGGTATTCCCAATGTCCAGAACGATGGAACTGCATAATAAGTTTCCAATCATGGCGCAGGATATTACAGTGCAGCGGGGAGATAAAGTACTGCTTGATAAGGTGAGTTTCCAGTTTCCATTAGGTCATGTGATTGCCATTACCGGTAATAACGGATCGGGCAAATCGAGCCTGTTGCATGACATAATGAGCCGTGCGGATGGAATGGAATTTTCACCGAAAGTCATAATGGAAAGTTACAGGCAGATGGATTATAAACTATTCACAGATGAACCTGTTATAAATTATCTGATGAAGCGAACGGATTTCAGAGAGCCTTTCGTGAGAAGCATCCTTCAGAACCTCGGATTCACTCAGGATGAGGTGACAAAACCCATCCATGATCTGAGTGGCGGAGAAGCGACCAGAATCTCCCTGGCTTTGATGTTTGTAAAACCATCCAATGTCATCATATTGGATGAACCGACAAACTTTATTGATCTGAATACAATCGAAGCATTGGAAAAGTTCATAGTCATGTATCAAGGTACAGTTATCGTGACTTCACACGACAGGTATTTCATCGATAGGATAGCAGATGCCATATATCTTATTGAAGAACGGCAATTCAAAAGGATGAAATAATAATCTCATGTTTCCATGGAGAAATCTGGGCGACCCCAGAAGTTGGACCTTAAATCTACTTTTTGAGGTTACTATAATCTCCGTGGAGACTTCTTTAATCACTTGGGAATTTGAGAAAAATACTTCTGGAAACAGTAATGTTCCGGCCCTAAGTTTTATCCATGTTCATATGGTATGATTGAAACTAATTTGAAAGAATGGTTATTCATCGTAGTCATTACGAAGAAAAGAAGCGGGGGAATCATCATGAATATAAGAATGCTGGATACAGAGGACGCCGGACAGTACCAGTTGCTGAGGCTCGAAGGACTGAAGACGGATCCAAGTGCCTTCGGTTCCACATATGAGCGAGAAGTGGGCTTTTCACTGGAGGATTTCGAACAACGTATTGCGCCTTCAGAGAACCAGTTGACTGTAGGCGGTTTTGATGAGATGCGGCTTGTATGCACTGCTTCCTTCACCAGATCACAAGAGCCGAAGTCGAAGCATAAAGGGTCGCTGGTGGCGATGTACTGCAAAAGCAGCTATAGGGGAACAGGAATCGCAAAAGAGGTAGTGCGCCACTTATTGGACAGGGTAAGAGAATTGAAAGGAATAGAGATGATAAATCTTGCAGTCGTGACGGAAAATACGAGAGCCACGGCATTCTACGAATCATTCGGGTTCGAGATATATGGGACAGAACCAAAAGCCATGTTCGATGGCAAGAAATATTATGATGAAAATAAGATGGCTTTGGATATGAAGGACAATTCTTTCGTGACTAATGAGAATATTAGAGAAGAGTGACGCTGACGGGGGATTGCGGGGTACAACTTGATGGACGAGCCCCATCAGTAAGTGGAAATGCCGCACGGAAGATGAATTCCATGCGGCATTTTTTATTGATACTTCGTCGGCATCGTTTTTGGTTATATCCTCGACAGGGCCTGGTCTAGGTCCTCCTTCAGATCGTCCACATTTTCGATGCCGACGGAGAGGCGGAGCAGGTTCTCTGGTGCCCGTGTCAATTCCTTTTCTACAGAGGCACGGTGTTCGATGTAGCTGTGTGTGCCCCCGAGACTGGTTGCCTGTGTCAGGATCTCCACTGTATTGGCGACTTTCAATGCCTCTTTTTCTCCGCCTTTGACCTGGAACGACAGCAGTCCGCCGAAGTCGCTCATCTGCCTTTTGGCGATGTCATGGCTGGGGTGGCTCGGCAGTCCTGGATAATGGACGGCTTCGACCCTGTCATGCTGTGCCAGAAATTCTGCAATGGCTTTTGCGTTGGCACAGTGCACCCGCATTCTTGCGGACAGGCTCTGTACGCCCCTTAAGGCAAGCCAGCAGTCGAATGATGACGGCACGGCCCCTTTGGCATGCTGCCAGTTCCTCAAGTTGTTCAGCATCTGCGTATCGTCCTTTGCGACGACGGCACCGAGGAGCAGGTCGCTGTGGCCGCCGATATATTTGGTCACTGAATGCAGCGAAAAGTCGACGCCGAGTGCAAGCGGGTTCTGCAGCATCGGTGTTGCGGCCGTGTTGTCGATGACAGTGTAGGCGCCTGCTGCAGCGGCGATGTCCACGACGGCTTCAATATCGGTGATCTTGATCTGGGGATTGGACGGGCTCTCCATCCAGATCAGGCCGGTATCTGCACTTTCGACCATTTCCCTGAGAGCTTCAAGATCGGTCATATCCACCGTGACGATGTCATACCGTCGGCCGATGTCCGTCTCGGCGAGCAGTGTACGGACGCCGAAATACATATCATCCGCCATGACGATGCGCTGGGGTTTCTCAGGGGGGAGGGCTTCGATCACCGAGGCGATCGCTGCCATTCCGGAAGCGTATGTCACACAGTCATGACCATCTTCCAATTCGGTGAGGCACGCTTCCAGTGAGCGGCGGTTCGGATTGTCCCCGCGGCTGTACATGAAGCCGTCCGTATAGGTGCCATCCTCGGCCCTCTCGTATGTAGTGGAAAGGTGAATCGGGGTCGTGACCGCCCCTGTGACCGGATCGACATGGCGTCCGGCATGGACGGCTTTTGTTTCAAAACGCATAAATATCCCTCTCTTCCTAAAATGTATACATGCTTCATTATATAACTTATCGGCTGAATAATCATTCAGTCGAATGCCTCCCGGTTTTATCGCGGAAGTGTCGGCAGCACCATCAGCATATGCCGATGATATAAAAAGATGAAGTATGATTCAACTGTGCAGGACTTTTATAATATCCGTCCGTGTCACAATACCGATCAGCTGTCCGTCCATCATCACAGGCAGCCGGCCGATGTTATGGGTGATGATCAATTCCTCCACTTCCTCGATGGTCGTCCCGGGCTCGACTGTAATCGGATCGTGGCTCATAAAGGCCTTGATGGGGGCATGGCCCAAACCATGCTGATTCGCCTTCTCGAGATCCCGTCTTGCAATGATCCCGATAAGTCTGCCATCTTCAACTACAGGACAGCCCGAGTAGCCCCCGCGGTCCATCAAGTGGCCGGCCGCTTCGATCTTGCTTTCAGGCGCAAGTGTTGCCACTGGGCTCGACATGATGTCACGGGCAGTGACCGCCGTTTTCAAAATAAGGTCAAGACGACTGTCCACCTCTGCCAATACATCATCCAGTTCACTTCTTCTTACTGTTGCAGAGCCTGCCCGCGGATGACCGCCGCCGTCAAACTGCTCCAGTATCGGGCGCAGATCGATCCTGTTGGAACGCCCGCGCCCGACGATGTGGACATGCTTCTCCATCTTTACCACTGTGATCACAGCATCTGCACCGCTGATCTCCAGCAGTTTGTCGGTGATTGTTGCGAGTTCTATCAAAAACCCATCAATCTGATGCGCACTGACGATTACTGTCAGTCCATCCTTATCATATGTTTTCGCCCCGCTGAACAATCGGGTCAGCAGGTGCTGCTGTTCAGGATTCAATTTATAATCAGAGAATCGCTGGATCACTTCCAGATTCATATTCTGCTCCAGCAGAAATCCAGCCACCATAAACTCCCGGTGGGTGGTGTTCGGGAATGTAAAAGCGCCTGTATCTGTATAGATGCCCAGACCGAAAAGTGTGGCTTCAAGTGGAGATATTGGTATTTTTCTTTTTATGATTTCTTCCAGCAGCAGTGTCACTGTTGCACCTACCGGCTCGATGACTTCGTAGTCGCTTTTCACATTGCTTCCGCTCGGAGTGTGGTGGTCGTAGACGGTGATGGTCATCTGCTCTGCATCGAGCTGATCCGTGTAGTTGCCGAGTCTTGATAAAGAGGCGACATCCACCAGAAGGAGGTCGGTCACTTCAGACCAGTCGACAAGCGTATCTTCAATCCAGTCGAAACTATCCCGGTAGATCGCCAGGAATTGTCTTACGGGTGCCGTCTGCTCATTGGGTATGACAACCTTCGCCTCCGGATAGAGCTTATTTGCCGCTATCAGGGAAGCAAGCGCATCGAAGTCGGTATTCACATGTGAAATGATGATCTGCATGACAATCACCTCCGTGTCGAACGTTTGTTTATTCAAGTATATCATTCCGTCAGATGTAAAAATACTCAATTGATACTTGCCGAAAGTATAATGAAATTGCTGTGTGCTTCGACCCGTCTGCTCTATGTTCTCTTCGTAAATCTCCCATCCCCGCCCACAATCTTCAGCTTGAATCCACCACTGTACTTTGTCATTAAAAAATACCCTGAAAGTTAGAATTTCAACTCTAACCTCCAGGGTACAGTATCTTTTCAAAGATACTTTTTCAATTTCATACAGCTTTAGAAATCCACTTCGTTCGGATTCATGCCGGAGAAGCCGACATTCTCCATTGCATCCATCTGCTTCATGTCTTCATCGGAGATTTCGAAGTCGAACACGTGCGTATTTTCTTCGATTCTTTCCGGTGTGACGGATTTCGGCAATGGCAGTGCGCCGTTCTGCAGTACATATCTGATGCACAGCTGTGCAACGGATTTATCATATTTCTGAGCAATTTCTTTCAGGGACTCATCTTCAAGCAGGCGGCCGGATCCGATCGGACTCCATGCTTCAACAAGGATGTCATACTGTTTGCACAGGTCGACGACACCGTTCTGGGTGTGGCCTGGGTGGTATTCAATCTGGTTGACCATCGGTTTCACTTCAGTTTCAAGAAGTGGCTCCAGGTGGTTTGTCATGAAGTTGGATACACCGATGGCTTTGACTTTGCCTGCTTCGTAGAGCTCGGTCATGGCTTTCCACGTTTCATTGTTGATCTCTTCCCAGTTGTCGAACTGCTTCTGGTTCGCCGGCCAGTGGATGAGGTAGAGGTCGAGATAGTCTGTATCGAGTTCTTTCAACGTCTGTTCGAAAGCGGCTTTCGTCTTGTCATAGCCACGCTCTGAATTCCACAGTTTGCTTGTGATGAAAAGATCCTCACGGGCGACGCCGGATTCCTTGATCGCTTTGCCGACGCTGCCTTCATTTTTATATGCTGCGGCTGTATCGATATGGCGATAGCCGGATTCGATGGCTTTCTTTACCGAGTTTACTGCCGTCTCTCCATCTGGTGTCTGCCAAGTTCCAAAACCGACACATGGAATTTCAACACCATTGGTTAATGTGAATGTGTCTGTCAATTTCTGCATATCTGTTGCCTCGCTTTGTCATTTAGTATTTGATACATATGAATTATATACCATTCCTAGAGCATCTCAAACTTAAGAAGATCGAGAACGCCGCTGGATGGGCTCGGGAAAGCAAAAATCATGCTGGAAAGATTTTGCACTGTAATCTGCTGGTTGACAGCGAATGTCAACACATTGACGAGGTCTGCTGCATCATTGCCGTAGATTTCAACGCCAACGAGCTGCTTGTTCTGATTGAGGACGATGTCCATTTCCGCTTCTGTCTCATTCTTATATTCGAACACCATGCGTTCACCGAACTTCACCGTCTTCACAGTGTAGTTGTCATCTTCTTCCGCCTCAGCTACGGTGACACCAATGGAAGAAAGTCGTGGGAGCGTATAGAGTACCATCGGGATGGCAGGGTACTCGATCGGGTCCGGATTCATACCGAGGATATGTGCTGCGATATAATCCGATTCGAACGTCGCTGTCGGTGTCAGTTTCGGGATGTCCTTATCGAGCACATCACCACTGGCATAAATATTCGTTTGCGCAGTGCGCAGGAAGCTGTCGACTTCGACACCCTTCTTGGAATAGCGAACCCCCGCATTCTCAAGCCCAATGCCAGCCACATTCGGCACGCGACCTGTCGCATCGACGATATAGTCCGTACTCATATTCAACCCGGATTCGGTCTTGAGCGTATAGTCCGTTTCATTTTTGACAATCTCCGTTGTACTTTCATTGGAATGGAACTGGACACCTTCCACTTTCAGCTTGTTCATCAGTTTGTCGACGTGTCCTGTGTGGAAGCCTCCCAGGTATTCGTCCGAGTGGTTGATGATGTGTACCTCGGCACCTGTCTTGATGGCGATGGAAGCAAATTCGAACGTAATGATGCCGCCACCGATGAATGTAATACGCTTAGGCATCTCTCCAAGATCCATGAACTCACGGCTCGTATGCGCGTATTCCTTGCCTGTAATATCCAGTACATTACTGTGCTGGCCGGTTGCGACGACGATATTATCTGAAGTCAATGTCTTGCCATCCACTTCAATCGTATGGGCATCCTGCAGCTTGCCGTATCCCATATGGATGTCGATGCCGGCATGTTCCATCATCTGCTGCATGCTGTCAGACATCGGATTGATGACCTGCTCCTTATACTCCATGAGTGACGGCCAGTCGACCGTGACATCCTGACTGAGAATGCCTTTATAGTGTCCCAGTTCCTCAAGTACTTCAAATGGTCCTTCAAGGAGAATCTTCGGGTTGCAGCCGTAATTCGTACATGTGCCTGCGATTGTATCTTTCTCGATGATTGCAACACTTTTTCCTGCCTGTCTGAGTGTCAATGCTGCATGCCATGCCGCATGGCCACTTCCGATGAATGTAACATCATAATCATAATTTGCCATTGCTGTCATTCCTCCATTTTTGATTCATCCGTCAATAAAGTTCTGAGTGCCGTCTCGAGCTGGCTGATCGTTTCCTGTGTGTCGTTGTACTGGTCGATATCGAGGTGTTCCTTGCCGATGCATTCGGCAATCGCCTGCTGGATCGGTCCTTGCGATTCCTGACCTTCAGCAGTCAGATGGACCGTCAGCTGCCTTCTGTCATGAGCGGATTTTTCACGCGTCAGCCAGCCGGCATCCTCCATCCGGCGGAGCAGGGGTGTCAGCGTATTGCTTTCCAAATAAAGGGCATCTCCAATCTGGTGCAGCGTCTGCCCATCTTCCTCCCACAGTGCCATCAGCACCAGATATTGCGAATAGGTCAATCCGAAATCCGAAAGTGCGCGCTGGTAGAATTTCGTAAAGAGCCGACTCGTATTGTAGACCGAAAAGCAGAGCTGGTTGGCCAGTCTGATATGATCTGTCTGCAAATCATTCACCTACTTTCAATCGTGCACGATTAATTGAAGTGTAGAGCAGCACGGACGAAGTTTCAAACATTCTGCTTCAAAGAATTGATGGAAGGTATCACATCCTCTATTATTAAAAAAAGGTGAGTGACGCAACTGGAGGAATATGATGAAGAAGAAAGAAAAGAGTGCCGCGCAGGTCAGTGAGCATGCAGCACTGATCCGCTGTCCGATATGTGGCGGGGAGATGCATGTCGAAACGTTGGCAAGCCTCGTGTGCAGTAATAGTCATGCATTCGACTTTTCCAAGCAGGGCTATGTCAATATGCTGAATAAGCCGGTGACTACGCAGTACGATCAGACACTGTTTGAGAACCGACGGGACTTCATTCTGGAGAGCGGCTTTTATAGTAGGATGCATGGAGTGGTTGTGGATATCATACATCACCTCGGCACCGATGATATGACCGTACTCGATGCAGGCAGTGGGGAAGGATCTCATATGGAACGGATACTGGCAGGAGTTGAGGGGAAACACCTCGGCTTCGGTATCGACATTGCCAAGGAAGGCATTCTGATGGCAGCTAAAAACTATCCCGACTCAATCTGGTTTGTTGGGGATCTGGCGAACCTTCCGCTGAAAGACAGTAGCTGTGATGTCATCCTGAACATCCTGTCACCTGCCAACTACAGTGAATTCAGCCGGGTGATCAAACCGGACGGTGTCGTCATCAAAGTTGTACCACAGTCCGGCTACTTGGGAGAACTGCGTGAAGCACTGTACCGGGATACGGATAAGGCCGAATATGATAATGCGGGTACAGTCTCGCTGTTCGAAGAGAACTTCGAAGTGCTGGAACGTGTTCAAGTAAAAGAAAAGGTGATGCTTGATCGCGCGGCCCTCGCGAATCTGATCCATATGTCACCGCTCGCGTGGAACCATGAAGCGGGCGAGCTGGATGATTTCATTTCAGAAGAAAGACCGGTGACCATCGATCTTGAGATACTTGTCGGCAGGTCTGCCATCAGTGTTTAGCTTCACACCCCTTGAGGTAAAGTATAATCGTATTCAAGATAATGCTTAGGAGGGGTAGAATGGCAGATCAGAATAATGATAATCGTGGGAACTACTTCGAAAAAAGAGAAGGCACGAGTGATGCACGCTACCACGTGGTGCCAGGTGACGATAAGAGATGGGCAGTGAAAGAAGAAGGTAAGGACGATCCGGTCTATACATCGGATAATAAGAATGAAGCTGTGGATGAGGCGAAGAAGAGAGCGGAGGAAGCGGGCTCCAAAGCAATCATTCATGATGATGAAGGGACAATCGAGGAACAGATTGAATACGATTAGTAAACGATTGTTCTCAACTTCAAGGTGGAAAGACATTCAAGGCATTGGATGTCTTTTTTATTTTTATGGCACTTTTGATGACCCTATGAGATGCTTCCATCGTTTTCTCTATTTAAAATCATCATTCATAGGGTAGAAGGAAGGAAAAGTTGCGATCGCACTACCGATCAGTCTGCGGCAGCAATTCCCGTCCATGACCTGGAGGGATTTCTTTTCCGTCGCAAACATCGGCGCGCATGTGGATGAGGATGTGACACTTGATGATATCATCAAAGAAGTGACCGGGCAGCTCGGACGCTGCTTCCACATATGATGATTGAAAATTCAGGAAGTATCAGCTCGACTTCCTGGCTAGCCAGATCCATATTTAGTTTTATTTTTATGATAAGAAGGTATGAGAAAGAAAGGAGTGGGTGACATGAACAGAATTCTAAAAGCATCAGCAGTCCTCGTTTCGGCAGCCGGTGCCGGCGCGATGCTCTATGCCCTGCATGTCATCCATCTACATAATGGAAGTATCGGCAGCAGGGTGGCAGAGAATCTCATCAGAATCGTCAATTCCGGTGCTGAACCATTGGATCAGAAGCGGACAAATAGTAAGATTGAAGAGAATCGAAAAGAACATAAAGTTGCAACGGGACTTATGAATTCTGAGGTGGAAACATTCTATAAGGACGAGATGAAAGTGTTCAAGGTTCGTCCAGAGGAAGAGATGTCGGAACGCAGTGTATTTTACTTGCATGGCGGTGGATATATCAACCAACCCTCACTGTTTCACTGGCTCTTCGTAGACCGCATGGTCCAGGATACCGGTATGGCGTTCATCGTGCCGATCTACCCGAAAACGCCTGAATATACATTCAAAGATGCCTATCAGGCGGTGTCCGACTTGTACTTGGATCTCATTGAAGACCATCCCGAAGGTCTGGCGCTCATGGGAGATTCTGCGGGTGGTGGTCTGGCGCTCGGCCTTAGTCAGTGGCTCAGATCAAATGGACATCCATTGCCGAAACTACTGGTCCTGATCTCTCCTTGGCTCGATATTACAGTCGATAACCCGGAAGTTAACGTTTATGATGCGCTTGATCCGATGCTTGATGTGTCGAGTCTAAAGGATGTCGGACGAGCGTGGTCAGGTGATGCAGATCCATTGGATTACAGGCTTTCGCCGATGTATGGAGATCTGACAGGGCTGCCGAAGATCGGCCTGTTTGCAGGCACACGAGAGATCTGTCTGCCGGATGCAAGAAAGTTTGCATCCCTGCTCAAAGAGGCACACGCTGAACATGTATACTATGAGTATCCATGGATGAACCACATTTTTCCCTTATACCCGATCAAGGAAGGGCATGCAGCAAGACAGCAAATCGTAAAGTTGCTGGATGAGATGGAATAGAAAGGAGTGATATCATGTACAGACTGATTGCTATGATCACAACATTCATTTTCATCTTCATCGGCGGCTACACCACTTCCATGGTGGACGAATCCCATCGCCTGGTCTCCGGGGCTGTGACGGGCATCGCTGCAGTGATTCCCAATGCCATTGTATCGGCACGGGATCGGGATGGAAGGAGAAGAAGAGACCGGAGGGAATAGGACGAAAAAATAGCAGAATGATCACGCACAATACAGAGCCGGCGTATTCTATAATGCCTCCGAATCTGATATAGTCAAAGCATCGTAGATATTAGTAAATAGAAGTGCAGGTGAGGTCCGATGATAACCATCAACGATATAGCGAAGCTGGCAGGTGTTTCAAGAACCACTGTGTCCAGGGTGATCAATAATTCAGGGTACATCAGTGAAAAGTCCAGGAAAAGGGTGATGGATGCCATCGCTGAAACTGGTTTCGTGCCGAGCCAGCATGCCAAGTCGCTGAGGACAAAGCAGACGAAAATCATCGGTGTCATCCTGCCGAAGATTAGCACGGATACGTCATCGCGAACAGTAGATGGCATGACGGAAGTCTTCGAGGCACAGGGCTATCAGATTCTCCTGACGCGTACGAACCTCGACAGGGAGAAGGAGATCGAGCACTTGAGGCTGCTGCAGAACCGGCAAGTGGACGGCATCATCCTGATTGCGACGAATACGAGCCAGGAACTGGTGGATGAGATCAAAGATTCCAAAGTACCGGTTGTCGTGGTCGGTCAGGAGATTCATGATGTGCCGTCCATCATCTTCGATGATTATGCTGCCGCGCGCCATATGACACAGCTGATGATCGAGAAAGGGCGCAGGCATATCGGCTACATCGGAGTGGATGAAGAGGACCGTTCAGTCGGGGTTTTGAGGAAGCAGGGCTACACTGATGCGATGGCAGCGCATGGACTTCATATGGAGGACGCATGGATACAAAAAGGCGACTTCTCGATCGATTCCGGCTATGCAGCGATGGAGCGCATGATGCTTGCATCATATGAACGACTCGATGCAGTGTTTGCTGCGACGGACCGGATGGGGCTCGGTGCCTGGAAGTACTTGAAGCGTCATGGGTTTGATATTCCGGGTGATATTGCTGTAGTCGGCATCGGCGCGTCTGAAACTTCGCATTTCATAGACCCCGCACTGACGACGATCGAGTACGCGCATGCGCAGGCGGGGCGGGAATCGGCCCTTGTCATGCTGCAGGTGCTGCAGGATGAAAAAGAGTTTTGTGATAAAAAAGTACTTGACTTTAACCTCGTTGAGAGAGATAGTTTATAGTAAGGTGAGGATGAAAGCGTAATCATTCGTTTTCATTTTTTTCTGCACAATTGTGGAATCGATTCCCTAATTCAGACTATTTAGCAAAAGGAGTGTTGAAAATGTCGGAGAACAAAAGGATTGCCAAGGAGATCATCGAGGCAGTAGGGGGAGAAGAGAATATTTCCTCCGTCGCACATTGCGCCACACGGTTGCGTCTGATCATAGATGATAGAAGCAAGATCGATCAGGAAGGTATTGAGAATATTGATAAGGTGAAGGGGGCATTCTACAATTCCGGCCAGTACCAGGTCATTCTTGGAACGGGTACGGTCAACCGGATACACGAAGAGATGCTCAAATTCGGTTTTGAAGGATCAACCAAAAGCGAAGCGAAAAAAGAAGGAGTCAAGAAGGGCAATGTCATCCAGCGTGCCATCCGATCGTTCGGTGATGTCTTCGTGCCGATCATTCCGATTCTCGTCGCCACAGGTCTGTTCATGGGTCTGCGTGGACTCGTCGTTCAGGAGCAGATCCTGGAAATTTTCGGCCTGGCACCGGAAGATATTTCCGAGAATTTCCTGCTGTTCACCCAGATACTGACGGATACGGCGTTCATCTTCCTGCCGGCACTGGTCGCCTGGTCGACATTCCGCGTCTTCGGCGGCACACCGATCATCGGTCTGGTGCTCGGTCTGATGCTCGTCAGTCCTGCACTGCCGAATGCATGGGATGTGGCTGGAGGTGGCGTGGAGCCGATCATGTTCGCAGGCTTCATTCCGGTCGTCGGCTACCAGGCATCCGTGCTGCCGGCCTTCATCGCCGGTATCATCGGTGCCAAAGTGGAACGCTTCATCCGGAAGCGGACGCCGGAGGCGCTTGACCTGATTGTGACGCCATTCCTGACACTGCTGGTCATGATCACGCTGGCACTCTTCCTGATCGGCCCGATCTTCCATGCGCTGGAAGGGGTCATACTGGAAGCGACATTATCCGTACTTGCATGGCCGTTCGGCCTCAGTGGCATTCTGATCGGTGGTCTGAACCAGATCATCGTCATCACGGGCGTACACCATATTTTCAACCTGCTTGAAATACAGCTGCTTGATGAACTCGGGGCGAACCCTTACAACGCAATCGTTACCGCCGCTGTTGCGGCACAGGGTGGGGCAACACTTGCGGTCGGTCTGAAGACGAAATCGAAGAAATTGAAAGCACTGGCGCTGCCGTCTTCATTTTCAGCATTCCTCGGCATTACCGAACCGGCCATCTTCGGTGTCAATCTGCGCTACGTCAAGCCGTTCATCGCCGGTCTTATCGGTGGTGCAGCCGGTGGGTTCGTCGCCTCCATATCAGGTCTCGCCGGCACCGGCATGGCGATCACCGTCATCCCGGGTACGCTGCTCTATCTGAATGAACAGATCTTCATGTACATCCTGGTCAATCTGGTGGCGATTGCCGTCGCATTCGTTCTGACATGGATGTTCGGGTATAGTGATAAAGAAGCGGAAAAAATCACAGAAGAGTAGAGGGAGTTTTGAAATGTTTCAAAAAAGTGCGTTCCAGAAGCATATTGATGAAAAGGTTGAGGATAACAGACGCTTGGTTGAAGCGGATCCGCATCGGCTGGACTATCATCTGATGCCGCCTGCAGGCCTGTTGAATGATCCCAATGGACTGATTTATCACCAGGGCGTATACCATGTCTTCTTCCAGTGGAATCCTTTTGAAACAGCCCATGGAAAGAAGGCCTGGGGGCACTATGTGTCGGCAGATCTGATCAATTGGACACTTGAGCCTGCGGCCCTCATTCCGGATGCGTGGTATGACAAGAATGGCTGCTATTCCGGCAGCGCTGTCATGCACGATGGCAGGATGCATCTTTTCTACACCGGCAATGTGAAGGATGAAGGCGATAGAAGATCCACGTATCAGTGTCTGGCAGTCTCAGAGGACGGTGTGGACTTTGAGAAGAAAGGTCCGGTACTGCATCTGCCGGATGGCTACACCCCCCATTTCAGGGATCCGAAAGTGTGGAAAGAAGGCGACCGCTGGCTGATGATCCTCGGAGCCCAGAATATGCATGGCAAAGGGGAAGCGGTCCTCGCAAGCTCAAACGACCTCACGGACTGGGAATTTATTGGGCCGATTGCAGGCAGTGGGATGAATGGACTTCCGGACTTCGGCTATATGTGGGAGTGCCCGGACCTCTTCACGCTTGATAGCAAAGACATTCTGATCGTCTGTCCGCAAGGGCTGGAAGCAGAGGGAGATGACTATCCCAACCTGTTCCAGGCCGGCTACTTCGTGGGAGATTTCGACTCGGTGACGAACACGTATATGCATGGTGATTTTGTGGAACTGGACAGGGGATTCGATTTCTACGCACCACAGACATTTACGGATGATGACGGACGCAGAATTCTGATCGGCTGGATGGGGATGACGGATGACCAGGAACAGGACCAGCCGACAATCCGGAACAACTGGATCCATGCATTGACCATTCCGCGCACACTCGAAATGAGAGATGGTGTACTGGTGCAGCAACCGGTTGCCGAGCTCAGGCAGCTGCGCGGAAAAAGAAAGCACTACTCCCAGCTGGCACTTGAAAAAGACGTGGTATTCCGTGAAGTCGCTGCACCATCGAGTGAAATACTTCTGGAATTCAACCGTCCGGTCGATGGCAGATTTGAAATGGAGATCAGGAACGACCTGAAGATCTCCTATATGGATGGACGGTTCACTGTCCAGAGGAAAACTTTTGACGGTGCGTCTTCCGAGCAGCGTACTTTCGCTCTTGATACACTTTCCGGGCTGCAGATTTTCCTGGATCGTTCATCTGTGGAAATTTTCATCAATGGCGGAGAAGCGGTCGCGACGAGCAGATACTTTCCTGCAGAAAATGATGATGCGGTTGAAATCAGAGGACATATGCATTTCGACCTTTCCTTATGGGAACTTGAAGGCAGTGCAATAGATATGTTCTGAGCATAAGATCGAGCCGGGCAGCTGCCCGGCTCTTTTTGTTTGAAGTTCAATCAATTGTATCAATGTTATAAAGTAGGGCGTCTATGGTACATTCTATATAAAGGAAGCTATACGGAAGGGGATGTGCAAAAATGACGGATAATATATTCGACAGCATGGCAAAGCGCTATGATACAGAAGATCGGAAGGCGCTCGCCGATGTCATTGCGAATGAATTCAGGCGGGAGCTCGCAGGACACGAGTATCACTCGATGCTCGATTATGGCTGCGGCACCGGGCTTGTCGGCCTGCAGCTCACAGATATGTTCGACCGGACGACGCTTGCTGATGCATCGGAGCAGATGGTGCAGATTGTGAAGACCAAGATCACTGATGAGGGGCTTGAACATGTGGAGGCAATCCATCTGGATCTGACTCGGGAACAGACGGATATTGAAGTGGATGTCATCATCATCTCACTCGTCCTGATCCATGTACCGGAAGTTGAGGCGCTGCTGTCAGCACTGTATAAAACTTTGAATCCGGGCGGCAGACTTCTGATCATCGATTTTGATAAGAACCATAATGTCTACCACCCGAAACTGCATAACGGATTTGCACATGAAGAAATGCGCGGTCTGCTTTTGGAAGCGGGCTTTACGCCGAGTGCTGTCAGAACGTTCCATGAAGGTCAGCAGCTTTTCATGAAGCAGGATGCCTCCATGTTCATCACAACCGGCAGCAAGTAGCACAGCGCCATACACCAAGGAGGAGATATCATGAAAAAGAGAAGCGTGCTGCTGATACTGATTGGCATCGTAGCACTTCTGTTCATCGGGACAGTCAGCTACGGCATCCTCACTCCCAATAATGCATACCAGCACCATACAGGTCTCGGCGAATCGATTGATATATCTCCGGATGATGAGCATCTGGCGTTTTCCTATTATAAGGATGGTGAACAGTCCATCTATCTCGGAAACCTTGAAAACGGCAGTACGGAGGAAGTGGTGCCGTCCGGTACAGCCCAGAATAGCCACCCTGAATTTTCACCGGATGGAAAAGGCATGATCTATTTTGCTTCGCAGGAGGATGGGGTGAACATACTCCACTATCTGCCCGCACCGGGGGATGAACCGATCCAGCTGACTTCTGATGATATGCATGTGTTTGAGGCAATCATTTCACCGGATGGCAATACCGTGTATTACATCGCCATGCCGTCAGCGGACTTCAATCAGCCGCCTGGAAAGCAGGACAATGGCAGTGATATCCACCGTGTCGACATCGACAGTGACTCGCATGAGAAGCTGACTGATAAAGATGCTTACGATATGCGGGGACTGAATATGTCACAAGATGGCGAGACGCTTTATTATGCCGGTTCTGATGCTGGTGAGGTCATGACCAGCTATGATATCGAAACAGGTGAGGAGGCGGAGTACCATGTTTCCGATCTGCCTGACTATGTTTCACAACCGACGCTGTCACAGAATGGGGCGCAGCTGGCCTACGTCGCCCAGGATGGGGAAAACGAAAATGGCACATTCATCTATGAGCTGTTCCTCATGAACACCGAGAGTGGAGAGACAGAGCAGCTGACGGACTATGGCGCTTCAGTCGCTTCACCTGCATTTTTCACCCATACCAATCGTCTGGCACTGCTGGCTGAGGAAGATTGGCCGAGTGAACCGTCGGAATTCGAGCTGATGACCGTGTCCGAAAATGGAGGCGATCTCACCAGCATCGATCTGGCGCTGCCTCAAGATGGAAACGGCATTGGGTTCTGGGCGTTTATCGACCGGATGGTCAATGCAGTGACCCTGTCGGTACTCTACCTGCTGATGTTCGGTCTGTCCATTGCGTACATGCATATGCACAACAGGACCTACCTGCCGGTCATCATCAGTGCAGTAGTCGCAGGTCTCACTCTCATCGGTGCCATCATCGCAGTCGCCAGCAACCCGTGGATGGCCATCGGCCTGACGACACTGGCCATATGGCTGGCCGGTTTTACGTTGATACTCTGGATATTTGCATTTGTATATCGGAGGATGGCAGGGAAAGCAATATAGGGGAATGCCGAAACATACAAGCAAGGGAGCAGACAGATGTCTGCTCCCTTATTTGGATTTTTTCATTAATCTCATTGTTCTTTTTTTGTTTTCCATCATCATACTTAACAGTTTACGGAAATTCGGCTCATCGAGTGTTTCGCTGCTGCATAATACATCCATCAACATGCTTTTGAAAGCCACATTGAAGTTCGTTTCATTAAATCCATTTTTAAGATAGAATTGCTTGCGCGCTTCGCGCTGCTCCAGGTTGTCGGCATTTTCATCGACACTTTCTATATCCAATACAATCTGATGGTCAGGGTACTGCTCCTTGATCAACGATAATGTCCTGCTGCCATATCCTTTGGAGCGTTGATTTTCATCAACCGCCAGGAAAAAAATGAATGCAATGTTTTCATGGACAACCATTGCAAAGAATCCGACCAATGCATCTCCATCGTAGACAGCTGAAATATCCAATTTATTTTCAGCGACCATTTCAAGCATTTCTTCCATCGGCATGTGTTCTTCTTCCGGGAAAGCTTCATCATTGATCTTTTTCAGATGTTCCATATCCTCAAAATCGGAAGTCACTTCTTTAATATATAGACTCATAAATGAACCTCACTTATTTTTATGCTTCCACGTATTTTTTCAGATGGCTGGCTGTAACTGAATTCTCGGCTTCCAGCAGTCCTTCAGGGCTTCCGCTGTAGAGGATGCGTCCACCTTTTGCACCGGCACCGGGGCCGACATCGATGATCCAGTCGGCATGGGTCATCATGGTCAGGTTATGCTCGATGATGACAACGGTGTTGCCCTGGCTGATGAGCTGCTGGAAGCACTCGAGCAGGGTCGGAATATCGTCTTCGTGCAGGCCGGTCGTCGGTTCATCGAAGATGAATGTCCTGCCGGTCGCATCACTATCGAGATGGCGGCTCAGTTTGACGCGCTGGATTTCTCCGCCTGAGAGTGTATCGAGCGACTGGCCGAGTGTCATATAGTGCAGACCGGTATCTTTGACCGTTCTGAGACGGTCGGTGACGCGGGTATTGGTCGTAAAGATTTCTAGTGCCTCTTCGACGGTCAATGCCAGAATATCTGCGATGGAATAGCCATCGACTTTGGCTTCGAGCACTTCCGGCCTATATCTCGTGCCATGGCAAACTTCACATACTTGGGAGAAGTCCGGCATGAAGGCGAGCTCGGTCTTGATGACGCCTTTGCCGTTGCATTCCGGGCAGGCACCTTCCGAGTTATAGCTGAACATGCCTTTCCTAAGCCCGGTCGCCTTGCTGAAGAAAGTGCGTATCTCGTCGAACAGATCCATATAGGTCAGCAGGTTCGAGCGGTTGGATGCACGGACCGGCTTCTGGTCGATGAAGATGGCATTCCTGTCCTTATTGAAGCCGGTACGGATAAGTGTACTCTTGCCGGAGCCGGCGACACCGGTGATGACGGACAATGCCGACTTTGGTATGTCGACGGAGACGTCATGCAAGTTGTTCTTCGTTATATTTTCCAGGCTGATGAAGTTTTCCGGCTGCCTCGGGTCTTTCTTCAGTTCATGCTTCCGCTTCAACGCAGTACCGGTTGGTGTATCGGACGCCATCAGTTCCTGGTACGTGCCTGTGAAAATCACTTCACCGCCATGCTGGCCGGCGCCGGGGCCGATGTCGATGACATGATCGGCAATATCGATGACATCCGGGTCATGTTCTACGACAAGCACCGTATTGCCCTTATCCCGGATCGAGCACATGATTTCATTAATCTTCTCGATATCTTCGGGGTGCAGTCCGACACTCGGCTCGTCGATAATATAGACGAGATCGGAGAGCGGACTGTTCAAGTGGCGGATCAGCTTGATGCGCTGTGACTCCCCGCCTGACAGGGAAGGGGTCTCACGATCTAATGTCAGGTAGTTGAGGCCGACGTATGCGAGCGACTCCATCTGATCGAGCAGTGGCCGGATGATATACTCCGACTTTGGATCATCGAGCTTTTTCAGGAAAGGGATCGCCGCTTCAATGGACAGATGGGTGAAATCCGCGATATCGAGTCCGTCTATTTTACATGACAGCACTTTGTCATTAAGCCGCTTGCCATGACATTCCGGGCATTTACGGCTGGTCACGACACGTTCCACATCATCCATGAACCGCTTCTTCTCGAAATTGTCATTGAGCAGGAAGGAGCGTCTGAAACGGTGGACGAGCCCTTCGAACTTTGCGGTCCTCGGCCAGTTGTCCGGCGGATCCTTCAGCTTCTTCGGCTTCGTATAGAGGAAGGTCTCCATCTCTTCATCGGTGTAGTCCTTGAGCTTCTTATCGTTGTCGAACAGCCCGCTGTACAGATAGCGTTTGCCGCGCCAGCTGTCGGGTCTGAATGAAGGGAAACGGATGGCGTCCTCATTGAGCGACCGGTCATAGTCGATCAGCTCATCGAGGTCGATGTCCTCCACATAGCCGAGTCCCTGGCACCGTTCGCACATGCCACTCGGATTGTTGAAGGAGAATATATTGGAGTAGCCAACAAATGGTTCTCCAATGCGTGACCAGAGCAGACGGACGGATGAGTAGATGTCGGAGATTGTGCCGACAGTGGAACGGGAATTGCCACCGAGCCGTTTCTGGTTGATGATCATCGCCACCGGCAGATTCTCGATCCGGTCGACATCCGGCTTCTCATACTGGGTGAGCTGGTTCTGGATGTAGCTTGAATACGTCTCATTGAGCAGCCGTTCCGATTCTGCAGCCAGTGTACTGAATACGAGGGACGACTTGCCGGAGCCCGAGCGTCCTGTAAAGACAGTCAGTTTATGTTTCGGTATATCGACGCTGACATTTTTAAGGTTATTCTGGTTGGCACCTTTGATGCGTATATATGACATGACTTTCACCTCTTTAGTCCAGTCTACCCGAAGAAGCCATCCGGGACACGTCAAATTACGATAAAAGACGAGATGTGTTTATTCCAAGGTGGTTCCAGGGAATGATAGAAGTGGACACAATAGAAATTAAAGAAGCTGGCGCAATAATATAAAAGGAGCGATTGAATCATGAAAGCATGGCAACTGAAAGACTCCGGAAGCATCGATAATCTGAAGTGGGAAGACGTGGATGATCTTCATGCAGATTCAGGCGAACTGGTCGTCAAAGTGGTCAGTACTGCGCTCAATCCGGTGGACTACAAGCTGATCGAATCCGGCAATCCAAAATGGGACTATCCGCATACGCCAGGTGTTGACCTGTCAGGTGAAGTGGTGGAAGTCGGGGAAGGCGTCTCAGACTTCGAAGTGGGAGAGCGCGTTGCGATCCATACGGATATGAGCAGACCGGGTGCATTCGCCGAAACAGCGGTTGTCAAAGCAACAGCAGCAGCGAAGATACCGGATGGTGTAACATTTGATGCGGCAGCGGCACTGCTCACTGCCGGAATGACGGCGTACCAGGCAGTCGTGCAGAAATTGAATGCTGCAGATAAGGAGACGATTCTTGTCCACGGCGGTTCAGGCGGTGTCGGCGGATTTGCAGTGCAGCTGGCGAAAGAGCTCGGTCTCACTGTATACACAACCGCATCCGAAAAGAGCCATGACAGAGTGAGAGCCCTCGGTGCTGATGTGGCAATCGATTATAAGAATGAAGATGTGACCAAGCGCATCATGGAAGAGACGAAAGACGAAGGCGTCGATCTGATTTTCAATACAGTCAGTTCGGAAGAGGCGACAGCAGACCTCGATCGACTCGCATTCGCCGGGCAGCTGGCCTATATAGCCGGCGCACCGGATACGAGTGACGTAAAGCCATTCACATTATCACCTTCCATCCACGAAGTCGCACTTGGTGCGGCGCACGCCAGCGGCTCTGAAAAGGCAGTGAAGAACCTCGCCTATATGGCAAGCGAACTGATGCAGAGAGTGGCGGCAGGCAATCTCGATCCGGTCATCAATGAAGTGCTTCCACGCGAGGAACTGCCGGAAGGGCTGAAGAAAGTGAAAAATAATGAAGTCGACGGGAAAGTCATCGTCAGAATGCAGGCAGAATAGTAACAGAAAAGCGGGATGCACCGAGGTGCATCCCGTTTTTCGTGTTTTATTACACATTGGATTACAAATGCTTTTTCCTTCTATTTTCTGCCGTACGAAAAATCTTTTCGTCTTCCCTTTTACCTATAGCAACAATTTCGA
The DNA here is from genome assembly GCF_007713705.1 of Salinicoccus cyprini. Lineage (GTDB taxonomy): Bacteria > Bacillota > Bacilli > Staphylococcales > Salinicoccaceae > Salinicoccus > Salinicoccus cyprini. Next base: position 113,528 of record NZ_VMSJ01000003.1, on the reverse strand, counting down.
TGATTTCAATGTTACCTTCGGATGACACTTTGAAAATCAGGCGGATTCCAATTTTATGGTTTTTCAATTCCTTAAAACCAGCCAGTTTTGAGTAATGTGTATTTCCTGGATCTTTACCTATCTCTGATCCACGTACAATCAGTCGTGCTTCAGCTGCTTCGACCCACCGTTTCATTGTACCATCCAGTTTCTTATAGTCTCTTTCGGCTTCTTCCCAGAAGTATACCTGTGCCATCAGTCAAACAAGTCCTTGTCGGGCATGGATTCAAACGGATTAGGTTGGCTTGATGCTTCCAATACTTCTTCTGAAGGCACAAGTTTTCCTGGTCCAGCATCTACTCTTTTTTGAAGTTGGCTATAAAAGAGCTGATCTTCCATTTTTCTTCTCGCAGATGGCTTTGCCGTCATGCCGGAATTCTATGGCAAAGCCTATCAGACAGCAGAATTCGAGCGTGTGTGGGAAGTATTCAGAAGAGGCATCAGACCGTCCTGACTACGAGCAACGAAAAAGAAAGAGAGCAGACTGTAGACAAAGTCATAGTAAAATGACATGTCTGCAGTCTTTTTGTCGGGATGCACAGGAATCTGCAGATCAGAGGAAGAGGACGCAGAGATCAACAGACAGCGGGTGCAGGATGGAAAAGCGGATTTCCCGAACGATAAGCGGCTCTTTGTACTTGCTTCATCAAGTTTGTTCGGGGTGTGCCAGTGGGAATGAGATTAACCCTCTAACTTGCCATGGCAACACCCACGATGGTGAATTAACCCTCTAACTTGCCATGGTAGCACCCGCGATGGTGAATTAACCCTCTAACTTGCCATGGCAGCACCCGCGATGGTGAGTTAACCCTCTAACTTGCCATGGCAGCGCCCACGATGGTGAGTTAACCCTCTAACTCGCCATGGCAGCGCCCACGATGGTGAGTTAACCCTCTAACTTGCCATGGCAGCGCCCACGATGGTGAGTTAACCCTCTAACTCGCCATGGCAGCGCCCACGATGGTGAATTAGCCCTCTAACTCGCCATGGCAGCGCCCACGATGGTGAGTTAACCCTCTAACTTGCCATGGCAGCGCCCACGATGGTGAATTAGCCCTCTAACTCGCCATGGCAGCGCCCACGATCGAGGATTCATCAAAATACATAATAAGAAGACAAACTCCGTGTCAAAACGGGGTTTGTCTTCAATCTGCTCTCTTTCTCATGTATGCTCCAACTTCGTTCTGATGCAAATCAGGAGCCTCCGGAAATTGAATCGATGTTCAACTTCCGAGGGTACTGTGCTTTTATTTCCCTACAGATTCTCAAAGAAGTCCTTCAGCACTTTGACTGCCTGAGTGAGGTCTTCGATGTGTGTGAATTCTTCAGGGTTGTGGCTGATGCCCTGAATGCTTCTGACAAACAGCATCGTCACCGGGAACTTTGTGCCGACGGTCATGGCGTCATGGCCTGCACCGCTCGGCAGGTGGATCGGCAGCAGGTCGTGGCGCTTGAATGATGCTTCCATCCTTTCAATGACTTCGGGATCGATTGGGATCGGCGTGACGCGTGTGGTCAGGTCGGTTTCGACAGTGATGCCACTGTCATGGACGATGTCCTGCGCATGATCGGCAACTGCCTGGATCAGTTTCGACTGATTCTCTTCGTTGATATCACGTGCATCGACGACGAGCTCGACTTCACCAGGGATGACGTTGACGCCACCGGGACTGACACTCATCTTGCCGACAGTGGCGACGGCGGTCTGACTGATGCTTTTAGGGATGCCAGGCAGGGTGCTGATAAATTCTGATGCCTTCACAAGCGCGTCCTTCCGCTCGGTCATCGGTGTACTGCCGGCGTGCCCGGCGGCACCGTGGAATGTGATCTTCGTCCGCGTCGCCCCTGCGATGCCACTGACGATACCGACCGGCAGATTCTTCTGTTCCAGCTGCTTGGCCTGCTCGATATGTATTTCGGCATACATCGCAATCTGCTTGCCGGGGCCTTCGGCTGTCAGGAACTGCTGTCTGTCGGAGCCGATATTGCGGATGACTTCATCGAACGTCTGCCCATCCGGGTCACGGTACTTGTCGAGTTCCTCCTCGGTCATCAGACCCATGAACGCACGGCTGCCTGTCAGTCCACTGCTGAAGCGGCTGCCTTCCTCATCGGAGAAGATGACGACTTCAAAGTCATACTTCGGCGTGTAGCCGGCCTCGTGCCACAAGGTGACGATTTCAAGTGCCGTGAGTACACCGGCTGCACCATCAAAGTGCCCGCCGTCCGGTACCGTGTCGATATGGGAACCGGCCATGAATACTTTGGAACTGTCTTCCCCCTGATAGGTGCCGAACACATTGCCCGCGCCGTCTTTTCTGATCTGCATGCCGATCTCCTGCATCCATTCGATCACCTTGTCCTTGGCCTGTGATTCCTCTTTTGAATAGCCCATTCGTTTGGCGCCTTCATTTTCCGTCCGGCCGATTTTGGAGATTTCCAATATGCGTGCATGGAGTCTCTCGCTTATCGGATCCTCCAGTTTTTCTGCTGCCATCTTGTCTGTAAATAATCTCATCATTCATTCTCCCTTCTTATCTTCTCTTTGATAATAAACCATGAAGGTTTATAATAAAAGTTAGAATATTCAGTAGAGGGGTGGAAGGAATGGAGATCAGACAATTTGCCGAGAACGCACTGACGATCTATCTGGGTGACGAGATCGACGAAAGGATCAACCGGCAGCTCGTGGCACTGCGGCATCGGATCGACGAAATGGAAATTGAAGGCATCGGGGAGGTTGTCCTCTCCTATACGAGCCTCATCATCTATTTTGATATTTTCAAAACGGATGTGGATGCCTTGAAGGCGGCAGTCGATCAGATTGACGAGACGGCGCTGCTGGAAGCGGAAGTATCATATCGTGTGATTGAGATTCCGGTGTGCTACGGCGGTGAATACGGACCCGATATCGACAGTTTTGAAGAGAATGGATTGTCGGCTGATGAAGTGGTCGAGCTGCATGCCAATAAGGAATACCTTGTCTATATGCTCGGTTTCATGCCGGGGTTCCCATATCTCGGCGGGCTCGACGAGCGGCTTCATAAGGCGCGTCTCGAAACACCGCGGGTACGCATTCCGCCAGGCTCCGTCGGTATCGGCGGCAAGCAGACCGGCATGTATCCATTCGAATCTCCCGGCGGCTGGCATCTGCTCGGGCGGACGCCTGTGCCTCTATTCGATGAAAACCGGGAAGAGACCATCCTCTACGAGGCAGGGGACCGCATCATCTATCGTCCGATCGATGCCTCCGAATACAAGGAGATCGCGTCCCGGATCGAAGCTGGAGACTATGAAATCCAGTTCGAAGTGAAAGGAGGATCATGATGACGTTGAAAGTGACACGCCCCGGACTCTATACGACCGTCCAGGATCTTGGACGCTTCGGCCACCAGTCGGAAGGCTTTTCACCAGCCGGCGCAATGGACTACCGGGCGCTCATGCTCGCCAACCAGCTGCTTGGTAATGAAGAAAATGCACCGGGAATCGAGATGACATTCAAAGGTGCCACATTCGAAGTGGTGAAGGATACGGTGGTTGCCACTGCAGGTGCGGATATGAAAATGAAGATAGACGATGATCACCATCCTGCTGGTGTACCGGTCCATGTGGCAAAGGGCAGTACCATCGAGTTTGGAGCGGCTGAAAATGGATCAAGGACCTATCTGGTGGTCCCGGGCGGATTCAAGGTGGAAACGGTGCTCGGCAGTGCTTCGACCCATGTCCGCAGCGGCATCGGCGGCTATAAAGGCCGGCCGTTCCAGGTGGGGGACTTACTGCATGCCGGCGCAGCCGGTAGCGCAACACCATACAGAATAAAGGATTTTGACGATGGTGACGGAATGGTGCGGGTCATACCGGGCCAGCAGTTCGACCGTTTTGATGACGACATGAAGCAGCAGTTCTTCAGCGCATCGTATGCCCTGACGAAGGACTGTGACCGCATGGGCTTCCGGCTCGATGGACCGGAACTTGTGGCCACTCCCGGGCATGATGTGCTGTCGGAACCGACTCAGCTCGGCAGCATCCAGGTGCCGAAAGGCGGCCGGCCGATCGTACTGCTCAATGATAGGCAGACCGCCGGCGGCTATGCACGCATCGGTACAGTGGCCCATGTTGATATCCCGAAGCTTGTACAGAAGCAGCCGGGCGATATGGTGAAGTTCATCGAGATCACCGTCGAAGAAGCAAGCACGCTCCATCGGGATGAGATGGAGCGGATCAGAAACGGTGGATATCTGGAAATCAACAATGCTTTTCGGTCTCACGGGCGACCTGTGGCCAGGAAAGTCGCAAGAATAATGAAGAGGTGATGGCGTTGGATATTGAAGAAGTAAGAGCATATGCAAAACTGTTGAATGAAGAGAATCTTAAAGTACTGACCATCAAGGATGGGGATTTCAAGATCCATCTCGAGGCGCATGCTGAGGAATCGGCTGTTTCAGGCACACCTTCTGCACCGAAGCAGAGTGCCGATGAAACGGATGCTACCTATACCGTCAACGCAAAGCAAGTGGGTACATTCTTTATTGAGAAGGAGGAGAACAGTGATGAAACGTTCGTCTCCGTTGGAGATTCAGTCAGTAAGGGAGACACGCTTGGTGTCATCGAGGCGATGAAGGTCTTCAATGAAGTGAAGGCGGATATTTCCGGTACGGTGGAAGAAATTCTCGTCGGCAATGGGGAGAGCGTCGAGTATGATCAGCCGCTCTTCTCCATCAGCAAAAAGGAGGACTAGCGTGAAAAAGGTATTGATCGCAAATCGTGGCGAAATCGCCGTCAGAATCATCCGGACGCTGAAAGAGATGGGTCTGCACAGTGTAGCGGTCTATTCCACAGCGGATCAGGACAGCCTTCACGTGGCACTGGCGGATGAATCCATATGCATCGGCCCGGCCAAAAGCAGTGACAGCTACCTCGATATCGAAGCGATCGCCGCCGCCATCGAAGTGAGCGGTGCGGATGCGGTCCATCCGGGCTACGGCTTCCTGTCCGAATCGGAAACTTTTGCGAGACGCATGGAAGAGATCGGTGTCACATTCATCGGACCAACAGCAGATACGATCTCCCGCATGGGGGACAAGGCGATGGCGCGCCAGACGATGAAAGAGGCGGGTGTACCCGTCATCCCGGGCAGTGACGGGGTCATCGACAGCTTCGAGGAAGTGGAAAGCGTGGCTGAAGATGTCGGCTATCCGCTCGTCATCAAGGCCGTATCCGGCGGTGGCGGCAAGGGCATGCGTTTCGTCCATGAAGCTTCCGAGCTCGAAAAGCAGTTCAAGGATGCCAGAAAGGAAGCAAAGAATGCGTTCGGGGATGACCGCATCTATATTGAGAAGTTCATCGAGCGTGCACGCCATATCGAAGTGCAGGTCGTCGGTGACGGCAATGGGTCCGCCATCCATCTGTACGAGCGGGACTGCTCGATCCAGCGCAACAACCAGAAGCTGATCGAGGAGGCGCCGGCTGCCATCCTTGATGACGCATCAAGGAAAGAGATTACTGAACGTACGGCAGAAGCGGTGGCAAAGCTCGGCTACAGAGGTGCCGGCACGGTCGAATATTTATATGTGGAATCGGAAGATGCCTTTTATTTCATCGAAATGAACACACGCATCCAAGTGGAGCATACGATTTCGGAAGAGATTACAGGCATCGACATCGTCAGACTGCAGCTTGAAGTGGCTGGAGAGGGGGCATTGACGCTGACCCAGGATGAAGTTTCCATCAATGGATTTGCGATTGAGTGCCGGATCAATGCGGAAAATCCGGCAGACAATTTCATGCCGGCCCCAGGCCCCATCGACACACTGCATTTCGGCATGGGACAGGGTGTCCGGATCGATTCCCATATCTATCCGAGCTACGCCGTGCCGCCGCATTATGACTCCATGATCGCCAAAATCATTGTCCACGGGGTATCAAGGAAAGCGGCAATCAGAAAGATGATGCACGTGCTTGATGAGACTGTCATCGGTCCTGTCGAGACGAATCTCGATTTCCAATCCTATCTGATGAACCACCCGAACTACCAGGACAACAATGTGGATATCAAATTTCTTCAGAACAATCATATCATCGACCAGAAAGGGGAATGACCATGTACACAGTAGATCTGAATGCAGACCTTGGGGAGAGCTACGGCAACTATTCGATCGGCAATGATCGGGAGATCATCCCGCTGATCTCATCGGCAAATGTCGCCTGCGGCTTCCATGCCAGCGACCCGTCGGTCATGCTTGAAACTGTAGAACTGATCAAAAAAAGCGACACAACCGGCATTGGTGCCCATCCTGGATTTCCGGATCTGATGGGATTCGGCAGACGGTATATGGACATGACGATGCCTGAGGTGCACGCAATGATGCTGTATCAGCTCGGTGCACTCGATGGCTTCTGCCGTGTCGCAGGGGTCACGATGAATCATGTCAAACCGCACGGTGCCCTGTACAATGCCACCTTCAACGATATGGAGCTGGCTGAAACCATCGCCCAGGCGGTGAAGGATTATAATCCCGAGCTAAAGCTGATGGGACTGTCGAACCAGAACCTGGTGAAGGCGGGCAAGTCTGCAGGTCTTGCAGTCCGTCATGAAGTATTCGCCGACCGGGCGTATGAGGATGACGGCACACTCGTCAGCCGCAGAAAAGACGGTGCCATGATCACGGATACTGATGAAGCCGTCAGACGTGTCGTGCGCATGGTCAAGGAAGGCAAAGTGGAAAGTTTGAACGGCACGGATATCGACATCCAGGCCGACAGCATCTGCGTCCATGGAGACGGTGCGAAAGCGCTCGAATTCGTCAAGGAGATCAGAAAGCGGCTCGGAGATGAAGGCATCACCATTCAAACAATGTAGGGAGGCGTTCGGTTATGGAGAATAGACCAAAAATGACTGCGATGCAGCGTCGTCTGCTTTTCGGTGCAATATTCCTGATGGCGACATCATCCATCGGACCGGCATTCCTGACACAGACGAGTGTGTTTACCGAACAGTTTCTGGCCAGTTTCGCATTCGCCATTCTGGCATCGATCATCATTGACATCGGTGCCCAGCTAAATATATGGCGGGTGCTGAGTGTTTCCGGGAAGCGGGGCCAGGACGTGGCCAATGCCGTATTCCCGGGCCTTGGCTATCTGATTGCATTCCTGATTGTGCTCGGCGGATTCGCATTCAACATCGGCAATGTCGCCGGTGCCGGCCTCGGATTCAATGCCATCTTCGGCTGGGATCCACGTATCGGTGCCGCTCTTGCCGGCGTCATCGCCATCATTGTATTTCTGCTGAAGAATGGGCGCGCGGTCATGGATGTCATCATCCAGATTCTTGGTGTGCTGATGATCGCCATTACAGCTTTCGTCATGATCCGCTCCAATCCACCATATGGTGAAGCGGCCTATAGGGCCATTATTCCGGAAGAGCCCATGACGCTCTTCCTGCCGATTGTCACTCTGGTCGGCGGGACGGTCGGGGGATACATTACATTCGCCGGCGCCCACCGTCTGATCGAAGCGGGCATTACTGGCAGGGAAAACCTTGGATTCGTCAGCAAGGCGGCGAACTACGGCATCCTGACCACCGGTGTCATGCGTGTGCTTTTGTTCCTCGCAGTCCTCGGTGTCGTCTCCGGCGGTGTCGCGCTGGATCCGTCAAACCCGCCGGCGTCCGTCTTCCAGATTGCGCTCGGTGACATCGGCATGCAGATATTCGGTGTGGTCCTTGTGGCAGCGGCACTGTCCTCTGTCATCGGGTCCGCCTATACGAGCGCATCCTTCCTGAGGTCTCTTCATAGGGTGTTCGATGACTACAACAATATCGTCATCATAACGTTCATCGTCATTTCGACACTGATCTTTACATTCGTCGGCCGTCCGGTCGCACTGCTCATTCTCGCCGGTGCCTTCAATGGTCTCATCCTGCCGCTGACGCTCGGTGCAGTACTCCTCGCTTCAAGGAACAGGAAAATTGTCGGCGACTATCGCCACCCGACCTGGATGATCATATTCGGTATTGTCGCCGTCATTGTCACGATTGTCGCTGGCGTCATTTCGCTCCAGGGTCTTCAGGACCTCTGGGCAGGATAAGGAGGCATATCCATGGAAGCAAAACAGTTGAGACAGGAAATCAGAAGCGGCGCATTCAACCGGACGACCTCCGGTGCAGCTGGTAATAATGTCCAGACCAACATCGTCATTCTGCCGAAAGCATACGCATTCGATTTTCTGATCTATGCAATGAGAAATAAAAAAGCCGTCCCTGTCATCGAAGTGATGGAGGACGGCATGACCGAAAGCACGCATGCAGCGGGCTCCGATATCCGGACTGATATTCCGAAGTACAATATCTACAGGGATGGCGTGCTGTCCGAGACAGTGACGGATGCTACCGGCTACTGGCGGCCTGACTTCGTCACTTTCCTGATCGGCTGCAGCTTCACTTTCGAACAGGCCATACTTGAAGCGGGGGTTGAAGTGAAGCACATTGCACAGGGCAGGAATGTCGCGATGTACAAAACGGATATTGCGACTGCACCGGCGGGTGTCTTCTCCGGCGAACTGGTCGTATCGATGCGCCCTTTCAATAAGGAGCTGGTGGAGATGGTATCCGATATTACAGCCAGGTTCCCGAACATGCACGGGCGGCCAGTGCACTACGGCGATCCAGGAGCCATAGGGATCCCGGATATCATGAAGCCTGATTACGGCGAAGCGGTGGACATCGAAGACGACGAAGTGCCCGTATTCTGGGCATGCGGGGTCACGCCACAGAATGCCGCCCTCAATGCCAGGCCTGAAATCATGATCACCCATGCGCCGGGTCATATGTTCGTGACCGACATGCACAACGAAGATTTCAAGGAGACATAGAGTATCATACCCAGCGGAATTGTGGTCCCGGCCATGATTCCGCTAAATTTGCACTTTATTTCCTACCAGTTTTGTATGTATAATAAGTAAAAAGAAGAGAGGGTGGAGAAATGAAAAAAGTATACTTATTTCTATTGATCTGCATTCTGGCACTTGCCGGATGCACAGATGACAGCAATGTCGATGAACAGGCGGCTGAATCGGGAGATCCGAGCATGGGCGGGGAGGATATCGGCTTCAGCCTGCAGGCACTGCCGAGCTCGCTTGATCCGCATGCAGCGAACGACGGGTATTCGCTCTATGTCATGATCAACATCTATGAGACGCTGGTCCGGATGAACCAGGATCTGGAGCTCGAACCGGGTCTGGCGGAATCCTATGAGCAGGTGGATGATACAACGTGGGAATTCAAACTGCGTGAAGATGTAACGTTCCATGATGGCAGTCCATTCAATGCCGAAGTGGTCAAAGCCAATCTGGACCGTGTACGTGATCCTGAAGTCGGGTCACCACTCGAGTTCCTGTTCACTGAAATCGAGGAAGTCGAAGTTGTCGATGACTATACTGTAAATATCCATACCGCAAGACCATTTGCCGCACTGCCGGCACACCTGGCACATCCGGGTGGCAGCATGATCAGCAAGGAAGTCATCGACCAGGACTATGAAAACATGGAGAATGGCGGACAGCCGCTGACTGAGGTCAATGCCAATCCTGTCGGTACCGGATTCTTCGAGTTCGAGGAGATTGCGGAAGGTGACCATATCACACTGATACGCAACGAAGACTACTGGGGCGAACCGGCGAGTCCCGCTTCAGTGACATTCAAGGCGGTGCCTGAAGATGGTACGAGAATTGCAGAGCTTTCGACAGGAGATGCCGATCTCATCTATCCGGTGAATCCGAGTGATGTCGAGCGTATCGACAGCACGGATGGTGCCCGAGCCGAACAGCATGAAAGTGCAAGCATGTCCTATCTTGGGTTCAACCTTGAGAAGGAACCATTCGATGATCCGAACGTCAGACGTGCCATCGCCATGGCGATCGACAAGGAGGCCATCATCAACGAGATGCTCGAAGGCATCCCGGCTGTTGCCGAAACACCACTCAACCCGACAGTGAAAGGCTACAGCGAAGACCTTGAGCCGATAGACCATGATATGGAAGCGGCGCGTAGCCTGCTGGAGGAGAGCGGCTATGCCGACGGATTCACAGCAGAAATCATCGTCCGTGACCGGACGACTTCGGATATTGCGACCTACATCCAGCAGGCACTGCAGGAGTTGAACATCACGCTTGAAATCAGGCAGATGGAGTCCGGTGCGTATCAGGAATATACGGCCAACGGCCAGCATGACATGTTCATGGGCAGCTGGGGGACGGTGACACTGGATGCGGACTACGGTCTCTATCCGATGTTCCACTCCGACAACCATGGTGCACCAGGAAACAGAACATTCTATTCAAATGAAGAAGTGGATACACTTCTCGACGAGGCAAGAACGGAAACAGATGAAGCCGCGCGCATGCAGATGTATGAAGATGCGCAGCAGATCATCATCGACGAGGCGCCGCTTGTGCCGATCTACCATTCGGTACTCCTTGCCGGCATCAATGATGAGCTTGAGGGCTACTTCCAGTATCCGAGCAGCTTCCCGTATTTGAAAGACCTTCAATAGACACGAGCTTCCATCGTAAAGATGGGAGCTTTTATCATATTCTGGTATAGTGGAATGGATATGAGGTACACGAAAGGATGAGAGCATGAAGACATTGCTTCTGACGGGATTTGAACCGTTTCTGCAGTTCAATGAGAACCCGACCGGCACAGTCGTGAAAAAGTTTGATGGAGATGTCATCGGAGACTACAAAATAGTGGGGCGGGTCTACCCGGTTGTATTCGATCAGATCAACGGCCTGATCGCTGACGATATCGAGGAGGTAAAGCCCGACGCCGTCGTCAATCTGGGTCTTGCAGGTGGCAGGCATACGGTGCATATCGAACGCATCGCCATCAACTGCATCGACGGCCGAACGGACAATGCGGGATTCAACCCGAACGGTGAGAAGATCGACGAAGCGGGACCGGATGGTCTGTTTTCCACTTTGCCGATCAAGCGTCTCGAGAAGGCGTTGAAGACAAATAACGTGCCTGCTGACATTTCGAACACTGCCGGAACATACCTGTGCAACAATCTGATGTACACCACCCTCAACATATTGAGGCAGAAAGACATCGATATCCCGGCCGGTTTCATCCATGTACCTGCCCATCACGAAATCGGGGCGGAGCTTGGTGTGCCGAGCTGGTCTCAGGATGATATCAATAAGGCAGTCGGCATCATATTGGGTAATATATAGTATATTGAATCCATAGGAGGATGATCATGGAACTCAGACGTGTAGAGGATTATGATGCAATGAGCTTGCTGGCGGCACGTATCGTGTTTGATAGAATAGTCAACTCCGAGCGCCTTGTGCTCGGACTCGCAACAGGATCAACACCGGAGGCGATGTACGATCATCTCGCGGAGATGCTGAATCGGGATAAAGTCGACCTTTCTCATGTGTATACCGTCAATCTGGATGAGTATGTCGGTCTGTCAGAGGGTCATCCACAAAGCTACCATCATTATATGGAAACCATGTTTTTCAGCAAGGTCGATATTCCGGCCGACCATACTTTTCTGCCCGATGGCAAAGCTCCGGACCTCGAAGTGGAAGTCGAACGCTATGAACTGCTGATCGAGGAGCTTGGCGGTGTCGACCTGCAGATTCTTGGCATCGGCAGAAACGGCCATATCGGCTTCAATGAACCCGGTACCTCCTTCGACTCCAGAACCCATGTCGTCAATCTGGCAGAAAGTACGGTGAAAGATAATGCCAGATTTTTCGATACGGTCGATGAGGTGCCGAGACAGGCCCTTACGATGGGACTCCACACCATCATGAACGCAAAATCCATACTCCTGCTTGTCTCAGGAGACGAAAAGGAAGAAGCACTCGAATGCATGATCGACTGCGAAGTGTCGGAGGAACTGCCGGCAACCATACTGCAGACACATCCCGATGTGACGATCATTGCAGATGATGAGGCATTGGAATAGAAAAAGTGCAGCCGGCCGGCTGCACTTTTCTTATTCTTTTCTGACACGTTTCAAGTTTTTGAATATGCCATTGCTCGTAGACAGTACGCTGTTTCTATAGACGCTTGCGGCAAGCCATATAGCCAACGCAATCGACACGAGAAGTATGGCGACACCGATCAGCAGGGGCATCTGCCCTGTCTCTTCATTCATCGCCCGAAGGGGCATGACGAATGGAGTGAAGAGCGGAAAGTAGCTTGATATTCTGACAAGCAGGTTATCGGCACTGCCCCATAGATTGAAGATGGCAATATAGAACCCGATCAGCGAGAACATGGTGACGGGCAGCAGTGCCTGCTGCAGGTCTTCCATTCTGCTGATGAACGAACCGAGCATTGCAGAGATGGACAAGTAGAGTATAAGCCCCAGAATCAGATAGATGAAGGAATAGACAATCATCGTGGCTGTCTGGTCATTTGCTTCGAGCCCGAATTCCGAAATGAGGTCGCTGAAATCGAACAGCTGAATCGCAGCGAATATGGCAATCAGGAATATGGCGAGCTGTGTCAGACTGACGGAGATCATGGCTGTGATCTTGGCGAGCAGATGGGTCACTGGCGGTACGCTGGAGACGATCATTTCGATGACTCTTGATGTCTTCTCCATGGCGACTTCTGTTCCAATCTGGCTGGCGTAGTTGATGATGATGAAGAACATGACGATGACGGTCACATAGAAGACGACCATGTTGAGTATATTTATATCCGGCATCCCATCGCCTTCAGAAGCAGTGGCTTCCTCTTCTTCCGGATCTCCAGCAGCTGAAGCGATATCGTATGTAATATCAGGGGTGGCGTTCAGTCTTTGTGCTTCTTCCGGAGACAGGTTCAATGACTGTATGGTCGCACTACGCTGCACTTCACCAAGTGCCATTTCGATATCACTCATCTGATCGCCAGGTATTTCCTGGTCGGCTTCGATTGTAAAGGTCATCGGTTCTGTTTCTTCGATGGTCAGCAGTGCTTCGCCTTCACCCAGCTCCCCATCATTCTCCGAGACTGAGATGTCGGTTTCAAGGGCATTGAAGACTGTTTCGAACTGGGCCGCTACGGCTTCATTGCCTTCAACTTTAATCGTTGTCAGTTCTTCCGATGAATCGAAGATGCCGATGATCTTATCGAAGTTGGCTCCGATGAATATGAGCAGTACAATGATGAGGGTACTGATCATGAACGATTTGGCACGGACTTTGGACAGGTATGTCTGTGAAAAAGTAGCGAGAAATTTACTCATAGCTCATGTCCCACCTTCGAAATGAAAATATCGTTTATGGACGGTTCATTGACCTGGAACCGCTTGAAGTAGCCGAGTTTGATGATTTCGTTGTAGATCGGCTCAGCGTACGATTCATTTTCAATTTTAAGTATGCTTTTCTTTCTGATCTGCTTCATATCAATTACACCTGGCATATCGCGCAGGAATTCGACATCATGATCGCCTTCGATGATGATCTCCTTCTGGCCGAAGTCGCTCTTGATCTCATCGATGTTTCCGCTGATCACCTGCTTGCCCTTGTTCAGGATGCAGAGTGATTCGCACAGCTCCTCCACATGTTCCATGCGGTGGGTACTGAAGATGATGGTTGCGCCCTGGCGGTTCAGGTCCTTGACGGCGGTTTTCAGAATTTCGACGTTGACCGGGTCCAGCCCGCTGAACGGTTCATCAAGTATGATCAGTTTCGGATCATGGATGATGGATGCAATCAACTGGATTTTCTGCTGATTTCCCTTTGATAGTTTTTCTATCCGTTTGCTGCGGTTCTCGGGTACACCGAAGCGTTCGAGCCATTCATCGAGTTTCGTATCGACTTCCTTTTTCGACATGCCCTTCAGCTGGCCGAGATAGCGGATCTGCTCTTCGACTTTCAGTTTCGGATGCAGACCACGCTCCTCGGGCAGGTAGCCGATGTCGTTCGTCACACTATAGTCGATCTTATTGCCGTTATAGGTGATTGTACCTTCAGACGGCTGAAGCAGTCCAAGAATCATGCGGAATGTCGTTGTCTTGCCGGCGCCGTTGCCGCCGAGAAAACCGTACATGCTGCCTGCGGGCACAGTCAGATCGATGTGGTCCACTGCCGTCTGCCCGTTGAAGCTTTTGGATAGATTTCTTATTTCCAGTGTCATGTTTATCCTCCTTTATCAATCTAAAGATATTTTACCATAGAGCAATGAAGGGGAATAATATATACTGGACGAAATAGCACGATAAATGAATGGATGGTATGGATATGGATAACAAGACCAGCCTGAAAGATTTTCTAGAACTGATCAGGCAGACAAGACTGAACAAGGGATTGTTCGCGGCAGGAATATTCCTGACACTGATCGGCACAATCGGTTCTCTTATTGTGCCGCTTCTGACACAGAGTTTCATAGATGGCTATGATACCGAACTGTTCTCGACCGGACTGATTGCGCTGATCATTGCAGTTTTCGTACTGAGTGCCGCTCTCGACGGAGTGGCCTATTATATTCTGGCACGGATTGGACAGACCATCATCCTAAGGCTCAGGGAGCGGGTATGGGACAAGTTTCTGAAGCTGCCGATCCGCTATTTTGATCAGACGAAAAGCGGCGAGTCTGTCAGCCGGGTCGTCAATGATACGGCCATCATCAAGGATCTGATCACGAGCCACTTCCCGCAGCTGATCAGCGGTATCATCTCGGTCATCGGGGCGGTAATCATACTGTTCATCCTTGACTGGCGGATGTCACTGATCATGTTCATCGCAGTACCGGTGTCGCTTGTCATCATCATGCCGCTTGGCAGGAAGATGAGTCGGATTTCCCGTGCGCTGCAGGACGAGACGGCTGCATTCACAGGTGTCATACAGGAGACGCTCAGTGAAATGCGTCTTGTCAAATCGTTCAATGGAGAAGCGTACGAACGAAAAAGAGGGCGCACCGGCATCAGATCTCTCTACGGCTATGGTATGAAGGAGGCGACAATCAACGCCTTCCTGTCACCGATCATGGGTACGGTCATGATGTTCGTCATCATATTGATCATCGGCTACGGCGGGCTCAGAGTTTCTGAAGGGACGCTCAGCATGGGCACCATGGTGGCGTTCCTGCTCTACCTGTTCCAGATTATCATGCCGATGACGATGTTCGCCATGTTCTTCACCGAGTACAACAAGGCGCTCGGGGCGACGGAACGGATCATCGGGATACTCGGCAAGGAGGAGGAGGGTGCTCAAGATAATACACTCGAAACCTCACTCGATTTCAAAATACTCGCGTTCGACAACGTCTCATTCGGCTATGATCCGGACAAGGAGATTCTCCACCAGATCAGCCTGACAGCAAACAGCAATCAGAAGGTTGCATTTGTCGGCCCGAGCGGCAGCGGCAAATCAACGATCTTTGCACTGATCGAAAGGTATTATGATGTGGACGCCGGCAGCATAACTGTGGATGGCACGGATATAAGGGACATTCCATTGAATACGCTACGGCGCCAGATCGGCTATGTGGCACAGGAAAGTGCCATCATTTCGGGTACAATCCGCGATAATATCACCTATGGGCTGGAAAGCCATGAATATACAGAGGCGGATGTCGAGCTCGCCGTCAGGCGCTCCTACTCCCACGAGTTCATCGAGATGCTTGACCAGGGCCTGGATACGGAAGTCGGGGAACGGGGCATCAAGCTGTCCGGCGGCCAGCGCCAGCGCATCGGCATCGCCCGGGCATTTCTGAAAGATCCTAAGCTGCTCATGCTGGATGAAGCAACCGCAAGCCTCGACTCGCGGTCGGAAAAGTTCGTCCAGGAGGCACTTGATGATCTGATGCAGGGTCGGACGGTGCTTGTCATTGCACACAGACTGTCCACCATCATCAATTCGGATCGCATCTTCTTTCTCGATAATGGCTACATCACAGGAGAAGGAACACATCGGGAACTGATCGAGAACCACACGATGTACCGCATTTTTACAGAACAACAATTTGGATAAAGTTAAGAGGAATAATCAATGCGTCAATTATATGAAGCGTTCCAGCCGGTCATTCCGGTATTCATCATCCTGTTCATCGTCGTCGTCATTGCCACACTGTTCATCAACAGGAGGGCAGGGTACCGGATGGACAGCATGAGAAAAAGAGTAGATTTCATCGTCCATATCGGACTGATGATGACCATCATCGGCATTCTGCTGCTGACACTGCTGCCCAGTTCGAACCCTGAAAAAGTGACCCAGTTCGTGCCTTTCTACAGTATCCTCGATACATTCGAGTATGCGACAGACCGCGCCATCATCAATTCCATCGGGATGAACGTGCTGCTGTTCGTGCCTTTCGGACTGTTCATGTACCTGTTTTGCAGAAATGAATTTCTGACGACCATCATCGCCTGCCTGTTTTCAATCACAGTGGAGGCGCTGCAATACTTCCTGCCGATCGGGCGGATTTCCAATGTGGATGACGTCATCCTGAATACCCTCGGCGCCATCATCGGCATGGTGGTGGGCGCTGTATTCTCAAAATTGGGAATTGTTTATTACTTCTTTGGAGCGGGTAAGGAAAGTAATAAGCATTAAGGGGGTATGTTGCATGCATAGAAAGTTGAAGAGTCTCGATAACGTTGAATTGCGTGATGATGAAGTCGTCGGTCCTGAGATTGTAGGGACCATCGAGTATGAAAAGGATGGGTTCCATTCTTTCTATGGCGCAATCATTACGACAACACAAAGGGTATTTGTCAATATCAGGCGTGAAGATGGGATTGAGAGCCATCCCGTGGAATACAGTGATATTTCCGGCATCAGTACTGAAAATCTCCTGATGGTGGGGAACATCATCCATATATGGATCGGCAATGAAATCAAGATCAGCATGAAGAGTGTTTCTGATGGGAAGCTCGACAGATTCCTGAGCTTCCTGTACAAATACAGGTCCCGCCAACTGCGTCTCGATTCCGATGCATCATTGAACAGGACCAAGAAGGCTGGATAGATGCAAATATAAAAATCGGGCAGCGGCCCGGTTTTTTTATGTTTCCATTCATTTTCTTTGAAAAAATCATTGGTGTATAATGAAGTGGAATCAGAGAAAGAGGATGAATGAATGAAATTAAGACTATTACTTGCGGTCATGCTCGTGTTTGTCATGTCGGCGTGCAGCAGCTTCAGGGAGACCGGTGTGTCAGAAGACGGCACAATCCGGCAGATCATGACCGAACATACTGAAGAGATTGATATACCATCCGACCCTGATCGGGTTGTACTGTTCCGGACGACTGACGCCGGCAACGCGGACCTTCTGGGTGGCAATGTGGTCGGGGTCAGCAATATTGTCAAAGGTACACAGCTTGCAAAAGAACATCTCGATGAAGGTATCACCTATCTGGAGCACGGTGATCTGGAGGCTTTGAAGGCGCTCGATCCGGACCTGATCGTTACATTTGCGCCGGATGAATATGTTTTCCAGTACGAGGAGATTGCACCGACGGTGCAGATGAGCTACACTGCGTCTCCATTCAGTCCGTTTCGGGACAAACTCTATTTGACGCATCTTCATAATCTGGGTGTCGTTTTGAATAAGCAGGCGGAAGCGGAAGCTCTAGGTGATGAGTGGCTGGAGGAGACGACAAGGTTCCAGCGTGAAGCGGGCGAGGCGGTCATCGACAGCCAGGCGCTTGTGCTGGTGGAAGCATCCGGTTCATACTATGCATATGGCAGATATTCCGCATTCGGAACGGAAGCGGTATATGATGTACTGAATTTCCAGATGGATGAGGCATTGGAAGAAAAGCTGCGCGAAGGACCATTTGAAGTGGATATTGCGGATCTGGATGCATACGAAGCGGACTATGTGTTTGTAAATACGAAGGATATGGACAGTGGCGTAGCCAGGAAAATTGCCGATGTGATGGGAATTCAAGAGGATCATGTCATCATGCAGGATTACGAGGACTACCGCCTGAACGATCTGATTTCAATCGAAATGCAGGTGGAGGCGATCCTGGAACAGATCAAACCATAGGAGGGCACAATCATGGCACAGAAAAGCGTGTTTCCCGAGGAGTTCGGATACTACTTTTCAGAAGGCAGTTTTGAAAGGATCTACAACCAGACAGTGCAGGGTTTCAAGCTGCAGATGGGCATCGACACGTTTGTCGAGGCGGCCCGCGAATTCAATCATGATTCGGGTGATTTCAATCTGAAGCACTCGAATCAGTTGGAGCCCGGCATAAAACGGTACCAGTGGGTGAATACGGAAGAGACTAGGATGATCACAGTCGCCTACAGCAGCAATGGTGAAATCATCGGCATCCAGTTCGATAATTATGAGAAGTTCACAACGGACAGAGGCACATCGATCAACACATACCGTCTGCCGTTCGAGGGAGAATGGTTCGTGCTGTGGGGCGGCAATGATGCCTTCCTGAACTACCATTACCCATATGCCCACCAGCGGTATGCCTATGACTTCATCCGTAAAGCGGGTGGCACAGCATTCGAAGGCGATGTGGAAATGCTTGAAGCCTATCATGCGTTCGGCTCAGAGGTTGTGGCACCAAGGAGTGGGGAAGTGGTCAAAGTAGTGAATGATGTGGAGGACAATCTGCCGGGGTATCCCAATATGACTGTGCCTGAGGGCAATCATATCATCATCAGCCACGGCTACGGTGAGTATTCGCTGCTTGCCCATCTGAGAAAGAATTCAATCACTGTCGCAGAAGGGGACACTGTCAAGACAGGCGCAAGAATCGCCCAATGCGGCAACAGCGGTGCATCGGATACACCGCATCTCCATTTTCATGTGATGGATAGCAGAGATCCATACAGTTCCCGGTCAATACGCATCCAGTTTGCGGAACTGCGTGAGCCGAGACAGGGCGATACAGTCAAAGGTAGGAGTTGGCAATGATCATCCGGGCGCAGGGACCTTTCGACTATGCTTTGAACTATGAATTCATGGCCCAGCAGGATGACTGCCTCTATCGTACCGAAAACAATAATGTCAGAAAAGCGGTCTCCCTGGACGGTCAGCGGGTATTGCTCGAGGTCGGGGAAGGGCCGGAGAATGCTGTCGAAGTGGATATCCTATTGAATGAGGGGGCCGCTGAATCCGATATCGCCCAGTATGTTGCGGAGTGGTTGGATCTTGAGTATGATATGGCAGCGTTCTATGACTTTGCCCGGAAGGACAAGCGGCTGGCGGCAGTTGTCCAGGAGCTGTACGGCTACCGCATGATATGTACGCTCGATATGATGGAGGCGCTGACGTGGTCGATCGTCGGCCAGCAGATCAATATGAGATTCGCTTTCATTCTGAAGCGACGGCTGGTCGAACATTTCAACCATTACATCGAATTTGAAGGGGAGAAGTACTGGCTGATGCCTGAGGCCCGGGAGATATTGTCACTGGATGTTGAGGCGATGCGTGAAATGCAGATTTCCTACAGGAAAGCCGAATATCTGCATCGTTGTGCAGAAGGCATCGAAACCGGCATCCTCTCAAAGGCTCATCTTCAGCGTATGGGCGGCTACCAGGAGGTACTCGATCATCTGACCAGCATAAAAGGTATCGGACCGTGGAGTGCCAATTCGGTACTGATGCGGACTTTGAAGTTCAGAAATGCGGTGCCGATCGGTGACGCAGGTCTCAGAAATGCAATCAGGATAACCGATAATCTCGAAGAGAAGCCGAGTGCTGGATACATCCGTTCAGTGACGGACGAATGGGGAGATAACGGCGCCTATGCAACACTCTACATGTGGCGCATTCTCGGCTAGCGGATGAAAAAGAGCCAACCATCAAGTATGGTTGGCTCTCGATATGAGTGGGGCTACTTGCCGTTTTCGTTTTCCCTGCGCAGGACGAGTACAAGGGAAACCATGCCGACAATCAAGAGACCGATGATCAGCAGTCCCTGCATTGATGGGTCGATGATGCCGTCAAGGAAGACATAGATGGCAAATAGTGCAATGATGGTCAGTGTGAAATTCAGCCACTTCAATGTATTTCTGTTCATTCAACTGCTCCTTTGAGGTCGTGTGCTCGAGTTTCTTTAAAAGCACTTTTCATAATGGTATCATATTAGTGAAGTATAATTCTAAAGAGGAGGCTTACAATGAACTATATTATGAGTGTGCAGCTACTTCCTCATCACCCGGAAGCAAAAGACCTCTACAGCCACGTTGGTGGTGCGATTGAAATTATCGAAGAGAGTGGATTGACCCACTTTGTAGGTCCAATGGAAACGACGGTCGAGGGCAGTATTGACGAGCTGATGAATCTGATCAAGAAATTGAACAACCACCTGGCAAATGAAGGGTGCGATAAAGTCATTTCGAATATCAAACTGATCCAGTCCACCGAAGCAATCAGAATAAAGGATATTCTTGGCGACTACTACGAATTTGATGATGAAGAATAGAACGGAAGACGGTCTGTACTTTTGTACAGACCGTCTTTTTATTTGATGGGTTCGCTTCTGATGTGGAATCGGACGCCGCGTGGCCCTTCGACACTGAACATGCCCCCGATGCCTTCGACGACATCCAATGTCAGGCGGGTATGCTTCCAGTATTCATACTGCCGGTGGTGCATGTAGAAGGGGACCCCTTCGACTTCGCCGAGCTTCACGTCGGCATCGCCGATGAGCATGGTGCCTTCCTTCAGGCACATCGGGCTCGATCCATCGCAGCAGCCGCCGGACTGATGGAAGATGAGATTTCCGTGTTCTTCCTTCAGATCCCTGATCAGTGCTTTTGCCGTTTCTGTCGCGTCAACGGCATTCAATGTTTCCATCTAGAAGAATCCTTTTGGTGATTCGCCATAGCTGATGAGCAGGTTTTTGGTCTGCTGATAATGACTGAGCATCATGAGATGGTTCTCACGACCGATACCGCTCATCTTGTAGCCGCCGAATGCTGCATGGGCAGGGTAGTCATGGTAGGTGTTCACCCATACACGACCGGCCTGGATGGCGCGGCCGAATCTGTAGGCCTTGTTCTGTGAGCGTGTCCATACACCCGCTCCAAGTCCATACAGTGTATCGTTGGCAATGGCGATGGCTTCGTCATCATCCTTGTAGGTTGCGATAGCAAGTACAGGACCAAAGATCTCTTCCTGGAATATTCTCATCTTATTATCGCCTTTGAAGATGGTCGGTTCGAAGTAGTATCCGCCTTCGATATCCCCATCCACTTTCTTGACGTTTCCGCCTGTCAGTATTTCAGCGCCTTCTTTTCTGCCGATGTCGAGGTAGGAGCTGATCTTCTCCTTCTGTTCCTTCGAAGTCTGTGCGCCCATCATCGTATTGACATCGAACGGGTTGCCGACTTTTATTTTCTCGACACGTTCGACGACACGTTTCATGAATTCATCAAAGATGTCCTCATGGATGAGCGCGCGGGAAGGGCATGTACAGACTTCACCCTGGTTGAGTGCAAACATGACAAGTCCTTCGATTGCCTTGTCGAGATAGTCGTCATCCTGGTCCATGACGTCCTTTGCAAAGATGTTCGGTGATTTTCCACCGAGCTCAAGTGTGACAGGAATGATGTTCTGGCTTGCATTCTGCATGATGATGCGGCCTGTCGTCGTTTCCCCCGTAAAGGCGAGCTTGTTGATCCTGTCATGTGTTGCCAGTGCCTGACCGGCCTCAGAGCCGAAACCATTGACGATATTGACGACCCCTTTCGGAATCAGATCCCCGACAAGCTCCATCAGATGCAGTATGGTCGTCGGTGTCTGTTCCGCCGGCTTTAGTACGACCGAGTTGCCGGCCGCAAGTGCCGGTGCAAGCTTCCATGTAGCCATCAGCATCGGGAAGTTCCAAGGGATGATCTGGCCGACAACGCCAATCGGTTCATGGAAATGGTAGGCGACCGTATCATCGTCAAGCTGCGAGATGCCGCCTTCCTGGGCGCGGATGGCACCGGCGAAGTACCTGAAGTGGTCGACGATGAGCGGCAGGTCGGCATTCAATGTTTCTCTTACTGCCTTGCCGTTCTCGAATGTTTCAAGGACTGCCAGCTCTTCGAGATTCTGTTCCACCCGGTCTGCAATCTTCAGCAGAATATTGCTGCGTTCGGTCGGGGAGGTCTTTCCCCATGACTCCTGGGCCCTGTGGGCGGCTTCCACTGCCTTGTCGATATCTTCCTGTGTAGAGCGCGGAACTTTTGAAACCACCTTTCCGATGACGGGCGACTCGTTGTCGAAGTACTCTCCATTTACCGGCGGAACCCATTCCCCACCGATGTAATTTTCATACTGCTCCTTGATCTTGTATTGTGCATCCTGCTTGTTTGGAAAGTCGAATACCATTATGCATACCCCCTGTTTAGTATGCCTTCATTTTATTCGAATGTTCTGTTATTTGCAAGCGCTTTCAATTATTGGATTTGGTTTACGTGGGAAATTGAATTATAATGATCTTACAGTCAATGAGCGGAGTGATGGAATTGGGAAAATGCCCCTACTGTAACCATGAATGGACATATAAGGAAAAGCTTCTCGGCTATGCGCTGAAGCCGCGCACACGGGTCAGATGCCCGCACTGCAGGGAGTATCTTGAACCTTCGACTCTGACGATCATCTATGACTATATCGCAATATTCGGTATCGCGCTGATGGTGTTTCTGCTCATTCCGATCATGGGACTTGCGATCTCCCTGTCGATCATACTGAGTGCTGTGCTGCTGGCGGTCTATCTGGGCGTGTTTCTGCCTTTCACTGTGCGTTTCAAAAGGTATCGCTATAATATGGGAGATTAGAAGATGGGTGTCGGGCCCATCTTTTTTTGGTCAACTTGCTTATATTATTCAGTATGATAGTCTAACATAGTGCGTCTAATTGAAAGTATAAAATTACAAGAGGTGATGACATGAAAAAGTATCAATTGATGGATTGGCCGACTTTTCTGGTATCACTGTTGATTTTGATATCAGTGGTTGTGCCACTCATTGCATTTCCGGAAGCGAGCCGCGATACCATTCTGCAGTTGAATGAATGGGTGACTACCGGACTCGGAGCCGTCTACCTGGCTACAGGGCTTGCGGTATTCTTCTTTGTTCTCTACATAGCATTCGGAAAATATGGACAGGTGACACTTGGGAAGGAGTCGGACGATCCCGAATTCGGCACATTCAGCTGGGCAGCCATGCTCTTTTGTGCAGGCATCGGTTCCAGCATTTTGTACTGGGGTGTCATAGAGTGGGTCTACTACTATCAGGCGCCGCCTTTCCACTTGGAACCCGGAAGTGAGGAAGCAATCAATTACGCTTCTGCATATGGCATCTTCCACTGGGGGCCGATTGCATGGGCGATATATGTACTTCCTGCCTTGCCCATTGCCTATTCCCTCTACGTTAAAAAAACACCGATATTGAAAATCAGCTTGGCCTGTGAACCATTGCTTGGAAAATATACGAGAAGATGGCCCGGCAAACTGATCGATGTTCTTTTCATCTTCGGTCTGCTGGGTGGGGCAGGAACGACGCTGGGTCTCGCCACTCCGATGATTGCGGCAGGCATGGAGTCCTTGTTCGGCATTGATGGTGAGGGAGCCACACTTCGGATCGGTATACTGATTACAGCAACTGTGATCTTTGCGGCCAGTGCCTATTCAGGACTGAAGCGTGGAATAAAAGTGCTCAGTGACATCAACCTTTGGTTGACTTTCCTGCTGCTTGGGTTCGTCTTCACCGTTGGACCGACGGTATTCATCATGGAGACGACGGTCTCCAGTGTCGGGCTGATGCTCAAGGATTTCTTCAGGATGGCCACGTGGCTTGAGCCGTTTGGCGGCTACAATGGTGTGCCTGCAACATCGTTTCCACAGGACTGGACGGTGTTCTACTGGGCATGGTGGCTCGTCTATGCACCATTCGTCGGACTCTTTATTGCACGTATTTCAAAGGGGCGCAGACTGAAGGAGGTCGTGCTCGGTACATTGCTCTATGGCACACTGGGCTGTGTCCTTTTCTTCGGCATCCTTGGGAACTATGGGTTATGGCTTGAACTTTCCGGTACGTTTTCTGTCACAGAAGTCATAAACAATGAAAGTGGCGAGGCGGCAATCATGGCCATCATCGGCCAATTGCCATTCGGCAAAGTCACGACAGCATTATTCGTCATTACTGCGCTGATCTACCTGGCGACAACATTCGATTCCGGTTCGTATATCCTTGCTGCCACAACGCAGTCCGAAGTGGAGGGGGAACCTTACAGATGGAATCGCCTGTTCTGGGCATTCGCACTGTCAGTATTGCCGTTCTCACTGATGCTCATCAGCGGTGAGGATTCGCTCGGGCTCCTGCAGACAGCTTCGATTGTGGCAGGGGCGCCCCTTATCGTCATATTCACCATGCTGATGATATCGTTCATAAGGACGCTTGGTGACGATCGGATCAAGCTCGAGGAAAGACGCAGAGCCCATAAGGAAAAAGAAAGACGCACTCTCTCGATTACTCACGCGAAGCACGATAAATGGTGGGAGTAGAAGAAGCCTGCGGGACTAGAAGCCCCTGCAAAGTAGATACTTTGCAGGGGCTTCTTCTTATGGTCAGTCATTGTATTTCATGTTTGTATCCAACTGTTTTCACTCTTTAGCATAGGGGAGGCTACATGCAGATGAGCCTGGAAGTGGAATCAGAAGACTCTTTCCCCATTGATGATCGTATGCTTCAAATTCGATGCTTCATCATAGATGACCAGGTCGGCATCCGCACCTTGCCTGATGACTCCCTTGGCATCGGTAAGACCAAGTTCGACAGCGGGGTTGTATGCGCTCATCCGGACGATATCGGTCCAGCTGCAGCCGGTGTAATCGCGCATGTTGCTCACAGCCTGCTGCATCGTCAGCACGCTGCCGGCGAGTGTACCATCCGACAGTCTGGCCTCATTGCCGGATACATGGACCGTCTGCCCGCCGAGGTCATATTCCCCATCCGGCAGCCCTTGGGCCCGCATCGCATCGGTAATCATGATCAGGCGCTCCGGAGTGATGGTGTCAAAGGCGAGCTTCACCATTTCAGGTCTGGAATGGACGCCATCAGCGATGACCTCCACATATGGCTGTTCCAGATATGAGAAGCCGACCACTCCCGGCTCGCGATGATGCAGTCCGCGCATGCCATTGTAGAGGTGGGTGATGTGGGATAGTCCATTGTCCTGCGCATTTTTCAAAGTATCATATGTCGCGTCCGTGTGTCCGGCAGAAGGGATGATATCGAGTGCACGCAGCGCCTCGAGAAAAGCACCGTCATCCTCTTCAGGCGCATAGGTCAGCAGGCGGATGCGGTTTCCTGATAGATCCTGAAGATGCCGGAGTGCTTCCTCATCCGGAATGATGATGTGCTCGGGATTCTGTGCGCCCGGATGCCTGCTTGAGATGAAAGGTCCCTCCAGGTGGACACCTAGCAGTTTCGCACCGGAATCATATTTGTGGTCGGCCAGATTGATCAGCGCCCGTTCTATATCGGCGAAAGGTGCAGTCATGGTCGTAGCGAGAAACGCGGTCGAACCGGTTCTCGGCAGGTGCGTGGCAATCTTTTCGAGATACTCCATGTCCGCATCCATGGCATCGACGCCGGCAGCACCATGGATATGCATTTCAATCGCTCCCGGCAGGACGTACATATTCTCCGCATCAAGCGCATTGCCGACTTCAGGACAGCTTTCCATAGGGCCGAAATCTTCAATACTGCCATCACTGCACATCAGCCAGTGGTTTTTGAGGGTTGTCTCATGGGTTACGAGGTTTGCATTTCTAATCAGAAGCTGCATCATCTTCCGTCCCTTCCATAATCATTAGTCATTCCATTATAGTATACCTTGTAAAATTCTTATACATCTCTCCATATGACCTGTGATATATTATTTGTAAGCACTTACATAAAAAGAGGGAGGGATTTACATGCTACGTTATATTCAGAACATGGGGCGTGCTTTCATGCTTCCGGTGGCAGTCCTGCCAGCTGCTGCCCTGCTCCTTGGTATCGGCTACGCACTTGACCATGAAGGCTGGGGTGCAGGCAACTCGGTGGCTGCGATGTTCATTACTGCCGGCAACGCAATTTTGAATCATCTGGCCATCCTGTTTGCGGTCGGTCTCGCTTTTGGCATGTCGAAGGATAAGAATGGTGCGGCAGCCATCGCCGGACTCGTCTCGTTTCTCGTTGTTACAACGCTGCTCAGTGCCGATTCAGTGGCACTGCTGCGTGGAATCGAAGTGGACGCGGTAGGGGAAGCATTCAACGTCATAGAGAACAATGTATTCATCGGCATCATCACCGGACTGGTCAGTGCTGCGCTCTATAACCGCTTCAGTGGCACGAAGCTGCCGGACTATCTGGCTTTCTTCAGTGGCAGAAGAGCCGTGCCGATCATCGCTGTATTTGTAATGGTGCTGATCAGCGGCATTCTATACTTCGTATGGCCATTGATGTACAACGGACTGTTCACCTTCGGAGAATGGATCAGCGGCATGGGCGCCATCGGGGCCGGCATCTACGGGTTCTTCAACCGCCTGCTCATCCCGACAGGGCTGCACCATGCACTGAACTCGGTTTTCTGGTTCGATACTGTCGGCATCAATGACATCGGGAATTTCTGGAACAGTTCAGGGGAAGAGGGCATTACAGGCCGCTACCAGGCCGGTTTCTTCCCGATCATGATGTTCGGCCTGCCGGGTGCGGCACTTGCCATGTACCATACGGCGAAGACGGAATATAAGAAGGTGGCCGGATCCATTCTTCTGGCTGCTTCATTGACAGCATTCCTGACAGGTGTAACGGAACCACTCGAATTTTCATTCATGTTCCTGGCGCCATTGCTCTATGTCGTCCATGCACTGCTGACAGGCATATCCCTGTTCATTGCGGCACTGTTCGAATGGACTGCCGGTTTCGGCTTCAGTGCGGGTCTGATCGACTTCGTACTGAGTACACAAGTGCCGATTGCGAATCAGCCGTATATGCTGATGGTACAGGGTGTGGTGTTCTTCGTGATCTACTATGTCATCTTCAGAGTAATCATCACCGCACTCGACCTCAAGACGCCAGGCCGTTCCGATGCGGTGCTTGAAGCAGAGGCGCCGGCTGGAACGGAAGAAGGGGAAGACCTCAAGTCGGCGCATAACGACAGATACTCCAAAAAAGCCGATCAGATTCTGATCGGTCTCGGCGGCAAGGACAATATTGACACGATCGACTACTGTACGACACGGCTGCGCATGAATGTACATGACGATGCTCTGATCGACGAGGAGCAGATCAAAGCAGCAGGCGCCCATGGTGTCATCAAGCCGGGCAGGAACAACGTCCATGTTGTGGTCGGTACTGAAGTCGAGCATGTGGCAGAGGAAATGAAGCGTCTACTTTAAAATACCAATAGGGCATCTCAATCGAGATGCCCTATTATATTGCGCGAAGAAATTAGTATATAATGGAGAGAGACTACAGTATAGGAGGAGGCGCATGATGTTTACATTTCATCATCCAGTTGAAATCAGATTCGGGGAAGGGGTCATTTCCCAGATCAACGAAATTGTAAAAGAACAGGGGTATACCCGTGTCGTCATTGTATCTGCCAATTCACAGATAGAGAACGGAGTCATCGAGTTCATAAGGACCCAGCTTGGGGAAAGCGTCAAGGAGATCGTTTCCGATATTGAAGCGAATCCGACTTTGGAAAATGTCGCAGCGATTGTCGAGGCGATGGATGCACATAATGTCCACGCAGTCGTAGCCGTCGGTGGCGGTTCTGCAATGGACGCCGCAAAAGCCGCAGCGGCAGCCTACATGCAGGGGATTGAAATCGAAGACCTGCTCGGCCATGACGACTTTACACGGGCACTGCCGATCATTGCGGTACCCTCAACAAGCGGCTCCGCATCCGAAGTGACGGCTTCAAGCATCATCAGTGACAAGCGCCACGAACTTAAAATCCCATTGATCGGACCGGCACTGTATCCGAAGACGGCCATTGTCGATCCGGAACTGACGTTGACATGCCCGCAGAGTGTCACTGCCATTTCCGGCATCGATATTCTATGTCACGCGCTCGATTGCCTCGGGTCGGTCAAGAACAATCCGATATCCGATGCACTAGCCATCCGTGCATCGAAGCTTGCGTTTGAAAATCTGCTGACCGCCTATCAGGAGCCGTCAAACAGGCAGGCACGCAAGAACCTGTCACTGGCAAGCATGACGGCAGGCATGGCATTCAGTCAGACGGGGACATCAGGTTCCCATGCCATGAGCTACTATCTGACCTCCCATTATGATGTGCCGCACGGTGAAGCGTGTGCATTTTCGATGGATGCATGGTATGCAGCCAATGCAAAAGCCAATCCGGCACTCGAACAGCATGCCAGGGATATCGGGTTCGATGATGCCGAAGCTTTGAGTAAAGCCTTCAATAAGCTGAAAAGTGAGATGGGTCTGGCTGTGACATTCGACGATCTCGGCATCAGCCGGGAGGATATACCAAAAATTGCTGAAGAAAGTCTGCGGCCTGCCAATATGAAAAACAATATTGCCCAGCTGTCCCGGGATGAGATCATCGAAATGCTTGAGGGAAAGTAGAGATGTGCCATGAAAAAATGGACGCTGTCTGCACTATGTATTCTATTCCTGATTATCGTGGGGTG
Organism: Salinicoccus cyprini; assembly: GCF_007713705.1. Classification (GTDB taxonomy): domain Bacteria; phylum Bacillota; class Bacilli; order Staphylococcales; family Salinicoccaceae; genus Salinicoccus; species Salinicoccus cyprini. Next base: position 84,864 of record NZ_VMSJ01000003.1, on the reverse strand, counting down.
TAGTGGTATGGAAGACAGAAAGGATTATCTTGTTGGTGTCAGTGGAGAGTTGACGGAAGAAGATCTTGCGGCGTCGGGTCTGGAGCAGGAGGATATCAAGCACCGGTATTCACTGATGAAGGTGTATGTCATTACAATGACCGAGGTCGAGGCACAGGAGATTGAAACACTTGATAAGGTGAACTATGTAGAGATGGATCAGGAAGTCCGGATTCCTGAACAGCGGAATGAAAAATGAAGTCATGAACAGAGCCATGCCGCCGCTCATCCGCAGACCAAAACCCGAGGATGCTTCTGATGTCGCCAGAATATGCCGGCTCGGATGGCAGCAGACCGTGGAAGGCAGGCTGTCAGAAAGCCATCAGCAGCAGATCGTTGATTTCTGGTATGCAGAATCCAAAGTGCAGCAGGACATCGGCCGGGGCCACTACAGCTATGTGGCGGTAGTGGATGGCCGTGTCGCCGGTGTAATCGGCGGCGGGAAGGCGGGTGCAGATGCTGCTGAGATCCATGTGTTCTATGTGGATGAAGCATACAGATATCAGGGTGTCGGCAGTATGCTGCTCGATGAGCTGACCCGGCACCACCACCAGAAAGGCTTCCAGTCGCAATGGGTATCCGTGCAGGAGGGAAATATGTATGGACTGCCTTTTTATGAATCCAGAGGATTTGAATACGCTGGCAGAAAAGTCCGGTCGACAGGCACGGGGGAAGTGCAGATTTCAGTGAGATACAGACGGAGTATATAAAAGCGCCTGCGCACTCATTGCGCAAGCGCTTCTATTGCGTCTCTGGCGATCTGGATGTGGTATTCCATTCTTTCATCCAGGTCTTCCAGGAAAAATGCAGCTTCACACTTGGCAATATGTTCTTTAGCAGGCTCTGGATCATTGAGTGCGATCTGGATGAGTGCCATCAGATGATGCGTCTTGCCAAGATAGTATATGGAGTTGTTTTCCTGGATTCTGATCAGCAGCCTATAGCATACATCCAGTGCCTGGACGTACGAAAAACTATTATAGAGGCATATCGCATAGCCGTAATGGAGCTGGATGATCATATACTGGTCGAAATCATTCACGTACTGGAAGTCCATGATGCGCTCCCTGTGCCTATGGTAGAGGGCAAGCGCATCTTCATACCGGTCCATGATCAGGTAGAGGTCACCAAGTGTATTGATGATTTCAAGCTCGATCCGATTGACATTTTTCGTTTCCGCTATGAGTTCTAGCAGAATCTTTTCCGATGCCTCGAACTGGTCATCATTGCGCAGATCAATCGCCGTGTACGTACGGTAGACTCTTTCATAGTTGCGGTACTGCATATCGAATTCCGGATTATCATTGATCGTTTCCTTCGCATCCTGCAAGGTGACCTTGAGAAGGTCTTCATGGCTGAAGTAGACATATTCACGAAGCATGTCCAGATAATGGTCGATCAGAGCATACTCGGAATCATCATCGACAAACAGCGTCTGCATCGCGACACCAAGACGCTGGCACAATTTATACAGCACTTCCGCTGCAATGGCAGTATCTCCACGCTCAAACCGATAGATGGTCGTCATGCCGCATATTCCTTCTGCCAGATCTTTATGAGTAAACCCTTTCTGCTGTCTGATCTCCTTGAACCGTATGTGATATCTCATAGGTAGACCCCTCTTCTGAAAAATGTTCACAATTTTTGCATATGTGAATATTGCGATAAATTAAATGATGATGCATAATATAATTATAAACAACGGAGGTGGTGATGGCGTGAAGAAACTTATCAGTGTTGTCGTATTGAGTACTATCCTATTGGGCTCAATCTCAGCAGTCACTGTCCCAACAGCAGAAGCGAGTGTTGTGAAGGATGGCTACGGAGAAGTCGGTACTTTTGGTAAAGGTTCTGGTTATCTTCCTGATGGCAGGCCAGCCCCTATCGGTGTTTATTAGCAACTTCTAGTAAGTTCATTTTTTCCTTACCCTTAATTGGATTCCTCCTGCCTCTAAATGCACCCGACCTCTTAATTATTTAAGGCAGGAGGTCTTTTTTTTATGCCGATTTTTATGCCGGTGCATGATATATCAATGGAATAATATTACCATATTACCCCTTTTTGCATATACTGATGCGCTTCATTCTAAAATGCTGTCTGTTATAATGATTATATTAAAAAAGTTGTGATGGAGGATTCGATGAAGAAATATATCAGAGTCGTCGGTGCGGTCATAGTAAATGAACAGGATGAAATATTGTGTGCACAAAGACCGGAAGGCAAGAGTCTCGCTTTGATGTGGGAGTTTCCCGGGGGCAAGGTCGAGGCGGGGGAAGCGCCACGCGCGGCATTGAAGCGGGAACTGATGGAAGAGATGGACTGTGAAATCGCCGTCGGTGAGAAGATTACGACGACTGTGCATGAATATGATTTCGGTACTGTCGAGCTGACAACCTATTATGCAAAACAGCTGACTGGTGAAATCCAGCTCCTCGAGCATGTCGATATGAAATGGCTCTCACGTAAAAATATAGGTACTCTGAATTGGGCCCCTGCCGATATTCCGGCAATCGAACTGATCAGGAATGGCAGCCCTGCGAAATAGGAAAAACAACCCAGACCATCCGGTCTAGGTTCAGATTGAAGACAAACCCCGTTTTGACACGGAGTTTGTCTTCTTTTTATGTAATTTGATGGATCCCGGATCGTGGACGTCGCCATGGCGAGTTAGAGGTTAATCTCATTCCCACTGGCACACCCCCAACAAACTTGATGAAGCAAGTACAAAGAGCCGCTTATCGTTCGGGAAATCCACTTTTCCATCCTGCACCCGCTGTCTGTTGATCCCAGCATCCTCTTCCCCTGATCTGCAGATTCCCATGCATCCCGACAAAAAGACTGCAGACATGTCATTTTACTATGACTTTGTCTACAGTCTGAACCCAGACCATCCGGTCTGGGTTTTATGTTGTTTATACTGGCATGAAATAAGAATTTTCAGTATAATTGTTTTTATATAATTTTAAGGAGTGTTCCATTTCAATGAAAGTTTCCATAGTTGGCGCAGGTAATGGTGGCATTGTTGCAGCAGCTGATCTGACTTCAAGAGGTCATGAGGTGACGCTCTACCATTCCCTGCAGGCGCTGAAAGATCCACATGAAGATATTATGCAGGGCAAGGTCCATTACAGAGGAGAGCCGCTCTATCTCCACAAGTTTACGCAGGATCCGCTCGAAGCGGTGAAGGGCGCAGATGTAATCATGACATGCCTGCCGACGCACATACTTGCCCAGATGTTCGAAGAATTCATTCCGTATCTTCAGGATGGACAGATGATCTTCATCAATGGTGCCAGCGCGATGAACAGCGTGGTACTGAGCAATATACTCGAGGAGAAGCGCCCGGAAGTTGATGTGCTCATCGGTGAATCCATGTCGCTGACCTATGCTGCACGGTATGACTACGAGGAGAATGATGCAGATATCATTCTTAAAAGTAAGCATAACCTTTTCAGTGCCTATCCGAGCAGCAACACGGAAAGGATGATGGAAAAGCTGACTGTGCTTTATGATACGCTCGTACCGGCACAGAATATCATCGAGACGGCGTTGAACAACGGCAATCCGGAGAGTCATCCGGCGCCATCGATTCTCAATACCGGCACCATCGATAACAACGGAGACTCATTCTACCTCTACCGTGATGGGGTGACGAACCATACGGTCAAGGTGATCGAGGCGATAGACAAGGAACGGCAGAAAGTATGCGAAGTGCTTGGATTCGAGGTGCTCGACAAATCCGCCCGCTCCGAGCGGAGCACATACTTCGAACCGGATAAGCCATTGAAGGAGCAGTATAATGAAAGTCCGGTATTAAAAGACCTTGTAGGTCCGGTCACTTTGAACAACCGCTATATTGTTGAAGATGTCGGTTATGGGCTCGTACTATGGAAGAGCATCGCAGAAGCGGCGGCAGTCGAAACGCCGGCGATCGATTCAATCATCCACCTGACTTCCCTGATGCTTGAAGTGGACTTTACACGTGAAGGGCTGACACTTGATAAGATGGGTCTCGATAAGACACGTGACCTGAATCTCCAAGTATAGAAGAATCCTCGACTGGTACCAGTCGAGGATTCTCTCTATTCATTCTTATTATGGATGATGGTCTCCGCACCGCGGTTCTCGGCGATTTCCTTCGCTCGTTTCGTCGCGTCATTCTTATTGTCGTACGTATTGCTCGGGCGCTTTGCCCCTTTGGTCTGGACTTTCCATTCATCGTCTTCGAAGAATACTTCCACGTCATTGTCGGCAATCTTGCCGCCCTGCTTACCCGGATCATCTTCATGTTCGGTGACATCTTTATTTTCCAGTTCATCCAGCTCTTCTTTTGAAGCATCAGCATACCATTCCTCTGCCTGGCTCGTACCGATCGGGATGGCACGTCCGTCATCGTAGCCTTCTTCAAGGAGGGCATTGATGATGTCGATCGCCTTCTTCCGTTCAAGCTTCTCCATATTCTTCAAGGAATCGGGATAGTCATTCATTGAATAAGGCATTATCATTTCTCCTTTTTTAGATTCTCTAGTAGTATAGTACCCATAAATCATAAAGTTAAAGGTGATAATATGCTCTACACATTCAGCGTGACATCCAATGCACGTGCCGAGTACATCAACATCGATGCGCTCATTGAAGAAGTACTTGAAAAGAGCGGTGTCCAGTCGGGCATCATGACAGTCTTCACGCCGCATACGACAGCCGGCATCACAATCAACGAAAATGCAGATCCGGACGTAACACGCGATCTGGTATATGGAATGAACGAGACATTCGATAATAAGAATGAATACAGGCATGCGGAGGGGAATTCCGATTCACATATGAAGTCCTCCCTGACAGGTGCCAGTGAGACGCTGATCATCGACGGCGGCAAAGTCATCTATGGAACGTGGCAGAGCACGTACTTTGCGGAATTTGATGGTCCGCGGACGCGGAAAGTGCACATCAAAGTGATTGAAGGATAAAAAAAACCTGCACTGGTTAGGTGCAGGAAAAAATAGGAGAAATTTTATTAAGAAAATGGAATAGGTTAGTTAATATCTATTAACTACTTCTATAATACTGAATTTTCAGATAAATTACAACCCCTATGTTGAATTTGTTGAATTTATTTTGGAATTCAGGGTACAGTAGGTTAAATAACTTCTTGGAGGTCAATCATGGAACTTTTAAAATCAGTGCTCGGTCTTCTGTTGAAAATCATATCAATACTCGTCATCATTACGACAATCGGTGCAGTGGTGCTGGCATTCTTCCTGAAGAAGGATGTAGAGGAGATCAAGGACTTCACAGAAAAGCTGAAGCGTGAAATCGAAGCAGAAAATAAATGACGGATATGAAGCTGGCCTGAAAAAGGTCAGCTTTTTCATTGCATGAGTTTGACCCCGACGGGTGGTATGATATGCACGAAATTCGCCGGGATCTGCTGTAAATTTCAGGGTGAGTGATAAAAGTGTTGAAAAAATCCTTTAAAACCTTTAAAATGGTTAAGGCGGTTCAATGTAGACGAGGAACACACTGACATTGATTACCATCGTTTCATCCTCGCATAGGATGATCAACTGGCCAGTTGAAATGGAGTCCGGGTCATCTTCCAACAGAATTCCGGACGTGGTATAATAGAAATATTATTCCAATTGGATGTTCCTCACCGCAAAGCGGAATAGGTAAAGAGTAAAGGAGGCGGAACTGATGAGAGTAAATGTAACTTTGGCCTGCACTGAGTGCGGAGATCGTAACTATATTACGACTAAGAACAAAAGAAACAACCCTGAGCGTATTGAAATGAAAAAATACTGCCCAAGATCCAACGGATACACAACACACCGTGAAACAAAATAATTGATCTGCCGTCCTTTGGGGCGGCTTTTTTTATTTGCCGAGGCTCCGGTCCCGGCTGCATCATCTTGAGTATAGTGTGGTATATTGATTGAAAAAAGGATAAAGGAGCTTTTTTATGACAACGATCATGGATGGCAAGGCGGTTGCGGCACATCTTTCCGAGGGAATCAGGGATGCTGTAGAGGAGTCCCGGAAGCATGGCATCAGACCGAAAGTTGCGTTTGTCAGGGTCGGCGAACTGTCCGATGCAATCTCTTATGAACGGGCGGCGATGAAACGGTTTGAGAAGCTGTCCATCGATACGGAGCAGTTCCATTTTCCGGCGGATGTTTCGAACAGGGCCTTTCTGACGAAATTCCGGGAGATCAATGAGGATTATGCCATCAATGGCATCCTGCTGCTGCAGCCGCTGCCTGAGCATATTGATATGAAGCGTGTAGTGGAGCTGATGAATCCGATCAAGGATATCGACGGCATGACCCCATTCAATCTGGGCCAGGTACTGACGGATGAGAGCAATCGTCTGGAACCATGTACACCGGCAGGGGTGATGGAAATGCTCGATTTCTACGACATCAATCTCGAAGGCAAGCATGTCACGGTGGTCGGGGCGAGTGCCGTAGTCGGCAAGCCGCTGTCGCTGATGCTCATGAACCGCAATGCCACAGTGACGACATGCAATGTGTATACAGATGACCTCATCGGCAGATGCAGGGCGGCCGATATCATCATCAGCGCAGCAGGTGTAATCAATCTGATCGGGCCTGAGCATGTCAAGGAAGGGGCGGTCGTCGTGGATGTCGGCATCAACTTCAATGACGCAGGCAGGATGGTCGGTGATGTAGATTTTGACGCAGTGAAGGACAAGGCGTCGCATATTACTCCTGTGCCGGGCGGCATCGGTGCCATTACGACGACGGTCCTCGTCTACCATCTGATGCTCGCGACCGATTATCAGAAGGAGCCGGTCCTTTTCCTGGAACGCTAATATCAAGCCACGCAGAAATTTCTGCGTGGCTTTTTCATATCATGACGATATCGAGCACATCGATGAATGAAATGAATATCATCTCCTCATCCGACCTGTCCGTCGGCTGTCCGATGAGCACCATGCTCCACGTATCGACCTGTATGAGCTTGAGATCCGCTTTGAAACGGAAACCGTCATAATAGTATTCGACCCTGATGCTCCGTTTGTCATGCAGTGCCTTTTTCAGAATACGATTCATCTCCTCCAGCCGGTCATCCGACAGGATGGGCCGCGCCACCTTCATCTGGTCTTCAATCATGCCGGCAACCTTCTCAAACTGCTCGGGCATGGTGGCGAAGGGCGCCCATTTGATCATTCCGCGTCCTTTGGGAATATTCGAGTCGAGTTCCTCCATTGGTATTTTCCGATAGTCCATCCGCATCCCCTTCTCTGCCTGTTCGTGTATATGGTTCAATTATACGAACATACGTTCTGCATTTCAAGAAGTATTAATTCTTTTCATTTAGGGTATGGTTACTGGTGTGCTAAGATAATAAAAAAAGCGTAGGAGGAATTTCAATGATTGGGTATGTCGGCACCTATACTAAGGAACATGGCAAAGGAATCTACAAATTCGAACTGGATGCTGAGGCGGGCAAGTTTATTTCGATAGAAGAAGCGGCGGAGACACCGAATGCGACCTACCTGGATATACAGAATGACCGCGTCTACGCGGTAAAGAAGGGCAAGACGAAAGCAGGCATCGCAACATTCGGCGTCAGCAACCTGGAAACGGGAGAGCTGCACTTCATCGAAGACTGTCTCGAGGAAGGTGCGTCCGGTTGCCACCTGACACTCACATCCGATCAAAACCATCTGGTCGATGCAGTCTATCTGTCAGGCGAAATCAGACTCTATCGTGTGGATGAGCGCGGCGTCGTGACCGAGCAGCTGGATGTCTTCCAGGTGGAAGGGGACGGACCACATGAGCGTCAGGATAACCCGCACTCCCACTTCGTCATCGAAACACCGGACCTCAAGTATATTGCGGCAGTCGATCTCGGAGCAGACAAGATTGTGACGCTTCAGATCAAGGACGACAAGCTTGAAAAAGTGACGGAGACGAAAGTGGCAGCCGGCAGTGGACCAAGACATCTCGTCTTCGGTGATGGGGGTCATTATGCCTACATCTTCACCGAACTTTCCAATGAAGTGATTGTCGCCAACTACCACGACGGTGAATTCTTCCCTGTGGAAACGTACTCCGCACTGCCGCAATCCTTCGACGGCCATTCCCAGGGAGCGGCCATACGCAAGCATCCGAATGGCAAGTACATCTATGTGTCCAACAGAGGCCATAACAGCATTGCCGTATTCGAAGTCGAAGGGGAAGGCAAGTCGCTCAAGCGTATCCAGATTGAATCTACCAACGGAGACTGGCCACGGGACTTCAACATAACGCCGGATGGCGACTATCTCGTATGTGCCCACGAAAGTTCACATAACCTTGTACTATTCAAAATAAACGAAGACGGCACCATCGAAAGGCAGGAAGGTGAAGTTGAAGCACCGGAAGGCGTCTTTGTCGGATTTCTCTAGATGAATAGGAAAGGCATATGGATCATCCTTATTCTGGGATTGATTGCTTTACTTCTGCTGTTTCTGCCTCTGGCGGATCGTACGAGCAGATCGGAACGTGTGATTGTCGATCATACACTGCATGAAATCGTCCATCCCGGATGTTTCGACCAGGCGGAGACGACAAACTACCTTGACGAAGTCTCATTTTCCAGAGCGACGGAAGAGCTGGGCTACCGGATTGAGGATGCGTGTTCAAAAGAGCGGCTTGAAGCAGGCAAGGAAAGTGTAATAAGTAAAATATTCAACGAATGAAAATATGCTGATAATATTGATTTTTCAGAAAACTGGTGTTATTATTTGGACATACCATTTTTTCATTCTTTCAACTATCATTTTTGGAATTCCTTCCAGTAGAATACCCCGCCATTTTCATGGCGGGGTATTTTGCTGGCTATTATTTGATTTTTATATCGTCATAGCTTGAATCACGGATGGCGAAGGCCACGTAGGGACATGTCGGCTGGACCTTCTTATTGTCTTCACGTGCCATTTCCACGATTTCGTCCACAAGGTCTCTGGCCAGTCCTCTGTTTCTGTGCTCCGGTCTTGTATACGTGCTTGTCACATCGTAATATTCGTCAGTCTCATGATAGATGAGTTCTGCGATGACATCGTGTCCTTCTTCCAGATAAAGTCTGCCTGCCTCTTTTTTCAGCATATTTCTGCCTCCTTATGACAATGCTTTAGTGATCTGCGGTACAACCTGCTTCTTGCGGGAAACGACACCTTCAAGAATTGCTGAATTCTCATCCAGGGCAACGTCGAATGCCTTTTCCACAGACTGTGCTTCTGTTCCGAGTGCGAGAATTCTTGAATTGGAATTCAGAATGTCCGTTACAACCAGTACAAACAGGTCATAGCCTTCCTGTTCAATCTGTCTGTTGATGGCGTTTTCCAGTTCATCTCTTCTGTCGAATACTTCATCTACATCGATGACATTGATCTGTGCAATGCGTGTCGTCCTCTGCCCCATCTCGAAGGATTTGGCATCTGCAGTAATCAGTGCATCAGCCGTCTTGTCCTTTGTGGATGCACCTGATTTCAGCATTTCGATGCCATAGCCCTCAATTTCGATGTCCGCCATCTCGGCGAGTGCCTGTGCAGCTGTTCTGTCAGCTTCCGTTGTTGTCGGAGATTTGAACAGCAGTGTATCGGAAATGATGGCGGAAAGCATGAGGCCGGCCATTTCCTGTGAAATCAGCAGGTCATTCTCCTCGTATACTTTCTTCAGGATGGTTGCGGTGCATCCGACAGGTTCCGCACGATAGTAGAGTGGGGATTCCGTCTGGAAGTTGGCGATCCTGTGGTGGTCATACACTTTCAGGATATCCGCCTTTTCGATATTTTCCGCCGACTGCTGGAATTCGTTGTGGTCGACGAGGATGACCTCGGCGCCCTCTTCAAGCGACTCGAGCAGTTCAGGGGCTTTCACACCGAAGTGGTTGAGCGCATATTCCGTCTCGGCCCCGATTTCACCAAGGCGATAGGCGGCTGCATCATTGCCGAGCTGCTCCTCGATGTCTGCCGTAACAATTGCTGAAGTGATTGTGTCCGTATCCGGATTCTGGTGGCCGAAAATTTTAGTTTGAGTCATAATGTTCATTCTCCTTTGATTATGATATTACTTTTCCCATTTTATCACTGAAGTATGCATCCTTCTATGGTTCTACAGTCGCGCCGAGGGCATTTTTGAAATGTTCGAGGGCCATCTCGTGTGCCGGCGGATTGAAGGATGCCACACAGGAGGCCGGGACGATGATGTCATAGCCGAAATTATAGGCATCCACTGCCGTATGCATGATGCAGATGTCGGTCACAAGACCGGTCAGTGTCACAGTGTCAATCTTTCTTTCCAGCAGCAGCTGGTTGAGCGGGGTGCCGGCAAAAGAACTGTAGCGCCTCTTATCGATGAAAAAGACGTTTTGTCGATCCTTGATCTGCTGATAGACCTCACGCACTTCACCATACAGCTCACGGCCGCCCGTCCCTTCGATATTATGCGGCGGGAACAGCTTTGATTCCGGATGCAGTCCATCATCATCAAAATGAAGGTCCATCATGAAGAAGATGGGCACACCCGCCTCATATGAAGTCCGGATCTTCTGGACGAGGGCGGCTTCAATCGCCTGGGCGGCCTCTCCGGCAGTCAGGCGGCCTTCCGGTGCGGCAAAATCGTATGAATAGTCGATGACAAGCAGTGCATTGTTCATTCATTGTCCTCCTTCGATTTCCGATATGGGTGATCATGGTTCTATTGTGCCACAGTCCCGCGTCTGACCATAAACAAAATGTTCAATATGAGAATCACGATGATGGCGATGGTGAAGAAGCTGAAATAGTATGCCCCATCTGTCGCTGTAATGATGTACCCGCCGATGACGGGACCGGTGATGCTGCCGAGGCTGAACATGATGCCTGCCATCAGATTTCCGGCGGGCAGATTGAACTTCGGCGTAATATCGGTCATGTAGCTGATGCCGAGGGAGTACATCGAGCCGACAAATACACCGGCCAGTGTAAACAGCAGGAGCAGCATGATGAATGAGCTGTTGAACACTTCCATGAAGAAGAAGGTGACGGCACCAAGACCGAGGAGCACCGAGATGAGCCTGCTGCGTCCGATCCTGTCACCAAGCGAACCGATCGGCACCTGCAGCAGTATGGCTCCGAAGCTGAATGCCGGCAGAATCCATGTAATATCGGACAGTTCAAAATTGTTGCGGATGGCAAATACCGGGAAGTTGCTGTTCAGGGAAGCCTCGAAGATGCCGAAAAGCAGCGGGAACAGAAAAGCGATCCAGCTGGTTCTGAGGACAGCCTTGAAGTTCTTGAAGGTGTTGAAGACCGTCACCGGCACGCCGGATTCGATCGGTTTTGCATTTTCAGCTCCCTTCAAGAGGAAGATGAGCGGCCAGCCGATCATGGTGAGCACACCTGAGACAAGAAACGGCAGCGGCTCCCAGATGGTGACGAGCTCGCTGACTTTCGGTCCGATCATGAAGCCGAGCGAAAAGAACAGGCCATAGAATGCGATGACCTTGCCAAGCTTGTGCTGTGGTGTACTCTGGGTCAGCCATGTCTGGGTGCTGAAGTGGAGTACATTGTCGCCGATGCCGACGAGCAGGCGCAGCAGAAACCATATCCAGATGGAATCAAGCACCGGAAACAGGAACAGGCAGATGCCGACGATGATGCCGCCGGCGATGATCATCGGTCTGAATCCATATTTTCTTAAAGGTCCTTCTATGAAAAGGGCGGATGCAAGCACCCCTATGTAGAGCCCTGAGGCATGCAGCCCGTTGATTGTCGCGTGTATTTCCCGGTTTTCGAAGATGAAGGAGATGAGGGGGAGAAGCATCCCCTGTGAGAAGCCGGATATGCAGACAATGAGGGATAGGACGATAAAACGCGCCCTGAAACTCTCGAATTTCATGATAATCCTCCTGTTATATTATGTTGATGAAAAATGGTTGTGTTAGAATGATTATAACTGATTTACAGCACTTCATGGAGGGACTGGAACAAATGTATCAATTTGAAGATGACAGTTTTATGCTGCACACCGATCTTTACCAGATCAATATGGCTAAAACCTATCTGGAACAAGGTCTCGCAGATCGCACGGCAGTATTCGATCTCTATTTCAGGAACATGCCGTTCGGCAATGGATATGCCGTATTCGCCGGTCTTGAGCGCATCATCAATTTCCTCGAAAATTTCAGGTTCTCGGACTCCGATATCGAATACCTGCGGTCGATCGGATATGATGAGGACTTCCTTTCATATCTTCGGGATCTGCGCTTTACCGGCAAAGTGCGTGCGGTGGAGGAAGGCGAAATCGTCTTCGCCAACATGCCGCTCGTCCAGGTGGAGGCACCGATCATCGAGGCGCAGCTCGTGGAGACGGCTCTGCTCAACATCGTCAATTTCCAGACGCTCATTGCCACAAAGGCGAGCAGAATCAGGCAGATCGTCCCCGAAGGGACACTGATGGAGTTCGGTACACGCCGCGCCCATGAGTTCGACGCCGCCCTCTGGGGGGCGCGTGCTGCAATCATCGGCGGATTCGACGGTACGAGCAATGTCAGGGCTGCGAAGCTGTTCGGTCTTGAGGCGAGCGGTACACACGCCCATGCGATGGTCCAGGCATATGGGGACGACTACGAGGCCTTCAGGGCCTATGCCGACACCCATCAGAACTGCGTCTTCCTGGTGGATACTTTCGATACATTGAAATCCGGTGTGCCGAATGCCATCAAGGTGGCTCGTGAATATGGCGACAGGATCAACTTCATCGGCATACGGCTCGACTCGGGTGATATCGCCTATCTGTCGAAGGAGGCAAGGAAGATGCTCGATGCAGCCGGGTTCCCGGATGCGAAGATCATCGTCTCGAATGATCTGGACGAAGTGACGATACTCTCCCTTCTGTCCCAGGGTGCCAAAGTCGACAGCTGGGGCATCGGTACCAAGCTGATTACGGCCTACGACCAGCCTGCGCTCGGTGCCGTGTATAAGCTTGTGGCCATCGAAAATGAAGCAGGGGAACTTGAGAACCGCATCAAAATATCCGGCAATCCGGAAAAGGTGACGACGCCCGGCAAAAAGAATATCCATCGCATCATCAACCGGAACACAGGCATGTCGGAAGGTGAATATATTACACATTTTGGGGAAGAGATAGAGGAGGATGCGCCGTTGCTCATGTTCCATCCGATCCACCCGATGAAACGGAAGCTCATCCGCTCCTATGATACCGTGGAGCTGATGAAGGATATCTTCGTTGATGGAGAATGCGTCTATGAAATGGAGACCACCGGCAGGATGAAGCAGCGACATGAACAGGGGCTCACCCTGCTATGGGAAGAGTACAAGCGTTTCCTGAATCCTGAGGAGTACCCGGTCGACCTCTCGAAAGCATTGTGGCAGATCAAGCAGGACCTGATTGAAGAAGCAAGTAATAAAACATTGGAGTGATATGACATGAAACCATTGCAAGCAGAGATTCTGAAGGAATTCCATGTAAAGCCTGAAATCGATCCTGCAGCGGAAGTCAGGGAAATCATCGATTTCATGAAGGACTACGTAAAGAACTATACATTCATCAAGTCATTCGTGCTCGGCATCTCCGGCGGCCAGGACTCCACCCTGCTCGGCAAGCTCACCCAGATGGCTGTCGATGAGCTGAACGCGGAGACCGGTGCCGGCTATGAATTCCATGCACTGCGCCTGCCGTACGGCGAGCAGAATGATGAGCAGGATGCACTGGATGCGATCGAGTACATCCAGCCGACACATACCGCGACCATCAATATCCGCCCGAACGTCGAGCGCAGTGTGGCGTCGCTCAAGGAAGCAGGATATGTACTGAGCGACTTCGTCGAAGGCAATGAAAAGGCACGTGAAAGGATGAAGGCCCAGTATGCGGTGGCTGCTTCCACGGGGGGTGTCGTTCTTGGGACCGACCATCCGGCGGAAGCGATCACCGGATTCTATACGAAATTCGGCGACGGTGCAGCCGATCTGATTCCTCTGTTCGGACTGAACAAGCGTCAGGGCAGAATGCTGCTCGATCACCTCGGGGCACCGGATCACCTGGCCAATAAAGTGCCGACAGCGGATCTCGAGGACGACAGGCCGCTCATCAGCGATGAGGAGGCACTCGGCGTCAGCTACAATGCCATCGATGATTTCCTTGAAGGCAAGGAAGTTTCTGAAGAAGACTATGACACGATCATAAAATGGTATAAGAAGACACAGCACAAGCGGGACCAGCCCTACAACCGCTACAACAAGCCTGCCTATGAAGAGAAGCAGGAAGAGCAGTAATTTAGGAAATGGAAAAGATATACTCACTCAGGAAAGGTAGAATGGAATGATAACAGCCATATCACAAAACCCCTGGCTGATGGTACTGGTCATCTTCATAGTGAACATCGTATATGTCAGCTTCCTTACGATGCGTACCATCTCTACATTAAAAGGGTATCGCTACACAGCAGCAGCATTCAGTATCCTTGAAACGTTCGTCTACGTCATCGGACTGGGTCTGGTACTTGAAAACCTCGACCAGTTCCAGAACGTCGTCGCATATGCACTCGGTTTCGGTGCCGGCATACTGGTCGGCCTCAAAATAGAAGAGAAACTGGCACTCGGATATCTTGTGGTCAATGTCATCACTTCCCAGAAGGACAAGGACCTCCCGACAAACATCCGGGACCTCGGCTATGGCGTCACGCACGGCTATCAGTACGGCCGTGACGGCGAGCGAACAACCATGCAGATACTGACACCAAGAAAGTATGAGCGCAAACTGATCGACACCATCAAGGAACTGGATGAGAAAGCGTTCATCATTACACATGAACCTAAAAACATCAATGGTGGGTTCTGGACGAAGGGCGTCAAACGCAAACGTCTCAAAAACTACCAGCCTGAAAATGTAGAGGAAGTACTGGAAGAAATTTCTGAAGCAAGGGAAATGGAAGATGAAAGAAATGCCGAAAAAGAAAAAGTTTAAAGTGGCGGAGAATGAATCACTGGGTGAGTGTCTCGCGCGGATGCGCGAGGCCGGCTACCAGCCGGTCAGGCGCACGGAGCAGCCGGTCTTCATCGAAAGGGATGGAGAGCGTGTTGTCGATCACCAGGAAATAGTATTTGAAGGAAAAAGAATTGAAACTGAGGCGGATAATTAAGCTATCCGTCTTTTTTATCGAACATTTTCATTTTATTATAAAAAAATGTTCGTTTTTTAATATGATTTGTTATAATGGAAAAGAAATAAGACTAAGGAGCGTGTATGCATGATTTCTCGTTATTCCCGTGAGGAAATGTCCCGGATATGGACGGAAGAAAACAGATTCAAAGCCTGGCTGGAGGTTGAGATCCTCACTTCTGAAGCGTGGGCGGAACTCGGCTATATTCCAATGGACGAAGTGAAGAGGATTCGTCCGAATGCAAAGATTGATGTGGACCGCATCAAGGAGATAGAAGCCGAGACGCGCCATGACGTTGTTGCTTTCACACGTCAGGTATCGGAGACGCTCGGTGATGAGAAGAAGTGGGTGCACTACGGACTGACATCGACGGATGTTGTCGACACGGCGCAAAGCTATATGATCAAACAGGCAAATGAACTGCTTGAAGAGGATCTTGAGAAATTCATCGAAGTGCTGGCCGACAAGGCACGCGAACATAAGACGACGCTGATGATGGGACGTACCCATGGTGTACATGCCGAGCCGACCACATTCGGCATTAAGATGGCATTGTGGTACATGGAGATGAAGCGGAATCTTGAACGTTTCAAAAACGTCAGGAAAGAAATCGAAGTAGGCAAGATGAGTGGGGCCGTCGGCACATTCGCCAACATCCCGCCTGAAGTGGAAAGCTACGTCTGCGAGCATCTTGGCCTCGGTACAGCCGAAGTGTCCACACAGACATTGCAGCGCGACCGCCATGCCTACTACATAGCGACACTCGGCCTGATCGCGACGTCCATCGAGAAATTTGCGGTGGAAGTGCGTGGGCTGCAGAAGACCGAGACGAGAGAAGTGGAAGAGGCGTTCGGCAAGGGCCAGAAAGGCTCCAGTGCCATGCCGCACAAACGCAATCCGATCGGCAGCGAGAATGTCACGGGGCTCTCCCGTGTCATCCGCGGCTATATTACGACTGCCTACGAAAACGTGCCGCTCTGGCATGAACGCGATATTTCGCACTCCTCAGCAGAGCGGATCATGCTGCCTGACGTGACCATCGCGCTCGACTATATGATGAGCCGGTTCACTGGCATCATCAGAAATCTGACGGTATTCGAAGATAACATGAAGGCGAACATCGATAAGACATTCGGACTGGTCTATTCACAGCGTGTCATGCTGACACTGATCGACAAAGGTCTGGTCCGTGAGGAAGCCTATGATCTCGTCCAGCCGAAAGCGATGGAATCATGGGAGACGAAAGTGCCTTTCCGTGAACTTGTAGAGCAGGACGACCGCATCCAGGAGCTGCTGACGGAAGCGGAGATCGATGACTGTTTTGATGAGACCCATCACCTGAAGCGTGTGGACATCATCTTCAGAAGAGCAGGCCTCGAATAGCAGTATGCTCTTAGACATCCGGCGGAGATATGGTAAGATGAAACTACCGATTGCCAAAGGAGCGGTTTGATGATTAGAAGTGTGAAAGCGGGTATGCTGTTGGCCCTGCTGCTGATGGCGGGCTGTGGTGTGACGCTGAGCGAAGAGCAGATGGCGCTGCATGAGAATTTTGAAAGAACTTATGAGCCGGCACAGATCGGCAACCTCGAAGCGCTGCCGAATGTTGAAGTGATTGATGGGGTCACCTATGTGGACGGCATCCTCATCGTCAATAAGGAGATTTCCCTGCCGCCGGACTATGCACCGGGCCTGCAGCCGGAAGTCGTCGCAGCCTATCAGCAGATGTTCCAGGACGGGGCGGCACGTGGACTTGATTTCGTCCTTGTCAGTGACTTCAGGTCGTATGACTACCAGGCCCAGCTCTATAGCAACTACGTTGCACGGGATGGGCAGGAAGCTGCTGACCAGTACAGTGCAAAGCCGGGCCACTCCGAGCACCAGACTGGGCTTGCGATTGATGTGGGATCGGCAGACAGTGCAACCACGCTGAAAGTATCATTCGGCGACACGCCTGAATTCCAGTGGATGAAGGATGTCGCGCATGAATATGGATTCATCATCCGCTACCTTGAAGGCAAGGAGGACATCACCGGGTACATGTATGAACCATGGCACTTGAGATATGTCGGTGAGGAAGCGGAAGCCATATATGAAAGCGGACTGACCCTGGAGGAATACCTGGGCATCGACTAGTACGGACCGACCGGCATGAGCCGGTCGGTTTTTTGTATTTTTGCCATCTGCAAATCACATATAATAAAACAGTTCGGGTCTAAAAATGCTATAATATCCTTATGAATTCTGATGGGAGTTTTATATATGCTTAAAGATTGCAAACATGTATTCAAGTTGGATCCGGCGAAGGAAATCAGTGACCAGGACCTGGCCGCAATCTGCGAATCTGAGACGGATGCCATCATCATCGGGGGGACGGATGATATTACCGAGGACAACGTTCTGAACCTGATGGCGCGGGTGCGCCGCTTCTCGGTGCCGGTTGCGCTTGAGATCACATCGACCGACGCGGTCGTGCCGGGGTTCGACCACTACTTCATCCCGGCTGTGTTCAACACGGCGGATATGAAATGGCAGCATGGATTGATGCTCGAAGCATTGGCGGAATACGGTCATCTGCTCGACTATGATGAAGTTTCCCTGCTGCCATATATCATTATGAACCCGGAATGCAAGGCGTTCAGAAAAGCCGAAGGGAAAGTGGTCGCGCCTGAAATGGTGACGCACTACATCAACATGATGGACAAGCTCTATCGGACACCTTACATATACATCGAGTACAGCGGCACATATGGTGATCCGGAAGTGATGCGGACGGTACAAGAGAACGTGTCGCAATCGCATGTCATCTATGGCGGTGGCATCACCTCGAAAGAGGAAGCAAAGGAAATGGCGCAGTATGCCGATACCATCGTTGTCGGCAACATCATCTATGACAGTGTAAAAAAAGCATTGCGTACAATCATTAAATAAATTGGAGTTTTGATTATGGATCTGAGTTTGATGAATAAAGAACAGAAGAAAGCCATCCAGTCGACGGAAGGTCCGCTTCTTATCATGGCGGGCGCCGGCAGTGGCAAGACGCGTGTGCTGACGCACCGGGTGGCCTACCTGCTCGAAGAGAGAGAAGTACCTGCCAGAAACATACTGGCCATCACCTTCACCAACAAGGCTGCCCGTGAAATGCGGGACCGTGTATCGGCACTGATCAGAGAAGGTGCACAGGATATGTGGATTTCAACATTCCACTCCATGTGTGTCCGTATTCTGAGGAGCAACATCAATCATCTGGGATATGAAAATAGCTTCTCCATCCTTGACCCGACGGACCAGAAATCGGTCGTCAAGGATATTCTGAAACGACGGAATCTGGATCCGAAGCAGCACAACCCGAGAAACATCATCGGCTTCATTTCCGACAAGAAGAACCAGCTGATCCGTCCGGAACAGAGCATCCACGAAGCTGTCGCCTACCCGGATACACTCTACAGTGAGATGTACCATGACTACCAGCAGATCCTCTACCGCAACAGTGCCCTTGATTTCGATGATCTGATCATGCTGACGATCGAGCTGTTCGACAAGGAGCCGAAAGTGCTGGAATACTACCAGAACCGTTTCCAGTATATCCACGTGGATGAGTACCAGGACACGAACCATGCCCAGTACCGTCTGATCACACAGCTGGCTGCGAAGTACCGCAACATATGCGTCGTCGGCGATTCCGACCAGTCCATCTATAAGTTCAGAGGGGCGGATATCTCGAATATCCTGAACTTCGAGGATGACTATCCGGAAGCGGTGGTCATCAAGCTCGAGCAGAACTACCGTTCAAGCAAAAATATTCTGGATGCTGCGAATGCGGTCATCGAGAACAATACGGAGCGTAAGCCGAAAGCACTGCGCACCGAACGCGATGGCGGACCGAAGCTGCAGAACATCGTGGCGGACTCGGAACGTGGGGAAGCGGAGGAAGTGGTCGGCAACATCCTCGATCTGTCGAACAAGTACAGTCACAGCGACATGGCGATACTCTACAGGACGAATGCCCAGTCGAGGGCGATCGAGGATACATTCGTCAAATCCAATATTCCGTACAAGATGGTCGGCGGCATCAAGTTCTACGACCGCAAGGAAATCAAGGATCTGATGAGCTATCTGAAAGTGATACTGAATCCGAATGACGATATCAGCTTCGAGCGCATCATCAATACGCCGAAGCGGGGCATCGGACCGAAGACGGTCGACAAGCTGAAGGCGCATGGCCAGGCGACCGGCATCAGCATCTTTGAAGGCATCAAGGAATCGGATTTCATCGGCATTCCGAAGACGGCAGTCGTCAAGCTGATGGGACTCGTCGACCTGCTGGAGCAGCTTAAAAAGAAATCCCGGTTCATCACAATTACCGAGCTTGTGGATGAAGTACTTGAAAGTACAGGGTATATCGAAGTGCTGGAGAGCGAAAAGACCATCGAGGCAAGAAGCCGCATCGAGAACCTGGAAGAGTTCAAGACGGTAACTCGTGAATTCGACCGGGATAATGAGATTTCCGATGAACTGCTGTTCACTTTCCTGAGTGATATGGCACTCGTATCGGATCAGGATGGCGTCGAAGATGACAGTGGTGTCACAATGATGACAATGCACGCTTCAAAAGGCCTCGAATTCAAAGTGGTCTTCATCGTTGGTCTCGAGGAGGGCATATTCCCTTCAAGACGCGTCATCTATGATGACAAGGAGCTGGAGGAGGAGCGCCGTCTGATGTATGTGGCGCTGACCCGTGCAGAAGACCATCTGTTCCTCTCAAGGGCGAACAGCCGCATGATCTTCGGTAAGACGGAATCGAACATGCAGAGCAGATTCCTGGCAGAGATACCGGAAGAGCTTGTGGATGGCAGCGGTGCATCTGCACAGGCCGATTTCTTTGGCAGTGGCAGCGCACCGAAGAAGCGGATGCCAAAACGCAGCCGCATTGTTACAAACAACAGCGGCGTCAGCTTCGCGATCGGTGACAAGGTCAGCCATAAGAAGTTCGGTGACGGCATCATTTCTGCAATCAAGGGAGAAGGGGACAGCCAGGAACTCGATATCATTTTCACCAAAGTCGGTGTCAAGCGGCTGCTGGCCAATTTCGCACCGATTGAAAAGAAGGAGTAGGTCGATCAATGGAAGAGAAAATCAAGTCACTGCAGGATAGGCTGAACCGGTATAACTATGAGTATCACGTGCTCGATGCACCGACCATTCCGGACAGCGAGTATGACAAGCTGCTGCACGAACTCATTGCGCTCGAGGAGCAGCATCCTGAATACCGGACGGATTCCTCTCCGACAGTCAGAGTCGGTGGCGCGGTGCTGAGCCGTTTTGAGAAAGTGGCGCATGACACACCGATGCTGAGCCTCGGTAATGCTTTCAATGAAGAAGACTTGAGAGCTTTCGACAGAAGGGCAAGGGAAGCTGTCGGTGATGTGGAATACATGTGCGAACTGAAGATAGATGGTCTGGCCGTTTCGCTGAAATATGAAGCAGGCCAGCTTGTACAGGGAGCGACGCGGGGAGATGGCACGGTCGGTGAGAACATCACTTCGAACCTGCGGACGATCCGCGCGATTCCGCTGTCACTCGACCGCCCGCTGTCATTCGAAGTGAGAGGCGAGGCATACATGCCGAAGCCATCATTTGAAAAGCTGAATGCCGAAAAGGAGGAGAATGGCGAAGCACCATTCCAGAATCCAAGGAACGCAGCCGCCGGCTCCCTGCGCCAGCTTGATCCGAAGCTTGCAGCCAAAAGGAACCTGTCCATCTTTCTGTACAGCGTCAATGATCTGACGGAGCTTGAGGCGGATACGCAGAGCGGCGCCCTCGATGAGCTCGATGACGCAGGTTTCAAGACCAACAAGGAGAGAAGGCTCGTCAGTGATATTGAAGGCGTGCTCGAGTATATCGAATACTGGGAGAACCATCGCAATGATCTGGAATATGACATCGACGGCATCGTCATCAAAGTGAATGCCTTCAGCAGCCAGGAGGAGATGGGCTATACGGCAAAATCTCCGAGATGGGCGATTGCCTATAAATTCCCGGCCGAGGAGGTTGTCACCGATCTGCTCGATATCGAACTCACTGTCGGACGTACAGGCGCAATTACACCGACGGCCATCCTCGAGCCGGTCAAAGTGGCAGGCACCACCGTCGCACGGGCTTCACTCCACAATCATGAGCTAATTGAAGAGAAGGATATACGCATCAATGACAAGGTGATCATACGCAAAGCCGGTGACATCATCCCGGAAGTGGTGCGTCCGATACTTGAAGAGCGGACCAGCCAGGAAGTGTACAAGGCACCGACAAAGTGCCCGGGCTGCGGTCATGAGACGGTCAAACTGGAAGATGAGGTGGCCATCCGCTGCATCAATCCCGGCTGTCCGGCACAGCTTGTCGAAGGCATGATCCACTTCGTATCGAGAGGGGCGATGAATATTGATGGACTGGGTGAAAAAGTGGTCCGGCAGCTTTTCGATGCCGGTCTGATCAAGGATGTCGGTGACCTGTACGCATTGACCTATGATGACCTTATCCCGCTCGAACGGATGGGGGAGAAGAAGGTCCAGAACCTCCTCACAGCTATTGAAGCATCCAAGGAAAATCCGCTCAGGAAACTTCTTTTCGGACTCGGAATGCGATTTGTCGGTACGAAAGCGTCCGAGCTGATTGCGGTTGAATTCGGCTCGATGGATGCGATCATGAAGCAGCCTAAGGAACGATTTATTGAAATTCCTGAGATTGGTGAAAAGATTGCGGCTTCCATCGTCACCTATACGGAGCACCCCGATTTCATAAAACTGGTGGAAAAGCTGAAGGCGTTCGGTGTCAATATGACTGAAGATGTCAAAGAAGCATCGAGTGGCCAGTTTGACGACATGGTATTCGTACTGACGGGAAAACTGACAGAACTGACACGTGGAGAAGCCAAGGAAATGATTGAGAATGCCGGTGGCAAGGTGACAGGCAGTGTATCCGGCAAAACGGACGTCGTCGTTGCAGGGGAAGATGCCGGGAGCAAGCTTGAGAAAGCGGAATCCCTCGGTGTAACTGTCTGGAACGAAAAAGAATTCATTGAGAATATGGAGCAGTAGTCATGAAGAAGTATATAATATCTTTTCTGTTTCTGTCAGTCTTCCTCGCAGCATGCAGCCCCGAGGAGACACCCGAACAGAATGAGGCGGCAAATGAAGGAGAAGTAAGTACATTGCCTGCAGAGGAGCAGGAGGAGACGGCAACCACGAGCAGTGGAGACGAATACTACCGCACTGTCATTCCCTATGAACTTTCTCCTTCACGGGGACTGACAAGCTCCAATATGGTATCGAGCTACAACATCGAAGCGTTTGAAAAAGGTCTGTTCGAGCTGAGCCGCGAATCATTCAGCCCCGAAGAATATGTATTCAGGGAAGGGCAGGTGTTCACCGAAGAGATGATCCGGGGATATCTCGGCCGCGCCTATACGGTGGAAGAGATAGAGGCGATGTCGGAAGAGGAGATGGCCAGCAATAACGCATTCAGCAACCTTGGACTGAACCCATCTGTGGAAGGTGAGACCGATCCTGAAAGGATTGCCGCCGAATCCCCTCTGTACCTCTCCCACATACTTGAGCAGAACTATATGGTGGAGAACGACGGATCATTCGATTTTTCAGGCATGACCATCGGTCTGGCGATGAACAGTGAATACCAGTATCAGAAAGAGCAGTATGGTCCGACATTCACCAGGGAACTGGATGACGACACAATCAGGCAGGAGGGCGAGCAGATGGCCCAGGAGATTCTTGAACGCATCCGGGCCAACGAAGACTATCAGGATATCACCATCAGATTCGGCATCTTCGTACAGTCGACCGATACTGCCATTGTGCCGGGTAATTTCGTGTCCACAGCAGAAGTGGCACCTGGAGCGGATCAGATAGACAGCTTCGAGCAGGTCAATGCAGCGTATGCGCTGCTGCCTTCCTCTGAAGCAGGGACCATCAATGAAGAGATCAACAATGAATATATCAATTTCAACAGGGATCTAGAGTCGTATTTCGACAGTTTCACAACGTCGGTCGGACAAGGCTACTTCATGGATGGGACGCTCGAGCGTCTGACGATAGAAATTCCTCTGGAATACAGCAGCAGGGGCGAGGTGATCGGGCTGACCCAGTATGTCAGAGGTCTGGTATCAGAACATTTCAATGATACGGAAGTTGAAGTGTCGATCAAAGATAAAAACAAGACTTATTCACTCATCACAAAATCCGGAGAAGAAGATGTCAGCGTGCATATATATGAATAGCAGACATGAAAAGGCCGCATCGATGAATATCGATGCGGCCTTCAATATGCTATCTGTTATTTTTCAGAATACTTGTCGTTTCATCAAATTCAGCTTCCATCTCTTTCGAAATGCCTGTGCCCTGGGTCATTTTACTTACAATGATGGCTGCAAGTGTCGAAACGATGACGCCCGGTATGATTTCATACAGGCCTGTACCGAAAGTACCGGCTGCGATCCAGATGATGACCGTTGCTGCACCTGCAATGATGGATGCGACAGCACCGGAGCGTGTGAGTCCTTTCCAGTGAAGGGAAAGCACAACAAGCGGCCCGAATGCAGCCCCGAATCCGGCCCATGCATTCGCAACGATGTTCAGGATGACGGAGTCTTCATCCCATGCGATGATGATGGCAACAATGGCGACGAGCACGACGGAAAGACGGCCAAGAAGCACAAAGTGCCTATCGAGTTCCTCTTTGGATTTTGTTTCCTTATCCAATGACTTGCGTCTGACGATCTTGTAGAAATCCTGTACCAGCGAGCTTGATGTAACAAGGAGCTGCGAGGAAATCGTACTCATGATTGCGGCCAGAATTGCCGCAAGGAAAAATCCACCGATAAGTGGATGGAACAGTACCTGGCTCATCAGAATCAGGATGGTTTCCGGATCGGCTACGTCATTGGCTGTGGCATCCGTGAATGCAATTCCGAGCAGTCCTGTAATACATGCACCGATCAGTGCGATGGACATCCAGGTGATGCCGATGCGTCTCGCATTTGGAATGATCTTATGTGATCTGATGGACATGAAACGCACGATGATGTGCGGCTGACCGAAGTAGCCGAAGCCCCAGGCCAGGTTACTGAGTATCGTGATGATTGAAACGCCGCCGATGAATGATAAGTAATTGGCATCAGCCAGTGTGCTGAGCTCTTCAATTCTGACGAAAGGTTCAACACCTTGCCCAGTAAGGTTCAGCCATGCGACGATTGGAATCAGTACAATGGCAATGAACATGATTGTTCCCTGGAAGAAGTCTGTCAGACTGACTGCGAGATATCCTCCAAAGAAAGTGTAGATGACAACAACAGCTGCAGTGATGAACAATCCCCAATGATAAGGGGCATCGAATGCACTCTGGAACAGTTTACCGCCGGATACCATTCCGCTGGCTGTATAAACTGCAAAAAATACTACAATAACAATACCAGAAACAATTTTTAGAATATGTTTGTTGTCCTTGAACCGGTTTTCGAAGAAATCCGGAAGCGTGATCGAGTCGTTGGACACCTCAGAGTAGACTCTGAGTCTTGGTGCCACCACCCAATAGTTTACATACGCGCCGATGGTCAGTCCGATGGCGATCCAGATGCTTGAAAGCCCGACGCTGTACATGCTGCCCGGCAGACCCATGAGCATCCAGCCACTCATATCGGAAGCGCCGGCTGAAAGTGCCGTGACCCATGGCCCGATGTTGCGGCCACCCAGCATATAGCCGTTGAGATCGGATGTGGATTGCTTGTAGGCATAGAATCCGATGCCGATCAGTATGGCAAAGTAGATTGCCATCATGATGTACTCCTGCCATCCAGCCGTAAAAGTAAATTGTGCTGAATTCAGTATCATTTTATCTCCTCCCCTTAAACACAATACAAAACCTGGTGTACCAATGCAAATTGATTCTGTGGAATTCCATGCCCCGAACCGCCTCAATCCTTGATGTGATAGCCATTGTGACGGTATAAAATTACACGGTTTAATTATACTACACATAATTTCATTTAAAAAGAATATTTAGAAAATAAAGAAAATAATTTTACACTATTGGGCCCATTTTACATTATCGAAATAGATGGAATAGATTTTTAAAGTAATGTTTGATAAAATTTATATGTTCTTTATTAGAAATGGAGGGAACAGGATGTCTGAGATCAATCTGGATACAGTAAAACACGTGGCCAATCTTGCACGTATAGAAATACAAGATGAAAAAGCGGCGGAAGCCTTCACAGAAGAACTGGATAAAATTGTGGACTATGCCCATCTTCTTGATGAGGTGGACTTGAGTTCGACGACACCGATGTTCCACGCAGTGGACTTGAAGAATGTCCTGCGTGAGGATGACAAACAAGCGCCTCTGTCCCAGGAAGAAGCGCTCAGCAACGCCAAATCTACACAAGACGGCCAATTCAAAGTGCCGAAAATGCTATAAGGAGGGCTCGTGTGAACATTCATGAACTGACAGTGGAAGCACTGTACGATAAGATACAATCCAAAGAAATCAAACCTTCTGAAGTAGTGGGTGCGCTATTCGATAGAATCGAAGCGTCTGATGAGACAATCGGTTCTTTTTTATTTTTGAATAAGGAAGATGCATTGAAACAGGCAGAAGCGCTCGACCAGCTTCAGGAAGACGACAGGATGGATGGACCGCTTTTTGGGATACCGATGGGCATCAAGGATAACATCTGTACGAAGGATATACTGACAACATGTGCGAGCCGCATGCTCGAAGACTTCAGGCCGGTCTATGACGCAACGGTCATGGAGAAGCTGAATAATTCGAACGCCATCCTGATGGGCAAGCAGAATATGGATGAGTTCGCCATGGGCGGTTCCACTGAGAACTCCTATTTCAAAAATGTCCGCAATCCATGGGATCTGGACGCTGTACCGGGCGGCTCCTCAGGTGGCTCGGCAGCTGCTGTGGCAGCAGGATATGTACCATTCTCCCTCGGTTCCGACACGGGCGGCTCCGTCCGCCAGCCTGCTGCATTCTGTGGCGTTGTCGGAATGAAACCGACATACGGACGCGTGTCCCGCTATGGATTGGTCGCCTTCGCCTCTTCCCTCGACCAGATTGGACCGATTACACGCAATGTCAGGGACAATGCGAAAATTCTTGGACTGATTTCAGGTAACCACAACAAGGATGCAACAAGTGTACCGGATCGTGATGCTGATTTCCTCGAAGGCATCAATAAGGATCTTACCGGCATGAAGATCGCCCTGCCGAAGGAATTCATCGGCGAAGGCATCAGCACGGAAGTGGAGGAATCAGTGAAAAAAGCGGCAGAAACTTTCAGATCGCTCGGTGCGACAGTGGAGGAAGTCTCCATCCCGCATACCAAATATGTCGTCAGTGCCTACTATCTGATCGCTTCCAGTGAAGCGAGCTCCAATCTGGCACGCTTTGACGGCATCCGCTATGGCTACAAGGCAGAAGGTGCGAAGACGCTTGAAGAGCACTACAAGAAGACACGTGCCGAAGGCTTCGGTTCCGAAGTGAAACGCCGTATTCTGCTTGGTACATTCGTCCTCAGTGCAGGGCACTACGACCAGCACTACATCCGCGCACAGAAGCTGCGTGGTGTAATAGAGCAGGAAATGAAAGAAATCTTCAATGAATATGACCTCATCATCGGTCCGACAGCGCCGACACCTGCCTATAATATCGGTGAGAAATCCGATGACCAGCTGGAAATGTACAAGGATGACATCCTCACGATTCCGGCCAATCTGACAGGCATGCCCGCACTGTCCATACCGAGTGGACTGAGTGCTTCAGGGCGTCCAATCGGTCTGCAGCTGATCGGCAACCACTTTGATGAGCAGAAGATATACAATGCAGCCTTCAAATTCGAAGAGCAGTTCAATCTGCATGAAGAATTGAAGCAGCTGCAACTGGAGGTGCGATAATGCATTTTGAAACCGTCATCGGACTCGAAGTCCACGTTGAACTCAAAACAAATACGAAAATGTTTTCGGATGCACCTGCACACTTCGGTGCCGAACCGAATACGAATCTGAGTGTCGTCGACCTCGGCTACCCGGGTACACTGCCCGTACCGAACAAGGAAGCGGTCAACTTCGGCATGAAAGCAGCCATGGCACTCAACATGGAGATTGCCGACGTCACCAAATTCGACAGAAAGAACTACTTCTATCCCGATAATCCGAAAGCCTACCAGATTTCCCAGTTCGATCAGCCGATCGGTGAGAACGGCTGGATAGAAATCGAAGTCGGTGGAGAAACGAAACGCATCGGCATCACGCGTCTGCACCTGGAAGAGGATGCAGGAAAGTCTTCCCACAAGGACGACTATTCACTGGTCGACTTGAACCGCCAGGGCACACCACTCGTTGAAATCGTCTCCGAGCCCGACATCAGAACACCTGAAGAGGCATATGCATACCTTGAGAAGCTGAAGGCGATCATCCAGTATACCGGCGTATCCGACTGCAAGATGGAGGAAGGTTCACTCAGATGTGACGCCAACATCTCCCTGCGTCCTTACGGCCAGGAGGAGTTCGGTACGAAGACCGAGCTCAAGAATCTGAACTCCTTCACCTATGTAAGGAAAGGACTGGAATTTGAAGAGAAGCGTCAGGAGAAGGTGCTGATGAAGGGCGGAGAGATTGCCCAGGAGACACGCCGCTTTGACGAGAAGACGGGGGATACCCTCCTGATGCGTGTCAAGGAAGGGTCTGACGACTACAGATACTTCCCGGAACCGGACCTTGTTCAGATCCACATCGATCAGGAATGGAAGGACAGGATCAGGGAAAGCATCCCGCTTCTTCCGGACGCGCTCAAGGACAAGTACGTCAACGAATACGAGCTGCCGGCATATGATGCACATGTACTGACGCTCAAAAAGGAGACATCCGACTTCTTCAACGAAATGGTGGAAACACACCAGGCGGATATCAAACAGGCATCCAACTGGCTGATGGGTGGCGTCAACGAGTACCTCAACAAGCAGCAGGTCGAGCTCGGCGATACTGAACTGACACCTGAAAACCTTTCTGAAATGATAGCCCTGATCGAAGATGGCACCATTTCAAGCAAGCAGGCGAAGAAGGTCTTCACCAAAATTGTTGAAAATGGCGGCAGTGCCAAGCAGATCGTCAAAGACCTCGGCATGGAGCAGATTTCAGACCCATCCGTGCTTACCGGCATGGTGACGGAAGTACTGGATGCGAATCCGCAGTCCATCGAAGATTTCAAGAACGGCAAGGACCGTGCCCTCGGCTTCCTCGTCGGACAGATCATGAAGAAATCAAAAGGACAGGCCAATCCGAAGATGGTCAATCAGATTCTGCTGGAAGAAATCGACAAAAGATGATCAGGATCAATATATCCATTTAAAAACGCTTGGGTGAAAACTTCACCCAAGCGTTTTACTGTGCCATGAATTCGTATATATTCTGTACGACCTGCATTTCGGATGCAGGTGTCATTTCATCCGTCTCGTAGTCATAGAAGTCGCCTTCTACGGACACGTCCTGGTTGTCTATATAGTAGTAGTCGCTGGCTGTGAGATCATTGCTCTCCTCTTCGAGTACAGCAGCAAGGTTTTCATGCTGATGAACATTCGGGTTGCCGAGAATATAGACGACTTTGCCATCATCATAGAGATTCATGTAGGCATTTGTCAGACGATCCAGATTGCGCTCAGGCAGTACCTCGGCATTATAGTCGCTGATCTGCAGCGCGTCCATGATGACGGCATCACTGTTCGCATTGACAGACACTGCTTCGAGCTCTGGTGTAGTGGATGCCAGGTCCACCCGGTTGAATTCGATGTAGTCTGAGCCGAACTGTTCCGATAATGAATCGATGAAGCTGTCGCTGTAGTATGAAGGAATGACCACATCGATGATCAGTGCTTCATTGGCAGCCACAGCTTCGGCATAGGCTGCTTCGAGCGACTCCTGATTGAACGTCAGCGTATCGCTCTCCTCTGAAGGTTCGGTGGATGCTTCCTCAGTCACTTCTTCCGTAGAAGTTTCAGTGTTTTCCCCGCTGGTCTCTAAAGTGGCTGGTTCGTTGGTTTCTGCCGGTCCATTCGCTATGGATTCACTGTTATCCATCGTTCGGTCCATGCCGAAATTGATGTAGATTCCGGCGCCGAAAATGATGACAAGTAGAATGATCAGTACTTTCTTCATGATGCCCTCCTTTAATGTAGTACACATACGATTCATCAAATATGATATAATGTTGAAAATAAATTTTTTTCAAGTCAATTATACACAAAAATTTTAATGAATGACATAACTAGGATGATTAATGATGAACAGTGACACAAACTATCAAAAGGCGTTGCATTGTTATATCCAGGCCTCATTGAACATTCTGAATCACTTCAGGACCAGTGTAAAGGAAATTCACCATGTTGGTTCCACAAGCATTCAGAATATGAACCTGCCTGGTGAAGTCGATGTTCTGCTGCTGATAAAGTATGAAGATAATATAGATAAACTGGCAGACCGTTTGACGGGGGTAGGCTACGACAAGGTTGAAGACTTCTCCACCGATTATATCGAGGAGGTCGTTCTGCGCCATACCCATGAGAACCTCGAAGTGAATTTCATCATGATGCACCACGAGTCGGAACGGAAAGATGAAATCCTTTACTGCAGGAATAGAATCGAGGAGAATCGGGAGTATACTGAGCGATTCAGACGGTTGAAGGCTGCCCATCTGAACGCACGTATTGATGATGATGAGTACCAGGAGAGGAAGTCCAATCTGTTTTCCGCTGTTATGAACATGCAGGAGGATGCAGGCGTTGTATAGGCTCCTCTTCATTTTCAACTGCTTCCTTATCGGAATCATGATTCTTGTATCGACGACCAGCCACGACACATTGCTACATGCGCTGCAGATCATCGTATTTGTATTGAGCGTCTATCTTTTCTATTCATACACTAAACAGAATAATAGGAGAAGAAAATGAAAACTGCGAGAATTATATACAATCCGACGTCCGGCAGAGAAGTATTCAGGGAATCGCTGGCAGACGTCCTGGAGCGGTTCGAGATCAATGGCTATATTACGAGTACCCATGCAACAACTGAGATGGGGAATGCAAGAATTGCTGCAGAGAAAGCATGTGAGATCGGGTTCGATCTGATTGTGGCTGCCGGAGGCGACGGTACGGTGAATGAGGTAGTCAATGGCATGGCCATTTTTGATAGACGGCCTTCTCTCGGCATCATTCCGATCGGGACCGTCAACGATTTTGCGAAAGCTTTGAACTTGCCGACAGATATAATGGAAGCGACCGACACAATTCTCAATGGCATGGCTGCGAGCATCGACATCGGGCTGATGAACAGCAAATACTTCATCAATATTGCAGGCGGCGGCAAGATTACGGAAGTATCCTACGAGGCACCGAGCAAGCTGAAATCGATCATCGGTCCTCTGGCATACTATGTCAAAGGCATCGAGATGCTGCCTAAAATCAGAAGTACCGATGTCAGAATCGAGTATGATAATGAAGTCTTCGAGGGCAAGGTGATGCTTTTCCTTCTTGGTCTGACGAATTCGATCGGCGGATTCGACAAGCTTGTACCCGATGCCAGATTGAATGATGGGAAATTCACCCTCATCATAGTGGAAGAGGCGAGTATTGCCGAAATCGGCCATATCATGACGCTTGCGACAAGAGGCGAGCACCTGAAGCATCCGAAAGTCCATTTATTCAAAGCAGAGGAAGTGAATATTTCTTCGTTCGAAGAAGTGCAGCTCAACCTGGATGGGGAATTCGGCGGTGTCCTGCCGGCACGATTTACGAATCTGAAGCAGCATCTGGAAATCCGGGTGCCGGAGTCATTCTATGATCAGCACATATTGACACTCGAAGAGGAAATATAATCTGCCTTTCAGTCTTATATTTCCAGGGTTCAAATAAATGATAGTGGGTAAAAGGGAATATGCCAGATGCATCCTTCATAATATGCGCAGCATACTACATGAAAAGAGGTACGTTTTATGTTTGGTATTCCCGACCTTATATCACTGATCATATCTGCTTTCATCATACTTCCAATTGTTGTGATCATGAGAGAGATGGGATATGTGATTGCAGGTCTTATCTTTGGAGCAAAAAACAGCAGGCTTACGCTCGGCTCCGGCCCCAGGCTTTTCAAACTGGGAAAACTGGACATACGTAAGCACTACCACCTATACAGCTGGTTCTCATACGATGAACTGAGCAACCAGAGCAGATTTGCCTATATGATGATCTATGCCAGTCCGATTCTGATCAATGTCATATCCGGTCTTACCATCAACGGGCTGCTTGCGAATGGATATATGACAGAGCAGGCGACTTTCTGGAACCGTTTCATCTTCTACACATTCTATTATGTTCTTTTTGATGCAATTCCGATGAAGACGGTCAACGGCATGCCGAACAACGGAATGCTGGTCTATGAAATGCTCCGCTACGGCAAGCGTACGGACCGCAATAAGGAACCTTTCATCCCGGCAACTTCCGAAGTGGAAAAGGAGTATCAGGAAGAGATGCATGAGATGGAAGAGGAAGTGGAAGAGGAGCAGCAGGAAAGGAAAGAAGAGGAAAAGGAAAAGGAAAAAGCACGCGAAAAGAAAGAGGAAGAAAGAGAAAAGCGCAAACAGGCAGAAAGAGAAAGCTGAGTGGCCAGGCCACTCAGCTTTTATTTCTACTCGTCGTATTCAGGATCCCTGTGGGAAGGATAGAGGCTCAGGCCGCCATCCGCAACAATGGTCTGCCCTGTAATGTAGACGGACTGTTCTGATGCCATGAATGCTGCGATATTGGAAATATGCTCCGGTTCGCCAACATAGCCCATCGGTACAAAGTCATCCGCACCTTCCTTTTCCTCCGGTGTGGAGAAGAAGTCTTCATTGATCGGCGTGTTGATGCTACCAGGTGCAATATTGTTGATGCGTATGCCGAGTCTGGAATATTCGAGTGCCATGGACTGCGTGAGCAGTTTCACTCCGCCTTTACTGGCAGTATAATGGGCGTAATGTGGCCATGGAATGATTTCATGTACACTTGAAATATTGATGACACTGCCTTTCTTGTCGGTATCGAGGTAGTGCTTCACAGCTTCGCGTGTACCGATGAAGGTGCCACGGAGATTCGTGTTGATGACTTTGTCGAATTCGTCTACGGACAATTCATGGCTGCGTACATCATTCTGGATGCCGGCATTGTTGACCATGACGTCAAAACCGCCAAACTGATCGATGGTCTGCTTTACAAGATCGATGATCTCCTGCTCCTTGGTCACATCACATTTCATGGTGACGACGGATGCTTCCCCACTGTCGAGATCATCAACGATCTTGTTCGCATCCTCATCTCCGCTATGATAGGTAAATACAACATTCATGCCTTCTTCGTGGAATCTCTCCACTATCGACTTGCCGATACCGCTTGATCCACCTGTAACGATTGCTGTCCTGCCTTTTAGTTCCGAGTACATAAATTCACCACTTTCAATTGGATTCCTAATTTGTATACCCGGAATATTCCACTTCAAGCCTAAAGAATATGCAATTTTGATATAATGAATACAATCAATCAACCAGAGGTGTTCTATGAAACTGACGATTTTTGCAACAACAGATGTACACGGGGCAATCTACCCGTATGATTATTTCAACACTTCTTTAAAATCATCGAGCCTGCTTCATGTGCAGTCGTACATTGATCGATATAAGACGGAACACCCGGATGAACTGGTGATCACTGTGGATAATGGGGATATGCTCCAGGGCGATGTGTGGAGTGACTATGACTACAGGCATCAGGATACGCCACTCTTTGTGCCACAGGTAATGAACGGCATCTATGATGTCATCGGCATCGGAAATCATGAATTCAACTTTGGTCTCGACTACCTTCATAAAGCATATAGCCAGATCAATGCCGCAATCGTCAATTCCAATGTTGATTTCAAGGACCATCCGATAAAAGAGCGCATCAGTCCATATGTCATCCTTGAAAAGGGGACAGCAGAAGGCATCCTCAAGATAGGATTTCTGAGCGTTGTGCCGACACAGATACTCAAATGGGATCAGACGCATCTTGAAGGCAACGTGACTGTAGAAGATATGCGCACAACTGTGGAGCGGACAGCTGAAGAAATAAGGGCGGAAGGTGCCGATATCATCATTCTCCTGTCCCACTCCGGCATGAGCAAGCACCCTGATCACCTTAAGAGCTATGGAGAGAACCAGACACTGCTGATGACCATGATCAAGGATATCGATGGCATCGTCTTCGGACATACGCATGAATTTTTCCCGGATCAGATGCTGGAAGCGGAAATCGACAATATCGACCTGAACAAAGGCGCAGTCAACGGCAAGCCGATGGTCCAGCCGGGTGTATCTGCGAGCCACCTCGGCCAGCTGACTTTCGAGCTTGAGCGTGGTGAGGACTGGCATATCACGGATTCAAAGGCCCAGCTTATCGAAGCGGCAGACATGCCACTCGATGAATCGCTCAAAACAAAGTACAAAAACCTTCATGATCAGGTCTCGGATTATCTTTCGAAGCCCATTGGACACATAGACGAAGCCTGGCATACGTATTTCTCAAGAGTACTGCCTTCAAAAGCCGTCCAGGTGACAGCAGAAGCAGGCAAGGCATATGCCCGTGCTCTGATGGACCAAGGGGAAATCGAGACACATCCGATCATCGGGTTCAATGCGGTCATCAGAGCCGGCCGTGACGGTCCGGATGACTATACGGTGCTTGAAGCGGGAGAAATTACACTGTCTGCAGCCATTGATCTATACAAGCACACCAATATAATGACCATCATCAAAGTGGATGGCAGAACACTCAAAGAGTGGCTCGAATGGAGCGCTTCCCAGTTTGTAGAGGCATCTTCTGCTACAGATGAACTGCTTGCGCCGAACAGATCGAAAGACGGCTTCCCGAGCTACAATTTCGATGTTTTCTTCGATCTTGACTACACCGTTGATATTACACGACCGCCCCGGTACAGTGGGACTGCAAAGCAGATCAGCGATTCAGAGCGCATTGTTGAAATGAAATACAAGGGCAGACCGGTGGAACCGGATGATTGGTTCATAGTGCCGGCAAACAACTACCGGGTATCATATACACCGTTTCTGAGAGATGCCGAAGTCGTCCATGAATCCTATCGGCATGTCCGGGACATCGTCGTTGAA
This sequence comes from Salinicoccus cyprini, assembly GCF_007713705.1. Lineage (GTDB taxonomy): Bacteria > Bacillota > Bacilli > Staphylococcales > Salinicoccaceae > Salinicoccus > Salinicoccus cyprini. The sequence continues at coordinate 50,390 of NZ_VMSJ01000003.1, read as the reverse complement.
TACATGATGACAGAACCCGAGTTCGAACATAGGAATCCAATGACCATCATGCCTGCACGTAAATATAAAATGATGTCGGCGACAAAAGCCAGGGGCTATATAGAAAAAGACAGCAGAATAAATTATATCGAATCAATCGATGATGGATTCAGCTGGTATGAGATTGATCTGAGCAAGGAGGAGCAGTATGGCAGTAGCAAAGAATGACTATTACACAGCAACAGTAGAGGACTATACACATGAAGGCATGGGTGTCGTCAAGATAGATAACTATCCGATCTTCATCGGGAATGTACTGAAAGGTGAGGAGATAGAGTTCAAGGTCCTGAAGACCAACCAGAGATTCGGTTTCGGCAAAAGCATGAAGGTGATCACACCATCCGAAAACCGCATTGAACCGCCATGTCCGTACTACTATGCATGCGGCGGATGCCAGATCCAGCCGCTCAGCTACCCGGAGCAGCAGGCATTCAAGAAAGGTGCAGTGGATCAGAGCATCAACCGGATGGGCAAGCTCGACCGTGAGACGAAAGACGTCATGGCCATGGAGAATCCATTCAACTACCGCAATAAATCCCAGATTCCCGTCCAGTTCAAAGACGGCAAAGTGGAGATGGGTTTCTATCAGCCGAGAAGCCATAATATCGTCGACATTGAATTCTGTCTGATCCAGAAGGAGATCCACAACCAGCTGATGGTCTTCATCAAGGAACAGTTCAATAAAGAGCATGTCTCAGTCTACGATGAAGCAATGCACAAGGGGCTCATCAGGCACGTCATCATCCGTTCCAACCATGATGACAGCGAAGTCCAGGTGGCGTTCATCACCAACGGCAAGAAGAACATTTTCAAGAACATCATTAACGAAGTTACAAAAGCCTTTCCGATGGTCACAAGCATCGTCCAGAACGTCAATGACAAGAAGACCAATGTCATTTTCGGTGACGAGACGATTACGCTGTACGGAGAAGACTATATTACAGATACACTCCTCGGCAAGCAGTTCCGCATCAAGGCAAGGTCCTTCTATCAGGTCAATCATGCCCAGACCGAGAAGCTCTATCAGAAAGCCATCGACCTCGCCGACCTGAAAGGCGACGAGACCATCATCGACACATACTGCGGCATCGGCACCATCGGATTGTGCGCATCGGACAAGGCAAAGAAAATCATCGGCATTGAAGTCGTTGGTTCCGCAGTCGAGGATGCGAAGGAGAATGCACGATTGAACGGCGTGGACAACGCGGAATACCACCTCGGAAAATCCGAAGAGGTCATGAAGAAACTCGTCAAACAGGGCGTCAGACCCGACGTCGTCTTCGTCGATCCACCAAGAAAAGGATGCCATCCCGAGTTTTTGGAAGCACTCGCAGAAGTCGCTCCGAAGAAGATCATCTATGTATCATGCAATCCGAGCACACTGCAGCGCGATCTGAAGTACCTGAAAACACAAGGCTATGACATCAGTCCAGTCACACCGGTGGACATGTTCCCACAGACGAACCATATTGAGAGTGTTGTAGGGTTGGAAAGAATGGAATTTAAATGAAAAAACTTTTTAGGTTAATAAAGTAGTAAAAGACTATAAAAACTAATAATCAATATATGATGTATCAATGAAGTTGAAATACCAATTAAAATTTATTAATGCACTTCAAAAGTAAATACGTTTTTTTACTCTAGTATAATAAATATACTAGAGTAAAATTATATCTTCACAATACGTTCTGTAGTTTTATACTTCTGTCGTAAATCAGATACACTTAATTTTAGTCGAATCTTTTTACTAATATCTTTAACTATTTTCCAAGCTCCTTCTCTAAATTGAGGATATTCATCCATGTATTTTACAAATGGAGTCTTGAGAATACGCTTTGCATCGGTATCAAATCCGCTCGGTGATTCAACGCCGTAATTGTTCTCGACATTCAACTCAGTATATAGATCTTGGTTGGCATAAATTGGATCATTCTTGCCCCCATCTAGTGTTGCTTGAATCCCAATATCAAATATTTTTCCATCAATTTCTATCCATGAATGATCAAAGAATTGATTTCCTTTTTTCACTTCGCCTATACATAATTCATTTGCAATATTTTGTTCGCTTAATAAGACGTGAAATATACTGGAAATTAAATGACATGCGCCGGAGTTTGGATGCATCTTATAGTAATCGGAAACTGCAAAAAAGGTATTAAATATTTTTTGTTCTTGCTCATGCTTAAAAGAAATTTCTCCAGCAACTACTCGGTATGACTTTGTTTGTCTTTTACTCATAAACTTCTCCCTAAAAAATTATTTATTTTCTTACTAAATAACAAAATGCGTATATCTATTTAGAAACTAAAACATAGAAAGTCTATTCTATTTTTAAAAACTTAACTGATTACACCACTTATATTAACATAGACATATTCACAATAGTTGATATAAACCATTATTTTCCTGGAATAATATAGATAATATTTTATATTAAATAGTGATATATTTGTATAGAAAAAGTTTCTGAAGATAGATAGGACAAATAACTATTAGATGATATATCTTAGTATAATTTTTTTTGATGTATATTGACATCTGGTCAAAAATAGCTTCAGATAGTTGAAAAGGGAGGTACTATAAAATGAAAAACAGAAACAAATCTCTATCTTGTCCACAATGCGACAAGAAAGGTCATATCCGTCTCAAGCCGCAAAGACAGAAGGATCCAAAATTTGGAGTTATTGATATTGAAGGGCGACAATGTTCACACTGTTTCTTTAGATACAAAGTAAGCATAAAGGGAAACCAAGAATTCTATTATTAAAGAAAATGCTTTGCTAGCGTTTGTACCAATGCGGTAAGTGATGACTACATTGGTACAAATAATTGCGAAAGAGCATTATCAATGACTAAAAGTGGAAAGATATGAGTCAACACAAGAGGATTTTTCAAACTCTCTTGTGTGTTTTAGTATGTGTGAAAAAAGCATATGAGGGAAGAGGAACCAGTCTTAAAAAGAAATACTTTTAGAAACGCAAAAAGGCAAATAGGAGAAAAAGCATGAAGCAAATAGTAAAATTCATTCTCGGTCTCAGTTTCATCCTCTACCTCTATATTCTGATGGACTTGATGTTCATTCGTCCTGAAAATGGCATGTATGCTGGTCATTCATTGCTTGAATATATACAGGCGTCATCGAATTTCGTGCCATTCCGCACCATTGCCGAAAATATCCATGGAATAGCAGGGAATGGTATGGACACTGGCCTTGCGATAAGGAATCTGACTGGCAACCTGTTCATGTTCCTGCCGATGGGAATCTATCTGCCATTTCTGATCAGAAAGATAGATGGAGCGAGCAGGTTTGTTGTCGCCATGACCATCGTGCTCATTATCCTTGAGGTTGCACAAGTGCTGACAAGGAAAGGTGTCATTGATATTGATGACTACATTCTCAATATGGCGGGTGCATTGATGGGCTACGGCATCTGGAAGACGAAACTGCTGCAGAAACTGCTCAAGGGCATCTATTCCTAGCTCGGGCAGAATTTCAAATGTGAAATAAATGAGTATTTCGGGATTAAAAGGTTGATGTGGACGGCGGAACATATTAATATAAAGTATTGCTTAGGTATAACGTAACGAAAGGATTTGAATTTCGTATGAAAGATAATTTTTGGCGTGATCTGCCACGACCGTTTTTTGTACTGGCGCCGATGGAGGATGTAACGGATGTCGTCTTCCGTCATGTCGTGGCTGAAGCGGCAAGGCCGGATGTGTTCTTCACTGAGTTCACGAACTCGGACAGCTACTGTCATCCGGACGGCAAACAGAGTGTGCGTGGCAGGCTGACTTTCACTGAAGATGAGCAGCCGATGGTGGCACACATCTGGGGCGATAACCCTGAACATTTCCGGCAAATGAGTATCGGCATGGCTGAGGAGGGCTTCAAGGGCATCGATCTCAACATGGGCTGTCCTGTCGCAAATGTTGCCGGCAAAGGAAAGGGCAGTGGACTCATCCGCCGTTTCGAAGTGGCGGCTGAACTGATCCAGGCGGCAAAGGCAGGCGGGCTGCCTGTCAGTGTGAAGACGCGTCTCGGATACACGGAACTTGAAGAGAGACACGAATGGCTCACGCATGTCTTCCGCCAGGATATCGCGAACCTATCCATCCACCTTAGAACCCGTAAGGAAATGAGCAAGGTGGATGCACACTGGGAACTGATTGCTGAAATAAAGAAACTGCGTGACGAGATTGCACCGGATACCCTGCTGACGATCAATGGGGACATTCCGGACCGTGCAACGGGCATGGAGCTTGCTGAAAAGTATGGTGTGGATGGTGTCATGATCGGACGGGGTATCTTCAAGAATCCGTTCGCATTTGAAGAAGAGCCGAGGGAACACAGCAGCAAGGAGCTGCTCGATCTTTTGAAGGTCCACCTCGATCTGCATGATAAATATTCCGAGGTTGAACCGCGTAAATATGCACCGCTCCATCGATTCTTCAAAATATACGTCAAAGGCTTCAAAGGTGCAGGTGAACTGCGTAACCAGCTGATGAACACCAAATCGACTGATGAAGCGCGCGTACTGATCAATGAAGCAGAACGCACCCTGTCTGAAGAGATGGAAGCACAGTATTCCATATAGAAATAGCGATAGATGCCAGGACATTCATGAAAATGGATGTCCTTTTTTGTTGTTTCACTATAGGTTATCGTAGTAATTCAGGAGGGATCATGTGGTAAAATGTAAATGAATCTGAGGTGGGTAGGGGGAGATGGATATGATCTATGTTGCACTGCTTCGCGGAATCAATGTGGGTGGCAACAACAAAATTGATATGAAAGAATTGAAAGTGTCTTTTGAAAATGCTGGTATGCATGATGTGGCAACTTATATCAATTCGGGTAATATTATTTTCTCGAATGAAATTCGTGAGCAAAATGAGCTGCCAGACATTCTGGAAGCGGCGATTCTGCAGGACCTCGATCTAGATATCAGAGTGCTGATCAGAAGTTTTGAGGAAATTGAAGCTGTCATTGATCATCTTCTGGATAATTGGCGGAATGACAAGGAAATGAAAAGCGATGTCCTGTTTCTATGGAAAGAGATCGACAATCGATCAGTGCTGGATGAACTCAAGATCCGTCCGGATATCGAGCAGGTCATCTATATCCCGGGAGCCGTTCTCTGGTCGGTGGATAGGAAGGACCTGTCAAAGAGCGGCATGTCGAAAATAGTAGGGACGAAAGTGTATAAAAAAGTCACAATAAGAAATGTGAACACCGTCCGTAAAATCTACGCGCTTATGCAGTCTGCCAATCCTGCTCTGGAATAAGAAAACGAAGGGAGTGCACAAAGCTGATGGATAATGTATATCAGGATACTCCAGAAGTACCAGGAATCAAGCTTAGATTCAAAGCACTATTTTTCGACTGGCTGTTCATCCTCGTCTGTCTCGTGGTTGTGGCCATTCTTAATTTCATTATTACGTTTTTCATACTGGATGGCATTCCGCAGTATACCTCTGTCCAGGCGCAGCTGATTGCTACGTTCTGTTCCGTTGTGCCGATCATTCTTATATTTTCCTACATGGAAGGGAGAGCGCCATACGCCTCCTTCGGCAAAAGGAGAACCGGGCTCAAAGTCGTCTATCGCGGAAACCCGGTAGCGGGCAGCCTGATCAGAAATACGATGAAGTTTCTGCCGTGGCAGTTCGGACATATGAGTACGATCAGTGGCATATACAATGGTTTTGATACGCCGTTCTATATTACTTTCTATGCTCTATCCATGATTCTGGTGATTGTCTATATAGGGATGGTTTTTGTCCGGAAGGATCATAGGCATCCAGGGGATATTCTGGCAGGCAGTACTGTTGTAAAAGCCTCGGAGCAGTGATGTTTTTGAGTTTCCTGATAAAAATCAATATACTGGGCATAAGTACTGAAAAATAGGAGATTGGTCTATGGAGACATGGGATATATACGATGTTGCACGCAATAAAATGAACAAGACGATGGTGCGTGGAAATCAGCTTGCACCGGGTGAGTATCATATGGTCGTTCACGTGTGCATTTTCAATACGAGTGGCGAGATGCTCATCCAGCAGAGGCAGCCTTTCAAAGAAGGATGGCCGGATATGTGGGATGTGACGGTCGGCGGCAGTGCGCTCAGTGGCGATACGAGCCAGATGGCTGCTGAGCGGGAGACGCTCGAGGAGATTGGTCTGAAATTGAATCTGGAGAATGTCAGGCCTACTATGACGATGAATTTTGGTCGGGGTTTCGATGATATCTACCTGATTGAAATGGATGTGGATATCAGGGAGCTGTCGTTGCAGTATGAAGAGGTCAAAGATGTAAAGTGGGCATCGAAGGCAGAGGTACTGGAAATGATTGAAGCAGGGACATTCATTCCCTACGAACAGAATCTGATCAGACTGTACTTCGATCTCGTCAATCGGCAAGGGGCGGTACGGAGCTGATGGATAATATTGATGAAATACATATCAGACAGATCAGAGAAGACGAACGCGTACCGATGGCGCTGCTGAGAATTGCGGATCCATCCGAGCAGCAGATATGTTCGTACCTGGCAAAGTCTGATTGCTACGTTGCTGAAATGGACGGTGAGATCATCGGTGTCTGTGTAGCTGGGGAGACTTCCCGGGACGCCATCGAGATATACAATATTGCTGTTACAGAGGGACATCAAGGCAAAGGTCTGGGTAAACATCTGCTGATGGATGCCGTGGAAAGGTATGCTCAGTCAGGCTGGAAAAGCATTGAAATCGGAACCGGCAACTCAAGCATCGGCCAGCTTGCACTCTATCAGAAATGCGGCTTCAGAATTGATGGCATCATACACAACTTCTTCGTGGACAACTATGAGGACCATATCTATGAAAATGGCATCTGGTGCCGGGATATGATCCGCCTGAAGCGGGCACTGTGATCCATCATTTTGACCTGCAGCGTAAATTGCTATAAGATACTGTTGAAGTAGGAATTAAAAGAAATGAGGGTAAGTCCATATGAATAGGGTCGACAGCATTGTAGATGTAATCGGTAATACGCCGGTTGTGAAACTGAATAGGGTAGTCCCTGAAGGGGCTGCGGATGTCTATGTAAAACTTGAATTGTTCAATCCGAGCAAAAGTGTAAAGGACCGGGCGGCATTCAACATGCTGAGACAGGCGGAAGCGGATGGTGTAATTGATCCTGGTGGTACGATCATCGAGCCGACGAGTGGCAACACGGGCATTGGTCTGGCAATGAATGCTGCGGCTAAAGGGTATAAGGCCATATTCGTCCTGCCGGACAGCTCGACGAGTGAGCGGATCAGCCTGCTCAAGGCATATGGTGCCAAAGTGGTACTGACGCCGGCGGACGAGAAGATGCCGGGATGCATCAGAAAGGCGAAGGAACTGCAGGCGGAGATCCCGAACAGCTTTATTCCGCAGCAGTTCGAAAACTACGCGAATCCGGATATCCATCGTACGACGACGGCCATGGAGATTCTTGAGGATTTCGACCATGACCTTGATGCGTTTGTAGCGACTGCGGGAACAGGCGGCACGATTACAGGCACAGGCGAGGTATTGAGGGAACATCTGGAAAACATCCATATCACAGTTGTTGAACCGAAAGGTTCACCGGTGCTTTCAGGCGGACAGCCGGGCAAGCACAAGCTGGTCGGTACAAGTCCTGGATTCGTGCCGAACATACTGAACACGGATATATACGATGAGATCATCCAGATTGAAGATGAGGATGCGATCAACATGTTCAGGCGTCTGGCCAAGGAGGAGGGCATCTTTGTTGGTCCTTCTGCTGCAGCATCTGTGCATGCAGCCATCATTGTCGCCAAAAAATTGGGACCAGGCAAGCGGGTACTGTCCATCTCACCGGACTCGGGTGAACGCTACTTGAGCATGGGATTGATCGAATAGTAGTAATTAAGGCGGTGGATTGGATTCCATCGCCTTTTTTATGTATATTTACACGTAAATACATCAAGCATCTGAGGGGTGTCATATGGAAAAGATCATCAAGTTGGAAAATATACTATGGAAGCGGGACGGGGAAGAAATTCTGAAAGATATCAGTTGGGAAGTGAATCGGGGAGAGAACTGGGCGATCCTCGGTCTGAATGGTTCGGGGAAGACTTCACTTTTGAATATTATTACGGGGTACAACTATCCGACAGCCGGGAGTGCCACAGTACTTGGGACGGAATTCGGCAAGGCGAGTCTTCCTGAAATGAGAAAGAAGATCGGTTTTGTCAGCAATGCGCTGGGTAGATTTCAGCAGACGATGAACCGGGAGACCGTTGAAAACATCATACTCAGCGGCAAGTTTGCATCTTTCGGCATCTATCAGGAAATTACGCCAGAAGATGCCGAGCGGGCGGCAAGTATTCTGAAAGATCTGAGGCTCGAGTACATATCAGAAAAACGCTACGCCGTCCTGTCGCAAGGCGAGCAGAGGAGAGTACTGCTCGGCCGTGCACTGATGAATGAGCCTGAGCTTCTGATTCTGGATGAACCATGTGCGGGTCTCGATGTGCTGGCACGGGAGGATGTACTGTCGATGACTGAATCGGTTGCTCGAGACACTCTGCCACTGCTCTACGTCACCCACCATATTGAGGAGATTACTGATGCAATCAGTCACGTTCTGCTGATACGTGATGGAGAGATTATTTCGCAGGGTCCGAAGCAGGAAGTGCTGACGACAGAGAATCTTTCTACAGTCTACAAGATTCCAGTCAGAATGCACTGGGAAGCGGAACGTCCATGGATGTCTGTGGAGCGGCCAAATAAGGAGAGCAGGTGAATGGAATGATATCAGGACACCATCATATTTCCATGTTTACAAAAGATTTAAAAGAGAACAATCATTTCTATACGGAAGTGCTCGGTCTGAGAAGGGTGAAAGTTTCCGTGAATCAGGGCGATCCGAAGATGTACCACGTCTTCTATGGTGATGCGCTTGGCAGTGCAGGAAATGATCTGACGTTTTTTGAAATCGGCAATATCGGCAGCACCCATCCCGGTACCAATATGATCTCCGCCATCGGACTGCTTGTACCAAGCCATGAGAGTCTCCAATACTGGCAGCAGCGTCTGGATAGCCATGGTGTTTCGCACGAAGACATCACCCGGTATGCCGATAGGGAAGCACTCCGTTTCAATGATCCGGATGGCCTGGCCCTTGTACTGATCAATCATGACAATCAGGCTGTCCCGGAAGACTGGCAGCCATGGAGTGAAAATGACATAGAAGAAGGGCATCGGATTCTTGGCATGGGTACAGTGGAAATCACCGTGATGGACATGCCAAGCATCGTTTTACTGCTTGAGAACACCTTCGGCTATACCGTCGTCCATGGCAATGCCGAGGAAACGCTGCTTACTTCCGTTGCAGATGAAGTGTTCGGTGAGATTCTGATAAAAGCACAATCGGGACAAGAAGCACGCGCAGGGCGGGGCAGTGTACACCACCTGGCCATCCAGTCGAAAGAACGCCCGCTTCTGGAATGGGACAGAATATTGAAAGACCAAGGATATGCAACGACCGGAATCAAAGACCGCTATTATTTCGAAAGTCTGTATTTTACAGAGGAGAATGACATTACCTTTGAAATCGTCGGTCCTGTATCCCGAGGCTTCACTGCGGACCGGTCGGCTGAAACGCTTGGCACGACACTTGATCTGCCGCCGTTTCTTGAGGAAAGAAGGGAAGAAATCGAATCCTATCTCAGACCGATTGAAGAATGGACATAAACAAAGAGCGGCAGAAAACTCTGCCGCTCTTTGTTACTTGAACACGTCTTCATAGATTGCTTTGTCCGCTTCGCTGTATACATTGAAAACGATCCGATCGAAATGATGATCGTTCTGCTTGAGCCAGTTGCCGACTGTCGTGACAGCGATCTCTGCTGCCCGCTGCTTTGGAAAGCCGAACACCCCTGTTGATATGGCAGGAAAGGCAATCGTTCTGATGTCTTCAATTTCATGTGCCAGGTCAAGACAGGACTGGTAGCTTGAAATGAGTTCGGCAACATGCACATCGTTGAGGGGTGTCTCATTGGTCACTGCCGGTCCGACAGTATGGATGACGTAAGCGCTCGGCAGATGATAGCCACGTGTTATTTTTGCGGTCCCTATCTCTTCATCCGATTTCTGACGGTGGATGATTTCGGCACAATCATCCCGCAGCATCGGTCCGGCAGCGGAGTGGATGGCATTATCCACACAATCGTGCAGCGGCTGCATGCATCCGAGCAGTTTCTCATTGGCGGCATTGACGATGGCATCGGCTTTGATGTCGGTAATATTCCCTTGCCAGAGTGCCATTGATTCTGCACACTGTATCCCGGTATCAGGGAAATCTGCCACAGCATTTGGCAGCTCGGCAGCAGAAACCGTATCCTTCTCCTCTTTTTCAAGATGCAGCAGCGCATCCAGCTTTTGCATCATTTCCTTTTTAAGTGGCAGCGGCTGTCTGATGTTGAGCAGGGCACGGATCAGTCTCCTTTTTGCGATCTGGTCATCCGGGATATCAATATCCTGCGTCCCTGCCTTTTCATTGCGTAATATCTCCAATACTTCATCCGTCAAAGTTTCCTTGCTGGTGTTTTCAGCCATCACCGGCTCGAACGGTTCGTATAATCTGATGGCATTTGCATATTCCTGCAATCCGATGTTTGCCATTACAATCACCTCTTGCCTTTATTCTGTCACGAAAATCCCTCGATTTCCACGCAAATGAATCATATGTATATCTCATCTTTTATTTCACATTTTATCGTTAATGGTTTTTTCCTATGGGTATAGTTACTATGAATGTTTACAGCAATCCATGGGAATAAAGCTGTGCAGAAGGATTGGGGTGTTGGGATGATGATTTTCTTGAAGCTGGTTCTGGCCGGAGCGGTTTCGGGAGTGGTTTTCACTCTGGTAATGAAGCTGATCCGTCTTTTTACCGGCAACAAGGCGGATGTTCTGTTCTATAACATCGACTATATCCCAGTACTCAAGCAATGGAGCGATCATAAGCTGCTCGGCATCCTGTTCCACTACTTCTGCTGCATTGCGAGTGCAGTGGTGATGTATCTCCTGCTCGTCCCTTTCGGTTTTGAAACGGAGGTCTGGTCATTTGTCCTTCTGTCCACGTTGGGTGGCAGCATTCTCTATTTTCTTACCGGGCTGTCAGAGTCACCACCGTCATCCGATGATTATAGTGCATGGCTATACTGGACACTCGGCCACGCAGTTTTCGGTGCATGTGTCGGATTGATGGTGCGTCTAATGATATGAACGGGTCATCCTGTCTTGCACATTATGGTGAATCATCTTAAAATATTTGAAGCAATTATGATGAAAATCATGGATAATGTAATATAGATTAAGAGATACGGATAGGAGAGACTGTTTTGTCGAATCAGAATTATGAAACACATATAGTGGAAATAGATAAATTGGATAAGAAGGGATCGGGGATGGGCCATGTATGGCGTGACGCTGGTGGCAGCAATCCGAGGAAATTGAAACTCAACGTGCCGCAGACCCTCATCGGCGAGACGGCCAAGGTGACCGTGCCGAACCCGGATCGCAAAGTGGCCCGCCTGCTTCCGGATGAGATCGTGACGGAAAGTTCGGAACGTGTTGTGGCACCATGTCCACATTTCGAGAAATGCGGCGGCTGCGTCTGGCAGCACTGGACGTACCAGGGGCAGCTTCACTATAAAACGGATAAAGTACGTGGGTTTCTTCGTGACCATGGATTTGATGTGGATATTGTCGCAGATGCGCTCGGCATGGAGACACCATGGGAGTACCGCAATAAGATGGAATTCACTTTCGGTCGTGATGGGGCGCTTGGTCTCCATGAACTGGGCAATTTCCGCAATATCATCGATCTCGATACGTGCCTCATTGCAGGAGACGAGATGGTCCAGGCGATGCTCGAAGTGTCGGAGTGGGCACGGGAGCATGAGCTGAGCGGATACGACAAGGATCAGCATACAGGCCTGCTGCGCAATCTGATGGTACGCCAGTCCCAGAAGACAGGTGAGCTGATGCTTGCTGTTTTTGCGACGGAAGGACCGTCTGAGGTCGAGACGGCTGTGGGGGACCTTGTTCAGAGACTGACGACTAAGTTCAGTAGCCTGAAAAGTCTGATGTGGATGGAAAATACCGACTGGGCCGATATGACACAGTCGGAAAATACGCATATTCTTCATGGCCGTGACTACATCAACGATGAGATGTACGGCTATAAATATAGAATCTGGTTCGATACGTTCTTCCAGACCAATCCGCAGCAGGCGGAGAAGCTTGTGGAACTGGCCATTGAAATGGCTGAAGTCGAATCCGATGAACGCATGATCGACCTGTTCTGCGGTGTAGGGACATTCTCCCTGCCATTTGCCAGAAGGGTAAAGGAACTCGCAGGTATCGAAATTGTGGAGACATCCATCGAATCGGCCAAAAGAAACGCAGAAGACAATGGAATCGGCAACACCTACTTCCTGGCGAAAGATGCCAGAAGGGGAATGGACGAAGTACTCGAGTCATGGGGCATACCGGATCTGCTGATGCTGGATCCGCCACGTTCAGGTGCTGGAGGCAAGGTCATGCGCAGAATCGGACGTCTCGGAACGGACCGTGTCGTGTATGTTTCCTGCAATCCGGAATCTTTCGCAGAAGATGCTGCGTCACTCAGGGAATTCGGGTATGCACTCGAGAGAGTACAGCCAGTGGACCTCTTCCCCCATACAGTTCACGTCGAGCTCGTGGCACTTTTCAGAAAAACCAGTCCATCACTATAGACGATATTCTGATGGATATGGACACAGTATGAAGGAGGCAGTTATGAAGCAGTATCAGTTTAAACTTTCGGTTGATTCGAATAGAAAAGTTTTGGCTATAGAAGACGATCACGATGAAACAGTCGGCTATGTTGAGAAAGCAGTTCTAAAAAACTGTGAGGAACAGAATACCTATTCATATACGTCCACACGGGGCACTTCTGTAGTACTCGGCTTGAAAAGGCGCCGCTTCAAGGATATGAATATTTCAAAATATATTATTGTGACAGATGATGCGCAGCATGTATTCAAGGAAAAACCGGGCAGAAATCTCCTGCAGTTCAAGATAGTCGGAGAGGTGGATGACCACCATATGAAGGTTGAAGAAAATTCCGATGGTGATATGGAAGCCCATATAGACAAAAGATATGTGGCTACAGTCAAGGAAAAAGGGCCGAATGGGAATACCGTCATCATGGCGGATACGAAGCTCGATGATCTGTCCATGAAATTCGGTATCATTGTCCTTATGTACTTCATGTTCAAGCTTTATAAAAGAGAAGCGTGGGATGTTGCCAATCTGCTGGAATAGGTGCTCACCATGAATAGTCTGGAGAGGTACCAGCCGGTCATCATACTGCTTGCTGTGTGCATCGGTCTCTTGATCGGCGGCCTAGATGCCATAGGGAGTATGGCGGACCACTTCATTGCCCCATTTCTCATGCTCATGCTGTATGGTCTTTTTCTACTGATGCCATTGAAACGTGTCTTTACATCATTCAGAAAAGTGAAGTTTGTTGTGACGTCCCTCGTCATCAATTTCATATGGACCCCCATCATTGCATATCTGATCGGAATGTTATTTCTATCTGACCATCCGCTTCTATGGATCGGTTTCATCATGCTCACCGTTACACCATGCACAGACTGGTATCTTGTCTTTACAGGCATTGCAAAAGGGGACACTGTACTGTCCACCTCAATGCTGCCTATGAATCTGATACTGCAGCTGATTCTTCTGCCTGTCTACCTCCACCTCTTTTTTGGATTGGAGCAGAGTATGGGACTGCCGGTACATACGATCATCGAAAGCATACTGACCATCATCGGCATACCGTTCCTCCTTGCCATACTGACGAGAAGGCTGTTTGGATCAGGGGGCAGGATGAAGCGGTTTTTCGAGCAGGCGAATGTCCTGTTCCTTGGCGTAGCAATTGCCGCCACGTTCGCCTCCGAGCGGACTTCACTGATTGAAAATCTGGATATTGTGCTGCTCCTCCTGCTGCCACTGCTTGTATTCTTCACAATCAACTTCATCGGAGGCAGTGCTGCCAGCAGACTTCTGTCATTCAGCAAACAGGAATCAGTCAGCCTCATCATCATGACATTGGCACGCAATTCACCGCTTGCGCTCGCAATTGCCATTGCTGCCTTTCCAGACGAGCCGCTGATTGCATTATCACTCGTGATCGGGCCCATCATCGAATTGCCGGTTCTCGGCCTTGTTTCAAGAATACTGAACAGTTATAAATAAAAAAAACATCCAGTCTATTGACTGGATGTTTGCGTTTTAATACTGGATGGTCTGTACTGGGATCGAACCAGTGACCCCTTCGATGTCAACGAAGTGCTCTCCCGCTGAGCTAACAGACCAAGCTTTTATTTATCTGTCGGGACTCACAACAATTTCAACACCTGCCGGGCAGGTGATCAGGTGATGAGTCACGCTTTAAAAACTACATATTCAAATTTACAATGATTCTCGTAAATTGTCAACAATGAAATTGGGTTTCAGCGCCTATTATTTTTCTGAGGCTCTTTCTTCGATTTCGCCGATTCAATAAAATCGGCGATCCTGTCCACTGCCCCTTCAAAGTCATCTTTGAACTCATGCTCCCAGAGCCGCATGATGTGCCAACCTTGTGCATGATAGTGGGTATCCACTTCGCGATCCCTTTCCATATTTCTCGCAAGCTTCTGATTCCAGAATGCCTGGTTGCTCTTCGGCCAATTCCCATGCTCGGGACAAACGTGCCAGAAGCACGAGTCGATAAAAATGACCACCTTGTATTTCTGTATGGCAATGTCGGGTGTGCCTTTCAGTCTGCGCACATTTTTTCTGAATCTGTACCCTTTGGCCCACAATGCTTTCGTAATCCTGTTCTCAAGCTTCGACTGCGCTCTGATTCTGCTCATCGTGCGTTTCCTTTGTTCAGGTGTCATCATATCGGCCATGGAATCATCCCCATCCTACTTCAATCCTACCCAGGCGACGGAAAAATCATGCGATCAATATTCTATAATCTGAACGAATATGATCATCACCGATTCAGAAGCTCTTGGAATAGAAGGCTATCCGTAATCGCAGTACAGCTTTAAAAATCCGAATAATTTTTATTTAAAAAATGTTTTGACATTAATTTTAATTCATAGTATCGTAGTATACATTATTAGAAATCCATACAAATACTTATCGAGAGTGGCGGAGGGACTGGCCCGATGACGCCCGGCAACCGTCAAGCTGTACAGCTTGACAAGGTGCTAATTCCTGCAGGAATCATATTCCTGAAAGATAAGAGGGGGTTCAAAGTTCTCTTCTTATACAAGAAGAGAACTTTTTTTAATAAATTCATATTCAAGGAGGAATCATCATGTCACAAGAAAACAACTCTACTTATGATCTCGAAACCATCTCGCTGCACGGTGGACAGGCTCCGGATCCGACAACCGGGGCAAGGGCGGTGCCGATCTATCAGACAACATCCTATGTATTTCATGATACGGATCATGCAGAAAGCCTCTTTTCACTGGATGAGCCGGGCAATATATATTCCCGCATCGGCAACCCGACCGTAGAAGTATTCGAAAAGCGCATGGCATTGCTTGAAGAAGGTGTAGCTTCAGTGGCGACATCATCCGGCATGTCTGCCATTACATTATCCATACTCAATCTGGCCAGCGCCGGTGATGAAATTGTTGCTGGATCGAATCTTTATGGAGGTACATATAATCTGTTTGCAGTGACACTGCCGCGCTATGGCATCAATGTCAAATTCGTGGATCCTGCAGATCCCGAGAATTTCAAGGCTGCCATTACGGATAGGACAAAAGCAGTCTTCGGCGAAACAATCGGCAATCCGGGACTCCAGGTACTGGACATAGAAGCGGTCTCTGCCATTGCACATGAAGCCGGTGTCCCGCTGATAGTGGATAACACCTTTGCGACACCTCATGTATGCAAGCCGATTGCACTCGGTGCAGATATCGTCGTCCATTCGGCAACAAAATGGATCGGTGGACATGGCACATCCATCGGCGGTGTAGTGGTCGACGGAGGAAGATTCAACTGGAATACGGCGAAATATCCGGAATTCACCGAACCGGATTCCAGCTATAATGGCATTCGCTACGCAGTCGACTTTGGGACACTGGCTTTCAGTACGAAGATTCGCGTTCAGCTGTTGCGTGACTTCGGCGCAACATTGAGTCCGCATAATGCATTCCATCTGATCCAAGGTCTTGAAACATTGCATGTACGGGTGGAACGGCACAATGAAAATGCTGAAAAGCTTGCCAGGTTTCTAGACGATCATCCAGCTGTCGAATGGGTGACATACCCTGGCCTCCCGGACCATCCATCCCATGAGCTGGCCAAAAAAAGCTTCAGAAATGGTTTCGGTTCAATCATCACCTTCGGTATCAGAGGCGGCAAGGCTGCAGGCAAGCAGTTGATAGACAATGTGTCCCTCTGGTCACATGTTGCAAATGTCGGAGATGCCAAATCACTCATCATCCACCCAGCTTCCACGACACACCAGCAGCTTACAAAAGAACAGCTAGAAGAAACGGGTGTACTGGAAGAGCTTGTCCGCCTGTCCGTCGGTATCGAATCGGTGAGAGACATACAGCAGGATCTGAATCAGGCGCTGGCTAAAGCAACCGGCATCGGAGCTGAAGAGAAACAGGAGATCATCATCAATGATGAAGGTGTCATCCGGTGGGCACTCGATTCGCCGACTGAAAAAGTGGTGGATGAGAGCGGCAATACTGTGAATAGGCAGAAGACACTGGCGGTCGTGGGATTGAGCGGAAAAGAAGCGAGGCCGAGCTACAGGCTTGCCCGTAAGATGCAGCGCCTTGGATATAGAATCATTCCGGTGAATCCAAGGGAGACGGAAATACTCGGAGAGAAATCCTATCCGGATCTCTCGAGTGTGCCGGAGCCTATCGATGTGGTACAGGTGTTCAGAAGTCCGGAAGCAGCAATTGGAATTGCCAGGGAGGCGGTGGAAGTGAATCCTGGAGTCTTCTGGCTGCAGGAAGGCGTCATCTCTCCGGAAGCTGCAGATATTGCTAGAGAAGGTGGTATACAGGTTGTCCATAATAGATGCACATATAAGGAAGCACAACGGCTGAAAGGGACCATTTCGACATATGCATGCGAAATATAGAATAGGAGGGGAAAAATGAAGAAATCAATTTTTAATCATAAAACGTGGATATTTCTAGTTCTGGTACTCGTCGTGGTGATGGCTGGATGTGGGTCGGATGAAGCGGAATCGGCTGAATCGACGGCCGGGCCGGATAAGATACGACTTGACTACGCCTACTATTCACCGACAAGCCTGGTGCTCAAGGAATTCGGCTGGGCTGAAGAGGCATTTGAAGGAGAAGGCATTGAAGTGGAGTGGACACTCAGCCATGGAAGCAACAAGGCACTCGAGTTTCTGAACAGTGATAGTGTCGATTTCGGTTCGACTGCAGGTGCTGCTGCTCTGATGTCGAAAGCAAATGGCGCTCCGATTAAAAACGTCTACATCTACTCGAAGCCGGAATGGACAGCACTTGTCAAAAATGCAGATTCGGATATAGAAGATCTGCAGGATCTGGAAGGTAAAAAAGTCGCAGCAACCCTCGGCACCGATCCTTACATTTTCCTGCTCAGGTCACTGAATGAAGAAGGTGTTTCACAGGAGGATGTGGAAATCGTCAATGTACAGCACAGTGACGGTGCCACTTCCCTGGCCAATGGCGATGTGGACGCCTGGGCTGGGCTGGATCCACACATGGCCCGTCTCGAAGTGGAATCCGGCGCGGAACTCTTCTATAGGGAACCGGATTTCAATACTTACGGCTTCCTGAATGTAAGAGAGGATTTTGCAAAAGAGCATCCTGAGTATGTTGAACGCGTGATTGAAATATACGAAAAGGCAAGAAAATGGACACAGGAGCACCCGGAAGAAGCGGCTGAAATTTTGATGAAGGAAGCCCAGATCGACAAGGAAGTGGCTCAGAAGCAGCTTGAACGTAATGATTTTTCAAACGCTGTTCCTGGTGAAACCCATCACGATGCACTCGTTGAAGCAGGGAAAATCCTTCAGGAAGTTGAAGTGATCGACTCCGAAGTGGATATCGAGGCATTGACGTCGGATCTGATTGAACCGAAGTTTGCCGAAGAGACAGTTGAAGCCGCCGAATAAATTGCACAAGTAGGTGAAATGAATGGAGAAAAGTGTCGGACAGCTGACTGCAGTCCCCGCAAATGAACGCATTGATGAGAAAAAGACGATTGCAAGAAGGAAGAAGAGGGTTCAGCCAATCATGCTCGGCAGTATCCTGCCGATTGTCTTGATTGCGGTATGGGAAGTGCTGAGCCGAACCGGGATATTCCCTGCCTATCAACTTCCCGCCCCAACCGCAATACTCGCCACAATAAACGGCATGTTCCAGGATGGCACTCTTTTTACACATGTAGGAATCACTACATACCGTGTCTTCATAGGCTTCCTGATTGGTACAGTTGCTGCGATGGTGGTCGGATCGATTGTCGGTTTCTACGAAAAGGCGGAACAGCTTTTTGATCCACTGATCCAAGCCTTTCGCTCCATTCCCTCGTTGGCGTGGGTGCCCCTCTTCATTCTATGGATGGGCATCGGCGAACCATCGAAAGTGACGATGATCGCGGTCGGTGTCTTCTTCCCGGTGTATCTGAATATTATCGGAGGAATCGCCGGAGTGGACCGTAAACTGATCGAAGTCGGAAGAATGTATGGATTGAACAATCTTCAGCTGATCAGACGTGTCATCCTGCCAGCAGCACTTCCGTCATTTCTGACAGGAGTGAGAAGCGGGCTTGGCCTCGGCTGGATGTTTGTTGTTGCGGCCGAACTCATGGGAGCGAGCAGTGGCCTCGGCTATCTTCTGGTACTGGGTCAGAATACCCTATCGCCTGAAATCATCCTTTCAAGCATCATACTATTTGCAATTATTGGCAAATTGACGGACTGGATACTCAAAATCATAGAAACTCGGACACTGCATTGGCAGGATGGCATGGTGAAATCATAGAAGGAGGGTTCCGATGAGTCTGGAACTACGGAATGTCGGTAGAACTTTTAATGACAAAGCGGCGGTGAGGAATATTTCTTTTACAGCACAACCTGGTGAAATCATCGGCCTATTGGGGACGAGCGGTTGTGGAAAAAGTACGGTGCTGAGGGCAATTTCAGGACTCGATGACGCCTACGATGGTCGTATAGAATTCAATGGAAAAGCACCCGGGGCGGTCCGCAATGCAATCGGCTTCATTTTTCAGGAACCGCGTCTCATGCCATGGCTGACCGTATTGGAAAATGTCACATTTGGACTGAAGGGAACGAGAGCGGAAAAGGAATCGAAGGGGAAAACGTTCCTTGAAAATGTAGGGCTTGCCGGTAATGAAAATGCATATCCGAAGGAACTTTCAGGAGGCATGGCACAACGTGCAGCCATAGCTCGTGCCCTCGTCACCTCTCCGGAGGTGCTGCTGCTCGATGAGCCTTTCAGCGCGCTTGATGCGTTCACAAAAATGCAGCTCCAGGATCTGCTGCTGGATATATGGAAGACATATCAGACGACGATAGTGCTTGTCACCCATGATATTGATGAAGCCACATACTTGTGCGACCGCATCATTACACTGCGCGGACAGCCTGGTGAAATGGAGAGGGAGATCGCAATCAATGAAGCACGTCCAAGAACAAGAGGAAGCGGAGAATTGGCTGAATATAAGAAAGAGATACTGGACAGTCTTGATCTGAACCAGCCGGCAGCTGCTGAAAAATAGGAAAGGAAGTGGATATCTTGTCGCATAGAGAAGCAAAAATCATAGATCCCGTACCAGGTGCATATAATCTAGGGGACTACGATCATACGAGGCGGACATTCAGGTGGGATAATGCAGCGGATGGGTTGAAATTCAAATCAACAGGGAAATTGAACATCGCCTATGAGACGATCGATCGCCATGTGGAAGATGGTTACGGTGACAAAACGGCACTTCATTATGCCAATGGGGAAGAAAAGCGGTCCTATACATTCCAGGAGATCAAAGAGAAGTCGGATCACTATGCTCGGATTCTGAAGGAAAATGGCATCAGAAAAGGGGATCGTGTATTTGTCTTTCTTCCGAAAACACCGGAATGCTATATTGCAATACTATCAATCATAAAAGTGGGAGCCATCGCCGGACCACTGTTTGAAGCATTCATGGAGGACGCAGTAAGGGACCGGATCAACGACTGCAATGGTACACTTCTGATTACAGACAGGGATATGGTGGAACGTGTCCCTCGTGAAGATATTCCTTCACTGAAAACGATTCTTTTCGCTGAAGATATCGAGGCTTCTCCAGTCGAAAATGATGCCGGGGACCTTGTGGAATGGATGGACCCGGAAGATGGCATGCTGATCCACTACACGAGCGGCTCGACAGGCAAGCCTAAAGGCGTACTTCACGCCCATCGTGTCATAACGCACCAGTATCAGTCCGGTAGATGGGTCCTGGATATCAAAGAGGATGACATATACTGGTGCACTTCACATCCGGGATGGGTCACAGGAAGTGTATACGGACTGTTTGCCCCATGGTTGAACCGGGCGACAATCGTTGTTCAGGGCGGACGTTTCAAAGCCGAGAACTGGTACCAGCTAATTGCGGAACTCAAGGTGACCATCTGGTATAGCGCACCGACTGCATTCAGAATGCTTCTTTCGCAAGGAGAGGTGATCAGGAATTACGATCTTTCGTCTTTGAGGCATATACTCAGTGTAGGTGAGCCTCTGAACCCTGAAGTCATCTATTGGGCTTGGGAACAGCTCGGCGTAAGAATCCACGATACATGGTGGATGACGGAAACAGGTGCACATCTGATCGTAAACCTGCCGGGTGAGAAAATCAAACCGGGTTCTATGGGCCGGCCCTTCCCTGGCGTGGAAGTCGGCATTCTGGATGAAGATGGCAATGAAGTCTCAAGAGGTGCAGTCGGGCAACTTGCCATCCGCACACCATGGCCAGGTCTAATGAAAGAGATATGGGGCAACAAGGATAAATTCGATTCCTACTTCAAGTATGAAGGCTGGTATATATCAGGAGATCTGGCCTATCAGGATGCAGAAGACTATGTGTTCTTCCAGAGCCGCGATGATGATATGATCAACTCGGCTGGTGAACGTATCGGACCGTTCGAAGTGGAGAGCAAACTGATAGAGCATGAGGCCATCCAGGAAGCAGGTGTTATCGGTAAACCGGACACCATTCGCGGAGAAATTGTCAAGGCGTTCATCGTGTTGAGGGAAGGATTCGAACAGTCGGAAGCACTTCTTGAAGAGATACGTGTATTCGTCAAAAGCAACTTGGCTGCCCATGTGGCACCACGGGAGATTGAAGTGATGGAGGAGCTCCCAAAAACGACGATCAGTGGCAAAATACTGAGAAGAGAACTCAAGCAGAGGGAAATTGAGAAGGAAGGAACCAGTCTTTTGAGTAGATGACGCAACCATCAATCCAAAGAACTTCCGCTTCATTCATAATAAAACAACTATAACAGCTGAAGAAAAGCGGCCCACTTTTGCAGATGGGCCGCTCTTCTTCAGCTATTCATTCGTTTCTTCTTCATACTCCAGTATATCTCCCGGCTGGCAGTCGAGTGCGATGCATAATGCTTCGAGAGTGGAGAAGCGGATTGCCTTGGCTTTTCCATTTTTCAGTATGGACAGGTTGGCCATGGTAATGCCCACCTTATTGGATAGTTCCGTGACGCTCATTTTCCGCTTGGCGAGCATCACATCAATATTTATTCTGATTGTCATATTCTCACCTCAGACTGTCAGTTCGTTTTCAGTTTTGATGTGGATGGCCTCATCCAGCAGTTTTTCAAGTATGGCAGCAAAAAATGCGATGACCAGTGCAGCGAATACAGGTACCATGCCCATGATGATCAGTCCGGGTGCATCATCGATTTCTGCTGCGATATAGACGAACGGCAGTATAATGAAGTAGATGCCGCTGATGATGAATGCTGAAATCTTGATTTTCTGCAGTGCCTTGACCGACAGGTTGGAGAACGCATCCTTCCGGTCAATATAGTTCAGAATCCTGAACCCTTGGGAAAGTGCGAAGATATAAGGCGGTACTGTCAGCAGTATGCCGATGACGATCGGATATAGGATCAGGGCATATTCAGGATTGAATGGATTTCTTATCAGAAAATATATCAGATAGACGAAACCAGCCAGGACCGGCAGGGCCATAAGTATGACTGCAGCTTTTAGAAATAAGGATGATCCACGTTTCATTTTTTACACCTCACATTATGATATATACTATCATATTACGTCATTTATCGTTTATCAATAAAATTATATTGATTATGAGCAATATTGAAAAGTATTGTATAAATTCGTATAAATGGATTGTGTCTGGTGATGACTGTAGTAGTATTAGAGTAATTGAATGAATAAGAGGGATTATATGAATTTGTTTTTGATTCTATCTGTTTTCGCTGCTTTGATGGCAGGTGTGATCTTCGGTATGGGACTGGTGAAGCACGCGACACAAAAAGGGCATAAGCAATCCTGGCAAGCCTCCATCATGATGATGACGATTGCGATAGTGCTTGGTTTCATTGCTGCATTGATGGATGAAGCACTTAGTCTCGGCACCGGTTTCAGTGTAGTCGGTGCATACCTTGTGCTGATGGCCATTGGGATATTCATCATTCATCTGATGGAGAAGCAGGAAAATGCAAAAGAGGAAAATGCAAAAGGACATCTCAGATATGCTGGTATTGCATTTGTCACTGCACTGGCCGCTTTTGCGATCGCTTTCCTTGTTGTGGACTCCGATGAGAATCCGGTTCGTGAAATCAGCGAAACCTTTGGTGCCGAGGATGCAGCGCCTTCAGAGGGAGAGCGGATTCCTGTCACAGTAGCATCATTTATTGATGGAGATACGACACGGTTCAACTTTGATGGAGAAGAGGCGTCTTTCAGATATCTGCTTATTGATACTCCCGAAACGAACCATCCGAGAATCGGTGAACAGCCGTTTGGCAAAGAGGCCTCTGCAAGAACAAAAGAGATTCTGGAAGAGGCTTCAAGCATTGAAGTGGAATTCGATGTGGGACCGGACCAGGATCATTATGATAGATATCTGGCATATATTTATGCGGACGGGGAGATGGTCAATGAAATGCTGGTCAGGGAGGGTCTTGCACAGGTCAAGTACATCAACCCGCCGAATACGACACACCTCGGGCAGCTGGAGGCGGCACAGGCGGAAGCTGAAGCGGCAGGGCGCGGCATATGGTCGCTCGATCAGCCGTATGATTCCGAAATCCATCAGGAGGAAAGCGCGAATGATGCGCAGGGTGAAGATGAGCGTTTCGCAAACTGTACCGAGCTGAGACGGGTCTATCCGGACGGTGTGCACGCGGGTCATGCAGCGTATCAGTCTAGAATGGATGGCAATAAGGATGGTCATGCGTGCGAATGACCGGGCAGTTTATTTGATAGTTTGCAGTGAGTTTCTTACAATGGAAACATACTGATGAAGGAGTTGAGCTTTAATGAAACCATTGTACGAAGTCAAGATGATCAATACAGGCGGTAGAGACGGAGAAGTGCACAGCGAAGACAAATCATTTTCAATGAATGTCAAACAGCCGAAACAGATGTCCGGTGAAGACACGAACGAAACGAATCCGGAACAGCTTTTCGCCGCAGCTTACAGCGCATGTTTCAACAGTGCTCTGGATGGTGTATTGAAAAAAGATAAGGCTGGCGATGTGCAGCGCGTAGTCATGGCAACAGCAAGACTCTTGAAAGACGAATCGGACGGTGGATTCAAGCTTTCAGCGGAAGTTGAAGTTGAATTCGAAGGCATCGACCAGGACAAGGCTGAAGAGTACGTGGAGAAAGCCCATGAGGTCTGCCCGTATTCCAAGATGGCCCACAATGGCATCGATGTAGAAATCAAAGCGACAACGAAATAATCGTAAATGAAGGACGGGGAGCCGATGGGTTCCCCGTTTTTTTATGATTAAATGATATAATATGGTTAAATCCCTTTGAAAGGAATGTGTAGAATGAATCGATCAGATCTCACTATTCCTAGGACACGGCTGGAAATGATGTCGAACGCCATCTGCTACAGTATTTTTCTTGCTGTAATTGCTTTTCTGCTGTTGAAGTGGGGTGAACTGCCTGATGCAGTGCCATTTCATTTTGGTCTATCCGGTGAAGCCGACCAATATGGATCTCCCGCTAGGCTGTTGATTCTGCCTGCCGTCGCAGTTGTGGTGACAATTCTGATGGAAGTTCTCGAAAGGCATCCTCAAGTGCACAACTACCCCTCACGTCTGAATGAAGATAATCGGGAGGCATTCTATCTCAACAGCCGCCGGATGCTGAATATGACTAAAAATATGACGTTGATCATATTCTCAATCGTCATACTGGAAATTCTGTCGGTTGCACTGGAAGGAAGCTCTTTGTTCGGTGTCGCGATGCTTCCGCTCATCTTCATGCTGATTGGCATTCCAATCATATATGGACTGATCAGAAGGCGACAGATCAAATGATATTCTGTCTGTATAACAAAAAAATAAGCCCTGAAGGGCTTCCCAGATTGCAGACAAAGTCATTGCAGAATGACATGTCTGCAGTCTTTTTTTGTATGGAATTGGGTGGAGTGTGGCGTGGTGATGGCGCCAACTCACCATCGTGGGTGCCGCCATGGCAAGTTAGAGCGTTAACTCACCATCGTGGACGGCGCCATGGCGAGTTAGGAGGTCCAATTCACCATCGCGGGTGCCGCCATGGCAAGTTAGAGCGTTAACTCACCATCGTGGGAGGTGCCATGGCGAGATAGAGGGTTAATTCACCATCACGGGCGGCGCCATGGCAAGTTAGGAGGTTAACTGGCCATCGCGGGTGCCGGCATGGCAAGTTAGAAATCCCCAACCCCAATCCAAAAAAAATACCCCGCACAAACTGGAACAAATCCAGTCTGCAGGGGGGCGGCTTCGTCTCCATCTATAGCTGCATCAACGGCGTCCAGCATAGGCCGAAACCCTAAACTCGAAATCCGAAACGCCATTGACGATCAGAGAGATCAACCTTCGATGATTTTATAACGTTTGTGGTCGACTATTGTTTTTTCAAACATCTCATGTTCCTCGGAACTATCATTGATTGGAATATCGACGATGACCGAGTTTCCATTCACTTTCTCGACTTTGCCTCTCATGCCATCCAATTCCACGATATTTCCGAATTTCGCAGCTTCTATTTCTACTTTCTCAGACGCCCAAAAGGGCGTCCTATATTCATATCAGCAGGGCGAGCATCGCCATCGCGATGCCGATTGCTGCCATTCTGATTGAGAAACTCATGTTGATTCGTGTGATGCTGTATGGATTGATGCCCATGCTCTGTGATGTCATGGTGGCATTGATGCCGTACGGGGCAGCAGCGGAGACGCCGAGGCCGCAGACTACCATGACGATGCCGATGCTGAGTGCATTTTCTGGTGTGATTACGGGCACCAGTACTTCTGCCAGTATGGCAAGTGTAGCGACAGGATGCACACCGAACATTGCGAGCCCGTAGATGACCAGCATGATGAGCAGCAGAATCAGTACTAGGAACGAATCGACATAGCTGAAAATCTGCTGCATTACTCCAGGCGCTGCACTGCTGTTGAATCCACCGGAGAATACGCCGAGGGACAGGAACAGCACGGAGAAGTTCTGCATGTGATTATTGTGGTTCTTCCATGCCTTCCATCCGGCTTTCAGGAAAATCGGGAATCGCTTCATGACAAAAGCTGCGGCAAAACTGAACGGAATGATGATCAATGCCACCGTCATGATGAAGCCGAGCGTCGAGTAGGCGTTCAATACCATTACAATTGATAGAAATGACAACAGCAGGATGGCCATTTTCACAATCGACCGTATCATTGCACTGTTGTCGATATCATAAAGCGGTGCATCGATGGTGAGTCCTCTGAACTGCCGTTTCGTAATCTGCACTTCGGTCAGCCCGACAATGACGGAAGTTGCAAACAGCCAGGGCAGCAGTGTGAAATAGGAGACACCGGTAGAGTCCACAGTCAGACCGACGATGACTTCGAGGGGACTCCATATGACAGCCATTGCAAAAGCCCGCAGCGTGGATTTGATGATGAATTCATTTTTAAAAGCAACTTCCGAACGCTTGAAGAGTTCACCGAGCAGCTGCTGGATGATATAGATTGCTGAAATATTCAGGAAGATCCCAAAAAAATAAGTAGTGAATATGCTTCTGCCATAAATATTTTCGACCTTGTTTGCACGATCCTGTATCATCTCGGTGATGCTGTCATCGAGTCCGCCGACTCTGACGACAGTACCGATCCAAGGCAATGTACTGAAGAAAAGCAGAAGGGGCATGTTGCTCATCGTATTGCTGATGACTGCACCGAACTCTTCCCCGGCACTTAGACTCAGTATGATTCCGGTTGAAATGAAGACGAATCCGATGATCTTGAACAGTTTGGAACTGAACAGCCAGGACAGCAGCAGTACAGCGAAGGCCAGATAATTGACCAGTGGATTCAGGAATTCGATGTTGGTGAAAAAGTAGATGAGAAAAAGGATGAAGAGAACAGCATAGATGTAGAAGAAATTCCGCAATATCTTTTCGTTGTATAAAATATTCAATATCGCACCTACTTTCTTTATTTTTATGTAATAGAATACTGATTTTATGATATTTATTCATTGTATAATATATGGATGAAGGTTGGCAAAGCAATCAGCCGATTTTCGTTAAAAGAAAAAGGCAGCGTGAACTGCCTTTATATATAGGAATAGTCGTTTATATCGAGTGTCGTCTCTTCGTTGTTCAAGTAGCGTGCAACTTCACGTCCGACAAGCGGACTTGCTGTCAGCCCCGTCGCACCCATGCCATTGATGACGAAAACATTCTCTTTTGCATAGCCGAGGAATGGCAGGAAGTCTCTCGTATAGGGTTTCAGTCCGACCATCATCCGAACGTCTTCGATTTTCGAATCGGGGAAGTAGCGATGGGCCAGTCCACGCAAGTACTCATAGTTCTCCTGTGATGGTATGGCTTCAAAGCTTTCCGTATCCTCATGGGTTGTGCCGATGGCATACTGGTTCAATCCCATCTCCACAATATAGATGGGTCCGAGTGCCATGATGACCGGCGTACGGTCGTTATTCTGGCTGTCTGCCAGTCTGAAATGGAGGACTTCCGATCTCTGATGCCGTACTCCCGGCTCATGCCGCTGCTCGATGCCCCACGCACCGGTCGTATAGATGAGCGTGCCGTCGACACTCTGTCCATCATAGTCCGCGTTGATCCATTCCCCACCATACTTCATGAAACCAGCCTTCAGTGCCTTGAGCAGGATGGCGCCTTTGACCTGTCCACCGCCTTCCACATATACACCCGGATAGAGGTCGGTCAAGTTCGGATGCATCCGTTTCACTTCTTCTCTGGAAACCTTCCGCACATCACCCATTTCAGGGGCGTCTGACTGCTTTGATTGGATCCGCTCGAAGGCGAGGTTCTGTATATGATCATCTTTGACGAGACTGATTGAGCCTTCTCTTCTATATCCCGTATCAAGTCCGGTCTCCTCCTGAAGCTGTGCTATGAATTCAGGATAGTACTTGGCGCTTTCTTTGACGAGACGATACCATTTCTTGTTTCTTCTCTGGCTGATCCACGGACAGATGATTCCGGCAGAAGCATCGGTTGCCTGGCCTGTATCTGCGCGATCATACACAGTGACCTGATGTCCTGATTTCGCCAGATGATAGGCGGTGGAAGCACCTGCAATGCCGCCGCCCACTACTGTAAAACGTGCCATTCCATTTCCTCCTGTTTCTTAATTGAACGATATTCATTTATAGGATAGTCTAACATTATTTATACAAGTTGTGTTACAGTGCTTTTGAAAGGAGGCGGGGCAATGGACAAGTATGTACTCGACATCTTCAGGGACAAGGCAGCGATGCGTACTCTGAATACGCTCGTTCTAAGCATAACATTCAGTCTATTCCTGCTGTTTCTAATATATGATGTGCTCACCTTCGACAGTATCAGTGCCGTGCTGGCCGACATGGACGGCTTCGGTATTTTCGGTGCAGTCTTTCTGATCATGGCCGTCATGTTCGCAATCATTACCGCTCATGAAGCCATCCATGGCATCTTCTTCAAAGTATTTGCACCAGGCGGACGTGTCAGATTCGGCTACAAGGCCGGACTTTTCTATGCGGCGGCACCCGGAGAGATATTTACAAGGCGGCAGTTTGCAATCATCATACTGATGCCTTTCCTGATCATCACGGCAGTGCTGATCATACTGATGGTAAGCTTTCCGAACGTGGCCTACAAGTACCTGATCGCAATCCATACCGGCGCATGTGCGGGTGATTTCTACTACGTCCACCTTCTGTATAAATACAGGCATATGGAGTACGTAGAGGACACCGAAGTCGGCATGACAATCTACGAGACATATCCAGGCGGAAGATAGGAACGTCTGTTCGTCTTATGTTATAATGGGATAAATAATTACTAACAGGTGGATGCTATGGAGAGAAGAATCATTCATATCGACATGGACGCTTTCTACGCCCAGGTGGAGCAGCGTGATAATCCCGAATACCGGGGCAGGCCGATCATCGTAGGCGGCAAATCGGAAAGCCGGGGAGTCGTCGCGACAGCAAGCTATGAGGCGCGCAAATTTGGTGTGCATTCTGCGATGCCGACAAAGCAGGCGTATAAGCTGTGTCCGGATGGGATATATGTCAGACCAAGGTTCGATACTTACAAGGCCGTTTCCAAGAAAATCATGGATATCTTCCTAAGCTATACCGAGATTGTGGAGCCATTATCTCTGGATGAGGCGTACCTCGACATCACCCATCTTGTTTCAAGGGAACGGTCTGCCCAGTCGATTGCGCTTGATATACAGCGTGATATATTCGATGTGACAAAGCTGACTTCATCAAGCGGCATCTCCTATAACAGGTATCTGGCCAAGATCGCTTCCGGGATGAACAAGCCGGCTGGTACGACGGTCATTCATTATGATAATGTACAGGATATTCTATTCGGGCTGGATATCGGTGACTTTCCCGGCGTCGGACGCGTGACGGAAGAGAAGATGAAATCACTCGATATCCATACGGGCAAAGATCTTTATGAGTGGGAAGAGAAAGCACTCGTTCAGCACTTCGGCAAAAAGGGGACGAGTCTCCATCAGAAGGCGCGTGGCATCGGCACTTCGGAACTGAAGGTCGAACGCATCCGTAAGTCGATCGGCAAGGAGACGACCTTCCACTATGATATCAACGACGATGATGAAATACTGAAAGTCATCGAGGAACTGAGTGCGAAAGTGGGGGATAAGCTGGAGTTGCAGCAATATGCGGGCAAAGTTGTCACCGTCAAGATGAAGACATCGGACTATGCCACGCATTCGAGGCAGATGATGGCAAACAACCCGATCTTTACTGAAGCTGAAATCTATCATTATGCCTATAGTCTCTATCATGAATTAAAAGACCCCGATGTGCCAATAAGGCTCATCGGGGTCACCGTGTCCCAGCTCTCTGACCGGACCTATCGTAACTTGACAATATACGACTTCATGTAGCATCCGGATCGGTCTTGCTGCCGGGTGGCAGTTTCTGGGGTTTGGAACTTGACTTATGATGTTGTACAATCATCTGATAGATGATGATGATTTCGTAAAGAATATGGATTTTGAAAGCATCTGCTTCCTCATCGAGGTCTCTGATATGGCGTCTGATGAACCGGACTGCGGAGTTTGTCATTGTCAGCTCATCCGGATCTCCATCCAGATGCCTGATGATTTCTTCAATGGCCGCTTTTTCCTGTCCGCTGAATTTCATGGATATATTTTCAGGCAGGTAGATCAGGTTGCCGAGATGTGTAAAGTACAGCTTCTTGAACTGCAGCTCCCGCTCAAGACGGTTCATCAGCCGCATTTCTTCACGGTTCGATTTATGATACCGGTATTCGTCCTGCTGATACTTCAAAAGCTGCTCTGCATTCGATATCGAGGACTGGACTTTAGTATAGGCCTTTTCGCTTTTGTCCGATTCATATTTCCCTGCCATCATCTCACGCAGCCGCTGTACAAGCAGCTGGTGGGTCTGCTGTGTGGTCGTCTGGGTGATCGCTTCGATCTGTCCTGCATATTTGGGCGGAAGAATCAGGAAGTTGATCAGTGTACTGGTCGCAAGCCCGATGGTTGTGGTCGCCAGCCTGGAAAGAAAGTTGAAGATATAGGCATCATGTACAGAAGGTACCATGGCGACAGCGGTAATGGCTGCCACAAGTACACCGGCATGCAGATTCAAACGGTATGTAACCAGGATGGTCAAGGTCGCTGCCAAGGAATAGGTAAATGCATTCTCACCGAACAGGTAGAGGGATACCACTGCAATGAAGGCTCCGATGATTGAAGCCGGGAATCGTACGTAGGCCTTTTTAAGGGAAGCGTAGGCAGTCGGCTCAATCGTGACGATTGCAGTGATGACCGCAAATATCGGTGTCAGATCGAGCATGATGCATATCAGGGCGGTCAGAAACGTGGAAAGTCCCGTTTTTATGATTCTCGGACCAATTATTTTGCGAATGTCGTATTTCATATTCATGCTTCTTTCAATATTTTAATAGGTACCATTCTAGTATAGCATGAAGAGTTTGTTATAATAATTACAGAAGAAAATTTTTAAGGTAAGTAGGGTAGAGAAATGATAATTAAAACTGATGAAGAAATGAAACACCTCGAAGAGATCGGCCAGATCTGCGGCAGGGTACTGAAATCCCTCGTCGAAGCAACCAGGGCCGGTATGACAACAAAGGAGATTGATGAAATCGCCGGGGCCCTCCTTGATGAAATGGGTGCTGAAAGTGCACCGACAAGCGAATATGACTTCCCGGGATACACATGCATCAGCATCAACGAAGAAGTGGCGCACGGCATTCCAGGGTCCCGCGTCATCAATGAAGGCGACATCGTCAATATCGACGTGTCCGCCAAGAAGAATGGCTACTTTGCAGATACGGGCATTTCCTTTGTCGTCGGAACATCTGCAGATCCATTGAAACAGAAAGTGGTGGATGTCTGTGAAATGGCATTTGCAGAAGCACTTCAGAAAATAAAGCCTGGGACGAAAGTGAGCCAGATTGGACGTGCTGTCCATAAAGTCGCCAGACAGAACGGCATGACGGTCATCAAGAACCTTACAGGGCATGGTGTCGGTAAAAGTCTTCATGATGCACCGAAGCATATCATGAACTATTATGAGCCTGGCAACAGCGAACTGCTGAAAGAGGGCATGGTCATCGCGGTCGAGCCATTCATCTCCTCCAATGCATCATTCGTTACAGACGGCAAGGATGAGTGGGCGTTCGAAACGAAGGACGGCAGCTACGTTGCACAAAAAGAGCATACCATCGTTGTGACAAAAGAAGGTCCGAAACTTCTGACACTGGTGGAGGACTAGAATGGAAACAGGGTGGCATACATTTGTATGCCACCCTGTTTTTATATCATCCGGCTCTTTTCTCTTCTGGTGGGTCATCAATGGTCTTCGGCAGGTCCACTACAACATTCCGTTCATTATGCTGGGGAGTATCACTCTCATGATGGTCGCTACCGACGAAATAGTGCTGGAAGCCGCCTTCATTGATCATACGGTCGATATCCATGTGCTGGGTGGCTTTATTTTCCATACGCATCATCATCCCCTCCTTGGTTACATTATAC
Organism: Salinicoccus cyprini; assembly: GCF_007713705.1. GTDB lineage: Bacteria > Bacillota > Bacilli > Staphylococcales > Salinicoccaceae > Salinicoccus > Salinicoccus cyprini. Next base: position 18,440 of record NZ_VMSJ01000003.1, on the reverse strand, counting down.
ACCATAATTGTTTTTTATAATAGATGTAAAGACTGAATATATAAAAAAACACGCTGCATTCAATGCAGCGTGTTCCCTTATGATTCGTACCCATTGACGACAAGGTCGACCTTGCCGTTTTCCGGATTGATGACTGTGCCGTGGATCGGTACACCTTCCACCATCAGCGGATGGTGTTTGATCTTGCCGACACTCTCAGTGATGCTTTCCTCGACACTGTCGAAACCTTTGAGCCAGCTTGTGACATCAATGCCGGAATGCTTCAGCGTTTCGAATGTCTCTTCCTTAATGCCGCGTTCCATCATGTTGTTCATCATCGGTTCGGGTTTCAGTGCACCGAAACCGCAGTCGTGGTGGCCCATGACCATGACTTCGTCTGCACCGAGCATGTATACCGCAACGAGTATGCTTCTCATCGTGCTCCCATAAGGATGGGAGATGACCGCACCCGCATTCTGTATATGCTTGATGTCTCCATTTTTAAGACCCAGTGCCTTGGTGGACAGCTCCGTCAGTCTCGTATCCATGCAGGATATGAGGACGAGCTTCTTATCCGGTGACTTTGTTGTTACATACTGTTCGTATTCCTTGTTGTTTACAAATTGCTCATTATAACCGAGCAGATCATTCAGTAGACTCATTTTCTGGTGTTTCCTCTCCTTCTTTTTCCATCGCCCGCTTATGCATTATTGCATTGATCTGGGCGCCGAGTATGATGATCACTCCGGTGATATACAACCATAATATCAGAATGATGACACCGGCGATACTACCATATGTTGCATTGTAGTTGCTGAAATTTGAAATGTAGAAACTGAACGCCCATGAAGCGAGCAGGAAAGCGATTGTAGTGAATATCGCGCCTGGTATGACGGCCTTGATCTGCAGCTTGATATTCGGTGCTGTCGTGTAGATCACGAGGAACACGATGAATACAAGCAGAACAGGCAGCAGGCTTCTGACGAGGTTCCATACAAACTGGAACTGCTGATCGAGACCGATGGCACCAAACAGCAGATTGCCGATCTGCTCGCCGAATACGATAAGTACAAATGTCAGAAGTATAGAGAGTGCAAGAATGATCGTAAACAGGAGCGACCAGAGCTTTGCAACCACGAAGTTTCTATCATCTTCTATATCATAGGCGACATTGAATGCGTTCATCAGTGCTGTCATTCCGTTTGATGCAGACCATAGTGTAAATAATAGACCAACCGAGAGCAGACCGCCACTGGAACCGCCCATGACATCGTTGATGATGCCTTCCAGAGTGCCCGCAATCTGTGCAGGCGCATAGTCCTGTATGAATTGTGTGATCGTTGCCTGATCAATCTGGAATAGCGGCACGAGTGTCAGCAGAAATATCAGCAGCGGGAAAATGGCAAGAAGAAAATAATACGCGAGCTGTGCTGCCATTCCTGATGTATCATCCTTGCCGAACTGGAACATCAGCCTCTGGAAGAAGTTGGAGTCATCCTTGTGCTTTGCAGGTTTGTTGATTTTCGAAACGTATAGCGTCTCATTCGGCTTCTTGGCGGATTTTGATTTGAACTTCACATTATCAACGAACACTTCTCCGTTGCTGCCCTTTGCCTTCTTGGCATCTTTTTCTTTTCCTTCCTGCTTTGCCTGGTTAAGATAATCGGAATTCGTCGGTTTGTCTGCCATAATGTATCACCTCTCTAAAAGTAAAAGGGCCAACTCACGTCAGCCCTTTCTTTTGGAATTAATTCAACTGCTTCTGTTCACGCTTCTTCATGAATGTATCTTTCGCATCTTTGATGGATTCTTCCAGTTCAGGGTTGTTCTGTCTGATTTCCTGGATTGTATCTTTCCAGAACATTACTTCATCTTTCAGTGACTGCACTTTTGAGGAGTCGCCGGCGTCGGAAGTCAATTTCTCTTTCGCTTCGTTCGGGTTCTGTGCATAGTACTTGAGGTCCTTTGTACTGCTCATTACTGTGCTTCTTGTATTTTTGTCGATAAGACTGAGTGCTGCACCAATGGCGGCGCCAATGAGGACAGCTGGCAACAATTTGTTTTTCATGTGAATTCTCCTTTGTATGTGATTTATAGTTGCTTATATCCATTTTAAATGAATAATAAACTTTATTCACTGAATAACTTGAATATAAATTTTATTATCATATAATTTTTGATACTATTGTAATGACACGATCGAAGGATGGAGGAATGGGAAATGCAGAAAGCAGAGATGCTCAAGGAGATTGAAGAAGCTTTGAACGTAGTGAACAAAGGCCTCTTCAATCCGGATGATTTTGATGACAGCAAAACTGAAGAAATCAAGGATATACACGAAATGGTGACCTCGAGAAACCAGATTACGGCAATCGAACAGTCGGCGATCATTGAAGAACTTTCAAAACTGAGGAAATAAAGGAGAAATCTAAATGACACAACAAGAAACAAAACTGGATAAGTATGCAGATCTGCTTGTTGATATTGGACTCAATGTACAGAAGGACGGCCGTGTTTTCATCAGAGGCGCGAGCGATGCATTGCCGCTGATCAGAAAAGTCACAGAGAAGGCATACGAAAAAGGGGCAAAGGAAGTCAAGGTCCTCATGTCGGATGATGAACTGACGAAGCTGCATGCCAAGCACCAGTCGAAAGAGGAACTCAGCACCATCCACCAGTGGTCGATCGACGAAAGAATGTTCTATTCCGATGAGAAGGCCGGTTTCCTGAGCATCACTTCATCTTCACCTGAGCTGATGAAGGACGTGGATCCGGAGAAGCTTCAGGCCATGCAGGTGGCATCCGGCAGGGCATTCAAGGATTTCTCGAACCGCATCCAGTCGGACTACCACAGCTGGTGTGTGGCCGGCTATCCATCTGTGGAGTGGGCAAGGCTTGTATATCCGGATCTTGATGATGAAGCGGCTGTTGACGCACTCATGGACCTTATCCTGTATACTGTCCGTGCCGACTTGGAAAACCCTGTCGAAGCATGGGAGCAGCATGACGCCACGCTGCATGAGAAAGTCGACTATCTCAATGGTAAGAAATATAAGTCCCTCAGATATGATGCGCCGGGCACCGATCTTGTCATCGGCCTGCCGAAAGGCCACCTGTGGGCCGGTGCATCCAGCCTGAACGCGGACGGTCAGAAGTTCATGGCGAACATGCCGACAGAAGAAGTGTTCAGTGTGCCTGAGAAGACACGTGTCGACGGTTATGTATCCAATACGCTGCCGCTCAGCTACGGCGGTAATCTGATCGACGACTTCAAACTGACATTCGAAGATGGCAAAGTCGTCGACTTTGAAGCGGGGCAGGGGTACGAGATGCTCGAGAATCTGCTCAATACGGACGAAGGTGCAAGATATCTGGGCGAAGTGGCACTTGTGCCGAATGATTCACCCATCTCGAATAAGGGTAGATTATTCTATAACACTTTATTCGATGAGAATGCATCCTGCCACGTTGCACTTGGCAGTGCCTATTCATTCTGCATCGAAGATGGAAAGAATATGTCCCGTGAAGAACTCGAGCAAGCTGGACTCAACGATTCCATTACGCACGTCGATTTCATGATCGGTTCAGCCGAACTGGACATCTACGGCATTACGGATGATGGCACAGAAGAAAAAGTGTTCGAAAAAGGAAATTGGGCTTTCTGATTTGTATAGTACAAATCGCGCCTTTGTGATAAAATATATCCAATAGGATAAGTTTCAGAGGAGGATTTTCCATGGGTTATGCAATGATGGTACTCATAATGCTGGCGTTTCTATTCGTCATATTCACATTTGCCTTCGTTCTCCACCACTTCCTGTCAAGATCACTTCCAGGCAAGGATGCACTTGTGATCGATACACCGGAAGAGGCGCTCGAACGCAAATTATAGTAGATTTCAATAGAAAGCATCAAGAAGGGATTAATCATATCCCTTCTTTTTTAGTACTGGAATTATGCTATTATAGTAGTGTTTGGAATGGAGGAGATACTATGCAGAAAAGAATGTCGGAATCGTATACTGTTAAAACTTCGAACGTCATGCCTCCGGATACGAACAGCCACCATACACTCTACGGGGGACGGCTGATGGAATACATAGATGATGTTGCGTCGATTGCAGCGCGCCGCCACTCCCGTGCCAAAGTAGTGACCGCGTCGATCGACTCCGTGGATTTTCTTGAGCCGATCAATCTGGGGGATGTTGTCATCCTCGAATCCATGGTGACCCATACGGGCAGATCATCCATGGAGGTCCTTGTCAAAATATCGAAGGAAACACTTGAAAACGACTGCGAACGTAAACTGGCCGCTTTCAGCTTCCTTACTTTCGTAGCACTGGATGATGACTACAATCCGATTCAGGTGCCGGAACTGATTCCGGACAATGAACGGCTGAAGTGGCTCGATGAGACGGGTAAGGAACGCTCGGAGCATCGTCGTCATAGAAGAGAGCGCTCCAAGGCACTGCGCGAATTTTTTGCGACGGATCTTCTCGACTAGGAGGGATGGCATGCAGATAAAGAAAGTGGCACTGGATAAGAACAGCATGTATGAAATACATATGGATGATGGTACTTCATTCAAGGCCCATGAGGAGTCTGTCGTAAAGTACAGGCTGATCTCGGACAGGGTGCTTGAACCCGAGGAGTATCAGGAGATCCTCCGGGCCATCCAGTATGATCAGGCCTATGTCAAAGCCCTCGGCTATATCAGCTTCAAGCTGCGCAGCGAGCAGGAGATCCGAAAATATATGGAAGCGGACTACCACCCCGATATGATTGATCAGACTGTCACCAGGCTTAAAGAGGAAGGCTATATCAATGATGCCCACTATGCGAAAGCATTGAAGAATACGATGCTGTCCACAACGGATAAAGGGCCATTCGCACTGCAGCGTGAACTGAAGAAGCACCATATTGATGAAAACATCATCAAAAAGAATGTTGAGGCGTTCAGTGCGGAAGTGGACAGCGACCGCATGAACAAGCTTAAGGAGAAGCAGCTGAAGCGCCATAAAGGTGCCTACAGGCAGTTCAGAATGAAGCTGACCGAAAAACTGCATCAGAGGGGATATGGCAAAGCGCATATCGAACTGATCGATTTTGATGATGATTTCGATGAAACGGCCCATTTCGATAAGGATTTCGAAAAGTATTTCAATAAGTATCAAAAAAAGGAAACAGGCTTTGCCCTGAAGCAGAAACTGATACAGGCACTGATGAGAAAAGGGTATGGCTACGACTTAATTCAGGAAAAGTTAGGCGGTATGGATGATGAGACCTTTGAATACCATGACGAGACGTGAACTCGAAGCATATATTGGTGAGAAGCGGGAAGCAATGAGAAAGGCTGAAATGCTGGGTGTTGAAAATGAATACAGAGTCCTTGAAAGACAGGTGCTCATTGCGGAAAGCTATTTCGTCGACCTCTCTCTGATCGAGCCGGGCAAAATATATAAGATCATCAGCAACGAAGACCACTTTTTCAAGGTGGAGTACATCAAAGGGATTTTTGCCTGGGGATTTTTCGTCGGAGGAGAAGAGAAAGAAGCAGGGATTCCTGTAAGTATGCTGCAGCTCAGTAAGAGAGGATGATCATATGCAGAACATCATTCTACTCAGAGCACTGAATCTGACATACGCCAAGGAGCCGAAAAAACTCGGAGATCGTATTCTTGGACGGGAAGAAGGGCTGCTTCTGAAGGATGTCTCCTTCCACCTCTACAAAGGGGAAGTGCTCGGCATCCTATCCGACTACAAGACGCTGCACTATCTGAAGGAAGTCGTCAACGGCAGCCTGGACACGAAAAAAGGAAAAGTGAAGACGGAAAGCTCGGTGCTGAGTCTGGATGTTCTGGATCACGTAAATCATCCTCACGCCCTCTCCATGTTTGCTACAGAAATACTGGACGAATACTTGAAGACGGAAGAGGTCGAAAAGGCTGTGGAAGAGCTTCAGGCTCAGGCACTTTTCAGCAGACACTGGAAGACCCCGGTCAGAGATCTTTCGCGTCGGGACGTTGCACTTGTGCTGCTTGAGCTCTCCAAATTTGCGGATGCTGAGATCATCATCTACTGCAATATGTACCGCCATCTGACCAAAGATGATGCGGCGGCCTTCAAAGCGACCATCAATGAACAGGAAAAAAGGGAGCATGGGGTACTGCTGCTCGAAAGCAATATCGAACCGATCGAGATTCTCGCCAACTACTTCCTCTGGCTGAGCTATGGCCAGATACGCTACGATGGCAACGTCAAGCAGGGGATTGCGGAATACGCTGCCTACATGAAAAATAAGAGCCAGATCAAAAATGTGGATGAAGAAGCCCTGTTTGATCTTGAATGGAAACGGAATGTAAGCGAATATGGCCGGTATGCGCACGGTCTGAAACGACTGAGCAGGAACCAGGCCAGCCCGATCGACCGGTTCAATATCAGGAAGATCATCATTTCCCTTGTAGTCCTGTTTACCATGCTGATGGCAAGTATCGTCATTTTCATGGATATTTCGTTTACAGGCGCCGCGAGCGCCGGGCAGGAGCAGACGGTGGTGATTCCGGAAGAGGAAACAGATGACAGGATTGCCTACGGAATAAGTACCGAGGGCAGCATGGAAGTCGGTGGGGATACCTATCCCTACATGTCCATGCTCCGGGTCAGTGATAGAAGTGATGCGGGCTATACTGTCGTGAACGGTGAAGCAACGGAAGAAGTGGATTCCGGTTCGCTCATCTACTTCAACCCCGCAAGCCTCTATCCGGAAACGACACTCGAGGACCTTCTGCCTTATACGGACGAAGTGTTTGAAAACAACTATCTGTACTATTCGAGATTCATCAACAGGGACAGCAGTACTGTAATGGATACGATGAGCCTGTCTGCTTCAAGCGACATGCATGCGGAACTTTCCGGCATACCGATCACCTACCACTTCAGGGAGGGCATCATATTCTCCATGTCCTTCCCTGCGAGAAATCTTGAAGGCATGTATGAAGCGTTCGGCGTCTCGACAGAGAATGTCATATTCCGTTTGCCAAGCGGCTATATGATTCTCGACGCTTCGAACGAGACATGGCTGTATATCAACCGTTAGGAGAGGTGCTATGAACCATAAAATGAAATACTTGTACCGTCACTTCTTCAAACAGACAGGCTACTTTTCGTCACACAACCTGACACCTCTGCTGATCTATGCCATCGGACTTATGTTCCTGTTCATCTCGATGTCCATGCTGGATGAGTCGGGGGTCATGGAATATCTCTATACACTGACAGGACTGATGGCTGCAGTATGGCTGTTCAGTATGGCCGTGCTGAATCGGAATGCAACGTTCTACAAAGATTCGGTCGTCAAGGTGAACTATATTCCTCTTTATTTGAGAATACTGCCGACGACGGTGTTCCAGACGTTCATCTTTCTTATATTCACTGTGCTGTACAGTGCTTTTGCTGCACTTGTCATCCAGAACTGGCTGATAGACATCTTTACGCTGCTGTACTACGTACTGCTCGGCGTCATACTGATCATCCCTTTTACATTGCTCTATCTGTCCGTGGAGATGAAAAGAAGCAACGCTATGAACATCCTTGTATTCATCGTCCTGGTGGTTGCTGTTCCCATCATGTATCTGCCTGAGGATATCGAACCGTGGCTCCAGAACCTGCTGAGTCTGAATCCATTCTACTATGTCATCAATGGTCTGCAGTCGAATGCGGTCCATGCAGGCTGGAACATCAACCGGCTGCCGCATGATATTCTGTTCTTCGCACAAGTCATACTGCTGTACTTATGGATGTTCGAATACTACAGAAAGATCAAATTTTCATTATATCAGTATCTAAAAAAGCGACCGGGCGAATGACCCAGTCGCTTTGTTCGTCATATCAGCTGCCGAGAAGCTTCTTCTGGAGCTTGCTTTCTGTAAATACCCATCCCGTATAGCTATGGAGCACTTCATGGGTCTCCCGGTCCACCTGCATGATGCAGACGAAGGGGTAGTGGCCTTCCTTCAGATATCTCAAATCAATATATCTGATTTCCACCAGCTTGTCCGAAATGTCGGTGACTTCATAGCGGTAGATGGAGGAAAAGAAAGTGAATGCCTTGAAGTTCTCATCCTGCTTGATGCTTTTGAATCGCTCCTCTTCGATCGGCTTGCTCTTATTGAAGCGGTCGTAGAAGATGATATTGCCGCGGAAACTGCGTCCTACATAATAGGCCTTCTTTGTCACAACGACAATGCGCCATTCGAAATAGTGGATGGTCGGCATGCAGAACAGCCGGCTGATCTCCTCATTCGGCAGCTGTCGGGTGACTTTCGTTACGAGGGAACGCTGCATCATGTAGCGTGCAATATAATAGATGGCGAGCACTGCATAAAGTCCGATGAACAGCAGTACCGGCATCCCTGTAAAATACCATAATATGAAATACAGGACATGCAGCAGCAGTATGGGGACATCAATCGTATTGATGATGCCGATCTGGATCCATATATGCCTGAGAGGCCGCAGTGCCTGTGTGCCGTAGGAATTGAAAATATCCACAAACACGTGCATGAAAACTGCAAACTGGATCCATAAGTACATGTTCAGTGCAGGCAGGTCGAAAAGCAGCACGCTCAGTGCGGTAAGCAATACCGGCCAGATGAAGAATGTAAATGGCAATGAGTGGGTGATGCCCCGGTGATGGGTGATGTATACAGCATTATTCTTAAGTTTCATTACCGTATCAACGTCAGGTACGAGGGACGCACCGACTACAGTAGTAATAAACCCGACGGAGACGGGATCTATGGATGGATCGATGGCGGCCAGACCAACGATTGTACCGCCCATCAGTGTATGTGTTAGAGTATCCATGTTCATTCTCCCCATTCAAGTGACATAATTAACAGAGGAAGGTGTCAACCATGCTGAAAATTTCAGAGTTCAATCATAACCTGTTGGGATGGTACCAGTCCAATAAAAGAGCGCTGCCCTGGCGGCAGACACAGGATCCATACCGCATATGGCTGAGCGAGGTCATGCTGCAGCAGACTCAGGTCATTACTGTTATACCCTATTATGAGAAATTCATAACCCGCTACCCGGATATCGACAGCCTTGCAGATGCCGATGAGGAGGCGCTGCTCAAAGACTGGGAAGGGCTCGGCTACTATAATCGGATCCGCAATTTCCAGGCAGCTGTCAGAGAGGTGCGGGACAGCTATGGTTCTGTTGTGCCGGACCAGCCGGAAGCATTCTTCAAGCTGAAAGGCGTAGGACCGTACATAGGGGGTGCTGTGCAGAGCATCGCCTTCAACCATCTGCTGGCTGCAGTGGACGGAAATGTGCTGCGTGTCATATCGAGACTCGATGCAGACAGAAGAGATATGACCAAAGCGTCCGTCCAGAAAGACATAAAGCACCGGATAGAGGAGATCATTCCGCTCGAAGCGGGGGACTTCAACCAGGCACTGATGGAGCTCGGAGCCACCATCTGCACACCCCGTGCACCGAAGTGCATCATGTGTCCGGTGCAGGAGAATTGCGAAGCGTATAAGGAAAGCATTGTGGCAGAACTTCCGGTCAAAAAGAAGGCGAAGCAGAAGAATGAACTGTACTACAACGTCTATTTCATTCTGAACGACCGCGGGGAAGTGCTGCTCAGAAAACAGGAAGGGACGCTGCTGCAGGGAATGTATGAACTGCCGAAGTATGATGTGGATACATCCATCGAATCGATCGGCGAGGAACTGGGCATCGATGTAGATACATCAGGCGTGCACATCGGCAGCAGCAAGCATGTGTTCACCCACCAGGTATGGTACATGGAAGGGTATATGCTGCACACCCGGAGTCCACACCCCGGTTTCGTCCCGCTCAGAGAAGTGGAGAATCTGCCGATGAGCAGGGCCATGCAGAAGCTCTACAGGCTGTTCGAATCTGAAAACGGATGAATGTGAATGTATGTCCGGCTATGCTATAATATAGTAGTATTATTCTAAAGGTGGTGTGGAATATGGGTCTGGAATCCATACCGAAAGAGGGCAGCAAGGTCAAGATTCAGAGCTATAAGCACGATGGTAGCATCCACCGTGTATGGTCCGAAACCACAATTCTCAAAGGTACGGATCATGTCGTCATCGGAGGCAACAACCGCACGCTTGTCACCGAAAGTGATGGGCGGACATGGGTGACCCGGGAGCCGGCAATCGTCTATTTCCACGTCGAGTACTGGTTCAATGTCATCTGCATGTTCAGAGAAGACGGCGTATACTACTACTGCAATCTATCATCTCCTTTCATCTATGATGAGGAAGCACTGAAATATATCGACTACGACCTCGATATCAAAGTCTATCCGGACGGCAAGTATCATCTTCTCGATGAGGATGAGTACCGTCTGCATAAGAACCGCATGAAATACTCCGAGGATATCGATCGGATACTCAGACATAATGTCGATGTGCTTCAGCAGTGGATCGAAAGGAAAAAAGGACCCTTCGCGCCGGACTTCATAAAAGTGTGGCAAGGACGTTTCAATAATGATTTCAAATCATACTAAAGATCAATCAACTATCCGGTTGATTGTTTTTTATGTCAGTAAAGGAAGTATTTTTTGTGATAAGACGCTATTTGCAATTTGTTAAACCCTATAGATGGCTGATTGCTCTGACGATTGTCATCGGGGTGCTGAAGTTCGGAATTCCGCTTCTTCTGCCGCTGCTTATCAAGTATACAATCGACAGCATCATCATGCCGGAAGGGTTGAGTACAGAGGACAAGGTGAACATGCTGATCCAGGTACTGCTTGTGTTCTCCTTCATCTTCCTCATCATCCGGCCGCCAGTCGAATACTTCAGGCAGTATCTCGCCCAGTGGACAAGCAATAAGATCATCTACGATATAAGAAAGAAGATGTACAGCCATCTGCAGATGCTGAGTGCCAAGTTCTATTCCAATAATAAGGTCGGCGAAGTCATTTCCCGTGTCATCAATGACGTTGAACAGACGAAGGACTTCATCATGACGGGCCTGATGAACATCTGGCTCGACCTGGTGACGATACTGATCGCTCTCGCAATAATGTTTGCGATGAATGGTGAGCTGACACTCGTGTCGATCATCGTCTTCCCGTTCTACATTTTTGGCGTGTGGTTCTTCTTCGGCAGGCTGAGGAAACTTACAAGAAGAAGATCGCAGGCACTGGCGGAAGTACAGGGATTTCTCCACGAACGCATCCAGGGAATCAACGTCATCAAAAGCTTTGCAGTGGAAAAGAATGAATCGGAACGTTTCAATGATAAGAACGGTAATTTTCTGAACAAGGCAACGGATCATGCCAGATGGACAGCGAGAAGTTTTTCGGTCGTCAATACCATAACCGATGTCGGCCCTCTGCTTGTTGTCGGTTATGGTGCCTACCAGGTGATCCAGGGTAACCTGACAGTCGGTACTCTGGCTGCGTTCATCGCCTATCTGGATAGGCTCTATGGACCACTCCGCAGACTCGTATCCTCATCCACGACTCTGACACAGAGTATCGCATCAATGGACAGGGTATTCCAGCTGTTCGATGAGAAATACGATGTAAAAGATCGTCCGGGTGCTCGTGAGCTTAAGCAGACTGATGGCAACATCGAGTTCCAGGATGTCGGATTCAGCTATAATGGAGAAGATACGGACACTTTGAACCACATCAATTTCAATGTGAAGAGTGGGGAAACAGTCGCATTTGTCGGAATGAGCGGTGGCGGAAAATCGACGCTGGTAACCCTGATTCCACGTTTCTATGATGTGACATCAGGGAAAGTGAAACTTGACGGTACGGACATCCGCGACTATACAATTGAATCCTTGAGGAATAAAGTCGGAATCGTCATGCAGGATAACGTACTCTTTTCCGACAGCATCAAGGAGAACATTCTTCTCGCCAAACCGGACGCTACGGAAGAGGAGATGCTTGAAGCTGCCAAACGGGCGAACGCACACGACTTCATCATGAGCCTGCCTGAAGGCTACGAAACAGAAGTGGGTGAGCGTGGTGTCAAACTGTCAGGTGGGCAGAAGCAGCGGATTGCCATTGCCCGGGTCTTTCTGAAGAATCCGCCGATCCTCATTCTCGATGAGGCCACCAGCGCGCTCGACCTGGAGAGTGAAAGCATCATCCAGGAAACGCTTCTGGAACTGTCCCAGAACAGGACGACCATAGTCGTCGCGCATAGGCTGTCGACCATCACCCATGCCGATCGCATCTTTGTAATGGTCAATGGCCAGATCAGGGAAGCCGGTTCGCATGCTGAACTAATGAAGAAGCAGGGAGACTACTATAATCTCTACAGCATACAGAATCTATAGTAAAGGATGTCGCCATGGCTGAAACGTTGGATATAAGTTTTCTGGCTGATGACACACTGGAAGCAGCAAGGCGTCTGCTCGGTGTTCGACTGACTACATGCATCGACGGTGTCATGACCAGTGGTTTCATCACCGAAGTTGAAGCATATCTCGGAATTGAAGACCGTGCCGCTCATACTTTCGGTGGCAAAAAGAATAAGAAGAACGAAATGATGTTCAATGACTATGGCCATGTCTATGTCTATACGATGCATGGCCATCATTGCATGAACATCCTGACAAGAGAGAAAGAGCATCCTGAAGGAATACTCATCAGGGGACTCGAGCCGGATGTCGGTCGAGACATCATGATTGAAAGGCGCGGTCGGGAAACGGGTCTCACTGATGGTCCCGGCAAACTGACCAAATCCATGGGTGTACGCCGAGAACTGCACAATGGCATGGAACTGAACAACGGTATTCTTACACTTCAGACAGGCCGTGTGCCTGCTGAAATCGAAGCGACGCCGAGAATCGGCATAGACAATAAGGAAGAGGCGGTGGCCTACCCTTACCGCTTCATTGTCAAAGGGAATCCGCACGTCAGCAGATTCAGAGGCAGGCCGTCGGAGAATAATGGATGGCAATAGAAAACAGGCGCAGGAATTAATTCCTGCGCCTGTTCTTTTATATATCGAGTGTCTCATCCTGTATGTTGATCTTGTTCTTGTCTCCGTGGAAGCGGAAGAAGCTTGTTGTCAATCTGTCCAGGCGATCCAGTGAATTGGAATATTCATGGATGGATGATATGACTTCGAGTATATTTTCGTACTGCATTTTTTCTTCAGGTGTTTTCGCCTGCTGATAGAGCATGACGAAATCATCCATCATGGAATTCTCAAATTGTACGTCATTGTCATATATTCCGCAAGGTGCGTCAGGACGGATCTTTTCAGTAATCTTCATGAAAATCTGCTCGTGGTAGACCATCAGGCGGTCCATCTCGTGGCGGATGCGGTATTTGAAGTCTTCATCCAGATGGTTATAGTCGTTCTCATAACGGTTCAGTTTTCTGAGCAGTTCGAACGTCCGCCTTGTGGAGGCAATCAGATGTCTGAACAGTATTTTACGACGGGCATCGGCAAAGTTGTTTCTTCTGAAGTAGTTCTTCTCTTCACGGTACCAGAGATACATGGTTTCGAGCGTGACAACGCGTGTACGCAGCGACTCGATATCCTTCTTGACAATCTGGAATTCGCTGACTGCATTCAATTCAAGACGAATCCATTTGAATATATCACTCGTGATGTTGAAGCAGTTATGATACATCTTGGTTTCGTACTTCGGTGGGATGAAGAGCAGATTGACCACAAGTGATGACAGCACACCGATCATGACCAGTGCAAAACGTACACCTGCTGCTTCAAGAAAATCTGTGGTGGTGGAGCTTTCTATGACGGTCGGTGCATCCATGATGGCAATCATTGTTACGACGGCCAGTGTGGATACGCTCTGCAGATTGAAGAACAGCAGGACTGCCAGGACAAGTATGACGGTCAGACCGATGACGATCATATTGTGGCCGAACAGCAGGACCATGACAATTGCAGCTATCGCGCCAAGGGTATTGCCCTGGAACTGGTCCCACGTATTCATGACCGAGCGATGAACATTCGGCTGGAGGGCAAACACCGCAGCGATTGCAGCAATCAGTGAGGGTCCAAGTCCGAGCATTTCTGCTATGAACAGTGTGAGGACGACAGTGACACCTGTTTTGAAAACTCTAGCACCAAAGCGCATGGTACCCTCTCCTATAGATCATTTTTGAAAACTTCTTCAACAATGGCAAGTGTCTCCTTGATATCCGCTTCAGTATGCTCCGTTGTCAGGAACCAGGCTTCGTATTTGGACGGGGCAATGTTGACCCCTCTTCTTATCAGTCCATTGAAGAATTTGGAAAACATTTCTCCATCGCTCGCTTCAGCCATGGTGTAGTTGGTGACGGTCTCATCGGTGAAATAGATGGTCAGGGCGCCGACGAGGCGGTTGATTGTCGCCTTGACCTCATACTTCTGAATCAGGTCGAGCAGTCCATCTTCTAGCATTTTGCCGAGTGCATCAAGATTTTTGTACACATCAGGCTTGCCGAGCACTTCCATGCATGCCAGTCCGGCAGCCATGCTGAGTGGATTGCCTGCCATCGTGCCTGCCTGGTAGGCCGGGCCGAGCGGGGCAACACTTTCCATGATATCTTTTCTACCGCCATATGCGCCGATCGGTGTGCCGCCGCCGATGATCTTTCCAAGTGCAGTGAGGTCCGGCTCTATATTGAGCAGCTGCTGTGCTGAACCATAAGTGAAGCGGAATGCGGTAATGACTTCATCATAGATGACGAGCGAGCCATTTTCGTGGGCAACTTTGTTTATTTCTTCAAGGAAGCCCTCCATCGGTTCGACAATACCGAAGTTGCCAACGATCGGTTCGATGAGTACCGCAGCAATTTCATCACCGAAGTGGTTCATTGCTGTTCTGAAATCTTCGAGGTTATTGAAAGGCACGGTAATGACATCTTCCGCCACACCTTCTGGTACGCCTGCCGAATCGGGAGTGCCGAGCTGGGAAGGGCCGCTGCCGGCTGCGACAAGCACGAGGTCGGAGTGGCCATGATAGCACCCTTCAAATTTGATGATTTTATTTCTCGATGTATAGGCGCGTGCAACCCTGATTGTCGTCATGACTGCTTCAGTACCGGAATTGACGAATCTGACACGTTCAAGCGATGGAATCGCATCTCTTATTTTGCGGCCGAACTCGATTTCAAGCTCTGTCGGTGTGCCGTAGAGTATGCCCTTGCTGCTCTGCTCAGCAATGGCTTCATGGATGCGGGGGTGCGCATGCCCCGTAATGATGGGTCCATAAGCGCCCAGGTAGTCGATATAGCGGTTGCCATCGACATCATGGAGATAGGCGCCTTCACCTCTGTCCATTACGATGGGCGCACCATTGCCTACTGCCTTGTAGGAACGGGAAGGGGAATTGACGCCTCCGAGTATGACTTCATCAGCCTGTTTCTGGAGTGCTTCGGATCTCTTGTGATCGTACATATATTTCATCCTTTGATCTGTATTTTACACAATGTGTATTCTACCACATTCCGGACCGTTAATTAAGGAGGGACTTCTGTTGAGAGGCGCGTGAAACTCGGGTATTATCATTATTATGAAGGTATATTCAAGGAGGCAGACATATGGAGAAGTTCCCGGAATTCGAACTTGAAAATCAGAACGGAGAGAAGATAGGCAATAAAGATCTCGAGGGAAAGACTGTCATCTATTTCTATCCTAAAGATAATACACCCGGGTGTACGGCGCAGGCATGCGACCTGCGGGATAATCTGGACTATCTGAACGAACTGGATGTCAAAGTGTATGGAGTGAGCGGCGATTCCAGAAAGAAGCATCAGAATTTCATAGAGAAGAATAACCTGAACTTCGATCTTCTTGTCGATGAGGACTTCAAACTCTCTGAGGCACTCAATGTTTATAGGATGAAAAAAGTTTTCGGCAAGGAGTCGAAAGGCATTGTCAGAACGACTTTCATTGTAGACGAAGACAGCAATATTCTAAAAAGGTGGGATAACGTCAAGGCGAAATCCCATATCGACGAACTCAAAACCTATCTGAAAGAGGAAGCATAGATGAAACATATACTGTCGACTGTCAACTTGAGACCGCATATGATTGAAAAAATGGAAGAAAAGCACCCGGAACTTGAATACCGCTTCAGAAAAACTGCGGAAATGACGGATGAAGACCGCGAATGGTGCGAAATTTTCATTACGTACGGCTCCAACTTCAACGAAGATGATGTAAAAGCTTTCAAAAACCTGGAATGGATGATGGTCATGAGTGCAGGACTTGATGATCTGCCGCTTGAACGGCTTGATCATGTCCATATCACGAATGCAAAAGGCATTCATAAAATACAGATGACCGAGTATACTGTCGGGCTGCTGCTTTCGTTCTATAAGGATTTCAACCAGCTGAAAGCGGATCAGAACAATGCCCATTGGCGAAAGAATGCAAGGACGGAAGAAATCTATGGCAAAACCGTCCACCTGCTCGGTACCGGCAGCATAGGTGCCCATCTGGCCAAAGTGCTCCGTGTCTTCGGTACAGAAGTGGTGGGCTACAATACGACAGGCCACGCGGTGGAAGGCTTTGACCGGACGCATTCCATTGGTGAACTTGAGCAGCATATCAATGAAGCGGATATCATCATCAATATTCTGCCGAGTACAGATGAAACAAGAGGAATGCTTGAAACGGATCTATTTGAAAAAATGAAAGAAAGTGCGGTATTCGTCAATATCGGACGTGGTGACATCATGACCGATGAAACCATCTCGCAAGTGCTTGAACAGGGCATGATCCGACATATGATCTTGGATGTATTCAATCAGGAGCCGCTGCCCGGGAATCATGTATTCTATACTTATGACAACTTGACCATCACGCCGCATGCATCATCCAAAACCGAAGGATACCTCGAGCGCGGCTTTGAAATCTTTGCCTATAACCTCGGACATATGGATGATCCCGAGTCGATGAAGAATATCATTGACAATGGCAGGGGATACTGAACAAAGTGATTTGACAATCAATTTCAGTACAAAGTACAATGAGTGTACTACAGTAGTCAGTTAGAGAAGGAAGGTATCAATATGAAAATGATGGATGCCAATGATCAGTTCACTGAATCGATCGATGCACTGAAGAAAACGGGTGTACGGATTACACCGCAGAGAAAAGCAGTGCTCATGTATATGATAGAAACAGAGGAACACCCGACTGCTGATGATATATTCAAAGCGCTTTCCAGTGAATATCCAAATATGAGTGTCGCCACTATATACAACAATCTGAAGCTTTTCAAGGAGACGGGGCTCGTCAAGGAGCTGACGTATGGGGACGCTTCAAGCCGCTTCGATTTCATCACAGATACCCATTATCATATCATCTGCAGCAATTGCGGCAAGATTACGGACTTTCATTATCCGGGGCTTGAGGAAGTGGAACAGCTCGCAGGCTCTGTCACGGCATACGATGTGAGTCATCATAGACTTGAAATCTATGGTGTATGTCCGGAATGCAGGGAATAGGAACAGTTCAATAATCGTAAACAGAAATGAGCAGGGGATATATCCCCTGCTCATTTCTGTTTCTTGTCGTTCAGTTCTTCTATCGCCTTTTTTCTGCGGTGGTCTACGTTGTAGTCGAGAGAGAAGTCTTCTCCTTCAAGTTCCTTGTCGATCGTCAAAGGTTCCTTGCAGTGCTGGCAGAAGTCGACGTGTCCCAATATTTTAGTATGCTTCTCGCAATTCGGACATTGGACGGTAATGGCGCGTGTGCTGATCATACCCACCCAGAAGTAGATGACGAAGCTCAATATGATGGGAAGCATTCCTATAAGAAGAAAGATGCTGAAGACGAGCGGGTACTCCCTGAAGAATACACCGAGATACATGACTCCCATACCTATAAAGATCAGGGCCAGTGCATAGCCGCGAATACGTAGTATCTTATTTCCTGGTTTCTTCATAAAACAATTCACCTCTGAAATTCATTATATACAAGTTATAGCATTTATGATAATCTAATATTTAGCATTTAGTGAACAACGCACGCAAACAAAAAGACTTTAAAAAAGTTCAATAAAGTCGTTGACACTGAGCTGTCTACTTGGTATGATATAAAAGTCGCCAAAACACGGACGACACAGACACCGAAGAAACACAGAAACATTTTCTTTCATAAAAATATTCGAAAGTGTAAAATTAACGCTTGAATAATTTCGAGAGATGATGTAACATGGTAAGAGTGTTAAAAAGAACGACGCAACAACAGAACATTGAAAACTGAATGACAATATGTCAACGTTTAATTCCGATAAACGGATGGCTACGGCCATCCACTTGGGCGCCAAGTAAAAACGCAAACGGAGTCAGAGAGCTTCCAATTATGGAGAGTTTGATCCTGGCTCAGGATGAACGCTGGCGGCGTGCCTAATACATGCAAGTCGAACGCGCGGATCAGGAGCTTGCTCCTGTGACGCGAGTGGCGGACGGGTGAGTAACAC
>NZ_VMSJ01000002.1 GCF_007713705.1 Salinicoccus cyprini | reverse complement strand
AGCCATCCGTTTATCGGAATTAAACGTTGACATATTGTCATTCAGTTTTCAATGTTCTGTTTTGACTGCTTATCTATTATAGCACTTCAGCAATTCGTATGCAACACCTTTTTTATATTTTTTTGGAAGCAATCTGCTGTGCTGTGCTTGTTTATGTCGTCCGTGTTTTGGCGACTTTTATATAATACCAAGTGGGCAAGCAGGTGTCAACGTTTTGATTGATTTTAATATTGTAGTCTTACACAATATGAAAGAGGCAGTGCATTGCACTGCCTCTCAACCCTTGTCATGAAGCTTATTCTGGCGTGTTTTGTTTTTATATTTCAAAGCGTTTCTTTTCTCGATTTGTGCTTTTTCCTTCTTCTGCTGCTGAATATCCTCCTGCTGTTTTGCATTTCTTTTCTGTTCATTGCGTTCTGCTTTGGTTACTCTTCCCCGCTCTGCCTTTTCCTTTTCTGATGCTTCTATATACTTCGGCAGCATCAGAAGCTGGAATGCGTTACATATGATTAATGTAAATATTGATCGGTATATCCATGAAGTATCCTCTACACTCAAAAATGGAATCAGTGCGATGGAAGTCATGAATATCATATAGAAGAGAGCCGGAATGAACAGATTGCCACCCGGCGCCTCGCGGTCTTTCCATCTGGCAACGATGAAACCTGCCACAATGACGATAATCGGAATCCATATATAGTTCCATACGTGACCCGCTTCCATACCTAATCTATAGAATCTTACATAGAATAGATCGAATATGGCATACATCACAAGCAGCAGCTGTACATAGGGCCATAGCTTCCTGAAGATGCCCATACCTAATGGATGAATGAACAGATATATGAAGAAAGCGACCTGACTGACCGTTGCAATCAGAAGTCCATAGCCGAGAAACCAGACCAGACCGGCCAGAAATTCGCCGATCTGTCCTTCAAATAAATAACGCGTTACGTTCTGATATTCAGTGAACAGGCTCACGATGGCTGTAACCACCATACCAAGGAGCAGTGTTCTGAAATAGAATCTTACCAGGTATTTCGATGTCATACTGTAGTTCCTCCGCGATTATTCGCTCTCTTTTATTACATTGTCCGCAATGCTTCTATATATACTGCCGATTCTGTGCGTTTCAGAATAGACGGAAGGCGCAAAATCCTGTTCATTCCATTCAGGTTGCCCTAAAGGCAGCTGTCCGAGCAATGGCACTTGAAGTTCACGGGCCAGCTTCTCGCCGCCGCCTTTACCGAAGACGTATTCCTTCTCTTCAGTAAGTTCACTTTCGAAGTAGCTCATGTTCTCGATTACACCGATGATATCATGATCTGTATGCTGGGCCATTGCCCCTGCGCGTGCTGCTACGAATGCTGCAGTCGGGTGCGGCGTTGTCACGATGATTTCCTTGCTGTGCGGCAGCAGCTGGTGGACATCGAGTGCAACGTCCCCTGTGCCTGGCGGCAGGTCGAGCAGCAGATAATCAAGTTCTCCCCATGCAACCTCATTGAAGAAACTGCTGATCATCTTGCCAAGCATCGGTCCCCTCCATATGACAGGTGTATTCTCCTCTACGAAGAAAGCCATGGAGATCACTTTGACTCCAAAACGTTCAACCGGAATGATCGTCTTATCCTCAATGCCCGGCTTCTCTGTAATCCCCATCATATCAGGTACACTGAAACCGTATATATCCGCATCAATCAGACCGACCTTTTTGCCTTTCTCGGCAAGCGCGACAGCCAGGTTGACTGCAACGGTCGACTTTCCAACACCGCCTTTACCTGAAGCAACAGCGATGAACTGCGTGTTGTTATCCTTGAATCTATTCTCCACTTCACTGCCTGCAGTCCCCCGGTGCTTTTCAATCACCGACTCTTCCAGTTCATCAAATCGCAGTCCGACCGTGTCGGCACCCGCTTCTTTGAGAAGATTGACCACCTTCATCTGCAGGTCAAGCTGTTCCTGGCCGCCAAGACGACCGATTGCCACTTTGACACTTACATGCTTCTTCTCTTCCTTGATGCTGATTTCCTTGATACCATCCGTCTCTTTAATAGGAACGTTAAGAATGGGATCATTTATATTACCAACTATTTCTTCTACTTGTTCTTTAGTAACCATGAGAAATTCTCCTTCTATAGGCTAGATTCAATATCATCATGATAACATATCCCGATATCCATAAAATGAAAAAGTTCTTAATACTTTGTGATAAGTTGAAGCGTACATTCATGAAACATGATTTCTGCTGATATATTCCAAGAAATCGATGTATTCAGAATAATTGTATGAACTTTTATGATTACAAGCAGTCTGAAAAGGCTATATATGAGGTACGAACTATAGAAGGGAACGTTGACTACTATGAACTTTACACTCATGCAGTACTTTGAATGGCATGTACCGGATGACGGTAAGCATTGGGACCGTCTGAAGGATAATGCACAGGAACTTAAAGATATGGGAATCGATGCAGTATGGCTGCCACCACCGACCAAAGCCGATCACCCTTCCAATGCGGGATATGCAGTATATGACGTCTATGATCTCGGAGAGTTTGATCAGAAAGGCGCTGTACGCACCAAATATGGTACACGCGAACAGCTTGAGAAGGCGATTGAAGCATGCCGGGAAGCGGGACTGATGGTATACATCGATCTCGTGATGAATCACAAGGCTGGCGGCGACGACACTGAAACTTTCAAGGTGATAGAAGTTGATGCAGGGAACCGCCAGGAGGAAATTTCTGAGCCTTTCGATATTGATGGCTACACCCGCTTCTACTTCCCTGGCCGTAAAGGCAAATACAGCAAGTTCGAATGGAACTTCACGCATTTCGTTGGCGTCGACTATGATGCCAAAGAAGATCGTACAGGCGTCTTCAAAATTGTGGGAGAGGATAAGGACTGGAGCGAAAACGTAGATGACGAGCTTGGCAACTTCGACTATCTGATGTATTCCGACATCTATTACGATCATCCGGATGTCAAAGCGGAAATGATCGAGTGGGGCAAGTGGCTCACCGATACGCTGGATGTAGATGGTTTCAGGCTAGACGCAGTCAAACATATAGACAGCAAGTTCATCAGCGAATTCATAGATGAAGTCAGGGAGTATGCAGATCGGGATATTTATTTCTTCGGTGAATTCTGGAACCCGGAAATCGAAGCCAAGGAAGGATTCCTGAAGGATGTTGAATTCGACATCGACCTTTTTGATGTTGGACTTCACTATAACCTGTTCGAAGCTGCCAATGAAAAGGAGAATTATGACCTGACACAGATTTTCGAAGGTACACTTGTCAAAGAAGCGCCATGGAATACGATGACTTTCGTCGATAATCACGATACCCAGCCCGGAGAAGGATTGGAATCTTTCGTAGATGACTGGTTCAAACAGTCCGCCTATGCACTCATCCTGCTTAGACGAGATGGCTATCCGTGTGTATTTTATGGAGACTATTATGGTATTGATGGAGACTATGACAAGGAAGGATTGCCGGAAGCGATCGATCCGCTGCTTCGTGCAAGACATGTCAGAGCACTTGGCGAGCAGGAAGATTACTTCGACCATGCGGATACCATCGGCTGGGTGCGTTTCGGCAAAGAAGAGGTCGAAGACTCCGGTTGTGCTGTTGTCGTATCAAATGGCCTTGAGGATGGCGTTAAGAAAATGTACGTTGGAGAAGAGCGCAGTGGAGAAGAATGGGTCGACTTCACAGGCAACCGCGAAGATAACGTGACCATAGATGAAGAAGGATTCGGCGAATTCTATGCGAATAGCCAGAGTGTCAGTGTATACGCCCTTCCTGATGAATAGACAAGAGAAAAATACGGTTTTCAAGGAGGACGCAACATGGAGATAATTACAGCAGTATCCAGCTTTCTTTGGGGCTACCCCATCATCATCATGCTCCTTTTTACAAGCATCTACCTGACTATCAGACTGAAATTCTTTCAATTCGTCTACCCTGTATATATATTCAAACAGACTATCGGCAGGGTAGGTAAGAAACCGTTTGGCAAAGGAACCATCACCCCTTTCCAGACACTGACTACAGCACTGTCCTCGACAATCGGTGCCGCCAATATTGTCGGGGTGCCCGTAGCTATAATGCTCGGCGGACCCGGTGCAGTTTTCTGGATGTGGGTCATCGCTGTATTCGGCATGGCGCTGAAATTCGGCGAAACGGCTCTAGGCTTGCATTACCGCGAAAAAAATGAAGTGGGGGAATATGTGGGTGGTCCTACATACTATATGAGGAACGGAATCAAATGGCCGCTTGTCGGTAAAGTGCTCGCTGCATGGTATGCTATTTTTCTGCTGATTGAACTTGTGCCAAGTATAATGGTGCAAAGCAATTCAGTGGCTAGCACAATAGATGATACGTTCTCATTCAGTCCGTTGATCACAGGAATCATCATGGCCGTTGCTGTAGGTATTGTCGTATTCGGCGGCATCAAGCGCATCGGCAAGGTCACCTCGATACTGGTACCCATCATGGCCGGGTTCTACATTTTTGCAGGGCTGATCATCATTTTTATGAATATCTCATCAGTACCCGCTGTCTTTTCACTTATCTTCACAGAAGCATTCAATCCGACGGCTGCGCTTGGTGGCGGTGCCGGGGCAGTACTTGCAGAAACCATCCGTTGGGGCTTTGCGCGGGGCGTCTACAGTAATGAAGCCGGTTTGGGTACCTCTCCGATTGCCCATGCAGCTGCTAAAACCGATCATCCAATCCGGCAGGCGCTATGGTCAGTCATTGCAATTATTGTAGATACACTGATCATATGTACCGTAACAGCGCTTGTTGTCATAATGACAGGGGTATGGCAGCATAATGATGCGCATGAGGAAAGTGTCAGGGAATCTCTTACAGCACGTGCTTTTGCCGAATCATTTGGTCCTATAGGAAGTACGGCCGTTTCTGTAGCACTCGTCATCTTCGTCTTTTCTACAATCACTGTAGTCGTCTTCTATGGTGCCAGACAGGCGGAGTATCTGTTCGGATTATGGGCCGGCACATTAATGAAGGCACTCTATGTCATATCAATCGTCATCGGTGCCATCGGCGGTGCAACTATACTATGGGCTTTCCTTGACCTGACTCTATTCTTCGTCATCATGCCTAACATCATAGCAGTGATTATACTGTCGCCGAAAATCATCGAGTTGAAGGAGGAATACTTCAACTCCAAGAAGTACTACCAGAAGGATGTCGGCAACGAATAAGCTTGAAACAAGAAACCCTCCGACAGATCTGTCGGAGGGTTTCTTTTAATCTCTTGTACTATCGTACTTCATCAGCCGGTTCAATTCCTCGCTGCTGACTTTCTCTATGCCGAGCTTGCTTAGTGTCACACCTTCTCTGAAGAAGTCACGTCGAAGGAGAACACCTGTCAGTGTAATGACAGCATCCATTACCGGAGTGTCTACGTCTACCATATCTCCAATGCTTGCCCACAATACCAGACCATTCGATACATCTTCTGTTACATAGCGGTTTTCAAGGTCGGTCGGCCCGAGTATATCTTTGAGTATTTTGGAATTGTTATACTGCGCGAGCAACGATTCGTCCTCTTCAAAATATCCGCTTCTCACACTCCGTTTGGATTTGGAAAGGGCTTCGAAGCCGAGTACTTTGCATATTGCCTGGCGTTCTTCATCGATACGGTGGATGACATTCACTGTATGCTCAGTAATGCCTTCTTTATATAGGTAGAACTGGTCGCCTGCATAGTCGATTCTACCTGCATTCAGAATCGAAGGGCCGGGATGACTCTCGGGATTTCCATTGTTCAATGTTGTTTCGATGATATTTTCAGCCGGCTTCAAATAGTCATACATCCGATTGAAAACGACGAGCATCTCTTCTGTATGCCGGGAAGGGTATGCTGCGAACAGATTATGTTTATTATAGCCGATCAATTCTGCTTCATTACGCTCGGCGTGATATCTTGAAGCATAGGTGAGTGACATCGTCTCCCCTACTTTGACGTCCACATCCGTTTTCATATTATGCAGAACCCGTTTGAAGCGGATACTGCACATGGCGCTCGCACTATTGATCAGCACATACTGGCCGTCTTCAAGATATGGCGCAATGCTTTCTGCGACAGGCTCGACTGCAGTGGAGGGTATGGCCAGCATCAGAACATCCTGACCTTTTACGGCTTCTGCAATATTTCTTGTGAATCTATCAATTTTCACAGGTGAACCTTTAAAATTGATTTCACCCGTTTCTTCTATTTTACTCAAGTCTTTCTTGGACTGGGGAGACTGGTACAGCGTCACCGTGTGGCCTCTCTCCGTCATATCCACAGCAGCAGTGATGCCACCATGTCCAGCACCGAAAATACTGATTTTCAAACCCATGGAATCCCTCCTTCTAGTTATGTGCATCGTAGACGATTGTACCGTCTACAATTGTTTTTTCAACTCTTGTTTCAAGCAGTTCATCCGCCTCGACTGTCATGACATCCCTATCGAATATGGCAAAGTCTGCATAATATCCCGGTTCTATCAGCCCTGCCCGATCTGCCTTGTAGACAATCTTTGCGGCATTATGGGTATACATTCTGAAGGCATCATATCGGCTGACAGCTTCCTTCTCATTATACACACCTGTTTTTCCTCTGCGTGTTACAAGTGCATGGATACCAAGCAGCGGATTGACTGCTTCTATCGGTGCGTCCGAAGAGCCGCCGAGCAGTAGTCCATGCGCCTGCATTGTGCGGAAAGCGTATAAGTATTCCAGACGTTCTGTGCCAAGGTAGGATTCGACCCATGGCATATCGGATGTCAGGAATGTCGGCTGGATATCACAGATTACATTCAGCCGGGACATCCGCTCTATGAGGGACGCATCCAGCAGACTGCAGTGGATCAGGCGATCATGCTTGCCTTCCGGCACGGGGAACTTCTCGATTGCATCAACGACAAGCTCACTTGCCTTGTCGCCGATGACGTGCACAGCAATCGCGTCATTGTTGGCACGGGCTTTTTTGACCAGCGACTCAAGCGCTTCTTTCGAATGGATCTGGAGTCCATGGTCCTCGGTACCTTCATATGGTGCATTGACGAGAGCCGTCCTGCCACCGAATGCACCATCCATAAACAGCTTCATTGCATCTTTTTCGATCCAGTCTTCTATGAATTCCGGTGCGTCCTCAACCATCTCATCATACACCCGTTCATGCCTGAGCAGGTTGACCCTGAACTTCTTACGGTCGGGGCCAAGTGTTTTCTTATATGCTTCCAAAGGCATCTGATAAGGACCATGATATGACATGTCCTCGGTATGCGCATTTGTAATACCATATGTATACAGATGGTCGACTGCCGTTTCGATATCACCGCTCAACGAATCCACATCATCCTCGACCGTGGCATCCCTGATGGCTTCGAATGCCTTATCGTAGACCCAGCCTGTCAGCTCTCCATTTTCATCCCGTTCGTAATAGCCGCCCTCGGGGTCTGTCACTGTACGATCCAGTCCAAGCAGTTCCAACCCCCGGGTATTGACGACACCGGCATGCTGGCACACCCGGGTCACCAGTGTCGGTTTGTCCGTCAGCGCATCCAGCTCTTCATGGGATGGGCGGTACTGGTCGGGAAAATTGTTTTCATCGTAGCCAAGAATGAGATTCCATTTTTCAGTGGACTCGTATGTACTGACCAGCCGCTTCATATCATCAAGATCTGACACTTCATGCAGTGCCAGAGATTTCAGTTTTTTTCCGATCATAATCAGATGCTGGTGCGTATCTGTCAATCCGGGAAGCAACGTCTGCCCTTTCAGATCCACTTCCCTGTCCGCCTGGCTGCGGAGTACTTCCACTTTACCGGTCTGAAGTATCCTGCCGTTTTCTTCAATCAGTGCCTCGACAGTGTCGAGAGGCGCCTTCATTGTATATATTGAACCATTATAATATAACGTCTTCACTTTATTCCTCCTCACAAAAAGTGCTTCATATACAGTCTATATGAAGCACTTCCCTTTCCACAAATTCGTGAACCGATACTATTCATCATCCTTGCTCAATTCCTCACTCCGGTTTGCTGCCGCATTCAATGTTGCAGTGAGTATTCTTTTGATGCCTTCTCCATCCAGTGCATTGAGCCCCGCTTCTGTCGTCCCTTTTTTGGACGTGATATTCTTCCTGAGCTGACTGAATGGCAGTTCAGAATCCTCCACCATTTTCCCGGCACCGATGACCAGGTTTCTTGTCAGAAACAATGCTTCCTCTTCGCTGAACCCGAGCTCCATCAGGCTTTCTGCATACTTTTCATAAATGAAATACAGGAATGCAGAACCTGAACCTGTGGCAGCGGTGATATTATGCATGACATCTTCTTCAACCACCACCGTCGTACCGAAACTCTCCATCAGTTCCACCAGCTGATCCTTATCCGGGAAATTCCTGGAGTATGTGATGCCACTTACGGAATGCTGTACCATCGCGTTCGTATTCGGCATGATTCTGGCAATCGGATTTTCCGTCCGCAGTTCGCGCCGGATTGTCTTGATCTGGGTGCCTGCCATGACGGACACGATCTTTGTCTTTTCTTCAAGATACGGCCGGATTCTTTTGGCCACATCCGGAAAGCTCTGCGGCTTGCTTGCCAGGATGACATAGTCTGCATCATCCAGGAGTTCTGTATCATCATAGGAAACGTTGACGCCGAGATTCTCCTTGAAGAACATGACCTTATCCTGCTGGCTTCTGCTCGTCAGATAGATCTGCTCCGGTTTGACTACACGATTTTCGATCATGCCGATAAAGATGGCACTTGCCATATTGCCCGCACCATAAAAGACGATTTTCATCCAATCAACTCCCGTTTTGATTTCAACATTAACTATCATAACAAACTGAACGGAAAAATCAAAAACGCCCAAGCTACGCGTGGATGTAGAAAACGATGCCGATATAGTGCAGAATGCTCGCAACGATGATGAAGAAATGCCATATCATATGGAAGTACTTGCGGTTCTTCTGAGCATAGAACCATGCACCGATCGTATAGCTGATGCCACCAAGTGTCAGCATGAATATGAACATCCAGTGCGTATTGCTGATGATCTGCGGAAAGAAGAGAACCGCCATCCAGCCCATCACCAGGTAGAAGCCGAGGCTTACTTTACTGTTCACTTTGGGGCTGAGCACCTTATAGAGGATGCCGAAAATCGCAGCTGCCCATTGGATGATCAAGGTGATGATGCCCCACTTGCCTCCGATCACCGACAGTGCCACTGGTGTATACGTTCCAGCGATGGCTACATAGATCAGACTATGGTCCAAAAGACGCATGATGTACTTATGCTGGGTATTATGTGCCATGGAGTGATACAGTGTCGACGTGAGAAACATGAGCAGGATGCTGATGACATACACCGAACCTCCCACTGCATGCAGCGTTCCGCCCTGCTCGTACATATAGATTGCTGTAAACGGCAATATGAATATGAATATGAGCGCCGCCACACCGTGACTCACACTATTGCCCACTTCCTCCCCGAAGGATAGCGGCACAATATGCTTCAGAGACTCTTCAATCTTTTCACCCACCCCATGTCTTTTCCAATATAATTTCTTATGGGGTTCGCTCTGCCGGAGAAACATCACAGTACGCCTGCATCCATCAGGTCCTTATATGCTGTCTCTATGCTGTCTTTGCCCACCTTGTTCTTGAGCGGGGAAAATTCACCCTTGCGGTCGACCTGCAGCGTCATATGGGTATCTGCATGCACAAATGCATCGAAGTAGAACTTTTCGAACTTGAGCACTTCTTCTCTGACTACCTGCAATGTACTGTTCATATGCTCCAGCTTCTTCAATGCGAGATGGTAGGGCATTCTGACATCTGCAACTTTCTCCAGATATTTCATGCTGAATGCATGGATGCCGATGTTGCCATTTTTGAATGCCTCTTCTTCACCTTCAGGCAGTTCCGTATATTCAACAACGCTTTTTCTATCATCCACAAGGCACAGACGCCCGACACTCTCACCGGGTTTTGGAGCGATGGATTTCGAAGTCACTTCGTTATCATTCTGAATATGAAGCCCCATGAGCAGCGGATCGGCAACTTTTACTACAACATTATCGACATTGTTCATGAAGACGTGACGGATGCCTCTCGCTTTCATGTCATCAAGCATCCTACTTTTTTTCAATGCGCTGAAAATACCGCCATTACCATTTGGCGTCAGCAGAATATCCTTCTGCTCTGTGATCAGCAGTTCACCGTCCTTTGACAGGGCAGGGAAATGCTCCTGTCTGAAGAAATGGATATTTGCCGGATCCAGTTCAAAATAGCGATGGGACTCGAAGAAAGCCAGCGTCTCACCATGGTTGATATCACTTGTCATGATGTACCACTGGACAGGTGTCTTTACCTTTTCTTCAAAATTTCGCAGCTGGTTTGCCTGGAGTTCGAAAAGAGAACGCCCTTCAAAAGAAAATGTGCCTTTCGGTCCCTGGTGCTCGAGTCTCGTTCCCTGACCACCAGCCATCAGCAGTACTGCCACCTCTCCTTTGCCCATGGCATCATAGGCAACATCATTCAGCATGTCTTCATCCAGCTCGGCAGGTGTGGCATAAGGAACCTCCTTTATCGAACTCATATCTACATACGAAGGGTTCCGATATGCATCCTCGTACACTTTCCTGATTTCTTCCTTATCGAGCAGTTGATATTGGTCTTCCAATTTCTGCTGGCAGCTCTGTTCCAGCAATTCGAATTGAGGTATCCAGTTCGTTATCATGATCGGCCTCCGCAGTTGTTTTACCTTATTATAATCCAAATGGGCTCGGTCTGTAAAAATAAAAGGATGGCGGGGATGCTGCATCCCCGCCATTCTTTTCCGTTCCTACTCGCTGAATGTTTCTTTGATGATGTCATAGGACTTTTTCAGCCGCTCTTCCGATTCAGGCATATCCCATTCTTCCCACGTATACATATCGAGTGCTGGTAGTCTCCCCGCTTCTACCGCCGGCAGGCTATCCACAAGCTGCTGGTCATCTGTGACATAGGCACCGACACCAATACCGTCAATATGAACTGAAGCTTCGAGTCCATCTTCAGCGATGTTGCCGAGGAATTCCCGCTGGCTCGGATCGCGCGCACCGATCAGCTGCCATGGCAGACGGATTTCAAGCACGCCTTCTTCACGATTCCAGTTGTAGTCAGTAAGTGAATCGTATGACTCCGCTTCCGGATCACCGATACCTTCCCGCAGCAGTCCAGTTTCATAGGACTCAAACGGAAGTGTCACGCCCCTATCCGGCAGATAGTACTCCTTGTTCAATGCCAGACGGATCGGATTGAATTCCCCCGAATCCATTTCCGGTGCCTCCCCGGCATCTATCATTTCAAGTGTATGGCCATACTGGATTTCAAAGAAATCGTAATAGTCGTCCACTGTCACTCTGGACTGCTCAGAATTGATATCAATCAGAAAGTCGATGCCATCCTCCGATTCAATCTGACCATTTAGCGTATGATTGCCCTGGCCGTCAATGACATCCAGTGGAATATTGATGCCGCCTTCCATTTCAGGATCGTGTTCGACTTTCAAATAGAGGTACTGCTCATCATGATCCATCGTCAATGATTCAAGCACCCCGGAACCTGTATACAGCGGATCACCTTCCCAACCGGAGCCATCTCCATCCACTTTAATCTTATGTGTATCAAAGCTCAGCAGACCAAACTGCTGCTCGTTCGTCTGTGCATTCGACCAGAACGGGCGGCGGTCCGGATCATCATAATCCATCGTATTCCATGTCCGTTTGAACCACTCGTCCTGCCAGGTGAAGATCAGTCCCCCGAGCATGCCCTCTTCCAGAATATTCTCGTAGAGATGCGTTACAATCTCACCCTGCTCCTCTTCAGTATGGAATCCCTGATTCCAGCCGAATGGATTCCGGTGAGTCAGTCCGCGGGATGCTGGCACCCCGAATTCCGCAACAAGGATCGGAAGCCGGTGCTCAGCCACCATCTCATTGAGATAGCCGGCGTAGTTGTTCTTTTCTCCTCTATGGTCTGTATATTCCACATACTTCTTGTCATAGTTCAAAAAGTCCGGATAGTATGGATAGATATGATAGGAGGCATACTGGCCGATATCTTCCATTTCACCTTCTGTATAGATGACGTTCGGATCCACACTCACAAGATCCTCCATATCCGAAGAGTCGGATGGATGCTCAAGAATATCCGTTGTCACCCAGTTGGTAAAGCTCATTGGACGCAGCGAACCGTATGTTTCATTTTCATACTTTGAGATGTAGTCCATCTTCTCAGCCAGCCAGTGTTCGAACGGCGAGGCATCCTCAGTACGGTAGAAAGTGCCATCATACTGGCCGATATCATCATGCTTTTCATTCGTCCCGACGACAAATGGCGGATACCACTCGACGCCCATGATCCAGCCGATGACATAGCCGGATACATCTTTCGTATAGTCACCGGATGCCTTTCCAGGTTCAGGTTCGACAGTGCCGCCGCCGTGGATGGCATCCATTACATTCATCATATCCTGGTTGAACTCTTCATTCAGCGCTTCATCAAAGGCATCAAGTCCGTCGTGCATCTTGCCTTCATCCGCCCATAGACCATGCATGATGTAGATGTTTTCTTCATTTCTATCATTATAGCGGGCAAGTGCATTATAGAAACCCGGCGGATGCAGAGTATATACACGCACCGTATTTGCATTCATCTCGCCAATCTGTTCGAACCAGCGATAGTATTCATCTTCTGTAATCGCTGCTTCACCCGGGAAATAGCCGGGCTTGGCCATCCCCATGTTGACGCCTTTGATGGTCATCTGTTCCCAGCCATCCGGTGTCTTCACTTCAAACTGATCCCCAGTGATCCGAGCAGGCTGTATTTCATGCGCCTCTCTTTCCTGGCTGTTGCCGAAGACGAAGTATATTCCAACTCCGACTGCGACGATCAGAATACCGATAATGATGTACTTCTTCATTTTTGTGTTTTCCCTCTTCCCAGTCCTTGACGTTCCATCCTGCCCCAGTCATGATTCTTGCGCATGAAGTTGTAGATGCCTTCCAGTCGCCAGAATAATGTCAGCGGACGGTACCAGAATGTTTCCGAAAGTGCCAGAAGCACCATTGCGAGAATGGTACGCGGTCGTGTATAGTTTTTCGTCGTCCATGCCTCGAGCAGCAGCGAGAAGGACGAGAAGATGGATCCGTAGAGGATCAGCGCAAGCATCAGCATGAGCGCCATCTCCACATAGAGCGTACCAAGGAAGAAGGATACGATGATATAGATGTATCCGCCAAGCTCAACCACTGCACCGAGTGCCTCGAACAGCCAGAAATACGGGAAGGCAAAAAGTCCAATTCTGCCATACTTCGGATTCAGTGTCATATGCTTGTGCCGCCACAGGCTCTCAATAAGCCCCTGGCTCCACCTTCTCCGCTGGCGTCTCAGCACCCTGAGCGTAGTCGGTGCTTCCGTCCAGCACACGGGTTCAGGTACAAATTCGATGCGTTCATCCGAGTTGGTTCTGCGCAGATACTCATGGACTTTGACGACCAGTTCCATATCTTCACCGATGACACCTGGTGTATAGCCGCCTGCGGCGATGACGGTACGCTTTGAAAATACACTGAAGGCACCGGATATGATCAGCACCATATTGAAGCGGCTCAGAAAGATGCGTCCGAGCATGAACGCTCTCAAGTATTCGATGATCTGCATCATGACGACAGGCCTGCGCGTCAACTGCCGTTCCACGAGTGATCCGAAATGTATATCATTGCCATTCGCAATCCTTACATTACCACCTGCAGCAACCACTTTGCCGTCCGATGCGATGATAGGGCGCATCACTTTGAGCAGTGAATTCTCATCCAGTATGGAATCTCCATCAATCGAGCAGAAGTAGGGATATCTGGCCAGATTGATGCCGGTATTCAGCGCATCCGCCTTGCCGCCATTCTCCTTCATGATCATGAAAACTTTCGGGTGAAGCTTCGACTGATACACTTTGTTCACCTTTTTCGTCTCGATATGCTGGACGATTGTCGGATAGATCCGCTTCATGCTGAAAGCTTCGATGACCGTCTCTGCTGTGCTGTCTTTCGACCCGTCATCGATGACAATGATTTCCGACTCCGGATATCTCAGATTGATGAGGGAATGCAGACTTTCCACAATTCCCGCCTCTTCATTATAGGCAGGCACAAGTATGGAAACCGGCTTGGTGAAAAGGTTGGTCCTCAGATCATCATCGAGCATTTCATCATCAAGCAGTTTTCTCTTCGCCAGTGCCTGGTAGGCAAAAGCCATCATAAGTATGTAGAAGAGCGTGATGCTCAGCACATAAATCAGAATGATCCATCCAAGTACAAGACCAATACTCTGCCAATCCATCACTTCTCACCTTCCTTACGTATCGTCAGCGTCTCCCGTTGCATCGGCACAGCCCATTCCGCCATCGGTTTTCTGAAGCGCGACAGGGACCGGGCTGCTTCCCTTCTTACCATTTCATGCGGATCATCCAGCCGTTCCTTAAGTTGAGAAATGGACTTTTCACCGATCAGCGGGGCGATGCGTGTGACAAGCAGCCGCTCTTCCCAAACATCGGAATTGTAGAATCTGTCATAGCGGCAGGATTCCTGAACATGTCCAATCGACTGTATGGCTTTCAGCGCACGTATGCGTACTTCCGGTGTTCGATTGTTAAGCAGGGATTCGAGAAATTCTATGGAACGACCGGATGGCATGAGAGAAATTCTCCCGATCAGCGCATATTTCCCGGGCAATGTAATTTCTTCGAATCTGCCGATCAGTTTTTCGGCTTTTCTGTCGCTCAACTGATTGAACACTTTCTTATTCTCATATTCCGAAAGGTCTTCCCTTAAAAAGTAGATGTGCAGGAAACGATCCATGTCGAATATGGACAGGTAGCTCAAGAAAAGAAAGTACTCGTATCTGCTCAGCCGCAGTACCTCCTCGTTAGTAAACACCGTTTCAAAACCCGGCAGCTCGAATTCGATGAGTTTACCCATTGTATTGACCCTGCAGGCCCATTTGCCGCTTTTAAGCTGCCGTCTATAGCGGGGAGCAAGATGCTCTGTGGCAACCTGGATGATTCTTCTGTCTATATCCTTTGACGACGCATTCTGCTTGAAGGCAAAGAAGATCTTCTCAATCGCCTCCACATCAGTATCCTTTGATCTGGGGAGTGCATCCAGTCCGTCACCTTTGACCAGGTATTCATACCAGTCTTCAAGATGACGTTCGGTATATCGAGCCACCTCGTCCCGCCTTCTGATTCTGTGCTGCGACTGGGTGATGAAAACCACAACGAGCGCAGCAAGAATGACAACCAAAGCAAGAATACACCAGAGTACAACGCTAAGACTGATGCTTACACCCATAGATTTTCTCCCCGATTGACCAGTCGATTGATTCTGGCCTGAAAGACTTTCAGATTGAAAGGTTTGATGAAGTAGCTGTCGACGCCCATGTTCAATGCATAGACCATTTCTTCTTCAGTGTTCGAACGGGTCATGAAATAGATGACACCTTCAATATCCGTCTTACGTATATGCTGCACAAGCTCGATACCGTTCTTCTTAGGAAGAATGTCATTGATGATATAGATGCATCTTGCTTCCCCGTAGCGATAGCGTTCCATGAAATCATAACCATCCGAATATCCATGGACACCGAGCTGTTCAACATCATTTCCGTCTTCAAGTGTCCGAATCAGGATACGGCGAAATACTTCATCAGGCTCCACTACATGAATTTCGGTACGTTCAACCATCTCTACACTTCCTCACTTTATATTTCTTTTTATTATATTATACTTACAATCAATGGAATTATCACTCATCATTACAAAATAAAATAATTTATTCCAATCAGACATAAGTTGGATTTTCATCAATCACTTCGAATTGAAGATAATAATATATACATAATATGTTATAGTAGATACCGGTAATCAATTGATATTTTTTCATTATTTACATAGATACTATAGAATTTCAAAGAAATTTCAAACCTATTATCAAAACTGATGGAGGAAATTTATGTTTCTCGATATGATCGTACTGTTCTCAATGCTGGTTGCATTCCTGTACCTGTACTTTCAAATCAAATGGAAGATGGAACCTCTGCTGCAGAGCCGCCTCTACGAGAGTATTTTCGGGGGCCTGATGGGCGGTTTCATCTCCATTCTGCTCAACTACTATGCCGTCGGTACCCATCATGAAATCTATTTCAGTTTAAGTATGGTCGCTTTGATGCTGGTACTCATGTTCAACAGTTCCCAGGCCTATCTGGTAAGTTCAGGTGTGTTTTTCGGATGGGCGGCCCTTTCGCCCTGGGCCATTGCAACCGTATCACCGGGTGTCCTTCTGACTGTCATGGCCAGTGTCTTCATCGCCTACAGTATTCTGAAGAAACTGGGCGACTATGTGCTCGGAATCTCCCTTGTGCTTGTTGTTGTCATCCTGTATTTTACGACACTCGTCATGAATACCGGCGACCCAGCAGTAGCCATGGAAGTTGCATTCTACTATTTTCTCCTGGCTGCCATCAGCATGGCACTGAGCATCTCACTGATAGACTACATGACCCGGTCCCACCGGCTGTTCAGACAGTACGAAGAGGAGGCTTCCATTGATGGATTGACCGGCCTATACAACAGAAGGGCTTTCGACAGTAAAGTGGACGCACTGGATTCGGGGAAAAATGTTTCCCTGATGATTCTGGACATCGACTTCTTCAAGTCCTTCAATGACCGGTTCGGCCACCCTGAAGGAGATAAGATACTTCGGGCTGTCAGTCGGAAAATGCAGTCGGTCGTCGGAGAGGCAGGCATCCTGTCCCGCAACGGCGGAGAAGAATTCGCCATCATACTGAAAGGGAAGACACGGGATGAGGCGTTTGAAATTGCAGAACGTCTCAGAACCACCATCGAACATAGCCGCTACATCATGCATAACGGGGAGTTTGTCGGCATCACCATCTCCATCGGGCTCGCATCCTACCCGGAACAGGTCGACAGAATCGGCAAGCTGTATAAGACAGCGGATGAACATCTGTATATCGCAAAAAAGCTTGGGCGCAACCAGGTCTGCTGCGAAAAGCAGAAGGATCTGATTGTTGCAGACACTCCTCACACATAAATAAAGAGACTCCATATGGAGCCTCTTTATTTTGTAATGACCTGTTTGATCAGTTCTATTTCATTTTGGGTCTGCCCGATTCTGTAGTTGTCAATGATTTTCTGTTCCACATCTTTGACATCTTCTCTGTTGCTGTGGATGACAGCGATGGTATCGCCTGCTTCCACCCGGTCACCAACCTTTTTCTTGAGAACAAGACCGACTGCGAGATCAATTTCATCTTCCTTCGTCTGGCGGCCTGCACCAAGCATTGCGGATGCAATGCCGATCTCCTCAGCTGCAATCTCTTCAACATAGCCGCTTTTATCTGTTTTCACTTCAAACTGGTATTCTGCCTGCGGTAGTCTGGATACATCATCCACAACGGACGCATCGCCGCCCTGATTTTCAAGGAAATTCTTGAACTTCTCAAGTGCCCGGCCATCATTGATGACGGCCTGGAGTTTCTCTTTTGCTTCATCCAGTGTAGCGGCTGCGCCACCAAGCACCGCCATCTGCGCGCCGAGTTCCAGGCATAGTGCTGTCAGATCTTCCGGCCCTTCGCCTTTCAGCGTATCGATGGCCTCTTTGACTTCGAGTGCATTGCCGATGGCATGGCCAAGCGGTTCCGCCATGCTTGATATGATGGCCATCGTGTTGCGGCCGACATTATTGCCGATGGCAACCATCGCTTCTGCCAGGGCAATAGCGTCTTCTTCATTTTTCATGAATGCACCATCACCTGTTTTGACATCGAGTACGATGGCATCCGCACCCGCTGCGATCTTCTTGCTCATGATCGAACTCGCAATAAGCGGGATGGAGTTGACCGTCGCTGTGACATCACGCAGAGCGTAGAGCTTCTTATCTGCCGGTGTCAGATTGCCCGACTGGCCGATGACCGCAACTTTATTCTGGTTCACGAGATCCGTAAATTCCTGTTCACTGATCTCGACGTGGAATCCTTCGACTGCTTCAAGCTTGTCGATTGTGCCGCCCGTATGACCAAGACCACGCCCGCTCATCTTGGCGACTGGTACATCAAGTGCTGCAACGAGTGGAGCCAGTACAAGTGTTGTCGTATCCCCTACGCCGCCGGTGGAATGCTTGTCTACCTTCACACCTTCAATTGCCGAAAGATCAATTTCATCTCCCGACTTGACCATGGCCATTGTCAGATTCGCACGCTCTTCCTCGGTCATGTCATTGAAGAAAACTGCCATAAGCAGACTGGAAACCTGATAGTCCGGAATGTCTCCTTCCGTATATCCTGTAATGAAATAATCGATTTCTTCCTTGGATAGTTCCCCACCATCACGCTTTTTAGCAATGATATCTACCATGCGCATGAATATCTTCCTCTCCATTACATATTTCTGTTGCCGACAGAGTGCCTGTCTCTTGCTTCCATATAGAAGTCGATCAGCCGCTGGGACGTTGTATCCCAGGAGTAGCCCATCGCTGCTTCACGGGCATTCTGCCGCATCGCTTCAAGCTTCTCCTCATCCTCGAGCACGGATACTGCTTCGAGCATGCTTTCCAGGTTTTCATTTTCAAACAGCATGCCGTTGACGCCATGCTCCACCTGTTCATTCGTCGGTCCACTTTTCGCCCCGATCAGCGGCAGGCCGGATGCCATCGATTCAAGGATGACAAGGCCGAGCGTCTCGGATACTGAAGGGAAAATGAACGCATCACCCGAAGCGAATGCTTTCGACAGATCATCTCCATGAAGAAAGCCGGTGAATACCGTGTTGGTCCCCTTGAAACGTTTTTCGATATCCGCGCGTGCCGGTCCATCGCCGATAATCGCCAGGCTGATATCGGGACGCTGCTCGAGCAGTGGAAGCAATTTTGGAATCTCCTTTTCCACGGCAATCCGCCCGATGAATACGAGCAGCTTGTTGGAGGGCTTGCCTCCCGTCAGACGTTCCCGCATCTCTTCATCCTTATACTTCGGATGACGGTGGACGACATCCACACCTCGCGGAATGACATCGAGCCTTTTGATGCCCTGGGCATCGAGTTCATCACGGATGGCATTGGATGTGACCAGATTGAGATCCGCATTTTTGTGATTGCGTTTGATATACCACCATAGCAGCGGCTTCGCCGGCTTGTAGACCTTGTAGTAGTCCAGATACTTCGGCAGGTGTGTATGGTATGAAGATACGAGTGGTACGTCGAGCTTCTGTGCAGCCTTCACTGCACTTGTAGCCAGGAGGACCGGGTTGACTGCATGGACAACATCCGGCTGGAATTTTTTCAGTTCATGATACACTTTGCGGGACGGGAATCCCCACTTTCTATACCTGTAAAAAGGGAAAGTGATCGGCTTTACGCCGACCACTTTCGCTCCTTTATAGTCATATACACCAAGATCTGGGGCAATGACCAGGACTTCATGGCCTTCCCGTATAAAATAGTCTATTGCTTTTGTCAATCTGGTCACGATGCCATCTGTCGACGGCAGGAATGTCTCTGTGACAATCGCTATCTTCATACGGATTACCTCTCCTTATTTCCAAGTAACTTTTGGAAGAACGTTATCTACAATGATGCGGTCTTTATGCTCGAGCGCTTCTTTAAGCATTTCCTTGAGCACGTCTTGAGTCAGCAGGTGTGGTTCAAGACCGAGGTCGATCAGATTCGTATTGACTGCATTGTAGTAGTGATCTTCATTTTCAATACGTGGATTTTCAATGCTCTTGATATTTGCTTCAATATCAAGTTCTGCAGCAGCCTGCTTTGTCTTTTCAGCAAGATCTTGTACAGAGAAGGACTCGGTGAACTGGTTGAACACTCTGAACTCTCCTACGTCTGCCGGATTTTCAGCAGCAATCTCAACACAGCGTACTGTATCTTTGATGTTCAGGAAAGCACGTGTCTGGCCGCCTGAGCCATATACAGTCATATCGTGGCCGATTGCCGACTGGATGACGAAGCGGTTGAGCGCCGTACCAAATACACCATCGTAGTCCAGACGGTTTGCAAGTACTGGATCTTTTTTCGTTTCATCAGTATTCAGACCGTAGACAACACCCTGGTTGAGGTCTGTCGCACGGATGCCCCAGATTTTGCAGGCAAACATGATGTTATGTGTATCATGCACTTTCGTAAGGTGATAGAAGGATCCAGGCTGCTTAGGGAATGGCAGTGTGTCCTTTCTTCCTTTATGTTCGATTTCGATGTAGCCTTCTTCAATGTCGATATTCGGCTGGCCGTATTCGCCCATTGTACCCAGTTTGATCAGGTGGCAGTCTGGTTCGAACTCCTTGATCGCATAAAGTACATTCAGGTTGCCAAGCACGTTGTTCTGCTGTGTATATACCGCATGTTCACGGTCAATCATGGAGTATGGTGCTGAACGCTGTTCTGCAAAATGCACGAAAGCTTCAGGACGCTCGTTCTTGAAGACCAAGCTCAGGAAATCATAGTGGTTCAGATCGCCTTCATAGACTTTGATTTCTTTGCCAGTGAGTTCTCTCCATTTGTCTACACGTTCCTGTAGAGAGGCGATTGGTGTTACCGAATTGGAATGCAATTCGTCATCAATCTTACGTCTTACCAAGCTATCGACAATAGTCACCTCGTGACCTTTCTCGGAAAGATATAGGGCTGTCGGCCATCCACAGAAGCCGTCCCCTCCTGCTACAATAATTCTCATATGAAAATCCTCCG
Source organism: Salinicoccus cyprini (assembly GCF_007713705.1). Classification (GTDB taxonomy): domain Bacteria; phylum Bacillota; class Bacilli; order Staphylococcales; family Salinicoccaceae; genus Salinicoccus; species Salinicoccus cyprini. The sequence continues at coordinate 273,479 of NZ_VMSJ01000002.1, read as the reverse complement.
CTTCAAGTGTTTTTTGCAATATTCACAGTATACGGCTAGTATACAACAACTATTATAAAGATAAATATAAATGGAAACAAACTTTTATCGGTGGATTGTGCAAATTACTCAAATAAAAAAAGCAACCGGACGGTTTTTTCATCCGGTTGCCATTCCTCACAGCAGTGGAATGAATAATTCCCTCATTTCGATGTCGTCGTCCATTCCTTGCTGTTGCGATACCTTTTTACATGGGCATATATGTTATCCCCTGCATAGTCCTCATTTGTATAGATTGTAATATCAAAATATTTGCCGCGGGCTGAGAAAGCTTCCTCGCGGTATACGTCCCGCAAGTGGTCGAAAAGGTTTTTCATCCCTTCCATCTTCAGACTCGGATACTCCCTCAGCACCCGTTTATGCAGCTGTCCATTCTGCTCTGTCACTTCCTGGACGACGATCACGAATGTTTCATCCTCTTTGATTACGTGATCGAAAATGTTCGTCTGGCCATAGTCCCGCATGCCCGTCACCCCTTCTTTTATAGTTCAGATCTCAATTCCCAAAGCTCCCTGAAAAAGTAATGGTCGATTACCCGTTTCAAGTAGTCCACTCCCGAACTGCCGCCGGTCCCTTTTTTGAAGCCGATGATGCGTTCGACCGTCTTCATATGCCTGAATCGCCACTGGCTGTATAGGTCTTCCACATCAACAAGTTTCTCAAGCATCTCGTACAATTCGAAATACTGATCCGTGTTCAAGTATATCTGTTTGAATGCTTCCTTGACGGATTGATGGGGGACATAAGTTTCTGTCACTTCCCGCTGCAGCACAGCGTCATCGATTTCAAACCCTGCCCTGTCGACTGCACGGATGGCTTCGTCATAGATGCTCGGCTTCATAAGCTGGGATTTGAGCTGCTCATGCACCCCGGAATCCTTTTCGTATATTTTGAGTGCGTGTGTCGTCTTGTACCCGAGACTGAATTCCATCATGCGGTTCTGATAGGATTGGAAACCTGAAGCGTTACCGAGGCTGTCGCGGAATTTCAAGTAGTCGCTCGGTGTCATGGTGGACAGTACATCCCATGCTGAAATGATCTGCCTCTGTATATTGGTCACCCGTGCCAGTTTTTTGAATGCCATTCTGAAGTCATCCATTTTTATATCTTCAATTGCCGAATTGATTTCATGTATGATCAGCTTCATCCACAGCTCTGAAACTTGATGGATGATGATGAACAGCGTCTCATCGTGTTCATCCGTCAGTGTGTTCTGGGAATAGAGTATGCGATCGAGACTGAGGTATTCACCATAAGTCATGTCTTTCATGAAATCCGTTTTTACATTTTCCCCATCAAGTGTGCGATCCTGATAGTCACTCATTTTCGAATCCTCCCGTAAAGCGTAGTGCGGCGCGCACAGGCGAGCCGTCTCCGCCTCTGATCTTCAGAGGCATGGCAATAAAGTCATAATATCCGGGTTCGATATCGTCAAGCACTGTATTTTCGATGATCATGATATCCCGTTCGTAGAGCAGATGATGGATATCGAGCGTCTTCGAATCGATCGTGTCGACGGATGCGACATCGATGCCGAAAAGCTTGATATCGTGCAGCGCAAGATGTTCGACCGCCCTTTTCTCGAGTACAGGAATGCGGTCAGGGAAAACGGTGCGATCGGTATGATGCTTTGTTTTGATGAGCAGTATCGTGCCTTTGAGAGGGAAGATTTCGAGTGATTCCAATGTAATGGTTCCTTCAGCCGGTACTTCAATCACTGTGGCCGTACCGATATAGCGGTTGATATCCAGCTGTTCCACTGTGGCACCCGCATCATCAAAATGGAATGGTGCATCGATATGCGTGCCGATATGTGTACTTGTTTCAATTCTGCCTATATTGACCGAACCGCTCTGCTCTTTTGATACTGTACGCTCGTAGGTGAACGGCGTATCTTCAGGCCAGTGGGCAATGGCATCATCAAGCGTCTGTGTAATGTCCTTCCACATCAGGCAATCACTCCCCTTTTGTTATCAAACTGTTCATACAGCCGATCATCCATGATCTCCTTCAGGATCATGACCGTATGATGGACATCCTCGAATGAGTTGTACAGTGCAACCGGCGCGATTCTGACGTAGTTTGGAGCACGGAAGTCGGGAATGACACCTTTCGACTTCAAGGCCGCATTGATGCCGGCGGCTTTCGGATGACCAATCAGTATGTGTCCGCCGCGGTGTGCGTGCGCTCTTGGTGTGACAATCTCCACTTCATGCCCTTCAAGCACCGCTTCGATCATATCCATCATGAAGGATGTAAGCTCGAGTGACTTTCTGCGTATATTCATCATGCCCGCTTCCTGGAACATTTTCAAAGAACCGAGCAGCGGCGCCATCGAAAAGATATGCGGGGTGCCGACCTGATACTGGCTGATGTCCCGTGCCTGATCGAATGTGTGTGCCATATCGAACTGGGTCTCTTTGTTGTTGCCGAACCATCCCTTCAGACTTACTGCAAGATTATGATGCCTTTCATGGACGTACAGTCCACCTACCGATCCCGGTCCGCCGTTCAGATGCTTATATGTACACCACATCGCGAAATCCACACCCCACTTCTTCAGCTCGTGAGGTACCGATCCAATGGAGTGGCACAGGTCGAAACCGATGAGGATCCCTTTCTCATGCGCCTTTTCAGTCAGCTTCTTCATTTCCAGCACCTGTCCACTGCGATAGAGCACCGATGGCAGCAGTACCAGTGCCACACTTTCGTCCATCCGATCGATGATCGCTTCAGTGGAGAGGGTATGTCCATCATCCGAAGGGATTTTGACCATGCCATCCGAATGGCCGTAGTCATCGAGAATCGACTGTACTGCATAGATGTCCGATGGAAAATTCAGGTCATCGACAAGAATCCTGTACCTGTCATCTGTCGGCTGGTAGAGTGTCCGGACAGTCTGGTGGATGTTCATGGTCGTCGAGTTCGTTGCAAGCACTTCATGGGCATCTGCGCCCACAAGATCCGCCATCATTTCCCCGAGCCGCTCGCTCATATAGAACCATGGGCGATTGCCACGTGTCCATCCATCGATGCCATGCTGCTTCCAATCTTCCATGACATCAAGCAGACTCCTTTCTGCCGGTCTGCTCATCAGTCCGAGTGAATTTCCATCCATATAATGGATTGCTTCACCCAGATAGAATTCTTTCTTGTACTTGGCCAGCTTGTCTTCTCTGTCCTTTTCCTGTGCGCGTTCGAGCCATTCATTCATTTTGCTGCCTCCTCGTCTGTCCGATGTGCTTTTTTCTCATTATACAATGATTTTAACACAAGAGAAGTCTCATCAGTGCCTGCTGACTGCGTCTTTGCTACAATGGAAGTATAAATCTTGTCGACAAGGAGAGAGAATACATGCAGGAGATCCAAGGAAAATATGCTGTAATCACCGGAGGCACGAAGGGCATCGGACTCGCCAGCGCTCACGCGCTGGCACAGGAAGGCGTCAATATTGCAGTCATCGGGCGGAACGCCGACACGCTGAAAGACGCGGTCAACGCACTTCAGAAGCACGATGTGGAAGTCATCGGGGCGAATGGCGATGTGTCGAATAAAGAAGACGTCGATCGTATTCTGAACGAAGTGAACGACGCTTTCGACCGCATCGACATACTGATCAACAATGCCGGCATCATGAATCCTACTTCTTTTCTGGACAGTTCTGAAGAAGATTTGAGAAAAATGATGGATGTCAACGTATTTGGTATCTACCATATGATGCACGGTATTCTTCCGCAGATGAAAACTCAAAAACAGGGAGATGTCATCAATATCTCCTCCATGTCCGGACTGAAAGGCGGTCCGAACAGTTCACTGTATTCTGCAACCAAGTTTGCAGTCATCGGTATGACTGAAGGCGTCATGCAGGAAATGCGCCCGCACAACATCAGAGTGTCCTATCTGACACCATCAGCTGTGCTGACGGATCTGATTGGGGAAACCGGACTCAAGAAAGAGACGATGACTCATGCAGAAGACATCGCGGATATTATTGTCAGCCAGCTCAAGCTCAACCCGAGAACTTTCATCAAGACAAGCCAGATGTGGGCAACGAATCCTGTAAAAGAAGATCAACAGTAAACTTATTCTGGGGGCGATACCATGGCAGGACCGGCACTAAGACAACTTCATGCCCACCGGGCGATTCATGACGCAAGCCTGGGAGGTGCAGAGGACCACGTTACGGATATGAAAACTCTATTGAATAAACAGGAACACGAAGCACTTGCAGAAGAGATGCAGTCGTTCATCGAATATGTGGAACAGCGCATCCTTGCACATGCCGAAAGCGAAGAGGAAGAGAATGGACTCTACCAGGAAGCGGTAGATAAAAATCCCGCCCTCCACGATAAAGTCCAGCAGCTGACGCGCGACCATGACCTGATGCGCAATATGATTGAACGGATGAGAACCGAACTTTCCAAGGAGGCAGTCGACTTCCAGAAACTCATCGACTACTCCGTATCCATCATCATTGTGGATGAAATCCACTCAAGGGACGAAGAGCAGTTTCTGCTTGATGACTAGAAAAATGGCCTGGCCGCATTTGCGGCCAGGCCATTTCTGTAATTTTGAAGTGTTCTATTGCTGTCTGGCGACGTGCCATATATCTTTTGCGTATTCTTCCAGCGTACGGTCCGACGAGAACTTGCCTGCATTGGCCATGTTGATGAACCCTTTTCTATAGAAGGCTTTCTGATCTTTGAAATCTCTGGCAATCTGATCCTGTGCCTGGCGATAGCTTCCAAAGTCTTCCAATACGAAGTACTGATCCTCTTGTGTCAGGTTATTGTATAGATTCTGGAACATCCCTGTATTGTTATCATGGAATGTGCCATCGACCAGGGATTCGACAACCTGTTCCAGACCTTCGGTCTGCTTCATTGCAGCTATCGGATCATAGTTCTTCCGCTTCTCTGCAACTTCTTCCACTTCCATGCCAAAGATATAGTTGTTCTCCCTGCCTGCTTCTTCCACAATCTCCACGTTGGCACCATCCATCGTGCCGACTGTGACTGCACCATTGAGCATGAATTTCATGTTACCTGTACCGGAGGCCTCTTTGCCTGCGGTTGAAATCTGTTCAGACACATCCGCTGCCGGGAACAACCTTTCAGCATAGGAAACGCCATAGTTCTCAACAAACACCACTTTGATGATGCCATTCACTTCGGGATCGGTGTTCACGCGGTTTGCCAGTTCGTTGATATACTTGATGATTGCTTTGGCGATGTAGTACCCGGGAGCTGCCTTCGCTCCGAAGATGAATGTCCGTTTTGTCCATTCACCTTCAGGATCGGCTTTGATGCGGTTGTACAGATCACCGATATAGAATCCCATCATCAGCTGACGCTTGTACTCGTGCAGCCTTTTGATCTGAATATCGAAAATGGAATCCGGATCGATATCCACCTCTTCGTGGAACTGTATATACTCCGCCAGCTCCTGCTTCTTTTCATGCTTGATATCAATGAAACGCTCCAGCACCTGATCATCATCCTGCTTTCCTTCAAGATCTTTCAGCCGTCCAAGTTCTGTAATCCATTCCTTCGAGCCGAGAAGGTCTGTGATCATGCCACTCAGCTGAGGATTGGACTGGAGCAGCCATCTTCTCTGTGTGATGCCGTTCGTCTTGTTGACGATACGGTCCGGGAAGAGATTATGCCATGAGCTGATGACATCCGTTCTGAGCAGTTCCGTATGGATTGCTGCCACACCGTTCACTGCACGGGTTGCATAGATGGACATGAATGCCATGTGGATGCCATTATTCTGGATGATCAGGAAGTTATGCCATTCATCCTTGTCGATTTTCCACTCTTTCAGTTCAGCGATCAGACGGGAATTGATCTCCTCGATGTATGGATACAGATTCGGAAGTACTGATCTGAAAAGCCCCTTGTCCCATACTTCAAGCGCTTCTGCCAGCAGAGTATGGTTCGTATAGGCCATCGATTTCTGTGTAATATCGAAGGCTTTTTCAAAATCCACACCTTCCCGCTCAAGAAGACGGATGAGCTCCGGGATGGCAAGCGCCGGGTGTGTATCGTTCAGCTGGATGGAATGCAGTTTTGAAAAGTCATCGAAATTCTTATGGCCTTCCGCCTTGTACTTGATCATCAGATCCTGAAGGGATGCGGAAGTGAAGAAGTACTGCTGCTTCAATCTGAGCTTCTTGCCTTCTGTTGTCGAATCATTCGGATAGAGGATGCGGGAGATGGTTTCCGCTTCATCCTGCGCTCTGACCGAATCGATATATTTACCTTCGTCAAACGCTCTGAAGTCGAATTTATGGATGGCTTCCGACTTCCATAGACGAAGTGTATTTATAGTATCGCCACCATAGCCGACAATCGGCATATCGTACGGTACAGCTTCCACCTTGTCTGCTTCGCTGAACTCGACAATCACCGTATCGTTGCTGTTCTTGATCAGCCATGGATTGCCATGTTCGAGCCACGGGTCGGCAGATTCCACCTGGAAACCGTTGACGAAATTCTGCTTGAATATGCCATACTGGTACAGTATGCCGTAACCGGACAGCGGATAGTCGAGTGTGGCACCGGAATCCAGGAAACATGCAGCAAGGCGGCCGAGTCCACCGTTGCCAAGTCCTGCATCATCTTCCGCATCTTCCAATGCATTATAGTCGACGCCCATTTCATGAAGCGTCCTTTTGACTTCATCATCTATGCCGAGGTTGACCAGATTATTGCTCAGCGCGCGTCCCATCAGAAATTCAGCAGATAGGTAGTAGGCCTGCTTCTTCTTGTTGAACTTGCTTTTGGATTCGATCCACTTCGGTACAAGATACTCCATTACAGCATTGCCGACTACTTTGAACTGTTCCTTTTCGTTCAGGGCGTAAAAGGACTGGCCGTGGCTTTCATACGCTTTTCCTTCAATTCTTTCCTTGAGTTGTAATGACGTCATAATGACCTCCCATAGCGTTTATTCAAATTTTTTAGATGTACTTTATGCTTTTCCGTAAGCGACTCCTGTGTCATGCGCCACTCCCAGTTGCCTCCGATGGTCGATGGCCAGTTGAAGCGGGCCGAGTCATCAAGCCCAAGAAGGTCCTGTACAGGGATGATGGCCAGATTGGAAGAGGAGGCGAATACACCTCTGATGCAGCCATTGACGTACCCTTCCGCTTCAGTAAGGTTCAGATAGTCTTTTGCTGTCTCGAAGGCTGCTTCATCAGCAGTGTCGAGCCATCCCTGCATCGTCTTTGTATCGTGGTTGCCGGTGTATGCAATGGAATGACTCGTATAATTATGCGGCATGTATTCGGAATCCTCGTCGCCGAAACCGAACTGTATGACCTTCATACCTGGATAGCCTGTCGCTTCAATCAGATTATAGACTTCCTCTGTCAGGAACCCGAGATCTTCAGCCAGAATCTCCTTATCTCCGAGCTTCTCCTTTATCGCCTCGAACAGTGGAAGACCAGGCCCCTTCACCCAACGTCCATTCTCTGCTGTTTCATCCTCTGCCGGCACTTCCCAGTAGGATTCAAAACCTCTGAAATGGTCGATGCGGACTGCATCGAACAGTTCAAAGCTTTCTTCGACACGTCTGATCCACCAATGATAGCCTTCCTGCTTCATTTTTTCCCAATTATAGATCGGGTTTCCCCAAAGCTGCCCGGTATCGCTCATCATGTCGGGCGGTACCCCGGCGACAACTTCAGGATGCAGGTTTTCATCCAGTTTATAGAGGTCCGGCCGCGACCAGACATCCGCACTGTCCGCTGCGACATAGATCGGGATATCGCCGATGATCCGAATACCTTTTTTGTTTGCGTATACTTTCAGATCATGCCAGTGTTCGAAGAACAGATACTGGGTGAAGACCCAGAAGTGTATATCCTTTTTATGTTCCTCGCGGAATTCCTCAAGCACTTCCGGATCCCGAAGACGATAGGTTTTCGGCCATGCAGTCCAGGCAATATTTCCATATGCGTTCTTGATGGCCATGAAGCACGCAAAGTCAGGCAGCCAGTCTTCATGAGACGCCATGAAGCGCTCCAGCTCCTCCTCAATATCCGGGTAGGCACGCAGGAATGCCTTATGGAGCAGGGACATTTTTCCTTCATACAATTTTGCATAATTTACAATCTCATCGTCTTCTCCGAGATCCGTCTGGATGATTTCCGACTTTTTCAACCATTCCTTCTCCATCAGTCGATCGAAATCGATGAAATAAGGGTTTCCGGCAAAAGCAGAAAAACTCTGATAGGGAGAATCGCCGAAACTCGTAATGCCAAGCGGTAGTATCTGCCAGTACTTTGTGCCTGTCGCAGAAAGGAAGTCTACAAATTGGTATGCATTCTCCCCGAAATCTCCAATGCCGTACTTTCCGGGTAATGAAGAGACATGGAGCAGTAGACCACTGGCGCGCTTTTTCATGATATCCCTCCTTGTGCAAACGTTCGCATTTCTGTAGCTCGATTATATCATAGGTGATGATGACCCACTTCCATTAAGGATATGGAAATCATTCATCAAATATAATCTGTTTTGATTCATGACTATTTTCAATTCCAAATACCAGGATTTGATTTCAATATTCCGGGTGGTCTCGGTAATAATATAAAGATAGGTTTCCATCATTTTCTGAAGAAAGCCCACCCCTTTTCTTTTTCCCCTTAATATGAACTTAAACAATTAAATGAAAAATTTAGTATTATGGAACTCCGATATTACCATTTTGATTTTTAGGTTTGACTAAATATTTTTATTAGGGTAACCTAAATAAAAAGAAGTGGAGGTGCCACATGAAGAAGATGATCGTGTTCTGCCTGCTGGCTGCTATACTGCTCCTCTCCTATGGATGCAGCAGCGTGCAGGGCGAGGAGGATGGACAGCCGGATGTCGTAGTCACAACGACATTCATCTATGACATGGTGCAGGTGCTGAGCGAAGGCGTTGATGCATTCGACACTTCATTGATCATTCCGGCCGGGGAAGACCCGCATATCTATCAGCCGAAAGCCAGTGACCTTGCACTGATACTGGACGCCGACACGCTGCTCTATCAGGGATTGAACTTTGAAGGACGGATGGCGGATGTACTGGATGGCGGAACATCCATCACCGAAGATTTTGATGAAACGGCCCTGCTGCAGGAAGGCGAAGGCGAGGCAGATCCGCACTTCTGGTTCGATATCGAACTCTACAAGTCAGCGGTGAATACCGTAAGCAGCACACTATCCGAGGACTATCCTGAACACACAGATGCTTTCCTTGAAAATAAGGAAGCATATTTCAAATCTCTCGATGAACTGGATGATTATGTCGAGGAACGGATTGATGAAATTCCCGAGTCTTCGAGGCTCGTCATTACGCCACATGATGCCTTCGGCTATCTGGCTGCCAATTATGACCTTGAAGTCCATGCACCGCAAGGCATTTCAACAGATGCCGAGGTGTCCAACAATACAATCGAAGCGACAGCAGATCTGATTATGGAAAACAACATCAAGGCGGTATTCATAGAAACCACTACAAATCCGGACCGGATGCAGCGCCTGAAGGAAATCATCCAGTCGAGAGGCGGATCCGTCGAAGTGGTCGGCACTGAAAACGATGCACTGCTGTCCGACTCGCTGGGTGAAGCCGGCAGTGAAGGAGACACATATATCAGCATGTTCAGGCATAACATCGATACCATTACAGATCATCTGAAATAGGGAGGCAAACACATGGAAACACTCATCACAATAAAGGATCTGAACGTCGCCTATCAGGAAAAACCTGCACTATGGCATGTCAACATGTCCATTCCTGCCAATAGCCGCACTGCAATCGTCGGTCCGAATGGTGCAGGCAAATCGACGCTGATCAAATCCATCATGACGCTGATCAAACCCATATCCGGTAAAATAGATATCGACGGAAAAGATGTCAGACACGCTTTGAAAAGAATCGCCTATGTGCCTCAGAAAGGTGAAGTCAACTGGGATTTTCCTGCAACCGTACTGGATGTGGTGCTGATGGGCCGGTACGTCCACAAAGGGTGGTTCAAGCGTCCGAATAGGCAGGATTCAGAGATCGCCCTTGACGCTCTTAAGACCATGAAGATGGAAGCCTTCAGAAATCGCCAGATATCCGAGCTGTCCGGTGGCCAGCGTCAAAGAGTGTTTCTTGCGCGTGCCATTGCACAGAATGCAGAGATCTACATCATGGACGAGCCGCTTCAGGGCATCGATATTACGACCGAGAAACTGATCATTGATGTCATGAAGGCACTGCAGCAGGAAGGAAAGACGTTTGTCGTCGTGCATCATCAGCTGGATACGGTCGAAGACTATTTTGATCATGCTGTCATTTTGAATAAGACAGTCATTGCACAAGGACCTGTAGAGGCAATCTGGAATGAGTCCAATATCGAAAAGGCCTACTATGAGATGAGTGGTCACCATGATTGATATACTGACAAGCTACACTTTCATGATCGTAGCGCTTGGGACGGTCATCCTGGCCGTTGCCTCGGGAATCATCGGCACAGTCAGTGTCATCAAAGGGCAGAGCCTGATCGGTGATGCTGTGGGACACGCCACTTTTCCCGGCATCGTGCTCGCCTTCATGCTCGCCGGCACCCGAGAAACGCTTGTGCTGGCACTTGGGGCGCTACTGCTCGGCATCATCGCCTTCTTCACCATCCAGATCATTACCGAGCATTCTAGAATTACGCTCGATGGTGCACTTGCCCTTGTTCTTTCCTCCTTTTTCGGCCTTGGCATGGCGCTGATGAGCTTCGTACAAGGGAATCCGGACTTTGAGGGTACACAGGGGTTGTCCGACTATATATTCGGGCAGGCCGCCTATATGCTGCGCAGTGATGTATATCTCATACTGGCCGCCTCGGGCGCGAGTCTGCTGGTTTTCATACTGTTCTACCAGCAGCTTAAAATATATATATTCGACCCTGTCTACAGCCGCAGCATCGGCATCAGCAATATGCTGATGAACTTCATGATTCTCGGCATCACCATTACACTGATCGCCGTCGGCCTGAAGGCCGTCGGTGCCATCCTTATCGTCAATCTGCTGATTGCACCTGCTGTCGTCGGACAGCTCTGGTCGGATCGATTTTTCCACGTCCTCATCATTGCCGCCGCTACAGGTGGGATCTCAGCATTTGCAGGCACCTACATCAGTACCGCAGGCAATGACATCGCCACCGGCCCGGCAATCATACTTGTCCTGTCAGCATTCGTGCTCGTGTCCCTGCTGTCTGCAAGGAAAGGACTGCTCAGACGCAGTATCCTGAAAAGAAAAGTGGGTGAACGCTCATGATGATAGAGGTCCTGTTTGTATTGATTGTCACTGCAATGGCTGCCAGCCTGCTCGGGGTCTTCCTGGTACTGCGTGGCATGGCGATGGTTACCGACGCAATCAGCCATACGATACTGCTCGGCATCGTGCTCGCTTTCTTCGTGACCAATGACATCCGTTCACCATGGCTCATCATTGCAGCGAGCCTCGTCGGACTCGCTACCGTCTATATCATTGAGCTTGTTTCAAAAACAGAACTGATCCGCCAGGATGCCGCCATCGGGTTTGTATTTACAGCCCTGTTCGCCATCGCAGTCATACTCGTTTCGAAATTTGCGGGCAATGTGCATCTGGATATGGACGTTGTACTTATGGGGGAAGTCATTTTTGCGCCATTCAACCGTATCGATATACTGGGTGTGAGCATTCCGAATGCCCTCTGGCAGCTCTCCATCATACTGCTTATCAACATCGCCTTCGTCACCCTGTTCTACAAGGAGCTGAAAGTGACAAGCTTCGATCCTAAATTTGCATACATTGCCGGCTTTTCGGTTGCACTCATCCACTATGGTCTCATGACGCTCGTTTCGGTCACTGCAGTTGCAGCCTTCGATGCCGTCGGTTCCATACTTGTCATCAACTTCTTCGTTGCGCCTGCTCTGACTGCGTATCTGCTGGTCAGACGACTCGGTGCGATGATTGGACTCGCCATCGCGTTTGCAGTACTGAACAGTGTCGCAGGCTATTTCATCAGCTTCCATTTTGACTTGTCCGTCGCTGGAACCACCGCTTTCGTAGCACTGATTACGTTCATGATTGTATTTCTGTTCAACAGTAAAGGATTCATCATCCGGCGCATTCAGAAACAACACCAGAAGAAAACGTTCAGCCGCGCCATGATAATGATGCTTATGAATGAAGCATCGCATGAATCCCTGAGCCAGAAAGAGATCATGTCGCACTTCAACTTGTCTGAAGCCCAGTTCAACCGGCATATCAGCTACCTTATCGCAAATGAATATATGGAAAAGGACGAAGAAAAATACAGGCTCACCCGGCGCGGCGAAGAATTTACACACTATACGCGACTCAAATACGAGTTGCCCGCCTAGAGCGTGTACTTCATAATGAATAGATGAAAGACCGGACCAGGAACGGAGGATTATTTTGAGCCCGACTAAAGAAGATTATTTGAAAATACTGTTCGAACTTGGTGGAAGAACAGAACAGGTACCGAATAAGGAGATTGCCAATCGACTGAGCATCTCACCCCCCACCGTGACGGAGATGATGAACAGCCTGGTCAAGTCCGGCTGGGTGGTATACACACCCTACAAAGGCAGCAAGCTCACCCGTGAAGGCACCGACTATGCAAAGAGAATGATCAGAAAGCATAGACTCTGGGAAGTGTTTCTTGTGAAACACCTCGGCTTCTCGATCAATGATGTCCACTCGGAAGCCGAACTGCTGGAGCACACTACGAGCTCCATACTGGCGGATAAGCTTGAACAGTACCTCGACTACCCGGAGCATTGTCCTCATGGCGGTGCCATTTCTGTAGATCGCATGGAGGAACAGGAAGTGCGGACCATCCACCTGACCGAGGCGGAAACCGGCACTCCGGTACGCATCTCCCGCATTGTGGATGATGAAAAGCTGCTTCACTATTTTGAGAACCATAACTTGGGAATCGGCGACCAGGTTACTGTGAAGGAGCGGGACAGTGCGCTCGATCTGATAACACTGCATCATGACACTTCCAACAAGGAGATACAGATCAGCCAGACCATCGCCCAGTATCTTTTTGTCGAACATATATAGCACAAAAAAGCATCCGACCATCAGATGGAAGGATGCTTTTCGCTATGGCTGCCAATTCTATTTATCCTGGTTCGGCAGTGTATTGTGCATATATTTTGGTGCTGGATTGAGCACAGGGATTTCTCCATATGCCTTCGGAGTACTTTCGTACTGGAACTCTGCCGCACCATCCGGTGTTACGCCATCCATCCACTCAAGCTGGGAACTGCCTTCACCTTCAGAGAAGTTGTAGAGTTTGTATGAGAACTCTGTCGCTTCCATATCTTTTGTCACTGTGGAAGGAGCGACAACGCCTTCCTTCTCTTCCAGATCCTTGATTGCTGCAATCCACTGGTTCTGGTGCATTGTGTCTCTGGCAAGCAGGAAGGACAGCATTTTCTTGACACCAGGGTCATCCGTCATTTCATAGAGACGGGCCACCTGGGTGCGTCCCTGGGATTCGGCATTTACGTTCGCTCTCATATCTGCCAGCAGGTTTCCACTCGCTATAATATAACCACCACTCCATGGTACGCCTACGCTATTCTCAGGTGCTGCCCCAAGACCTGTAACGATGGCATGATGCGGATTCATGCCGCTCATGATGGCGCCGATTGCCGGGTCTTTCATCGCTTTTTCCTGCTCATCAATCGGTGCACCATCAAGCAATCTTGCAACCATTGTTGCGAGCATTTCTATATGGCCGAGTTCTTCTGTCCCCGTATCCAGTATGAGATCTTTATACCTTTCGTTGCCTCTCGTGTTCCATCCTTGGAATAAGTATTGCATCGCTACTGACATCTCACCGTATTGGCCGCCAATGACTTCCTGTAACATCTTCGCAAATACCGGATTCGGTTTTTCCGGTTTAGCTTCGAACTGCAATTCTTTTCTATGGTAGAACATGGTATCCCATCCTTTTCAATATATGATTTACACATGTAAGGTACCCTGTAACGATTTCATGAAACATTCATATAAAAAGAGCAGCTGCCTATTTGGCAACTGCCCCACTTCCTATTTTCCTTGTCCATCCTTGAGCCATTTCGCAACCTCGACTGTCCGTCTTGCCTGGGATTTGACCGCATCTTCGATATCGCCGACAATGCCGTTTTCGTCTACAGTTGCTGAGACGCCATACGGATTGCCACCTGACGCAAACTGTACAGGATCCCCGTAGCCTGTCGGAACGATGATTGCACCCCAGTGGGCCATCGTCTTGTAGATTGACAGCACTGTCGCTTCCTGACCACCATGCGGATTCTGTGCAGAAGTCATTGCACTGGTCACTTTATTCACAAGCTTGCCCTGCGCCCATAGGCCACCTGTTGTATCTATGAATGCCCGGAACTGGGAAGCTTCCACGCCAAAGCGAGTCGGTACACTGAATATGATTGCGTCCGCCCAGTCAAGGTCGTCGGTAGACGCTTCCTCGATATTCTGCGTTTTTTCATAATGTTCTTTCCATGCCGGATTCTGCTCGATTGCTTCCATCGGCGCCGTTTCCGCCACTTTACGTAATCTCACGTTCGCGCCCACACTCTTACCTGCTTCTTCAGCCCATTGGGCCATCTGGTGATTGGTACCGGTTGAACTGTAGTAGACTACAGCCAGATTCAGTTCTTCCATGATATCTCTCCTTCGTAAGAATGATGTCACAGATAAGATACATTACAGTGAAACATTTTTTCCCAGCTTTTTGAGCAGGTCAATCAGTTCTCCCTTTTCTTTCGGGTCGAGGCCGCCTGCAACCTGCTCAAGGCGTGCTGCATGATCGGGAAAAATCTTATCCATCAACGATTTTCCTCTACCCGTCAAAGAAACATACGAAACACGACGGTCCGCTTCATACTGCTCTTTCTTCACATAGTCCTCCTTCTCAAGATTGGTCACCACGTAGGTGATCGAACTTGATGAAATCAGTACTTTCTCCCCGATGTGCTGGACCTGTTGAGGTCCTTTATTGTATAAGAGTTCCAATACGGCAAAAGCAGTAGGGTTGAGCCCGTGCTTCCGCATATCCTTGAATGCTTCGGTTTGAAGCGCATGAAAGGCATGGTGCAGCACAACATACAGCTTCAGTGACAGTTCCCTATTATCCGACGATTCCATTTCCTCACCTCTTCACTTATGATGCCATCTCTGTTTCATGGTCATATCGATCATTTAATTGTACTATATACCTCTTATTATCCTAAATATTAAATTTCATGTTTTATCGCATGGCGTTTGTTATATATATGTAGTATACATGTCAAACTGTAAAAACTTAATATGTTAGGAGCATACTTATGTCTGAAAAACCAAAGAGAAGTGGTTTCAAGGCGATTGACTGGAAAATCTTTCTCCCTTCTATTCTTCTCATCCTACTCATCAGTATTCCACTGGCACTTTTTGAATCGGAATCTCTGACGCTCTTGAACGGCATCTTCGATCAGATTGTTGCCAATTTTGGCTGGGGCTACATATGGTACGCCACGCTTCTGCTTGCAGCGGGCCTCTACCTGTCATTCTCAAAATACGGGAAGGTTGTACTTGGTGCGCCGAATGAGAAACCTCGTTTTTCACTGTTTTCATACGCCTCAATACTCATTGCCATGGGACTCGGGTCCACAATCATGCGAACCGGCATGGTGCAATGGGCAGAGGTTGCCAATAACCCGCCGTTCGGTATTGAACCCGGCTCTACAGATGCCATGCTTTGGGGCAACGCCTATTCCATGTACATGTGGAGCTTCCAGATTTTCTCCATATTCGTCATGACAGCACCTGCAATTGCATATATCATCCATGTGAAGAAACGTCCGATGATGCGCGTCTCGGAAGCAACCCGCGTAATATTTGGAGACCGTTTCACTGATGGAATCGGCGGCATACTGATCGACGTTCTGTTTCTGGTCAGCATTCTTTCAGGTGCGGCAGTAACACTGGGTCTTGGAACACCGATCATTACATCCAATCTTGCTGCACTGATGAATATCGAAGTGACATTCACCATGACGATGATTGTCACATTCATCTGGGTCGCACTATTCTCACTCAGTGCCTACCTGGGCATCGAGAAAGGCATCAAACGCCTGAGCCTGCTGAATGTATATCTTGCAGGGGTTCTGGCGCTGTTCATTCTTGTAATCGGCCCCGGAATCTTCATTCTCGACTATTTCACAGATACCGTCGGCCATTTGCTGAACAACTACTTGACCTATTCCTTCTTTACGGACTCTTTGGCAGTGGAACAGACAGCACATATGCGAAGCCATATGATTTTCTGGATTGCCTATAGTGCCACATGGGCGATGCTGCATAGTGTATTCGCAGCGAAAATTTCAAGAGGTCGCACAATAAAGGAAATGATTCTGACGTATCTTCTTGCACCGACAGCACTGTCATGGATTGCGACCGGCATACTGGGTGGCATCGGAGTACACAGACAGCTGAACGGTCAGCTTGATATTCTTTCTCTGGCACAAAATGAGGAAGCGGTACAGATGATTCCTGACATTCTGCAGACCCTTCCGTGGTCCGGGCTGGTCATGGTGCTCTATATCATCATTGCAATGATCTTCCTGACCACTACACTCGATTCAACAACATTCACAATTGCTGCATATACCAGCAGAAATGACATGAGTGAAAATGATCCATCGAAATTCCTAAGGATTTTCGTTGCACTGGTCATCACTGGACTTGCGCTCGTACTGATGCAGATCGGTGGACTCGCACCACTTGAAGTCATATCCGGCATGATGGGGCTGCCGATCATTGTCCTGCAGTTCCTGACCATCTACGCCGTCAAGAAGATGATTGATGAAGATGAAGCCTGGAAGTACAACATCCGTACACCTGATGATGCAGAAACAAACGACGAATACAGCTATAATAGCCAGTAGAAACTGCATATACTAAATAATCCAGCTCCATAGGGAGCTGGATTATTTTTATCATTCTACTGATTGACTTCTTTTCCGAGGAAGGATCTGAGCATCCAGTTGTTCTTTTCAATATCCGTCACCATGCCGATGAAAATATCAGCTGTGCGGTCATCTCCGGCTGCTTCTGCTGCCTTGATGCCTGAATTCAGCTCTTCAATCACAGAATCATAATCCATTACAAGCTGTTTCACCATGGCATTGGCATCCACATCGTATTCCGCTTCCTTGACACTTGCTTTTTCAATCGCTTCAGACTGTTTGCCAATGGGTTCTCCGCCGATTGCAAGCAGCCTTTCAGCCAGTTCGTCCACATAGGTCGAAGCCGTATCATAGAGCTCCTCGAATTTTGCATGAAGGGAGAAGAAATTTGCTCCCTTTACATACCAGTGATAGTTGTGAAGCTTTGTC
This sequence comes from Salinicoccus cyprini, assembly GCF_007713705.1. Lineage (GTDB taxonomy): Bacteria > Bacillota > Bacilli > Staphylococcales > Salinicoccaceae > Salinicoccus > Salinicoccus cyprini. The sequence goes on along the minus strand of NZ_VMSJ01000002.1, from coordinate 256,018 downwards.
CAGAGTACTGTGAAGTTGGCGACCTGTAGGTTAAGTGCATCTCTTACTTCCTGCTTGCTGTCTGTGCTAGCCATTCTTTATCACCCTTCTTTTAATATGATCATATTAATTATACCCTTGGCGTTTCCATTCAAACGCCCGTGCCTCGTTCTTCACATAGTGTTCACAGTCTCAGGAAAATTCCATTCTCACATACTTTAAAGACTATAGTTCAGAACGGTGTGGCGGGGCGTAATGCTCGAGATAGTTGCTTTCCAGATCATCGATATGACGCTTCAGTATGTCATCTATTTCCTTCAGTTCCGTTTCATCGAGAATCCAGTTGCTGGTACCTTCGACATCTTTCAGCTGTTCCGGTTTTCGTGCCCCCCACAGCGCGATGCCGAGCCCAGGCTGGGACAGAACCCAACGTATGGCAAGCTGCGGCATGCTCTTGTTGCGCTCCATAGCGAAGGCTTTCAGGTCTTCAAGCGCATCCATGTGTCTCGTAAACTGCTCTTCTGAATACATCGGGTGGCTGTGTCTGATGTCTTCCTCTGCAAACGTCGTCGACTTGTCCATTTTTCCGGTAAGCATGCCATGTGCCATAGGTGCCCACGCAAGCCCAGTCATCTGATGCCTTTCGCCATAGGCGAAGCAGTCTCTCTGTCCACGCTGGAACATGTTGAACTGGTTCTGGGTGACGTGCAGCGGCGACTCCTCGCGGAATTCATCCATTTCCCGAGGTGTAAAATTGGTAACCCCGATGGCACGTATCTTCCCTTTATCATACAGCTGCTTCATCATGCCGGCCATTTCAGCCATCGGTACTTCCTTGTCTCGCCAATGGACCTGGTATAGATCTATATAATCCGTCTTCAGGCGTTTGAGCGTGTTGTCCACTTCCTCTTCCACGCGTTCCGGGCGCATATCACGATAGACATCCCCTTGGTTCGTCCAGTCGATGCCCGGTTTGCATGCAAGGACGATATCCTCCCTTTTCACATCCGACTCCTGCAGTGCCTTGCCGATGAAAGTTTCAGACTTCGCGAGTCCATAGTCCGGTGCAGTATCGATCATGTTGATTCCCTGGTCGAATGCCTCATGCACAGTCCGTATCGCTTCTTTTTCATCCGGTTCGTTCTGCCACATGAAGCCACCCATCGCCCATGTACCGAGCGCAATACGCGACGCTTCTATATTTGTATCACCTATTTTTATTCTTTCCATGCCCTCATCCTTTCGGTTCATTCAATTGATCATTTAAGGTTCAGATACCCAGTATGCTTATGACAAAACGTTCGAGGCCGGCCATATGGTAAAGGAAGACACATTAAAAAACCTTCAGAGTCTGTACTGTAAAGTACAGACTCTGAAGGTTCTGCCATCCGCTATTGGATAAGTCCCGCCATCTTCAACCCATGCAGTATGCCATCTTCATCGACATGTCTCGTTTCATACTTGGCATAGGATTTTACAAGGTCGGTCGCATTTCCCATTGCATAGCTGTTGTGTACGGTGGTCAGCATTTCTATATCATTGGGCCCATCACCAAAAGCAAACTGCCTCTCTGCAGAAAAGCCGAGATGATCGATGAGCTTTTCTATACCGTTCGCTTTCGAACCGCCCCTCGGAATGACATCGAGTGACACTGGATGCCACCGGATGAAATTAAAAGCATCGTAAGCTTCCTCATACTGCTGCTCCTCTCCTTCCGGACAGAAGAGCAGCGTCTGGTATAATTCCTTTTCCTCATGGTAGGAGGAATCGTGGGTCGGCGTAATGCCGAGCTTCAGAGTGGAGAGGCCTTCTGTAATATACTCATGTTCAGGTACATTGGAACGCATTTCGTCTTCGCTCAGGTAGACGACCGGATGATCGTTCTCAAGTGCCTGCCTGGTCAAGTCAGCCAGGGCTCTGGCATCCAGCGGATTCCTGTAGACGACCTCACCTTCCAGTACTACATACTGTCCATTGCAGCTGACATATGTATCGATACCGAGCGCTTCCCTGAGCTCCTTGTACATGAACGGCGCCCGGCCGGTCGCAATTGCGACAATGTGCCCCGCCTTTTTCAATTCGTCCACTGCCTGTCGCGTCGTATCAGGCAGCTTCTTTTCAGTGTTCAGCAACGTGCCGTCTATATCAAAGAAAATAATACTTTTATCTTTCATCCTTCGCACCTCATCCTGAATTTTAACTTCAATCTATTTCATCATACAATATGAAACGCCTTTCATGTCAAAGGAAGACCTATTCGACGTTTTCCTTCAAAGTATCGTACCACTCCCTTGTCATAGCTGGATTCTTATCGTTGATATAGGTGTGGACATCACCCCGTACTACGACAATCATTTCATTCCCAAGATCTTCGATATTCAACGAAAAAAAGTATCCCCTTTCGAAAAAGAGCCATGCCGCTGGTTCAACGTACCGAGAACGTTGTGATTGAAAGGGATTTCCGGCATCGCGTCCACCATTTCGATACGCTCTATCTCTTCATATGCGTAGCCGATATGGTCAGGCAGCATGCTTGCATGCGTATCCTCGAATACCACATCGACATCTTCAGTACCACGCGCGAAAAGGAAGATGAATATGCCTGCAATGACCCCGAACCAGATGACTGCCATCACCAGGTGGCTCCTATCATAAGTCACAGTATGGAGCTTCAGGTCGACAATCAGACTCAGAAGCAGCATGGCAGCGAGAAAGAGCCCGATCAGCCATACCGACAGTACAGGATCGATGAACAGGTGCACTCCCAATGCCAGAAGAAGAACGCCAAGCATGATAAAAAGAAATATGCCTTCCAGCCGACCAATATTCAGGTCCTGTACCTTCAGGTAGTCATCGTCCGTAAACCGCCGGTCATCAAAGCTGAAGTATTTCCTTTTCTCGGATATGTAACGGGTGTGAAAAGACTTCAGCAGCAATCCGGCAAATAATATATAGATTAATGTGAATATCATCGGCATTCCTCCTTGGAAAAAGTATGACACAACGCTTCCACAAAGACAAAAGGACGCAATCTTGGGATTGCGTCCCTATTCAATACGCTGTTTCAGTTCTTCGTACCATTGTGAAGTGGTGGCATCATCACTCGAGTTGATATACCTGTAATGGTTATTGGTCACCAGTCGGATCATTTCGCTTGAACGGTCTTCTATATGCAGAGTATAAAGCTTATCGACTATTGTATAATCACCATGGAGATGCCCCCCGATGCCCGACACACGATTATCGACCGGAATCGATGGTTCATCGGAGACCATTTCCAGTTCGTCGATCTCACTAAAATGTATTTCCCATGATTCGTCACTGATCATGATAGTGTGGTCCTCAAATTGAACATCAACTGCCTTCACACTGAGTGTCAGCATAAGATGGATTATTACAGGTATCGACAGCAGTGGCCACACTGATTGCCATAGATACTTCTTTTTTGCTGTCACCTGATATACCTTATAATTGCTTATTCCGAGCAACAGAAGCATGATGGCATAGATTGAAATGATGAGCCATACTGCATTCACCGGATCGATAAGGAGATGGCAGACGACTGCAGTCAGGAAGATGCCAAACGACAGAAAGATGGTGAACTTCTCCAATTCGATAATCCAGGAGTCCTCAATCTGAACGAGCTGCTGTTCTGTGAAGCTGGCATCGTCAAAGCTGAAGTAGCTTCTTCTTCTGGAAATGAAATGCATCTGGAATGCTTGGATAATGAAGGCGAGTGTCGTTGCAAAAAATATTATGGTCTCCATACTGGACCACCCTCGCTCTTCTCATCGATCAGATCCACACCACTGGCCCACCGTCCGCTCATGAATGCTTCCGATTCACCGGTGTTGGCATTGATGTAATGGATTTCCCTACCCTGATCTCCTGATATTACAACCTTCCATAGAGGAAGATGTACAAGCCTTGGTTCGGATGGCTCATGCTGCGGTTTCTTGAGTACATAGGACCGGTCAATCTGCATTGTCTGTACATCCTTTACATATCGGGCAACATCCGCTTCATCAATGACGGGATTGACGATGCTGTTTTTATCCACAGAAACCTCGGAAATGAAAGGCACTGTGGAAAGCAGCCCACGGTAACCTGAAACTGCATCGACAAATATCATATTGGGTATGCGCTTCGGCTTGAATGGCCGTCTTGTCGCAACGACTGTGTTTTTTATGATCCACATCGGATGATGGATGAGCCGACTGCTTTCGATACGCTGCCTGATTGTATTTTCGTCCATGCTCATATTGAACTTCTTCATCATGCCGGATGCTTTTCTGATCAAGCCTGGAAGCGCGTCCGCTGCAACAGTCGGTTCACCGAGCTGCTCGATATATTTTTCCTGCTTGCCAATCAGCATGTCCTACACCTCTTCTGTACGGGCAGCGGCTTTGCCTTCCGCTTCAATATGTGTATGATAGCGGTCGACCTGCGCCTGGATTTCAGATGACGGCGCTGGTGTCATCAGACTGACACCGACAGTAAGAATCAGTGATATCGGTGCTGCGATGATCGGTTCAGCATTTGTAGGGAGAATCTGCAGCGATACGAGTACCAGAAATACTACTGCGCCGCCGAGCATACCTGCGAAAGCCCCCTGCCTGTTCGCACGCTTCCACCAGATGCCAAGGACAAAAGGAATACCGAATGAGGATAGCAGGAAACCGCCAACCCAGCCGACCATGATGGCGATAAGCTGTGGCGGGTTGATCGCAATAAGAATACCGATGACACTCGCCACCAGCATGACGATCAGACTGAGCAGCGTAATCAGCTGCTCGCTCGCATTTTTATTGATATTTTTCTTGTATATATCATATGCGACACCTGCCGATACAGCGAGCAGCATCGCATCCGCCGATGACATGATTGAAGCCAGAAGCCCGGCAAGCATGATGCCCCCGACAATCGGCGGCAGATAATGCTCGATAACCGATACAAAGATCATATCCGCATTGTCCAGCTGTCCGGCAATGCCTAGACTTGCGCCTGCCATAGCAACCACCATACCACTCAGGAAGAGCAGCAGATAGATGAGCGTGCCCCACATCGAGGAGCGTCGTGCAGTTTTGGCATCCCTCGAGGCAAAGTTCCTCATGACAACAGATGGTGATATGATACCGAACCACAAGAAGGCAATGAAAAGACCGAAGTAGGCCATCCATGGCTGGGTGACATCGCCGAAGTTCGGATCTGTGGAAAGGGCATCGCCGAGCAGCGCGGATATCCCACTATGATCGAACAGGATGAATATTGCCAGCACCATGACACCAAGCAGCATGATCGCCCCTTGGAAAAGATCGGTGTAGGTGATGGCCCACATGCCGCCGAGTGCTGCATATATTGTGAACCCGAGGCCGAGAATGATGACTGCCCAGATATAGTCGATCCCGAGGACATACGAACCGATGAGACCTGAAGCAGTCAGTTGCGGCACCATATAGAATGTCATCGCCAGTACAACGATGATGGCTGCAAGAATCTGGACAGAACGGCCGAATCTCTGATCGAAGAAGTCGGGCATGGTCTTGACCCCTGCTCTTCTTACCTGTCCTGAAATCAGGAACATCGCAAAAGGCAATATGCCGATTGCACCGAAAGCATAGGCGAAGAAATACGGCACACCGAGCGTAACACCGGAGCCGACCGCACCCATCAGGGAACTCGAACTGGCAACAGCTGCCGCAATGGCGAACGCACCGACGAACGTGTTGATGCTGGAACCTGCGGTATAGTAGTCGGAGGAGGATGAGCGTGCTCTCCTATAGAAATAAAGCCCGATACCAATCATGAACAGCAGATACAAAAGCACAATGATGGCTTCAGTAATTCTCATATGTATCTCTCCTCTCCGTCTGCTCCTTCACCGATTTCTCGATATGTTCTATCCACAGTACGTAGATGATTGCGAGCCCAAACCACAGGATGATGCCGATCAGCATAAGCCAGGCAGTCAGTGCAACGCCTGCGACGTATGTTTCACTTGGCCACCATATCCATACAAAAGCGGAGTAAACGAGTACGACAATTGCAAGTATGAAGCCAGGATCCTTGAACTTCGATCTTTGTGCCATTTCCATCCCCCATTTATCATATTTCCACTGATGTCCCTCTGTTTTCTTTTTTTGCTTCCTTGTATACACCAATCGCTGCTGCAGAGTCGAAATAGGCAGCCCCTACAGACTTGAAGAAGGTCACTTCTTCCTCACTCTGCCTGCCTTCGACCTTACCATTCACCATATCCATCAGTTCACCGTGAAGATCACTGTATGACCAGCCATCCTGTTCATTTGCGTGGATAAGTTCGCCCGCTTCATGCGTTGCACCATCGAAGTCGTCGATGACAATCTTGTCCGCGCGCTGGATGAACTCGAAATCCACTTCCCGCATTTCAGGCAGATATGAACCGACACCATTGACGTGGGTGCCCGGCCGGATATCTTCCCCCTTGAATACAGGTGTACTGGATCGTGTACTGCAGCAGATGATCTCTGCTTGAGGCACTACCGCATTCACATCTGTGTGGACTTCCACCTCGATTTCCGGATCGATGCCGAAGTCCCTGAGCTTCTGCATGAATGCATATGCCTTGTCGGTGGTCGGATTAAAAAGCATGATCCTGCTGATCGGCCGAACTTCAAGCACGCCGAGCACCTGCTCGAATGCCATGCCGCCTGTGCCGATGGCAAGCAAAGTCTGCGCATCTCTCTGTGCCAGAAGATCCGTCGCAAGTCCGCTGATTGCCCCTGTCCTCAGACGTGTCAGATAAGAGGCATTAAGCAAGGCCAGATGGGTACCATCTTCCGCATCAGACAGTAGGAGCACACCTTGTGTCGTTGATTTGCCTACTGATGGATTATCCGGAAAGATGGTGACCGCCTTCATGCTCATGACCTTTTCATAAGTATCCAGATTCGGCATATAAAGTGCAGATCCATTGGTCTCCTTCGACTCGATGACAGTACGGGGTGGACTGATGATGCTGCCTTGCGCCTTCTGTTTCAGCATGCTTCCGATATCTCTTATGCAGTGGGACATATTATAGAACGACATGATTTCTTTTTCATCAAGAATAAGCATCAAACACCTCCAAATTATTTAAATATTCAAATTAAATCTTCTAATAAAATTATCACATCCGGTTTTCCAGTGCAAGATGGCACAAAAAAGACACTTCCATATGGAAGTGTCTATTTGACGATCATTACAGGGATTGTGGCACGCTTGGCCACCTTATGACTGACGCTGCCAAGGACCATTTCCTGAAATATGTTCAAACCTCTGCTGCCGATGACCAGGACATCATACTTTCCCGTATTCGCCTCTTCGATGATTTTTCTTGCAGGAAGGCCGCGTCGTACCACATATTCATGATCGACTGTCTGCTCATCGAAAAATCGGATGATTGATGATAATGTATCTTTTTTCTGCTTGTTCAGATGCCGTTCTGTCGTCGATCGGACGACATCCTTCTGTGTATCATCCGGATCCATGACATGCAGGATGGTTACATTGACCGTGTCGTCAAGTGCAAGTCTTGCTGCCTCATATCCGGCTCTTCGACTGTTCTCGGAGCCGTCGATGGCAAGAAGTATATTCTTATACATCCGATCACCTCCCGTCTGTCTGATCCGGTGGTTGATGCTGCTGTGAATGATTCTCCTCATCTCCATCCGGTCTTTTCGATGCCTTTCTCATAAAGAAGCCGTGAATCAGCTTTAGAATGGGACGACCAAGAAGCTGCAGGCTGCCGATGACAAACAAGACCGTGCCGAAGGTCTGGGTGGCTGTCCAGAAGAACAGGATGCTCCCGACAGTGAACCAGATGCCGAGTGACAGGTCATTGAGGATGGACAGCAGCTTATAGCGTTTCCTGAAAAAAATTTCAAACTTGCCGACATCCACTTCATAGGCGGTTTTGTCATTTTTAAATTCCGGCATTTCATTCATCTCCGTTCATGACCGGGTAAAATGTCGCTATAGGACAATACCCTATCCGGCCATAAGACAATCTCCAGGAGGTAAAGACCGGCTTATCACAGAAACCATGGCATATGCAGCATGTAGCCGCCGGCTACACCGATCAGGACCACCATCCAGGCAGGAATTTTCCACACAAAGAGCAGGAAGAACAATATCAGAGCGAGTACAAAATCGACGGGTTCCAATATGGCGCTTGTAAAGACGGGATCGTAGAAGGCGGCCAGCAGAATGCCGACGACGACTGCATTCACTCCCATCAGAATACCTTGGAAGGCATCATATCTTCTTAATGCATCAAGAAATGGCAGCGCCCCTGCGATCAGCAGAAAAGATGGCAGGAAGACGGCAATTGTAGCCACAATGCCGCCCGGTATGCCGGACATGACCGTACCAAGATAGCTGGAGAAGGTGAATAGCGGTCCAGGCACTGCCTGGGCCATACCATATCCTGCAAGAAATTCATCCGCACCGACCAGCCCGGAAGGTACAACTTCCCTTTCAATCATCGGCAGGACGACGTGCCCGCCTCCGAATACAAGCGCACCTACCCTGAAGAAAATATCGAAAATATTCAACAGGGCATGGTCAATGAGCCGGTTCAGTACAGGCAGTATGATCAGCAACGATGAAAGCAGGGCTAAAGCGGCAATACCCGTATTCCTTGAAATGCCGATCTTGAAAGGAGTGATATTGGATTCAGCCTGCTGGCGGAACCGCATATAGCCGATCGCTCCGCCGGTAATGATGACAAGGATCTGCACCCATGCGGATGGATAGAGCAGCATGATAGCTGCAGCAACGAGTGCCATCGCGATTCTCGGGCGATCAGGAGTCAGTTTCCTCCCCATGCCGATCAATGCATGCAGGACAACTGCAACTGCAACTACTTTAAGACTCTGTATGAAAAGTGCACCTTCCAGGTCGAACGTCTGATACATCAGAGCAAAAAGGATCAATACGAGAACGGAAGGCAGAGTGAAGCCGAGCCACGAAAGCATGCCACCAATCATGCCGCCCCTCAGTATCCCTATGGAAATGCCGACCTGACTGCTTGCGGGACCAGGCAGAAACTGGCATAGTGCAATGATTTCTGCATATGTCCTGTCATCGAGCCATTTTCTTCTGTCGACATACTCGTCCTTGAAATAGGCAAGGTGTGCCACCGGCCCGCCAAACGATGTCAGACCGAGCTTTGTTGACGTTGCAAGTATTTCAAATAATCGGTTCTTCCTATTTTCAGTCATCCATATCCCTCTTCCTGATAATATAGTCCACTTAAATTTATCAGGTCTGTCATGCCAGCACCATAGAAATGAAATATTTTATTCAACATCTGCATCATGCATCCACTGTAAATGCAATCTTGCCCATCATATCTGCACTTTCCAGGTAGTCGAAGGCTGCTTTGTAGTCGGACAGTGGATAGCTCTGATCAATGAGGGGCCTGATCTGGTGCTTTTCTGAGAAATCGAGCATCTCATGCAGCTCCTCTGTACTCGCCATCGTCGAACCGAGCAGGTTGAACTGCCCATAGAAGAATTTTCTCAGATTGAAATCCACGGTATCTCCAGTGGACGCACCAAATGCCACAAGCGTACCTCCTTTTCGAAGCTGATCGAGTGCCTTGCTGAAAGTCATTGCCCCGACACTTTCGATGACCACATCCATCTTTTTGCCATCTAGTGCTTCATCCCAGTCCGCTTCGCTGTCAATCGCGAAATCTGCACCAATATCGAGTGCTTTCCGCCTTTTCTTCTCTGAGCGGGAAGTGATATAGACTGTTGCCCCGACCGCTTTTGCGAACTGGATCAGATAGATGCCTGCACCGCCTGTACCCCCCGGAATCAGAACGCGTGTCCCTTCTTTGACACCGCCACGGGTGAAGAGTGCGCGATAGGCCGTCATGGCCGACAGGGCATATGCACCTGCCTCCTCCCATGTCAGATACTCAGGCTTCGGCACAGCATTTTCTTCAGGTACAACGATGTATTCAGCAAAAGTACCGTGATCCGGCAACCCCAGTATTTCAAAACCTTCTGGCGGTGCATCGCTGTTTTCATGCCAGCCCAGCGCCGGGTTGACGATGACGGCGTCCCCTGTTTTCACTTTTTCAACCCCTGATCCCACTGCGTCCACGACTCCAGCACCATCAGATCCAAGAACGAGCGCCGGGTCCTCCGGCTGATGACGATTCGGTATCATAAGGTCCCTATGATTCAGTCCCGCCGACTTCAACTTGATCCTCACTTCGCCTTGACCGGGCTCAGGTATACCCACATCACCGTACTTCAGTCCGGCCATGCCCTTCTCCTTTTCATGAAACACTGCTTTCATTTCCATTCCTCCTTCAGTCTTTCATTCATCATAAATGTCCAAAGTCCAATACAGCAAATGAATCGCCCTTATTTTTATAAAATTGTGTGTTTTCATTACAATTGTATAATGGAGAGTGAAAAGGAGGGTGAAAGATGACAGTTACGCATGAAGCAATTAAAGAAGCACGCATGAAAATTGCACCTTATATCAGTATGACACCACTGGTGAGAGCGCCTGCCCTGGATGGATTTCTTGGATGCGAAGTCTACCTTAAACTTGAAAATATGCAGGTGACACAGTCATTCAAATATCGCGGCGCCATCCATAAGATGCTCGGTTTGTCCAACGAGGAGAAAGAGCGAGGCATCATCACCGCCTCTTCAGGCAACCATGGTAAAGCTGTCGCCCATGCGGCAAAAGCTCTCGGCATCGATGCTACAGTGGTAGTGCCGGACACTGCCGCCCCGTTCAAAGTGGCCGCCATCGAGGAGCTTGGTGCAACGGTCATCAAGTGTGATGTGGCAGAACGATTCGCCATGAGTGCACGTTTGGCAGAAAGACATGCCTATACACTTTTCCACCCGTATGATGACGTGGAGATCATCATGGGACAGGGCACCGCTGGACTGGAGATCATAGTTCAGCAGCCGACACTTGATACCATCATTGTACCTACGAGCGGAGGCGGCCTGCTTGGGGGCATGCTCTCCGCCATCAAACCCACTCACCCCGGCATAGGCATTTATGGCGCAGAGCCCGGCATGATGGCGAGATACAGCGAAAGCCTCGCTCGGAAGAAGCGCGTGAAGATAGAGAGCAGAACCACCATTGCAGACGCTCTGGTTACAGATCAGCCCGGGGTGCATAATTTCCCAGTCATAGAAAGGTATGCAGACGGCATGCTGAAAGCTGACGAAGATTCGATACTGAAGGCGATGAAACTGCTGCTTATGGAAGCGAAAATCCTTGCAGAGCCTTCCGGTGCCATTGGTCTGGCAGCATTTCTTGATGGCAGCCATGTACCGGCTGCAGATGAAAAAGTGTGCTTTGTCATCTCGGGCGGAAATGTCGGATTCGATCAGCTTTCACAGCTTGAAACCATTCATTATGAATAGAGAATAGCCATCCGTGGAGCCGGATGGCTATTCGTTCAGCGCCTGTGCAATATACTGGTAGGACTTCCGCTTGTCTTCCGGAGAAAAAGTGATGGTGATGATCATGAATTCATCGGTATCCGTACGGTTCTGGATTGCTCGGAGTGCATCTGCCACTTCCTCTGGATTGCCGATGATCATCTTCTCCTTCATGCTTTGAAGCTTTTTTTTATCTTCAGCTGTCAATTCGTAGGCTTTGGCTGCTTCAATGGACGGTATGGCACCGTCACCGCCATGGGACTGCTGCACTTGCCAGATCAGCCAACTCAATGCTATATCATGGGCCGCTTCGGTCGTCCTGGCACATACTACCGATACACCCATGATGGTATACGGACGGGAGTCTTGACGCGGTATATACTGCTCACGGTATGCGTCCAGAATCTCAGCCCCATCTTCATCACTCATGAACTGGCCGAAGCAGTACAACAGACCCTTTTCCGCTGCAAATGCCGCACTTTTTCTGCTTGTGCCAAGCATCCATATTTCGGGGCTGTAGAGCGGAAGCGGATGGGCCGCCACACGGGCATCCGTATTCTCGACGTAGCCGACCAGCTCATCAACCAGCTCCGGCATCCTGAAGACCTGCTGCAGGAAGCCATCAGAGAGTGCTTCAGATGCTTCCGCAGAACCCCCAGGCGCCCTTCCGATACCGATGTCCACCCGATCCCCGAACAGCGTGGCCAGCATGTTGAAGTTCTCTGCCACCTTGTACGGCTTGTAGTAGGGCAGAAGTACCGCGCCGGAACCGATCCTTATCCGGCTGGTATGGGCACCGATATAGCCGAGGAACACTTCCGGTGAACTTGAAGCCAGGCTCGACCATGCATGATGCTCGGCTGCCCAGAAGCGTGTATAGCCGTATGCATCACCAGTCTGTGCAAGCTTCATGGAAGCCTCGAGTGCTTCCTTCGGTGTCTGTCCCTCTGCAACCGGCGCCTGATCCAGGATACTCAATTTCATATCTCCACCTCCTTAAGCTTCAATTTCTTGAAGCGTCACTCTGAATTCACCTGTCTGGTTTTCCTCATAGAGATTATCCAACGACGTGGAATAGTTGATGATTGTTCCTCTGAATTCAAGATGTTCTTCCGGTATGCTGACATCGAATGTCCCTCTATAGAGCAGTACTGCAACATCATGATAGTCTTCCGTTGTCACGTCGAAAATGAAGGCCACTTCACGCCTGCTGTCCTTCTCGTGCGCTTCATAGTCCTTCAGTTTGATTTCTGTATCATCCAATATGATTCTGTCGACCATCGACTCATCCTTTTTCTCCAAGAATAACACACTGATATTACGTTTCTGCATGCAACTGCTCATACGTAAAGTCCATGCCTCCAGGCCGAGCGTTAAAAAAGAAATGACAATTTTTTTTATCACTACTCAAACAGGGGTATGGAAATAGGAACTGAAAGGAGCGGATGAAATGTCTGAAAAACAAGTACCAAACATAAAGGGAAACGTCGTATCAGGTGTACTGTTCGGAATCGGTCTGATGGCACTGGTCGATGAAATCATCTTCCACCAGCTGCTGCAGTGGCACCACTTCTATGACCGTTCCACTCCATTCATAGGCATTCTGTCCGACGGTCTGCTGAATGCGTTCGCCCTATTCGCTGTTGTGCTGGGACTGTTCATGTTCGCAGACCTGAACCGCAAGCACAATAGACTTATGGCGACATGGACTGCATCTTTCTTTATCGGTCTCGGAGGTTTCCAGCTGTTCGATGGTCTTGTAAACCATAAACTGCTGCAGGTCCATCAGGTACGCTATGGGGTGGAGGTCCTCCCGTACGACCTCGGCTGGAACATCGCCGGGGCTGTGCTGCTCGTCATCGGCATCGTTCTGATGATCCGGACAAGAAAGCAGCGACAGGCGGGATGATATGATGCATACACATATGAATCATACAGGTTTTGCTGCACTCGAAGTGGTGGTCGCCATCATTGCAGCAACGGCCCTATTCCTTTATCCACTGGCGATGTTCATTTCGAATGGAAAGCATTCAAAATGGAAAGCTTCCCGGTATATATGGTGGTTTCTCGGCATCATACTCGCTGCCTCGGCGCTCATCGGACCTTTGGCAGAGCGTTCCCATTATGACTTCAATGCACATATGGCTGGGCATCTCCTGCTCGGCATGCTTGCACCGCTGCTCATTGTTTTCAGTCGCCCGATGACTCTCCTTATGCGCACGCTGCCCAACCAGTCGGCAAAACGCGTCAGCCGTCTGCTGAACAGCAGATACGTCACATTACTCACCCGCCCCATCGTTGCAGCAACTTTGAATATCGGCGGCCTGTACCTGATCTACATGACAGAACTGTTTACGCTCATGCACATGTCCTCCTGGCTTTATGCGCTTGTACATCTGCACGTCTTCCTCGCGGGCTACCTGTTCACAATCTCCATACTATATATCGATATAACGACACACCGTTACAGCTTCCTGCACCGGGGTATCGTTCTCATTCTAGCACTCGGCTTCCATAAGGTGCTTTCCAAGCTGATCTATGCATCCCCGCCGGAAGGCATTCCAGAAACTGAAGGGGAGGCGGGCGCGATGCTGATGTATTATGGTGGAGATATCATCGACCTGATGATCATCATTCTTCTCTGCCACCAATGGTACAAATCGACTGCCCAAAAATCACGAAAAGCGAGACCCGCATAGCAAAGGTCTCGCTTTCATCTGTTCTTCAAGGTTTCAGGACTGATTCGGGTTGGTTACATATTTCGCATATCTCGAATCCAGCATATTTGCGAGCAGCCGCGTTTCGAAGCCGAAGGCCTTCATGACAATCAGGTGGATTTTAGCCTGCGTCAGTGTATATACAAACCATGGCAGCGTCGGTTCATATTCATGGATGGCGATAAGCACCTCGTCCGTATCGAGAATTCTTCGGAACTCAAGTCGGGCACGCCCCCCTTCTCTTTCCTGTGAAAACTTGCCGCCCTTGATATAGTACAGTATGCGATTCTCATAGGAACGTTCCTTGGACCTGTCGAGAATCAGAATCGGCGACTTGAAAAATGGTAATGCAATCGATGTCTGATCCGCTTCCACTTTCGTACTGATGAACTTGCCGCCGACCCGTGACAACCAGTTGACGTAGTAGTCGGCCGTATCATCAATCGACCACTGCTTCGGTATGCGGATGCGCTGGACCGACTTCACATCATTCTTCTCCACATCTTCCTTCTGTACAATCTCGATGCCGGACTTTGAACTGCTGTCCATTTCACTATCGAGCGCAATACGGACACTTTCCTTGAATGTGGTCGGTGCATTGGATATTCCCTCTTCGTAATTTTCCTGACGCATCACCATATTGTGTGTGAGACTTTCAAGCAGAGGATAGACCATTTCTTTCGGCTTCTGGACAATGAGGCGCACCCAGAGCTTTGACAGGAAAATGGGAATGATCGGAAGATCCACCATCGGCAGCTTCTTGTCCATGACTTCAGCAGTCTCCACAAACAATTCCTTGTAGGACTTTTCATCCGGACCACCAATATCGATCGATTCATTATTTTCCGGTTCCCTCTTTACCACTCTCGTCAGTCCGGTGATGACATCCTTAAGTGCAACCGGATGCGTCCGGTTGTAAGCCCATGCTGGCAGCAGCATGCCGGGCAGGCGCTTCACCAGATTGTGCAGAATTGGGAAGGAGGAGCCTTTAGGGCCAACAATCAGTCCCGCCCGTAACGTCGTTACAGGAATGCCGTATGACCCGAGAATCCTTTCGCACTCAAGACGACTGCTCAGATGCGTCGACAGATTGTCGTCATCCGGTATGATGCCGCTCAAGTAGATGATCCGCTTCACACCTTTCTGCTTTGCTGCCCATGCAAAATTGTCGGCCAGTATCGCATCCATATCCTCAAATTTCGCCTGAGATAATTTGGACGAAGGCTGCATGGAATGCACAAGATAGATGGCGATATCGATATCATCCATCACGTTCTCGATGTCGATCTGCGAATACAGATCCGCTTCCTTCCAGGTCACATTCTCCTCATCTTCCTTATTATCCGTATGTCTTGAAACAGCAATGATTTCATAGTCCTCCTTCAGACTTTCAAGCAGATTTCCGCCGATATAGCCGGAGGCACCGGTAAGTAGAATCTTCATTATCTAACCCCTTCTCTCGTATGATACATCTCTATACCCGCTAATCACCGACGTAGTCTGATGAAATCAGGTGACTGGATGGATTGAATGTCTGCTGCATCTTTAGAAATACTTCATACATTTGACATTTCGGGTTTATACATTGATAATGCATATCAAGTAAGCGCTTTCAAATAAGAATCAGGAAGGAGTATAATAATAGAGGAAATTGGAAATTAAGGTTTCATATTACACATTTACATTCTTGTAATCTCATTGTAATATGCAGTATAATACGAATAGTAAAAAAGGAGTGAATTGTATGAAAAATTTCAAAGCTTTACTGCTTTTCCTAACTCTAACACTCGTTCTTGCAGCCTGTAATTTCGGCGGAGACAGCGGCGGAGACACTAGTGAAGAGAGTGCTTCAGGCGAAGGAGAATCCGGTGGAAAATCCATCAACCTCTCGATCGCTTCAGATCCACCATCCTTCCACCCGGCACTGGCAACTGATACAACATCAGGTGCAATCATGGCCAGCGTCTTCGAAGGTCTGACACGTCTCGACCCTGAAGGCAATCCGGAACCGGCGATGGCAGAAAACATCGACGTAAGTGAAGATGGCCTCACTTATACGTACACCCTAAGAGATGCACAATGGTCAAACGGTGACCCTGTCACTGCACAAGACTTCGAATATGCTTGGAAATGGGCACTTGACCCTGAAAATGCTTCAGACTACGCTTACCAACTCTACTACATAGAAGGTGCTGAAGCTTATAACACAGGCGAAGGCTCAGTAGATGATGTAGCAGTTACAGCGATTGACGATAAGACACTTGAAGTCAACCTTGTAAACCCGACGCCTTACTTTGACGAACTGACAGCGTTCTACACATACTATCCGGTCAACTCCCAGGTAGTAGAGGAAAATCCGGATTGGCATACAGATCCAGCCGGTGAGGACTACATCGGAAACGGGCCTTTCACACTTGAAAGTTTCACAAGCTCTGATGAAATCGTCCTGACGAAGAACGACAACTACTGGGATGCTGAAAATGTAGCACTCGAAACAGTCAACATCGACATGGTTGAAAGTGCAGCGACAGCACTCAACATGTATCAGGCCGGCGAACTTGACTACCTCGGTTCACCATTCAATACAATTGACCTGAATGCTCTTGAGCAATTCAAGGAAGAAGGTACACTGAATGTCAGTGACCAGGCCGGTACTTACATGTATGTATTCAATACCCAGGATGAAGTAATGCAGAATGTAAACATCCGTAAAGCTCTGACACTCGCAATCGACCGCGAAGGGCTCATCGAAAACGTCACTAAAGGAGAGCAGGTTCCGGCAACCGGCCTTGTTCCTCTGACTATGGAAGGTTTTGAAGAGCCAGGAAACTACTTTGAATCCAACAACATCGAAGAAGCGCAAGCGGCACTCGATGCAGGACTTGAAGAGCTTGGCATGAGCGACCCATCAGAACTTACAGTTGCACTATCCTACAACACTGATGAAGCACACGCAGCGATTGCACAGTTCATCCAGCAAGGCTGGGCTGAGAACCTTGGAATCAATGTTACATTGGATAACGCAGAATGGCAGGTATACCTCGAGACGCTTGATTCAGGCGAATTCCAGGTTGGACGTTACGGCTGGCTCGGAGACTTCAATGATCCGATCAACTTCCTTGAAATCTTCAAAACAGATGGCGGTAACAACGACACTGGCTGGACAAACGAAGAGTATACCCAGCTGCTGAATGATGCTGCTCAGGAAACAGACGAAGCAGCACGCACTGAAATGATGCAAGAAGCTGAAGAGATTTTGATGAGTGAATATCCATTTGCACCGATCTACTTCTACACGAATCTCTCAGTACACGAAGACAAAGTTGAGAATATGAATGCCGATCCACTTGGAAACGTTCAATTGAAATACGTAGATATTCAAGAATAAGAAATATACTGACAGGTGAGTATGCTTACATACTCACCTGTCACTTTTGAGAAGGGAGCGTTACAGATGATCAAATATATAGGTCAGCGCCTGATATATATCATCATCGCTTTATTTATAATCATCACCGCAACATTTTTCCTGATGCGCCTGGCTCCAGGTAATCCTTTTGCGTCTGAAAGAGCAGTACCCCCGGCCATCCAGGAAAGTCTGAATGAAAAATATGGACTGGATAATCCCTGGTATGTACAGTATGGAGAATACCTTCTGAATACTGTGCAGGGTGACTTCGGAACGTCCATGAAGTATAGATATCGTGAAACGAATGAAATGATTGCAGAAGGCTTCCCGATCTCCATGACACTTGGTCTGGAAGCAATGTTCATCGCCGTCGGAATGGGCGTACTGATCGGTACGATTGCCGCCCTCTTCCATAACAAATGGCCGGATTATGCGATGAGCATCGTCGCCGTCATAGGCATATCCGTACCATCCTTTGTCATGGCATCGGTTCTGCAGTATTACCTTGCACTCCAGGTTGGATGGTTCCCTATAGCCGGATGGAATGGCTTCATCTACAGTATATTGCCGGCGGTGGCACTCGCATCCACGCCAATGGCATTCATTGCGAAACTAACACGCTCAAGCATGCTTGAAGAGACAAACAGCGAGTATGTAAAAATGGCTAAAGCCAAAGGTATATCAAAATGGGTCGTTACCTTTAAGCATGCCTTGAGAAATGCACTGCTCCCTGTTGTCACATATCTGGCACCACTCACAGCAGGAATCATCACCGGCAGTTTCGTCATAGAAGAAATTTTTGCGATTCCTGGTATGGGTAAATATTTCGTAACCAGCATCACCAACCGGGACTACACAGTAATCATGGGAACTACCGTATTCTACTCGATCATACTGCTGCTTGCTGTATTGATTGTAGATATTCTTTATAGCTTCATTGATCCACGCATCAAGTTGAGAGGAGGAAAATCAAGTGGCAAATAAAGATATTCCAAAACTCAATTCTTCCGATTTTGAAATTGTTGGATCACGGACTGAGGAAGCGGAAACGCTTGCCAAAAAATCCATTTCCTTCTGGGGTGAAGTGGCTCGAAGATTTATTAGAAACAAGCTTGCTCTTGTTGGATTCATTACATTGTTCATCATCATTCTGGGCGCAATTTTCGGTCCAATGATTTCGGAATTCACATATAGACAGCAGAATGGCGACTACAATACGAGTCCGAATGGTACCTACTGGTTCGGTACGGACGACCTTGGCCGTGATGTTTTCACGCGTGTATGGGTCGGGGCGAGGATCTCGATCTTCATCGGTTTCGCCGCTGCCATCATCGACTTGATCATCGGAGTTGCCTGGGGATCCATCGCAGGACTTAGAGGTGGACGTACAGATGAGATCATGATGCGTATCGCAGATATTCTGACTGCCATCCCCTACCTGCTTGTCGTAATCATCCTGCTTGTTGTCATGCAGCCGGGACTGATCCCGATGATCATCGCCCTGTCACTTACAGGCTGGGTGAACATGGCACGTATCACACGATCTGAAATACTCAAACTCAAAAACCAGGAATATGTACTTGCTGCCAGAACACTTGGTGCCAAGAACATGCACCTGATCAGAAAACACCTGCTTCCGAATGCACTCGGTGCCATTCTTGTCACAATGACACTGACAATACCGAATGCGATTTTCACAGAAGCATTCCTCAGCTACCTGGGACTTGGTGTACCTGCGCCACTGGCAAGTTGGGGTACCATGGCAAATGACGGCTATCCCGCCTTGACCAACGCGCCTTGGAGACTATTTTTCCCGGCATTGCTCATCAGTTTGACAATCTTTGCATTCAATGCAATTGGTGACGGATTAAGAGACGCTCTCGATCCTAAGTTAAGGAAGTGATATAGATGAATGAACCAGTTCTACAAATAAAAGATCTGCAGATAGATTTCTCTACTTATGCAGGTACTGTAAATGCCGTCCGAGGCGTCAGCTATGATGTCTTCAAGGGGGAAACACTTGCCATTGTCGGTGAATCAGGTTCCGGCAAGAGTGTGACCAACCAGGCAATCATGAAATTGCTCCCGCAGCCGCCTGCCATCTATTCCGGTGGAGAAATCCTGTTTGATGGCAAAAACCTGCTGAAACAGTCCGAAAAGCAGATGGAAAAAATACGCGGCAACGATATCAGTATGATTTTCCAGGATCCGATGACTTCACTGAACCCGACGATGAAAGTCGGCAGACAGATTACAGAAGTAATGCTCAAGCATCAGAAAATCTCAAGAAGCGATGCCAAAAAACGTGCACTTGAACTGATGCAGATGGTCGGTATCCCAATGCCTGAGAAAAGACTGAACCAGTACCCACACGAATTCTCAGGTGGTATGCGCCAGCGTGTCGTCATCGCCATCGCACTGGCTGCCGATCCCAAGCTGCTCATTGCAGATGAACCGACCACAGCACTTGATGTAACCATACAGGCACAGATTCTTGACGTTATGAAAGATATCCAGAAAAACTCGCAGACTTCCATCATTTTCATCACTCATGACCTCGGTGTGGTCGCCAACGTGGCAGACCGTGTGGCAGTCATGTATGCAGGTGAAATCGTGGAGATCGGTACAGTAGATGATATATTCTATAACCCGCAGCACCCGTATACGTGGGGACTGCTGGGATCGATGCCTGACCTTAATGAAGAAAAGGGCCAGAAGCTACGTACGATCGAAGGGTCACCGCCGGATTTGACGGATCCGCCAAAAGGCGACGCATTTGCGCCGCGCAATCCGCATGCGATGAAGATTGATTATGAACAGAATCCTCCAATGTTCAAAGTGAATGATCACCATTTCGCCAAAACTTGGAGGCTGCACCCTGATGCACCTGAAACAGAGATTCCTGATATAATCAAAAACAGATACATGCAGTACTCAGGAGGAGTGAAAGAATGACGGAAGCTATCCTGGAAGTAAAAAATCTTGCAAAGCACTTCGGGCCTAAGAATAACCCGCTCAAAGCTGTAAATGATATTTCTTTCCACGTCATGCCCGGTGAGACACTGGGGCTTGTTGGAGAATCCGGTTGTGGCAAGTCCACTACCGGCCGCACAATCATCAAGCTGTATGAAAAAACCGGTGGCGAAGTCATCTTTGATGGCAAGCATACCGATCAGCTGTCCCGAAAAGAGCAGAAAACATTCAACCAGAACCTTCAGATGATTTTCCAAGATCCATACGCGTCACTCAATCCAAGGATGACCGTCTTCGAGATTCTATCTGAAGGATATGACATTCATGGTCTTCACAAGGACAAGAAGGAAAGACGCCGGAAGATAAACGAACTGCTCGAGTCCGTCGGACTGAACCGTGAACATGCCAACCGCTATCCCCACGAGTTCTCCGGGGGCCAGCGCCAGAGGATCGGTATCGCACGCGCCCTCAGCTTCGATCCGAAACTGATTATCGCCGATGAACCGATTTCTGCACTTGATGTTTCCATCCAGGCCCAGGTCGTCAACATGATGAAGGAGATACAGGAAGAGCGTGGACTCGCGTATCTCTTCATTGCACATGACCTTTCCATGGTAAAATACATCTCTGATCGCATAGCAGTCATGTACATGGGGCAGCTTTTGGAAATTGGTGATGCCGCAGATGTATATGAAAACCCGATACATCCCTACACGAAATCACTGCTTTCTGCAGTACCGCAACCTGACCCTCATACTGAAAAGAACCGCAGAAGAGTCGGTTATGATGCTGACCAGCATAATTACGCCGAAGGTGAAGAAGTGATTCTGAGAGATTTCGGCAACAACCACCAGGCGCTCTGTTCCAAGAAGGAATACGACAGCTGGAGACAATAGAGTCACTCAAACTGAAAACACCCGTAAGCTCAAGTTTAACCTTGGCCTACGGGTGTTTTGCTTTTTATGCCATCTGATTCCTTGTTACAGAAACAGCAGCAGTACAGTATAGCCGAGCATGCCTGAGAAAAAGGCAGGAAAGCTGCTTTCCCTCTCTTCCGGCAATTCTTCCTTCATGACGTTGAGGATGACGCCGCCTGCCAGAAAGGCAGTGAGCACTGAGATGACAAGTATATTCAGCTCCGTGAATACACCGACGAACCAGCCGATGGTGATGGCCACCGCAAGCAGCCAGCGGCCATATCGATCATAGTCATCCTTGTGCGCTGATCTCAGCGCCTTATCATTTGTGATGAAGTGGATGCCCATGGCAAAGAAATAAAGCAGCATGCCCCACTCGGACTGGTATTCTCCTCTGAGCAGCAGGTAGCCGATGATGGCGTTATATAGTGCGAAAGAAGAGATGTGAAGCCAGAAGACACCGGATGAGGCCTTGTCTGTCCCCTTTTCTGCACCCCGCTTCCTGGACTTCTTCGCAAGCTGCTCCAATCCATAAAAGATGACAAGCCCGAGCAGCGCAATGATATAGATGTGGCTTTCAAGAAACTCGAGCCCTTCAATTGCCCCTTCGAATTCCTGCTGGTACTCTCCAAGTTCAGGCAGAAGGTGCATGAAGACATATGCAACGGATATGCCCCCGGCAATCGAAAGAAACTTGCTGCGAGGGTCCACTCTCAGAAACTTCATCTGCTTTGAAAGCAGATGAATGATTACAAAACCTATCGCAAATATCAGACTGAACCAGATTCCCATGGCACTACCTCCTGTAAATCGATCAATACAAAGCTGTTCCCGTCGTTATTTTGTATAAACAAACAAAACGGGTATCAGCTGAAGGGACGGCTTGCCTAACGTGCTTCATTCAACGCTTCATCCAGTGCCATTTTCCTGGAATTGATGAATTTATGGTCAACTTCATGTAGTACTGCTTCATCGAAGCGATCGTATATATAACGGCTGAATGGTCTGATCTCCTGTTTGACATCTTCTGAACTGTTCAAAGCGATATTCTGCATCGATTCGAGCAGTGTTTCCAGAACGACAACATCCTCCCTGCCATAGAAGCTGATCTGCGAAAGTACATTATACAGCTTTTCCTCCACACTGCTCCTTCTTGTGATCAGGCGTCCAAGGTAGCGGTCATCATGGTAGATGACATACGTCCCGGTATGCTTGAAGCTCTTTATCAGCGCTTCGGTCAAGTAGTGGATGCACTGGACTGCTGTATTCGGGTCATTGATTCCTGGGGAAAGTGCCCGAAGGGCCACATCCACTATTTTATGGAGTCCATAATCCACATCCTGATAGACATTCTGCTCCCTGCCGATTGTGACATTGCTGATCAGGCTATCAGGGACTTCTACATCTTTCCCATGACTGATGGTCAGAATCTCGGTGGATGTCGTTACAAATTCACCAATCAGCGGGGTGACACGGATGACTGCATCATTCTTCTTCGCCCATTGGAACAGGTCATCGTGATCGATGAACTGGATGAAACCAAAGCTCTCGGAACTGAGTACAGTTGTCTCATCATACTGCTCCACCATCTCCGGCTTGAGGCTGGTGACCGATACATGCGCCTGATCCAGCCGCTCCCCTTCCCGATCAATTTCATCTTTGACGTCATCCACCAGTGAATCAATCAGGTTGCTGACCTGTATGCTGGAAGCAACGAAATGGATGAAATAAGCAAAGAAGAACAGGCAGAGTACAGCAAGCAGTACGGCAACGATTGCTGAAATGACTTCTCCTTCAAAAGTGGCCTGCTGCATGAAAGCCAGGGAAAGGATGGAATACAGAAAGCCGCCCATGAACACGCCAAGCACGCGCATCGTTCTTCTATCATTCACAAAGTTGGTCAGGACGCGAGGAGAGAACTGTGATGAGTATGTTGTCAGAACGACCATGATCGTGGAAAAAGTGATGGTCGTCATGGTCAGAAGTGCGCCTGAAATCGAGCCGAGTATCTCCTTGGCCAGATCCACTTCAGTCGCCAGGAAGAACGGCAATTCGAAATCGAGCCTCGGAAGCACATTTATATCAGTATAGACAGCAATCAGGGCAAGAATGACTGCCAGCAGACAATAGAATACCGGTGTCACCCATATGCTGTCTTTTATTTTCAGTATATACTTCATTGCAACGCTCCTATTCATGAAATTCTATAGTTCATCATACCCTGCACAAAGTGGATTACTCAAACCAAAATTAAGAAGAGACCTGCAATCGTCATGATTGCAGGTCTCTTCTAATCAATCTATTCTGTCACTTCACGTCTGTGACCCGGGAGCCTGAAGTGACGATGGCCGCCTTTATTTTCACGATGCAGGAACCGGTCCAGTCCGAAGCTGCCTGCTTTGTGTCCGGATACCAGGATGATCATGCCGATGATGATGTAGAGCGGATTCACTGATACTGTGCCGGCAAACAGGAATGCAAAGTTCATCATCAGTCCGAAGAATGCAGCATAGGCTGTGAAACCACCAAGCAGAAGTCCGAGACCGACAAGCACTTCGCCCCAAGGTACCATGACATTGATTACGGGGCTCATCGGTAGAAAAACATTTTCCACTAGAAATGTATACCATGGATAGACCGCATTGCCATCAGGACCGAGAACTGGATTCTGTACCGCATTTTGCAGGAATCCGGATGCATCAAAGCCACCTGTCACTTTACCAAGACCACTCGTAAACCATCCGAAGCCCAAGTAGACTCTCAGAACCAATAGTACCAACTCACTCGCCTTGTGTGCTTTCAACCAACTCATCATAATTTTCTTCTCCTCTCTTATGTTCCGTTCTTTTCTATAGGTTTATTATATGTGAAAATCATCACAATTACAATACTATATTGTTATTTTTTTCACATTAATTTATAGAAAAGAACCATATGAGAGGAAACCCTTCTCAATCAAGCACCAGCATGTTGGATGCATCGAACTCCCATTCGGCTCCATAGGCCACTTCCCAGTAGTAGCCATCGATATCAGTGAAGTAACCGCCATAACCGCCCCATGATAAAGGCTGTGGTGTTTTTACCACTGTCGCTCCATGCTGGACCACCCTATCCATAATGTCGTCCACTTCCGCTTCTGACTTCCCGTTGTAGGCGAGCGTCACACCATTGAACCCGCCTTTCGAAACTTCCGGCGGATTGTCCCTATTGATGTCTGCAGCCAGCTCGTGAATCGGGAAAAGTGACAGCTTCGACCCTTCATTACTGAAAAAGACAACAGTCGGATGTACCTCGTCTCCAACGATATGAGCTTTGAATCCGATATTCCGGTAAAAATCGAGTGAAGCTGAAATATCCCTGACGCCGAGAGTAACAAGATTGATACGATTCATTCCATCATCTCCTGATCATCATTTTGTTCAATGTAATTATACACTTAAAATAATGGCCATAGAAACCCCTCCTCGCATGAGAAGGGGCATACATCATATTTCTGCAGCGGCTGTTCTAGGAATCGAGAAACTGCAGAATCTGTTCATTCACATATTCCGGCTGTTCCTGATGGACCCAGTGGGTTCCTTCCTCCACCCATTCCACCGAACTGCTGCTTGCATACTTCAGACTTTCTTCTGCGAGCTTTTTCGACAGAAACTGGTCGCCCGTGCCCCAGATGATCTTTACAGGCATTTCAATCGTATGTTTCGGGATGTGCTTCATGTTTGCTGGAAGGGCACGATACCAGTTCAGCATGCTCGTCAACGCCCGAGGCCTTGCCCATGCAATCCTGTAGGCATCGAGGTCATCTTCTGTGAATGTACCCTTCCGGCTCGTCTGGACGAGTGCCTGTGCCATATACGCGTAATCTTTACTGCTCATGATCTTTTCGGGCAGCATGGGAATCTGGAAGAACAGCATGTACGAGCTTCTCAGCCCCTGCGAGGGCGTTTTGGCAAGCACTTTAGGAAACGCAGCGGGATGCGGCATATTGAGGACGACGAGACGGTTCACCTTCTCAGGATGTGTGCCGGCAAGCTGCCAGGCCACGCCCCCACCCCAGTCATGACCGATGACTGCTGCATTGTCATATCCATAGTACTCGATCAGTCCGGCAATATCCTGCTCAAGCTTATTGATACTATAGGCATTTTTGCCTTCCGGCTTATCACTCTTATTGTATCCCCGCTGATCGGGTGCCACGACCCTGTAGCCTGCCCCAGCCAGCACACGGATCTGTTTCCTCCAACTGAACCAGAATTCCGGAAAACCATGGAGCAGAACCACCAGTTCCCCATCCTCGGGCCCTGAAACAGCCACGTGAAGCTGGATGCCATTCGTCTGAATGTACTCGAATTCAATATCAGTTACAGCCACATTCCAGTCCTCCTGTCATCATTTCATGCTCCACTATACCCGGTTTCCATCCATGAACCACATGCCCATATTGAAAAATCCCCTCTGCCATCCAGGCAAAGAGGACTATATTCACTCGGAACGCTTGTATCTGCTTGCCAACGTGTAGGCGATGAACAATGTAATGATCACCATGAGCACAAGGCCCACATACACCATCCATAAATTCGCTAGCAGGCCCGCCTGCATCATCGCAGCCGTGACATTTGCCAGTGCATGAAGCACAATTGCCAGCGGGAATAGATACCACTTGCCCTTCTGCATCACTGCCACAAAGACGATGACAGACAGGCCGATATGCAGACTGATGGCAATAATACGCTCAAGGATACCAATAATATATGTGTAGGCCGGTGCGCCCGTAATGCTTTCCAGGACACCTGCAGGCAGTTGACCAAGCAGGTCACTGCCATTATTCGCCAGTATGCTCAATATCAAGACATTGAACGTCGAAAGTCCAAGAACGATGATCGCCTCGACACCGCCATGACCAATACCATATGATACCGCCGAATCAATCTTTCTGTACTTCCGTTTCATCAGCAGAAAAGCGACCAGCCTGCCCGTCTCCTCGAATACACCTGCAGCCAGAACCCCATACAGCACGTACAGCCAGGGAGAGCTGTCAAGAAGTGCAATCGATCCATCCACTCCGGGTCTGAGCACGAGGAAGTGGGCAATCTGTTCCAGCACCATCGCAAAGACGATGAAAGTCGCTGCACCAATAAGTATCGGAATCCACTGAATCTGAAACCTCTTCCTCAGTACCAGTATGAAAATGAAGGGCAGCATCAGCGATGCCAGTACGACAAGCCCCATGATAATGATATTGCCGGTTGAAACCATATTTCCTCCCCTGCCTCGTCATCAGAATAGTAGGTGTTGATACATATATTACCAGAACCGCTATTTCAACTCCAGTTTCTTCCGGAGCAAGGTGAGGAACGCTGCCCGGTCCTCCTTGCTGAACGGCTTCGGCCCTTTCGTCCTGCCGCCACCTTTGCGGATCATGCTGCCCACGTGACGTGTCACAAGTAAGTTGTCGATATTCAGGTCATTATATTCAAACCCTTTATGATGCAGCACGATGCAACCCTTAGGCAGAAGCAGGGAAGCCAGTCCATAATCCTGAGTGACGACGATATCCCCTTTCTTCGCCAACTGGACAATCCGGAAGTCCGCCGCATCCGGCCCCGCTTCGACATAGACAGCTTCCACATGCGCCGGCAGATCTTTACTGGAATAATGGGATAGACTCGATACCAGGGTGACTGGAACACTCGCCCGGGCCGCTTCTTCCATGACAATATCCTTTACTGGACACGCATCGGCATCTACAATGATCTTCATCTTTCCGCCCCCTCTCCATCAGTAACAGTATATCAGAGACGGAATATGTATGGATATTTTAAACAGATTCTACAAAAGAACGATAGAAAGAATATATTTCTGCCGCTACTCCAGAATGGGTATAAAAGAAAAAAGTGTTAATGTAATATGTAAGTATGACGAAGTCCGGCTCAGCATATGTGTCATGAACTGGAGAGTTGAAATTATCTTTACGTCGATGATCAGTACTTCAATACTTTGTGGAGAAAGAAGGTCGATGGACATCTTAATATTAAATTCTCTGCTAAGGGGCGGTATACCATTTGTCATCATGGGCAGTATCGCACTGCTGCTCTATTTCCAAAATGACCTTTCCAACGCGAAGAGCACATTTCTGGTGGGTCTCATCATATTTTTCGTTGCTGCAGCTTCAGTCATTTATGACCTGGATCACTGGAGCATCTTTAAAAGGAGTATCATCCATCTCCTGACTATGCTCATCACAGTCTACCCGATTCTTTTATTCAGCGGCTGGTTTGATATCACTTCCATATCTGACGCTTTGATCGTATTGCTCATCTTCCTGCTGGTTGGTGTGGTCTTATGGTCCGTATTCATTATATTGGCCAGAATATTCGCCTGGTAGCTGCAAGGAAAGTGTAGAACATGAATATATCGCACTATCCCCGGGGGCCGTCTCCTTTGACTTGCTTCAAAGTCGCAACGATAAGAAAGCTGACAATGACAAGCAGCATCCAGGAACTCACCTTGCCCAGGTGGACGATGCTCCAGACGTCTGCCTGGTTCGGATATTCCCATGCACTGAAATAGGTCGCAATATTTTCAGCAATCCAAATGAAGAATCCGATGAGCATAAAGGACAATACGAGCGGCATCCGGTAGCGGGTGCCGCCGACCTTGTAAGTCACCCGGCAACGCCAGAAGACGATGATGACACACCCGCATAGCCACCAGCGGACATCCAGCCAGTAATGGTGGGTGAAGAAGTTCAGATAGATTGCCGAAGCGAGCGGCACTACAATCAGAAGCGGTGGCCACCGGATCAGTTCGACGTCGAGACGTCTCCAGGCCTGGCAGAGATAGCTCGCGACACTCGCATACATGAATCCGCTATAGAGCGGCACACCGAACAGTTTGAAATGACCAGGCTCCGGATAGGACCAGGAACCCATATGTACTTTGAATATTTCCAGAGTCAGGCCGATGATGTGGAACACGGTGATCACTTTCAGTTCGTCCCGTGTCTCAAGTCCCGACCGTATCATCCCCCACTGGGTCAGCAGACAGATGATGAGCAGCCAGTCGTAACGCGGCAGAAGCGGTAGTGTTATGACTTCCGTCAGTGCCAGGGAGGCAAAGATGACGACCGGAAATATGCAGGACAGTGCCTGTGCCCAACCAAAGCGAACAAGCTGTTTCATTGCTCTCATGGCTACCGCCTCCCGGACCATTCAGATTCTACACACCGCCATACCTCCGTTTTCTCTGACCGTACGCTTCCAGCGCATCGATAAAGTCCTGTCCTGTGAAATCCGGCCACAGAATATCGCTGAACCAGAATTCCGTGTAGGCGAGCTGCCAGAGCAGGAAGTTGCTCAGCCGCTTCTCACCTCCTGTACGGATGAGTAGATCAGGTTCTGTCGTATCTGCTGTATACAGATACTTCGAAAACTGCTCCTCATCCAGTTCCTCCAAGGACAACCTTGCCGTATTCAGATCAGCAAAGACCGCCTCCATGGCGCTCAGCATCTCCTGCCTGCTGCCATAGTTGAGTGCAAAGTTCAGCTGCAGCCCGTCGTTATGACGGGTGCGGTCGATTGCATATTGGATGGCTCTACGGGTCGCAACCGGCAGTTTGCTCATATCACCGATCGCCTCGATGCGTACATTATTCGCCATAAGCTCAGGCAAATGCACACCGAGAAATTCCTTAGGCAGTTTTAGAATGAATTCAACCTCGGTCTTTGGCCGCTTCCAGTTCTCCGTGGAAAACGTATAGAGCGTGAGTGCATCGACACCATAGTCGACTGCCGTCTTGACCACTTTGACGACAGTTGCGACACCCTCCTTATGACCTGCAAATCTCGGCATACCATGCGCCTTCGCCCAGCGCCCGTTCCCATCCATGATAATTGCGACATGCTTTGGCACATTTGTTTCAGGTCCACCGATTGATGCTGTAGATTCATCATTATATAAAGGATCTCTCATCGACATACATTTACCTCCATTCTGTTTAAAAGACCTGCTTTACACTTCAGGATATTTCAAATTCCTTTGAAGTGCGGCTGAAAAAATGAAAACCATAGCCGAACCGGCGATGATGAACGCACCGATCAAGATGGCTGGTGCATCATCTACTGCCATGAGACGGTACAGGAAAGGCAGTTCCAGAACATACACAATACCGATGGCAACCGCACAGTATTTGATCTTTCCCACTGCTTTTATCGCTTTTTCCGAAGATGCTTCGTCTCTGCTCATATAGCCAAGGAATTTCAAAGCCTGGTACAGCGCAAAGAAGAACGGAATCATCCCCATATACATGCCAGTCAGTACTGGATACTGTAGTTGCGCAAGCTCAGGGGAAGACCAGTAGGGAGAATCGGGATTGAACCGGGATAGACCATAGACGCATATCGCAAGAAGCGGAATGGCGATAATCAGAATCATGACTTTCAGTAGGCCGGGATTCAATTTCGACAGCATCATATCCAATCTCATAAGATCACCTCTTCTTTATCATAAGCCTATAATAGCATATATTTATTGATAATCAATAAATATATATTGAAAAGAAATACTTTTTTGCTGTATAGTATTACATCAGATCTCTTCACAAAATAGAACCACCCTCCATTAAATGTGGAGGGTGGTTCTATCGATGGTTCAATTATCCGTATTCCTTCTGGTGCGCTTTCTTCAGCTTAAGGTAGTCTTCGTCTTCCCGTACTGTTTTCCACTTCTCTTCGAAAATGGAAGCCGACTCCGCCTTTTCCGAATCAATATCCCGCTCGTTCACTTCACCGTTCTTGTCGTACTTCCTGCCGCCCTTATAGTTTGCGTAGCGGCGGGATCTCGTATATCCCATCTGCAGAAACTTTCTTGCCATATCCATTCCGACAAAATCGTCCTTTTCCTTATAATCCAAATACATCTGATATATCTTATCGGACGACTCCTTTGCGATATCAGGTGTCTTGAACCGCCAGTGCGGGAGAATTTCACTTTTATAGGGCTCCACCATCAGCACACCCTGCTCCCCTCTCCCCACTCTGTAGAGCTCAGGCTGCTCACGAAAGTTGATGTTGTCGAAATCCAGGTCATAGTCAAAAGCCATTCCTATCCGCCTCACTTATCTCTGTCTTTCCAACTCTGTACCCTTTATTCATACGTTCGAAAAGCACTATCATAATCAGACCCGTCCACGATTACTCTGAAGGCCGGGTCACTCTTTCTCCTATAATAGCCATCGCTTTTCGCGTCATGAATCGGCTCGCCTGGGCAACCCAGTAGTTATTGGCACCATCTACGATATAACTCCTATTTTTTTCGATACCTTTAAAACCCGTCTTAACGACAGACTCCGGTGTGCCTTTGATTCCCCCCGGCATGTCTGTTGTGCCCATCACATCAAAGAATGATGTCTTTGTCGTTCCCGGACAAAGTGCCAGAACTCTTACCCCAAGATGCCGATTCTCTGCATATAGAGCCTCGGAGAAGGATAGAACAAACGCTTTCGTGGCTGCATATGTCGCCATATAGGCAAGCGGCTGAAACGAAGCGACGGAAGCTAAATTCACAATGATCCCCTCTCTCTGTTGCTGCATGTACGGCAAAAACTGGTGTGTCAGTCCTACGAGGGTAGATATGTTGAGTCGGATCATTTCCTGCTCCCGATCAATCGAAATCGTTTCAAAACGACCATGGGTACCGAAACCTGCATTATTGATCAAGATATCTACGTCCAGACCAAGCTTCTTGATACGTTCTGCCAACTCAGCTACTGAACCCGCTTCGGATAAATCCATCGGAATGACATACGTATCTACTTTATGCTTGAATGCTAGTTCGTCTGCCAATGCATTAAGTTTCTCATCAGAGCGTGCAACCAGAATGACATGGCTTCCTCTGGAAGCGAGCTCTTTCGCATACGCCTTGCCAATGCCTCCTGAAGCCCCTGTAACAAGCGCTGTCTTGCCTTTATAGTTCACCATCTTCATAACCTCCACTTTACTTGTATAATAAATGGGCTCCTAAACCTTTTAGAAACCTCTGTCTACATTTGCCTTCGTAACTTCCTGCAGGTAGATTTACTTCAATTATACCTATATGTAACTTTCCCTAATATATCAAATATAGTATGTTCTATTTACTATTAAGCTTAAGGATTTGTTCAAATAAAATAAAAAAGCACTTCCCATTGATGGGAAGTGCTTTAAAACGATAATATTTCGATTAACGTTTTGAGAACTGTGGAGAACGACGGGCTTTCTTGAGTCCGTATTTCTTACGTTCTTTCATACGTGGGTCACGTGTAAGGAGTCCTGCTCTCTTAAGCACGCCACGGTTTTCCGGATCTGCTTCAAGAAGTGCTCTTGCAATACCATGACGGATTGCTTGTGCTTGTCCTGTGAAGCCACCACCATTAACGTTTACCAGTACATCATAGTTACCTTCAGTTTCTGTAACTGAGAATGGCTGATTCAAGTCAAGGATAAGACTTTCGAATGGAAGGTATTCTCTCATGTCACGTCCGTTCACTGTAACGTTACCTTCACCTGGTACGAGACGTACTCTTGCTACTGCATTTTTACGACGACCTGTTCCTCTGTATTCTACTTTAGCCAATGAATTAACCTCCTATTCTTAACCGCGAAGTTCGTAGTTTTCTGGTTTTTGTGCTTCATGTGGATGCTCGCTTGCAGCATATACATGAAGTTTCTTGCCTTGTGCGCGTCCAAGTCTGTTTTTCGGCAGCATGCCTTTGATGGAGTTTTCCAGCAGGCGTACAGGGTTCTTTTCTCTCAGTTCACCAGCAGAGATGGATCTGATTCCACCTGGATGCCCAGTGTGTCTGTAGTAGATCTTGTCCTGTGCTTTGTTACCAGTCATTTCGATCTTTCCAGCATTGATGATGATGACGTTGTCACCTGTATCAACGTGTGGCGTGTATGTCGGCTTGTTCTTACCGCGCAGTATGGATGCAACTTCAGAAGATAGACGACCAAGTGTCTGTCCTTCTGCATCGATAACATACCATTTACGTTCAATATTGGCTTCGTTGGCCATGAATGTTTGACGCATTTCCAGTCCTCCTAAATATATGAGTGGTTCTCTCGTTTATGCTCCCTAAAATAAAAAAAGCTTCGTTTGCTTTATATCTTGTTCACAATAAGTTTCCGGGGCTCATCGTGGGTGATATAAAATTATACCGTTATCTATGATAACCTTAATAGGGTATTTTGTCAATGTTTCAGCGGTTTCTTTTTAATTTTTCCAGTGCCGCTTCGCGTTCTTCATCGTTGAGGAATACGCGTTCGAGGTAGAGGCCTTCGGGTGGGGCTGTTTTCGGCACCATTGTCCGGTCTTTGGCTGCAATCACCTCGGGTGTTCTTGCCCCGTCCCAGCGGCCCTGTCCGACTTCAAGCACATAGGCGACCAGAATGCGCACCATGTTGTACAGGAACCCGGAGCCGATGATCAGGAAGTCATAGCCGTTATCGGTTCTAATGAGATCGAACCGGTAGATGTGGCGCACTTTATTTTCAATCGGTGACTTGGCGCTCGTGAAGCTGGTGAAGTCATGTGTACCGACGAAGTGCTGCATGGCCGCGCGCATCTTCGTTTCATCCAGTTCATAAGTGTAGTGGACCTTGAGCCCCTTCTCGAAAGGATTGCGCACATCCCCCTGATAGATGCGGTAGCGGTATGCCTTCCCCTTCGAGTGATGACGGATATGGTAGTCCGGGCTGATGGTCGTCACTTCGTGGATGGCGATGTCATCCGGCATGGCGATGTTCAGTGCGTGCTGCCATCTGGATACAGGAATATCCAGTCCGGAATCGAAATGGAAATACTGCTCGATCGCATGCACACCGCTATCCGTCCGGCCGGCTGGATGTATCCTGACCGGGGTCTTATGCATGCGATTGAGGATCTTTTCGATCTCCCCCTGCACAGTACGTCCTTTCATCTGATACTGGAAGCCGTTGAATCCGGCTCCGTTATAGCTTATTTTTACCAGGTAGCGCATATCTGTACTCCTTACTGTCTGATCACCCATAGGATGATGCCGAATATGATCATCAGGATCAGGACCATTGTATCCTTGAACTCCCAGTTCAATACGCGATAGTGTGTCCGTCCTTCTTCTCCTTGGTATCCTCTGACTTCCATTGCGATCGCCAGCTCCTCAGCTCTTTTGAAGGAGGAGATGAACAACGGGATGAATATCGGTGTCAGTGCCTGCAGTCTCGACGTGAGGCTGCCTGCCATGAATGTGGATCCGCGAGCGCTCTGCGCCTTGATGATCTTCTCCGTCTCATCCATCAGTGTAGGAATGAAACGCAGGCTGATGGACATCATCAGGGCAATTTCATGCACAGGCACCCGGATGGCCTTCAGCGGCCTGCAGATACGTTCTATGGCGTCTGTCAGCTGCAGTGGACTCGTTGTCAGAGTCATGATGGTCGTGATCAGCACAAGCATCGCAAGACGTATTGTGATGTATATGCCGGTGATGACACCTTCCGATTCGATGGTGAAGAAACCTCCGTCTATAAGTACCGTGCCACCTTTGGTCAGGAAGAGATGCATGAAGAAGGTGAACAGCAGGAGGATCAGTATCAGCTTCAGTCCATTGAAAAGGAATCTGGGTGACAGGTCTGCCATCTTCGTCAGAGTGAGGATGAACAGGATCAGCAGTCCATACCCTGTCCAGTGGTTGGCAAAGAACACGATGACCATGAAGAGGACGACCGCAATGATTTTCGCACGAGGATCAAGCCGATGAATGATGCTGGAGCCTGGAATGTATCTGCCGAGCAGCATTTTACTGAGCATGATTCGTCCTCCACTCTTCATAGAGTCGAGCAAATGCTTCAACGTTCTTCGGCATCTGCTCAAACGTGATGCCTTTTCTCTCCAGATCATGCACCAGCCTGACGATATCGGGCGGTTCAAGAGAATATCTTTCGAGCAGCACTTCATCAGTAAGCAGATCATCGGTTCTGCCTTCTTTGACAAGATGGCCTTCACTTAATATTTTCACCTGGTCCGTATACTGGAACACATCATTCATATCATGAGTGACAAGAATGACAGTGATGCCCATATCCTGATGGATGTTCTGGAACAGTTCCATGGTTTCTATATGACTCTCAGGGTCGAGGCCTGCAGTCGGCTCATCCAGGATAAGTACTTCCGGCTCCATCGCAAGAATCCCTGCAATGGCCACCTTCCGCATCTGTCCTCCGGAAAGGTCGAATGGAGAAGTGTCGAACAGAGAGGCATCGATATTGAGCAGATGCAGATAATGCCTCGCCTTCTCCTCGGCAGTCCTCTGGTCCATGCCCATATTCTTCGGCCCGAACATGACATCCTTCAGTACTGTCTCCTCGAACAACTGGTGTTCCGGAAACTGGAACACCATGCCCACATGCTTTTTTACCTGGTGGATATTCCTCTGTCTGGACTTCCTCCTGAGCACAATGTTCCCTGCATGCACTTCTCCGAGGCTCGGAAGAAGCAGACCATTCAAAGTCTGGATCATCGTCGATTTGCCACTGCCTGTATGGCCGACAATGCCGTAGTATAATCCTTCTTCGAATGTTGTGGTGATATTGTTCAGAGCAAGATGCTCAAATGGTGTGTTCTCGTGATAGATGCTCGTCAGATTTTTAAAAGTGATATTCATAGGCGTCTCACCAGCTCATCATACGACATATATGCTCCATCCAGCAGTCTTTTCGACAGCTTGATGTGAAAAGGCAGGACAAGCCGGCTCGCTATCAGTGCATCGGTATCCTGATAGATCTCCTCAACCGTACCCTCGCTGATGATTCGGCCTTCCCGCATGATGACCGCATGATCACTCTGCTCGATCTCTGTCAGATCGTGCGTAATAAAGATCAGCGTTGTCCGGCCTTCATGATGGATTTTCTGCAGGATATCAAGCACTTCGCGCCGGCCTTCCGGATCAATCATGGATGTTGCTTCATCCAGAATCAGAACATCCGGGGCCATTGCCAGTGCACTGGCGATGGCGACCCGCTGCTTCTGCCCCCCGGAGAGCCTTGATGGCTCATGATCCCTGTAGGAAAGCATATTGACTGCCTGGAGCGCTGCCTCTGTCCTTCTGACCATCTCTTCTCTTGGTACACCATTATTTTCAAGGCCGAATGCCACGTCATCTTCAACGGTCGCACCGACAAACTGGTTGTCCGGATTCTGAAAGACGATGGCAAACCGTTTTCTCAGTTCAGCACGGTTTTCATCGTCCAGCACTGTGCCCTCCACTCGGATGACGCCTTCATAGTCTTCAAGTATGCCCATCAGAATCTTCACCAGTGTGCTTTTGCCTGAACCGTTATGGCCGATTATGGAAACCCAGTCTCCTTGATGGATGGATAGGGAGATATGATCCAATGCCCTATGTTCACCTGATCTATAGCTATAGGTCAAACTTTCAAATTCAATCATATCTCCACCGCCATTTTTATGTAATAAAAAAGCGCGTACCCTGCATTTGGGAGTCGCGCGTCTATTCTGTATAGCCTGCAGGGTACGTTGAGCTAGACAATATGGCCCTATGGGGCCATATTATCGTAACACTCATTCTGCTTTTATATGATTACGCTTCTTCAGTCGCTGCTGCGCCCTGAACGAACTCGATTACTACGAGTTCTGCGCCGTCGCCACGACGTTCACCAAGTTTCTTGATGCTAGTGTAGCCACCTTGACGATCTTCAAAACGTGGTGCGATATCTTCAAAAAGCTTTTGAAGTGCGTACTGAGTTGTACCGTCTTCATTTGCGATTTCAACATTACGTACAGTCTGACCCGCACGGCGTCTCGCTGAAAGATCTCCACGCTTGCCGAGAGTAACCAGCTTGTCTACGACTCTGCGCAGTTCCTTCGCTCTCTGTTCAGTTGTTGTAATGCGTTCGCTTACGATAAGGGATGTTGCCAGATCACGAAGCATTGCTTTTCTTTGGTCGGATGTACGTCCTAGTTTTCTGTAGCCCATTTCAATTTACCTCCTTTATCAGTCTTCTTTACGGAGCCCCAGACCGAGGTCCTCGAGTTTGAATTTGACTTCTTCAAGAGACTTGCGTCCCAGATTTCTTACTTTCATCATATCTGCTTCACTCTTATCAGTGAGTTCCTGTACAGAATTGATTCCTGCACGCTTCAAGCAGTTGTAGGAACGTACTGACAGATCGAGTTCTTCAATGGACATTTCAAGAACTTTCTCTTTCTGGTCCTCTTCCTTCTCGATCATGATTTCGGCATTTTGTGCCTCATCAGTGAGTCCAACAAATATATTCAGGTGTTCTGTCATGATTTTGGCAGCAAGAGATACACCTTCCTGCGGTGTAATAGAACCATCAGTCCAGACATCCAGAGTAAGCTTGTCGAAGTTTGTCATCTGACCTACACGCGTATTTTCAACCGTGTAGTTTACACGTTCGATCGGCGTATAGATGGAGTCCACCGGAATGACACCGATTGACATTTCGCTTTTGTTATTCCCATCAGCAAGAGTGTAGCCTCTGCCGCGATCTGCGATCATTCGTACTTTGAACTGTCCACCGTTGGATATTGTTGCGATCTTCAGGTCACGGTTCAAGATTTCGACGTCACTATCATGGGTAATATCTCCAGCTGTAACGACACCTTCTCCGTTAAAGTCGATTTCCAGAACTTTTTCTTCGTCGGAATAGACTTTAAGTGCCAGCTTCTTGATGTTGGTGACGATTGTTGTAACATCTTCCACAACGTTTTCAATTGTAGAAAATTCATGCAGTACATTTTCTATTTCTATCGTTTTGACTGCCGCACCAGGTAATGATGATAAAAGAATGCGACGTAAGGAGTTCCCAAGTGTTGTTCCATATCCTCTTTCAAGAGGTTCAACAACAAACTTACCAAACTTAGAATCTTCCGATACTTCGACTGTTTCAATTCTAGGTTTTTCGATTTCTATCATTTGTCTACTTATCCTCCCTTTAAACGTCGGAAATATTATGCAGCCATGTGTTTTACATTACACTCGGAATTGTCCTGTGACCAGTAATTATACACGGCGACGTTTAGGTGGACGGCAGCCATTGTGTGGTACAGGAGTGACATCTTTGATTGCTGTGATTTCAAGACCTGCAGATTGAAGTGCGCGGATCGCTGATTCACGACCTGCACCAGGGCCTTTTACTGTAACTTCAACAGATTTGAGTCCATGTTCCATAGCTGCTTTTGAAGCAGTCTCAGAAGCCATCTGTGCAGCGAATGGAGTTGATTTCTTAGAACCTCTGAAACCAAGTGCACCTGCTGATGACCATGACAGCGCGTTACCAAAATCGTCAGTGATTGTGACAATTGTATTATTGAAAGTTGAACGGATATGAGCAATTCCAGTTTCAATATTCTTTTTCACTTTACGTTTACGTGTTTGTTGTCTACGAGCCATATTTTCTCCTCCTTTTCCCTAATTATTTCTTCTTGTTCGCTACTGTTTTAACTGGACCTTTACGTGTGCGGGCATTGTTCTTTGTATGCTGTCCACGCACTGGCAGTCCACGGCGGTGACGGATACCTCTGTAAGATGCGATTTCCATCAAACGTTTGATGTTGAGGTTCTGTTCACGACGAAGGTCACCTTCGATTTTATAAGTGTCAACGACTTCACGAATAGTGTTGAGTTCGTCTTCAGTAAGATCTCTCACACGTGTACTTTCGGATACATTAGCTTTTTCAAGAATTTCTTTCGCTCTTGTGTTACCGATACCGTAAATATAAGTGAGGGAGATTACAACACGTTTTTCACGTGGTACGTCTACTCCTGCAATACGAGCCATATGTTACACCTCCGATATTATAATATTAACCTTGCTTCTGTTTATGCTTAGGGTTCTCACAGATTACCATAACTTTGCCTTTTCTGCGGATGACTTTGCATTTTTCACAGATAGGTTTGACTGATGGTCTTACTTTCATGTGTTTTACCTCCTTAGAATGTGGAGTCCATTATTTAAAACGATAAGTGATTCTGCCACGTGTAAGATCATAAGGTGACATTTCAACTGTTACTTTATCGCCAGGAAGAATACGTATATAGTTCATACGGATTTTACCTGAAACATGAGCGAGAATCTCATGTCCATTTTCAAGTTCCACTTTGAACATGGCATTCGGCAAAGTATCCAATACAGTGCCTTCCAACTCGATAACATCTTGTTTACTCATTTCAAATTCCCCCTTTACAGCTTTCTAATCTCTATTAGAAATTCACTTCAGGTGAAGATTGGACTACACTTAACGTCAAAATATGAACTTGGATATTTTTCGTTATGATACAAGTAACATTCACCTAGAAGTGTCTGAAAAGGTGAATATCCTTATATACTTTGCAGAATCGCATCGACATCATCGAATACTTCATCAATGTCACGAGAACCATCCACTTTGACAAGCACGCCCTGGTCTTCGTAGAAGTCGAGCATAGGTGCCGTCTGCTGGATGTTCACTTCCAGACGATTTGCAACTGTTTCAGGGTTGTCATCTTCTCTCTGATACAATTTGCCGCCATCCAGGTCACAAACGCCTTCCTGCTTTGGCGGATTGAAAACGAGATGGTAGGTCTTGCCGCAGACTTCACAGATGCGTCTGCCGGTCAACCGGTTCATCAGCTCTTCTTCAGCCACTTCAACGTAGATTGTTCTATCAATCTTCGTTCCAAGTTCCTGCATGATGCTGTTCAATGCTTCAGCCTGTTCCACTGTACGTGGAAAGCCGTCCAGCAGGAAGCCGTCTTTGGCATCACTCTGGCTCAGACGCTCTTTGACAATACCGATCGTCACTTCATCCGGAACAAGTTCGCCTCTGTCCAT
Source organism: Salinicoccus cyprini (assembly GCF_007713705.1). Lineage (GTDB taxonomy): Bacteria > Bacillota > Bacilli > Staphylococcales > Salinicoccaceae > Salinicoccus > Salinicoccus cyprini. The sequence goes on along the minus strand of NZ_VMSJ01000002.1, from coordinate 216,706 downwards.
GAAGGACTTGGCTTCCTTGCCGAGTTCTGTACCGTTCTTGATTGCAAGGCGGAACATATCCCCTGTTGATATATGAGGGATCGGGTATTTCTTTATAATCTTGGACGCCTGAGTTCCTTTGCCGGCACCAGGGAGTCCCATCAATATAATATTCATACGCTTTTCCTCCTACCTACGCTTTCTGAAACCGCGGTATTCCTTTTGGTTTGCTTGAGCTTCCAGCTGCTTCATGGTCTCAAGAGCGACACCAATAACAATCAGAAGACTCGTACCTCCAATTTGAATCGCCTGGGGCAGATCCATGAACTTGGTGATGAGCAGTGGCAGTATTGATATGCCGGCCAGGAAAAGTGAACCAACAAACACGAGTCTGTACAGAACAGAAGTGATGTAGTCCTGGGTGTTTTTACCCGGGCGGATGCCAGGTACATAACTTCCCTGTTTCTTGAGGTTATCTGCCATTTTTTCCGGATTGACCTGAACAAACGAATAGAAGTACGTGAATGCAATGATCAGAGCGACATAGAAGATCATGCCTACCCAATCTGATGGATCAGCGAATCTTGCAACTGTCTGAGCCCAGTTGGCATCAGGGAAGAATAGTGTCAATGTCTGCGGCAGCATGAAAAATGCCATCGCAAAGATGACCGGTATTACCCCAGCCGGATTGACTTTAAGCGGCAAGAATGTTGATTGTGGTGCCAGTTGTGATGATGTTCTTTGGCGTTTGGCATACTGCACCGGTATTTTACGGACAGCCTGCAGAATGAAGACTGCAAATGCCGTGATCAGTATCAGCATGATAAACAGACCCACCATTCTGAGTATTGCCATCGTCATATCATCAGCACCGACAAAGTTCTGTTGGTACAACTGGACGATTGCATTTGGAAGCACACCAAGTATACCTGCAAAGATAATGATCGAGATGCCGTTTCCGACACCGTGGGTCGTTATCTGTTCACCAAGCCACATGAGGAAGGCTGTTCCTGTAGTAAGCACAAGTGCAATGAGCAGGTAGGAACCGACGTTGGTGCTGTCCAGCAGCATACCGCCGAACATCCTGTTGAAGGCAAAGGACATTCCAAGCGATTGTATAAACGCAAGTATGATGGTGAAATAGCGCGTAAACTGACTGAGTTTACGTCTGCCGACCTCACCCTGCTTGGCCCATTCAGCAAATTTAGGTACAACGTCCATCTGAAGGAGCTGTACGACGATTGATGCTGTAATGTAGGGCATGATGCCCATGGCCAGGATGGAGAAGTTCATCAGTGCGCCACCACCGAAGGTGTTCATTAGATCAAGCACGCCCTGTTGACCTGCTCCCATATCGAACACACTCGGATCCACTCCCGGAACCGGGATATATGTGCCGATCTTGAAAATCACGAGCATTGCCAAAGTAAATAGAATTTTACTTCTGATTTCTTTAATCTTAAAGAAATTGGATAACGTGCCGATCATTAGATCACCTCGTAGCTTCCGCCCTGTTCCTCAATTGCTTTGACAGCTGAACTTGAAAACTTATGAGCTTTTATTGTTAATTTCTTCTCAAGAGTACCATTGCCTAATACTTTGATACCAGATTTTTCATTCTTAACAATACCATTTTCTTTCAGCATTTCAGGTGTAACTTCAGTACCTTCTTCGAAACGATTCAGATCGCTCAGGTTAAGCACTGCATATTCTTTACGGTTAATGTTCGTAAATCCACGCTTTGGAATACGACGGAATAGTGGGAGCTGTCCACCTTCGAATGTTGGTCTAACTCCACCACCGGAACGTGAATTCTGACCATTATGACCGCGTGCAGAAGTCTTACCATTACCAGAAGACATACCACGACCTACACGATTACGGCTTTTGCGAGCACCTTCTACTGGTTTCATCTCATGTAATTTCATCTTCGCACCTCCTATATCATAATATCATTATTTTTCTTCAACTGAAACTAAGTGGCTGACTTTGGCAACCTGACCTCTGAGCTGAGGTGTATCTTCAAGCTCAACACTATGGTGAAGCTTTCTCAGGCCTAGAGAAGCAACTGTTCTTCTTTGAGTTTCAGGCTTCCCGATCAAACTTTTTACGAGGGTTATTTTAATTTTAGCCATGTCTGTAAATCCCTCCTTAATTTTGTAGCTCTTCTACTGATTTGCCACGCAATTTAGCGACATCTTCTGCGCTCTTGAGCTCAGTAAGACCTGTCATTGTTGCACGTACCACGTTGATAGGTGTGTTTGCACCGAGTGACTTGCTCAGGATGTCGGAAACACCAGCAAGCTCCAATACGGCACGAACCGGCCCACCAGCGATAACTCCTGTACCAGGTGCTGCTGGCTTCATGAATACTTTACCGGAACTGAAACGTCCGATGATTTCATGTGGAATGGTACCTTCTACCAATGGTACTTCGATAAGATCCTTCTTGGCAGCTTCGATAGCTTTTCTGATTGCTTCAGGCACCTCTTGGGCTTTACCTGTACCAAAGCCGACACGTCCTTTTTTGTCTCCTACTACAACAAGTGCAGAGAAACGGAAACGACGTCCACCTTTTACAACTTTAGCGATACGGTTGATTGTAACAACGCGCTCTTCGAATTCCTGTACTTTCTCTTCTCTACGAGCCATAAATGTTATTCCCTCCTTCGATTAGAATTGCAGACCGTTTTCGCGGGCAGCCTCTGCGAGTGCTTTCACGCGTCCGTGGTATAGATATCCACCGCGGTCGAATACTACGCTTTCAATACCTTTGTCTTTAGCACGTTTTGCGATCAGTGTGCCTACTTCAGCAGCTGCGTCTACGTTTGATCCGATATTGCTGTTGAAATCGGAATCTTGTGTAGAAGCACTTGCCAGTGTCACTTTTTGGCTGTCATCAATCAACTGAGCATAGATATGCTTGTTAGAGCGATAGACATTAAGACGTGGTCTTTCTGAAGTGCCAGAAAGTTTGCTGCGTACACGCTGATGTCTTTTTTGACGCACTTTATTTTTATCAATCTTAGCGATCATTGATGTTCACTCCTCACTTTATAGATTATTTACCAGTTTTTCCTTCTTTACGGCGTATAAGTTCGCCTTTGTAGCGGATCCCTTTTCCTTTGTAAGGTTCAGGTGGACGTACGGCACGGATTTTGGAAGCAAGAGCGCCAACGCTTTCTTTGTTGATGCCTTCAACCTTGACGTTCGTATTGCCATCCACTGAAATGGAAAGATCCTCGGAAGGTTCGAATTCAACCGGGTGAGAAAGCCCAACACTGAGTACCAGTTTGCTGCCTTGCATCTGCGCACGGTAACCGACACCGACAAGCTCAAGTTCTTTGGAGAATCCTTGTGATACTCCAACGACCATGTTGTTGATCAGGGCACGCGTTGTACCATGATTTGTACGGTGTTCTTTGGAATCACTTGGTCTTACGACCTGTAGTGTATTGTCTTCCATTTCATAAGTCATTTCTTCGTTAAATGTGTTAACAAGTTCACCTTTGGGACCTTTAACAGTAACAGTAGATCCATTGATGTCAACTGTAACATCACTTGGTATTTCAATAATACGTTTACCTACACGGCTCATTTATTTGCACCTCCTGTTAATTGATTACCAAACGTATGCGAGAACTTCCCCGCCGATATTTCTTTTGCGTGCTTCTTTATCTGTAAGCACACCTTCGGATGTTGAGATCAGTGCAACGCCAAGACCATTAAGGACTTTTGGAAGCTCTTCTCTTTGAGCGTATACTCTAAGACCAGGCTTTGAGATACGTTTCAATCCAGTGATAACTCTTTCGTTCTTGCTACCATATTTGAGGAATACACGGATGACTCCTTGCTTGTCGTCTTCGATATATTCTACGTTTTTGATAAAACCTTCTGATTTAAGAATCTCTGCAATTTCCTTTTTGATATTGGATGCAGGGATTTCAAGTGTTTCATGTCTCACGATATTCGCATTTCTGATGCGAGTCAGCATATCTGCAATTGGATCTGAGATTGTCATTACTAATTGCCTCCTTTCAATTTATGGCGATTACCAGCTTGCTTTTTTGACACCAGGAATCTGACCTTTGTAAGCAAGTTCACGGAAACATATACGGCAGAGCTTGAATTTGCGAATGACTGAATGTGGTCTTCCGCAACGTTCGCAGCGTGTGTATTCTCTAACTTCAAACTTCTGTTTCTTTTGCTGTTTAGCAATCATTGATTTTTTAGCCACAATTTCGCCTCCTTATAGCTTACTTTTGAAATGGCATACCGAACTGGGTAAGCAGCTCACGTGCTTCTTCGTCTGTGTTCGCTGTTGTAACGACAACAATATCCATACCTCTTACTTTGGATACTTTATCGTAGTCGATTTCAGGGAAGATAAGCTGTTCTTTGACACCGAGTGTGTAGTTGCCGCGTCCATCAAACGCTTTTTTGGAAATACCTCTGAAGTCTCTTACACGTGGGAGGGATACTGAAATCAGTTTATCCAGGAAATCATACATTCTTTCTCCACGAAGTGTAACTTTAGCTCCGATTGGCATACCTTCACGCAGGCGGAAAGTTGCGATGGATTTTTTAGCTTTGGTGATTACCGGCTTCTGACCTGTAATTGCCTGTAGTTCTTCTACTGCTGTATCGAGTACTTTAGAGTTCTGAACTGCATCACCAACACCCATGTTTACAACAATCTTCTCGATTTTTGGTACTTCCATTACAGAAGAATAGTTGAATTTGCTAACAAGTTCGTTTTTGATCTGTTCATTGTATTTTTCTTTCAAACGTGCCATTGGATGGACCTCCTTCCATTACTAATTAATTTTTTTCGTATTTTACAGTCGGAATTTCTTTTCCTGATTTTACAGCTACTCTCACTTTAGTTCCGTCTTCTTTAACTTCATGACGGATGCGAGTGCGTTCGCCTGATTCAGGGTCAACGTGCATAACGTTGGATACGTGGATAGCCGCCTCTGTTTCGAGGATGCCGCCTTCAGGGTTCATCTGTGAAGGTTTAAGATGTTTCTTCATCATATTGACGCCTTCGACGATGACACGGTTTTTAGCAGGGATTGATTTAAGTACAGTGCCCTCTTTGCCTTTATCTTTACCGCTGATTACAACGACTTTGTCTCCAGATCTTACGTGCATGGGAATCGCACCTCCTTGTTTAAATGTCGATTAAAGTACTTCTGGCGCAAGTGAAACGATCTTCATGAAGTTGCCTTCACGGAGTTCACGTGCTACTGGACCGAAGATACGAGTACCTCGTGGACCTTTATCATCACGGATGATCACGCATGCGTTCTCATCGAATTTGATATAGGAACCATCTTCACGGCGTACACCAGATTTAGTTCTAACTATTACAGCTCTTACTACTTCACCTTTTTTAACAACGCCACCAGGTGTTGCATTTTTTACAGTTGCAACGATGACATCGCCAATATTTGCAGTCTTGCGACCTGTTCCACCCAAGACCTTGATAGTCAGCACTTCACGTGCACCTGAGTTATCTGCCACTTTTAAGCGGGTTTCCTGTTGGATCATGCGAATAGACCTCCTTTATCCTCGATAGTTTAGATGACTACTGCTTCAACAACGATTTCCACGAGACGGAAACGTTTAGTTGCTGATAGTGGACGTGTTTCTTCGATTCTTACTACGTCACCAGTTTTTGCAGTGTTGTGCTCATCATGCGCTTTGTATTTTTTAGAGTATTTGACACGTTTGCCAATGATCGGATGTCTTTTCTGTGTTTCAACGACTACTGTGATCGTTTTGTCCATCTTGTCGGACACTACGCGACCTTGGTAAACTTTACGTTCGTTTTTACCTTCCACTATATGAGCCTCCCTTTAATATTATTGGCTTGCTTTCGCTTCGTCGAGCTCTCTCGCGCGGATAGTTGTTTTCATTCTAGCGATAGTTTTTCTAACCTCTTTGATACGAGCAGTGTTCTCTAGCTGACCAGTAGCTAGTTGAAAGCGTAGGTTGAAGAGCTCTTCCTTCAGTTCTTTGACGTTATTTTCAATTTCGGAAGTTGTCAGATCACGGATTTCATTAGCTTTCATTCGTATCACCACCTAATTCTTCACGTTTAACAATCTTGGTTTTTACTGGAAGTTTGTGGCTCGCGAGACGAAGTGCTTCTCTAGCTACCTCTTCTGGGACACCCGAAACTTCGAACATAATACGGCCAGGCTTAACTACTGCCATCCAGCCTTCTACAGCACCTTTACCGGAACCCATACGTACTTCCAATGGTTTTTTAGTATAAGGTGTATGCGGGAAAATACTGATCCATACTTTACCGCCACGCTTCATATAACGCGTCATTGCGATACGCGCAGCTTCAATCTGTCTGGAAGTGACCCAGGCTGTCGTTGTTGCCTGCAGTCCGTATTCACCGAAACTTACTTCAGTTCCGCCTTTTGCGCGTCCTTTAGTATCCGGACGATGTTGACGACGGTATTTTACTCTTTTAGGTAATAGCATTGTTATTTTCCTCCTTTACTTTTTGTCATTCTTGACAGGAAGAACTTCTCCACGGTAGATCCATACTTTAACACCGAGTTTACCGTATGTTGTATCTGCCTCTTCATGTGCATAGTCTATGTCTGCACGAAGAGTATGCAGTGGAACTGTTCCTTCGCTGTATCCTTCAGAACGTGCGATATCTGCGCCACCGAGACGACCTGAAACTTGTGTTTTAATACCTTTAGCTCCAGCTTTCATCGCTCTTTGTAGTACTTGTTTTTGTGCTCTACGGAAAGATACACGGTTTTCAAGTTGGCGTGCAATGTTTTCAGCAACCAGCTTCGCATCCATATCAACTTTCTTGACTTCAACAACATTAATGTGGATTTTCTTGCCTGTGATATTTGTCAGTGCAGTACGCAGCTTGTCGATCTCGCTACCGCCTTTACCGATCACCATACCAGGTTTGCCAGTGTGAAGCGCAATGTTTACACGGTTTGCAGCGCGTTCAATTTCAACTTTTGAAACAGCTGCATCTTTAAGATTATTTTCGATATATTCACGAATTTTAAGGTCTTCGTGCAGCAGGTCTGCAAAGTCTTTCTCTGCGTACCACTTAGCCTCCCAATCACGGATGATACCAGTACGAAGCCCAATAGGATTTATCTTCTGACCCAAATTAATTCCCTCCTTGTGGTTGTTATGCGTTCTCTTCTACTTTTGTTTCTTCTGTTTCCTGAACTTCTTCAGTTGAAGGTTCTGAAACAACAATAGTGATATGACTAGTACGTTTGTTGATCTTTGTCGCACGGCCTTGTGCACGTGGACGGAAACGTTTCAATGTTGGACCTTCGTTGGCATATGCTTCAGAAACATATAGGCTGTCGATGTCCATGTCGTAGTTGTGCTCAGCATTGGCTACTGCTGATTTGAGCAGCTTTTCAACTACCGGCGAAGTTCTTTTGTTTGTTAGTTTGAGAATTGCGATCGCTTCTCCGACTTCTTTACCGCGAATGAGGTCAAGAACCATTCTCGCTTTGCGGGGAGCAATTCTAACTGTTTTTGCAACTGCTTTCGCTTGCATCTTTCGTTCCTCCTTTATTCCGTCTTATACCTTATCGTCTTGTTTTCTTGTCGTCGTTTCCGTGGCCTTTGAACGTTCTCGTTGGAGCGAATTCTCCAAGCTTGTGACCGACCATATCTTCAGTTACATATACCGGTACATGTTTGCGTCCATCATATACAGCGATTGTATGACCGATGAAGTTAGGGAAGATTGTAGAACGGCGTGACCATGTTTTGATTACACTTTTTTTGTTATCTTCGTTGAGTTTTTCCACCTTGTTCATGAGGTGATCGTCAACAAAAGGTCCTTTTTTAAGACTGCGAGCCATTTTGGCGCCTCCTTCCAATAATGCGTGCGGATGTAGAATCCGCACACTACTTTGGTTTCATTATTTCTTCTTCTTACGTCCTCTTACGATGAGCTTATCAGAACGATTCTTGCCTTTACGTGTCTTCTTACCGAGGGTTGGTTTACCCCAAGGAGACATTGGTGACGGACGTCCGATTGGCGCACGGCCTTCACCACCACCGTGTGGGTGATCGTTAGGGTTCATGACGGAACCACGAACTGTAGGGCGTTGTCTCTTCCATCTTGAACGACCCGCCTTACCGATGTTGATCAGTTCGTGCTGTTCGTTACCGACAGAACCGACAGTTGCGCGGCAAGTTGCAAGGATCATACGTACTTCACCAGAACGGAGTCTGACAAGAACATATTTACCTTCCTTACCGAGAACCTGGGCACTTGCACCGGCTGATCTCACCAGCTGGCCGCCTCTGCCTGGTTTAAGTTCGATATTGTGGATTGTTGTACCTACAGGAATATCAGTAAGTGCCAGTGCGTTACCAACTTTGATGTCCGCTTCCGGGCCACTCATGATTTCGTGTCCTACTGTTACACCTTTAGGTGCAATGATGTAGCTTTTCTCACCATCTGCATATACAACCAGCGCGATGTTCGCTGAACGGTTTGGATCATATTCAATCTGAGTTACACGACCTGGTACGCCATCTTTGATACGTTTGAAGTCGATTACTCTGTATTGACGTTTGTGTCCGCCACCTTTGTGACGTACTGTGATTCTACCTTGGTTGTTACGTCCCGCTTTTTTCGGCAGCGGCTGTAATAGTGACCGTTCCGGCGTCGTTGATGTGATCTCAGCGAAGTCGGAGCCAGTCATATTACGACGAGCGTTGGTGGTCGGCTTATATTTTTTAATCGCCATCTCGTTTTACCTCCTTATTGGTAATTGTTGATTAGAATATTTCGATAGTACCTTCTTTAAGTGTCACGATTGCTTTTCTTCTTTTTCTTGTATAGCCGCTGTAACGTCCCATACGTTTCTTCTTCGGCTTGTAGTTCATTATGTTCACTTTGTCGACTTTGACGTCAAAGATCTTTTCAACTGCATATTTAACTTGTGTTTTGTTTGCTTTTACATCCACTTCAAATGTGTATTTGTCCATGGACATCAAGTCAGCAGAACGCTCAGTGATTACCGGGCGTTTAATGATATCGCGTGCATCCATTACAGAAGCACCTCCTCTGCTTTATTGATAGCACCTTCAGTGAAAATAACACGGTCTGCAGAAAGGATGTCGAGTACGTTGAGCTGCTCTGGTGTCAACACTGTAACACCTTGCAGGTTACGGGATGAAAGTTCGACATTTACATCTTCGCCTTCAAGTACAAGCAGTACTTTTCTGTTTGCGTTCAGATTTTCAAGAATTGCTGTGAAGTCTTTTGTCTTCGGCGTTTCAAGTGACAGGCTGTCGACAACAGTCAATGCTTCTTCATTAACTTTTGCGGACAGTGCTGAGCGAAGAGCCAGACGACGCATTTTTCTAGGCATTTTGTAAGAGTAGCTTCTTGGCGTAGGGCCGAATACTACTCCACCTCCACGGTAGTGAGGTGCACGGATTGTACCTTGACGTGCATTACCTGTTCCTTTTTGTCTGAATGGTTTCTTACCACCACCGCTGACTGCAGAACGGTTCTTGACTGAGTGGGTACCACGGCGAAGTGACGCACGCTGCAGGTTCACTGCTTCAAAAAGCACATGCTGGTTCGGCTCAATGCCGAAGATATCCTGGTTGAGTTCTATAGAATTAACTTTGCTTCCTTCTTTAGTTAATACATCTACGCTTGCCATTGTGTTAAATCCTCCCTTCCTAAATTACTATTATTTAACACCTTTTTTGATTGCTGTTGCGATTTTTACATATCCTTTACGTGGACCAGGCACGTTGCCTTTTACAAGGATGACGTTGCGTTCTGCGTCCACTTTGACGATTTCAAGATTCTGCAGTGTAACAGTTTCTCCGCCCATGCGTCCTGGCAATGCTTTGCCTTTGAATACGCGTGATGGGTCGGCACCCTGTCCCATTGAACCAGGTCTTCTGTGGTAGCGGGAACCGTGGGACATAGGTCCGCGGCTCTGGTTGTGACGCTTGATCGCACCCTGGAAACCTTTACCTTTGGATGTTGCTGTCACGTCTACCAAGTCGCCTGCTGCAAATGTATCTACAGTGACTTCTTGACCGACTTCGAATTCATCTGCTGCGAGATTTTTGAATTCGCGTACGAAGCGCTTAGGAGCTTTGCCGGATGCTTTAGCATGTCCAGTTTCAGCCTTGTTTGCATATTTGTTTGTTCTCGCACCTGCGAAGAACTCACGCTTGTCGTCGAAACCGATTTGTACTGCACTGTATCCATCAGTTTCTTCCGTTTTCTTCTGCAGCACTACGTTGCCTGCTGCTTCAACTACAGTTACTGGAATAAGCTCGCCGTTTTCTCCGAAAACTTGAGTCATTCCCACTTTTCTACCTAAGATTCCTTTGGTCATCGAAAGTCGCACCTCCTGCTATAATTTATAATTTGATTTCGATGTCCACACCAGATGGCAGGTTGAGTCCCATTAGGGCATCTACCGTTTTCGGTGTAGGGTTTGCAATGTCGATAAGACGTTTGTGTGTACGCTGCTCAAACTGCTCACGGGAGTCTTTGTACTTGTGTACCGCACGGATGATTGTGTATACAGTCTTCTCAGTTGGAAGTGGAATCGGTCCGGAAACATCTGCACCCGAACGCTTCGCTGTTTCAACAATCTTCTCTGCTGACTGATCCAGCACTCTGTGGTCGTACGCTTTCAAACGAATACGAATTTTTTGTTTTGCCATTATTTAACCTCCTTTTGGTCGTCATCATTGATTGATAGACTTCTCCACGAAAATTCTCTTGCACGCTGCCATGGCAAAGCGGCCGGGCGTGTCAGTAACCTCTCGCTTCATCGATTCAGAAAACGCGCGCCTTCTTATGTAAGGCGGTGTGTTCTTTAACATGGACATATCACGTCCATTTCAGTCCAACGTTAGATATATTACACGAAAAGAGTGAAAAAATCAATAGATAACTCAAGATTTTTTCACTCTTTTTCAACCGGGCTGCCAATACGCTGCCCAATTATACAGTATTCAGTTACAAATTACAATGTCTATTCAGTCATAAATATAAAATAAAGTATGAAAATCACAAACAGACCATACATGATCGGATGAATCTCTTTTCTTCTGCCGGCCATGATCATGGTGATGGGGTAGAAGACAAAACCGATGGCGATGCCGGTAGCGATACTATAGGTCAACGGCATCATGAACATGGTCAGGAATGCCGGAACTGCGACTTCAAACTGGTCCCATCTCACTTTGGACAGATTTGAGACCATGAGTGCGCCGACGATGATCAGTGCAGGCGCTGTCACTTCGGAAGTGAAAGTGACGATGAGTGGAGACAGGAAGATGGCCAGAAGGAACAGCACACCGGTGATGACACTTGCAAAGCCTGTTCTTGCCCCTGCTGCCACGCCCGCTGTGGATTCGACATACGACGTTGTCGTCGAAGTACCGAAGATGGCACCGGCGATTGTTGCAATCGAGTCGGACAGCAGTGCGCGTCCGCCCCTCGGCAGCTTGTTGTCCTTGATCATATTCGCCTGGCTCGCTACACCGACCAGTGTACCTGCAGTATCGAAGAAATCGACAAACAGGAAAGTCAGTACAACGATCAGAAACTGGATATTGAATATTTCAGCTGGATTCGCAAATGCTTCGAATGCCGCACCAAATGTCGGTTCTATGCTTGGAACCGAACCGATGAAGCTCTCAGGAAGCGGCACAAGCCCGAAAATAAGACCGATGATTGCAGTGATGATCATACCGAAGAATATCGCGCCCGGCACTCTTCTTGCCATCAGGATGACGGTGATGACCAGACCTGCCACAGCAAGAAGTACAGTCGGATCGTGAATCACACCAAGGCCGACCAGCGTCGATTCGTCCGTTACAATGATGCCGGCACCCTGCAGCCCTACGAACGTGATGAAGAAGCCGATACCGGCGCTGACTGCCATTTTCATTTCCATCGGAATGGAGTTGATGATGTACTCCCTCACACCACTGATGGTCAGCAGCGCAAAGATCACTCCGGAAAATAGAACGCCTGTCAGTGCAGTCTGCCAAGGGATTCCCATTGTCAGGATGACGGTGAAAGCGAAGAACGCATTCAGACCCATTCCCGGCGCAAGCGCAATCGGATATTTTGCATATAGCCCCATCACCAGACAGCCGATGAATGCTGCAAGTGCTGTGGCAACAAAGACTGCGTCCATATCCATGCGCATCGTTTCAGGTATCCCTTCTACACCCTGCAGGGATAATATGGATGGGTTGACGGCGAGTATGTATGCCATGGAGAGGAAAGTGGTCAATCCCCCGATTATTTCACGCCGGTAGCTTGTGCCATTTCCTTCGAAGTCAAAAAACTTTTTCATAACCTACTCCATTCTTTGATCAGTTTGTTTGATACTATATTATCTTGATGATTTCCTTATCTTCCCCACCGAGAAATCCGACGAGCAGACGGCGAGTGAGGGGCAGCCATATTTCGATAAGTTTACCCAGAGACAGAATGATGATGAGCGTACCGATGAATACCGGTCCGCCAAGCAGGAATCCTGCCACAGCAGCACCCAGCTCCATGATATTCCTTGCCATCGATATTTTCAATCCGAACTTTTCAACCAGCAGCAGCATCAGTGTATCCCGCGGTCCGGCTCCAAGATTCGGAGTGATATAGAAGGCGACGCCAAAAGCCATGACAAAAAGGCCGATTGCAAAAACGATGATATGCTGGGACCAGCCTTCAAATTCCGGGATAAGCCAGTTGAATACATCAATGAACAGTCCGACCGCCACCATATTGATGTAGACTCCTGCTTTAGGAAGACGGCGGGTAAAGATAGCAGTGACCAGAACGATGGAGGCACCGGCAATGATCGCCCAGCTTCCGATTGTCAGACCAAAGGTCTGCCACAGGCCATAGTGCAGCACGTCCCATGAACCCAGACCGAGAAGCCGCCCTTTGATGGTCAGTGATATGCCAAGTGCAAGTATGACCAGTCCTATTACGTAGAACAGCCAGCGTTTTGCTACATTGCTCGACATGTGACACCTCCTCGACTTTATTATCTAAATCAGTTTACGCCCATGTGATGAAAAACGCAATATCATTCGAGAACACTTCCAAAACGTTTGAAGCATTCAGCGTGCGGGAAAATTATAATAATTGAATAATGAACGGGAGGAAAAACTATGAAAAATAAATATATGATGGCAGGTATCCTCCTTTCGGCATCACTTGCGATGACCGCATGTGGAGAGGGTGAAGTGAGCGAAGACACATCCGAAATGCCGGAAGCGGATGAAGTTGTAGAGGAGAATCCAGTCAACACTTCAGAGGAAGGAACTACGGAAGAGCCTGCTGAATCCAGTGAAGAGGCAACCACGGAATCTTCAGACGGCAGCGAAGATACATCCGAAATGCCTGAAGTGGACGAAGTAGTGGAAGAGAACCCGACCAGCACCTCAGAGGAAGGAACTACGGAAGAGCCCGCTGAATCCAGTGAAGAGGCAACCACGGAATCTTCAGGCGGAAGTGACGATACTTCAGAAATGCCGGAAGTAGATGAGGTTGTGGAAGAGAATCCGAGCAGTGATTCGGAGGAAGGGACAAGCGAATAGATTGCTGTAGTAAAAACTGAGAACGACCGAAAAAAGGCGCGACCCGACGGGTCGCGCCTTTTTATACTTCCACAGCCTGTATGAATCGGGCCAGCTTCCCTGCATCGAGGTGATCCTTAATACGGTATCCTTCGTGGAAGTGTCCCACATACTGGTTGCCCAGTAGATTTCTTATATCAAGTGTCATGGCTGCAAGATCGAAGTACCGGTCTCTTACGCCCACATTTCCAAGATCCACACTGCCGGTGATATAGTTCTCATTGATAATGACATTGGAAAGGGTGAAGTCTCCGTGGGTGAAGACCGGATCTGTATGGATATCATCTTCCGAATATATGAATGGGCATCCATCGATGTTCTGCTTATGCAGGAAGCTCAAGTATCTTCCGATCTGACGCATGGTGGAAATGATCACTTCCGGCTGCTGCCGTTGCAGAAATGCTGCTGCATCAATACCCGGAAGCGCCAGATAAAACATCCACGCTCCATTTTCCTCATATAAAGTAACCGGTTTCGGTACACCTCCCACCCCATTCATTTCCATCCATAGCAGTCTTTTGTATTCCCTGCGGGTCCTTCTTGGATCATCGCCATAGGATTTTGCCACCAGTGGTTCCTTCGGCTGGTACATGTTGGGCGGGTCTTCGCCTCCATATTCAAGCAGGTGGATCTGTGCATCGGAACTTCCCTCGAGCGATGTCCAGTCATAGTATTCCTCATATATCTCAAAAGTGTGCATGCAAGTCCCTCCAGTCACTATCATTCTACTTCAATTATCGTTAGAATGTCATCAGTGTTTCCCCTAATATCAATTGCATTATGATATGATACAACTATAATTCAAGGTGGTGAAAGTAATGGATTTGAACTATAGACTCGAGGAACTTAAAAATGAGTATATACGGATTCAGGGCGATCTGGAAAAGCTGGAATCCACCGGCAACAGTACATCAAAAATGGAAGAGCGCCTTGTTCAGATAGAGACGGAGATTGCACAGACAAAAAAGGAAATCAGAAATAATCAATAGGAAGTGCCTACCATGAAAAAAATGATCCTGTTCATTATGATCATACAATTCCTCATATATTTCGGCTTCAGCATGATCATCCCCGTCATCCCGGAGCTTGTTACCGAGCTCGGTGTATCCACAATGCACATGGGCTGGCTGCTGGCTGTCTACTCCATTGCCAGCTTCCTCTCGGCACCTTTCTTCGGTAGACTGAGCGACCGTTATGGACGTCGTCCGATTCTGCTGTACGGTCTATTGGCATTCAGCTTCAGCTTTCTCCTGTTCGGCATGTTCATCGACGTCCTGTGGGTACTTTATCTGAGCCGGCTGATCGGAGGCGCCGCTTCGGGCGCACTCTACACGGCAACTACGAGCATGGTGGCCGACCTGACCACACGGGAAGAGCGGACACGGTTCATGGGACTCATCGGAATGTCCATCGGTCTCGGCTTCATTTTCGGACCAGGGATAGGCGGCCTGCTCACCCAGATCAGTCTGAGCTTCGCATACTACATGACCACCCTTGTCATCGTCGGTGCACTGCTGTTCAGCATGTTCAAAATCAAGGAGACCTATCGTCCCGGGAATCGGGCCGGCAAGGAGATTACACTGCCAAGCGAGTACTTCCTGAAACCCGTCGGCATCCTGCTCATCTGTACGTTCTTTGTCATGTTCACCATGAGTGGCATGGAAAGCACATTCCAGCTGCTCGGCATCGATCGGATCGATATTACACCTGCCCAGATGGGCGCACTGTTTGTAGTAGGTGGCATATTCAATGCTGCAGTCCAGGGTGGATTCATCGGCCGGCTTAAAGATGGCCAGGAGTATCCTGTCATGATTGCCGGCCAGATTCTGACATTGACCGCCTTCATTCTGCTGCCGTTCATGTCGAGTCTGCTATACGCAGGGGTGTGCATCGTTCTCCTCATGACAGGAAATGCGCTCGTCAAAACGCTGCTTACTTCCCAGATCACCAAAGAGGCACACAGCGATGAAATGGGACGCATGACCGCCACTACATACTCCCTGGACAGTTTGGGGAGAATTTTCGGACCGGTCGTCTTCAATATACTGTTCGTCCTGACTTCGGGACTGCCCTTCGTGTTCGGAGCAGCTGCAACGCTGCTGTCCACCTACTTCATTTTCCAATACTTCAGGAAAAGGAGGAATTTCGCATGATTCTGACCATACTTATGCTGCTTCTGTATCTGGTTATCGGGGCAGCAACCATACTTTTTGTAAGAAACCGGACACTCGATATTTTAAGGCTCATCGCCGGTATCGCATTCATGCTGATAATGACGGCCACTGCCCTCAATGCCCAGAACCCGGATGGCATACTTGTATTTGCACTCGCCGTCTGCCTGTTCCTATCAGTTGAAATCACCGGCTTCAAGGAAGCTAAAGGGGACCGTTCGCGTCTATTCATGATACACGCCTTCACACTCATGATCTCCGCCGTCCTCATCATCATGCTGCTGACGCAGTAACAGGGAAAGAGGTGGAAACTTGAGACGCGTCATACTGATTCTGCTCATCCTCATGCAAATCATGTTCTTTATAAACTACATCATCAATGATGGTGTCATATTCTTCAATATATACGTATGGGCGCTGCTGAGCCTGATTTCACTTACAGCGGGCTGGAGGGCAACAAACTCCGAACCGAACCTTTATGAAAACAGCAATATCCATCTTGCACTGTCCATCACGCTGCTGCTCATGTCGATAATGTCTCTGATCTTCATACTGCTCATCATCATTACACGGCCCTATTTCCTATAGCCGGTCAAAAAGAGGGGCTGGGACATAAATATCTTCATCACAAATAATCCGTACGTTAGCTTTCCTGGGGCATCGCGTAAGCCTGTAGTCTTACGCTGATGCTATTTCCCAAGGAGTCGAACGTACGGATTATATTTATATTTCATGACATGCATCATCTGTTCGAAACTTTTGTCCCAGCTCCTCTTTTATAATACATGGCTTATCGTCGGTCTTTGATGGATTTCAAGGTCTGGTTGAGCTTCACCTTGCCTTTTTGGAATATCGGCACACCCATTTCAGCCAATATATACAATGGCCGATGGATGATATAGTCGAACTCTCCAACCTTTTCGCTCACTTCTGTTCCCCACATCTTCTTGAACTGCCATAGCCCGAAATGCGGCGAGTCTTTCGGTGGCGCTGCACTGACACCACCGAAATCATATGTCTTCGCGCCATTATCGCGCGCATATTTCATCATTTCATACTGCATGTGGTGATTCGGAAGATACTCCCTGTAGAGGTCAGAAGAGGCGCCGTACAGGTAATAGGACTTATGTCCGGACTGGGCAAGCAGTGCGCCCGACAGGATGACACCTTCAGGATGATCCTTCTTCAGCTCGTCGGTTTCCTGCTGCTGCTTTTCGAGCTTCTGCTTTCTGTTGCCGATATCCCGGAGCTGATTCTCCTTTTTAGTGCCTTCCTTCTTCTTCTCAGCCTTTGCCAGCTCTTTGTGCACCTTCTGCAGATCTTCTTCAATCGCTGCAGCAGCCTTCTCCGGAATCAGCTTCACCAGAAACAGTTCCATATGTCCGTTATCATGGAGATTATCATAGAGAGATTCAAAGTAGGTGATGTCCCTCGTCAGGAAACCATCCCGCTGTCCGGTCTCCTTCATGAGCTTGACAAATGTCGGCAGATCTCCACGCGACGCCCTATAGACCTCCGTACCCCGGCGGAGTGCATTGCGGACTGTGGTCCGGTTATTTCGATCATAACTCTGAAGCAGGTCCTCGTCGCTTTTATCGATCGCAGCCACCATTGTCTGGCGAGGCTGTATATTGTCCTTGCTCATGCCATCTTTCAGACCACGATGTCTGAAGCCGATCGACTTGAGATATTCTATCGTATCAGGATGTGCTTCAAGAGGCAGATCCGGATCTATCTTGATGGCATACGCCTTCTCATCCCTGGCAATCTGCAATGCTTCATCCAGCATGAAATCCACTAGTTCCCGATTCTTATAGTCGCATACGAATCCTCTCGATATGTAGCATAGCGTATGTTGAAGTCTTGGCACCCTTTTGAAGAGCAGAAGCCCGACGCCAAGCACTTCCCCGCCATCATCACCAACCGCCAGACGCCTCGAGTACCAACCGGTAAGACGCTTGGATCCCGCCCAGTCGGTCAGCTGCAGCAGATCGCCATGCGGATGGCTCTCTACAAATTGATCATGTTCATCTTCTGTCAGGTTCAACAATTTAAGCATATTGGTCTCCATTCAAATAAAATCTGATATAATTGTCTCATGAAAGGTGGTCCTATCATGAGACAAGGTATTTTGATCTTTCTTCTGCTTATCAATATCGTCAGCATAATACAGCTCGGACAATATGAGAGCGGTGAACTTATTGCCCTGATGAGCGTCAGAATAATCCTCAGCGTCATCACCATCATGTTGAGCATAGCTTATATACTCGTCAGAGGTTCAAAGTCTCTGATCATTCTCAGTGTCATCACAGCACTTTCAGCCTTCATCCAGCTCGCTCTGATCGTCTATATAAACTTGTAGACAGCACCTTTGTATATGACCGGCTCTCCATCCATTTCCACTTCCAGAGTGATGGATGGAGTTTTATTTTCAGAAAGGGTGATGGTGGTGTGCGGATCAACTTCGCCTTCCCATATGCCGATGACATCAAAAAAGGCTTCCCATACCTTTCTGCTCCGAACTTCGTGATGGATATTCATCTGTGGGCTCAAAAGATCCCCTCTCAGCTGCCTGATCCGGGCCAGCCGCTGCATTTTGGATTCTTCCCACTGGATGAAGAACGGAAATATTTCCGAATCATCTTCAATATAGAGGAGCTTCCAGCGGATGGTTTCCGTCCCCGCTTTGCGCTCCATATCCACTGGACCAATCGGTGTGAAGCCCTGTGCACGATATCGATCCGCCAATTGGTGAATTTCATCCGTAGCAAAAGCATAGCGGATGAATCCCTCCTCATACCCCATTACATCAATGGTTCTGGCAAATGAATCCACCGACTCCTGCAGATGCTGATTGAAGATCGCCTCGTCATAGATGCCCAGATATTCGATGTATCTCAGGTCAAAATACGACAGCAGGTTCTCCGTACCCAGTCGTTCGTGCCTCCCTCCGGAATGGATGGGCAATACACCTTCCGCCTCCACTGTATCCAGCTGTTTTACATAATGTATGATGTGATCGAATTCCACCATGCCGTTCACCTCTTTTTTACTATATCATAATACCATGCAACAATACCGAAAACCAAAAAATGCAGCCTGCCCTATAGGGACAGGCTGCTCGCTCTATGATTTGATGACGTCTGGTGCATCCTGCTCGAGTCTTTCCTGTTCTCGCATGCGCTCTTCTCTTGTGACGATCCGCTTTTCCGTTTCGCTGTCGAAGAAATGCCCTTTGTTCATATCGAATGCAAATTTTATGACGTCTCCCGGATCCAGCTGGTTCCGTGCATCCACCCGGGAAATGAATTCCTGCCCTTCAAGCTCGGAATACAGCATGATTTCGGAACCGAGCAGTTCACTTACTTTCACCTCTGCATTGAATGCTGAAGCGAGTTCCGACTCGACAAAAACGGCTTCTTCCCGAACGTCTTCGGGACGGATGCCGAATTTGATCGGCTGATTGTCATAGCCCTGGTTGATCAGCATCCGACGTTTTGCTTCAGGAATTTTCATAGTGGAATCGCCAATGACCAGTTCTCCATTTTTGATTTCTCCATTAAAAACATTCATCGCAGGTGCACCGATGAACTGGGCAACGAAAACATTCTCAGGAAAATCATAGACTTCCTTCGGTGTACCGACCTGCATTATATCACCCTTGTTGAGTATGACAATGCGTGTCGCCATGGTCAGTGCTTCCGTCTGGTCATGCGTAACGTAGACCGTCGTGGTTTTCAGACGCTTGTGCAGCTTGGTAATTTCCGCACGCATCTGGACCCTCAATTTGGCATCCAGGTTCGACAGCGGCTCATCCATAAGAAAGACGCCTGCATCCCTGACGATGGCACGGCCAAGTGCCACACGCTGCCGCTGGCCACCGGATAGCGCTTTCGGCTTACGGTTCAGAAAGTCTGTCAGCCCCAGAATTTCCGCTGCGTTTTCAACACGCTGTTTTATTTCCCGTTTTGGCGTCTTCCGCAGCTTCAGACCAAATGCCATGTTGTCATATACACTCATATGCGGATAGAGTGCATAGTTCTGGAATACCATAGCGATGTCCCTGTTCTTCGGCTCCACATCATTCATCTTCTTGTCATCGATATAGAAAGCACCATCTGTAATCTCCTCAAGTCCTGCAATCATCCGCAGCGTCGTCGACTTGCCGCACCCGGAGGGGCCGACCAGCACGATGAATTCACCATCATGGATTTCAAGATTGAAGTCATGTACAACTGTCGGACCGTTATCATATTTCTTCTTTATATGTTCAAGCTTTAATTCTGCCATCCCCACTCACTCCTTTAAGCCCACCACATATCAGTCGGCTTTTCTCTGATTATAACATTCTGCAAAGTCTTTACAGCAGTCTGGAAGCCCTCTTCGATGGACATCAGTCCATCTTCATGTTCAATGGATACAACATAGTCGTAATCGTAGGTTCTGAGCGCACTCATCATGTTCGCCCACTCCTCGATGCCATGCCCGAGCCCTACACTTCTGAATGTCCAGCTTCTGTCTCTGATATTGCCGTATGGATTCATATCCAGATATCCATGCATATTCAGATTATCGGTGTCGATATAAGTATCTTTGGCGTGGAAATGATGAATAGCATTTTCACGTCCCAGAATTTTTATTGCCGCTACAGGATCAATGCCCTGCCACCACAAGTGGCTCGGATCAAGATTTGCACCGATATATTCATTTGTCGCTTTTCTCAATTCCAGCATTGTATGTGGAGAATGGATAAGGAAACCGCCATGAAGTTCCAGGCCGATTTTGACATCGTGTGCTTTCGCCACATCTGCGATATCCTTCCAGTATGGAATGAGCCTGTTTTCCCACTGCCATTCCTTGATCTGGGAGTATTCCTCAGGCCATGGTGTCACCGGCCAGTTGACGGCTGTATCGGTCGCGTTGCCTGCTGGTGTACCACTGAACGTATTGACGACCGGTACATCCAGAAGATCGGCGAGTTCAATCGTTTTACGCAAAACCGTGTCCGATTCCTCACGCAGGGACGGGTCCGGGGAAATCGGATTGCCGTGACAGCTGAAGGCACTGATGATCAGGCCACGAGATGCGAACTTATCAATATATGCGTGTCTTGTCGTTTCCGATTCAAGCAGTTCATCAAGATTACAGTGCCTGCTGCCAGGATAGACACCTGTGCCGATTTCGACTGCATCCAGACCCGATGCTTTGACGTAATCCAGCATTTCTTCGAGTTCCATGTTCTGGAATAATGGATTGAATACTCCGAGTTTCATCTATTTGCCTCCTAAAGTCTGATACTGCGCTGTTCCTTCGAGCTCAAGTAGATTGCTTCGATTATTTTTGATACTTCTTTTGCCTCCGTGGACTTCACTGTCAGCGGTGTATTGTACTTGATGGCGGAAATGAAGTTCTCCGCCTGCAGCCGGCTGTAGGTCTCGTCCACTTTTATATAGTCGATGCGCATTGTCGTCATAAGATCCTCATCCGCCTGGTTGACCTTCATATCAAATACATCGAGACCCGCTTTTGCGCCTGAAATACTGATATGATTTTCATCTTCCGGGATATTTGCCGCCCAACTTGTTTCAAACAGCATGGACGCCCCATTATTGAAGCGGATGAATGCACTGACATGGTCCTCCACTTCGAATGCATCACGATTGAACTGGCCCCATTCGTTGACTGTATTCGAACGGCTGAGATGGTTGTACGTCGCGCTCGATACTTCCACCGGTTTTACTTCACCCATCAGATACATTGCCAGATCGAGCAGGTGGCATCCATAATCGATCAGCGCACCACCACCTTGAAGCTCCTGATTGATGAACACACCCCAGCCGGGTACTTTTCGGCGCCTGAGCCCCTTGACCCGAACAACCAATGGTTCACCGATTGTTCCACGCTCAATCACTTTTTTGGCCGCAATCGCTTCCTTCATGAAGCGGTAGTGATAGGCGATGTGCAGTTTCACACCATTCTCCTCTTCGGCTTCAATCATCGCGTTGCATTCCTCTGTCGTCATCGCCATCGGCTTCTCGCAAAGCACATGCTTGCCGTGGTTCATGGCATCAATGGCGATGGGGGCGTGATATTTGTTCGGTGTGGAGACAACCACCGCATCCACGTAGGGATACATATCTTCAATTTCGGAAAACACTTCAGGGATGCCAAGTTCATTGGCCACCTTCATCGCGCGCTCCTGATTGATGTCCTGGACCGCCATGATCTCCACTTCGTCAAAAGTTCTGAAAGTGGGGATATGGCGACCGGTCGCTATTCCACCGACACCTATGAAACCTAGTCTGATTTTGGACATTTGCAACACCTATTCTTCAGTAATGATCTTATTTGTTCTATCAGATTCGAAAGCATTCAGTATGATTTCGACGGATTTTTTTGCGTCCTCCGCCGTTACAGGGACACGCTCGTCTTTGACAAGCGCATCGATGAACGCTTCCATGACAAAGGATTTCTTGCTCTGCCCTTCGTCGTCATTCGTCTGGATGCCGCCATAGTTTTCGCGGACCACTTCTCCTGTACTGCTGGTGAAAATAAACGAATATTCCGGGTCATCGAGAAGATTGAGCACACCCTTGTCGCCATAAATGACCGTCGAATTGTCCTCTTCCCCGTAGAACGCCCAGCTCGCCTGCAGCGTACCAATTACATTCGACTCTGTACGCAGGATGCATACCGCATTATCATCCACATCGGAGAATTCCTTTGCTTCCTTTGAAATGAACCCGCCGACATCGACGACCTCTTCATCGAGAATGTAACGGATCAGGTCCGCCTTGTGCACACCGAGATCACCCATGGCACCCATTACTGCCTGATCTTTTTTGAAGAACCAGCTGTCCTTTCCGTCCACACTCCAGCCTTCCGGGCCACCATGACCAAAAGCTGTTCGGAAAGAGTAGATTCTACCGAGTCTGCCTTCGGCTATATAGTCACGTGCCACCTGATGCTCCTTGATCAGCCGCTGGTTATGGCCGACCATCAGCTGCTTGCCTGATTTCTTTTCAGCCTCAATCATACGGTCCATTTCGTCCAGAGTGATACCCATCGGTTTCTCGCACAGTACATGCTTCCCCGCTTCAAGTGCTGCAATTGAAATTTCTGCATGCTTATAGTTCGGTGTACAGACACTGACTGCTTCTACGGACTCATCAGCCAACAGCTCGGTGTAATCCTCGTAGACTTTCCCCCCGTAGATTTCCTGCTGGGCTTCAGCCCGTTCTTTCACCAGATCGCAGAATGCGACCAGTTCCACATTTTCGAGTTTGCTATATTCGGCAATATGACGTTTGACTCCAATGCTGCCGCATCCGATAATACCAACCTTGATCATTATGATTTCTCCTTTATCTGTTCCAATGGTTCGTGGTTTCCGTAGAAATGCTTCTTGCCGCGGCCACTGCCTGCCCAGTCGACACCATTTCTGATGACTGTCTGGACGTTTGCATCGTAGTATGTCGGATGGGTTTCATGTCCCGGGCGGAAGTAGAAGATCTTGCCGTTTCCACGCTTGAATGTACATGCACTTCTGAAGACTTCGCCGCCTTCGAACCAACTGAGCATGATCAGTTCATCCGGAACCGGGATATCGAAGTGCTCGCCGTACATCTCTTCCTGCGGCAGCTCGAAATATTCTCCGAGTCCGTCCACAATCGGATGTGTTGGATCCACGACCCACAGACGCTCCTTCTCCTGTGCCTCGCGCCACTTGAGATCGCATGACGTCCCCATGAGCAGTTTGAATGGTTTTGAAAAGTGTGCGGAATGGAGAACGACCAGTCCCATGCCATCCCATACACGCTGCTGTACCTTCTCGGCGATCTCATCAGATACTTCATCATGGGCCTTATGGCCCCACCAGATGAGCACATCCGTATCATCCAGCACTTCGTCGGTCAGACCATGCTCAGGCTCGTCGAGTGTCGCAGTCGTCACTTCATGCCCCTCGAGGAAGCTTGCAATCTGGGCGTGGATGCCTTCCGGATATATATTGCCTACCTCTTCATTTTCCTTCTCGTGTCTGTATTCGTTCCAAACCGTCACTTTCATTCATCTTCCTCCTTATGTGTGGATTGCCTCTCTATGATGCGTGTCGGCACTGTGATGTCCTTCTTCGGCCTGTCCGGATCCCTGACCAGTGTGATGATCTCCTTGCCCGCTTCCCTGCCCAGCTCCTGCGGAAAAATATCCACTGTTGTCTGAGGAGGAGAAGCAAGCTTGGTCAGCAGCGAATCACTGAAAGTTGCGGTCGCGACATCTTCCGGAATGCGGATTCCCAACTGGTAGAGATGGGAAATGATTCTGGAGTTCAGCACCCCATCCAAAGTCAGCAAGGCGTGCGGCCGGCTGCTGCTGAAAAGGAAGTCCAGCATGCGTCGGATTGAACCGTCTTCATTTTCACATTTGATCACACTGCCCGTTCCGGGCAGAGCAGATCCATCCATAGCCATTTCAAATCCTTTTATCCTATCCTTCGCAACTGCGAAAATATCATTATCGACAACCATTACAATTTCACTATACCCTTTTTTGAGCAATAATTCAGTGATTGCAAATGCCGCCTGTACATTATCATTATCCACATAGGCTGCTTCACAGTTTTTAAATATATTTTTCCCTATGACCACGTAGGGAAAACGTGCTGCTTGAAGGAAATCCGCTATCGGATCGTCTGCTTTGGAATAAAGAAGGATGAAACCGTCGACCTGTCTGGAACTGATCAGTTCTTTCACTTCCGCCAGCAGGTTCACATCGTCTGCTGCAGAAGTAGTGAGCGTGGAGAAGCCGTTTTCCCTGCACGTTTCGGAAACTCCAAGATTCACTTCAGAATAGAATGGATTGAGGTTCACCTCATGCATACCACTTTTGATGACCAGACCGATTGTGTTAGCCTGGTTCGTCACCAGGTTCCGCGCCGAAATATTGGGCGCGTACCCGACCTCCTCCATTATTCTTCTGACTTTCTTTTTTGTAGTACTGCTGATGCCATCATGATCCTTGATCACTCTGGAAACAGTGGAAGGGGAAACCCCTGCAATCTTCGCTACATCTTTTATCGTCACCATTTCACCATAACCCTCCCGGCTACTTCACTGCACCATCCGATACTCCTTTGATGATATGCTTCTGAGCAATAAAGTAGCCGATGATGACAGGAATGATGGATATTGTCAGACCTGCAAGTGCCAGTGTCCACTGCTTTGTGTACTGTCCGAAGAACAGGAACAGTTTGAGCGGGATTGTTTCATCCCCCTGTCCAAGCACCAGACTCGGCAGTAGGAAATCGTTCCATATCCAGATGACATTCAGGATTGCCACTGTGATGCCGATCGGTCTCAAAAGTGGGAAGATGACATGCCAGAAAGTCTGCCATTTGGTTGCCCCGTCGATCTTCGCCGCTTCATCGAGAGAAATCGGTATGTTTTTCAGTGCACCATGATAGAGGAAAAGTGAAAGCCCCGAGCCGAAGCCGATATACATGAAGATCAGACCCCACTTGTTCAGACTCTGAAGCTCACTGAAAATCTTGACCAGCGGAATCATCACCGACTGGAATGGTATCAGCATGCTTGCTACAAAAAGGAAGAAGATCACTCCACTGACTTTGCTCTTGTTTCTTGATAGCGCATAGGCTGCCATAGCCGAAAAGAATACGATGCAGATGATGCTGAGTGAAGTGATCAGGAACGAATTGAAGAATGTTCTAAGAAAATCAAGCTCATTAAAAGCCTCCACAAAGTTCTGTACAATAGGTTCGCTCGGCGGTGCAAGTGTGTTTTCAAACAACTCCCTTTTCGTTTTGAAGGCATTGGCCAGCATAATATAGAAAGGGGAGAGCCACAGAAGTGCGAGCAGGATACCGATGATTTCGAGAACAACACGACCGGTCGTCTTTTTCTTCTTCATTACAGCTCCACCTCTTTTTTCTTATTATAATAGACCTGCGTGAGACTGAGGAGGGCAACAATGATGAAGAATATGACGGCCTTGGCCTGGGCAAGCCCCATGGTGTTCATGGCAAATGCCGTATCTACGATATCCATCGCAATCATTTTCGTCGTACCTCCAGGTCCGCCTCCTGTAAGAGAAAGGTTCTGGTCGTATATCTTGAATGCACCGGACAGCGTCAGGAACATGCTTACTGTAAACGCAGGAGCCACCAGCGGCATTACGACATTCTTCAATTTCTGCATATAACTTGCTCCGTCCATATCCGCTGCCTCAAGGAGTTCATCAGGTATGCTCTGCAGATAGGCGATATAGATGATCATGATATATCCGGCCATCTGCCACACATGCAGGATTACAAGTCCCCAGAAGCCCGTCGCCGGAGTTGCCAGCCACCCTTCCAGCATCTCAACCCCGAGTGCCTCGCCTATAGTATTGAAAATGTCCGTAAAGATGAACTGCCAGACAAAACCGAGTATCAGACCACCAATGAGGTTCGGCATGAAAAAGACGGTTCTCAGGAAGTTCTTCGACTTTATGTAGCTGGTCACAATCAGAGCCAGCGAAAAGCCGACGACGTTTATGATGATTACTGTAACAATGGCGTATTTGAAAGTGAACCAGAGTGCCCCGAGAAATGTCGGGTCGGAAAACAAACTCACGTAGTTGCCGAAACCTGTGAATACCGGCGTCTGTGCCATATCCCCCGACCATTCAGTCAAAGAATAATAGATACCCCAGACGAATGGGACGACTACAACAATCAAAAGCGCAGCCAGCACTGGGGCGATGAATACCCAGTACATGATATTTTTGGTCTTCATATTAACACCTCATTTAAGAAATAATGGAGCAATGCGATTGCTCCATTATCATCCCTATTATCTATTCTCTTCCCAGTATGCTTTGGAGTTTTCCACGACTTCTTCCCATGTAATGTCTCCGGAGATGTACTGCTGCACATTATTTCCGAATGTCTCTTCCGCGAATCCTGTCGGGTAGCCGAGGAACACCCAGCCGCTTGTATT
The DNA here is from genome assembly GCF_007713705.1 of Salinicoccus cyprini. Lineage (GTDB taxonomy): Bacteria > Bacillota > Bacilli > Staphylococcales > Salinicoccaceae > Salinicoccus > Salinicoccus cyprini. The sequence goes on along the minus strand of NZ_VMSJ01000002.1, from coordinate 189,897 downwards.
GCCTTCTTCAGAATACTGGTATATCTCCTGAGACAGCGGATCTGTAATCTGGCTTGTATCATAGCCCTCATATGCCGGGATGAAGTTGAAGTCGTTGATTACTGCTTCCTTGCCCGCATCAGAAGTATACATCCAGTCCAGGAAATCGACTGCTGCTTCCTGTACATTTTCTTCAGCACCGGAGTTGACGACCCAGTACTGTGGTACACCGACCGGCATTTTGGATTCTCCTGCTACAGGAATCGGAATGATGCCTGAGTTTTCCGCAACTTCAGGTGCGATCTGTTCGATGGATGGGTATGCCCAGTTACCCTGCTGGATCATCGCCACTTTCTCCATGGAGTAGAGTGCTTCCACCTGCTGTGAATAGTCGAGACTCAGCACAGGCTGCTCGGAATATTCAACCTGCATATCAATATAGTTTTTAAGCTCTTCGGAAAGTTCAAACTCTACTGTGTCCGATTCAAAAGCTTCCTGGACGCTATTGTTGAACTCAGGTGCGAGGAAAGAACTGCTGGAGTGGTTTCCATAAACCCATCTCTCCTTGCCCGGGAATGCAAAGACAGCTTCTAGTCCAAGCTCTTCCTTCATGCCATCAAGCGTCTCAACTGCCGCCTGCAGATCTTCCATTGTTGTCAAGTCGTCCGGGTTGATACCTGCCTCTTCGAAGATGGACTTATTGTATATCAGACCATAGCCTTCAAGGTTATATGGCAGGCCATAGACCTGATCGTCAACAGTCACTGCTTCGAGTGTGCCGTCAAGCGCTGCGTCTGCAGCTTCGGAATCTTCTATAGGTGCGATACGATCCTGGTGGTCTGCATAGTCCTGCGGACCGCCTATGTTGAAAATATCAGGTTCCTCACCAGATGCAATCTTTGATTTCAGAGTCGCACCATAGTCATTACCACCGCCGACAGTTTCCACGTTGATGGTTACATTGGGGTTCTCTTCTTCATATTGTGCGACCAGACTCTCAAACTGATCCCTGAACTCCACTTTGAACTGGTAAAGGTCAATGGTCACTGATTCTCCTTCGCTTCCACCTTCCTCTGTTTCGTCTGAAACTGCCCCTCCTGCATCCCCGCTGTTTCCACATGCACCAAGCATCAGAATCAGTGTGAAAAGGAAAGCATAACTCCACTTGAATTTCTCCATCTGTACATCCCCCTTTTTACGTAAGCGCTGTCATTCGCTTATAGATATGATTCTATATTTGAAATAATCTGAAGTCAACACTTTTTTGCAAACGATTGCATAAAATTTTTATTGCATTCATGGAAGAAGTAGAAACGGTTCCTGGGCCCCTCTACCCAAAGGGGCGGCCGAGCATGAAAAAAAGCGTTTCAGCTGATGAGCTGAAACGCTCCTGTCATCGATGATGTTTGATGACTTCACGAGCAAAATCATTCATATCCCCAACGTATTCAAATGTCCCTTTCATCACAGGATAGATATTCTTTATCCCGATTTCTCCAAGTGATGAGGCGATGAAAGTGACTACATTCAGTTTGCGCATCTTGAAGATGGCACTGAATACCGAGGCAAGATGATTGATGTAGTCTCTGGGGTTCTTCATATCCTTGTCCGTGTTTTTCACCCGGTTGATGTATGTTGCTGCTCTCGGAATCTCCTGACCGATTTCGACACCGTCTTGTGCTGTCACCTGGTAATGCGATTCCGTCATCTCCTCGATGGACCGGTAGGCACGACTCAGGATGATGTCCTTGAAGCCTGGTGAAAGCAGCCTCGTTGCGAGTCCATTCATCTTTTTCGTAAGAAATTTTTCAATAAACTGTGCGCTTTGCACCCTTTCTTCAAAGCGTGCATCCTTTTTTTCAAAAATGCGGTCGAGCTGTGCGCGCAGCTCCGCAATGCCCGCGCCCTCTTTGACACTTGTAAAATAGTAGTGGAGCGGCTGGTCAATCTGCTTCTTGAAAGTGACATGCAACTCAGTATCCTTGTCATTCATCAGGATTTCCTGTGACCTTTTCCCTGAAACATCGACAAGCGTATCACTTTTGTTATAGACGAAAGTGATATGGATTCCTTTCTTCGCAAGGTACCTGATGGTCGCCTCATCCGCATCGCGGATTTTTGAGGAAAAGACATACAGTACATGCTTGATATCCGTTTTCGCAATCAGCTTCCTGTACTGTTTTGGTGAATATTCAGTTGTGCCAACACCCGGAAAATCAAGTATTCTGCCCCGTGCGCCATAAGGGTGCTCAGTTACTGTACGTGTGGCATCGGTCTGGGCCGATATATGGGAATCTGCATCTGCAAGCCTGTTCACCAGGGCACTCTTGCCTGCATCCACCTGGCCCAGTACAGCGACACGGTAATCGATTGTCGATTCTACATATTGATGATAGGCCATGATCAGTGGGTGGCGCTCCATATACTCACCTCGATTCATATTGTCTCTTTATTCCGTTTACCCATGAACCAGCTGATGATAAACCCGGCAATCGCAGCCACTGCCGTAAAGAACCAGGACAGGACCGTTTCCGGCAGACCTGGGTAGATGGCAAACACGGAGCCGATTACCAGACCCAGTATGAGCGCATAGGTCAGGTACGTATAGTGCACAAGCATGTACTGGATGATCCGGCTGGCCAGAAGCAGTCCAAGGACGATGCCGGCACCGACAGCGATCAGCACAGGCAGTATTTCCAGATTGAAAGCTTTGAGCTGATTCACGGAATAGATGACAATGCTGTAGGAACCGAGTATCAGCAGTACAAGAGAGCCTGATATGCCAGGCAGCAGCATGGTCATCGAAGCAAGGATGCCGCTGAAGAACATCTTGCCGAGAAGCGGCAGTGTGACTACCAGATCCTCAGGCGGGGTCTCATTTCCTCTGACCAGGCCGAGTGCAAAGAGCATGGTGACTGCGAGAAGCACCAGTATGTAATGCGGGGTGCGAAATTCCACTCTATAGTCGGAAACTCTGAGCATCATAGGGACCACACCAAGCACCAGCCCGATAAAGAACCAGTGGGTAGGGACTGTATGATGATCAAGCAGGTATTCTATCAGCGACGTGAGTGTCAGAATGGCAATGCCCATGCCAATGACCAGTGGCAGCAGGAAAAGGATTGCCTTTTTGTAGTGTTTTGTTACGATTCTGCTGATGGCTCCGAGAAACTCGTCATAGATGCCGAGCAGCAGCGCCATCGTTCCGCTGCTGACACCAGGAATCAGTTCACAGATGCCCATCAGAAAACCTTTGAATATATTCATCCATCTTATCATTCGGTACATACCTCGACTTTTCATTTTATACCATCTGATTGTAGCATATATCCGGCTGATAGTTGCCCATGTCATGCAACCGGATTTGATAAACCGCTTCTATACTGATATAACTGGTTTAACACTTAAATCGTTAGGAGATTGCACTGTGAGAGATCTAGGTATTTACTTCGGCACATTTGCACCTTGTCACGTTGGTCATTTTGAGCAGGTCATCCGTGCGAAACGGGAAAATAGGCATGCGTTCGTCATAGTCAGCGGTTACGAAGGGGATCGGGGAGGCAATTATGGCATGGTATTGGATAATCGGGTCAAGGCAATGCGCCAGCTGCTTGGCCCGGACGATAATGTGACAGTCCTGAAACTCGACGAAACACACATTCCAAGATATCCACATGGTTGGGAACCATGGCTCGAAATGCTTTCAGAAACAATCATGCATGAAAAGGATGCGCTTCCTTTTGAAGTCGGAGCGTTGACGTTCTATGTCGGAGAGGAGGAATACATTGAACCATTGCATTATTTCTTCTCCAGAGTATATCCGGACATCGAGACAAAAGTCACCATGGTGGATCGCAAAATACTCGGTATCAGCGGTACGAGCATCCGAGAATCCCCCATACTCAACTGGGATTATGTCATGCGGCCCTTCAGAAGGTTCTTTGTTCAGAACGTTCTGGTCATCGGTGCCCCGGGGACGGGCCGGACATCGATGGTCCAGGATCTCGCCAGACGCTATTCCACCAGCTATTCCACAGAGTATGCAAAAACCTACTGCAAGGAGCAGCGCATTGCAGAAGACGAGCTGGATGCAAGGGATTTCCACACCATAGGCATCGGCCAGTTTGAGAACAACAGGCATCACATCCACTCACCCGGTACACGAAAAGTCTTCTTCGCCGATACGGATGTCATGACTACCAAGGTCAGCATGAAAATGTATGCCGATGGGGAAGAATTCAACCGGCTCAAATCGGTCTTCGACTATTATATCCATCTGCAGAACTGGTCGCTGATCCTGGTGCTCCCCCCCGAAGCACCCATTGATGAAAAAGTCGCAAATACCGACTACCAGAATACAGTACACCAGATGATCATGGCAGAGCTGGAAGAGCAGAACCTGCTTCATATCACCCATACTCTGGATGGTACATCCTACAGGGACCGTTACCAGGAAGCACATAGGCGCGTTGATGAAATATTGATGGAAGGCAAAGATAACTGATGGAAACGCTTTAAATTGTAATTTTACAACTTAACCGATATTTTTTCCGTGTGTTTATGGAAAATACAGAAAAAACTGATATTATAGTGTACATCTATTCAATGGAGGCCGATACAAATGGAACCTAATCTGCTGCTTACACCTGGACCTACGCCAATTCCCCCACAAGTGACACACGCCATGTCCGCCGGGATGATCGGGCACCGCTCTTCCGACTTCACTTCCCTGATGGAAGATGTACAGTCCAATATCAGAACCCTGTTCGGAACGGACCATTCCGTTGCCATCCTCACCTCCAGTGGAACCAGTGCACTGGAAGCTTCAATGATCAACCTGATTGAGCCGGAAGATGCCATTGTCATCATTGTCAGCGGCGCATTCGGTGACCGTTTCAGAAGTATCGCAAAAACATACCCATATGAAGTACATACGTATGAAGTGCCGTGGGGCGAAGGATTGGATATTGAAGATTTCAAAGCTTTCCTCACCGGCAAAACGGATATCAAAGCAGTATTCTCCCAAGCCTGTGAAACTTCTACAGCCGTAGTCCATCCGATAAATGAACTGGGGCAGCTGGTAAAAAGCTACAGTCCGGATACCTTGTTCGTAGTGGATGGTGTCAGTGCGGTCGGCGGCATGAAGTTCGACATGGAGGCGGACGCCATCGACTGCCTGGTGACAGGCAGCCAGAAGGCGCTCATGCTGCCGCCAGGACTTGCTTTCGTAGCAATGAATGAAACAGCACGTGCACGTGCCGCCAACAACCCACTTTCAAGATTCTATCTGGATATCAACAAGTATTTTGATGCACTTGAAGCACACTCCACACCTTTCACTCCGGCCGTCTCCCTCATACAGGGGCTGGCGCAAGTGCTCTCACTCTACAAGGCAGAAGGGGTGGAGAAAGTATTTGAACGCCACTTGAGCATGCGCAACATGCTCCGAGCCGGACTCGAGGCATTGGACCTCGAGCTCCTTGTGGATGATGCATACGCCTCCCCGACCGTCACGGCTTTCAGATCCGATGAAGCAGAACTTGCACATATTAAAGATGCACTGAAGAAAAAGCATGGCATCACCATTGCCGGCGGACAGAAGCATCTCAAAGGGCAGATACTACGCATTGGACACATGGGCTACATGTTCCCAAAGGACATGCTGACCGTTCTTGCAGCGCTCGAGGCAATTTTAAGCGACTATCGCAATCAGCAGTACTATGGCAAAGCATTGGCTGCTGCACAGGAGGCATATTATGAATAAATTCAAAGTACTTGTACTGGATCCGATCAGTGAAGATGGCATCAGGGAACTGCTCAATCATCCGAACTATGAGGTGGATATCAATACAGGCCTGACGGAAGCGGAAGTTCTGGAAATTGTAGGGGACTATCATGCACTGATTGTCAGAAGCCAGACGACCATCACCGAGGAAATCATCCAGCGTGCACGGCCACTTAAAGTCATTGCACGCGCAGGCGTTGGTGTCGACAATATCGACATCGATGCTGCGACAAAGTATGGCGTCATTGTCATCAATGCACCGGATGGCAATACGATTTCCGCCACCGAGCATACGCTGGCAATGATGCTGGCACTCACACGCCAGATACCTGCAGCCCACAAGCAGCTGTCGGAAGGTGTATGGGATCGTAAAGCCTACAAAGGGACAGAGATGTACGGAAAGACACTCGGCATCATCGGCGTCGGTAAAATCGGCTTCGGTGTTGCACGCCGCGCCCGGAGTTTCGGTATGAGAATCGTCGCTTTCGACCCCTACCTTTCTGATGAAAAAGCTCAGGAGGCGGACATAGTAAAAATGGAAATTGATGAAATTGCCAGGAATGCGGACTTTGTAACTGTTCACACACCACTGACCCCACAGACAAAAGGCATTGTGGGCAGGGAGTTTTTCGATAAGGCAAAACCGGGACTCAAAATTGTCAATGTCGCACGTGGTGGCATCATTGATGAATCAGCACTGCTTGAAGCACTGGATGCAGGCAAGATCGGTGGCGCTGCGCTCGATGTGTTTGAAAATGAACCTCCGACCAATCAGAAACTTCTCGGCCATCCCCAGATTGTTGTTACACCACACCTTGGTGCATCGACTATTGAGGCACAGGAAAAAGTGGCAGTCAGCGTTTCCCGGGAAATAATCGATATACTTGAAAACAATGTAATCATTCATGCTGTAAATGCCCCGAGGATGAATGAAAACATCAATGAAGAACTTAAGCCCTATATCAATATTGCAACCCACATGGGCAAGGTGGCGATCCAGCTGATGAACCGGCCACCATCCGAGATCAAGCTCAAGTATCACGGAGAACTCGCACTCGATGACACCAGCATTCTGACACGCTCGTTCGTGGCAAACATGCTGAGGCCACACCTCGGGGAAAACGTCAATATCATCAACGCCCTATACCTGTTGCAGGAGCAGGGCGTAACGTACAAGGTGGAAAAGCAAGGCAAGACACACGGCTATAATAATTATCTGGAAGCGGAACTGATCAATAATGACGAAACACTGACTGTTGGTGCAAGCGTCTTGAACGGCTATGGTGAGCGGATTGTAAAAATAAACGGATTCCAGGTTGATATCAAACCGACGAAGCATCTGCTCTTCATCAATCATGTCGACCGTCCCGGAATCATCGGGGAGATGGGATATACACTGGGCAAGTACAGCATCAACATCGCATCCATGCAGCTCGGACGAAGAGATGAAGGCGGCGAAGCGATGCTTTCCTTGAGGCTCGACCAGACTGTAGGCAAAGAAGCATTGGAAGAACTGATAAAAATCGAGGGCTTCCACCGGGTCAAACAGGTCAATCTTTCCTGATGCAAAAAAGCCATCACTTCAAGAGTGATGGCTTTTTAATATGATCTCTTCCACTCCAAGGACAGTGTCGACCATGTGCTCTACGCCCAGAGCTTCGAACCTTGGAATGATTGCATGCCCAGTCAATCCTGTCAGTGTTGCGATGAACTCCGATCCGATCGACTCTGCACAATAGTAGTCGGCTACAGAATCTCCTATGATGAATATCAGATCGTCCGATATGTTGTTCTGATCCACTGCATCTTTGAAGCGATTGACATCATGAGCATACAGGCTCCAGAGATAGCTGTACGGATGGGGTTTCGCAAGCGAGACTTCCACCTCATCCACTGCTTCAGCAGCAAGCACCTCGGAAGCGGTGGATATTCTATTATCACGGAATATATCCGTCAGTCTTTCCTGCTGGAAAGGGATAAGCGTCTCCTGTCTCGGCCGGCCGGTAGCAACACCAATTTCAACACCCGCCTCAAGCAGCCGGTTCAGCATGCCTCTGATATCCTCGGGGTCCACAATCCACTCTTCATCATGAATAAAACCCGGCTTGTCCGCCTCCTCAGGTTCAATACCTGTGGATGTCTTTACATCTCTGCTGCCCAGGTACCATTCCTGGTATTTGTACTGCCCTATTCTCCATATCGGTCCTGACATCTCAAACGCTTGAGCGTCCTCGATGCCAAGGTTCCTTCTGACATACGCCATGAGTGCATCATAGATGGTATCTTTAGTATAGTCGTCCGCTTTCAGGAAATCGACGACTTTGGCATAGTTCGCCTTCTGCAGGCCAAGCATTTCTCCGACACTATGAATGTCAGCGATATCCACATTTTCAACATTGAGCTTTGCATCTTTCATCAACTCGATATATACAATTGAAAATGTAACAAAAAGCATATCCCAGTTTGAATTCAAACCCATCTGTTTGAACCGGTCGAGCACCTCATCATTGCTGAATGTTTCAGCTCTTATTTCATTTATTTCCTTATCGCTGTAATCGGTGCGGAACTGATATGTATCCAGATTCAAATATCTCGGACTATACAGAAGCTCATGCACTGCCAGTGCAGATACATCAAAACATCTTTCCTCACTCAGAAAAACACCATCCACATCAAATAGTACGACCGTCACTATCTTGTCCTCCCCATCCATATTAAATTATAATCTTAATTTTCTCATATCATATGGCGAATGTCGACAATGCTTTATATGAATAAATTTCTATTGAAATACTATGAATTTCCAATAGTAATTTTACACTATTTATATATTGAATCATGCACGTCAGAGGACAAATCGAGACAAAATTACAAAACCATCGAGAAAACGTTTTACCTCAAATATATAATTTTAACCCGGGTTAATTTTTTTATTCTGGTGCATTTTGATAAGTTTAGCACTATAATGTAAGTCGTAATATGAATGGTTAATATTGCGTAAAGATCATTAATATAATGTTAAGGTATTCATTACCTGGGTGGAGGAATATTTATGGAACTCAGTCCGATGGAAGTCATTTTTCTATTTCTTGGCGGACTTGGTATTTTTCTTTATGGTTTAAAACAAATGGGGGACGGATTACAGGCAGTAGCAGGAGACCGCCTGCGTGAAGTACTGAATCGTATGACTTCCAATCCCATAAAGGGGATAATTGCAGGGATCATCGTCACTATCCTCATTCAGAGCAGTTCAGGAACGACAGTCATAACCATTGGGCTTGTTTCCGCCGGATTCATGACCCTGCGCCAATCCATCGGCGTGATCATGGGGGCGAACATCGGAACCACAGTCACTGCTTTCATCATCGGTCTGAAGATCGGTGACTATGCACTACCGATACTGGCACTTGGTGCCTTCATGATCTTCTTTATGAATCAAAGTCCAAAGTTCAATAATATAGGACGTGTACTATTTGGATTCGGGGCACTCTTCTATGGTCTTGATCTGATGGGTCAGGGTGTCAAACCACTGGCCGACCTGCCGAGCTTTGGTGATCTGATGCTCAGCATGTCCAACAATTCCTTCCTCGGACTCGTGGTTGGTACTTTACTGACGGTTGTTGTCCAAAGTTCAAGTGCAACGATTGCCATACTGCAAGGATTCTACTCCAACGACCTTTTGGACTTGAATGCAGCACTACCGATTCTTCTTGGTGATAACCTTGGTACTACCATTACAGCCGTTCTCGCAGCACTTGTCGGTTCGATTGCTGCCAAGAGAGCCGCCGCTGTCCATGTCATCTTCAACGTCATCGGCGCAGTGATATTCATGATCATCATGCCATTTTTTGTGCAACTGATTTCATATTTGAGAAACGTTCTGGAACTCAATCCCGAAATGACAATCGCCTTTGCCCATGGTTTCTTCAACGTATCCAATACACTGATACAACTGCCATTCATTGCGGTTCTTGCGTGGATTGTAACACGGATTGTACCCGGCAAGGATTTTTCCGAGGACTACAAACCGAATCATCTCGACCCTCTGCTTCTCAGACAATCTCCTGGTCTTGCACTGCAAGGCGCGCAGAAGGAAGTCAAAAACCTCGGTAATCTTACATTGAGCATTCTTGAAGATACACAGGAATTCAGTAAAACTGAGAATCCGAAACTGTACAAGCAGATCAAGGAGAAAGTAAATGTCGTCGATACATTGCAGGACAGCTTAAGATCCTATCTCATCGACGCATCGAAGCATGATATATCTGCCGAAGACGCGGAAAGGCAGTCCACGCTGCTTGAAGTATCGCGCATCTTCTACAAAGTCAGCGGACAGATTGATGAATTTGCCGAGCTCTATAACCGCAAGCATCGTGAAAATATCGACTTATCAGAACCTGCCCAGGAGGGACTTGATGATCTGTTCGACCACGTGTACAAGTCATTCAAGAAGTCGATAGATTCTCTTGATATCTATAGTCCTCAAGATCTGGAAGAAGTCATCAGACTGAGCCAAAAGTCGTATAAAATAGAAAACAAACTGAGAAAACAGCATGTAAAGCGCCTGAACAAAGGCATCTGTTCCACCGATGGAGGATTGCTCTATGTCGACCTCATCAGTACTTTGGAACGTATCGGCTATAATGCCAGAAACATCTCCGAAACAAACTTGAGCGATGAAGACGAAGATCTCGCTGAAGAATTTACAATATATGAGTAAGCAAAAGAGCTGGGCCAATGGCCCAGCTCTTTTTATACTTTCCCTTTCAATAACGCATACCAGTACATGATAGGCAGCATATTCTTCTTGAACTGATAGAACAACCACTTGTCGTCCGACTGGTTGAGAAACGTGGATTCTTCAGGCATATGATTATAATCGAACTCAGCGAGTATCAGATGGCCATATTCTGTTGCTATAGGGCATGCTGTCTTACCATCATACTTATGGGACGGTGCTTTATCATCCATCCGTTCCAGCAGATTCTTGACCAGAATCGGCATCTGCTCCTTGACTGCACTGCCCATCTTGAATGTCGGCAGACTGGAGGCATCCCCCAGTGAAAACACGGTTGTATAGGTGTTATGCATCATGGTGTGGCGATCCACGCTCACCCATCCTTCCGGGTCAAGCAGTCCGGAATCTTCAAGTACTGAAGGCCCGTGCATCGGCGGCGTGATGATCAGCATTTCAAAAGGAATAACATGAAGTTCGCCCGTCCCAAGGTCTTTGAAGACTGCTTCCTTATGCTCTCCTCTGACTTCGACGAGCTCCTGTTCCAGTTTGTAGTCTATCCCCTTTTCATCCAGTTGTGCCGTCAGGTTGTCACTGTACTTCTTGACTGGAAAAATCTCATTGCTGCCACTTCGAAAGACAAGATTGACATCCAGGTCATGATCCTTCACATATTCATCCATGGTAAAGAGCGAGTTTTCGGCTGAAACGCCCCCTTTTATTTTGGACTGCGGTTTGGTCACAACAATATTACCTGCCTTCACGTTCTGCAGTGTGTCATAAGTGTAATTGACCAGATCATATATATAGTTGGTACAGACGCCATTCTTTCCGAGCGATTCCCTCGCACCTTCAATTGCATCATAATCCAGTTCGATGCCGAGAGCCACTACAAGAAAATCGTATTTGACAATGCGGTTCCCGGCTTTTACTTCCCTTTTGACAGGATCGACATGTCTGACTGCTTCCTGGAGCCACCTGACGCCTTTAGGCATCACCCTGCTCATCGGTTTCCGTGTGGATTCAAGCTTCATTTCTCCACTGCCGACGAGTGGCCAGCCCGGCTGGAAATAGTGATGGTCCCGAGGTTCTATGATCAATATGTCATTTGCCAGTTTTTTATCTTCACTCAGCATACGGTTTGCTGTGGAAATGCCAGCAGTGCCTCCACCAAGTATAATCAGTCGATAATGCTGTTTCATGCTTTCCGCCTCCTCCGTTTTAGTTATCTTTCCCCTTTAGTCATAAGTTTATTCAATAAACCTATGGCAATGTTTTCCTTCTTCTATTAACATGTAGTTAAATGAAAAGGTGGGGAAAATTTTGAATATTGAAAACCATTTGGAAGATTTCAAGAATGAGATAAGAAAAGTGATCGTCGGACAGGATGAGGTACTGGATTTGATTTTCATCAGTATCCTCAAAAAAGGGCATATTCTTTTTGAAAGTGTACCGGGTACAGGCAAGACGACATTATCAAAAGCATTGGCCAGAACTATTGGCGGCTCTTTCAACAGAATCCAGTTCACACCGGATCTGCTGCCGACGGATATTACCGGCTTGAATATGTATAACCCGAAAACACATGATTTTGAACTGCAGATCGGTCCCATAGATACCAATGTACTGCTGGCAGATGAAATCAATCGGGCAACACCACGCACCCAGTCTGCCCTGCTCGAAGTCATGGAGGAACGGCAGATTACAATAGACGGAAAAAGAATCGAAATCGCCGACCCGTTCATTGTTCTGGCTACACAGAACCCAATAGAGTCGACCCAGGGAACATTCAGCCTGCCTGAAGCACAGATGGATCGTTTTCTGATGCGTATCGACCTCGGGTATCCATCACGCAGGGAAGAACTGGATATGATGGCTTTACATAGTGATGCCAGCGCTCCAAAAGCCGTACAGCCTGTTTTCAGCGAAGCATTGCTTGCAAAGCTTCAAATCAGAGTTGCAAATATCACAGTCGATCCGTCCGTTAGGGAATATATGCTCGACATCATCGAAAAGACCCGGCACCACGAACACGTAGATGTTGGTGTATCGCCACGCGGTACATTGGCTTTGATGCATGCTGCACAAGGCGTCGCCATGATTCGGGGTAGAGACTATGTAACGCCGGACGATATAAAATATATCGCACCGTACGTCCTCCCTCACCGGCTGGTATTGAGCCTTGAAGGACTGACCCTGTCGGATCAGAATACCGTCCTGAAAGCCATTCTTGACGATGTTGAAGTTCCGGTCGAATATGGGGTATCGCCGGATGCACTATAGAACCCAATACCGCCCTTCAAAATCAATGGCATTCTTTACAGGTGCAGTGCTCATCCTCCTTATAATGAATATATTGTATAGTGTGGATCTCAATCCATTGCTGGTGCTCGCTCTTGGCTTTTTCATGTCCTTTTTCGTACTGGATCTTATCTATGAGAAGATCGTACCCGGAAAGCTCGTAGCTTCCATACGCAATAAGGACATCAGATTATTCAAAGGACAGGAGAACGTACTCGAAATAGAGATCAGAAACGAGGGCTGGATGCCAATCCTCAATGCCGCTTTCAGACTGACAGCCGGCGATGATATCCAGTTTGAGAAAGATATCTCTCTAAAAACAAGATACCAGACTGAAACAATCGCTTCTTTTACAGTCATGCCGAAAAGCAGCACCATCCTGAAAGTGCCGTTCAAAGCCAGAAAACGTGGAGTCAGTAAGATCATCAGGACAGACATCGAAGTACCTAGAATTTTTGGATTCGGTTCTCTTTTCCTTGTCCAGTCCGGAAGATCCTCGCATGAAATAATGGTCTATCCTGAACAGCTGCATACACCGCCGTTTGATATGAGAAATAAAATGATACAAGGTCTCTTCATCCAGAGAAAGGCAATGTTCAATGATCCAATGCTGACAGTCGGTACAAGGGACTATCATCAGAGAGACAGCATGAGGGACGTCCATTGGAAAGCCAGTGCAAAAACTGGAGAACTCAAGACCCGGATCTATGAGAAGACGACACACCTTTCATGGATGATTGCAATCAATTTGAGATCTGAAAAGAATTATGCGCCTCCGGCGAATATTGAAGCGGTCATTGAGAATATCACCTATCTTACCAGTCGCGCTGCTGAACTGCAGATACCGTACAGTGTGTTTACCAATCTGTCATCCTTCGACTCCAACACCTTCCTCAGCCGCGTTGAAGGCAGCGGTGGACTTCATTATAAAAGCACACTGGAAGTACTTGCACGTATCAATACTTTGTCTTTTACATTAAGCTTCGATCGTCTTCTGAAACACCTATATCTGCATGAAGCGCTGCCTTCCCATCTGCTCTTCACGGGCAGAACCGACCCGGCAATTGAGGAATTACTCATGTCTTTCCAAGCAAAAGGTGTGGAGATTTTCCAGGTAGAGGAGTCAGGTGTGCAACCTTACAATGCGTATAGAAGGAGTGGCAGCCGTGTCCCAATCTAAATATTATTTCTCCTTTTTCCATGCATACGCGACGAACATGTTTCTACTGTATTTCGTAGTACTATTCATCAATACACATAATGGCAAGACACCTTCCACCCTGTCTTTCATTCTGCTCGTTATTGCCATACTGCTCTGCGGCTGGTGTGTCGTCCACTATTTCAGTCTGCGGTATATTTATATATTGCTGCCGATCATACTTGCAGCCGCCCTGATGCTCGATTTTCATTGGCTGTCGGCGCTACTGGTCAGCTATTTGCCGATACTGCGCATGGAATATCTGTATGATGATCTGGAAGCGACCATGGCAGACTTATCGATCATCATTACATTCCTTCTGCTTATTGCTGTATCCGTCTTCCAGACAGAGGCGACTTCAGAGTATATGACGCTTTATCATATTCTGCTCATCACCCAGATACTGTTCCATTTTGTCGGGAGAATAATCTATCTGCTATTTGACAACGCCTACTCATGGAGGCGGAGGTCAATCATATTCCTCACTTGTTTTTCAGTATTTATAACGCTTGGCGTTGCACTGTCGTTTGCCTACAGGTATGCTGTTTTCGCTGCCCAGTACATCGTCTTTCTACTGCTCAGCGTTACCGTTTTTATACTGCGTCCATTTTTCAGTTTTCTGGAAACTGTCGAACTTGAAATGCCTGATCTCCCAGACAGTGAAACAACCGAGCAGCAAGGAGAGGAACAGACGGAAATAATTCAGGAAGAGTCACTATCTTCCAATTACCCATTCGACTCCATCTTGATGATTCTGCTGGTCCTACTGCTCGGTGCAGGGCTTTACTACTACTATAGGAAAAGGAGCCAGCCTTCTGAGCAGCACAAGGCTGCAGGGAACAACTCCCGATTCAATACAGTAGACACCATCAGAAAGGAAAAGAGCAGAAAAGCAGAAGTACCTCACAACAAAGTTCGTAAACTCTATTTCGAATTTGAAAGATGGCTCGCTTCAAAAGGAATGGGGAGATATCGTAATGAGACAATAGACGAATGGATCGGTCGTTGCCAGCTGCAGGATATCATTGAGTCAAGTACTCTCGAAACATATCGGCGAACGCGCTATATGAGCAAAGAAGTCCCGAACGATGAATACAAGGTCTATAGGCAAACGATCGAAAAAATGAAAAAGGAAATCATAAACGATATAAAAAAGCGGCGATGAGATACTTACCTCATCGCCGCCTGCTTATATATACTAGTATTGGTTCAAGTACTGTTTGAGCTCCCATTCGGAAACTTGTGAACGGTACATGTCCCACTCGACACTCTTATTGCCATTGAACTGCTTGTAGATGTGCTCACCCAGGGCGTCTCTGATGACTCTGTCTTCTCGGAGCGCTTTAAGTGCTGTATAGAGTGTTGAAGGCAGGTCTTCTACGCCGACCGCTTCTCTTTCTTCTCTGGACATTTCGTAGATATTTTCATTTACCGGTTCAGGCAGATCCGATTTATTTTTGATACCTTCAAGACCAGCCTTAAGAATGACAGCAAGTGCCAGGTAAGGGTTTGCTGACGGATCGACAGATCTTACTTCCGCACGTGTAGACATCCCACGGGAGGAAGGGATACGCATCAATGGTGAACGGTTTCTGCCACTCCATGCAATGTAGCTTGGCGCTTCGTAACCAGGCACAAGACGCTTATAGGAGTTGACCAGCGGGTTGCAGATTGCAGTGAATCCGCGGGCGTGCTTGAGTATACCAGCCATGAAGTATCTCATATCCTGACTCAGGCCGAAGTCGTCATTCTCATCGTAGAATGCATTTTCCTTGCCATTGAACAGGGAAACGTTGAAGTGCATGCCGTTACCGTTCAGGCCGAACAGTGGTTTCGGCATAAATGTCGCATGCAGGTTGTGCTTACGGGCAACTGTTTTGACAACAAGCTTGAATGTCTGGATGTTGTCACAGGCAGTAATTGCATCTGCATATTTAAAGTCGATTTCATGCTGTCCTGGAGCAACTTCGTGGTGGGATGCTTCGATTTCAAAGCCCATGTCTTCAAGTTCCAGCACGATGTCCCTACGGCAGTTTTCACCAAGGTCTGTCGGTGCAAGGTCGAAGTATCCACCCTGGTCATTCAGTTCAGTTGTCGGCTGTCCTTTTTCATCCAGCTTGAAGAGGAAAAATTCCGGCTCAGGTCCGAGGTTGAATGCGGAATAGCCCATGTCTTCCATTTCTTTAAGTATACGCTTCAGGTTCGCTCTCGGGTCACCATCAAACGGCTGTCCATCAACATTGTAGATATCACAGATAAGTCTCGCTACTTTGCCTTTACCGGCTGTCCATGGGAAGATGGACCAGGTGTTCAGGTCCGGGACCAGATACATATCGGATTCTTCGATGCGGACAAAACCTTCGATTGAAGAGCCGTCAAACATCATTTCTCCATCCAATGCTTTATTCAGCTGGCTGATCGGCACTTCAACGTTCTTGATTGTACCAAGGATGTCGGTAAACTGTAGGCGGAGGTATCTTACGTTTTCTTCTTCTGCAATGCGGATGATATCTTCTCTAGTAAATTCGCTCATTGTACACGCTCCTGTAAATTATTGAAAAAATCTAGATAGGTCGCCGCGGTTGAGCAGCGGTTTGCGGTAATCATTATGCTTCAGCACTTCAGGTGTATCAATTCTCTTAGGTTCATTAAGGATTTCCCCTATACGTTTCATGGTAAACCCTTTTTCCATATAATCCTGGATGGTCAGAAGAAGATCCAAATCATTCATGGAAAAAATACGGTGATTACCCGGCGTTCTTTCAGGAGTGACAAGAGACAGGGATTCATAATATCTTATTTGCCGTGCCGTCAGGCCAGTCAGTTTCATCGCTGATGACATCGGAAAAATCGGGGTATTACGTCTCATCTGATCTCTATCCAAAATGATCACCTCTAATCATATTCATAATATTAGCACAAAGTATTCTGAAAATCTAATCAATGTTAGGTTTTCTAACATAACATGTAATGTATTAAAAATCCCTTGCTGTCGGGCATTTCATGCACCTCAGCAAGGGATTTCTACAACCATATAGAATTTTTATAAATATTTTTGTAAACTTTTTTGGCTTCTGCTCCAAATTTGATGTCGAATGCAGATTAAAACCATTAGCCGAAGATGCTTACTGCAAACACAATCAATATGACAACAGGAAGTACAAATCTCAGCATTATGAGCCAGAATCTATACAATCCATACATCTTGCTGTTTTCATCTACGGTAAGCTGGTGCATCACTACACGCTTGTCCACGATATAGCCGACAAAGAGAGTGGATATGAGTGCGCCGATAGGCAGCATGATGTTGGATACAAGGAAATCCACATTATCAAATATGGATCTGCCGAATATGATGACATCGTTCAGTACACCGTATGAAAGTGCGGAAGGAATGCCTGCCAGGAATACGAAGAAGCCGAAAATGTAGGCCATTCTGCCACGCTTGTCCTCATTACCTTTGATGGCATTGGCTACATTGATCTCAATCATTGAAATTGAAGACGTCAAAGTGGCAAACAGGAACGCACCAAGGAAAAGAATATAAAACAGCATGCCGAGCGGTATTTCACCAAACACTTGTGGCAGTACAATGAACACAAGCCCCGGTCCTTCAGCCGCTTCAACACCAAGGGAAGCGATTGCCGGGAAGATGGCAAGACCCGCCATGATTGAAATGACAATGTTCATGATGACGATGGACAGCGACGACTGGGTCAGATTATGTTCTTCCCCCAGATAGGATGAATAGGTGATCATCGTCGTCGCACCAATGCTCAGAGCAAAGAAAGACTGGCCGAGTGCATAGAGCAGTGCTGTAGAGTCGATTGCACCGATATCCGGCGTCAGGAAGAACGCGATGCCTTCCATCGCGCCGGGCAGTGTAACGGAACGGATGATGACAATCAGAAAGAGTACAAACAGGAGCGGCATCATGATTTTTGATGCACGTTCCAATCCCTTCTGTACACCCTGGGCCACGATGAATGCCGTCAGCAGGATGAATATCCCCTGGGCAATAACGGCATAGAGTGGATTTGCAATAATATTTTCAAAAGCAGCGCCGTAGTTGTCGATCTGTATGAGACTGAATGCCTCTCCGAAAGCAACTACCAGATAAATCAGTATCCAGCCGCCAATTACACTATAGAAGGACAGCAGCAGGAAGACACCTATATTTCCAAGCCAACCGAATACTCTGTAGACCTTTTTGCCTCCCAGATATTCGAAGCCTTCAATCGGATTTCTCTGGCTGGCCCTTCCGATTACAAATTCAGACAGTAGAAGCGGCATACCTATAAATAGAGTCATTAACAGGAATACAAGAAGAAACGCGCCGCCGCCATGTTCTGCCGTCATATAAGGAAAACGCCATAGTGCGCCGAGTCCAATTGCCGAACCGGCCGCAGCCAGTACAAAGCCGAGTTTGGACCCCCATCTTACGTTGTTCATAAACTAACCTCACTTCAATGATTTATTCATTCTTTATAGAGTTCCTAATATATTAGCATACCTGTCACGACCTTGAATACACCGCATTGCAAATTACGTATGAATAAAAGGGCAATTTACGAATAAATGCCAACTTGAATTGCAGTACGGGGGACCTTCAATATGCCTGGATGATTCCAATCATCTTCCATCCATCTAATGAGTCGGTTCTATTGCATTGCAACCGGTAATCGCTTTCAATATAATGATTAAAAGGAGGGAATGCAGTGAAACCGACATCCAAAAGGAAAGTTATGCATTACAGCAGCAACCAGATGACGAAAATCGAAGATGCTGTAGCTGAAGAGTTCCCCCTCACCATCTATTTGAACGAAGTGGAATTTGCAACGCTGGTATGCTCGCCTGAACATCTCGAAGAACTGGTCATCGGCTTCCTTGCCTCCGAAGGTGTGATCAGGCGGTTCAACGATATAGAGAAAATGAATATGGATGAACATGGCGGCTTCTGTCATATTCGTCTGGACAGGCGTGTTTCCACAGACCATTTCACCTATTCCAAACGCGTCATCGGATCATGCTGCGGAAAGAGCCGACAGTTCTATTTCCAGAATGATGCAGATACTGCGAAAGTATCCATGTCAAAAAGCACACTTACTCCCACCCAGTGCATTCAGCTGATAGAGAAAATGCAGCAGCGCAGTACGGTTTTTAAAGAAACCGGCGGCATACATAACGCGAGCATGGGTACAGCGGACGGACTTGTTGTTCACAGAGGAGATATCGGCAGGCACAACGCCCTTGACAAACTATATGGATATTGTCTCACGAACCATATTACTGTACGCGACAAAGTGCTCGTATTCAGTGGGCGCATCTCTTCAGAAGTACTGGCAAAAGCTGCAAAAATTGGAGTAGGCATTGTCCTGAGCAAATCCGCTCCGACGAACCTTGCAATCAAAATGGCGGATGACCTGAATATTACGACCGTCGGTTTCATCCGAGGGGGTTCATTCAATATATACAGCCATTCCTGGCGTATAGAAAAAGATTCCGGCAACTAGGCTGGAATCTTCGAGAGGTTTGAAAAACAATAGACAACCACAAACGTTACAAGATCATCGAAGGTTACTTTCTCTAATCATCAGTGGCATTTCGGATCTGGAGTTTGTTGTTTAGGGATTGGCTCATGCTGGACGCGGTTGAAGCAGCTACAGATGGAGATCAAGCCGTCCCCTGGCAGACTGGACCTGTTCCAGTGTGTACGGAGGGGTGGCTTTTTGTGCTGTTTTCATCAGATTTGTTTGGAGATGGGCGAGCGGGGATGAGGTTGGCCCTGCAACTTGCCATGGCGACGCCCACGATGGTGAGTTGGCACCATCACCACACTCCCCTCAATCCCATCACCAAAAAAAGACTGCAGACATGTCATTCTGCAATGACTTTGTCTACAGCCCCTATTGATAGTATTCAGTTATGAACTGGCCCGCCTTTTCATCAATGCGTGCATAGTGGGACTCGAGTATATGTCCAATTTTTATCGCCCATTCTATATCCGTTGCATAGAGATGTGTCCCTGGCTGCTGAGGGTTCCAGCGCATTGCATATAAGGTCTGCTGCTGGTTATCCAGGTAATTTTTACGGATGAATGCGGCACCGCCAAGTATCGCCGCTTCAGGACTCGACCAGCCGGCTTCTGCTGCGTAGCTCGAACCTTCCTCAACGGCCTCGCGGTCGAATGCACCGATGCCAAAGAAATTATAGTAGGTCGTTCCATCCACTTCGATGCCTCGAGCGAGCTGGGATTTTCCATTGCCTGTTTCAATCTGTGCATGACTGATCAGATACAGTACATTAACCCCATGCTTCGACTGTGCTTCAAGAAAAGCCTCTTCCATCCCTTCGAGTATCCCCTTACCCTCGAGCAGGGCGGCAATCTCCCGAGAATCAGCATCCACCCTCTCAGTCAGATCGAGAAACTGGAATTCTGTAGGACTGCCGTCAACAGCCATCGCTTCCCTGACTCTCTCCTCCTTGGCGGTCAGCATGCTGCCATCTTTCAATTCGAGATCCGTTGTATCATTCTGAAGATGATGTCCGACTGCCTCCTCAAAACTGGCAACAGGTGTACTTCCTTTGAATACTTCCGTTTCAGATACAAGAAATGCCAGGAAAAACACGAGCATTACAACGAGCAGTATGAAAATCGGTATATTTTCTTTCGTCCTTTTATCCATCCATGTGTCCTCACCTGTTCAGATTGGGTCATACATTAAAAAAGCATCTGATACATCAGATGCTTACCGTCTCTGCATGGGACTGGCGAACCAGCCCATCAATCATAACACCGAGGCGTCCGGTCAATTCATCATTGGCAAGCACGCGTCCTTCGTCCGTACGTTCAAAATCTGCATCACATGTACAGACCTGGATTGGCAGTACCATCGCATGCAGACCGCGCATCACCATTCTGAGCTGGGTCAGGGGATCGGAGTTTCTCATCCCACCGCTATTGCAGTATAGGCCCACGGGTTTCATTTCAAATTCATCCATGGACAGGTGATCCAATGCGTTTTTCAATAGTCCAGAAAAAGAAGTATGGTAGTTCGGCGTCCCTATTATAATGGCATCCGCATTTTCAGCAAGACGCTTCAATGTTTCGACATCATCTGTCTTGCCCTGTCCGAAAACAGGCAGATTGTACTCCCTGAGATCGACATGGGTGACAGCATGCTCAGGCTGCTCTACGAGCGACTCGATCGTACGGGCGATCGCATGTGTATGGGAGCCTGGGAAAGCACTTCCCGAAAGTATTAGCAGATTCATTGGAAAAGCTCCTTTATACGTGTATATGTATAATATGTTACCATCTGACCCATCCAAATTAAACCGCCTAAAGTTGTATTAACATAAAAAGAAATCGGCTTGTTCAAGCCGATTTCTTTTTAATTCATCAATTTATCGTTTAGTATCCTCAACTTAGTTACCGTATCATTGTCTAATTCAGCGACGTCTACTTTTTTGTCTATGATGGATTGTGCCAGTTCAGTGGAAATGTCCACAGCCCTGCTTATCTGATAAGCCGTCAGCTTGTCAGTCATCAATTCAAAATTTACACCAGTGTCCATATGCTCACCTTCCTCGATCAATCATGCAATTAATTGATCCACTGCCAATTATATCACACGTACAGCATTAAACAATGAATGCACATCACATATTTACAATTATTTTATTATAACAATCATCATTCATCCACCGTTCCATCTATAAATTGCCATTTTCCAAGCAGGCTGACATAAAATCAGTTTGGGCGGGTACATGTAGATAAGACAAGGAGTGATGAAAATGTATGAATCATTATTCAATAGACAGAAGCAGTTTTACCAGTCGGGCAGAACAAAAACGCTCTCTTTCAGGATAGAGGCACTCAAGCAGCTGAAAAGAAGCATCCGGTATTATGAATCTGCATTACTTGATGCAATGGAGAAAGATTTCAATAAAGGCAGAGCAGAAGCCTACCTGACGGAAATCGGCTATGTATACAATGAAATCAACTATACTATGAAACACCTTGAGGAGTGGGCAGAAACGAAAAAAGTGAAGACTCCTGCGACCCATATCGGCTCCACTTCAAAAATCTACAAGGAACCTTATGGTGTCACGTTGATCATTGCACCATGGAACTACCCGTTCAATCTGACTGTTGCACCTCTGATTGGGGCCATCAGTGCAGGAAACACAGCCATACTCAAGCCTTCTGAGCATACACCCACAGTTGCAGGAGTCATCAGCAATATCATGACATTGGCATTTCCAGAGAAATATGTTGCTTCAGTCGAAGGGGGTATCGAAACAAACCAGAGTCTTCTAAGCCTGCCATTCAACTATATATTCTATACCGGCAGCTCCCATGTCGGCAGAATTGTCATGGAAAGTGCTGCCAGACATCTTACACCTGTCACACTTGAGCTCGGTGGGAAATCCCCGGCAATCGTGACGAAGCATGCCGATGTCAAACTTGCCGCGAAGCGTATTGTATGGGGAAAATTCTTGAACGCCGGGCAGACATGTGTGGCACCTGATTTCGTCTATGCCGATGCAAAAATCAAAAAGAAGCTCATCCACCATATGAAATACTATACAGAGAAATTCTATGCTGAAGCTTTCAAAACGGGAACGTATATGAACATCGTCAACCAGAATCATTTTGAACGTCTCAGAGGATTGATCCAGGGCAACGTCGTGTACGGTGGAACAACGCGACCTGCCACTCTGACAATAGAACCGACCATCATCGACGACGTCGATTTCGGCCATGATGCCATGCAGGAGGAAGTGTTCGGTCCAATACTTCCTGTCCTTCAATTCGAATCCCTGGATAAGGCAATACTCGACATCAGAGATCTGCCCGATCCACTTGCCCTATATGTATTCACTGACAGGAAATCAGAAGCAAAAAATGTAATCCGTTCCATCCCATTCGGCGGCGGTGCTGTAAATGACACCGTCTTCCATCTCGTAAATCCGCACCTGCCATTTGGTGGACGCGGCAACAGTGGCATGGGAAAATATCATGGCAGATATTCCTTCGATACTTTTACACACGAGAAGAGCATTCTTCATCAGACAACATGCATCGATTTCCCATTCAGGTATCCTGACTCAAAGCTTCTTGGCAAAGCCATCAAATATCTATGGAAATAGAAATAAAGCCCATCGCCAAAGCGATGGGCTTTATTTCAGCTGTTTCTAGTTGATCGGCATACCGCCTGTAATACCATATATCTGACCTGTAATATAGCTTGCGCTTTCTGATGCCAGCAAGACATATGTGTCTGCCAGTTCAACAGGCTGGCCTGCACGGCCAAGTGGTGTCGTCTGTCCAAATTCAGGGATGCTTTCTTGAGGCTGGCCACCTGAAATTTGAAGTGCTGTCCATATAGGACCTGGCGCCACACCGTTCACACGGATGCCTTTCTCACCAAGCTGCTGAGCCATGGAGATGATGAATGATCTCTGGGCACTTTTAGTCATTGCATAGTCAGCCAGAATATCTGACGGACTGAAACCTTGGATGGATGTGGTGATGATGACACTGCCACCTGATGGAAGGTGTTCAAGTGCTTCCTGCAGCATCCATACATTGGAGAATACATTGATGGTGAACGTATCTTTCAACTGTTCTGTACTGATGTCTCTGACATCTTTCTGGTACTGCTGCATACCCGCGTTCATCACAAGTATATCAAGCCCATCCATTGCCTTGGCTGCATCATGGACAAGGTTTCTCGCGAAATCCTCATCTCTCAGATCACCTGGCAGCAGTACAGCTTTTCTGCCTTCTGCTTCAATGACGGATTTGACTTCCTGTGCATCGGATTCCTCATCCGACAGATAGTTGATGGCTACATCCGCACCTTCTTTGGCATATGCAATCGCTGCTGCCCGTCCGATGCCGGAGTCGCCTCCTGTAACCAGGGCCTTTCTGCCTTCAAGTCTGCTGTGTCCTGTATAGGATTTCTCGCCACAGTCCGGTACCGGCTCCATCTTGTTCTGGAGACCTGGATAGGGCTGCTCCTGCTTCTCGAATTTATCCTCATAAAACATATGCTTCGGATTGTTCAATTCAGCCATTTCAATGCTCCTTTCTTTTTCACTACAACCTATTTATTGCGCGTTTCCAGGAACATTAAACATGTTTTTCTTTTCAATATGCTTCAATCTGATATAGAATCCGATTGCAGCACAAGTCAGACCGATTGAAATACCGATCCAGAAACCGTATACCTCGAGAGATGTATAGGCTGATAGAAGATAGCCTGTTACAAGTCCCACAAGCCAATAGGAGATGATGGCAATGACGGAAGGAAAGACAACGTCCTTATACCCGCGCAGAATCCCCTGGAATGTTGCCTGCAGTGCATCGGAAAACTGATAGATGATGGCAAAAAGGAATAAAGGCACAGTAATCGCCACCACTTGCGGATCATCCGTGTACAGGTAGGATATCCGTTCCCTGAAGGCAAACAGAATGAGCGAGGCAGCTCCTACAAGTGCCAGGCTTGATAGGACACCCATTATTTTATAACGTCTGGCATCATCGTACCGCCCGCCCCCAGCGCTGAAACCGATGACGATGGTCATCGCCATGGAGATGCTCAGTGGCAGCATGAAGAGCATTGTTGTAAAGTTGAGCACGACCTGATTGGCTGCTATGACGTTCGTTGTGAACATGACACCAATCAGCAGGGTCATCAGCGAAAAGATGCTTGTTTCGACAAAAACAAGGATGCCAATCGGTATACCTACCGCCAGGTGATGACGGATGGTTGATAGCGAAGGAGCCGAAAATCGTCTGAATATGCTGAAGGGCTGCAGCGCATCCACTTTCACAACCATCAGGACAATAAAGAAGAAGATGAGCCAGTAGGTGATGGCAGTAGCGACGCCCGCGCCGATCCCCCCCAGTTCAGGAAAACCGAAATTACCGAATATCAGTGTGTAATTGAAGAAAATATTCAAGGGCAGCGACGTTGCTATAACGTATAGTGATATTCTTGTCAGCCCCTGTGCATCAATGAAATTTCGGAGTACATTGAAGAGGAATAACGGCAATATACCGCAAGATAGTCCTGTAAGATAATAGAAGGCGACGTGGTGGACTGCCGGGTCCAGGTTCATGATACCGAGTACACTATCCAAAAATAGTACACCGAACAGCAGAACAAAGAGTGTCAGTACAAAAGTGACATATATCGCTTGATTGACATTATGGTTCACCTTATCCTTCTGTCCCGCACCAAGCAGCTGTGCAACAATCGCCGTCACTGCGAGCAGAATACCATTGATTCCTGTGGACACGGGCGCCCAAAGACTTGAGCCAATGGCGACACCTGCCAGGTCATCGACTCCAGCTCTGCCAGACATCATCGTATCTATCATATTCATCGAATATAAGAGAACCTGTGTTGTCATGATCGGCCATAGGATACCGACGAATTGCTTGTACATTTCTTTTATGGAATCAGTATGATACATATTTTCACCTTTTCTCCAAGTCATGGTTTCCATTGATGGTATACACTATAACCCTTTTTATAAGATCAACCCTGCTAAAAAACCGGCAATCAGGACGGGTATATTCAAAAATATGAAGGTTGGCACACAAGTATCCCATATATGGTCATGCTGACCATCTGCACTCAGTCCAGCCGTCGGACCAAGTGTGGAGTCGGATGCTGGAGAACCCGCGTCTCCCAGCGCCCCTGCAGTTCCGATGATGGCAATGATTGCGGGTATGGACAATTCCAGCTCCATACCCATCGGAATGAAGATGCTCGCGATAATGGGTATGGTGGCGAACGAGGAGCCGATACCCATTGTAACGATCAGCCCGACCAGCAGCATTGAACCGACAATCAGAACTTTTTGTCCTGAAAGCGTCTCTGCGATACCGTCGACCAGCGGACCAACATGTCCTGTTTCCGAAATCACAGCAGCAAAGCCGTTGGCAGCAAGCATTACAATACCGATATATGCCATCACCCTGATACCATCAACCAGCTCATTATCCAGCCTGCTCCACTTGAATTGAAAGGAAAGAAAGAAGACCATGATACCGGCCAACGCGCCGAATATCATTGAATCAGTGAGAATTTGTACACCGAAAGTGGCAGCAATGGCGACCAGAGCAATCGCTATTGTCTTCATACTTGCCTCCGTCTCGTTTGCAGAACCGAAAGTTTTCGTCTCATAAATACGTTGCTTCCTATAGTACACCAATGCCAGAATCAGCCCGACAACGAATCCGCTGGCAGGTAGGACCAGAGCGGGGGCTACTTGGCCAAAGGCGATGTCTGTTCCTGCCGATTCAAAACCTGAAACGATGGTATTCTGGAATATCTGTCCGAATCCGATTGGAAACAATACATATGGAAAAGTGAGACCGAAAGTCAGCACTACTGCAATCAATCTTCGATCAAAACCCAGTTCGTTCATCAAACTGAGCAGTGGTGGAATCAGAATCGGAATAAATGCAATATGTATCGGAATAAGGTTCTGGCTCATTATGGAAATGGCAAGCAGTGCAGCAATGATGGAGACTTTTGCGATGATTCTTGCTTTTTTGGACTGTTCCTTTTTCAAAGTCCTGATGATGAATGTCACTAGAACCTCTGTAATGCCACTGTAGGCAATCAGAGCTGCGAAACCTCCAAGAAGTGCATAGCTGAGGGCGATTTCAGCTCCTCCTGTAATCCCTTCAGTAAAGACACCGATTACTTCGCCGTATCCCATGCCTGCAACCAGACCACCGGCGAGTGCACCGATGAATAGTGCAAGTACCACGTTCAGTCTGAGCAGACTGAGTACAATCATTATAAGTACAGCTATAACTACTGCATTCATTCCGTACCCTCCTCATTAAAATTTTACAATATTGCTATACTAAATACTTTGACTGTGTTTGTCAATATGACCATGTTTAATATGGTTGTAATGGGGAAACCAATATAATGTAATGCTAATCAATTCAGGAGGGATTTTAACATGAAACCATTCATCAAGCCATACACGAATGATGAGACACTTCAGGACGATATTAAAAAATTGACATCAAAAGACATCAGTGCAGATGATATTTATGTCATCTCTCATGACGATGACCGTACTGAAAGAATTACTAAAAATGCAGGAGTCAACACGATTGGCGTAAGCGAGTCAGGTGTCGCTGATACCGTCAAATCGACATTCGAAAAACAGGGTGATACACTTCGCAAACAACTTCAGAATGTCGGCTTCTCTGAAACAGAAGCAGAAAATTATGAGAGTGATATGGACGAAGGTAAAGTATTCCTGATTGTCACAAACAATGAAAATGTAGGCCAGCATCTGGCATAGAAATAGAGCCGCTCCCATGGGAGCAGCTCTATTTTATCTGATACACCAGAACAGACAGTAGAATGGAAATTATGAGTATCAGAACAAATGGCTTCAGTGTACGTCCTGCCATATCTTTTATGCTGATATTCAAGCCAAGCGCAATCATCGCCATTGTCAGCAGCAATGTAGTCAACTGAGAAATAGAATCCATAATCTGAGCTGATATTTCAATATAATCTCCTATTACATAACTGTTCAATAGACTCATCAGTATAAAACCAATCAGGAAGTAGGGAAAAGCCACTTTGGCGCCTCCTGTCCTGCTCTCCTTGCGACGCATATACCAGATGAAAATAAGGCAGAGTGGCACAAGCAGGAAAACCCTTGAAAGTTTGGCCAGGAGCGCGAAGCCCAGCGCTTCTTCGCCGGCGGGTTCAGCGGCAAGGGCAACATGCGCCAGTTCATGAAGACTCAGGCCCGACCAGATGCCGTATGCCACATCTTCGATCGGCACATAAGGTCGGATCAAAAGATATACAACTGAAAATATAGTACCGAGAAGTGCAATGATTCCTACACTGACAGCGGTATCTTCATCCTTGGCCTTGATGATGGGGGCGACTGCTGCGATTGCAGCAGCACCGCATACTCCTGTGCCGACTCCAAGGAGCATGGACAAGGTCATATCAGCCTTGAACAGTTTCGCCAGAGCATATGACATGAGTATTGCAAATGCAATGACAACCGAAGATTTCAGCAACAGGGGAAGCCCTTCGCTGAATACAACATTTATATTCAATTTCAATCCATATAGTACAATGGCTGCACGCAGAAGTATTTTGGCTGAGAATTGTATCCCTGCCTTGAGTTTATAGGGATAGCCGAAAAGCTGCCTATAGATGAAGGCGAGAGTGATTGCTGTAGCCAGAGGCCCTATATAATTGAAGACCGGTAGGCGGGCGATGCCAAAACTGATGATTGCGATAAGCAGCGTAAAAATCATACCGTACCAGAACTGTAATCGATTAGATTCCATGAGATACCCCTCCCCCTATTATGATAGAAGGGATTACTATATAAGTGAAATAGTATATTATAATATTAATCATAACCCATCACTTATGGAGGTCGTCCTTTGATCAATCAAATCATGAAAGTGTTCGTTGCTGTAGTTGAGGAAGAAAGTTTTACAAAAGCAGCTCAAAGACTGCATATGACCCAGCCCGCAGTATCGGGCTATATCAGACAGCTTGAGGAGGAACTCGATATCACACTGATCGAGCGCTCAACTCGAGGGGTCCGGCTGAATGCAGCCGGGGATATCTACTATCATCATGCCAAAGAAATGATGACACTTGAATCCCGGATGCAGCACCTGATTCTTGATCTGCAGGAAGAAACGAAAGGTCCTGTTAAGATAGGCGCCAGCTATACGTACGGTGAATATATACTGCCGACCATGCTTGCAGCGCTTGTTGAAAAGCATCCAAAAATCGTACCTGAAGTGCATATAAGCAATTCAGCAACCATAATGAATGATATCAGATCCGCCACACTCGATATTGGCATCATTGAAGACGAAATCCAGGGCGCCAAAGTCAATATGACGCGTCTCCTGAAAGACGAGATGCATGTGATTGGCGAGGCGGGATTTCCCGACCATCCAACCCACCGGTCACTGAGAGAAGCAACCTGGCTGATACGCGAAGAAGGGTCGGGCACAAGAAGCTATCAGGAACAGGCATTCAGTCATCTTGATATCCAACCCAAAACAATCACTTTGAGCAGTACACAAGCTATTAAAAATGCTGTAGCAAGCGGTATGGGACTATCACTATTATCAAAACACACCATTAATCATGAGCTTGAAACCGGCCGTCTGAAGCGCATCGAATACAACAACGTTGCACTCGACAGGCATTTTTATCTGCTCACACCGGATGTCCGGTACCATTCGACCAGCACACTTGCACTGCTCGATATGTTCAACAGCATGGCTATCGAACACCACGAAGTTTTCCGATAGCCATGCTACGAGATCAGCTTCAGACCGACGACTGCACAAATGATGAGAAGAATGAAGAATACCCGCTTCCAGTCTTTTGATTCCCTAAAGAAGACCATGCCGAGGAGTGCACCGCCGGAAGCGCCGATACCGGTCCATACCGCATAGGCGGTGCCCATCGGCAGCACCTCAAGCGCCACCGCCAGAAACAAGAATGATAGTCCGAAAGATACCAGAAGAAGAAGCAGCGAAAACAGTGATTTATCTTTATGAAGTTTATTGATTGAAAGCACACCGCAGACTTCAAAGAGACCCGCCAGAACAAGTGATATCCATGCCATTACGAAACCTCCTCCGATTTATCATCTGTTACCATTTTCAAACCGACCACACCGACAAGTATCAGGAAGATCAATAGAATTTTAAGGGGTACGAATGGTGCATCAAAAAGAATGATTTCGGAAAGTACTGTTCCGAATGCACCCAGACCTACAAAAACAGCATATACTGTGCCCACCGGTAAATACTTGCCAGCGTTGATCATCAGATAGAAGCTGAGGAATATGGCTAGCAGAGTAGGAATCCACTGATACCATTCTGCTGCATGGGTAAGACCGATCACCCACCCGACTTCAAACACACTGGCGATTACAACTTTCAACCATTGGGTTTTCATAAAAAAGCCTCCTTTAATCTAAAAAGCCTGGGAGAGAATATTATTCTCTCCCAGGCTTTTATCCCTCCGTGTCATGAATGCACTTCATGCGCCATCTCTCGGACCAGGCCCATTACGCGAATGGCGGAACCCTAGATGACCTTCATATCAGATTAAGGATATCATAACCAAAGTTCTTCAGGATTTCAAACGAAACGGTATGAAATCTCATCAATCGGGTATTCATAGAGTATGAATTACATGTAAATAAAATATGAGGAGTGAACGACATGCTCATTGCTATAGACCTTCAGAATGATATTTTCGATAAAGACGGTTCAGGCTATGCTGAATCCACAGAAGCAGTACGCGATGGTATCGAATCGCGCATCCAGGAAGCCATAGAAGAGAATGAACCGATCATCTATACACAGAACTTCTATCCAGAATTCGAACAGGAGTCCCGTAGTCTGGAAAGCATCCGTTTTGATGAAGCAATTTTCCCCCAGTTCCGCGAACTTCTTGAAACACATGGTGACAAGTATGAAAAGACATTCTATGGCATCCCTCCTGAGGAAGCGAGGAAAATCCAAAAGAACTATGGAGATGATGTGGAAACCAATCGGAAAATCGAGTTCATAGGCGCAGAGACCAATGTATGCGTACTTGCCAATATCATGATCATCCAGAATATTTTCCCACAGGCTGATATCACCCTCAACAAGGACCTCGTAGCCAGTACCAGTAGAGAGCTGGGCGAGAAAACAATTGATGTCCTATCCAATATGAATGTATTCATTATCGGGAATAATGAACAGCAATAAAAAATCACCTCATTAATGAGGTGATTTTTTTCCTATAACCAGCCTTAACCATTTGATGAACATGGCGATACCGAGCAGCAGTCCGACATATCCCATTACCGGATAGACCGTGCCGACCAGATCCGCAAAACCCGCAAAGCTCAATATATAACCAAGTATAAGCGATACTGGCAGCATTATTTTATAACGCCGGCTGCCAGGACGGCTGAATCGGTTCAGAAATGGATAGAGCATGCCTACCGCCGTATTGTATATGACAAGCAGCATCGCTATTGAAAGCAGAAGTCCAAGTACCGGATGGATTTCATCTGCCAGAAGCAGCATCGGCAGCTCCACATCATTCACTTCATTCATACGTGCCAGCAGACCATTATTGATCAGGAACATGAGCAGGATGATGACGACACTGCCGATGATGCCACCCCATCCCGCCACTTTTCTCGAATCGGAACGTGAACCCATCATGGTCAGGAAACTGAAAGCGACAGCAATAGTAAAACCGCTGTATGTAATGGCGTCCCACCACCATGGTCCCAGCGGTGTTGCTTCAGGCTCGGCATACTGGTCAGCTTCACTGAAAGGTACAGCTGGACTCATAAAATTAATGAAAGCAATGATGACCACAATCGCCAGCAGATAAGGGGTGATGGCTCCCAGTGCCAGTACAATACGGTTGAAATCGAGGTTCAGTGTAATATAGACGGCAATGATTAATATCAGTGAACCTACCCATGGTGCCACGCCGAAGCTTTCGTAGAATGTGAATCCGGCACCTGCAAACATGATGACAGCTACACCATAAAGAAAGAATGCAAGGACGACATCAACGATGCGTCCAAAAATATTCCCGAACATGCTCAGAAGCGAGTCGACATGCGACTCTGCTTTAATATCAAATCCGACATCCGCCGTCCATTTCCCTGTAAACAGTACCAATAGCCCCGACAGCAATATGGCAAAGATGCTCATCGTTCCATTATTTGTGAAAAACTGCAGTATTTCCTGCCCCGTGGAGAAACCCGCACCGACGACTACACCGGTGTAGGCAAATCCTATCTTGAGGGCCCGCCTCATATTGGCCACCTTGAATCACTCCAAAATTTCTTGAGATTTATTTACCAGAACAACTTCATACTATACTTGTGCCACCATGTTGGCAATTGGCAAAAACCGCATAATACCTCCAGCCTCGAATTCTACTCAAGACTCCCTTCCACACGATCATACATGTATTCCGCTTCATGATGCTCAAGACCATAATCATGCATGATGGCATCGATGATCTGCACTCTCGTCAGACCTTCTCTACTGTACTTCATGATGCCATCGCGCATTTCTTCCATATGGTCATGTGCACTTATTCTATTCTTGGTCCGCTTCAACTGGTAGCGGCTGCCGATGAACAGCATCAGTGCGAGCACCATCAGGATGATGATCAGAATATCCACTGGACCACTCCTTTGCTGAAAGTAGCTCAAATCTTAAAATTATTTGACAAATTCACTCCTTCTATAGTAACATAGTTTCTAATTAAATAATTGCTTATCCAGAGTGGTGGAGGGAATGGCCCTGCGAAGCCCGGCAACCTTTTCAGTAAGGTGCTAAATCCAACAGGTATCAGCCTGAAAGATGAGTTGACGTGAGAGTCTCCCTTAATCTTTGGGTAGGCTCTTTTTTTATTAATCTATACTTGGAGGAATGTAAAATGGCAGAAGATCACCGTTTCGAAACAAAACAGCTGCATGCTGGACAGGAAGTGGATGCTACTACGAACTCCCGAGCGCTCCCGATCTATCAGACGACATCCTATGTCTTCGATGACACCAAACATGCTGCAAAACTATTCGGTCTGCAGGATGTCGGCAATATATATACACGCATCATGAATCCAACTACAGCAGCGCTCGAAACCCGGGTAGCTGAACTTGAAGGTGGTGTAGCAGGTCTTGGTGTGGCTTCGGGTATGGCAGCAATCACCTATGCAATCCAGGCTGTAGCGAATAGTGGAGACCACATCGTTTCAACAACGAGCCTATATGGTGGTACACATACGCTGTTCACACATACCTTCAAGAAGTTCGGCATCGAAACTTCTCTTGTAGACACTAAAAATCCTGAAGATGTTTCACGTGAAATCAAAGAGAATACGAAAGCCATTTTCATAGAAACCATCGGCAACCCGGAAGGAAACATAGAAGATATACAAGCACTTGCCGATATTGCAGAGAAAAATGGCATTCCGCTGATTGTCGATAACACTTTTGCCACGCCTTACCTATGCAGGCCGATTGAACATGGGGCACATGTAGTCGTCCACTCGGCGACCAAGTTTCTTGGCGGACACGGTACCTCGATCGGTGGCGTAATTGTAGATGGCGGCAACTTCAATTGGGATAATGGCAAATTCCCCGGTCTGACCGAGCCGGATGAATCCTATCATGGACTGGTTTTCACAGAAGCCTTCGGTCCGGCCGCCTATGCATTCAAAATAAGAACGACGCTTCTGAGGGATACAGGGGCAGCACTGTCACCATTCAATGCGTTTCTGCTGACACAAGGAATCGAAACGCTTTCCCTCCGCATGGAGAGACACGTGGAAAATGCAGAAAAAGTGGCTGCATTCCTCGAGAGCCACGATAAGGTGGAGTGGGTCGACTATGCGGGACTTGAGTCGAACAGATACTATGCACTCAAAGAAAAATATCTTCCGAAAGGCGCATCCTCCATATTCACCTTCGGTGTGAAAGGCGGCTATGAAGCCGGAAAGACTTTTATCGAATCTCTGGAGCTCTTCTCACTGCTCGCCAATGTGGGAGACGCCAAATCGCTTGTCATCCACCCTGCTTCCACAACGCACTCGCAGCTGAGTGAAGAGCAGCAGCTTACGGGTGGTGTGAAGCCGGAGACCATCCGACTGTCCGTTGGGCTTGAGCACATTGATGATATTCTGGATGATCTCAGGAAAGGGCTGGATGCAATCTAATGCCTATTAAAATTATAGAAGGTCTCCCTGTCAGGGAGCGCCTTCAGAAGGAAAATGTATACACCATAGAAGCGAAGCGGGCGCATACACAGGATATACGTCCGCTCCGCATACTCATTTTAAATCTGATGCCTAAGAAGGAAGAGACCGAGCTTCATCTGCTGAGGCTGCTTGGAAACTCTCCATTGCAGGTGGATATAGACTTTATGTACATGACTACACATCAAAGCAGGAACACTCCGACCAGCCACCTGCAAAAGTACTATCACACTTTGGACGAAGTGCACGACAGGCGTTATGATGGGATGATTGTCACGGGTGCACCTGTCGAAACATTGGACTTTGAACAGGTGAACTATATAGAAGAACTGCGTGATATCGTCGAGTGGTCCGAGACACATGTGTTTTCCAGGTTTTTCATATGCTGGGGAGCGCAGTTTGCGCTGAACTACTATTACGGCATAGAGAAGTCGCTCCTGCCAAGCAAACTGTTCGGCATCTTCGACTACGACAATCTGATGCCGACCCATCCATTGATGAGAGGATTCGATGATACGTACCACGTACCTCAATCCCGACATACACAGGTGGACAGGATAGCCATCAAAAATGCCGAGACGATTGATATACTGTCGTCACATCCTACATTCGGACCGGATATACTATGTACTAAAGATCAGCGCAATCTGTTCATATTCGGTCATCTGGAGTATGAACGCAATACACTTAAAAACGAATACGACAGGGATTGCGAGGCCGGCCATGAAATTGCATTGCCCCATAACTACTTCCCGGAAGATGATCCTTCTGCTGATCCCGTGTTCAACTGGAAAAGCCATGGACATCTGCTGTTTGGCAACTGGATCAACGAAACATACCAGAACACCTACTATGATCTGTCAGAACTAGAATAGCCTGCGATATTATCGCAGGCTATTTCTTATATCTTATGGGAGACATTATAATTTTTTAAGTTTTCATGCTGTCGTTTTTTGGAGAGTGCCATGAGATGCCTGAAAAATGAGTCCGCATAGATCTCCAGACTTTGATCCTGCAGTCTTTCTACATTTCTACAAACGACTTGCTCTTCACGTGCTTCGTCAAATACCGGAATATTGTTCATCATTTTATATTCGGCAATATTCTCCGCAATCTGCATCCGTGCTTCAAACAGCGCAATAAGCTCTGCATCCAGTTCATCAATTCTGTGCCTCAATTTTTCATGTGTATTCATGGCCACCCCTCCTTATCTACTGCTGTACAATCTGTTTGCCGGTAGCAGTCTTCTTCTCGATATCAAGCAGCATGTTGATCGTCTGCATCAGTTCACCAAATTCATCCGGCGTCAGACACTGCTGACCATCGCTCCATGCATTTTCAGGTTCTTCATGTACTTCGATCTGCAGTCCGTTTGCTCCTGCCATCACAGCTGCCTTGGCCATGGATGGAATCAGATGTCTTACACCTGCAGCGTGGCTCGGGTCAACAACGATTGGAAGGTGGGACTCTTTCTGGATCACCGGCACTGCCTGGATATCCAGTGTATTTCTGGTTGCAGTCTCGAAAGTGCGGATACCACGCTCACAGAAGATGACGTTATCGTTTCCACCAGCCATGACGTATTCTGCAGACATCAACCATTCCTTCATTGTGGCCGACATGCCACGCTTCAATAGAACAGGCTTGTCCGTCTGTCCGATTGCCTTCAGCAGGTCGAAGTTCTGCATATTGCGCGCACCGACCTGGATGACATCCACCATCTCGACGAAATCATCGATGTAGTCTGTGGACATCAGTTCCGAAACAATCGGCAATCCTGTTTCCTCTTTGACTACGTTAAGGATACGAAGACCTTCGAGTCCAAGGCCCTGGAAAGCGTATGGCGACGTTCTCGGCTTGAATGCGCCACCTCTGAATGTATTCGCACCTGCCGCTTTAAGCTTTTTGCCAAGTGCGACCATATCATCTTCATTTTCGACTGAACAAGGGCCTGCACATACCATGAAGTTCTCGGCACCTACTTTGACACCATCGATGTCTATTACGCTATCATCCTCATGAAACTGTCTATTTGCTTTCTTATATGGCGCTTGGATACGATGAACCCCCTCGACAATCCTGTATTTTGCGAAATCATTTTCCGTAACAACCGATGTATCACCAATCAGACCGATCACTGTCCGGTTCTTGCCGTCCGAGCGGTTGACTCCAAAACCTGCTCCCTCGATATTATTGACCAGTTCCTGAATTTCCTGTTCCTTGGCATCGTGCGCAACATGAATAATCATAATAAAACCTCCCAGTATATTTGTAAAAATAAAACCGCCACCTATTATATAAATAAGTGGCGGTAGTTTGAATAAAATGATATACCGAGCTCTAGCCACTTATTTATATAAATGGCTAGACATCACAAAATGCTTTAGCCATCACTGATACAAACAGAATTTGTTTTACGTTTGTACGCAATGATGATGGGTACAAACGGTATCAAAAATAGCTAAAGTAAAATCGATTATGTTGTTGTTGTCTGGTAAGTAACATATAATCGCCTCTTTTGAGATGTGTTGAAAGTCATTATAGACCCCTTATATGGCTTTGTCAATACAGAATTGTCAGAAAATCAGAAAATATCCGTTTGCTTTAAAAAACCAATATGTTTATACTACTCTAATATAATGAACGTGGAGGTAGAGTCATGAATATTACCATAGTTGGCCTTGGGAACATCGGTGGGTCGTTTGCCATGTCCTTGAAGGAGAACGCAGCAGAACACGATGTCTATGCGATTGATGTCGATAGCAATGCGTTGCGAAACGCTGAACAGGATGGCATCATTATCAAGGGATATACAGAACCCGAAGAAATATTGCCCAAAACCGACCTGATCATCTTCGCAGTCTATCCTCTCATTATGAAATCGCTGGTTGAAAAATATGGACCCTACCTGAAGGATGATGCTGTGCTGACTGATGTAACCGGTGTGAAACGATCCATCATCGGACAGATTGAGCCCATTCTGCCGGAGCATGCAGATTTCATTTTCGGACATCCTATGGCCGGCAGGGAAAACAGAGGATTGAAATATGCGAGTGGCGAAGTGTTCAAAGGCGCAAACTATCTCTTTACGCTGACTGATAGAAATAAGGAATCGAACGTCCGGATGCTGTCTTCACTGGTCGAACGGATGGGCTTTAAAAATATTTCTGCAGTGAGCCCTGAGTTCCATGATGATGTCATCGGCTTCACGAGTCAGCTGACCCACGTCATTGCCCTCTCGCTCATAAACAGTGATGATGTAGAAAGAAGGACGAAGCAGTATACTGGTGACAGCTACAGGGATCTGACACGTATTACAAACATAAACGAGAACCTCTGGCCCGAACTGTTCATCATGAATAAGGACTATCTGCTCGACCATATCGACCGGTTCAAATCCCAGATGGATCTGCTCAAGGACGCCATTGAAGCAGAGGATATCGACACCATGCAGGAAATGATGGTCGAAGCGAGACGCAGGTATCATGATCTGCATGACCTGGAACTTCCCGAATCAAATGAATAGTGTACATAAAAAGAGCTCTTCACTTCTGTGAAGGGCTCTTTGCTTCTAATATACTTTATCTCCATTGAAGATTGAATTCTTGACCATCACGTAGTCGACAGTACGGATTGCTTCCAATGTACTACCCCCTGCGTATGAAATGGAGGATTGCAGATCTTGTTCCATTTCATCAAGCGTATCGTTCAGTGGACCCTTATAATCCACAAACATCTTCTTGCCTTCGACGTTCTTCTTCTCGCCTTTTTGGAATTCGGAAGCGGAACCGAAGTACTCCTTGTACTTCCTACCGTCACGTTCGACCGTTTCCCCCGGTGACTCCTCATGTCCTGCAAATAGTGAACCGATCATGACCATCGATGCACCGAAGCGGACTGATTTCGCGATGTCTCCGTGCGTTCTGATGCCACCATCCGCAATGATCGGCTTCGTTGCGGCTTTTGAACACCATCTGAGTGCCGCCAGCTGCCAGCCGCCTGTACCGAATCCTGTTTTTATTTTTGTGATGCAGACTTTACCTGGGCCAATGCCGACCTTGGTTGCGTCCGCACCAGCGTGCTCGAGTTCACGAACCGCTTCAGGTGTACCGACGTTCCCTGCAATCAGAAATGTTTCAGGGAGCTGCTCCTTGATATACTGGATCATTCTGATGACGCTGTTGGAGTGTCCATGGGCAATATCGATCGTAATATAGTCAGGCACAAGTGCCTCCTCTTTCAATTCATCTACAAAAGCAAATTCTTCTTCTTTTACACCGACACTGATGGAAGCAATCAGATTTTTGTCTTTCATCAATCTGATGAAGTCCATGCGTGTTTCCGGCTGGAAGCGGTGCATGATGTAGAAGTAGCCTTCCTCAGCCAGTTTTAGGGCGATTGTGTCATCGATGATCGTCTGCATGTTTGCAGGTACTACAGGCAGTCTGAATGTATGTTTACCGAGAGTGACGGAAGTATCGCATTCTGCTCGGCTGTCCACTATGCATTTATTCGGAATTAACTGGATATCTTCGTAGTCAAATACATTTTCCATTATAAATTCTCCTTAAAATACGAATATTATTGTAACTGGTTAATTAATATGTTCGCCATTCGGTAGTTTATGACATTTGAGGTCCAAAGTCAAGAGCATTGGATGCATCAGCTGAAAAATTAAGTTTTATAAATTTTTATGCATTATTTTAAATATTTATTTGATAATTATATATAAACATGTATAATTATGATTAATCAATTTTAGGGAGATGATGGTTTGGGCGCTGCTAGACAATTAAACCTGATCAATTTCTATGGCAAGAATTATCTAAAGGAATATGACTTCAATAAGCATCAGCTTGAAATACTGATAAACCTTGCAGAGGATCTCAAAACTAAAGAGAAGCACGGCATTCCTCACCGCTATATGAGCGGCAAGCATATTGCGCTGATTTTTGAGAAGCAGTCCACACGTACACGCTCTGCTTTCACTGTAGCTGCAAGCAAGCTTGGTGCAAGTGTCGAATATTTAAGTAAAAATGATATGCAGCTCGGTGCCAAGGAATCCGTTGAAGATACTGCTAAAGTACTCGGTTCGATGTTCGATGGCATTGCATACAGAGGATTTGGACAGGAGACGGTAGAAGCACTCGGAGAATTCGCAGGTGTGCCCGTCTGGAATGCACTGACGAATGAATGGCATCCGACTCAGATGCTTGCTGATTTTCTGACCGTCAAGGAGTATCTCGGCACTTATCATGGCAAAACGGTCACCTTTGTTGGGGATGGCAGGAACAATGTCGCACATTCTCTGCTCGTCACAGGTGCCATCCTTGGTGTAAACATCAATATCGTTGCACCCGAGTCGCTGCAGCCGACACTGTCGGTCCAGAAGCTTGCCATGGATCTGCAGCACCAGTCGGGCAGCAAGTCCCTGATCACCTCAAATGTTGAAAAAGGGATCAAAGGCAGTGACGTCATCTATACGGATGTCTGGTGTTCGATGGGCGAGGAAGATGCACTTGAAGAACGTTATAATCTGCTTCATCCATATCAGGTGAATCAGGAGCTGGTAGATATGACCGGAAAAGACACACTCTTCCTCCATTGCCTGCCTGCTATACATGATACAACGACCGATGTCGGTCAGCTGGCTTATGAAAAGTTCGGTGTCGATGGTCTTGAAGTGACAGATGAAGTTTTCAGAAGCAGCTACTCCAGAGTATTCGAACAGGCTGAGAATCGCATGCACACAATCAAAGCACTGCTTGCTGCTACATGCGGTGATGTCCATTAGAAGAGCGACTATGACAGTCGCTTTTTTGTTGTTCATAATATACCTGCCGGGGTATTTGGTATGTATTATAAGACTTTCTATAATGTCATTATATTAAAAGGTAAAGTCGTTGTTGCACTTCAGAAGAATGCACCACAGGCCAAGGCGAACATTGATGGCCATCAGGTCGTCGAAACGAAGGATGGAGCTACACTGGTCGTTTTCAGTGGTGACCTTGATAAGGCGCTTGCTTCTTTTGTCATTGCGACCGGGGCAAGAAGCATGGGGAAAGAAGTGACGATGTTCTTCACATTCTGGGGACTCAATATCATTAAAGATCCGAACGCCCCCAGGAAGAATAAAAAGGGCCTCGATAAAGTGTTCAGCATGATGATGCCAAAGTCCGCATCCAAACTGCCGATCTCCAAGATGAATATGTTCGGTATGGGATCCAGAATGATCCAGTACGTGATGAAGAATAAAAAGGTGGATGCCGTTACCGAAATGATCGAAAAGGCAGACAAGCTCGGTATCAAGATGATTGCCTGTACAATGAGCATGGACGTGATGTCTATAGACACAGATGAACTGCTCCCTCATGTAAACTTGGGAGGGGTTGGCACTTACCTTGGAGACGCTGAAAATGGTAATCTGAACTTGTTCATATAAATAATTGATAAAGGAGTGCATTACAAGTGTTTTTTAAACAATTCTACGATCAGAAGCTTTCCCAAACTTCATATATGGTTGCCTGTCAGAAAACAAAAGAGGCGATTATCATTGACCCTAAACGTGTTCTTGATGAATACGCAGATGTTGCAGAGTCACAAGGCTTCAATATTACGCAGGCGACGGAAACGCATATCCATGCAGACTTTGCATCCGGTCTAAGAGATGCCAACAGGCGTTTTGATGCCAAACTGTATGTATCTGATGAGGGTGATGAAAATTGGAAGTACAGCAATATGCCTGAAGAGACCGAATATCTTAAGGATGGAGATGTCATCAAGGTCGGCAGTGTTGAGCTTGAAGTCATCCATACACCGGGACATACTCCTGAAAGCGTCTCATTCGTCCTTACCGATCGCGGTGCAGGCAGCGTTGAGCCGATGGGCATGTTCACTGGAGACTTTCTATTTGTAGGTGACATCGGTCGTCCGGATCTGCTTGAAGAAGCAGCAAACATGGAAGGTACGACTGAAGAAGGTGCCGATGCCATGTTTGATTCTCTGAAAAAACTTGGTGCCTACCCGGGCTTCATGCAAGTATGGCCAGGCCACGGTGCAGGCAGTGCATGCGGCAAGTCACTCGGCGCAGTACCCCTTTCAACATTGGGATATGAACGGAAAAACAACTGGGTGTTCAAATATGAAGACAAGGAAGCTTTCATTCAGGAGCTGACAAGTGATCAGCCGGAACCACCAAGCTACTTTGCCCAGATGAAAAAGGTCAACAGGGACGGCTTACCCGAGTTCAAATTGAAAGCGGTTGAAGTCGGCACTCCCGAAACACTTCCAGGTCAGATATTTGATCTGAGAAGCAAAGAGGATTTCAAGAAAGGATTCAAAAGAGGCGCCATAAATGTACCCTACAACAGCAAGTTTCTTCAATTTGCCGGATGGTACATTGATTATGATGCACCAATGACAGTGATTGCCCATCCTGAAGACAGCAAAGTATTACAGGAAGAGCTGGCTTCCACAGGATTTGATGATCTGCAGCTGATCGTTCCTCTGGAAGAGGCAGATAAATACTATGATGATGCCTATGATAATATTTCACCTGAATCGCTTGTGCAGGATCGTGACACTAGAAATATTCTGGATGTAAGATCCACTTCCGAATACAAATCAGGAAATCTCGACAATGCCCATCATATCCACTTCGGTCACCTGGACGATAAGGAATTGCCTTTTGGCAAAGAGGAGACAGTATACGTACATTGCCAATCCGGGGTCCGCTCCGCAATTGCAATGAGTGTGCTCAAAGCGCGTGGATTTGAAAATGTAGTCAATATTGAAAATGGCTATATCGGTATTAAAAAAGCTATGAACTGATTAGCGTTTACTACTATTCATATCGATACCATAAACATAAAGACATCCGGTTCAGATCTGAACTGGATGTCTTTATTTCATTTGATCAAATGTACTGTCAATCGACTGCTCTGTCATCGGACCTGTAAACTTGAACCTTATATAACCTTCCGAATCAATAAAGTATGAAGTAGGAACAGATTTGACCTGGTATGTATCAGTGACCGATCCTTCCTCATCCAGCAATACAGGAAAATTCAGATCATAATCCTCATGGAAATCCGATATATCCTGCATGCTGCTCTCCTGGTGCATCATATTGACAGCAAGGATTTCATAATCATTATGCATCTCGTAATAATTGACCATATGAGGCATTTCAGCTTTACATGGCGGACACCATGAGGCCCAGAAGTTCAGCATCACCGGCTGATTCACATCACTTAGACTGATCGCTTCACCGCTCGTCGAAGATAGTGTGAAGTCCGGCGCTCTGGATCCAATATCAAGTCCCGTTTCAGGATTGGACTCAAGTGCTTCGCTCGTCGCCACGCCACCTGAAAATGATTGATATAAAGCGACTGCAACTGCCCCCGTCAATATCGTTACGATGACTGCATGTCTGATGAATCTATTCATCTTCGGTATCCTTTGAAGCGACGGCTATCAGGTAGATCAAGCTGAGTAGGATCCACCACTGTATAATGCTCAAGGTGAGCACCTCAATACCACTGTATACAAAGAAACGAGCAATCACATGCATAATGAATATCGCTACGGTTACTGCGAATATCACTCTGAAGCGACGCCATAGGAAGTAGATTGATATGAGTGCAGCGAGCGTTATAACGGCAAGAGCGGTATAATGCCACTGCATAAGGGATCTGATTTCCAGTATGCCGTAGAAAGCAAGAAAAGAGACTGAAAAAATGCAGAATGCCTCTACATAGAATAATCCTTTCGATACGTAGAATAGATAGATGAAGGCTATCACCATACCAATCAGAAGACCGGGTGCACCGCCGTCAAAGTATAGTACACCCAATGGATTATTGATGAATTCCGTCCAGCTGAATACGATGTATGTAAGTTTATAGACCAAAAATAGTATGATGAGTCCATTGGTCCATCTATTGAACAGTTCACGCTTCTCATCAGATTCCCATAGCATCAGATAGCTGACAATCAATGAAAGTAATATTGCCATGTAGATAGAAGGTAGCGAAAAATTCCCGATTGTAAAAGTTTCAAACATGCTATCATTCCAATTCAAATAAATTTAATAATACTTATAATGATGACATGTATGTCTACTCGATGAAAGCTTCCTGCTTCTTGAAAATGACTACGGATGCTGGCGTATTCTTCTGATCGCCTGCTTTACAATGGCATCATACAATACC
Source organism: Salinicoccus cyprini (assembly GCF_007713705.1). Taxonomy (GTDB): domain Bacteria; phylum Bacillota; class Bacilli; order Staphylococcales; family Salinicoccaceae; genus Salinicoccus; species Salinicoccus cyprini. The sequence continues at coordinate 146,849 of NZ_VMSJ01000002.1, read as the reverse complement.
GGCGGCAGAACTTTGCTTGCAAAGTTCAGAGCAAAAGAACCCGGAGTCGTACGATAGACCGGTTTTACCCGCTGATCAGTCAGAGCCTTCACCATGATATCCCTTGTCCGCTCAACACCAGGCGCCCGATCGAATGCACTCAGCATGAAAGCCTTCACTTGTTGCATCTGGCCATGGTAATCCGACCCTTCAACCGCCATATAGTTCTCATCCATAGCTACCTGGCCGAAAGCAGTCTTGACGATGCCCGGTTCCACCATGACCACTTCAATTCCCAGACCTTGCACTTCCTGCCTTAGAGCTGTACCGATTGCCCTGATACTATGCTTTGTCGCAGCATAGTATCCCATGCCGGCACTTGAAACATGTGCCGCTGAAGAGCTGGTGACCACTATGCGTCCTGCCCCCTGCTGACGCATGGCCGGCAGCACATTGCGTATCGTCTCCACCGCACCGAAGACGTTGACTTCAAACTGGCGTCTGACTGCATTCTCGGGAACTTCCTCAATAGCGCCGTACACACCAAAACCAGCATTTACCAGAACTGCATCAATCGTGCCGAACGCATCTTGAATGGAAGAGCGCACCTCCGCCACCTGATCACTTTTTGTAACATCCACCGGGAAGGCGTGCGCCCCCTGCCTGGCAAGTATATCGAGCAGGTGGGCCCTTCTGGCACTCACACAGATGATATGTTCAGTCTCTTTTAATAGTTTCATGGCCACTGCCATACCGAATCCACTTGATGCACCTGTAATCCATATCACTTTCGGCATATTAAAACCCCAGTCCTGTAAAAATGGCGCCTACTTCTTGAACATGCTGAACAGCTTGCTGAAGTATCCTCCTTTTTCTTCAGTATCCTGCTTTGAGGATTCATCAGCCTGTGTTTCTTCTTCCTTCCGATCATCTTCCTGTTCCTGATCGGCATAGCTGTTCATATCAATATTGGATGCTTTACCTGATTGATTTTCCGATTCATGTGCCGCCGTCTCATCCTCAGTTTCATCTTCAGTCGCGACCTCTGCAGGCATCGGCTCTTCATACGCTGCATCTTCATAGGTGCTATCGGCAGAACCATTTGAAGTGATGGCATCTGAACGCTGCGCCTCATCACCACTGCCACTATACTGCAGAGAAAGCGTCTGGGAATACTTCCCGTACTCATCAAGCTTCTCGACAAGCCTATGTACATTTTCCTTAAGCTCCCTGTTTTCCTGCTGCATTGTCTCAAGCTTATCCATAACAACACCGAGCATATGGTTTATATCGTTATTAGTAACGCTTGCAGGTGTGTTTTGAGACTTTTCGGTAACGATATTCGGCACTTTTTCTATGATTTCATCGGCCGCAGTTTCCAACGTATATCCAGGTTGTTTTGCAAGCCTGATGAATTCCTTCATCACTGCCACGTCCCCTTGTGAGAACAGTCTTCTATTATGTTCATCTTTGGCGACTTCGTAGTTTCTATCTTCCAGCAACCTTACATATTTACGGACATTCTGATCCGATAGTTCAACCTTATCCTTCATCTGAGCCGTTGTATAATACACTGTCTGGTTCATTTCTTTCATAATTGATCCTTCTCCCATAAATATAGTTACCATTATTATAACATTATATTCATTGCTGTCCATGATATACTTTTATGCACCATTTTTTATTTCATACTGCATTGATATCGATGGTGCTATATGCGTTATAAAATAGAATAAATACTTACATATAAGTATTTCTGGTGATATTTAAGCGTTATTTAATAAAGTTTCATCGTATTGTGATAGAGATGAAATATTTGATTGTGCTAAAGCCATGTCCGCTCTCCATATCGACATGACCAGTAATGTTTTCCATCATATTCCTACTATCTACAAGCATCAGACAATGAGATTGACTTTGCCGCAATAAATTTGTATATTGGTCTAAATAAATAATTTAATATAGGCGATGACAGCTTGAGTTTTCACTGAATAGATAAAAGCATTTCAGGTTTACAGAAACTCAGCATTACATACTGGATGAAGTGTAAGCTGTAATGAATCCACCATAGGTGGCATGTCATGGGTTTTGGCTTTCGTCCTTCCGGCAGACAAATTCTGCGGATGGATGGAAGCTTTTTATTTACACATTAAGGAGGAACACTATGGAAACGAAATTAGCACAGATTGGGATGTCAAAAGATATTACGGGAGCGACAACGAGCCCGATATATACAGCAAGTGCCTATAAGCACGAGAAGCTCGGCATGTCGACCGGATTCGACTACACAAGAACCAAAAATCCGACACGGTCACACTTTGAAGAAGCTTTTGCAGACCTGGAACAGGGCAGCCATGCTTTTGCTACATCGAGTGGCATGGCAGCAATACAGCTCGTATGCAACCTGTTCAAACCTGGAGACGAAGTGCTGGTCAGTTTTGATCTCTATGGGGGCACATTCAGGATATTTGAATTTTATGAAGAGCAATATGGCATCAAGTTCATCTACGTCGATTTTGATGATATTGAAGATGTTAAAACACATATGAATGCCGCTACAAAAGCTTTCTTCATTGAACCGATTACAAATCCGTCAATGATTGAAGTTGCACTTGCACCAATCTACAGACTGGCCAGAGAACGTGACATCATGACAATCATCGATAATACATTCCTGACCCCCTTCTACTACAAGCCGCTTGCTGAAGGTGCAGATATCGTCCTTCACTCGGCTACAAAGTACATCGGCGGTCATAATGATGTACTTGCCGGTGTAGTGACAGTAAAGGATGAAGCGCTCGGCAATACACTATCGATGCACCATAACATGATTGGTGCCACTCTCTCACCTTTCGACGGCTATCTGCTGCTGAGAGGACTGAAGACATTGCATCTGAGGATGGAAAGATCGACCGAAAATGCACAAGCACTCTCCGAGTATTTTTCAGATCATGAAGCAATTGACGAGGTGCTCTATTCGGGACGTACCGGCATGATGAGTCTGAGACTGCATGAAGACTACGACGTCGGCGCGCTGCTTGAGAATATGGAAGTATGTACTTTTGCAGAGAGCCTGGGCGGTACTGAGACTTTCGTCACTTTCCCGTTCACTCAGACACATGCCGACATGCCGGATGACGAAAGAATCAAACGCGGCATAGACGAGCAGCTGATCAGACTGTCAGTAGGTATAGAGAATATTGAAGACATTAAAATAGATTTAATACAGGCGCTTGCCAAAGCGAAGAGAGGCGCATAAGATGCGCTATTCCAAAGAGGCCGATATGATCATCGATAGCAGACTCCGTCCGAGTCCCGATTCGTAAGAGGGATACTTGTACGTCCGCCACGCAAAGCCGAATACGGAAAAGCTCGAAGAAAAACTTGCCGGACTGGAGCATGGCAAGTTCGCATTTGCTTTCAACTCCGGCATTACTGCAATCAGTGCTGCACTTATGACGGTTCCACCCGGCGGCTATATCATAATGCCGTGTGATATGTATGGCGGTACGTACCCGCTTGTAAAACGGCACTGAAGCACTTTGGATGCAGTTTGCTTCTATAGGCCAGAGCAATATCGATAACGTTGCAGAAGACAGAGTTTATCTGAAAAAAGGAATTACAGATGACCTCTTCAGGCTCTCTGTCGGCATTCTAGATGTTTCTAGATCTGATATCCAGTCTAGAACATGGTTTAAAAAATATATAGGCGTTGCGACTGTCTGCTCAACCGAGGGACAGTCGTTTTTTATGCATTATTTTCAGTTTCCAACAAACACTGGGCTATAGGTCATCAATGAGTCGGTTCGGCTAGTTTGACATTCTATAGTGCCTGAGTGTCTTCTCAAGCTTGGATATGCCCATTCCTGTAACAGCATCGAACCTTTTACCGAAACCGATCTCCACCACCGGCACATGATCCACGTCATATTTGATCAGAAGCACTTCCCTTAATGCCTCATTCCCCGTAACGTCTATAGTTCTAAACTCGAAACCGTTCTCCGTCAAGTAGCGCTTCACTTCTTCACAATACGGACAGTCCTGTTCTTCCCAGACGACAACGTTCACTTTTTTATTCATTCGGATTCTCCTTTTCTATTCATATTCTTATATGCATGCCATTCTTCATGTTGAGCAGTCGGACCAATGCGTTATATCGGCAATATATACCCAGATTCCGAAGAACAGCAATATCAGCAGATGATTCAAAGTCCAGGGCCTGCACCAATATGAAGACTCGGTGATTAGTAACATATTATAATGATATGATTTAAAAAAGTAAATAGTATCTTTTAGGAGAAAACATAAAATAGCAGAACTAAAGTTCTGCTATTTGCCGTTTGCATTATTTATCGCTTTCATCGCCTGGATGATACTATTCCTGAAGCCTTGATTCTCAAGTTCCATTACACCTTGTATTGTAGAACCACCTGAAGTGGTGATCTGATCCTTCAGAACTCCTGGATGGGCCTCTGTTTCCAATACGAGTCTACCAGCGCCTATAATTGCCTGAGCAGCAAGCTTGTAGGCCTGCTGACGCGGAAAACCGACGCTGACTGCCTGATCTGCCATAGCTTCGATCATAAGGAAGCCATAGGTTGGAGAAGAGCCCGTGAGTGCAGGCGTGTATTTCATCAAAGATTCCTCTACCCAGGCTACTGTTCCGACTCTACTGAATATATCATCAGTCAACTGCCGGTCTGTCTCTAAGAGGTGCTCATTTGCAGACATGATCATTACACCTTCCTGTACCGATACGGCAATGTTAGGCATATTGCGAATAATTTTTCTATCCGGTAATATCGTTTCCATTTCGGAAATGGTGACGCCTGCGGCAATGGAAATATGAACTGAATCTTTTCTTGTATGCTCCTTGACTTCACTGAATACGTCCAGTACCTGATCGGAACTGACTCCATTGATGATGATGTCGCATTCAGACAGTCTGCTATAGTCTGTGCTGACTTCCACTCCCTTGTCTGCACTGAATTTCTCAAGTTTGTTCAGATTTCTGCCTGTAACAAGGATGTTCTGCTGCATTTCCGAATCTTTCAGCAGTCCCTTCACGATGTGATTGACCATTTTACCTGCACCGATGAATCCAAGTTTATACTTCATAGATCAGCCTCCTCGGTTTTACTGAATATCTTAGCATGTATTGCTGCACAACTGTTTATGATTTGTATAAAACTTTCCAAATGATATAATAATCCTCAAATGAACGCGTTAACTCTACATTATTTCAGAAAGGGCTGTAACCATGAATGTTTTCTTCATCCTGTTTCTCATAACACCTATACTTGCGTTTATAAGTATATTTCTGATCACCGACAGCCTTGTCAGCGCCATTATAGCACTACTCATCATCGACGTTATTTTTACCACTCTCTTCATAATCCGAAGACGGAGGAACACTCACTAGCCCTCAGGCATCATACTACATGAAAGAAGGGGTTTAAGAATGACGAAAACAGAAAAAGATCTTCGTAAGCAGAATTACAGGCTGCGCGAAAAATTGGATCCACGCTATAAGAGGGCATATGAAGAGATTCAGACATATATCCGGGTAAATACTATTGCTCGAGACCAGGAAACAGAAGCAGCGGTCCATGCATTGCTGAAGCAGATCATACAGGCACAGAGGGAAGGCAAGAGTTTGGAAGCAGTGACTGGGGAAGATCATAAGGCTTTTGCAGAGGATCTTATCAAGGAACTTCCTAAGAGGAATGTACTGAAGTTTGCTGGTATTCTTGCTGTAATACTTGTAGGACTGAATCTTATATTCGACTATACGATTGAAATGCTCTTCCGGGTGATTGACAGTGCGCCTTTCACAACCACTATGAGAATACCATCATTCATCATGGAGATGATCATCACTGCCGGGTTCGGAATGGCCTTCATATATCTCATATTCTATGTGTATCGTCAGATCGCTTTCAGACGGTGGTCATTCTGGAAGGAATATGGGTTGTATCTTCTCGTAGGTGTCGGCCTTTTTCTACTTTATCTCATCCTCAACTATATTGTATCCACCATCGATACAGGTCCTTCCTTTGAAGTGAATATGTTTTTACTTATATTGCTGGGCATAGTGCTGATAGTAGCTGGAATCATGGTTTTCATCAGAAGAAATAACGCTTACCGTTACTAAATTTCATAACGCATGGCGTTATATAAAAGTTCGTTCAGCTTTATGTACAATGTATTGATATGAAAAATCCTGCAATGATCTCCATTGCAGGATTTTTTTCAACTGAGCAGAGCGCCTTCTTCCTGTGGTTTCAGGTTAAGCCTTTTCGATACTGTCTCATGTATCTCTTTGAACTTATCGGGCTGTTCTGAGAGATTGATGCCATAGGAAGGGATCATTTCTTTGATCTTATCTTCCCATTCATGAAATTCCTGAGGGAAGCATCGCTTCATGACATCGAGCATGACATCGACGGAAACGGAGGCACCTGGAGAGGCACCGAGCAGGGCAGCAACGGAACCATCTTCAGAAGTAATGACTTCCGTACCGAACTGAAGCGTACCTTTTCCCCCTTTTTCAGTGTCCTTGATGACCTGGACACGCTGGCCGGCCACTACAATATCCCAATCTTCACTCTGCGCGGAAGGAATGAACGCTCTTAGATCATTCATCTTCTCTTCATTCGACTGCATCACCTGCTGGATGAGGTACTTTGTCAGTCCCATTTCTTTTGCACCAGCAGAAAGCATGGTGAACATGTTATTCGGTTTAACAGAACCGAACAGGTCAAAGTATGAGCCGGTCTTAAGGAATTTTGGTGAAAATCCGGCAAATGGTCCAAACAACAGTGATTTCTTTCCGTCAATGTACCGTGTATCCAAGTGAGGCACAGACATTGGTGGGGCGCCGACCTTGGCTTTGCCATACACTTTTGCATTATGCTTTTCTACAATTTCAGGATTCTGGCAGACCATGAACATACCGCTCACAGGAAATCCGCCAATCTTTTTCGATTCGGGTATATCTGTCTTTTGAAGCAGGGGTAGACTGCCGCCGCCTGCGCCGATGAAGATGAACCTGGATGTATGATATTCAATACCGCCTGTCTTCAAATCCTTGACTTTGACTTGCCAGCCGCCGCCTTCAGTCCTTCGGATGTCTTCCACCTCGTGGCCGAGATTAAGCGATACCCCTTTGTCTTCAAGCAGTGAAAACAGCTTGCGTGTCAGATTTCCAAAATTGATATCCGTACCAGTTTCAATACGTGTCGCAGCAATCGGTTCTTCAGTCTGCCGATTCTGCATCATCAAAGGAATCCATTCTTTCAGCGTCTCAATATCATCAGTGAATTCCATGCCTTCGAATAAAGGATTTTCAGTTAGCGCTTCCACACGTCTCTGTAGAAAATCGACATTCCTCTCTCCTTCTACGAAACTGAGATGCGGCACAGGCATGATGAAATCCTCCGGTTTCTCGATCATGCCTTTTTCGACAAGATGAGACCAGAACTGCTTGGATAGCTGAAATTGTTCATTGATGCGGATTGCTTTCGTAATATCCAATGAACCATCCGTCTTTTCCGGTGTATAGTTCAGCTCGCATAAGGCAGAGTGACCCGTTCCTGCATTATTCCAGGCGTCCGAGCTTTCCTGTGCCGGTGCTTCGAGCTTTTCAAATACTTCAATGTTCCATTCTGGCTTGACTTCCTTAAGGAGCGTTCCCAGCGTAGCGCTCATGATTCCGCTTCCAATAAGAATGACGTCGGTGTTATTCATTACATTTTTCATAGTAACTTCAAGACTCCTTATCAAAATTCAAATATATGGATGCCCCCAGTCAAGTGATCATAAATATGCCAGGTGCATCCTGATCCATTGATACTGCCATCCATTCATGAGATGGTATATAATGAATAATCAGTTGTAAAACTATTGGTTATTATCTGTTAATTATACTCTTTTTTATTAATATGTAAAAGGGTTTCAAGACTGCATCCTATACATGAGCCAAAGTATTTTATCACCAATCCGAAGGAGTTCTTTATGAAGCATATTTCCATGTTCATCATCGCCCCGATACTGCTCTTCCTTTTCCTGATTCTGATTACAGACCCCGCAAATGCACTGGGAGGCGTCTTCATATACATGCTGGTCATGCTTGCCAGCCATCTATATGATAGATACAGGATCAAAAAGTCAAACCAAGAAAAAAACTCCGGAAAATAGCATTCCGGAGTCTTTCTCAATCACTTTACTTTTTCGTTTACATATTCGATGAATTCATCAATGTCACCTTGTACAATATCAATCATCGCCACTTTCCCCATACCCTGGGGGAACTCGATGAACAGCGTATTGTTTTCAATGACCGCCTGCTGTATATCCTGGTAGCTGAAGACGCGCCTGTATGGCTCGCCACTCATATCCACGTTCATGATGACACGCTCATTTGTAGTAATATAAGCACCTTTGAAGTGGGTTTGACCCCCCACCTTGTAGATGATGGTCCCTTCGATTGCCGGACCCAGTTTTTCCGTTGGATATAATTCATTTGTGTCTATATCAATCAAACTCATGCTATCACACTCCATTCACCAGATTTGCCATCCTATCGTATCATGCCCTCATGCCTGGTGACCAATATTCAACCTAGTCGGTATGGATACGCCACTGGTTTCTGGCAGCGATGGCCTTGAGCCTTTCATCAGGCTTCACTGCTACTGGGCGTCCTACCAGCTCAAGCATCTTCAGATCGGTATAGCTATCGCTATATGCCTCGCTGTTCTTCCAATCCACCTGCTTGTCTGCAAAGTGACGCCTGATGATGTCGATCTTGCGATCGGCATAGACACGTTCAAAACGCGATTTATAATCGAGTTTTTCTCCCTTATAACTTATTTCTGAACCGATGATGCAGTCTATATCAAATCCTTTGAATACTGCTTCAAGCAAGGGGATGAAAGCCCCTGATATCAGCATTATATAATAGTTGTCCTGTTTCAGCTGCTTCATCTTTCCGATCAGAGGCGCCCTCAGATCTTCAATCATTTCACCAGCAACTTCCCTGAAGAAAGACTCGATTTCACTTCGTGTGTTCTTCTTGAAGGAGAGGAGATAGTATTCCATCGCTTTACTCTGCATTTTCGGTTTATTGATCATCTTCATTTTGTATGCAAAATAGACGGGTGCAAACCTGCGTATGAAACGGCTGTAGTTTCTCTTATATCTGGGATGGCGCTTCAGACGCTCCATCAGGACATTAAATGTTTCATATGGGTACAAGGTGCCGTCAAAATCAAACAAAGCCACTTTCATATTACATATCCCTTTCCACTGCATAGATTATTCTGCGAGTATTTGCTTTCATTCTACCATACAGACATGGGTTCTGTACCGGATGGTTTCCCGTGAAACATCATCGCATATGGCGGGTCCTCTCCCTCAGCTCCTCGAGATAAAGACGTGCCATGCGACTGAGCTCGACCTTCTTGCTCACCACCCATCCCACCTTTATCGTATCTTCCACTTCCAGTGGTACCTGGACAATCTCCGAACTGTCGAGATCTTCGCTGAGTATTCCTGTCGAAATAGTATAGCCATCCAGACCGATGAGTAGATTGAACAAGGTCGCCCGGTCACTGACCTGTATGCTTTTGACACTCTGGATCGTACTATAGATCTCTTCCGAATAGTAGAAGGAATTGAATTCACCCTGTTCAAAAGCCAGTCTTGGATATGGCTCGAGATCCGCAAGAGTCACAGACTTCCTTGCAGCCAGGGGATTGCTTCTGCTGATGAACACATGGGGGTCCGCTTCGAAAAGCTCAGTGAACTCCAGTCCTTTTTCCCTGATCAGCTGGAGCAGCACCTTCTCATTGAATGCACTGATATAGAGCACACCAATTTCACTTGTCAGATCCTTGACGTCATCAATGATTTCGTAGGTCCGTGTCTCCCGGATGGCAAACTGGTATTTATCGCCACCATATTTGCGGATCATATCAACAAATGCATCCACCACAAAGGAATAGTGCTGCGAAGATACGGAGAATAGCTGCTGTGAAGGTTCGGTGTTGAAATAGCGCCGGTCCAGCAGTTCCACCTGTTCATTGATCTGACGGGCATAGCTCAGAAATTCCGCCCCGTCCCGAGACAGGGAGATACCTGTGGATGTTCTCGTGAAGAGGACGATGCCAAGCTCATTCTCCAGTTCCTTGATTGCTTTCGATAAGGTAGGTTGTGATATGTACAGTCTTCTGGCTGCTTCGTTGATGGAACCGCTCAATACGACTTCTATAAAATATTTCAGTTGCTGAAGCTTCATTATATCCCCCTTCGCTATAGCCAAAAGGCATAGCAGACTATAAAAATTAACCGTTACACTATATCTTATATGCATGATAGGATTTATACAATATCATTTTGAAAGAGGGATTGCATGAGCACATTGAATATAAAGAAAGCATATAGAGCGGATCACGTAGGGAGTCTGCTGCGTCCTGAAAGGCTCAAGGAAGCAAGAAAGCAGTTTTCGGAAGGTGACATCACTAAAGAAGCGCTGACACAGATTGAAAACGAAGAGATCAGCAGAGTGATAGAAAAACAGAAGTCCCTTGGTATCGAAGCAGTAACAGATGGAGAATTGCGCCGTTCATGGTGGCACTTCGACTTTCTTGAAGGTCTTACTGGTGTGGAAGGATACTGGTCCGGCGAGGGTATTGCTTTCAAGGGAAAGAATACAAAATCAAGAGCCATCAAAGTAACAGGCAAACTTGGCTTCGATGATCATCCAATGCTTGAAGATTTCAGATTCGTAGCAGAGCAGGCGGGAGGTCATACAGCCAAGTTCACCATTCCAAGCCCGAGCATGCTGCACTTCCGCGGGGAGATCGATCCGGCCGTCTACCCGGATGAAGAGGTGTTCTTTGATGACCTGGCAAAAGCTTATAAAAAAGCTTTGAAGGCCTTCTATGATGCCGGTTGCCGCTATCTGCAGCTCGACGATACATCATGGGCGTATCTCTGCTCTGAAGAGCAGAAGGAACAGCTTAAAAATAAAGGCCTCGATCCGGACCATCTTATACAGAAGTATCTCGAGACTCTGAACAAGGCTGTTGCCGATCGACCGGAAGATCTCAAGATTACAATGCACATCTGCCGCGGCAACTTCCGTTCCACATGGATTTCCTCCGGTGGCTATGAGCCTGTGGCAAAAGAAATTTTCGGCAAACTCAATATCGATGCCTTCTTCCTTGAATATGACAGTGACCGTGCAGGAGACTTCAGGCCATTGCGCCATGTTGATCGCGATGATCTTACGATTGTCCTCGGACTGATTACTTCAAAGCATGGTAATCTTGAGAACAAGGATGAAATCAAAAAAAGGGTCGAGGAAGCAACACAGTATGTGCCTCTGGAACAGCTTGCGCTGAGTCCTCAATGTGGATTTGCATCCACTGAGGAAGGTAATCTGCTGAGTGAGGAAGAACAATGGAAAAAGCTCCAGCATGTAGTGGAAATTGCACAGGACATCTGGTCCTGAATAGATAATATCCGAGGAGGATAGTCATGCGTACAATACAATTGGAATCAGTCATTGATAACAGCCGCTTCAACAAGTTCCATCTGCTTGTATTCATATGGTGTTTCTTTGCCATTTCATTCGACGGCTTCGATATCGCCCTATATGGCATCGGACTGCCATTGATGACCGAGGAATTCGGTCTCAGTGCCGCACAGGGCGGAGCACTCGGCAGCTATGCACTGATCGGCATGATGGCCGGCACTTTCATTCTCGGGTCCTTCTCGGATATCATCGGGCGTAAAAGAGTGCTCGCTCTATGTCTTGCGCTTATAAGCATCTTCAATATGCTTGCGGGATTTGCACCGAATGCGACAGTCTTCATCATCATGCGCTTCATCGCTTCCATGGGCATGGGTGGACTGATGCCTGTTGTCATCTCTCTGATGACCGAGTATTCACCAAAGAAAAACCGAGCGATGACTGTAGCTGTCATGTACTGCGGCTATTCCTTCGGAGCCATCTTTGCATCCGTCATCGGCATGGTACTGCTGGAGAGTCTGGGTTGGCGTTTCATGTACTGGCTCGGCGCTCTGCCACTTCTCTCATTACCGTTCTTCCTGAAGCAGTTTCCTGAATCCCTGTCCCAGCACTTATCAAGAAACGAGACGGGCAAAGTGGCAGACATCCTCAACCGGATCGAACCACAGGGAAACTATCGTCCATCGGATCGTTTCGAATTCACTGCTGCTGCCAAGGCGGGCAGGGGTGTACCGGTGAACAAACTGTTCAGCGAAGGGCGTGCGCTCACTACGGTTGCATTCTGGATCATGGTATTCAGCTGCCTGATGATGATCTATGGCCTCAATACATGGCTTCCGACCATCATGATGGAATCCGGTTTTGGTGTCGCATCAAGCCTTTCCTTCATCCTTATCCTGGCGGTGGGGCAGATCATCGGTTCACTGGCGGGAGGCTATTTCGTAGACCGCATCGGCCACCGCAATGTGCTGCTCCTGATGTATCTCATTGGAGCTGCCAGCTTCGTCGCTCTGAGCGTGACACAGGCACCTCTGCTGCTGTACGTGCTGATTGCCATCGGCGGCGCCTGCACGGGTGGTACACAGAATCTTGTCAATCCGTATATCAGCACGTTCTATCCAGCTGATATCAGAGGGACCGGGCTGAGCATGGCGGTCGGCATCGGACGTCTCGGATCGATTTGTGCTCCGGTTCTGATCGGACTGGTACTGATGACAAGCCTGGCTCCACAGACAGCATTCATGGCGTTTGCCATCCCGAGTCTGGTCGGGTTCACTGCACTGCTGCTGGTCCAGGAAAAGCATGCAGGACGAATCCAGAAAAAGATTGTGTCCAGTACGTCCGGATCGAATGTATAGCTGCAATACAAAAGCACATCAGCAGAAGCTGATGTGCTTTTTGTATTATCTCTGTTTCGGATGCTAGTCGAAATCCGTATTTCTAACAGGATAGTTCCTGAAGAAGTGGCTGCCGATATAACCGACCACACCTGAAATCACTGCCACAATGACGGCATATATGATGACCTGCGCGGCAGGGTTGTAGCCGAACAGTACGAGCAGGCCGGCAGTCGGTGTTGCCGTACCCGGTGCGTCATTGACGAGCCCCGAGTAGGCGATGACAATACCACTCAGCCCACCACCGACAAAGTTCGTGACATAGATCGGAATGGGATTGGCCGAAACGACGTCTGCTTTCGATAATGGTTCCACTGCCACTGACAGTACAGATTTCATATTTCCTATCTTCAGTTTGTGGAACAAAGTACTGTTTATAAATGCAGAACCGAATGCAGCCAGACTTCCGACAGCCATCGGAATGCCTGTCAGCCCGAGCAGAGCTGTAAGCGCCATCGAACTGAGCGGGGATGTTCCGACTACAGTTATGATTCCGCCAAGCAGAAGGCCCATGAGAATCGGGCTTGCCTCTGTCGCAACAACGATGATGTTACCGATGTTGAGTAGTGATGCATCCACCAGCGGGGTAAGCAGCAGGCCGATCAGTCGGGTGATTGGTACGATGACGATGACGACCACAATGAAATCGAGACCATTGGGAATTTTGCGCTCCATATACTTTACAACGAAAGATATTAGATAGGCTGCAAAGAATCCCGGTATCAGGCCGATGCCGCCGCATGATACAGCAATGATTGCAGCGTTCAGCGGGTTGACGCCCATCGTCAAAGCTACAAGAAAAGCAACGATGACACCACTCAGGAGTCCTGCTTCAGTTCCGGCCTCCTGAAAGAATCCCAGACTGAATATGTCCCCGATCACAAAGGACTGTAGTGCTTCCACAAGGAACGTGGCAATGGCTGCTGCAGCAAGTGCCCCCATGGCCTTGTCGCCATGCGGGGCATAGTAAGTAAAGACGGTAAAAAACGCGAGTAAAAGTACGAGTAACCCGATGCCAACTATCTGTGCCATTTTCTCTCCTCTATTTCAACCGATATCCACGACGCGCTATCGGTTCCGGCATATTCATGCTCAACATGCCTGCACTATTCTTCCATTTCGAAAGCCGGTTCAAGATGACCTTCTTTGCTCAGTTCACTCAGGTAATCATATACCTCCTGCGAAGTGAATGCCTCCTTGAGCGCCCGGATTGCTTCTGAATCCTGAGTATCTTCACGCGCAACAAGCTGGATGGCAAATGTATTGTCCTCATCCTCCTCAAGCAGTACTGCATCTTCCGGTGTAAGATCGATGCTTGAAATGTAGGTTGGATAGTTGAATACAAGTTCGACACCATCTTCATACGCACCTGTCAGATTGAGAAGGTCGATATGTGTAAACTCAAGATTATGCGGGTTCTCTTCTATATCATCGACACTTGCACTATAGCCTGCTTCCGGATCCAGTGTAATGAGACCATGCTGATCCAGTATCATCAGTGCACGGGCTTCATTCGTCGCATCTGCAGGTATGGCAACTTCCGCCCCATCTTCCAGCGCTTCAATCGAATCATAGACAGGTGAATAGAAACCGACGATGGCATTATAGACTGGCTGAAGTGCAACCAGGTTTCCATTGCGCTCTTCATTGAATATCTCCATGAAAGGTTCGTGCTGTGCAAAATTGGCATCTACTTCTTCATTAAGAAGAGCTTCATTGTATTGGATATTGTCCGACACTTCAACCAGTTCGACTTCATAAGGCCCTTCGATTGCATCTCCAGCAATCTCGACAATATCCGTCATCGGCGGCAGATGCGAAGCGACCTGTATGACAGTTTCCTCCTGCGAAGCACTGCTGTCCTCCTGAGATTCTTCTGTACTTTCCTGTCCACCGCCACATCCGGCCAGAAGCAGTGTCAAACCACTCAATAGCAATCCTTTTTTCAACATATAATCCATCTCCTTTGATTTATTATCTTTTATCCAGCTTTCCTGCAATCTTCAACCCGAACCATTGGGCCAGAACAACAAATATGATGATTACGACAATCGAGGTATACATGATGTCCGTCTCGTACCTCTGATAGCCATATCGGATGGCAAAATCTCCGATGCCGCCTCCACCGACGACACCCATGATGGTGGAGTAGGAAATGAAGCTGACGAAGACAGTGGTGAACCCGATGATCAGAGAGCTTCGTGCTTCAACGTACAGAAACTTCCATACCAGCTGGAAAGTGGTGGCGCCCATGGATTGGGCGGTTTCCGTCACACCTCTTGGTACATCGTGCAGGGACTGTTCTACAAATCTTGCGTATAGCGCAATGGCAATGAGCATCATGGGGAACGAGGCTGCGACCGGATCCCCTGTCGCACGTCCGTATAGAAAGCGGATCAGCGGCTGCATGACCACGACCAGCAGAAGAAACGGGAAAGACCTGACAATATTGACGAATATGCTCGCTACCTGGTATAGAAATTTGTTTTCCATCGGCTTGCCTTTTGAGCTGAGATACAGCAGTGTACCGAGAGGCAGTCCCAGTATGATTGCCGCCATCATGGCAAATATCATCATGATCCCGGTTTCAAAAAGACTCTCTGCCAGTCTGGGTGCATACTCGATGACACGCTCGATATAGAGATTGAAACTATTCATCTTTCAGCACTTCCAATACACGTGCATAGTAGGACTGTTCAGAACGCTTGCCACTATTCCGTACAACATCCATGATATCTATCAGCCTGCCGTGCTCCAGGACAGCTGCCCTGTGGCACAGGGTCTTGATTACGCCAAGTTCATGGGTCACGATGACCACAGTCATCCCGTATTCATTCTGCGCCTTGCGAAGGACCTCTGCAATTTCATATGTTGTATTCTCATCGAGTGCAGATGTGGGCTCGTCACACAGCAGGATGTGAGGGCGTATGATAAGTGCCCGCGCAATCCCTACACGCTGCTTCTGTCCTCCCGAAAGTTCAGCCGGATAACTGCTGCGCTTGTCGGTGAGACCGGTGAATTCCAGCACTTCGTCAATGGTCAGGACCTGATCATACCTATGCAGTTTCAGGGGCAGAAGGATATTCTCCTCCACTGTTCTGTTCGCCAGAAGGTTGAAATGCTGAAATACCATCCCGATATGCTTCTGATGATTTCTCAAGCTTTTGCCCCGCAGCTTATCAACTGCCACACCATTCACCAGAACCTGCCCGGAGTCCGGTGTTTCCAGTGCATTGATGAAGCGCATCAGCGTCGACTTGCCGGCACCGCTCTCACCAATGATGCCGAATATCTCCTTTTCCTTGATGGACAGGTCTACCCCATCCACTGCCTTGAAGGGACCATCCTTGCCTGAGAAGGATTTGGAAACTCCCATCATTTCTATCATACTTCGCACCTCCGCAATCTCAATTCCTTCAGCTGCTGTCAGAATTCAATAATATCATATATGCAGTGGCAGCATGGATGGATGAACGCAAAAAAATACCTCTTTAGAATAACATGTCCAAAGAGGCTAATCATCATCGTCTTCCATATCGTTTTCGGCATCCGTATCCTCACCGTTCTCTGTATCCGTACCACTGTCATCATCAAATTCAATATAATAGTTGTTCTGATACTGTGTATTGTAGTTCTGGAGCTCCTGGGCAAAAGCCTCGATATCGGTAATATCCTCAAAATCAATTGAAAACCACAACACTTTGGTGACTTCCCCCGCCTGGGCGTCTATGGAAACAAGCGCCCCTTCATCGTCATCCTCCACTAGCTGTATGACCTGGTATTCGGCCGGGTGGATTTCTTCATTCAGGGCGACATGGACAAACTGTCCACCCACTTCTTCAAGGGCAAGGGCTTTGGCTTCCGCCTCTGTTACTTGCACTGCCGGCTTTTCTGCAGATTCTTCCGTTGGTTCTTCTGTTGTGTCCTCTACGGATGCTTCCGTCGTTTCATCCTCGGGTGTTTTTTCAGCACCTTCCGTCTCTGTACTTCCTTCAGCAGCTTCCTCTACAGCTATTTTTCGAGAGTCCATGGCAGTGATCCTGCCATCCTCCCTGTCCATGGTGATTTCGTATTCGAAGCCGTCGTCTTCCACATGGACAATATAATTGCTGCCTTCCGTCTCTATTGTTCTGATCTGCCCACTGTAACGGTCGGTGACCATCGCTCTGATTGTATCTTCCCCCAATGATTCAGATTGCGACTGCACCATCAGTACAGTACCAATCACAACGCCAAGTACGACAGCCATTGCAGCAATCAGCATTTTAGTTGTCCGTTTCATCCTCATTCCCACTTTCCATAACCAGTCTGAAAGTCGTTCCGACATCCATTTCACTTTCGACCTGGATATCCATACCATTCAGTTTCGCCAACTCACTTGCAATCGACAGCCCGAGACCCGATCCGCCCGTCTTTCTGGCTCTCGCCTTATCCACACGATAGAAGCGGGTGAAAATGTGTTCAATATCCTCTTCCGGAATTCCGATACCTTTGTCCTTGATCGCCACTTCAACCGAAGAACCATGATCCAGCACATCGATGGTGATGGCATCCGAACTGTACTTGTAGGCATTATCGAGAAATATCTTGATCAGCTGATCGAAAGTATCCACATCCACACGGGCCAGGAGCGCCTCATGATTCGTATGCACATGGATGCCCCGCTGGTATACCTTCTCGAGGCGCACAGCGATGTCCCGGATCAATTCAACGATGGGTACAGGTCGACGGATGATCTCTTCCCTTCCTGTATTCACTTTGGCAAAGCTCAGAAGCTGTTCGGTCAAGTACTTCATTCTTTTTGCTTCATCGCTGATGGCGTGTATGCTCTCATCCAGGACATCTTCACGTGTCTTGCCAAAGCGCGACAGCATTTCACTATAAGAACTGATCACTGTAATCGGTGTTTTCAGCTCATGGGAGGCATTCATGATGAAGGCCTGCTGATTTTCATCATGAATCTTGAGAGACTTCATCATATTATTGAAAGCGCCGGAGAGCTCCTGGAGTTCCCTGGTGTCTTTCGGATCGATTTCCAGCATCGAGTATTTGGCGGTATTGTTCGTCTTATTCATCTTATTGATGAGTTTGTTGATCGGCTGTGTAATGAAGTTTGTGATGACCCGATTCAGCAGGAATATGACAATGAATATGAGTCCGGTCGACAGCAGCAGGATCCAGCGCAGTATTTCAAAGGTTTCATGAATAAAACCGACGTTT
This sequence comes from Salinicoccus cyprini, assembly GCF_007713705.1. GTDB lineage: Bacteria > Bacillota > Bacilli > Staphylococcales > Salinicoccaceae > Salinicoccus > Salinicoccus cyprini. The sequence goes on along the minus strand of NZ_VMSJ01000002.1, from coordinate 128,717 downwards.
TCATATATCTGGAGGGCATGGACCTGACCGTTTTCCCAGATGATCGGAAGGGAGACCATTACGAAATGGTGACTATTATGCGTAAGCGGCTCTGCATATTGAGAAGTGCTGTAGGGCATCGTAAGGTCTGCATATTCCGCTTCCGTGGCAATACGTACTACGGGGCTTTCCCCACTGTCTATAATCGTGATATAGCCATCTGAAAGCAGGTAGGCCTGAAGCACCGCTTCCGCGTTGATGCCATTACTATTGGCATTCTGGATTTCCTGCATGATATTGAATCCACGATTCTCAAGCTGGCCCATTTCCGCTTCCAGTGAAAAGTGGCGATAGGAGTAGTAGACGAACAGATTGATGATGATGACGACAATCAAAGTCATCACTGTTGTATATAACTGGATTTTTGTACCAAGTTTCATCGTTTCATTCCTTCACTATATAGCCGATACCTCTGACACTTGCGATGATGGAAGGTGGATTACGATCGAGCTTCTTGCGCAAATACCTGACGTAGACATCGACAGTATTGGTATCGCCAAAGTAATCATAGCCCCAGACCGCTTCTATGATCTGTTCCCTTGATAGTGCCTGGTTCCTGTGTGCCACCAGAAAATGAAGCAGATCATACTCCTTCTGAGTGAGGTAGACCAGTTCATCGTCGATATACACCTCACGTGCCATGGGCAGTATTTTTATGTGCCTGCACACCATCTCCTGATCATCCGCATCCTGTGACATGATACGCTGCTTGAGCTGTGCCCTTATGCGGGCCAGAAGCTCTTCGATTTCAAATGGTTTGGTGACGTAGTCGTTCGCTCCTGAATCCAGACCACTCACCTTGTCCATGACTGCATCCCGGGCAGTAAGCATGATGATGCGGGTATTATCATCTTTCTGACGGATACGCCGAAGGACCTCGAGTCCATTCAGTTCAGGAATCATGACATCAAGAAGAATCAAATCGTAAGGTTTGTCCTCATAGCGCTCGAGCGCTGATTTCCCTGTATAAGCGATTGCCACCTCGTATCCCTCATGCTCCAACTCGAGCTGTATGACACGGGCAATTTTTTCATCATCTTCAACAATCAGAATCTTTTCCATATGAGCACTCCTTATTGCCTTGATGCGAATCGGTTACTATTACACCAATTATAAAGCAAAGCGCTGCATTTTTCGTTATAGAACCATTAAAATTCAATTAAAAAAGCCTGGAATAAATTCCAGGCTCATACTCTACTCGCTTCAGTCATCAAATTCGACGACATCACCGGTTTTTGCATCAATTGTCAGTTCATGCTCCTCACCGTTTGCGATGATTTCCACTTCATATTCTCTGTCATCTTCATCGTAATCCCATTCAGACACTTCGCCGCCCACTTCGTTCTGTGCAATTTTCAGTGCCTCGGTCGAAGAAATGATTGCACTGCCTGCAGAGGTGCCATTCGCAGGGGTAGATTGTGTTGTGTCGTCTGCATTGTCGTCACCGTTCATGTCGTCGCGGTTGTCGTCTGCATTGTCGTCACCGTTCATATCATCGCGGTTGTCGTCTGCATTGTCCTCACCGTTCATATCATCACGGTTGTCGTCATAATTGTCATCCCTGATATCATCGTCATGGTCAAATGATTCATGAAGAATTGTCAGATCGTTTGCATCAAGATCCACCTGGTATTCTTTTGTGCCATTCTGAAGCTCGACTTCATAGTAGTATCTGCCATCATCCTCATCAAGTTCGACTTCCTGGACTTCACCATCAAACTGCTCTTTTGCCTTATCGACTGCCTGCTGTGCTTCCATTTTGACATTACTGTTCGTTGTGCTGTCATTAACGATTGCCTTGCCTTCGTTTTTGTCATCCTGCCAATCAAGATTTGTATCTGCGCTTACGCTTGAACATGCTCCGAGCATCAACGCCGAGATCAGACTTCCTGCCAACAAGTGATTTCTTTTCAAATTCATTCATAACGCCTCCTATCTGTTTGTAAGTTCAGTATAGAGGGGCATTTATAAAGGACGGTTAGAGAAAAATTAAAAAATGATTAGAGTCGCATTGGCTTCTGTTAATTAAGATAGGAATGCATCTTCAGTCCAGTCCGAGTCTTTCCTTGTAGCATTTTCTGCAGACCGGCACATATTCCTCATCCCCAATCTGGATCGTTTCCCCGACATTCGTCGGTCTGCCGTCAAGAAGCCTCATATTCAGTGTTGCCTTCTTGTTGCAGAACTGGCAGATGGTCTTCAGCTCATCGATGGCATCAGCAAGCTCAAGCAGTACTTGACTGCCCTGGAACAGCTGATTGCGGAAGTCCGTCTTCAGCCCGAAGCAGATGACCGGGATATCCAGGTCATCCGCAATATCACTCAGACGATGGACATCCTTTTTCGATAGGAACTGCGCTTCGTCGACGACCACCGCATGCACCCTGTTCTTTTCATGAATAGCTTTCACGTCGTCATATATGGTATCTGTTATATATTCGCATACCAGCTCGAGGCCGATTCTGGATTTTATTTTTCTGTATCCGCTTCTTGTATCTATAGGTGTGGAATATGCAAGGCACTGCTTGCCCTGCGTTGTATATTGGTGGTGTGTGGTGATGATCTGATTGCTTTTGTTACTCTGCATCGTCCCATACCGGTAGTATAGCTTTGCCACTTGAATCCCTCCGACTTCCTTTGTGCAAGGCGCTTTTCTGATGCGTTTCTTCCATGCCGCCTTGATTTTGCAGAAGCGGCATCATAATGCTTCAATATTATAACCTCTTTCCAGGCTCAGAACAATTGTGAGTATACATCCGGCATGCATTGTTTTTTAAATTCGAAACTTCATTCTTGACTTGAATACTAGGATATAATAGACTGTGCAAATATTACACAAACTGTTCATAAGGAAAGGTGATCTATAAATGACTACTAGAGTGCAGCCGGTTAATGAAGCGAGAGATCCGGTAATACGCCGGTCCCTGGAGTTGAATGCCCCGCAGAAAGTACTGATCGGTGTCGGTATTGCAGTCAGCTTTGTACTATTCCTATATCTTGCTGCGACACAGTCGATGGCCCAGCCTATACTCATGCTTCTCGGGCTTCTGCTCGGTTTCACTTTATTCCATGCCCGCTTCGGCTTCACTTCCGCTTTCAGACGTATGATGTCGGTCGGGAATGGTCAGGCGCTGCGTGCACATATGCTCATGCTGGCTGTCGCTGTGACATTGTTCGCGCCGATACTTGCTTTCGGCATTTCCTTCTTTGGTCAGGATGTCGCCGGCTATGTGTCACCGGTCGGCATCAGTCTGATTGTCGGATCCTTCATATTCGGTATCGGCATGCAGCTTGGCGGCGGATGTGCATCCGGTACACTCTATGCGATCGGTGGCGGACGTACCGTCATGTTCATCACTTTGATCTTCTTCATCGTCGGTGCAACAGTCGGCGCACACCACCTGCCTTTCTGGACAGAAGAGCTGCCATCATTTGAACCCATCTCACTGGCCACCTCCACGGGACTGGGCTACGGAGGGGCATGGCTCGTCTCCATCGTTCTGTTCGGGCTGATTGCCTGGATTACAGTCATCATTGAAAAGAAAAGAAAAGCACCTAAAATGGCACCTCTACCGACTGCACAAGGATGGAAACGCATATTCAGAGGTTCCTGGCCGCTTTTTGCTGCAGCCATCGCACTGGCTGTACTTAATGCACTCACTCTGATGACGAGGGGGACGCCTTGGGGCATCACTTCAGCATTCGCACTCTGGGGTTCCAAAATAGCGGGCATGTTCGGCGTGGACGTTGCTTCATGGGGCTACTGGCAGGGTGCCAATGCTGCCGTACTCGAATCTTCAATATTTGCGGACTCGACGACTGTGCTCAACTTTGGTGTCATACTCGGCGCGTTCATCGCCTCTGCAGCAGGTGGTCTGTTCAAGTTCAGCAGAATTACACTTGGCAATTTTTCTGCATCCGTCATCGGCGGACTGCTGATGGGCTACGGGGCACGCCTTGCCTTCGGATGCAATATCGGTGCATACTTCGGTGGTATCGCCTCTTTCAGTCTACATGGCTATATATGGGGGATTCTGGCACTCGCAGGTACATTCCTGGCACTCTATCTCCGTCCACTGTTCGGCCTATCCGTACCAAAATCCAACGATTCCGTATGCTGATTCAAAATGGGATGTCCTGATCCGGGATATCCTATTTTTTATATTTTTTATTTTCGATGATTAAAGTTCCACAAATTAGGCTAAAGGGTAAAAGACAAAAACTGTGAAGGGGAATGACATGATGAGAGAGCAGACAAAGCAGTATATAAATGGAGAATGGGTTGAGAGTGCGAGTGGAGAGACGATTGACGTCATCAACCCTGCAACCGGTGAGGTGTTCGGCAGAATCGCTAAAGGGAATGCCGAGGACGTTGACAAGGCGGTGGAAGCCGCGCATGCGGTCTACTTGAAATTCCGCCATACACCTGTAGCGGAAAGACGCGAGCTGCTGGACAGGATTGTAAGGGAATATGAGGACCGCAAGGACGATCTGATCGAAACAATTACAGATGAGCTCGGTTCTCCGTTGAAAATGTCGGAAGAGACACACTACCAGGCGGGTCTCAACCATTTCAAAGCAGCCAGAGACGCACTGGATACTTTTGAATTCGAAGAGCAGCGGGGTGACCACCTTGTTGTGAAAGAGGCAATCGGTGTTGCCGGACTGATTACCCCATGGAACTTCCCGACCAATCAGACATCATTGAAACTCGCAGGGGCGATTGCCGCCGGAAGCACTGTCGTCATGAAGCCTTCCGAGGAGACGCCTTTTGCAGCCATCATCCTGGCTGAAATTTTCGATAAGGCCGGGGTGCCGAAAGGTGTCTTCAACCTCGTCAATGGTGATGGGGAAGGTGTCGGCAATCCGCTCAGTGAACATCCAAAGGTGCGCATGATGTCCTTTACGGGGTCTGGTTCCACCGGATCCAAAATCATGGAGAAAGCAAGCAGGGACTTCAAGAAAGTCTCCCTTGAACTGGGCGGCAAATCTCCGCTCATCATTCTGGAGGATGCTGATATTGCAGAGGCCGCAAAACTTGCCGTCAAAAAAGTGGTCCATAACTCAGGACAGGTATGTACTGCCGGTACAAGAACCCTCGTTCCGGAATCGAAGAAAGAAGCTTTCCTTGAGGCGGCAAAACAGGAAATGACACAGGTGAACGTCGGTGATCCCCGTGGATCAGGCACGACCATCGGTCCATTGATCAGCAGGAAGCAGTTCGATACGGTCCAGTCCTATATCGAGAAAGGGACGGAAGAAGGCGCAACGCTGTTCCATGGAGGCAGCGGCCAGCCGGACAACCTGGATAAAGGCTATTATGTCAGACCGACCATATTCTCGGACGTCAGAAATGATATGACGATTGCACAGGAGGAAATATTCGGGCCTGTAATGTCTGTCATCACATACAACGACCTTGATGAGGCCATTGAAATTGCGAATGATACGAAATACGGCCTTGCCGGTTATGTATTCGGTGAAGATATGGAGACGCTCAAGCACGTTGCACGCAGTATTGAAGCAGGTACTGTTGAAATCAATGGCGCAAAGGGCCGTACCGACCTGCCATTCGGCGGATATAAGCAATCCGGTATCGGCCGCGAATGGGGCGACTATGGTATTGAGGAATTCCTGGAGGTCAAAGCCATCAAAGGCTATTTCAAATAATATTCCATGCCCACCCCAATTCATTCATGGATTGGGGTATAGGTACTTATGGAAAAGGAGGAGAAGTTTATGAAGAAACTGGTGAATGACAGAGAGCGCTTCTTGGCGGATATGCTTGATGGTCTGAAATTGCGTGATGAAAATATTGATATCATCGAAGAAACAGTAGTCGTCCGGAAAAACAGGAAAGAAAGCGGTGTCGCACTCGTCTCAGGGGGTGGAAGCGGTCATGAGCCTGCCCATGCAGGATATGTCGCAGAAGGTATGCTCGATGCGGCGGTGTGTGGCGAGGTATTCACTTCTCCGACACCAGACAAGGTCCTGGCGGCAATAAAGGCTGTGGATAATGGAGATGGCGTACTGCTCATCATAAAAAACTACAGCGGTGATGTCATGAACTTTGAAATGGCACAGGAAATGGCACAGGCGGAAGGCCACCAGGTATCTTCCGTCATAGTCAGAGATGATGTTGCGATTGACAACAAGGAGCAGAGACGTGGCGTTGCCGGCACTGTAATTGTCCATAAGTATGCTGGCTATCTTTCCGATCAGAATACACCTTTGGAAGAAATCGTCAAGAAGGTGAAGGGGATGATGGAGAGTCTGTACTCCATCGGCATGGCAATTGCGCCGTGTCTTGTGCCTACTACAGGAGAGTATGGTTTTGACCTTGATGAAAATGAAATGGAAATTGGTGTCGGCATACATGGTGAGAAAGGCATATACCGTGAGCAGTCGGAAACAGTCGACAAGATTGTCGGTCGTCTGCTGGATGAACTTTTTAAGCACACGGACAGTTCCCGATTGATTGTCATGGTCAATGGCATGGGGGGGACACCTGAGAGCGAACTCAGCATCGTCACCAACTACGTGATGAAAAAACTGCAAGAACATGATGTTACTGTTTCCAGACTGCTTGTCGGCGACTATATGACTGCGCTCGATATGCAAGGCTTTTCACTGACTGTATTGGACGAAGACCAGGAAGTTCTGGATAGTCTCGAAGCAGAGACAGGATCGAAGTATTTCAAATAGGAGGTTTGAAAAATGAATGGTGACAAACTGCTTGAAAAGATGCACGGACTGAAGTCCGTCTTCGATGAAAAGGAAAGCGAACTTACCGGTCTGGATCGTGAGATTGGCGATGGGGATCATGGCGTGAATATGAAGCGTGGATTTTCTGCCGTCCATGAGAAGGTCTCCGGTGGAACAGCCCCTGAAGTTTTGAAACAGACAGGGATGACCTTGATGAGCTCGATCGGCGGGGCAAGCGGCCCACTTTATGGGTTCAGCTTCGTCAAAATGAGTGACGTTGCAAAAGAGGATATCGACAAGGAAAACCTGATGGAAATGCTTGATGTATTCGCTGATACAGTCGCCAGTAAAGGCAAGGTTGAAGGCGGCGAGAAGACAATGTATGATGTCATCTCAAAATCGGCTGAGCTTCTTAAGGAAAGCGGTGCGCTCAAACTGGACGACCTTCAGGCACTTGCACAGGAAACAGAAGATATGATTGCAACGAAAGGACGGGCCGCATATTTCAAGGAGCAGTCCAAAGGGACCATAGACCCCGGCGCACAGAGCGCCGTATATATCATCCATGCATTGGGAGAGGGGATGGAATAATGACGGAAATTCTAATTATAAGCCACAGTAAAGATATAGCGGAAGGTACGAGAGCACTCATTTCCCAGATGGCAAAAGATACAGTCATACAGGCTTCAGGCGGCATGGACGGTGGTATCGGTACCAGTGTCGATCAGATCAATGATATGCTCGATCAGGTTCAGGAAGATACCATCTGCTTCTATGATATCGGCTCCAGCAAGATGAATCTTGAAATGGCAGTCGAAATGTATGATGGAAATCATACGCTCCACATCTCGGAGGCCCCCATCGTCGAGGGCAGTTTCCTCGCTGCTGTTGAAAACAGTGTCGGCACTGAAACAACTCAGATACTTGAGAAGCTCCAGGAAATGAAAAAGTAGATGGACAGAGGAATTCCGCAGCTTTTATCGAAAACTGCGGAATTCTGATTGTGCAGGTGTATCTACATAGCAGTATATCGCCGTCTTCAGAACATTAAAAACACTGTGATCATCACTATTTCGCTCGCTAATAACGATATAACGGCGTTATTTGTATTGTCATGTCAAGTAGTGTAATATAAATATAAGTAGGAAACAGAGAGCATTCCAAAATAGCAGGGAGCGTAACACACTTCCTTTTTTCGAAATGCTTCTATCGGAACGCTTCTATTTATATAGGAAGTTGTAATCCACGTTCCAGTTTGTTATTATTAATAACGTTGTTTCCAGTTGCACTTTTTACACCTGGTTTTATGCCAGTCATACTTCAGTAAAAAAATTAAAGGAGGACATTTGTCCTATGGAAAATCCTGAACATCCAAGCGGTAAAAAACTGTCGAACGTTTTCATTTATGCCTCCATCATCGTCGGCCTGATGGTCGTCATCGGTATAGTCATTCCTGATCGATTCGGCATCGTTACAAGCAATGTCGGTTCATGGATCATAGAGTACTTTGGATGGTACTATCTCATCATCACAACACTAATGGTATTTTTCTGTATCTTTCTTATCTTCAGCCCAATCGGCAAATTGAAGCTCGGCAAGCCGTACCATAAACCCGAATTCAGAACCATTTCATGGCTCGCCATGCTTTTCAGTGCGGGTATGGGTATCGGTCTTGTCTTCTATGGGGCTGCTGAACCGGTCCAGCACTATCTCGGCCCACCGACAGCAGACCCACAGACCGAAGCGGCAATGATTGAAGCAATGCGTTCAACCTTCTTCCACTATGGCTTCCATGCCTGGGCGATGTATGCCGTTGTCGCACTCGCTCTTGCGTATTCACAATTCAGAAAAGGCGAAGTTGGCCTTCTCTCGAAAACACTCAGACCCATTCTCGGTGATCGCGTCGATGGACCGATCGGCGTCGCTGTAGACGTCCTCTCCGTATTTGCAACAATCATCGGTGTCGCTGTTTCACTCGGTATCGGTACATTGCAGATCAATGGTGGTCTGAACTACCTGTTCAACGTCCCGATCAATATCGTGACACAGGGAATCATCATAGCTGTAGTTACATTCCTGTTCCTCATCAGTGCATGGAGCGGATTGAGCAAAGGTATCCAATACTTAAGTAACCTGAATATGGGACTTGCCGGTATCCTTCTGATTACAGTGCTCATCATCGGTCCAACCATGATGATCCTCAACATGATGAACACGTCTACTGGCGCCATGCTCGACACGTTCCTATACAACAGTCTAGATGTAGCGCCACTCAACCAGCAGAAGAATGACTGGCTTGAAGTATGGACCATCTACTACTGGGGCTGGTGGATGAGCTGGAGCCCATTTGTTGGTATATTCATCGCCCGTGTATCCCGTGGCCGTACCGTACGTGAATTCATCATAGCTGTACTGCTGGTACCTACAATAGTCAGTATCATATGGTTCAGTGTATTCGGTGTTACAGGAATTGAAATTGGACAATCCACACCGTCCATCTTTGAATTGAATCCTGAAACAATGCTGTTCGGCATATTCAATGAATTGCCATTGAGTACAATACTATCTGTAACTGCATTGCTGCTTATCGCATCATTCTTTGTCACATCTGCAGACTCTGCAACATATGTGCTGGGCATGCAGACCACATTCGGTTCACTGCAGCCTTCCAACAAAGTAAAAGTCATATGGGGCGTTGCACTTTCCTCAATCGCTTTTGTTCTTCTTCTTTCAGGAGGAGAGTCCGGACTGAATGCATTACAGTCAGCAGCAATCGTTTCAGCTTTCCCATTCAGTATTGTCATCATTTCGATGATGGTCTCCTTCTACAAGGATGCCAATGAGGAAAGAAAGTATCTCGGTCTTTCCATCACACCAAACAAACAGCGCATGAAGGAATATGTTGAAAAGTCAAAACGTGAACGCGCAGAAGAAATCAAACTCAGAAAACAGATGGAACAGGAAGCTGAGAGTCAGGAATAGACGTTTCATACCAAGCACCGGATCTTTTCCGGTGCTTTTTTATATTTAGCGACGTTTTTAGTTATGTTATGCGCTTATCATTTTACAAAGCACATGCTTTTCATTGATAATTGTATATATTCATAACAGTACCGAGGGAAGGCTGAGAGGAATGAATAGAGAGACGGATTTGAGAAGCCAGAGAAAAGATGAACATGTCAGACATGCCTTGGACCAGAAGGCTGCAGTAGTGGATTCTGATTTCAACCATGTCCATTTTGTTCATCAGTCCATACCGTCCTTCAATCTGGATGAGGTGGATCTGTCCACTTGCATCGGTCCGCTCAAACTTTCCCAGCCACTCTATATCAATGCGATGACAGGCGGTAGTGAATGGACACGCACCATCAACAGCAAACTGGCTGAAGTCGCAAGTGCAACAGGCATTCCGATGGCCGTGGGATCCATGCATGCGGCACTGAAGCACCCCGAGCTCGAGAATTCTTTCACCGTAGTGCGTGACCGTAATCCCAAGGGCCTCGTTTTTGCGAACGTCGGTGCCGACGTCTCATTGGACGGTGCAAAGCGTGCCATTGAGCTGATCCAGGCCGATGCGCTGCAGATCCATATCAACGCACCACAGGAGCTCATCATGCCTGAGGGTGACCGCAACTTCAGATCATGGCTTGAAAACATCGAAAATATCGTGCGTCATGCCGGTATACCTGTCATTATCAAAGAAGTCGGGTTCGGCATGAGCTGGGAAACACTTCAGACTTTGAAAGATAGTGGAGTCCGGTATGTGGATGTGAGCGGTAAAGGCGGCACCAATTTTGCATCCATAGAAAATGCACGTCGTGAGCACAAGGACATGGACTATCTCAAAAACTGGGGGCTTTCCACAGCCATTTCGCTGCTCGAAGCAGAGCCGTTTGTCAGTGATATGTCCATTCTCGCCAGTGGGGGGATCAAGACGCCTTTGGACGCCATGAAATGCCTCGCCCTCGGTGCCAAAGCGGTCGGCATGTCGAGAACAATGCTCGAACAGGTGGAATACAATGGCATCGAAGCGGCAATTGAATACATCAGCCAGTTTCATCATCAGATGTGTAAAATTGCAATCATGATCAATGCAAGAACCATTGAAGAAATTACGCAACGACCGATTGTTCTAAGCCCTGAAATTCTTTCCTGGCAGAAACAGCGGGCGTTACATAGCCAGAGGAGCCGTTAAAATGACAAAGACGATTACTATTATTGGTGCAGGTGTCGCAGGCCTTGCCAGCGCAGTCCGTCTGCAGAACGAAGGATACGATGTCACCATCATCGAAAAGGAATCCGCACCAGGCGGCAAGATGAACCGTATTGATGTCGATGGATACTATTTCGACCTTGGACCGACCATCGTAATGATGCCTGAGCTCTATAGAGAAGTTTTCGAACTCGCAGGTCGCGATCCGGAAGACTACATTCCGATGCAGCGGCTTGATCCGATGTACAGTGGGTACTTCGACAATGGTACAAAGCAGTATCAGGTAACCAACGATCTCGTAAAAAATATTGAAATGTTCGAGGAGATCAGCGATGCAGATGCTGAAGGCTTCATGCGGTACTTGAGTGACTTGTACCATCGGTTCAATGTGGCCAAAAAGCATTTTCTCCAGCGACCATTCAGAAGTCAAAAAGATTTCTATAATCCCTTCATGATCGGCCAGGGTCTTAAACTGCGTACATTGAGCAATGCTGAAAACCTGATGAAAAAGTATATTAAAGATAAGCGTATGAGACAGATGATCAGCTTCCAGACCCTCTATATCGGTGTCTCTCCCTTTAAAGGTCCCTCGCTCTATACAATCATCCCCATGATAGAATTCCTATATGGCGTATGGTTCATAAAGGGTGGCATGCGCACCATGGCTTCCGGCATGGAACAATTGTTTCGGGAACTTGGAGGCAGGATTGAATATGACACAAGTGTCGAGCGGATCGTCATTGAGGACCAGAAAGCTGTCGGTGTGTCAGTCAATGAATCATTCATTCCTTCAGACTACGTCATGTGCAACGCCGATTTTCCGTACGCCATGAAAAACCTGGTCGAAAAACCGGAACATAAAGGTAAATACATTGATGAAAAAATCGATAAGATGGACTACTCCTGCTCATGCTTCGTCCTCTACCTCGGCATGGACCGGAAATATCCTGAGATTGATAACGTGCATAACTTTGTGTTTTCCGAGGATCTCGATACGAACATCAACCAGATCTTTGATGGAGACATACTGGACGACCCCTCCCTCTATATGTACTTGGCATCGAAGATCGACCCGTCCCTGGCACCGGAGGGCAAGGATGGCATATATATTCTGATGCCGGTTTCGGACCTTTCTACAATGAAGTACGAATGGAACGATGAAATAACGCAAATGTATCGTAATAAAATCATACAGAAAATCAGGATGCTGCCTGGGATGTCGCACTTCGACCAGGAAATCGTGACCGAAAGGAAAATGACGCCTTATGAGTTTGAAGGCCGCTTCAACGCTTATAACGGTGCAACATTCGGACTCAGACCGACACTGACACAAAGCAATCATATGAGACCTCAGAGCAAGGCGACACATTGCGATAACCTCTACTTTACGGGCAGCAGTACACATCCAGGCGCTGGTGTGCCGATTGTACTGCTCTCTGCAAAAATCGCAGTGGAAGAACTTCTGAAGGATGAAAACCTTCGATAGGAGATGTGATCATGATGAAACCCTACACCCCTTCATTGGAAAATGATTACAGAATATGCGAATCCATAATAAAAGAGCACTCCAAAAGCTTCTATTATGCTTTCTCCAGCCTGCCTGATCTGGATGCCAAAGCAGTCTATGCCATCTATGCCTTCTGTCGCATGGCGGATGATGCCATCGACCATGCAGAAGATGCACCGGAACGCATGGAGAACCTGAGAGAACTTGAGTCCGACCTGGATGACTTCATTGCTGGTGAGCCGCCTAATACACCGATGTGGCGTGCCTTGTGGGACACCTGTGAGCGGTATGATATCGATGCGTCCATGCTTTATGCCCAGATCAAGGGTCAGGAGATGGATGTTAACTTCGAACAGCCGGAAGACATGAAGGATCTGATCCACTACAGCAATCATGTTGCTGGATCTGTCGGCAGACTGCTCCTGCCGATACTTTGTGATAATCCATCAGCAGAACGGAAGATCAATGCAGAAAAACTCGGCGTGGCGATGCAGATCACCAATATACTGAGGGATGTCGGTGAAGATATGAGAGAGCATGGCCGGGTTTACATACCGACGTCCATTCTCAGACAGCATGGCTGTGCCATGAACCAGATTGAACAGGGGGAAATCGATCAGGTATTTATTAACGTCTGGGAAGACCTTGCCACTCATGCCGAGGTGTTCTACGACGACTTCAGAAGCGAAATCATCCATTACAAGAAAGAGGCCCGGCTGCCGCTTCTGCTGTCGCTATCCGTCTATCGGGAAATTCTGAATGAAGTAAGAAAAAATGGCTACGACTGCTTTACAAAACGCAATGCCGTTTCCATGGCACGGAAGATGAAAATCAGAAATGAAGAAAGCCAGTTTCTGAAAAAAATAATAGATGCTTAAAGGTGGGCTATGCATGACCGGAAATAAAAAAGCACTGGTTATTGGTGGCGGACTGGGTGGATTGTCGGCAGCCATCACACTGAAGCAGAATGGGTTCGACGTCAGCCTGTATGAGAAGAATGCGCACCTCGGAGGCAAGCTCAACCGACACGAGCAGGATGGATTCGGATTTGATCTGGGCCCTTCTCTGCTCACCATGCCCTATATATTCGAAAGGCTGTTCGAAAGAAGCAATAAAGTGATGCATGATTATGTTGAAATTGAAGAACTGCCGTTACAATGGCGTTCCTTCTTCACTGATGGCAGGCAGATCGACCTATACGGTGACCTTGAAAGGATGGCATTTGAAAATCCCGATCTCACTGAACAGGATATGGAGGAGTATCGTGCGTTTCTCGCATATGCAGGGAAAATCGATCGGCTGACGTTGCCCGGCTACTTCGAAAGAGGGCTCGATGACATCCGATCCATCATCCGTTTCCATGGTCCATTGACGGCGCTCAAAGGGTTCGACTACCTCTCCACGATGCAGCAGGGAATAGACAGGCATGTCAGCAATCCATATCTTAGAGATATGCTCGGGTACTTTATAAAGTATGTCGGATCAAGTGCGTATAACGCCCCGGCGGTACTGAATATGATGGCCCATATGCAGCACGAGCAGGGTGTGTGGTACGTCAAGGGCGGTCTGCATAGACTGGCAGAAGGTATCGCTCAGCTGGCCCGCGACATCGGTGTCGAAATACATACCGGCCAGGCCATACAGACAGCCGTTACCAATGGACAGAAGAAAGTGGAGTATATTGTGCTTGAAGATGGCAGCAGGGTGGATGCCGATTATATCGTCTCCAATATGGAAGTATTGCCATTCTATCGCCATGTTCTGGATACACCACCTGATAATATGCCGGTACTTGAGAAAAAGTTCGAGCCTGCGAGTTCAGGTCTCGTTCTCCACCTTGGTATCGACCGTACGTATCCCGAGCTCGGGCATCATAATTTCTTCTTCTCCAAAGATTCCAAGAAGAACTATAAAGAAGTATTTGATAAAAAAGTAATGCCGAGCGATCCAACCATCTACCTCGTCAATACGAACAAGACGGATGCGGCACAGGCCCCGGCAGGTCATGAAAATCTGAAAGTACTGCCTCATATACCGCCAATTCAGAAAGATGAGTATACAAAGGCGGACTATCTCGCATTCAGGGAGACCGTCCTTGAGAAGCTTGAAAACATGGGTTTGACGAATCTCAGACAGCATATCGTGTCGGAGTATATGCTCACGCCGCACGACATACAATCTCTCTATAATTCAGATCATGGTGCGATATATGGGACAGTTTCAGACCGCAAAAGGAACAAGGGGTTCAAGCATCCGAAAAAAGATCGGCGTATGGACAATCTGTACTTTGTCGGCGGCACTGTCAACCCGGGCGGCGGCATGCCGATGGTGACACTGAGTGGTCAGCAAGTGGGTGAAATGATTGCAGATCAGGAAAGAAGCAGAAAGTGATATTTCCTGGGTAATGAAAAACGGAAACGAGGCTTATGCCCCGTTTCCGTTTTTCTTGTCCTCCTTGAACTTGTGTGCGCCTTTCAGAAGGCCGACAATACCACTCGTTGTGTAGTCCACATCATCAGTAATTGTCTTGAAAGTTGTATTTTTATTGTCATCAATATGATAAAGAATGATATCGTCTTCTGTAATACTATCCGCTTCAGCTGCATCCACTTCTGTAATTTCATGCTTGTCGACAAACTGGCTGAACCAGTAGTAGGTGAACCGATCGTCAAACAGGATGTGATGCTTGATAACCTGTTCGATGTTCTTCCGTGATTTCTCACTTTCAAAAGGTGGAGGCAGCATGCCTACATTCCTCAGACCGAATTCCTGTGAAAGTTCATTGAAGGCAAGATGGTTGAAAGTATAGGAACGTGTCATGATAAGACACTGGCTATACTTTGTAAGGTCAGTACGGACACGTTCCTCTCTTGAGAGCAGATTACCCTCGAAAGTTTCGAGTCCATATTCCTGAGCCTTTTTCGTTTCGGAATTCAAAAGATCTGAAATGAGTACGGGTATGCCATGACTGTCCAGTTTTTTGGCCAACGCCAGAGAGAATAAATTTTCCCCGAGGATGATTACTCCTGGCGGGCTGGTACTCGACAGCTTCATCCATTTGCTCAATGGTTTGAAGCTGAAGCCGTAGATGACCACCGTTACAAATACGAATCCGAAAGTGACCGGCACAATGAAATCTGCCATCCTTACCTCTTCGCTGATGAACAGGCCGGCGAAGAATTCCGCCACTGCCAGAGCGACGATTCCACGCGGTGCAACAAAAGATATGAAGGCTCGTTCCTTGAACGGAATCTCAGTCTTTATTGTTGCAAGAAGAATGTACAGCGGCCGAATGATGACAATCATGGCAATGCAGAACAGTACGAGCTGCCAGTTGAGCACTTCACCCAGAACTTGTCTGGTCAATGACGAAGTGATCAGAATGAAGACTGTCGACAGTAGTATCAGAGTCATTTCCTCTATGAAGTGATCGGATTCCTTATAGATGAGACTCTGATTTTTCAAGCGCGCCATGACGAGGCCGAAGATTGTAACTGCAAGCAGTCCGGATTCATGCAGTACATTATGACTGATGCTGAAAATCAGCAGAATGAAGATGAACTGGACCGGCGCCATGAGGTTCTGGGGAATAAAGTCCTTCTTTATCAGCCACCTGAACAGATAGGAAGCACCATACCCAAGGATGAATGCGACAGCAAAGCCGATAATATAATTCATAAGATATCCGATTCCAAACCCTTGATCTATGATCTGGAACATGTAAAATGCAAATAGTGCGAAAAGTGGACCTACAGGATCCAGAATGATACTTTCCCATCTCAGTATCGAATTGACCGAGTTCTTGACTTTTGCCTGCTTGAGCAGCGGTTGGATGACGGTTGGACCCGTCACTATGAATAGCCCTGCCATTACAAAAGATATTGATAGTGGGAACCCTAATATCAGATACATGGCCAGGGTACCCAGGAGCCAGGCGAGTACTGCACCTACAGTAATGATCCGGGTAACCGCTTTGGAGACACCTGGTAGTTCCCGGTAATCCAGATTACTGCTGCCTTCAAACAAGATGATGGCGACAGCCAGTGATACGATTGTACTGAAAAGTTCACTCCCCATCATCTCTTGTGGATTTACCAGTTGAAATCCGGGACCGATGAGCAGTCCAGCAATCGACATCACAACGATTGGCGGCCACTTGATTGTCGCTGCAAGCCATTGGCTCAGTATTCCCAAGCTGATAAAGATCACGATGAGCAGCATCAATGGCAGTTCTATATTCATTGCACCCTTCCTTCCTCTAACCGATTGTGAAACTGATATGAATGTAGATATGATCCATTAAAAAACAGATACGAAATCATATCTTGATTTCCGTATCTGTCTCTTACCCTTTTTTTACTACTTTACTATCATCACAGGAATATTTGCTCTTTTGGCAACCTTGTGACTGACGCTGCCAAGTACCATTTCCTGCAGACCGTTCAGCCCTCTCGTACCGAGCAGAACAACATCATAATCACCTGAATTTGCAACTTTGACGACTGTCTCCTTCGGCTCTCCATGTTCAAAAAGAGTCTCATATCTGATGTTGTTTTCATCGAAGAAACCTGTAATCTTCGATAGCTTCTCCAGACGCTCCCGTTCAAGACTTCTGTTGTTTGAGCCATGGAGTACATCCGCTTTGGAATCGGCATAGCCGATAATGTTGAGGATGGTGACCGTCGCATCCTCATGATAGAACTTCTTCACTTCCTGTGCAGCTCTGTAGCTGTTTTCGGAACCATCAGCTGCAAGCAGAATCGACTTATACATCAAAACTCCCCCTTATATCAGTTCTTCCTTATTGATCATGCTCAGTTCATTGATGATCTTCCGGCTGTCCTTGTTCAGATTCCTGATGGAGACCCGATTGCCTTTACGCTTCAGCTTGCTGATCATCGTGTCGATCGCATCGACACCTGAGTCATCCCAAATATGTGCATTGGTAAAATCAAGTTCAATCGCTTTATTTTCCTCATCCAGATCAATCTGATTCATCATTGTATCGACTGAAGCGAAGAACACCTGACCATTGAAACGATAGTTTACAGCATCGTCTGTCTTTGTCTTCTCAACCTCGACGTTCGATATCTTGGTTGCGAAGAACAGTGCACTGAGAATGACACCGGCAATGACACCGATGGCAAGATTGTGCGTCATGAGGACGATGGCTACTGTCACTACCATTACAATTGCATCCGTTCTAGGTGCTCTGACCATATACTTGAATGAGCCCCAGTCGAATGTACCAATTGCAACCATGACCATAATCCCTGCCAGAATTGGCATCGGTACCTGTACGACAAGATCACCAAGCACGATAATCAAGAATATCAGAACAGTACCCGCAGTGAAGGTGGAGAGTCTCGTTGTCGCACCAGAACGTACGTTGATGATCGACTGACCGATCATGGCACAACCACCCATACCGCCGAAGAAGCTTGCGATGATGTTGGATATGCCCTGTCCACGGGATTCGCGGTTCTTACTGCTGTAGGAATCCGTTGCATCGTCCACAATCTTGGCGGTCAGCAGACTTTCGACCAGTCCGACAATCGCCATTGAAATTGAAAAGGGAAGGATGATTCTCAATGTTTCAAGCGTGTAGGGTACGTCCGGTATGATGAAGCTTGGCAGGGATCTTTCGATTGCACCAAGGTCGCCTACTGTTCTGACTTCCGCACCCATGAACAGATAGATTGCCGTCAGCAGTACAATGGCAATCAGTGGGGCAGGCACCGCCTTGAAAAAGCGGGGAACAAGATAGACAATCAGCAATGTGACACCGACATAGACATATGTGGAAATCGAGATTCCGAAAATATGTTCAATCTGTGAGGTGAAAATCATGACAGCCAGGGCGTTGACAAAACCGAGCATGACCGACTTGGGAATGAATTTCATCAGTTTGCCGATTTTGAGTATGCCAAGTATGAGTTGTATAAGACCCATCAGCAGTGTGGCAGCAAGCAGGTATTCAACACCATACTCACTGACAAGCGGAGTGACGAGCAGGGCGATGGCTCCCGTTGCAGCAGAAATCATTGCGGGACGGCCCCCGAGAATCGAAATCGATACGGCAATGATGAAGGATGCATAAAGACCGACCATCGGATCCACACCCGCAATAATCGAGAAGGCGATGGCCTCAGGAATCAAAGCCAGAGCGACGACAATACCCGCGAGTATATTCGTTTTGGGATCCGTGATCCATTCTTTCTTTAAAATATCTATCATTTTTTACGCTCCTATTTTATAATTCATAGAGCCTATTATAATTGCATCAGTATCACATGTATACCCCTTTTTGATATCATCGGAAGTTAATTGAAGTTTTTAGGAGTGTTTGAAATGAAATATGGATACGTCAGGCCTGTCGAAATGATTGATTCCATGGAACAGCAGCAGAAAACATTGCATAAACATGTTGATCACATATACCAGGAAATACATGATAAAGCTAAAGGCAGAGACCAGCTGGAATTGATGATGTCTGCCATTCAACCGGGTGATACTCTATTTGCTACGGACCTTTTCATTTTCGCAGATTCTACAAAACAGCTCGTGGATCTTGTGAATGAAGCATCCAGGAAAAAAGCCGGCATTGTTGTTCTGAACAAGAACCTGACTATTGATTCGGAAACTGCTTTTACATTCGGACACTCTCTCAATCTGCTTTCCGAATTCCAAAGCGATGTCGTCAAATTCAGGACACGCATGGGAATGACTGAAGCGACAACCAAAGGAAAGCAGCTCGGCCGTCCAAAACGTAGTGACGACAATATAAAAAAAGCAATCAAGATGTACATGTCCAAAAAATATACACTTGATGAAATAAAAGAAGAAACGAATATCAGCCGGGCAACCCTATATCGGCACCTTGATCTATAGATCATGATTGGGGGATGGCAATTGCCATCTCCTATTTCTTTTTCAGCAAACCTTGAATGACCGCACTCTTGCCCTGGTGCATGCGTCCCTCGCTGCGGTGGACAATCACTTCTTTCAGTTCAATGATTTCCACACCGTATCCTTCAAGCTCCCTTCCCAAATCTCCTGCATCAAACATCATATGAATATCTTTCGGCCCCCCTGTCTGAAACTCGATCTGCCTTCTGGAATAGAGTTCAAAGACGATATGCCCACCGGGCTTCACACTTTCAGCAAAATTTCTGATCATTTCCGACTTGCCTGCCGGTGGTACATGACCGAACACATTGATCGCTATATCATATTCACTTTTCGGAAGTGCATCAGGAATTGTAATATCCTGCAGCTGTGTCTTGACGTCTACACCTTCAGATTGTGCCAGTTTATGCGTCTTGTCGATGCCTGACTGTGAAAAGTCATAGGCTGTCACGTCATGGCCGAGTTTCGCCATGTATACTGCATTTCTCCCTTCACCTTCGGCAAGTAGTGCTACTTTGAAATTGCCTTTCTCTTTGAAGATGGACTTAACCCATACATTTGGCTCTGTACCATAAATATATTCTTCCACATCAAATCTCTCATCCCATTGATTCATACTCCGCCTTCTTTCATCAAAAAAGTGTATTCAAATAAACCATACTTTGGTGGAAATAACAGAGCAAGATATATGCCCAATCAATATTTTTGGATTTAATCCATTTGCGTTCTACAATAAGCATGAACATACTTTAATGGAGGTAGATCATATGAAAAATGAACAGATTGTTCTTGCGAAACGTCCTGAAGGTTTACCAGGTGACGATGTATTCAGATTTGAAGATACAGAGGTCGCTCAGCCCTCTGACGGGGAAGCATTGATCAAGCCGCTGTATATATCAGTCGATCCCTACATGCGTGGCCGGATGTCCGATGCCAAATCCTACGTAGCACCTTACGAACTCGATAAGCCACTGCAAGGCCATATCGTTGGTGAAGTTGTGGAATCAAAGGATGATGCGCTTAAAGAAGGAGATCATGTTGTGGGCGTACTGCCCTGGCAGCGTTATATCACCGTTACAACGGATCGCGTGTCCAAAATACAAAACACCGATGTACCGCTTCATCTCTACCTGAGCACACTTGGAATGACGGGACAGACGGCATACCATGGCCTGTTGAAGATCGGCCAGCCTAAAGAAGGCGAAACGGTTGTTGTTTCCGCCGCATCAGGTGCTGTCGGATCCGTAGTCGGACAGATTGCGAAAATTAAAGGCGCCAGAGTCGTTGGTATTGCTGGCGGAGATGAGAAGGTCAGCTACCTTACAGAAACACTCGGCTTCGATGCAGGCGTGGACTATAAAGCAGATGATTTTGAAGAAGCATTCAAAGCAGCAGTGCCCGATGGTGTCGACGTCTATTTCGAGAACGTAGGCGGAGAAGTATCGGACGTCGTTTTCAAGCACCTTAATAAATTCGCACGCATCCCCGTATGTGGTACCATCTCAAGCTATAACAATACGGAAGCAGATATCGGTCCACGCATCCAGGGCGTACTCGTCAAAACACAGGCCCTGATGCAGGGATTCATTGTCGGCAATTACAGCGACGACTTCGAAACAGCTGGAAAAGAACTGGCCGAATGGGTTCAGAATGACAGGATCCATACCGAAGTGTCCATTGAAGAAGGATTTGAAAATGTACCAAAAGCCTTCATCAATCTATTCGAAGGGAAAAACTTCGGTAAACAGGTCGTAAAAATATAATAGCAATATGCAGAACAAGCCTCGGATGCAATCATCCGAGGCTTGTTCTGTAATACATATTCAACTGTTGGAACATGAATGAAGACTAGGAGAAGATTTCATCTATCCTGCTGATTTCATCCTCAGTCAATTCAATTTCCGCTGCTCTTAAGTTGGAGCGGATCTGCTCCCCATTTTTAGCTCCTGGAATCAGAAGATCCATGGAAGGACGGGTGAGATAGAACGCGAGTACGATGTGCGCCACTTCCTCGCCTTTTTCTTCTGCGATCTTCTTCAGCTCATCGACCTTTTTCAAGTTTTCTTCGAACTGCTCTTCTTTATAGAAAGGAAGGTCTGCTCTCAGATCTTCAAATTTCGTATTCTCATCATATTTGCCGGCTAGCAGTCCGGCAGCTAGTGGAAAGTACGGAACAAAAGTAATCTGGTTGTCAGCTGTATATTTTAATAAATCTTTTTCAGCTGAACGATCAAAGAGATTGTACTGACCTTGATAGACGTCGACATGTCCATTCTTGTCCGCTTGCTTGAGCTGCTCAATGGAGAAGTTGGAAACACCGATTGCACGTATTTTTCCTTGTGATTTCAATTCTTCCAATGCCTCCACTGCTTCATCCTTTGGTGTGTCCTCGTCAGGGAAGTGAATATAGAACAGATCGATATAGTCCGTCTTCAGCCGCTTGAGTGCATCTTCTACAGCATGCTTGAGGAATTCCGGCGAGTTGTCGAAGTACTGGTTGCCATCTTCGTCAAAGGCATGTGCTGCTTTTGTGGCAATGATGATGTCTTCGCGGTTGTATTCTTTGATTACTTCACCAA
The DNA here is from genome assembly GCF_007713705.1 of Salinicoccus cyprini. GTDB lineage: Bacteria > Bacillota > Bacilli > Staphylococcales > Salinicoccaceae > Salinicoccus > Salinicoccus cyprini. The sequence goes on along the minus strand of NZ_VMSJ01000002.1, from coordinate 106,765 downwards.
CCAGTTCTTCAGAACGTTCCGGACCGTATATATAGGCTGTATCAATCAAAGTGACGCCTGCATCAATCGCATCTCTGACTACTTGACGACCCGCCTCTTCATCCAGATTTTGATAGAGATTGTGACCGCCAACCGCATTTGCACCCAGTGCAATAGGATGGACCTTGATGCCGGAATTTCCAAGCTCAGTAAAACTTGCCATGATTAAAACTTCCTTTCTATAGATGATTCATTTTAATCATATCTTTTCACTCAAGTTCATTACAAACCAGTTGCTCAATAAGATCGAGACTACAGCCATTCCAATAATCTCTTGGCATACTATTAGAAAATATTTGAAGATTTTTCTATCGTTGTGAGATAATCAGGAAAAGAAAGCTGAGCAGTACTGTCGTTCCATGGAGGTGAAAGGCATGACACGATGCCAGAAATGCGGAAAGCAATGGACATTCAAAGAGAAGCTGAGGAAGTCGTTCAAATTTTCATTCGATCGCAGTATGAACTGTCCCCATTGTCAGGAGAAGCAGTATCTGACCAACGGATATAGAAAGAAGAGTGCACTTATTACTTTCCTCATGATTCTGACGATCTTTCTGCCATCATTTCTTGGTGCATCATGGGAGATTTATGTCGTCTGCCTCGTTGCAGCAGTATCTATTGGATTTTTTCTGCAGATCCATACTTTCGAACTCAGCAATACAGACGAGGGGGACTTCTGGAATGAATAGGTACATCAGAAATATCATTATAATTATCATATTGCTTCCTGCTCTCTTACTCATATTCAATTCCTGGTTGTATTTTACATGGTGGGGAAATGCATTCATGATTGTAACGGCGTTATTTGCCATTGGAACCAACGTGGTTGCCATCTGGCATGGCAGGAAGCATAGTTACGATATCAGCGATAATGACTATATGAGAGGGATATAGCATTCAAAGGCAATGGAAAGGTGGAAACGTTATGTGGTTGCTTTATCTGATCTCTGACCTGTAATTCGAATCAGATTACAGGAGGAGATATGAATGGCAAGCAATTGGGCAGAGAAGTTTTATGAAATGCAGTACCGTTCACTGAAGCAGGAAGGTGAACTCACTGTTTATGAAATGGATTTGGCAAAAAGCTTAAAAGAACAGGTTGGCAGGCCACTCGGCAATGTGCTTGAGCTCGGTGCCTGGGATGGTAGATTGGCGCGTATATTGGCAGATGATGCTGACACGATTACTACGGTGGAGCTGATTCCAGAGATGGTGGAAGTGGCAAAAGCTCATTCTGCACCCAATATAACGCCGTTATGCGGTGATTTCTATGATATCAAAATTGACAGTACATTCGATACAATACTGTACATGGATGGATTTGGAGTCGGTGAGGATGAAGACCAGCGGACATTGCTTGAACGGATTGGAAGCTGGCTCAATGATAATGGCACAGCACTTATCGATATCTATAACCCGACCCATTGGATAAAGGCGGATGGACAAAGCATGTGTCCTAATCCTGTAGATCATCCTGAAGTAATAAGACGATATGACTATGATTATGACAACAATAGAATGATCGATACATGGTGGCATGCGGATGAGCCGGAAAATACGCTGTCCCAATACTTGAAGTGCTACACCACGGAGCAGATATATACGCTTTGCCAGGCGGCGGGACTTGATGTAATCGGTTATTTTCCCAACGGAGCCATGGATTATAACGCTTGGCAATACAGTGATAATGCTTCCCTAGAAGAGTGTCTTTCCTACCGCATCAAAGTCAGGAGACACTAGAATAGAAGCCATTCCAAAGAATTTGGAATGGCTTCATAACGTTTACTTCGTTTCAGGATGATGCTGGACGAACACTTCATATATCGACAGTTCAGCGCCGAGAATCGGATTGTCTTCAGGCTTCTTCCCACTATCACCTGACCCATGGGATTTCTGTGTCGCTCTGCTTTCTCTCCATGCATTGAAACTTTCATGATCCTCCCATGTCGTACATACTTCAATTACATCTTCTTCCTCGGTACCTTCTTTGATCAGTACTTCCATCAATACGAACCCTTCGAAAGTATGGACCGATTTCGCTTTGGAGAATCGTTCAGCGACTTCCTGTACGCGCCCCTTCTGAATACTAATTCTATTCACTGCTTTAATCATACGTCTAATGACCTCCTTAAAGTGGTATAGGGTATAAGGAGAATATACCACGAACACTGTTACTCAATAAAATATCAACTTCTAAACTGATATTATTTACTTTATTTGAATATGAGATGTAAAATAAATAGAATCGAAGGGAGGAGATTTCCATGAGTGGGAAAAAGCAGCCGAACAGATCCATGATGGGTGCAGGCCTGGCTATAGGTATTGGTGTTGGCACGGCGCTTGGGGTTGCTCTGGATAACCTGGCCATCGGAGTCGCACTTGGAGCAGGTATCGGTGTGGCACTCGGAGCAGGCATGTCGAATCGCGACGATAATGAAAAATAGTACAGCTGGAGGCAGTAACATGATACTTATCGATAAGGAAAAAAATTATAGAGTGGTCATCAAAGAAAATTTTGCATCCATTCGAACGAACACGGAAACAAACTACTACACAATTATCGAAAACAGAGGGGATATAGAAAACAGCGGCTACTGTGTCCTTAACAATGTATATGTCAATGAAGGCATGGAAGGTCCTTTTGAAGCACGCTTTCTGAGCCGCCAGTCGAATCTGGATACAGTGGACGGCTATAAGGCACTGCGTGTAATGAAGTCGGAGTCGGATCAATATTATGTCATCCTTTCTCTTTGGGAAGCAGAAGAAGACTTTCACAACTGGCAGAACTCTTCCCAATACCAGACCACCCATAAGAAAAGAGGCACAGACTCAGGGCTCGACCGCGATGTTGTAGACAGGACAAAATCTTTCAACTTTCGATTCTTCCTTGGCGGAGAGTAGAAAGAGGTCGTGTCTGCATCACTCCTTTTCATATTGAAATCAGATGAACTTCATGTGCAAGCCAAAATGAAAGCGTGAGTACAGAAAGATCCAAATTCAACAATAAGAAAAGAAGTGTAATATATGAAACGATTTCTGGACTAGGTGCCTCTAGCGATATGTGGCCTTATACTCGGTATCATATCGATTGGAAATCTCTTTTTCTCAATGCAGAACTATATACTCGGTTGGACTTTTACTTCCATGGGATTAATTTTAATGTTGCCGTTCATTCTGAGAATCATAACGATGGGCAAAGGGTTTCTAAAAAGTCTAGAAGATCCGGTTACAGCTGCTGTGTTGGCGGCATTCCCGATGGCGATGATGATTCTATGCACTATAATGAGCCGTTTTACTGAGTACGGCACTCTTATCACTGTAGTTTGGTGGATGGCCGTCATTCTGCATTTCGCAATGTTGACACTATTCATTTTCTATTTCGTCATACCGCATAGATTCAAATCGGATTACCTTCATCCCGGCTGGTTCATTCCTTTTGTAGGGATTGCGATGGTCTCGATTACTTCCACAAATTTCAGCATCGAATTCGGCAGAATCGTTTTCTGGATTGCATTGATTTTTGCAGTTGTTCTGCTTCCAATTGTCATCGGTAAGATGATCAAGGACAATCCAAGTCGTCAGAGCTTCCCTTTAGCTGCGACATTGGCCACCCCTGGATCAATCTGCCTGGCTGCCTATATTTCAGTGATGTCACCACCATCTGTCGGCATGGTCTATGGACTACTGATTCTATCTCAGCTACTATATTTAGTGACCCTGATACTCATCCCTAAAATGCTGAAGCCAGAGTTTTATGCCAGCTATGCTTCGCTGACATTCCCTTTGGCCATCTCAGCCACAGCACTCAACAACACTCTGAATGTAAAGGGGCTTGATGGTACACTAAAAAGTATTCTTGAAGTACTCTCCACCATCGAGCAGTATATCGTCGTTATCATCATTATCTATATTCTGGTGCGCTATATATGGTTCCTCGGTCAAAGCTATACCGAAAGCAGTCAGTCACGGGACTAGAAAGAATACTGCTGAAAAAATCAGATTCAGATTCCTGTTCCTTGTTCCCTGCTTCAAGAGACGGATGAGAACTGGCATAAGAGACAGCACTTCTTTCCATATTGAAAAAACAGGCATCTGGATGTACACTTGATTTTTGTGCTCTATACGGTGCACCACATTCAATCCAAAAAAGAAGTGACATGACATGAAACGATTCTTGTATCAGGTACCAGTGTCAATATGCGGTCTTATACTTGGACTCGTATCGCTCGGCAGCCTATTCTTCTCAATAGAACATCATATCCTCGGCTGGACTTTCATTATAATGGGAGTCCTTTTAATGCTGCCTTTCTTTATGAAAATAACCATTACAGGCAGAGATGCCTTAAAATCCTTGAATGATCCCGTAGCAGCTGCGATATCACCTACTTTTCCGATGTCATTGATGGTGCTCTCAAGTACTTTGAGCCGGTTCACCGCGAATGACATACTTGTGCTCACTGTATGGTGGGGGGCCATCCTCATGCATTTTACACTGATCATATTCTTTACACTCTATTTCATCACACCGAATAGAATACGATCTGAATACATCAATCCTGGATGGTTTGTCACTTTCGTCGGCATCGGCATCATTCCTACCACTTCCAGAAATTTTGGAGTGGAGTTTGGACAGGCCATCATCTGGATCGCACTACTATTCTATATGATCCTTCTGCCGATTATTATCAGACAGATGATAAAAGAAAAAGCCAGTCGCTCAGCTTTCCCTCTGACTGCCATTTTGGCAGCACCAGGCTCGCTATGTCTGACCGGCTATATCTCAGTAGTAGTCCACCCATCGGAAATACTCGTCTATACATTGCTCATTCTCTCGCAGATACTCTATTTTTTGATTGTCCTCATAATGCCGAAAATGCTGGAAATAAAGTTCCACCCAAGCTATGCTGCACTCACATTCCCAACAGTCATTTCAGCTACAGCAATTATCCACGTATTGGATTTTTTTAACACCATGGGACGGATGAACATCATCCTGACGTATCTTTTTACTTTCGAGCTTTATCTGGCTGTGGCCATTGTCGCCTACGTACTGATTCGATATGCACACTTCATTGCAAAGTGCTATTTTGAAAGCAGGCAAACATACGAGTAGAATGCTCGTGCGACTGATATCGACAGACACGCCTCTTCATTGCCATCTTTTTATTAAGTAAAATTTCACTATTATGATTCTGAATAGATCTTTAAAATGATAGACTATCTATAAGAACATTCTAACATTGAGGTGCGTTATGAGCAGAGCAGAAATGGCAATTCTTACAAATATGTGCATGATACAAAATGAAAAAGGGCAAATACTGATTCAGGATAGACTGAAGCATAACTGGCCTGGCGTGACTTTCCCAGGAGGTCATATCGAGAAGGGGGAGTCTTTCCATGACTCCGTGATCCGGGAAGTATTCGAGGAGACGGGACTCACTATCAGAAATCCTAAACTCTGCGGGGTTAAGCAGTTTCAGACTGCAAATGAAGAGCGGTATATTGTGTTCTTCTATAGAGCGAAGGAATTCGAAGGTGAACTGGCAAGCTCTGCTGAAGGAGAAGTCTCCTGGATTGAACCCGAAGACCTTGCAAACTACACACTGGCAAATGATTTTGAAGACATGTACAGAGTGTTTGCTGATGATAGCATATCTGAATTCTTTTATGATGCAGACTGGAAAGTGGCTCTAATGTAGTTTATCCAATACGTTATATGAGCGTTATACCGCATTGCGATACATCTATTTATTACTCTGCTAATAGTAGATTGTTAGTATATTGACAGGCGTTATCATTCGACCATACTGGTTCACGATGCTATACTGAAGATGCAATAGTATAGACACCGAGTCTTATATGTAATCATTAAAGGAGAGATGTAAAATGGCTTACGAACCAAGACCTTCCAACAGCCTTTTCGACATGAATCCGAGTGATATTTTCAGAGATTTTGGCCGCCAGCTATTTCCCCAGATGCCTGAGAGTACGATGAAATCCGATATTCGCGAATATGACAGCACTTATGTACTTGAAGCTGAATTGCCAGGTATCGAGAAGGAGAACATCAGCATTGAATATACGAATGGCGTACTTTCCATTTCAGCCGACCAGTCCACCGAGAATGAATTGAAAAGTGACCTTGGCCGCGTGATTCACCGTGAGCGCAGCTACAGTACAATCAAACGACAGTTTACATTTGATAACATCAGAGAAGAAGGTATTACAGCCGACTTCAATAATGGGGTACTGAAGATTACACTGCCCAAGACAAGTAGAGACAACTATTCGAAACGTATTGAAATCAACTAAATGAAGATAGTGCAGGAAGCATGGATCAACTGATTCATGCTTCTTTTTATGCTGGTTCAATAATTTGCCTTCTATATAAAAAAGTTTTATATTGAAAGTGCTTATAGTATCATAAAGGGATATATTTTTGAAACTTTTCTGTTATACTTGCCTTATTCTTTTCAGGAATCAGGAGGTTTTTTATGATAGAAAAGTTGAAAAGAGAATGGCTTGCTGCACCTGGGGCCAACATCATGGCAGGTATCGTTGTTGCATTGGCACTTATACCTGAAGCAATTGCGTTCTCCATTATTGCCGGAGTCGATCCAATGGTCGGGCTATACGCTTCATTTCTTATATCTGTAATCATTTCGATCGTCGGTGGACGCCCAGCAATGATTTCCGGTGCAACAGGTGCCATTGCGCTGCTGATTGTACCCCTTGTAAGCGAGTATGGTCTGGACTATCTGTTGGCTGCTACAATTCTCATGGGCGTCATACAGTTGATACTCGGCTTTTTGAAAGTCGGTAAGCTGATGAAATTCATACCAAATTCTGTAATGATTGGTTTTGTCAATGCACTTGGCATTATGATTTTCATGTCGCAGATCGAGCATATATTTGGCATTTCCATCGACACCTATGTCTATGTCATCGTCACGCTTCTAATCGTGTATATCGTTCCAAGATTCATTAAGAAACTGCCAGCACCACTGATTGCGCTGGTCGTTCTGACTGCGATATACATCTTCCTCGGTTCTGAAGTCCGTACGGTTGGCAATCTCGGCAATATCAAACGTTCCCTGCCGAGCTTCTTCATCCCGAATGTACCTTTCAATATGGAAACATTGCAGATCATACTGCCTTATTCGCTATCCATGGCCGTCGTCGGACTGGTGGAAAGCCTGCTGACAGCAAAGATTGTCGATAATGCGACAGATACCTACAGCAGTAAGAATAGGGAATCCCGGGGACAGGGCATTGCTAACTTCATTACTGGATTCTTTGGTGGCATGGGTGGCTGTGCCATGATCGGCCAGTCTGTCATCAATGTAAAATCCGGGGCGACAACACGGCTGTCGTCACTCACTGCTGGCGTAGTGCTGATTTTCCTCATCATTGTACTGGGCAATTGGGTGGTCCAGATACCAATGCCCATTCTGGCAGGCATCGTGGTCATGGTATCCATCGGAACTTTCGACTGGGGTTCCTTCAGATATCTGGCCAAGGCGCCACGAACGGACGCATTCGTCATGGTCGTCACTGTTGCTGTCGTCCTGTTCACTCACAACCTGGCCATCGGTGTCGTCGTCGGTGTGCTCTTCAGCGCAATATTCTTTGCCACAAAAATATCCAAAGTGGTCGTTACTTTTGAATCACTCAATGTCAGAAATGTGGTACGCTTTCAAGGACAGATATTCTTTGCCTCGATTGATACAATGATCGATCAGATAGAATTCAAGGAATACGACAAGGCGATCGAACTCGACTTCTCACAGGCTCACCTCTGGGATGATTCTGCAGTGGATGCAATTGATACGATCGTGAGAAAGTTTGAGGAGAAGGGGAACACTGTTCATGTCAGCCAGCTCAACGCGGATAGTCGCAAAATCGTCAAAGAGTTGAGCAGACTTAACGAACAGCATCTCACTTAAAAACAAAGGGGAGAATACCATGTACAAAAAGATTCTACTTGCAGCGGACGGATCTGAAAACAGCTATCGCGCAGCAGAGGAAACATTGAATTTTATTGATGGGAACTCGGAGGTGACCATCCTCAACGTCATCAACACAAACGATTCAAAGGATGACGTTCTGCATAACACACCTGGTGAAAGCATAAATGCCAAAAGAAAAGAGAAGTTGCAAAGCATCATCAATTTCTACGAAACCAATAACATTCCCTACAAGGTGCAATTTGAACACGGTACACCAAATGAGACCGTCGTCAAAATTGCCAACAGCGAAAAACATCAGGCAGTCGTGCTCGGGACAAGAGGCTTGAATGGGCTGCAGGAGATGGTACTTGGCAGTGTCAGCCATAAGGTGGCAAAGCGTGCCGAAATCCCTGTAATCATTGTAAAGTAATCTATCAGAAGCTTATGGATCATGTGGATTCTATAAGCTTTTTCATTATCATGGTGAATCATGGAATCCTGGATGGAAGTGGAACTGTAATGAAAAATAATACGAATTTCTACTATGGATGGGTCATAGTTTTTGTCTGTGGTCTTGCAGTATTTTTCTCAGGGCCGGGCCAGACCTATTCAAATGCCGTTTTTATCGATCAATATATCAATACGTTTGGATGGAGCCGGACCGAAGTTTCAAGCATCTACTCTTTCGCCACTCTGGTAGCCGGCTTTGTCATGATTGCAGTGGGAAACTTCATCGACCGCTTCGGCCAGAAAAAGATGATGATCATCGCCGCTTTCTTTCTGGCTCTGGCCTGTTTCCTGAATAGTGCTGTAACCAGTACTTTCATGCTGGCAATCGGCTTTTTCCTGATCCGTCTCTTTGGACAGGGCAGTATGACGCTGATTCCGAATACGCTTCTCCCCCAGTGGTTCATAAGAAAAAGAGGGCTGTCATTCAGTTTGATGACACTCGGAAGCTTTTTGAGTGCCATGCTTTTTCCAATCATCAACGTATGGCTCATTTCTGAATGGGGATGGCGTTTTGCCTGGCAGTTCTGGGGCGTATCTCTGATTGTAATATTCATTCCGATTGCATGGTTCTTTACATATAATACTCCAGAGCAGATTGGACTTTCACCAGATGGTCCACGGAAGAAAAAGGCAGGGGATGATGAAACAGAAAACGTAGACATTTTTGATTTCGAAGACAGCTGGACCTTGAAAGAAGCATCACGCACGCTTTCTTTCTGGACACTTCTTATATGTGTCGGTATCCCTTCCATGATCAATACGGGCATCACCTTCCATATCGTGTCCATCTTCAGTGAAAATGGACTGGAAGTCAGTGCGTCTGCCATGGTACTTAGCCTTATGGCAATTGTGGGTATACCGATGTCTTTCATATCCGGTGTGATTACCGACCGTATCAGAACAAATTATATTCTGCTTATGATATTTATTATAGAAATCATCATCCTGCTTCTGCTGAATAACGTCACCACCTATTATCTCGCCATTCTATTCGGTGTCATCTGGGGCATTTCGAACGGCCTGGAACGTATCGGTACCAATGTAGTATGGTCGAACTACTTCGGCAGAAGGTATGTAGGCAGCATCAATGGTGTCGGGTCGACCATGATCGTCATCGGCTCTTCATTGGGACCACTGCCTTTTGGACTCGGATATGATACGTTCGGCAGCTATACTGCTGTCATCAGTATCATGTTCATTTTTCCTGTCATCGGCATCATATGCGCGCTACTGTCCAAAAAGCCGCAGAAATTTCTACATTAGCCACCACTGCTGACAGAGGAGGAAACTATGATGGTCGACCAGCACTGCAAACTATGTCACACGCCAGTCAGAATCTATACCCATGCAAAACTGGGGCGATTCTATCTCTGCACTGGGTGTGAATTTATATTCAAGGACCGAGCCTTCTTCCTTTCCGAAGATGAAGAACGGCAATCCTATAGGAGACATAACAACTCGATAGAAGATCCAAGATACGTGACGTTCTTCTACAAGTTTCTTGACGACGCTGTATTTCCCTACATCGGGACAGGCAGACAGGGGTTCGATTTCGGCAGCGGACCAGAACCTGTATTGGCAACACTCCTGGAGCAGAATCATGGCTTCCAGATGGATATCTATGATATCTTCTATGCTCCCGACAAGGTGTATCAAGGCAAGAAATATGATCTGATTACAGCAACCGAAGTCGTGGAGCATCTCGGGGATCCATTACATTACTTCAAACGCTTTGCCGGACTGCTCAAACCGGATGGGGTACTCGCCGTCATGACATTGTTCCATCATAATGACATATCCCATTTCAATAATTGGCACTATATGCGCGATCGGACCCATGTTTCCTTCTACACACCAAAGACAATGCGCCATATTGCTGAGCAGAGCGGGCTCAAAGTTGTTCATACGGATGGAATCCGCTACACGACTTTCATGCTGGATGACTGATTTACATACTGGAATTCATTCAGATGCGAATATACGAAGTGTATGACACATTTGAATAAATTCCAGTATAATGGAAGGTAACATTTTAATGGGAGTGTGTGCTATGGTGAATACTTTTGGTAACGATTTCAAATATCAGACGATCGACAGGGACAGGGATATGAGAGCAAAGTATCTGAATCTACTCTCTGAGAAGTTTGATAGCGAAGAGAAAGTGGTAACGGAAATCATCAACCTGGAATCCATTCTGGATCTTCCGAAAGGCACAGAGCATTTTGTCAGTGATCTGCACGGGGAGTTCCATGCATTCCAGCATGTACTGAGAAACGGCTCCGGCAATGTCCGGGTAAAGATTCACGATATTTTCAAGGACAGGCTGTCGGAAGAGGAGATCAGCCAGTTTGCAGCACTTGTCTACTACCCTGAGGATAAGATGAAGCTGATCAAAAATCAGGTGGATTCCAAAGAGGCATTGAACGAATGGTATAAAACGAAGATCCATCATATGATCGAACTGATTTCCTATGCGTCTTCGAAGTATACGCGGTCGAAGCTGAGGAAGGCACTGCCCAAGCAGTTTGTCTACATCATCGAAGAGCTGCTCTACAAGACGGATGAAGATACCAACAAGAAACCTTATTACGAGAAGATTGTGGAAAAGATCATCTCCCTGGGTCAGGCAGAAAAGCTGATCATCGGGCTGTCGCATACTACACAGCGTCTTGTGGTCGACCATCTTCATGTCGTCGGTGATATTTATGATCGTGGACCGGAACCGGATAAGATCATGGATACACTGATCGACTACCATTCCCTCGACATCCAGTGGGGCAACCATGATGTCCTGTGGATCGGCGCCTTTGCAGGATCCAAAGTATGCCTGGCGAACATACTCAGAATCTGTGCACGCTACAACAACCTCGATATCATTGAGGACGCATATGGCATCAACTTGCGTCCACTGCTCAATCTGGCGGAGAAATACTATGACGATAATCCGGCGTTCCATCCGAAGCAGCAGTCGGATAAGCCATTGTCCGAACAGGAGAAGCATCAGATTACCATCATCCATCAGGCAATTGCCATGATCCAGTTCAAACTGGAAAGCCCGATCATCAAGCGACGCCCATACTTTGATATGGACGAGCGTCTGGTGCTTGAAAAGGTCGAATACGACAAGCAGGAAATTACAGTCTACGGACAGACGTATCCGCTGCAGAATACATGCTTCAAAACCATCAATCCAGAGAATCCTGCAGAGCTGCTCGAAGAGGAGCAGGAAGTCATCGATAAGCTCCTGCTCTCCGTGCAGCAGTCGGAAAAGCTGAAACGTCATATGAGCTTCCTGATGAAAAAAGGCAGCCTATACTTGAAGTACAACGGAAATCTGCTGATCCATGGCTGTATCCCAGTAGATGAGAATGGGGATATGGAACAGATGGAGATTGATGGAGAAATCTATAAAGGACGGGAGCTTCTGAATCAGTTTGAATATCATCTGCGCAAGGCATTTGCAGATGTTGAATCGACGGATGACCTGTCGACCGACCTTGTCTGGTATCTATGGACCGGAAAATATTCCTCACTGTTCGGCAAACGTGCCATGACAACATTTGAACGCTACTTCATTGAGGACAAGGCTTCCCATAAAGAAGTAAAGAACCCGTATTATCATCTGCGTGAAGATAGTGAAATGTGTAAAAAAATGCTCGAGGAATTCGATCTCGATCCGGAGCAGGGGCACATCATCAATGGACATACACCTGTAAAGGAAAGGGACGGGGAAAATCCGATCAAGGCGAACGGCAAGATGATCGTCATCGATGGCGGATTCTCGAAAGCCTACCAGAAGACGACAGGAATAGCCGGATATACGCTGCTGTTCAATTCCTATGGCATGCAGCTGGTGGCCCATCAGCATTTCAATTCCAAAGAGAATGTTCTGATGAACGGTGCCGATGCCATGTCCGTCCGCAGAGTGGTTGATGAAGAACTTGAAAGACAGATGATACTGGACACCAACATTGGAGCGAGACTGCAGGAAGAGATCGAAATGCTCCAGGCACTCATGTCCTATCGCTACATCAATTAAATAATTACATTATGTAAGCATATAACATGACAAGCCTCTCCATTTCTGCGAAACTGGAAAACATGAAAAGGAGAGGATACAGATGATTCACTATCTATTGAATGCTTTCATTGGAAAAAATATCATTGAAAGCGGACTGACAAAAGTTGAGAATGAAGGACAGGTCGGCGAGGATTTCGAAAAGGAATTCAATGTCAATCCCAACCAGATGAAGATTGCAGGCTATCTTGAAGCCATCGGCGCAATGCTTCTGTTTGCATCCTTCCTTGGTAAATCATTCACACGCATCGGTTCCATCATGGTCGGTTCCGTAATGGGTGTGGCAGCATATAAGCACTACAAGGCCGGACACGGCTACGAAGGCAGCAAAAATGCACTTAAATTCCTTGGACTCAGTGCGTTGAGCTTTGCGAGCACGTTCAATAAAAAATAATGTTTTCTTAACCTGGAAACATCATATAAAAACAGCGGACCCCGAGGTCCGCTGTTTTTATTTTGAGCAATATTATTTTATAGGAAGATGAATAATTGTATAATTTCATGTAATGCATTTGAATCCACATCGGAAAGGGGGAGTGTTTCACGTGAAAAAACTGATTGTTTTTCTTTTTATAATCATACTCATCACAACAGGACTATTCATAGTGGACCGCCAGACTGAAAGAGGGCTGATAGGTACTTTGGAATATACACTGCTCCCCGATCCGATGGCCACGAATTTCTATGATGCAGGTGAATGCACCTTTTATGTATTCAATAAGGTAAAAGCAAATGGAGAAATGATTGAAACAAGCTGGCGCAATGCAGAATTCTGGGCGGCAAGAGCCAAGACAGATGGCTACACAGTCAATGATGAACCCGCAGAAGGCGCCATCCTTCAGACTTCAAGAGGCGAGATTGGTCATGTCGCCTATATAGAGACCGTCAATGAGGACGGATCGATTGATATATCCGAAATGAATTACCGTGAACCCTATGAGGTGACAGAACGTACCATCACCGCTGACAGAATTGACGAATACGCATATATCCATCCCAAGGTGAATCCAAGACCGAAGGAGATGAAAGCTCAGACGCAGAACAGCGCCTGAGCTTCTTTTTCAAACTGATGTTTTCTCTTTTTTAAAATGCCATTGCCTGGCTTTCGGATGAAAATAAGTTGCGACTCTCAGCAGGTATTCAAGCGGACCATATCGAAATTTTGATGTATACCAGGTCGCCAGAAACATCTGAAACACATAGACCAGCAGGAATATGATGACAGCCTGACCGAATATATCACGTCCGAACCAGCCGAGCCCATATCCATAGAAGAGGGTAGTCGCAATCAGACTCTGCATGATATACATGGTGAGCGACAGTTTCCCCATGCTTCTAAATCCGATGAAGATGAAATTTTGTCGATACTTCGTGTGGAGATTTCTGATCAGCACAATAAGACCGAAAGAAAGCACGCTTCCGAAGAAAATGTGAAGCATGGAGGCCAGGTCTTTGTTGTCCATCCAGATGATGCTTGATTTCATGAATATGCTTACCGGAATCAGAAAGATGAACAGGTTGGCACTTAGCAGCCGGTTGGAATTTTTACTGAACCAGTCGCTTTTCGACAGATAGATTCCAATGTTGTAGTAGAAAATCGGCATCAGCAGACCCGCAATCAAGAGAATGATGCCCGCGCCTTCAAGATAACTTACAATTTCTGTAATATAAGGATCTTCCAGATGATTGCGTGCTTGATAGGCATTTGCATATGTACCTTCTCCGTAGGCGAATTTCAGTTCCTTCAGGTAGCCTTGCATATCTACATCATTCGGAGCAGGGACTTCTTCTGCCGGTGCGAAGACAGCGAGTGATGTAATCAGTAAAGCTGCAGAAATGGAGAGGGTGGTCACCCATTTGAAGAATCTTTTGCCGAGACCGATGAACGGGATGATGAAGAGCATGGCAATACCATATGCCAGAAGAATGTCACCTTCCCATATGAAATAGCTGTGAAGCAGACCGAACGCAATAAGTGTGAAGGCCCTCATATACAGCTTGATTCTCTTCAGTTTCACTTGCTTTCGCTTCATCGACTGGAACAGCCTGTCCAGGGAGAAGCCGAACAGAATGGCAAAGATGGGCAGGAAGCTACTTTCAAAAATAATTTTTACGCCTTTCAATATACCCTCATTAAGAGGATGCAGTTCAAAGTATTCCAGATGATCCTTTCCGGTCAGACCATATTGGAAGATCAGCAGATTTGCCATGAAAATGCCGAACAGGCTGAATCCTCTGATGGCATCCACGGCTTCAATTCTTTTCATGTCAATCACCTCGCCATCCATTATGAAGGAAGAACCTTAAACTCTCTTTATGCCCACCTTAAATATAGCTTAATTATCCGAATATCAATGGTCATCAACTCCAACACGTAATAGAATATGTATTGAGGTGAACAGCATGGATAACAAAGTTCTGATTATTGAAGACGATAAAGACATTTGCGAGCTGATTCAGCTTGCCCTTGCCGGCAAGAACAACACGAAAATTCACACTGCTGAAGATATCGGAAGTGCCAGGGCACTCATCAGCCAGTACCAGTTCGAAGTCATTCTGCTCGATCTGAACTTGAAAACCGAAAGCGGATATGAACTGATGCGATATATCGATACTGCCTATACGAAAATATTGATTGTCACCGCTAAAAATACAGAGCTTGATGTATACAAAGGGTTTGAACAAGGTGCGGTGGACTACATCAAGAAACCATTCGATCCAATGGAACTGGCATATAGAGTCAACGTCCATCTCGACAGGGCCAGAATATATGAATATGGCCACCTAAGAATAAATTCGAATGCTGCCGAGGTTTTTGTCAATGGTCAGCCGGTCAGACTGACTTCAAGGGAATACGACCTGCTTTTATTCTTCATACATAATAGGAATCAGATTCTCACCAAAGAACAGCTATATGATAAAGTTTGGGGCTACCATAGGGTGACCGACGATAATACGCTTATGGTACACATGCGGACTTTAAGAAAGAAGATTGAAATGGACCCCGATCATCCGGCACTTATTGTCACTATCAGAGGCAAAGGATACATATTTAAAGGACAGGACCATGAATAGACGCTTTACTCTCAAGTTCATCAAGTACATTTTTCTTTTCCTTGCTTCCAGTATTTTTTTGATGATCATCGGTCTCATTCTGTTCTTTTACAATTTCAATATACTCTTCTATAATTCCATGGAAGACATTGATGCGGATTATCTTATAAACGGAGTGACCGGAACCCGCGGCGATTATGCTTTCAGCGAGAATTTCCAGAACATGCTCGAAGAGAGTGATATGGAAGCCTATATCGTCGATGATGAAGGTGATGCCATCCATCCTGAAAACGCTGGAAATCTGAAGCAGCGGATATTTGATAACTTGTGGGGCACGATGGCAATGCCTTATAAAGAGGGGGAGCATGTCATACTGATAAAGGAGACTCCCGAGAACCTCTCAATCCAGAATAGCCATGCAGTTGATATGTCGAAGCTGATCAACAGTCTGTACCTTCATAACCACAACGCATACCAGTATTATATTGAAGATGACGGTCTCTACTTTACAGAAAACCCACTCCAACGGGATTATGTGCATGTCGATGAGTTCAGTGAAAGGGACATCACGCTGTTCAAAAGAATTGGAATCATTCTGCTCGTTGTACCGGCTTTGAATATCCTGATTACAGTCATCATGGCCATACTGCTGTCCCGGCGCATCAGCAGACCTTTATTCTTCTATATCGACTGGATCGAACAGCTTGCCCGGGGCAGACTGTATAAACCCGGTTCGGAACATAATCACAAACGCGGAAAAAAGCTGTTCCAGGAACTGGACACATCACTTGAGACATTGAACGCCCAGCTGATTGATGACCATCTGTACCAGAACCAGATCAGCTACTATCGTGAAAAGTGGATCAGCCAGATTACCCATGATCTGAAGTCTCCACTGACTTCGATATATGGGTACTCAAAGATTCTGGCACAATATCCAGTCAAAACAGAAGCATACAGTGGATTGATTTCCGAAAAAGCCAAGTATATGGAACAGCTTATAGATGGACTGAATCATAATTTTAAAATTGAAACCAGTCAGATGAATATCGACCGGGAAGCATTTTCCATCGTCGATCTGCTCAATGGTATCAAACAGACTATCGGATACCGGCATATGACAGTCACACATGACCTTGTCGACTCAGAGTATTATGGCAACCGGCTCTATCTGGAGAGGATGTTCGTCAATCTGATTGATAACAGTATTGAGCATAACCGGCACAATCCTGATATTTCAATACACGTGAGGGATACAGAAGATGATCTGATCATCGACTACAGGGATAATGGACATGGAATCGGATCAATGGACATGCAGGCCTTCAGAGGCACTTCTTCAACCAAGAAAGAAAGGGAAGGCCATGGAATCGGAGGTTCCATCATTCTGGATGCCATCGATTTTCACAATGGAGAGCTTTCCCACATCTCCAAAAGCAGCGGCCTGCATTTCGTCATAACACTCAGTAAAAAATGAGGGAGAGGAAGTAATCACTCCACTGATATAATGCATCACGATATGTAAAATCGCAACGCACGTCGTTATATGACTGTACGTTCAATAGTATTCCCGGGCGTTATACAGCGTTATTACGGCGTTATCAACCTGGCCGTCCGATAACACGTTATAATTCCCGTTGCTGTTTATTTGCGTTCATACTCCAAAGATTGCTAAACTCCTACCATGCAAATCGAATAGGAGGCTGTAAAACGTGAATGAAGTCATAGAAACACTACAGAGCCACCGGTCAATCCGTTCCTACACGGATCAACCGGTCAGCGACAAACAGCTAGATGAAATTATAGAATCCGTTCAGGCGTCTCCAAATTGGATCAATGGCCAGCAGTATACGATCATTGCTGTGAAAGATAAAGCACGCAAGAAGCAGCTTGCTGAACTGTGCGGCAATCAGAAGCACATTGAAGAAGCACCTGTCTTTCTGATTTTCTGTGCGGATTACTACCGTACCGCCATCGCCAGTGAAATGGAAGGTACGCCATTGAATATTACGAATGATATCGATTCATTGATTGTCGGAGCAACAGACGTCGGCATTGCTCTTGGGACAGCGGTAGTTGCGGCGGAATCCATGGGCCTTGGGACTGTCGCCATCGGAGGCATTCGCAGGCAGTCTGGTGAAGTCATCGACATGCTCGAACTTCCAGAGTACGTCATTCCAGTCTCCGGGTTATGCATCGGCCATCCTGACGAAGATGTCGATCAGAAACCGCGACTTCCGAAAGAAGCCGTATATCATGAAGAGCGCTACAAGCACGACCTGAAACCACTGCTTGAAAAATACAATGATACCTACAAGCAGTACCTGCAGGAAAGAACGAGCAACAATAGAATAGGGACGTGGACTGGGTTCGTTTCTACATTCTTCAGTAAGCCATACTACCTGGGTATCGACGAGATGCTGAACAGACAGAAATTTCCGGGAGGAAAGCAGACACCTGAGCAATGATGCTCAGGTGTCTTTCTACGTGACCGGCTTAGTCTACTTGAAAAATGATACAAGTGATTTCATGAAGTCATTGAAAAAAACGATGGACATCAAACCTAGAATCATAAAGGTGGTGGATAGTGAATCATCAAAGAGGAAAATGCCGAGCACCACCAGGAGGAGACCTATATAAAAGCCGGGATCGTTATCCCCATATAATTCATCTTCATCGATACTGATCTTATTTTGCAGTTCTTCATCACTTTTGATCAGCTCGTCGATTGTAACACTAAAAATATCGCTTATTATGATCAGGTTTTTAATATCGGGATAACCTTTGTTGGTTTCCCATTTATAGACTGCCTGACGCGAAACATTCAATTCTTTGGCCAGCTTATCCTGACTCCATCCTTTTTCTTCCCTGAGTGTCTTAAGTTTGTTGCCGAATTCGTCATTCATATGCAAAGCCTCCTTTGGGTAAAGCCTACATTATTCTGGAGGGTTTTGGTATAAACTTATTGTTACAAAGGCAAACGTCTTGTTTGCATACTACTTTTACTTAATAAACTTTCATCTTCGCTTCGGTTTGAGTGCATGGGGACCATGTGTCGCGATAAGATGCAGGAGCGGTCGCCATGCATTGGTGTGACGCTGGGTAGCTTTACCTTCAGCAATTCTTTTAAGCTGCATGGCATAGTATACATTGCCGACAGCGGGACCGATGTTTGCGTCAAGCGCCTTCACGCCTGTAGTAAGGTGCTGGGTCGTTATTTCGGCGTTACTTCCCGCCATGATCTCTTTGGGCAGATGCGGTTCGAGTGCCAGCGGCCGGGCGATGCCGATCATATCGGTGTGATTTTTCTCAAGTGCCGACTCCATGCTTTCAGGAGAACGGAACCCGCCTGTTACGACAACCGGGATATCGACTTCCTCTTTCAGTTTCCGTGCATAGTCCAGGAAGAAAACTTCGGAATCCGTTCCTGTCGACATTTTCGGCTGTTCATAGTTGCCGCCGGATATTTCGATCAGATCCAAGCCGAGTGATGCCATCTTCTCGACCACTTGTATCGATTCCTCTTCTGTGAAACCTACTCTACTGAAGTCCGATGAATTGAGCTTCAATGCAATCGGATAATCCGCACCTACTGCGTAACGCATCTCTTCATATATTTCTACAAGGAACTTCATGCGGTTCTCAAGTCTGCCGCCATATTCATCTTCTCTTTGATTGTCGTGTGGAGAAAGAAACTGGTTGACGAGGTAGCCATGTGCCCCGTGAATCTGTACACCCGTAAACCCCGCTTTCCTAGCTAGGCGGGCAGTATTTGCAAACTTTTGGACAAGTTGTTTGATCTCCTCAACCGTCAAAGCTCTTGGTGGATTGAATGCCCCTCTGAATTTGTCTCCGAGCGGTACCGCACTCGGTGCCACCGGTTTTTTTGACATGGACTTCGGCGACTGCTTTCCCGGGTGATTGAGCTGCATCCAGAGTTGAGTTCCGTTCTCCGTACCCTTGCGTGCCCATTCCCGAAGCATCCCGATATCCCGTTCATCTTCTATAACGACGTTACCCGGCTCGCCCAGAGCATTACGGTCGACCATGACATTGCCTGTGACCACAACGCCGGCACCCCCTTTTGCCCATTCGTGATACAGTCTGATATGTTTTTCATTCGGCTGGTTCATGCTGCTTG
This sequence comes from Salinicoccus cyprini, assembly GCF_007713705.1. GTDB lineage: Bacteria > Bacillota > Bacilli > Staphylococcales > Salinicoccaceae > Salinicoccus > Salinicoccus cyprini. The sequence goes on along the minus strand of NZ_VMSJ01000002.1, from coordinate 86,994 downwards.
CCATCGTTTCGCTCATTGCCGATTTGAAGAACCGGTTCTTAAGTTCAACGCCGTTCGCAAGTTTCAGCGGTTCTGCCACTCTCATCATCGGTTCCTCCTCTTTCTCCATTCTCATATGCTTTTCCCGATACTTTCAATTTGTAACCCATATTATCAGAGCACTATAGAAAAGCTCGTAATATATCATTTTATAAATTCAAGAATTGGAGTACACTTTAACCATACAGTATTCTAAAATGTTTGAATTTTACAATATAAGGGAAAAGCCTTATAAAATTTAATTTGAAAAGGGGAATGGGGATGAAGGACTTTTTTGAGTTCGAGCTCAACGGTAGCAAGCAGCAAGCTGTCAGCAGCAGTTCCGTGCTCGACCATTTGAAAGACACAGCTTTAGAACCTCCAAATCTATGCTACCACCCGGATCTGGGTGCACTGGAGACATGTGATACATGCATCGTCAAAGTGAATGGGGAATATGTACGGTCCTGCTCGACACAATTGAAAAAAGGGGATGTTGTGGAAACAGTGGGCGAGGATGTACATGAGGCCCAGCTCATTGCGATGGACCGTATTCTTGGCAACCATGAACTCTACTGCACCGTCTGTGACTTCAACAACGGCAACTGTGAAATACATAATACAGTCAAGGAGCTCCGGATCAGCCATCAGGAGACGCCGCATGAGGGGAAAGATGCGGGTGTAATGCGCAATGCTTTCTACCGCTATGACCCTGACCAGTGCATCCTGTGTGGCCGTTGTGTGGAAGCATGCCAGGATCTGCAGGTGAATGAAACACTGCTGATCGACTGGACCCTGAAAAAACCGCGTGTCATCTGGGATAACGATACGACGATCGATGATTCCTCCTGTGTAAACTGTGGACACTGCTCAACAGTCTGCCCATGCAATGCGATGATGGAGGTCGGCATGGAAGGGGAAGCGGGTTTCCTGACCGGCATGGCGCGTGAATCCTTCAGACCCATGGTCAATATTACAAAAAATGTAGAGACGGGCTATGAGTCTCTGATGACACTCTCCGATGTGGAAGCGCAGATGCGCGAGGAGCGCATCGATAAGACGAAGACGGTATGTACGTATTGTGGCGTTGGCTGTTCATTTGATGTGTGGACGAAAGGGCGCGAGATACTGAAGATCGAGCCGCGCAGCGAGGCGCCAGCGAATGGTGTATCCACTTGTGTCAAAGGAAAATTCGGCTGGGATTTTGTGAACAGTGAGGAGCGCCTCAAGAAACCATTGATCAGGGAAGGGGATGCCTTCAGGGAAGCAGAATGGGAAGAGGCGCTCGACCTCATCGAAAGCAAGTTCACAGCGACGCTGAAAGGCAAGGGACCGGACGCTCTGGCTTTCATTTCCTCTTCCAAATGTACAAATGAAGAATCCTACCTGATGCAAAAGCTGGGTCGCGGTGTCATCGGAACTAACAATATCGACAACTGTTCAAGATACTGCCAGTCACCAGCGACAATGGGACTGTGGCGTACTGTCGGCTACGGAGGCGACTCGGGCAGCATTACGGATATCGCCCAGGCAGAACTTGTCATCTCCATCGGATCCAATACGGCAGAATCCCACCCCGTACTGGCTACACGCGTCAAGCGAGCGCAGAAGCTGCATGGACAGAAAGTGATTGTGGCCGATCTGCGTGAGCATGAACTGGCCAACCGGGCAGATCTCTTTGTCAGACCCGCACCTGGCAGTGATCTCGTATGGCTGTCAGCTGTAACGAAGTACATCATCGATAAGGGATGGCACGATCGGGCCTTCCTGCGCGACCACGTCAATGATGTCGATGCCTACTTTGCCAGCCTTGATAAATATACATTGGATTATGCGTCGGAAGTGACCGGCATGACGAAAAAGGAACTGATCAGCATCGCAACATCCATCCATGAAGCGAAAAGTACATCCATCCTATGGGCCATGGGTGTCACCCAGCATGGCGGCGGCAGCGATACAAGCACAGCCATCTCCAACCTGCTGCTTGTCACCGGCAACTACATGAAGCCCGGTGCCGGTTCCTATCCGCTTCGTGGCCACAACAATGTCCAGGGGGCGAGTGACTTCGGCAGCATGCCGGACCGCTTCCCCGGGTACCAGTTCGTCAGCGATGATGCTGTCCGTGCCCGTTTCGAAAAGAGCTGGGGGACTGAAATACCGACAAAACCGGGGCTCAACAACCATGAGATGGTGGACGCCATACATGACGGCGACCTTGAAGTGCTTTACTTGAAAGGGGAGGACATGGGCATCGTCGATTCCAACCTGAACCACGTCCATTCCGCCTATGAAAAGCTGAAGTTCTTCGTTGTGCAGGATATATTCTTCTCGAAGACGTGCGAGTATGCGGATGTCGTCCTGCCTGCAAGCCCGAGCCTTGAGAAGGATGGCACATTCGTCAATACCGAACGCCGTTTCCAACGTCTCTATAAAGTCATGGACCCACTCGGTGACTCGAAGCCTGACTGGCAGATCATCACAGAAATCGCCAACCGTATGGGTGCCGACTGGAACTATGCACATCCGAGCGAGATCATGGATGAAGCTGCCTCGCTGACGCCGCTGTTTGCAGGTGTCAGCTATGATCGACTGGAGGGCTACGATAGTCTACAGTGGCCGGTGGCAGAGGACGGTACGGATACACCACTGCTATTTGAAAAGGAATTTCCACTGCCTGGGGGCAAAGCACGACTATGGCCGGTGGAATGGACGAAGCCGCTTGAATTTGAAAGCGAGTATGATCTTCACGTCAACAATGGCCGCCTGCTGGAACACTTCCATGAAGGCAATCTGACCTATAAATCAGAAGGCATCACTGCCAAAACCCCTGAAGTATTCCTGGAAGTTTCACCCGATCTTGCGAAGGAACGCAAGATAGAGGATGGTACAAAAGTCCGGCTGACATCCCCTTATGGCAGCGTCAAAGTCAGCTGTATTGTGACAGACCGTGTATTCGGCAATCAGCTCTATCTGCCGATGAACTCAAGCGGCGAAGGGGTCATCAACTACCTGACAAGCTCTCATGCCGACAAGGATACGGATACACCGGCCTACAAGGAGGTCTCTGTAAAAATGGAGGTACTCGAACCGAAAGGGAAAAGCCCACTACCAAAAATCAACCATCGCTATGGCAACCCGCAGCCCCAGATTGGTGTCCGCGTAGAGGAGAAGTGGGCCAGGGAAGACTATATATTCCCAGGTGATCTTGTCAAAGAGAGAAGGGGGAATAGGTAATGGCGAAAGCAACGAAAGTCATCCATAGGATGAAAGTGGATCCTGAAGTGGCACACGAGAAAGGCGTAAGGGAACTGGAGACACTGCTGGTGGACCACAAGGAGACGCTTAAGGATATTTTTGATATCGTGGAAAAGATGCGGGAACGCGAAATACTCAACATGGTCAACAGCAGTCTTGGCCAGAGTGACAAAATCATTACCCGCATTGTTACGGCACTCGATGCCTCCGATACACCCAAGTCGGTTAAAAACGCCATGCTGCTGTTCCAGCTTCTCGGCAATATCGACATGGAGCAGCTCGAACCCATTGCACTGAAAATAAACAGTGGTATTGCGCGCGCGGCAGAATATGAACATGAAGGGCAGCCTGCCGGATATGGAGGACTGCTTGGTGCCGTGAAGGACCCTGAAGTCATCGAGGGCATGAACGTCCTTCTTTGCATGCTGAAAGGGATGGGAGAACAGCAGGATGCAAAAGAGCGTGTTGAACCTCAAAAGGAACGTCTTGAGAATCCCGGCAAGGAAATGGGGACAAGCTCCACAAATAAGAAAAGCGTCCAACCATCAAACCGCAAGTCCAATACAGGATGGTATGTTCTGGCGGCAGGCGCATGGGGCGTGGCAATCCCGCTACTTATGAAGGGGAGGCAGGCCAAAGACAGAACTTCCGTCTGATGAAGGCAATAATGATAGGAAGAGGACTGAACTGATGAGAATATTTACTGCTGGACATTCAACCAATACGAAAGAGCAGTTTCTGCAGATGCTTGAATCCGCAAGCATCGAGTTTGTGGCAGATGTACGTGCCTATCCATACAGCAGAAAACACCCTCAATTCAATGGAGAAGAAATGAAAGAATGGCTGAAGGAAGCGGGTATCGGCTACAATCATTTTCCCCTGCTCGGAGGCAGGCGCGGTACTGCCTCAAATGTAGGCAGCAATCTGAACAGCGGCTGGAATAATGTTTCATTCCACAATTACGCAGACTATACGCTGACAGAAGATTTCTCTTCAGGTATTGAAATGCTGGTAGACAAGGCAGCTTCATACAATATAGTCTGCATGTGTTCAGAGCGGCACCCTGCCCGCTGCCATCGTCTGATCATCAGCAACTGGCTTGCGGCACACGATTGGACAGTCCAGCACATCATCAATAACAGCAAAAACGAACCGGAACTGGTTCACCATGTTCTCGGCAAATGGGGGGCAATGCCGATCATAGAGGCAGACGGCACTGTCGTGTACCCTGAAGACGTATAATTCTCAGGTACTTGACGGTCAGCTGGAACAAGGAAATGTCCATCAGTTGAAATTATTTTCATTTAGCACAACTTTCTTTATAATCAGCATATAAGACTTCCCATAGGAGCAGACAAATGATTGAATTTAAAAATGTGACAAAACGATACGGCGACAAGCTTGCAGTGGACGATGTGAGTTTCAATATCAGAGAAGGGGAAATATTTGTTCTGATCGGCCCTTCCGGTTGCGGCAAAACAACCACATTGAAGATGATCAATCGTCTGATACCACTTAGTGAAGGTTATATCTATTTCAAAGATAAGCCGATCAGTGACTACCCGATCTACGAGATGCGTTGGGATATTGGCTATGTACTTCAGCAGATCGCCCTTTTCCCGCATATGACCATCAAGGAAAATATTGCCCAGGTTCCCCAGATGAAGAAATGGAACGATAGGAAGATCAATGAAAGAATTGATGAACTGCTGACGATGGTCGGCCTGGAACCGGAACAGTACAAGCATCGTACACCAGATGAACTTTCCGGTGGTCAGCAGCAGCGTGTTGGTGTTGTAAGAGCACTGGCTGCCGACCCACCCCTTATACTTATGGATGAGCCGTTCAGTGCACTCGACCCGATCAGCAGGGAGAAACTTCAGGACGATCTGGTCGAATTGCAGAAAAAAATTAAAAAGACGATTGTCTTCGTCACCCATGATATCCAGGAGGCATTGAAGATTGGTGACCGTGTATGTCTGCTTAGAGAGGGTCATGTGGAACAGATCGGTACGCCTGAAGAGTTTATGGCCAACCCGAAGAATGACTTTGTCAGGGAGTTCATCGGCAACCTCGAGTCATACAGGATGCAGCAGGTAACGATTGCGGATATCATCAGGACATATCCACCACTTGATCCCGGAGATACTCCCGGCTATCCTGAGGTCGCACACGATGCAACACTTCAGGATATCTATCAGCACCTGTCAGATCATGAAGGTGTTGTCATCCGGGAAGATGGCGAGAGGAAAGTACTGAAACATCACGATGTCTTCAAGTATCTTGCAACAAGTCAGCGAGGTGATAAGCAATGAACACCTTCTTCGAAACACTGGATGCACGAAAAGGAGAACTGCTGACCACGCTGATTGAACACATCCAGATTTCCTTCATTTCTCTTATAATTGCTGTCATCATCGGTTTGCCACTTGGTATCCTGCTGACAAAAACAAAGAAGATATCGGAATTTGTCATCAACATAGCAGCTGTACTTCAGACCATCCCATCCCTGGCACTGCTCGGGCTCATGATACCGCTTTTCGGTATTGGTAAAGTACCGGCAATCATCGCCCTGACTGTCTATGCACTGTTGCCGATTCTACGTAATACGTTTACCGGAATCGACGAAGTGGATGATTCACTTGTCGAAGCGGCCAAAGGCATCGGTATGAAACCGATGCGCCGGCTGACCAAGGTCGAACTGCCGATTGCAATGCCGGTCATCATGGCAGGGATACGCACAGCGATGGTGCTGATCATCGGGACCGCGACCCTTGCTGCCCTGATCGGTGCCGGCGGTCTTGGGGACCTGATCCTGCTCGGAATCGACCGCAACAATACATCCCTCATTCTCATCGGTGCCATTCCGGCAGCGCTGCTGGCCATTCTTTTTGATGTATTGCTGCGTATCATTCAGAGATTATCCTATAAGAAGATCATCATTACGCTTGGAACCATTCTGATTGCCATGCTGGCAATTACTGTTGCTCCGCTGCTTGCTCAGAGAGAAGATTCCATCACCATCGCAGGTAAACTGGGCACAGAACCCGCCATCATTACAAATATGTATAAAATTCTGATTGAAGAAGAAACAGATTATACAGTCAATGTGGAAGATGGACTTGGCAGGACAACCTTCCTGTTCAATGCACTGAGATCCGATGATATTGATGGCTACCTTGAATTTACAGGCACCGTCATCGCTGAGCTGACAAAAGAAGAACTTGAATCGAAAGAGGAAGAAGCGGTCTACGAACAGGCCAAATCCGGACTCCAGGAACAGTTCGGTATGACACTGCTCGAACCGATGCAGTACAACAATACCTATGCACTTGCTGTAAAGCGAGATTTTGCAGAAGAACATAACCTTGAAACCATCGGAGATCTGAGAGAAATACAAAACCAGATCTATCCTGGGCTCACTGCAGAATTCAATGACCGTGCAGACGGCTTTCCGGCTCTGCTGGATGCCTATAATCTGGACTTCAATGAGGTAGTGACCATGGAGCCAAGTCTCAGATATCCGGCTGTTGAAGCAGGAGACATCAACCTGATTGATGCATACTCCACGGATGCAGAGCTCAGACAGTTCGATATGGTCGTACTTGAAGATGATAGAAACGTTTTCCCGCCATACCAGGGCGCACCTTTATTCAAGCAGTCATTCCTCGATGAACATCCTGAGATTATTGAACCACTGAACAAGCTCGGTGGCATGATCAGCAACGAAGAGATGCAGGAGATGAACTACCGTGTGGCTGAAGAAGGCGAAGATCCTTATGTTGTGGCTGAAGAATATCTGCAAGAGGCAGGTCTGATAGAGTAGTTTCTATCATCCAGCCGATGCCCTGTATTACAGACCTACTGTAATACAGGGTTTTTATTTGAAAAAATTACATAAAAAAGCAGGAACAGTGATAGAAATTCCCATTTGTTTTCGAATATAGAAGTGAACACAACAGTAAAGGAGGAAATCAGTTGGATTCCAATGAAGAACAAATGGTGCAGCTGATTCGTTCACAAGACGAAACAGGTATCAGATACTTGCTTCAGCACTATGGTGGCCTGATGAAAAGCGTCTCGCAACGTCATCTGTACCATCTTGAGAGCCATATTGACGAGTGCATGAATGATGCCCTGCTGGCAGTCTGGAACCATATTGAGGATTTTAATCCATCACAGTCTTCGTTTAAAAACTGGGTACTGTCCATCACACGTTTCAAAGCCATAGACCTTCTGCGCAAGCATAGTAAAGAGAAGCACGAAGCATGCGATGAGCACCCAGCCATTCATGAAGATCAGCATCAGCAACTTTGGGAAGAAGAATGGAATGATCTGATAAAAGATCTGAATGACAAGGATCAGCAACTGATGACGCTTGTCTTTGTGGAAGGATATTCTGTCGAAGATGCCGCAAGAATGAACGGAACCAGCAGAGATAATGTCTACAACCGGATATCGAGAGCAAGGAAGAAACTAAGGAGGCATAAGGATGAGCATCTACAAACAGTTCAATCACACGCAAACAGAAGACTATAGAGCTGACGCACTTAACAATGAAGAACTGGAGCATTACTTCAGCAACTTCAAATCAAGCCGGACAATCAAGAAGAAGACGAGAAGACCAGTCCGCTCCCTGGTTACTGCAGCAGCCGCTGTACTGGTGCTGATCCCTGTCGCATTCAACGAGGACATCCAGGCGAGTGTCTCCACGTTTCTGGATGATTTCAGTTATAGTCTGACGAACACCTTCTCTCCCAATGCCACCGAGTATGCATCCGCAGTCAATCAAGTATTGAGCTTTGATAATGCAGATATAAAATTGACTGATGTCCTTGTAGATGACCAGTACATCACGTACAACGTACTGATTGATGCGAAAGAAGATATCGAAGTGATCGGTCTGAACTCGAAGCCGCTTGAAATCAATGGAAAAACATACACCGGCGGCGCTTCTGGACAGCTCGGAATGGTTGACGAAGAGAATAACGTCTATTCCATGGTGATGACAGAACGTCTGAATGAACCGGTACCGGATGGCGAACTGGATATTTCACTCCAATTCAGCGACTTCTACTATTTTCAGGACGGCACTGAGCTGAAAGATGATATGAATGCTGTATATGAACTTACAGCAACCAAGTCTCTGCTCACCCAGGATACCCATAATCTCAACCTGGAAAAAATTTATGATGTTGGCGATTATGATGTCGCACTGAATCAACTTATACTCAATCCAGTCACAGCACGTATTGATGCACGAGATTCCGAGAAGAACCTGACATACGATATGACGTTTGAAGATCAATCCGGCAAGACCTATCTGTTCAACTTGACCAGTAAGTCGCCCGCAGAAACAGAAAATGAATTTGAAACAGTACTTACTTTCAATCCTGAATTCTCGAGCGGTACAATAGATGATTTGAACCATGCAGACTACCTGACCCCAGAATTTGAACTCTCCGTTATTCCTGAATCCAGCGGAAAGATACAGGATATTAAAAATCCAACTGTTGTATATGAACCCATCAATCTGAGATGATTTCTGTATTTTATCAATAAAACCTATTCGGAATAATTCATTTCCCGGGAAATAAGAGCATGTCAAAACGTTTTGACACCTATTATATGGTCGATGTCAAAAGAACTTGGTAGTATAAAAGAAATACCCCGACTAATCTGGAAACGAGGACATCGATATGAAAATCAGCACTCAAATTAGAAAGTACAGGCAACGGGATGGCTACTCCCAGGAGGAACTTGCACATAAATTATATGTGTCCAGGCAGACAATATCCAACTGGGAGAACAGCCATAGCTATCCGGATATTCAAACGCTTCTGATGATGAGTGTGCTATTCGATGTTTCTCTCGATAATCTGGTCAGGGGAGATATGGATATGATGAAAAACGAAGTTTTGAAGCAGAAGAACGCAATGAATTTCTGGTCGTGGACAATGGTAGGCGCCTATTTCGCAACTGCAGTACTGATGGGGGTAGTCCTCAACTTCATGAATATATGGGGAATCATCCTACCAATCTGTACATTCGGCATTGCTCTCCTTGGAGCAATCAAAGTAGAAAGGATTAAAAAGACACATGCTCTGGGAACGTACGAAAAGATTGTTGCTTTCAGTGAAGGGCGGCCGACAGAAGAAATATCAACCAAAAAGGGATGGAAGGATGTAATGAGTCTTGTAGGCGTGCCACTCGCATTCATAATCATAATGCTGCTGAGCGTCTATCTGTTCTCATTGATCTAGAAAAGACGGTCTGTACTATAAAATGGAATATAAAAATGTGGCTCCTGAAAGAGATTCAGGAGCCGTTTTATTTAGCTGCGCAGATTTTTGAATCCGACAACTATCGCTGCAAGCAGCAGTGCAATGCTTCCGATGAGCAATGTAATACTGACACTTGTATATTCGCTGCCACTTTCAGCGTAGATGCCATAATAGGGCCAGATGATTACGAGCGGATAGAGCCAGTCCTTGAAAAAGAAGGCAATGGCCAGACCGATCAGTGTCGCCACAATCAGAATAATGACCGTCCATGCCAGCTCATCCAGTCCAAGGATGGTTTCCACATTGTTGCTAACTGTGACTGTAAAGATATTGACGATGGTCGCAACTGTCACCCATGCAAAATAGATCGAGAAAGGCAGACGATCGAACCAGTGGTATCCGGTTTCGGTCATCGTGGAATACATCTCTGCCAATGTATAAAGCAGTGCTGCAATCACAATCGTGGATGCAATCAGCCACTGCTGGGTGAATACTAGAATCCATGCACCATTCAGGAGAAAGTTGATGATGGGCCAGAATTTCAGTCGATACGCCATGGAATCTTCCCATGTTCTTGAAAAGAAGATTTTGATGATCCATATGAAGAGCAATACATAGATTACACCCCAGATTGAGAATGCAAAACCTGCAGGCTGAATGATGGACTGGTTGTTATTTGCCACAAACCCCACATTCGTTGCACTCCAATAGTTCAGGAAAATCATGATGGCAAAGGCCACAAGGTATCCAATTGCCCATTTCTTCTGTTCAGCCATATGTACTCACTCTTTCTTCGATTAGTTGTTTCTTATCTATTTACTTTAAAGAGAAGGGTGAAACAATATATGCAGAATGCGTTTATTTGAATTAGAAAATAAAATGGATGGCGACCAGTATGAACATTGTAATTCCAAGTCTGATGTGCAGCTTTCTGACTCTGATTCTGGGGTCGATCAGCAGACGGTACCATCCCGAAAGGACAAGGACGAACAGGTTGATGGAAGCGAGGAATCCAGTCAGAATCTTCATGTTGGTCAGATTGAAGCCATAGAGCTCTATGACTGCCCATCCATGAAGCAGGATGATGATCAGAGCAGATGTCCCTACCCAGCGGTGGTATGGACGGATCCGCTTCGACATTCTCGCCAATCGTATCCTGTTCTGCCTGTTTTCTGCATTGCGGATTGTAGAGAACACTGCGTTTCGTGTCCAGTTGAAGATGAACAGCAGAAATCCGGCAAAACCGAGTAGTATATGTATGTATGATGCATGGCTGGATATGCCGAAGGCAACATTCCATATGGCCCAGATGAGCAGCATACCATTCAATAAAAACCAGATACTCATGTTCCTGCCTCCACACAAAGGATAATTTTATACGTGCCACAATGACTATGGTCACTAGAAAGAAATTATATAGAAGTTTCCAGTAATGTCCACAGTCCGAGAGATGATTTGTCGCCGCCCACAATATATGATAATATATTCATATATTGATATTGATGATTGAGGTGAAGTACTTTGGAAAAGTTTGAAGCTGAAAAGGAAAATATCCAGGACCTGGATAGCGAAACGATTTTCATGGTGTCACAGACGTTCAAGGCACTTGGTGATCCTACCAGAATCAGAATATTGAACTTGATATGCGAAGAAGAACATTCTGTGAATCAGATTGCAGAAACGCTGGATATTGGACAATCCACCGTTTCCCACCAGTTGCGGTTTCTGAAAAACCTGCGTCTTGTGAAGTACCGCCGTGAAGGCACAAGCATCTACTACTCGAATGATGATGAGCACGTGATGCTGACGCTGAAACAGATGATCGATCATGCACGCCACAACTAATTTGTACGTATGTGCGTGGGTACACGCATATGTTATTTAGGAGGGGTTTCCATGGGACATGACCATGAACACCATAATCATAATGCCAATCGGACTGTGTTGAAAACCAGTTTCTTCATCATTGCTGCATTTATGCTCCTCGAAGCCGTGGGGGGGTATCTGACCAACAGTCTGGCACTGCTCGCAGATGCAGGCCATATGCTGAGTGATGCCATTTCGCTCGGGGTCGCTGTACTGGCCATGACAGTCGGAGCAAAGGCCGCGGACTATAGTAAGACCTTCGGCTATAGACGATTCGAGATTCTGGCAGCCATTTTCAACGGCGTCACACTTATACTGATTTCCCTCTATATCTTCTATGAAGCATTCCAGCGGTTCTCAGACCCGCCGGAAGTGGCCTCGACCGGGATGCTGATCATCGCAATCATCGGTCTGTCAGTCAATATACTGGTCGCCTGGCTGATGATGAGCGGCGGCGATGCTAAAGAAAACCTGAATGTCAGAGCGGCCTTTCTGCATGTCCTCGGTGATCTGCTCGGATCAATTGGTGCCATCGTGGCAGCACTGCTCATCATGTTATTCGGCTGGGGCTTTGCCGACCCATTGGCCAGTGTAATTGTTGCTACCTTAGTGCTGATCAGCGGTTGGAACGTCTCTAAAGATGCAGTACACATTCTTATGGAAGGCACACCTTCCAATGTAGATATAAAGCGGATTGTTGAAACCATGAAGGAAGAAGAGGGCGTGACCGGTGTTCATGATCTGCATATATGGAGCATCTCAAGTGGGCTCAATGCCTTGTCATGCCATGTCACTGTAGACGGCAGCAGGACAGTAGGAGAATGCCAGAAGCTGCTGCAGTCTCTTGAAGAGCGGCTTGAGGATAAGAATATCCATCATGTAACGATTCAGATGGAAAATGAAACCCATCATCATTCAGATGCCTTAATGTGCAACATGAAGCATAGCCACTGATTCGGGATTCTGACACGGTAGTTGATCATCCATCAACTGCCGTTTTTTTATTGAACAATAAATTTTATCATCGGGTTGAGCATTTGTACTTGAATATACCCATATGGGGTATGTTATGATTCATTCAAGCTATACAGGAGGCAGTAACCACTTAAGCAAACCAAAGGTGTATAAAAGCTTTCTACAGCTAATAATAATGATAAAGGAAGTAACAACATGGCAAATCAAAACATCACACTGGAAACTGTATGGAATGGCAATCAGGGCGAAGGTGTCATCCATAGCAGAAATATTGATACCAAAATTGCAATTCCTGAAGCAATGGGCGGTACTGGTGCAGGTACGGATCCAAAAGAAATGCTCATCTCTTCTGCCGCAGCATGCTATTCAATGACACTGGCTTCCATGCTTGAAGCAAGAAAGCTGCCGGTCACCGAGTTCACAATGCGTTCTGAAGCAGGAATGACTGAAGAAAACAACCTGCAGATTGTACACTACCCTCAGATTACACTATCAGCAGAAGCGACAGAAAAAGAAGTCCAATCGGTGGATAGAGCATTTTCATCTGCTGATAAGGCTTGTGCTGTCGGCAATATACTGAAAAAAGCAGATAATGAAATTTCCATCGAAGGGAGCATCTCTGTAGGTACTGGCGAATAATACGCTGTTTCATCTTCGAAATGTATCTCACTGGAAGTAGGAGTTGAATAATAGAATGACGAATTATCAATTGGAAGTCTATTCAAGGCCGACCTGTTCAGATTGCCAGAACCTGAAGCAGTTTCTTCGAGCGCATAGCATTTCATATACAGAATATGACTTGTCAGAGCAGCCCGAGAAAGAACAGGACCTCAAGAAGATCACAGGGAGCAGGATTGTTCCTGCCCTTGTCTTCTCACGTCCTGCGTTTATGGGAATCAAAAGAAAAAGGACCAGCATGATCGGTTTTGAACAGAATGAAGAAAAGATCAGAACATTACTGAATATCACTTAGAATATTACAAAGCACTTTCTTGACGCTATATTTTTTTACACGTATTAATACCCCATAAGGGTATTAATGCAAAGGTAGAACTTGGACGAAATAAAATCAAATGAACTGGAGGTTCTTCCCATGTCATCACAAACACTCACACATCCAATCCGAATCGCTTTAAAGCACTGTTTCTTCTTTGTTTTGCCAACTTCCTCGTCATGATGGACTCGGCAATCATACAGATTGCATTACCATCCATACAGGGAACACTTGGCTATACCCAGGAGAATCTGCAATGGATCATGAGTGCATTCCTCATCTTCTTTGGCGGATTCCTGCTACTGGGTGGCAGACTTGCCGATCTATTCGGCAATAGAAAAATTTTCAATATCGGTGTCATGATCCTCGTTGTCTCATCCTTATTTGCAGGGTTGGCATGGAGTGAAATGGCTCTGAATGTCTCAAGAGCTGTACAAGGACTCGGATCTGCCCTGATCGCTCCAGCAGCATTATCCATGATCATGCTGCTGTTCAGCGCAAACCCAAAGGAAATGGGTAAAGCACTTGCCTTCTGGGGTCTGTCCGGTGCAGCTGGCGGCGCCCTCGGCATCGTCCTCGGTGGCGTCATCACGGAATTCGTAGGATGGCGTTGGACGCTGCTACTCTATGTACCGCTTGGTCTCGCAGTTCTATTCTTTTCACCAAGACTACTGCAAGCTACGAAAGGCAGAGTCAAAGGCCGTGTCGATTACATCGGTGCGCTGGCGGTAACCATATCATTGATGCTCATTGTATACGGTATTGTTACAGCTGAGCACAGTGGATGGCAGTCTCTGAGTACAATCCTGCCGCTCTCAATCGGCGGATTGCTATTCCTGCTGTTCCTGATTCTGCAATCCAGAGTAAAAGCACCGCTTATTCCGCTCAATATTTTTAGGGCACACAATCTTATGATCGGAAACATTTCCGTATTCCTGATCGCAGCATCATGGTTCCCACTCGTATATATACTGGTACTATACCTCCAGCAGGTATTACATCTGGCACCATTCACCAGTGCGATGGCGCTGATCCCGATGCCGATTTTCATGGCATTCTTCATGATCATGATTGCTGAGAAAGTAATGGCCAAGTTCGGTATCAAAAAGACGATGGTTGCCGAGTTCATCATACTGGCTGCTGGCGGTTTCCTCTTCTCCCAGATGGCAACGGTAGATGGAAACTACTGGACCAATGTATTGCTTGCTTCTCTATTTGCATCTTTAGGCAACGCACTGGCATATCTGCCGGCAACAACCGCTTCGGTTGCTGCAGTCAGGTCGGACAGATCAGGTATTGCATCAGGACTGTATAACACTTTCTATCAGATCGGTTCTGCCATCGGTCTTGCATCCATCGTAGCTATCGCAGGCGCAGCAAGATCTGCGAGTACTGCGGCCAATCCAGTCGCCATGCTGAATGACGGATTCCAGCAGGCCTTCCTATGGTCCGGAATCATCGCATTGGCGGGAGCTGTTCTTGCCATCATTTTCACACATCCGGCAACACAGGAAGAGTAAAAAGCCAGTCCAGCAACTGCCGGCAAGTCTTTAAGCTAAAATCATTCATTGGAGGAATCAATTATGAAAAATATAAAATATCTATTTGGAGCAACAGCCGTGACGGCACTGATACTCGGTGCCTGCGGGGCAGAGGAAAGCACTTCAGAGCATGGATCACATGAAGAAAGTATGGATCATTCTGAAATGGAGCACTCCGGTATGGACCACTCCAGCTCAGGCGAAGTGCCGGAGAGCCTTGCAGAAGCAGAAGACCCGACCTATCCAGTGGATAGCCAGGCAATCATACGCACAGAGCATATGGCAGGAATGAATGGTGCCACCGCAACCATTACAGGTGCGTTCGACACTACAGCCTATGCTGTGACGTATACTCCTGAGACAGGCGGCGACCCGGTCGAAAACCACAAATGGGTAGTCCACGAAGAACTGGATAATCCGGGCGAAGCACCTTTAGCACAAGGGGATGAAGCTACAATGAACGCAACGCATATGGAAGGCATGGACGGTGCCACTGCGACGATTGATTCTGCTGAACAGACGACTGTCTACATGGTGAGCTATACGGATACGGAGACTGGAAATGAAGTCCAACATCATAAATGGGTCACTGAAGACGAACTGGAACCATTGGAGTAGCTTTTCAAAATCCGCTGTCTTGACATTAATACCCTTAGGGGGTATAATGAAATGAATTAATAACACATGAAAAGTGGTGAATATATATGGCGGATCATTTACAGGCACTTGCGATCGAACCAAGAACTTCGGATGAGAAGACAAAGATGCTGAATCGTCTGAAGCGTGTCGAAGGGCAAGTTCGCGGCATACAGAAAATGATTGATGAAGACCGCTACTGTATCGATATTCTGGTACAGATCAGTGCCATCGAATCGGCACTGAAGAACGTCGGATACAGTGTAACCGAAAGACATATGAAGCACTGTGTGACAGACGCCATTGAAAAAGGGGAAGGTGCTGATTCCATCGAAGAACTGATGGCGGTCCTGAAGCAATTCTCCAAGTAGAAAAAGCAAAATCGAATAAGGAGGGAAATATATTGTCCAACAGCAAACACGTCACATTAAACGTTACAGGCATGACATGCGCCGCATGTTCAAGCCGTATTGAAAAAGTACTGAATAAGATGGACGATGTCGATGCCAAAGTCAATCTGGCAACTGAGAAGGCGTCCATCGACTATGATTCAGATAGTATAAAACTCGATACCATTACAGATAAAATCGCAAACCTTGGATATGGTGTCGAATATGATGAAGTCGAATTCGATATTACCGGCATGACATGTGCCGCATGTTCAAGCCGCATCGAGAAAGTATTGAATAAGACCGACGGCGTTAGTAATGCAACAGTCAACCTGACTACAGAAAGTGCCGTCATCGAATATAATTCCAGTATCGTCACCGAGAAGGATCTTATCAGTAAAGTCGGCAATCTGGGGTATGAAGCAAAACCGAAACAGAGCAGTGAAGAAAAAGGCACCAAGAAGGAACAGGAACTGACACGGATGAAGTGGAAAGTCATCATTGCAGCACTTTTATCCTTACCGCTGCTTGTGACCATGCTTGATCACCTGTTCGGAGTAAGCCTTCCGGCCATATTCATGAATCCATGGTTCCAGCTGGCGTTTGCCACTCCTGTGCAGTTCATTCTCGGCTGGCAGTTCTATGTCGGTGCCTATAAGAACCTGAAGAACTTCAACGCCAATATGGATGTACTTGTTGTCATGGGTACAAGCGCTGCATTCATATATAGTCTATATGAAACCTATTCATGGATGACCGGTGCCACAATGCACCCGCATCTTTATTTTGAAACGAGTGCCATCATCATTACACTGATCCTATTCGGAAAATATCTGGAAACACGTGCAAAATCAAATACGACAGGCGCCATCAAGGAGCTTCTGAATCTCCAGGCGAAAGAAGCGCGCGTCATCAAAGATGGTGTAGAGCAGATGGTACCGGCCGAAGAAGTTATGAAGGGCGACCACCTCATCGTCAAGCCGGGTGAGAAATTCCCGGTGGATGCGGTCGTCGTCAAAGGACGGACGTCTGTTGACGAATCGATGATCACCGGCGAGTCGATTCCAATTGAAAAAGAAATCGGCACCAGTGTCATCGGATCGACCGTGAACCAGAACGGTACAGTTGAAATTGAAGCAACCAAGGTCGGCAAGGAAACAGCCCTCCAGTCCATCATCAAAGTGGTTGAAGAAGCACAAGGCAAAAAAGCACCGATACAGAGGATGGCTGACATCATTTCGGGCTATTTCGTTCCTATCGTCATCGGAATTGCATTTGTCACGTTCCTCGTATGGTACTTCCTGGCAAGCCCAGGCAATTTTGAACCTGCACTCGTCGCTGCGATTTCGGTACTCGTTATCGCATGTCCTTGTGCGCTTGGTCTTGCTACACCGACATCAATCATGGTCGGCACAGGCAAAGGCGCGGAAAATGGGATTCTATTCAAAGGTGGGGAGCACCTTGAAAAGACGCATTCTCTGAATACAATCATCATGGATAAGACAGGTACAATCACTAAAGGTAAACCTGAAGTGACCGATTTCACAGGCGACCAGGATACACTCAGGCTGCTTGCTTCAGCTGAGAAAGGTTCTGAGCACCCACTGGCACAAGCCATCGTCGGCTATGCAACTGAAAATGATATTTCAATGGTAGATGTGGAAGACTTCAGTGCGATACCAGGACACGGTATCGAAGCAGTCATCGAAGGCCGCAAAGTTCTTGTCGGTACGCGCAAGCTGATGGCTGAAAATAATATGAACACGGATCACCTTGAAGACAGCATGACCCAGTTCGAACACGAAGGCAAAACAGCCATGATCATTGCAACAGATAATCAGATCAAAGGTGTCGTTGCCGTGCAGGATACGGTAAAGGACAGTGCCAAAGAAGCAATCAAAGCATTGCATGACCAAGGTCTTGAAGTGGTCATGCTGACCGGGGACAATACCCGGACAGCAGCAGCCATCGCCAGACAGGTCAACATCGATACGGTCATCGCTGAAGTACTTCCTGAGGAAAAAGCGTCTCATGTTAAACAAATGCAGGACGAAGGCAAAATCGTCGCCATGGTTGGAGACGGCGTCAATGATGCCCCTGCACTTGCAACTGCCGACATCGGTATCGCCATCGGTACCGGTACAGAAGTTGCAATCGAAGCCGCCGACATCACCATTCTCGGTGGCGAACTGACACTGATCCCAAGGGCAATCAACCTGAGCCATAAAACAATACGCAACATCAAGCAGAACCTGTTCTGGGCATTCGCCTATAATACAGCAGGCATTCCAATCGCAGCACTCGGGTTCCTTGCCCCTTGGGTGGCAGGCGCTGCCATGGCATTCAGCTCAGTCAGCGTTGTATCAAACTCGCTTCGCCTGAAACGCGCAAAAATTTAATTCAAATCATAGGAGGAATTTCATTATGGAAAACCAGACAATCAAAGTAGAAGGTATGACATGCGGTCATTGCAAAAGCTCGGTAGAAGGTGCGCTTAATAAACTCGACGGTGTCGACAGTGCAGTCGTCAGCCTCGAAGACAACCAGGTCGCTGTCCAGTATGACGAAAGCAAAGTGAGCAGCAGTGAACTGAACGAAGCAATCGAAGACCAGGGCTACGATGTCGTAAAATAAGTGAAGATATGCTTTATTTCCCCCATTAAAAGGAATGGGGGATTTTTTATGTTCAACCAACTCCTTAATAATTCAGTATTCCTTTAATTCATATAGTATATATACACCATTTTATTTATAACGTTATGCATTACGTAAAAAATCCTTATAAATCAGTATTTATACACCTGGTATAACGCTTATGTATCGCTTTATAGCACTCGCTGACATACATTAACCGGTTTAAAAATTGCTTTTGATGTGTAAACCTAGTATTATAAGTAGCCTGTTCATTTACATACTAGTAAAAGTAACGGGATGCCGAACGGTATTCCATAAATATTAAGGAGCGAATCAATGAAGGATTCTTCAGGTCCCAGTAGTAGGAAGTTATCGAAGGTTTTCATCTATTCAGTAATGATTGTTGCCCTGCTCGTAGTTGCCGGCATCATCAATCCAGACCAGTTCGGAGCAGTTTCTGGTGCTATTGCAGGGTGGGTAAGCAAATATTTTGGATGGTACTACATGATCATCACATCCGGCATGCTGTTCTTCTGTATTTTTCTTATCTTCAGCCCGATCGGCAAATTGAAGCTCGGAAAACCACACCACAAGCCGGAATTCAGTACCCGTTCGTGGCTGACCATGCTTTTTAGTGCAGGAATGGGAATCGGTGTCGTATTCTACAGTACTTCGGAACCGATCTCCCATTTTGTCACACCCGCCACTGCGGATCCGGAATCAGAGGAAGCAGTACTTGAAGCCATCCGTGCGACCATCTTCCACTGGGGTGCCCATGCCTGGGGAATGTACGGTGCAGTGGCATTGGCGCTTGCCTATTTCCAGTTCAGAAAAGGGGAGACCGGACTGCTTTCGAAAACCCTGCGTCCAATACTCGGAGATAAAGTCGATGGCACTGTGGGCGTCATCATCGATGTTCTGACTGTGTTCGCCACAGTAATCGGTGTTGCGGTAACACTTGGTGTCGGTACTACACAGATCAATGGCGGTCTGAACTACCTCTTCGATATGCCGATCAACCTGACCATGCAAGGTATCATCATTGCCGTAGTCACTCTGCTCTTCCTGGCCAGCGCATGGAGCGGTCTCAGTAAAGGAATCAAATACTTGAGTAATATGAATATGGTACTGGCAACCATACTTCTACTGTCCGTCCTGATAATGGGTCCAACGCTGTTGATCCTGAACATGCTGCCGACAGCAGCCGGGGAATACATCAATACATTCATCGCACGTACGCTTGATGCAGCACCTTTGAACAGCCAGAAGAATGAATGGCTGCAGTCTTGGACCATCTACTACTGGGCATGGTGGCTAAGCTGGAGTCCATTTGTCGGCATTTTCATTGCCCGCGTATCAAAAGGACGTACCGTTCGTGAATTCGTCCTGGCCCTGCTTATCGTACCGACAACAATCGGAATCATCTGGTTTACAGTATTCGGTGTAACGGGTATCGATATGGCTGATCGAACGCCGGACATCATCAATCTCGGACCGGAAACACAGCTGTTTGCCATATTCAATGAGATGCCGCTCAGCGTACCATTATCAATTCTCGCAATCATACTCATATCGTCATTCTTCATTACATCAGCGGATTCAGCGACTTTCGTATTGGGCATGCAGACATCCCATGGCTCGTTGCGCCCTTCTGCAAAAATCAAGGTGATATGGGGCATCAGCCTGTCGTCCATCGCCTACGTACTGCTACTCTCAGGGGGAGAAACAGGGCTCGAGGCGCTTCAGTCGGCAGCCATTATAGCAGCGTTACCGTTCAGTTTCGTCATTCTCATGATGATGTATTCATTCTATAAGGATGCCAATAGAGAGAGAAAGTATCTCGGGCTGACAATTACTCCAAACAAGCATCGCATGAAGGAATACCTCAACCGTGAAGAAAAAGAATATCAGGAACAGAAAGAGGCAGGGGTAGACGAAAGAGATCTATAGCAGTCACAAGCAGCACCAGACCTTCAAAAGTCTGGTGCTTTTTATGTATTGCATGCGTTATTCATCCATGTATTGAAGTATTTGTAGTTATGTGGGCAATGTTCTACACTCGTCTTATACCTAAATTATGCAAGGGGCGTTTACATGAGATTCTATATCAAGCAGAAAATTTTCTCCTTCAAAAATCAGTTTACAGTAAAAGATGCAGAAGAAAATGATGCTTTCTACGTAGAAGGCAAAGCGATTTCGCTCAGGAACAAGCTGCGTGTAACCGACACAAGCGGTGAAGAGGTTTTATATATTGAACAGAAGGTCCTTCGCTTCTCCCCGGAGTTTGAATTGTATAGAAATGACCAAAAGGTAGCGACAGTCAAAAAAGACTTCAATCTGCTGGCGAACAACTATACGATTCTGGGGCCGGACTGGCACATAGAAGGCTCCATCATGGAGCATAACTATGTCATCAAAGAGAATGACAATATTGTTGCCGAAGTCAGTAAAAAGCTGATTTCATGGGGGGATTCCTATTCGATTGATATCTACGATGAGGCACATCTGGATATCCTTCTTGGCATCGTAATCGTTATCGACTGCGTCAACCAGAAAAACAACTAGATGATAGGCGACATTCTACTTGAATCATAAAACCCGAAGCGTCGCTTCGGGTTTTTCTTTATATGCACTTATTCATATGAATACTATATGGGAGTCGATCATTCCTTCTACTTACAGTATACACTCATCTGTGAATCATTTATAGACTGTTCATACTGAAGTATCCGTATTATAGTTGCATTACAAAACGAGAGTATGGAGGGGAAAAGATGAATAATAACGCCGTTACAGACGCTGGCCCTTTTTTCCACGGTACGAAAGCAGAGCTCAAGATTGGAAAATATCTCGAGCCAAAGCACTTTTCAAACTATCAGGATAGAAAATCCAATTTCATCTACTTTACTGCATCACTGGATGCGGCCAAGTGGGGGGCTGAACTGGCAAAGTCCGATTTAAAAGAGAGAATCTATATTGTAGAACCACTGGGTGTTTTCGAAAATGATCCCAACTTGACCGATAAGAGATTTCCCGGAAATCCGACACGCTCCTATAGATCCAGATCTCCTCTGAAAATAATTGCTGAGCTCGGTTCGTGGGAAGGGCATACCGATGAAGAAATAGAGCATATGAAAGCTTCTCTCGAAAAACTCCGTAGAGAGGGAAAAGACGTAATGGATGATTAATGTTCATCACCTGTCCTCATGTCGATTATTTCGTCCGTTTTAGGGAAAGTATGAGGTAAATTAATATATAGAAGGTGTAATGATGCGACATAGAAAATGGTGGGAAGATGCGATCATCTATCAGATCTATCCAAGAAGTTTCAAAGATTCCAATGGGGATGGAATAGGAGACATCAATGGCATAATCGAAAAACTGGATTACATCGAGTCTCTCGGTGTCAACACAGTATGGATCAACCCGATGATTCTATCCAATCAGCAGGATAATGGGTATGATGTCATCAACTATACAAAGGTGGACCCATTATTCGGCACTGAAGAAGATGGAGAGAGACTGATCAAAGAACTAAAGAACAGGGGAATCAAGATCATCTTCGACTTTCCATTGAACCATACATCAGATCAGCACCCCTGGTTCAAGGAAGCATTAAAGGGAAAAGACAATCCTTACCGCAACTATTATGTATGGGCAGAGTCAGAAGAAGACCGTCCATACCCGAACAATTGGACTGCAGGATTTGGCGGCTCGGCCTGGAGCAGGGTGTTGAACGAAGACCAGTACTATCTGCACCTGTTCATGCACTCCATGCCTGACTTGAACTGGTCGCATGCGCCGCTCAGACAAGAAATGGCGGAAGTGCTGAACTACTGGATTGAAAAGGGCATCGATGGCTTCAGACTGGATGCTTTCATTTATATGGATATCGATCAGGATTTCCCGGAGTATCCTGGAGAGAAGGGGCCGGGACAGGGGATGAATGAGCACGGAAATAATATCAAAGACTATCTGAACGAAATGAACCAGGCGATCAGCCACCATGAAAAGGAAGTATTCCTGGTCGGCGAAGCAACCAGTGCAGATGCAGACTTGACACAATGGTACACGGATCAGGAGAACGATATGGTGGACAAGATCATCACACTTCAGTATTTCCCGGAAAATAAAGAAGGAATGGATCGGTCTGTTCCCGAATCAAACCAGCATCTGCCTCTTGATCCCAAGAAGTTCAAGAAAGTGCAGAAGGAATTCCAGGAGAAAGGTGGGGCGGACGGCGGCCCCATACTTTTCTGGTCGAACCACGATATGCCACGTTCACCACATAAATATGGCAACATGGCAACCGAGCATCGGGACAACAGCGCTAAAATGATGGCGACGCTCCTCTACTTGCAAAGAGGGATACCGATAATATACAACGGGGAAGAAATCGGCATGAAAAATGTTGCCTTTGGTGATCCAGGCAATATTGCAGATTCAGGTGTGATGCACTTCTACCAGGAAGCTCATCAGGCTGGTTGGGAGCATAAGAATATCATGCACCACATCAATCTGACTGCTCGTGATGTCAGCAGAGGCATCATGCAGTGGGAGGATAGTGAAAAAGTCGGATTCACTGACGGTGTCCCCTGGATGCTCTATAATCGCGAATCGACTTATAACGTAAAAGACCAGGAGAAAGATGAAGACAGCATACTCAATTTTCATAGAAAGCTGATTGAGCTGAAGAAGACAGAACTCTTCCAACATGGCGCCTATGAAATGAAAGAGACAGAAGAGACACTCTATGCCTATGAACGTACATCAGGTGTCGAAAGAGCACTGATCTATTGCAATTTCTCCGAATCAGCAAAGACAGTCGATATTGAAGAAGGCTGGCATGCACAGCAGATCGCTCTTCAGAACGCAGGCAACGGACTTGAAGATGGAAAGTTGCGTCTGTCTCCATATGGTGCAGTTGTCCTTGTAAAGAAATAGATAAAGATATTCAAATCAGTTTTCCTTTTTCAAGGAAAGCTGCTGATTTTTTATGTCCAAATCGTGACCCTTGATCAATTATTCAGAAAGAATACAAACAGATATCAATATTACAATGATCGATACTAATTGTAACCTTGTTATTATTAAGCTGTAACACCCGACAGATAAATTCATGATATAGTGTGTCTTGTCTTAAAAAATAAGGCTTGAAAACGACATGACTCAACAACTCAATAAAACACTCATATAAAATTTATCTGGAGGATGAAAAAATTTATGAAGAAAACAATTCTGACTACAACTCTGGCACTCGGTCTCGGTATCACTGGTATCACATCAGGTCAAACTGCAGACGCTTCCACTCACGAAATCAACAAGCAGGAGCTCGCAGAAATGGCTCTGTCAAATTCAAGCGAACTCAACAATGCGCCAATCCACGAAGGTGCATATGACTATGACTTCACGCTTAATGGTGTAGACTACAGCTTCGAATCAAATGGTACAAGCTTCACATGGGCTTACAATAGCTATGGCGATGTTCAACCACAGCAGGAAGTTCAAGTACAAGAACCTGTAGAACAAGAAGTTCAAGTACAAGAGCCTGTACAGCAGGAAGTTCAAGTTCAGGAACCAGTACAACAGGAAGTCGAAGTTCAGCAACCAGAACCTGAGTACAATGTACAGGAAGTATCCAACACACAGCAACAGACTGAAACTACTCAAGCAGCTGCACCACAGCAGTCCACTGGCGGATCAACTAAAGAACAATTCCTGGCTGCTGGCGGTACAGAAGCAATGTGGCAAAATATTGTCCTGCCAGAATCAAGTGGTAACCCGAACGCAGTGAATCCACTCGGCTACAGAGGCCTTGGACAAACAAAAGAAGCATGGGGAACAGGATCTGTTGAAACACAGACTAAAGGCATGATCAACTACGCTCAAGAACGTTATGGTTCTGTTGAAGCTGCTATGGATTTCCGTGCACAAAACAACTGGTGGTAAGATTCAGACCAACTAATAACCCGTATGACTTGGAAAATCCAGGTCATACGGGTTTTATTTTCTACATATTAAATTTGAATTAGCATCAATAATGCTTATTTAAAACTCCGTGTAAACTCCGCTGGAATTTTCGATTCAAATCGCAGGGATTCTCCTGTTTTCGGGTGTTTGAATGCGATGACGTGGGCGTGTAGGCCCACTCTTCTAATCGGATTACCGTGTGCTCCATACTTCTTATCGCCGACAATTGGATGGCCCAAGTCCTGCATATGAACACGGATCTGGTTTTTACGCCCCGTTTCCAAGTTGACTTCCAGTAATGATAGATTGTGACTGAACTTTAATACTTTATAATGGGTAATCGCTTTTTTACCGTCATTCGGATGCTTACTCGAACGCATTATCAACTCTTTATTCTCCGTCAGCCAGGAAGTGATTTTACCCCCTTTAGCTACTTTACCTTCAACAAGCGCGATGTATGTTCGCTCAGAAACGATATCTTTCCAGTTATCCTGCAACTTCTGCTGCACCTGTTTATTCTTCGCAAATATCATGATTCCGGAAGTCTCACGGTCCAGTCGATGCACGATGAAAATACGGTTCCTAGGATTAATACCTCGTACATAATCCGCCAATTGACGATAGGCAGTCATCTGCTGCTCTTTCTCTGATGCGATTGAAAGCAGACCGGCGTCTTTTTCAATGACGATTACATCGTCATCTTCATGGAAAATTCTGATGCCTCTAAGTTTTACATTTTTAGCTGCAGAACGTATTTCAACACGATCTCCCGGTTTGAGTGCATCATTGAATTGAGTTGTCCCTTCACCGTTTACAAAAACTTTTCCCCGGCTCAATGTTTCTTTTACAGCTTTGCGACTACGCGAAGACATCACTTCGAATAGGAACTTCAGCAATTCAGTCGGTTCTTTAACGATCCATTCTTGATTCTGTCCGTTTGATTTTTCTTTTTTGTTCATTATAAACTTCCTTTTTCAACTTATATTATTCTTTAATACGAACGTGTCATCCGACAAGTGATTAATAAGCAATACCAGCACGTGCTTTTATATACCCATCATCTTCTATCTGTCTGTATGCAAACTCTGCTGTATCAGGAACGGAAATCATTTTCCCGTTTTCAGGAAGGAAGTCACGTTCTATTCGATATCTGCTTGTATGTTCACCATCAGGCAGATAGGTGGGGCAGATGATTGTCCAGTCAAGAGATGAGTTTTCAAGCAACTCATAGACTTTGTGATGCTCCTTTGCTGCACGTGTCGTTCTTCTTTTTGATTCATTCGATTGATAGCGCAGTTTTCCGGGTTCGGTTCTGCTGTTCAGAATGCCTGCAGTGCCAATAGTAATGATTCGTTTTATGCCTTCATCTTCCATTACTTTCACAATGGACGGCATGCTTTCGGAAAGCGTCGTGGTGCCATCAGTGCCGAGTGCGCTGATTACCATATCCATACCCGCTATCGCGTTCACAATGTCTGCTTCTACTAGAACATTTCCTTCTATGACTGTTAGGTTTCTATCTTTAATCCGGAGCTTATCCACGTCACGTACCAATACCTTAACATGATAATTATCATTCAGTGTAGATTTCAGTATATGGCTGCCGACTCGTCCAGTTGCTCCTAAAATCAATATGTTCATTCCGAGTCTCCACCTTTCAATTATTTATGGTAGCTCTCATTCTTGATGATCTTATTCGCCCTGTAGATCTGTTCCATGAGCATGACCTTCATCATCTGGTGGGGGTAGGTGAGGGTACCGAAGCTGATTTCCTGGTTGGAGCGCTGCTTGACTGCCTGGCCGAGCCCGTTGCTGCCGCCGATGATGAATACGATGTCACTCTTGCCGGTATTCATCCATTGCTGATACTGGCTCGCAAGCTGCTCGCTTGTGTAGGTCTTCCCATGGATCTCGAGTGTAACGACGTGCTGGCTGTCTTTGACTCTGCCCAGTATCTTCTCTGCTTCCTTGTCCTTGATGTTTTCAATATCCTTCTCACTGGCATTATTCGGTTCCTTTTCATCGGGAACTTCAACCAGTTCAAGTTTGGCATATGCACCGAGCCGCTTCCTATATTCATCCACAGCCTGCTGCCAGTACTTCTCTTTCAACTTGCCCACAGTAATCAAAGTGATTTTCATACATATCCTCCTGTTTATCCACATTTATTCCACATATCCACGGATATTTACTCATTCACTGTGTATAATATCATTTTCTAATCATCCTAATCACATAAATATAAGAAAAGCAGCCAGTAATCCTTTACTGACTGCTTAGTTATCCACATTTTTATACTTTACCCACATTTATGACTATTTATCCACATAGTTTTCACACATTTCTGTGTATAACTTTATATCTGATAGATTTTTGTCGGTACAGCCTTGTCCGTATCACTGATTGTTATATGATTGTCTGTATCGATATCATACTGGTTCAACACTTGCTCCACGCTCATTTTAGCCAGTTCTTTTATATTGTTATCCAGACTCAGGTGACTGAGATAGATACGCTTTGTACGGTCCGTTATAACGTCACGCATGGCATGTGCAGCGTCTTCATTCGACACGTGGCCGACATCGGAGAGTATACGCTGTTTGGTGACCCACGGATATCTGCCCATCCGGAGCATATCGACATCATGATTGCTTTCGAAAATGAAAACATCGCTGTCTTTGATGATGCCTTTCATCTGGTCCGAAATATAGCCCGTATCCGTGATGACGGAAATCTTCTTGTTGTCTTTCATGAATGTGTAGAACTGGGGGTCGATGGCGTCATGGGAAACATTGAACGACTGGACGTTCATGCCGAGCAGTTCTTTCTCTTCCAGAGGGTTGAAATGGAATCTCTTGTCATTATGGACTTCGATGTCCTTGGCTTCGATTCTCTGCCATGTCAACTCATTGGCATAGATCGGAATGCCATAGCGTTTCGAGATGACTTTGAGCCCTTTGATGTGATCGCTGTGTTCATGGGTGATGAGTATGGCATCTATATTATTAAGAGAAGTATCCAGTGTGTTCAGTGCCTCTTCAATACGTTTGCAGGAAAGTCCCACATCTATGAGCAAGCTGCCTTTTTCAGTTTCTATATACGTGCTGTTCCCGGTGGAACCGCTGGCTAACACGCTCATCTTCATTACTGTCACTCACTTTCGATAATATCTTCTGTTTCACTGATGGCGTCGACATAAATGGTCTTTTCGACGTCCTGGTCAGTGACCTGGAACTCCCATTTCGGTCTGAGGAGCACCTGCTCTTCATCATTGAGAATGATGTAGTAGCCGAGTCTGGCATTTTCAATGACCGCTTCTCCGGAAATCCTTTCACGGAGATACAAGTCCGATACGACCTGTCTCGGGTCTCTTGCGGTAATCGGGGAGGTGTGGCTGTTCTCGTGCAGATTTGTAATATAGCCCTGTTCATACTCGGCTGCCTCCACACCTTCGCCTCTATACAGCACACGGGCTGCTTCATGGTTGAAAATAGGGTATTCTCCATAATACTGATTGAACAGCATATAGTTGTTATTGCTCATTACATCATCATACTTGTAATCGCCGCCCCTGTAAACCTGATCATTCTTATGCGCCTCGAGTGGTTCCTGTTCCATCACCGGCGCGAGATCTCCATCTTCAAAACTATGATGGATGACGAAGTCCTCGTCGGTTATCTCGACAGTTTCCTGATCGATTTCTTCGACTTCTGCAAAATTGACCCGCTCTCCTACAAGGATGGTCACCTGTTCCGGTTCGTATTCCGGAAGCTCTGAAAGGTCGATATTCGTCGATTCCAATACACTCGGTGCATCTTCAATCTCCCTGATTTCTTCCTGCTGCTTATTGTAGTACATCACCAGCAGGGCTACGTTGATGAGCAGGAATACAAGGATGTAGAGGGATTTGGTCAGTTTCCAATCCATTAATGCAACCCTCCTTCATTGTAGCGCAGCCATTCCCCATCGTACTTCACATACCATTCGGGAGTGAAATTCACCAGGTTGAGTTCGGTCTGCTCCTCCGAAAAGCGCATGTTGTAGCCGATGGTGATTTTGGATACTTTCTGGAGATCGAGTTCATCATTCAGTGCAATTTCATATCTGACATCTTCCAGACGGGCCAGTTCCTCCGCCTCTTCACTCGGTACCTGCGCATTGATGTAGAGCAGTGGCCGCTCGTATTCGAATAGGGCATTGCTGCCATATTTTGTTGTGACCGTCGTTGCAATTTCATCACTGAATACAGCGTACCCATTCAGCGTATAGCGATAGGTCGACTGGTTGCCTTCTTCTTCATAGTCGAACAGAATATGCTCCGGTGCCAGACCGATATGGGAGTTGAGGAAGTTGAAGCTGCGCTGTATTGTCCGATGGGGATCTCGTTCTGAAGATAAGGATTCGTTCAGGTTGGTGTATACATAGTTGTAGGTGTCCGTATTGTAGGTGGCCAGACCATTTTCAGCTTCGTATACATATACATTTTCATTCTGTGACACACTGACATCATCCTCCATGAAGAGGATATCATTCATGTTGTCTATGCTGATCTGTGTGGACAGGAAACGCATCACACTGACTTCTCCAGGCGCATCGGGTCCGTAGATCGCTGTCTTGTTGTTCGCAGTCTGCTGATTGGTGATGATGCCTGTATAATCTTCAAATGAACCTTCATAATCGTTGACGATGGACAGCAGATAGTCGCTCTCAATATCGGTCTTGGCAACCGCCACGCGGTCCAGTGATTCATTCAGCATATAAAAAACGACCTGAGGCGAGGCGATGTCCACGACAATGCGGTCGAATTTGTAATCGGGCAGTGTTTCTTCATACTCGAATCCAAGTATCTGGAACAGTGATTTTGCAGGCATCTCCGATGGATAGTCGACAATCAGAAACTCTTCACTGCCGTCCTCCTTTACCGTAGGATTGAGGCGGTTCATATTATTGTATACGTTGATGTCCCTTATTCTGGTGCCGTCCAGAAACTCCCTGACACCGACGACGGCTTCTTCCTCTATTGTGCCTCTTGCATTCTCTCCGTCCACCCAGATGAGCTGATAGGCACGCATGACACTATCAAACGGCAAAGGCTCACCCTGTCCGGTATTCGACGTCGATTCGATGGAAGTATCAATCTGCGAGAATTCGGGCTGATAGCTCCATACCATGTACGTCAGTATGGCACTGCTCACAACAAGAACGAAAAGGATGATGGATTTGATAGTCTCTCTATGCACCCCAATCATCCTCCTCAAGTGTTTCACACGGCAGATTGATGAAGATTGTGGTCCCTTTATTCTCTACACTGTTGGCCCAGATCTTGCCATCATGCGCTTCTATGATTTCCTTCGAGATGGCAAGACCAAGACCGGTGCCGCCCATTTTGCGCGCCCGTCCCTTGTCGACACGATAGAAGCGTTCGAAAATGCGGTCGACCTTGCTTGCCGGAATGCCAAGGCCATTATCCTTGATCTGTACCGTCATACGGTTGTAGAGACGGTTCTGTTTGACATGGAACTCCACTTTCTTGTTCGTGCTGCTAGAGTATTTGATGGCATTCGAAATGACATTATCAAGTACTTGACCCATCTTGTCCACTGCGACTTCCGTGAAAATTGGAGTGGAAGGGATGTTGCGGACGAACTCGACCTGATCCTTATGTGTCATCTCGAAGCGGTCGATGATGCGGTTCAGGAACATGTTGAAATCGACGATTTCACGTGTCAGTTCCTCTGCTTCGTTGTCCATTCTGGAGAGCTGGAGCAGATCTTCGACCAGCCGGATCATGCGGTCCGTCTCTTCGCGTGTCACCCCGAGGAACTTTGGCGCAAGCGTATCATTCTTCCAGGCACCTTCCTGCAGTGCCTCGATATAGCTTCTCATGGAAGTAAGTGGCGTTCTGAGCTCGTGAGAGACATTGGCAACAAATTCCCTGCGCTCATTATCCACACGCTCCTGTTCCGTGACATCATGCAGTACCGCGATATAGCCGTTGATGAAGCCGGTATCCTTTACAATGGTGGAGAAATTGACACGGATCGTCGTATCTTCCTCGCCGTTATTCAGGAATAGAAGCTGGCTTTCATTCATTTCCTGTATGTCTTCCACAGCCATATCGGCATCAAGCTTCAGGATTTCGAGCATATCCTCGCCGTGAAGGTCCTCACCGGACATCCCGAGCATATCCAGTGCCATCTCATTGACTACCCGGACACGTCCTCTGCGGTCTGTGGCGATGATGCCGTCCGACATGTGGGTGATGACGGAGTCGAGACGCTTCTTCTCGCTCTCCGTATTGGCCTGGGCCTCCTGGACACGTTTCGACAGTATGTTGAAGGAGCCTGCGAGTTCACCGATTTCATCACTGCTGTATATTTTAACCCGCGATGTATAGTCCCCCTCCGACATGAGCAGCGCCTGGTTCCTCATATCGGTGATAGGCTTCGTAATGGTCCGTGCAATGAAAATTCCGAGGATGCTTGTAATGATCAGTGAAATCAAGGTGGCAATGATGAAGGTATTATTGATCGATTCAAGCTGCTGATATACCGTCTCGATATTCGAGGCGGCATAGATGGCACCAAGGATCTGACTGTCCTGGATGACAGGCTGGTTCAGCAGCCATACACGCTGATGGTCCTGCTCCACATTGACGTAGATCTCCTCATTGGGAGTGCCGGTGGTGACTGCTTCTTCAGTCAGCGGCGCATTGATCCTCGACCCGATGCTCGATTCATTGGAAATGCGACTTGTCGCCACCAGGACATTATCGGAGTTTACATATCTGATTTCTTCAATTTCCGGCCTGTTTCCATAATCGGAAAGCAGACTCTGAATCTCTTCCCTGAACTGTTCACTGTCATCTCCATATTCGGTGTACAGTTCCTTGACTCTCGTATCTATAAGGCTTACCTGGGTTTCGATATTATCTTGGAAATTCCCGGTCAGTTCCTTCTCAAGCGTATTCGTAAAATACAGACCGATGATCTGCATGCCGATGACGATGAGGAGCACATATATGATTACAAGCTTTATATGAAGAGATTGCAGATTTCTAAAAAACTGCTTCATTAAGTGTTAACCCCTTTATTCGTCACCTTGAATGTAATACCCGACACCTCTTCTTGTCATCAGGTATTCCGGATGGGAAGGATCATCTTCAATCTTCTCCCTGAGTCTTCTGACCGTCACATCGACAGTACGGACATCACCGAAATAGTCATAGCCCCATACCGTTTCAAGCAGATGCTCCCGTGTCATCACCTGGGAGATGTGCTGCGCAAGATAGTTGAACAGTTCGAACTCACGATGGGTGAGTTCTATGTCCTTGTCATTCTTCTTGATGGCATAGGAATCCGGTATTACGGTGATGGCCTTGACCTGGATGTTATTGCTCTCCGGTTCCCGGTCCTTCGATGCCGTCTCGACGTTTCTTCTCAGATTGGCTTTGACACGGGCAATCAGCTCACGTGTCGAAAACGGTTTTGTGACATAGTCATCGGCGCCGAGTTCGAGGCCGAGCACCTTGTCTATTTCGGAATCTTTGGCTGTCAGCATGATGATCGGCATATCATGTGTCTTGCGGACTTCACGGCACACTTCCATACCGTCCATGCCCGGCAGCATGATATCAAGCAGTACAATATCCGGCACGACTTCAAGAATCAGTGCCAGTGCGTCATTGCCGTCATAGGCACAATGCACTTCATAGCCTTCCTTCTCAAGGTTGAACTCCAATATATCAGCGATGGGTCTCTCATCATCCACTACAACGATTTTCTTAGGCATTTCATTCCCTCACTTTCGTTAAGTGCCTGTTCACATAGTCATATCCATTATAAATGTATCACTTTTCCATGTTTATTTCCATCCGGGTATAGGAAAGAAGCCATCAGCATTGTATGCTGATGGCTTCTTGTGACGGTCCCGACGGGAATCGAACCCGCGATCTCCTGCGTGACAGGCAGGCATGTTAACCGCTACACCACGGGACCATGTGATGAAAGAAATATGAAAAGTGACCCGTACGGGACTCGAACCCGTGTTACCGCCGTGAAAGGGCGGTGTCTTAACCGCTTGACCAACGGGCCATACTGTTGATTGGTATTGAACACAAAAGTTATTATAGCATGATATAAATTTCATTTTCAACTGAAACTTTAATTTTATTGAAAAATAAATATCCCACGGCCATCCATGCCATGGGATATATGCTAGCTCCAGAAATTTTTCAGGAGGTTCGTCTGATTGCGGTCGGGACCGACAGAGAAGATGGAGATGCCGACACCCGTCAGGCGCTCGATCTCTTCAAGATAGTTCCTTGCGTTATCCGGAAGATCCTCAAGACGCTTGATGCCTGTAATGTCCTCGTTCCAGCCGGGCATTGTCTTGAAGATCGGCTTGGCGCGATCCAGTGCATGAAGCGTCGCCGGATATTCCGTCACTTCCTTGCCATCGATCTCATAGGCTGTACAGATCTTTACTGTATCCAGACCACTCAGTACATCAATGGAGTTGAGGGAGAGGTCCGTAATGCCGCTGACGCGTCTTGCGTGGCGCACGACGACGCTGTCGAACCATCCAACACGTCGCGGGCGGCCTGTCGTTGTACCATATTCACGTCCGATTTCACGGATATGGTCAGCGCTTTCGTCAAACAGTTCCGTCGGGAATGGGCCATCGCCGACACGTGAAGTATAGGCTTTGCAGACACCGACGATGTTTTTGACAGCTGTCGGGCCGACACCACAGCCGACCGTCACGTTACCAGCAATCGGGTTGCTGGACGTAACGAACGGATATGTACCATGGTCGATATCGAGCATGACACCCTGGGCCCCTTCAAAAAGGACCTTCTGGTTGTTCTGGAATGCATCATCGAGTACTTTTGCCGTATCGGTCACATAAGGTGCCAGGCGTTCTGCGGCTTTCTGATACGGTTCAAAAATTTCATCAAATGTGAAGCCTTCGCGTTCATAGAGTGCTGAGAACATGTGGTTCTTCAACTTGAGGTTCTCTTCCAGTCTTTTTCTGAACGTTGCTTCATCGATCAGGTCCGCCATGCGGATGCCGATCCTCTGTGCCTTGTCGACATAGCATGGTCCGATGCCGCGTTTTGTCGTACCGATCTTGTTGTCTCCACGTGCTTCCTCTTCCAGTTCATCCTGAAGCAGATGATAGGGGAGAATGACTTGCGCACGGTTTGAGATTCTAAGATTATCTACGGATATGCCGCGCTCGATCAGTCCATCAAGTTCCTTGATGATGGAGAGCGGATCGATGACGACACCGTTGCCGATCAGCGAAATTTTATCATCATAGAATATACCTGAAGGTACGAGGTGCAGTTTATATGTTTCGCCACCAAACTGGATGGTGTGTCCTGCGTTGTTGCCTCCGGAGAAACGCGCGATGATATCTGCATCTTCTGATAGGAAGTCTGTAATCTTCCCTTTGCCCTCGTCGCCCCATTGTGTTCCGACTACTACTGTTCCAGACATGTCTTTGCCCCCATTTTCTTTGAATTACCGTAATCATTCTAACAATAAGCCCGATAAAAGGCAATAAAAATACGAACGTTTTTATAAGTGGTATATAAAAACATTCGTAAATTTAATTCGGTGGAATGTAACCATCGTCATATCCCCGGTTATCCTGATCGAAGAAGCTGCTGTAGGACTTGTTGAAGATCAGTTTCACCGTGCCTGTGGGACCATTCCTGTGCTTGGCCAGTATGATTTCGATCTCATCCTGTTCCCGCTGGGCACCTTCTGCATCTTCCTCTCCGTCACCCCGAACATAGTAGTCCTCCCGGTAGAGGAAGGCTACAATATCCGCATCCTGCTCGATCGAACCCGATTCGCGCAGGTCACTCATCATCGGACGCTTATCCTGGCGTGTCTCCACACTTCTTGAAAGCTGGCTGAGTGCAATGACCGGACATTCCATCTCACGTGCCAAGGCTTTCAGCATACGGGAGATTTCGGAAACTTCCTGCTGCCGGTTGTCGCTTCTCTTGTTGCTCGAGCCCTGGATCAGCTGCAGATAGTCGATGATGACCATGTCGATGCCATGCTCCTGCTTCAGACGCATGCATTTGGAACGGATGTCGCTCACCCGGATACCAGGTGAATCGTCTATGAATATTTTCGATTCCGCCAGACTGCCGATGGCTGTCGTGAAGTTGTCCCAGTCATCGTGGTTCAGATTCCCCTGACGCAGTTTTGTCGCATCAATCATGCCCTGGCTCGAAATCATACGTGACACGAGCTGGTCGGCCCCCATCTCGAGAGAGAAGATGGCGACGGTATATTTTTCACGGGATGTACCGACGTGCCCTGCAATATTGAGGGCGAATGCCGTCTTACCCATGGAAGGGCGTGCAGCCAGTATGATCAGATCGTTGCGGTTGAAGCCTGATGTCATGAAGTCGAGATCACGATAACCTGTCGGGATGCCTGTCGTACTGTCGGTCTGGCCGGCGCGTGCCTCGACCTGCTCATATACTTCGTGGACGACGGATTTCATGGATTTGAAGCCTTCGTTACGACGACTCTCCGAAATGGACATGATCCTCGACTCGGCCTCGGTCAGGAGATCTTCGACATCCATCTCTTCCGAGAAACCTTCATTGGCGATTTCTTCTGCTGTCCTGATCAGTGTGCGTTTCAGCGCGTATTTCGCCACTATATCCACATAGAAAGCGACGTTCCGGCTCGTCGGCACGACATTGGATAGTTCTGCAAGGTATCTCGGACCACCGACGGAGTTCAGTACTTCCATGCTTTTCAGCTGATCGATCAGTGTGACAACATCAATACTCTGATGATTTTCACTTAGAAAGCCCATTGCACGATAGACGTGCTGGTGCTCTGAACGGTAGAAATCTTCCGGCTCCAGCGTTTCCGCTGTGGAAATGAAAATTTCGGGATTGATCAGTATGGCACCAAGGACAGACTGTTCCGCTTCCATGTTATGCGGCATCTGCTGATGTATGTCCAAAATCAATCCCTCCCTGATCTACTATTGCTCAATAACATGCACCTTGATTTCTGCAGATACTTCCGGATGCAGTTTGACACTCATCTTATGGTATCCGAGGCTCTTGAGCGGCTGGGACATATCGAGCTTCCTTTTATCCAGCTTGATGCCATGCTGCTTTTCATATGCTTCAACAACCTGCTTGGAACTGATGGAGCCGAATAGACGACCGTCGTCACCGGACTTCGTCTTTATTTCAACTTCCTTCTGTTCCAGTTCCTCTTTCATCACTTTGGCATCTTCCAATGCCTGCTCAGCCTTCGCCTCCTCGGCGTTCTGCTGCTCTTCGAGCCTTTTCAGGTTGGCTGGTGTCGCTTCTTCGGCCAGACCTTTCTTCAGCAGGAAATTCTGTGCATAGCCTGTTGCGACTTCTTTCACTTCACCTTTTTTGCCTTTATTTTTAACGTCATTCAGAAAAATTACTTTCATTCCTCTTCACTCCTGTTATCAAGTATTTCCTTAATTGCTTCATCCAGTTCATCATAGAGTTCATCCATCGATTTGCCGCTCACCCGTGTTGCTGCATTGGACAGGTGACCGCCGCCGCCGAGTGCCTCCATGACGAGCTGTACATTCATTTCCCCGAACGATCGGGCGGAAATGCCGATCGACTCGTCTTCACGTGCTGCCATGACGAATGAAGCCTGTACGCCTTCGATCTGCAGCAGCTGGTCGGCTGCCTGTGCCACCGTTACAGGGTGGTAGGTCATCATGGAATCCGCTTTGACGATGGCAATGCCGTTATCCCTGATTTCGGCCGATTTGATCAGGTCACTTCGTGCGATATACGTATCAATGTCATCCTTCAGGAAAGTCTGGGCAAGCACCGGATCAGCACCGCTG
Source organism: Salinicoccus cyprini (assembly GCF_007713705.1). Classification (GTDB taxonomy): domain Bacteria; phylum Bacillota; class Bacilli; order Staphylococcales; family Salinicoccaceae; genus Salinicoccus; species Salinicoccus cyprini. The sequence goes on along the minus strand of NZ_VMSJ01000002.1, from coordinate 50,546 downwards.
CTTCTCAGAAAGCTCGCTGCATCGAACGTTCTCGACCCGGTGCGCAGCGTATAGTTTCTTGTATCCACAATGATACCGGTCAGCATGATTGTCGCTTCAAGGCGGGAGAGCTTCTGCTCCTTGTTCTGGTATTCGAGCAGTTCTGCAACAAGCTCACTTGCACTGGAGGCATACGGCTCCATATAGACAAGGAGAGGGTTCGAAATGAAGTCATCGGCACGTCTATGATGGTCGATGATGACCTTGCGTGCCGCCTTGTTGAGAATCACTTCGTCGAGCACCATGTTCGGGCGGTGCGTATCGACGACGACGACTGTCGTTTTCGGATTCATCTTCTCCCAGGCTTCCTCGGATGTGATGAACATCTTCATCAGATCTTCCCGTGCCTTAAGCTCTTTCATCATCCGCTGCAGTGTTTCATCGATGTCATCTTCATTCAGTACGATATGGGCCTCGATGCCATTCATGGAGGCGATCTTGGCAACACCGATGGCGGATCCCAGAGCATCCATGTCCGGATGTTTATGGCCCATGATGAGCACATTGTCACCTTCAAGCAGTATGTCCCGGAGGGCATGGGAAATGACACGTGCTTTGACACGCGTCCGTTTTTCCATCGGGTCCGTCTTGCCGCCGTAGAACCTGGCATTGCCGTTCACCGCCTTGATGGCCACCTGGTCGCCACCGCGTCCGAGGGCCAGATCAAGACTCGACTGGGCCAGTTCGCCGACTTCTATATAGTCATCGGAGCCTTCCCCAATACCGACGCTCAGCGTAATCTGTGCACCAAGCTCCTGTGATCGGTCACGTACTTCATCCAGCAGATTGAACCGTGTCGATTCGATTTCCTTCAGGCTGCTGGAATTGAGCAGGATGATGAAACGATCCTGGGAGAAGCGGCGGATATATATATGGTGCCGGTTGGCCCATTCATTGATGGTGTTTGTAATGCTGTTGTTGAGCTCGCTTTTCAAAGCCTCACTCATATTCTGGGTCACTTCGTCATAGTTGTCGAGAAACAGGATGCCGATGACCGGCTGCTTGTCTTCAAGCTCAGTTTCACGGTTGCGCTGGCTTGTAATATCTATCAGATGGAGGGCCTGGTGCTTTTCATCCCAATAAATCTTGAAGTATTTATCGTTATAGGTCGATTCCGTCCGATGGATGTTGTTGGCTTTGAGCGTTGTCATGATATTCGGGAACAGACGGTTGATCGGCGTATTCATATTATCCTTTGAAATTTCCTTGCACATGTAGTCGTTCATCCACTCGATCTCATCGTCATCATTCAATATGATGAGCCCCATCGGCAATTCGTCGATGGCATACTGCTTGCTGCCGGCAATATCGACCACCATCTGCCGGAAACGGTTCTCATTGATGACAAAGGAACGGTAGAGGTACAAGAATAGAAGTGTCAGGAGAATGGTACTTACGATCAGAAAGAGCAGGCCGGTTCTGAAATGGTTCGTCAGTACAAATATATTCATTACCAGAATATGAAACGCTGCGATTGCAAAAGGTATGAAGACCATTTTCCTGTCCAGCACGTTATACATTCCCATCACTTCCTTTTCAACTGTATTAGCGTCCTTATCCTAAAGATCATTTCGAACAGTCCGATCAGAAGTGTGATCGGTCTCAGGATGACCAGCGGAATCAGCAGCAGTATGGAAAGTGCTACATTCAGCTTCTTTTCCCTGAAGAAGAAATAGCTGAAGCTGAGACCATGAAGGTAGAGCATCCATTCCACAACAATCAGCAGGTTGCTGACTGTAGACTGCGCCGTCGTTCCTTCAGTTGTAAAAAATGATACTACAAATAGAATCAAAAATAAATAAAGGATGAGGCGGGGAAACGCCCAATCTTTAAATGAACAGTAGTTCCACATTTTCACAGAAGAGGAACTAAATAGCACACGCTGCATCAGTATGGTGTAGAGTGCGAGCAGGAACGCAATCACTGTAATATATGCAGGGAGATTGATGAATATCTGATCCATCGAAGTACGTATGATATCAGTATCCAGATCAGCGGCAAAAGTGCCGTACATCTCGAGCTGCGACAAGTACCAGCTGCGGATATCAAGATAGGCATCCGATATCGGCTGGATGATTCCGAATCCTTGTAGCAGGTTCAGTATGCCGATGAACGAAAGCATCAGCGTTGCCGTCACATAGAACAATGCCAGCTCCTGCGATATATTCTTTTTCAACGTGTGGTGAACCACTGTCGCCACTATATATAATACCACAAACCATACCCAGGCATCCGGTGAAAGCAGTAGCGCGGCAGGTATGAGAAAGCTGACGAATGTCAGCCAGAAATGATAGTTTGACTGATGCTTCAGATTGACCAGAAAGTACACCGCAAACGGCAGCAGGACTGCGCCGAAAAGCAGACTGATGTCGGTAAGTGTGATGAACACGAATACAGCAAACAGCACCAGCATCAGCTGAAGCATCGATACTCTTTTATTCAATTTTCCACTCCTCCAACCATAAAATAAAGCTCCTAAACGAATAGGAGCATTCAATATTACTATTATAACGCTTCAAGCTTTTCCTGACCACTCATATAAGGCCTCAGTACTTCAGGGATTGTCACTGAACCATCTTCGTTCTGGTAGTTTTCGAGCAGGGCGGCCATCGTCCGGCCGACCGCCAGTCCACTGCCGTTCAGAGTATGCAGCAGTTCCGGCTTGCCATCCAGCTCGCGTTTGAATTTGATATTCGCACGGCGGGCCTGGAAATCGGTCATGTTTGAAATGGAGCTGATCTCCTTGTAGTCCTGATAGCTCGGCAGCCATACTTCCACATCGTACGTCTTCGCAGATCCGAAACCGATATCTCCAGTACAGAGCAGCACGGTACGGTGGGGAATCTCGAGCAGATTCAGTATGTTCTCGGCATGATTTGTCATCTCTTCGAGCGCATCCCAGGAATCCTCCGGACGCTCCACACGGACCATTTCGACCTTGTTGAACTGGTGGAGGCGGATGAGACCGCGTGTGTCCCTGCCGGCAGAACCGGCTTCACTCCTGAAGCATGCCGTCTGGGCAGTAAACTTCACCGGCAGCTGATCATTGGAGAGCGTCTCATCCTTATGGAAATTCGTCAGAGTGACTTCCGATGTCGGAATGGTATACATCTCCATGCCGTCGATCTTGAAGAGGTCCTCTTCAAATTTCGGCAGCTGGCCTGTCGAGTACATCGCTTCCGCCCGCACAATCTGCGGCGTCATCATTTCCTTGTATCCCTTTTGACCATGCACTTCAAGCATGAAGTTCATCAGCGCACGCTCAAGACGGGCACCATCGCCGGTATGATATACAAAGCGGGCACCGGAAACTTTGGCACCGCGCTCAAAGTCGGCAAGCTCAAGGTCCTCAAGAATATCCCAGTGGGCCTTCGGATTGAAATCAAACTGACGGGGTTCACCTGTTTTGCGAATTTCCACATTCTCGGAGTCATCCGCACCTTCAGGGACATCATCATGGATGAGGTTCGGCACACGGCTCATCCTGTCCTCGAAGTCCGCTTTGATGGTGTTCAACTGTGAATCGATGCCTTTTATCTCTTCACCGACTTCACGCATTGATGCAATGGCATCGTCTGCGTTCTCCTTGTTGCGCTTCTTCTGTGCAATCTCTTCGGACACCTTGTTGCGTCGGCTCTTCAGTTCCTCCGTTTTCTGAATGAGCTGTCTGCGGGATTCATCCAGCTCGAGAATTTCGTCTATGGTTGCAGGATCCGTCCCGCGTTTTTCTGTTTTTGCCTTCACTTGTTCAGCATCGTTGCGAATCATCTTGATATCCAGCATAAGTCTACCTCCATCTTTATAGAAAAATAAAAGATACCACGCCCCGGAAAGGGACGTGGTATACGCGTTGCCACCCTAATTTGATGCTTTTAGCATCATCTCATTCTTCTAACGGTACGGGGTACCGGCCACTCTTTATCAGAAGGACGGAAATTCGTATTCCACTGTAGTCATTTTCACCATCCATGACCTCTCTATAAACAGGGGGACACTACTGCTTCCTTCAAGCGACTCATATTCAGCTTAGCCCCATTCTATAATGAAAATGCCGAAAATGCAAGACTACCGGATCGGCTCGAGTCCCGGCTGCCTATAGATGACCTGGCCCCGGGCGATGACAGTATGTGCGTGATTGACGCCGTAGTGGTAGGGGATATATTCATGATTCGGTGCATCCCAGAGGACGATGTCCGCCTGGTCACCCGCTTCAAGTGTTCCCTTATCCACATCGATGGCATGCGCGGCATTGACGGTCACAGCGTTCCATATTTCATTCGGTGTCATTTTCAGCTTGAGGCTCGCAATGGCCATGATCATCTGCAGGTTGTCCGTCACACAGCTGCCCGGATTATAGTCGGTTGCGAGACTGATTGCGCCACCATTCTCAATCATGCCGCGGGCATCCGCGAACTGGTCCTTGCCGAGATAGAAGGTCGTACCCGGAAGGAGTACAGCAACAGTGTCCGTATCAGCAAGCATCTTTTTTCCTGCCTCGCTTGCGGCAACAAGATGATCTGCACTGATGGCATTCTGCTCGATGGCAAGCTCAAGGCCGCCGAGCGGATCGATTTCGTCAGCATGGATCTTTACACGCATGCCGAGTGCATTGGCCGCCTCCATGTATTTTCTTGACTGTTCGATTGTGAATACACCTGTCTCGCAGAAGATGTCGGCAAAATCGGCATAGTCCTTTGCTTCCTCAAGCAGATTGATCATGTCATCCAGGAAGGCATCTCCATCTGCACCTTTCGGTATGGCATGCGGGCCGAGGAAGGTATGACGCATCGTTACCGGGAATTTTTCGGATATTTCCCGGGAAACTTTCAGCTGTTTCAGTTCGTTTTCACGATCGAGACCATAGCCGCTTTTGCTTTCGACAGCGAGCACCCCGTGCTGGATCATGCGCGTAATGCTTTTTGACGCCTTGTCGACAAGCTGCTGATGGGTCGCTTTGCGTGTCTGCTCCACAGTATTGAGAATGCCGCCTCCCTGTTCCAGTATGGTGAGATAGTCCACACCCTGGCGCTTCAGTGACATCTCATGCTCCCGTGAACCGCCATGGACTACGTGGGTATGCGGATCGACGAGGGCAGGGGAGGCGATCATGCCGGAGGCATCCAATTCTTCAGATGCTTCATATTCATCGGTTGCCGCACCACGATAGACGACCTGGCCATCCTTGATGACGATCATCGCACCTTCGATGATCTCCAGTTCATCCATCTCCTTGCCCTTAAGTGGTCTGTCGCTCTTCTTCGGCAGAATAAGTGCACCTATGTTCCTGATGATTGTATCGTTCATTACTGATCCTCCTTGAGCATTGGAATATTGACACCGCGTTCTTTCGCTGTTTCAATCGCAATCTCATAGCCTGCATCGGCATGTCTTGCCACACCCATGCCAGGATCACTCGTCAGTACACGTTCAAGACGGCGTGCTGCATTATCTGTACCATCGGCAACAACGACCATGCCGGCGTGGAGCGAGTAGCCCATGCCGACGCCGCCTCCATGATGGACGCTGATCCATGAACCGCCGGCTGCAGTATTGACCAGGGCGTTCAGGATCGCCCAGTCGCCGACAGCATCACTGCCATCCTTCATGCTTTCCGTCTCACGGTTCGGACTGGCGACGGAGCCACTATCAAGATGGTCACGGCCGATGACGACCGGTGCGGAGATTTCGCCGCTTGCGACCATGTCATTCAGTGCCATGCCCATCTTTGCACGCTCACCGTAGCCAAGCCATGCTATTCTTGAAGGCAGACCTTGGAATGCAATCTTCTCCTCGGCCATATCAAGCCACCTCAGAAGCTTTTCATTTTCCGGGAACAGCTCACGCATCTTCCTGTCCGCCGCTTCGATATCCTTCGGATCGCCACTCAGGGCCACAAAGCGGAATGGCCCCTTGCCTTCACAGAACAGGGGACGGATGTAGGCCGGCACGAACCCCGGGAAGTCGAATGCATCCTCCACACCTTCGTCTTTTGCCACCTGGCGGATATTGTTGCCGTAGTCGAAGACGACTGAACCGTTTTTCTGGAACTGGAGCATCGCCTGGACGTGGCGTGCCATGGATTCCGAGGCCAGTCTGACATATTCCTTCGGATCCTTTTCCCTCAGATCATCCGCTTCGCGAAGGCTGTAACCGACAGGAACGTAGCCGTTCAGGGGATCATGCGCGGACGTCTGATCGGTGACGATATCGATTTTGAACCCACGCTCCAGAATCTCATGATGGACTTCAGCCGCATTGCCGAGCAGGCCGATGGAGAGTGGCTCCCCTTTATTTTTGGCTGTTTCCGCCATTTCAAGCGCCTCATCCAGTGAATCGGTCTGCGTGTCGAGATAGCGCGTTTCAATACGCTTCTGTATTCTTGATGGATCAACCTCGACACAGATGGCCACCCCTTCGTTCATCGTGACAGCCAGCGGCTGGGCACCCCCCATGCCACCGAGCCCCGCTGTCAGAGTGATGGTCCCCTTCAGGCTGCCATCATAGTTCTGATTCGCCAGTTCCGCAAACGTTTCATATGTGCCCTGGACGATGCCTTGGGAGCCGATGTAGATCCAGCTGCCCGCCGTCATCTGGCCATACATCATGAGCCCCTTCCTATCCAGTTCGTTGAAGTGGTCCCAGTTTGCCCATTTCGGTACAAGCACGGAATTCGACAGGAGCACACGCGGGGCTTCCTCATGGGTTCTGAACACCGCAACCGGTTTGCCGGACTGTATCAGCATCGTTTCGTTCTTTTCCAGGTTGCGCAGTGTGTTCTCAATCGCTTCAAACGACTCCCAGTTCCGTGCCGCCTTGCCGATGCCACCGTAGACCACAAGGTCCTCCGGACGCTCCGCCACTTCAGAATCCAGGTTGTTATAAAGCATGCGCAATGCCGCTTCCTGTTCCCATCCTTTACATTCCAGTTCCAATCCTTTTTTTGCAGTGATTTTTCTAGACATATTTCTCTCTCCTTAGAATATTAGTAATGTGAACGGTATTACTATCAACAGGGAAAGTATGGCCCTGATCAGCCAGATGACCACCATTTTCCACACTTTCATCTTTATATCTGTTGCAAGAATGCATGATACGAGTGCTGAGAAGAAGATGATGCACGAAACGGAGATGACAGCTGTAATGAAACGTGTCTCCAGTGCAGCTTCAACCACAAGCAGGGATGGCAGGAACATTTCAATGATGGAGACGGTCGCCGCCTCTGCGAGCAGTGGTGCATCCTGTATCGGGAAAATATAGAGTATCGGGTAGAAGATGAACGATATCCAATAGATGATGTCGGTAAATTCGACAATCATGAGTCCAAGGAGCCCGATGGATAGAATGGTCGGCACAACCGTCATTGTCATTATGAAAGCATCCTTCAGGTTGGTAATGATGTTCTTCAGAATCGGATCGCTTTCATAGGACTGCTGCTTCGCCTTGTACCAGGCATATTTCAGACGTCCACCTTCAAAATCTTCCTGCTCAGCATTATTTCGACCCTCATAGTAGTAATCTTTTTCTGTCCTGAGTGGCGGAATTCTTACAGAAATCGCCGTAACAAAGAAGGTGACCAGGAGCGTTGTCCAGAAGAACAGATTCCAGTAGTCCATCAATTCCAAAGTCCTGCCGATGACGATCATGAATGTTGCTGAAACCGTCGAAAATCCTGTCGCGATGATCATTGCTTCTTTTCTGCTGTACAGCCCATCCTTATAGACCCGGTTGGTGATCAGAAGACCGATGGAATAGCTGCCTACGAATGAAGCCACTGCATCCACTGCAGACCGCCCCGGTGTTTTGAAGAGCGGCCGCATGATCGGCTCCATGATGACTCCGATGAAAACAAGCAGCCCATATCCGACGAGCAGACCGAGTACTGCGCCGCCAACTGGAATCAGGATGCTCAGATTGACTGCCAGCGAATTGAAGAGAAAGGGTCCGATGTCTTCTCTCAATACGAAAGCAGGACCGACTCCGAATACGACCATCACACCGACAACAACACCCAGAATCTTGAATATGGTAATGATGATATCTGTAAAACTTCTGTTCCATTCCTTCGAAAAGAATGGATAGGCCGCACCCAGCATGATGACCAGCAATGTGTAGTATTTGATGCCATCGCCAAATGTATTTCTCACTAATGTAACAAAGTGGTCGAGCAGTATGGAGTTGCTTTCAAACAGCGTCACCGGTATAAAGAACATGATGACTCCAATTGCGCTATATAGGAAAAAACGCCACATTCCTTTTCCACTCTGCGCCTGCATCTGCTTTTCTGTAATCATATCTCCACCCCCATGGAATTTATGAATGCCTACCTCACTTCTTCTGAAGCCGTTCCAACCCCTTTGATCTGTTCCAATTCATCCGAAAGGATCTTGATATCTTCGCTGAAGTTGCGGTCCTGGCTGATGAATGCCACGTGCCCGCGATAGATGTCGAACTTGTCACGTGTCCGTGGTGACAGTTTGTCCTCCCCTTTGATTTCAACTGCTGTCAGCGCGATGAACAGCTCGATCGCCAGTACGTTTCTGACGTTATCGATGATATCGCGGGCATGCCTTGCACCGATGGTGCCCATGGAAACGTGGTCCTCCTGGTTGGCTGAGGATGGAATGGAATCGACGCTCGCCGGATGGGCAAGTGTCTTGTTTTCCGACACGAGGCTCGCGGCTGCATACTGCAGGATCATTGCACCGGACTGCAGCCCTTCCTGTGGACTCAGGAATGCTGGCAGGTCGCCATTCAGTGCCGGATTGACAAGACGCTCGATGCGGCGTTCCGATATGTTGGCCACTTCACTGACACCGATCTTGAGCAGGTCCATGGCAATCGCAATCGGCTGGCCATGGAAGTTTCCACCTGAAATGACTTCCTCCTCACCGAATATGAGTGGATTGTCGTTGGCGGCATTCATCTCGATCTCGAGCTTCTCCTTGACGTAGGCAAGTGTCTGGAGAGAAGCCCCGTGCACTTGCGGAATGCATCTGAGGGAATAGGCATCCTGCACCCTGACTTCGCCCTGGCGTGTCGTCAGCTCGGAGCCTTCAAGCAGGTACCGCATCTTCTCTGCGACTTCGATCTGCTCCTTATAGCCGCGTGACAGGTGCACTTTTTCATTGAATGCATCCGTAATGCCATTCAGCGCCTGATGGGTGAGTGCGGAGATCCAGATGCTGTCGTCCATGATCTTTTCCGCTTCAATATAGTTGATCAGTCCCTGTGCCGTCATAGGCTGGGTACCATTGATCAGCGCAAGTCCTTCTTTTGCCTGCAGTGTGAGCGGGCGGATGCCGAGACGATCCAGTACTTCCCGGGAAGGGGACAGGCGGCCTTCATGAAATACTTCTCCTTCGCCGATCAGCGCAATCGCGAGATGGGCGAGTGGGGCGAGGTCACCGGATGCACCGAGCGATCCTTGTTCGGGCACTTTCGGTATGATGCGCTGGTTGATGAATGTCCTGAGCTGGTCGACCAGGTCGACTGTTACGCCGGAGTGGCCTTTCAAGAGCGTATTGAGCCTCAAAACCATCATGGCAAGTACCGTCTTTTCTGCAAATGGTCTGCCGACACCACACGAGTGGGAGCGGATGAGGTTGACCTGCAGCTCTGTCGTCTTGTCACCCGATATTCTTACATCACTGAACAGGCCGAACCCTGTCGTGATGCCGTAGATGGTGCTTTCATTTTCAATAATGCGTTCAACGGTTTTCCTCGATTCCCTTACATTCGCGTAGGCCGCCTCTGAAATTTCGATGGTGCTTCTGTCATCGTTCAGGAACGTCTTCATCTTCTCGATGGTCAGTTCCTGTCCGTTCAATGTTAAAACCGTCATGCTAACGCCTCCTTTTCTGCATTAAAAAAAGACACATTCATCCCTCCGGATGTAAAGTGTCTCTAATGGCTAATGTCTATGACATGTATATTCGATTGAAAACTACATATGATTGATGCCAAGGCCCAGTGTTTCATGCTCCTTGCCTTTGATGGGGGCACCGATGGTTCCGTAGAAGCATACGGCAATCCATTCCCCTTCATCCGCTTCTGCATAGGGTCGCCCTCTGACGACTGAGAATGTCAGTCCGACAGTACGCATGACTTCCCCGACGCTCAATTTGCCGCGTGTCACACCTTCCGCCGCTTCGATGATGGCGTGATAGAGTGCGTGGGTTTCGCGGTAGACCTCTCCATTGATCAGCTGGTTGCGCTTTGCTGCCGTCTCGACCGAGGAAATGACCTTCTTCAGGTCCATCGATCCGACTTTTCCAGTTACCACTTTGAAAGATTTGTATTCAGGCATGAGCCCGAGTGCCGTACCAGCATCTGTCAAAGCAACGAGTGTGGCATATTTGCCGAATGCCTGCTGCTGATTCTGATTCATTGGCATCCCTCTCCAAAATCCATCTATGATTATTTCTCTGATTGACTAATGACTACTTTATATTATAGCGCTTCCATCGTGTAAGCGCAATTGCATCTGCAATCAAAAAAATCCCGATCCATAATATATCATGGATCGGGGAATCTTCAGAAACGCATTCTATTCTTCTTCGACTGCCTCGGATTCCACATCTGCATTGGAATCCGCTTCTTCTTCGACGACTTCCTTCACTCTGGCGACTGTTGCGACCTTCTGATCGTCACTCATCTTGATCAGTCGGACACCCTGCGTATTACGGCCGGTGGAGGAGACTTCCTCCATGACCAGTCGGATGATGACACCGTGGTTTGTCACAATCATCAGATCCTCATCGCCATCGATGGCAGCAATATAGACAAGTTCACCGATGCGCTCTGTCAGATTCGCAGTCTTCACACCCATGCCGCCACGGTTTGTAATACGGTAGTCCGCTTCAGGCGTACACTTGCCATAACCGTTGTCGGTAACGACGAGGATGGACTGGCCTTCGGTGAGGACATCGAGTCCGATGACATAATCGCCTTCGCGCAGCTTGATGCCTTTCACACCCGCTGCCGTACGTCCCATCGTACGTATCTGCGTTTCCTCGAAACGGATCAGGTTGGCATCTCTCGTACCGAGAATGATGTCCTTGGAACCATCCGTCAGACGGACAGCGAGCAGCTCGTCATCGCCACGGAATGAAATGGCGATCTTGCCGTTCTTATTGATGCGTTCGAAGTCACCGAGTGGCGAGCGTTTTACAAGACCATTTCTGGTCGCAAACACAAGGAATTTATCCTCAGTATCCTCATCCTTTACGCCGATCATCGTACCGATCACTTCATCCTTGTCGATCTCCAGCATGTTGACGACCGGAATACCTTTCGACTGGCGGGAGAACTCAGGAATCTCATAGCCTTTCAGACGGTAGACACGGCCTTTATTTGTAAAGAACATGATGTAGTCATGCGTACTCATCGTCACAATCTGGCTGACAAAGTCGTCTTCGACCGTATTCATCCCCTGTACCCCGCGTCCGCCACGATGCTGCGCACGGTAGGTGGAGGACGGCAGACGCTTGATGTAGTTGTTGTGGCTCAATGTGACAACAATCTGCTCTTCAGGGATGAGATCCTCATCCTCGATGTCCGACAGGCTGCCAAGTGTGATTTCGGTCCTGCGTGCATCGCCATACTTCTCCTTGATCTCGATCAGTTCATCGCGGATGATCTGAAGCAGTTTCTCATCATCTGCCAGAATCTCCTTGAGGTACTGGATCGTTTTCAGGATTTCGTTGTATTCATCCTCGATTTTGCCTCTCTCAAGTCCTGTCAGGCGTCTGAGACGCATATCGAGGATGGCCTGGGCCTGGCGCTCGGACAGATTGAACTGTTCCATCAGACCGGTTCTCGCCGCTTCGTCGTTCTGGGAACCACGGATAAGCGCGATGATCTCATCGATGTTATCAAGCGCAATCTTCAGCCCTTCCAGAATATGCGCACGGTCTTCGGCACGTCTCAGATCGAACTTCGTACGTCTTGTCACGATGACCTTCTGGTGTTCCAGATAGTGGGCAAGCACTTCTTTCAAGCCGAGTATTTTAGGCTGCCCTTTGACAAGCGCCAGCATATTGATGCCGAAAGAGGTCTGCAGAGGTGTCTGCTTGTAGAGGTTGTTCAGAATGACGTTGGCATTCTTGTCCTTGCGGATCTCTATGATGATTCTGACACCTGACGCGAGGCTGGTTTCATCACGCAGATCGGTGATGCCTTCGATCTTCTTGTCGCGTGCAAGCTCTGCAATCTTCTCGACCAGTCTTGCCTTGTTGACCTGGTACGGAATTTCGGAGACGACGATGCGTTCCTTGCCGTTGCTCATCATTTCGATCTCACAGCGTGAACGCATCATGACCGAACCGCGACCCGTCTCATATGCCTTTCTGATGCCGCCTGTACCGACAATCAGGCCGGCAGTCGGAAAGTCGGGACCTTTGACATGCTCCATCAGCTCGGGCAGTGTGATTTCCCCGTCTTCCGAATAGGCGAGGACGGCGTCGATCACCTCAGTGAGGTTATGTGGCGGGATGTTCGTCGCCATACCGACTGCAATGCCGCTCGTGCCATTGACGAGGAGGTTCGGGAATCTTGAAGGCAGAACGACCGGTTCGCGTTCATTGCCGTCATAGTTATCCTGGAAATCGATGGTATCCTTGTTGATGTCACGCATCATTTCCATGGAGATCTTGCTCATTCTGGCTTCGGTATACCGCATCGCCGCCGCACCGTCGCCATCCATGGAACCGAAGTTCCCCTGGCCGTCAACAAGTGGATAGCGGTAGCTGAAGTCCTGTGCCATACGGACCATGGCATCATAGATCGAGGAGTCACCGTGCGGATGGTATTTACCCATGACGTCCCCGACGATCCTGGCAGACTTCTTGTAAGGCTTGTCGGAAGTCATGCCGTTATCGTGCATGCCGTAGAGTATTCTGCGGTGCACCGGCTTCATACCATCCCTGACATCCGGCAGTGCCCTTGAAACGATGACACTCATCGCATAGTCAAGGAAGGATGTCCGCATCTCTTTGCTTATATTTACTTCTTTCAATCTATCCGTTCTATCAACCATTCAATTACCTCCACTAATTAGACGTCAAGATTCTGGACGTATAACGCGTTTTCTTCAATAAAGTTCCTTCTGTGTTCGACAATATCGCCCATCAGCATTTCGAATGTCTGGTCTGCATCGACGGCATCGTCCATTGTGACCTGCATGAGCGTTCTGAATTCCGGATCCATTGTGGTCTCCCAAAGCTGGTCTGCATTCATCTCGCCAAGACCCTTGTAACGGGAAAGCGCAATTTTCGGTGTTTCCTTGAGTTCTTTTTTGAGCGCGTCAAGCTCCCTGTCATCAAACACGTAATATTTGTTCTTGCCCTGTTCGACTTTGTAGAGCGGTGGCTGGGCGATATAGACATATCCCGCTTCGATGAGCGGCTGCATGAAACGGTAGAAGAATGTCAGCAGCAATGTACGGATGTGCGCACCATCGACATCGGCATCGGTCATGATGACAATCTTATGGTAGCGGGCCTTCGACAGATCGAACTCCTCGCCGATGCCTGTACCGAGCGCCGTAATCATTGATCGTATTTCATTATTGTTGAGAATCTTATCAAGTCTTGCCTTTTCCACATTGAGAATTTTTCCTCGGAGTGGGAGAATCGCCTGGGTCGTGGAGTTGCGTCCGGATTTGGCAGAACCACCGGCGGAGTCCCCCTCGACGATGAACAGTTCACTTTTTGCGGGATCCTTGCTCGAACAGTCGGCAAGCTTTCCTGGCAGACTGGAGACTTCAAGTGCCGATTTCCTGCGTGTCATCTCACGCGCTTTCTTGGCTGCGACCCTTGCACGCTGGGCAGTAAGCCCTTTTTCAACGATGATTCTTGCAGCAGTCGGATTCTCGAGAAGGAATCTGTCGAAGCCTTCAGTGAACAGCTGGTCTGTGATGAGTCTTGCTTCCGAGTTGCCGAACTTCGTCTTGGTCTGGCCTTCAAACTGGGGATCCGTATGCTTGATGGAGATGACGGCGGTCATGCCTTCACGCACGTCCTCACCACTCAGACGGTCTTCATTCTCCTTGATGATGCGGTTCTTCACACCATAGGCATTGATGACTTTTGTCAGTGCACGCTTGAACCCGTCCTCATGCGTACCGCCTTCATACGTATGGATGTTGTTCGCATAGGAAAGCAGGGTGGAATTGTAGCCGTTATGGTACTGCAGTGCAATTTCGACTTCCACGTCGTCCTTCTCACTCTGCATGTAGATCACTTCATCATGCAGTACATCCCGTGTTTCATTCATCTGCTCGACGTAGGATTTGATTCCGCCTTCGTAGTAGTACTCAAAACGTTCATCCTCTTCCCCACGCTCATCGATCAGGGTGATTTCAAGTCCTTTGTTGAGGAAAGCGAGCTCCTTGATGCGTTTCTGCAGTGTTTCGATATCATATACCGTCGTTTCCGTGAATATCTCATCATCTGCCTTGAAACGGATGATCGTACCCGTCTTATCAGTTTCACCAATGACTTTGAGATCGAAATCAGGCACACCTCTTGTGTAGCTCTGGTGATGGATCTTGCCATTCAAGTGGACATAGACTTCGAGTGTTTCACTCAGCGCATTGACGACAGAGGAACCGACCCCGTGCAGTCCGCCGGACACCTTATATCCGCCTCCGCCGAATTTACCACCGGCGTGGAGTACGGTCAGGATGACCTCGACTGCCGGACGGCCCATCTTCTCCTGGATGTCCACCGGAATACCACGGCCATTATCGGTCACTTTGACCCAATTGTCTTCCTCGATCGTTACAGTGATGCGATCAGCATAGCCCGCCATCGCTTCGTCGATGCTGTTGTCCACAATTTCCCATACGAGGTGGTGCAGTCCTTTTGCAGCTGTGGAGCCGATGTACATCCCCGGGCGTTTGCGGACCGCTTCCAGTCCCTCCAGTACCTGAATCTGACTCGCGCCATACTGTTCCATATTATTTTCAGCCATATTATCACCTTCCATTATACTTTCACATTGCCGTCTTCTATGCCGAATACCTGCATTTCATCCATGATTGCATGATTGATGTCACTGATTGACGTCGTCGTGACAAAGGTCTGCACCCTGTCGCGGATCGAGGTCAGAAGATGGGACTGCCTTGTCTCATCAAGCTCGCTCAGGACATCATCGAGAAGCAGTATCGGATACTCGCCGACTTCTTCATTGATCAGTTCGAGTTCTGCCAGCTTCACAGAAAGTGCCGTCGTCCTCTGCTGTCCTTGGGAACCGTATGTCTGGACATCATAGTCGTTGATATGGAACGAAATATCGTCCCGATGCGGACCAACCAGTGCCTGGCCTCTTTCAATCTCCCGCTCGAGTGCTTCATCCAGCAGCAGTTTCAGTTCCTGTTCGAGCATCTCCACACCTGTCGCCTCGTACCTGATGTTCGGCCTGTATCTGACCGACAGGATCTCCTGGCCATTCGATATATCCGAGTGGATCTCCCTGGCATATCTTTCAATGGTATCCACGAACTGCTGCCTCTTTAAAATAATTAAACTTGCATAGTATGCAAGTTGTTCATTCAATACATCGATCATCACCCGATCGACATTCTTCTGTTTTAGATAGTTGTTTTTCTGGGCCAGTACCTTCTGGTAGCCGCTCAGCATGCTGATATACACCTTTGAGATCTGTCCGCATTCCATATTGATGAACTTGCGTCTGACCTGGGGGGAGCCTTTGACGATGTTGAGGTCTTCCGGTGCAAACAGCACCACATTAAGATGCCCGATATACTGGCTCAGTTTCGATACTTCCATATGGTTCACCTTCGCACGCTTCCCTTTTCCGCTGACACTGAGCGACAGGGGAAGGGTGCTGTAGGCAGTCGTAATATTGCCGTTGACGTACGCTTCATCCTGACCGAAGCGTATGAGCTCCTTGTCCTTTGAAGTACGGTGGCTCTTGGCCAGGGCGAGGAAATAGATCGATTCCAGAAGATTCGTCTTGCCCTGTGCATTCCGGCCGATGAAGACATTGAGTTTTGGATGGAATTCAAGGTCCAGCATTTCGTAATTTCTGTAATCCCCAAGGTGTATACGATTCAGAATCATTTGGAATATTCTATCCTGAATTGGCCGAATTCTCCCAGATCCAATACATCACCTTCATGCAGCTTCTTTCCTCGGCGGTTTTCAGGCTCTCCATTCAATAGTACTTCGTTCTCCTGAAGGAACCACTTGGCTTCTCCGCCGGTTCCTATGATGCCTTCGTGCTTCAGAAATTTTCCTAGTGTAATCAGTTCGTCGAACCGGATACTTTCCATGCACTCATCCTCCTTAATCTCACTTATATATTATACTACATTTTTCAATAAAATTCACCTTGGAAGCCCAAATAAAGCCCTAGGAGCGTTTTGCGATATAAACAAGGGTTTACCCCTGAAAACAAAAAAGCGACTGAGAACCCCTTTTTTTTAATTTCTGGGGGCTCAGTCGCAGTTTTGACTGGAATTCTAATATGTGCGGATTGGAAGGATCAGCTGAACGACCGCGTCCGATTCAGCTGCTTTCAGAGTGAATGGGCGCATCGTGCCGAAGAATTCGATCGTCACTTCGTCATCATTGATGGCCTTCAGTGCATCCATCATGTATCTGGAGTTGAAGGATATCTTCAGATTCTCGCCTTCAACGTTGCCGGTACTGATATCTTCGTGAACCGTACCGACTTCAGGAGAATTGGAGGATAGGGCAACGTTGCCGTTTTCCACACTCATGCGGATGACGTTGTTGCCGCCCTCCCTCGCGAGCAGCGAGACACGGTCGATGGCATGGTAGAATTCACCATTGTTCACAGTGACCTTCGTTTCATAGTTTTCAGGGAACAGACGGGATGTATCCGGATAGTTGCCTTCAAGCAGCCTGGAAATGAAGCGCATGTTGCCGTAGCTGATCAGCACCTGGTTCTGTGAGAAGTGGATTTCGACTTCCTCATCGGAATCATTGATGATCTTGTTGAGTTCATTCAATGATTTGCCCGGGATGATTGCATGCATGCTGTCCATACCGAACTGGTCACCTTCAAGTCTTCTCAAAGCCAGTCTATGGGAATCCGTAGCTGTGAACTGGATGCCCTTATCATCGAACTGCCAGTTTACACCCGTCAGTACAGGCCGTGTTTCAGACAGTGATACTGCAAAGTTGGTCTGGTTGATGATATTTTTCAGCACTGCAGATGGCAGGACGATGCTTTCTTCATCATTCACTTCAGGCAGCAGTGGATACTGGTCCGGGTCATTGCCGCTCAGATTGAATTCCGACTGGGAAGCTGTAATCTTCGTCTGGAATGCATCATTTGTTTCAAGCTGTACAAAGTTGCCTGAAAGCTTCTTGATGATATCCACAAAGAATCGGCCGGATAGTACAACGGTACCTGTTTCACTGATTTCGAGTATTTCTTCATTATCGATTTCTGTCGGGATGGTGATTTCAATTGAAATTTCAGAATCACTGCCAGTAAGAAGCAAATGATCCTCTTTTACTTCAAGTTTTATGCCATTAAGAATCGGTAGGGTTGTCCTTGGGGAAATTGCCTTGAGACAATGATTCAGCTGTTCGATGAAATACTGGCGGTTGATACTGATTTTCATAAGTTAGCGACTCCTTATATATATTAAGTAGTATTTAAAGTAATAATAGTAGTAAGCCCTGTGGATTTGTGGATAAGTGGGTTCGGTCCATGGCGTGCAAGTTATCCACATGTGGGTAAGCTGTTTGTTACAGTGTAACATCTATCCACATCATTCACATCTCTAATTGATCTGGTTTTCGATTTCCTCGAGCTCCTGCTTGAAGCGTTCGTCTTCATTGATCATTTTGGAAATTTTCTCATGTGCATGGATGACAGTAGAGTGGTCCCGTCCGCCAAAAACTTCCCCGATCTTCGGCAGGGAGTAGTCTGTAAGCTCACGTGCCAGATACATCGCGATCTGACGTGGGAAAGCAATGGATTTCGTCCGCTTCTTGGAGGCGAAAGACTCGATCTGTATATCATAGAAGGATGCCACTGCCTCCTGTATGTCTGTAATCGTAATCTTCTTGGATTTGGTCTGGGTGACGAGATCCTTCAGTGCTTCGGATACCATTTCCGGTGTCAGTGGCTGGTTGACCAGTTTCGAGTACGCTGCGACCCGTGTCAATGCACCTTCCAGCTCACGGATGTTCGTATGGATATGGTTGGCGATATAGATCATTGCTTCGTTTGGAATCTCGACTTTTTCTTCTTCGCATTTCTTTCTGAGAATCGCAATGCGTGTTTCAAGGTCGGGCGGCGTGATGTCGGTGATCAGACCCCATTCGAAACGGGAGCGTAGTCTGTCTTCGAGTGTCGGAATCTCCTTTGGCGTACGGTCGCTTGAAATGACAATCTGCTTATTGTCTTCGTGAAGTGCGTTGAAAGTATGGAAGAATTCCTCCTGCGTCGATTCCTTTCCGGCAAGAAACTGGATATCATCAATCAGCAGTACGTCGACATTGCGGTACCGGTTGCGGAATTCCTCGGTTTTGTTGTCGCGGATGGAATTGATGAATTCATTTGTAAACTTTTCACTGGAGAGATACGCCACTTTGGCGTTTGGACGGTGCTCCAGTACATAATGGCCGATGGCATGCATAAGGTGTGTCTTGCCGAGACCGACGCCACCATAGATGAAGAGGGGATTGTAGGCCTTCGCCGGAGCTTCTGCCACAGCGAGGGAAGCGGCATGGCTGAAGCGGTTGCCGTTGCCGATGACGAATGTTTCAAACGTATTGTTGACATTCAGCTGGCTGTTCACGGGAACTTCAGGTTCTGCTTTTGTCTTCTCAGGCGCTTTTGCAGGGGCCTCCTCTTCTTCAGTGACGATTCTGATTTCAGGCTTCTCTCCCATGACTTCGTACAGCTGCTCCTGAATCAGACCACTATAGTTCTTCTCAAGCCAATCCCTCTGAAACTGGGTATCTGCTTTGATGACAGCCGTGTCATTGTCCAGATGGATCATCGAAGTGTCCTGGAACCATGTCTGATAGCTGGCATTGGCGATGGTTTCTTTGATCCCTTTCAGCGTATTCTCCCAGATTTCTTTAATACTACTCATACGATTGTCCTCTTTTCCTATTCACATAATCACAGTGTGTGGATAATAATTTCCACAGTGCTGAACAACTATCCACAGGTTACTCACAATCTGTGGACAAATCTAGTTATCAGGACGGTTTTACCACAAATTCATACACAGAATTATAACGAAAAAAGCGAGTGATATCAACAGCTTTATAAAGATATACACAATTCAGGAAGTTATCCACACAGTAGATATCAAGGTCTGTGAATCTGGGGATAAACAGTGCAGATTGCTGTGGAAAATAGTTATCCACATTTCATTTATCCACACATCTTGTCCACACTGTGGGTTATCCACATGGCGGTGCGATAAATTCCTGGTGAAAAATGTATTGAAATCTATTGGCTCATCTGTTATTCTTTAATAGTTACAATTCTAAAAGCTATACACAGGCAATAGGTATCATGGAGGTGTATTTAATATGGTAAAACGTACTTACCAGCCAAATAAACGTAAGCACAGCAAAGTGCACGGTTTTCGTAAAAGAATGAGTACAAAGAACGGACGCAAAGTATTGGCCCGTCGTAGAAGAAAAGGTAGAAAAGTACTTTCAGCCTAATCCCCAAGATCATCTGATATAGGTGATCTTTTTTTGTGCATATAGGCGTGCTGTTTTATAAATTTCGTGTAATTTTGTATAATGAAATATCATATGTGAGAGAGCGTAATAGTGATGAAAAAGAGATTCAGAATTAAAAAAGAACGTGATTTCCAACTTGTTTTCAAAAAAGGCAAATCCTATGCAAACAGGCAGTTCGTCATCTACCTGGCCGATCATCCGAAGACGGATCACATGCGGCTCGGAATCAGTGTGTCGAAGCGTCTCGGCAATGCGGTAAAACGCAACAAAATCAAAAGACGGATACGTGTTTTCTTTCAGCATCACCAGGACAGGCTCAAGCCGAGAGAATATGTGGTCATCGCCAGACAGCCGGTCAGCAGCATGGATTACCATCAGATGGAGAAATCACTACTACATGTGCTGAAAATCGCAAAATGCATAAAATGACACGGGAGGCACCGTCATGGACAGAGTTTACAGGGATGAAACTGTTGATCGTGCAATCGCAAAAGGGCTGGAAGAACTGAATGTATCGGAAGCGGACGTCAAAATCGATGTTGAAGAAGAAGGCAGAAAAGGGCTGCTCGGTTTCGGCAAGAAGGATGCGGCAGTCAGACTGACGATCATCAACCCCGAACTGAAGCTTTATGACTCGATCGAAGCGTTGGCTGCAAGGAACATGGAAAAGACAGAAATCGATGTGTCTGGAATATCACCTGAAAATGAAGTGCAGGAACAGGCGTCGGCGCACCATAATACTATGGAAGAAACAGAACCGGTTCCTCCGGATACGGAAGTACAGGAAGATGCCCTGGTTCAGGAAGAGATGCCGGATGAGACAGGGCGGAATGAAATGTCCATCGAAGAAGCAGCGGAGGAGACAAGGCGCTATATCGACCGGGTCATCCGGGATATGAATATTGAAAGAAGCAGTGAAGTCAGCATCAGGCAGAACGAAGTCCAGATAGAACTGTCTTCGCCGATGGCAGCCAAGCTGATCGGCAAGCGCGGGGCGACGCTCAATGCGTTGCAGGAAGTGGCCCAGCAGTATTTCAATTCGATCTACAGAAGCTACGGTTCCATTCTGCTGGATGTCGAGAACTACCGGGAAAAGCGCCGTGAAACGCTTGAGAGCCTGGCAGTCAACATGGCCAAAAAAGCGCAGCGGACGAACAGACCGGTGCGCCTGGAGGCGATGCCTTCATCCGAACGGAAGATCATGCATCACGTATTAAGCAGAATCGAAGGTATTGAAACCCATTCCGAAGGCTCGGAACCGAACCGCTATATCGTAATAGAAAAGAAGTAAAGGAGTATTGCATCATGCAATTAGAAACAATATCCAGCATCTCCACCCCCGTGGGTGAAGGTGCAATCGCTATCGTGCGTCTATCAGGCGTCGATGCCGTTGAAATTGCAGACCGTCTCTATAAAGGGGCGAAATCCCTATCATCAGTGGATTCGCATACGATCAACTATGGTCATATCATGGATCCGGATACACAGGAGTCCGTGGAAGAGGTCATGGTTGCAATCATGAGGGCGCCCCGTACCTATACGCGCGAGGATATCGTTGAAATCAATTGCCATGGTGGCATACACACGGTCAACCGCGTGCTCCAGCTGACATTGAAACACGGCGCCCGCATGGCGGAACCGGGCGAATTCACGAAACGTGCATTTCTTAATGGCAGAATCGACCTGTCCCAGGCCGAAGGTGTCATGGATTTCATCAGATCGAAGACGACCGAAGCATCCAAAGTGGCCAATCAGCAGATGCAGGGCAGATTGAAGTCATACGTCGAAGATCTGCGCCAGAGCATCCTCAACATACTGGCCCAGGTGGAAGTCAATATCGACTATCCCGAATATGATGATGTCGAGGAAGCGACGACCGAATTTCTCCAGGAAGAATCCCGAAAGGTCAAACAGGAAATCGAGAAGCTGCTGAAAAGCAGTACGCAGGGCAGGATTCTAAGAGAGGGTCTGAGTACCGTCATCATCGGCAAGCCGAATGTCGGCAAGAGTTCCCTGCTCAACTATCTCATCCAGGACAACAAGGCCATCGTGACGGATGTCGCAGGGACGACGCGCGATATTCTGGAAGAGTATGTGAATGTCAACGGCATTCCGCTCAAGCTGATCGATACGGCAGGTATACGTGATACCGACGACATCGTGGAAAAGATCGGTGTCGAGCGCAGCCGCCAGGCACTGAAGGAAGCGGAACTCATCCTTTACGTGCTGAATAATAATGAACCACTGACCAATGAAGACGTGGAGATTCTCGATTCCATGGCGGATCAGAATGTCATCAGTATTGTAAATAAACTGGATCTGGAAGCAGAGCTTGATGTGGAAGATCTGAAATCAAGATACCCGGGGATGTCCATCGTCAAGACATCCATCATCAACAGTACGGGTGTCGATGAACTTGAGGACAGGATTGCCGGATTGTTCTTCGAAGGTGAAATACAGTCTGTGGATTCCACCTATGTATCGAACAACCGCCACATCCACCTGCTTGAGCAGGCAATATCCGCAATATCGGATGCAATAGAGTCTGCTGAAATGGATGTTCCGGTGGATATTGTCCAGATCGATCTTGTAAAAACATGGGAACTGCTTGGAGAAGTGATTGGTGAGGACGTCAGCGAACAGCTGATCGACCAGCTCTTCAGCCAGTTCTGTCTTGGAAAATAAAAAGGAGGATAACTATGGCAAGTAATATGAAATATGATGTTGTTGTCATCGGTGCGGGGCATGCCGGCGTTGAAGCAGGACTGGCCTCGGCACGAAAAGGGCTCAGAACGCTCATGCTGACAATCAACCTTGATAATATCGCCTTCATGCCCTGCAACCCTTCAGTAGGGGGGCCTGCAAAAGGCATTGTAGTCCGTGAAGTGGATGCACTCGGCGGACAGATGGCAAAAGTGATAGATAAGACACACATACAGATGCGCATGCTCAATACCGGCAAAGGTCCGGCAGTCCGGGCACTGCGTGCACAGGCGGACAAGGTCCTGTATCAGCAGGAGATGAAACGTGTGCTGGAAGATGAACCGAATCTGGACATTCTTCAGGGCATGGTGGATGAAATGATCATCGAAGACGAAGAAGTCAAAGGCGTCAGAACAAATATCGGTACAGTGTATGAAGCGGATGCAGTCATCGTGACGACAGGCACGTTCCTGCGCGGGGAGATCATTCTTGGAGATTTGAAATACTCCAGCGGTCCGAACCACCAGATGCCTTCCGTACCACTTGCCGACCAGATGAAGGATCTCGGCTTTGATATTGTACGCTTCAAGACGGGCACACCACCGAGAGTCAATTCCGACTCCATCGACTACTCCAAAACCGAAATCCAGCCGGGAGACGATGTCCCGCGTGCATTCAGTTTCGAAACAACTGAATTCATCATGGATCAGCTGCCTTGCTGGTTGACCTATACTTCGGAAAATACGCATATGATCATCAACGACAACCTGCACCTTTCAGCAATGTATTCCGGTATGATCAAAGGGACAGGGCCACGCTACTGTCCGTCCATTGAAGACAAGATTGTCCGTTTCAACGACAAGCCGCGCCACCAGATCTTCCTCGAGCCTGAAGGTCGCGATACGAAGGAAGTCTATGTACAGGGTCTTTCCACGAGCATGCCTGAGAATGTACAGAGGGAAATGCTCGCTTCAGTTCCAGGTCTTGAAAATGCCAGAATGATGCGTGCGGGCTACGCCATCGAATACGATGCACTCGTACCGACACAGCTCTGGCCGACACTCGAGACGAAGAAGATCAAGAATCTTTATACCGCTGGTCAGATCAATGGTACAAGTGGCTACGAGGAAGCAGCAGGACAAGGCCTCATCGCCGGCATCAACGCAGCAAGCAAATTGCTCGGCGAAGAGGAACTGGTACTCAGCCGTTCCGATGCCTATATCGGCGTACTCATCGATGACCTTGTAACAAAAGGTACAAATGAACCGTACAGACTGCTCACTTCAAGAGCGGAACACCGTCTGCTGCTGCGCCATGACAATGCGGATATGCGTCTGACCGAGATCGGTCACGACATCGGTCTGATTTCGGACGCACGATATGATGCATTCCAGGTGAAAAAGCAGAACATCGAAGATGAGATCGAACGTCTGAAAGGAATCCGTATCAAGCCGAATGAACTGGCCCAGTCCATTATTGCGGAAAAAGGCGGCACTGCACTCAAGGATGGCATTCTTGCCATCGAGCTGCTCAGACGTCCGGAGATGGATTATGATTCCATTATGACTATAATGGAAGATGAAACGACGCTGACACAGGAAGAGTATGAACAGGTTGAAATCCAGGTGAAATACGAAGGCTACATCAAGAAGTCGCTTCTTCAGGTCGATAAGGTGAAACGCATGGAGAAGAAGAAGATTCCAATGGACATCGACTATGACGTCATCCATTCCCTTGCCACTGAAGCCCGTGATAAACTGAAGACGGTCAAGCCGCTTGATATCGCCCAGGCTTCAAGAATATCCGGTGTTAATCCTGCAGACATCTCCATTCTGCTCGTCTACATCGAACAGGGTGACATCAAACGGGTGAATGCATGAGAGAAGGACAGTTCATCGACGCACTGAAGCAACAAGGTATTGAACTGACTGATGTTCAGATCGATCAGTTCAGAAAGTATTTCGACATGCTGGTCGAGTGGAATGACAAGGTCAATCTGACAGCAGTAACTGATGAAGCGGACGTCTATCTGAAACACTTCTATGATTCATTGACACCATTGTTCCATGTGGATATTCCAGAAGGTGCGAGCATCTGCGACGTAGGTGCCGGTGCCGGTTTCCCGAGTATTCCAATGAAAATAGTCAGACCGGATATCAAGGTGACCATAGTGGATTCGCTGAACAAGCGCATCATGTTTTTAAATGAGCTGACAGCAGAACTCGATCTGGATAAGATGCATCTGGTGCACGACCGTGCCGAAAACTTTGCACAGGGGGCACAGCGCCATATGTTCGATATCGTAACGGCACGGGCTGTCGCCCAGCTGAATGTATTGGCGGAACTCTGTCTGCCACTCGTCAGAACAGGCGGGCGATTTATCGTACTGAAAGGCCGCAAGGGTGCCGAGGAACTTGAAGACAGCCGCTTCGCCCTCGAGCTTCTCGGCGGAGAACTTGAAGGGACGCACAACTTTACGCTTCCGGAAGAAGACAGCGAACGGTATATACTGGATATCAGGAAACGAAGAAAATCACCCGGGAAATATCCGAGAAAAGCGGGTACTCCGAACAAATCTCCATTAAAATAAAAGGCAGGTGTGGCATGTGAAGAAACCATTTTCAAGACTTTTCGGTCTGATAGACAAAAGTGAAGATCAGCAGGAGAATGTATCATTGCAGCACTTGTCGATGGAAAATATCGTCCCGAACCGGTATCAGCCGCGGACGGAGTTCGATCGCGATCGTATCAGGGAACTGGCGGATTCCATCGAGGAGCATGGATTGCTCCAGCCCATCACCGTGCGCCCGATCGAAGAGGGAATGTATGAAATCATTGCAGGGGAACGCAGATTCAGAGCATTGAAGATGCTCAATCGGGAAGAAGCGGAAGTCATCGTGAAATATCTGACCGATACCGAATCTGCTGCCATCGCGCTGATAGAGAACATCCAGCGCGAAAACCTCTCCAGCATTGAAGAGGCGAAAGCCTATAAGAAACTGCTCAAGATGGATGGCATCACACAGAAGAATCTGGCTCAGAATCTCGGCAAGAGCCAGTCCTTCATTGCCAATAAGCTCCGTCTTCTGAAGCTCTCCGACGAAGTGATCGAAGCACTCCAGAAGCAGGAGATTACAGAACGCCATGCCAGATCGCTGCTCAGTCTTGAAGATGAGATGCAGGGTGAAGTCCTCGAGGAGATCAGACGGGAAAAGATGACGGTCAAGGACACGGAGCATGCTGTCAAAAAGAAGCTGAAGCATACCAATGATGCGCTTGATTTCAACGATGATGTCTCTTTCGTTCTGAACGATCTCAACCGGGAAGTGGATAAGCTGAAGAACAAAGGCTTCAATGTTTCCTATGAGGCGTCCGATGAAAAGGCATTTCATGAGGTGACGATCAAGATATACAAATAGACACTCACTTGTGTGGGTGTTTTTCTTATGTTACAAATGGCAAGCTGGCTGATATAATAACAGCATGTGATTTTTACATACAGGAATGCTGCACTGGAGGTAGTGGACATGGCGAGGCAAAAAGGATTGGGCAAAGGTCTCGGAAAGGGACTGGACGCTCTATTTTCCGGAATCAGGGAAGGTGAGGCAGTCATCGAACTCAAAATTTCCGATATCAGAAGGAATCCATATCAGCCCCGGGTTGAGTTCAACGAAGAAAAGTTGAAGGAACTGGCTGAATCAATTGAAAATCATGGTGTCATCCAGCCGATCATCGTCAGAAAGTCCGTCAAAGGCTATGATATCGTTGCTGGAGAGAGACGTTACCGTGCAAGCAGACTCCTAGGGCGTGAAACTATACCGGCCATCATCAAGGAGATGACGGATACGGAAATGATGGAACTGGCCATCATTGAAAACCTGCAGCGGGAGAACCTGAACCCGCTCGAAGAGGCACTGAGCTACCGGCAGCTGATGTCGACATTGAATATCACCCAGAGTGAAGTGGCCCAGAGGCTCGGCAAGTCACGGCCCTACATTGCCAACATGCTGAGACTGCTCAATCTGCCCCAGACCATCCGGCAGCTGATCAACGACGATGAGCTCTCGGGCGCCCACGGGCGGACACTGCTGGCACTCAAGGATCCCTTGCAGATGGAAGAAGCCGCAAAGCATGCTGTGCGAGAGCAGTTGAGTGTCAGAGCACTTGAAGCCTACGTGAAAAGCCTTCAGGAAGTGACAGTGGCCAAAAAGCCCAAGCAGCGCAGGCCGGCATTCATCGAGCGGCATGAAGCAATGCTCAAGGAGCGGTTCGGCACGACAGTGGAAATCAGGAAGAAGCGGAAAAAGGGCACCATTTCCTTTGAATTCAGAAGCGAAGAGGAATATAAACGGATCATGTCCTTGCTGGAAAATGAATAAAATGAAAAGTGAAGGTGAAAAATTGTGAGTTTGTTTAGTCTTAATCTTGGTAGCACAACATCGCTGGATGAGCCGGTGGATCTTTCGTTTATTGAGGAAATCATGGCTGAAATCAAAAATCCAGATTTGTGGATTGGAATCGGCGCCAGGATACTAGCGGCGATTGCACTGATCATCGTAGCAATGATCGTCATTAAAATCATCAACAGGATCATAGGCAACTTCTTTATCGTCAAAGGCAGGTCCCGCCTCAAAGGAACAGATAAACGCAACCAGACACTTGTCAGTGTACTGCAGAATGCAGTGACGGTCTTCATCTGGTTCGTCATCATCATGATGATTCTTGAATCCTTCAGTCTGCCCGTACGCACACTCCTTGCCGGTGCCGGTGTAGTCGGTCTGGCTATCGGTTTTGGTGCGCAGAGTCTTGTAAAGGACATCATCACCGGATTCTTCATCCTTCTTGAGAACCAGTTTGATAAGGGTGATTTCATCAGAGCGAATACTTCCGGCGCTACCGTAGCGGAAGGTGAAGTGCTGTCTTTCGGCCTCCGTGCGACAAGAATCCAGGGCTGGGAAGGTGAATTGTTCATCATTCCGAACGGCATCATCAATGAAGTGGTCAACTTCTCGCGCTATAATGCGATAGCGATGCTCGATATAAACGTTGCAGTCGAAGAGGATGTCAAACGGATTGAGAACATACTCGAGTCCTACTTTACTGCACATTGGCAGGAGGAGGAGACTCTGATTGCGAAGCCTGAGGTTCTCGGACTGCAAGGCATCCAGAATGGTGAAGCAATCATACGTGTCATGCTTGAAACACAGCCGATGGAGCACTTCGGAGCGACACGTCGCATGAGACAGGCAATTAAGAGTCATCTTCTGGAGCATGGCATCCAGATTTCTGTACCGAAGATGGATATTCAGCAGTTCGATACCACTAAAAATAAAGGTGAATAGTCATGGCCAAAGATTATGATCTGAACGATATTGTTGAAATGAAGAAGCAGCATCCATGTGGCAACAGGATGTTCCGTATCACCCGCATGGGGGCGGACATCAAAATCAGATGCACCCAGTGCGATCGGGTGATCATGATGCCACGACGCGATTTTGAAAAGAGAATGAAAGCAGTAAAACAAAAATATGAAGCATAAAGGTGATTAAAAATGGCTTTGACAGCAGGTATCGTCGGGTTGCCGAACGTCGGTAAATCCACACTATTCAACGCAATAACAAAAGCAGGCGCGCTCGCAGCAAACTATCCATTCGCAACAATCGATCCGAACGTCGGCATCGTGGAAGTACCGGATGAGAGACTGAATGTACTGACGGAGATGGTGGAACCGAAGAAGACCATCCCGACCGCTTTCGAGTTTACGGATATCGCCGGCATCGTGAAGGGTGCTTCCAAAGGGGAAGGGCTTGGCAACAAATTCCTCGCCCACATCCGCGAAGTGGACGCAATCTGCCAGGTTGTCCGTGCGTTTGATGATGAGAATGTGACACACGTTTCAGGCAAGGTCGATCCGATTGATGATATAGAAATCATCAATATGGAATTGATTTTTGCTGACCTTGAAAGCATCGAAAAAAGACTGCCGCGCCTCGAGAAGATGGCGAGACAGAAAGACAAGGAAGCGATGGCAGAACAGGCGCTGCTGTCCAAGATCAAGGAAGGTCTGGAGAACGACCAGCCGGTCCGTGCGCTTGAATTTACTGAAGACGAAGCGAAGCAGGTCAGAACGCTCCACCTGCTGACGCAGAAGCCGATGCTTTATGTAGCGAACGTAGCAGAAGACGAACTGGGTGATCTGGATCAGAATGAATACCTCAAATCGATTCAGGAATACGCTGAGAAGGAAGGCTCTGAGGTCATTGTCATTTCTGCGAAGGTCGAAGAGGAGATTGCGGTGCTGGATGATGAGGAGAAGGAGATGTTCCTCGAAGATCTCGGTATCGAGGAATCCGGCCTCGACAAGCTGATCAAGGCGGCATATGGCCTGCTTGGACTGGCAACATACTTTACAGCCGGTGTGGAGGAAGTCAGGGCATGGACGTTCAAAGAAGGCATGACGGCACCGGAATGTGCTGGCATCATCCATACCGACTTCCAGAAAGGCTTCATCCGTGCAGAGACGGTCAGCTATGATGATCTCGTCAGCAACGGTAATATGGCTAGAGCCAAAGAGGCCGGCAAAGTCCGCCTTGAAGGCAAAGAGTACATCATGAAAGACGGGGACGTCGTTCATTTCAGATTTAATGTATAGAAACATTGTAAAATGAATCAATGACTGGTATAATGTTGGATTGTGAGTAATGAAAATTATTCCTTGCCTATTTCCATGTAGATAGGCCGCTAAAGACCATAAGGAGGTGTAGAAGATGAAGGCATATGAAATTCTATATGTTATCCGCCCGGATATCGAGGAAGATGCGAAAAAAGCGGTTGTTGAACGTTTTGACAACGTACTGACTTCCCAAGGTGCGGAAATCGTCGAATCAAAAGAGTGGGGTAAACGTCGTCTGGCTTACGAAATCAATGATTTCAAAGAAGGCTTTTATCACATCATCAAAGTCAATGCTGATGTGGAAGCAACAAGCGAATTCGATCGTTTGGCCAAAATCAACAATGACATGATCCGTCACATCATTGTTGTTGATGAACAAGCTGAAAACAACAAGTAATAATACAATGGAGTTGATTACATGCTGAACCGTGTTGTATTGGTAGGGCGTCTTACTAAAGACCCTGAACTGAAAGTCAGTCAAAGTAATATTTCTGTAGCGACCTTCACACTGGCGGTCAATCGTCCGTTTACAAGTTCGAATGGTGAGCGCGGTGCTGACTTCATCAACTGTGTGGTTTTCCGTAAACAAGCAGAGAACGTCAACCAGTATTTGAAGAAAGGCAGTCTGGCAGGAGTAGATGGCAGATTGCAGAGCCGTTCCTATGAGAACAAAGAAGGTCAAAGAGTGTATGTGACTGAAGTAGTGTGTGATAGTGTGCAGTTCCTGGAGCCTAAAGGGCAGCAGGGGCAAGGCAGTAATCAACAGTATAATAACAATTCCGCAGATAGCTACCAGAATGCGTACGGCAATCAGTCCACTGGTTCCAGACCGGCACCTCAGCAGTCGAGAAAGAACTCGAATGAAGAGAACCCATTTGCCAATGCAGATGGACCGGTCGATATCAGTGATGATGATCTACCATTCTAATCGATACCCAAAGAATGGGTATTTGTAATAAACGTGTGAAAAGTGTGTGTGTGCGTATATGGGATATTGTGTGGTATTCCATATGATAGGCATTCCGGATAATCCGGAATGCCTTTTTTATTTCACAATAAATCACCGTGACTGTGTTCTATAATGCCTTACGAATGTTTATAATTGTAGATGAACCTATAATCGAGAATGGAGCATTTTTATGAGAAGGATCATGCTTGCATGCATGCTGATATTCATGATGCTTGCCGGCTGCAGCAGTGCTTCCGGCGAAGCAGAGCAGTCTCTGACCGTTTCGGCAGCAGCGAGTCTCGGTGATGCCATGGACGAAATCAAGACGTTTTATGAAGAAGCAAATCCCGAGGTTTCGCTGTCCCTCAATTTCGGGGGATCAGGGACATTGCAGAAACAGATTTCCCAAGGCGCCCCTGTGGATCTTTTCATATCAGCAGCAGAAGACAGATTCCAAATACTGCTTGATGAAGGCAGGATGGATGACTCGGCACATACCGAACTGCTCGGCAACTCGCTCGTTCTTATCGTGCCAGAAGGAAACGAAGAGATTGCCATGGACGAACTGGATCATGTGGATACACTTTCCATCGGTACACCAAGTACAGTTCCGGCCGGCATGTATGCCAAGGAAGCACTGAAGTCTTTGGGCCAGTTTGAAACATTGGAAGGGAATATTGTCTACGCGAAGGATGTCAGGCAAGTGCTGTCCTATGTGGAAACAGGGAATGTCGATGCAGGCATTGTCTATCGTACAGATGCTGTGGGGAGCGAGAAAGCCACCATTACTGAAGAAATTTCTCCATCTCTCCACACCCAGATCAACTATCCGGCGGGTGTACTGAAAGATTCGCAAAATCACGAAGCCGCAATGGATTTCTATAAATTTCTCCAGTCCGAAGCGGCACTGAAGGTGTTTGAAGACCATGGATTCACGACTCAGTAGCATTACATTGGAAGCCTTTCTCGAGCCGGTCCTCCTTTCTTTGAGAGTGTCCATCATCGCGTTCATCATCGTGTTCATTCTCGGTACTTTGACAGGAAAATGGATGGTGGATCGCAGGTTTAGAGGCCAGTCCGTCGTAGAGACGATCATCATGCTGCCACTGGTACTGCCGCCGACGGTAGTCGGAT
This sequence comes from Salinicoccus cyprini, assembly GCF_007713705.1. Taxonomy (GTDB): domain Bacteria; phylum Bacillota; class Bacilli; order Staphylococcales; family Salinicoccaceae; genus Salinicoccus; species Salinicoccus cyprini. The sequence goes on along the minus strand of NZ_VMSJ01000002.1, from coordinate 19,336 downwards.
TTCTGCTGATCATCCTTTTCGGCAACAACAGCATTCTGGGAGAGTGGATTACATGGATCTTCAGCCAGCCTGTCATTTTCACCTGGTATGCCGCAGTGATTGCGAGTACTGTTGTCGCCTTTCCGCTGATGTACCAGTCCGCCAAGGCAGGATTCCAGAATATCGATAGAGATGTTGAAGAAGCAGCCAGGGTGGACGGTGCAGGACACTTTCAGACATTCCTCCGCATATCCATCCCTCTTGCATCGAGAGCGCTCATGGCAGGTGGTATACTGAGCTTTGCCAGAGCTCTTGGGGAGTTCGGTGCGACTTTGATGTTTGCCGGCAATATCCCCGGGGTCACACAGACGGTGCCGACTGCCATCTATATCGCGCTTGATTCCGGGAGGATGACGCTTGCCTGGTTGTGGGTCATTACCATCATCATCATTTCATTCATCATGCTGTTCATTGCGAGAACAAAAAATCCAAGCCGATAATTGTTTGAGTAGAAGATACAATTAACATAATTCTTGGATTGACAACAGTCCTGAAAATGTGTAAAATATACCATGCACATACAAAGACACTTCCACACGTTCATAAGAAATAACAAAATTATAGATATGAACATGCTTACGCAGTACCCACACACTACTGCAACGCAGCGTTCAATCTGTAGAGGAGGATAACTCATGGCAGGTCCAAGAAGAGGCGGTCGTCGCCGCAAAAAGGTTTGTTACTTCACAGCTAATGGCATTACGCACATTGACTATAAAGAAGTAGATCTCCTTAAAAAGTTCATTTCAGAACGTGGAAAAATTCTTCCAAGACGTGTAACAGGTACTTCTGCGAAGTATCAGCGCCAGCTTACAAAAGCGATCAAGCGTTCACGTCACATGGCATTGCTTCCATATGTTAAGGAAGAGCAATAATATAGGCTAAGTGTTAAACCCTTGGAGCGGCAACGTTTCAAGGGTTTTTGTTATGTTCTTATTGAGCTATCGAAGAAAATCTCCTACTGCACTGGTATGCTACAATAGTATAAAGTTAACCTATTACACATAAGGGGGGGGATGTTTCGGATGAATAACGATGGAGAAACACCTGAACAGAGAAGAGAGAGATTGAGGCAGGATGAACTGAAAAATAATTCAGGCGGCAATCTGAGAGATGCTTCGGGTAGAGCAGGTGGTGGCAGTCTCACCGATTTGACAGGCGGCCTGGGCTCGAAAGGGCTTGGCATACTGATCCTGATTATTATGATAGTGGCAGCCATCGGTTTTCTCATTTTCAACTAATAGCAGTAATTGTTCACACAATGTTCACTTATGAAGCGGGTTGCTATATAGGTATACTGACTCTTATTGATTAGAAAAGGAGATTCATGTATGCCAACTACAAAAAAAGAAAGCCTAGTTTTTAGTATGATCATGTGCTTTTTCATGGTCTTTATCATGACCATATACAATGAAGTTTTAAACGGTAGTATTTTCACCATGTCTTTTTCCAAGCAGGTTGTCAGTTTCATCTTCGCCTATGTGATCGCTCTATTTCTGGATATGGTTCTGATTGCGCCGATCGCTAAGGGTATCGGCCACAAAGTCTATAGTATGACATCGAAGAAGATCTTTATGATATTGACCATCTCGTTCTTCATGGTGACTGGAATGGCAATGCTGATGTCCATCTTCGGTCTAGTGATGTCATCCATGAACACTGATGCAGTGGGTAATATATCATTGGTCAATCTGTATCTATCCACTTTCCTGAAAAACTTCATTTTTGCACTGCCGCTGCAACTGATTGTAGTAGGGCCGCTGGTCAGATTCATCTTCAGTAAAATATATGTCAGGCAAGCCGCTGCAGCTTAGCTATAACTGTTCAGCCAGTCAGATGATAAGACATAAAGAAACCCCAGTGACTAAATAAAGTCATTGGGGTTTAAATCTATTACTAGAATCTATTTCTGTCGTTATCCAGACGGTCGTTGTCCAAACCATCTCTATCCAGACGATCATTATCAAGCGTGCCTCTTGAAGTGTCGGTTTCATCAATGTCTACGTCTTCACGACGGACATCTTCGGAAACGTGCTCTGTATCTCTGACTTTATCTTTTTTGACAACAACTTCTTCGCTTACTACATCTTCTTTTTCAACGTTTACACGCTCTTCGTTGATAGAAACATTGATGGAGTCGTTGTCTGTTGCATCGATATCACCAGCTGGCCGGTTACCATCTACAGGACGGCGTTCGATTGTTACTTCGTCACGCTCTACAGGGACATCGAATTCCTGGTGTTCTGTTTCGGTATGCTTATCAATGTTTACTTCGCCTGTTTTGACATTCTCTTTATCTACATTCAGTCGTTCTTCACGGAGTTGAATTTTTTCTTCATCAGTCAAGTCCGTTCTGTCGGAAAACTCATCATTAATTCCATCATTATTATTCAGTGCTCTTTCATCCACGTTATATACACCTTCTCTTTCTCCTAGTGGCGCATCTCTTTCAGTGTCCACAATATTTTGATCGCGACGTCCTTCGACCAGGTCGTCATTGATTACACGGTTATCTCTTTCACCATCACGATAGTCTTGACCACGTTCCGGAAGGTCAGCTCCATCAACATAACTGTTTTCATGACGTCTCCGCTCATCGCCAATTCCACCAGCAGCAGCCGTTGCGCCAGCAGCACCCGTTACGCCTGGGCGGTGTGCACTGCCTGGAGTGGAATCCGGACGGTTCGCTGTTTCGCCGGTATCTACTCTATCGCTTTCATCTTCCAGCAGTGGGTCAGTCGGATAGTCAGTAGTACCACTCTCAATTTCATCATTTACATATAGAAGGATTTTACCGCTGTCCAATGCCTGTCTATATTCTTCTTCTTCTTCGGAGGACAGGTTCATGTTTGACATGACACGCTCTTCCGGTTGCTCTGCAGAGAACCATGAAACGATTTTGTCCCAAGTAGTACCTTCAGATGTCTTGTAATTAACATCAGTGTAGTTCAATGAGGAACCTTCAAGCTCTTCTCTGGATACTACAGTGATCTGGTCTTCGTTGATACCTTCGGATTTCAGTTGCTCGATTCTACCCAGCATTTCCTGTTCACTTGTATAGGATTCAATCTCACGCATAACTCTTACCTCCATTTTTTTAAATAGTTAATTGCCGTTATGACTCTTACGTTTACTTCTTCAATTCCATTTTTTATACTTTCTTTGCATGTAATAAATGTATACCCATCATGAAATCGAATAAACTAAGCATGAAAATTTAAATAGACAGAAGTATCAACATTATGGAATAATATTCTAAAAAGGGTGGGAACATTTGGAAAATGTAGGAGAAAAAATCAGGGGGAGAAGAAAGATGATGGCATTCTCCCAGTTGAAGTTGGCTGAAAATATAACATCCCAATCTGCGATATCGAGACTGGAGAATGATATATTCACCATTCCTTTGAATGAACTGATGGACGTTCTCGAAAGATTGAATCTGAGCATGCATGATGTGTTTTGTGGGAACGAAAAGACACTTGGTAATATCGTCCGAGAGGAATTGGATGAAGCTCGAGGAGAGCTGGATTATGAAAGAATGGAACAGATTCTAAAAAGCTATAATAAAAAATTTTGGAACCAATCGCCTGAAATGGCAGGTTACGAGTCGTGGCATCGTGGGCTTGTTAAACAAGCAAATGGAGAATATAGAGATGCCCTGCGTTTGATCAGCAAAGCAATCGAAAAGAATCAAATAAATGAAAAGATGTATGAAATGATTGCAGAGATGCATTTAGCAAAAGGGAACATATATAATATGAACAACTTGAGTGGTCTGGACTCTTATAAAGAAGCATTATACTACTATGAACTTTCCAAAAAAAGTTCTCATAAGCTGGTTGTGAAGATCTTATACAACCTTACAGTGAGTTTCTGTGAAGCTGAAGAACACGGGAAATCTCTCAGATACTCTAATAAAGCTCTGGAAATTCTTCATAAGAATGAATCTACATATCTGATCTGCTACATAATGTATATGAAAATGTCTGCCATGATTCATTTGGGGAAGCAGGAGGAATACGTTCTATTCAGAAATAATAATAGGATATTTTTTGAGATTTATAATAAACTGCAATTGCTGGTTAATTTAGAAAATTATTCCCGGGAGAATATTTCGTGACAAGTAGTAAGTTTTACATAGTCATTACTCTATAATGAAGGTGTTCTAGGAATAGAAACATACATCAAAGATTATGGAGGGTTTAAAATGAAGAAGTTATTCGTGTTTTTCGCAGTATCATTAATCTTGGCAGGTGGAAGTGGTGTATCATCTGAAAATAGTTTAGCTAAGCAATCTCATGATTGCTGGTGTTTAGAACATATTTTCTAGATGAAGGTAGACGACATTAAGATGAGAAATCTGGAAAATCCTGTTATACGTCTGCTGTATTTCAATCAGTATAAGATTCTAAGTCTGCTGGATCCGATAAATCGCTCGTCTTATGGCTACTATATGGACATTCTCGTTGAAGGGATACAGAAAAGGTATCCTGACATTCTGGAAATGGTCGATGCGGAGGGTATAAGGGTGGATGTTTCTGATGAAGTGGATCTGATTCTTGAGATGTTTGCAAAATTGGAAAAGTCGTTGGATTGTCTCCCGGATGAGTTACGAAATGATCTGGTTGATAAATATCATGTATATTTCGGAGGTTTTGACTGCAGCAGCAAGGTGGAGCATCATTGTTTTATATATTATAATTTTCTAAAGCGTCATCAGAAGGTCAACATTCAGAAAAGGACAGGGATGCACGCGAACCTGTCTCTTCATCATTATCGACAGATGGCTGTGACTTATAGGTCCCTAGGCTATGTGGCCGTACTGTCGGCTGAACAGATCCGGAGGGTCTGCATTCGAAAGGGCAGGGAATCGCAGCTGCTCCGTCCCATCCATATAAATTTCCCGGAACCATGGGGAGCGGGTGGTGCACAGCTGGTGAAGGAAGAAAGATTTGATCTGGAAGAATAAACATCTAAAAAACGATTTGGAAACGCACTTGCGCTCCAAATCGTTTTCTCTATTTAATAGGATCTCTGGCTTCTGCTTTGAAATCCGCTTCTGCGCTTTCGTCCTTGTCTTCTTTTCTGCGTTCCATCATTCCGTAATCCGTATAGAACATCAGGTAGTTGCCTTCACTGATCTTATATAGATATCTTTCGACTTCATCTTCATCAGGCAGATAATAATGCAGGAACCTTTCTGCGGGTTCACTTCTGGCCAGTATTTCCTTGAGTCCTCTATCATCCGGAACATGCATGTGGTATGTTACTTCTGTATACTCCAAAGCATCAAATTCTCTGTCGTCCCTGCCGAGCAGATGGATATCTTCTTCATAATACCCTTCAGATTTCAACTGAGCCATTCGATCGAGTACAGCTTCCTGACTATCGTAAAGTTCAAAATAAATCACAATGGACCTCCTTTTTCAGTTTTTATGTATGTTTACATTTCTATTCCCTGATAGCCCTTCCCAAAACGCCAATAGTCATATTAATTAAATTTTCTGTATTGTCTATCTTATTTGAAATGGATTGTTTATAATGAGCTTTTTTGCTATCATAAGTAATTAATTATTTTATTTCATATAATCATAATAATATGGATTATGAGTTTCTAGGCTTTACCTTAAATAAAGCTGCTATGAAATAACAATTGGATATTCGGCAATAGCTGTATTTCTATTGTTCCTATCATATGTCTTATTTAAGGTGCACTGTTTGAAAAATAGGAGGCATTAAGAATGTGGGAGAAAAAGTTTGAAAAAGAAGGTTTGACGTTTGATGATGTGCTGCTTGTTCCAGCGCATTCTGAAGTATTGCCAAAAGAGGTGGATCTGTCCGTTCAGCTATCCGATAGAATTAGATTGAATATTCCTGTACTGAGTGCCGGTATGGATACTGTAACTGAATCGGCCATGGCGATTGCGATTGCACGCCAGGGTGGTCTTGGTGTCATCCATAAGAACATGTCGATTGAGCGCCAGCGCGACGAAGTGGAAAAGGTGAAGCGTTCTGAGAATGGTGTCATTACCAATCCTTTCTTCCTGACCAAGGAGGAGCAGGTCTTTGCGGCGGAGCATCTGATGGGCAAATACCGTATCTCCGGTGTGCCGATCGTCAATAATCCGGAAGAGAAGAAGCTGATCGGTATCATTACAAACCGCGACCTTCGTTTCATCGAGGACTACTCCAAACCGATTGACGATGTCATGACCAAGGAGAATCTTGTTACAGCTGACGTCGGTACGACACTCGACCAGGCAGCGAAGATTCTGCAGCAGTACAGAATAGAAAAGCTCCCACTGGTTGATGAGAATAATATACTGAAGGGGCTCATTACGATAAAAGATATCGAGAAGGTCATCGAGTTCCCTGATGCGGCGAAGGATGAGCAGGGGCGTCTGCTTGTTGCTGCTGCCATCGGTATCGCGAAAGAAACTGAAAAGCGTGCGCAGGAACTGGTAGAAGCGGGCGTCGATGCACTCGTCATCGATACAGCACACGGTCATTCCGCAGGTGTACTTGCCGCAATTAAGGACGTCCGCGATAAGTTCCCGGATGTAGCACTGATTGCCGGTAACGTAGCGACAGCGGAAGGAACGAAAGCTCTGATTGATGCAGGTGTTGATGTCATCAAGGTCGGCATCGGCCCCGGATCAATCTGTACAACACGCGTTGTTTCAGGTGTCGGTGTGCCTCAGATTACCGCCGTATACGATGCCGCTTCAGAAGCACGCAAGCACGGCAAGGCGATCATCGCAGATGGTGGCATCAAACTATCCGGTGATATTGTCAAGGCACTGGCAGCGGGTGGCCACGCAGTCATGCTCGGCAGCCTGCTTGCAGGTACGAGCGAATCACCAGGTGAGACGGAAATCTTCCAGGGCAGAAGGTACAAGACCTATCGCGGCATGGGCTCCCTCGGCGCAATGGAGAAAGGGTCGAAGGACCGCTACTTCCAGGAAGATTCAGAAGCGAAGAAGTTTGTTCCGGAAGGTATTGAAGGTCGCACAGAGTACAAGGGACCATTGAGTGATACAATCTATCAACTGATGGGTGGACTGAGATCCGGCATGGGCTATACAGGATCACAGAACCTGGAGGCTTTGAGAGAACAGGCACAGTTCATAAAAATAACAGGTGCCGGTCTGATTGAAAGCCATCCGCATAACGTACAGATCACTAAAGAATCCCCAAACTACTCTAGATAGGAGCACTGCTGAAAGATGGAAATGGCTAAAGAACAAGAACTCATACTGGTTATCGACTACGGCAGTCAATATAACCAGCTGATTACACGACGCATCCGTGATCTCGGAGTCTATAGTGAACTTCACAATCCGAGCATTACGGTAGATGAAATAAAAGCACTGAATCCTAAAGGCATCATCCTTTCAGGTGGACCACGCTCCGTCTATGCAGACGACGCTTTCAAGGTGGACCCTGAAGTATTCGAACTCGGCGTTCCCGTCCTCGGCATCTGCTACGGCATGCAGCTGATCACGCAACTGAATGGTGGAGAAGTGGTCCCATCCAATGAGAAGGAATTCGGCCCGACTGAAATCAGCCTTGATACCAGCGCATCAATATTCAATGGTCTTGTTGAAAATGAAACGGTACTGATGAGCCACAGCGATAAGGTGACCCGCATTCCGGAAGACTTTAAACAGATTGCCTATACGCCACTGTGCAAATATGCAGGCATCCAGCACGAAGAGAAGCACATCTATGGTGTGCAGTTCCACCCGGAATCCAAGCATACAAAAAATGGAGACACATTCCTCAGAAACTTCATCCGCGATATCTGTGGATGCCATGGAGAATGGACGATGGGCAACTTCATCGACATCGAAGTGGAAAAGATCCGTGAAGAGGTCGGCGACCGGAAAGTCCTCTGTGCAATGAGTGGCGGCGTAGATTCCTCTGTGACCGCTGTACTGATGCATAGAGCCATCGGCGACAATTTGACATGTATTTTCGTCGATCATGGTCTGCTTCGTAAAGGCGAAGGCGACATGGTCATGGAGCAGTTCGGTGAAGGCTTCAACATGAACATCATCAGAGTTGATGCAAAAGACCGCTTCATGAGCAAGCTGAAAGGCGTTGCGGACCCTGAGCAGAAACGCAAAATCATCGGCAACGAATTCATCTATGTATTCGACGATGAAGCGACAAAACTGAAAGATGTTGACTTCCTGGCACAAGGCACCCTCTATACGGATATCATCGAATCCGGTACCGAAACCGCGACAACGATCAAATCACACCATAACGTCGGTGGCCTGCCGGAAGACATGCAGTTCAAACTGCTCGAGCCGCTCAATACCTTGTTCAAGGATGAAGTGCGCGCACTCGGTATCGAACTCGGCATTCCGGAGCATCTCGTATGGAGACAGCCATTCCCAGGTCCAGGTCTCGGTATCCGGATTCTCGGTGAAATCACTGAAGAGAAGCTCGAAATCGTACGTGAAAGCGACTGGATTCTGCGTGATGAAATCAGCAAAGCCGGCCTCGACCGTGAAATCTGGCAGTACTTCACTGTACTCCCTGATATCCGCTCCGTCGGCGTCATGGGCGACTACCGTACGTATAGCCATACCATCGGCATTCGTGCAGTCACAAGCATCGACGGCATGACAAGTGAATTCGCAAAGATCGACTGGGACGTACTTGAGAGAATCTCAAAACGCCTCGTCAACGAAAGCGAACAGATCAACCGCGTCGTATATGATATAACAAGCAAGCCACCTGCTACGATCGAGTGGGAATAGTGACATAGAGGAAATTCGGCCCCAGTCTTTTAGGTTGGGGCCGAATTTTTATTATAGATATTTATTTAATAATGGTTCTGGAATATGGCAGTAGTCATCCGGATGTTTGGAGAGTCTGTCCTGATGTTCCTCTGCACTTCTTATGTAGTTTGTAAGCGGGAGGACTTCGACAGCAATCCTCTCCCGATCTACTCTACGATTAAGAAATGACTCCGCTGCTGCCAGGTGTTTCGGATTCTCGCTATATACCCCAGTTCTGTATTTTTCGCCAACATCTTCGCCCTGTTTGTTCAAACTGTACGGGTCGATGATTTCGAACAGGTATTCCATCAGTGCCTTGACGGATACGACTTCAGGATCGAATGTTGTTCTGACACATTCGGCATATCCATCATACTCGCCATTCAAGGAACTGCTCGATCCATTCGCTCTTCCGGCTTCTGTCGCCTCGACCCCGGGCAGGGTTTTTAAAAATGCCTGGACGCCCCAAAGGCATCCGCCGGCAATATATATGGTTTCCATGTTGTTTCTCTCTCCTTTTGTTCATACGGTCAGAGACAGTGTAACATTAAAAGTTTTCTCATATGGCTTCAATGGATTCTTAATTCATGGAAAGTGGATTGTTTCGGGTGCAATACTGATTTGATGGTGTTTTTATTCCATTTTTTATAGTATTATTTAACCTAGTGTTACAGTAATTGGATAAGTAAAATTATAAAATACATAACAAGCAAATAGGAGGCTGACATGCGTAAAATCACCTATTACATGGTCATCATATTGCTCGTCATACTCATCCCTGTTTCTCGTGCCGCTGCGGACAGTACTGAAGAGATGACGCAGGAGGAGTATTCGGAGCAGCCATCTGTTGAGGGAACGATGGAAGAGCCGGTGGCTGAGCCGTCGGTCCAGGAGGAATATACAGAGGAATACAGCTCGGAGGAATATACGGTAGAGGAGTACACAACAGAGGAATACACACAGGAATACTCTGAAGAGTGGACGGAAGAACCTTACCAGTCCTATCAGCAGCCTGAACCATCCACTGAAGAGACGTTTGAACAGACAGTCGAACAGTATACTGAAGAAGTGACTGAACAGCCGATCGTTGTGCCGACTGAAGAGCCTTCCATTGAACCTTCTGTTGAACCCGAACCTGAACCGGTCCAGGAGCCGGTAGATGTGAGCATCAACCAGATGGAAGTGACGGAGTTTTCCATTGAAGGTGAAGTGGTATCGGAAGGCGAAGGCATGGAGGGTGTTGCAGTTTCATTGACAGGCGGGATGGAAGCGGAAGTGATGACGGATGCTGAAGGCCAATTTTCATTTACGGAAGTGCCTGCGGGTGACTACACGATTGAGAGTGGTGTGCCTGACGGATATGAACTTGAGGAAAACAGTCGTACTCTGACGCTCGAGGACAAAAGCAAGAAAGGGATTACTTTTGATCTTTCTGCCATTCCTGAAGAATCGGAAGAGGAAACAGAAGAAAGTATCGAGACGATCGCCCCTGATGAACGTGTATCGGCAGATCAGAATGTAGATGACAGCAGTATGAATATGATGCTGATTGTCATAGGCAGCGCCCTTCTATTTTTTGGACTATTGATTTTCATGATACGTGCTCTCAGAAACAGATAGATAATGAGCAATGTAAGAAAGTCTGACATGTGATGTCAGGCTTTTTTACATAGATTTTGAATATTCGAAAAATGCGGTTATACTGTGTCCATACTTAAATTTGGAGGGATAAATTATGGACAGTGTTTTCATTTTTCTTTGTACTTTGCTCGTGTGGCTCATGACGCCAGGTCTCGCTCTATTCTACGGTGGTCTCGTACAGTCAAAAAACGTATTGAACACATCAATGCATAGTCTGGCTGCGATTGTTGTTGTTACTTTTGCCTGGGTGGCTGTCGGATTTTCAATCAGTTTCGGAGGTAGTAATCCATTCATCGGTGACCTGTCATACATCGGTCTCTCAGGCGTAGGCGCTGAGCCGAACCCTGCATTTTCCGAAACCATTCCTTTCGCACTTTACATGCTGTTTCAACTGACGTTCTGTACAATCGCAGTTTCCATCCTGACAGGATCGGTTGCGGAACGTATGAAATTTGGTCCTTTCCTGGTATTCATGGCATTATGGGTCATTCTTGTCTATAGTCCAGTTGCACACTGGGTATGGGGCGGCGGTTGGATCCACGCCATCGGCGCCATCGATTTCGCCGGAGGAACAGTTGTACATATTTCCTCAGGTGTTTCAGGACTTGTACTTGCGCTGATGCTTGGATCAAGAAAGCCGGATAACAAAAAGCCGCCACACAATCTTGTCATCACAATGGTTGGTGCCATCCTCGTATGGTTCGGCTGGTTCGGATTCAATACAGGCAGTGCATTGACGTTTGATGCCATCGCAATGAGCGCTTTCACCAATACAATCCTTGCTTCCACTGCTGGTATTGCAGGCTGGAGCATTGTTGAAAGAATCACCAAAGGCAGAGTATCACTGATCGGTACACTCTCAGGCATGCTTGCCGGACTCGTTGCAATCACACCAGCAGCTGGATTTGTCACTTATGGTGGCGCGATGGCACTTGGATTGCTTGGGGGAGCAATCTGTTTCTTCGCCATCACCAACCTGAAAGTAATGCTGAACTATGATGACGCACTTGACGCGTTCGGTCTTCACGGTATCGGTGGTATCGTCGGTGCAATCGGTACAGGTGTCCTTCAGACGAGTGCAGTAAATCCGGGTGTTGCAGACGGTCTCCTTGCTGGCGGCGGTTTTGCACCGGTACTGGCACAGATTGTAGCAGTGACGGCAACGATCATTTTCAGTGCAGTCATGACATATGCAATTGCTAAAGGTATCAGCATCTTCGTTACATTGCGTACAGATGAAAAAGAGGAACTGGATGGACTCGATGTGGTCATCCACGGGGAGAAAGCCTATGAGTATTCCAACTCATAGAAAATGATTTGAACAAAGGGGTTTCAATCATATATTAAGGGGTACAATAGAACAGACTGATATATATTTCCTTCCAAAGACCCGATGCCGCTCATACAAGCGGCATTTTTTTATGTCTTTTTATACTTTATGAAAGCCTTTACACGTCTGTCTAGACATGCTAAAATTATGTCAATAAAACAAACATGAGGGAGTGTGGAAGGAATGGCAGTGAACCGCGACGATGTGAGAGCGATAATTGAAGCAGTAGGCGGTAAGGAAAACATTAATGCAGCAACGCACTGTGTCACTCGATTAAGACTTGCATTGGAAGATGATTCCAAAGTGGATAAGGAGAAACTGGATGCCATCGACCTGGTCAAAGGCTCATTTGCAGCAAATAATCAATTTCAGGTTGTTATCGGCCAAGGAACTGTAAATGATGCATTCAAAATTTTTGAGGAGGAGACAGGCAAAGGTGGCGGTACCAAAGACGAAGTCAAGGCTGCTGCTGCACAGAAGATGAACCCGCTTCAGCGCTTCATCAAAATGCTGGGTGATATTTTCATTCCCATTCTTCCAGCCATCGTGACAGCAGGTCTCCTGCTCGGTATCAACAACCTGCTCACTGTCCAGGGTCTCTTCTGGGAGAATGATTCCATCATCACCCGCTTCCCTGGTATTGAAGGCATCGCGAGCATGATCAACTTCATTGCGGTCGCGCCATTCATCTTCCTGCCGGTGCTCATCGGCTGGTCAGCCATGAAAGTGTTTGGTGGGAATCCGCTGCTTGGTATTGCGCTCGGACTGGCTCTCTGCCACCCGGATCTTGCCAGCCAGTATGGTCTGTTCGATGCTGAAGCGGGGGAACTTGCAGAAATTCCGACCTGGAACTTCTTTGGACTGCAGATTGAACAGCTGAACTATCAAGGACAGGTACTGCCGGTGCTTGTTGCCACATGGCTGCTTGCCAAGGTGGAGCATTTCCTGAACCAGCGTGTCCATGATATGTTCAAACTGCTTCTGGTTGCACCGATTGCATTACTCGTTGTCGGTATTCTTACTTATACACTGATCGGTCCGGTCACACTCTTCCTCAGTACCATCATCTCCGATAGCATTGTCTGGCTTTTCGAAACGGTTGGTGTGCTCGGTGGCGCAGTATACGGTCTGTTCTACGCCCCACTTGTTGTAACTGGTCTCCATCACATGTTCCTCGCGGTCGATCTGCAGCTTATCGGTACGACAGGCTCCACCTACCTGTGGCCGATCCTCGCCATTTCCAATATTGCGCAAGGGTCAGCGGCTTTCGGTGCCTGGGTCATCTACCGTCAGCAGAAGAAAAAGAAAGAAGAAGGTCTGGCGATGACTTCAGGCATCTCCGGATGGCTTGGAGTTACTGAGCCGGCAATGTTCGGTGTCAACTTGCCACTTAAATATCCATTCATCGCAGCGGTCATCACCACTGCTATCGTCGGTGGTATTTTTGGGATCAATGGACTGACTGCAGCCAGTGTCGGTGTCGGGGGTGTACCTGGTGTCATATCGATCACAGAAGGATTCTGGCTGCTCTTCACCATCGGCATGCTGATTGCAATCATCGTTCCGTTTGTGCTTACGCTTATCTTCTCCAGATTTGTAAAAGAGAAGACCAAAGACATGGTAAAAGAGTAAATCAAGCATAAAGGAGTTTTTAACAATGGCATCCATGGACTGGAGAAAATCGGTCGTCTATCAGATCTATCCCAAATCCTTCAACGATACGACAGGAAGCGGAGAGGGAGATATCAGAGGCATTATCGAGAAATTGGATTATTTCAGCAAGCTTGGCGTGGACTATTTATGGCTGACGCCTGTATATGAATCGCCGATGAATGACAATGGATATGATATCAGCGACTACTATGAAGTGAATCCGCAGTTCGGCAGCAAGGAGGATCTTAAGGAACTTCTTGGGAAAGCGCATGAAAAAGGGATTCGGATCATGATGGATATCGTCATCAATCATACCTCTACAGAACACCAGTGGTTTATCGAATCGAAAAAATCCAAAGACAACAAGTATAGAGACTACTATATATGGAAGGATGGCACTTACGATCAGCCGCCGACAAACTGGGAATCCAAATTTGGAGGCAACGCCTGGAACTACGATAAACAGACGAACCAGTACTACCTCCGCCTCTTCGATATCACGCAGGCAGACCTGAATTGGGAAAATGAAGATCTGCGGCGCGATATTTACGACATGATCAACTACTGGATCGATTTTGGAGTGGACGGGTTCCGCTTCGATGTAGTCAATCTCATATCAAAGGGCGAGTTCGTGGATTCCGATGGACCAGGGAAGGAATTCTATACAGATGGACCGAAAGTCCACGAATATCTCAATGAACTCAACCGGAACACTTTCGGCGATAAGGATATAATGACGGTCGGGGAAATGTCGTCGACCACCATAGACCATTGTCTGAAATACACAGATCCCGAACGGAATGAACTGAACTCGGTTTTCAACTTCCATCATCTGAAGGTCGACTATCCTGGCGGAGAAAAGTGGGCGCTGGCCAATTTCGACTTCCTTGAACTGAAAAGGATACTGATGGAATGGCAGGTGGCAATGGACGAAGGGGGCGGCTGGAATGCAATATTCTGGTGCAATCACGATCAGCCACGTGTGGTGTCGAGGTTCGGTAATGACGAAACTGAAGAGAACCGGGTGTTGAGTGGGAAGATGCTTGCCATTGCGCTGCATGGACTGAAAGGTACACCTTACATCTATCAGGGTGAAGAAATCGGCATGACGAATCCAGCGTTCAAGCGTATCGACCAGTATCGGGATGTGGAGAGTTTGAATGCGTACTCCATTTTAAGAGATAAAGGAATGGATGCCAGCCACATCATGGATATATTGGCAACAAAGTCGAGGGATAATTCAAGAACGCCGATGCAGTGGGATGATTCTCTGCATGCTGGCTTTACTGAAGGCGAGCCGTGGATTGAAGTCTCCGATAGATATCAGAAGATCAACGTAACCCACGCGCTTGAAGATGAGCATTCCATTTTCTATACGTATCAGAAACTGATCAGACTCAGACACGAACTCGACGTACTGACATACGGCAGCGTGGAACCGTATTTGATGGATGATGAAAATCTTTTCATCTATACACGTATCCATGAAGATGAAAGTATCATGGTCATTGCAAACTTCAGAAACAAGGAAGTGCCTTATCCGGAAAATATCAGCGTGGAAGGAGAAATCCTTCTATCCAATTATGATGACAGAAAAGATGTGCTCAGACCTTATGAAGCGCTGATGGTATATGGACAAGGCGAATAAAAAAAGTTATGATGTATTTGATTTTAATACATCTTCGAGGATAATAAGGTGAGCGCGATGAATCTGAACAAATATAATCATATCTATCAAGTGCTATCGAGTGATATTTCGGAAGGCAACTATGGAAGAGGGGACGTACTGCCTTCTGAACATACGCTGGTCAGCACGTTCGATGTTTCCCGGGAAACAGTCAGAAAGGCCTTGAACCTCCTACAGGAAAATGGCTACATCCAGAAGATGAAAGGAAAAGGCTCAGTTGTCATCTATAATCCTTCGATGGATTTTACGGTGTCCCATCTGACGAGTTTCAAGGAGATCCAGCAGCTGAAAACAAAGCAGTACACGACAAAGGTCGTGGAACTCGTCCAGTATCCTGCTGCGGAATTCCCGAAAGTGCTTGAGGCGCTGAAGCTGGAAGCTGATGACAGGGTATGGCGTTTAATCCGTCAGAGACAGTTCGAAGGCAAGACGCATATTGTGGATACAGATTACTTCATTGTCGAAATGATGCCGGGGTTGAACACGCGGATTGCCGGCGATTCAATCTATGAATATATAGAAAAACGCCTTGGTCTGACGATTGCCTACTCTCACAAGGAAATCACTTTTGATCCGATGAATGAAAAGGATCTTGAGCTGTTCGGCAACGTCATACCGCCATATACGGCAACGGTACGTTCAGTCGTCCATCTGACTGATGCCCGCCCGTTCCAGTACAACATCTCAAAACATCTTGCCAATGAATTCAAGTTTGTCGACTTCTCAAGGCGTTTTCAAGGGGGATAGCGCATTAAATCTTGCATTGGCTGACGGATTTTGATATTATAAAATATGCCGTGCTAAGTGGGGAGGTAGCGGTGCCCTGTACCTGCAATCCGCTCCAGCAGGACTGAATTCCGCTTCTGAGGATATTCCGTGTGAGGACTGCCTTGATCTCACCGGTGTTGAGATTCCGGTCCTATGCAATAGAACGTCACGAATCATGTCAGGTCCGGAAGGAAGCAGCATTAAGTGGCCCATTCTATGTGCCGTAGGACAGCCGGAGTTGAGCTGGTGGATCAAGTAACGCTTGTGCCGAATGTTCAAAGAAGCGGTGCACGGTTACATAATGAATGACTGTATCTTTGGATACAGTCATTTTTTTATTGCTCTGAATTAGGGCGGATCACATATATATGGTATAATCAATAGCAGAAATGACTCACTATGGAGGTGCCGCTGGATGGAATATCAAGCATTATACCGGGCGTTCCGGCCCCAGACATTTGAAGATGTGGTGGGGCAGAAACATGTTACTAAAACTCTAAGAAACGCAATCGTCAGAGATAAGGAATCCCATGCCTATCTGTTCAGCGGACCCAGAGGGACAGGGAAGACGAGTATAGCGAAAATCTTTGCCAAGGCGCTCAATTGCCGTTTTGGTTCCGGTGGTGAACCTTGCAATGAATGTGATATATGCATGAGCATCACCGATGGCAGTGCCAATGATGTGATTGAAATCGATGCTGCCAGCAATAATGGTGTCGATGAAATCAGGAATATACGCGAAAAGGTGAAATATGCACCTTCGGAAGCCAGATACAAGGTCTATATCATCGATGAGGTCCATATGCTGACTACGGGTGCTTTCAATGCGCTGCTCAAAACATTGGAAGAGCCACCCGGCCACGCCATCTTCATATTGGCGACGACGGAACCGCATAAGATTCCTGCAACCATCATCTCGAGGTGCCAGCGCTTCGATTTCAAAGCGATTGAGCTGAATGAGATTGTCAGCAGGCTCGAATATGTAGCCCAGAGCGAGTCTTTGGAATACGATAAGGATGCCATCGAGTACATTGCGAGGACTTCAGAAGGCGGAATGCGTGATGCGCTGAGCATCATGGACCAGGTCATCGCCTACAGCAATGATATCATCACTCTTGAAGATGCAGTCATGATTACAGGCGGCATTCGTTCGGAGGAACTGAATGAATGGCTGAAACTGATTGACCACAGGGACTCCAGGGAAGCGTTCATGAAGTACCATCAGTTCATCGAGGAAGGTAAGGATCCGACGAGACTGATCCACGAGCTCGTATACTATATCAGGGATATCATTCTGATGAAGCATGCAGGAGAAATAGAGGATGACATCGCATTTGCACATACGGAAGACAAAGTGCTCTATGAAATGATCGATGTACTGAATGATGCCATGGTCATGATGCGTTTTTCAGTCAATACGAGTGTGCACCTCGAGGTTGTCATAGTCAAACTGATCCAGATACTCAACAATAATGATCGTTCCATTGAGCCGCAAGCGATGGATCTGTCGCATATCGAGCAGAAGCTTGCCGAGCTCGATAAGAAGTTCTCCAGCCAGCCGCAAGTATCAGCAGCTCCCGTAACAGAGCCCCAGACCCGGTCGGCGAGCCAGTCTTCAAAAGGTTTTTCTCTGAGGCAGATTGAGAAAGTACTGGATCATGCCAACAAGGAAGATCTGGTAAAGCTGAAAGATGACTGGCCGAAAGTCTACCAGCACGTTGAAGAAAAGGGACTGCAGGCACTGCGCTCACTGATCAAGGATTCCGAGCCGGTGGCCGCCAGCGATACGCATGTACTGCTCAAGTTCAAAAGTGATGTCCACAGTGACCTTATCAATAAGGATGAAAAGAAACGTCAGGAACTTGAAGCGGTCATTCCTTCCATTATAGGGAAGGAAGTGGTTGTAGTCGGTGTTCCCGACTCCAGCTGGCTGCAGGTAAGGCACGACTACATCCAGGAGAAGAAGGCGAGCAAGCAGAAGCAGTCGGAAGGTGATGAAAAGAAGCCTTCTGATGTCGCCAAGGAGATATTCGGGAGTGACGTTGTAGAAACACGCTCATAATATCGGTTTATTAAAGAAGTTATTTCAGATATACTATATAGAAGAAAAAAGAAAATTGACTTGGAGGAGAATATATATGCGTGGTGGAATGAACAATATGCAGGGCATGATGAAACAGATGCAGAAGATGCAGAAGAAGATGCAGGAAGAGCAGGAAAAACTGAAAGACGAGAAAGTCGAAGGCACAGCTGGCGGCGGCATGGTCAAAGTGACCGTTTCCGGACATAAGGAAGTACTCGACGTGGAAATCCAGGAAGAAGTGGTGGATCCTGACGATGTAGAAATGCTCCAGGATCTGATTGTTGCAGCGACTAATGAAGCAATGAACAAAGCGGATGAACTGACAAGCGAACGTCTCGGTCAGCATACTAAAGGTATGAATATCCCGGGAATGATGTAGAATGCATTATCCCGAACCGATATCAAAGCTGATCGACAGCTTCATGAAATTGCCGGGCATTGGGCCGAAGACTGCCCAGCGCCTGGCATTTTATGTACTTAACATGAAAGAGGACGATGTCGTCAATTTTTCACGCAGCCTGATGGAAGTTAAAAGAGATTTGCAATTCTGCTCAGTATGCGGACATATTACAGATATAGATCCATGCTATATATGCCAGGATAAGAACAGGGATCGTTCCATTGTCTGTGTCGTCCAGGATACAAAGGATGTCATCGCAATGGAGAAGATGCGTGAGTATGGTGGACTGTATCATGTACTTCATGGCGCCATCAGTCCGATGGATGGCATTGGACCTGAAGACATCAACGTTGCTTCATTGATTGAAAGACTCAAGGATGACCAGATCAAAGAGATCATATTGGCGACCAATCCAAACATTGAAGGGGAATCGACAGCAATGTACATTTCCCGGCTGGTCAAACCGATCGGCATCAAGACGACGCGTCTCGCCCACGGCCTGCCGGTCGGCGGGGACCTGGAATACGCGGATGAAGTGACGCTATCAAAGGCAATAGAGTACCGTACAGAACTATAAAGAACCCGGGCCATTTAATAAAAAATGGCCCGGGTTAACTTTTTTTAAAAAAACCCTTGCATTCATTAGGCAAACCCTGTATAGTTATTTCTTGTCGGACGAAACATAAAGCCGATACAACAAACGTTACTATCATGTTAAAAAGATTTAAAAAAGGTGTTGCATTAATCGGGCAAACCCTGTATAGTTATCTCTTGTCGGACGAAACATGAAGCCGACACAACAAACGTTACTATTACGTTAAAGAGATTTGAAAAAAGTGTTGCATCGCTGAGATGAACATGCTATAATAGTAAAGCAGTCAAAACAGAACATTGAAAACTGAATGACAATATGTCAATGTTTAATTCCGATAAAGGGATGGCC
>NZ_VMSJ01000024.1 GCF_007713705.1 Salinicoccus cyprini | reverse complement strand
TGGGGTGAAGTCGTAACAAGGTAGCCGTATCGGAAGGTGCGGCTGGATCACCTCCTTTCTAAGGATATAACGGAACATCTTCGGATGGATGGAATGGCGTCTGACATATTGTATTCAGTTTTGAATGTTCTAATTTCGTTTCAAAGTGTAAAATTAATGCTTGAAATTATCATTCACAATAGTATAATCTATATCTGGAAATATAATGGGCCTATAGCTCAGCTGGTTAGAGCGCACGCCTGATAAGCGTGAGGTCGGTGGTTCGAGTCCACTTAGGCCCACCATTATAATTCTCAATATGGGGGCTTAGCTCAGCTGGGAGAGCGCCTGCTTTGCACGCAGGAGGTCAGCGGTTCGATCCCGCTAGTCTCCACCATTATTATTTAAAACATGTACATTGAAAACCGTATAGAAACAATGCGAAAAATGATTTTTAACCGAAAATCAAGCGTAGAAAACCGAGAACCGAAAGAGTTCAAACAAACACGCGTTGTACCGGAGTATTCCGGTACACTC
>NZ_VMSJ01000023.1 GCF_007713705.1 Salinicoccus cyprini | reverse complement strand
TTTCGTTTGTCAAAATAAGCTAGACAGTTGCTTGTCACCCATGTAACTCAAAAAGACTTCCAGTGGTGTGTGGTAGTTTAATGATTTTCTTGGATATGGTTTCTCCTGGCGGCAACCGATGAGATAAAAGTCTGGTCGACCGTGTTGAAATCCATGTCTTTGGGCAGTCCATCCTTTCTGAGCAGGCCGTTGGAATGTTCGTTCAATCCCCGCTGGGATGGTGTCCCCGGATCGGCAAAGTAGACGGACAGGTCATTCTGATTGCTCATCGATTGCCAGTTGGAGAATTCCTTACCACAGTCGAAAGTGATCGATTTGAATAGGTTTCTGGGCATCTTTTGACACCATGTATTGATGGCAACCTCGATATCCTGCGCCGTCCGGCCTTCGGGTTTCAGGGTGATGATGGCTTTTGAGAGGCGTTCGACCAGCGTAATGACGGCACTCTTGTGACGGACACCAACGATGGTGTCGCCTTCCAGGTGGCCGAATTCATCATTGAACGCCGGGTAGTCATTTGTTCTTTC
>NZ_VMSJ01000022.1 GCF_007713705.1 Salinicoccus cyprini | reverse complement strand
GATCAACTCGGATAATTCACGCTCGGCGGGCAGAATAGATCCGGGAGGAAAGCGATTGTTCCAGATGGACTTGATGATGTATTCCTCGGCAAACCCAGCTGGGCTCTGCGCTTTTATAACCATGAATTGACTCTGTTGTAATGCGTAAAAAGGCTGACGAATGATATCAAAGCGATGATGGCTGGCAAGCATAAGGTCAGTCCTCTGCTCACATATGGCAAATATAGTGTTGGGAATATGTATCTAATCGCCACGAGGGAGCCAGCCAAACCCGACAAGGTGGTTATAAAACAGACAGATGGGCAGAGATCCATCGGCTATCATTTATAATCGTCACGCTTTTTGATTAAAATCACGAGGAATCAGACAGATAAAGGCCAACATCCGGAGGCACAGGTCGAATCATCCTTGACTGCATAGAAGCAGATCCTAACAACAAAGTTGAGACCCATTATCATGCCAAT
This sequence comes from Salinicoccus cyprini, assembly GCF_007713705.1. Classification (GTDB taxonomy): domain Bacteria; phylum Bacillota; class Bacilli; order Staphylococcales; family Salinicoccaceae; genus Salinicoccus; species Salinicoccus cyprini. Next base: position 94 of record NZ_VMSJ01000022.1, on the reverse strand, counting down.
AAGCCTAGGGCAGGCATTCGCCAAGAACTTCTTGGGCAATGCACCACAGTGGTATAAAAGCGCCATCTTGCTATTTCTGGTGATCAATCCGATT
>NZ_VMSJ01000021.1 GCF_007713705.1 Salinicoccus cyprini | reverse complement strand
ACACAAAAGTAGTTTTGGAATAACTGCCACGTTCCATGGGTCGGACAGTCACTACTCTTGCCAGTTGTTGTGGCATCTCAACTGGAACGTTGACATTTCGACACTCAACTGACCGTGAAGCCAGTCGAGCATCTTAAGGTTTGTGGATATCACGGGCACAGAGGCACGGCGATGATCCAGCTGCAGGTTCACCTACAGCTACCTTGTTACGACTTTTACCCGGTTCAAACCAATGCGATAAAAATGGTTTCCGCAACAACGAAGTCGTTAAACCTCGAAGCGACAGTCCCCACTCTTCTCGAATCAGTTCAGTCCCGGATAGCGACGGGCGGTGTGTACAAAGGGCAGGGACGTAATCAACGTGAGCTGATGACTCACACTTACTAGGCATTCCTCGTTTAAGGGCAATAATTACAATACCCTATCCCGGACATGGAAGAATTTCAACGGTTTACCGATACCTTTCGGCATAGGAAAAACCCGCTGACTCCACCAGTGTAGCACGCGTGCAGCCCCGGACATCTAAGGGCATCACAGACCTGTTATCGCTCAATCTCGTGC
>NZ_VMSJ01000020.1 GCF_007713705.1 Salinicoccus cyprini | reverse complement strand
ATTACAAGACAGAACGGTGAAGCTCTGTCTTGACTTGTGATGCTTCTGGACTAGGACAAGATCAGTATGCCGAGACGCGAATCTCAGCTCACTAATGTTGCCCGACAAGCCGAAGACTCTCCGAAGAGAAGCCTAAGGCATTGAGTTAAACAACCCTGAACCAGACGTACCAACTGGAGGCCCAGTTGGTGCTATGCGTTCGAAATTTCACCACTCTAAGCGTCTGCAATTCGTGGTAAGTAACGCAGCAAGCTGCGTTCTTCATCGATACTCGATGCAACCGATCCATCGCTGAAGCTAGTACGTATTATCGAGATGCAAATCTCAACAACAAATCACCGCATGTCCGTGAAGACTTTTGGCAATCAGTGTACTGATTCAAATATGAAAAGGTGCTTATGTGTTTTTGGCGCCTTGGCTCGGCCGAAACCGAACCACGATCATCAAGACTATCGTCAACTAACTTCCTCTCCGCAAAGAAGAAGAAGCCTAGACGCATATAGCCACCAGGAGACACATAGCGGTTGTGTTGAGACGACTCGTGAACAACGTCTACTGCAGAACAG
>NZ_VMSJ01000001.1 GCF_007713705.1 Salinicoccus cyprini | reverse complement strand
GGTTCGGCGTGCAAGTGTGGCGACACATTCAGCGGACGAATACTAATCGATCGATGACTTATTCAAATAAATGAAAACCGTGTTTGGTTTTCTGCGCAGCGCATTGTTTCTATCCGGTTTTGAATGTGCATGAGCTGCTTGATGCTTCAGCATTTAGCAGGTCAGTACGCCGCATTGGCGGCGCTACCGATGTACTTTCAGTTTCATATTGTCCGGTGGCGATGGCGGAGAGGCCCCACCTGTTCCCATGCCGAACACAGCAGTTAAGCTCTCCAGCGCCGATGGTAGTTGGACTGACGTCCCGTGAGAGTAGGACGCCGCCGGGCAGTATACATTTTAATATTAATCTTTGGAGAATTAGCTCAGCTGGGAGAGCATCTGCCTTACAAGCAGAGGGTCGGCGGTTCGAACCCGTCATTCTCCACCATTCATTCGCCGGTCTAGCTCAATTGGCAGAGCAACTGACTTGTAATCAGTAGGTTGGGGGTTCGATTCCTCTGGCCGGCACCATTTAATCATTATATGTATATGAGCCATTAGCTCAGTTGGTAGAGCATCTGACTTTTAATCAGAGGGTCAGAGGTTCGAATCCTCTATGGCTCACATATGCGGGTGTGGCGGAACTGGCAGACGCACTAGATTTAGGATCTAGCGCCTTCGGGCGTGGGGGTTCGACTCCCTTCACCCGCACCATTCGCGGAAGTAGTTCAGTGGTAGAACATCACCTTGCCAAGGTGGGGGTCGCGGGTTCGAATCCCGTCTTCCGCTCCATTATTACGCCGGGGTGGCGGAACTGGCAGACGCACAGGACTTAAAATCCTGCGGTAAGTAATTACCGTACCGGTTCGATTCCGGTCCTCGGCACCAGTTTAAAACCTTATATGATGCGCCCGTAGCTCAATTGGATAGAGCGTTTGACTACGGATCAAGAGGTTAGGGGTTCGACTCCTCTCGGGCGCGCTTTAATAATCACGGGAAGTAGCTCAGCTTGGTAGAGCACTTGGTTTGGGACCAAGGGGTCGCAGGTTCGAATCCTGTCTTCCCGACTCATAAGAAATATGCGGGTGTGGCGGAACTGGCAGACGCACTAGATTTAGGATCTAGCGCCTTCGGGCGTGGGGGTTCGACTCCCTTCACCCGCATCGGAATTTCTTTTATCATAAAATGGGGGCTTAGCTCAGCTGGGAGAGCGCCTGCTTTGCACGCAGGAGGTCAGCGGTTCGATCCCGCTAGTCTCCACCATTTTACTCAATATAATTTTCATGGCGGCGTAGCTCAGCTGGCTAGAGCGTACGGTTCATACCCGTGAGGTCGGGGGTTCGATCCCCTCCACCGCCATTATTGGACCTTTAGCTCAGTTGGTCAGAGCAAACGGCTCATAACCGTTGGGTCGCAGGTTCGAGTCCTGCAAGGTCCACCATGCTTTAATTGTATATCATACGGAGGAATACCCAAGTCTGGCTGAAGGGACCGGTCTTGAAAACCGACAGGGGCTTAACGGCTCGCGGGGGTTCGAATCCCTCTTCCTCCGCCATTTTTATTATTATTATCGCGGGATAGAGCAGTCTGGAAGCTCGTCGGGCTCATAACCCGGAGGTCGGTGGTTCAAATCCACCTCCCGCAATTTTCTTTTTTTATTTATATGTGGTCCCGTGGTGTAGCGGTTAACATGCCTGCCTGTCACGCAGGAGATCGCGGGTTCGATTCCCGTCGGGACCGCCATTCTAATAAGCAGTGGTTCAGTAGCTCAGTCGGTAGAGCATGTGATTGAAGCTCACAGTGTCGGCGGTTCGATTCCGTCCTGAACCACCATTTGTGTTGCCGGTCTAGCTCAATTGGCAGAGCAACTGACTTGTAATCAGTAGGTTGGGGGTTCGATTCCTCTGGCCGGCACCATTTTTTCAGTGTATCATGGAGGGGTAGCGAAGTGGCTAAACGCGGCGGACTGTAAATCCGCTCCTTCGGGTTCGGCAGTTCGAATCTGCCCCCCTCCACTTATAGGGGTATAGTTCAATGGTAGAATAGAGGTCTCCAAAACCTTTGATGTGGGTTCAATTCCTACTACCCCTGCCAAGATGGCGGTTGTGGTGAAGTGGTTAACACACCGGATTGTGGTTCCGGCATGCGTGGGTTCGATCCCCATCAGCCGCCCCATTATTGGGCTATCGCCAAGCGGTAAGGCAACGGTTTTTGGTACCGTCATGCGCAGGTTCGAATCCTGCTAGCCCAGCTTCAAGGCGCCATAGCCAAGTGGTAAGGCCGAGGACTGCAAATCCTCTATCACCGGTTCAAATCCGGTTGGCGCCTCCATTAGTTAGATTGCGGAAGTAGTTTAGTGTTCAGAACAGGCTTCTACCTGAAGCAAGACATAGGTTCAAATCCTATCTTCCGCTCCATAAATTTGTTAATACTGGGCCACCGTGGCGGAATTGGCAGACGCGCTGGACTCAAAATCCAGTTCCCTTTGTGGGAGTGTCGGTTCAAACCCGACCGGTGGTATTAGAAGTCTTCTATTAAATATAAATGGTATATCTAAAATTGCCGATGGCGGTCAGGATGAAACATTTCATCCTGACCGTCTTTTTTTGCGACTTGAAACAAGAAGGAGGAGATAATACGAATACTAAAGAAAAACCGAAGAACGTTGCATTACTGGTCAAGGAAATACTTCAAAGGCGATAGACGCTTCTGAGTGATCACCTGATACAAGCATTACACTTCCAAATATGTCATACTGGCATGAAGGCCATAGAGAGGAAGGAATGCTGCATGTCAGATCAGTGGTATAAGATTGATAATACAGGAAAGATTTTTCATGCGTTATCAAACGCGGAAAATTCCTTTGTTTTCAGAGTCTCTATGATTTTGACGGAAAGAATAGATCGAGAGGTGCTTCAGCAAGCATTGGATCAGATTGTCCGCCGTTTTCCAACATTGACTGTTTCACTGAGGAAAGGGCTGTTCTGGGATTATCTTGAGAAGAATGATCAGAAGCTCATGGTGCAGGAAGAGGAGACCTACCCCTGTGCCCCCATTAATCTAAAAACCAGTAGCGGATACTTGATCCGTGTCATATACTATAACAACAGAATATCTTTTGAAGTTTTCCACTCCCTTACGGATGGCAGTGGTGCGATGGAATTTCTGAAGACGCTTGTCTACCAGTATCTGCTTCTCAAAAGGAAAAATATTCATCATGATAATATGATACTTCTGCCACAGGATCTACCAGGTACAGAAGAAATCGAAGACAGCTTCGAAAAGTATGCTTATAAGAATGATAGAAAGTCGATCAGAATGAAAGAAGATCCTGCCTATCAGATTACAGGTACAGCACTTGATACTGCAGGTATCAGTGTCATCCATGGTATAATGGATGGAAATGCTCTGAACCGTCACGCAAAAGGTCACAGCACGACACTCACTGCGTTTCTGACAGCGCTTCTGATCAAGGTCATCAGCAACCAGCATACGGGGCATGAACCGATAGCAGTCGCGCTGCCTGTCAATCTGAGACGTCAGTTCCCATCAAGGACGATGAGAAACTTCTTTGCGGTAGCCAATATAGGTGTTAAAGTGGAAGATGACACAAATTTCGAAGAGATACTTGATGAAGTTGCAATGAAGCTCGTATCCCGTACTGCCAAGGAAAGCCTGCAGAAGGGGATCAACCACCATTTCCAGCTGCAGAGAGGGATGATGACACGCATCATACCAATATTTCTCAAATATCCTGCAATGAGGTATGGATTCAATCACATCGGTGAGCGGACAAAGTCGATGACGCTATCGAACATGGGGAACGTAAAATTACCGAAGTCCATGGAAGCGTACGTTGAACGCATGGATATTGCCCTGTATCCAACAAGCAGAAGTCCAATCAGCTGTGCGGCCGGAACGATTAATGGCCGCATGACAATTACGTTTACACTGTCGATAGCGGAAACGGATATTGTAAGGGATTTTTTCATAGAATTGAAACGGTTGACCGGCCTTGAAATAGAGATCAATTCCAATGAGTGGGGGAACAGCAATGAACCATTGTGAACAGTGCACTATCAATACGAAGCATAATATATGTCCGCTATGCAGCCAGCAGTTGGCATCCATCGATTCCAAGATGGAGAATAGAACATATCCGGCTTATGACAGGCAGTCATTGGGCAAAAGAAAGGCACCGAGAATTGCGGTATTTGCAGGTCTTTCCATCATACTGGCATGCATATTCATCAATCTGATCATCATGCCGCATTTTCTATGGGTATTCTATGTCATGGGTTCTGTTGCCTATGCAGTGATTTCATTGAATCATACGATTCTGTCGAAATCCCATCTTGGCAGCAAGATTGTCGGCCAGGTTGCGAGTCTGACGCTGCTGCTCCTGCTTATCGATTCACAGTCGGGCTTCCTCAGGTGGTCGATCAACTATGCAGTCCCTTTCCTCATCGTTGCCGGTCTCGTGATGGTGACACTCTCAATCCTGACGAAGCGTCTTAAGTGGAAGGGGTATATCAGTTCCATCCTGATGATTGCACTGAGCTTTCTGCCGGCCGCACTGTATTTCTCGGGTCATGCTACAGTTATCTGGCCGAGTGCAGTCGCCAGTCTGTATGCCTTCATGCTGATTGTGTTTTTTGGTGTGTTTGCCCATCAGACCCTATGGACCCAGTTGAGCAGAAGACTTCATATATAAAGGCGAGAGCCCCCTGCTTCAATCGAAGTGGAGGGCTCTTTTATTATTGCCTATAGATGATCAGCACAGCAAGTGTGCTGCCATATGAGAACTTGATATCGATGATTTCTATCTGATGTTCTCATATAGAAATTCGTTCACTTTCTTATCAAGGCCTTTCTCCGTCATGGCACTTATGGTCTTCACCTTCATTAAGCTTCATCCCCTCGTTATCGTTTAATCATATTATCTCCTTAAATTGACTGAAAAGTCACGTAATAATGCGTCGGAAATGGTAAAGTAGTGGCTAAGGGGGAGATACGAATTGAAGGACTACATCAAATATATGAATCTCAAATATCATAGCGAAGAACAAAGCCTTTATTTCATCAGCAGTGAGAGTGGCACGCAGCAGTTATGGAAAATGAATATTGATGGCGGACAGAAGCAAAGGCTCACCGGATCTGATCAGAATGTAAAGAACTTCTGGATTGAGGGGGGCCATATTACAGTTGCAATCGACTATCATGGCAATGAAAGAAACCAGTATCATGCATTCGATGGCAAAGACCTGACGATGTTGACCGATCAGCCGGATTATTTTCATTATTTTGGCATGTACGATAAAGAGAAGCATACGTATACAGTCATCCGCAACCATCATGAATCCTCGGCTTTCGAATTATGCACAATCGATGAAGCGGGTGCTGTTGATATTATTCGCACTTTCGACGCTCCCGTCCATTTCATCCATGAACTGTCACGTGGACGGTTCCTGATGTCGACGGATGTGAATAATGTCGATCAGACGTTGATAATTTTTGACGCGGAGACGGGGAAAGTGAAGACACTCCAATTTCCACAGGCGAGGTATGCAAATTTCAAGTTTGTCCGGAATACATGCCTATGCCTCAGTGACCTGGCCGACGGTTTTAAAAATATATACGAAGTCGATCTCGAGAATGGTACATATGAGAAACGGACCAGCTTCCATTGGGATATCGAGCATTTCAAATTGTTTGAAGACAATCGCAGAGCGTTGCTGTCATGCAATGAAAATGGCTGCTCTTCGCTGTACACCTTGGATCTCGCAACATGGGAAGTGGCCGAACTGCCTTTTGAAAAGGAAGGTGTAGTCCATTCAATGGCTGTTGGGGAGGGTGATAATGTCTTTTTGATCTATTCCTCCGTGGATCAGCCCCACCTGATCCACCGTTATCACCTCACCCGGAAGAATTCTGAAGTGATTGCCGATAATGGGAAAGCTGAAAAAGTAGCGTGGCGCATGGCAGGCTATCCGTCGTTCGATGGATTGGAGATTCCATATTTCATCTACGAAGCAAGCTCGGCTGGAGGGGCTGTCATCCATATCCACGGCGGACCGGAATCACAGGCCAGACCGGAATTCAATGCACTCTACCATCGCCTGAACAGGGCCGGTCTCTCTGTGGCTGTACCGAATATACGCGGCAGTATGGGATACGGACGCGCCTATCTTGAAGCGGATGATAAGGAGAAGCGGCTTGCTGCGATGCAGGATATCGTGGAATTGAGACAGCATCTGATTGAAGCAGGGTATGCAGATGATTGGAATATCAGTGTAATGGGCAGAAGCTACGGTGGTCTGATGACACTGCTGCTGGTCACGCATCATCCGGATCTGTGGACTGCTGCAGTGGATATTGTCGGCATATCGCATTTAAGGACATTCTTTCGGCATACGCCCCCATGGAGACGCAGCCTGAGAGCAGCCGAGTATGGTTCCATAGAGGCGCATGGTGCGTTTCTGGATGATATCTCTCCGCTTTCCAGAAGCAGGGCAATCACTGCCCCTCTGATGATATTCCATAGTCATCATGATTCACGTGTGCCATATACTGAATCCGTGCAGATGGCGGACGCCATGACAGAAAGCGGGCAGGATGTAACTTTTACAGCCTATGGCAATGAAGGTCATACTTTCATGCATCGGGAAAACCTTCAGGATATGAACCGAAAGATTACTGAATTTCTTGCTGCGTACCACATAAAAGCGTAAAAATAGGAAGCACCGAAAGGTGCTTCCTATTTTTATTCACTCAACAGCTCGTCGGAAAGAGAAACGATATACTTCAATTTTGCCCACTGTGCTTCCTCTGTGAGCTCATTACCATGGTGTGTGGAGGCAAATCCACATTGAGGGCTCAGGCAGATCTGGTCTTTTGATACGTATTGTCTGGCTTCCTCGACACGTTCCTTGATAACATCAGCATTTTCCAGTTCACCATGCTTGGAAGTGAACAGGCCGAGAACAACCTGGGGGCCATTCTCAGGGATATGCGCCAATGGTTCAAAATCTCCGGAACGGTCATCATCATACTCGAGGAAGAAACCGTCCACCTGCTCTTTGGCGAACAGCACAGGAGCAATTTTGGCATAGCTGCCTTCAAATGCCCACTTGGATCTGTAGTTTCCACGGCACAAGTGAGTCGTCACTACAAGGTCATCCGGCTTCTTCTCAAGTGCACCATTGGCGACTCTCAATGCGAGGTCGATCAGCGTCTCCCTGTCGTAGCCGCTGTCATTGAACGGAACTTCAGGGGCACTGAGGCCGGCGATATACACATCATCCAGCTGGAGATATCGGCAGCCGGCATCGTAGAAGGCCTGTATGGCATCCTGATAGGCTTTGATGACATCATCCGCATATTCCTCGACGTCAGGATAGATATCGAGGTTTCTAACACCCGCATTGAACAGCTGGTTCGGGCTCGGAATGGTCTGTTTGGCTACTGCACGATCACCGACGATCTCCTTGAATTCCTTGAAGTCGGCCACGTGGGGATGGTCAGGGTTGAAAGATACTTTGCCGGTTACTCGGATGTTGTATCTTTCCGTTTCAATGCCGTCGAACTGGTAGCCGTGGTCCGGTATGTAGCCTTCCACACCATCCAGGTGCTCCAGGAAATCAGTGTGCCAGAAGCGGCGTCTGAACTCTCCATCTGTAACTGCTTTGAGTCCCACCTCGATCTGCTTGTCGACAACACGCTTGATCTCTTCTGTTTCAATCTCCCTCAGTTCTGCATAGGATATCTTATCCTGGGCGTAGTCCTTTCTCGCCTGGTGGATGCTGTCAGGCCGCAGAAGACTGCCCACATGATCCGCTTTGAATGGTGCCTGCACTGTAGTTTTTGTCATTTTAATCCCTCATTTTCAAATTTTAATATAATAAATCCCCAACTTATCCGGTTAAGATAAATTGGGGATGAACACCCGTTTATCTCATCTGCGAGCATGGCTCTCTGGATTTAGCACGACACTTCATGTACGTTGCTGAGGTTTCATCGGGCCAGTCCCTCCACCTCTCTGGATAAGAGTTGTAATTATTATATTAGTGAGTACTCTAAAGGATAAAGAATTTTCTGTCAAGTGAAGCAGTAAGATTGACTATAACCATTTTTATAAATAAAGTATAAATAACTTGCTAAAAGTAAGTAAGTATTGTAATATTGAATTGTCTTTAATTAGAGATAATATTTTCTGGAGGGATTACAATGACAAAATTCGTATCAGATCCAGCGCACTCCGAAGTCGGCTTTCAAGTTAAACATATGATGGTTTCAAAAGTGAAAGGGTACTTCGAATCATTTATATTTGAAGTGGACACAGATAAGCTGGAAACATTCGAGAATGCTGAAGTGTATGCAGAAATAGACGTAGAGAGCATCAGCACAAAAAATGCAGATCGTGATGCGCACTTGAAATCAGAAGATTTCTTCAACGTTGAGAAGAATCCCAAAATCATCTTCAAATCAAGCAACGTTACGAAAAATGGGGATACAGTGACCGTCGACGGCAATGCAACAATCAATGGCATCACCAAGGAGATGAGCATCGACCTGCAGTACAATGGCAAGGGCACAAACCCTTGGGGGCAGGAAGTGCATGGCTTTGAAACTGAGTTTACAATCAATCGTGAAGACTTCGGCCTGACATGGAACCAGCAGCTTGAAACTGGCGGTGTACTTGTCAGCAAGGACGTCAAGGCGATGCTCGAACTTCAGTTCTCCGAGCAGAGCAAATAGAATAGGCAGCATCCGGTTCAACTGGCCACGGGAAGTGAATTTTCACTCTCCGTGGCTTTTTTGGTGTATAAACTGGGGACAAAAGCAACTGGTAGTAGTCATTCCCTCAATTTACAATAAAATTCAGAACTGTTATACTCGCGAAAAGTCCCTCAATAAAGGAGATGGCACATGGGAATGAAGAAAGGAAAACTTCTATCAGGTGCAGCTGTGTCGATCATGCTGCTGTCAGCATGCAGCAATGATATCGAAAGCATCCAGCAGGCACTTGATGGATCGGAAGAAAAACAGGCATCTGCTGTTTCGGAACTGCAGCAGGTGATGGAACTGGAGAGCCAGCTCCAGAATGCATTTCAAACGGGTATATCGGAAGATGAAGATTTGAGTTCCTTTTCTGACGGGTCTGCTTCTGTCTTTACTAATATCGATGAAAGAAAGCAGGCATTGGAGAATCTCGATGGCATCAGCAGTGAACTTACCGAGCAGAAGGAAAAGTTTGCAGAAATTGATGTACAGAGCGTTTCTGAAGAAACCGTCGATGAGGTTGAAAATACCATCCAATCCTTGAACGAATCCATTGATGCGTTTGCAACGAAGTATGGAGAAGACCTTGAACAGCAGAGGGATTATTTCGAATCCCTGGGGCAGGATGACACTACATATGAAAATTTCAAGACAGGGATAGAGTCCATCAATGACAGTCGCGAAAAGACGCAGTCACTGCTTGCCGAACTGGATACGGAGATTGCTGCCTTGCAGAATCTGCAGGGTGACCTTTCCTCACAGCTCGACGCAGCAGCCGATGAATGATGTTACCAAAGGAGATGGACATGATGAAGAAAAGAGTATTTCTATTGATGTGCTGCGGCAGTATACTATTTGCCGGCTGTCAGAACGATAGTCCTGAAGATGAATCGAACGCCGACGCATCCTCACATCAGGCGGCAAACGAAGAGCAGCCGGAATCAACTGAAGAATCATCTGTGGAAGAAGTGACGGAAGAAGCTGAAACAGTGGAATTGCCAAAACCGGTTGAACAAGCAGCATATGAGTATAGTGTCAACGAAAATACATATGCAATACAGCCGATCGAAGGCAGCAGTGCAGAGTCGCAGGTCGCCCTGCTGACATATGATGACGCACCGGATGGTCATGCTGTCCGGATTGCTGAAATACTTGCACAGCATGACGCGCCGGCCATATTCTTTGTCAATGGAATGTATCTTGAATCGGAAGCGGGCAGGGATGCTCTCAACACGATCCATGAAATGGGTTTTGAAATCGGCAACCATACACAGACGCATGCCAGCCTGCCGGATCTTTCACCAGAAGCACAGCGCGCGGAGATAGTGGAGACAAATGATCTGGTTGAAGAGATTACAGGTGAGCGGCCCCGCTTTTTCCGTGCCCCTTTCGGACAGAATACCGAAACGTCAAGCCGGATTGCCAGTGAACAGGGGATGGTACTGATGAACTGGACGTACGGTTACGATTGGGAGGCAGCCTATCAGGAAGCGGATGCTCTGGCGGACATCATGGTCAACTCGGAATATCTCAACGCCGGTTCCAATCTGCTCATGCATGATCGTGCCTGGACACGGGATGCCTCTGCCGATATTGTCGAAGGTCTGAGAGGCAAAGGGTATACCATCGTAGATCCGGACAAAATTTCATCTCCGGAAAGAGAGGCGGCAGCCGAATGAGCGGACGTATGATTGGTTCAGCAATAGCACTTCTATTTTCAACACTATTTATTGCATCGGAAGCAAGTGCGGCGGAAACTTCGGTGCTGGATCTGCATGAAGGTCCTCTGCTGAGTGTACCGGAGGAATTTCCAGAGCAGTTCAAGTATGACAGCGGCGTCGATATCGCCTATCCGGAGTCGGGGGTCAAGGGCATCTATGTATCCGGATATTCCGCGGGTGGCGCAAGAATGGATGATCTGACCGGTCTCATTTCAAATACAGCGCTGAATGCGATGGTCATCGATGTCAAAGAGGACGAAGGCTACATGATGATGGATCTTGATTCCGACAACGAGACGATCCAGTCGCTTTCCTATGATTATGTGGATCCCGAAAAGCTGATGACACATATGGAGCAGGAAGAAATATATCCAATTGCTCGTGTCGTCGTCTTCAAGGATTCACAGCTGGCCGAAGCAAGACCCGAGCTCTCCTTCACGGATCAGAACGGCAATGTGTGGAAGAATGGTCGTGGAGAAAGCTTCGTCAATCCTTTCTCAAAAGAAGTATGGGACTATAACGTGGAGGTGGCGAAGCAGGCTGTAAAACTGGGATTCAAGGAAATCCAGTTCGACTATGTCCGCTTCCCAGAAGGGTTTGAACACCGCGCAGATACACTCGAGTACACGATGGGCGAATATGAGAATGCGGATATGAATGCAGTCGACAAGCGCGTTGCTGCTGTGACTGATTTTGTAGCATATGCGCGACAAGCGCTTGAGCCATACGATGTCGATGTGTCCGTCGACATCTTCGGCTATGCAGCCACCTTGCCGGAAGCGCCCGGCATCGGTCAGAACTTCTCCAAGATAGCGAGCAATGTCGATGTCATTTCATCCATGATCTATCCGAGCCATTGGGGAAACGGCTATTTCGAAATTCCGAAACCCGACCTTGAACCGTATGAAACCATTTCGGAATACATGAAGGTAGAAAATGAAGTACTTGGACAGCTTGAAGATGCTCCTGTATCCCGGCCTTGGCTCCAGGACTTTACCGCTTCTTATCTGGGTGCTGGAAACTATAAGCAGTATGGTGTCGAGGAGATCGAGGCCCAGGTGCAGGCCCTTTACGATAATGGCGTACAGGAGTTCCTGCTGTGGGATGCCTCGAACAGATATACGCGAGGCGTGGATTATGCCGATGATGGAGCGCAATAGCAGTAGGAAACACATAATGAAGATCATGTCCCTCGACATGGTCTTCATTTTATTTGATAATGATTTTAACAAGGCAATAACAACCGTAAAAGGAGCAGAGCAGATGGACCACAGCCATATTATTGAGGACGCGAAAAAATGGGTGCGCGATTTTCATGCACAGGATGCAACAGGGCATGACTACTGGCATATCATGCGTGTGTATAACAACGCCCTCTCGCTGCAGGACGAAGAGGGGGGAGACCGCTTCATCATCGAAGTGGCGGCGCTCTTTCATGACATGATCGACTATAAGCTGATCGGCAATGTGGATCAGCAGATTGATGAGATAGAAAGGTTTCTGGATGAGCGGGATGTGGAGGCGGATACCATACGGCGCATCATCCATGCCATGCAGGCTGTATCCTTCAAAGGGGGCACCAATGCGGTCAAGGTGGGATCGCTTGAGGATGCAATTGTGCAGGATGCGGATCGTCTGGATGCACTTGGCGCAATCGGCATTGCGCGGACTTTCGTATATGGCGGAAATAAAGGGCATGATATGCACCATCCGGACACACAGGCACGTGAAAATATGACATTCGAGCAGTACAGCCAGGAAGACAATACGATGATCAGCCATTTCTACGAAAAACTGCTGAAACTGAAGTTCCTAATGCATACGGATACTGCAAAGGCAGTTGCAGAGGCACGGCATCAGTTCATGGAAAACTACCTGGAACAGTTCTATGCGGAGTGGGACGGCAAAATATAAACGGGATGGAGAGTGTGCTATGAAGAACCCATTATTTGATAGCTATCCGATTACTGAAACTATGGCGGGATATCATACTGTCTTTTGGAAAAATGAACATTATGCGAGGTTTGATCCGGATGATGCGGGCTGGACTTTAAAGATGTCGGATATCCTGGAAGCAGAGGCGCGTCTCGCACGTTTTGCTCCATTCATAGAAGCGGCTTTTCCTGAAACACAGCCTCATAACGGTGTAATAGAGTCCCCATTGATCGAAGTGGATGAAATGAAACAGCACTTGAATGAAAAGTATAATGTGAGCATTAGTGGCGCAGTGTATGTCAAAGCGGATGACCGCCTCCCGGTGTCCGGCTCCGTCAAAGCAAGAGGCGGCATCTATGAAGTGCTCAAACATGCAGAAGATCTTGCCGTTGAGCATAATATGATTGTCCCGGATGATGATTATGCGCAGTTCCGGTCGGAGAAGTTTCATCAGTTCTTTTCAGAGCATACGATTGTTTGTGGGTCGACAGGGAACCTCGGCCTCAGCATCGGCATCATCAGTGCTGAACTCGGCTTCAAAGTAATCATCCATATGTCGAGTGATGCGAAGCAGTGGAAGAAGGACATGCTGCGTGAGCGCGGTGTCATGGTCGTCGAACATGAAGATGATTACAGCAAGGCTGTAGAAGCGGGACGTGAAGTGGCACTTCAGGATGACCACAGCTACTTTATTGACGACGAGGATTCAGTGCCTCTATTTCTTGGCTATGCTGTATCCGCATTGCGACTCAAGGATCAGCTTGACACCGAGGGTGTCAAGGTCGATGCCGAGCATCCCCTGTATGTCTATCTGCCATGCGGCGTCGGAAGTGCGCCTGGTGGCATCAGTTTCGGTCTGAAGCAGGTTTTCGGGGATGCTGTCCATCCGGTCTTTGCAGAACCGGTCCAGTCACCGTGCATGCTGCTCGGTATTTTGACTGGATTGCATGATGTTATTGCGGTGGGTGATATTGGCCTCGATAATCGTACGACTGCTGATGGCCTTGCTGTCGGCAGACCATCAAAGTTTGTCGGCAGAATGCTTGAGAAGCACATCCACTCATTCTTTACAGTGGAAGATGCAGAAATGCACGCTCTTTTGGCTGCAGCGCATGACCTTGAGAATATGAAGATGGAACCTTCAGCAGCAACCGGTTTCCCGGGCCCCGCCATAATCCATCAGCATCCGGAAGACCCTCATCTGAGTAATGCGACGCATATCGTGTGGAGTACAGGCGGCAGCATGGTGCCGGATGCAGAATGGCAGTCGGACTGTGAGGCAGGCAGGTAGACTGTCTGAATGGATGGTCTTTCTGTTTGTCAGACAGGAAAAGTGAATGTATAATATAATGATTGCAATTTCGCATATGACCAGCTTCAAATAAAGAATTCATAAGGAAAGGCAGGTGAAAATATGAATAGACACGAATTCAAGCAGAAGGTCATCGACTATGCACATTCCATAGGCATCGATGAGATCGGATTCACCCATGCAGAGCCGTTCCATGAGCTCAGGGAGAAGCTGATCGACTATCATGCGAAAGGGTATGCCTCAGGCTTTGAGAAAGGAACGATTGATGAGCGGACGGATCCGAAACTGTCGCTCAGTTCTGCAGAGAGCATCATCTCGATTGCCGTCGGCTATCCGAACCGGCTGCCCGATGCGCCGAAGAGCAGAAAAGGCGAGCGGCGCGGACTCTTTGCCCGTGCTTCGTGGGGCGTCGACTACCATACGCTGCTCAACAGACGGCTTGAAAAGCTCGAAGCGTATATCAAATCTCTTGATCCTGACATCGAAACGAAGTCCATGGTGGATACGGGCGTCATGAGTGATAGGGAAGTCGCGAGACGCAGTGGTCTCGGCTATATTGGAAAGAATGGTTTTGTCATCAATCCGGAACTTGGCACATACTCATACCTCGGCGAGATGCTTACGAGCTATCCATTTCCACCGGATGAGGAACTGATCGACTCATGCGGCGACTGCAATCTGTGTGTCGACCGCTGCCCGACGGGTGCACTGGTCGGCAATGGACAGCTGAATTCACAGAAGTGCATTTCATTCCTCACCCAGACGAAAGGATTTCTGCCGGATGAATACCGTGGCAAGATCGGCAATCGCCTGTATGGCTGTGATACATGCCAGCAGGTGTGTCCAAGAAATAAAGGCATCAACACCGATCATCACGATGATATCGTGCTGGAACCTGAAATTCTGAAGCCGGAGCTTGCCGGACTGCTTGAAATATCGAATAGGGAATTCAAGGAGACATACGGACATCTGGCTGGTGTATGGAGAGGGAAAAAGCCCATCCAGCGCAATGCCATCATTGCACTGGCGCATTTCAAGGAGACAAGTGCTGTCGATCTGCTGAAGCGTGTGGCAGAGAATGACCCGAGGCCGGTGATCAAAGGGACTGCCTACTGGGCTGTCGGCCAGATAGAAGGAGACAGGGCACTTGATTATATAAATGAAAGATTTAGAATGGAAACAGACGAAGCAGTCAGAGATGAGATGCTCAAAGGCATCCAGGAAGTGGTCTAGGAGGTTTCAATGCCAAATCATATTGTTTTATATCAACCGGAAATACCGAATAATACAGGAAATATCGGCAGGACATGTGCAGCAACGGATACGACACTGCATCTGATCCATCCGCTCGGATTTTCCACCGACGACAAGATGCTCAAACGGGCAGGGCTCGACTACTGGCCGAACATCAATGTCGTCCATCACGACTCCGTGGAAGCATTCTTCGAGGCGACGGAGGGCAACTATTATCTCCTTACCAAATTCGCCACAAAGTACTACACGGATCTCGACTACAGTAATCATGATGAAAACCACTACTTCGTATTCGGAAGGGAGACTTCCGGGCTCCCGGACTGGATGAAGGAGAAATATGCAGATACAGCACTCAGAGTACCGATGACCGATAAGGTCAGATCCCTCAACCTGGCGAATACCGCTGCGATTCTCGTATATGAAGCGCTGAAGCAGCAGGCGTTCCCACAACTACACTAGGAGGCAGAGTATGAACTCAGTTATTGAACTATTGAATAATCACCGCTCCATCAGGAAATTCAAGGACGAGGCGCTGGATGAGGAAACAATCTGGACGCTTGTCACTGCCGCCCAGTCTGCAAGTACATCCAGCTATGTACAGGCGTACAGCATCATGGGTATCACGGATAAGGATAAGAAAGCGGCACTCAGGGAAATCAGTACCCAGCCTTATGTGGAGCACAATGGCCACCTTTTCGTCTTCCTGATCGACTACAACCGCCATGTCGAGCTATCCAAAGATAAAGGCGAGCCGATCGCCTTCGACAAGACCGAGCAGCTGATTGTCGGCACGGTCGACGCGGCCCTTGCTGCACAGAATCTGGCAGTGGCAGCAGAGAGCATGGGGCTCGGCATCTGCTATATCGGGTCTTTGAGAAATGATATGGCCCGTGTCATAGAAATCCTCGAACTGCCAAAAGGTGTCGTGCCGCTGTTCGGAATGGTCGCAGGCCATCCGGATCATTCAGGCAGCAAGAAGGAAAGACTGCCTTTTGAAGCGGTGTACCATGAAAATACGTACCAGCCGGTCGGTGAGCTGAAAGATGTCATCGACGACTACGACACACGCATCAGCGACTACTACAGCGAGCGCACGGATGGGGCGCGCAGTGATACCTGGAGCGATCAGGTCATCGGCATGCTCGGACAGAAGCAGCGTCTCGATGTTGACGGTGTACTGAAGAACCAGGGTTTTCTCGGCCAATAAAAAAATAAGCCATGCAGATGCATGGCTTATTTGGATTGCTGCTATATTTTCTCTTCGCCGTTATCCCTGTAGCCCCACTCTGATTCACGGCTCGATGCCAGAATAGAAGCAATGAAGGATATGCTGACCATCAGTATTAGAAATGCTTTCATGATTCGCGCCTCCTAATTTTCCGTACATAACATCATTATAAACGATAACCAGTAAAGAAAAAAGCTGAAAAGGCATAAAAGTTTTGTTAGAAATCCTTATGATGAGGGTAAAACAAGAAAGACATTGAGAAATCGAGGGGGAATCAACATGGCAATGAATTTTAAAATTTTCCAGGATAAAGAACTGGTCAGCATCTATATGGCCGATATCATCAGAAAACAGGTGCATAACAACCCGACAAGTGTAATCGGCCTTGAACTGAATGAGGAGCTGGACTGGACCTATAGGAAGTTTGTAGGTGAATCCAAGCAGCATCCGGCAGATTTCTCACAGATCTACATTGTCGGCATCAATCGCGACGGTGACAGGGAAGTATTCGAGCAACTGGATATACCGGATGACCAGCTTAAACTGGATGGTTCTGCCGATACGATGAAGAAGGTGCTGGATGACAAGGACCAGGCGAACTTGACAGTCCTTTCGATCGGTGCCAATAAGAATCTCGGATACACGGAATCCGGCGACAACGACCAGCTGTTTGATTCTCGGGAACTGATGCTTGTCGCCACCGGGAGTGACAAGGCCGAGGCGATCAGAAGTCTGTATGACGCAGTCGAGAACCACGATGATGATTTCGGCAAGGTGAAGCAGCACCGTATGGTGACAGTCGTGATGGATAAGGAAGCGGCAGCACTGCTTGATCAGGATATTGTAGAATACTACACTTCCGAATTCGCCTAGGAGGAAAAGTATGAAAAAGGATAATGACAAGGATATCGACTACAGAAAAGATATTGAGCCTGATGAGAACGAAATGACCCAGGACATGGAAGATGTGAAAGCACTCGGCAAAGAGATGGAACAGATCTCACAGAATGAAGACTATCCGATCGATTCTTCCGACGATGAGTCCCACGGGGTGGGTCCTGATGACAACTAAATGACATGAAACAGATGAATCCTTCTGAAAATTAGTATAAAATATTTCTTGTATACTAATTATCAGGAGGTTTTTTGATTGTCATATAGAATAGAGAAGGATACGATCGGTGAAATTGAAGTTCCAAGTGATAAATACTGGGCGGCACAGACGGAAAGAAGCAGACAGAACTTCCCTGTCGGCAAGGAGAAGATGCCTCTTGAAGTCATCGTTGCCTTTGCACATCTGAAGAAGGCGGCGGCAGTCTCGAACCATGCACTCGGCAAATTGTCTGAGCAGAAGAAGGATGCCATTGTCCATGCATGCGACCGGATCATTGCACGTGAACTGGATGAACATTTCCCACTCGTTGTGTGGCAGACAGGAAGCGGCACCCAGAGCAATATGAACGTCAATGAGGTCGTCAGCTATGTAGCCAACGAATATCTAGGGGCCAAGGGTAGTGAAGAGAAGGTCCATCCGAATGACGATGTAAATAAATCCCAAAGCTCCAATGATACTTATCCGACAGCCATGCATGTTGCGCTCCATCAGGCTGTAGAAGAACAGCTCATGCCCGCACTTGATCTATTGAGATCAACTTTTGAAGAGAAGGAGGAAGCGTTCAAGGATATCATCAAGATCGGTCGTACCCATCTTCAGGATGCGACACCACTGACGCTTGGCCAGGAGATCAGCGGCTGGAGATACATGCTCGAAAAATGTGAAACACTGATTGGTGAATCAAAACAACAGCTCAAAAATCTTGCAATCGGCGGCACTGCTGTCGGTACAGGCATCAATGCCCATCCGGAGTTCGGCGACAGGGTTGCAAAGGAAATCTCGAATCAGACAGGCTACGAGTTCATATCCTCTCCGAACAAGTTTCATGCGCTCACTTCCCATGACGAAGTGGTATACCTCCACGGTGCGCTGAAAGCACTGGCAGCGGATCTCATGAAAATTGCCAATGATGTCAGATGGCTCGCCTCCGGACCAAGAGCCGGCATCGCAGAAATTGAAATACCTGCAAATGAGCCTGGTTCCTCCATCATGCCGGGCAAAGTCAATCCGACCCAGTCCGAAATGCTGACCATGGTGGCAACCCAGGTGTTCGGAAATGATGCAGCAGTCGGCTTTGCCGCTTCCCAGGGCAATTTTGAGCTGAATGTATTCAAACCGGTCATTCTGTATAACACGCTGCAGTCGATCTATCTGCTATCGGATGGCATGAAGACGTTTAACGACAAGTGTGCTGTGGGAATAGAGCCTGTGGAAGAGAACATAGAGCGTTTCCTTAAAAATTCATTGATGCTAGTTACAGCGCTCAATCCGCATATCGGCTATGAAAACGCCGCAAAAATCGCAAAGAACGCCCATGAGAAGGGCATTACACTGAAAGAATCTGCAGTGGAATCCGGCCATCTTACTGAAGAGCAGTTCGATGAGTGGATCAACCCGGCAGACATGATTCAATCCAGAGAGTAGGAGCTTGCTTATGAAAAGGATCGGACTCATCGATATCGGTTCCAATACAGTGCGCCTTGTGCTGTTCGAATATACCAGTGGGACGGGACTGAAGGAACTGCAGAACATCAAAACCCCTGCAAGACTTGCACGGTTTCTTGATAAGGACAACGTCATGGCCGAAGAAGGCATCAATAATCTCCTTTCCATTCTGAACAGTTTCCAGCTGATCAGTGAAAAGTATGATGTTGAAGAAATCTATCCCGTAGCGACAGCGGCCATCCGCCAGTCGGTCAATGTGGATGATATTCTGAAAAGGGCAAAATCTGAAGTCGGCATGGAAATAAAAGTGATCACAGGCAAGGAAGAGGCCCGCTACGGCTACCACGCCGTCGTTCATACAATCAGCAATATGGATGCTGTCACCATCGATATCGGTGGGGGCAGTACCGAACTGACATTTTTTGAAAATAAAGAGCTGATCCATTCCGTCAGTCTGCCTTTTGGTGTGGTTACATTGAATACGATGTTCTTCCAGGGCAAGGAGCACAACGATGAAGAAGCACTTGAGAAGACGGAGAAGTATGTCAAGGAACAGCTCAAATCGGTCAAATGGCTTTCAAAACGCAAAGTACCTATACTGGCAATTGGAGGCAGTGCGCGGAACATTGCACGCATCCACCAGTCGTCGATCAACTACCCGATAGCAGGGGTTCACGGCTATTCCATGGATCGCAATGACCTTCAGGATGTCTATGACCTGCTCGAGGGTACGAATTCAGACGACCTGGATGACATCGACGGCCTGAGCAAGGACCGCAGCGATATCATCCTGCCGAGTTCAATTGTCTTCAAGTCCCTTTATGACGTCGTCAAGGCCAATGAGTTCAAATTCAGCCGCAAAGGACTCAGAGAGGGGCTCGCCATGTCCATTATCTCGAAGGACTACCCGGCGGCCTTCAACAAGTACCATATTTTCAGAGACTCTCTTATCGAACTGTCGAATGACTTCCACATCCAGAGAGAAGAGGGCGAGAAGCGTCAGCAGATCGCAGAACGTATTTCCCACGAGCTTGAAAAATTCGATTTCATCTCCCTTGGCAAGCACGAAAAATACTTGATGAAGAATGCGGCGCATATCTTCTATTTGGGATCCTTCATTGACAGGGACGCTACAAGTCAGCATACTTATTATCTGATCTCAAACAGTAATATCAATGGCATTGTCCACCTCGACCGGGTGCGACTGGCACTTCTTGCAAGTTTCAAGAACAAGACACTGCTACAGTTCTTCGCTGAAGAGACAGGGTGGTTCGATGCAGACGATCTGGACAGCCTGCAGACGCTTGGCAGCATACTGAAGTTTGCCAATGCACTGAATATCTCAAATACCAATATTGTCCAGGATCTCTTTTTGGAAAAGGCTGACGACAAGATGCGTCTGACAGTCAGGTATAAAGGCGATCCGATTGCTGAAGAGTATCAGGCGATAAGACAGAAGAAGCACATTGAAAAAATCATGGACACGGGTCTGGAGATCAGGTTCGTGGAAGCCTGATAACTATCTTTAATCAAGGGAGTAGGAGAATAGTGATGACATATCGATTGAATGATAAGGAGTATTACAACAATCGGGAATTGAGCTGGCTCAGATTCAACTACAGGGTCATTGAAGAAGCGGCAGATGTCAATAATCCGCTTCTTGAGAAACTGAAGTTTCTGGCAATCACCAGCTCGAATCTGGATGAATTTTTCATGGTCCGGGTAGCGGGTATCAAGGACCAGATCAAAATGAACTATCATGAGCCGGATACAAAAACACAGCTGACACCACAAGAACAGCTTGAAGGCATCAGCAGACTGAACCGGCAGAACAGCACGATACAATACGAATATTATCATCGTCTGATGCGCGAACTGGAAGAATATGATATCTACCTGAAGCGCCCCGACGACTTGTCGGAAGACCTTCAGAATGAAATCGAATCCATTTTCGATACGGAAATCTATCCGTCTCTTACTCCTCTCGGTATCGACGCCTATCGGCCGTTTCCAAAACTGATGAATAAGAAAATCAACATATTCGTCAATCTATCCAATAAGCTGGGCGAACAGACTGCCATCGTGCAGCTGCCTACCGTCATCCGCCGCTATTTTGAACTGACTGACGGCAGGAAGACCTATTTCGTATTGGCAGAGGATATTATAGAGAAGCATATCAGCAAGCTGTTCGGCGGTTATGAGATTGATCGTACCTTCCCATTCAGAATTACAAGAAATGCAGACTTGACGATACATGAGGAAGGTGCGGCGGATCTTCTGATTGAAATTGAAAGGTTCTTGAAAGAGCGTACAAAGGGAGCTGCAGTCCGGCTTGAAATAGACATCAGTAAAAATGACAGCACCAACGGTTCATTCCTGCGCAGTGAACTGGGACTGTCGGAACAGGATGTATATAAATTTGATGCACCGCTCGATCTGACGTTCCTGTTCGGATTGACTTCCGACCTGAAGGACAGATTCCCGCATCTGGCATACCCGCCATTTACGCCTCAGGAGCCGGCACTGCTGTCAGGCAAGAACATATATGAGCTGGCGCTTGAGAAGGATATATTCTTCCATCACCCGTTCGAGAGCTTCCATCCCATCGTCGACTTCATGCGCGAGGCGGCCGAAGATCCGAATGTACTGGCCATCAAGCAGACCCTCTACCGTGTATCAAGCGATTCGCCGATCATCGAAGCGCTGAAGAATGCTGCAGAGAACGGCAAACAGGTGACTGTCCTTGTTGAACTGAAGGCAAGGTTCGATGAGGAGAATAATGTACAGTGGGCGAAGGAACTTGAGGATGCCGGCTGTCATGTCATCTACGGCATGAACTATTTGAAGACGCACAGCAAGATCACGCTCGTCGTCAAGCGTGTAAAGGGCAAGCTGGTCCGCTACGTCCATCTTGGTACCGGAAACTATAATGATTCCACTGCAAAGCTGTATACGGATATGGGCATCATCACGACGGATGAGGATATCGGCAACGATGCCATCAATTTCTTCAACTATCTCAGCGGATATTCCCTGAAGCCGGATTACAAGGCCCTGCACGTGGCACCATTTGAAATAAGGGATCTCTTTGCGGAATACATCGATAAGGAGATCGAGTTCCACAAGGAGAACGGCAAAGGATATATTTTTGCCAAGATGAATTCCCTGACGGACAAGAAAATCATCAACAAGCTGCTCCAGGCTTCCCAGGAAGGCGTAAAAGTGGATCTTGTCATACGCGGCATCTGCTGTCTGAAGCCAGGAATAGAGGATGTCAGCGACAACATCAGAGTCATCAGTATCGTCGGCAGGTTCCTGGAGCACTCCAGAATCTACTACTTCAACCACAATGGGGAAGAGAAGATGTTCCTTTCTTCGGCTGATATGATGACGCGCAACATGATCAAGCGCGTCGAAATCCTCTTCCCGATCAAAGATCCATTGATTGTCGAAGAGATCAGATCCATCAGCCGTCTGTACCTGAAGGATAACATCAAAGCCCGTATCCAGAAGCAGGACGGTTCCTACGAATATGTTGAAAATGAGCACGAACCGATCAGTGCCCAGGTCGAACTGATGAGGCGTGCTGAGAGACATGGCAGGGAACAGCTGGTGCAGAAGGAAAACCAGCTGCTGCTGAAAGTCAGAAATCGATTCAGACGCAAAAATTAGAGTGGCTGAAGGCCAGGGAGGACATCCCTGGCCTTTTTTGCATGCCATAGTACATTGACTTTATTCTGAAATTTATATAAACTGACTAGATATAAATAGAAGAAGAGGTGAAGACATGACCACGTATGAGGAATTCCTTAAGAACGCCCGTAACTACCGTACTGTGCCGGTGATTGAATCTTTCAGCACTGATCTGCTGACGCCGGTACAGATGTTTCATTCGTTGAAAGATGAAGCAGTATATATGCTGGAAAGTCAGGAGCCTGATTCGGCGTGGTCCAACTTCTCCTTTATCGGTCTCGATCCAATGATGGAAATACAGGAATCGGAACACAAGTTCATCATCCGTGATCTGGAAAGAGGGCACCAGTCTACAGCACCTTCCTTCAAAAGGGCATTTGAAACGACGGTCGAGCGGCTGCAGGTGAAAATTCCGGATATGGACATTCCATTCAAAGGTGGCGGTGTCGGCTATATCAGCTATGATGCCATCAGCGATTATGAGCCTGTACCGGATGCGCCGTTTGAAAAGGAGCGGCTGTCGAACTATCACCTGCTGTTCTGCCGCTCGCTCCTTGTATACGATCATCATTCAAAAGAACTGAACATCATCCATTTTGCGAGGGTTGATGCCGAGCAGGATACTGAAGAGATCTACTATGATGCCATTGCTGCAATCGAGCATATCAGAACAAGTCTGATGCAGGGCAGCAGACTATCCGATCTGCTGCTGCCGACGGTTCTGCCGAAAACGGAAGGATTCGAGCTCGACAGCAACTATGAGAAACAGAAGTTTCTACAGGACGTCGGCAAAATAAGAGACTATATAGAAGCCGGAGATATCCTCCAGGCCGTGCTTTCGCAGCGTTTCCATAAAAAGACGGAGAGAAGCGGTTTTGAGCTCTACCGTGTGCTGAGAAAAGTGAACCCATCCCCCTACATGTACTACTTGAAGTTTGATGGTGTCGAAGTCATCGGCAGCTCCCCGGAGCGCCAGCTTGAAGTGCAGGATGGCAATCTGGAAATCCATCCGATTGCCGGTACAAGAAGAAGAGGGGTTACGGTAGCTGAGGATGAAATGCTTGCCGAGGAACTGCTCAATGATGAAAAGGAGCGTGCAGAGCACCGCATGCTCGTCGATCTGGCCAGAAATGACATCGGCAGGGTGGCTGAGTATGGTTCTGTAGATGTGAGCGAATATATGGTGATCGGCAGATTCTCGAGAGTCATGCACATCATCAGCAAAGTCCAAGGCAGGCTCAAAGCCGGCATATCGCCGATCGATGCATTCATCTCCTCGTTTCCCGCCGGAACGCTCTCCGGCGCCCCTAAAGTGCGTGCCATGCAGATACTGCGTGAACTCGAACCGACAGCAAGAAATCTCTATGGCGGAAGCATCCTATACCTCGGATTCGATGGCAATATCGATTCCTGCATTACAATACGGACCATGACACTGGTCGGCCAGGACCTGTATATCCAGGCAGGTGCCGGAGTGGTTGCCGATTCCGATCCTGAAGCGGAATATCAGGAGACGATCAGCAAGGCAAGCGCTCTGGAGCACACCGTCCGTCTGACAGAAAGCATTTTCGGCAACAGAAATACAATGAAGGTATAGGAGGGCTGATATGATATACATGATCGACCATTACGATTCGTTCACCTTCAACATTGTGCAGGCGCTTGGAGAAATGGGGGAGGAGATCGTTGTCAGAAGAAACGATGAAGTGGCCTTTGAGGAGATCGATAGGCTGGCTCCGGACCTCATATTCCTTTCTCCCGGAGCAAAGCGTCCGGAAGATACGGGAATGACCATGGAGGTCATAGAACATTACAAGGAAACAATTCCGATATTCGGTGTATGCCTCGGCCATCAGACCATCGCCCATGTATTCGGCGGGATGGTCGGGCGCACGAGCAGGCTGATGCACGGCAAGACGTCTCTGTTGTACCACGAAGGTACAGGCATCTATGAAGGCATGTCCCAGGCCTCGGAAGTGATGAACTACCATTCCCTCATCGTCGACAAGGAGACCTTGCCCGACTGCTTCATAGTCACAGCAAAATCGGAGCTTGGTGAAATTGCCGGCATCAGACACCGCACGCTGCCGATTGAAGGCGTCCAGTTCCACCCCGAGTCCATCGGTTCTGCAGAAGGCAGACGACTGATCAGAAATGTCGTGCAGAAATTCTGCAGAGACAAGAAAACACCTTTGAAACAATAAGTTTCAAAGGTGTTTTTCCATTCTATAAGGCATCCTTATCCAGCTGTACAGTGACTGTTTTCTGCAGTATCGGATGGATGAATTCTATTTTATAGCTGAAGAGCTGAAGGTCTCTGAGTGTGGAATCGCCATAGAGCGGATCTCCGATAACAGGAAAACCGGCATGTGCGAGGTGTACGCGGATCTGGTGCGTACGTCCGGTCTCGAGCTCTATTTCCAGTTCGCAGTAGTCGGCACCTACTTTCGAACCGATGATGTGGGTGACCGCTTCCTTGCCTTTTGATGTCACATGATACTTGTTGCGCTCCTTCGGATCCTTGGCGATGGGTGCACTGATCGTCTGGGGCTCAAAGCGTTTCTTCGTATCTATTCTGGCAATGTAGGTGCGCTTGATGTCGCGTTCGCTCAGCATATGGTCGAGCATCTTTTTGACAAGCGGGTTTTTCGCGACGAGCAGCACACCTTTCGTCTCCTGGTCGAGCCGATGGATGGGTTCGAGATATTCCGCTTCCAGTGTATAGATTGCATGGTTCATCAGCGTATTCGTTTCATTCATCTGGTTCGGGTGGGTTTTGACCCCCCTCGGCTTGAACAGTACCGCGAGATACCGGTCTTCATACATGACATCACAGTTGCGGTAGCTTGGCTTATACTGGCTGCGCGCGCCCGTATCAGGAAGGATGACCAGGTCATCGGCTGAGATCGTCGCGTTCAATGGTGCATTTTCGCCGTTGATGATAATATCCTTCGACATGCGCAGGAAGTGCAGTTCTTTTTTTGGCACGTGCAGCGTCTTCAGTACCTCTTCCAGTGTCATGCCATCGAATTTCTGATGCATATTGAATTTCATCTATTCCGCTCCTGTCATGGCATTGATGAACTGTACATATTCATCCGCATTGCCCGGGTTGCCCGCGAAACGGTCCACCTCTTCGCCATTTTCATAATAGACAAGTGTCGGCGTCGCTTCGATTGCGTAGTCGTTCCATGCCTGTTCGTATTCCAGAATATTGAGCTGGGTGACTTCTTCGCCGGTCTGATTGAATGCATCGATCAGGAATGGCGTGGCGGCGGCACAGTGGGAACATGTCGGACTCCAGAAGTAGACGAATTCGCCATCGCCCGCATCTATGATCTCCCTTGTTTCATCGAGTGTTTTGTTGTAGTGGTAGTTTTCGTCCTCAAGCTTGTCGATTGTGGCACCGCTCAAGTTTTCCGATTCGAGATCTGTGTACGGGTAGTAGCCGTCTTCCGGATTCTCAGAAGCGCTGTTCATGAAGATGAAGACAGCGGCGAAAGCGACGATGACAAGAGCGATGATGCCGTAGAATATTTTATTTCCCATGTTATGAACTCCTTTTTATTTTCTTTTTATCATAAATGATAATATAAAGATGAGGGTAAAAGCAATGAATGAGAGGAAAGGTATTGTGATGAAGCCGAACCAGTTGATGTACTGGACGGTGCACGATACACCTGTGCATGCGGCCAGATTATCCCCGAGGAAGCTGAGCTTCTGCAGTCCATAGTGGTAGACTGCAAGGAGCAGACCGATCCCGCTCATTATGCGGATATAGTATTTTGCACCCATATCATTCCTGATGATCGAGATGATCGAGATGATGACGAGCGGGTACATGAGAATGCGCTGGTACCAGCAGAACTCGCAAGGGACATACTGTCTGATTTCACTGAAGTAGAGAGAGCCGAGCGTGGCGATCAGCGCAGTGAAGAAGATCAGCTGCATGAAGAGTTTGTTATTGGTCACACTATTCCTCCTGTTTGCTGTTTTATTTCAGGTTCATACTATATCATTATAAGTGATATCATTGGACACGTGGGAACGATATATTTACAAAGTTATTAACATTTGGCCGAGGAGAGGTGTTACGATGAAAAGCAAGCTCCAGCTGCTCAAGGATATCGCTGAGTTCCTCAATGAGGAAACCGATCGCAGCACCATGATTCATGGTGCATTGAAGATGCTGGTCGACCATTCCGAATTCGATACAGGATGGCTGTTCTTCATCAACGAAGAAGGACAGCACGAACTGAGTGCCCACTACCGGCTGCCCCCCTCATTGCAGAAGGCAGGGCATCAGCATCTGTGCGAAGGCAGATGCTGGTGTGTAAACAAGTACAACAATAAGGAGCTCCGGACTGCGACCAATATATTCGTCTGCTCACGTCTTGAAAAGGCACGGATCGACTATCCGGAGGAGAATAACGGCATCACCCACCATGCGACAGTGCCGCTCATTTCTGGTGATGAATCCTTCGGTCTTCTGAATGTTGCGAGCCCGCACAGGCAGGAGTTCAGCCAGGATGAACTTGATCTGCTCGAATCCGTGGCATTCCAGATCGGATCAACACTGAAACGGATCGAACTGACTGCACAGGAGCAGGAGAACATGATCATCAGGGAAAGACAGCGGCTGGCACGGGATCTTCATGATTCTGTCAATCAGATGCTCTTTTCGATCGGTATCACTTCCCATGCAGCCAAAAGCATGAAGGATGAAAATAAGCTTAAAGACGCATTCAATTCGATCGAGCATACTTCAAAGCATGCGATGAAGGAGATGAAGGCACTGATCTGGCAGCTTAAGCCGATCGGTCTTGAAAATGGCATCATCGATGCTGTCGAGAAATATGCAGAACTGCTGGATCTTGAAATCGATATCCAGGTCGATGGCTTCTACGACGTATCCGACCAGGTGGAGGTGGGACTCTACAGGGTCATCCAGGAAAGCCTCAACAACATCAGAAAGCATTCAGGCGCCAATGTGGCAGTCATCAGAATGAACGCCGGTCCGAAAGTGCTCCAGGTCACCATTGAAGATGGCGGACGGGGATTTGACGCACTCGAGCAGCAGAAATTCAGCTATGGCTTGTCCAACATGAAGGAGCGCATCCATAAGCTTGGCGGCACATTTGAAATTACATCAGAAACAGGCAAAGGGACGCGGACCATCATCAGCGTCCCTTCAAAGGAGTGAGTACATGTATAATATCATCCTGGTGGATGACCACCATATCGTCAGGGAAGGGATGAAGTTCCTTTTGTCCACCACAGAGGACATCAATGTTCTGGATGACTTCAGTACAGGCCAGGAAGTACTGGACTATCTGAAAGGGAATCATGAAAGGACGGATCTGGTACTGCTGGACCTGGTCATGCCTGAAATGGATGGCATCGAAGCGACACGTGCCATTAAGAGCCACTATCCGGACATCAAGGTGCTCGTCCTGTCCAGCTATACAAGCGAAGAATATATCCGTCCTGTGTTTGCCGCCCACGCTGATGGGTACATCATCAAGGAGATGGAAGCCGAGGAACTGATCGATTCGATCATCAAGGTGATCGAGGGCGAAAAGGTGATCCATCCAAATATTCTTGAAGTCATCGATCGGGAAGGGGATATGCCTCATGAGAAGAATGCATTATCCGCCCGCGAAGTCGAGGTACTGCGTGAAATCGTCAAAGGAAAATCCAACAAGGAGATCGGCGAGGCACTCTATGTCAGTGAAAAGACTGTGAAGACGCACGTCAGCCATATACTGAATAAACTTGAAGTTTCAGATCGGACGCAGGCAGTCATCTACGCCATCAAATATAATATCGTTGAACTCTGATTACCCGCATCATAAAGGATAAGGAACCGTTTACACTTTCAGATTGCAAGCCGTGGTCCCAGACAGTATAATTGAAAGAAGAGTTTCAAGATTTGGAGGGGTAATATGAAAGTAGGAAATAAACTGACAATACAGATCATCACCGCCCTGATTCTCGGCATCATTGTCGGATCGGTATTCAACCTGATGGCCGACCAGGCATGGGTGCAGTGGATCGACCGGTACATATTCAATGTGGTGGGTCAGCTGTTCCTGAACATGATATTCATGATGGTTGTGCCTGTTGTATTCATTTCAATCGTACTCGGCGTGGTCAACGTCGGGGATCCGAAGATGCTTGGGGGCATCGGCATCAAGACACTGGCCTTCTACCTGGTGACTACAGCATTGGCCATCACCATTGCCATGACTGTCGCCAACATTCTGAACCCGGGGGAAGGACAGTCCCCACTGCTTGATTCCGACGAAGTATCGGAATACCGGGAGACTGAGCTTGAAGGCGGTGCCACAGGTGAAGCCATCCAGCAGGGATTTGACCAGACACTGATCAATCTGGTGCCGACCAATGTCCTTGAAGCGATGAGTACACAGAACATGCTGCAGATCATCACGTTCGCCATTTTCATCGGTATCGCAATGATCGCCATCAAGGATAAGACGACAGGTCTCGTGACGCTGTTCGAGCAGGCGAATGAGGTCGTCATGTGGATTGTTCTGGCCATCATGAAATACTTTGCTGCCATCGGTGCATTCGGACTGGTTGCCACAGCGTTCGTCCAGGCAGGATTCGGTGCAATCCAGCAGCTCGGCATGTACTTCCTATGCGTACTGCTGGCACTCTTCATCCATTTTGCGATTGTCTACGGATCAGCAGTCCAGTTTCTTGCGAAAAAAAGTTTCATCTGGTTCATCAGAAACTTTGCGCCGGCAATGGGTGTGGCGTTCAGTACTTCATCCTCAAGTGCTGTGCTGCCGATCTCACTTGAGACCGCGCAGGAGAATCTGAAGGTCCGTAAAAGCATATCAAGCTTTGTACAGCCGCTCGGCTCGACGATCAACATGGATGGTACAGCCATCATGCAGGGTGTCGCTACGGTCTTCATCGCCCAGCTCTCAGGAGTGGATCTGACGATCATGCAGATGATCACGGTTGTCATCATTGCAACGATCGCAAGCATCGGTACTGCCGGGGTCCCTGGTGTCGGCCTTGTCATGCTGGCGATGGTTCTGACGGCAGTCGGCCTCGACCCGGCAGCAATCGGTATCATCATCGGTATCGACAGGCTGCTTGATATGACACGTACGATGGTCAATGTCACGGGTGATGCAGCAATTGCACTGGTGATCAACGAGCAGCAGACAAGACGCGAAGAAGCCGGAAATAGCCGGACATAGAACTCGGGATTACACAATCTGATAGGAGCATATATTGAACACTTAGTGAATTTCAATATATGCTCTTTTAATTTTTCGTGAAATATATTATTATATTAAAAGTGTATTATTATCGAATGGAAATTTTACAATATCCGATATGAGTGAAAGGAAGAAAAGAATGGATAAACAGACTTTTACGGAGATGCTCCAGTCCAAGTTCAAGATTGTCAGAACGGAAGCCGGCTATACGCAGGATTCCATGAGTCAGACAATCGGGCTCTCCAAAAAGACGCTCGTACAGATCGAAAAAGAACGTATCCTTCCCAACTGGACAACATGCATCTCGCTTTGCGCACTCTTCAGGGATAGTGAAGTCCTGACCAATTCGTTTGGAGGAGATCCTCTGGAACTGGCACAGGTGATTTCAAGAGGTCACTGTGTCTACCCGAACTATGAAGGTGAAGCGGTATATTGGGAAGATCTGGACAGAAAGAACGGTTTCCGTCTGCAATATAATAAAAGCAATAGGATATATAGAGTTCTCAACTCCATGAACCAGCCGGTACATGCTTCATATATTGAAAGAGAAATCAGAACATATTTCATGAGACAGACGGACCTGCAGCCGGTCTGATTACTGGAAAGCACCGGAAGGTGCTTTTTCTTTTGGTTTCGTGTACGATAATGGCAGGAAAAGGAGGGCTTTTTGTTGAATGATGGCTTTCAGATCATACTAATGACCATACTGGGTGCACTGATCGGCGGCTTGACCAATATGCTTGCAATCCGCATGCTGTTCAGACCCTATGAAGCAAAATACCTCTTTGGCAGACGTCTTCCCCTGACACCGGGGGTCATCCCGCGCAGGCGGGAGGAGGCATCTGTCAAAATGGGGGAAATCATTACGAAGCATCTGCTGACACCGGATGCCTTCGTAGAGAAGCTCGGAAGTCGTGAAACACAGAATTTCATCATGCTGTTCCTCGATCGGCAGATAGAAACGATCGAATCCGAGAAACTGACACTGAGGTACTTCATGAACCGCCTCAACGATGGGCTGGCGGACAAGGTAGTCAAGGGCTTCAACGACAAGCTCAGGGAGAAGGTCGATGAAGAAGGCGTAAACCTCTATGGCCGGAAAATAGGCACTCTGGTGCCTGAGGATGCCATGACGACGCTCGATGGCAAGGTCCGTGATCTGCAGCCCCAGATCACTTCGAAGGTGGAAGCGTATATCAATTCGGAGAAAGGGTATCGCGACTTCTATACCATGACTGACGAGTTCATTGAAAATCGAGGCAGACTGGCCCGCTCACTGAAATATCTCATGTCAAAGGAAACGATTGTCGCCAATATAAGGAACGAACTGAACAAGCTGATCCATCACCCGAAGATGAGCGAAATACAGGTGCGCATCATCAATGATGAATATGAGAAGATCAAAAACAGCCGGGTGGATGAACTGATTTCAGACAGCGACCGGGAAAAACTTGTCCATAGTGTCTATGATGTACTCAGAAAACAGATTGATATGGAAGGCATACTGGACTATCCGATTTCAGAGTTCAACCGTGATATGTTCGAATCCTTCAAAGCACGCGGCAAATACCAGCTGCGTGATAACATCATCGAATACATGCAGAAGAATACCGGCAGG
This sequence comes from Salinicoccus cyprini, assembly GCF_007713705.1. Classification (GTDB taxonomy): domain Bacteria; phylum Bacillota; class Bacilli; order Staphylococcales; family Salinicoccaceae; genus Salinicoccus; species Salinicoccus cyprini. Next base: position 1,186,058 of record NZ_VMSJ01000001.1, on the reverse strand, counting down.
ATTGTCGAAAAACTCCAGCTTGCAGAAGTCATCAAAAAGCAGATTGACAGTTTCGAACTCAGCCATATAGAAGATCTTGTAATGGAGATTTCAAGCAAGGAATTCCGGATGATTACAATGCTCGGCTTCTTTCTTGGCGGGCTTATCGGAATCATCCAGGGTCTTATCGTTGTGTTTTTATAAGCTGCTATTTTGTGTTACAGTATAGATATCTTTATTAAAGGGAGTTTTTAATCAATGGCAGTTAATGTATACGATCAGGCCAATGCATTGGAAGATGCACTGCGCAAATCAGATGAGTTTCAGAATATGAAGGACCTGTACGGCAAGGTGAACTCCAACCCGGAATCCAAACAGCTCTTCGATGAGTTCAGACAGATTCAGATGGATCTGCAGCAGAAGCAGATGCAGGGTGAGGAAATCCTTGAAGAGGATGTACAGCAGGCTCAGAAATCAGCAGAAGATATTGAAAAAGACGAAAATATCAAAGCATTGATGGAAGCGGAACAGAAAATGAGTGAACTCATCCAGGATCTGAATCGTGTAATCATGAAACCTATAGAGGAACTCTATGGTCTGAATAACCAGAATTAATTGATGAAGAGGTCTGCCATAGGCCTCTTTCTTTTATTTTTTTTGGTATAATCAATTTATAATGCCTATGAAAAGTCAGGTGGAATATATATGGTCAAATTCATACACAGCGCAGATCTGCATCTAGATAGTCCTTTCAAGTCACGTTCCAAAATGCCTTCCGGCCTATTTGAAGTACTGATGGAGAGTACATATAACAGTGTTGCAAGAATGATGGATACTGCGATTGAAGAGAAGGTCGATTTCATCATCATCGCAGGGGATGTATTCGATCAGGCGAACCGGACTCTGAAATCCGAAATATTCATGAAGCGCCAGTTTGAAAGATTGAAGGAAGCGGGTATTTTTGCGTATGTCATCCACGGCAACCACGATCCGCTGACGGACGGCTTCAAGACGTCCTGGCCGGACAATGTAACAGTCTTCAAGGAAAATGTGGAGACATATGAAATGGTCAGTGCCAAAGGGGAGAAAGTGTCCCTGCATGGTTTCAGCTATTATCTCGATGACTCCTATGAGAATAAGCTGGATGACTATCCTATCAACTCGATGAATCAAGGTATACATATCGGCATACTTCATGGAACGTATGCCAAAAGCCGCTACAGCCAGGAGAGGTATACGGAATTCAATCTCGAAGTGCTGAATGACAAACTGTACCACTACTGGGCGCTCGGTCATATCCATCAGCGGGATCAGCTCAGCGATCTGCCGCCCATCCATTACTCGGGCAACATACAGGGCCGCCATAAAAATGAGCATGGGGAAAAGGGTTTTCTGCTCGTTGAAGGGGATGACGTCTATCTGAACACGCGCTTTGTTGCTGTACAGGAGATCATCTTTGCAGAATACCAGCTGGAAATCGATTCCTTGAACAAGCAGGATATATACCAGGCCATTGTCGAGTTCAAGCATCGCCTGAGGGAGAAGGGGCGGCACATCATCCAGCTCGATCTGATCTATGATGGCGAGGATACGATTGCAGACGCCGACTTCACTGAAGTCATCGAACTCCTGAAGGAGGATGAAAGAGATATCAGGCAGTTCATCTGGATCGATGCACTGCATCTTAAATATATGAACCAGGACAACATCGCCCTGCTCAATGATATAAAAGCAAGCTATTCTTCCAACAGGGAACTGTTCAAGGAAGCGGTGAATGCGCTCTACATGGACCCGCGACTCAACAGGTATCTTGGCCCCGTCCAGGACATTGCACAGGAAGAACTGCTGAAAGAAGGCGAAGAACGCCTTAAAATGCTGATGAGGAAGTAGTGGATATATGAAAATTATTGCGCTTAATATATATGGCTATGGAAAGATTACGGAGACGGAGATAAACACCAATCAGCATTTCATCCAATTTTTTGGAGAAAATGAAGCCGGTAAATCGACAATGCAGTCATTCATCCATTCGATCCTGTTCGGGTTTCCGACACGGAAGGAGCAGGAGCCGAGAAGAGAACCGCGTATGCACAACCTCTATGGCGGCAAAATTACCGTCGATTTTCCGGATGAGGATGGTCCCATCGAGATCGAGCGTATCAAAGGCAAGATCCAGGGGGATGTGAAAGTCTACTTCGATGATGGTACAGTGAGAGGTGAAGACTGGCTGATCAAGAAGCTGAACTTCATCGACAAGAAGACGTACCGGTCGATATTTTCATTCGATGTGCTCGGTCTTCAGGACATCCATAAGAACATGACCGAAGATAAGCTGCAGGAATACCTGCTCCGTGCCGGTGCCCTCGGCTCTCATGAATATGATGAGATGCTCAGTGCCATCGATACGGAAATGAAATCAATATACAAGAAGAATGGCATCAATCCCGAACTGAACAGGGAAATGGAAGAGATGTCCGACATCACCGGCAGAATCAAGGCATTGGAACAGACCGAGGAGCAGTATAAGCATCTGGTCAATGAAAAAATCAAGACCGAGGAAAGTCTCAATGCCAAAAAGAATGCATTGTATCAGCTCGATACGGTACGCAAGCAGAAGATGAAGGAAGTCATGTATCATAAGGACATCAAAGAGTGGAAATCACTTGAAGACAAGCTGAATATAGACCCTGTCATCTTTCCCGAGCAGGGGCTGGAGCGCTATGAAGCATTGAAGCATCAGGTCCAGCAGACGAAACAGGATATCGCGCTCCGATCAGAGAAGCTCAAAGTGCTCAAGGCTGAGCTTGCTGGCATTACATTGCCGGATAAGTCCCGATTATCCTATTTGGAAAGCATCCAGAAGAAGGAGCCGGACATCAAGCAGAAGCATCTTGAATACGCGCGGCTCAACCTGGCAATCGAAACGCTCGAGGAGGAGATTGTCCAGCTCAGGCGTGATATCGGCTGGAATCATGAGCATCATGAAGTGGACGATTCGAACATCGTCAAGGAGTCCGTCCAGACAGTACTGTCAAAAATTGATGAAGTCGCTCTTGAAGAGCAGTTCCTTGTGCGTGAAATTGATCATCTGAAGTCGGATATCAAACAGTTGAACCATGACATAGAACGCCTTGAAGAAGAGCAGATCAGCGATGACCGCATCCGCATCAAGAAGGAAGTGATCGACAGGGAGTTCGAGCTGAAAGAGAAGGAGAAGATGTTCAGCCTGATCGAGAAGGACTATGAGCGGGAGAAGAGGGAGCGCAACCGCATCAAGCGTGGACAGTCCGGACTCATCATCGGCATCAGTGTCATCGCACTCATTACCGGCATATTCTACCTCTTCAATTCGAACTGGCTGATGGGTGGCATCTTCCTGGCCATCGGTGTCATTACATTGCTGCTTCTGATGCTGACGAACCAGAAGGAAGATGATTCGCTGAGAAACGACTATGAAGATGAAGTCAAGGAGCTCAAAGAGATCATAGAAACAATAAAGAGAAACAATAATGTCGATTTCGATCTCAATGATGCAAGAGACCTGAAGATGGATCTGAAGACTCAGAAGACAAAAAGAATCTCCGCGAACGTCAGACTGGAAGAGATGAAGGAAACACTGGCACTGAAGGAAACCACTCATGATTCACTGAATACGGATCTTGCCGCAATCAAGCAGGATCTGAAAGTGAATCCGGATATCGAGAACAAGTACATTGTCGATGCAATCCATACCATCAGGGAGATCAAGCAGAAGAGGAACCAGATCAGCAGGCATAATGTGGAGATGGATAATATCAACCGCGAACTGAAGGAATTCAAAAGGTCAGTCAAGGATGAGCTTGTAAAGTTCGATATCCATTACGATGACAGTACTGTTTTCTACGATGTCAAAAACATGGTTTCAAAAATGTATAAGGATGAAAACCACTATAATAGACTGAAAGACCAGATCGGCCTGCTTGAGAATGAAATCAAAGTGCTATCCGATAGGAACAATGCAGGCAGCGAGGAGATCATCCAGCTCTTCGATTATGTCGATGCAGAAGACGAAGAAGAGTATTACTATTTTGCAAGGAAGTACAAGGAGTACCACAGCAATATTGAACGATTCAGAGAACTGAGTGAAAAGCTCGAGGAAGAACATTTCGATTATGATGCGAGAAATGAACTCTCGAAATTCCTTCTTGCTGATCTGAAGGAAGAGGAAGATGCCATTTCAGAACAGATCGAGGAGTTCAACCAGAAGGTCCAGAACGAACAGAAGGTCCTCGCGGAGCTGAATTCCGAAATCAGCAATCTGGAAAGCGACGGCAAACTGAGTGAAGTCAACCACCAGTTCGAGATGAAGAAAGCCTTCATCCAGAATCTTTCACAGGAATACATGTCACTGAACTATATCCGCATCCTGATAGAAACACATATCAAGGCAATCAAGGATGAAAGGCTGCCTGTCGTCATCGAGGAAGCGCGGAGCATCTTCGAGAAAGTGACGCGCGGACGCTACATCAACGTCATCTATGATGAGGATGGCATCAAGGTTAGGCATGTCAATGGACAGCTCTTCCATCCACTCGAACTGTCCCAGTCGACCAAGGAGATGCTCTACATCAGCCTGAGGTTGAGCCTGATCAAGGCGTTGAAAGGGTACTACCAGCTGCCGCTCATCATCGACGATGCCTTCGTTCATTTTGACAAGGAGCGCAAAAAGATCATCATGGACTATCTGCGCAGTGAAGTGAACGACCAGGTACTGTACTTTACATGTAATCTGGACAGTGCAATTTCTTCCTCCCAGACAGTCAAACTTAAAGAAAGAGTAAAATGAGGTGCTGCACTTGAATAATATATCCAAACTGAAACCAGGAGACTCGGTGGAATCATTCTACCTGATAAAAAGGAGCCAGCAGGGCGTCACATCCCAGGGAAAACCCTATATGACACTTTTCCTGCAGGATCGTACAGGTGAGATCGAAGCAAAATTATGGTCGGTCTCACGTGAAGATATGGAAGTTCTGAAACCCGAGACGCTCATCAAGGTCAAAGGGGATGTCATCGACTACCGTAATAAGAAGCAGATGAAAATCGCTGCGTTCAGAACAGCGACTGAAGCGGATGATCTGAATCCCAAGGATTTCGTGGAAAAGGCGCCGATTGATGAAGATACCTTATATGAAAGCGTCATGGATTATGTAATAAAGATAGAAAATGGCAGCCTGCAACGCATTGTAAGACAGATTCTGAACAAGTATAAGAAGGAATTTCTGAGCTTTCCGGCAGCCATGACGAACCATCATGATTTCGTCTCCGGTCTTGCTTATCATGTGCACTACATGCTGAGGACAGCAGAAGCATTGTGTGACATCTATCCATCCCTGAACCGAAGCCTGCTCTACAGCAGTATTATTCTTCATGATATCGGCAAGGTCAAGGAACTGTCGGGACCGGTGGGAACGACATATACGGTGGAAGGGAATCTTATCGGACATATTGTCATTGCCAGTGAGGAGATTTCCAGAGTGGCCGAAGATCTGAAGATCGACGGTGAGGAAGTCATGCTGCTCAAGCACATGATTCTGAGCCACCACGGCAAGCTTGAATATGGATCCCCGAAGCCACCGATGCTGAAGGAAGCGGAGATCCTGCACTTCATCGATAATATCGATGCACGCATGATGATGATGGACAAACATGTGGAGAAGGCGGACAAGGGCCAGTTCACAGAGCGGGTATTCCCGCTTGAGAACCGTTTCTTCTACCGTCCGGAAACACTCGATTAGAACTAAAAATGACCTGGGACATATGTCCCAGGTCATTTTTCTACTCTTCAGATGAAGTTTCTTCTGTGGATTCTTCAGCAGAAGCTTCCTCAGTCGTCTCTTCTTCTGTGGATTCCTCAGTAGATTCCTCGGCTGAGGCTTCCTCTGTTGTCTCTTCCTCGGTAGACGCTTCTTCTGTCGATTCCTCTTCAGAAGACGCTTCCTCAGTTGATCCCTCAGTAGAACCTTCTTCTGTGGAGGCTTCACTATCGGTGTTCAAGTATGTTTCTTCAATATACGTACGGATTTCTTCGTTTTCAAACTCTGCATTGTATTCTTCAAGCAGATCATTATAGAATCCGAGCACCTGTTCCTGATTCTCCTGGATTCTTGTGGAAACGATCTGACGTTTGATCGCATCGAGTTCTTCATCTATATTTTCTTCCTGATGTCTTTTGATGATATGATATCCAAATTCAGATTCTACGACATCGGACACTTCGCCTTTTTCCAGGTTGAAAAGAGCCTCTTCGAATGGTTCAACCATCTGGCCACGCTGTACATAGCCGAGTTCACCATTATTCTGGGCACTGCCTGTATCGTCGGATTCTTCAGCTGCAACCTCTCCGAAATCTCTGCCATCCTCTATTTCCTGAAGCAGGGATTCCGCTTTTTCTTTTGCTTCTGCATCACTGAGTCCGCCTTCTTCATCGGAAGTCTGGATCAGGATGTGGGATGCTTCACGTACGGATTCCATTGCTTCCTCGTCCGTCACTTCGAACTTCTCAGCAAAGAACGCATCATGGTATGCATTGTTGATGCGCTGCTCCTTGTACGTTTCGACAGTCATGCCGGGCTGCTGTTGCTGAAGCACTGCGGCAAACTGATCCTCTCCACCCATTGCTTCGATCTCCTCATTGATCTGGGCTTCGATCTCCTCGCGGTCGACTGCATCAGAATACTTGTCCTGCAGTATGGTATCCAACGTCAATTGGAATGTACGGTTCGCAATATTGTCTGTTCCAAGTTCATTAAGTATATCGTCGGTAGTGACATCGCCAGCATCGCTGGTAGCGAGTACGTTTCCGAATTCGGTTTCGTTCTCGGCTGCACTGTCGCTGCTGCTGTCATTTCCGCAGCCGGCCAGTCCTACAAGACCGAGGCCTACGACGATCGGCGCTAATTTCTTCTTCATCTGCAAATCTCCTTTAAATATGGCTATGGAAATTAATATAGCATAATAAAGCAGCGGCGTACAAATGATTGTACAGCCGCCGTTCCATGATTGCTATTTTTTTGTGAACGTATTTTGAACTTCCTCAGCCCGGTTCTGCAGATTGCTGACATCGCCTTTGATATGTTCTATATTCGGATTGATGTCAGCCTGGTAGTTGCTGATCATCGCCTTGATTTCATCACCCAGTGTGCTGAACACTTCCTGCGACTCATGTTTCGTCTTCAGGAAGGAAGACTTCACTTCATTTGCTTCTATTTTAAGCTGGTCGAGCTGTGTCTTGAGGTTCCCGGAATTTGATTTCAATGAAGACTGAAGCTCACTTCCGGACTTTGGTGCGTTAAGTACTGCAATCAGAGCTCCGCCGGTTGCACCTACAAGAAAGCCGACTGCAATATTTTTGAATTTCATAGTCGTGTCACGTCCTTTTTTTCCTACACATACCCTGACTTTTGAAGGGTTAAGCATTCAAATGGGTGCGTATGATGTTTTGTATTTCTGATTTTTCTTCGTCTGTCCGCTTATTCGGATCCTGTTCCCAGTGGTAGCCGAAACCATCATATTCATCCTTGTAGCGCGGAATCAGATGGAAGTGGATGTGGAATACCGACTGTGATGCATAAGCGCCGTTGTTCTGTACGACGTTCAGACCTTCCGGTGAGAATGCACTTCTGAGCGCATTGGCCATCTTCGTAATGACCTTCATCAGGTGGGCGCCTGTTTCTTCGTCAAGGTCATAGATGTTTTCCACCGGTTTTCTCGGCACGACGAGCGTATGTCCTTTCGATAGGGGGAAAGCGTCTGTGAATGCAATGCAGACATCATCTTCATAGACAATATTGGCAGGAATCTCACCAGCTGCAATCTGTTCAAAAATAGTTTTGCTCATTCATTGTACCTCCATTGATCTGTTGTGATATATTTGTTTAGTATAAGTATACAAATAATATATCACAAATAAAAGGAAGTCGAATATGGTACTTCAAATCAATCAACTGACTGGCGGCTATTCGAAGACGCCGGTAATACGGGATATCTCCTTCAATATAGAGGCAGGAGAGATTGTCGGGCTCATCGGGCTGAACGGCGCCGGAAAGAGTACCACCATCAAGCACATACTGGGGCTTCTCAGACCCCATTCAGGTGAAATCAGGGTAGGGGGCATGACCGCCGAGATGGATATCGAAGCCTACCGCAGACAGCTCGCCTATATACCCGAATCTCCGGTGCTCTATGAGGAGCTGACGCTTAGAGAGCATATCCAGATGACGGCAATGGCCTATGGCATCGACGAAGCCACTGCGCTGGAACGCTCAGAGCGCCTGCTTGAAATATTCAGGCTGGAGACGAAAGTGGACATGTTTCCTACACATTTCTCAAAGGGGATGAAGCAGAAAGTGATGCTGATCTGCGCATTTCTGTCGCATCCAGATCTTTATATCATAGATGAGCCGTTCCTTGGTCTGGATCCACTCGGTATCGAGTCCCTCATCAATCTGATGGTTGAAGAAAAGCATAAGGGCCGCTCGATACTGATGAGTACACACATCCTTGCGACAGCTGAAAGATACTGCGACCGTTTTGCAATCATAGATGATGGGCGTCTCATTGCTTTCGGAAGCCTCGATGCACTCAGGTCGGAGTTCAATATGCCGGGCGCCACTCTGGATGAAGTATACTTGAGAATCACAGGGGGCGGCATTCAGAATGTCTGATCAACTATTCAGAAGCAGATTGAATGAGGACATAGCGAGAAGGAGCTATTATGGGAAGTTCATTTTCAACAGCCATTTCCTCATCTTCCTGACAATTACAGCCGGATTCTTCCTCTATTCCCTGCTCAGTCTGCTCGAGACCCTCGAACCGACGCTGTGGCTTGATGTGATTGCCGCATTCCTGGTCAGCATACTGCTCATTCCGGCGTACCGGACATTGCTGAAAGAGGCGGATGGTGTTTTCCTGCTGCCCTATGAGGCGAAGTTCGGCAAGTATCTTTCGGCTGCCGACAGATACTCTCTGACCCTCGGTATCATCAAGCCGCTCATTGGCGGCACCATTGCCGTGCTTCTCCTGACAGTGGGGCATGGTCTGGTTGAAATCATCACTTTCATTGCCGGTGCCATCATCTTCTATGTAATGAACTTCCATATCAAGAAGGCAGTCGTAAACTCCAGGCTGTCGACTCCTTGGATGATGGCAGGCCTCATCGGCCTAAGCTTCATCTCCCTGATGCTGATCGTGCAGAGTCCGTTCTGGCTGCTGCCGGCAGTTGCGGTTTACTGGGTGGCACTTGTATATGCCAGACGTACCAGCCATCCCCGCCTCGACTGGAATGCCATGATAGACTATGAGGCATCCCAGCTCAACAGCTACTATCGTAATGTTGCCCTGTTCACCAATGTCAGCCATATCGATAAGCAGTTCAAAAGAAGAAGATATCTGGATCCCTTCCTGTGGCAGCCCAAAGGGCGGGCCTTCAGCAAGGAAAAGATGTATGAATATCTGTTCTACAGAACATTTGCGAGGAGTCACGACCTGCCGATGATCATACTGCGTCTGATTCTGCTGTTCGGCATTGTCATGGTGTGGATCGGAAATCTGTATTTCTCCATCATCATCGTGCTGTTCGGCATCTACATCATCGTACTCCAGATGTCCCAGATCTATACGGCACAGGCCTATCTGCTCTGGCCGAAAGTCTGGCCGGTCGACCGGGGATTCATCCAGAAGAGCTATGTCGACTATTCCCACAAGCTTGTTCTTGTGATCAGTGTCCTTTTCAGCCTCATATTCCTTGGTATCCACTACGAATATTTCTTTCTTGTAATCCTGTTTCCATTGTGGGGCTACTTCATCAATCGAAGTCTGAGCAGAACCGTGTATAGAAAAGAAAAAGAATTAAGCGACTGATATATCAGTCGCTTAAAATTCGTCTTCAGGGTCCGCCTCATTATCTTTAAGAGGCAGGTAGAGCCTTGCAGATATGGATTTGTGGAACAGCGCTTCTGCGGTCCTGTATTTGCTGAGCGCTTCTGCTGTAAGGTAGTTCCTGTAGCTGTTCGTCTGTTTGAAGTCATTATAGGTCGACGTCTTTGCCCACTGTATGAAGACGATGAAACCATCTCCGGCAAGCGCTTCACCGATGCGGTATGCCAGTACGCCATTGGTATCGGACAGTATATCGTTCACTTCGGCAAGGTGGCTGTACATCGGGTCCTTGTTCTCCCCGGGTATCGGGATGTAGTGGATTGAGGTGGGCGAATCTTCGAGTGGTCCGGAAGAATTGATGAGGTCATAGGATTGCCTCGAGCTGAAGATACTGTCATTGCTGTCGCTTTCATAGTACAGCACTGCATCCTGACCCATTGCTGCGATAGAGACTCCGGAATGCTTCCTTGCAAGGCTCTGCATGTAGGTAATTGTTCCTGTTGTCAGGTGTAGTTTCATTATGTTCACCTCATATATAGTCTTATCTTGACTATACCCTGAATACAGATGCGGGTAAACCTTCAAAAAATAAATCGATTTTTTGACATTCATACAGCAATTTATAATAATTATCATCAATGTGTTAGAATATTGATGGATATATAAAAATTGGAGGAAAAAACTTTGTTCAATGATACGATAATTAAAGCGGCTAAAGGAGAAAAGACGGATTATACGCCTGTCTGGTTCATGAGACAGGTCGGGCGCAGCCAGCCGGAGTACAACAAGGTCAAGGAAAAATATTCCCTGCTGGAGATCACCCGCCAGCCGGAACTGACCGCGTATCTTACTGCGACTCCCGTTGAAAACTATAATGTGGACGCAGCTGTGCTATATAAAGATATCGTTTCTCCTCTGGCACCCATCGGTATAGATGTCGACATCAAACCTGGAATCGGCCCGGTCATACAGAATCCGATCCGCGACATCAAGGATGTGGAGAAGCTCGGGGAACTCGACCCCTACAAGGATCTCGACTATATCTACAAGACCATCGAAATTCTGACCAAGGAAAAGCTGAATGTGCCCCTCATCGGGTTCTGTGGTGCACCTTTTACAGTAGCAAGCTACATGATTGAAGGTGGACCTTCAAAAAATTATCATAGGACGAAGCAGATGATGTACAACCAGCCGGAAACATGGTTCAAGCTGATGGACAAGCTTGCCGACATGAACATCCGATATCTCAGAGCACAGGTGGAATCCGGTGCAAGCATGATCCAGATCTTCGATTCATGGGGCGGCGCACTGAACAGCGAGGATTATGCATACTATCTTTCACCTGCAATGAAGAAGATCATCAGCAGTGTCAAGGAGATGGGTGCACCTGTCATCATCTTCGGCATCGGCGCATCCCATCTCCTTTCAGAGTGGGATGATCTCGGGACGGATGTCATCGGGCTTGACTGGAGAACGTCGATCGACCAGGCCAGAGCGGCCGGCGTGAAGAAGGCGCTGCAGGGCAACCTGGATCCGGCACTCCTGCTTGCAGACTGGGATGTCATCGAGAAGCAGACGAAGACCATTCTCGATCAGGGAAAGAACAACGGTCATATATTCAATCTGGGACATGGCGTATTCCCGGAAGTGGACCCGGAAACACTTAGGAAATTGACTTCATATGTACACGAATACAGTAAAGGACAGTGATTGGAATGAAACAGAAAAAAGGCCTGCTTGTCATGGCATATGGTACACCATATAAAGAAGAAGATATCGAACCCTACTACACGCATATCCGTCGCGGAAGAAAGCCATCCGAAGAGGCGCTTCAGGACCTGAAAGACCGCTATGAGGCAATCGGCGGCATCTCTCCGTTGGCTGATACGACCAAAAGACAGGCGGAAGCACTGGTCAACCAGCTGAACGCCTCACAGAACGAAGTGGAGTACGAACTTTTCATCGGTCTCAAGCACATCGATCCATTCATTGAAGAGGCTGTGGAAGCGATGCATGACCATGGCATCACGGAAGCGGTATCCGTCGTACTCGCACCACACTACTCCAACTTCTCCGTCGGATCCTACAATAAGCGGGCCAGGGAAGAAGCTGAAAAATACGGCATCTCGATCAAATCCGTTGAGTCCTACTATGAGCAGCAGCCGTTCATCGACTTCTGGACGGAAGCGGTCAAATCCTCTCTTGAGGAAGTGCCTGAGTCCGAACTGGCTGACACGGCTATTGTCGTCAGTGCACACAGCCTTCCGGAGAAGATCAAGGAACAGAATGATCCATATCCGGACCAGCTTGCAGAAACAGCTGAACTTATCAAGAACAATGCCGATCTTGAAAATGTCCATATCGGCTGGCAGTCGGAAGGCAATACACCGGATCCATGGCTTGGACCCGACGTACAGGATCTGACAAAGGCACTGCATGAAGAACATGGATACAAGCACTTCATCTACCTTCCTGTAGGGTTCGTATGCGAACACCTGGAAGTCCTTTTCGATAATGATGTGGAATGCAGGGATGTGTGTGATGAAGTCGGTGCCGGCTACCATAGACCGAAGATGCCGAACACTGACGAGCGTTTCATCCAGGCGATGATCAACGAAATCAATAGACTGTAGTAAAGAAGGCTGATTATAGTGAGAAAAGTAGCAGTGATAGGTGCCGGCATTACAGGATTGGCAGCTGCGCATTATCTGTCGAAGCATGATGATGTCGAAGTTGATCTTTTTGAAAAAAGCGATCGGGCAGGCGGCAAGATCAGAACGTACCGCCAGGACGGCTATACCATTGAACTTGGTCCTGAATCGTATCTGGCCAGAAAGCAGATCATGACTGAGCTGGCGGAGGAGATCGGACTTGGTGATGATCTCGTACGCAATCAGACAGGCACTTCATATATCTATGTAAACAACAGGCTGTCACCGATGCCAAAAGGTGCAGTGCTCGGCATGCCGACCGAGCTGGTGCCGTTTCTGACGACAGACCTCGTTTCAGCCGGTGCCAAGCTCAGAACAGGTCTTGATTTCATCAAGAAGCCGCTGCCGGTGTATACGGATATATCCGTCGGCAAGTTTTTCAGAAGCAGAGTAGGCGACGAAATGCTCGAGAATGTCATTGAACCGCTCCTGTCCGGCATATATGGCACCAATATCGACGAACTGAGCCTGATGTCCACATTCCCGAACTTCAAGGAACTTGAGGAGACGCATGGCAGCCTCATCAGAGGCATGTACAATCAGAGAAAGAACGCACCGAAATCCGGTGGACGAAAGCAGGGGCAGTTCCTGCAGTTCAAGCATGGCCTGCAGTCCTTTATTGACAGCCTGCTTGCCTTCATAGAAGAAAACGGCGTATCCGCGTTCTTTGAACATGATGTCGAATCCATCACCAAAAGTGGCTCGGGCTACACAATGCATGTCAACGGGGAAGAAAGATCCTATGACAATATCATTGTCACTACGCCGCACTTCCAGTATAAGAGATGGTTCGAAGACCTGCCGCTTGAATACTTCAAGCATATGAAAGCGACAAGTGTTGCGACTGTCGTCATGGCATTCGAAGATCATCAGGTGGAGAATGATATCGACGGCACCGGTTTTGTTGTCAGCAGGAAGATGGATACTTCCATCACTGCATGTACATGGACGAACAAGAAGTGGGCGCATGCAGCACCGGAAGGCAAGGCGCTCCTGAGGGCATATGTCGGCCGTCCCGGTGATTATATCGTCGATGAGAAGACGGATGAGGAAATTGTCCGTCTGGCACGGAAGGACCTCGATAGTATCATGACAATCAGTGGAGAACCGGAATTCACCATTGTGACCCGGCTTAAAAACTCCATGCCGCAGTACAAGGTGGGGCATAAGGAGATGATCGGCGGCATTCATGACTATATGGCCGAGCATTATCCTGGAGTGGTGCTGACAGGCGCCTCCCATAGCGGTGTCGGTCTGCCGGACTGCATCAGACAGGCAAAAGAAGCAGTGGACTCACTGGTTCAATAAGATGGCAAGAAATGCCCTGGATGTTATCATGTATAATATCAGGGCATTTTTTAAGGAGGCAGATTTATGAAGTTCATATCAAACAACAATATTACAGATCCGATGATCAACCTGGCCATGGAAGAATACGTGCTACGTGAAATTCCGACGGATGATTCGTATTTCCTGTTCTATGTCAATCAGCCATCCATCATCATCGGCAAGAACCAGAACACCATCGAAGAGATCAATGAATCGTATATCCGGGAGAATGACATCAAAGTCGTCCGCCGAGTATCCGGAGGCGGAGCTGTCTACCACGATGAAGGCAACCTGAATTTCAGCTTCATTACTGAAGATGATGGGGATAGTTTCCATAATTTCCGCAAGTTCACACAACCGATTGTTGATGTGCTGCAGGATATGGGCGTGAATGCTGAGCTATCCGGCAGGAATGACCTCGAAATTGATGGCAAAAAAGTTTCCGGGAATGCAATGTTCAGCCTGAAGGGCAGAATGTTCTCGCATGGTACACTCATGCTCGACAGTGACATATCAGAAGTACAGAACGCCTTGAAAGTGAACCCTAAGAAGATTGAATCCAAAGGCATAAAATCGGTCCGATCACGCGTCGGCAATATCAATGATTATATGGAAGAAAAGCTCGACATCGAAGTGTTCAAGGAGAAGATTCTGGAATATATATTTGATGGAAAAGAGAATATCGAAGAATATATACTGACAGAAGAAGACTGGGAGAAGATCAGGAAGCTGTCCGAGGAAAAGTATCAGACATGGGAATGGAACTATGGACGCAATCCGAAGTACAACTTCAATGCTTCCCACAAGTTCGATGCCGGACTGCTCGATGTCAGACTGGACGTCAGGAAAGGCAGAATACAGCACGCTAAAATATTCGGTGATTTCTTCGGGGTAGGGGAAGTGGATGTCATTGAAGAGAAGCTTATCGGCGTAGAGCATGAAAGACAGGCAATCGATCAGGCTCTTGTCGATGTTGACATCAGCTTCTATCTTGGGAGAATTACACGAGAAGAGTTTCTGAACCTTATCGCATAAAAAATAAGCTGACTTTCAACAATATGTACAGTGTACAAGTTGAAAGTCAGCTTTTTTCATGTCTGTTATGCGGCATCTTCATCTTCATTCGTCAATTCCTTCAGCAGTGATGTATAGGTCATGAACTTCTCTTCATCCTTTTCCATGAGTGCCTCTTCAATCTTTTCGGTATATCGATTACGATTGTAGTCATCCATAGCTTCCTGAAGTAATAGTTCAGCGGACAGGTCATTGATGGTATTGATGAAGACTCGCAACTGGTTAACTGGGTATACTTGTTTGTTCATCCCTAAATCCCCCTTCATCATTTGGTTGTTACAAATTATATAACACGAAATAGGTTTGGTCAAACTGAGTTTAGAATATTTAGATTATTTATTGTTGTAATTTTACTATATTGAGTAAATATTTAACATCAATATTATATATAGTTAACATTTATAAACTTATGTGATATCATGAAGATGTTGGAATATTTGAAAAAGGGGAGCCTAATGAATAGACTACATTATCAGATACATGAAGAAACGATGTACATTGTACCAGTCAGCAATGGAGGCTATATAGAAAGCAGAGTGGGGGAAACTTACGGAGAAGGTATCGAGTGCAGACTGGCACCGAACAAGCTGATCGAGCGCAACTGCAGAAACCATTCGCAGAACTACTCAGCAAGGAAGGACTTGAGCAGGACACTGACCGGAATCTCAAGCAAAGTGCCGATCATTGTCGATCTGTTCGGATCATATATATACTTCTGCACACATTCCGACAGGGTGAGTGAGAACAACTGGTTCAATATCAAGCATATCCAGTCCTATTCGAATGATGAAGGGATGACACGTGTACAGTTTTCAAACAATGAGGAACGCATCATCGATATATCATATGCTTCATTCAACAACCAGTATCTGAATGCCTTGAAGCTTCATTATAAATTCAACCAGCAGAAGGAGAAATACCAGAAGAAAGAGATGAATATGCATTTCCAATATCCCACACTCGGCCGGGGAGAAGCGGCTCAGATCAATGAATCCATCTATCATTCCTACATAAACTACATCAATGGCCTACAAATCAGGGATAGGGTGTAAATTTAAATTAAAACATGTTAAATAACGGTTGAAAAAACGTGTGGAATTGTTATAATTGTAAATGTTCGATTGAAAAATAACATTGTTCCACAGTAGCTCAGTGGTAGAGCTATCGGCTGTTAACCGATCGGTCGTAGGTTCGAATCCTACCTGTGGAGCCATGGAGATGTACTCAAGTGGCTGAAGAGGCGCCCCTGCTAAGGGTGTAGGTCGTTCTGCGGCGCGAGGGTTCAAATCCCTCCATCTCCGCTACATTCCCTGTAACCCCCGTGGTTGCAGGGTTTTTTGTTTTTTGGCTACAAAAAAAGAGCGCCATGAGCGCTCATATATCAGGAACAACTTTTAAGTTTTTCGAGTATATCCAGTGGTGTCATGCCATCTTCCAGATAACCGACTTTGAAAACCGGATTTTCAAGGTTTTCATATGCAACGACAGGCACTCCGGAGATGACCTTATGGTCCGGATCATCAATCATGCGCAGGAATTCCTCCATGCAGATGCCTCTTTCACTGAGGAGTTCTTCGATGGAATCATATTCTTCCACAAAGTAGCTCTTTTCAGTATTATCTATATGCTTACTCATCTTTTCTTTCAAATATTCCATCTCCCTATGTATGGGGTGTAGCGGGATTGCAAAGGCAAAGGGTCATATCGAACCTTATAATTAGATTGCTGCCTAGAAACAACTGCAGAAACTAGAATCAGATGTGTTCTTTCTATAATCTTCACATCTGTTTTGATGCATCAGATGCATTCGATCCATTATAGCATGTCCGAGTTGCCGAGTATACTTAAATTCGGGCAAGTTTGAAATCAATAATGTTATGATGCTGCAAATACAGAAATGACGGTGCCAAGAAGCACCGCCATCGCATTGTGATAATCTATGGATTTGATTTACTATCTGTTGATGAACTGTTCCTCTTCATCATCATGCTTCTTGAAATACTCCTCTTCGTCTTCTGTTATCATATCCGGGTTATTATCTTCCACTTCCACCATTGTCCTGACACCACTGTTCACATCAATCACTTCAGTGTCATACTCGTCTCTAGGGACGACGTTGATATACTTTTCTCCTACAGCATCCATTTCAGGAGAGTCCGTATCTTCAATGTTAAGTCCTTCAAAAACGATGATTTCTCCATTTTCGTAGTGGTTCATGAGATCGTTTCTGCTGCCTTCGTCAAAATCAAGCTGGTCTATATCACGATCGGGGTTATCGGAATTCTGATCAATGATGTTGATGCCTGAGAAGTTGTCTTTAAGTTCCGACAGGTCAGTTCTGGAGATGACAGTATAGTTTTTCAAGTCGATGTAGTTTTCAAGGTAGACTTTGGCATCTTTTACAGTTTTAAATGGTTTATATTGATTTTTATACATAGGTAATGACCTCCATTTATAGTTAGGTAGTTATTCCCTGCAAATAAAAAATCAAACTAAAAACCCTGCAATATGAGTTTGCAGGGTTGCCGTTTGTCATATATCCATTCAGCTGACAGCCATGATCACCCGGTTGCCTGAAGGATCGATCGAGGTGACCATCTGGTCTGCTGTAGAGACTTCATACTTCATTTTTCTGAGGCGTTCGACAGCCGCATCGAGTGCGTCCTGGTCCGGGTAGGACAAAGTGAAAGTATCCAGGCCGACACTTCCTGGCTCAGGCTGTGGAGCATCGGTGCCGTTCCATACGTTGATGGCGATATGGTGATGATATTTCCCTGTAGACATGAAAACGGCCTTGCCATGTATGTGGCTGACGACTGATAGTCCGAGACATTCTGTATAGAAGTTTGTTGCGGGTGCAAGACTGGAAACATGGAGGTGCAGATGTCCCATGATCGCTGATTCGGGCATCTTTTCCCATTTCTGTCCTGGCGCCATGGTTGTTGCCATATCTTCAAAGTTGAGTGGATCCGTTGTCATGACAACATGGTTTCGCGCCCAAGTCCATTGGTCGGGAGAACGGTCACAATAGAATTCTATGCCGTTGCCATCGGGATCATCGACGTAGATGGCTTCGCTTACATTATGATCAGCTGCTCCGACTTCCAGATCATTCTGCAGAAGGTGGACAAGCAATGCAGCAAGCTCCGACCTGTTCTGAAGGAGAATGGCAAAATGATACAGACCTGTCGTCTTCTTCTTTTCAATGGGATGCTCCGGCACAGTGAGCGACAGGAAGCTGGTTTTCCCATCTGCTGTCAGATGCACTTCATTGCCGTTCTGCTCGAGTATGGAAAAGCCGAGCAGGCCGGTATAGAAGTTGAGTGCAGCCTGCATATCCGACACATTTATTTTTACGTGGGAAACGTATGTTAAGGGTGGTGTATGGAAATTCATGTGTTCCTCCTTGGTAATAACTTAGTGTAACAAACTATATAATAGTAATAACTATATGTAAAGTAAAAAAGTATCTTTATGTATAGTAGTGTATATGATATAATGTGCACGTAAGGATGTGATATTATGAAACAATCAATTCTTTGTCCAAAGTTTGAAAAAGCTGTAACAATGCTGAGTCAGAGATGGACGGCCCTGGTCATCTATCAGATGCTCGAAGCACCTCAGCGTTTCGGTGAAATACAGGCTGCAATTGGAATAAGCGGCAAAGTACTCTCCGATAGACTTAAAGATATGGAGCAGGAAGGTCTTATAAAAAGGGATGTCTATCCTGAGACGCCTGTAGTTATAGAGTATTCTCTTACGGAGAGGGGACGTTCTCTCGAGCCGGTATTAAGAGACATTGAAAAATGGGCAGAGGAATGGGTCCAGATCGACTAGGTGGCAGACTGTCGCAGGACAGGTTTCCTTTGCTTAT
The DNA here is from genome assembly GCF_007713705.1 of Salinicoccus cyprini. Taxonomy (GTDB): domain Bacteria; phylum Bacillota; class Bacilli; order Staphylococcales; family Salinicoccaceae; genus Salinicoccus; species Salinicoccus cyprini. The sequence continues at coordinate 1,167,173 of NZ_VMSJ01000001.1, read as the reverse complement.
AAATAAAGTGATAGGGGGTGGAATCTTTGGAAGATTCCACCCCCTATCTATTTGCCTTGGATAACGGTAGAGGGTTTCTCCACATTATATATTACCATTGGTCGGGAAAACTAGTCATTAGTCCTTTTGACTTCGACATCAAGATCGGTAGTCGCTGGACCTTCTATTACGTTTCCTTTGAAGTTGAAGCGTGAGCCGTGGCATGGGCAGTCCCAAGTTCTATCGGACTGGTTCCAGCTGAGGCTGCAGCCCATGTGTGTACAGCGGTTGTCGACGACATAGTATTCATTGCTGTCCTCATCCTTATAAAGGCCTTTCTTCATCATACCATCCCTGACGACTGCACCTTCGCCGGCTGACAGATCGACCTCATCCATACTCGGGTAGCTCTTCAGCATATTCTTCGCCTCGACACCCATGCTCTCAAGCGGTGTCGTTCCCTGGTCTTTAAGCTGATGGAGTAGACCCTTGCTCCTATGGGGGCTCAGCATTTCATGATAGCGGTTGTCCTTCCCTTCAATCAGATCCGAGATGATCATGGAGGAGAGCACGCCATTTGTCATACCGTATTTATTGAATCCCGCTGCAACAAATACATTATCACGATCCGTATCAAAATAGCCGATATAGGGCATCGAGTCGACTGTCATAAGATCCTGGGCCCTGTATGCATAGAGGCGTTCATGATTGGTCGTCTTCTGATCGGCATAGAGTCTCAGTTTTTCAAGCTGGTCGACCATGTCCTTTTCCATGTAGGACATGTGCCCCATGCCACCGAAAAGCAGGGTAGGCAGTTCATTGTCTGCGCCCATTATATGCCTTGTCGTCAGGCTCGGTCCATCCTGACCACCAAGAGACACATTTTCAGGTGGCGGCGTGGAGGTAGTGACAACCAGACCATAGGAGCGGTTGATCTTGAAGCTGTTGAAATAGAAACCCTGGTAGTCGAGGAATGGAAAGTGTGTAGCGATGATCAGATGCCTGAAATGTATGCTGTTCCCATCATTCGTTGCCAGAGTATCGCCATCGAGAGATTTCCCACGAGTATGTTCATATATGCTGACGTCTTTTTCTGCGAGTACTTCAAGAATGCCCTTCAGATACTTGAGAGGGTGGAACTCCGCCTGGTTGCGCATGATGAGTTCAGCTGCCGTTTCAAAAGGGAGATCCAGTTCCTTTTTCAGTAGAGTCCCATCGATGCCCAGTTCCTTATAAGCCTCAGCTTCCTTTTCAAGTTCGCTGACGGATGCATCTTCCTCGACATACATGACACCATCGACTCTTCTGAAATCGCCGTCTATATTGTGCTTCCTGCCGATGGCCTCCATTTCAGCAATGGCCTCCATCTGGGAATCATAGTACAGACGTGCCGTCTCCTTATCCTTCTGTTTGATGAGCTGGCTGTAGAGCATTCCCTGCTGGGCCATGATGCGTGCTGTCGTATTGGCAGTTGTGCCGCCAAGAATGTAATCCGTATCAATCACAGTGACCTTATAGCCTTTCATGGCGAGCTGGTAGGCATTCATCAGCCCGGTGATGCCGGCACCGACGACAAGGACCTCGGTTTCAATATCGTTTTCAAGTTTTGGGTAGGAAGGCAATTCTGCAGTATCGGACCATATGGAAATATTATCATGCTTGAATTCGCTCATTAAGTAATCCTCCTTGAGTCGTTTGTCTCCTTTACCCCAAATGGAAGAAGTATACTTAAAAACAGTCGAATTAATGAAAGTGTAAATTTTACGTAACAAAATTAACAAAAGCGCTTGAAAATGTATGCTGAAAAGTATAATATATATATCAGGCGTTGAAACAGACGTAATAACATTAGCGCGGGATAGAGCAGTCTGGAAGCTCGTCGGGCTCATAACCCGGAGGTCGGTGGTTCAAATCCACCTCCCGCAATTTTTTTACATAAGGTCCCGTGGTGTAGCGGTTAACATGCCTGCCTGTCACGCAGGAGATCGCGGGTTCGATTCCCGTCGGGACCGCCATTTTTAATTATTACATATCTATAATCAAGGTTCAGTAGCTCAGTCGGTAGAGCATGTGATTGAAGCTCACAGTGTCGGCGGTTCGATTCCGTCCTGAACCATTATTCATCCATTTATTATGGCGGTTGTGGTGAAGTGGTTAACACACCGGATTGTGGTTCCGGCATGCGTGGGTTCGAACCCCATCAGCCGCCCCATATTAAATGCGGGTGTAGTTAAATGGTATAACCTCAGCCTTCCAAGCTGATGTCGTCGGTTCGATTCCGATCACCCGCTCCAATCATATTGTTCCACAGTAGCTCAGTGGTAGAGCTATCGGCTGTTAACCGATCGGTCGTAGGTTCGAATCCTACCTGTGGAGCCATGGCCCGTTGGTCAAGTGGTTAAGACACCGCCCTTTCACGGCGGTAACACGGGTTCGAATCCCGTACGGGTCATACTTCAGAAGTGAGCCAGCTCACTTCTGTTTTCAATCAAGGACAGTTGGCCGAGCGGCTTAAGGCGCACGCCTGGAACGCGTGTATACGGCAACCCCGTATCGAGGGTTCGAATCCCTCACTGTCCGCTACTTGAATAGCTTGAATATGAGAGACCCCGTCAAATGATGATTTGACGGGGTTTTTTCATGCTGCAAATTTTTCATTTTTGACGGTCGCTACAGTTTTCAGTTGTCGAAAGTGCATCATATCTGGTACTTTTAACTAATCGATGGTCCTTGTGATAAAATCGAACACGCAGACGATGAGAGGGGCAACTATCAAAATTTCTAATACAGATTTTGAGTGATAAAACAGGAGGAATTTCATATGAGTGATAAACTGGCTAATGTTATCAACTGGTTTCTATCCAAAGAGACAATGACGTACAACAAGCTGCAGACGCTGCTCTACTATTCCCAGGCCTGGACGGTGGCCATATTGAATGATAGTGAAGAGGAGCTGGACTATAAACTGTTCGATGAAAGTTTCGAAGCATGGGAATTCGGCCCTGCCATTCCCGAAGTTTATGAAAGGTTCAATGACTATGATGAGTCGGCATTGTCTGATGCTTTTGATAACTATGAATTCAATGAAGATGTAGAGGATATCCTTGAAGAGGTGCTTTCCTTGTATGGGGATTTCAGCGAAGAAGATCTCGGATACATTGTTCGGCATGAGAAGCCCTGGCGTGAAGCGAGACTCTATGATACTCGGCAGAATGTGATTCCTCTCGAGCGCATCTACAGCTACTTTGCTGAAAAGCAGGATAGATATAATTTTTGATGGTTCCTAAGGTGATATATTAATAAAACGTTCATGTGCATGGCACGTGAACGTTTTATTATCATGAGTGAAATGCATTCATAAGTATATGTAGAATAGACAGGCGGGCATTGTCTGCAATCCCCACCTGTGTCTGTATCAGTATATTATGCTACGTTTCTGCAAGCCTCTGCACATTTGAAGCATGCTTCCGCGCATTTCTGGCAGTGGTCGTGGTCATGCTTCTCACATTCTTTACCGCATGCTTCACAGATGGTCGCACATACGTGAGCCAGTTCTTTGACGAATGGGGAGTTTCTTGCGATTGCCTGTTCGAGATAATTGCATATGTCTGCACATTCTCTGTCGAGACGGATGCATTCCGCCATCATCTTAACGTCATCTTCCTTCAGGCAGGCGTCGAAGCAGTGGTTGCAGGCTGCCATGCATTCATGCAAAGTGCTGAGTAGTTGCTGGTGCTGTTCGTGTGCCATGAGTAATCACTCCTATATAGATTTTAACGCATACATATTTCAAATTCCCACTATCATAAAAATTAAACATCCTTGCGCGGATCAGGAGGACACATCCAAATAGCCGTAGTGGAACAGGCTGGTCTTTCTTTTCAGCTGGGTGAAACCCAACTGGCTGAACCGGCTGCTTTTCCAGTGGTCCTTCATTACGACACGATGTCGGGCGACGCGTACTGCTTCATGGATGATATCCAGTGTCAGTTCGCCATGATGCGCCTGCCGATGGATGTTTTGGATACCATCCGATGCTTCAATGCTTTCGTCGAACATTGGGTCAAAGTAGACGACGTCGTAGGCATTATCCGGAAGTGTCTCCAGATAGGAAAAATGATTTTTGTGCAGGGTGGTGATTCTGCGCATCGCTTCATTCATTTCATGGTTGCCTGCATCGTAAGTCCTGAGGCCTTCTGAGACAATCATATGGAGCAGGGGGTCAGCCTCCACTGCAGTGACCTGGCCGCTGCTGCCTGCAACAAGGCTTGCGATTATGCTGTCTGAGGCTAGTCCCATTGTACAGTCAAGCAGCTTCATGCCGGTCTTGAGTCCCAATGCTGAAATAAAGGGATCTTCTTCACTGTTCATGAGTCTTCGTGCGCGGACCATGGCCATGTTTGGATGAAATGTCATCGCGGTTTCCTTGTCGAGGGGGATGACAGAGATTCCTTTCCTGCTGACGACAGTGATATCCTGCTGGTATTCATCTTTCAGAGCGCTGATCGACTTTTTCCTGCGCGCGATATACGGGTGACCATATGAAGCGGCAATTTCCCCGGCATATTCAATTGTAGGACTATCGCTTCTTCCGCCTGTGGTTATTATCATGGACTGCTCCTTAATTAATATGACCCTGGCAATGGCAGCCAGGGTCATATTAATGGTCTTACATCAGAATCCATCAGATTACTCTTCGGAGTCTTCTGTAGTTTCTTCTTCTGTAGTTTCAGATTCACTCATTTCAATCGTGTAATCAAGTGGTTCCACTTCTTCCTCCGCCATTGGGTTTTCACGACTCTGCAGTACAGTTTCGAGTTCGGTATCCACTGGGCCATAAGCAACAAGAGCAGTTACTGTTTCGCCGGAATCTATTCTCTCTGATGAAGCAGCAGCTTCATCGCTCTTTTCAAAGTCTTCAGGTAGATCCATTGTCAAGTTCTCCAGTGTTGTTTCTCCTCCCTCAGTGATTTGTCTCACTGCAAGGTCAAGGCCAAAGGCTTCCTGTGGAGAAGTTGCAACATCAGAGTTGTTTGTAAACTCGAATTCAATAGTTACAAGCTCGGTCGGCCCTGGTTCTTCGGCACCTTCCTCTGTTTCTTCTTCAGCAGGTTCGGGTTCAATGGTGTGCTGACCGAATTCAGTCATCTCGTATTCCCCGTATTCTCCCGAAAATGCAACTGCACCGGATTCAGTCGAGCCGTCGGCAGATTCCTCCTCAGTCGATTCTTCCTCAGTTGCTGTTTCTTCCTCGCTGGATGTTTCTTCCGAACCACTATCCCCACTGCATGCTCCTAAAAGCAGAGCTGATGAAAGCCCGCCTGCAAGCAGGTATTTTCTTAAACTCATACGGATTTCCCCCTAAAAATGTAGATACATAATTATTATAGTATAATTTCATGAATAATCAATATTATTACGGTTCATGAAATAATCGATTTTTTTCTTTTTTGTAGTATAATGGAGTTACTAAATAATATCGATATAGTACGGAGAATGCATATGATAGCCTATCATGAAGTAAATGAATACTTGGATGCCATGGAATTGCCGAAGAGCATCGAAGAAATACTGACAATCGATTACGCGCTTGAAGGTAAGGAACTGAAGTTCCTGAGCGCCGCCAAACATCATTTGGAGCAATCCATAGATCTCGAAAGCTACCGATACAAAAAAGTACATTGCATCGGCTGCTGCAAGATCAATCTTACACGCACAGGACTCTATTTTCTGCTTGATGACGAGATCATCGGAGTACATACATCCATTATAAAGGGATTCAGTGATAATGCGGATTGGGAGATCACGCAGTTCCATCTGAAAGACGTCAAGGAGTTGGATTTTGATTTTGAATCTTCAAGCATCTCCAAATTCGAAACAGGCATCCTGTTCCTGAAGGTTCTGAATGAAAGAGGAGCGCTGCGCAGCCGTACTTTCCGCAATATTAATCCGAACCATTTCCAGTGCTTCCGCGATTTCCATACAAATGTAATGCAGGATAAAATGGTATAAAAAGACCTTGGCGACATGTCGCCAAGGTCTTTATATTCCTGTAAGTCCATTCAGCAGAAGCCCGATTGTCAGCAGTAATCCGAAAATGGTATTGAGTTTGCCCATGGATGCCATCGCTGGTATTAATTCCTGAGGTGTACTGCCTTTCCACATCAATTTTACCGTTTTTATGAAAACAGGTAACGACAGGAGTACGAGGAGCAGAAATATGGATCCGTATGGTTTGAATAGGGCAATCCATACGATGAAGCCATATGCGAATGCCAGCAGTGCTGCTGTCGTCAGGACTGCGATCGGCTTTCCGACAAGTATGACGAATGTTTTCCTTCCGCTCTCCTTATCCTTTTTCCTATCCCTGATATTATTCGCCATGTTCAGCAGACCGATGGTGATGGCGACGGGGATGGAAATCATGAGGGGGAAGTAGTGGAGGGTGCCTGTATGGATGAAGAATGTGATCATTATGATGACCGTCCCCATGAAGAATCCTGCAAAGATTTCTCCAAAAGGTGTCCATGAGATCGGATAGGGGCCGCCTGTATAAAGATAGCCGACTGCCATCGATATTGCGCCAACAACGAGTACCCAGAAAGAGCTGCCCAAGGTGATATATATGCCGATCAGTCCTGCCAGAATGTAGAAGGCGACAGCAATGCTTATTACAGCCTTCGGTGACATCCCGTTTCTGACGATTGCGCCCGCAATGCCGACCGACTCGGCACTGTCGAGCCCCTTTTTATAGTCGAAATATTCATTGAACATATTGGTTGCAGACTGGATGAGCAGCGTTGCAATAAGCATCGCGAAAAACATATCCCATCTGATTGATGAAAATAAAAGTACACTGGCCGTTCCGACCAGTACCGGTATGAAGCCTGCCGTCAATGTATGGGGTCTGGTCAGGCTGATATACTTTCTGATACCGGTATGTGTATCTGTTCCTTGCATGTCCATCTTCCTTTTTACTTATGATGAAACAATTTTAGCACATTTGGTCATATATCATACACAGCTAAATGAATAAATGATAAAATAGCATTAATTATGCAGAAAGAAGTGTGTATTAATGAACTTGGAAGCATATCAAAATATTCTGGATGATGTCAGGCTGGATTCCGAAAGCACATATCTCAGTCTGCAGCTGCCTACTCATGGATATGATCTGGATGAACAGAAGATTTTTTCATATTTTCATGAATCTCAGGGTGCAAGGTACTGGTTCCGTTCGAAAGATGACCGATACAATACAATCGGTATAGAGTATCTGGAAAGCATCAGGAGAGACAAATACTCTGCGAAGGCGCTCTCCGTCCAGAAATCTTCATTATATGGCAAGATCCAGCAGGTTCCGCTTGAAGCGGATATGCAATCTTCACTCAGCCTCTTTGGAGGTACACGCTTTGACAGCAAAGATACTTCCGATGAGTGGAATGACTTCGCGATGGTGGATTTCCATCTTCCGAAGTGGCAGTTCGATCTTGCCAATAAAGAGCTTTTCTATTCAGTTCGACTTGAAACTGTCGATATTGCTTCTGTTCTTACAGAAATATCAAGAGAGCTTGAAAACATTTCAGCGGTCACGAAAAGCACCTTCGAAGCACCGCAGATCAATATGGAAAAGGATATCTTTCCCGAGGAATGGAAAGCCCTCGTCGATCAGGCTGTCGATATACTGGACGACAGGGATTTCAGGAAAGTGGTGCTTGCCAGACAGCGTCTGCTGACATTCAAATCACAGGTGGATCCTCTTTTCCTGCTGAAAAGGCTGAATGACGAGGCCGACACCTATACCATCTACTATGAAAAGGGGAAATCGCTGTTCATCTCCAAATCACCTGAGAAGCTGTTCGATATCCGAAGCAATACGTTGACGACCAATGCGATTGCAGGTTCTTCAGAACGTACTGGTGAAGCGGCGAAGGATGAGGGACAGAAGGCCTTCCTCCTGAAGGATGAGAAAAACCGCTATGAGCATGAGCTTGTAAGGGAATCCATCGTGGAGGACCTCAAGCCATATACCGACCGGGTGGAATTCACAGCTGAACCGGATGTACTGGAGAACAAGTATATATACCACCTCCATACTCCAATCAGTGCGGAACTGACCGACGAGACCAGCGTCTTCGAACTGCTTGATGCCATTCATCCGACACCGGCCGTCGGGGGCATGCCGAAGGACCGTGCAAGGGAATACATCATGCAGGAAGAACATGGAACAAGAGGGCTCTACGCAGCACCCATCGGTATTATTCACGAGGATAATGAAAGTGAGTTTGTCGTTGCCATAAGATCCATGCTGCTTCACGCAAATAGTGCAACCTTGTTTGCAGGATGCGGGATCGTGAAAGGGTCCTCGAGCGAGAAGGAGTTTGAGGAGACGCGCGTCAAATTTACACCGATGCTGAATGTACTGGGGGTTGAAACAAGATGATGTCTACCAATCATCAGGAAACATTGACATACCAGGTGTTTACACTAATAGACCTTCTGCAGTCCTATGGCATGCGGGAGGTCGTCATCAGTCCGGGTTCTCGTTCAACACCGATTGCTCTGGCGGCGGAACTGCACCCGGATATCCGGACGTATATCCACCCGGATGAGCGGAGTGCAGCTTTCTTTGCGCTGGGACTTTCCAAAGAAGGGCGTTCACCGGTCGGTCTGATCTGTACTTCCGGTACTGCAGCAGCAAACTACATGCCGGCAATTGCAGAAGCCGATCTCAGTCACGTGCCGCTCATCGCATTGACTGCGGACCGTCCTCATGAGCTGAGAGACGTTGGAGCGCCGCAGGCGATCAACCAGCGGAACATGTATCGTAATTATATAAGATACTATACGGAGCTGCCGATCGCAGATGCCCACCCATCCCATTCGGATATGCTCGAGACGAAAATTCTCCAGTGTGCTCAGCATTTCCAAGGTGTGGACCGTGGGCCGGTTCATATCAATGTTCCGATAAGAGAGCCGCTCATGCCGGATATGACCCGCACTGATCTTTTCCACAGGACGCCGCGTGCTATGCCCGAGTACAGTGTGGCACTTTCGTCGGGTCTTCATTTTGAAGGTCATGGCCTGGTCATCATCGGGGAGACAGCAGATGATCTGGAAAGTGTGTCTTCAGTTCTCGATAGGGAGAATCTTACTGTGATTGCCGATCCGCGCCAGCATATAAGACGTACACTTCCGAATGTGATTACGCACCATGATCTGATTTTCAGCAATCTGAATCAAGAGCAGCTGAAGCGTCTCGAAGCCGAGGTCGACTTCATCATAAGAATCGGGGAACCGCTCACTTCGAAAGTGACCAATCAGTTCCTGTCGAAGACGGGCATTCCGCAATACCTTTTCAGTGAGTATCAGCAGTTGAAAACCTTCCCGGCCACGCCGCAGGCTGCCTATGTCGGACCAATCGGTACGCTCGTCGGTAATACTGGATTCACAAATGCCGGAGGCGGACCGAAGTCCTGGCTGACTGAGCTCGACCGCCGCATCAGCAACCGTGTCGAAGCATATGTTACGGACTATGAGGATGAAGGACGCTTCATGTATGAGATCATCAGGCACACCGACCCGGATCGCTCACTATTTCTGTCCAACAGCATGCCGATCAGGGATGGTGAACGGTATGATCTTGATAATACCCAGAAAATCTATGCAAACAGAGGCGCTAATGGAATTGATGGTGTTGTCTCCACCGCGCTCGGCATGGCGGTAAAAACACCGATCACCCTGATCATCGGGGATATTGCGCTCTATCATGATATGAACGGACTGATCATGTCCAAACTGGAAGGTATCGATATCAACATCATCGTCTTCAACAATAATGGCGGTGGCATATTCAGTTTCCTGCCCCAGAGCGAGAACAAGGACTACTTCGAACGGCTCTTCGGTACACCGCTCGATCTGGATTTCAAGCATGCCGCCGATCTATACGGTTTCAATTATACAAGTACGGAAATGGTCCAGGATGTGACGGATGAGCTGATGAATCAGGGTGGCCGGAATATCATCGAAATAAAAACGGACAGGGCTGTCAACGTCGACTCTCATCAGAAGCTGAGCAGACAGATTGAAGATGTGGTGAAATCCGTTGAGATTTAATTATCATTACAGTGACAACGGCAAGGAGCGGACCATTCTGCTCCTTCATGGTTTTATTTCGGATATGGAGAGCATGGCGCATGTTTCCGTTGCCGCTGGACCATACTTCAATGTGCTCAAAATCGATCTGCCTGGATTCGGAGGTACCCGGAGCGTGGGCATCGACTATACGATGGACACGATTGGGGACGGCATACAGGCCATTCTGGACGCGCTTTCCATCCCGAAAGTGAATATCATGGGATATTCGATGGGCGGCAGGGTGGCATTGTCCTTTATTGTCAATCATCCCGAATCGGTGGAGCGTGCCATACTCGAGAGCAGTTCGCCGGGAATCGCGTCTTCATCGGACCGGGAAAGCCGACTGTTGACCGACAGGAGAAGGGCGGACCGCATCAATGGGGACTATGGTTCTTTTATTGACGAGTGGGAGGCACTGCCGCTTTTTAACAGCCAGAAGCAGCTGTCTGACACACTCCACGCCGAACAGCGGGCCAACCGGCTTGCCCAGATACCGAAGGAAGTGGCGGACAGTCTGCTCAAGTATGGCACCGGTGTGCAGCCTGCGTACTGGGATAGGCTTCCCGACATCAATATGCCTGTTCTGCTTGTAGTCGGGGAAAGAGATGAGAAATTCAGAGCGATCAATGCGACAATGGCAGACCGGTTGCCGGATGCACGATTTGAGATTATCGAAGGAGCGGGACATAACGTCCATATGGAATCTCCGGAAAAGTTTGGTACAATAATGATAGATTTCTTAATAGGAGGATGAAGTATGTCAAGAGAATGGCAGACGCTTAAAGAATACAAAGAAATTAAATATGAGTTCTATAATGGAATAGCAAAGGTGACGATCAATCGTCCGGAAGTGCGCAATGCATTCACACCGCAGACCGTCACTGAAATGATTGATGCATTCATGAGAGCAAGAGATGATCAGAATGTTGCTGTCATCGTTCTGGCGGGCGAAGGCGATATGGCCTTCTGTTCCGGTGGAGACCAGAAAGTGCGTGGCCATGGCGGCTACGTCGGAGAGGACAATATCCCGCGTTTGAACGTACTTGATCTGCAGAGGCTGATCCGTGTCATTCCTAAACCCGTTGTGGCAATGGTGTCCGGCTATGCCATCGGTGGTGGACATGTTCTGCATGTCGTGTGCGACCTGACAATTGCAGCAGACAATGCACGCTTCGGCCAGACCGGTCCTAAAGTCGGTTCTTTCGATGCCGGCTATGGTGCTGGCTACCTGGCACGCATCGTCGGACATAAGAAGGCGCGTGAAATCTGGTACTTGTGCAGACAGTACAATGCAGAAGAAGCGCTCGATATGGGTCTCGTCAACACTGTTGTTCCACTCGAAGAGCTTGAAGACGAAACAGTCAAATGGTGTGAAGAGATGATGGCACATTCTCCAACTGCACTGCGGATGCTGAAGGCGGGCATGAATGCCGATACGGATGGTCTTGCAGGACTTCAGCAGATGGCAGGAGATGCAACGCTGCTCTATTACACGACAGACGAAGCCAAAGAGGGCAGAGAAGCATTCAAGGAAAAAAGAAAGCCTGATTTCGGCCAGTTCCCGAGATTCCCATAAGCATTAATCAGCCCATCGGAAGATGGGCTTTTTTAAAGGTGGAGTAGACTATGTATAATTGGCTGCAGATCCAGGCACAGCGTGTGCCGGATAAGCCGGCCGTCATTTTTGATGGTGAAACGGTGACTTTTTCACAACTATATAATGAATCTTTGAAGCTCAAAGATCATATGGCATCTTTGAACAGGGAGCGTGTCGGTCTTTTCATCGGAAATACTATGGATGCAGTGCATGTCATCCATGCTGCCATAATGGCGGGCATCGAGATCGTGCTGATCAATACGCGGCTGACGGAACGTGAAATCGCCCGGCAGCTCGATGATATCGGAGTGGACACTGTGGTGGCGACAGAACCGCTTGAATTGGAAGGATATGCTGTCCACGGAATGGCAGCTCTATGGAATAGGGACCCGGTCCCTTGTCAGCCCGCAGCCGTCTCAGGTGACAGTATACTATCGATCATGTTTACATCAGGTACGACCGGCAGGGCGAAAGCCGTTCCCCAGACGTTCGGCAATCATCATGCTTCCGCTCTCGGATGCGAAGACCGTTTCGGGTATTCAGAGGGCAGCGTCTGGATGAACGTCAATCCGATTTATCATATATCCGGCTTTTCGGTACTTTTGAGATCAGTGATCCGTGGATGTACGATGGTACTGGTGGAGAAATTTCACGAAGATTCAGTGTGGGGTGCAGTTGAAGAATACAAGGTGACACACACCAGCATGGTGCCGGTCATGCTCGATCGGCTGCTCGGCCGGCCGATGCCGGCTCATGAGCTGCAAGGTGTACTGCTTGGAGGTGCCGGAGTGACCAGGGAAGTTCTGAGGGCTGCCCTTGATGCAGGGCTGCCGGTATACAATTCATTCGGCATGACTGAAACGTGCTCGCAGATCGTCTCCATTGCCCATGATGATCCGAAGATTTTGGAAGGTACGGTCGGGCGGCCGCTCGACAACATCGAAATAAGGATCGATGACAGCAATGACGGTGAACTGCTTGTACGCGGTGCACCGATCACACAAGGCTATCTGAATGCAGAGATTAAGGTGTCGGACGGCTACTTCAGAACAGGCGATATGGGATATATCGATGCGGACGGCTACCTTTACATACTGGACCGGCGCAGGGATCTGATCATCAGTGGTGGCGAGAATGTGTATCCGAAAGAGATTGAGGATGCGGTCAATATGATTCCGGCAATTTCGAATGCGGCGGTTGTTAAAAGGAAGGACGCCAAGTGGGGCGAAGTGCCCATCCTGCTGATAGAAGAGAGGACAGGAATGGCAATAGAAGACGATGAGATCATGGGTCATCTGAACGGGCTTCTTGCACGATATAAACTGCCGAAAGAGATCCACCGGATGCCGCGCATCGTGATGACCTCGACCGGTAAAGTTTCAAGAGCACAGAATCAGAAAGTCTACGATGCAAAAAAGAAACAGTGATTCGGTGATCACTGCTTCTTTTCATAATTGTCCGGATTGAGAGGCACAGGATCGTACCCGCCGGGATGGAATGGATGGCATTTAAGAATGCGCCTGGCTGCCAGATAGCCGCCCTTGAAGGCACCATGTTCCTGTACAGCTTCTATACCGTAGTTGGAGCATGTCGGATTGAACCGGCAGCTCGGTGGAAACATGGGGGAGATCGCTTTCTGATAGAAGCGCATCAGCCATAGAAGGATTGTTTTCATATAATCACCGCTCCAGCATTTAATACTATTATGATATAGGGTACACTGGATTTAAGCAAATTTGGAGATGATAGCATGCTTCGATTCAAAGACCATAAAGGCAGGAAGGTCACGTTGGAACTCGGCTCTGATGCACCACCTGGTCACATACTCTGCATCTGCAGAATGGATGGAAAATATCTGCTGACCGATCATAGAACCCGCGGAATAGAGTTCCCGGGCGGCAAGATCGAAGCAGGAGAAAGTCCCGAGGAAGCGCTGCACAGGGAAGTGTTCGAAGAGACGGGCGCGAGCCTTGATGCAGTCAAATACATCGGTGCGTATACTGTGCATGACGCAAAACCATTTGTTAAGGCTGTATTCTTTGCTGAAGTGAAGGATATATTCTTCATATGCGAATACAGCGAAACACACGGACCGGTCATCTACAGGACAATCGAGGAGATTCCGGAAGACAGGAGAAGCTTCCTGCTGGATGATGCCTGCATCGACTACTTGTATCAGATGAGCAGGAATGACGAATTTTTCAAATAAATGCGCCGGATATCAAATAGGATATCGGGCGCATTATTTTTATTCATCTAGAGTTTGAAGCCGCCTGTTTCAGCAATGCCTTCGGATTCAGCTCCGAACTTCTTGAAGTTTTCTATGAATGATTCTTTCAATTTATGGGCTTTTTCGTCATATGCTTCTTCGGAAACCCATGTATTGCGAGGGTTCAGAATTTCCTTTGGGACACCGGTAACGAAAGCCGGAATGCTCAGTCCGAACACGGAATCCTCTTCAAATGCATTGAGGGCGAGTTCTCCACTGATGGCTCTTCTTACCATGGAACGTGTATATTTAAGGTCCATGCGTTTGCCGACACCATATTCTCCACCGCTCCAGCCGGTGTTGACCAGATATACATCCACGCCATGCTCATCAATCAGATCGCCGAGCATGTTTGCATAGGTCGTTGCATGCAGTGGTAGGAAAGGGGAGCCGAAGCATGTTGAAAATACAGGCTGTGGTGACGTGATTCCGCGTTCCGTACCGGCAAGCTTCGATGTGAATCCGCTCAGGAAGTGGTACATCGCCTGTTCTTTGGTCAGCTTGGAAATCGGCGGGAGCACACCGAATGCATCTGCAGTCAGGAAGATGATTGTTGTCGGGTGTCCGGCTACGGATGGTATGCGTGCGTTGTCTATATGGTCGATCGGGTAGGCTGCACGTGTATTCTCAGTCAGCGACCCATCATCATAGTCCGGTACGCCTGCTTCATCCATGACGACATTTTCAAGTACAGAACCGAATTTGATGGCTTTGAAGATTTCGGGTTCCTTTTCGGGGGAAAGGTTGATCGTTTTTGCATAGCATCCGCCTTCGATATTGAAGACCCCGTCTTCATTCCAGCCGTGCTCGTCATCACCTATGAGTTCCCTTTGGGAATCGGCGGAAAGCGTCGTCTTGCCTGTGCCGGAAAGTCCGAAGAAAAGGGCGACGTCCTTGTTTTCTCCAACATTGGCGGAGCAGTGCATGCTCATGACACCCTGTTCGGGGAGGAGATAGTTCATGATGGAGAAGATGGATTTCTTCATTTCACCAGCATATTCGGTACCACCGATCAGTATGATGCCTTTCTCGAGTGAAACGATGATGAAAGCTTCCGATCCCGTCCCGTCAGTCGATGGGTCCGCTTTGAAAGTCGGCGCAGATACGATGGTGAACTGTGATTCGATATCAAGCGCCTCTTCCTTCGTTTCAGGTCGGATGAACATCGTACGTGCAAACATATTGTGCCAGCTGAACTCATTCACTACACTGAGATTGAGACGCGTCTTCTCATCCGCACCCGCATAGCCATTGAAAACAAAGATTTCTTCCTTTGATCCAAGGTGATCGATGACCTTCTCGAACAGGTTATCGAAAACTTCCTGTGAAATCGGCTGATTGACTTCTCCCCAGTCCACTTTGTTCTCGGATACTGCATCTTTGACAATGAAACGGTCTTTGGGGCTGCGACCGGTATACTTGCCTGTCTCGGCACGCAAAGCACCTGTTTCCGTCAGTTTGCCTTCTTTTCTTTTCAAGGATTTTTCGACGAGTTGAGATACAGAAAGTTGGAAATGCGACGATTCTTTGGATACCAGATTCTGTATGAGTTCTGAGTGGTTTGTCATAATTTTTGCCCCCATTTTTATGTATTTAACAAAGTAAATGATACTTTCACGAATTAGTATAACACATTGATAAATGTCGTAACATAATATTTACAAAATAATATCGCCTTGATTTGAATGCAATCATATAGTATATTATAGGGAAGTTATCTCTTATCAAGAGCCGGTGGAGGGAACATACCCGACGAAGCCCAGCAACCTCTTTTCTATAAAGAAAGGTGCTAAAGGATGCAGAAGTTATTCTGATCGATAAGGGGAAGAGCGAAGCCTTTTCTCGTATTATTGAGAAAAGGCTTTATTTTTTGGTAGCAGGAGATAGCTAATAATCATAAAGGAGAAATATTCAATGGCAGAACGCAGACTTTTCACTTCCGAATCCGTAACGGAAGGACATCCGGATAAGATTGCAGATCAGATTTCAGACGCCATTCTGGATGAAATACTAAAAGGGGACCAGCACGCAAGAGTTGCCTGTGAGACAGTTGTCAACACTGGTATGGCAATGATCGTCGGAGAGATAAGTACAAATACTTACGTCGATATCCCCAAAATAGTGAGGGAGACTGTCAAGGAAATCGGATATACCCGTGCCAAATACGGCTATGATTACAAGACGATGTCCGTATTGACGGGTATAGATGAACAGTCTTCGGATATTGCGCAAGGCGTGAATAATGCTGTCGAAACAAGGGAGACGGAAGCCGTTTCAACTGGTGCCGGCGACCAGGGGCTCATGTTCGGTTTCGCCTGTGATGAAACGGAGGAACTGATGCCACTGCCGATCTCATTGGCCCATAAATTATCAAGACGTCTGACACAGGTCAGAAAAGATGGAACCATCGACTACTTGAGACCGGACGGGAAGACGCAGGTCACTGTTGAGTATGACGAAAATAATGCAGTCAAAAGAGTGGATACCATCGTCATTTCATCACAGCACCATGAAGAAGTCGAAACGAAGACGATCCAGGAGGACCTGATCACCCACGTCATCCAGGAAGTGGTGCCGGCAGAACTTCTTGATGAAAATACACGCTATATCATCAACCCGACGGGGCGTTTTGTCATCGGTGGACCTCAAGGAGATGCAGGATTGACCGGCAGGAAAATAATCGTAGATACCTACGGTGGTTATGCCCGCCATGGCGGTGGTGCTTTCAGTGGTAAGGACCCGACCAAAGTCGACCGTTCTGCAGCCTATGCAGCACGATATATCGCTAAAAATATTGTTGCTGCCAAAATTGCCTCAACATGTGAGATCCAGCTTGCATATGCAATCGGAGTCAGTGAACCTGTATCCATATCCGTGGATACTTTCGGTACTTCAGACTATAAGGAATCGGATATCGTCAATGTCATCCGTAGAACATTCAATCTATCTCCGGACGGCATCATAGAGATGCTTGATCTGCGCCGTCCAATCTATAAGAATACTGCAAGCTACGGCCACTTCGGCAGAGAAGACCATGATTTCCCCTGGGAAAGACTGGATAAGGCAGCCCGATTGAAAGAGGCGCTCTCAAGTCTCAAAGTAAACTAAAAAAAGTCCCGGACATTTGTCCGGGACTTTATATTGGATAAGAATTACTCTGACTCTTCAGATGTCTCTTCTTCCATTGTCATTTCTTCAGTAGTTTCCTCTTCCATTGTCTCTTCTTCCATAGTGCCTTCTTCTGTAGTTGCTTCTTCAGTGGATTCTTCACTACCGCCTCCGCCACATGCACCGAGTACGAGCACTGAAGCAAAGCCGCCTGCCATTAGATACTTTTTGAGTTCCATGATTATTCCTCCTAGTTTTTTAACTATAGGTTAATTGATGACACTCGCTATCTCTCTATCTATCTAGCAAGTTAATAACTTATTACCCATGCGAAAAATAATAAAACATGCTGAAACCTATAAATTTTAATTAAGACCAAAAAAAATCACAATAATGGAAGTGGTACCAAATAGCGCTTACAAAAAATAATGAAAAAGCTTGGGGACATTTCCATCAAATTATTTGTTTTTGACCGTAAATGTATATTATTTTGATATAATGAACAAAGCTTCAAGCAAAACAGCTATTCTAATATGGAAGGATTTGAAACAAGGCATGAATACGGAAATCTTTACAGACCCGATTTTTATTGCACTGGCTGCACTGCTGCTCATTATTGCCATTGCTTTCCTGGTCTATTATTTGAAGCATAGAAATAAAGTCGATGCGCTTCAGAAGGACTATGCAAAAGAAAAGGAAAATCTGGTTGAAAAGTATGAATCGGATAATGAAACGCAGCGGCTGGAGCATAAAAAGGAAGTTTCCACGCTGAATGAAAAATATCATGATGAAACAACACTGCTCAACAACAAGCTTTCAAGCCTTCGCCAGTTTACAGTGGACAAGGGGGAATATCTTACGGATCTGTCCCTGATCCAGCTGAAGGACCGCCTCGTTCGTAATGAAAAGATCAGGGAGACGGACATGTACATTCTGTCGAACGTCTATCTGCCATCCAGAAACTATACGAATACAAGAAAGATCGACCACCTGGTACTCACACGTACAGGCATCTATCTGATCGATTCCAAGTACTGGAAAGGGCATATTCTTCACGGTGTGAGCGAAAGCAATTTCGAGGCGCTACCATACGTCGAGTCCTTCTTTGATCTGCTCGACCTGGACAAGTCCAAGGAACAGACCCTGATCTTCGAGAAAGACGATGAAAAGAACGTCTCGGTCAACTATTATAATGATACAATCGAAGAAACCAAGATTTCTG
The DNA here is from genome assembly GCF_007713705.1 of Salinicoccus cyprini. Classification (GTDB taxonomy): domain Bacteria; phylum Bacillota; class Bacilli; order Staphylococcales; family Salinicoccaceae; genus Salinicoccus; species Salinicoccus cyprini. The sequence continues at coordinate 1,148,861 of NZ_VMSJ01000001.1, read as the reverse complement.
CAGAAAAGCTGAAGAACATTTTCAAGCTGCAGTATGACGTTGTTCCGATCATCTATTTCAATCCGCAGGATAATGGCAACTATTCGATCTCGAACTATTCCACTGATCCATCCATCAAAGTGCTCGTCGGTGAAGAGGAGCTTGAAAACTTCTTCATGAAGTATGTTTTCCATGGCCGTTTCCAGTATACGGTCAAGGATCTCGACGAGATTGCAGAAGCAATCTTCCAATTGAATCCATAAGCCTATTCTTTGTTTTAATGAAAGAAAAGCCCTATAATTTTTTTATAGGGCTTTTTATCCATTCAAAGGAGGCGTCATGATGTCTGAAGAAATCGTGGTACTGAATCCTGCAACCGGTGAAGAGGTTGATCGGATCAGAAAGGATAGCAAAGAGGATATCGAGAAGAAGATCGACAAGGCACATGAAATGTTCAAGCAGTATAAAAAGAAGAACGCACATGACCGCAGTGCACTGATGGTCAGATGGGCAGCGCTCATCCGGGAGAACAAGGATGAGATTGCCGAACTGATTACGAAGGAGAATGGTAAGCCGATCAAGGAAGCCGCAGGAGAAGTGGAGTATGCGTGCAGTTATATCGACTACTATGCCGAAGAAGGCAAAAGAGTGTACGGACGTACAATTCCCCAGCACGAAGATGATGTGCGGCTCGTTGTGACGAAGCAGCCGATCGGTGTTGTTGCTGCCATCACACCGTGGAACTTCCCGGTGGCCATGATGGCAAGGAAGGCGGCACCTGCAGTGGCAGCCGGCTGTACATTCCTGGTAAAGCCGGCAAGTGAAACGCCGCTGTCAGCAATGAGATTCCTTGATCTTGCGCTTGAAGCAGGTTTTGAGGAAGGTGTCATCCAGTATGTCACAGCTTCCGGCAAGGAAGCAGGGGAAGTATTTGCAAAATCTGAAAAAGTCATGAAACTGACATTTACCGGCTCGACTGCCGTCGGTAAGACGCTGATGGAGGGTGCGGCTTCTACAGTAAAGAATATTACGATGGAGCTTGGTGGACACGCACCGCTTGTCGTCCATAAGGATGCAGATCTTGATGTGGCAGTGGAACATGCCATTGCAGCTAAGTTCAGAAATTCCGGTCAGACGTGCGTATGTGCCAACAGGTTCTATGTACATGAAGATATTGCAGAAGCGTTCAGTGAAAAGTTTGCGGAGCAGGTTAAGTCGCTCAAAGTCGGCAACGGCATGGATGAAGATGTCAAAATCGGACCGATGATCAATGAGGATGGCTATGACAAGGTCATTGAGCATATTAATGATGCGAAGGATAAAGGCGGCCACATCATTGCAGGCGGCGAAGGCAATAAGGATTCAGGATACTTCATCGAACCGACTGTCATTACAGGAGCAACGGATGACATGATCATCATGAATGAAGAGACATTCGGTCCCGTCGCACCCATCCAGACATTCGCGGATCTGGATGAAGCGATAGAGAAGGCGAATGACACCGAATATGGTCTCGCAGCCTACTTCTTCACTGAAAGCTATCGTGATGGCATCAGGCTGCAGGAAGGCCTGAACTTCGGTGTACTCGGCTGGAACAACGGCAAACCAAGTGCAGCACACATTCCATTTGGTGGACTGAAGGAAAGCGGCATCGGTCGTGAAGGCGGTCCGGAAGGTATCGAACCTTATCTGGAAACAAAAATCACTTCAATGAAAATATAGAAACATATAGAACAAGTAGAGGCCGCAACGCTTTGTTGCGGCCTTTATTCATGCAGCGATGGATACACCAATCAGCAGTCCGAGCGAAAGCGAGACCAGGCAGAAGAAAAACATCATGAAAGTGTACTTGATCAGTTTCCTGTATTCCTTCTGCTCAAACAGTTTCAGCTGTTCGACGGTGAAAGCGGAGTAGGTCGTGAAACCGCCGAGAAAGCCGAATATGATCATGAAATATAGGAAAGTGCCCTGAATGATCAGAGGCATGGAAATTCCCATGCAAAGGGCTCCTGCAGTGTTCACAGTAAATGCGGCATAGGGCAGGCTGAAGCGTTCAAAAATCCGAAGAGAGGCAATGAAACCTCTCAAGGATGCACCGGCAGCTGCACCAAGTGAGATGAGCAGAATATTGATCATTGCCTCGCTCCACCTGCCTTCCATCCGAGCAGTATCATGGATAGGCCACCGAACAAGTTGATAGCGCCATAAACTGTAAATATCAGGTAGTCACCGATTGAGAGCAGTACGTACTGATCATAGGTCAGTAATGAAAATGTGGTGAAGCTGCCAAGCAGACCGGTTATCAGGAAATCCTGCAAGTAGCCGGTCCGTCCCTTAAATTTGGATAGTACAGTCCCTGCAGCAAAAGCACCGAACATATTCACGGCCAATGTGCCGATGAAAAAGGGGAGCATCATGGAAGCTGCTGCCACGGAAATGGCAAAGCGGAGACTGGCACCAATCATGGCACCGAGCGATATGCATATGTATTTTTTCAAACTTCACCCTCCGTCAATATAATCTGGTAGCATGCAAAATCCTTTAAATATTACTATAATGTTATCATATACTTACAATTGGAGAGAATATCAAAATGGAGCATCAGCACAGAATAGCAATTATAGGCGGAGGGTTTGCAGGCATCTCCATCTTGAACCACCTTGTAGACAGTACAGCCTATGATGAGGAATTGCATATCGATATATATGATAGGGAGCAGATGATGGGTAATGGCCATGCATATCAGGAAGATAGCATGCACCTGCTCCTTAATATACCAACTGAAGCCATGGTCTTTGATGGCAGTGCACCAAGTTTCGAAAACTGGCTTTTGACAAATGGCTATTCTGCAGATACGTATGTGAGCAGGGCTCTGTTTGGCAGATATTTGAGAGACAGGCTGGATGTGCTGTGTACAAAGCATGAGTGCATCACCTTGAACTATTCGATGATCAATGATCTTCAGTATGATTCAACAACAAAACATTTCACCCTTCATGTGGAAGATGAAAAGAGAACATATACACATGTTTTCCTGACAGTTGGCCAGCTCGGATATGATGACCCCTATGACTTGAAGGGGACTCCAAACTACATCCATGACCCATATCCGGTCGAAGAGAAATTGCCGAGATCTGGAGAAATGTCAGTAGGCATCATCGGTTCCGGTCTCTCTGCAATCGACTGCATCCGCTATCTGCTGCTTGAGACCGATGCAAAGGAAGTATATGCATTTTCCAGAAGTGGGGAAATGCCGTCGGTGAGGGGGCCATATAGAGAAGTGGAGTTGCAGTTTTTCACTTATGATCGGCTGCATGAAAAGATTCATAACGAAGAAATCAGCTTTTCAGAAGTCAAAGCACTGTTCATGAAAGAGCTGACCTACCAGGGCATCGATTGGAGACTATTCTATCGGCGGACAGGGAACGCGATACAGGACCTCGAATACGACCTTGAACATTCCGGAGCGGTCGGCCAGCTGCAGTATGTAATATCGAAAGCGAATCCGATATTCAGTGATGTGTACCAGTTTCTCCCGCGGTCGGATAAGCGTAAGTTTCTGGCTAGATATCACCATTTCATCGAAGAGAACCATTCTCCGATGCCAGGGCCGGTAGCAGAAAAGATAATAGAATGGGCGAACTCGGGAAAGCTTCATATCATAGAAGGTGTAAGCGACGTTTCTGCATCGGGAGCATTTGATGTTGAGCTGGCGGACGGCAGGAAATTCACCATGGATGTACTTGTCAATGCTACAGGACCATCTGGAGAAGTACAAAAGAGCAAAGATGGCATCATCAGTAGAATTCTGGACCATTTCCTTGCCACTCCTGATGAATTTGGAGGCATAATGGTCGATCAGAAGGATAGGGTCATCAGTCCAAAAACCGGGACAGTCGATAATATGTATGTGCTGGGCGCTCTGACTTTCGGTTCAAACTATCTATCCAATTCTGTTCATCTGCTCACCAGTAATGCAAAAAAAATCATAGAAAGCTTCCATATGGAAAGAAAATAGAGAGGAGCGCAACCCAGGTTGCGCTCCTCTCTACTTTTTGAACACTTTCGCTAGTGCGAGTCCCGCGACTATCATTCCTGCAGCGGCCGCGCCTGTCTTGAACATCGGATTTTTCGTAATCGACTTTACGACAAGGTTGATGTTCTGGGGACGTTCTGCAAGTCTTCTCATGAAGTAGGCGTACCAGTCGCTTCCGAAAGGTATGTAGACACATACATTGTAGCCTCTATCCACCAGTTCCCGCTGCAGATCCTTACGGAAACCGAAAAGCATCTGGAACTCGAACTGGTCGTTCGGAATGTCATTCTCCTTGATGAACTCGATGATGTTCTCAATGATGTTGTGGTCATGCGTCGCTATGGATGTAAACCCGCTGCCATTGGTCAGGTGAAGTCTGATAAGCAGTTCGAGTGCCTTGTCTATATCGGCCTTCTCCTGTAGTGCCACCTGTGGGGATTCCTTGTATGCCCCTTTGACGAAACGGATTCTGTTGTCTTTATATTTATAGACATCATCCTTGGCAGTGAACAGATAGGACTGGAGCACTGTCCCCACATTGTCGAACTCCTCGATCAATGTATCGACGATGCGGATGGTGTCATCGTAGGAATCATGGTTTTCCATATCTATATTGACGAACATATCCTGTGCCTTTGCCGCCTCGACAATTTCCCTGATATTTAGAAGGCAGAAGTCATAATCTATATGGAGTCCGATCTGTGTCAGCTTGATGGATGCCGAAGCATCGACCCCATTATCTCCAATTGCCTGGATCATCTCCAGAATAAGATCCTTTTCCTTCAGGGCATCCGACCGCTCAGTGACAAACTCACCAAGGTTATCAAAACTGACGCTCATGCCCTGGGCATTGATATCCTTGATTCTTTCGATGGTGTCCTCCACCGTGATTCCGGCGACCACCTTGCTGGCTCCAAACTTCAGGCCAACCTTCTTGCTTGCTTCATTCAGTGCATCATTCTGTGATAGTGCGATGAAAACATCTCTTAGTAATGGCATAATCTACCTCCTGAATCTTCGTACAATTTATATTCTACTCCTGATCACAATTTTTTGACAACTTAAATGTGTATAAATCCGGTTATTTGTAATGAGGAATATGGTCGACATACGTTTCGTTTATTCTTTTCATATCCGCAAGATCTGCTTCCGTCAATTCCCTGACGACTCTGGCAGGTCTGCCGAAGGCCAGTGTATTGGCAGGAATCTCCGTACCCGGTGTCACCAGGCTGCCGGCACCAATGAAGGCGTTCTCTCCGATGACCGCACCGTCGAGTATGGTGGAATCCATACCGATCAGTGCACCCTGTCTGATGGTGCAGCTATGCAGTGTCACCTTGTGGCCGACGGTCACATGATCTTCTATGATGAGCGGCATGTCCGGCGTCTCATGGAGGATGGAGAGGTCCTGGATATTCGTGTGGCTGCCGATGCGGATGGGGCCGATATCGCCTCTCAACACGGTGCCGAACCATACAGATGCATGCGCACCAAGCTCAACATCGCCGATGACGGTTGCATTGGGAGCTATAAAAGCGCTTTCATTTATTTTTGGACTGTATCCCTTATAGTCGATGATCATTTCTCATGTCCTTTCTTCAAACAGATTGATATAATAAGTCTATCATATCAGAAAGAATTAAAGTACGTTAGGAGCATGGCAATGTGGAAATGGGAAACGGATAGGCAGGCAAAGGGTGTCATAGTGGTGGTCCATGATATGCTCGAGCACCATGAGTACTATACGCAGCTGATCTCACAGCTGAGAAATTCAGGATATCACGTCGTCAGCGGTGACCTTCCGGGTCATGGCCAGACGACACGTATGAATAAAGGACACATTTCCGACTTCAGCCAGTACACGGACCGTGTACGGGAATGGCACGAGGTGGCACGTGCCTATAGGCTGCCGACCTTCCTGCTGGGACAAGGTCTAGGAGGTCTGATTGTGATAGAGGCACTGCGTCAGAATCTGGTAGGGGCGGATGGCATCATACTGCTCAACCCGATGCTTTCATTCAAGCAGTCATTCATCAACAGGAAAAATACAATACGTACAAGCATAAGAACAACGAGCGATACGACGCGGTTCGACCCGGGCATTCATTTCAGCCAGTTCACTGAAGATCCGGGATTTCTGGATCAGTATGACAATGATGAGCTGCTTGTCAGAAAAGTGAGCTACCATTGGTACCGGACAGTCATCAACCAGATGAAGGCGACGACGGAATTCATGGAAGATTTTCCTGATGTGCCTGTGCTCGCCATGCTGAGCCGGGGAAATGAGATCATCGAGCCGCTTCTTTCCGCAAAATACATCAAGCAGATGCGTACAAGGGAACTGTCATTGCATATGCTCGATAATATCCAGCACAGTGTGTTCCAGCGCGATGATACGGATGTACCGTACTATCATCTCGAGCGTTTCCTGAATGCCCAGCTGTTCAGGATCGGTCTTATTGGATAAAAGAACAGGAACGCCTGAATTTTCAGGCGTTCCTGTTCTTTTCAATGCATATGATGAAAGGGGCGTCATTCTTCTGGTTGATGAACTGGTACTTCAGTATCTGCGCTTCTTTTTGGGACCACTTGGATAGAGACTCGAGCAGTACATCTTTTTCTGTTTTTCCAGCAGGATGACCGTGGTAGACAACAATGATGATTCTTCCGCCATCAACGAGCAGGTTGAAGATCTTCTCGATGGCAGGCATCGTCGACTCATGGCTGGTGGTGATTGATTGGTCGCCTCTAGGCAAGTACCCAAGATTGAACATGGCTGCTTTTACAGAGGTATCTATATAGCTGTCGGCATTTGCGTGGGAGTCCAGTATGAATTCGATATGATCCATCGTCCCGACGAGTGCGCGGGCATTGGCGAGTGCCTGTTCCTGGACGTCGAAACTGTAGACTCTACCGCTTTCCCCCGTACATGCAGCAAGAAACTTCGTATCATGTCCATTGCCGCATGTAGCATCAACTACAGTATCTCCCTGCTGGATGATTTCTTCAGCCAGAATTTTGGCCTGTGGCAGTATTCGTTTAAGCATTGGTCTTCTCCTTGTAGCGGGTTCCCTGATAGGAGCCTCTTCTTTTCAGTTCGTCATCGATGCTGTTCAGTACGTTCCATTTGTCCGTACTCCACATGGGTCCGATAAGCTGGTCGATCGGTCCGTCACCGGTGATGCGGTGGATGATCATTTCTTCCGGCAGTATTTCAAGCTGATCGCATACGAGCTTTATATATTCATCCTGGCTCAGGAATGATAATCTGCCTTTTTCGTACTGCTTGACCATCGGCGTGCCTTTCAGCAGATGGAGCAGATGGATCTTGATGCCCTGTACATCCATGTCGGCAACAGCCTGTGCTGTCTCCATCATCATTGCATAGTCCTCTTCAGGCAGGCCATTGATGATATGGCTGCATACATTGATATCATGCTTCCTGAGTTTTGCCACGCCTTTATGGTAGCACTGCATATCATGGGCGCGGTTGATCAGCTGGCTTGTCCTGTCATGGATGGTCTGGAGGCCGAGCTCGACCCAGAGATACGTGCGCTCGTTCAATTCCGCAAGGTATTCCACGACGTCATCCGGCAGGCAGTCGGGTCTGGTACCGATGGAAAGTCCGACGACGCCCTCTATTTCCAGTGCTGCCTCGAATTTTTCACGCAATACACTAACAGGCGCATGCGTATTGGTGAACGACTGGAAGTAGGCGATGTATTTGCCGTTCTTCCATTTCTGCTGCTGCATGCGTCCTCTGATCTTCTCGAACTGGACGGGAATCGGATCGACGCGGCTGCCGGCAAAGTCCCCGCTGCCTGCAACGGAACAGAAGGTGCAGCCGCCATAGGCGACGGTGCCGTCCCGGTTCGGACAGTCGAATCCTGCATCCAGTGCCACTTTGAAGATTTTTTCATTGAATGTATTTTTAAGATGATAGTTCAGTGTATGATACCGCTTATCATCAAAACTGTATTCGAAGCCAGTCATTATTTTCACCTCTTATTCCTATTTGGCATTGTACCATATCTGGCTGGTCCGGAAGTACATGATCTGGAAAGATCACTTCGGAAAGGGCAGTTTATAAAGAGCGGGACTTGTTGTAGTATGGAAGAAGAAAAGTGATGTCAAAACGTATAATGCTAAGGAGAAATTATGCTCAAAGTTGAAAAGTTGAACAAGAAGTATGGCAGCAGCTACGCAGTGCGGGATCTTGATTTTACAGTCGGCAGCGGGGAGCTGTTTGCGTTCATCGGTCCGAACGGCTCAGGCAAATCCACAACAATCCGCATGCTGACCGGGCTGCAAAAGGCATCGAGCGGGTCAGTGGAGATGTTCGGGGAAGTGATGGGGCCGGGCAAGACGCACCTGAAGGCAAGGCTCAGCTTCATTCCCGATACGCCGGACCTGATGGGCAAGCTCACCGGCAGGGAATACCTCAATTTCATAGCGAGTGTCTATAAGATTGATGAGACCGTCTTTCTGGAGGAGCAGCAGAAGCTTCTGGCACTGTTCGATCTAGAAGGACGGCTCGATACGCTGATAGAGGAATATTCCCACGGCATGAAGCAGAAGGTGGCATTGATCGGAGCACTCGTCCATAAGCCGGATATCCTCTTTCTCGATGAGCCGACAGTGGGGCTTGACCCGAAGAGCAACAGGAATCTCAAAGATCATCTGCGTGACTACATCAAGTCGGGCCGTACGGTTTTTCTGACGACCCACAATCTTTCGCTTGCTGAAGAGATCGCAACGGATATACTCATCATCTATAATGGAAGAAAGTTGGCCCAGGGCACTTTATCGGAGCTTAGAGAAGCGAATGGGAATGCCTCGGCACGGCTCGAAGATATCTTTCTGGAATTGACAGAGGTGGACCGAAATGATCCGTCTGATACTTGATACGGAACGGCGTGCGCTCTTCAACTATTGGAAAGTGCTGGGTGAATCGAAAAGAATCCTCTATATACTGATCGGTCTCCTGTTGCTGCTGATTCCTCTGCCACTCGTGACGACACTGCTGTTCTCGATCACCGCTTCGCTCGATGAGAACTATATGGACCTGTATCTTCTGATACTGTCGGTTGCCAGTGGGGTCATACTCATCCTGGTGTCGATACATTTCATCATCAAGGATATGATTCTGAGCGGAAGTATAACGCACTACATGTCGTATCCGATATCTGCAGCGGAACTGTTCCATGCGAAGTTCATCAAGCACAATCTGCTTTATTCAACTTCCATCATGCTGCCACTGTCAATAATAGTAGGTGCAGCGCTCGCTGTAAGATATGATCAATGGCTGCTGCTGCCAAACAGCATTGTCTACTTCATTGTGCTGGGGTTGGTTTTCACTTCCATTTCGTTCGGACTTGTATTTCTGACGGCAAACATCCTGCCGGTTAAAAAAGTCAGTGAAATACTCGCTTTTCTCGGTGGCATGTCATTTCTGCTGATCTACGTCATCATGTTTGCGATTGCCGACTCGTTTACGGGCATATTGGCGATGTTCCCTCAATTGCCGGTGTTATACAGCGGCGTTCTATATGATTACAGTGCTGTCCCGGGCATACTCGGCCCAATCATCATGATCCTGGCCGCAATCGCCATCATCATATCGACCAGATTCATCGTAGTACGCGCAATAGACAGAGTAGGGGTCGCAGAAGGGCATTCGGCCGGGAAGAGGAAGACCGGCAGAAGCAGCATCAGCCATCCTGTCATCGTGCTGGTGTCCAAGGATCTGAAGCTGTCGTACCGGAACTACAGGGAACTTGCTGTCCTGCTGCCCCTATATGTGCTGCCGCTCGTGCTTGTCTACTTCTCCTCACCGGCAGAAGCAGAGACGCGGTCGCTCGTCATGGGAGGCAGCCAGCTGCTCTCGGCAGCTGCCGGAGGTGCACTGATCACCGCATTATACATCAGTGCCCACCATACCGCGCGGGATGCGGAGCACTTCCAGATGGTGCAGCTGCTGCCGGTACAAGGCACCAAGCTCGCACTGGCCAAATATCTTTTCAACCTCGTGGCGACTGTACCAATCCTCATGGTCATTTTCACCATCACATGGTTTTTCTCGACAGCTGGAGTGGAAACCTTGCTGTTCATGCTTCCAGGCATCGTGCTGGTCTGTCTTGCCGCGGTGCCGGTCGGCATGCTGATCGGCAGTTCAAGTCCCGTGGTGAGCCGGAAAAATCCATCGAAACGGCTCGATACAAAAAGCGGCATCATCATCACGATGATCATGTTCTTCGTCTTCATGATGATCTCGATGCTTCCATTAATTCTGGAAGGAATGGCAGTGGGCATCCGGCAGGGGCTGATTGCCATGGCTATACTCGGCATATGCGCTATCATATCCTGGTTCATACTCGGCAGCGTAGCGAAGAAATACGACTCAGGTTTCAAAATCACTTATAAGGACTGATGGCAATGACAGAACTCTATTATATGAATACACCGATCGGCTGGCTGAAGATCCGTGCCGCCAGGGACCGTATTGTCGAACTGGACCACGTGCTGGAGATGGAAGTGCCGAATGAGGTTGATCTCGATGGATCCTCCCCGGTCATCAGGCAGTGTGTCAGGGAACTTCAGGAGTATTTCAGCGGGTCGCGCACCCATTTCGATGTACCGCTTGAGTTTACCGCCGGGACGCCGTTCCAGCAGAAAGTATGGCAGCGTCTCATCGAGATACCCTATGGTGAGACAATCAGCTATAAGATGCTGGCTGCGGACTGCGGGGGACCGAATCATTCGAGGGCGGTGGCGAATGCCAATGGAAAGAATCCGATATCGATCATCGTACCGTGCCACCGGGTCATTGCATCGGATGGTTCACTTGGCGGCTACACGGGCGGTCTTGATAAAAAGCGCGGTCTGCTTCACGTTGAAGGCATCGATATATCTGCCACTTGAAGATACATCTTGCCAATTGTATGAATATAATCTATATTTATAAGTGTTGGAGTCAGTAGTATACGGATGCATTTCAAGAGAGCTGGTGGATGCTGCGAACCAGTAGTGGATGTATATGAACTTGTCCAGATCAAAACTAATCTTATCAAATGAAGTTGCACTTAACGGTGAATGCGGGTGGTACCGCGGTCGTATAGATATATGATCGTCCCATGCTTATACAGGCATGGGATTATTTATATTCAAGGAGGATTCTTATGGCGTTCAATCATCAGGATATTGAAAAGAAATGGCAGACACACTGGGAACAGGAAAAGATATTCAGGACAGAGGAAGAGTATGACAAGAAAAAATTCTACGCACTCGACATGTTCCCTTATCCATCAGGCGCCGGGCTTCATGTCGGGCACCCGGAAGGCTATACCGCAACAGACATCATTTCAAGAATGAAAAGGATGCAGGGATACAATGTACTGCACCCGATTGGCTGGGATGCGTTTGGACTGCCGGCTGAGCAGTACGCCATCGATACCGGCAATGATATCCGTGAATTCAATGAAAAGAATATCGACAACTTCCGCCGCCAGATCAAGGAGCTCGGATTCAGCTATGACTGGGACCGTGAAATCAATACGACGGATCCTGAGTACTACAAATGGACCCAGTGGATTTTCATCCAGCTCTACAACAAGGGGCTGGCCTATGTCGATGAAGTGCCGGTGAACTGGTGCGAAGCACTGGGAACGGTGCTTGCCAATGAAGAGGTCATCGATGGTGTGTCGGAACGCGGGGGACACCCTGTCGTCAGAAAGCCGATGAAGCAGTGGATGCTCAAGATCACGGCATATGCCGATCGTCTGCTTGAAGATCTTGAGGATCTGGACTGGCCGGAATCACTGAAGGATATGCAGAGAAACTGGATCGGCAGATCTGAAGGGGCGAACATCACTTTCCAGATCGAAGGCACAGGTGAATCATTCACTGCCTTTACAACGCGTCCGGATACAATCCACGGTGCAACGTATGCCGTATTGTCACCTGAACATGCACTGATCGATGACATTACAACGGATGAGTACAGATCACAGATCGAAGCCTATCAGGAGAAGGCTGCGAGGAAGAGTGAGCTGGAACGTACAGACCTGTCGAAGGAGAAGTCGGGCGCATTCACAGGCGCCTATGCCATCAATCCACTTTCCGGCGAAAAAATGCCGATATGGATTGCGGACTATGTTCTTGCTTCATACGGCACCGGCGCCATCATGGCTGTACCGGCGCATGATGCGCGCGACTACGAATTCGCCAAGGAATACGACCTGCCGATCAAGGCGGTCGTGGAAGGCGGCGACATTGATGAGGAAGCATACACTGGAGACGGTATTCACATCAATTCCGGCGAACTCGATGGTCTCGACAAGGAAGCGGCCATTACAAAAGCCATTGAAATACTGAGCGAAAAGGGTGCCGGAGAACAGAAGACCACGTACAAGCTTCGTGACTGGCTGTTTGCACGCCAACGCTACTGGGGCGAACCGATTCCTGTCGTCTACTGGGAAGATGGTACGATGAGTGTGCTGGATGAAGCGGAACTGCCGCTCATGCTGCCTGAAATGGACGAAATCAAGCCTTCAGGCACGGGTGAATCTCCACTCGCCAATAATGAGGAATGGCTCACAGTCGTGAGGGAAGATGGCGTCAAAGGCCGCAGGGAAACGAATACGATGCCGCAATGGGCAGGCAGCTGCTGGTACTATTTGAGGTTCATCGATCCGCATAATACCGAAGCACTTGCTTCGAAAGAAAAGCTTCAGCACTGGATGCCTGTCGATCTCTATATCGGCGGTGCAGAACATGCTGTACTGCACCTGCTCTACGCGAGGTTCTGGCACAAGGTGCTGTATGATGTCGGTGTGGTGGAAACGAAGGAGCCGTTCCAGAAGCTGTTCAACCAGGGCATGATCCTTGGTGAAGGCAACGAAAAGATGAGCAAGTCCAAGGGCAATGTCATCAACCCGGATGATATCGTCATCTCACACGGTGCGGATACGCTCCGACTGTACGAGATGTTCATGGGGCCGCTCGACGCTTCCATCGCATGGAGTGACAACGGTCTTGACGGTGCACGCCGCTTCCTCGACCGCGTCTGGAGACTGCTTGTCGATGAGAATGGACAGCTGAAGGACAGTGTCGTCGAAAGTGCGACACCTGCGCTCGATAAGGTATACCACGCGACGGTCAGGAAAGTGACTGAAGACTTCGAGTCCCTGAATTTCAATACTGCCATTTCGCAGCTCATGGTGTTCATCAATGAAGGCTACAAGCAGGAACAGATGAACCGCGGGTATATTGAAGGTTTCGTCAAACTGCTGTCGCCTGTCGCCCCCCACGTTGCTGAAGAACTCTGGGAAAAACTCGGGTACAGTGAAACCATCAGCTATGCAGCATGGCCGGCATTCGATGAGTCGAAGCTCGTTGAAGATGAAGTTGAAATCGTCATCCAGGTCAATGGCAAGGTCAAGGAAAAGATGAACGTCCCGGCTGAAGCCGGCAAGGAAGATCTCGAACGCATCGCAATCGAGTCGGACCGTGTACAGGAGGCCATCCGTGAAAAGACGGTGAGGAAGGTCATCGTTGTACCGGGCAAACTTGTAAATATCGTTGCAAACTAGCAGAAGACCTCCCGGAATCCGGGAGGTCTTTCTATTTGGTAGTGCTGTGGCCGGCTACATAGCCGGTGACCAGTGCACTCGTAATATTATAGCCGCCTGTATATCCGTGGATATCCAGTACTTCTCCTGCGAAATACAGTCCTTTTGTCACCCGGCTCTCCATCGTCTGTGGTGTGATCTCCTTGAGTGATACACCACCGCCGGTAACAAAGGCCTTCTCGATGGACTGGGTGCCATCGATACGGAATTCGAAGCCTTTCAGAAACTGGATGATCTGTTCCGTATTTTCCTTGGAGACGTGATGCCCGTTCACCGAGCCATCGATTTCAAGGAAGTCGAGCAGGAACAGGACAAGGCGTTCCTGGAGCAGCGTCTTCAGTGTATTCTTCAGAGAGCGGTCACGGTTGCCGGCGATTGTTTCCTCGATCATATCACGCAGCTGACCTGCACTTTTGCCGGGGAAGAAATCCAGTGACATGAGTATGACTTTCTTCTTCTGGCTCTTCTGCTCCTTATAGACGAACTGGCTGCAGCGCAGTGCTGCCGGACCACTGACACCGAAATGGGTGAAGATCATATCCATCCTGTGCGTCACCCTCGGCTTTCTATTCTTCTTCAGAACGGAAAGGGCCACGTCCGAGAGACTGAGTCCTTTCAGTCTGCCTTCTCGGATGAAGGCTTCCGGCGAAGTGATGGGCACTTCCGTCGCGAAAAGCTCTGTGATCGTATGGCCCAAAGAAGCGGCAAAACGGTGGCCATCCCCCGTCGATCCGGTCTGTGGGACACTCCTGCCACCGGTAGTGATGATGACGTTTTCTGCTTCAAGAATTGATCCGTCCTGCAGTCTGACGCCTGTCACCTGTTCTTCATCCGTCAGAATTTCCTTGACGATGGTCTCGGTCCGTACTTCCACATTGTGTTCTTCAAGTGTTGCAAGGAAGACGTCCAGTATATCCTGTGCCTTATCCGTGACCGGAAACATCCTGCCATGATCCTCCTCCTTCAGGCTGACGCCCCGGGATTCAACGAAATGGATGATGCTCTCATTGTCGAAAGTACTGAACGGGCCATACAGGAATTTCCCGTTTCCCGGTATATGGCTGATGATCTCCTCATAAGGCAGACGGTTGGTCACGTTGCAGCGGCCGCCACCCGAGATGAGGAGTTTCTTTCCGAGTGACCTGTTCTTCTCTATGAGCAGTACGCGATTGCCATTTTCTGAGGCGGCATGCGCGGCCATGAGGCCGCTTACACCACCACCGACTACTATCGTATGATACATGGGATGTTCTCCTTTTTGTTTAAAACTGATATGCTTTCGATTATAATGGATATTATTCTTAATGTAAGAGGGTTATAAAATGTCTGATTCGAATAAACTGGTACGGGGTACATTCCTTCTCACCATTGCTACATTCATCACCAAGCTACTGGGAATGCTGTATCTCATTCCATTTTACAGTATTATGGGCGGGGAAGAAAATCTTGCCCTGTACGGCTATGCGTATACACCGTATACCATCATGCTCTCCATAGCAGCCGCCGGTGTGCCGGGGGCCGTATCCAAATATATTTCAAAGTATAATGCACTGGGTGCCTATGCAACCAGTCAGAAACTGTACCGGTCGAGCCTGATTGTCATGATGGCATCAGGTTTAATTGCGTTTCTTGCGCTTTTCATTGCAGCGCCATTCATCGCGGAGCTGCAGATGCTTGCAGCCGGGGACGGGGCACACAGATGGTCGACTGATGATATCACGCGCATCATCAGGGTCGTCAGTGTCGCAGTCATCGTCGTACCGTTCATGGCGACATGGCGGGGCATTTTCCAGGGATTTGAATCATTTGGACCGACAAGTGTCTCCGCCGTCATCGAGCAGGCGATCAGAATCATCTTCCTGCTCGGAGGTGCCTTCCTTGTTCTGAACGTGTGGGGCGGTACGGTACAGACAGCAAATGAAATTGCAGTCTTTGCCGCTTTCGTCGGCGTCCTTGGTTCCATGGCGACACTCCTGTATTTCTGGAGAAAAAGGAAGAATCACATTGATGAAATGATTGCATCGGATAATACCGAGTATGACTTCTCCTATCGTGAAATGTATTCTGAAATCATCCGCTACGGTATTCCATTCATCATCGTCAGCATCAGCATCCCGCTGACGCTGTTCATCGACCAGCTGACACATAACAACGGTCTCGCCCTAGTCGGCGTACCGGAGGAGTACCATGATGCATGGTTCGGCATGCTCAATCTGACGACCCACAAGCTCGTCATGATTCCGACTGCCTTTGCTTCCGCCTTTGCAATCACGGTCCTGCCATTCATTACGAAGAACTATCAGAAAGGCAATATGGAAGGGGTCCATCAGCAGATCAGAATGATGGTGCTCATGCTGCTCTTCTTCGTCATTCCCGCTGCACTCGGCATGATGATCCTGTCGGCGCCGCTTTATACATCATTCTATGAATTCAATGCGATGGGCATAAAGATCCTGCTGTTCTATGCGCCTGTCAGCATTGCGATTTCACTGTTCACGATCACCTGCTCGGTTGTCCAGGGGATAGACAAGCAGAATCTGACACTCTATGTGGTTCTAGCCATGCTAGCCATCAAGGCGGCCATCAACATCCCGCTGATCATCCAGTTCGGTACAGTCGGTGCCGTAATGGGTACAGGCATTGCTCTCAGCATCGGTGCACTGATCAACTTCCTGATCATCAAACGATATGGCAGATTCCACTTCAGGTCGCTCGTGAAGCCTCTCATCCAGATCGTCGTCTACAGTCTGGCGATGCTGCTTGTTGTGGAACTCATCTACTATGCATTCATTTTCAACATGGAAGTCGAGCAGAAGATCAACTCCATCATCATCATGGCAGTTGCCGTGCCAGCTGGTGGCTTTGTATACATGCTCCTTTCTTTCAAAAGTGGACTGGCGGATGAGATTCTAGGCAGTCGGGCGGATAAGATAAGAAAGAGATTGAAGGTGCTCTAGATGAGGCTTGATAAATATCTGTCGAATGCAGGGACAGGCAGCCGCAGTAAGGTCAAGGCAATGATCAAAAAGAAGCGGGTCGAGGTCGACGGTGTGGTTGCGACCGACCCGAAGTCGGAAACAGCCCACGACAGTGTTGTCATGGTCGATGGTGTACGCATAATACTTGAAAACCATATATACTTGATGCTCAACAAGCCGAAAGGCGTCATTTCTTCCACTGAGAAAGGACAGGCACGAACAGTGATGGATCTGATCGATCACCCGCAGAAGGATGAACTGTTCCCGGTAGGCAGGCTGGATAAGGATACGACCGGCCTGCTGCTGATTACCAATGATGGCAGATTTGCCCATGAGCTGCTGAGTCCAAAGCATAAGATCGGCAAGACCTATGTGGCAAAACTGAAGAAGGATGTTTCATCATCCGACATTGAAACGCTTGAAAAAGGCATTCCATTGAAGGATTTCACCACTGCGCCCGCAGCGGCCAGAAGGATTGCCGAAAGGGAGGTCGAGCTGACCATCACCGAAGGCAAGTTCCATCAGGTGAAAAGAATGTTCCAGTATCTCGGGAACGAAGTGACTGACCTCCACCGGACCCGGATCGGTGAAATGGTGCTTGATGAAATACTGCCGGCAGGCAGCTGCAGAAGATTGCATGAAAATGAGCTCAAGTTGTTGAAAAAGGTTTAGCCCCAAGGGGAAGGGGTAAATACCAATCAGATATTCAAAATAAAACTTTATAAGAGGTGTTGGAAATGGCTAGGAAAACTGGAGGATTACTGAAAGTTGCAGCAATGCTTGGACTTGCAGTGGCAGCAAAGCAATTATCCAAGAAAGAGAACCGCGATGTAGTTAAAAATGAATACAATAAAGTAAAAGAAGACCCTAAAGGCTATGCCCAGAATGTGCAGGAGAAACTTTCCAAGCAGGCTGGCGAGTATCAGGAGATGGCCAAGAATGAATATGGCAAGGTCAAGGAAGATCCTAAAGGCTATGCCCAGAACGTCCAGGGTAAAGTGACGGAGCAGGCTTCAGGCTATCAGGAGAAATTCACCAAACAGGCGGGCGAATACCAGGAGAAAGCCAAATCCGAGTTCAACAAGGCTAAGGAAGATCCTAAAGGCTATGCACGCCATGCCCAGGATAAGGTCAAATCCAGAATGAATAAGGAAGAGGCCGACCAGGAGCCGAATGATGAAAATGAAGAAAACAACCAGAATGACAAGATTTCTCCTACTCAAGGGGAGAGCAGCGTAGATGATGACGGCGAAGAGCATTTTACAAAGCCTGACAGAATGGATGCAGAAGGTCAGCTCACTGCCGAGCAGATGAATAACGAGTGGATTTCGGAAGGTGGTCTTCATCCCCAGGAGAATCTGCAGGATGATGTATCCTTCGGCGGTCTGAACAAGGATAATGCTACAGACGTCGATGTAGTGGATGATCAGGGCGAGAAGAACGAAAACCATAATATCCACGTCGTCACTGATGATGATAGCAATAAAGACAGCAAGTCAAACGGCAATAAGAACAGCAGCAAGTCGAATAACAGCAATTCCAACAACAGCAAATAGTCAGTTTTTCAAGGGAACAGGCGCATTTATTGCCCTGTTCCCTTGTTTTTGCATTTCTTTTTCTTTATTATTGTAAAAAAGATTAGGCTACATAAGATGGGGGAACATGCTGATGGATTATAAAGCTCTGGTTGAATCCTACAAGGAGAATCTGATGGAAGATCTGTTTGGGCTTCTTGAGATAGAAAGTGTCAAAGGAGAGCCTTCGAAGGATGCACCGGTGGGTACCGGGCCTAAACGTGCACTCGACTATATGCTTGAAATCGGTCGCCGTGATGGTTTTTCCACGCTGGATGTCAAGAACATCGCAGGGCATATCGAAGCCGGAGAAGGAGAGAGGATATTCGGCATATTAGGGCATGTCGATGTAGTCCCGCCTGGGAAAGGATGGAATACAGATCCTTTTACACCGGAAATCATAGGGGATGAAATAGTGGCAAGAGGGGTCCAGGATGACAAGGGGCCGACCATTGCCGCCTATTATGCCATGAAGATCCTGAAAGATCAGGGAGCGCCATTCAAATACCGTACACGTCTGATCATCGGTACAGACGAAGAATCGGACTGGCAGTGCACCGCCGCCTATTTCAAGACCGAAGAGATGCCGGATGCAGGCTTTGCTCCGGATGCCGCCTTCCCGCTGATACACGGGGAGAAAGGTATTTCAACATTCAATTTTGTTCAGAAGCAGACATCACTGGATGAAGACGAGCCGAGAATCGAGCTGAAGGCGCTGATTTCCGGTGAACGATATAATATGGTGCCGGAGGATGCCGTAGCAAAATTGAAGGTCCAGCAGAACATGAGTGAAGTCATCCAGTCCTACGAAGATTTTCTGAGAGAGACGGAGGCTGTGGGGGCATACGAAGTGGATAATGGCTTCCTCAAGCTGAGCATCCAGGGCAGGAGCGCCCATGGTTCCACACCGGAAGCCGGAGTGAACGCCGGACTGATCCTGCTCCAGTTCCTTGATCGTCTTGAACTGGATAACAATGCCAGGGCGTTTGCTGAATTTGCAATGGCCAGGCTGGTGGGGAAGACGGATGGCTCACAGCTCGATATGGACCACTCACACACTGAAATGGGTAAGACATCAGTGAATGTCGGTATGATCAACTATACAGAAGTCGACGGCGGCATCTTCGGCATCAACCTCAGATATCCGGAAGGGATGGATTTTAATGCCAGGATGGATGCTCTGAAGAATGATGTATCGAAAAAGGGCTTCACCATCGAAGATCTGGACTATCAGCCGCCCCACTATGTAGACAAGGAAGATCCTCTGGTCAAAATACTGACCGATGCCTACCGCAACCATGTGGATGATCAGACCGAGCCATTCACCATCGGCGGCGGCACTTATGCACGCACCCTGGAGAAGGGGGTGGCGTTTGGAGCCATGTTCAAGGAAACTGCAGATACGATGCACCAGAAGAATGAACGCATGAAGGTTGAAGAACTGCTGAAGGCGACGGAAATTTATCTGGAGGCACTTCATAGAATATGTATAAAGGGTGAAATGGATGAAAATCAGCTATTATAATGGAGAATTCAAAAATGATGATGAAGTCACAGTAGACTATAACGATCGGGCTTTCTATTTTGGTGATGGTGTCTATGAAGTGGTAAGAGTGTACAACAACGAGTTCTTTACATTGGAAGAACACATGGACCGCCTGGTCAGAAGTGCATCGGAAATCGGGATCGATAATCTTGACCGTTCCAGAATGGTGGAGATCGTCACCCAGCTGAATGAAAAAAATAATATTGATAATGGTTCCATCTATATACAAGTATCCAGAGGTATCGGCAAGAGGAACCATGCCTATCCATTGGATAAGTCGCCGGTTGTCCTTGCATACATGAATGAAATATCACGTCCCACTGCCCAGATGGAAGATGGCATCAGTACCATTACTGCAGACGACTACAGATGGCTGAAATGCCACGTGAAAAGTCTGAACCTGCTGGCGAACGTCATGGAGAAGGAGCGTGCTGTACGCGCTGGTGCCCATGAAACGATCCTGCATCGGGATGGTGTCGTCACCGAAGGTTCTTCAACAAACGTATTCATCGTCAAAGATGGTGTACTCAGGACACATCCTGCTGACAATATGATACTGAACGGCATTACAAGGCTTGAAGTGCTGAAGGTCGCCGAGGCCCGGAACATCCCTTATGAAGAGAAAGCATTCACTGTCGATGAACTGATGGATGCGGATGAAATCTTCATCACGAGCACTACGCAGGAAGTGACACCTGTCACCGAAGTGGACAAAAAAACGGTCGCCAACGGATCAAAAGGCGAGGTCACACATGCCATTCAGGAAGGGTTCGATGAGAAGATCCATAAATTAAACCTGGTTAAATAATGTTAACCTGAAAAATTACTCTAATTAATTTATGGTGCTTCAATGCTTACAGTGTATGGATTTGTGGACACGTAACGCCCTGTTGTCATAAAATCGATGGATAATAGTCCTTGAAATAAACAATGAAACCCTATAAAATTTATAACTACGAACAGAAACCGGCGCTATCTTATTTTTTAATATTTAGCGCTTTTTTCTTTGATGACGAAAAGAGGTGTGGAACTTGGAGCATTTCTATCAGCTCGGCTGGACACTTGACCCTGTGGGTGGAGCATCTGGCGAAGCCTACAAGGCAGAGCAAGATGGCAGGAAGCTGTTCCTGAAACGTAATGCCAGCCCTTTCCTTGCAGCGCTGTCCGCTGAAGGTATTGTACCGAAACTGGTCTGGACCAAAAGAATAGAGACCGGAGAAGTAGTGACAGCACAGCATTGGAAAAATGGCCGGGAGCTGACTCGTGAAGAGATGTGCTCGGAGAGGGTGGCCGCTTTGATGAAGAAGATCCATACATCAAGGCCGCTCCTCACCATGCTGAAAAAGCTTGGCATGAAACCCATGCTGCCTGATCTGCTGCTTAATAAGATACAGACGTCACTTTCCCCGAAAGTCAATGCCCACCACACTGTACGTGCAGCAATCCAATATCTGGAAAATGAAATGCCCGTAATAGACGAGGCGTTCTGTACAGTGTGCCATGGAGACGTCAACCATAACAATTGGCTTCTATCCGATCAGGATGAGCTTTATCTTGTGGACTGGGAAGGTGCCATGATTGCAGACCCTGCAATCGATCTCGGCATGATTCTCTATACGTATGTGGATCTGGATGACTGGGAAAGCTGGCTCGGTGTCTATGGTAAGCCTCTGGACCGGGATCTGATGAAGCGGATGAAGTGGTACACGCTTGTCCAGGCCATCACCATGATCCAGTGGTACGAAGATCATAAGCGTTTCAAGGATATGAATGACTGGATCATTTTCCTTAATAAGGTGATCCAGAGAGACCGTTTTATTTAATTTTAAATTTTCAAGTGATAGCAAGCAGGTGGAGAAAGATAATGAGAATGCGCAATAAGCCTTGGGCAATGGATTTTTTACAGCAGAACAATAGCATCGTGGACATCGATTCCTCCTATTCCGGAAGAGTAGGGGCATTCTTTCCCGAGACAAGACCACTTCATGTAGAAGTGGGTACCGGCATGGGCACATTCATAACCGAACTGGCAAAAAGGCATCCTGACGTCAACTTTGTTGGCATAGAACTGGATAAGAATGTGATGATCCGGGTCGTCGAGAAGGTGCTTGAGGCAGAGCTTCTGAACGTCAGGCTCGTGCTGCTCGATGCGAATGCGATAGATGCGTACTTCAGGAATGATCCGGTATCCCGCATCTATCTGAATTTCTCGGATCCATGGCCGAAGAGCCGCCATGAGAAACGCCGTCTGACCTCCCGGTCATTTCTTGAGAAATACAGTGCCATCCTGGAAGACGGGGGGCTGCTGCAGTTCAAGACGGACAACAGGGGTCTCTTCGAATTCAGTCTTGTAAGCATGAACAGTTTCGGCATGTCTTTCGATGAGGTCAAGCTCGATCTGCATGCTGATGAACCGGAAGATAATATCCGGACGGAGTACGAAGAGAAGTTTTCCGCAAAAGGGAATAAAATCTACAGAATCAGAGCATCTTTCTAAAGGTGCTTTTTTTATGTCGTGTATTTCCTCAGGAAAGAATGATAAAATAGTGTTGCGTACCAGAGCATCCAATCCGTCTATATAAAAGAGATCACGGAAACTACAGTTCAGTAGTTTCCATGATCTCTCCTGTATAGGCGTCGGCAGTGAACTGATAGCGTGCCTTGCCGCGTCTGCTGTTCATATGTAGGCGTCCTCTGTAGACGTCCCGGTCTATACCGAGAAATTTGCTTCTGGCTGTACGATGGTCTATCGAGATGAATGAAATGCCTTCATACCGGCTGTGCAGCGCATCAATGATCGACTCGGGCCGAATATGCCTGTTCCGTCTGAACCAGACATACGGCGGAATCAGAATGATGGCAAAAAGAAGTATGATTCCGATGATTTTCTGTATCATGAGCAGGACCTCCTATCGCAATAATTTTAGCATATTTTTCAAGTCATATGATTACAAAAGGGGAATATAGATGAAAATTGCAACCAACACACTCGAAAGAATGAAGACACTGACAGAACTGCATGGTGCGCCTGGTTTTGAAGACAAGGTGCGCAGCTATATGAAAAAAGAGATGGAGCCGTTTGCTGATGAAATCATGCAGGACGGTCTGGGTGGCATCTTCGCGCTCAAAAAGTCGAAAGTTGAAAACGCGCCGAAGGTCATGATTGCAGGTCATATGGATGAAGTCGGATTCATGGTGACACAGCTGGCGGACAATGGAATGATCAAATTCACTCCACTGGGCGGATGGTCGAACGATGTATTGCTGAGCCACAAGTTCAAAGTGCGGACGTCCGAAGACAAAGAAATTACAGGTGTCATCGGCAGCGTCCCTGTCCACTTCAGAAAAGGGGAGGGCAACAAGCCGGTCCAGCTCGACGATATGCTGCTTGATGTCGGTGCCGACAGCAGGGAAGACCTTGAGTCGATGGGCATCCGCCCTGGTGATTCCATCGTGCCTGACGTCAATTTCGAAGTGCTTGAACAGGAAAATAAACTGCTCGCCAAAGCATGGGATAACCGCTACGGCTGTCTGATCGCAATTGAGACGCTTGAGGCTCTGGCTGACGTGGAGCTTGACTGCGACCTGTATGTCGGTGCCAATGTGCAGGAGGAAGTCGGCCTGAGAGGCGCCAAAGTGAGCGCCAACATGATCAAGCCGGATATTGCATTTGCTGTGGACTGTTCGCCGGCAAACGACATGCTCGGCAACAAGGATGATATCGGAAAGATCGGCGAAGGCACGCTCGTCCGCATCATGGACCGGACAATGATCCTGTCGAAGCCGATGCGCGACTATATGCTTGAAACTGCTGATGCACATGATATCAAGTTCCAGTACTACCAGTCACCAGGCGGTACGGATGCCGGCAGCATCCACGTATCGAATGAAGGCGTCGTCAGTGCCGTTGTCGGTATCGTTGCCCGCTATATCCACACATCCCACTCGATCATCAATGCAGAGGACTACATGCACGCCAAAACGATGCTGACGGAACTCGTCAGAGGCATCGACCATGATAGAGTTGCAGAGCTGAGAGGACAGTAAATGAGAGGATTTCTTAGAAGATGGTTCATTGATGGCATGAGTTTCATGGCACTCGGCCTGTTTTCTTCGCTCATCATCGGTCTGATCATCGATACGATCGGAACCTATGTGCCGTATCTTGAAAGTCTGAAGGAGATCGGTGCAGTCGCCATGGCCATGACCGGTGCTGCAATCGGTGCCGCAATTGCCTACGGTCTGAAGGCTTCGCCCCTCGTCATATTCTCCGTCGTTGTCGTAAGCTACGCTGCCTATGATATGGGGGGTGCTGCCGGGAGCTATATCGCGAGCATCATATCGATAGAGATCGCCAGGCTCTATGCAGGCAGGACCAAAATTGATATCATCATCACACCGCTTTTCACCATCATTTTCGGTTATCTTATCGCGCGTTTTGTCGGTCCGGTCATCGGCGACTTCATGACAAGCATGGGCGAAGTCATCGTGTTTGCCACAGATCAGCGTCCATTCATCATGGGAATGCTTGTTGCGGTCATCTTCGGAATTACACTGACTGCACCGCTGTCCAGTGCAGCGCTTGCCCTCATGCTCGATATCAGCGGACTCGCTGCCGGTGCTGCCGTCATCGGCTGCTGCTGCCACATGGTGGGCCTGGCTGTAACAGGGTATAGGGACAATGGCTTTTCCGGCGTGCTGTCCATCGGCCTTGGCACTTCGATGCTCCAGGTGCCGAACGTACTGCTCAATCCATTCATCCTGCTGCCGCCCGTTCTGGCCAGTGCCATCATCGCGCCTGTCATGACGGTGTTCTTCCCGATGGAGAACAACGCAGCAGGTGCCGGCATGGGCACGAGCGGTCTGGTCGGACAGATCATGACCATCGAGACCATGGGACCATCACCGAGGGTATGGGTACTCATCATCGTGTTCCAAATTGTTTTACCTGCTGTAGTAACTCTGGTATTCTATACTTTGCTGAAACGCGCAGGGCTGATCAAAGAAGGCGATCAGAGGCTCAAACTGGGTGCTAAAGAATAGAACGGAGGAAATCTGATGAATATTTTCCAGCTGAAGAACAGGATTGTCGAGAAACTTGAAGAAAGACGCAATGATTTCCTGACTTCTTTCGACCGCAAAGAGGAAATGCTCAGGGTGGAAAGAAAAGATAACGGGAAAGGTCTCGATATTGCCTTGTCGAAGGCAGTCGACAAGGCAAAGAATGATGAGAATTTCATTGAAGAAATCGTGTATTATATAAATGAAACACTGGAGCGCATGAAAGAGGAGGAGATCAGTCTCGATGAGGCGGCGATCTATCCGGTCATCCGCTCGACAAGTTTCCATAAGGAAAATAAGAACGGTGATGCATTCATCGTTGATGCGCATACGAATGAGACGAATATATACTATGCAGTGGATTTTCAAAACAGCTACAGACTGATTGATGAAAAGCTGCTCAGAACGCTCGGCCTCGACAAGGAAGCACTGCGCAAGCTCGCGGAAAGAAACATGAAACAGCTGCCGATCTCACATAAAGGCGAAACCATCCAGGAGAACGACTTCTACTTCATCAACCATAATGACGGCTACGATGCCACACGCATTCTGAATGAAGAGATGCTTCGCGGCATGCATGACAAGTTCGACGGTGAAATGCTCGTAGGACTGCCGCATCAGGATGTGCTGATCATCGCCAATGTGAGAAACAGTGTCGGATATGATATCATGGCACAGATGATGATGCAGTATTTCGCAGAGGGACTGACACCGATCACCTCCCTGACATTCTCGTATCGTGAAAAGAAACTGGAGCCGGTATTCATACTCGGTAAACAAAAGAATCATAAAAGAGGTAGAGAAGAATGAAACTGACTTATAATCATAAGCATGTCGGAGATGTGCTGCTTGTCACTTTAAGAAAAACAGAAACCCCGTCCTATGAGCATCATGAAGGTCTGACTGTCATCAAAGACGGTGATGAGATCATCGGATTGAACATATTCGATGCTTCACGTTCCTTTTCCCTGCCGGATGCTGTCAATATCGAGCCGGATGAAACGATCGTAGGAGAAATCAACAATCTGCTGGAAACGAAGGGCATCAATCCAATCGACCCGGACATGTCACCGAAGTTTGTAGTCGGCAAAGTGCTCGAAAAATCAAAGCATCCGGATGCAGATAAGCTGAATGTATGCAAGGTGGATGTTGGCGATGAGGAACTGCAGATCGTCTGTGGTGCACCCAATGTCGATTCCGGCCAGCACGTAGTCGTGGCAAAAGTAGGGGCCATCATGCCTGATGGCTTGTATATCAGACCTTCTACATTAAGGGGTGTCGATTCAAAAGGAATGATCTGTTCCAAAAAGGAGCTCAATCTTCCGGATGACGGCATCAAAGGCATATATGTCCTCGATGACAGCTATGAAGTCGCACAACCATTCGAAGTGAAATAAGGGTGATTGGATGAACAGATCAAGAAGGAGAAGACAGTTTGGTCGCAGCATGGATGAGAACCATTCCGACAAGGAAAGGTTCAGATTTCCTCTGGATATGGATGATTCGGCGCAGGATGCTGCACTCAGTCAGCAGGAGGATCGGACTTCGGAACAAAAAAGCCATGATGATCCGATAAGAAGAGAGCAGCAGAAATCACTGCTCGATGACAGCCGCTACCAGAGAAGGCGTCCGAAAAAGAACACCATTATAAAGGCCCGCGAAGTGCCTTCGGCGATACACGGCTCGAAAGGGAATCCAGGTTCGAAAAAAAATGATCAGCAGGACGCGTCTGCTGACAGTGAAAAATCCGGGTACGTCTCACCAATCGTCGAGGAGCTGAAACGTGAACGTCAGAACCGTGAAAAAAGACAACAGAAGCGTCTCGAGCACAACGGGAAAAAGATGCAGATCCATCCGACGCATCTCGAGCCGTCACCTGCCGAAGAGACGCAGCCGGATGTTTCGGATCAGGACGAAGACATCCGTGAAGCGCAGCAGTCCGCTTCTCCTTTCAATGTCATCATGACACCCTATGATAAGAATAAGCATAGATCGAGCCAGAATACAGTTAAACGGAGTGGCCCTAAAAGTACGTTGCCACCCCTACATATATTAGGTGAAGGTCAAAACAGCGCCTATGAAACTTCCGGTGAATCATTCGCCGATGAGGTGGTTGCTGCGTTTGATGCGATTGGTGTCCCGACAAAAGTCATCGCCTATAAGACGAATGGCATCATCGGCCGCTACGAGCTTTCTCTGGAAAGAAACTTCAGGCTGAATGTCATCGGCAAGCTGAAGGAGCATCTCGTGGAAGTGCTCCCGTTCGATGACGTTAAAATCGTCGCGCCGATTGTGGGTACAAGCAATATAGGTGTCGAATTTGTACTGCCTGTCATCCACCCGATTCCATTCAGCACATTATTTGCATCCAGTTCACTCAGCACAAGAAAGAATGACTACAAATTTGTCGTAGGCAAGACGGTGGATGACCAGATATTCAGCTTCCCATTGCAGAAGGCCGGACATATACTGATCTATGGCGGAGAAGCAGTTGATTCCACATCGGTCATCGACAACATCCTCGTTTCCCTGATGATGAACCATGGCCCGAGAGAACTTGAAATCATGGTGGCTTCCGACAAAGAGAGCCACAGAGCATATGGTTCGCTTCCTTATGCATTCAGGGAGCCGGTATCACTGACAGAGAAGCATGTACTTACGGACGCCCTGGAAGAGCTGAATGACAGGCACAACCAGTTCAGAAGAGCGCATGTACGCAATCTGGACAGCTATAACAAGCGTGTCAGAAATGATGCCAAAAAGAGTGTAGTAGTGATTGTCATTGATGATCTGTCGGAATTGTTCGAGCATAACAATCCGGAGGCGATCCGCAGCATTGTACAGCTTCTGAAGAAAGGCAAGCCGCTCGGCATGCATCTGATCATGAACCATTCCAGGAAAGATGTCGGTATACGATTCGAGCTGCTGCAGATGATGCACACCCGTATTTCGTTCAAGGACGAGAAATCCCGGGTGGTGGATGGCAGCAATGAACTGGTCCGGGGCAATGATATGCTGATCCAGATTCCAACATCCAACAAGCCGCTCAGAGTGAATGCCGGTATATTGGACCAGAAAATAAAGGAGAATGTCCTTTCCTATTTGAAAGGTATGACCCGATGAACGAATTAATGAAAGTATGGTGACCGCATGGAAAAATATCATTTTATAGGAATTAAAGGCGCAGGTATGAGCGCCCTGGCCCAGGTGCTCCATGACCTCGGTCATGAAGTGCAGGGAGCCGACATAGAAAAGGAAGTTTTCACTGAGCACCAGCTCAGAGACAAAGGCATCAGGATTCTGCCTTTCGACCTTGCCAATGTCGTGGAAGGCTTCACCTATATTGCAGGAAACGCCTTCGATGACAATCATGTTGAAATCAGAACAGCATTGGAGAAAGGGTATCCGGTCATCCGCTATCATGAATTTCTCTCGCAATTCATGAACCAGTTCACATCGATTGCCGTAACCGGGGCGCATGGCAAGACTTCCACTACCGGCCTGCTCAGCCATGTAATGAACGGGGACGTCGATACGACGTTTCTTATCGGTGATGGCACCGGATTCGGCCTCGAAAACAGCGAATATTTCACTTTCGAATCATGTGAATACAAGCGTCACTTTCTGAGCTACCACCCGGATTATGCCATCATCACCAATATCGATTTCGACCATCCGGACTACTTCAAGGACCTGGATGATGTCGTCAGCGCCTTTTCGGAAATGGCGGACCAGGTGAAAAAGGGTGTCATCGCCTATGGTGGGGATGCACACACACGGACACTTGACTATAAAGTGCCTGTATACTTCTATGGCATCAATGGTGATTTTGACGTCCGGGCCTCAAATATTGAAACGGTCTCCAACGGCACACGATTTGATGTGCATGTCGGAAGTGAATTCCTGGATACTTTCACGATTCCGATGTATGGGGACCATCATGTGCTCAATTCTCTTGCTGTCATTACAGTCGGCTATCTTGAGAAGCTTGACATGGAGAACATCAAGCGGGCTTTCATGACGTTTGGTGGCGTCAAAAGGCGCTTCAGCGAGACATTCAAGAATGGCATGGTCATCGTGGATGACTACGCGCACCACCCGAAGGAAATACGGGCGACGCTCGAAACAGCGAGGAAGAAGTACAGTGGGCGTGAGATCGTCACTGTATTCCAGCCGCATACTTTTTCAAGAACGAAAAAGTTTCTGAATGAATTCGCGGATGCTCTGTCCGCTTCCGACAAGGCCTATATCGTTGATATATTCGGGTCTGCCCGGGAGAACGAAGGAGAACTGTCGAGCCGTGATCTGGTCGATCTCATCCCGGATGCGGAGCTGCTCGATGAAAGCGATGATATTGCGAGACTCAATACACATGAAGGCGCGGTAATCATATTCATGGGTGCCGGTGATATTCAGAAATATGAAAAAAGATTTACAGAGTTATTATCCTGATAAGCATGAAACATGTTTATTATAGATGCATTTGGGTTAATTTAAAGAGTGAATAACAAAAAGACATAGATGGAGGCGTTATGATGGATTGGCAAATTATTTTATACATTGCCGCAGGTGTTGCAGCACTTGCTTTCCTGATTCTTTGTATTGCAATTGCAGTCGTACTGTTCTCAGTCAAGAAGAATCTGGACCATGTTGCAAAGACACTTGACGGAGTAGAAGGACAGATTCAAGGTATTACGAGAGAGTCTACCGACCTGCTGCACAAGACAAACCGTCTGGCAGAAGATGTACAGGGCAAATCCGCGAAACTGAACTCTGTAGTGGATGCTGTACAAGGTATTGGGCAATCCATGAATAACCTGAATTCTTCAGTTGATAGGGTGACGAATTCAATTACCCACAACATATCACAGAATGAAGACAAGATTTCACAGGTTGTCCAATGGTCGAATGTCGCAATGGAAGTTGCAGACAAATGGCAGATGCGCCAGAAACGCAATAGCGCATTCAATACAAAGTATTCCACAACAGCAGAAAGCGATCCGGAGAACCTGCCGGTTGCTGTAAACCATTCTGTAACAACAAATGACAATCTGGATGAAAACCGTGTGAACGCTGGACTTGACGACGAAAGAAACAAATAGGAGGTCTTTATATGGAAACCTATAATCGTGACCGCCATCTGCACGGCGTTGAGGAGTACGAACAGCAGATCAATCAGACGACTGGCAGAGATTTCTCCATCGGTCTGATCATCGGCCTACTTGTAGGTACGGTTGGCGGTCTGCTGCTTGCCCCGAAATCCGGAGATGCGCTAAGAGACGATATTTCAGATCAGACCCAGAAATTCTCCAAAAGCTCAGGCAATGATAGTGGAGGAGAAGATAAAGGTCTCAAGGAGAAAGTTCAGGAAAAAACGGATGAACTTCGCAGCAAAGCAGAAGACAAGAAAGATGAAATGAATGCCAAGAAGGGCGAAAAGGAAGAGCAGAAGAGAGTGAAATCACTTGATGAATCCGCAGTCAAAGCACAGAAGGATGCGATTCATGAAGAAGTAAATGAACCGAGTACTGAAAATCCGAACACTGTAGACATGTCCAGGTTTGCTGAAAGTTCCGAAGCAGACAAGAAGTCATAGTTGTTCGTCAACAGAAAATAACCACATGTTCAGTCATGTGGTTATTTTTTTGATCGATATGTGCCATCAGAGCTATCAGATTAGAAATAATTTTATGCTTGGAAATATTTTTTCATGACGAAACTCCACGGTTCATGTTATTATATTACAAAAAGCGTTTTCAGAAGCGTGCGGAGGTGCAATATGACGGTTACTATATATGATGTTGCCAGAGAGGCCAAAGTTTCCATGGCAACCGTCTCAAGAGTGCTTAACGGGAATCCCAACGTCAAGCCCGAAACGAGAAAAAAGGTTAAAGATGTAATAGAAAGGCTGGACTATCGTCCAAATGCCGTAGCACGTGGTCTGGCAAGCAAGAAGACGACGACTGTCGGTGTCATCATCCCGGATATCTCCAACCTGTATTACTCTTCATTGGCAAGAGGTCTTGATGATATTGCCGAGATGTACAACTATCAGATCATCATTACCAATACGGATAATGACCCCGATAAGGAAAGGGACGCTTTCCTCGGTCTGATCAGCAAGCAGGTCGACGGCATCGTATTCCTCGGTGGTGCCTTGAATGAGGAAACACTCAATGACATCAAAAAGTCCCATCTGCCTGTCGTCATATGCGGCACAAGTGAAAAGGATGAAAATATGCCTTCAGTCAATATCGACTATAATGAGGCGATCAAAGAGGCGGCTTCGAAGTTTCTGGATGGTGGTGCCGAGCAGATTGCATTCGTCAAAGGGTCGTATTCCGAGCAGTTGGAACGCCATATAGTAGATGGTCTCAAGACTGCCTATAGTGAGCACGACAGATCATTCGATGAAAAATATATCCTTTCCACCGGAGCGGACTACCAGTCCGGAGCAGAACTCTACGAAACCATACGGGAACTCGAAGCGGATGTCGTCATTACGATGAGTGACGATGCTGCCATCGGTGTCCTGCATAAGGCGATGGATCATGATATTTCAATTCCTGATCAGCTTCAAGTATTGAGCTGCAGCAACACACGCCTTGTCAACATGGTACGCCCGCAACTCTCAAGCATCGCACTGCCGCTATATGATATCGGTGCAGTCGGCATGAGGCTGCTGACAAAGTATATGAACGAAGAGACTGTGGAAGAGGCCAATGTCATCCTTCCTTACAGAATCGAATATCGTGGCACGACAAAATAGCACATTTCTCCACATGGAAAAGCACCCTGATCATGATCAGGGTGCTTTTCTACATTTCTGCTACTGCTGCTCGAGATGGAGCATGGCACGCGACATCATGCTGCGGTTCTTTTCGTTTATTTCGTCGCGTCTTGGTATATCCATGTAGTCATCAAGTGCATCTTCCCAATTAATGGGGAAGTCGACAGGACATTTCTTCTGATACTGCGCCATATACGATTCGGGCAACCTGCCTCGAGGCGCTTTCTGACTGTTCATAGCTAACCAGACCTGGGCCCACATGCGGGGAACGACCTGCCAGATATTATAGCCGCCACCGCCAACAGCAATCCACTTCCCATCGGTATACTTGTCTGCCATCTCATTGACGAAGCGGGGAATCTCCTCGAAAGTGCGTGAAGTCAGCGAGAGATGGGTCATCGGGTCGCGAAAATGAGCATCGACACCATTCTGGCTGAAGATGACATCCGGCTTGAATTTTATAATTGCCGCTTCCAGCGTCTCCTTGAAAATCGATAGAAAAGAATCATCTTCTGTAAATGCATCAATCGGCAGATTGACGGCATAGCCGAAGCCTTCCTCGGTTCCGCGCTCTGTCAGGCTGCCGGTGCCTGGGAATAGATAGCGGCCCGTTTCATGGATGGAGTAGGTCATCACTTCGTTCGTATGATAGAAAATCCACTGTACACCATCCCCGTGGTGGGCATCCGTATCAATATAGAGCACGCGCTTATTATACTTTGTTCTAAGATATTCTATGGCGACTGCCGTATCATTGTAGATGCAGAAGCCGCCGGCGCGTCCACTGAAGCCATGGTGCAGACCGCCGGAAAGATTGAGCGCCTTATCGCACCTTCCTTCCATCACCGCTTCTACAGCGGTAAGTGTGGCACCGACAAGCATCCGGCTCTTATCATGCATGTCCTTGAAGCTCGGTGTATCCTCGGTATCAAGACCATAGTTCTCAAGCTTGTTTTCCGGAAGTTCACCTTTCCCTGCAAGTTTTACCGCTTCAATATAATCCCTCTTATGGACGAGTTCGAGCTCCTCATCCGTCGCTTCTCTTGGTTTGACAATATCAGATTGTTTCAGATGACCCGACGCCATCAATAGATCGGTGGTCATCTTAAGACGCATCTGATTGAAAGGATGAGTGGAATTGAACCGGTACTTGAGCAGAGCTTCATCATAGATGTAGACGGGATCTGTCATTGACCCATCTGGGAGGGTTCAAGTACTGTGAACCCTCTATCTTTGAGTAGGTCGATGGCTTTTCGTGGATTCATGGCCTGAACCCTGAGCAGGATGGTCTTGTATCCTTTCTTCTCCTTGTTCCTGTAGACGGAAATGCTTATTATTCTGATATTCAGCTCCTTGAATACTTTGCCGATATCGTAGATGACGCCTGTCCGGTCTTCGATATCGATTTCTATGATGGAGCCCGGTTCAGTCATGCCGGTGAGTTCAATGTAGGTGTTCAGCATATCCTTCTGGGTGACGATGCCGATCACCCTGTCATCCCTGAGGACAGGGATCGCTCCGATGGAATAGTGGTAGAAATCCAGTGCAATCTCTTCTACGAAATCCATCGGATGGCAGTAGGTGACGCGCTTGCGCATAATTCTTGAGATGGGCACGTTCAGTGTAAAGTCCGGGTCTTCATCGGAAAGTACAGAGGGCAGGGTCAGTTTGATATCCCTGTCTGAAATGATTCCGACCAGCCGTGCGTCCTTGTCCACGATTGGTATATGGCGGAAGGCATTTGCGCTCATCAAGTTCAGCGCGTCTTCGATCGTATGTACTTCGGTAAGTGTCTTTGCCGGTGAGGTCATTATTCTTTCAACTAGCATGCTACTCCTCCTAGATAAAAAAGCGGTTTTTGAATCTGAGTTTATCAAAAGCCATCATCTGTTCTTCTTCGATATTCTTGCCGACGCGTGCCATCAGTGTGTTTGCAGGGTGCCCGGTGATTTCGGGGTCGTTCGTCTGAAAGACTTCAAAGCCTGCACTCGCCATCAGTCTGATCATCAGCTCCTTGTACTCATACACATCGAGTCCGCTGTTCTTCAGATCCCAATGCCAGTAGTATTCGGTCGTTATGATGATGTAGTTCTCCATATAGTCATCCTGCACTGCCAGCCTGAGCAGCCGCTTGCCAAGACCGAAACTGCGGTAGTCCAGACTGATCTCGACAGCACCGAGCTCCATGATGTAGGGCAGGTTGCCGTCGGACCAGCGTTCCATGGGATCGGGGTGCAGGAAAGTCACGTATCCGATGATATGGGATTCCGAACGCACAATGAGTATCCGCCCTTCCTTTAGATCGGCAATTTCCATGATTGCTTCGAACTGCTCTTTTGGCGGACGAAAAGCATCCAGACCGTCATCGAATGTAAAGGCGGAAAGCGCGTCGGCTGTCAAAGGACCTTCGACGATAAAAGTATGATTTTCCGTCTCGTACTCCTCTTTGTAATAAGTCTTTGTATGATGCAAAAAAAGACCTCCCGAATTTATTTCAATTATTTTGAAAAATTGCTCTATTCTATTATATAATAATAGATGTAAAAGAGAAAACACAAAAGGGGAGTTATGATTATGAAGGTAGAACTCTATGAAGCAACGGATCAGAATCCTAATCTGAAGGATTATGATGAGGCGGTGAAGCACCATGACTGGAGCGAAGTCGAGAAGCAGTTTTCCTGGTATGAAACGGGAAAATACAACATGGCGTATGAATGCATAGACAGGCATGCTGAAAATGGAAAGGGAGACAAGATTGCCCTACATTATAAGAATGGCGATCAGAAAAGTTCTTATACATTCGAAGAACTGAAGAAGGCATCGAATAAAGCAGCCAACGTTCTGAAAGATGAAGCCGGAGTTGTCAAAGGGGACCGCGTATTCATATTCATGGCAAGAAGTCCTGAACTTTATTTCTCACTGCTCGGTGCGTTGAAAATTGGTGCAATCGTCGGGCCGCTTTTCGAAGCGTTCATGGAGAAGGCTGTCAGGGATCGTCTCGAGAACAGTGATGCGAAAGTCATCATCACGACACCGGAACTGCTGCCGAGAATTCCTGTGGACGACCTGCCAAGCCTTGAGAAGGTTGTTGTTGTCGGAGACGGTGTCGAAGCGGAGCATATCGATTTCAACAAAAGTTATGAGAGCGCTTCCGATGAATTCGAGGTTGAATGGCTGGATAAGGAGGATGGTCTCATACTGCACTATACGAGTGGATCGACTGGCCAGCCGAAAGGCGTTCTGCATGTCCAGCATGCCATGGTACAGCATTACATCTCAGGGAAATATGTTCTCGATCTGAAGGAGGATGATGTCTACTGGTGTACAGCCGATCCGGGCTGGGTAACGGGCACATCATATGGCATCTTTGCCCCTTGGCTCAATGGTGCAACCAATGTCGTTGTCGGCGGCCGTTTCTCTCCTGAAGCATGGTATGGTGCCATCCAGGATCTTGACGTCACGATCTGGTACAGTGCACCGACTGCCTTCCGCATGCTCATGGGAGCAGGGGATGAGATTGTAAATGAATTTGATCTATCCTCCCTACGTCATGTCCTTTCTGTCGGTGAACCGCTGAACCCGGAAGTCGTCAAATGGGGCATGAAGGTGTTCAACCTGAGAATACATGATACGTGGTGGATGACGGAAACGGGTGCGCATATGATCGTCAACCTGCCTTCCATGGACATCAAGGGCGGTTCCATGGGCAAACCGCTGCCGGGTGTGGAAGCGGCCATCATCGACGATGAAGGCAATGAACTTCCGGCAAACCGCATGGGCAACCTGGCCATGAAGAGCGGATGGCCGTCCATGATGCGCAAGATATGGAAGAACGATGCCAAGTACGACTCCTACTTCATTGGGGACTGGTACGTTTCCGGAGACTCAGCCTATAAGGATGAGGAAGGCTACTACTGGTTCCAGGGACGTGTGGATGATGTCATCATGACAGCCGGTGAACGTGTCGGACCGTTCGAAATCGAATCCAAGCTCGTGGAACATCCGGCTGTACAGGAAGCCGGTGTCATCGGCAAGCCTGATCCAATACGTGGTGAAATCGTCAAGGCGTTCATCTCATTGAGAGAAGGGAACGAAGCGACGGATGAACTGAAAGAGGAGATACGCAAATTCGTCAAAGAAGGACTGGCGGCACATGCTGCACCAAGGGAAATCGAATTCAAGGAGAAGCTGCCGAAAACAAGAAGTGGTAAGATCATGCGCCGCGTGCTGAAGGCATGGGAGCTCGATCTGCCGGCAGGCGATCTTTCCTCAATGGATGACGACTAGAAAATCGTACTTATGAAGTGGATAGCCCCTGCGAAATGCAGGGGCATTTTAGTGTTGATTATGGCATAATGGAATTGAGAGAATCGTTACGCATCAGAAAAGGAGATGATATTATGGCACATATGACAGATCAGGAAATCGCAGTGCAGGCAGACATCAGACCGATTGAGGAGATTGCCGAAAAGGCGGGCATTCCCTACGATGCCCTGGAGATGTACGGCAAATACAAGGCGAAGGTGGATATACATAAAATTGAAGGGGATGCCAAGCAGGCAAAAGTTGTACTTGTCTCTGCAATGAATCCGACACCGGCCGGCGAAGGCAAATCCACGTGCACAGTCGGACTTGCCGACGCTTTCAATCAGCTTGAGAAGAACGTGATGGTCGCGCTCCGTGAACCTTCCCTTGGGCCCGTCATGGGAATCAAAGGCGGTGCAACAGGCGGAGGACGTGCGCAGGTGCTCCCGATGGAGGAGATCAATCTGCATTTCAATGGTGACCTCCACGCCATCACGACAGCGAACAACGCACTGTCTGCATTCATCGACAACCATATCCATCATGGCAACACGCTCAACATCGATCCGAGGCGCGTGACATGGAAACGTGTTCTGGATATGAACGACCGCGCGCTGCGCCAGGTCGTTGTCGGACTGGGCGGTGTGACCCGGGGCGTACCAAGAGAAGATGGATTCGACATTACGGTCGCAAGCGAAATCATGGCTGTGCTGTGTCTGGCAAACGACCTCATCGACCTGAAGAAGAAGCTCGCTGAAATCGTCATCGGCTACA
Organism: Salinicoccus cyprini; assembly: GCF_007713705.1. Classification (GTDB taxonomy): domain Bacteria; phylum Bacillota; class Bacilli; order Staphylococcales; family Salinicoccaceae; genus Salinicoccus; species Salinicoccus cyprini. Next base: position 1,112,189 of record NZ_VMSJ01000001.1, on the reverse strand, counting down.
CTTATGATCGTGAGCCTGTCACTGTTGGACAGCTTGAAGTGGAAGGTGCCCTTGCACTGCTGCTCAAGGAGGCGGTGAAGCCGAACCTTGTCCAGACGATGGAAGGCACACCTGCACTCATCCACGGCGGACCATTTGCGAACATTGCACACGGATGCAATTCCCTTATTGCTACGAATACCGCCAGAAAGCTTGCCGATATTGTCGTGACTGAATGCGGCTTCGGTTCCGATCTTGGCGGGGAGAAATTCATGAACATCAAAGCCCGGAAAGGCAGCTTTGCACCGGATGCACTTGTGCTTGTAGCGACGATCCGTGCACTCAAGATGAACGGCGGTGTTGCCAAGAAGGACCTTGGCGAAGCAAATCTTGAAGCTTTGAAGCTGGGCATCGTAAATCTTGAAAAGCATATTGAAAACGCACGCAAGTTCGGTGTTGAACCTGTAGTTGCGCTCAATGATTTCGTGACGGATACCGACGAGGAGAGAAACTTTGTGCTCGACTGGTGCAGAGAGCAGGACGTAAGGGTATCACTGACAAAAGTCTGGGAGCAGGGGGGTGCCGGTGGTACCGATCTCGCAGAAAAGGTGCTTGAAGTGCTCGAAACACCTCAGAACTTCCACCATCTTTATGAAGATGCACTGCCGATCGATCAGAAGATAGAGACGATTGTCACTGAAGTATACGGGGGCGATGGTGTCATCTTTACAGACAAGGCCAAGAAACAGCTGGCTGAAATCGATCGCCATGGCTGGGGCCGCTTCCCGGTCTGCATGGCCAAGACCCAGTATTCCCTGAGTGACGATCCCGCGCTGCTTGGAAGACCGACAGGGTTCAAAGTGACCGTCAGAGAAGTGGTTGCGAAAACCGGCGCCGGCTTTGTTGTCGCGTTGACAGGCGATATCATGACAATGCCTGGACTGCCGAAGACCCCTTCTGCTGTAAATATGGACGTAGACGCCGAAGGCAATTCCAAAGGACTATTCTAAAAGCATAAAAAAGATGGCCACTTTCCTATTTCAGGAAGGTGGCCATCTTCAATTTTTATTCTTCGTCATCTTCATCTTCGTCATCAGAGCTTGAGGAACTGCCCCGACCGACGCTGTAGCGGTTGTCATAGGAGTTTGTCACTGTACCTCTGAGGTCGGAAGTACTGAGTTCGGAGTCGAAATCCTCACCCATTCTTTCCATGATCTCAGAATTGTCCAGCTCTTCCTTATCAGTCAGCCTTGTATCTTCTGCAATCAGACCTTCAATCGGCCGGTCAAGATTACGTTCACAATCTTCTTCCGTCTCCATGGTCAGTGCACAGTACTCGACTTCCCTGACAGAAGATGGACGGCTGAAGCGTTCATTGGCACCGAGCTGTTCCGGAGCCACTTCGCTTATTGCCTGTGCCAGGGCACGCCAGTTGTATATATGCAAGTGCTGTTCGCTATCCTGATTGGCAACTTGAGGAATGTTGCGGTCGTAGCCCATCCATACACCAAGAGTGACTTTAGGGTTGTATCCCATGAACCATGAGTCCACAAAGCCGTTGGATGTACCCGTCTTCGCTGCCCAGTCGTAAGTGTCGCTGACACTGTTGTAGTAGTCCTGGATGTAGTAGGCAGATCCAGTCTGGAATGTCTCTTTCAGAATATCCGTCATCAGATAGGCTGTGGAATCCTTGAATACTTGCGTGGATTCACTTTCGTGCTCATAGATGGTCTCACCTTCAGGGTTTGTAATGGATTCAATCATATAGCTGTCCACGAGCTCACCGTTATTGCCGAATGTCGAGAATGCGTTTGTATTGTCTTCAATGGACATGGCATTTGAACCAAGAGGCATTGAAGGAATCAGTGTATCTTGATCTGAATAGAAAGTTTCACCAATCGGGATGTTCATTTTCTGGAAGTACTCCTGCGGATTTTCCTGCCTTACATCCGCCCACAGTCTCAATGTACTCAAGTTGTAGGAGTTGCTCAGGGCATGTCTGGCGGATACAAGTCCAAATTCTTCATCTACATCGTAGTTGCGCGGACTGTAGTCCTCGCCGTAAGGATTTGGTATCGTGAAGATTTCATCCAGCAGGACAGTGTCCGGTGCAATGATGCCCTTGTCGATGGCTGGACCGTAGGTGATCAGCGGTTTCATTGTAGAACCTGCTTGACGGCTTGTCTGGGTCGCATGGTTGATGGAGGAACGGTCATGATCACGTCCGCCGATGAAGCCTAGAATTTTACCCGTTGCATTGTCTTTCAGCATCGCACCGAGTTCATGCTCGAGAACCTCGTCACTTTCTGCCTGTTCTTCTTCTGTTGCATCGGTGGCATCAGCTACATTTCTTGATCCATAGTAGTAGCTCGAATTATCTTTGACGTTCTGCATCGTATCGTAGATGGTCTTATCAATCGTTGTTTCGATATGGTAGCCCTGATTTCTAAGAGCAATGTTGGCTTCGTTAGTATACTCCTGATTGATGAGCGGAGTGGAATCGACATCTTCTCTAGTCAGTCCATCCTGCTCGGCAAGATAATACTTGAGTATGTCGATGCTGCGTCTTTCCACTTCTTCAGTCAGGAATGGATAGTTCTGGTTCGGTACTGTGACGCTGTCCGCCAAATTGGCATAGAGGTCATACTCGAGCGCCTGATCATATTCCTCCTGCGTGATGACTTCTTCTGTCAGCATTCTTTCAAGAACGAACCGCTGCCTGTTCTTGCCTGCTTCAAGCAGTTCCGGATCTTTTACAGTACCACCCTGCAGAAATGGTGTATATGCATATGGATTCTGGGGGAGTCCGGCGATGAACGCACTTTCTGCCAGATTCAGATCGCCTGCATTCTTGCCGAAGATGCCTTCAGCGGCTGCCTGGACACCTGCGATGTTCTGACCATTGGCATTACGGCCGAACGATACGGCATTCAAGTATGCTTCCAGTATCTCTTCTTTTGTAAGCATTTTTTCGACCCGGAAAGCAAGCAGCAGTTCTGTCGCCTTGCGGTCGAATGTCGTCTCATTTGTCAGCAGCTGGTTCTTGACGAGCTGCTGCGTCAGTGTACTGCCGCCTGTACTGGAACTGGAGCCGGCAACCTGCTGGAGGGTGGCTCTCAGGAAGGCTTTCGGTACAACACCGTTATGATCGTGGAAGTATTCATCTTCAGTGGCGATGAGTGCTTCGGAGACGTAGGGTGATATGCTGTCGTAGTCGACCCGCTCACGTATCAGATCGGCTCTTAATGTACCAAGCGCTTCCCCTGAACCGAATGCAACGGTTGTACTTTCCGTCATCTCTGTCAGTGCCGTCCTCACTTCTTCCTCAGCCTGGATCTCCTCATCATTCACAAGCGCGGCGAAGTAGCCGAGGCCGATGCTGAAGGCAAGTATGCCGACCAGTGTAAATGCAAGCACTGAGAAAAGGATGATGTTCCAGATGGTATCGTAGGCTGTGAAGAATGAAATTCTGAGAGGGGAGCCCGTCTTTCTGAAGCGTGAAGTGACGCTATTGAATTTCTCTTTGAAAGTGGATCCTTCGATGCCGTCCGCTTTCGTTTCTGTATCTCTGCGAGAAAATAGATTTTTGATATAAGTAAAAAAGTCGTTATTCTTCTTCATTGTTACCTCCTATCACCGGTCATTATATCATATTCGAAACAGTTAGAGTTAGTGATTCAAAGACGGCTATGACTGTTTTGTGAAGCATCATCGCGTTCTTCTCGTTCTGTCGATCTAAAAGAACAGTCATTGCTCCGCTTGACTTTTTGACATCGACACTATATCATTTTTATAAATTGATATTATTCGAATGGCAGACAAGTAGACGGTGCGGCGGAATATAGAGAGCTGATGGGTGGTGGAAATCAGTGCACGCGACCGGACGAATACACTGCATCATAACATTCGTGCGTCGGGGCGGACGTTTTTGCCCACTAAGTAAAACTGTTTGGTGGTACCGTGTATTCAGCACCCTTACTCATGTAGGGGTGCTTTTTTATATCAATTTCTATAATAAATAATATTCCGGGAGGAAATAGACATGAATGCTTTGCTGGAAGATTTGAAGTACAGGGACATCATCTATCAGATGACGGATGAAGAAAAGATTACAGAACTGCTCGAGCGCGGGCAGCTGTCACTATACTGCGGGGCAGACCCGACTGCTGACAGTCTCCATATCGGCCACCTTGTGCCTTTCCTGACACTCAGAAGATTTCAGGAGCACGGGCACCGTCCGATTGTACTGATTGGTGGCGGTACCGGCATGATTGGTGACCCATCCTTCAAGAGTGAGGAGCGGAAGCTCCAGACCGAGGATCAGATCGATGACAACGTTGCAGGAATCAGGAGTCAGATGGAGAATATATTCGATTTCTCCGATGAAAATGGGGCAATCCTTGTAAATAATAAGGACTGGCTGCAGGAGATCAGCCTGATCAGCTTCCTCAGAGACTACGGCAAGCACGTCAGCCTGAACTACATGCTTGCGAAGGATGCCATCCAGACCCGTCTTGAAACCGGCATCTCCTACACCGAATTCACATACACGATTCTCCAGGCCATCGACTTCGGTCACCTGAACAGGCACTTCGACTGCAAGATGCAGATCGGTGGATCAGACCAGTGGGGCAATATCACAAGCGGGCTCGATCTGATGCGTCGTGTATACGGAGAAACGGAAGCGGAAGGCATGACCATTCCGCTCGTGACCAAGGCGGATGGCAAGAAGTTCGGCAAGACGGAATCCGGAAACATCTGGCTTGATCCGAAGCGTACTTCGCCATACGAGTTCTACCAGTTCTGGATCAACCAGAGTGATGCGGATGTCATCAAATTCATCAAGCTCTTCACATTCATTGAAAGGGAAGAGATAGAAGCACTCGAAGAATCAGTGGAAAATGAACCACATCTGAGAAAGGCGCAGAGACGCCTGGCTGAAGACATTACGGCTTTCATCCACGGGGAGGAAGCATTGGAGGAAGCACAGAGAATTACAGAAGCGCTTTTCAATGGCGAAATCAAATCGCTTTCTGTTGATCAGATCAAGGACGCTTTCAAAGATGTACCATCGGCATCCTACACGGATGAGGATATGAACATCGTCAAGGTGATTGTTGAAACCGGCATTTCCTCATCACGCAGGCAGGCGAGGGAGGACATCAAGAACGGTGCCATCTACATCAACGGAGAACGCCAGCAGGATGTGGACTACGAAATTGCTCAAGGGGACAAGCTCGACGGGGAGTTCACTGTCATCAGAAGAGGCAAGAAGAAATATCATGTTGTGAAATATTCCTGAGTTGACCGGGGCTGATGCTAAGCATCAGCCCCTTTTGCATGCACCAGACATGGTGCCGAGTGTTTAAACAATTCCATTCGTGATATTATATAGGAAATAAAAGTTTAGAACAGGAGAAGAGAAAATGAAAAAACTACTGATACCCCTAGGCGTCATCATCGGGTTCTTCATCATCCTTGCGATGATATTCGCACCAAAGTACAACCAGTTCGTCAGTCTGGAGGAGGAAGTGAACCAGCAGGAGTCCCAGATCGAGACCCAGCTTCAAAGAAGGGGCGATCTCATACCGAACCTTGTCAGCACAGTACAGGGATATGCTTCCCAGGAACAAGAGATCTTCACTGATATTGCTGAAGCAAGAAGTCAGCTGGCAGGCGCACAAGGTGTAGAGGAGATGGCTGAGGCGAACGGCGAAGTCACTTCAGCACTGTCAAGGCTTCTGGCGATTTCGGAGAACTACCCGGACCTACAGGCGAGTGAGCAGTTTACAGGACTACGTGATGAACTGGCAGGTGCAGAGAACCGGATTGCCGTGGCGCGCCAGGATTATAATACAGCTGTCCAGGAGTACAATCAGAACACACGCACATTCCCAGGCAACGTCATTGCCGGACTTTTCAATTTCGACGAGAAAGCATATTTTGAAGCGGATGCATCAAGCAGGGAAGTACCTGAAGTTGAATTCAACACTGAACAGGATGGAGAGTAATGAAACGCCTGGTCACGCTCATGCTGATTCTATTCGTGTTTGCAAGTGTACCTGCTGAAGCACGGGTGGCCCTGCCTTCACTGGATACTTCCCATTACTTCGTCCAGGATAATGCAGGTGTACTGAGCGATACTGCAGTTCAGGAAATCAATGAAATGGGTACACATCTTGAAGAGGGCACGGGCGTTGAAATGCTGCTCCTGACAATGCCTTCGACGGGTCAGGAGCATCGGCAGGACTATGCGCTCAAGGCGTTGCGCGAATACGGTATCGGCAAATCCGAGACGGATAATGGTATCGTGATCCTGCTCAATCTGGACAACGGCAATGAATACAACAACCGGGGTGTCGAAGTCCAGGTGGGCTATGGCATCGAAGGGTACCTGAACGATGCCAAGATCGGAAGGATCATCGATGACGTTGCGATGGAGGACTTCATCCAGGCGACAGAAGCGGAAAATGGCTCTGCTGACGCAGCTGCCCACTATGCCCAAGGGCTATCCGATCTCTATGAAGCACTCTACCAGGAGTCGCTTGAAGCATATGGATATGAGAATGGGGAATTCACCCGGGATACACCGGCAGCAGATGAGAACATGCCATCGGCACAAAACGGAGATCCTGGTACCGGAGGCTCCATTTTCAGGCTGCTGTTCATGATGGCAGTGATCTATCTGCTGTTCAAGATCATGGGCGGAGGTGGCAGACCACCGAGAGGCGGTGGACGTAGACGCCGCAGAGGCGGTCCATTCATATTCTTTCCACCATCCGGGGGCGGCGGCTCCAGCGGCGGCGGTTTCGGTGGCGGTGGCTTCGGCGGATTTGGCGGCGGCTCCGGAGGCGGAGGCGGCGCAGGCCGAGGATTCTGATATGAAGTCATATAAAAAAGTTCTGTGGAGAAATCCACAGAACTTTTTTTAGAATATGAAATGTGCAATCAGTGTAATGATCGGCAATGTGATGGCAGTACGGAGCAGGAAGATGACGAACAGTTTACCAAGTCCAACCGGTATTTTCGAACCGAGTATGACGCCACCCACTTCCGACAAGTAGATCAGCTGTGTAATACTCAGCGCTCCGATGATGAAGCGGGTCATATCGGCTGATACGCCCTCGATCAGTATGGCGGGCAGGAACATATCGGTGAATCCGATGAACAGTGCTTCAGACGCCGCCTGTGCTTCCGGTATGCCCATCAGTTCGAGAACGGGGACGAACGGTGCACCAATCCATGAGAATATCGGTGTAAATTCCGCAAGCATTGTGCCGAGTGTACCGATGGCCATGACAATCGGCAGTACTGCAAACCACATGTCAGCAACAGTTTTGATGCCGTCTTTTACGAAATCCCCGAACCCTTCAGCATTTTCAGAGCGGTCAAGTGCTTTCTTATAGCCCCATGTGAAAGGGTTGTAGCCTCTGGGGATGGTTTCATCCACTTCTTCGCCTTCGACATAATAGTCATCCTTGATCCAGGACAACGGTGGGATTCTCGGCATGATCAGTGCGGCCACAATGCCGGCAACGATGATGGTCAAATAGAATAGTCCAAAGTAGTCCATCAGACCAATCAGGTCCAGTATGACAATGGAGAATGTAATGGATACGACCGAAAATGTCGTCGCTATGACCGATGCTTCTCTTTTGGAATAGAAGCCTTTTTCGTACTGGTTGCTTGTCAGCAGGACACCGACTGTGCCATCCCCGACCCATGATGCCAGGTTGTCCACGGTGGATCGGCCGGGCAGTGTAAATAGCGGGCGCATGATTTTGGCGAATATCGAGCCGACAAACTCAAGCAGTCCATAGTTGAGCAGGAGCGGGAGCAGAATGCCGGCAAACAGGAAGACAGCAAACAGTGTCGGCAGCAGGTCATTAAGTATCATACCGCCGGTGACATCGGAAATGATGGCTTCCGGTCCGACTGCGATATACGTCATCAGTGCAAATACGGCACCGACAGCACGCAGAATGACCCAGATCGGATTTGTTCGGAACAGATTTCTTATGAATTCGGAACCAGGCTCGATCACCCAGCTGAACAGTATGCTCAATAGGGCCGAAATGTTTATAAGTATGACGACAATAAGAATAACAGTATTCGCTCCGAGCAGTTCATTCAGCCCATTCGCCAGATAGGCGACTGGTATTGTAGTCTCTCCATCCACTTGTATCGGAAAAAGGAACATCAGTATCCCGATCAGTGAGGGAATAAGAAATTTAAATAAAGTTGCAGTTCTATGCATAAAAAGACCTCCTTGATTAATAATTATACATGGTAGAAGCTTTTTGTAAATCACGAATATGTAGAAAGCGTTTTCAAATCATGTTTTTATTTTATACTTCACTTCATACTTATGCAACGTGTATTTTTTTATTTCAACCAGCAAGTATAAATTGGTATAATAAGGAAAAGGGGGCATTTAGATGCAAATTATTGATACTCATTGTGATGCACTGCTGAAGCTGCAGTCGGATCGTAGACGGACTTATTCGTTTCGGGACCGGATGGTGGATTTTAAAGATGGGGCTGAACTTGAAACAAATGCCGATCGATTGGCAGAAGGCCAGGTGAAGGTGCAGTTCTTTGCAATATTCATCCCGCCACTGCTGCCGGATAATGAAAAGTGGCAGCATGCACTGGAGCAGGTGGACTGTTTCTACAATGAAGTGCTCAGTCAGGACAACTTTGTTCATATCAGACGCTTTGGTGAAATCAGTCAGCTTGAGGATGGGCAGATTGGTGCAGTGCTGACGCTTGAAGGTGCCGATGCTGTAGGAAATGATCTAGTGAAATTGCGGACACTCTTCAGGCTTGGTGTACTGTCTGTCGGACTGACATGGAACAACGCCAACCTTGTTGCTGATGGGGTGGGGGAAACCCGGAATACCGGACTGACCGAATTCGGCCTGCAGTTCATAGACTGCTGCAATAATCATAATGTGCTTGTCGACATCAGCCATCTGAATCCGGAAGGCGTGGATGTGGTCATGGACCGGGCAGACCATGTCATTGCGACGCATTCGAATGCAAGGACAGTGTTCGATCATCCAAGAAATCTATGCGATGATCAGATCAGAATGCTGGTCGGCAAGGGGGGCATGATCAATATTGTTTTCAACCCGCCGTTCATTACGGAAGGGGATGCACAAATCGAGGATCTGTTTCCTCATATCGATCATATTCTGGATCTCGTTGGAGAGGATGCCATCGGACTCGGATCGGATTTTGACGGCATCGCTTCATATGTGGAGGGGCTGGAGCATGCCGGCCAATATCAGAATCTTGCAGATATGCTGATCAAGCGCTACGGCGAGAACTTTGCCAGAAAGATGACACATGGGAATTTCATATCGAATTATGTAGAAAAAGACTTGTCATAGACAAGTCTTTTTATGAGCCTTTTTCTGAAGTCAGCTGTTCATAGTCTTCCTGGATGCCCTGGTAGCGTTCTTGTACCAATTCTTCCTGCGACTCGATTTCAGCAAGCTGGTCATCAACTTTTTCCCTGAAGTCACTATCACCCAGCGGGTTGTAGTTGATGAAGGTACGGTTGAATTCGCCATAGAGTTCAACAAGGTTTTCAAGGGAATTCGTATATGTCAGCATCTCTTCTTTGAGCTGCTCGTGTTCTGTGCCTGTTACAGTATAATTGTGGATGGTTCTTCTCAAGTCTTCAATTCTAGGAAGGGCTTCTTCGTAGATCATGCGGAGTTTGGCCTCCCGGTCTTCACTTTCTTCCATTTCATTGAATAGTTCGGTAAACTCCGTCTCCAGCTCTTCATGATTCCTTTCAAAAGCTTCATAGAGATCATCGAGCGCCTGCCGATCACCTTGGGCACAGCCTGCCAGAAGCAGGAATATCAATATCGGAATCAATTTCTTCATCATACCACCTCATCCGTATTTTAACACGTATATGTTTATATGCGTCATGTTATGATGTATACTGGTCAAGTTGATTTTTTTGAATGGGTGATTATAATGAATAGAAAATTACTGTTGACCTTCACTGTCGGGGTTTTTCTCCTTGGCATGATGGAACTCATCATCTCGGGTATACTAGAACTCATGAGCTCGGACCTTGGCATCTCGAATGCACTGACAGGGCAGCTGATTACAGTCTATGCCGTGAGTTTTGCCATTTTCGGCCCCGTCCTTGTCAAAGCGACCGAGAAATTCAGACCCAAACCTATCATTCTCGCATCTCTTGTCATTTTCATAATCGGCAATCTGATTTTCGGACTTTCCAGCACATTTCTGATGCTTGCGGTCGGCCGTGTAGTTACAGCACTGGCGGCGGCTGTGTTCATCGTCAAGATCATGGATATGACCGTACTGCTTTCAGCTCCCGCCATCCGCGGCCGCATGATTGCTCTCGTTTATATGGGATTCAGCGCAGCCAACGTTTTCGGCATTCCGATCGGCACCATTGTCGGCCAGCAGTTCGGCTGGCGTGTCATCTTCTGGCTTGTCATACTGCTTGCGATTCTCGTCGGTTTCGGCATCATTGCACTGACACCGGATAAGAAGGGTGACGATCTTGGTGAACCGGTAGCCGATAAAATATTGAATATGAAAAATATTGCTCTATATATCGGTGTGACGATGTCGGTTCTGATCGGCAACTATATCGTCATCGGCTATATTTCCCCGCTCATGACATCAAATGGCTATACGATTGGAAGTGTCTCCATTGCGCTTCTCATTGCTGGTGCCGGCGGCATGCTGGGCACCATACTCGGCGGAAATATGGTCGACCGGATCGGCACGAAGAAGACCCTTTCGATCATGCTGTCGCTCTTCATGGTATCGATGGCACTCATGCCGCTGCTCTATGGCATCCCCGTGCTGTTCTATATCAATCTCTTCTTGTGGAGTCTGTTCCAGTGGAGTACGAGCCCGACCGTGCAGAGTGGGCTTGTGCTGAATGTCCAGGGTTCGGCAGCCAATGTCTTCAGCTGGAATATGTCGGGACTGAATCTCGGTATCGGCATCGGTGCAATCATCGGCGGCATCTATATCAACTGGTTTGATATCAGTTATGCACCTTGGCTCAGTGTCTTCATCATCGCCATGGGACTTTTGTGCACCGTGTTCATCAAAGATGCGGATCACTCGTATCAATAAGCCATTATAAAGGTTGTGAATTGAATGTTCATCAGACTGATACTGATTATTGCACTTTCGTTTTTCGTCATATATGGAATGAACCACCTTGATATTGCAGATGTGGGATACAGCTTCCGCACGGTGGCGATCACTGCAGCTGCGATCATCGCGCTCGGTCTGTTGTACCGGGTCTTCACAAAGTTTCTGAAGATTGTCCTGTTCGTTTTCGTCTTTCTGCCGCTTGTGGCATTCGGCATCTATTATATCTATTCCTATCTTACAGGGACTCCAATGGAATTTTTCGATATGGAGTGGATCCAAAGAGGCGCTCAATGGCTGTGAGCGTCTTTTTTTGTACTCATCAATGGGGGCCATCGGTACATATGATGTCCATTAGTTTTAAAGGGTGCCTTTTAGGAAACAATATAATAACGAAATAGCACAGGGAGGGGGAATCGCATGTTTTTCTTTGATTGGCAGTGGTGGAATACGGTAAGCAACATTGCATTGATCATCAATATTATACTGGCAGTCGTCATGATTGTTTTTGAAGATAAGAAAGCTTCGTCCATATGGGCGTGGCTGATGGTTCTTTTTTTCATTCCGGTCATCGGCTTTTTCCTCTACCTCCTCCTCGGCAGATCGACCGGACAGCAGAAATGGTCCGACAGTGATGACTTGCCAAGCAAGAATCTGATTGAAAAGCAGAAGGCGCAATTCAACGATGACAAGCTGTTTACACCAGGTTCAGTACCTGAAAGATTCAACGCGCTGATCGGGATGCTGATGAGAAATGATGATTCGGTCTTCTCCAAAAATAACAGTGTCCGTATGTTCACTGCCGGCGAAGATAAATTCGAGGCCCTTTTTGATGACATCGATTCTGCAGAACACCATATCCATATGGAGTACTACATCATGCGGGATGATCAGCTCGGGCGCCGTCTCCGTGACATTCTCACCAGAAAGGCGGAAGAAGGGGTAAAGGTGCGCTTCCTTTATGATGGAATCGGTTCGCGCAAGATCGGAAAGAAGTTCTTTTCCGAACTCCGTAAGCATGGAGGTGAGACAAAGTCTTTTTCTTCCGTGGTGTCCGCATTGATGAGGTTCCGCCTCAATTTCCGCAATCACCGCAAACTGGTTGTCATTGATGGCGCTATCGGCTATACGGGTGGATACAATGTCGGAGATGAGTATTTGGGCCGCAGTTCAAAGTTCGGCTTCTGGCGGGATACCCATCTCAGAATGGAAGGACAGTCTGTCCACCTGCTGCAGGAACGTTTCATCTCCGATTGGAACAAGTATGGCAGGGATGACAGTATTCCATTCGAGGATCAGTACTTTCCACCGCCGGGGCCGGGTGGAGATATGCCCCTGCAGATTGTTTCAAGTGGTCCCGACTCGGAAGGTGGGGAAATCATGCATGGTTTCATCAAAGCAATCCAGGAGGCCGAGGACTACATCTACATTCAAAGTCCATATTTCGTTCCTTCTTCAGGAATACTTGCATCGCTCCGTGTTGCAGCATTGAGCGGTATCGACGTCCGCATCATGATTCCAAACAAGCCGGATCATCCTTTTGTGTATCCGACAACGTTTTCCTTTTCAGCTGAAATGATGAAAGCAGGAGCGAAGATCCATATTTATGACAACGGATTCCTGCATGCCAAAACGATGGTAATTGATGATAAAATATCTTCTGTCGGTACAGCGAATGTGGATATCCGAAGTTCCGAGCTGAATTTTGAAATGAATACCTTCATCTACAGTGAAGATTTCGCAGCAGAAATGAAAAGTACCTTCGAAGCGGATATGGAGCAATCCAAACAGCTGACGAGAAAGATGTATGAAAGCCGTTCATACTACCAGAAATTCAAGGAACATGCATCCAGACTTTTATCTCCGCTGCTTTAACGGATATTGCATGATAGATCCTTCCATCAGCTGCCATATGGCAGCTGATTTTTTGATTCGATGTATCATAAACAAAATGTTCCGGGACGATTTCATCTGTATCTTCTATGGTATGATTAGAAAAAATATGTATTTCAGGAGGCATTCTATGCAACAGAACTATACGCCGGTCCAGTCACCTGAGAGGGTATTCGAGCTTGATGCGGTGCGTGGATTTGCGCTGTTCGGCATTCTGATGATGAACATCATGAGCTTTGCCGGGCCGCAGGTCGAAGGACAGCTGACGATGCAGACAAGTGACATCTACACTGGCAGCAATGCCATCGTCATCTTTCTGATCAACGTACTGGTCACCTCCAATTTCTACACGATGTTCTCTTTCCTGTTCGGACTCGGCTTCTACATTTTTCTCTCGAGGGCTGAGAAGAAACCGGGATCTACATACTTGCTGTTTACCAGAAGAATGGTTGTGCTGCTCTGTTTCGGCATCGCCCATGCAGTTTTCATCTGGTATGGTGATATACTGACCGTCTATGCCATCACCGGACTGCTGCTCATGTTCTTCTATCGGTTCAAACCGGCAGTCAACCTTATCGTTGCCATCATTCTGCTCCTCCTCGGCACTGTATTCGTACTGCTGCTGACGCTACTGATGTATAGTGTGCGTAATATGGATATGGGTGAATTCATTGTTCCAGGTAATGGGTTCGGCATGATGTCGGCTGCTGAGGGCTCCTACATGGACATCGTCAATCTGAATATTTCAGTACTCAGCATGATGATTACAAGTAATGTCGTCATGGTGCCATTCGTGCTGGCAATGTTCCTTATTGGACTGTATGTCGGCCAGAAGGGATATTTTGAACGTCTGGCATCAATCGGTGGTCTGCTATGGAAAGTGGCACTCGTTGGCATCATTGCCGGATTGCCGATCAAATTCCTGACAGGATACGCCATGACCTACGGTATGGAAGATCCGATGTGGTCAATCGCCTCGATGCTTGCCTATACTATAGGTGGTCCGCTCATGTCGCTCGGCTACGTCGCACTGCTGCTGCTGATCATGAGGCGTTTCAGAGGGCTGACAGGGCTTCTGCAGCCGGTCGGCCAGATGGCCTTGACGAACTATATCGGACAGAGCATCGTGATGATTACACTATTTTTCGGTTTTGATCTGTTCAATACAATCGATGCAGTATGGTTCCCGGCAATTGTACTCGGCACATTCATCGTGCAAATTGTACTCAGCCACCTGTGGATGAAGCAGTTCAGGTTCGGGCCGCTCGAATGGATCTGGCGCACCCTGACATATGGCAGAATACTTGGCATAAAAAAATAAGACCGTGAGGTCTTATATTGAAGACAAACCCGGTGTGACATGAGGTTTGTCTTCTTTTTATGTATTTTGATGGATTCCGAATCGTAGGCGTCGCCATGGCGAGTTAGAGGGCCAATTCACCATCGTGGGCGTAGCCACGGCGAGTTAGAGGGCCAACTCACCATCGGGGTCGATTGTGATGATGACCGCGACGGACTATTATCGTTCAGGGGAATCGGCTTTTCCATCCTGCACCCGCTGTCTATTGATTTCAGCATACTCTTCCCCTGATCTGCAGATTTCCTACATCCTGATAAAAAGGCTGCAGACATGTCATTCTAATATGACTTTGTCTACAGCCTGAGACCGTCAGGTCTTATTTTTTTACTTCACTGAACAGTCTGTCGAGATCCTGCTCTTTCGACTGCTTGCTGATGATCGAAATGCTGCCGTCTGTTTCCATGACGACCGCCATGACTTGGGAAAGATCACTCTTGCCGCTTGAGCGGGCCGCCTGTCTGACTTCGACTTCGAGCACGCGTGCCTTTTTCATGTTGTCTGTGAGATACTCTCCATCATAATAGAGCAGGACAGGCTGGGATTTGACGAGCTTGCTGACTGTTCTGCTTTTGACAGACAGCTTGGTGATGATGTACTGCATGACCACCAGGACGAGGAAGGCCGTCACCCCTTGAGCCAGAGTAATGCTTTTGCTGGTCATGATGCTCGCAAGAGTGGAACCGAGCGCTACTGTCACAACCAAATCAAAAGCATTCATTTTCGTCAATGTCCGTTTGCCGCTCACCCTGAGAATGAGGACGAGTGACAGGTAGGCCATAATTCCGATCAGTATGGTTCTTAAAATGACATTGAAATTTCCGAATATGAGTGTATCGAACGACATCAGACCACCTCCTGGATCTAGATTTTGGTTTTACGCTGCCAATCAGCACTTGTGAACTTCAGTTCTGTATCGAGATAGCCATGGAAAATATCATAATCGACCGGTTGGCCGTCCATCCAGTTTTTGAAGTCGAATTCATGGAGCGGTCCGTTCTCACCAAGTTTTATTCCTGCTGTAAGACGATGCCTATCATATACGGATGTATGGATGGTACCCGCCCAGCTTCTGTAGTTGTCGACAAAAAGCCCGTGGCGCCGGTCTGTAAACAGTTCCAGCAGTTCGGCCCTTGACGGCCTGTCCAGGTTCTCAAGTATATCGAGCCGCTCCTTCGAATCGACAAGATATCTCCTGTTCTCATCGGCCAGGCTTTCATAATGGTTAGTACATATATGGGTGTCTCTGAAGGCAAGTCCTCTGGCAGAAGTTTCTGCCAGAAACGAATGATCTTCCTTATCCTGGATGATATAGCTGAACCCACCACGGTGGGGGAGATCCATAAGCAGGTGTCGCGCCTCTTCAGCAGTCCTGCACAGTTCCAGGATGAATCTGCCGATGATGAAGCATGTAAAGCCGTCAGCAGGCTGTTTCCTGTTCATGAAATTATATGCCATGACGAGCCCGTGCTCATTCATACCGTCCATTCTACCTGTTACCCTTGAAGCCGGTCCGATATGCGCGTAGCCCTGATCCGGCTTGAAAAGTTTATACATGCCGTCATAGGTATTCGGATGGTAGTCATAGTTTCTGATGAATACATCATCGTCGATGTAGACGCTGCATCCGCTGTCCCTTGGTGAGACACGGTAGTGGGCGAGGTTCAGAAGAACGTCGCGATCGGTGATCCGGAGCGACTCCTTGAGTCCCATGATTTCGTCCCATATATGCGGGGCAAAATGCATGTAGAGTGCTTTCGTCTCTTCAAAATCAAGGCTGAATTTCGGTCGGCGCTTGATCCATTCATAATTTCTGTTGTCCATATAGTGGGTCTCAAGCAGCCATTTTCCCTGCTCGATGCCATAATCGTAGTGATTGCCTCTGAATGTTTGTACTGCTGCGCTGATTTTCTGCATTGGAAACTTCTCCTTATTGATTTTAAAACCGCTTTCATTTACTATTGGAAGTGTTCTACCGAATATTGAAATATTACTATATCCGGGAGGTTGCTTGATGATAACATTTTTTGCATCCATTATTCTACTTGTCGTCGGTTATTTTACATATGGAAAATATATCGACCGGATGTTCGGACCGAAGGACGACCGGCCGACGCCAGCAAATCATCAGCGTGATGATGTTGATTTCGTACCGATGGGAAAAGAACGCAATTCATTGATCCAGCTTCTCAACATCGCTGGTGTCGGTCCTATATTCGGACCAATTATGGGAGCGCTTTACGGACCGGTCGCCTTTATCTGGATTGTCGTCGGATCCATCTTTGCCGGGGCGGTCCATGACTATCTTACAGGCATGATTTCAATCAGAAACCAGGGGGCGCATCTTCCGGCACTGGCAAGCAAGTTTCTCGGTAAGGGCATGAAGCACATCGTCAATGCCTTCACACTGCTTCTGCTTCTGCTTGTCGGTACGGTATTCGTTACTTCCCCAGCCATACTGCTGCATTCACTTATGGACGGAAGGGTGGCACTCGGCATCATACTGGCTGTGATATTCATCTACTATATCCTGTCGACTGTGCTGCCGATTGACAAGATCATCGGGAAGATCTACCCGTTCTTCGGTGCAATCCTCCTGTTCAGTGCAGTGGCGATCGGCTTCAGGCTTGTCCAGACGGGGGCGCAGATTCCTGAGCTTACCTGGGGCAACATGCACCCTGACAACCTGCCGATCTTCCCGCTGCTGTTCTTCACCATCACCTGCAGGGCACTGTCAGGGTTCCATGCGACACAGTCGCCGATCATTTCGAGGACGACTGCCAGGGAATCCAATGGGCGGCAGATCTTCTATGGCATGATGATTGCTGAAGGCATCATCGCGATGGTGTGGGCTGCTGCTGCGATGAGCCTCTTTGATGGATATGGCGGGCTGGCACAGGTCCTCGCCCAAGGTGAAGCTGCACTTGTCGTATCGGAAGCTTCGGTTCTGCTGCTCGGCTCGGTTGCGGGCACACTGGCAATTCTCGGTGTCATCATCCTGCCGATCACAAGTGGAGATACGGCCTTCAGAAGTGCACGGATGATCATTGCCGACTACCTTTCATTTTCACAAGGTGAAATATGGAAGCGTTTCAGCATTGCGATACCGATGTTCGTCATCAGCTACTGCCTGACACTGATCGACTTTACAATACTCTGGAGATACTTCTCCTGGGCCAATCAGACGACAGCCGTCATTGCATTATGGGTTGGCGTCATGTATCTTCTGCTTGCTAAGAAGAACTACTGGGTGGCGCTCATACCTGCTGTCTTCATGACATTCAACGTATTCACGTATATTCTCTACGAACAGATGGGCTTCGGACTGGACCTGAATGTTTCGTATGCCGGCGGGGCCATTCTGACGATACTGTGGTGCATCCATTTCTACAGGGTGTATAGAAAAACAGTGGGAGCAAGCGCATTTCCGATCGACTATCCGATTGCGGCGGAGGCAAGATCAACATACTAGCACATTACCAAACAGAGCATACCGGGCGGTATGCTCTGTTTATATTCATTTCTGTTCACTGCCCATATAAGTGGGTATATTATAGTCATGGACCTGCCATTTGGATTCGGCATGTTCGATGTAGCTCACACTGCAGTTATCAAGCTTTGTGCCGAGCATGTCGATTTCATCGCTGAAGAGCGACAGGATGGATTTGATTGTGCGGGAGTGGGCTGTCAGCAGTACGTACTGACCGGCATGCTGTTCCAGTATCCGATCAAGCGCAACCTGGACGCGTTCTGCCAGTGCTTCGAAAGTTTCGGCTCCCGGGAGTTCACCGTGCGGATACTTCTCCATGATATCATCGATATGGTGGCCTTCGAGTTCACCGAAATACTGCTCTTTCAGTTCATCCATCGTCTCTATCGGCAGGTCATGGTACTTGTTGATGATTTCGGCCGTGCGGTGGGCACGCCCGAGCGGGCTTGAAACAATGGCGTCGAATGGTTCATCCTTCAGTTTCTCGGCAGCGCATTCCGCCTGGTATTCCCCCTCTTCGTTCAAGGGGATGTCGGAAGCACCCTGGAGTTTCTTCAACCGGTTGAATTCTGTCAGTCCATGTCGTACTAGGCAAAGTCTGGTCATAATGCACCTCAATCGTATTTTACATATATGATAACACGAGTTTGAATTGATAGGTGGAACGGAGGTCTTTTGGTAGAATGAATTATGGAATGAAATCAATGGAGGTAGGGGCTTTGAGTAGAAGAATTGCAATCATATCGGATATACATGCCAACTTCAACGCGCTTTCCATGGTGATGACTGATATGGAACAGTTTGAGGTCGATGAGATCTTCTGCCTTGGGGATATCATCTCCATCGGCCACCAGACGAACGAAGTGCTGCACATGCTGCGCGGACTTGATCATCTTTCGGTCATCCGGGGCAATCACGATGAAGAAGTGCTGAAGGTGATCAGAGGCATGCCTTCATCAGTGACAGGGGCGGAGCACGATCATCACGTGTGGGTAGCCGATCACCTGGATTCCCGGTTCATACCGTTTCTCGATGCCATGCCGTTATCCATGAATAAAAGCATCATGGACTTTGATATTCTGCTCACCCACTACCATCTGAATCCTGATGATACATACTGTCCGATAGATATGTCACCTTCTGTGGAAACACTCGGTGCCATTTATGAAGAGGATCCCTATGACATCATACTGTTTGGACACGACCATATGCAGCATCACTTCGAATCGGGACAGCAGGTATTCATCAATCCGGGTCCACTTGGTCTGGCGCCGAATGGCCTTGCGCCATACACCATCATGGAAATCAATGGACAAGCTGTCAATTTTATTCATAGGAAGGTTCCCTACGATCATAATGATTTTGTAGAAGGTCTTAAGAGGGAAAATCCTCCAGCGATAGACTTCATCATGAATGTACTGCTTAAGGAGAGAGGCTAGAAAATGGAAATAAGACCAATTGAAATGAAAGACATCGACGCGTTTCTCAATCTGCTCATGAACCTGGAAACAAGCAGTGAAACAGGGCTGCATGAGACACATATACTGAACACATCAAACACGGAGGCACTGCTCACATCAGTGCTGCAGAACGCCAAGAGACAGATATTCGTCGCCATCGATCAACAGGAGCTGACAGGTTATATCAGTCTGTCTGGCAACCATGGTGAAATGATAAAGCACCGGGCGAATATATCACTTGGCATACTGCCGACGGAGCAGCAGAATAGTATCGGCAGAAATCTGCTCAATGCCGGCATCATATGGGCCGAAGACAATGGCATCCACCGTCTGGAACTCTCCATCCGTGATGACTTTGAGGAACTGATCGAACTGTATATGGCCCTCGGATTTCTGAAAGAAGGGGAACGGATCGATGCTCTGCGCATTGGTGAAGAATACAGGAATGAAATCTATCTATATAGATTGATCAATTAGTGGAGTGGAGGGATGATATGAATCTGCAAAGTTTCTATATCGGTGACAAGCATGCTGAAGTGACCATGATGCTGGGTGAAGATGCAGTCCATCAGAAAGAGGGGAGACCGGCAGTGGTGATCTGCCCGGGCGGCAGCTATATGTATGTATCTGACAGGGAAGCGGAGCCGGTGGGATATGAGTTTCTGGCGAAAGGGTATCATGTTTTCATACTCAGGTATTCCACAATCGGGACAGCCATGAGGAAGGAAAAAGGCAGAGTCAACCGTGATGAGCTGTACCAGGCGGCCGGAATGGTGGAGGCGGATGCTGTACTCGGCTCCGAATTCCCAGGACCACTGCTCGAGCTGACGAAAACAATCACCTTCATCCGGGAAAACTGCCATGAATTCAATGTCGACCCAGACCGCATCGGGGTACTGGGTTTTTCTGCCGGCGGCCATCTGGCAGCCAGTCTCGGAGTCCATTGGCACTCCGAGTGGCTGCGCGATCTGACAGAAACGGAATCCAGGTGGTACCGCCCGAACTTCCAGATTCTTGCCTATCCGATTCTCGATTATATGCTCAATAGGGAAATCGCAGAGTCGCGGGGCATAGGAGATCCGAGATACATGTCGACTGCGTCAAGGATGATATTCGGTCCTGAAATCAAGGAGGAAATCTTGGAGCGTGCCCATATCAGAGCCCACGTTTCTGCCAGTACACCGCCGACTTTCATCTGGCATACGGTCGAGGACAAGCTCGTTTTCGTAGAGAACTCGCTCGATTTTGCGAAAGCTCTGGAGACCCATCAAGTACCATGGGAGCTCCACACATTCAAAAGCGGCAGCCATGGTCTCAGTCTGGCGACAGAGGCGACAGGCATGGCCGACGCACGGGCATCACAATGGACACCGCTCATGTTCAGCTGGCTCGAAGAAACTTTGAAATAAAAAAAGACGCCTGCTCAGCGTCTTCTCGTATAGTGGATCTTAAAATGTGTAAATGTCTCTGTATGTTCTGGGTAGATGAACTGGATGAATTTATCTTTGTCCGGTGTAATTTCTCGAAGTATGTACTCCGACTTGATATTTTCCTTCATCTTGTCACCCGGTATATATTCAAAATCCGTCCTGTCGTTCGTGCTGTCCTTAACCTTCACCAAGATCGCCATATGCACCAACTCCTCTATTCATATATAACCGGATATTTAACATTTAAACATGATGTATTGTGCACAACTTAAATTTGGAAGGATGATACTATGGACTTCAGAACGCTGCATCTCGGTGATCTGCCGGAACTGCTCGAACTGCAGAAAAAAGTGTATGACAATCTTGAAGATAAGGAAATACTCCAGACTCTGACCAGGGAGGAGTTCAAACTGATCATAATGCAGGGCTTCATCATCGGTGTCTACGAAGATGGGAAGCTGATCGGTTCACGTTCCATGCGCGTCCCTTCTGTTAAAGAGAAGGAGCATCTTGCCGACGATATAGGCATCAAAGAAAAGCAGAGTGTCATCTATTCGGAAATCAGCTTCATTGATCCTGAGAAGCGGGGGCGCGGGCTGCAGACCGAGATGGGGCGTGAACTGATTGAAATGGTCCGCAATGATGGCCGCTTCGATAATATACTGACGACAGTCATGCCGGCGAACGTCCCAAGCCTGAAAGACAAGTTCCGGCTCGGATTCAAGATCAGGAAGACCACATACAAATACAATGGTAAGAAACGCCATATCATGCATATGAGCCTAACAAAGCCTTTTGAGCCGGAAGGCGAGCCGGTAAAGGTGCACTACCGGGATACAGACTGGATGGAGGAGAACGGAGATGCCTATATCGGCAACAACTTTGATGGGAAACATATCTACTATTACAGCAAATAGCAAGAGGCATGGGAGTACTGGTATGCTCCCATGCCTCTTTTCTAGATGATTTCAGACTATGCAGATGCATCACTCTGATGTTTCCGGATGGCAGGATAGGGTAGCGGATAATAAAATACAGGATGGAGGCTATAAGATGATCATACTTGAGGAAACAAAATTTCCGAACATCATCCGGATTGACGTCGATGGCAAAGTGACGAAAGAGGACGCAGAAAAATCAAGGACATTCATCAACGAACATTATGGTGATGACAAAGCACTCAGTGCTCTTGTCTACATCAAGGATTTTGGTGGTGTCGGTCCAGTCGGCATGGCGAAAGGTACGGTGATGGATATCAGTCACTGGAATCAGTATAGGAAATTTGCGGTCATCACTGATTCAGCATGGCAGGAGGGCGGCGCGAAACTGGTCGATCTTCTGCCGGGCATAGAAGTGGAACAGTTCGACCGGGCACAGGTGGACCAGGCATACGCGTGGCTGAAGGACTAGGATGATTACGAGTATTTCACCGGCCAGAATATGACATCAAGCGCTTCAACGTAGTGGGCGCGTACGGGTTCGCCTTCGATATCACCCGGCATAAGGGAGTCGATGCCACCATTTTCATAGACGACTGAAGCTTGGGCAGGCTGCCACGGCAGATGGTGGATGCCGATATGCACGACTGCCCCTTTGACCGTATTAAATAGATAATACCGTTCGAGAAGCCAGTAGTCGAGCGTACCAAGCAGCGGTTTTTCGGGTTCGGAGACGGATTTGTACCGCCCCTTGAAATAGGCAGACGCATCGTGCTGACGATGACTCGAGAAGTGTATCCATCCATTTTTCTTTGCTGCTTTCATTCCTGCCTTGAAATAGGGCAGGCTGCCAGATCGTGCACCGATGACTGGAATGATTTTGGCCGCATCCAGACTGAAGAAGTAGATACCGGGTATATTCTGATGTCTGACATAAGTTCTGACATTGAGTTCCAGAAATTTGTGCGCATAGGGGAATTTCGGCAAGCCTCTCAGCTGCATATTGCGAACGTTGAATGAAAATATGGAAATCCATGCATAGCCGTCATAAATGTCCAGTTCAAGTGCTTCAGGAACATGGGGAAGAAGTGCTTGCGGTTCCACCGGGATATGCATGCACATCAGATCCTCCCATCTCTGATACATGCTCCACGGTCCGTCCGGCAATGGTGCATTTCTTCCCTCCGTATAGTCCAATAACGTCTGTTTCATAACTGTCCACCGTCCTTTAATTTTTGTATAGCCTCTACCCTCCTCCATCAAACAATATGTTTGGTACATGTAACGGGGGGGACAGTGCACTGTATACGAAAATCGGGAATAGAGGGTGAATGATGCAGCATGTAAAAGCAATGCTGATCAAAGCGGTCATGACGCTTGCGGTATTATGGATTGTTCTTGGCGCCTTTTATGGTATGGATTTCTGGCCGATGATTCTCGGAACGACAATTGTTCTTGGTATACTGTCATACTTTGCAGGTGATATGGGCATTCTGCCGGCAGCAGGCAATGCAATGGCGACAATTTCCGACCTGGTGCTTTCTTTCCTTGTCGTATGGCTGATAGGACTGTGGCTGACTGACCTTACCGGAGGCGAAGTGGCAGTTGCAGCAATCATCTCTGCCATAGTCATCGCAGTCGGAGAGTATCTCTTCCATATTTACCTCTTGAAGAGTGGTCCAGTGGCGCATCACAGAACAGACAGTAAAGTTTAATAGAAACGAATATCTTTCCATCCAAACCCCGGACTGCTGTAATTACAGTGCCGGGGTTTTATTGGTGGAGAATCATTCTATAGGAGGCGAAGACAGATGGACAATCTGCAGGATATGCTTACTTATGCCGTGAAGCTTACCACTGGTCTGGTCGGCGTCATGATTGTAATGCGTCTGATCGGCAAGAAGGAACTGGCCCAGATTACACCCCTTGACTTCATCTATGCGCTGATTCTCGGCAGTACAATAGAAGAATCCCTGTATGAATCGACGATGCCATTCTACGATATGCTGTTTGCGCTGTTCTATTGGGGACTGCTGATTTATATTATTGAAAAGGTGGCGGTCAATAATGGGTGGCTCAGAAAGGTGGCCAAGGGCAAGCCTCAGCTCTTGATCAGCAATGGAATACTGGATACTGAAGTGATGCGGAAGAATAAGATGGATTTGGATGAAGTCAGGGAGCTGTTCAGGATGAATGGTATATTTTCCTTAAGAACCGTAAGATATGCTATTCTCGAAAATAGTGGATTTCTGTCTGTTCTGGAATATGCCGGTGACGAACCTCCATCCAGGAAGGAAATGGGCATCGAATATGGAGAAAATGACTGGAACCATCTTTTTGTGGACGCTGGGAAAGTAGAGCAGGAAGCATTGAAAGATGCCGGCGTTGATGAAGCATGGTTGAGGCAAAAGATCGAGGAAGAGACTGATTGTGATTTTGAAGATGTGTACTTTGCCGAATGGAGCCAGAGCAAGGGATTCTTCATCCAGTCGAAAAACCAAAAGTTCAGATAATTTAAACTTGTATTCGATACTATGATAGAATTTATTAAGTATACGACAGATTATCCATGGAGAAAGGTGTTTTCAGATGAGTATCGATTCGAAGATTGTAGAAGAAGCAGTGGAATTCAGACGTCAGTTGCATAGGAATCCTGAACTCAGTGGTCAGGAGCATGAAACGTCAAAGCGCATCCAGGAGAAGCTCGACACAATCGGCATTCCTTATACGACAGGATTTGCAGAAACCGGTGTGCTCGGCGTCATCGAGGGAAATAAGCCGGGACCGACCATCGGCCTGAGAGCCGATATCGATGCGCTTCCGATTACCGAGAGTTCAGGGGAAGCATTCACATCCGAAACAGAAGGCGTGATGCATGCGTGCGGCCATGATGCCCACACGGCCATGCTTTTCGGTACAGCAAAATATCTTCTCGAAAGACGGGATGAGATCGAAGGAAAGATCCTGCTCATCTTCCAGCCGGCGGAAGAACAGTCTCCGACAGGCGGTTCCAGACAGATGATGGAAGATGGTGTATTCGATGAACATGAACCGGAAGTGCTCATTGCACAGCATGTGTGGCCCCAACTTCCCGTCGGACAGTTTGGTGTCATGGCAGGGCCGATCATGGGCAATTCGGATCGTTTCAGAATTACTGTGACAGGATCCGGAGGCCATGCGTCGATGCCGCATGATACGGTGGATGCGATTGCTGCAGCCAATCAGATTGTCACGACACTGCAGACGATTGTCAGCAGGAATGCCAACCCATTCGATCCGGCAGTGGTCACCGTCGGGAAGTTCAATGCCGGTTTCCAGTATAACGTCATTGCTGAGACTGCTGAACTCGAGGGCACCATCCGTACGCAGAGTGATGAGATGAAAAATAAAGTGAAGCAGCGGTTCTTCGATGTTGTCGGGAACGTTGCAGAGGCCATGGGTGTCAAAGTGGAGATTGATTATATGGACGGCTACCCTGCGACAGTCAACGATGAGGAGTGGGCGGAACAGGTTTATAAAACGGTGCACCGCATGTATGGTGATGAGGCACTGCCGAATCTTACGCCAAGTCTTGGAGGAGAAGATTTCAGCCGGTTCCTGCAGAAGTACCCGGGTGTATACTACTGGCTTGGCAGTTCTGTAGGCGAAGGGCAGAAGCCCCTTCATAATCCGTCATTCAGGTTCAACGAAGATGCGATTTCGTATGGGATTGAAGGAATGGCCCAGGTGGCAATCGATACGCTTAAAACATTGAAGAGCAAAGAGTGAAGAAAGTCATGATCGGATAAAGCGAACAAAAGCCACCTTGAAGGTGGCTTTTGTCGATTCTAGCGTAAAGTACTCTTCTGCTTCCTGGTCAGATGCAATTTGCAGGATGATTGCTTCATCTTCATACATGATGCTCCCCTGGTCTTCCGTAATGCGCTCGTCCTGTTCATCTCCATAAAAAATACCTGTACATGAACCGAGAATGACCATCAGTACGACGAGTGAGAGTACGATGATCAAACAGCCGACAAGACCGGACTTTTTCCTGCTTTCATATCTGCCTTCCATACCCGTATGCTTTCCTGCTTCTCTTTTGGCTTTTGCCTCTTCTGTTCCATTATCCATCTATCCATCCCCCGAAGTTGTTTATATTACTATACCCGGAAATGGAGCAGGGAAGCATCGATAGTTTGCTATACTCCATTTAAGCACTGAATATCAGCCTGTAAGCACGTCAGAAACCGGATATCTGATTTTATCCTGTTTCGGTTTTGCCAGGGAGAAGGCCAGGTTCAATGGTCCAAGTTTCCCGAAGAACATGACCAGTATGATGACAAGCTTTCCGATAGGGGACAGGTCCGCTGTAATCCCCATCGACAGACCGACTGTTCCGAAAGCGGAAACGACTTCGAACACAATTTCTATGAATAGTGCATTCTCGCTGATTGTCATGATGAAGATGGCTGCGAGTATCAGCAGCACACTCAGTATCGATATCGAAAGGGCCCGGAATATGACTGCCGCCCTGATTGACCGTTTGCCGATATTGATCTGGCTCTTCTGCTGCAGCAGTGGAATGATGGACAGGACCAGGATCAGAAATGAGGTCAGCTTGATGCCGCCGCCAGTTGATGCACTGCCTGCACCGATGAACATCAGAAGCAGCATCATGGTGACTGTCGAATCATTCAGACTGCCGATATCCAGTGTATTGAATCCGGCCGTTCTCGGTGTAACTGCCTGGAAATAGGAAGCCCACAGCTGATCTTTCAGAGAGGAGAGCGCGCCGAGTGTGTTCGGGTTATTGAACTCCAATATGAAAAACAGGAACATTGCCACAACGTTGATGATGAGTGTACCGGTAATCATCAGTTTGGAGTGCAGGGTCAGTTTTCTGAAGCTGCGCTTATGCCAGGCGTCAATCAGTACAGTAAACCCGATTCCCCCCGTAATGAAGAGGAAGGTGATCATCAGATTGACGACCGGGTCGCCGACGTAGCCGGTCAGACTGTCCGACCATATGGAAAAGCCCGCATTATTGAACGCAGATATCGAATGGAACAGGCTGTAGTACAGTCCTTCGATCCACCCGTACTCAGGGACCCATCTGATCGCAAGAACCATCATTGCGATGAATTCGATGACAAATGAGTAGATGAACAGCCCTTTGACCAGTTCAAGCACCCCATCGAGAGAAGACTGGTTCAGCGCCTGCTTGATCTCCATTCTTCTTTTGAACCCGACCTTTTTGCCAAGTGCCATGTAGATCATTACTGCAAATGACATGATGCCGATTCCGCCTGCCTGTATCAGGGCGAGTATGACCACCTGTCCGAATATGGTGAAATCAGTTCCTGTGTCCACAACCGCCAGACCTGTAACCGTCATGGCAGAAGTGGAAGTGAACAGTGCATCTATCCAGGTGATTGAATCGGTTGTCGAGACAGGCAGCTTCAGCAGAATCGATCCGATGACAATAAAGATGAAGAACACAACGACCAGCAGCTGGGATGGGTTGAACGTCAGATATCTGATCTTCTTCACTTCATATACCTTCTTCTGCCATTGAATGAGATTTTAATGCAGACGATGGGCAACTCAACTGGAATGCAGGAAAAGAATTTATCATGATGTGCCTCCACTATATTCATATGTTCGAAGCCATATTACTCCCAAGGTGGATTTTTGTAAAGAATTATTTCATGTATTTTTTTGCAAATATGAATATTAATTTTAATATAGAAATTCAATTTATGAAAATGTCATTAATATTATTATGACAAGTCTTTAGAATTGTAAAAGCACAAAAATTTTACGGACATTATAAGTTTCTCTGGACGATTTTCCGTTAATACTGTAGAGTATTATTTTTTATGATATTAAGGGAGAGTTTATCATGTTGAACCACTTCAGTAGAAATACCATTCTGTTCGTTTTTATGATCGGCACGTTTGCCATAGGAATGACAGAGTATGTAGTGACAGGCCTGCTGACACAGTTCTCGGAAAACCTACCTTGATGTGCCATTGTCGGCTACCGGAATGCTGCTCAGTGTCTACGCGATCAGTGTAGCGGTTTTCGGGCCCATTCTAAGGATTCTTACATTAAAAAATTCACAGAGGAAACTGCTCATTGTTTTTGCTTCTGTATTTACAGTCAGCAACATCATTGCGGCGACAGCTCCGAATTTTGAGGTCCTGCTCGCTTCGAGGCTGATTGCAGCATCCATACATGCACCTTTCTTCGGATTGTGCATGAGTATTGCCGTAGACATATCGGAACCGAACAAGCGGACAAGCGCGATAGCCGCTGTGCAGGGCGGACTGACAGTTGCTGTAATGCTCGGTGTGCCTTTCGGAGCACTCATCGGTGGCGTACTGGATTGGCGCGTGGTGTTCTGGATCATCGCATTGTTCGGGTTCATCACACTCATCGGAGTAGCCATCGTGACACCCCGGGCAGTGCAGAGAGAGGCGCCCGCTCTGCTGAAAGAGCTTTCGATGCTTAAAAATAAAACCGTCGTACTGGTATTGGCAATGATCATTTTCGGGTATTCCGGCGTCTTCGTTGCATATACGTTCAATGAACCTATGCTCAGGGAAATATCCGGATTCGGTGTGACAGGTGTGACAGTGAGTCTGCTTGCATTCGGTATCGGTGCTGTACTTGCGAACACACTCGCCGGAAGAATCATTCCGATCAATCTGACCAGAAGCCTTCTCATCAGTTTGTTTTCTCTAGGTATAATACTGTTCGCCTTTACATTTCTTCTCGAAATTCCAGTCCTTGCAGTGGGTGTCAGCTTTCTATTCGGAGCAGGCGTTTTCGGCACAGCACCACTGCTGAATTCCAAAATAATAATTGCAGCAAAAGAATCACCCGCACTATCAGGAACCATCACAGCCTCCACCTTCAATCTCGCAAACGCCCTTGGGGCAGCAATTGGCAGTGCGTTATTGGGTAGAGAACTCGGCTACACTTCAATTACATTCATTGCAGGTGCGATCATATTCTTTGGTCTGATCATCATGGTGATCACGAGCAGGGTCGAGGACCGTTCACTTTTTGAATAGTTTCATAGCAACTTGGCTGTAGATGCATCAATCCCCCTTCAAGGCATTGGACTTTGAAGGGGGATTTGCCATGCAGCAGGGAAGTCAGGTGGAGTGCTGCCTACGGTATTCATCAATCAGTTTGAAGTATTGGAGGTCACCATACCCCAACGTCTGAAATCTGTGCATCAGCAATCTGACAAGTTCATCATCGGCCAGGTAATTATTTCTACTGATATAATCAGTTATTCTATTATCCGCCTGTGACATTTCCATATAAAGCCGGGCCGACTGGTACATGACAGGTGTCAGTGCTTTCTTCGGAAATTCCTGGTTGACCAGCAGACTTCTGTAGATGCTGTAATAACTGCCGAGAAAGACTTCATACTGTGCCACTTTGAATTCATCATCCCTGAAACTGTTATGATGGACAATCCCTTCAAATCCGATCTGCTCCAGGTAGGCAAGCATCGTCAGCATGTTCATCTGACAGAACATATCCTCACCGAACCACAGGACGATGAGCTTATATTTGTCCAGATCAATCCTGCGGATATGGCTGACGACCTTGTCATGATAATCTCCAGTTGAAACTCCGTGACCACTTGCTCTTAGATGGATGAAATGATCATCGAACAGTGGTGTGCTAGTGGGATTCACGCACATCGCTTCGTTGAATGGGATGTAACCCGACTTTCCCATCATCTCTTTTCTGCTGAATTCATCATACATGTCCTGACCGTTAAGCACATTCAGTATTTCCGAGTCCTCATAATCAGTTTTCTTCTCAGGCAAAGCTGCACTAGTGATATTGTCTGCATTGCGCAAGGCGTTCGTTCCTTTCCTTTCCACAATTTTTAAACCGGGCATGGACTGGAGAGGCAGGTCACGAGCTCTGAATTCACCAGGTGCAACCCCGAAAGTATTCTTGAATGCCCGACTATAGGCTTCCTGCGATGCATAACCATACTTTATGGCGATATCGATGATCCTGCCCTCTTCCTTCAGGTCAGCAGCCGACAGAAACAACCTTCTATTCTTCACATAGCTTCTGATCGTCATACCCGTTGCCTGGTGAAATCTGAAAGAACAGTAGTAGGGTGAATACCCCATATGCACGGCCAACTCATTCAAGTTGAATTTTTTATCCAGGTGATCTTCCATCCAGTCGACCATCCATTGCGTAAATTCACTCATCACTTCACCTCCTGGAATTCATTCTATCAGGACAAGTATAAGCTTGTTTGATAATAGTTGTGGAGCATAGAGTAATGTTACAATAGAATGGAAAATACGAAGGAGGGGTTATGGTGTTTGGAAACAAGAAGGATGAAGGAGATAACAGGTTCGTTATTGAACAGATGAAGACAAACGATGCAGTCTTCAACTGCTATGTCATAACCGATCAGGATACAGGGGTTCAATACTTATACACGTGGGGCGGTACCGGCGGCAGCATGACACCACTACTGGATGAGAACGGCCAGGTAGTTGTGAAGAAGTAAATAATAATACGGTTTGAATCCCTCACTGGGATTCAAACCTTGATTATCCGTTTAAAAGAATCAAACTCTTACAATATGGAAATCTGATTCTTTGTTTACCTAATGATATAATTATTTTCCCCTTTGCAATCATACTGGAAAGAGGTGCAGCATGACGGAATACATCTACTTGGCAAGTGACAAGCCATTAGCTCTAGGATCAGTAGGGGATAGAGGGATTCATATCGAAAATCTCTCCTGGTACCCAACTGAAAATGCAGCAGAGTCCTTTTATTTTGAAGGGTTGGAGAATGAAAATAATATTTATGAAACTGATTCATATGCATATAAGCTTCCTGAGCGCGGCACCAAGAAAGTGAGTGGAATGGAAAGAAAGGCAGTTTCACTTCTATATGACTACATAAAGGCGCATTTTGCTGAAAATGACGCCTATTTCCTGACTATAAAGTTTGTTTTGAATGGCTATGAAAATGGTTTTATAAAGGAAAAGAGAAGTATAAAACTGGAAGAGTTGCGAAAAGTGGACTTGTACTATTCGGAAGCAGCCCTGCTTGAAGTTGTGAAATGAAAAAAGCTCCAGGCCCCTTCGAAAAGGGTCTGGAGCTTTGAAATAGTGTTCCCACTTATTACCTGGAATAGAATTCTACGATAAGCTGTTCGTTGATGTCAGCAGAGAGTTCTGAACGCTCTGGTTGACGTACGAAGGAACCTTCCATTTTTTCTTCGTCGAATGAAAGATATTCTGGAACGAAGTTGTTGTACTCAATCGCTTCTTTAACGATGTCGAGGTTGCGGGATTTCTCACGCAGGCCGATAGTCTGTCCAGCTTTAAGCGTGTAGGATGGGATATCCACACGTCCACCGTCTACTGTTACGTGACCGTGGTTGACAAGCTGACGTGCTTGACGGCGTGTTCTTGCAAGTCCGAGCTGGTATACGACTGCATCCAGACGGGAAGCGAGAAGGATCATGAAGTTTTCACCATGAACACCTTTCATTTTTGCAGAACGGTCGAAGATTGTGCGGAATTGACGTTCGTTGATTCCGTACATGTAGCGGAGTTTCTGCTTCTCCTGCAGTTGCATTCCGTATTCGGAAAGCTTGATTCTTTGTGTTGGTCCATGATCACCAGGTGCGTATGGACGGCGTTCCAATTCTTTGCCAGTACCAGTCAGGGAAATTCCGAGACGACGGGACTTTTTCCAGATTGAACCTCTAAAACGAGCCATTATGACTCCTCCTTATTGTTTTTATTCATGCAAAAAACATCATAAGGTTGATAACCACTTACATGGGCATGCGATTTAAAGTGCCTTCGCCTTATAGCATCAGTTACACAGCACATCCCTCACCGGGAACCGCATGCTGGCATGTAATGGTCATCCGCTACTTAATCCGTTCATTTACACAATTAATGATTATACACAAATATCAATTGCTTGTCAATAGCTGTCCATCTAGATATACTGTTTCAATACTTCAACGAATTCGATCAGGCCCTGACGATCTTCGTCTGTGAAGCGGTCGAATGAAGGGGAGTCGATGTCGAGTACACCGATCGGTGTACCGTCTTTGTAGATCGGCACGACGATTTCTGAACGGCTGTTGGCATCGCATGCGATGTGGCCGGGGAATTGTGTTACATCATCGACGATGAATACGTCGTTGCCTCTGAAGGCAAGGCCGCAGACGCCTTTACCGTTCTGGATTCTGACGCAGGCAGGCAGTCCCTGGAATGGTCCGAGTACGAGTTCATCTGCCGGTTCATCGTAGAGGTAGAAGCCGACCCAGTTGATGTCCTCGAGGAATACATTCAGAAGGCTTGAAGCATTGGACAGATTAGCGATACGGTTTGTCTCGTCTTCAAGAAGGCCTTTCAGCATCTGGTTCAATTGTGCATAGTCCTTGATTTGTGTTTCTGTAAACATTATCTATCACCCTGTCTATATAAATATTCTTGAATTATACATTTATATGTTTTTTCTTTCAATTTTTTAAGCTATAATCTAATTATATACTTAGGAGGTAGCTGTATGTGGGTCTATGTTTTAATCGTTGTCATACTTGCCATCGTCATCGCGATCGGCATGCTATTATATATACGCAATATCAGAAAAGATGACATAAAGACACAATCTATAAAACTCGAGGGAATGCGGAATCTGCCATTTCAGGATGAGCTTGTGAAGGTCAAGAACTACAACCTTCATGGTGAGGCACAATCACTGTACAAGACTTGGCAGTCCGACTGGCAGGGCGTATTGAAGCATTCCCTGACAGAGGCCCAAAATGACCTGGACCAGGCTGCTGCTGATGTAGAGAAATTTCGTTTCAAGGACAGCCGTGAGAAGACTGAAAGTGCAAATGCTAAACTTGAAGGTGTCGAAAGCAAGTACAAGGAGCTTTCCGGCGAGATCCATCAGCTGATTTCCTCGAATGAGGAAGGTGAAAGAAAGTACAATGAAGCTGAGCGGCTCTATCGTGAAGCGAAACGCGATGTGCTTGCGAATGGACATCAGTTCGGCGAGGCGCAGCCACCTCTTGAGAAGTTGATCGAAACATATGAACCTGAACTTAAGGCCTATGAGAAGCAGGTCAATCAGGGCAACTATGTGACAGCGAACAAAGAGATAGACGAAGTGCATGAGGAGCTGTCCATATTGAAGGAGAACATGGACGAGATTCCGCTCCTGATCAAGGAAGTCCAGAAGGATCTGCCCCAGCAGTTCCAGGAAGTGCGCTTCGGCTGCCGTGATCTGAAGGCGGAGGGCTATGACCTTGAACACGTCAAGGTGGAGGGCAAGCTGTCCACACTGAAGGGCAAGCTGAATCTTGTCGAGCCTTTGATTACACGACTTGAGCTGGACGAAGCACGCGATATTCTTGAAGACATCAATAACCAGCTTGATGACATGCTCGAACTGATCGAACACGAAGTGAGAGCGAAGACTAAAGTGGACCACGAGAAGGATATCATTACAGATGATCTGTTCCTGGCGAAGGATATGAACTACACGCTGCGTACGGAGATCGACTATGTAAAAGAGCAGTACCATATAAACGAGACGGACATCCACAGAGTTCAGAAGTTCGAACACGAAATCGAGAACATGATAGACGTCTATGATGAAGTCATCACCGAAACAAGCAAGACGACGGCACGCTACAGCGAAGTGCTGGATAATCTCGAATACATCAAGGATAACATCGGTTCGATAAATGACGAGCAGCAGCAGATCCAGCAGTATCTGGTCAATCTGCGCGAAGATGAAGCGGAGGCACGTGAGAACTCCATTCTCATCCAGGACCGCAAAGAGGAAATCTACAGGGAGCTGCTCGGATCCAATCTTTCCAGTGTACCGGAGAAGTTCCTCGTCATGAAGAATGAACTGGACATCGATATCAAGGAAATCAACAAGTATTTCCAGAGACGGCCTCTGAATGTCCAGTACATCAAAGATAAGGTGAACCGCACAGTCGTGCTGATGAATAAATATGAGCAGGAAGCCTATGAGATCCTGCAGGAAGCCAGACTGACAGAAGTGATGATCCAGTATGGCAACCGCTATAGAAGAGATGATCCGGACTTCAATCAGATGCTGACGGAAGCGGAAAGGCTCTTCAGGGAGAACCGCTACAAGCGCGCGCTGCAGATTGCCGAAAAGGCGCTTGAAAAAGTAGAACCGGGTGCAGCATCACGCATTGAGAAAGAATTCGATAAGCAATAGAACAGGTGGCTTGGGATATTCATCCCGAGTCCCTTTTACGTGAGGAGAGATATTTTGATATACATGGACAATGCAGCAACAACGCGTCCATACAGTGAAGTGATGAAGACTTTCATGAACGTCAATGAAGCCTACTACTTCAATACCGCAAGCATCCACCAGTCGGGGCGGAAAGCGTCGCAGCTCCTTGAGGCTTCAAGAAAACAGATTGTGGAGCTGCTCGGGGTTCCGGATTACCGCTGTATTTTTACGTCCGGTGCGACGGAGGCCAATAATCTGGTGATCCAGAGTGTACTTGGGCGGAAGCGCACATACGGCCGGACAGTACTTGTCAGTGAACTCGAACATCCGAGCGTCCTTGGCGTACTGGAGGCGATGAAAAATGATGGTTTTAGGATCAAGTACATCAGAACACTGCCTGACGGTACAGTGGATATTGAACATGTCAGGAGGCTGCTGGATGATGATGTCATATTCATCACCGTCATGGCTGTCAACAACATCACCGGCAGTATCCAGCCCATTGCTGAAATCACAGAATTGCTCAAAGGCTATCCGAAAGCACATTTCCATACCGACGCAACACAGGCCATCGGCAAGATCGATATGGACTATACCGGGGTGGATTCATTAAGCTTCAGCAGCCATAAGTTCCATGGCCTGAAAGGGACCGGTGCACTGGTTGCGAAGGAGCCGAGGACACTATCGCCGATCCTCCATGGCGGGGGCCATGAAAATAACATCAGAAGCGGAACCGTCAATCTGCCGGGTGCAGTGGCGATGGCACGTGCACTGCGTATTGCGACTGAGCAGCGGGATGCTGCCGCTGGCAGGATTGCCGGATTCAACCATAAAGTCAGAATGGCGCTCCGAGACATGCGCGCCATTCATCTACAGCCTTCCGGCGTCCCCCATATACTGAATGTGTCATTCATAGGTGCAAAAGGTGAAGTCGTTGTGAATGCACTCGGCAATCGCGGCATCATGGTATCGACAACAAGCGCATGTGCCTCGAAACTGAAGAAACTGAATGAAACGCTGCTCGCCATGGACAATGAACGGGCTGTCATAGAAGGCAGCATAAGAATATCTTTCAGCGGTCTGACCAAGGAAGAAGAAGTAGATGAACTGATCACTGCCCTTCGAGCGGTGCATGAGGAAATAGGAGAGGTTTTAAAATGATATACGATCATATTCTGGTAAGATATGGAGAAATTACGCTCAAGACCAAAAATAGAAAAATGTTCATACGCGCATTAAGAGAGAACATGAAGCGTGCCCTGTCGGACTTCAATGTCCAGATCCATACGCAATGGGACCGTGCCTACGTCACCTTGCAGGATGAAGACCATACAGCCGTCATGGCTGCGCTCGAAAATATCAACGGCATATTGAGCGTTTCGCCGATAGCAAAGATTGAGCGGACTGAAGCTGCGATGAAGGAGACAGCTGTTCATTTTGCGGATACTTTCGGTACGGAGGATACGTTCAAGATCGAGGTGAGAAGGACGGATAAGACCTACCACCTTAATACATCCGATATCCAGCGGATGCTTGGTGGCTACGTACTGGAAAATGTCCCGCATCTCGGCGTTGATGTCAAAAAACCGGACCACCAGATCATGGTCGAAGTGCGGGCAGAGGCAATATATATGTATCATGAAGTCATCCAATGCATCGGCGGACTGCCGATCGGCACAGGCGGCAAAGCGCTGCTGATGATTTCAGGCGGCATCGATTCACCTGTGGCAGGGCTTGAAGTCATGAAGAAGGGCGTGGAGCTCGAGGCCGTCCATTTCCACTCGCCGCCATACACCAGTCCCCAGGCGACGGAGAAGGTCAAGCAGCTCGTCGATATATTGTCGCGCCGTACAGGCACCGACATCAAGCTGCACATCGTACCATTCACTGAACTGCAGACGACGGTCCATGACTGGATACCGGACAACATGTCCATGACGACGACCCGCCGCCTCATGCTGATCATCGCGGAGCGTCTTGCCGAAAAAATCAATGCGAAAGCCATCGTCAATGGTGAGAATCTCGGCCAGGTTGCGTCCCAGACATTGACGAGCATGCATGCCATCAATGCCGTGACGAACTTTCCGGTGCTGCGTCCGCTACTGACGCTCGAAAAGAATGAGATTGTCGAGATGGCAAAAAAATTCGGTACGTATGAAACATCAGTTCTACCGTATGAGGACTGCTGCACCATATTCAAGCCGAAAGCGCCGAAAACAAGACCGGAAGTCGGAAAGGTCGAGAAGTTCGAATCCAAAGTGGATTTCGAACCGATGATCGAAAAGGCACTTGCCAATATCGAATGCTATTCTGCTCTCGAAGCGGAAAAAAATGAAGCATTTGATTCGCTGCTGTAATCATGCCGGAAATAGAACTTTCCACACTTCTGCTGGTCATCGCATTCGGCTTTCTCGCAGCATTCATCGATTCCGTCGTCGGGGGCGGGGGACTGGTATCCATTCCTGCACTGCTTGCCACAGGCATGTCACCTGCGACTGCACTCGGTACGAACAAGCTTGCTTCATCTTTCGGTTCCCTGACCAGCTCCTTGAAATTTCTGCGTGCCCGGCACGTGGACTTCCGACTGGTCATGAAGCTGTTCCCGCTCAGCTTTCTGCTGTCGGTCGGCGGTGCGCTGCTGGCAGTGCAGATGCCCGGTGAGCTGCTGAAACCTCTTGTACTGGTCATGCTGATATTCGTACTCGTCTATACGCTCGTGAACAAGGATTGGGGTGGAATGGAGAAGAAGATGGTGTTCACATCCAGAAAGGTTGCCATTCTCATTCTTTTCGTTCTGATCATCGGTTTCTATGATGGGTTCATGGGCGGGGGAACAGGGTCATTCCTGATGTTCCTCATGCTGTTTACAGGCTTCGACTTCCTGAGATCCGCCGGCAATGCCAAAGTACTGAATTTTGCGAGCAACATCGGTGGTCTGCTCCTTTTCATCATCATGGGGGAAGTGAGCTATACGTATGGCTTCGTCATGGCGGGAAGCATGATTCTCGGTTCATATACAGGTGCCCACATGGCCATTTCGAAAGGGGTCGGCTATGTAAAGGCGCTGTTCATCATTGTGACGACGATACTCATCATAAAAAATCTATACGACTTTTTCCTGTCGGGCATATAAAAAACTTCCTCTGTATCAGAGGAAGTTTCTTTGTGCTTTATGCCAGAATGTATTATTTCTGAGTTTCAGCGTCTTGATGAGCTTATCACTCATGCCGAGCTCCACTTTTTCGGTGTTCCGCATGCTCATTGCTTCGTTATCAAGAGACATGACCGGATAGTAGTCGACATTCTTGTCGATGAGCAGCGTCAGCGGGCGTTCCTTGCTGAGCAGGAAGCTTGTGCCGAGTGTACGGTGGGTATTGTTGTTGACGCTCGCCATCTCCGTCACCTGGATGGCATGGACGAGCGGATCGACGACTGCGCCCCCAAGTGATTTATTATAGCCGGTGGAACCTGTCGGAGTGGACACCAGTATGCCATCACCATTGAACTGCTCGAAGAGGAAGTTGCTGATATAGACATCCATCTTTATTGTTCTGACGATGCTTGAGCGCAATGTGAATTCGTTCAGGCAGTAGCTCGGTTCATTGTCGTTCACCCTTACTTCCAGTGCCGGGTAGTTTCTGACATCGATGTCATCCTTCTGGAATGCTTCTTCAAGGCTCTGCAGATCCTGGTAGTGGAAGTCGACGTAGAAGTATTTGCCGCTGTCGATGGCAATGCCAAGGTAGACACAGTCGTCCCTGAAATTACTGCGTCTGACCGCCTGTAGAAAAGCGCCGTCTCCACCGATCGAAGCGATGATATCCGCTTCCTGGTCCGAGTCGACCGTACTGATGCCAAGCCTTTGGAAAAGCTTTGAAAGGTCTTCGCATATGGTCTCTGTCTCTTCTCCATGTGGTGCAAAGAAGTAGATGGTTTTATAGTTGATCAATCCGTTCACTCCTATTCCCTGTAGATGATAAGTCTATGGTATCATAAAAACGATATACAATATAAGCAGAAAGGGATGTTGATGTGAAGAGAATCATTGCAGTTGTCGTTGCATTATCGCTGCTTGTCTTCGGCGTTGTCGCTTCGATTTTCAATACGATGTGGGCAAGTGATTGGGAAGACCTTTTCAACGAATATGCCAATGCGGAGTTTCCGCCTTCCTTTGTTGTCGAAGCTGGAGATGCAGACAGCAGAATTGCCATGCTCAATGTGGAAGGAACGATTGTCGATTCCGGTGAAACCGGTGTGTTTGCCCAGCAGGGATACAACCACAGATTGACAGTCGAGGCACTGAAGGAAATCATTTCCGACGACAGTATAAAAGGCATACTACTGAACGTGGATTCTCCAGGTGGTGGTGTCTATGAGAGTGCAGAGATACATAAATATCTCATGGAAGCCAAGGAAGCAGGCAAGACCATCTACAGCTCCATGGGCGGCATGGCGGCTTCCGGTGGATATTATGTATCAGCACCTGCCGACCAGATTTTCGCTTCTGAAGAAACGTTGACCGGTTCAATCGGTGTCATCATGCAGAGTATCAACTACAGCCAGCTTGCAGAAGATTATGGTGTCGAATTCGAAACCTATGCAAGTGGCGACATGAAGGAGATGCTGAGCGGCCATAGGGATCCGACAGAAGAGGAGACACAGTATGTCCAGAACATGGTCGACAGCATGTATCAGGATTTTGTCACTGTTGTATCAGAAGGCAGAGGCATGGATGAAGCGGAAGTCAGAGAGCTCGCGGACGGGCGGATCTTCCTTGGAGGCGACGCAGTCGACAATGGACTCGTCGACCAGCTCGGCTACGTCGAGGATGCGCTGGCTGGTCTGAAGGAGAACATCGGTGGTAATCCGGAAGTCATCGAATACGGATATGACGGTACCAATCGTATATCCTTCAACTATAAGGCAAAAAGTTTCATCAGTGGTCTTTTTGGTGATACCGAAATTGCACAGATCGAATCATTGCTCAGAAACAGACAGGGTGTCGAGCCCATGTATCTGTATGAGCAGTAGGAGGGAACTGTATGGAACATAATGAAAGATACAGGCCGGAAACGAATGATTCCCTGTCCGACAAGCTTGATTATATGGCCACTGCCCACTTCTTCACCAGGGCAATCAGCTATATCATTGATATCATCATCCTATGGTCGATTTCCCAGATTCTGATCTATCCCATACTGAATGTACTGGACATACGGGAAGCATATCTGTGGATACCGTTCTTCAGTGCTGATAGTATTATGGTGGCAGTCATATACTTTACGTATTTCGTTCTGATGACGCACTTCTTCCAGGCAACACTCGGGAAGATGATTACAGGCATCAGTGTCATATCGCAGAATGGCGGCAGGCTGACGTTCGTGCAGGTGATTTACCGTGAACTGGTCGGACGCTTCATCTGCAATAGACTTTTCTATCTGCCATATCTGATGATCATCTTTACGGAGAACCGTATCGGGCTCCATGACTTTTTCGCAGACACCCATGTGGTCAAGAATAATTATCAAAGTTACAAAAACATGATTAAATCCCGCTATATGAGGGAAACGTATGATGGACAGTAATTATATCAGGAGGATGATTTCAAATGGCCGATGTAACATTTAAGGGAAATCCAATGACTCTAAGAGGCGAGGAACTGAAGGTCGGAGACCAGGCACCGGATTTCACCGTGCTGGATACAAGTCTTGAGCCAGTCAGCCTCAGTAATTATGATGGAAAGAAAAAATTGATCAGTGTCATACCATCCATTGATACGGGTGTATGCAGTACCCAGACAAAAACATTCAACGAAAAGGCAGTGGATGTTGATGATACGGTAGTCCTGACAATATCCAATGACCTGCCATTCGCGCAGAAAAGATGGTCTGCAGACGAAGGATTGCAGAACGCAATCACTTTGAGTGACCACAGGGATCTTTCTTTCGGTGAAAACTATGGCGTTGTAATGGAAGAGCTGAGACTGCTTGCACGCAGTGTCTTCATCCTTGATGAAAACAACAAGGTGACATACGTCGAATATGTGCCGGAAGGTACGGATCATCCGAATTACGACAAAGCAATTGAAGCATTGCAATCAATGTAATATAATGTACAAGGATTCTGGACTGCCATCCGTTGGCAGTCCATATTTTATGGCAATGAGGAGATTTTATGGAACAGACGAATATGGAAAGAACATATCAGAAACTTATACAGGAAACAGACCAGCTGCTGGAGGAGAATCCAGGTGTTTCAAGGCTTGAAGCACTTGGAGAAGCACTGCTCTATGTCGAGGGCGAAGGGTCTTTTGCCGAACGCAGAAAAGCATTCCAGTTCGCCTACCTCTATCAGGTGCAAAAGGAACAGGTCCAGCCGAACCACCAGCTGACTCCGGATACAATCGGATATATGGTGGCCCATCTCGTCCAGCTGTTCGGCGGCAAGTCTGCAGCAATTCTTGATGCAGGCAGCGGTACGGGCCACCTGGCGATGACAGTAAGAGAACAGGCGGAAAATGCACAGCTTACAGGTATTGAAGTGGATCCTGTACTGGCGCGTCTCAATGCGAACCTATGCGAGTTCCTCGAAGTGCCGATGGACATCTATCCCCAGGACATCATCGAACCGGCGCGTCTGAACCAGGTGGATGCTGCAATCGGCGATCTTCCGGTCGGCTACTATCCGATTGAAGTTGATGGGTTCACGACAGCCTTCAAAAAAGGGAAGAGCTACGCGCACCTGCTGATGCTCGAGAGCGCCATGACCTATGTCAAAGATGATGGGATTGGTGTTTTTGTAGTCCCTTCCAATATGCTTGAGAAGGATAATGAAACCATCAAGCAGTATCTGTCTGAAAGTGCGACACTTCTGATGTTCCTGAACTTGCCGAAAAGCATTTTCAAGACAGAGAACCAGCGGAAATCCATCATAGTAGTGAAGCAGAACTTCTCACCACTCAAGAATAATGAAGTACTGATCGGGGATGTACCCGATTTCAAGAATACAACTCAATTCAAACACTTCTTGGAACAGACAGAATCATGGTATGATAGTTACGCCAACAATTAATTTCGGGAGGAAATCATGTCTAAGATCATAGCTATAAATGCGGGTAGCTCATCCTTTAAATTCCAGCTTTTTGAGATGCCCGAAGAAAAAGAGATCGCAAAAGGTCTTGTAGAGCGTATTGGAATGGATAACGGTATTTTTTCCATTACCATCGATGGAGAGAAGCACAAGATGGAACAGGACTTCAAAGACCACGAAGAAGCGGTCAACATCATGCTTAAGGAGCTTGTGGATTTCAATGTCATCAAGGACATCAATGAAATCGATGCAAGTGGCCATAGGGTTGTACACGGCGGTGAAATCTTCGACGATTCCGCTCTGATTGATGAAGAGACGATCCGTCACATCCAGGAACTCAGCGAACTGGCACCCCTTCACAATCCGGCCAACCTGATGGGCATCAATGCATTCCGTGAACTGCTGCCAAACGTGCCCCACGTGGCAGTTTTCGATACTTCATTCCACCAGACGATGCCTGAGAGTTCATATCTCTACAGTCTGCCGTACAACTACTATGAAGATTACGGCATCAGAAAATACGGATTCCATGGTACAAGCCATAAATACGTTACAGAACGTGCCAGCGAGATGATGGGCAGACCACTCGAGGAACTGAGAATCATCAGTTGCCACCTTGGTAACGGCGCAAGCATCGCGGCAGTCAAGGGCGGCAAATCCGTCGATACTTCCATGGGCTTTACACCCCTTGCAGGTGTCACCATGGGTACACGCTCAGGCAACATCGACCCGGCACTCATTCCATATATCATGGAAAAGACCGGCAAGTCGGCAGTTGAAGTACTGAACGTACTGAACAAGGAATCCGGACTCCTCGGTGTCAGCGGATTTTCAAGCGACCTTCGTGACATAGAGAGCGAAGCACAAAAAGGTAACGAAAGAGCCATCCTTGCACTTGAAGTATTCGGCGAAAGAATCCACAAGTACATGGGCTCCTATGCCACACGCATGGGCGGACTCGACGCCATCATCTTCACAGCAGGCGTTGGTGAGAACTCAGATATCGTCCGTGAAAAAGTTGTTCAGGGACTCGAGTTCATGGGCGTCTACTTCGATCCGACAATGAACAATGTACGCGGTGAAGAGAAGTTCATCAACCACCCTTACTCTCCAGTCAAGATCATCATCATTCCTACAGATGAGGAAGTCATGATCGCAAGAGACGTCATGAGAGTTGCAGGGCTGTAATTTAATTGATCATCAAAATAAGACCAACCATCCTTTATCAGGCCGATAGAGGATGGTTTTCTTTAAGTTCAGGAA
The DNA here is from genome assembly GCF_007713705.1 of Salinicoccus cyprini. Taxonomy (GTDB): domain Bacteria; phylum Bacillota; class Bacilli; order Staphylococcales; family Salinicoccaceae; genus Salinicoccus; species Salinicoccus cyprini. The sequence goes on along the minus strand of NZ_VMSJ01000001.1, from coordinate 1,069,833 downwards.
CAAACAGGCTTTCGTGAAGGATATTAGCAACTTGTAGATGGAGAAGTTATAATATATGTAACTCTATTCAATTCTAAAAGACAAAGGTGAAATATATAATGGATTATGTAGCGGTAGACCTTGAAACGGCCAATGGGAATCGGAGTTCGATCTGCTCGATTGGCCTGGTCAAGTTCAAAGATGGTGAAATCATAGATGAGTACTACTCCCTGGTCGATCCGGAGGTGGAGTATTTTGCCCGCATGAATATCAATATCCACGGTATTACGGAGGATGATGTTGCGGGAGAACCGACTTTCCCTGAAGTGATGAAAGAAGTGGAGGCGTTCATAGGGGACTATCCGCTTGTGGCGCACTTCTCACAGTTTGACATGTATGCCCTGGAGGATGCCTACAATCGATATGAAATGGAGATCCCGCCGTTCCAGTATTTCTGTTCCTTCAGGCTGTCGAAGCAGCTTTATAAGATGTCTTCGTATAGGCTGCCGGCGATGTGTGCCTATTTCGGCATCGACAATTCGAATCACCACAATGCGCTGGCGGATGCGAGGATGAGCGGGCTGATTGCGCATCATATATTTGAACAGCATGATATGGATCTTGAGGCATTTAATAGGAAGCACAACTATGATACAGGCACGCTCGGCGGCAGGGGGTTCCGCAAGAAGGGGAGCAGGCGTTCAAGCGTAAAATCGCCTGAAGTCAAGGTGGATGAATCGAAGTTTCAGCCGGATCATGAACTGTACGGCAAGAATATATGCTTCACCGGCACACTGTCACAGATGAAACGTGCAGATGCAGCGCAGGCTGTGACGGATATCGGTGGGGTCTTTGAAAAGAATATATCGAGAAATACAGATTATCTTGTTGTCGGTGGTAAGGGAGATCAGCAGACTGCGAGGAAAAGCAGCAAGGTAAAGCAGGCACTCGAGATGATATCAGGTGGTCGCAGCATAAGGATTATGAGCGAAGCGGAATTCATCAGCATTCTATACTAAAGTAAAAAGTCTCCGAAGTTAATTCGGAGACTTTTTTGATGGCTATTTATTTTCATTCAAGAACTCTTCTGTTGCCACAACAGGTTCGAAGTCTTCCGGCAATGTTTCGGTTCTGACAACGAGTACATCACATGGTGCATGGCGTACGATGGACTCTGAAACGGAACCGATGATGAAGCGTTCCACTGCATTCAGACCGGTTGCACCACAAGCGATGAGATCGGCGCCTGTCTTTTTAACGGCTTTTTTCGGAATGATGGACTTCGGTGAACCGTAGTCGATGATCTTATCGACTTTCTGGACGCCGCGGTCGCGGGCAAGCTCTTCATAACCATCGAGCAGTTTCTGTGCAAAATCGTTGGCACGCTGTGAAATTGTGCGGTCATATGCTTCTACTGACGCGAAGGAACGTGTGTCGATGACGTTGATGATGGAGAGCTTGGAATCATTACGCTTTGCAATATCTATTGCTTTGTGGAATGCCCATTCAGCTTCTCTGGATCCATCGACGGCGATAAGGATGTTATCATACTTGAGCATTTGAATACCCCCTCCATTGATGTAGCGCTTTCAATAATAGTATACCACATTTTAGGATGATTATAACTTTTATACAAAGACTGAATGACTATTTTGTGAACTCTATGCTATAATTGTGGCGTTCATAGATTCATCAATGGAAGGGGTTTCAAGAAATGATCATAGGGGTACCGAAGGAAATCAAGAACAACGAAAGTCGCGTCGGGCTGACGCCAGGTGGGGTGCATGCTTTCGTTGAAGCGGGACACACCGTACTGGTGGAAAAGGGGGCCGGTGCAGGCTCTTATTTTGAGGATGTAGACTACACGGGTGCAGGTGCGGAGATTGTGGATACTGCCGACGAAGTGTGGGATGTGGAGATGGTGGTGAAGGTCAAGGAACCGCTGCCGGAGGAGTTCAGCCATTTCAAGGAGAATATGATTCTGTTTACATATCTGCATCTGGCACCTGAAAAGGAGCTGACACAGGCACTTCTTGAAAAGAAGGTCACTTCGATTGCCTACGAAACGATCCAGCTGCCGGATGGCTCACTGCCACTGCTTTCTCCGATGAGTGAAGTGGCTGGACGCATGGCGGCGCAGGTCGGTGCGGAGTATCTGCAGAAGATTAAAGGCGGCAAAGGGATCCTGCTCAGTGGTGTACCTGGCGTATCACGCGGTAAGGTGAGCATCATCGGCGGAGGCATCGCGGGGACGAATGCAGCCAAGATGGCTGTTGGACTAGGCGCGGATGTAACAGTTCTCGATCTCAATCCGAAACGTTTGAGGGAACTTGATGATCTCTTTGGCACGAGTGTCCAGACACTCATGTCATCTCCACTGAACATTGCACAGGCGGTCAAGGGTAGTGACCTTGTCATCGGTGCTGTTCTCATTCCAGGCGCGCGTGCGCCGCGTCTCGTCACCGAGGATATGATCCGTACGATGAATGCCGGATCGGTCATTGTGGATATCGCCATCGACCAGGGGGGCATCTTCGAGACGACTGACAAGGTGACGACACATGATGATCCGATCTACTTCAAGCATGATGTCGTCCACTATGCTGTAGCGAACATGCCAGGTGCCGTGCCGCGTACGTCGACGATTGCACTGACGAATGCGACGATGGCATATGGTCTTCAGATTGCCAATAAAGGCTATGTAGAAGCAGCGAAGCAGAATGCATCACTGCTCGGTGGATTCAATACGATCCAGGGGCATGTGACATACAAGGCTGTGGCTGAAGCCCAAGGTATTGAATACCGTGAAATCAGCGAATTTCTATAGGATAAAGGAAATCTCCGAAGCAGGTTTAACTGCTCCGGAGATTTTTATTGCTTATGGCTTCATGACGACTTTGATGCATTCATCTTCATGGTCATGGAATATCTGATACATTTTCTCGGCTTTCTTCAGCGGGACATTGTGAGTGATGATGTCCGTCGGGTCGATATCTCCGCGTTCCACCATTCTGTAGAGTTCAGGCATGAAGTGGATGACCGGTGCCTGACCTGTCTTCATGATGACGTTTCTTGAGAAGATCTGTGGCAATGGGAATCCATTGGCAGGCGCACCGTACACCCCGGTCAGCTGGATCGTACCGAACTTTTTGACTGAATCTGCAGCTGTGATGATCGGATCGATGGTGCCTGCCTGGCCGCCGAGTGTCTTGATACGATCCTTGACAGTGATTTCACCGTCCATGCCGACACAGTCGATGACGACTTCAGCACCGCCTCTTGTCAATTCATGGAGGTGTTTGCCGATATCATCATAGGATTTATAATTGAATGTCTCAACATTGTTGGTGCGTCTTGCGTGCTCGAGCCTCACTTCGTTCTGGTCGACGGCAATGACGCGGGATGCACCTTTCATCCATGCAAACTTCTGTGTCATGAGACCGATCGGGCCGGAACCGAGTACAATGACAGTATCGCCTTTTTTGACACCACTGTGAATAACGCTCCAGTATGCTGTCGGCATGACGTCTGAAAGGAACAGCAGGCTTTCATCTTCCAGTTCGCTCTCTTTCGGTACGACAAAAGATGTAAAGTCGGCGTAAGGGACTCTCAAATATTCAGCCTGTCCACCAGGGTAGTTGCCGAATGCTTCGGAGTAGCCGAAATAGGCGCCGGTGTCTGCGTGGGGATTCGATACATCACATTGGCTTTCCATTTCATTCTGGCAGAAGTGGCATTCTCCACAGCTGACGTTGAAAGGAATGACGACACGGTCACCTTTTTTGATCTTCTTGACGCCGGGACCCACTTCTTCGACAATGCCCATCGGTTCATGCCCGATGATGTAGTCGTTTGAAATCGGCATGCTTTTTCTGTAGAGGTGCAAATCGGATCCGCATATGGCAGTGGTAGTCACACGTATGATCATGTCAGTGCCTTCCTGGAGTTCGGGCGCTTTCATCTTCTTGACTTTGACTTTCTGTTTGCCTTGTACAGTAACAGCTTGCATTCATTGACACATCCTTTAATTGAGTATTGCATACACTATTCCCTGGAAGTGTAAACGTAAACATGTGGCTAGTCCGAGATACAGACCACATCAAAAGGAATGCTGGCGAGCAATGCCATCTTCTGCTGTTCATCCGAGACGACCGGTATGATGGCAATCCGCTTCTTGGCATGGATCTTCAGCTTGGCCAGAGGCTGCAGCAGTCTGTAGTCGTCCGGGTCCTGTCCACGGAGGTCGTACATGACACCGGAGACATCATGAGAAACGAGTTCATCCAGCAGCCGGCTCTGCAGGAAGACGGGTACTCTGCTGAAGCTTGGTCCGGCAATGAAATGCCGGTTCCCGATAATCTTCGACAGCTCGCTGACGAATGGCAGGTTGATATGATGATGGCCATCCTCGAAAATCTGATCCGTAATGAAGCCATCGGTACCATCGAGCATACGTATGGTTTCTATGATGATATTGCTGAGCAGAAATGGATCTGGTTCTTCCCAGTGGTTTACGGCAACGAACTGCTCACTTTCCGGGTGCAGTGCCTGCTTCATGGCAGGCAGGGCAAGATTGGGTGTGCTGAAATCTTTCCGGGCCAGTATTTCCGATGGGTGGTTATGTGACAGCGCATGGCTGCGATGGATTGTTTTCATGTATTTCACCTCGTCAAAATTGTATCATAATAATGAATGAACCAGGCCTGTCTGGGTAAAGAAGTAATATGCAATACTAATTCGAAAGGAAGGATTTCATGAAACTGAGCTATCACGGCCATTCAATCATCCAGCTTGAAAATAATGATTCAAAAGTCATTGTGGACCCTTTCATCAATGGCAACGAACTGACGGATCTGAGTACCGGAGATGTTGAGGTCGACTATATTCTTCTGACGCACGGCCATAATGACCACGTCGGAGATACAGTTGAAATTGCGAAGAAGAATAATGCGACAGTAGTGGCACCGGTGGAACTCGCAGACTATCTGGACGGCAAGGGTGTCGAAGCCGTCGGGATGAACATCGGCGGCAGCAAGACTTTTGAATTCGGTTCTGTCAAATTCGTCCATGCATTCCACAGTTCGAGCTTCACTGAGGAAGATGGCAGCATCCAGTATACGGGCATGCCGACAGGCATCATCATCGAAGCGGATAACAGGAAGATCTATCATGCAGGTGATACAGGCATATTCGGGGACATGAAGCTGATATCGGAACTCAATGGACCATTTGATGTCGCCTTCGTGCCGATCGGTGACCACTTCACCATGGGCATCGATGACGCAGTACATGCGACGGATGAACTGATAAAGCCTAAAGTTGTGGTACCCGTACACTACAATACTTTCCCACCGATCAAGCAGGATGGTGACACGTTCAAAGACAAGCTGTCGACAGCCTGCCAGGTGCTGAAACCAGGTGAAACGGTGGATTTTGAACAGCATATGGGAATATAATGGTATCAAGGGGAACACCCGGGAGTGGTGTTCCTTATTTTTATATATGATTGCCGGGTGATTGAATGTCGAAGCATGATGAAATATTGGAATATATATACAGCCTGCCTGAGGGGGCGAAGATTTCGGTCCGGCAGATATCGGCGCATCTTGAGGTATCCGATGGTACAAGCTACCGGGCCATCAAGGATGCAGAGAAGGAAGGGCTGGTCAAGACAATCGAGCGGGTCGGCACCATCAGGGTCGCCCCGAAAGAGGAGTACATAGCAGGCAACCTAAGTTTTGAACAGGTGAACAGGGTGATCGAAGGCAAGGTTCTGGCCGGTACCGGTGGGCTTGATCGGGAAATCAGCAAGTTCATCATCGGGGCGATGCGTACGGATGCGCTTGAAAGCTATCTTGAGGAAGGGGCGCTCCTGATTGTAGGAAACCGTGAGGATGCCCAGTGGCGGGCGCTCGAAAACCTTTCAGGCATCCTCATCACCGGTGGTTTCGGGGCTGATGCTGAAATACTGAAGCAGGCAGAGGCACTTTCACTGCCGGTCATATCGACTGCAGCAGATACTTTTTCCGTGGCTTCCCTCATCCAGAGGGAACTCTACAGCGTACTCATGATGACGAACGTCATCACGGCGAGTGATCTGGTCATAAGGCAGGATGAGTATGTATATGACATGATCGAAGGCCGGGATAAAAAGTACTTTCCTGCCGACAGGATGACAGTGCTGACAGAAGCGGGCAAGTTCAGGGGGATCATCAAGTCATCGGAGCTGTCGAAGCTCGCCGAGAAGGACTGGCACATATTCGTATCCGACATCGTCGCCAGTACTTCAAGTACATTGCAGAGTCTGAGGCAGCTGATGAGCTGGCATCAGCTGAACATTCTGCCGGTCACGGACGAGGAGCGTACTCTGGTCGGCATCGTGCACAGGCGGGATGTCTTCCGTCAGCGGGAGCCGAGGAAGCTTGGTGGCGGACTGACGGCGGAGAACCTGATCGACAGGGAAATCAGAATCGATGACAACCGGATCCATATCAAAGTGATGCCTTTCATGACGGATGAGTATGGCAGTATCGCACAGTCGGAATTCATGCGGCTGATCGAGCGCCTTGCCGAGGTGGTGCTCGGCAACCATGGCATATACAGCTATCATATCGATACACTCAATGTCATGAATATCAAACTGGTCCAGCTGTACCAGGAACTTGTCATCGAAGGCGATATTCTCGATCTCGGAGACCAGTTTCTAAGACTCGAGGTCGAAGCGCGGTCAGATGACGGCATCTATATGAAAGCGACACTGCTTATCCAGTACTATAAAGAAAAATAGACAAGTGAATGATCACTTGTCTATTTTTTGGCTTTACGATTGAAATCTGCCCATGCTTCATCTTCAATAGGTATGTTACCTTTGAAATATTTCCTCGCAGCGTTGAAATGCCATATATTATAGGCGCCGAAAATAACGAACAGTGCACCGATAATATAGGATACGGCTGTAGGAAACTGGATGATCGTATTCAAGCCGAAGGACAGGATCAGCACACCAAGCCAGATTCTTGATATGCTGTTATAATATGCCTTTCTTACATCACGGTCGTTTCTGATCATCCTGATCTTATAGACGATGAACATGAAAAGGCTGAGAAACAGCACGGTGACCAGAAAGGATACAGCAATCTGATATGACATTTCCATCGGATACAACTCCATTCCTTAATGTAGTATAATTTATTATATTAGCCAAGTAAATCCAAACAGAAGGAGATTTTCAATTGTTCACAGAATATATGAATCACTATCCATCTCTTAGAGACAACTATAAGAAACTGCTCAACATGATCAACGATTATGATGAAGTCATCATATTGAGACACGTAAGGCCGGACCCGGACGCCATCGGATCGCAGCTTGGGCTGAAGGAGATTCTGAAGTCCATTTTTCCGAACAAGAAGGTGACGGCACTCGGAGAGAGTGAGACCTCCCTTGAATTCCTTGGACAGATGGATACGGCGACATCCGTCGAAAAGCCGCTTCTCATCGTCGTCGATACTGCTGGAGCAGGCCGGATCGATGGCGACATCTCCCTCGGTGACAAGATCGTCAAGATCGACCACCACCCGAACCATGAACCATACGGTGACCTGAATATTGTCGAAACAGGCGTATCCTCCACTTCGGAGCTGATATACCTGCTGGCTGATGCATGGGGCTTCGACAACGACTATATCAATGATGTTTCAGCAAGGCTGCTGTATTCAGGCATTGTGGGCGACACGGGCAGGTTCCTGTTCAACAATACAAGCACGCTGACGCTCAAGGTGGCATCGGAATTGAGAAAGTTCGACTTCGATGCTGCGAAGGATATGATGGATATGAACAGGCAGTCGATCGAACAGTTCAGATTCAAAGGCTACCTGATCAACAATTTCAAAATGACCGATAAAGGTGTGCTGTATGTATGGGTGCCGGCTTCAGTACTTTCCGAATACGGACTTACGAGCAATGAGGCGAGCATGCATGTCAACATCTACAGGGAAATTGATGAGGCCGGAATATGGTTCATGGCGGTGGAGGAGGAGACGGATATCCGTGTCAGGCTGCGCTCCAAGGAGACGGTCATCAATGACGTCGCAGAATCATTCGGTGGCGGTGGCCATCCGCTGGCCAGCGGCGTCAGCATTGCATCGCAAGATGAGCTGCAACTGCTGGTTGAAGCATTGGACCGTAAACTTTAAAGGGGGACACGCCCTATGATCAATTTGAATGTTCACAGCTGCTACGAATTCCTAAACAGCAACATCAGAATCGACCCGCTGCTGAAGAAGATTTCCGGAGACGGGCAGACTGCTGTTGCACTGACCGATTCGAACCGCCTGCACGGCATTTATCATTTTGTCAGCAGGGCGGAGCATTTCGGCGTCAAGCCGCTGGTCGGCATGGAGATCCGGGTCGATGACCAGCTGGATGGCATACCGCTTGTGCTGATAGCGAAAAATACGGCAGGCTACCTGGAACTGGTGCGTCTGTCGGCAATGCTCTCCTATAAGGACCTTGAATATACCCCGGAGAGCTATCTGGAGAGGAACATCCATGATTGTGTGGTGATCGCCAAAACGGATTCAGGTGCCGGGCTGCTCGAATCGATCCCCGTCGACGGTGCAGACCGCTATATTGCGCATTCTGTGGCGGATGACCGCTATCAGCGTGTATACATGAAGCAGGCGAACTACGTGGAAGCGGAGGACCTCTCTGCCAAAATAGTGCTCAATGCCATTCGTGACAATGAAAGAATGGCGCCTGGAGATCTCGGTTCCCGCAGAGGCGATGACTTCATCCGGACGGAGAGTGATCTGGATGGAGCGGAAAAGCAGTTTCTGGCCGGCAATATGGAACTGGTGGAAAAGTGCAATGTCACACTGCCGAAGGCCAGGCAGACACTACCGCATTTTCCGCATGAGGATAACAGCGATTCCAAAACATTCCTGTGGCAGATGCTGATGGCGCAGCTCGAAGCCAGAACCGATGGCAGCGGCAGGTACATGGAACGGATGAAGTATGAGTATGACATCATCGTGGAGATGGGCTACGAAGACTACTTTCTGATCGTTCAGGATGCCGTCAATCATGCCAAGGAATCCGGCATCTATGTTGGACCGGGCCGGGGGTCGTCCAGTGCGAGCCTGGTGTCTTTCCTGCTGAACATCACCGAAATCGATCCGCTGAAATATGATCTGCTGTTCGAACGCTTCTTGAATCCGGAGCGTGTGACGATGCCGGATATCGATATAGATTTCGAGGATACGAGACGCGATGAAGTGGTGGCATATCTGATCGACAAGTACGGGGAGATGAATGTTGCCCATATTGTGACATACGGTACACTGAGTGCCAAAATGGCAGCCCGCGATGTCGGCAGGGTGCTCGGATTCAGTGATGATGAACTGAAGATGATATCAAATATCATCCCGGATGCACCGGGTACAACGCTTGAGCGGGCCTTTGACAGGAAGGAGTTTCATGCACTCATGGAGGCGGATGGGAAATATGGCATATACGCGACTCTGTGCCGGAAAATAGAGGGGCTGCCGCGGCATACTTCGACGCACGCCGCCGGTGTCCTGTTGAGTGCAGAACGACTGACCAGCAGTGTGCCTGTCATTTTCACTGAAGGCTATACCCTCAGCCAGTGGCCGATGAAGGAAGTGGAAGGCTCCGGACTGCTCAAGATCGATATTCTCGGCCTCAGGAACCTTTCCCTGCTCAAATACATGGTCAATCAGATCAGGCGGACGGATGCTGGCTTCAGTCTGGACAGTATTCCGGATGACAACAAGGAAGTCTACAGGCTGCTCGGCCGCGGCATGACACTCGGCATCTTCCAGCTTGAATCTGACGGCATCCGCAAAGTCATACGCGATATGAAACCGGAGCAGTTTCTCGACATAGTGGCCGTCAACGCACTCTACCGGCCGGGCCCGATGAAGGAGATTCCGAACTATATCGAAGGCAAAAGAAACCCTTCCTCCGTAAAGTACCCCCATGCCGATATAAAAGACATACTTAAGGAAACATACGGCGTCATCGTCTATCAGGAGCAGATCATGCAGATTGCAGCAAGAATTGCCGGATATACTTACGCTGAAGCGGATATATTGAGACGTGCGATGAGCAAGAAGGACCGGGAGACACTCGAGAAGGAGCGCGGCCGCTTTGAAAAGGGTGCGGCGGAAAAAGGCTACAGCAGCAACGTCGGACATCACATTTTCAACCTGATACTCGAATTTGCCGACTACGGCTTCCCGAAAAGCCATGCGGTCGCCTACAGCAGAATCTCCTACATGCTCGCCTATATCAAGGCGGTATATCCTGAAATATTCTATGCCGTCATACTTTTTCACCACTTCGGCAATGATGCGAAAATTAAGCAGGTCATCGGTGAGATGAAGCAGAGGCGCATATCGATGCACCCACCGGACATCAACCGTTCGAGGTGGAGCAATCATCCATCCGATGGTGTCCAGCTCGGATTTTCGATGATCCGGGGCATGACCCGCCGCATGGGCGAAGCCATACTTGAAGCACGCAGGGAAGGCCCGTTCACTGACCTCTATGATCTGAAGACGCGTGTCAGCCAGGTTCCACTGAACCGGAAGGTGCTGACACAGCTCATACTTTCCGGTGCGCTCGATGGTTTTCAGGAGAACAGGAAGACCATGCTCCAGACACTCCCCATGCTGGATGATCTGAATGCCGAGGAGTACGCCCATGATTCATTCCTCAGCACGCTCGGTTTCAGCATTAAAAAAGAATACAGCTACACTGAAGAGATGGATGAGATTGAAAAGGTGGAAGGGGAAAAGGAAGTCTTCGGCTTCTACCTGTCCGACCATCCGGTCGTTTCAGTACAGAAATCACTGCAGTATATTCCTTTTTCGCTGCTTCATCAGAAGCAGCAGGGCACCTATCTCGTATTCTTTGAAAATATAAAGGTGATCCGTACGAAAAAGGGGCAGAACATGGCATTCGTCAGAATCGCCGATGGCCATCAGGAGATGGAAGGCGTCATATTTCCGAAAGTCTACTTCAATGTCCACCATAAGCTGTCCCGGACGATTGCGGCAGTATCCGGCAGGATGGAGACACGCAAGTCGGAACCCCAGCTGATCATCGAGGATGTGCAGGATCTCGCAGCATTCAAAAGCAGCCACATCCATTCAACGAAGCGGATTGTCATACGCAATTCGGACAGCTATGAACTGGATGGAATCGATGCAGCAAAAGGAATTCCGGTATTTGATTTTGACAACCAGCAAAAGCTTGGTAATATTGAAACATCCAATATTGACAGATTACTGCAAAGTGTCGACCTGTCGGATATACGTCTGCTCAGTTGAAACTGTTGTCACCAAATTCGGATAATGTTAATATTATTAGTGGTACGACCACTCAAGAAAGGAAGATCATAGTGTCCCTAAGAGATGATGCATTAGAACTTCATAAAGAAAAACAAGGTAAACTTTCCGTAAACTCCAAAGTGGAGATAAAAGACAAGGAGGCGCTGAGCCTCGCCTATTCACCAGGTGTTGCAGAGCCATGCAAGGAGATATATGAAGATGAGCGTACGGTCTTCGACTATACGATCAAAAGCAATACTGTCGGTGTCATCACAGACGGTTCTGCAGTGCTCGGCCTTGGCAATATCGGTGCAATGGCAAGCCTGCCGGTAATGGAGGGCAAAAGCGCCCTGTTCAAAAACTTCGCAGGTGTCGATTCATTCCCGCTTGCACTGGATACGAACGATGTCGATGAGATTGTCAGGACAGTCAAGCTGCTGACGCCTGTCTTCGGCGGCATCAACCTGGAGGATATCTCTGCACCAAGATGCTTTGAAATCGAGGAGCGCCTTGGCCGTGAGACGGATATACCGGTCTTCCATGATGACCAGCATGGTACTGCCATCGTTACACTGAGTGGTCTGATGAATGCGTTGAAACTGACCGGAAAATCTCTGAATCAGATCAAGGTCGTTCTGAATGGGGCAGGCGCTGCGGGTGTGGCAATCGTCAAACTGCTGCACAGCTTCGGCGTCAAGGAAATGATCATGTGCGATTCAAGAGGCGCCATATATGAAGGCAGACCGAATGGCATGAATGATGTCAAAGATGAAGTCAGCCGTTTCACCAACCATGCCCATAAGCAGGGTGAACTCAAGGATGTCATCGAAGAAGCGGATGTATTCATCGGTGTATCAGTTGCAGGTGCACTGACAGAGGAGATGGTCAAAACCATGGCCGAAGACCCGATCATATTCGCGATGGCGAATCCAAATCCGGAAATCATGCCTGAAGATGCCAAGGCAGCAGGGGCACTCGTCATCGGTACCGGACGCAGCGACTTCCCGAACCAGATCAACAATGTACTTGCATTCCCCGGCATTTTCAGAGGGGCGCTTGATGTCAGGGCGACGCACATCAACGATGAAATGAAAAAGGCGGCTGTACTGGCCATTGCAGACCTCATCGAGGAAGACGAACTGACAAGCGACTATGTCATTCCGGACCCTTTCAACAAGGAAGTCGCCCCGCGCGTCGCCAGAGCAGTGGCAGAAGCTGCCATGCAGACCGGCGTCAACCGTATCAAGGTGGATCCGGAAGCAGTCTATCAGAAAGCGCGCAGTCTGACGCTCTGATAATGGATGATATGACAGAAAGAAAAGGTCTGGAAAACATTGTTGAAGAAATTCACAATCTGATTGAATCAGAGAATATCCAGGTCGGTGACAAGCTGCCGAGTGAAAGATATCTCAAGGAAAAACTGAATGTCAGCAGACAGAGTGTCAGGGAAGCATTGAGAGCACTTGAACTGCTTGGCATCATCTATGTACGTCGTGGAGAGGGCACTTTTTTAGCTGACGTCGACAGTCACCAGCTTTTCCAACTTATCGGAAAATATCTCATCAGAACAGAAAGACAGCAGAAGGAAATAATTGAAATAAAACAGATGATAGAGGCCTATGTGAAGTCCAAGCATGATGACGACAGCATGGATGTCGAAGCCGATGACAATCAGATCATGAAGAAGATCTACGTTCTGCTCGATAAATACTCACAGGCCTTCAAATCGTAAAGAAACAGGGAGTTTATTATGCTAAAAGACTTGTTCTCCAAGCTGAATAAGAAAGTTAATGAAACAGACCGTAAAGACGGCACATTTGAAAACAGTGAAGCAATCATGACGAAGTGCCCGAGCTGCAAGAAGATACTGTATTCCAAAGAACTATATAAACGGCTGAATGTCTGCACAAACTGTGAACACCATCTGCCGATCACTGCACCGGACCGGATGGAAGCACTGATGGATGAAGGCACCCTCAAGCCGATTCTTGAAGAGATTACATCCGCCAACCCTCTGAATTTCCCGAACTATGAGTCGAAGCTCATCAAAGACAGGGAGAAGACGGGTCTGAATGAGGCGGTAGTATGCGCTGAAGGCGAGATAGTGGGCAATAAGGCAGTGGTTGCCATCATGGATGCCCGCTTCAGAATGGGCAGCATGGGTTCTGCTGTAGGCGAAAAACTCGCCAGAGCGTTCGAATATGCGACAAAACGCCGTCTGCCTGTCATCGTCTTTACAGCAAGCGGCGGTGCACGCATGCAGGAAGGCATCATCTCACTGATGCAGATGGCTAAGGTGAGCGTGGCCATAGAACGCCATAGTCAGGCCGGCCTGCTCTATATTGCCTATATGACAAATCCGACCACTGGTGGCGTTTCCGCAAGTTTCGCCTCTGTCGGCGACATCAATCTCGCTGAAAAAGGCGCGATGATCGGCTTTGCCGGCAGACGGGTCATTGAAGAGACCATCAAGGAAAAGCTGCCGGAAGACTTCCAGACAGCCGAGTTTCTATTGAAGCACGGGCAGCTGGATGAGGTCGTCAACCGCAGGGATATGAAAAACTATCTCGGAAGAATACTGAAATTGCATAGTGAGGTGTGACCATGGCGTTTGATTTTGAAAAGCCGATATTCGAACTGGAAGAAAAGATCGGAGAACTTGAGAAGTATGCTGCAAAGAACAAGCTGGATCTGACGAAGGAAATCAGCTTTCTGGAGAAAAAAGTCGAAGATAAGAAAACAGAAGTCTATACCAATCTGACACCATGGCAGCGTGTCGAGATCGCAAGATATGTAAAACGGCCGACGACGTTGGAATATATTGAGGCAATGTTCGATGATTTCATCGAATTCTTCGGCGACCGCGCCTATAGTGACGATGCTGCGATCGTAGGCGGAATCGCCTCCTACCATGGCACAGCCGTGACCGTCATCGGACACCAGCGCGGACGTGACACGAAGGGCAACATCCATAGAAACTTCGGCATGGCCCATCCGGACGGCTACCGCAAGGCACTGCGTCTGATGAAGCAGGCCGACAAGTTCAATCGTCCGGTCATCTGCTTCATCGATACCAAGGGTGCGTATCCCGGCAAGGCGGCGGAGGAGCGGGGGCAGAGTGAATCCATCGCCCGCAACCTTGTTGAGATGGCGGGCCTCAAAGTACCTGTCATCAGCATCGTCATCGGAGAAGGGGGGTCCGGCGGTGCATTGGCGCTTGGCGTATGCAATCGTCTGCTGATGCTCGAGAATGCCACATATTCCGTCATTTCGCCTGAAGGTGCAGCAAGCATCCTGTTCAAGGACGCTTCCCTCAAGGAGATAGCAGCGGAATCCCTCAAGATCACTGCAGCGGACCTCAAGGAATTCGGCATTGCCGACGAGGTGGTCGAAGAGCCGCAGGGCGGTGCGCATAACGACCGCGAAGCGGTGTTTGGTGCACTTGACCGGACCGTCCAAAAGCATCTGGATGAACTTTCCGGAATGGATGGACAGCGTCTGATGGACGACCGCTATGATAAATATATGAATATTGGAGTCTTTTCCGAACAGTCCTGATAACGGCTGTTCTTTTTTAGGAGTAAAAGCGGTTTCAGCCATTCAAATGATGGATAAGGAAAGTCAGGTATGATATTTTAAGGATAAGATAACGTTTCAACGGAGGGAACACATGAAGAAAATAGCTGTACTGACAAGCGGTGGCGATTCCCCTGGCATGAATGCCGCGGTAAGGGCCGTCGTAAGAAAAGGCATCTACGAGGGTGTCGAGGTCCATGGTGTCTACCAGGGCTACCAGGGGCTTGTCAACGACAATATAAAGAAGCTTGAGCTCGGTGACGTGGGTGATATCATCCAAAGGGGTGGTACGAAGCTCTATTCGGCCCGCTGTCCGGAATTCATCGAACCCGATGTCAGAAAAAAAGCGATTGCGAATCTGCAGAAACGTGGCATCGACTCTCTCGTCGTCATCGGCGGGGATGGTTCCTACAGAGGTGCACAAAGGCTGAATGAAGAAGGGATAAAAACAGTCGGTGTTCCCGGCACGATAGACAACGACATCAACGGCACCGACTACACGATCGGCTTTGATACCGCATTGAACACGATTGTGGATGCTGTCGACAGGATCAGGGATACGGCGACAAGCCATGAACGGACGTTCATCGTCGAAGTCATGGGAAGGGACGCAGGTGATCTCGCCCTATGGGCAGGTGTTGCCGGCGGTGCCGAGACCATCCTCATTCCAGAATCCCATTCGGACATCAAGGAAGTTGCAGAAAGAATCGAGACAGGAATGAAACGGGGTAAGAAGCACTCCATCATCATTGTGGCGGAAGGTGTGATGACTGCTGCACAATGCGGTGAGGAATTGCGTAAATATATCAATATAGACACACGCGAAAGTGTACTCGGGCATATGCAGCGCGGCGGTAAACCGACCGGCAGCGACCGGGTCCTCGCTTCAAGGCTCGGCGCCTATGCTGTCGAGCTGCTGCTCAACGATGTTCATGGCCATGCAGTGGGTATAGAAGATAATCGCCTGACTAGAACGAGCTTTGATCGGGTATTTGAAGAGAGCCACAGAATCGATGAAGGACTGTTCAGACTTTCAAAAGAGTTATCCATATAGGAGGAATATATAAATGCGTAACACTAAAATAGTATGTACGATCGGACCTGCTTCCGAAGCACCTGAAATGCTGGGCAAGCTGATTGATGCAGGGATGAATATTGCCCGCCTGAACTTCTCCCACGGGGATCATGAGGAACATCGTGCAAGAATAAGGAACATCAGGGAAGCTGCTGATAAGGCAGGCCGTACTGTAGCGATCATGCTTGATACGAAAGGTCCTGAAATCCGTACGCATACAATGGAAAATGGCGGCATCGAACTTTCCAAAGGCCAGGCAGTCAGTGTGTCCATGGAGGAAGTCGTCGGTACACCGGAAAAGTTCTCTGTGACCTATCCGGGACTGATCGATGACGTTGAGACAGGTGGTGTCATTCTGCTTGATGATGGACTGATTGAACTTGAAATCGAAAAGATAGATCATGAAAATGGGGAAATTCATTGTCGAGTATTGAACAACGGTCTTCTGAAAAATAAAAAGGGTGTAAACGTGCCGGGTGTTTCCGTGAAGCTTCCGGGAATCACCGAAAAGGATAAGGAGGACATCATCTTCGGTATCGGTGAAGGCGTCGACTTCATAGCTGCAAGCTTCATCCGCACCAACAAGGATGTGCTCGAGATCCGTGAGCTGCTGGAGGAGAAATCCGCTGCACAGATCAATATCATTCCGAAGATCGAGAACCAGGAAGGCATCGATAATATTACGGAGATTCTGGAAGTATCAGATGGACTGATGGTCGCCCGTGGAGATATGGGTGTTGAAATCCCGCCTGAATCCGTACCGATGGTGCAGAAGGATCTGATCAGGAAATGCAACCTGCTCGGCAAGCCGGTCATCACAGCAACGCAGATGCTTGATTCGATGCAGAACAACCCACGCTGTACACGTGCTGAAGCAAGTGATGTTGCCAATGCCATCTACGATGGTACGGATGCCATCATGCTCAGTGGTGAGACGGCAGCAGGAAGCTATCCACTCGAGTCTGTCCAGACGATGGCAAGCATCGCCGTATCGGCTGAAGCGGCGCAGGACTACAAGAAACTGCTGTCAGAGCGGACGAAGTCACTGCAGACGACACTCGTGACCGCCATCGGTGTTTCAGTGGCGCATACTGCACTCAATCTGAAGTGTAAAGCCATTGTCGCTGCTACCGAATCGGGCCATACTGCAAGAATGATTTCCAAATACCGTCCGCATGCGGATATCGTTGCAGTCACACCGCACAGCCACGTCGCAAGACAGCTGCAGCTCGTCTGGGGTGTCCACCCTGTAGTCAAAAAAGGGAAGAGGGACACGGATGAACTCCTCAACGTCTCAGTATCCGCAGCAGTGGAGAAAGGATTCGCCGGACAGGGAGATCTGCTGATTATTACTGCAGGTGTACCGACAGGGGAAGCGGGCACAACCAACCTGATGAAACTGCATATTGTCGGCGACAAGCTGATCATGGCGCAGGGCATCGGCCGAAAAAGCACAGTCGGTGAAGTTGCAGTAATCAGATCTGCAAGTGAGATGGCAGATCGGGATCTGGCTGGAAAAGTAGTGGTCGTACAATCCGTCGACTCCGATATGACACCTTATCTTGAAAAGGCTGCAGGTCTTGTCACGGTGGAAGGCGGTCTGACATCCCATGGAGCAATTGTAGGCCTCAACCTCGATCTGCCTACCATTGTAGGGGCGGCGGATGCACTGGATGTTCTTCAGGAAGGCATGATCATCACAGTTGATGCCGAACAGAACAGCGTCTTCAGTGGACACGCCAACGTACTATAGGAGAATTCCGTGAAAAGGGTACTGGGAAGTACCCTTTTTTTGTTGTGGACCGGCAGGTCGGCCGGTATAATGGTGATGAGGTGGCAAAGATGAAAAAGTTATTATTGCTGGCAATGATTCTATTGCTCGCAGCATGTGGAAATAATGGGAGCGGCAATGAAGCTTCCAATGAGGAATCGCAGGAATCGACCGAAGAATCATCAGACTCCGGTTCTGATGAAGAAACACAGACAACAGAAGAAGAGGGCGCGGTAGAAGCACCTGAAATCATAGAGGAAGCAAACGCGGCATGGGGAGATACTGTAAGCTATGAAGCAAGACAGACCTCAAGCATTTCATCTGGTGATGGCCAGTATGTCGTAAGGACGATCACCACCAGAAGTGAACAGAATGAAATCAAGATAGAAGTGGATGATGGGGAACAGATACAGACCCATTATGTGGTTGATGGTGAGCATTTCATCTATCAGAATGGCAGTATAGAAGCACAGGACCAGTCACTTGAGATGGAGAACAGCGCATATGGAGATCTGCTGTCCCAGCTGGAACCCTTGTCTGCAGGTACAGTTTCAGAGCAGGATACAGGCTATGAGATCAGATATGAAATAGACAGCCGTGAAGATGCGATACCGTTTTTCAACGATGAGGTCCAGAACGTCATCCAGGATGTTGATATGTTCAATGGTCTGATTACAGTTCAATTCAATGAAGACTACCAGTATACCGGGGCGGAGCTGACGTTGACAGTCGGCAGCGGCCAGGAGGAACTCAATATTACATCCAACATCACCATGGATCGGATAGGGGAAATCGACCTTATCGAAAAACCGAAGGAAATGTAGAAGCATCGTCCGTTTACAGCAAACGGACGATTTTTTTACTTCTCATATGTACACGCCAGTGTAATTATACATGATTTTAATTATTCAAAAAATTGACATTATTATACAAGCTAAATAGAATATAGGGTACAAGGGGGAATTGAAATGTCAGAGATTGATTACAGGAAAATTGCATCGCAGCCCGAATTCGAGTCACTTCTGAAAAAGCGCAACAAGTTCATTCTGCCAATCAGCATATTTTTCATTATTGCCACGCTGCTGTTTCCAGTACTTACCGGCTATACCGACATCCTCAATAATGAAGCATTCGGTAATATTTCGTGGGCATGGATCTACGCGCTTCTGCTCTTCATTATGGTGTGGACTCTTGTAACCGTTTACATGAAGCGGGCGAAAGCGTTCGACAAGGAAGCGGATGAAATCATCAGGAAGTACAGGGAAGGGGAATACAAATGAATCTGACAGTCATCATCATGTTTCTGGTATTCGTAGGAGCAACTTTGGTCATTACATATTTTGCTTCCAAACGGACAAATTCCACAAAAGATTTCTATACAGCGGGCGGAGGTCTGACAGGCTGGCAGAACGGACTGGCCATTTCCGGTGACTATCTGTCGGCAGCTTCATTCCTTGGAATTGCCGGTGCCATTGCACTATGGGGATTTGATGGTTTTTTCTATAGCGTCGGTTATCTGACAGCATATCTTGTTGTCCTGTACATCGTTGCCGAGCCGCTCAGAAACCTCGGGAAGTATACAGTTGCCGACATGATTGCAGCACGTTTTGAAATGAAGAAGGTCAGAGCGTTTGCAGCACTGTCCTCGATTACAATCGTCATCTTCTACATGCTTGCCCAGCTCGTCGGGGCAGGGGCGCTCATCCAGCTGCTTTTTGATATTCCATACAGCGTTTCAGTCATCATCGTCGGCATCATGATGACCATCTACGTCCTTTTCGGGGGCATGACGGCCACGAGCTGGGTACAGATGGTCAAAGCGATACTGCTGATGATCGGTACGATACTGATTTCATTCCTCGTACTGCTCCAGTTCAATTTCAATATATTCACGATGTTCGGCGAAATGAAGAATATCACCGCGCCCGAGCTTGAAGGGTCGTTTCTGAATCCCGGGGCTCAGGGCGAGTCACCGCTCAATAACATTTCACTGATGATCGCCCTGCTGTTCGGTACAGCCGGTCTGCCACACATCCTCATGAGATTCTTTACCGTAAGAGACGCAAAGACGGCGAGAAGCTCCGTAATGTGGGCCACATGGATCATCGGCATATTCTATATACTCACCATATTCCTCGGCTTCGGGGCCGCAGCGCTTCTGACGAGGGAAGAGATCATTGCAGCCAATCCAGCCGGCAACATGGCGGCACCGCTGCTTGCTGAAAGGCTGGGTGGAGATCTGCTCATGTCATTCGTTGCAGCTGTGGCATTTGCAACCATTCTGGCTGTCGTTGCCGGGCTGGTACTTTCCGGCGCCAGTGCATTCGCACATGATATATACGCCCAGGTCATCAAGAAAGGACAGGTTTCCGAAAGCCAGCAGATGCTTGCTGCCAAAATTGCAGCATTCAGTGTCAGTGTACTTTCCATCATTCTCGCCATTTTTGCGCAGGATCAGAACGTTGCATTCCTTGTATCTCTTGCTTTCTGTGTCGCTGCAAGTGCCAACTTGCCGGTCATCGTCTATACGATTTTCTGGAAGCGTTTCAATACACAGGGTGCGATTGCCGGCATCATAACCGGACTTGTCGTTTCCCTCGTTCTGGTCATACTCAGCCCGAACGTCATGGACCCTTCCGGAGCCGGATTCATTGCAGTGGAACCGATATTCCCATTGAATAATCCTGCTCTGATTTCAGTGCCTGCCGGTTTCATCGGCGCATTCCTTGGAACATTCCTCGGAAAACCGGAATCCCATGAAAAGTACAGGGAAGTCAAAGTAAAATCCGTCACTGGAATATCAACATCCGATGTCAGCCACTAAATATAAGATTAACTTATGAGAATCGATAAGTTAATTAATCATTTCTTAATTAGACGATAATTCTATGAAATTATCGTCTTTTCCCTTTTGTAAGGGCTTTCGAGGCGGTTAACGATATAATTTTCACAATCTGTAGAAGATTCTTGAATTGTTCACAAACCTTTTGAATTTGATATAATGGACTTAAAGCCAGATGGCTATTTAATGATTTACGAGAAGGAGAATCGATATGTCTGACAAAAAAGGTTTAGAAGGCGTTGTAGCGGCTGAGTCCCGCATCAGTTCCATCATTGGTTCACAACTTACTTACTGTGGTTATGAAATCGATGACCTCGCTGAAAATGCACTGTTTGAAGAAGTCGTTTTTCTGCTTTGGAATGATAGGCTGCCGAATCAGAGCGAATTGGAAGCATTCCAGGGTAAAATGTTTGATTACATGACACTCAATCCACGGATTTATGGTCATTTCGAAGAATACGCTGCAGATAAGGTGCATCCGATGACAGCTGTGCGGACCGCACTGTCCTATCTTGCCCACTTCGACCCGAATGCCGAGGATATGAGCGATGAAGCCAATCAGGAAAAAGCGATTCGCATCCAGGCAAAGATTGCGTCGGTAGTCGCAGCATTTTCCAGAATCAGAAACGGCCAGGAAGTCATCAAGCCGAAGCAGGGTCTGACTTATGCTGCGAACTTCCTCTACATGCTGTATGGCGAAGAGCCGAACGATACACAGGTGGAGGCAATGAACAAGGCGCTTGTTCTGCATGCTGACCATGAACTGAATGCATCTACATTCACAGCCCGTGTCTGTGTGGCAACGCTATCTGATGTCTACTCCGGCGTGAGTGCAGCAGCTGGCGCACTGAAAGGTCCACTGCATGGTGGTGCCAATGAGCGCGTAATGCAGATGCTGTCAGAAATCGAATCTGTCGATGCAGTGGAAGGCTATCTCGAAGAGAAGTTTGCGAACAAGGAAAAGATCATGGGCATGGGCCACCGTGTATACAAAGAAGGAGATCCACGTGCCAAGTATCTGAAGGATATGTCGAAGAAGCTGACAGATGAGGCAGGAGAGCCTGAATTCTATGAGAAATCCGTTAAGATCGCCGAGGTTGTGGAAAGGGAGAAAGGTCTGCTTCCGAATGTCGACTTCTTCAGTGCCACTGTATATCACTCACTCGGCATCGATCATGACCTGTTCACACCGATCTTTGCGGTCAGTCGTGTTTCCGGCTGGCTCGCACACATCCTTGAACAGTATCAGGATAACCGTCTGATCAGACCGAGAGCGGAGTATATCGGTCAGACAGGCAAGAAGTATGAATCGATTGAAAACAGATAACGGATCGAGATCAAAAACTGGAGGAATATAATCTATGTCTAGTCAAAAGATAACTACAAATAATGGTGTCCTTAATGTACCGGATCAGCCTGTCATTCCCTACATCGAAGGGGACGGCATCGGCCCGGACATCTGGAGTGCAGCAAGCAAAGTACTGGATGGCGCCGTAGAGAAAGCCTATGATGGCAAGAAGAAAATCGAATGGAAAGAAGTGCTTGCCGGACAGAAGGCCTATGATAAGACAGGCGAATGGCTGCCACAGGAAACACTGGATACGATTGATGAATATCTGCTGGCCATCAAAGGCCCATTGACAACACCGATCGGCGGCGGCATCCGTTCCCTAAACGTTGCATTGAGACAGGAACTGGATCTTTTCACCTGCCTGCGTCCCGTCAGATATTTTGAAGGCGTGCCTTCTCCGTTGAAGCGTCCTGAAGATACAGACATGGTCATTTTCCGCGAAAATACCGAAGATATCTATGCAGGTATAGAATTCCAGGAAGGTACGGATGATGTCAAGAAAGTCATCGACTTCCTGCAAAATGAAATGGGCGCCAAAAACATCCGTTTCCCTGAAACTTCCGGTATCGGCATCAAGCCGGTTTCAAAGGAAGGTACGGAAAGACTTGTACGTTCAGCAATCAACTACGCGATTGAAAACAATCGTCCATCTGTAACACTTGTCCATAAAGGCAACATCATGAAATTCACTGAGGGAGCGTTCAAAGCGTGGGGCTACGACCTTGCAGAACGTGAATTCGGAGATAAGGTCTTCACATGGAAAGTCTACGATAAGATCGTTGAGGATGAAGGCCGTGAAGCTGCGGACAAAGCACAGTCAGAAGCTGAAGCAGCTGGCAAAATCATCATCAAGGATGCCATTGCAGACATCTTCCTGCAGCAGATTCTGACACGACCGAAGGATTTCGGTGTTGTTGCGACCATGAACCTGAACGGAGACTACATCTCCGACGCGCTTGCAGCGCAGGTGGGCGGTATCGGCATTGCGCCAGGAGCCAACATCAACTACGAAACAGGACATGCAATTTTCGAAGCTACTCATGGTACTGCACCGAAGTATGCGGGTCTTGATAAAGTGAACCCTTCTTCAGTCATACTTTCAGGTGTACTCATGCTCGAGCACCTTGGGTGGCAGGAAGCTGCTGACCTGGTTACGAAAGCAATGGAAAAAACAATTGCTTCCAAAGTCGTCACGTATGACTTCGCCCGTCTGATGGATGGTGCGACAGAAGTGAAGTGTTCCGAATTTGGAGATGAACTCATCAAAAACATGTAGGCATGTTTGCTGACTAGGAGCGTGGATAGTATGAACAGAAAGAAGATTTCAGTGATTGGTGCCGGCTTTACAGGAGCGACGACTGCCTTCATTGCAGCCTCAAAAGCACTGGGTGATATTGTTCTTGTGGATATTCCGCAATCTGAGGACCCGACCCGTGGCAAGGCGCTCGATATGATGGAGGCGACACCGGTTCTCGGAACTGATGTGGATATCAAAGGTACAAGCAGCTATGAAGATACGAGGGACTCGGATCTTGTCATCATTACAGCAGGAATTGCAAGAAAGCCCGGCATGAGCCGGGACGATCTTGTGAAGACCAACCAGAAGGTGATGTCTGCTGTCACGCGTGAAATCGTGAAGTATTCACCGGACTGCTCGATCATTGTTCTGACCAATCCGGTGGACGCAATGACCTATACTGTATTCAAGGAGTCCGGTTTCCCGAAGAACAGAGTAATCGGCCAGTCAGGCGTTCTCGATACGGCGAGATTCCGAACTTTCGTGGCGGAAGAGCTGAAACTATCCGTCAAGGATGTCCAAGGTTTCGTTCTCGGCGGCCATGGAGATGACATGGTACCACTCATCCGCTATTCAAACGTGGGTGGCGTGCCGCTTTCAAGCCTGCTCAATCAGGATCGGATCGATGCCATCATAGAGCGTACCAGAAAAGGTGGCGCTGAAATTGTCAACCTGCTGGGGAATGGATCGGCATACTATGCCCCTGCGGCGGCGCTTGTCGAAATGGCTGAAGCAATCCTGTTCGACCAGAAGCGTGTACTTCCTGCAATTGCATATCTCGAAGGTGAATATGGCTATGATAATCTCTATCTTGGTGTACCTACAGTACTGGGTGCAGAAGGTATAGAGAAAATCATGGAACTGGAGCTTTCTGATGAGGAAAAAGCCCAATTGGATAAATCCAGGGATTCTGTCACTCATGTCATGAACATGCTGAAATAATATTTGTAAAATTCAAGTACGGGTATTATACTGGAAAGGCTGCCTTCATGGTGGCCTTTTTCAATTTTCAAAAATCTATAAATAAATGGGAGGGAATTTTAGGAATGGAAAATGGTAGAAAGAAAAATGGTATCTTTCAAAAATTCCTTGATTTTGTCGAATGGCTGGGTAACAAGCTGCCGCATCCGGTGACACTTTTTGCACTGCTTGCAGGGCTTACACTTATCGCTTCGGCAATCCTGTCGATGCTTGAAATCACAGTCGAGCATCCGGCGGAGGATCAAGGTGCTGTTTCAGTCAATAACCTGCTGAACGGAGAAGGCATCAGCTACATATTCTCCAGCATGACAGAGAATTTCATCAACTTTGCACCGCTTGGTGTTGTACTCATGACCATGCTTGGAATTGGTGTCGCTGAACGTTCAGGACTGATCAGTGCAGCGCTGCGCGGGTTTGTCCTGGCAATACCGAACCAGCTGATCACTGCCGGTCTTGTGTTTGCCGGTATCATGTCTTCACTTGCATCCGATGCAGGCTACGTTGTACTGCCACCGCTCGGTGCTGTACTCTATCTGGCACTTGGCAGGCACCCGCTTGCCGGTCTGGCCGCAGCATTTGCCGGGGTCTCTGCAGGGTTTTCAGCCAACCTGCTGCTGAGCGGAACGGACGCCCTGCTGTCCGAACTGACGATTGCTGCAGCTGCAGTTCTTGATCCGCAGTATGCTGAAGGTATGAACGTTGCAATGAACTACTACTTCATTTTCGTCAGTGTATTCCTGCTTACACTTGTCGGCTGGTTTGTATCCGATAAGATTGTCGAGCCGAGACTCGGCAAGTTCGACTCAAAAAATGCCGATCAGGAAGCAGTCGACAATACGGATGAAATGAATCCACTTGAACCGGTTGAAAAGAAAGGGCTGACCTGGGCAATCATCTCAATGGTAGTCGGTGCACTGCTTGCATCACTGCTTGTCGTACTGCCGAACTCGCCAATGCGAGGGGAAGAGGCAGTGGGCGGATATATGGATCAGATCATCCAGTCACCATTCATGAGTGACGGACTGGTACCGATCATAGCGATTCTTTTCTTCATTCCGGGTCTTGTCTATGGGCTGATTACAAAATCCATCAGAAATGACAAGGATGTTGCAGACCAGATGACGAAAACGATGGCAGCAATGGGCATGTTCATCGTGCTGGCATTCACGGCCGGTCAATTCGTTGCATACTTTGCTGAATCCAATATCGGACTGGTAATCGGTGTATACGGCGCCGAACTGCTTGAAACACTGAATCTGACTGGTATTCCGCTGATCATCGGCTTCATGCTTGTCACTGCAATCGTCAACCTGTTCATTGGTAGTGCGAGTGCGAAATGGGCGATGATGGCACCGATATTCGTGCCGATACTGATGCAGCTCGGCTATTCTCCGGAGCTCACGACAATGGCATATCGTGTGGCGGATTCTTCAACCAACATCATTACACCGCTCATGACCTACTTTGCAATCATCATTGCATTCGCGCAGCAGTACGATAGAAATATCGGGATTGGTACGCTGATTTCCGTCATGCTGCCATACTCCATCTTCTTCTTCGTCTCCTGGGCGATCATGCTGATTGTGTGGATGCTGTTCGGCATTCCACTCGGACCGAATGCACCAATCGAATACGCTGGATAATTATGAAGGGCACAGCAATCGCTGTGCCTTTATTTATGGATTAAACCGGTATGGAAATGTATAATCTGATTATGGAGAGACTGGTAACGGACGGTCGGATCATTTCGATAGAGAGGAGATAGGGAAATGAAGAAACTGATACTGATAGACGGCAACAGTATGGCGTTTCGTGCATTCTACGGGCTGCCGCTGCTGAGCAATCAGAGCGGGCTCCACACGAACGCCATCTTCGGTTATGCCAGGCTTCTTGAGAAGCTGATAGAGGAAGAGGCGCCGACGCACTTTCTTGTCGCCTTTGATGCAGGCAAATCGACTTTCAGACACAAGCAGTATGAGGAGTATAAAGGGGGCAGACAGAAGACGCCGCCTGAACTGGGTGAGCAGTTCGCACCGATACGGCGTCTGATTGATGCATACGGCATCAAACGGTATGAAGCGGAGGAGTATGAAGCCGATGACATCATCGGTACGCTCAGCAGAAAAGCGGATGAAGAAGGGTTCCAGACCATCATCATCACAGGTGATAAGGACTTGACCCAGCTGGCCAGTGAAAATACAGTCATCCATTACACGAAAAAAGGCATATCCGACATAGACCGGTATACACCGGAACACATCCAGGAAATATACGGACTCGCGCCCGAGCAGATCATAGATTTGAAAGGGCTGATGGGCGATAAGTCCGATAATATTCCAGGTGTGCCGGGTGTAGGGGAGAAGACGGCACTTAAACTGCTCGGTGAACATGGGTCTGTCGAAGCAGTGCTTGAAAATCTGGAAGGCGTCAAAGGGAAGAAGCTGAAGGAGAACCTGACGGAACATAGAGAGGATGCATTGATGAGCAAGTCGCTCGCAACCATCTACCGGGAAGTGCCGCTTGATTTCGATATGGATTCCCTTCTGTTCACCAATGAAAATGAAGAAGAGAAATATGCAATCTTCAAAGAGCTCGAATTCGAGTCTCTGCTGAAGAATATGGAGGCTTCCGAGGCGGAGGATAAGAAGGAATTTGAATCGGAACGTGTCGATGCACTGGATCAGCTCGATGCAGACGTCTCCTTCCATCTTGAAGTCCGTGCAGATAATTATCTGGTAAATGGACCCGAGGATATCGCCGTCACAGACGGAGTAAGAACCTTCATCAGCAAGGTCGAAGATGTGGATCAGACCAAACTGCAGCAGTTCCTCAAGTCGAGAGATACCATCAATGTCTACGATATAAAGCGCCAGATGGGTCTTCTAAAGCACCTGGGCATTCATTTCGAAGACTTTGATACGGATATCATGCTTGGCAGCTTCCTGCTCGATCCATCAAAGAAAATCATCGATGCAGCAGAGACTGTCGGCCAGTTCAATGTCAATATAGACAGTGACGACTTCCATTACGGCAAGGGACGTAATGCCAAGCAGCCGACAGGGGAAGTGCATGAAAAGTTCCTGATGGATAAAGTCATGGCAGTACATCATGTCGGACCACTGATGGCGGAATCGCTCAAGGAAGATGACATGTATGACCTTTGGAAGGACCTTGAGATTCCACTGGCAAAAGTGCTGTCCGGCATGGAATACCGCGGCATCACAGTGGATGCTGGACGTCTTCGGGATATGGAAAGTGAAATAAAGGAACGCCTTGTTGAAATTGAAGGAAAAATATATGAACTCGCAGGAGAGGAATTCAACATCAATTCTCCCAAACAGCTTGGCATCGTTCTTTTCGAGAAGCTGGATCTGCCCGTCATCAAGAAGACCAAGACAGGCTATTCCACTGCCGTCGATGTACTGGAAGAGCTGCAGAGCAGGCATGAGATTGTCAGCTATCTTCTGGACTACCGTTCACTGTCCAAACTCCAGTCGACATATGTCATCGGACTGCAGGGCGAGATCAAGGAGGATTCCAGAATCCATACACGCTTCAACCAGACTCTGGCACAGACGGGCCGGCTGTCTTCAGTCGAGCCAAACCTTCAGAACATACCGATACGCATCGATGAAGGCCGACGGATCAGAAAGGCATTCGTACCGAAAAGTGACGACCACGTACTGCTGGCGCTCGACTATTCGCAGATCGAGCTCAGGGTGCTTGCACACATCACCGGTGATGAGACCATGACCAGCGCCTTTACAAGTGATACCGATATTCATACAAAGACTGCCATGGAAGTCTTCGGTGTGGAACGGGAAGATGTCACCAGTGATATGAGAAGGAACGCAAAGGCGGTCAACTTCGGTATCGTCTATGGCATCAGCGACTATGGACTGAGCCAGAACCTTGGCATTACAAGAAAAGAAGCCAAGACGTTCATCGACAACTATCTGGATTCCTTCCCCGAAGTCAAGATGTTCATGAAATCCATCATCCAGGATGCCAGACGCGATGGCTATGTGAAGACGCTGCTCAACCGCAGAAGGTATATCCCGGATATCCAGAGCCGCAATTTCAACGCAAAGAGCTTTGCTGAACGGACAGCCATGAACTCGCCGATCCAGGGAAGTGCAGCAGATATAATCAAACTCGCCATGGTAAAATACGAACAATCGGAAGAAGCACAGAAATTCAATGCCGAATTGCTGCTGCAGATCCACGATGAGCTGATTTTTGATGTTCCGGAGGAAGAAGTGGAAGCATTCATCCCGGTCATCAAGGATATTATGGAGAATGCAATGGCACTCTCGGTGCCACTCAAAGTGGACTATGGATATGGCAGCGATTGGTATGAAGTGAAGTAGGTGGAAATATGCCGGAACTACCGGAAGTGGAACTGGTCAGGCGTGCCCTGGCCCAAGAAGTGGAAGGCGTTACTATCGAAGCAGTGGCGTTTTCCGATTTTGTAGTAAATGGACATCAGATTGGGCGGAGAACCATCGTCAAGGAAGACCTTGGGGCATTCGGTCCCCGTGTCCATGGTGCGGCAATCAGAAAGATCGGCCGGCGTGGCAAGTACTTGTATTTCATAATGGAGAAATCAGGTGAAGTGTTCCATATGATTTCGCATCTTGGAATGTCGGGCGCCTACTTTGTCCGAGACTCGGTCGAGTCGATCACGGATGCGAACTACCGCAAGCACTGGCAGGTCGTCTTCAGGCTTGCAGATGGACGTGCGCTGATCTACTGTGATATCAGGCGGTTCGGGGAAATGGCCACGGTAGGCAGAATGGGGGATTTCCCACCATTTACGCGCATGGCGGTGGAGTATACGGATCCAGATAGCCTGCCTGAGTTCCTGGACAGGGCGAAAGCACCGGCGAACAGCAATAAGGCGATCAAAGCGGTGATTATGGACAGCTCGGTCATACCCGGTGTCGGGAACATCTATGCATCGGAAGCACTGTTCACAGCGGGCATACTGCCGACACGAAAAGCAGGCAATGTGTCCGTCGCAAGGCTGGTGGATCTCCATCGGGCCATTACCGACGTCTTCAACCTTTCCATAGAAAGCGGCGGTTCGACCATCTCCGACTATAGAGGCGTATCCGGTGAAAAAGGCAGCATGCAGGACCGTTTCAACATCTACCAGAAAAAGACGTGCCGGGCATGCGGCGGTCCAATCAGGACGAAGACGATAGCGACAAGAAATACATTCTATTGCACTAGATGTCAGAGGTGAAACAATGAACCAGGTAATTGGACTTACAGGCGGCATTGCAAGCGGCAAGTCGACCGCCGCCGACTATATCAGAGAAAAAGGGTATCCCATCCTTGATGCGGATGTCTATGCAAGGCAGTCGACACAGAAGGATGGCCCCGCATATCCGGGCATCGTCGAGCATTTCGGCAGCAGCATCATCGGGGAAGATGGTGAAATCGACCGCAAAAAGCTCGGTGCCATCGTCTTCAACGACAGCAGGGAAAGGGAAGTGCTGAATCGTCTCGTACATCCGGAAGTCCGCAGGATGATGGACAGGGATAAGGAAAAGGCGCTTTCTGTGAGCCACGTCTTTCTGGATATCCCGCTCCTTTTCGAAAACGGTCTCGATCGTCAATGTGACATCACATTGACAGTATACGTTGATCAGGAGACGCAGATCGAGCGGCTGATGGCGCGGAATGACTTCGACCGGTCCGAAGCGCTCGCCCGGATCAACAGCCAGATGCCGCTGTCGGAAAAAAGGGAGAGAAGTACTGAAGTGCTTGATAACAATGGCTCGAAAGCGGATCTTTTCAGCCAGATAGATGACTTCCTGTCCAATCTGGAAAAGTGATATTTTATATGAAATACTGCTTTAAATTGCAGGTCATTATGTTATACTAATTATTGAAAAGTATAGCATAAAGGGGCAATGGTCATGAAAAAAGTAGCGATTAACGGTCTTGGAAGAATCGGCAGAATGGTGTTCCGCATTGCCGCTGCCTCTGATGATGTCGAACTCGTCGCAGTGAATGCAAGCTATCCTGCAGAAACAATTGCACATCTTCTCAACTACGATACGACACACGGCAAGTGGGATAAGAAGGTTGAAGCAAAAGAAGACGGACTTGTCATCGACGGCAAGAAGATCCAGCTCACAAGTGAAAGAAATCCTGAAAATCTTCCATGGGGATCGCTTGGTGTCGATCTTGTGATAGAGGCAACCGGAGCATTCAACCATGGTGACAAGGCAAGTGCACACGTAAGGGCAGGCGCAAAGAAAGTACTCCTTACCGCACCATCGAAAGGCGGAGATGTCCAGACGATTGTGCTCGGCGTAAATGATGAAGCGCTGGACCTTGATACATATGATGTATTTTCCAATGCTTCCTGTACGACGAACTGTCTGGCACCAGTCGCAAAAGTGCTGGATGACGCCTTCGGCATCAAAAATGGTCTGATGACGACTGTGCACGCCTATACGAATGATCAGAAGAACATCGACAACCCGCATAAGGATCTGCGCAGGGCACGTTCATGCGGGGACAACATCATTCCGACATCCACCGGTGCTGCAAAGGCGCTCGGTGTCGTACTGCCCCAGCTGAATGGCAAGCTGCATGGCCTGGCACTGCGTGTGCCCGTATCGAATGTGTCGCTTGTCGACCTTGTTGTCGATCTTGATACACCGGTGACGAAGGCACAGCTGAACGAAGCATTCGAGAAGCAGTCGGAGGGTGAGCTTTCCGGCATACTCGGCATCACCGACGCGCCGCTCGTATCGAGCGACTTCAATACCGACAGCAGGAGCTCCATCGTTGATGCCTCGCTGACGATGGTCATGGATGACAATAAAGTGAAGGTGCTGGCATGGTACGATAACGAATGGGGATATTCCACACGGGTTGTGGAACTGGCAGGGAAAATTGCCAACAGTCTATAGTGGTATCTGAAAAGAAGAAACTGATGTTTCTTCTTTTTTTATGCGTAATATATTATAATGGTATACTAATCCTTGAGAAGTGAGGTGGTCATATGAAATGTCCAAACTGCCATCAGACAAGTTCCAGGGTCATCGATTCCAGACATACGGATGAGGTGTCCGCCATACGCAGGCGGAGGGAATGCGAGAACTGCGGATTCCGGTTCACTACTTTCGAACGGATGGAACTGTCCCCCCTCGTCGTTGTCAAGAAGGATGGAAACAGGGAAGTCTTCAGCCGCGAGAAGCTCATGGATGGACTGCTGAGAGCATGCGAGAAACGTCCGATACCATATGAAGCACTTGAAAAAACGACTGCGCGCATAGAGTCTGCGCTCAGAAATCTGAATAAAGCAGAAATCACAAGCAATGAAATCGGTGAATTTGTCATGCAGGAGCTGATTACACTGGATCAGGTGGCCTACGTCCGGTTCGCCTCCGTATATAAGGAATTCAAGGATATCGATCAGCTGATGGATACATTGAATCATCTGGCCAAAGGCAGGGATGACGATGAACTTCAATGAGCGGCTGAAGCCGAATACCGAATTCATGGTCTATAACCCTGCTGCTTTTGAAAAGTCCCATCTCAATGTCCTGAACGAGCTGTATCTTCCGCTCATCCATCAGGACGCAGCAATGGCCTATATATATCTTCAGGAATCTTCGGCATACTATGAGGCACTCGAAATCAGATTCCATAAGGAAATAATGGATGAACTGAACATGCCATTATCCAGCTTCTCCAGAATACTCGAGAAACTGGAAGGCATCGGTCTGGTGAGATCCTTTGTATCTGATGAAGCACATGATGATCTTTTCATATATGAACTGCTGCAGCCTCTGACGCCGGAAGCCTTCTTCAAGGATCCGATGCTGAGCCTGTATCTCCATAACCACCTCGGTCCGGATGCCTACAAAAGAAAGAAGGACCGTCTGTGCTATCCTCGGAAGCCTGAGCATTTCACCGAAGTGACACGGAAGTTCACGGAAGTGTTCCAGGCAGGGAACGGGGAAGGATACAGTATTCCCGAAGATTCCTTCAGAAAGGACAACGTTTCAACAGGCCCCAATATCGATCTTGATGATTTCGATTTTGATGTCCTCTTTACACACCTGAAAGGCACAAGGATCGACCGTGCATTCTTCACGAAGGAAGTCCGGATGCTGATTGTCAAACTGAGCGTGCTGTTCAACCTCAATGCATATGATATGAAGCAGATTCTGCTGCCTGTAACCACACAATATGCCGGCATTGATAAAGAGCAGTTGAGATATGAGGCCAGAAAGTACTACCAGAAAGAGCATAAGGGCAAACTGCCTGCAATCAGATCCTCCGATGCCGAACCCGAGCAGAAGGAAGCAAAGCACTCCAGTGATTCCTATATCGAGCGCCTTGAATCGATCAGTCCGCTCGATCGGCTGAATGATATCCGGAACCATCAGCCGAGTGACAGTGATCTGAAGCTCGTGACGGACATCATCGCCAAGACGAGTCTGCCGAACGGCGTCATCAACCTCCTACTCGAGTACGTCTACCAGCAGAAGGAAGGCAATCTGAACTATCCATATACGATGAAGATTGCAAGGGACTGGGAGGAGAAGGGCATCCGTTCGGCCAGGGAGGCATACCAGTCCATCATGGAATTCAGAAAGCAGCGGAATACGAAGCGCAACAGTCGGGAACGTCAGGGCGAACGCAGGCCTGCATGGATGGATGACAAGAAGCAGGCGGCACCGAAGACGGATGTGGACAAGAAGCCTGTGCCTGAAAAAGGGGCAGTCCAGAAGACAGCAAAAGACGACCCGGAACTCCAGAAAATGATAGATGACTTTAGAAAATCCAGGTGATTCAGATGGAACCTATAAACCAGTTCTTAAAGAACAATAAAAAAATACAGGATAACAATGACAGACTGTACGAATCTCTAATTCAGCACCCGAGAATTGTGGAGCTGATTGAAAACAGCGATTTTGAAATCACACGCTCCATGATCAGAAATGATCTGCTGCAGCTTAAACGCTATACAGAGCAGTCATTGGCGTGCGAGAACTGCCCATCCCTCGGGCAGTGCATCAATCATCCACAGGGGTATGTCCCTTCGATAGATGTCAGAGGGAGCAGAATCCATATCATCCATACACCATGTCCAAACAAGAAAAAGGATGATGCCTTCCGTGAGAAGGAGAAGATGATCGAATCCTATCATGTGCCGAAAGACGTCAAAGATGCGACATTCGAGACGGTCTTCCTGGATCCCGATTCGAACCGCCAGCAGATCATCATGAAAGCCATCGCGGCCAGCAAGAAGATCATCGATGGTACAGGAACGAAGGGCCTTTACATCCACGGCAGCTTCGGCATCGGCAAATCCTACCTGCTCGGCTGTATTGCCAATGAACTGAAGGAGCAGTCGGTATCTTCAATCATCGTCTATGTACCGGAAATCATCCGGGATCTGAAGGCGGGATTCAAGGACGGCACGACGGACAGCAAGTTCAATACGATCAAGAATGCCCAGGTGCTCATGCTCGATGATCTTGGTGCCGAAGACGTCACGCCGTGGGTGCGGGATGAAGTCATGACCGGCATACTGCACTACCGCATGGTCGAAGGCCTGCCGACATTCGTCAGCTCCAACTATTCGATGGCGGATCTCGAATACCGCTATGCCAGGACGAAGGAGAACGGCGTAGAGGAAACAAAGGCACGCCGGATGATGGAGCGCCTGAGGTCACTTTGTGACGAAGTCCAGCTTGAAGGCAGCAACTACCGCAACAACTGATGCTTGATTAATGAAGACGGCTTGAGTATAATCAATGTATAATTTCAATATTTCAAATTCCAAGGACAACGCTTCTATTGTGTTCATTCAAAGAGAGTGCATGAACTGCTGAAACATGTGCAATGGACCGTCTGAGCGACTCCCTTGATATATGCTGGCTAATCCCCAGCCGGGACGGACCGTTATTTCCGACTGAAGGTAGGACTCTGTCCTGCAAATCAGGGTGGTACCACGGTGAAGATCGTCCCTCTATCTAATAGAGGGGCGTTTTTTATTTTGAAAATACAATCGATACGATTGAAAGGGTGGAGAATATGAGTGAAGTGAAGATTACTTTTCCGGATGGAAATATCAAGAATTTCGATTCCGGAGTGACAGCAGAGGAGATTGCGCAGTCCATCAGTCCGGGACTCAGGAAGGCGGCGCTTGCCGCCAAGGTGGATGGAGACATGTACGACCTCAGAAGACCGATCGAAGCGGATGCAGAAATCGCCTTGATCACAAATAAGGACGAGGAGGGGCTCGAAGTACTGCGCCACTCCACTGCCCACCTTATGGCTCAGGCGCTGAAGCGTCTGTACGGCGACGTCAATTTCGGTGTCGGCCCGGTCATCGAGGAAGGGTTCTACTATGACTTCGATATGGATGAGAAGATTTCTTCCGATGATTTCGAGAAGATAGAGAAGGAAATGAAGCAGATCGTAGAAGAGAACGTGGAAGTGGAACGCAAAGTGCTCTCACGTGACGAAGCAAAGGCACTTTTCAGCAACGATCCATACAAGCTTGAGCTGATCGATGCGATTCCTGAAGACGAGTCGGTGACGGTCTATTCTCAGGGAGAATTCACCGACCTGTGCCGCGGCGTGCATGTGCCGTCCACTTCGAAGATCAAGACATTCAAACTGCTGTCGACAGCAGGTGCCTACTGGCGCGGTGACAGTGACAACAAGATGCTGCAGCGCATATACGGTACAGCCTTCTTCGACAAGAAGGAGCTGAAGTCGTACTTGAACCTCCTTGAGGAAAGAAAGGAACGCGACCACAGGAAGATCGGCAAGGATATGGAACTGTTCCAGAACAACCAGCTGATCGGTGCCGGCCTGCCGCTATGGCTACCGAATGGTGCGACGATCAGACGCGAAATCGAACGCTATATCGTCGACAAGGAGATTGCGCTCGGCTACGACCACGTCTATACACCTGTCATGGCGAACGTCGATCTGTACAAGACAAGCGGCCACTGGGAGCATTATCAAGATGACATGTTCCCGACAATGGACATGAATGGTGAGGAGCTTGTGCTCCGTCCGATGAACTGCCCGCACCATATGATGATCTACAAATCAAGCAAGCACTCCTACCGGGAGCTGCCGATCCGTATCGCCGAACTCGGCACGATGCACCGGTATGAGGCGAGTGGGGCGGTGAGCGGCCTGCAGCGTGTGCGCGGCATGACCCTGAATGATGCCCACGTCTTCGTCAGACCCGACCAGATCAAGGAGGAGTTCAAGCGTGTCGTCCAGCTGATCATCGATGTATACGCGGACTTCGGTTTCGAGAACTACTCCTTCCGTCTGAGCTACCGTGATCCAGCGGATACTGAAAAGTACTTCGATGATGACGAAATGTGGAACAAGGCGGAATCCATGCTGAAGGAAGCCGTCGATGAGATGGCGCTCGACTATACAGAAGCGGAAGGCGAAGCGGCATTCTATGGTCCGAAGCTGGATGTCCAGGTACAGACGGCACTCGGCAAGGAGGAGACGCTGTCGACAGTGCAGCTCGACTTCCTGCTGCCTGAAAGATTCGACCTGACGTATACAGGCAGTGACGGTGAACTGCACCGTCCGGTCGTCATCCACCGCGGTGTCGTCTCCACGATGGAGCGCTTTGTTGCATTCCTGACAGAGGAATACAAAGGTGCCTTCCCACTATGGCTCGCGCCGCAGCAGGTGGAGATCATACCGGTCAATCTCGATCTGCACTACGACTACGCAAGAGCACTCAAGGATGAGATGAAGAGCCACGGCATACGTGTGAACATCGACGACAGGAACGAGAAGATGGGGTACAAGATCCGTGAAGCACAGATGCGGAAAGTCCCTTACCAGGTCGTCATCGGCGATCGTGAGATCGAAGAATCCCAGGTCAATGTCAGAAAGTATGGCGAAAAGGATCAGAACACCTTCGACCGTGAGGAATTCATCTGGCAGCTCGTGGATGAGATCAGACTTAAGAAATAGTCTTGACATTCTGGCCGAAAGCGTGTAGTATATTAGGAGTTGATAAGAACGGACAAGAAGAAGCTCCCGCTTCTCACCCGCAAGCACCATAGTGGTAGCGACCGGGTTAGTACAGTAAGAATGACGTGAAATAGAGCCATGCTCTGTTTCACGCATCTTGATGCTGGTTGGCGGGCGCATATTGTGCCCGCCCTTTTTGTTCGTCTTCAAACTTTATGGAGGTGTCAAAGATAGCTAAGGACCAAACATTAATCAATGACAGAATCCGCGCCAAAGAAGTACGCCTGATCGGTCAGGACGGTTCCCAACTCGGCATCAAGCCTAAACGTGAAGCACAGGAAATGGCAGATCGTGTAGAACTGGATCTTGTACTTGTGGCTCCGAACGCGAAGCCGCCGGTTGCCCGCATCATGGACTATGGCAAGTACAAGTACGAGCAGCAGCGTAAAGAGAAAGAAGCGCGCAAGAAGCAGAAAGTGATCAACGTCAAGGAAATCAGACTTTCCCCGACAATCGAAGATCACGATTTCAACACCAAGTTGAAAAATGCAAAGAAATTCCTGGCGAAGGAAGACAAGGTGAAAGTTTCCATCCGATTCCGTGGCCGTGCAATCACGCACAAGGATATCGGCCGCAAAGTATTGGAACGTTTTGCCAGCGAGCTTTCTGAAGTCGCCACTGTTGAACAGAG
This sequence comes from Salinicoccus cyprini, assembly GCF_007713705.1. Lineage (GTDB taxonomy): Bacteria > Bacillota > Bacilli > Staphylococcales > Salinicoccaceae > Salinicoccus > Salinicoccus cyprini. Next base: position 1,032,916 of record NZ_VMSJ01000001.1, on the reverse strand, counting down.
ACCGAAGATGGAAGGTCGCTCAATGTTCCTCGTGGTTGCACCAATCGTCGACAAAAACTAATAATCCGGAGGTTAGGATCCCATGCCAAAAATGAAAACTCACAAAGGTTATGCTAAACGCGTCAAGCGTACTGGAACAGGTAAATTCAAACGCAACAGTGCGTTCACTTCCCACCTGTTCGCAAACAAATCCACAAAACAGAAGCGTCACCTGAGAAAATCAAGACTGGTTTCCAAAGGCGACCACAAACGTATCCAAAAACTACTATCATATGTAAAATAATCGATTGATTAAGGAGGAGCAAAAATGGCACGTGTTAAGAATGGTTTGACGTCCCGTAAAAGACGTAAAAGAGTATTGAAGCAGGCAAAAGGATATTTTGGTGCAAAACGCACACTCTATAGAACAGCGAAACAGCAAGTCATCAAATCCGGTCAGTATGCATACCGCGACCGTCGTCAGACGAAACGCGAATTCCGCAAGCTCTGGATCGCGCGTATCAATGCAGGCGCTCGCCAGAACGGCATCAGCTACAGCCGTCTGATGAACGGACTGAAAACTGCTGGTATCGACATCAACAGAAAAATGCTTTCTGAAATCGCAATTTCAGACGAAAAAGCATTCGCTGAAATCGTTGCTCAGGCTAAAAATGCACTGAACAAATAATATCGCATGAAAAAACCACTTATTCCGATGGAATAAGTGGTTTTTATTTTTACTGGATGTGTGCGGATAGTTCATCAAGCAGTGCGTCCGAGTACTCGAAGTAGCATTCCTTCTGCTCCTTGTTTTCATCCGCTGCATCGTCCTCGGACACAATGTCGAGGCGGATCAGCTTCTCACCTTCATCGAAGAATGGCAGTGTCTGGTCGGCATATTCATCAGTCAGCCTGTTATATAATGCAACCGCTTTGTCGTCTTCTTCATAAGTATTGCTTTTTACAAGCACTTCCTGGCCGGATTCTTCCACTTTCGATATCTTTATGTTCATCAACGTAACGCCTCCTAGAGTATTTCTATATCCCCATCTACAATGATGATATCAACTTCTTTCCGATATGTGTATCAATATGGTCCATATTACGAAAACTGAAATAATTTATGATAGAATGGAAGTATCTTAATGGAAGCAAGGAGACTGATTATGGATAGACAGCTGGAAATGATGAAGAGCCTCACGGATGCACATGGCATTTCAGGCTTCGAATACGATGTGAAGAAAGTGATGAAGAGCTACCTTGAGCCGGTCAGCGATGAGCTGGTGCAGGATAACCTCGGTGGCATATTCGGCAGACGCAACGCGAAAAATGGATCACGTACGCTGCTCATCGGTGGCCACCTCGATGAGATCGGCTTCATGATTACAAGAATAGATGACAATGGATTCATCCGTTTTACACCGATCGGTGGATGGTGGAACCAGGTCATGCTGTCGCAGCGCATGAACGTCGTGACGGATTCAGGCATTCTGACGGGTGTCATCGGCTCAAAGCCGCCGCACGTACTGTCCCCTGAAGCACGCAAGAAGCCGGTAGACATGAAGGACATGTTCATCGATATTGGTGTGGCTTCAAAAGAAGAAGCAGAGAACGCAGGTGTCAAAGTCGGCGACATGATCACCCCGCATTGTGACTTCACCGAGATGGCCAACAAGGACTACCTGCTTGCCAAAGCCTGGGATAACAGATTCGGCTGTGCACTGGCGATTGAAGTGCTCGAGTCTGTCAAAGACGAGGATATTAATATCAATGTCGTCAGCGGTGCGACTGTACAGGAAGAGGTCGGCCTGCGCGGTGCCAAGGTTGCAGCGAACAAAGTAAAGCCGGATCTCGCAATCGCGGTCGATGTCGGCATCTCCTGGGATACACCGGGCATGAGCGAGAAGGATGGTACAGGCAAGATGGGCGACGGTCCACTTGTACTGCTGCTCGACGGTTCCAACATCGGTCACGTCGGTTTCAGAAGGCACGTCGAGAAGCTGGCGGCAGACAAGGATATTCCGGTACAGTGGTCTGCCATTACTGGCGGCGGTACGGATTCCGGTGCCTTCCATGTATCCAATGAAGGGGTCCCTTCAATCTCCATCGGGGTACCACTCAGATACATGCACTCGAACGTATCCATTCTGAACAGGGAAGACTACAACAATGCAGTCCGCCTTGTAACGGAGATCGTCAGATCACTCGATGACAGTAAGGTGGAAGAGATCATTTGGTAGAACCGAAATATATTACGTCGAAAGATAATCCGCGTATCAAGGAAATGAAGAAGCTGCAGTCGAAGAAGTACCGCAGGAAGTTGGACCAGTTTCTGATTGAAGGGGCACATCTTGTCGAGGAGGCGATGACGCATGGTCAGAAGATCCATGCACTCGTTTTCCTCGATGGCTATGATCATGCGAGGTATGATGACCAGGAGATTGAAACATTCATAGTGAACGACAATGTGATGAAGACGCTGTCGTCGCTTGAGACGCCTCCCGGCATCATGGCGGTGGTCTCCTATGCTGCACCCGAAACAGACGGTCGGCGGGTACTGCTGCTCGATGGCATCCAGGATCCGGGCAACCTCGGCACACTGCTCCGCACAGCGGATGCCTTCGGATTCGGCCGCGTCATCCTTTCCCTGGATACAGTCGATGCCTTCAGTGACAAGGTGCTCCGGAGTGCCCAGGGCAGCACGTTCCATATCGATATCACATCGATGGATGCAGCGGAAGCGGTACAGGATTTTGATGGTACTGTTCTTGCGACCGACCTTGAAGATGCCGTTCCCCTTGAAGAAGCACCGGCGGGAGATCCACTGATGGTCATTCTCGGCAATGAGGGCAGGGGCGTATCCGACACAGTGCTCGCCCAGGTGGATAGAAAGATAAAGATAGAAATGCCGGGGGCGAGTGAAAGTCTCAATGTGGCAATTGCAGGCGGCATCATCATGCATCATTTCAAAGCTTGATTTTTACGAACTTTGATTTATAATAATCCTATAGATGAATATCAAGCTTCAAGAGAAGCCGGACATAAATGGTCCAGGAATCCGTATACAGGGAGCGCAGCACATGGACTGGAATGCTGCGTACGGATGGGATCAGGGTTCACCTGGCAGATGGAGCAGTGGGATGATCCCTTATCTTTCTAGAAGTGTCTGTATTTGTTATGCAGAAAATCAGGTGGTACCGCGGAAACTCCGTCCTTGGATATATAAGGACGGAGTTTTTTTATTTAATTGGAGGAGTGAGACGATGGATACAGCAGGAATTATGGATGTTCGTAAGTCATTCGATGATGATATAGCGAACGTCGGCAGCCTGGATGCGCTGCAGCAGCTGAAAGTGGCCTATTTGGGCAAAAAGGGCAAGGTTACGGATCTGATGAAGGGCATGAAGGATCTTTCGAAAGAGGAAAGACCTGAATATGGTGCGAAAGTCAATGAAGTCCGTACGCATATTACGGAATCGATCGACAGCAGAAGCGCGGTTCTCGAAGAGGCGGCGCTTGAAGCCAGACTACGCGAGGATACGATCGATGTGACACTGCCGGGCAGAACTTTCGACCTCGGCAGCCCGCACCCATTGAGCCGCACGGTTGAGGATATCGAGGATTTCTTCCTCGGTCTTGGATATGAGATTGCGGAAGGCTATGAAGTCGAAACGGACTACTACAATTTCGAGGCGCTCAATCTGCCGAAATCCCACCCGGCACGTGACATGCAGGACACGTTCTATATTTCAGAGGAGACGCTGATGAGAACCCATACGTCTCCGGTGCAGGCACGTACGATGGAGCAGCGGGAAGGCGAGGCTCCTGTAAAAATAATCTGCCCGGGTAAAGTATACCGGCGGGACAGCGATGACGCGACACACAGCCACCAGTTCACACAGATCGAGGGGCTTGTCGTCGATCGGGATATCCATATGAGTGATCTGAAAGGCACACTCGAACTGTTCGCCAGGGAAATCTTTGGTGCAGAACGTGAAATCCGCCTGCGTCCAAGCTATTTCCCATTCACTGAGCCGAGTGTCGAAGTGGACATCTCCTGCTTCAAATGCAAAGGTGCAGGATGCAACGTATGCAAGGGCACCGGCTGGATAGAGATTCTCGGTGCCGGCATGGTGCATCCGAACGTGCTTGAGATGGCCGGCTTCGACCCTGAAGTCTACTCGGGATTCGCTTTCGGCATGGGGCCGGACAGGATCGCAATGCTGAAATACGGTATTGAGGACATCAGGCATTTCTACACGAATGACTTAAGATTCATCAATCAGTTCAAAGCAACAGAAGATGGTGGTGCGACTAATGAAAGTATCTAGAGAATGGCTCAATGAATGGATCCCGAACGAAGTACCGGTCAGTGAACTGGCCGAAAAGATTACGCGTGGCGGCATAGAAGTGGATGAAATCATCGACTACACCGCCGAAGTGAAAAACCTCGTTGTCGGATATGTAAAGACGGTGGAGCAGCATCCGGAAGCGGATCGCCTGAGAATCTGCCAGGTGGATACAGGTGAGGAAACACATCAGATCATCTGTGGGGCGCCGAATGTCAAAGCCGACTCTTATGTTGTCGTATGCAAAGTCGGCGGCAGGCTGCCGGGAGGCATAAAGATCAAGCGTGCCAAACTGCGCGGTGAAGTATCGGAGGGCATGATCTGCTCGCTTGAAGAGCTTGGTATCAAGGAGGACCAGGTCCCTGCCGAATACCAGAACGGCATCTTCATGTTCCAGGAGGAGAAGATGGCTGGGGAGGATGCACTGGCAGCACTGCTGCTTGATGACCAGGTGATGGAGTTCGACCTGACACCGAACCGCAAGGATGCCCTAAGCATGGCTGGCGCGGCATACGAGACACGTGCACTGTTCGGCGGGGAAGTCGCACTGCCGGCTCATGCAGTGGAGGATGGAACTGGGTCATCCGCGCTTGAAATCAGAAACGCGGATACCGAAGCGGTACCATTCTACGGTGCCCGTATCGTCACAGGCGTCGCAATCGCACCTTCACCGACGTGGATGCAGATGCGGCTGATCAAGGCGGGTATCCGTCCAATCAATAATGTCGTCGACATCTCCAACTATGTACTGCTCGAATTCGGCCAGCCGCTCCATATGTTCGACCGTGACCAGATCGGTTCGGATGAAATTGTGACACGCTACGCACATGAAAATGAAAAGATGACGACGCTTGATGGCAGGGAAAGAAAGCTTGAAAGTGGAGACATTGTCATTACCAATGGCAGCGAACCGATTGCACTTGCAGGTGTGATGGGTGGCGAATTCTCCGAAGTGACGGATCAGACGACCAGTGTCGTCATCGAATCCGCAGTCTTCAATCCGGTATCGATCCGCAGAACGAGCGGCCGATTGAACTTGAGAAGCGAAGCATCAGCAAGATTTGAAAAAGGCGTCTCCCACGAATTTGTACTGAAAGCGCTCGACCGTGCCGCACTGCTGCTCACGCAGTATGCCGGTGGCACAGTAGCATCATCCGTCCTATCATCCGGAGAGCTTGACGTCGAAGATACGACAATCAATATAACGAAGGCATTCATCAATTCGCATCTCGGCATGGAGCTTGAAACTGCAGAAATCCAGGAGACACTATCGAAGCTCGGTCTGAGTACGGCAGTCGATGGCGATGCATTGGAAGTCTCGGTGCCGTCACGTCGGGATGACCTTAAAATCAAGCAGGATATCACCGAGGAAGTGGCACGAATCTACGGTTATGATGCACTGCCTTCGTCCATGCCCGATACCAGCACCACATCAGGCAAACTGACGGATGAACAGAAGAAGACACGCACCATCCGCCATCAGCTCGAGTCGCTCGGCCTTTCCCAGGCCATCAACTATGCGCTGACAAGCCGCGAGAAAGCGGAGCAGTTCAATGAACTGGAAGGTACAGTCGAACTGCTGATGCCGATGAGTGAAGACCATGCGGTGCTCAGAAAAAGCATGATTCCGCATCTTGTCGATAATGTGGTCTACAATAGAAATCGCCAGCAGAAGGATGTCCAGTTCTATGAGATCGGCCGTATATTCCAGTCGAATGGGACTGGTGTCCTCCCTGAAGAACGGGAAATGCTTGCAGGTGTCATCACGGGTGAAATGAACCGCACCGACTGGCTCGGCACAAAAGTGCCGGCAGATTTCTTTGCAGCCAAAGGCATTGTTGAAAGTGTGTTCGCCAAGCTTGGTCTTGGGGACAGCATCCGATATGAGCAGTCATCAAGATTCGATACGATGCATCCTGGCAGAACAGCAGATGTGCTGCTTGATAATGAGCGCATCGGAACCATCGGGGAACTGCACCCGAAATATGCCCAGCAGAATGATCTCGATCGGACAGCGGTATTCGAGATTGATCTCGATCGCCTGCTGTCGGTGAAGCAGGGCAACATCTTCTATGACCAGCTTTCCAGATATCCATCCATCACACGGGATATTGCGCTTGTTGTGGATCGGACGGTTGCTGCCGACACACTCGTGCGTACTGTCGAAACAGCAGCTGGGAAGCATCTTGTGGACGTATTCGTCTTTGACGTCTATGAAGGGGATAACATGGAAGCGGGCAAGAAATCCGTGGCACTCAGACTCACTTATCTGAATAAGGAGCACACCTTGACGGATGAGGAGATCGAGAAGCAGCACACACCAGTACTGGAAGCACTAGTAGCAAACGGAGCACAGATCAGATAGAAAAAAGGCGATCACAATGTGATTGCCTGAGGTAGTAGAAATAGAAGTTGCGAAAATCGGAAATATCGTGGAATTGAATGGCATGAGATGTTTGAAAAAACAGTAGTCGACCACAAACTTTATAAAATCATCGACGGTTTATTTCTCTGATCGTCAATGGCGTTTCGAGGTCGGAGTTTAGGGTTTCGGACTATGCTGGACGCCGTTGAAAAAGCTATGAATGGAGACGAAGCCGCCCCTGGCAGACTGGATTTGTTCCAGTGTGTGTGGAGGGGCGGCTTTTTGTGCTGGTTTCATCAGGTTTGTTTGGGGGTGGGCGAGTAGGAATGAGGTTGGCGCTCTAACTCGCCATGGCAGCGCCCACGATGGTGAGTTGGCGCTCTAACTTGCCATGGCGCCGCCCACGATGGTGAATTGGGGCTCCAACTTGCCATGGCAGCACCCGCGATGGTGAGTTGGCGACATCACCACACCCCACCACACCCGATCCCACCCTAAAAAAAGACTGCAGACATGTCATTCTACAATGACTATGTCTACAGTCTGAGGCGATCAAATTGTGATCGCCTTTTCTTTTGGCTATTCGGCAAATACGATATCCCAGCTGTCCTTTCCGGATAGCATTTTCCGAGCAATCTCCTTGGCGCCTTCGAGACTATGGCTCGCCGCCCAGCCGCACTGCACTTCGTTGCAGGCAGGCACTTCCCGAGCTTCGAGCACATCGTTCAGCGTGCTTTCGACGACACTGCTGATATGGTCGTAGTCATCATCGTTCAGCACAGACAGATAGAATCCCGTCTGGCAGCCCATCGGGCTGAGGTCGACGACCTTATCGTGGTGGTTTCTGATATTTTCGGCCATCAGATGCTCGAGGGAGTGCAGACCCGGCATTTCCATATGCTCCTTGTTCGGCTGGCAGAAGCGGATGTCGTATTTATAGATGACATCCCCATGCTCGCCTTTACTCTTTCCGGCGAGGCGGATATAGGGCGCATCGACTTTCGTGTGGTCCAGGTTGAAGCTTTCAACATTCATCTTTGGCATTGCGTATTCTCCTTTTGCTTTGTGGTTAATGTAATACTAAAGGATAATTCCTACTATCTCAATAGTAATTCTATCTGTTGTTCTTTTTTTGATCAACCAGGTCCATGACTTTCTGTCTGGATTTGAAATGTTTTTTCGTCAGGTTATCAACGTAGTCCATGCCATGCCTGTCGGCAAGGCGTGCCGCAAACTGGTCCGTCTTTTTGCTGGCACCTCTCGGTACTTCGGTCTTCAGGTGCTGATTGAGATTGTCCATCTGCTCAAGGTACTTGCTCCGGGCCAGAATGCTGGCACAGGCGACAGCGATGGATTTCGACTCCGCCTTCGTTTCCTGGTGGATCAGATCCAGCCGAAAGGGTTCCGGTACATATTTCTGGTAGGCGTTCTCTGTTGTGAACTGGTCGATGACAATGGCTTCGACAGCTTTCTGGTCATCGGCCTCAAGCTTTTCATAGACATTTCTGATGCAGTGGTCATGCAGCACCGCCTTGAGCTTGACGATGTTCCAGCCTTCATCGATCTTCCTATTGTAGGAAGGATTGTCCAGTACGACGAGGGAGTAGGGCACAATATGGATGATGTCCCGAGCCAGACGATCGACGGTGCCGTTCGAGAGGTTCTTCGAATCCTTTACGCCGAGTTCACGCAGCAGGGCCACTTTGTCTTTCGGTACGTGGGCAGCGCATACTGTCATCGGGCCGAAATAGTCACCGACGCCAGCCTCGTCGCTGCCGATTGTATTCAACATATCATAATTCATAATTACTCGTTCCTTTGTGTTTTTTCGTATGCATATACTTGTGTAACCAGTAGTGGATAAGTATAATAAATTAATGATAACATATAAGAGCTGAAACTTTGGATAGGGAGGCAATGTCAGATGGCACAATATAAAAACCGCATTGCTGTCGTAATAAATGACCAGCAGTACACGCTGGTTGGAGAAGACAACCCTGAGCATATACGGTATGTTGCAGGACTTGTAGATAATAAGATCAGGGAAATAGGTATGAAGAATGCAGGGCTTGATACCACAAGGAAAGCAGTGCTTACAGCAGTGAACGTCATGGATGAATACGTAAAGCTGGCTGAGAAGCACGAAGCGCTGCTGGAAGAAATGGACCAGCAGGGAAACTGATATCATGACACTGCTGATATTGATCCTGCTCATCATAGGAATGGTCATCGGATACCGTCGGGGCATCATACTGCAGCTCCTTCATCTGATCGGTACGATTTCGGCCATCATCATCTCTGCCTTGAACTACGAAAGACTTGCCTCCCGTTTCGATATGATCATGCCTTACCCATCGACGGCGCAGACGGTTTCAAATCCGCTCCTGCCGGAAATAGACAACGCGGAACTCGGCTTCTACAAGATGGTGGCATTCTTCATGATCTTCGTCGTTGCCAAGATTGTCATCCAGCTGATTGTCAGTGCTTTCGACTATCTTCAGCAGGTCGATGCATTCGGACGTACAGGCGACATACTTGGAACAGCACTTGGTCTGATAGAGATGATCTATATACTGGTCGTCATTCTCTTCATGGCAACCGTACTGCCGCTCGAGAACGTGCAGACAACTCTCGAAAATTCAGGACTTGCACGCTTCCTGATGGACAATACTTTCATCATTTCCGATAAATTCATAGAATGGTTAAAAACGGGGTCATAGAGATATGGCTCTTTTTTTGGAGGTCAATATGACAAAAAAAGATATTATCAATCTGCTCGAGACAATCGCAACATATATGGAGCTTTCGCTTGAAAATCCATTCAAGGTATCTGCCTACCGCAAGGCCGCCGGCGCCATCGAACGCGACCCGAGATCGCTGTCTGAAATCGACGATTTCTCGGAAATCAAGGGAATCGGCAAGGGCGTCAATGATGTGATCAGCGAGTATGTGGAGAACGGCCGATCATCGGTGCTCGACGAACTGAAGGAATCTGTACCTGTATCGCTTATCCAGATGCTCAAGCTGCCGACACTCGGCCCGAAAAAGATTGCGAAGCTGCATAAGGAACTCGGTGTCGTCACGCTGGAGGGACTGAAGGCGGAATGTGAGGCGGGGAGGGTGAGCGAACTGAGCGGATTCGGCAAGAAGACCGAGGAAAATATCGCCAAGGCGATCGATGAGCTTCTCACCCGTCCAGAAAAGTACCCGATCGAGAAGATCCAAAGCTTCAGAAGCATCATCGAAGCGGCACTGGACGAGATCAGGAGCGTCGACAGATACAATATCGCCGGCAGCGCAAGGCGCTACAAGGAGATGAGCAAGGATCTCGACTTCATCGTCCAGACCGATAATGCAGCCGACGTGGCGGAAACCTTCATCAATCTGCCGTTTGTCCAGGATGTCGTGGCGAAGGGTGAGCGCAAGCTGTCCGTCGTCGTCGAACATGATTTGGATCAGATCGGTGTCGACATGCGCTTTGTCACACCTGAAGCGTATCACACGACACTGCATCACTTCACCGGTTCGAAGGAACATAACGTAAAGATGCGCCAGATTGCCAAATCAAGAGGTGAAAAGATCAGTGAGTATGGTGTGGAAAAAGGGGATGATCTTCTGACATTCGAGTCGGAAGCGGACTTCTTCTCCCACTTCGACCTGCCCTATATTGCACCTGCCATGCGGGAGACCGGGGAAGAGACGGATATCGATGTTTCCGATATCATCACACTGGATGACATAAGGGGCGATCTGCACATGCACACGGTATACAGTGATGGTGCGTATTCAGTGCGCGAAATGATCGAAGCCTGCGTTGCCAAAGGGTATGAATACATGGTCATTACAGACCACTCGAAAAGTCTGCGTGTAGCCAATGGTCTTGATGAGGACCGCCTCTGGCAGCAGATTGAAGAGATCAGGAAACTGAGACCGGAATATCCTGAAATAGACATATATTCAGGGACGGAAATGGATATTCTGAAGGATGGCACACTGGACTTTTCCGATGATATGCTGAAGGAACTGGACTACGTCATCGCTGCCATCCATTCGAGTTTCCAGCAGACGGAGGATGAGATCATGCACCGCCTCGAATCGGCATGCAACAACCCATATGTCCGCCACATCGCCCATCCGACAGGCAGATTGATTGGTGGTAGAGCGGGTTATGCGGTAGACTTCGAAAAGCTGATCCAGATGGCAAAAGACACGAATACAGTCATGGAAGTGAACGCCAATCCAAGGCGTCTCGACCTGTCTTCATCCGTCATCAGGAATTCAGGGCTGATGCTGACAGTCAATACGGACGCCCACCATACACGGCATCTTGAATTCATGGAGTATGGTACAGCAACATTGCAGAAGGGTCTGATCGAGAAGAATCAAGTGATCAATACATTCTCAAGGGAAGATTTCAGAGAGTGGGTCAATAAAGGGAAATAGAGGGTTGAAAATGAATCAGAGAACAATCAATACATTGGAGTTCGATAAGATACTCGCCCAGCTGTCAGCTTTTGCTGAAAGCGGAAAGACGAGAAAGATGATCGACCACGACATCGTGTCGACGGATCTGGATGAAATACTGCAGATGATCAACGAAGTGGATGATGCGTCCACCATGCTCAGATACAAGGCGGTCGAGCTCGGCGGAATCACCGATATCAAGCAGCATGTCAGACGTGCAGAAATCGGCAGCATGCTCGGAGTACAGGAACTGAATGAAATCAGATCCATGCTGAACCGCAAGCACATGCTCGGTGGTGTCTTCAATGACTTTGAGGACGATGAGGTCGCACTTGGCTACCTGCCGATCTACATCAACGGCCTGCCTGATATTCATTTTCTGTACAGAAGGATTACGGAGACGGTGGACGACAGCCAGGTGCTCGACCATGCATCGGAAGATCTGCTCAGAATCAGAAGAAGGATCCGTTCGGAAGAAGGGAAAATACGGGATCGGCTGAATGACATCATTCGCGGATCCAATCAGAAGAAGCTGTCCGACAGTATCATCACGATGCGCAACAACCGGTATGTCGTCCCTGTCAAAGTGGAGCATCAGGGTGAATTCAGCGGCATTGTCCATGATATATCATCGAGTGGACAGACCGTCTACATGGAACCGATGGCAGTCGTCCAGATGACCAACCAGATCCAGAGACTGCGCGATGAGGAGCAGACTGAAGTGGAGCGCATCCTCTACCAGCTTTCGGCTGAGGTGGCGGAAGTCGGCTCCGAGCTGTCGATGACGGATGATGCACTGCATCATATGGATATGGTCTTCTCGAAGGCGAAGTACGGTGCTAGAATCAGAGGCTCAAAACCAGAAGTGGCAAGGACGGGCGGCATCCACCTCCCGGCTGCTTTCCACCCGCTTATCCCAGAGGATGAAGTGGTGAAAAACGATATCATGATGGATGCGGAGACGAGAGCTGTCATCATCACCGGACCGAATACAGGCGGTAAGACGGTCACCATCAAGACGATCGGCCTCAGTGTACTGATGGCCCAGTCGGGCATTCCGGTTCCGGCACGTGACGGCAGCCGGCTCCGTCTTTTCGAGAAGGTCTACAGCGATATTGGGGACGAGCAGTCGATCGAACAGTCGCTGTCCACCTTCTCAAGCCATATGACAAACATTACAGGCATTCTCGACGAAGCGGATGAAAACAGCCTTGTGCTGCTTGATGAGCTCGGTGCCGGGACAGACCCGGAAGAGGGTGCTGCACTTGCCATCAGTATTCTTGAATACTTGCTTGCGAAGCGTTCAACAATCGTTGCGACGACGCACTACCCACAGTTGAAGTCATTCAGCTATACGAGAGAAGATACTTTGAATGCGAGTGTCGAATTCGATGTGGAGACCCTGTCTCCGACATACCGTCTGCTCATGGGCATACCCGGCAAGTCGAATGCGTTTGAGATCTCCAATAAGCTTGGACTGAATGGAGATGTCATCGAACGCGCACGCAACCTCTCCGGCAGAGATAATGAGGATGTCAATGAAATGATCACTGCACTCGAGCGGCATACAAGAAAAGCGCAGGACAATGAACAAGAAACACAAAGGCTTCTGAAGGATGCTGAGAAACTTCATTCGAGTCTCGATACTCAGGTGGCAGACTACGAAGCATACAAAGAAAAGCTCCGCAAGGAAGCGCGTGTAGATGCCAACCGCATCATCAAGGAAGCGGAAACGCGTGCCGATGAAGTCATCCGCACACTTGAGGATATGAAGAAACTCGGTGCCGACATCCAGGAACATGAGCTCATCAATCAGAAGAAGGCACTGACCGACAGCTACTACCAGGAAGACATCCGGAAGAAGGAGCGCGCCACCAAGAAAGAGAAGATCTCTGCGGGAGATGAAGTGGACGTCCTGTCATATGGACAGAAGGGTGAAGTGCTCGAAGTTAAGGATGATTCAGTCACCGTCCAGATGGGTATCATAAAAATGAAGGTCGGCATGGACGAAGTGAAGAAGCGCAAGAAGGAGCAGCCGAAACGTACCGTATCGAGAAGGATCAACAAGACATCCGTCAAAAGGGAGCTCGATCTCAGGGGAGAACGCTATGAAGAGGCGCTCCGCAAGCTCGACCAGTACCTCGACCAGGTGATGCTCTCGAACTACAACGAAGTGGAGATCATCCATGGCAAGGGGACGGGCGCGCTGCAGAAGGGTGTGCAGCAGTTCCTGAGGACACACCCTAAAGTGAAATCATTCAGAGGCGGCATGCCGAGCGAAGGCGGCTTCGGTGTCACTGTAGTCGAAATGAAGTAGGTGGTCTGATGGATAATTTTGATATGTACAAGCTTGCGAAAGTACTGATTGCGGTGGGTACCGCCATGTTTCTCGGCGGCATCATCTACCTGATGTTTTTTGCATAGGCAGTAAGATTGAGGATTTATACGCTTGCATGATATAATTGATGCATAATCAACACAATGGAGGTAATTTCAAATGGCAATAATAGAAGTGAATGATCAGAATTTCAAACAAGAAGTTGGAAGCGGACTTAAACTGGTGGACTTCTGGGCACCATGGTGCGGACCTTGTAAAATGATTGCTCCTGTACTTGAAGAAGTTGCACAGGATATGGACGGTAAAGCGGACATCGCCAAACTGAATGTTGATGATAACCAGGCAACTGCCAGCGAATACGAAGTAATGAGCATTCCAACACTCATCCTCTTCAAAGACGGCGAGCCTGTTGATAAAGTTGTCGGCTTCCAGCCGAAGGAACAGCTTGTTTCACTTATTGAAAAGCACGCATAATTAAAAGACAGCCGCCTTCGGGCGGCTTTTTTATAATATAAATGTAGAGGGATCGCTATGGAAGAACTTAAACTTAAACTGTCGGTACTGCCGACTGAACCCGGATGCTATCTGATGAAGGACCGGCATGGTATCGTCATCTATGTCGGCAAGGCCAAAAACCTGAGGAATCGGGTCAGATCCTATTTTACCGGTGCGCACGATGAGAAGACGATGCGGCTGGTCAAGGAAATTGTCGATTTCGACTTCATAGTGACCAATTCCGAAGTCGAGTCGCTGCTCCTCGAGCTGAATCTGATCAAGAAGCACTATCCGAGATACAACATCCTGCTCAAGGACGATAAGAGCTATCCTTTCATAAAGATCACAAAGGAAAGGCACCCGAAACTGATCGTCACAAGGACTGTCAAACCATCAACAGGTACATATTTCGGACCGTATCCGAATGCGTACAGTGCGCATGAGACGAAGAAGCTGCTCGACCGCATCTATCCGCTCCGCAAATGCAATACGATGCCGGATAAACTGTGTCTGTACTATCATATCGGCCAGTGTCTTGGCCCCTGTGTCTATGACGTCGAGGCCGAACAGTACAGGGAGATGATCGATGGCATCACCCGTTTCCTGAATGGCGAAACGAAGCAGATCGTCGATGAGCTCAAGGACAAGATGGCCGTGGCATCTGAAAACCTGGAGTTTGAAAAGGCCAAGGAATACAGGGATCTTCTCGGGCATATCGAGGCGACGATGAACAAGCAGAAGATGATGACGAAGGATGTCACCGCAAGGGACTGCTTCGGTTTCAGTGTGTCGAAAGGGTGGATGGCTGTATCCGTATTGCTGATCAGGAACGGCAACCTGATCGAAAAGAAGGCGGACATGTTTCCGATCAACGACGATGTGCAGGAGGAATTCTTCAGATATATCGCTCAGTTCTACGATCTGAAATCCAACCTGTTGCCAAAAGAAGTGCATATCGCCAATGGTCTCAATCAGGAAATCATCGACGAGTACCTGCCGGTCAATGTGCTCCAGCCGAAAAGGGGGCAGAAGCGGGAGATGGTCGATCTGGCAACTAAAAATGCCGAAATCGCCCTTGAGAACAAATTTGAAATGATCGAAAAGGATGAGGCGCGCACCGTCGGTGCCATCGAGCGCCTCGGTGAAGCACTCAACATCGAGACACCGGTCCGCATAGAGGCATTCGACAACTCGAACATCCAGGGGGTCGACCCGGTCAGCGTCATGGTATCTTTCGTCGACGGGAAGCCGAGCAAGAAGGACTACCGCAAGTACAAGATCCGGACGGTCACCCAGCCGGATGACTATGCTTCGATGGCGGAAGCGGTCAGACGCAGATATACACGTGTGCGGAAAGAGGGGCTGCCTCTGCCCGATATGATCATTGTGGATGGTGGAGTCGGCCATATGAATACGGTCAAGTCCGTCCTGCTGGACGAACTGTCACTGGATATACCCGTTGCAGGACTTGCGAAGAACGACAAGCACAAGACTGCTGAACTGCTGTACGGGGACCAGGCAGCGATCGTCCCTTTGAAGAAGAATTCCCAGGAATTCTATCTGCTCCAGCGGATACAGGATGAAGTCCACAGGTTTGCCATCAGCTTCCATAGGAACACCCGCCGCAAGACATCCGTCACATCGAGGTTGGATAATATCGAAGGAGTGGGGCCAAAGCGCAAACAGAAGCTGCTGACCCATTTCGGATCGATAAAAAGAATGAGCGAAAAGCAGGTTGAGGACTTTACGGAAATCGGCATCCCGGCTCCAATCGCGAAACGGATACTGGAAGCGCTTAACGCCTGATATCACGCGCTTGAATTTTCTCAATATTTTTTAGCATAACCTACCGGGTCGCCTTGATTTATGTATACCTTGGGAGTAAAATGGTTCTTGTGTAAACTTATTTCATTGGAGAGTTAGGGGGGAATTCGAGTGTCGAAAAAAGATTCAAGCTTTGCAATCAGACGTCTTCATTCTTTACTTGGAGTCATACCACTAGGGGTTTTTCTTATTCAGCACCTGCTGGTCAACCACACTGCAACCCGCAGTGAAGAGGCGTTCAACTTTGCCGCCGGAATCATGGGCAGCCTGCCTTTTGTACTATTTCTGGAGATATTTGTAATCTATATCCCGATTCTATTTCATGGTATATACGGCATCTATATTGCTTTCACTGCGAGATATAATGTGGGTACATACAGTACATTCAGAAACTGGATGTTTCTTTTGCAGAGAGTCAGCGGTGTAATTGCTTTCATATTCATCGCCATCCACGTCTACCAGACGCGGGTACAGGTGTTCTTTGGAACAGAAGTGGATTTTGACATGGTCCATCAGATTGTTTCAAACCCGGCATGGCTGGTATTCTACATCATCGGCATCATCGCGACGGTATACCACTTCGCGAATGGCCTATGGTCATTCATGGTGACATGGGGCTTTACTCAGTCCGACAGATCACAGCGCATAATGAGCTATGTATCCGGCGTCATCTTCGTCGTAGTGAGCTTCATCGGTATACAGGCAATTTTGGCATTTATCTAATAAGGAGTGGACAGAATGGCTAATGATAAAATCATCGTTGTCGGTGGCGGACTCGCCGGACTGATGGCAACGATAAAAGCAGCTGAGGCAGGTGCTGAGGTGGACCTGTTCTCGATTGTGCCGGTAAAACGGTCCCACTCCGTATGTGCGCAAGGTGGAATAAACGGAGCGGTCAACACTAAAGGTGAGGGCGATTCTCCAGCAATCCACTTTGATGACACGGTATACGGTGGGGACTTTCTGGCCAACCAGCCGCCGGTCAAGGCAATGACCGAAGCGGCACCACAGATCATCCACCTGCTCGACCGCATGGGTGTCATGTTCAACCGGACAGCTGAAGGTCTGCTCGACTTCAGACGATTCGGCGGCACACTGCACCATAGAACGGCATTCGCCGGTGCAACGACAGGACAGCAGCTTCTGTATGCATTGGATGAGCAGGTCAGAAGCTATGAAGTGGATGGTCTGGTAAGAAAGTTCGAAGGATGGGAATTCCTCGGTGCAGTACTCGATGACGAGGGCCGTGCACGCGGAATTACAGCGCAGGAGATTACAAGTGCCGACATCCAGACGTTCAAGTCGGATGCGGTCATCATGGCGACAGGCGGCCCTGGCATCATCTTCGGGAAATCCACCAATTCCATGATCAATACAGGATCTGCAGCATCTGTTGTATACCAGCAGGGCGCAATCTACGCAAATGGAGAGTTCATCCAGATCCACCCGACAGCGATACCGGGCGACGACAAGCTCAGACTGATGAGTGAATCGGCGCGTGGAGAAGGCGGACGTATCTGGACATATAAAGACGGCAAGCCATGGTACTTCCTCGAAGAGAAATATCCGGACTACGGAAACCTCGTACCGCGTGATATCGCCACACGCGAAATATTCGACGTGTGCGTCAACCAGAAGCTCGGTATCAATGGAGAGAACATGGTGTACCTCGACCTTTCCCATAAGGATCCGCATGAGCTTGACGTAAAACTCGGCGGCATCATCGAAATCTATGAGAAGTTCACTGGTGACGATCCACGCAAGGTGCCGATGAAGATTTTCCCGGCAGTCCACTATTCAATGGGCGGCCTGTATGTGGATTATGATCAGATGACGAATATTCCCGGGCTGTTTGCTGCAGGGGAGTGCGACTATTCCCAGCACGGCGGCAACAGGCTCGGAGCGAACTCCCTGCTGTCTGCAATCTACGGCGGCATGGTCGCTGGACCGAATGCAATCCAGTATGTCAAAGGTCTTGATTCCACTTATGAGGATCTGGACGATTCCGTCTACGACAGGCATGTAAAGGCCGAGCAGGAGAAGTTTGATGGTATAATGAACATGGACGGAGATGAGAACGCTTACGTCATCCACAAGGAGCTTGGCGAACTGATGACGGACAATGTTACAGTAGTCCGCCACAATGACAAGCTGCTCGAAACAGACAAGCGCATTGTCGAACTCATGGACCGCTACAAGCGGATAAACATCAATGATACTAAAAAGTGGAGCAACCAGGCTGCATTCTTTACACGCCAGCTATGGAATATGCTTGTGCTTGCACGTGTCATCACAATCGGTGCCTATAACAGGAACGAATCCCGTGGTGCACACTACAAACCTGATTTCCCTGAACGGAATGATGAAGAATGGCTCAAGACGACAAAAGCATATTTTGAAGGTCCACTCGAAGCACCGCGTTTCGAATACGAAGATGTCGATATAAGCCTTATCCCGCCTCGTAAAAGAGATTACTCGAAAAAGGCTGAAGGGAGTGCTAAGAAATAGATGAGTGAGAAAATGATAAAGTTCAACATAAAGCGTCAGGAACATACAGATGCAAAACCGTACTGGGAAGAATTCGAAGTCCCTTACCGTGAGAACATGAATGTCATCAGCGCACTGATGGAGATCCAGAGGAATCCAGTCAATACAAAAGGTGAGAGGACGACACCTGTAACCTGGGACATGAACTGTCTCGAGGAGGTCTGTGGTGCCTGTTCCATGGTCATCAACGGCAGTGCACGCCAGTCGTGTACTGCACTGATCGACCAGCTTGACCAGCCGGTGAAGCTCGAACCGATGTCCACTTTCCCGATTGTGAAAGACCTTCAGGTCGACCGTTCATTCATGTTCGACAGCCTGAAGCGTGTGAAGGCATGGGTGCCGATCGATGGTACGTATGACCTGGGTCCTGGACCGCGCATGCCTGAGAAGAAGCGCCAGACAGCATACGAACTGTCAAAATGCATGACGTGCGGTGTATGCCTTGAAGTGTGTCCGAACGTCAACGACAGTTCCAAGTTCATGGGTGCAGCACCAATCAGTCAGGTCAGACTGTTCAACCTGCATCCGACAGGCAGCATGAACAAGAATGAAAGACTGGATGCATTGATGGGCGAAGGTGGTGTCGCCGAATGCGGTATGGCTCAGAACTGTGTCAAAGCGTGCCCGAAAGGCATCCCTTTGACAACTTCCATTGCTGCAATGCAGAGGGAAACAAGTTTCCATATGTTCAAGTCCTTCTTCGGAAGCGACCACGAAGTGGAATAGACTGTAATGGGAAGAGCGCTGCTCTTCCTATTTTTTTGTTTTCAATTACGTTATAATAGAGGAAATAATCGAGAAGGACTGGGGTCAATGAGCGATAGAGAATCCATCATATCCATAGAAAAATCAATACGGTACATATCGGCACATGTAAAAAGTCATGGCCGGGAGATCCTTAAGAAATACGAACTGTCCCCTTTGCAGTTCGTGGCCCTGCAGTGGGTGGATGACAAGGTCGGCATTACAATCGGCGAGCTGTCGAACAGGCTCGATCTGGCGCACTCCACGACGACGGATATCGTCGATAAGCTGGAGAACGGCGGTTTTGTAGAAAGACAGAAGTACGAGAAGGACAAGCGTATCGTGCTTGTACTGATGAAGGACAAGGGGCTTCAGATCATCAAGGAAGTCATCGCAAAGCGTGTTTCATACATATCTGAAATAACGGACCATCTGTCCCCAAAAGAGCGTGACATGCTGCCCGGCATTCTGGAATCGATACTGCATGAAAGTGAAAAAAGAAGCGATGAATAGGCCGATCGGTGTCATGGATTCAGGCGTCGGTGGACTGACGGTTGCCAAGGAGATCATGCGGCAGTTGCCGGATGAATCGATCGTCTATTTCGGAGATCTCGACCGGTGTCCCTACGGCAGCCGCTCCATGGAGGAAGTCACACGCTTTACGCTGCAGGTTGCCGACCATCTTGTCAGCCGGGGCATCAAGATGCTGGTGGTCGCCTGCAATACGGCAACAGCAGCCGCACTGCATATTCTTGAGAAGAGATATGATATACCCGTCATCGGTGTCATCAATCCTGGCGCACGTAGTGCCATACAGAGCAGTTCGAACCAGGATGTCATCGTGCTGGCTACTGAAGGTACGGTCGCTTCCAATGCCTATCCGAAAGCGATCCATCAGATCAACCACCGGTTCAAAATACAGAGTACCGCATGTCCCAAGTTCGTTCCGCTTGTAGAAGAGCTGAGATACAAGGACAAGGTGGTGGTACGTGTTGTACTGCACCAGACGCTGAAGCATCTTGCAGATACGAAGGCCGATACAGTCATCCTCGGATGTACTCACTATCCGCTGCTGGCTGATGAGATCAGAGACTATTTCTATGGCAGGAAAAAAGTGATCGACTCCGGATATGAGACTGCACGTGAGGTCAGTGCGATGCTGACAATGCTCAGGCAGCATGCATCTCCCCAGTCGAAACCAGAGCATCTGATGATAGTGAATGGAAAAACCAACCGGTTCGAATATATACTGAAAGACTGGATGCCTTTCATCGAATACAGTCTGGAGCAAGTTGAGCTGAAGGAGGAACAGTATGGTGAAAATCGTAGTCGCCAGCGGCAATAAAGGAAAGATCAATGATTTCAAAGCAATCTTCCCGAATCATGATATTATCGGCATCAAGGAGATTCTGCCTGACTTTTCAGTCGAAGAGACGGAAGACACGTTCGCCGGCAATGCGAGGCTGAAAGCCGAAGCCGCTGCCGAAGCACTCGATATGCCGGTTGTGAGCGATGATTCCGGTCTATCCGTCGATGCACTGGATGGTGCGCCCGGCGTCTACTCTGCCCGATATGCAGGAACGGATGCGACAGATGAAGATAATAACAGAAAACTGCTCTCTGCACTTGAGGGAGTGAGTGACCGCCGGGCCCATTTTACAAGTGCTATCGCACTCGCCATCCCGGGTATGGAGACAAGGACATATATCGGTGAACTGCATGGCGAAGTACTCGAGTCACCCAAGGGCGAACATGGTTTTGGCTACGATCCTCTATTCAGAACAGAAGATGGCAGGCTGCTCGGCATGATTAGTACCGAAGAAAAAGGGGAAATAAGTCATAGAAGAAATGCACTCGATCGTCTGATGGAGGATAAGGAAGTCTTTAACGTACTCATACGATATAATGAGGGGTGACAGAAATGAAGATATTGATTGTGAGCGACAACCACGGCGAACATGGCATAGGCTATGAAGCATTCGGCAGGAATGCCGGGGATCTGAACATCCACCTCGGTGATAGTGAGCTCAGCTATGACGACACTGAAATGGCACACTTCGAACGTGTGACAGGCAACGTCGACAATGACAGCCGCTATCCGGTTGAAGGCTATAGTGAGGAAGCACAGGCTTTCTATACACATGGTCATTACTATGACATCAAGAACAACCGTGAAGTACTTGCCGACCGTGCCCGTGAGTACAATGCCAAGTATGCATTCTATGGCCATTCCCATGTGGCCAAGGCCGAGAAGGTCGGGGACATCTACTGCATCAACCCAGGCAGCATCTCCAACTCCAAAGGTGAACTGGTGGAGTCCTATGCAGTGCTCGACACTTCAAGCAATGTTGTCACTTTCCTCGGTCGGGATCATAAAGTACTGCGGGAAGTCGATTTGGATACACTGTAGACCAGGGTGCACCTGGTCTATTTTATTAGAAAAGTCAGCAGCATGACGGCTGTAAGGCACAGGATGGTCCACGCCATCATGCCGCGCCCATCCCGGGATCGCATGACAGCCGCAGTCGAGCCGATCAGCAGGATGGATGCAACGATGAATATGGCAGGCCGCATTTCGAATGTCGTGTACCGGATGCTCAGGTAGAGTATGGAGAGAATGGTGAAATAGGTCGCCAAGTAAACTTTGACAGGGCTTTTCATATGTATGCTGCTCCTTTCGTGCAGGCCATAATCCAGGAGGATCAATTATGAATATACTTTATTTCGATGACGATTGCATCATCTGCAACCGATTCGCAAAAATCATCACCCGGCTCGACCGTAAGGGCATACTGCGTTTCGCATCCATAAAATCACTCGACGGCATCATCCCTGCGCATATCGATTCTGTCGTCTACTACTCGGATGATATGTATCTGCATTCCGATGCCATCATCGAAGTTCTGGCAGATACCACAAGAGTCAGAGCCATTCGGGGGCTGAAGGTCATTCCGGTATGCTGGCGCAACGCACTGTACCGTTTCGTTGCCAGAAATCGATATCGCCTGAACGAAAAGATGTCGTGCACCATCGACAATGAAGTCAGAAAGAAAATCATCAGTTCCAACAGCCCATCATGAGTATTCGAGTTCAACAACAATCATATAGAAGGAAAGTGTTATGGTGATCATTAAAGTCGATGCAGAAATTGAACTGAAAGCAATACAGCAGAAAGATTATGAAATCGTCTATGATGCAGTGGATCAGAACCGCAGTCATCTCAGAAAATGGCTGCCATGGGTCGACTACATGAAAAGCGCTGAGGATTACATTGAAATCATCAAGGCTTGGCAGGAGATCATCGATAATGGGACAGGTCTGCAGCTCGGCATATTCCATAAAGGCGAATTCGTCGGCATGTGCGGTTACAATGAAATTGTTTCACTGAGCAGCCGGGGTCAGATCGGATACTGGCTCACCAAGAGTGCCCAGGGGAAGGGCATTGCTAGCCGTTCAATCAGCCATCTCGTGTCCTATGGTTTCGATACCCTGAAACTCAATCGCATTGAAATCATATGCGGCGTATACAACTATAGAAGCCGTGCACTGCCCGAGAAATTGGGGTTCGTGGAAGAAGGCATACTCGCCGATTACGAGTTCCTGTATGACCATTTCCACGACTGCATCATGTATCGTCAGCTCAAAAGGGAATATAAAGGATGAAGGTTTTAAAATCTTATACCTCCCAGGTGTAATAAAACATCATTAATTTTCAATAGACGTTTGACTTTTACCCTCAAAATTGATTATAATTGTATTTGTTCGATTGGTCCTGGTAGCTCAGCCGGATAGAGCAATAGCCTTCTAAGCTATCGGTCGGGGGTTCGAATCCCTCCCAGGACGTTTATAAAGAACCCCATATACGGGGTTCATTTTTTTATCATCATATCATGTCCCAGTAGCTCAGCAGGATAGAGCGACAGCCTCCTAAGCTGTAGGTCGGGGGTTCGACTCCCTCCTGGGACGTAAAAACTTAAGAAGTAGCTTTTTGAAACTCTGCAACCATAAGGTTGCGGGGTTTTTATTTTTCTTCAAAGATTGATGAAATGTTAATCATAGCGAGAGAATTAAATTTAGAATAGTTCCTTATATTTGGTAAAATTATCAGAAAACCATGTCAAATTTGCTTTAAATGGTGTAAAATGATGTAAATTGCATATATTGGAGGGGAAGCAGTGGGAACTATTGTAGGATTTTTAATATTTTTAGGTGTGGTTACAACCATCGCTCTATTCGTGCTTGGATTCATCCAGGAAAACAAAGGGGAGGCATATCATAGTACATGGAAAGCATCGCTTTATTCCTTCATAGCGACCTGTCTGCTTGTCATTCTCCTGGGGCTGGTGAGCAGTGGCGTTACTCTCGCAGGCGTGGCATTGGTGCTGTGGATCTTCGTATCCATCGTAATGTTTGTATTCCTTGCTTTAGGCTTGGAATCCAAGTTTAAAAAGCAAAATTCCCGCAGGCATTTCAGGAGAGCAGGCATTGCGTTTGCGACAGGTTTTGCATTGTTCTTCATGTTTGCTTTGGTTCCAAATGAGGTTGAAGAGCCTGCCAATCAGACTGCTTTGGCGGATGAGGAAAGTGAAGAGCTGACTGAAGAAGCGACAGAAGAGACAACAGAAGAAGAAAAGGATGCTGCAGAGAAAAAAGCAGCAGAAGAAAAAGCCGCTAAGGAAGCTGAAGAAAAAGAGGCATCCATCGAAGCAGCCAAGAAGAAAGAAGAGTCCATAGAGGCAGCCAAGAAGGAAAAAGAGAAAGAAGAGTCGATTGAAGCTGCCAAAGCCAAGGAAGAATCGATAGAAAAAGCGGAAGCTGCAAAAGAGAAGTCGATCGAAGAAGAGAAGGCAGCAGCGGCGAAGGCTGAAGAAGAAGCGAAGAAAGAAGCTGCGCCAAAAGAAGGACTTATCCCAGTCAGCCTATACAGGATTGTTGATGGGGATACAGTGAACGTACTTGATGATGAGGGTAATGAACTGAAACTCAGACTGCTTCTAATTGATACGCCTGAAACGGTACACCCGAACAAGCCAGTTCAACCCTATGGCCATGATGCTTCCGATCGGCTGACACAATTACTGAATGCTGCAGATCAGCTATACATCGAGTACGATGATGGAGCAAAGACAGACCATTATGACAGACAGCTTGTGTATCTGTATGCAGATGATGCAAGTGTCCATGAGGTACTTCTCGAAGAAGGTCTGGCACGCGTCGGATACATCTACGAGCAGCAAAGGTACCTGTCAGAATTCCGTGCAGCGGAACAGAAAGCAAAAGATCAGCAGATTGGTGTATGGTCCATACCGGGTTATGTAAACACTGATGGGGAAGGCTTCAATAGCGAAGAACCGGAACCGACAAGCGAACCGGCCACAAGTGAACCAGCGACATCAGAGCCGGCAACAAGCGAACCTGCTCAAACAACTGAATTTTTCCAGAATTGTACTGAGCTTAAGACGGTGTATCCAGATGGCGTCGCCCAGGGACATGCTGCATATCAAGGCAAGATGGATAGAGATAAAGATGGATATGCATGTGAATAGAATATAATAAACGTCCACCCTATTTATAAAGTAGGGTGGACATTTTATGAAAAATACTTTTGTTTGCTAATGTACTACTTTAATCCACACAAAACTATCCATAATGTACGAATTTCTACTATCAATTTCTTGCTTGACTTATGGGACCCTATAAACGATGTGTCTTAGAAGGTTCCATCTTTTATAATTCCAACCGATCCCCATACATAAAAAAATGACCACCAGAATTACTGGTGATCAGTTGATTTGATTATTGACACAGTTATAACACGGTAAAAAGTTCTTCATATAATAACATTGATCAAGCATAAAGAGCCATGGATCAACCTTCAGCTCACAATTCAGATTGCTCACCTGCTTATGGGTGCTTACATGCTTAATGAAATTATATTTTTATATATATATGTACAGACTTGAAAACATTGAATACCTTTGGAGTATCACGTTATTTCAGGTAGCATATTGAAATAATTCATGTACTGCAGGCGCTTTGATAATAAGAAAGGCACATGAAGCTTTCTTCGTATATACAAAGGAGTGTTTGGCCTTTTCAGATGGAGGGAATCTTCTAGTAAACTGTGGAAAGGGGACGTGGCTGATGAGTTATCAATTTGAGGAACTATTTGCGGACATCCAAAAAGATAATCGGAAGGTTCTTGATGACATTGAACCGTTCGAGCACCCACTGGTCGTGCTGCTTCGTAAGTGTCTTGAAGAACAGGAATACATGCTGGATAGGCTTATAGAGGAATTCGAGGAAGGGAAAACCGAGCTTAAGGATATCAAGACCAACTGTTCTGCCCTGTTCCATGCGAACCAGAAAGTGAACCCTTATTTTGCGGAGTGGAAACGTGCGACGGGATGGATCGGCTACAAAGATGACACGCCTTCAGAAGAGCTGATGAAATCATTGGAGGAAAGACTGGACGAAATGCAGGATGATCTGATCGAGATTGCGGCTAAGTTGGACGAAGAATATGGAGAGTCGACAACGAAATATTTCATACCGACATTCTACTTACCGGAAGAGAGGGTTAACTGATGACATTTAAAAATGAACGTATCGATCAGAATGTGTATAGCCAGGGTGAAGTGGACAAATGGGTATACAGTACCTGCGGGCTCTGCTCGGTCGGCTGTGGTCTCTATGTTGCTGTAAAGGATGACAAGGTTGTAGGTGTAAAAGGGAATGGTGATGACCCGATCAACCGGGGCAGACTGGGACCGAAGGGTGAAAACCAGTGGCATGCCAATAATGCCCCGGATCGTCTCAAGACGCCTATGATTCGAAATGCGTCCGGCGAACTTGAGCCTGCGAGCTGGGAGGATGCGATGCAGCTGGTCGTGGACAAGGCGAAGCAGTCACTTGAAGAGAAGGGCAGGAACAGTGTCAGCATCTATTCCACAGGGCAGGGGTTCTTTGAAGACTATTATACGATCGCCAAAGTGGGCAGGGCTGGACTGCAGACCCACCTGCTGGATGCGAATACGAGGCTATGTACTGCGACGGTCGAGTTTGCGCTGCTGCAGTCATTCGGGGCTGACGGTACACCGGCTTCCTTCGACGATATCGATGAAGCGGATACGTTAATGTTGTTCGGCCACAATGTCGCGGAGTCCGGGACGGTACTTTTTGAACGCATCATGGAACGTAAAGTAAGAACGGGAAAACCATACATCATTGCGGTGGATCCGCGAAAGACACTGACGGCAAGGGAAGCGGATTTGCACCTGCAGCTGAAACCAGGGTCAAACCTGCCACTGATGAACGGCCTGATCAATGAACTGATCGAGCAGGACAAGGTAGACAAGGACTTTGTCCAGGCACATACAGTCGGGTACGAGAAGATGAAGGAATCAGTCAAAGGCTGGACACTCGAGAAGACGTCCGAGAGCACCGGCATACCGGAAGACCAGCTCAAGGAATTCTATAGAGTGATGTGTGATACGCCTTCACTCGTTTCCACAACACTTCAGGGTGCTTTCCAGAGCGCAGAGGCGACAAAAGCCTGTGTTGCCATCAACAACTTCCATCTGATCCGGGGTCTGATCGGCAAGCCGGGCTGTGGTCCGCTCCATACAGCCGGGCAGCCAAGCTCATCCGCTAACCGTACTGCAGGTGGCGTCGGTACTTATCCGGCGCACCGGAATCCGACCAATCCTGTCCACATGAAGGAAATGGCACAACTGTGGAATGTGGATCAGGATTCACTCCCTGCCGGACCGGAAAAAGGGATTGAGGAAATCATCACCCATATTGAAAAGGAGGAAGTCGGCTTCTTCTGGAATATCGGGACGAACCCTCTCGTTTCGCTTCCGAATCGCAATCGTATCAAGAAAGCACTCGACAATGTATTTGTCGTCGTACAGGACCCATTCCTGACAGAAACGTCGGCAGTCGCTGATGTCATTCTTCCTGTCGCCATGTGGGGTGAAAAGGAAGGGACGATGGAAAATGCCGATCGCACTGTCACCATTTCCAGGAAGGCAGCAGAGCCACCAGAAGGTGTACGCTCTGATTTTGAAATACTGGTGGACTTTGCAAGGCGGATGGAATTCAAGGATAGGGACGGACAGCCGCTAGTCGACTATTCGACGCCTGAAGAATGCTTTGAAGAATTCAAAGGCATAACAAAGGGACGTCCATGTGATATGACGGGTATCACCTATGAACGTCTGGAAAAATTGAACGGCATGCGCTGGCCTGTACCGGATGAGAAATCTACAGGGACACCGAGACTCTATTCCGACTTCAAGTTCCATACAAAAGTGGATGATGTCCAAGTATTCGGCAAGGACCAGTTTACCGGTCGCGCACTGTCGAAAGAGGAATTCCAGGAAATCGGAGCGGAAGGCAGGGCGATACTTCACGAAACCTATCATCTGCCACCGTTCGAGCAGCCGAATGACCAGTATCCGATGTGGCTGACAACAGGCCGTTCCGTGTGGCACTGGCATACAAGAACCAAGACGGCACGCGCGCCGATGCTACATATGGCAGCGCCGAACAACTATGTCGAGATTCATACGGAAGACGCCAGGGAACTTGGAATCGTCCAGGGTGAAGTGATCCGCATCTCCTCTCCGCGCGGTGAAATAGAAGTGCCCGCCCGGATTGGCGAGACAGTTCAGAAAGGACTGCTGTTTGTACCTTTCCACTTCGGCAACCTGGAGAAGAAGGAATCTGCGAACAACCTGACCAACGACTTCGTCGACCCGATCTCGAAGCAGCCGACCTACAAGCAGTCAGCGTGCAAAATCGAGAAGATAAGGAATGCGCACGAGGTGAAAGCGGACGAATCCCTGGAAGAGATCGCCTCACACTATGGCATGACAGCAAAAGAACTAAGAGCAGCCAACAATCTGTCCGCACCTTATGAAATAGAGATGGGAACGACAATCGAAGTGCCGGCATCCGTAATCAACACACCAATCCAGCCGTATATACCGCAGCGATGAAACGGCTCCGTCAAAAATGTTATATAGTCAGATTATTGTTCTGGAACTCTGCAACTAATATAACTGCAGAGTTTCAGTTTTTTATATTGATAGGGAGTTAAGGAGCGATTAATATGAAGTATCATTTCTATGCTGTACTGGAAAAAGAATAGAATGCCTATAATGTAAAGTTTCCGGATTTGCCAGGTGCAATCACTTTCGGTGAGGGAATTGAAGATGCAATATTCATGGCACAGGATGCCCTGGAAGGTCATTTGCTTGTCATGGAAGATGATGGCGACGATATACCTCGTCCTTCCGAACATCATGATCTATCACCAAGCTTGAAACGAGATGAACAGCTGCAGCTGATTGAGGTGGATACCAATCTGATCAGATCGAGTCAGTAATTACCCTTTGCTGTCTCTTTTTCATTTTACAAACTCCGCTCCCTTCTATAAACTTGTAATGAATTTATAAAAAGGAGAATACGCATGAGTAAATTTGATGAACCTATTCTCGTAGTACCGAGGGATGTTCTTTTTAATAATGAGGCAGATGCCTTCCATGGTTTTGTCGGTATGAATGATAGAAGGTATGAAAGTATTCTTTCGACTTTTTCCGAGTTCGAAGTCAAACGCCGGGGTGACATGGAGGAGGATCCTTCGTATAAGCAGCTGGTCGGCTATGTCATCATTTCATCCGATAATGGCAAGACACTCGTATACAAACGTCTGGCGGGTGGCGGCGAGGCACGTCTGCATGGCATGCTGTCGATCGGTGTCGGTGGTCATATGAATGATGTGCCGGAAGCATCAAATATCGAAGAGAAGCTCTACATCAATGCGGCGAGGGAACTGTCCGAAGAGGTCGGCCTCTCCCAGGAGCAGCTCGAGGACATCGAAATCGTCGGTTTGATCAATGATGACGACAACGAAGTTGGAAAGGTCCATATCGGTGTGGTGTTCAAGGTGACGGTCGATGAGAATGATGTGGCGTCCCACGAAGAGGATACGCTCGAACTGATCTGGGAGAAAGATGGTCAGCTCTCTGAAAGGTCGCCTTATGAATCATGGAGTGAACTGATCATCAGGGATGCCTATGAAAGATAAGGTCGTCTCACACCGCAGGTTTCTGCAGAAGATGGAGCGGGATCTGGATCTTGACTACCGCAATGGCGATTATGCCAGTTTCATCAGTAAATTCAGGATGTACTCCGATCAGCAGGTACCGGAGATCTCCTTCATGGAAAAGTTCTACGAAGCGCTGTCCTATGAGGACAGGCACGATGAAGTGATGGAGTATGCACTGCTGCAGATGAATGAGGGTGCCGGTAATTACGACGTCCACATGCACCATCTTTTGAAGTCGCTGCTCAAGCAGGAGCGCTACTTTGAAGTGATCGAGTTCTCGGACCACCTCATGGAGGAGGATATTCCACAGCGTTTCCGGATTGATGTCGCTGCATTCAGGCATGAGGCGAAGCGTGCGATGGATGAAAAGATGGAGGGGCTGCATGCGCCGGAGGTTGAGAAGCCTGTTGTCTCTTCTGAAGCTTACAGGGCAATGCAATCCTTTGAGAAAATTGAACTTCTCAGAGGTCTCATTGAGAATGAGGATATCAGGCATAGGGATCTGGTACGTGGAGAAATGAACACTGAGATGGATTACACATGCCTCACTTTCATGCTGCTTTATCTGAGAACCATTGAGGACCGGCAACCGGTAGTTGCTGAAAAGATGGATGCGCAGCTTGAAGTGGTGCCGGCCGAACTGCCGACACTTGAAGAGAGTCCGCTGCTCAGCGGTGTAAGGCCGCTTGTTATGGACGAGGTGGAGAACCGGATGCCTGAATTCAGAGAAGCGGCAGAGGGCATGCTGATGTCGCACGCGGTCCACTGCTATCCGATCTTCCCGCCATTTGATGATGAAACGCTGTATCTTGGCTATATGAGCGAACTGTTCAGCATGCTCAATCTGGACCATGACTTTGAAGCGGATGCATCGGTAATCGAGTGGATCCGCAAGGTCGAAGGGTCGATGATGTAGCATTGTCGCGGAAATCAAATGTTGGATATAAAAAAGTGATATGTTATACTATATTGGTTAATTGAAATTACGTATTTACGGAGGAATTAGATTATGTCTCAAAAGTGGGAAAAACAAGAGGGTAACGAAGGAGTACTGACAGTAACAGTACCAGCCAAGGAAGTAGATGGCGCCCTGAACGAAGCATTCGCAAAAGTATCTAAAGAAGTCAGCATTCCTGGATTCAGAAAAGGTAAAGTACCGCGCCAGATGTTCGAAAAGCGTTTCGGTGTAGAATCACTTTATCAGGATGCACTTGATATCCTGCTTCCTAAAGCATACACAGAAGCAGTGACTGAAGCTGACATCAACCCGGTCGACCAGCCGGAAGTTGATATCGAGCAGATGGAAAAAGGCAAAGACCTCATCTTCACTGCGAAAGTGACTGTTGAGCCTGAAGTCAAACTCGGCGAATACAAAGGTCTTGAAGCAGAAGAACTGGACACTGAAGTAACTGAAGAAGACGTTCAGAAGGAAATCGACAGCCTGCTTGAATCACACGCCGACATGGTAGTGAAGGAAGAGGGCAGTGTTGAAGAGGGCGACCTTGTGAACCTCGACTTCGATGGCTATCTTGGTGATGAGCAGTTCGAAGGCGGACAGGCTGAAGGCTATGAGCTTGAAATCGGCTCCGGCAACTTCATCCCAGGTTTCGAAGAGCAGGTTGTCGGCATGAACATCGAAGAGGAAAAAGACATCAAGGTCACTTTCCCTGAAGAGTATCACGCCGAGGAGCTTGCGGGTAAAGAAGCGACTTTCAAAGTCAAAGTCAACAGCATCAAATCCAAAGAGGTTCCTGAACTTGACGAAGATCTCGTAAAAGAACTCGATCAGGACGTTGATTCCGTAGACGCACTGAAAGAAAAGCTTGAAAAAGACCTCAAGGAAGCAAAAGAGAACGAAGCGGATGTTACAATGAAGGAACAGCTCATCGAGCAGGCTTCCGACAATGCTGAAATCGATGTACCGGATGCAATGATCAAAACTGAAACAGACAGAATGCTTCAGGAATTTGAACAGCGTCTATCCCAGCAGGGCATCAACATGGAAATGTACCAGCAACTGTCCGGTCAGGATGAAAATGCACTGCGTGAGCAGATGAAGGACGACGCATCAAAACGAGTACGCACAAACCTCGTTCTCAAGCAGATCGCAATCGATGAGAATATCGAAGTGGCAGACGAAGATGTCGACAAGGAACTCGAAAAGATGAGTGGGCAGTTCGGCATCAGCGTGGAAGACATCAAATCCACACTCGGCGACCTCTCCATGCTCCAGGAAGACCTGAAAGTACAGAAGGCGATCGATGTACTTGTAGACAACAGAAAACGGAAGTAATCTGAACTCCAATATCGAGGGGCTCTGTGGTGATATGCTGCAGAGCTCCTCGTTTATAACGATTATAAACTGGAGATTTGATTTTGATGATGATATCTAGTATATTTTACAGGAATGAAAAAAGAGGTGTTGAATATGTTTAAATTTAATGAAGACGACACAAATCTAACTTGTTCCTTCTGTGGTAAGGATCAGGAACAGGTGAAGAAATTGATCGCTGGCAGCGGTGTCTATATCTGTAACGAATGTATCGAGCTCTGCCATGAAATCATCGAAGAAGAACTGAAATCCGAAAAGACACAGGTCTTTACGGAAATTCCGAAGCCACAGGAAATCCTGGATGCGCTGAATGACTATGTCATCGGGCAGGAAAATGCCAAGCGTGCGCTTAGTGTAGCAGTCTACAACCACTACAAGCGTATCAACCAGAACCAGGAAGATGGCGTGGAAATCTCCAAAAGCAACATTGCTCTGATCGGTCCGACAGGTAGTGGTAAAACACTTCTCGCGCAGACATTGGCAAGAACATTGAACGTGCCTTTCGCAATTGCGGATGCAACAAGCCTGACTGAAGCGGGCTACGTCGGTGACGATGTCGAAAACATCCTGCTTCGTCTGATCCAGGCAGCGGACTTCGACGTTGAACGTGCAGAGCAGGGTATCATATATGTCGATGAAATCGACAAGATTGCCAGAAAGAGCGAAAATACTTCCATCACAAGAGATGTCTCCGGTGAAGGTGTTCAGCAGGCACTCCTCAAGATCCTTGAAGGTACAACAGCAAGCGTACCGCCTCAAGGTGGCAGAAAGCATCCGAACCAGGAATCCATCCAGATCGATACGAAGAACATCCTCTTCGTTCTCGGTGGTGCATTCGATGGCATGGACGAAATCATCAAGAGACGTATCGGCGAGAAGGTCATCGGATTCGGTGGTGCATCCGGCAAGGCGAATGACAAGGATGAACTGATGTCGAAAGTCCGCCCGGATGATCTTCAGAGCTACGGACTCATCCCTGAGTTCATCGGCCGTGTGCCGATCATCAGCTATCTTGAAGAGCTTGATGTAACAGCGCTGAACTCCATTTTGACAGAGCCGAAGAACGCGCTCGTCAAACAGTACCAGAAAATGCTCGAAATCGATAACGTGGAACTGGAATTTGATCCGGATGCACTGAATGCCATCAGTGAACTTGCAATCGAAAGAAAGACCGGTGCGCGTGGCCTTCGCTCCATCATCGAGGAACGCATGGTGGACATCATGTTTAACGTGCCGTCGAACGATGAGATCCGTAAGGTGAAGATTACAAGAGCAACAATTGAAGAGGAAGCAGATCCATTGCTCTTCAATGAAAATGGTGAAGAGATCCACCTGAACCGTAAAAGTGCATAATATATGAAAGAGCTGTCTGATTTCTGGACAGCTCTTTTTACTGAAAGGAAGATAGCGATGAAAATCAATCCGAATAATATAGACATCATCATCTCGGCTGTCAGCAGTGAGCAGTATCCGAATACCGGACTTTCCGAAATCGCCTTGAGCGGCCGTTCCAATGTAGGGAAGTCCTCATTCATCAATGCTGTGGCAGGCCGTAGGAACATGGCCCGGACTTCATCGAAGCCCGGCAAGACACAGACGCTCAATTTCTACAATATGGACGACCAGTTCATATTCGTCGATGTACCGGGATACGGTTATGCCAAGCAGTCCAAGAAGTCACGCGAACAGTGGGGCAGAATGATCGAGAGCTATCTGGCCGAAAGGGAACCGCTCTCTGCTGTCATCCAGCTCATCGACCTGAGGCATAAGCCGACGGAAGACGACGTACTGATGTACAACTACCTGAAGCACTTTGAAATACCGGTGATCATCATATGTACAAAGATGGACAAGATATCGAAAAGCAAAGTCGAAAAGCACCTTAAGATCGTACGTGAAGCAATCGACTTCGACCCGGACGATATCATTATTCCCTTCTCATCCATGGATAAGAATAATATGCCGAAAGTGATGGATGCCATCTCAAAATTTGTGTAGTTTGTTCACAAAAAGTTCTTAATAATAATTAGTATAAATAAGAACACAACATGGATTATGAATGTATAATCTGTTAAAATAAGAGTATTGAAAGTGTCCAGAGACGAGGCATAATAGGATAGTGGGGGGCAATTCGGATGCATGTCATTGCATTAAGTCTGAATTACAGAAAGGCAAGTGTGGAAGAGAGAGAGAAAGTGGCGTTCCAGGATGAGGAGATCATTCCGGCGCTGCATAGATTGAGAGAACAGAAAAGCGTACTTGAAGCGGTACTTCTGTCCACATGCAACAGAACGGAAGTCTATGTAGTCAGTGATCAGGTGCATACAGGCAAATACTATTCGCAGATGTTCCTTGCGGACTGGTTCAGCCTGGATCTGGCATCCGTAAAAAGAATTACGGATATCAAAGTCGGTGACGAAGCGGTGGAGCATCTTTACCGTGTCGCATCCGGTCTGGAATCGATGGTTCTCGGAGAAACCCAGATCCTCGGTCAGATCAGAGACGCCTTCTTTACGGCGCAGACCGAGCATACGACAGGTACCATCTTCAATAAATTGTTCAAAGAAGCGATTACGGTAGCGAAGCGCGGACATAATGAGACGGATATTTCGAAGAATGCGATTTCCATCTCCTATGCTGCAGTGGAGCTTGCGAAGAAGATATTTTCACGTGTCGATAACCGCAAGGTGCTTGTCATCGGTGCTGGAGAAATGGCAGAGCAGTCGCTTTTGAACCTGACTTCCAACGGAATCAGGAATGTGACGGTTTTGAATCGTTCTGAAGAGAATGCAGCACGCCTTGCAGGCCAGTTCAATGGGAAAAGTGCGTCCATGGACCAGCTGGAAGCAGAAATTGCGGATACGGATATCGTCATATCCAGTACAGCGTCACGCAACTACCTCATTACAGAAGAAGTGATGGATGTGGCGATGGCAAAACGCAATGGCAAGCCGCTGATCATGATGGACATCGCACTGCCACGTGACATCGATCCGTCAATAGGCAGAATGGACAGCGTCTACATGTACAATGTCGATGATCTGCAGGGACTCGTCGATGCCAACCTGTCGACCAGACAGGAAGAGGCAGCCAAGATTGAAGGTATGATTGCAGAGAGCATGGACAAGTTTACAGAATGGGTCAATATGCTCGGTGTCGTACCGGTCATCCAGGCGCTGCGTTCGAAAGCACTGTCCATCCATGAAGAGACATTCCAGAGTGTTGAAAGAAAGATGCCGGAAATGACGGAGCGTGAGCGCACAATCGTCTCCAAGCATATGAAGAGCATCATCAACCAGATGCTGAAGGATCCGATCATCTATACTAAAGAAATTTCCGGAGACAGAAAAGCCGGTGAAAAACTCGACGAAATAATGCAGCTCTTCGGCATTGAAGAGGAAGTCGATGCAGTCAAGCAGCAGGAGAAAGCCAAACAGCAGGAGAAACTGTCGGCACGAAAGCAGGAGCTGGCAATCGAATAGGGTGGAAACCATATGGATATGATGTTCCGCAGTCATGAATTTATTCTACTATTATACTTTTTGAGCCTTTCTGTGCTAAGCTACGATCTGTTTTTCAGGAATCGGCTTGCCAGAAAGGTTTCCTTTTATCTTGTCATCATTGCAGCAGTGCTCCAGGTCGCCACTTTCATGTATATCGGTGTGGCGCTGGGCCGCATTCCAATACAGACGACTTTCGAGGGCATATATGTCTTCTCGACCCTCGTCATCATTACGGGGCTGATCCATTACCGGTGGAGCGATTCGGAGATTGCATTTGCACTCTATGTGTTCTGTGCATTTGTACTCTTCTCCGTCTATACATTTGCACCAGTCTCCTACGACAGGGTGACGGAAGTGTCGGCGATCATGAACGAGCTGCTGATCATCCATATTGTACTTGCGCTGATTGCCTATGTACTCTATTTCATCTCGGTGATGCATGCCGTGATATATATCATCCAGTATGATAACCTGAAAAAGAAGCGTTTCAACCGCGTGTTCTTTTCACTCTTCAGCATAGAGACGGCCAAAAAGACGATGATCCGTACACTGATACTTGGTGTGTTCTCCATGCTGATCAGCATTTTCCTCGGCATCCAGTGGGGCATGTATATATACGGCGTCGAAATATTCAAGGACTTCAAAGTGCTCGGCACACTGTTCGTCATTCTGCTGTATACAGCACTGTTCGTCCATCTGAAAATAAAACGCAGCATCTACCGTTTCGCCTGGTTCAACATCGTGATCTTCATCATCTGCATGCTGAACTACCTATTCATCACACAACTTTCCAGTTTTCATTTCTGGAGCTACTAAAGGAGAAGTAATATGAGAAAATTTACCGTAGGTTCAAGACGCAGCGATCTGGCGATGACCCAGTCCAAGCAGTTCATCAGCAGTCTGAAAGCACAATTCCCCGACGTTGAGATCGACATCAAGGAGATTGTCACAAAAGGGGACAGGATTGTCGATGTGCAGCTCTCCAAAGTCGGCGGCAAAGGGCTGTTTGTAAAAGAGATTGAACAGGCGCTTGCCAATAAGGAGATCGATATGGCCATCCATAGCCTGAAGGATGTCCCAAGTGCGCTGGATCCGGAATTCACCATCGCCTGCGTGCCTGAACGTGAAGACAAGCGGGATGCTTTCCTGTCGAATGGCAATGTGGCCTTCAAGGATCTGCCTGCCGGCAGTGTCATCGGTACGAGCAGCCTGAGGCGCAGTGCACAGCTTCTTGCGATGCGTGACGACGTGGAAGTGAAATGGGTGCGCGGCAACATTGACACCCGCATCAAGAAGATGGAATCCGGAGAATACGATGCAATTGTTCTTGCCGCAGCAGGACTGAAGCGCATGGGCTGGTCCGACGATATTGTTGCAGAATACTTTGATCCCGAGTCCTTCATCCCGGCAATTGCACAGGGCGCGCTCGGCATAGAATGCCGCTCTGACGACAAGGAACTGATCGACATGCTGAAAACGGTGCACTCGGATGATGATGCAACCTGCACGACAGCAGAGCGGACTTTCCTGAGACGCATGGACGGCAGCTGCCAGGTGCCGATCGGCGGATATGCCACTTATGAAGATGGGGAACTCTACCTTACCGGACTGATCATGCCTGAAGATGGCAGCGAGCAGTACATCGTAAAGAAATCCCATCAGGATCCGAAAGCACTCGGCAATCTGGTTGCAGATGAAATGGAGCGCATCGGCGCAAAGGACATCATCGATCGCATCAATGAAACACTATAGACCTATCGTCATCATGACCCAGAGCAGGGCATTCGAAAGGGATTCAAGTGTATTGTCACTTGTCCACACGCCGCTCATCACGACAGAGGCGCTCCCTTTTGATGAGACGGTGTTCCGGTGCCATTATGATTGGCTGGTTCTGACGAGCCGCAATGCAGTACAGCATTTCCTGCCTCATATGAAGAAAGCCCAATTCGATAGGGTGGCGACGATCGGCAGAAAGACGAGTGAGCGTCTTGAGCAGGAGGGGCTGAAAATTGATTTTGAGCCCGGGGACTACTCTCAGGAGGGGTTCCTTGCAGACTTTCCTGCCTGGCACGGTACGCGCATATTGTACCCGGCAAGTAGAGAGGCCCGCCCGCTGCTGCATGACCATCTTGTGGCGGCAGGGTGTGCTGTGGAGCGGCTCGATCTGTATCGGCCGGTGGCCAATGAGGCGTATCGTGAAGAAATCCAGGCACTGCTCGCACAATCTCCGTACGGCATTACATTTTCAAGTCCTTCCGGAGTCAAGGCATTCATGAAATGGTTCACTCCCCAAGATCTTGGGAATATTACCGTAGTTGCCATCGGACAGGTGACTGCAGATGCACTCGGATTGTATGGCGTAGCGTCCATACAGCCCGGGAAGGAAACATTGGAAGAAATGGTAGAACTGCTTGAAGATAGAATAGATGGAGGAGTTTAAGATGAATTTCGAGAGACATCGGCGTCTTAGAAGAACAGAATTCATGAGGGATATGGTCAGGGAGACGAAAGTCACAAAGGATGACCTCATCTATCCGATTTTTGTTGTGGAAT
The DNA here is from genome assembly GCF_007713705.1 of Salinicoccus cyprini. Taxonomy (GTDB): domain Bacteria; phylum Bacillota; class Bacilli; order Staphylococcales; family Salinicoccaceae; genus Salinicoccus; species Salinicoccus cyprini. Next base: position 995,306 of record NZ_VMSJ01000001.1, on the reverse strand, counting down.
CCGACGATATAAAAAAGGAAGTGCCATCCATGAAGGGCGTTTTTCAGATTTCCCTGAACCGTCTTCATGAGGAGCTGGAAGAAGTGAAGGCCAAAGGTATCAAATCGGTCATCTTTTTCGGCATACCGGATGAAAAAGACCCGGAAGGCTGCGGTGCCTACCACGACCACGGCGTCGTCCAGGAAGCGTGCAGAATCTCAAAGAAACTGTACCCGGAAATCCTGGTCATTCTCGATACATGCCTGTGCGAATATACGGACCACGGCCACTGCGGCCTCATCGATCCGGATACACAGGATGTCGACAATGACAGCTCGCTGCCACTGCTGGTCAGGACGGCAGTCTCCCAGGCGAAGGCAGGGGCGGACATCATCGCGCCGAGCAATATGATGGATGGCTTTGTTGCCGAAATCAGAAAAGGGCTCGACGATAATGGCTTCAGCCATATTCCGATCATGAGCTACGGCATCAAGTATGCATCGAAATTCTATGGTCCATTCCGGGACGCGGCGGATTCGACGCCATCATTCGGTGACCGCAGGACGTACCAGATGGATCCGGCGAACCGTCTCGAAGCACAGCGTGAGCTTGCAAGCGACCTTGAAGAGGGCTGTGATATGATGATCGTCAAACCGGCGCTGTCGTATCTCGATATCATCCGGGATGTCAGAAATGAAACGAATGTACCTGTCGTCGCCTACAATGTCAGCGGGGAATATGCGATGACACGCACGGCTGTCGACATGGGACTGCTGGATGAAGCTGTCATCATGGAGCAGATGGTTTCCATGAAACGTGCAGGTGCGAATATGATTATCACTTATTTTGCAAAAGATATATGCAGAATGCTTGATGAAGGGATGGAATGATCATGTACGAAAAATCAGAAGCACTCTATAAAAGAGCAAAAACACTCATGCCTGGGGGTGTCAACAGCCCAGTCAGAGCATTCAAATCCGTCGATATGACTCCGGTATTCATCGACCGTGCCAAAGGGTCGAGAACGTATGATGTCGATGGCAATTCATATATCGACTATGTTTTGAGCTTCGGCCCTCTGATCCTCGGCCATAGTGATGACAGGGTGGTCAATGCACTGACTGCAGTCGCACAGAAGGGGACAAGCTTCGGTGCCCCGACAGAGCTTGAAAATGAACTGGCGGAACTCGTCATCGAACGTGTGCCTTCTGTGGAAATGATCCGCATGGTCTCTTCCGGCACGGAAGCGACACTGGCCGCACTGCGTCTTGCGCGCGGATTCACCGGAAGGAACAAGATTCTGAAATTCGAAGGATGCTATCACGGCCACAGCGACTCCCTACTGATCAAAGCCGGCAGTGGTGTGGCGACACTTGGACTTCCGGATTCTCCAGGTGTACCTGAAGGTACAGCTGCAAATACCATCACAGTACCCTACAATGACGAAGAGAGCCTGACCGAGGCTTTCGACAAATTCGGTGACGATATTGCTGCAGTGATCATGGAGCCTGTTGCCGGCAATATGGGGGTCGTCCCGCCGCGTGAAGGCTATCTTCAATTCGTACGTGACATTACGGAGAAAAGCGGCACACTGCTCATCTTCGATGAAGTCATGACCGGATTCCGTGTCGGCTACAACTGTGCACAGGGCCATTACGGCATCACACCTGATCTTACCTGCCTCGGCAAGGTGATTGGTGGCGGCCTGCCTGTCGGTGCCTACGGCGGCAGACGTGACATCATGGAGTATATCGCACCTGTCGGCGACATCTACCAGGCGGGGACACTATCCGGTAATCCGCTGGCGATGACAGCCGGGCTTGAGACGCTCAGACAGTTGACACCTGAGAGCTATGACCACTTCAACAAGCTCGGTGATATGCTCGAAGTCGGCCTGAAGGACATCTTTGCAAAGAAAGGGCAGCCGATCACAGTGAACCGTGCCGGTTCGATGATCGGATTCTTCCTGACGGAAGGACCGGTCGTGGATTTCGACAGTGCAAATACAAGCGATCTTGAACTGTTCAAACACCTGTATCAGGAACTGCTCAAAGAAGGCGTCTATCTGCCACCTTCCCAGTTTGAAGGCATGTTCCTGTCGACGAGCCACACTGAAGCGGACATCCAGAAGACAGTCGATGCTTTTGAAAAAGCACTGGAGCGTGCTGTACAGCGGTAGCTTGCCAAATACGGTTTATTTTCACAGAATAAAGTGTATAATTGAAGATAACAGATAATTGGAGGTAGTTTGAATGGCGAATGACAAAGATAAGCGATTAACCCACAACGACAGCAACATCAAGGGCAAGAGAGAAGAAGATAAAGTCTACATCGAAGGTCAGAACAGAGAAATGATCGAGCAGAAGAAAATCAGCAAGAAGAATCCGCTTGTCTGGATCATTCCCATCATTCTCGTTCTGCTGATTGTACCGCTCATCATCCAGCAGGTAAGTGGCGGTCAGGGAGAAGAGGGCGGTTCCACGTCCACTTCATCCGGCGAGGAATCAGATGGTTCCGGAGGCGAGACTGAAGCATTGGACGAAGGACTGACCGAGGAGGATTCGACCGAAGAAGGTTCTACTGAAGAGGAAGGCAGTAGCGCCGATCAGGAAGAAGCGGATATCAACTCAGGCAGTGACGATGCCCAGCCGGACGGCGCAGATGGCGGAGAGGCAGAAGAAGGTGGCGCGTCCGAAGAATCCACTGAGGAATCGACTGAAAAAGGTGGAGGCTCAGAGGAATCCACTGAGGAAGAATCCACAGAAGAAGAAAGCTCCAACTAGTATGATGTACACTAACCCCGCTGCAGTCTACTCGGCGGGGTTGTTCTATGGCATTTTATTATTTAGGATTCCGAAATAATCATTATGAAAGGAGGACGTCCATGAGATATCTCAACCTGTTCCTGCTGTTTCTGTCGGCAATCATCCTGTCGGCTCTGCTTCAATGGGCAGGGATGGTCATGCCATGGCTGTTCGGCGCCATGATTGCGACGGTCGTCTTCTACAGGATGGTGACTACCCATTTTCATTATCCGAAGTGGTTCGGCAATCTGGGGCTGATCATTATTGGAGTTGAAATCGGCTCGACGTTCACGCTCGAAACGCTTGCAGATATGGCGGAAGACTATATTACGATCATCATGCTGTCCCTCCTGATCATCGGACTGAGCCTCCTTCTTGCCGGGTTTTTCATGAGAATGACCGGATGTACACTGGAAACCGCAGTACTTGCTTCGATTCCAGGCGCACTGTCCCAGATGATCGTCATGGCTGAGGAGGAGAAACGGGCGGATCTGCTGCTTGTGACACTGACCCAGATGTCGCGCATTGTACTTGTAGTCATATTCGTTCCTTTGATTGCGAGTTTCACTGCAGGCAGTAATCTGACGGGCACAAACGAAGTCGCCTCTTCGCTTACATCGGTCGCAACCGTTGACATGCTGTGGATGCTGCTCGGTATTCCCGCTGTCATCTACATCATGACGCTGATGAAGTTTCCGGTACCCTACATGATCGGACCAATGCTTGTCGTTCTCGCATGGAATGTGGTGACGGACTATACCTTTTCGGTCGATGTTTCATTCATGTATGCCGCCCAGCTGTTCTTCGGCATAAGGATCGGCCTTCAGATATCGACACTTGTCAACCAGCTCAACAAGCGGCTGATACTGTCGATGCTGATCCAGAACATGCTGCTCATCATCGGTACATTGGGACTGGTCATGGTATTTCTGCTCATTTCGGAACATGACTTTACGGATCTGTTCTTGAGTGCAGCGCCCGGTGGTATCGGTCAGATCATCATTGTGGCTGTTGAAATGGGTGCCAATATCGCCATGATTTCAAGCTACCACATTTTCCGCATCTTTTTCATCCTTCTCATTGTGGCACCACTGATCAATATGCTGCTCAGAAAAAACAGGAAGCGGCGCCAGCATGCACATGATGGGACTTGACACCATCGAGACGTTCGCATAATATTGAAATCAAGGCAAATAGATGAATGGCAGAAGAGTAGTGGTATACGGGTGACAGAGAGCATGTGGGGGCTGTGAACATGCCGAAGTATATCACGAACGTAGTCTGCAGAGATCGGTTCTGAACATTCGAGTAGGAGCTGACGTCTGATGAGCGTTAATCATCCCAAGTGCAGCATTCGTGCTGAATTTAGGTGGTACCGCGGAGCTTCCGTCCTATGTTTTATGGACTGGAAGCTTTTTATTTTGTCCAAAAAAGGAGAGATTTATATGGAAATGTCCAAAAAGTACGATCCGAGATCTGTAGAAGAAGGTAAATATGAGAAGTGGGTCGAGTCAGGCTATTTCAAATCCGATGCACAGTCTGACAAGCCGCCGTTCTCCATCGTCATCCCGCCACCGAATGTGACGGGCAAACTTCATCTCGGCCATGCATGGGATACAACATTGCAGGATATCATTACACGGATGAAGCGGATGCAGGGGTATGAAGTGCTCTATCTGCCGGGCATGGACCATGCCGGCATTGCGACCCAGGCCAAAGTTGAGGCGCGCATGCGTGAAGAAGGCCTCTCCCGCCACGATATCGGGCGTGAGAAGTTCCTCGAACAGGCATGGGACTGGAAAGAGGAGTATGCCGACTTCATCCGCAGCCAGTGGCAGAAGCTCGGCCTTGGCCTCGACTATGACAAGGAGCGCTTCACTCTGGATGAGGGCTTGTCGAAGGCCGTCAGAAAAGTGTTTGTCGACATGTACAATAAGGATCTGATCTATCGCGGCGAATATATCATCAACTGGGATCCGGAAACCCGGACGGCACTCAGTGATATCGAGGTCATCCATAAGGAGATTGAAGGCAACTTCTATCATGTCAGATACCCGCTGCCGGATGGCAACCATCTGGAAGTGGCAACAACACGCCCTGAAACAATGCTCGGGGATACGGCCATTGTCGTCCACCCCGATGACGACCGCTACAAGCAGTATATCGGCAAGACGGTCACACTGCCGATCATGGAGCGCGAGCTGCCGATCATCTCGGACCCTTATGTCGATATGGAATTCGGTACGGGTGTCATGAAGGTGACACCGGCACACGATCCGAACGACTTCGTCCTCGGCGAGCGTCATGACCTCGAGCGCATCAACGTAATGAATGAAGACGGCTCAATGAATGAGCTGGCCGGCAAATATGCAGGCATGGACCGTTTCGACTGCCGCAAGGCACTGGTCAAAGATCTGGAATCGGAAGGATACCTTATCAAAGTGGAACCGCACGTCCACTCCGTCGGCCATTCGGAGCGCAGTGGCGCCGTCGTCGAACCTTACCTGTCGACGCAGTGGTTCGTAAAAATGGATGAACTGGCGAAGAAGAGTCTGGACAACCAGGACTCCGATAACGCAGTCAATTTTGTCCCTGAACGCTTCGACTCCACTTTCCGCCGCTGGATGGGCGATATCCGCGACTGGGTCATCTCCCGCCAGCTCTGGTGGGGCCATCAGATTCCGGCCTGGTATCATAAGGACTCCGGCGAAATATATGTCGGCATGGAGCCGCCGACGGATGCCGACAACTGGGTTCAGGACGAAGATGTCCTCGATACGTGGTTCTCAAGTGCGCTATGGCCGTTCTCCACGATGGGGTGGCCGGAAGAGACGGAGGACTTGCAGAAGTTCTTCCCGACGAATGTCCTTGTTACAGGATATGACATCATCTTCTTCTGGGTGGCCAGGATGATCTTCTCCTCCCTCGAGCATACCGGCGAGAAGCCGTTTGACGATGTGCTGCTCCATGGTCTGGTCAGGGATGAACAGAACCGCAAGATGTCTAAATCCCTCGGCAATGGCGTCGACCCGATGGATGTCATCGAGAAGTACGGTGCAGATGCGCTGAGGTACTTCCTGGCAACAGGATCGACACCGGGACAGGATCTCAGATATTCCGACGAGAAGGTGGAATCGGTCTGGAACTTCATCAACAAGATCTGGAATGCATCCAGATTCAGCATGATGAATATCGGTGAGGACTTCGGCATGGACGATATCAGTCTCGAAGGGGAGAAGTCGCTCGCTGACGAGTGGATTCTGACCCGTCTGAATGAAACCATCGGCAACGTGACACAGCTGTCCGAGCACTATGAGTTCGGAGAAGTGGGGCGCCTGCTGTACAACTTCATCTGGGATGACTTCTGCGACTGGTACATCGAGATGGCCAAAGTGCCGATGACCGAAGGTACTGAAGCGGAGAAGGCGATGACGCGCTCTGTTCTGCTGCATACACTGGACAGCATCCTGAAGATGCTGCACCCGTTCATGCCGTTTGTGACTGAGGAGATATACCAGGCGATTGAAGCAGACCGTACGATTGTCACGAGCGAATGGGCGAAGGCGCATACGCACCTCAGCAATCCGACTTCAAAAGATGGCATGGCACTGCTTGTGGACATCATCAAGTCGGTACGACAGACGAGAAACGAAGTGAATGCACCACTGTCGAAACCGATCGACATATTCATTGAAGTGAAAGATGTTACGAGACGTGAAATCATAGAGACGAACCGCCACTATATCGAACGCTTCTGCAACCCGAGTGCACTAGAAATCGCTTCTGAAATTTCGACGGAAGAGGATGTCAAGGCGGATGTGGTCAATGGCGCAACCGTCATCCTGCCGCTTTCCGGCCTGATCGATATGCAGGAGGAGATTGCACGCCTTGAGAACGAACAGAAACGTCTCGATGGCGAACTGAAGCGTGTCGCAGGGAAACTTGGCAATGACCGGTTTGTCGCCAATGCACCAGCGGACGTAGTGGAAAAGGAAAGAGAGAAGCAGCTTGGCTATCAGGCCCAGTACAATGAGGTCACAGAACGGCTTGACAGCTTGAAAAGAAAGGGATAGGCCATGAACTACCAGGAAGGATTGGATTGGATCCACGAAAGAATCAAATTCGGCATCAAACCCGGTGTCAGACGGATGGAATGGATGCTCGAGCGGCTCGGCAATCCTGAGCGGAACATCAACGGCATCCATGTCGTCGGTACAAACGGCAAGGGCTCTACGGTGTCCTATATGAGAAATGCACTGAACCGGAATGACTATACTGTCGGCACATTCACCTCACCATACATCGAGACGTTCAATGAACGCATCTCGGTGGATGGCAGCCCGATATCGGATGGTGAACTCATCGAGCTTATCGAGATCGTCAAGCCGGCAAGCGAAGCAATGGAGCTTGAAACGGAGCTCGGAACCGCAACGGAATTTGAAATCATCACCATGATGATGTTTGTCCACTTCGGTGCGCTGAAGCCGGTCGACTATGTCATCGTGGAGGCGGGTCTTGGAGCAAAACACGACTCGACCAATGTCTTCATGCCCATCATGACGGTGCTGACAAGCATCGGACTCGATCATACGAGTATTCTTGGGGATACGCTGCTTGATATTACGAAGGATAAGAGCGGAGTCATCAAACCCGGCATTCCACTCGTCTTCAGCGTAAAGGATCAGGTATCGCGCGAATATATCCATAAGGTGCTTGAAGATAATGATGCGAAAGGCATAGAACTCGATCGGGATATCATCCTCATGCCGAATAACGGCGAATTCCAGTTCCAGTATGCGCACTATGATTTTCAGGATATAAAGCTCGGCATGGTGGGCAGACACCAGAAGGAGAATGCCTCCCTTGCCATTGCTGCGCTGCTCGAGCTTCATGAGCGAGGAAAAGCTGTGCTTGATTTCAATAAGATGATCCATGGCATCGAGGAGACATCCTGGCCCGGACGCATCGAGACTGTGAGCACCGATCCACTTGTCATCATCGATGGGGCACACAACAGGGAATCGATGAGAGCACTTGTGGAAACGATGGAAAGGCAGTACAGTGATAAAAAAATTACAGTGCTGTTCTCAGCCATCGAAGGTAAACCGCTGTCCGATATGGTGGATATGCTCGGAGAGATTGCAGCATCGTTCCATGTGACGGACTTCGATTTCCAAAAATCGCTGTCCAAGGAGCATATATTTGAAAAAGTGAACCATCCCGACAAGTCGATGGTGGCCGACTATATCTCATTCATCGAAGCATTTGAAGGGGATCTGCTGCTTGTGACGGGCAGTCTCTACTTCATCAGTGAAATCAAACAATACTACAACAATAAAGACACTGGATCCTGAAAGATCCAGTGTCTTTATTCATGCTAGAAGGGACCGTAATTGATCCACAGGCTGATCACCATGAAAGCACCGCCTGCAATCACCCACACAAGCATGATCGGCCAGACGAAGCGCAACCACTTCTCATAAGGGATGTTGGCAATGCTGAGCCCGGCCATCAGAATGGCTGATGTCGGGAAAAGGTAGTTCGCAAGTCCATCCCCCATCTGGAAGGCAAGCACCACGGACTGGCGGGAGACACCGACAATGTCTCCGATCGGTGCCAAGAGCGGTATGGTGGTTGCCGCCTGTCCGGATCCCGACGGAATGAAGAAGTTGATCATGAACTGGGTCAGGAACATGCCGACTGCGGCAACTGAGGCGGGCAGGCCTTCAAGAATCGTACTGATGGAGAAGATGATCGTATCGATGATGGTGCCATCCTCCAGTATGAGCAGGATGCATCGCGCAAGTCCGACGATCAGAGCACCGAATGTCACTTCCTTTGCACCTCTGATGAAATCTTCGGCGATGCCGTTCGGCGAATTGCCGCCGAGAAGTCCCGATATGATTCCCATGGCCAGGAATATGGCCGCCAGGTCGGTGCCGGTGGACCAGCCCTGCACAACACCGTATATGATCAGACCGAATCCCGAGAATGTAATCATAAGTACAAGAATATGCCTCATGGTCAGCTCTTTGAATTCATACGTTTCGTTCTGTGCAGTCCTTTCCAGTCCATAGACATAGCTGTTGTTCATGTCCTTCTGGACACGCCTGCCGTAACGATAGACGAAGAATGCCGCGATGAGCACGAACACCAGCTGCACGATGATCCTATAGAACATGCCGGAAAAAAGCGGCAGTTCAGCGATCTGCTGCGCCACGCCGACGGTGAAGATGTTCATGAATCCCCCCGAGAAGCCGGCAGCGGCACCAAGCGCCACCATGGCCATGCCGGTCATGGCGTCCATGCCGAGCGAGCGTGCAAGCATGATGCCCATCGGAATGAAGATCAGTGTCGATTCAGCCATTCCGAAAGTCGCACCGCCGAACGAAAAGATCAGCATCGTCAGCGGAATCAGAATGACTTCGCGATCTTTGAGCAGAGAGACGACCTTGTTGATGCCCGCCTCGATGGCGCCTGTTCCGTTGATCATGCCGAAGGCGCCGCCGATGATGAATATAAGGAAGATGATACCTGCGGCATCCGTCATGCCTTCAGGAACACTGCGGAAGATTTCGGTCCAGTGTACAGGTGTCTGTTCCGTATACTGGAATGAAGTTTCATCAACGACAAGCGTGCCGTTTTCATTCTCGTATCTTTCATATTCCCCAGCTGGAATGATATAGCTCATGACCATCGCCAGAATAATGATGGCATATATCAGCACGAATGCATGGGGTATTTTTATGTATTTCATTCTGAATCCCCTTTCAATAGATCTCTATTCAATTATACTTCACGATTCGATGATGGCAACCGCAATTACCCAAATAATTGGAAAAGTTCAAATAATACAGTCTTTTCATGTTTCGAAATATCTGTATAATGGAAATATCAATTCTTTAGGAGAGATAATATGAATAAAGGAGATACCAGGAAAGAACCTGCACCGGGGTTCAGGTTCCCGCATACGTATGCGATTCTTTTCGCGGTGGTCATCATCGCTGCGGCACTGAGCTATGTCATACCGGCCGGGGAATTCGAAAGAGTGGAAGTGGGGGACAGGACGGAAGTTGTACCGGGCAGCTATACGAATGTCGAGCAGAGCCCTGTATCCTTCTTCGAACTTTTCAAGGCCATTCCGACGGGCCTGATAGATGGTGCCAGTATTATTTTCTATATTTTTCTTGTAGGGGGCGCGTTCGGCATCATCAGAGCGACAGGTGCCATCGAGGCGGCCATCCAGAAGGTGATGGTTGCAGTGAAGGGCAGGGAGAAGCTGATGATTCCGGTAATCATGCTTGTATTTTCAATTCTCGGCTTTACGACAGGCATGTCCGAGGAAGCAATCATATTCGTTCCGGTCGGCATCGTACTGGCTACAGCACTCGGCTATGATGCGATAGTCGGGACGGCCATGGTGACGCTCGGTGCGGCTGCTGGATTCATCGGCGGCATGCTCAACCCATTTACCGTCGGCATTGCCCAGCAGATCGCTGAGCTGACGATCTTTTCAGGATGGGGATTCAGAACCATCGTCTATCTGGCGGTACTCGGAACAGGGATCCTCTATGTGATGCACTACGCCAAGAAGGTGCAGAAGAATCCGGAATCGAGTCTTGTATATGAAGAATCGAAAAAGGGCATGGTCAACTTTACGGACGATGTCATGGATTTCGAAGCACTCAGGAAGCGGCACATAATGATTCTTGCCACATTCGTTCTCGGCATCATCATCAATGTCTACGGCATCTTCCAGTATGGCTGGTTCCTGACGGAACTGTCCGCCAACTTCTTTTTGATCGGGCTGATTGCGGGACTGGTGGGCGGAATGAGGATCAATGACATTTTTGATGCATTCATTGATGGCATGAAGCTTGTCGTCTATGGCGCAATCATTGTCGGATTTGCACGTGCCATTGTCGTCGTACTCGAATCCGGTGTCATCATAGACTCGGTCATCCATGGCATGAGCAGCATTCTAGATTTCCTGCCACCATCCATTACAGCACTCGGCATGCTGGTCATACAGGTCATCATCAACTTCTTCATCCCTTCAGGTTCAGGCCAGGCCATGACGACAATGCCGATTATGACGCCGATTGCAGACCTGCAGAACATATCAAGACAGGTTGCGGTACTGGCATACCAGTATGGGGACGGCATCACCAACACGATCATACCGACATCCGCTTCGCTGATGGGAGTGCTCGCTGTATCCGGAATTCCATATATCAAATGGGTCAGGTTCGTCTGGAAAGTGACTGTGCTGTGGCTTGTCATTGCTGCAGCGGCTCTGGTCGTCGCCACCATCATCGGCATTTCATAAAAAAACGTTCCGGCCAAAATTTTGACGGAACGTGTCGGATTGTAGACAAAGTCGTTGTAGAATGACACGTCTGCAGTCTTTTTATTTGGGGGATGGGATTGGTGTGGCAATGGCGTCAACTAACCATCGCGGGCGTCACCATGGCAAGTTGGAGGGTTAATTCACCATCGCGGGCGTCACCATGGCAAGTTGGAGGGTTAATTCACCATCGCGGATGCCGCCATGGCAAGTGAGCGAGTAAACTTCATCCCCGCTCGTCCATCTCCCAATCAAATCCGATTAAAACAGCACAAAAAGCCGCCCCCTCCATACACACTGGAACTAATCCAGTCTGCAGAGGGGGCGGCTTTGTCTCCATCTGTAGCTGCTTGGACAACTTCCGGCATCAGTCTACACCCTAAAACGTTTCATCCATCAAAATTTTGGACTGAACGTTTTTTTATGCCCCAGTCTGATCTTTTTTCAAGGCGTCCCTGATCTCCCTCAGCAGAACAACCTGCTCGTCTTCTGCCACCTCGACTTCTTCTTCTTTCTTGACGAGTCTGTTTTGTGTCAGCACGTTGACTGCCTTGACGAATGCGAATACGGCGACACCGATGATGAGAAAGTCGATAATTGCCTGGATGAACACACCGTATGTAATGCCTCTGTATGCCCATTCCGACGTAAAGTCGGTATTGCCGAAAATGAGGGCGATGGACGGCATGATTATATTTTCAACGAGTGCAGTGACAATCTTGCTGAATGCAGCACCTATTACGACAGCGACAGCCAGGTCGATGACGTTGCCTCTCAATATGAAACTTTTGAATTCCTGCCACATGGTCGGGTTCCTCCTGTAGTCATATAGTGATTTTGAAGTGAGATATCATATTATCATAACATATGGACATAGGCACAATCATGAATGTAATATTCCTGTAAATTTATTAATTCATTCTGATTAAGCGGTTACAGTCGGGAATTCAATTTGCCAGACCATGTGTAATATGCTAACATGAGTAATTGTTTTGTAAGGTTCATTACAAATAGTAAATTGATAATCACATAAACTAAAAGGAGGAATATCATGAATGAGAACAGCAAAACAAAGCTGACTCCAGTTTTCTGGATTGCGCTTGTCATTGTTTCAGCACTTGTGCTGTACGGGGTTTTCTTCTCGGACAGCTTCGAAAGTGTGACAAGCAGCATGCAGGCATTCATTACGAACAACTTCAGCTGGTACTATGTATCGCTGACAACCATCTTCATCGCTTTCTGTCTGATTTTTGTATTTACACCGATGGGGCAGATTCGTCTCGGCAAGCCGACAGATAAACCGGAGTTCAAAACCCTGTCATGGTTTGCGATGCTTTTCAGTGCCGGCATGGGTATCGGTCTTGTATTCTGGGGAGCTGCCGAACCGATCAGCCACTATTTTACACCACCGACAGCAGCACCTGAAACAGACGAAGCAATGAAAGAGTCTCTCAGAAGATCATTCTTCCACTGGGGCTTCCATGCTTGGGCAGTGTACGCAGTTGTAGGACTGGCACTTGCCTTTGCACAGTTCAGACGTAACCAGCCGGGATTGATCTCAAGCACTCTGAGACCGATTCTTGGGAAGCACGTTGATGGTCCGATTGGTACAACAGTCGACGTCATTGCGGTATTCGCCACAATTGCTGGTGTTGCAACTTCCCTTGGACTTGGTGTCAGACAGATCAATGGCGGACTGAACTATCTGTTCAATATCCCTAATAATATTTATGTACAGATCATCATCATCACTATAATTACAGTGCTGTTCATGGCCAGTGCTTGGTCCGGCCTGTCAAAAGGAATCCAGTATTTGAGTAACGCCAATATGATACTGGCAGGACTGCTGATGATCTTCACACTCGTCCTTGGGCCGACTGTCCTGATTCTGAACATGTGGACGGATACTTTCGGTTCCATGGCGACCAACTTCATCGGCATGAGCTATGATGTGGCACCGTTGAATGAGGATAAGAGTGCCTGGCTCGGTTCCTGGACAATCTACTACTGGGGCTGGTGGATGGCGTGGAGCCCATTCGTCGGCATATTCATCGCCCGCGTATCGAAGGGTCGCACCATCCGTGAATTCGTTCTTGCTGTAATGCTTGGACCGGCTGCTGTCAGCTTCCTATGGTTCAGCATCTTCGGTGTGACTGCCATCGATTCCCAGATGACAAACGGCGGGTACGCAGATCTTGCGACCGAAGTCGTGCTGTTTGAAGTATTCAGCAATCTGCCTATGGGTCTGATTGTCTCGATTGTTGCAGTGCTTCTGATCGGTACATTCTTCATCACATCTGCAGACTCGGCAACATTTGTGCTCGGTATGCAGACGACAAATGGTTCACTGACACCACCAAACAAGGTCAAGATGATCTGGGGTGTTGCCCAGGTGCTGATCGCAGTCGTGCTGCTGATGGGCGGCGGATTGACCGCACTGCAGGCATCATCAATCATCTCGGCATTCCCGTTCTCGATCATTCTGATACTCATGATGGTTTCGACCTATAAGGACATAGCCAAAGAGCAGAGGTCATTGAATCTCCTTCACGAGCCTGACTATGAAGGCACAGAGTATGAGAAGCTGATGAAAGATCACGAAAAGGAACAGGCGCAGAAGAACCATTAAACGCACAGAATAATATATAGTTATCGAAATGACCTATAAAGATAAGTTATGCTTATCGCTATAGGTCATTTTTTTGTATCGTAATCATGTCCGAATCGTGTCGCGTTTCGTTTACATCCCTATTGTAAAGATATACAATTGATATGAACGGTCATATGACTGGAATATTGATAGGGGGCTATTAGAAATGAGTCAAAATGTTAGTGAAGCGGCCAGAAAGTCGTTCAGCGTCAATGGCAAGGACTACGACTACTACAGTCTGAAGACTTTGACTGAACGCGGCATGTCCGAAACGCACAAGCTGCCATACTCCGTCAGAGTGCTTCTTGAATCAGTACTTCGCCAGTATGATGGCAGTGTCATCAAGGACGAGCACATCGAATCCCTGGCAACGTGGGATCAGGGTGATAACGAAGGAAAAGAAGTACCATTCAAACCGTCACGTGTCATCCTTCAGGATTTCACCGGTGTACCGGCAGTTGTCGATCTCGCATCTCTGAGAAAAGCAATGGATGATGTCGGAGGCGACGTACAGAAGATCAACCCGGAAGTACCTGTGGATCTCGTCATCGACCACTCCGTACAGGTCGATGCCTATGGTACCGACGATGCACTCAGACAGAACATGGAGCTCGAGTTCGAAAGAAACCAGGAGCGCTACGAGTTTCTGCACTGGGCAACAAAAGCTTTCGACAACTATAAGGCCGTTCCACCGGCAACAGGCATTGTCCACCAGGTCAACCTCGAGTACCTGGCCAATGTGGTCCATGTGAAAGAAGATGGCGATGCACGCGTTACATTCCCCGATACACTTGTCGGAACAGACTCCCATACGACGATGATCAACGGTCTCGGTGTACTCGGATGGGGTGTCGGCGGTATCGAAGCTGAAGCCGGCATGCTCGGCCAGCCTTCCTATTTCCCGGTTCCTAAAGTTGTCGGCGTACGCATGACCAATGCGCTTCCTGAAGGCGCAACAGCAACCGATCTGGCGCTCCGTGTCACTGAGCTGCTCAGAAAACAGGGTGTTGTCGGCAAATTCGTCGAATTCTTCGGCCAGGGCGTAACAGAACTGCCACTTGCCGACCGTGCAACCATCGCGAACATGGCACCTGAATATGGTGCAACATGCGGTTTCTTCCCGGTTGACGATGAAACACTTGAATACATGAAACTGACGGGCCGCAGTGAAGAGCACTGTGATGTCGTCAAAGCATACCTCAAGGAAAATGATATGTACTTCGACCCGGCAAACGAACCTGTATACAGCGAAGTGGTCGATCTGGACCTTTCCACTGTCGAACCTTCCCTGGCTGGACCGAAGCGTCCGCAGGATCTGATTACACTGTCCGACATGAAGGCAGAGTACAGGAAATCCGTCACAGCGGAAAGCGGCAATCATGGCCATGGTCTTGATGAAGCCGAGTTCGATAAGACGGCGACAGTCAACTTCAAAGACGGCAAAGACGTTGAAATGAAGACCGGCGACCTTGTCATCGCAGCCATCACATCATGTACCAACACATCCAACCCATACGTCATGCTCGGTGCGGGTCTCGTCGCCAAGAAGGCTGTGGAAAAAGGTCTGGAAGTCCCTGCATATGTGAAGACTTCACTGGCTCCGGGTTCCAAAGTCGTTACCGGTTATCTGGATGATTCCGGACTGCAGGAATACCTCGACCAGCTCGGCTTCAACCTTGTCGGCTACGGCTGTACAACATGTATCGGAAACTCCGGTCCACTGCTCCCGGAAATTACGGATGCAATCACTGAAAATGATCTGCTCGTGAGCTCCGTACTTTCCGGAAACCGTAACTTCGAAGGCAGAATCCACCCGCTTGTCAAAGCGAACTACCTGGCATCTCCACCGCTTGTTGTGGCATATGCACTGGCAGGTACAGTGGATATCGACCTGAAGAATGAACCGCTCGGCAAGGACAAGGAGGGCAATGATGTCTTCATGAAGGATATCTGGCCTTCCACTCAGGAAGTCAAAGATGCTGTAATGGGCAACGTCAGCCCTGAGCTGTTCAGAAAAGAGTATGAGCAGGTATTCGATGCCAATGAAATCTGGAATAATATCGAAACGACAGATGCCCCACTTTATGATTTCGATCCGGATTCCACGTATATCCAGAATCCATCATTCTTCCAGAACCTTTCAGCGGAAGCGGGTACGGTCGAGTCACTCAATGGACTCCGTGTACTCGGCAAATTCGGAGACTCGGTCACAACCGACCACATCTCACCTGCAGGCGCAATCGGCAAGGATACACCAGCCGGCAAATGGCTGATTGAGCAAGGTGTATCACCGAGAAACTTCAACTCCTACGGTTCCCGTCGTGGCAACCATGAAGTCATGCTTCGTGGTACGTTCGCCAACATCCGCATCCGCAACAAGATAGCGGACGGCAAGGAAGGAGGATTCACAACGTACTGGCCGACCGGCGAAGTGATGAGCATCTATGATGCAGCGATGAAGTACCAGGAGGATGGAACAGGTCTTGTCGTCCTCGCCGGCGACGACTACGGCATGGGCTCAAGCCGTGACTGGGCTGCGAAAGGGACAAATCTCCTTGGCGTAAAAGCGGTCATTGCTGCAAGCTATGAGCGTATCCACCGCTCAAATCTCGTCATGATGGGCGTACTGCCACTGCAGTTTGTCGATGGTGAAGACGCAGACTCCCTCGGGTTCGATGGCAGTGAAACATTTGATATCAAAGTGGATGAAAATGTCATGCCTGGACATATCCTTGATGCTGTCGCAACGAACGAAGCAGGAGAAAAGACGGACTTCAAAGTCAAAGCACGCTTCGACTCCGAAGTCGAGGTCGACTACTACCGCAATGGTGGTATCCTGCAGCTTGTCCTCAGAAACAAACTCAAAGCATAGAAACTTAAAAAGGCGCATCTCCTGATCAGGAGATGCGCCTTTTGCTTATTTGCTGTTGAATATGATTTCATCTTCATCCGAATCAATGATCAGCTCTGTATCTTCAAAATACCAGAGGTCGGATTCCTTGATGAAAATCTGAAGTCCTTCAAATTCATATACTTTACTGTCAGAGGGGATGCGCTCTACCGTCAGTGCCGGGGAAAATCCTTGTTTCAGCTGTGTCTCTCCACCGTATCTTACATAGATATTGACGCCCTGTCCTGCGTTTGGTTCCAGTTCTTCCTTCATCCAATCAAGTGCACGATCTGTAACTTCTAGCATTTTCATCATCCCTTCTGCTACATGAATGTAATCTTGCTTTCTGTCCCGTCTATTATACGTCTAATGTTGGAGATATGTCTAACAACAATTACTACAGCGATGATAAAAGAAAAAGCGATGAGTAGAGGATCTCTGAAGATCAGCGAAAGTATGAAGAAGAGCACTGCACTGACCATGCTGGAAAGGGATACATATTTGCTGATTTTCAATGTGATCAGGAAAGCCGCCAGCAGCAGGATGAAAAGAATGGGGTTGTATGCAAGTACAGCACCCCCACTTGTTGCCACAGCCTTTCCCCCTTTGAACTTAAGAAAGATCGAATACACATGACCAAGGGCTGCGACAAGTCCAGGGATGAAAATATGCATATCCGGATCCAGTAGCATTGCAGCAAGCACCGGGATGGCACCTTTGAGCATATCGAGCAGAAGAACAACAATACCTGCTTTCTTTCCGAGAATCCTGAAAGTATTGGTTGTTCCGATGTTCCCGCTGCCATGCTGCCGAATATCAATTTTATAAAACCATTTGCCGATAAGCAGACTGAAAGGCACGGACCCTAGAAGATAGCTCAACACCAGGAGTATTATGATCATTTCCATTTTAAAACCCCTTTATTATCAGGTACTAACAGTTTACCATAAAATTTTGATGAGGCATAACAAAACATAGTTTACAATAATATTATTATGTAAACTAATTTCAGTATTTGAAACGATTATGGTTGCAATCATGGAGGTTTTGTATAAAAATAGAACATGAGATAAAAATAACGAACGTATGTTTGTAGGAGGATATCAGATTTGGCAGGACAGAATACTTATAATGATGATTCGATTCAAATACTGGAAGGTCTGGATGCCGTAAGGAAAAGACCGGGAATGTATATCGGCTCGACCGACCATAGGGGGCTTCACCATCTGGTGTATGAAATCACCGACAACTCGGTGGATGAGGTCATCAATGGCCATGGGGACGAGATCAGCATTACAATCAACCCGGATGAAAGCATCACTGTCCGGGATAATGGACGCGGCATGCCGACAGGCATGCATACTTCAGGGAAACCAACACCTGAAGTCATCTTCACTGTGCTTCATGCGGGCGGCAAGTTCGGCGCCGGCGGCTACAAGACATCGGGCGGGCTGCACGGTGTCGGTGCCTCGGTGGTGAATGCCCTGAGCGAATGGGTGAAAATCAGGATCTTCCGGGATGGGAAGATCCATGAAATGTCATTCAAGGACGGCGGCAAGCTGGACCGGCCTCTCGAAGTGACAGGCAAGACAAGGGAGACAGGGACGGAAGTGACTTTCAGACCGGATGGGGAAATCTTCAAGTCCGGCACAGTATTCAATTTTGAGACAATCATGGAGCGCATGCGCGAATCGGCCTTTCTTCAGAAGGGGCTGAAGATCTCCATCACCGACAGACGCCCGGAAGCGCCGCTTGAGGAAACTTTCAAGTACGATGATGGACTGAAGGCTTTCATCAATTTTCTGAATGAAGGCAAGGATGCCATCGGTGATGTCGTCATGTTTTCGGGTGAATACAATGATATTGTGGCTGAAGTGAGCTTCCAGTATAACGACCAGTACACGGAAACGCTGATTTCGTTCGTCAATAACGTACGGACGAAAGATGGCGGCACACATGAGATCGGCTTCAAGACCGGCTTTACGCGTGTCTTCAATGAGTATGCACGCAAGATCAATGAACTGAAGGACAAAGATAAGAATCTTGAAGGCAATGACATCCGCGAAGGGTTGACGGCGGTCATTTCAGTGAAGATTCCTGAGAACCTGCTCCAGTTCGAGGGGCAGACGAAGAGCAAACTCGGTACCAGTGAAGCCCGTAATGTCATGGAGTCGCTGATGAGTGAGCATCTGCCATACTTCCTCGAGGAGAATGGGCCACTCAGCACCCAGCTCGTCAAGAAGGCACTCAAGGCAAGGAATGTCAGGGAGACCGCAAGAAAAGCGCGTGAAGAGGCAAGGAACGGCAAGAAACGCCGCAAGGATACGCTGCTGTCCGGCAAACTGACACCTGCCCAGAGCCGCAACTCCAAAAAGAATGAACTGTATCTTGTCGAGGGTGACTCGGCAGGGGGCTCCGCCAAGCAGGGCCGGGACAGAAGATTCCAGGCCATCCTGCCGCTGCGCGGCAAGGTCATCAATACGGAGAAGGCAAGATTCGAAGATATATTCAAGAATGAAGAAATCAATACCATCATTCATACGATCGGTGCCGGTGTCGGTACCGAATTCAATGTGGAGGATTCGAACTACGACAAGATCGTCATCATGACCGATGCGGATACGGACGGCGCCCACATCCAGGTGCTTCTGCTGACGTTCTTCTTCAATTATATGCGTCCGCTCTTTGATGCAGGAAAGATCTATATTGCAATGCCGCCGCTCTTCCAGCTGAAGACGCGCGGCAAGAAGAAAGCCGACGTCAGATATGTGTGGACCGAAGACGAACTGGTCCAGGCACAGAAGGAAATGGGGAAAAATATCGACCTGCAGCGCTACAAGGGGTTAGGTGAAATGATGCCGGACCAGCTGTGGGAAACGACCATGGATCCCGAAACACGTACGCTCATCCAGGTACAGGTGGAAGATGAAGCACTGTCGCTGAAGCGTGTGACGACGCTGATGGGCGATAATGTCCAGATGCGCAGAAAGTGGATCGAATCCAATGTCAGTTTCACGCTCGAGGATGCAGACAGCATACTGGGCAAGGACGACGTCACGAAATTTGCAGAAAGTGGTGAAATGAATGACTGAACAAGTCCAGCGGATGCAGCTTGAAGATGTCATCGGCGACCGTTTCGGCCGCTACAGCAAGTATGTCATCCAGGATCGTGCCATCCCTGACGTCAGAGATGGTCTGAAACCGGTACAGCGGCGCATTCTGTACGCCATGTACAAGGAAGGCAACACGTATGAGAAAGGGTTCCGGAAAAGCGCCAAGACAGTCGGCAACGTCATCGGCAACTATCATCCGCACGGGGATTCCAGTGTTTATGAAGCGATGATCCGGCTGTCGCAGGAATGGAAGATGCGCGAAGGGCTGATCGATATCCACGGCAACAAGGGCAGTGTCGACGGCGACCCGCCTGCTGCCATGCGATATACAGAAGCAAGGCTGTCCGAAATATCGAATGAGATGCTCAGGGACATCAATAAGAATACGGTCCAGTTCATCAACAACTTCGATGATACGGAAATGGAGCCGACTGTACTTCCGTCCAAATTTCCGAATCTGCTGGTGAACGGTTCGACCGGAATATCCGCCGGTTATGCGACGGATATTCCGCCGCACAATCTTGGTGAGGTCATCGATGCCACACTGAAGATGATCGACAAGCCGAATACAAGCGTCGAGGAATTGATGGAAGTCGTCAAAGGTCCTGATTTTCCGACCGGTGGCACCATCCAGGGTGTGGACCAGATCAGGAAAGCCTATGAGACGGGACGCGGCAAGATCATCGTACGCAGCAAGGTGCGCACCGAGGATACAAGAGGCAGCAAGACGCTCATCATCATCGAGGAGCTGCCCTTTGAAGTGAACAAGGCCAACCTCGTCAAAAAGATGGATGAAATTCGTGCGGACCGCAATGTCGACGGCATACTCGAAGTCCGGGATGAGACGGACCGTGAAGGACTGCGCATCGTTGTTGAAGTGAAGAAGGAAGCGAATGTCGAAGGCATCATCAACTACTTCTACAAGAAGACCGATCTGCAGGTGTCATATTCCTTCAACATGGTGGCGATCAGCGACCGGGCGCCGAAGCAGCTCGGACTGAAAGAGATACTGACGAGCTACATCGCCCACCAGAAGTCGGTCATCCTCAACCGCTCACGGCATGAACTTTCGGAAGCCGAACGCCGGATGCATATCATCGAAGGTCTGATGAAGGCACTGTCCATCCTGGATGAGGTCATCCGGGTCATCAGGGAGTCGGACAACAAGCGCAATGCCAAGGAGAATCTGGTGGAGGCCTTCAGCTTCACAGAAGCCCAGGCCGAAGCCATCGTCATGCTCCAGCTGTACCGTCTGACGAATACGGACATCGTGGAACTTGAGACGGAGCACAATGAACTGGACTATACCATCAACCAGCTGCGTGACATCCTCTCTAATGAGAAGCAGCTGGCGAAGGTGATCAAAAAGGAACTCAGGGATATCAGGAAGAAGTATGCAACGCCACGTAAAAGCACCGTGGAGGACGAGATAGAGACCATCGAACTCGAAAAGGAAGTCCTCATCGCAAAAGAGGAAGTGGTCGTTTCGCTGACGCGTGAAGGCTATGTGAAGCGGACGAGCCAGAGAAGCTATAATGCGAGCACACCGGAGGAGATCGGAATGAAGGAAGACGATCAGGTGCTGCTTGTCCGTCAGGCCCATACGCTTGAGCATATGCTTGTGTTCACGAGCCACGGCAACTACATGATCATTCCGGTGCATGAACTGCCGGATATCCGCTGGAAGGATAACGGCCAGCATCTTTCGAACCGCTTCAGACTCGGAGCGAAGGAAGTGCCTGTTGCGGCCTTCGTCGTTGAAGGATACGGGGATGATGTCTCCGTTGTGACGACGACCAGACAGGGGCAGATCAAAAAGACCGGGCTGAAAGCCTATGAAGCAACCCGCATCAGACGTCCGATCTCGGGCATCAACCTCAAGAAGGACGATGTTGTCATCAGTGTCGAGCTTGCCGATGCGGCAGCGGATGTACTGCTGGTTACGGAAAAAGGGATTTCCCTCAGGTACCCGCTGTCCGATGTCAATGCGACGGGACTGAAGGCCCAGGGCGTGAGAGCAATACAGCTCAAGGCGGATGACAGCCTGGCATTTTCCGGTCTCATCACAAATGAGAAGTTTCTTGTGACCGTCACCCAGCGGGGGGCAGTGAAACGCACAGCCATCGATACGTTTGAAGCGGGCGGCCGGGCACAGGTCGGGAATACGCTGCTCAAGGAAATCAAATCGAAGCCGCACCGCATCATCGGCGCACGCCTCATCGAAAACAATATAGACATGACACTCTTCTCGGCTGGATCAAGCTTTGATATCGATGCCAGATCCATCCGTGTCAGCGGCAAATATGCCAATGGTTCCTTTGTTGTCGATGAGAATGAATTCGGTGAAGTGGAAAGTGTCGTTTTTGAAAATCCGGCACTCGGAAACCAGTAAAATCAATTTCTTTCTTCATAGCACTTTCGTCAATGATATAATGGAAATTATCTCAGGAGGTGCAATATGGATTTTGAAGGGATAATACCCGAATGGTTTAAAACTTTTGTCGAAGTCGGCAACTCGCTTCTATGGGGAGACTTCCTCATAGGACTGCTGATCGTCGCAGGTCTTTATTTTTCAATCAGTTCCAAGTTCGTCCAGTTCAGATGGTTCAAGGAAATGTTCCATGTGCTGACGGAAAAGGGAGAAGCACTGCCGGATGGCCGGAAGGGGATTTCCCCGTTCCAGGCATTTACTATCAGTGCAGCTTCCCGTGTCGGGACTGGAAATATCGCAGGGGTAGCCACTGCGATTGTACTCGGTGGCCCGGGTGCCATCTTCTGGATGTGGATTGTTGCATTCTTTGGTGCAGCCACTGCGTTTTTCGAATCCACACTCGCGCAGGTCTATAAGGTGAAGGATGCTGAAGGCGGGTTCCGCGGGGGGCCGGCCTACTACATGGAGAAGGGACTCAACCAGAAATGGCTGGGGTTGCTTTTCGCCGTTCTGATCACCATCACTTTTGGCTTTGTGTTCAATGGATTGCAGGCAAATACGATTGCGCATGCCTATGAACAGGCCTTCAATGTGGACCGGTGGATCATCGGCCTCATCGTTGCCGCCCTTGCCGGACTGGTCATCTTTGGTGGTGCGAAATGGATTGCGAACGTTACCGGATATATTGTGCCGGTGATGGCCATCATCTATCTGGGTGTGGTCTTCGTCATTCTGATCATCAATTACGACCAGATCATACCGATGCTTGGAAGAATCTTTACAAATGCTTTCGGCATTCGTGAAGTATTCGGTGGTGCTGTCGGTGCTGCGATACTCAACGGCTTCCAGCGGGGACTTTTCTCCAATGAAGCGGGTATGGGTTCTGCACCGAACGCAGCAGCATCCTCAGCAGTCAGCCACCCGGTCAAACAGGGTCTCATACAATCGCTTGGTGTCTTCTTCGATACGATGATCGTATGTACTGCGACAGCAATCCTTATCCTCATGTATACCGATTTGAGTTTTGGTGCAGATGCTGTGCAGGGAATCGAAGTCACACAGATGGCAATGACCGAGCAGATCGGTTCATTCGGTGCCACATTCATTGCGATTGTCATCCTGCTGTTTGCCTACAGTTCCATTCTTGGCAACTATTTCTATGGGCAGAGCAATCTATACTACATCAAGGAGAACCGTGTGCTACTGTTCGTATTCAAAATACTCGTGGTCGTCATGATCTTCGTCGGTTCCGTCATGGATCTCGATACGGCATGGGCGACAGCTGATCTGTTCATGGCGCTGATGGCCGTGACCAACCTGGTCGCCGTATTCGGTCTGAGCAACGTCGTCTGGCAAGTCGCAGCCGACTACAAGAAGCAGCTCAAACGTGGCGAAAATCCGGTATTCCAGACGAACAACATCAGAGCAGACCTCACTTCTGTCGATGAATGGGGCGAAAACAGATACGCCTACAGGGATAATGAAAGATGATTGCATAAATGAAAGGGCAGACCATGAGGTCTGCCCTTTTTCTAGTTGAATAGTGATCTGAAGAATGAGACGACGCGGTCGAAGAAGTTCGATACGGCTGTCCTGAATGATTCCCAGGCGCTCGATTCCTGGATTTCCTGTCCCAGCGATTCCGCCTGGTCGACTGCATTTTTGAATGAATCGCTCGAAGTGATCTGATCGATCAGATTCTGGGCGCTATCTTTCAGTGCCTGCGCTTCTTCGCTCTGGAAGAGTCCGGAATTCTGTATCTGTTCGATGAGAGCGACGATCCTGTCGATCTGCGCCTGTGTCAGAATGCCGTCCAGACCATTGGCCGCCATCTGTTCATCGACGATATTCCGTATCTCCGATTCCGCCAGGTTCCCGCCCTGATTGATGACCTCGATTTTGATGTCGGTGATCATCTTGTTGAGCTGTTCCTGGGAGAATCCTGCAACACTGCTGTTCTCTTCTGTAATCTCCGTGATGGTGCCGAGCTCCTCCTGGGCATTCTGTGTACGCTCGGTATCTATGGCTTCGCCCTGGGCCTCATAGGCCTTGTAGATGCCTGCAAGGGCACTCTCGCCGGTGACGTCCTGCGCAGCACCAATCACGACCTGTGCGTCCGTAATGCCTGAAGTGAGCAGTGCGTTCTTGTATGTCTCATCAGTGATCTGGGTGATCTGCCCCATGCTTTCATCCACGGTGATATCGAGTCCATATCCCTGGTCCTGCTGGATGATGCGTATGCTCGACTTCAGTACATCATCGCTGTAGTTCATGCCGATATATTCCTGCACGTCTTCGCTGTAGACATAGGCGACCTTATCACTTTCTGCAGCGCCCAGTATTTCACGTGTGGATTCCTGGAGCTGTGGATCATTTTCGAGCGCCGCACCATATACGGTGACCGCTTCATTCCACTCTGTAGCGGCTTCGGCCCGGCCCGGTGCAAGCAGCAGCAGTGCCATCGCGAGCGGTAGTAGTTTTCTGATCATATCAATCCCTCTTTTCTTATGGATATTCTACTATATGGAGCCTGTCCATAACAATTTTTTATATGCTTGTCCGGATGAAGACAATATAATTTCTTTATTATTCGGCGGAAAACAGTTAGAATGATTGGGTATATAGATGACAGGAGCATGATTATGGAAAATGAATACAGACGTTCCGGAAGACCGGAGCATAATAATATAAAAAAGAAGAAGCGTATGAGGAAGCGGACGCTCATTCCGCTCATACTGCTGGCGGTGCTCATCGCTCTGGTCCTCTACGTGTTCTTATCATACCAGTCGGGATTGAAGATTGCCGAGGAGAATGGTGTGGAGCAGGAGACGTTCGAATTCAACGGGGATGACAATAATGATGGCAAGAAGAATATTCTGCTGCTTGGTGCAGACCGTGAGGTGGATGGCACCCAGCGGACGGACGTCATCATGCTTGCCCAGTACGACTTCATGAACAAGGAGATGAAACTGGTATCTCTCATGCGCGATATTTATGTGGATATCCCCGGCTACCAGAGCTATAAGATCAATTCGGTCTATTCGCTTGGCGGGGTGGAGCTGCTCAGGCAGACCATTGAGCAGAACTTCGGCATTGAAGTGGAGGAGTATGCAGTGGTGGACTACCAGGCATTCGAATCGGTCGTTGATGTCATCAATAGAAATGGTATCACCATAGATGTCGAGAAGGACATGTCTGCAAAGATCGATACGGAGCTGAAGCAGGGAGAGCAGCAGCTTGGTGGTCAGGACCTTCTGGCCTATGCCCGCTTCCGTCATGACGCAGAAGGCGACTTCGGCCGTGTCAGACGCCAGCAGCAGGTGATCAATGCACTGAAGGATGAGGCTCTCAGTGTTGGCAACATTTTCAAACTGCCCAAAATTGCAGGAACGGCCATGGGACACGTCAATACCAGCATGAGCAATGGGGAGATGTACAGGATGATGGCGTCATTCCTCGTAAGAAGTGACAAGAACATCGAGACCCTCACGCTGCCGGTGGAGAATACCTACCAGTTCGTTGATATTCCGCACGCTGGAAATGTCATCGATCTTGACTTCGAGACCAACAGCCAGTATCTCCATGATTTCCTCGAAGGAAATGTAGAGGACGCAGAGGCGCTTGAACCGAGTGCAGAAGACCCGGCTGGCGAATAAAAAAAGGATGGCGTAATCGCCATCCTTTTTATTATGCATCCTGTCCTGGTTTCTGATCCATTTCATTCTGCGTTTCCGGCCATGTCCTTTTGCCGTCATTCAATTCGAATTCCATGTTCACATCCGTGACGTGCTTCTGTTCCATGATGATTTTTTCTATTTCGTTGCGGATGTCATTTACTTCCCTTGAAGTGAGGTCCGGATCGATTTCTGCGACCACTTCGACGTGGAGGTTGTCCCCTTCCTTCAGAACAAACAGTTTTCTGATATCCTCTATCGCGTCGTGGCGGAGCACAATCTGTGAAATGCGCTCCTCCATGTGCGGGTCGTGTTCACCGAGTACACCGGCTGCATTTTCCATGAATACCCTGTATACGATATAGAACATCATCAGACCGATGATGACGGATGCAATCCCTTCACTCGGTGCAAACCCTGTGAAACGGGCGATCAGTATGGCAATGATTGCGAGGAGGGCGCCGGCTGTTGCGACGGTGTCCTCCATGAATACGAGCTTTGTCGCCGGCTTGGCCCGGCTCAGGTGCACGAAGCTTGAAGTCAGCGGCTTCAGTCCTCCATATGGCTGTCCCGCCTGCTCGAGAACCTCCTTGCCTGCCTTGTACAGTACAAAACTTTCAAGAATTGCGGCAATTGCAAGGACACCGATATTGATCAGCAGCATCGTGGTATCCGTTTCGGTCGGAAGCGGCTCTACAATATGATGTATGCCTTCGCGTATGGTTTCATATGATAATATCGCAACGACAATGATGGCGAACAGACAGACAAGATTTACAAGTCGCCCGAAGCCGAATGGGAATCTTTCTGTCGGTGCTTTCTTCGACAGGCTTGAACCGATGTATACAAAAAGCTGGTTGATGGCATCCCCGAGGGAGTGCATCATTTCTGCAAACATTGCAACATTGGCAGTAAAGATGAATGCGACTCCTTTAAGGCCTGCAATGATGAAGTTGACAATGGATGCAATGAGCGATGATTTGCTGCCCTGCTTGAGCAGATTGAAAATATCTTTCAATATGGTTTCCTCCTTTTGAAATTGTATAATATACCATACCCCGTCTTTCCCTGATTATCTGCGATTAATCATCATTTATGTTTCGGGGTTGTATTTTTGTGATATGATGATTATACGGGATTACGAACATATGTTCCGTATGGAGGGATTCCATGTATAATTATCATATCTGTCCACACCGGCATGTCTTCTG
Source organism: Salinicoccus cyprini (assembly GCF_007713705.1). GTDB lineage: Bacteria > Bacillota > Bacilli > Staphylococcales > Salinicoccaceae > Salinicoccus > Salinicoccus cyprini. Next base: position 968,207 of record NZ_VMSJ01000001.1, on the reverse strand, counting down.
TGTCGACCAGAAAAGCTTTTTTGCCAGTGTCTCCTGCATATTGAAGGGGCTCGATCCCATGACGACCAAGCTGGCAGTTGTCGCAGATACGAAAAACCTCGGCTCTGTAGTCCTTGCGGCGACGCCCGAACTTAAGAAGATCGGCATCAGAACGGGGTCCAGACTGTTTGAAATACCAAGTCGAAACGACATCTACATCATCAACCCGTCCATGAAGACATACCTCGACTATTCTGCGAGAATTACCGAGATTGCGCTGAAATATGTGGCGCCCGAGGATTTCCACCAGTATTCGGTGGATGAGTTCTTCATGGATGTGACCGAAAGTTATCATATCTATGAAGAGACGCCGTATGCACTTGCTGAAAGAATCCGGGCTGAAGTCTACCGGGAGACCCGGATCGACTGTGCCATCGGCATCGGTGAAAATATTCTGCTCAGCAAGCTGTCCCTCGACATCGAGGCGAAGAAGACGGTGGGTGGCATTGCGGAATGGCGGTATGAAGATGTCCCTGAGAAGCTGTGGAAAATCAAACCGCTGAGGAATTTCTGGGGCATAAACAGGAGAAGTGAGATCAAACTGAATGAACGGGGCATATTCTCGATCGGGGATCTGGCAAAGTATTCTCCGGTGCATCTGAAGCGGGACTTCGGCATCATCGGTGTCGACTGGCATCTTCATGCCAATGGCATCGACTTCAGCACCATCCGGGAGAAGCATGTGGTGCATTCCCCGTCGATTGTAAAGAGCCAGATACTGATGCGGGACTATCGATTCGACGAGACCTATGTCGTCCTGCTCGAGCATGTGGATGAAGTCACCCACCGGCTCAGAATATCAGGCAGAATGGCAAGGACTGTACAGTTTGCCGTAGGGACGGCGGAAGGGAAGATCTACCGCAAGCAGTTCACCATCCGTGAGGGTACGAACGACAGCAATGCCATCATGAAGCGGGTATGGGAATTGCTCAGTGGAATAGCGGATCCATATGCCATGTACCGGACGCTCAGCATTTCACTGACGAATTTCATCCCTGATCACGTCCGGCAGATTTCACTTTTTGAGGATGTGGAGGCTGCAGAACGCAGGGACCGGCTGATGAAGACTGTGGACCGCCTCAAAGTGAAGTATGGCCAGCTCTCTGTCATGCGTGCGCTCAGCTGTACGGAACCGTCGACACTCAAACTGCGGGAAGGGCTGATCGCCGGACATAAAAGATAGGACAGCCGAGGCTGTCCTATAGGGCAAGTGCATACATGAAGAGGAGTCCGTTCAGGATGCCGATGACGAGGGAGAGCATGGTACCGACAAGGACATACTCGCTCTCCTTATGACCTTCATCATCACTGGCGCTCGGGAACCTCAATATGGATTTCGCTGCAATGATCAGCCCCATTGCCGTATACTGTTCGAACAGCACGAATATGATGATCAGAAAGCGTTCGCTGTACCCGATGGTCAATCCGATGAAGTCGGTACGCGTATGCCGCATGCCTGAAAGAAAGCCGAGCAGTGCTCTCAGTATATAGCCGCTTGATGCGTAAAGCAGGATGGAGAGGATGATCAGCAGCATCTTCATGATGTCATCCGCCTTTCAAAAGAGTTTCTGAATGCTTCCCGGATCGGTCCATCATCCACGTGATAGTATTCGGACAGGAATGAGAGGATGGATGCGAGCTGTCGGCCGCGCGACTTGCTGTAGTGTGCCGAAATGGTGGATTCATATTTGCCGAGCTGTGCCGAAATATCCTTCTGCAGCATGCCGCCGAGTTTCAGACAGGCGACCTGGCGCTGGATGTCCGTCATATGGTTCAGTATATCCGTCGCATACATGAGGCCGATATCGACTTCCTGGCTCATCCCGGGAGAGGCGAAGTCCTGGATATATGACTTCTTCACCTGATCGAGAGCATTCCGTGTATCTTTGATTGCTTCATGGCTCCATTGCTCCGGATCGCCCTCTGGTATTTTCATGTCGGCAGAATGGAAGCTGCACTTGAGGGGGAAGTCGCCCGACTCCCACAGCAGCTTCGCATAGATGGCGATGAATTGGGTATAGTTTTCACGGGACGACAGGATGAAGAGCTCATCTCCCATGCGGTAGTCGACATGTGAAAAAGCGTCCCCGGCAAGCCATGTGCCGATCTCCTTTTCTAGCCATTTCAGATTTTCAAAAATATCTTCAGTTGCCTTGGAACTTCCGGATACATCCATAATCAGTATGGAAACGATGGCAGACCACCTCCTGAATGGTATAATACATAGGACTATGTCTATATTATATAACAATTCGTGTATATAGGCGAATTTTATAAAATTCGTTTATAAAAACGAATTTGCCGTATATCTTTTGAAAATCATGGAGATGGTTCGGTAAATCTGATAATATAATCAAAGTATGAAAATTAGTTGACAGGAGTGCCATTATGCAATTTACAGAGTTGACCATAGAGGAATTCGATCAGTTCACCAGAGACCACTTCAGTCATTTCACCCAGACGAAAGAGAACTACCTGCTGAAGGTGGCCCAAGGTGTCGAGACGTATCTCGTCGGTGTGAAGGATGACGGATCGGTCAGGGCGGCATGTCTCGTGACACTGACTCCGATGATGAAAGTGTTCAAGTATGCCTACGGCAATCGTGGGCCGGTGATGGATTATTCGGACAAGCAGGTGTTTGATGTATTTTTCCATGGCCTGCACCAGTTTCTGAAACCGAAGAAAGTCATGCATGTCAGAATCGATCCCTATGAAGTCATCAAGGAGAGAAATCATGATGGTGAAGTGATAAAGGACAGAGGCAACCGCTATATCTTCGACTACTTCAAAGATCAGGGCTTCCGGCACGATGGCTTTACTACAGGATTTGATCCGGTCATACAGATCCGCTGGCATTCGGTACTCGATCTGAAAGGCAAGGACCCGAAAACGATACTGGATGATATGGACAGCCTGAGGAAGCGGAATATAAAGAAAGCACAGAAGCACGGTCTTCACGTACGCTATCTGGAGCTTGATGAAATCGACATATTCAGGAAGTTCATGCGGGATACTTCGGAGAAGAAGGCGTTCGTCGACCGGGATGACGCCTATTACATCAGCAGGAAGCAGCACTTTGGCGATAATGTCATCATTCCGCTCGTATATGTCAATCTGGATGAATATACAGCGTCCATCGCGAAAGACCGTGATGCACTGCTCCAAAACATGGAGAAGGCAAACAAGGATCTGGAAAAGGACCCCGAGAACCAGAAGGCCGCCAAAAAAATCGCCAATCTCGGCGATCAGCTGAAGAATATTGAAGACAAGCTTGCCGAAGGAGAGGCACTGCGGGAGACGCATGGCGAGGAACTGCCGATTGCGAGCGCCTACTATTTCATCACACCGCACGAGGTCGTATACCTTGCCGGTGGCAGTGACAATGAATTCAGGCATTTTGCAGGCAGCTATCTGATCCAGTGGCATATGATCAACTATGCACTCGAACAGGGCATCGATCTGTACAACTTCTATGGCATCAGCGGAGATTTCACCGAAGAAGCGGAGGACTACGGTGTCATCCAGTTCAAACGTGGGTTCAATGCGAAAGTATTCGAATATGCCGGTGATTTCACCAGGCCGGTTAATGTTCCGGCATATAGAGCCTATCAGGCGCTGACGAAACTAAGGGATAGAATAGGGAGGTAGCAGACAGATGAAATTTGCTGAGCTGACCGAAAGAGAGTATAGGGACTATATCGAAAAGGGGGAGGAATCCGCCTTCTTCCAGATGATGGAAAATAAAAGAAACCGTGAGATGGATAAGGACAAGGTGCGCCTCCTTGGTGTCAAGGATGAGGATAATACGGTCATCGCCGCCTGTCTCTTCACACTGAAAAAGACCGTGATGGGCAAGTATTTCTACTATTCCAACCGTGGGCCGGTTCTTGATTACCACAATCATGAGCACGTCCGATTCTTTTTGCAGGGACTGACACAATACTTGAAAAAGAACAATGGCCTGTATGTCAAACTCGACCCGAACTGGATCTACAGAAAGTATGACAAGGACGTCAACGAGAAGGCGGACTACCCGGAGCAGCATGCACTGGTCACAATCATGGAAGAGGAAGGATACGTCCACCAGGGCTTTACACGCGGCTACTCCAGAACTTCGCAGGCCCGCTGGATGAGTGTACTGGATCTTTCGGGATATGATGAAAGCACCTTGTTGAAGTCCTTCGATTCCCAGAGGAAGCGGAATATCAAGAAAGCCCAGAAATATGGTGTCGAAATCCGGTTCCTTGAGCTCGATGAAATCAACATCTTCCTTGAACTGTATCTGGATACGAGCGAGCGGCAGGATTTCTTCACGCCGCCGGATCCAGAGAAATACTATTCCAACCTTAAAAAGGCCTATGGCGACAAGATACTCATTCCGCTTGCCTATATAGAACTGGACAAGTACATCAGCAACCTGTCGGATCAGATTGAAGATTCCGAGACGAAGAGAAACCAGATGATGGAGAAAGACAACAAGAACGAAAAGACACTCAACAAGATTGGTGAACTCGACAAGCAGATCAGCAAGATGAGTGAGGACCGGATGCAGGCGAGCGAACTGCGCAAAAACGAAGGCAATATACTGAACCTTGCTTCCGGCATCTATTTTGAAACACCTTATGAAATGGTCTACCATTCCGGTGCAAGCTCCACCCAGTTCTCCCAGTTTGTCGGCCCTTATATGATGCACTTTGAAATGATGAAGTACTGCATGGACAAAGGCATCAGCCGGTACAATTTCTACGGTGTAAGCGGAGATTTCTCGGAGAACGGCGAGGATTATGGTGTCTACCGCTTCAAGCGCGGCTTCAATGCCGAAATCGAGGAACTTGTCGGTGACTTCGTAAAAGTCATCAGCAAAATGCCGTACAATGTCTATAAGGTGAAACGGAAACTTGAACAGAGAAAAGCTGCAAGATCCAATTGACCAGTAGAGGAAAGGTTGTCCCAAATATGAGAACATCACCAATCCAGGCCGAGACTTTCAAAGCGTTCTTGGCCGATTACGACAGCTACTGCCATTATATGCACGACCCGCTGTACTATGACTATATATCAGGCATCCAGGAAACCCATCTGCTTGGACTGTATGAAGACGATGCACTGATCGGGGTCTCCATGCTCAGTGGCCGTTCTGTCCTGAAACGCTACAGAATATTCACTTCACATGCCGGTCCGCTCATCAGGCCGTTTACAAATGACAGACTGCAGTTCTTCCTTCGTGAAATAGATGCATATGCAAAAAAGCATGGGGGAATAAAGATGATCCATTCTCCGTACCACATCTATCAGATGCGCAATAGCGATGGGGAGGCGATCGACAGTGTCCTCAACAACCATGGAATCATGGAAGTCTACAGCAGGCTCGGCTATAGCCACAATGGGTTTACAAAGCAGCTTGTGACCAGTGAAATGCTCAGATACCAGGCAGTGCTCGATATCAGCCGGGATGAAGCAGAGCTTATGAAAAGCATGGATCAGAAAACCCGTTATAACACACGGGCGAGTGAGCAGATGGGTGTACGTGTCAGGTATCTGGAAGAGGATGAATATGACAAGTTCATCGAAATATACAAGGATACGGAAGAGCGCATCGGTTTTGATCCGGTGAGCAGCCAGAAGATCAAAAATCTGCTCAGGACACTGAAGGACCGGACATACCTGACTCTGAGCTATATCGATCTCGAGGAATACCTGGCGAAGCTCAGCGAGGAGCTTGAAGCGCTGGTTTCCGATCAGAAGGACATGCAGAGCAAGTTCGACAAGGGGGAAGGCACGAAGCGTATGAAGGGCCGGCTCAACGAACTTCACGACCTGGTCGGCAATAAGGAGAAGCGTCTGGAGAAAATCCGTGGTGTGCAGGCTGAATACGGCAGTGTAATCGAACTTTCTGCCGGCATGTACTACTACAACAATCATGAGATGGTCTACCTTTTCAGCGGAAGCTATCCGGAGCACTCCATGTTCATGGGGACCAACTTCACAACATGGCATATGATCAAAGAGGCGAAAAAACTCGGTCTCGGACGATTCAATTTCTTCGGTCTGACAGGGGACTTTACAGAAGCCTCAAAGGATTATGGTGTCTATAAATTCAAAAAGGGCTATGATCCCCTGATCGAGGAACTGCCAGGAACATTTGAAAAGGTATATAACAGGCCGGTACACAAGCTGGCCCAGAAACTGAATAAAGTCTAGAAATGAAAAAAGCTATAGCATATCGCTATAGCTTTTTTTCATTGTAGGTATTGTGCAGCAGTGTGCCGTACTTGTCATTCCATCTCTTAAATGAAATGAAGTAGAAGATGGCTGTGACAGCAGCAAGTATGCCGACTACCGGCCAGAACCATCCTGAAACGATGCCATCCGGATAGGCCAGTCCGACATTTGAAAACAGAATGAAGCAGAATACCATGGCGCCGATGAGCAGCACAGTCATGGGCAGCGCAAATTTCCAAGGTACCATGTCCACTTTGGGATTGTAGGTGAAGTCATGCGGCCTCGCCAGTGGTTTGACGATTCCCGCCATCACCATGATTGCTACAGCGAGCACAAACAGCATGCCCTGGATATGGATGAAGCTGATGTCGAAGGTGATGCCGAAGAATGTCGGCAGTCCCCATATCAGCATGTAATACAGGAAGACGTGGACGATGATGGCAATCTTCGGACCGATCGGTGGTACTCTTTTCGAGAATATACCGACAAGTATGATTGCAATGACTGGTATGTTGAAGAATCCGGTAAATTCCCTGATTATGTTCCATAGACCATCCGGTGCACGGAGCAGTAGTGGGGCGATGAAGAATGAAACCAGCGCCAGGAGTGTACCAAACCATTTGCTGATTGCAATCATTTCCCTATCCGATGCATTCTTTTTGAACTTCACTTTGTAGATGTCATAGGCAAACATGGTCGCTGCACTATTGAGCAGCGAGTTGAAACTTGAAAGTACCGCGCCCAGAAGCACTGCCAGGAAGAATCCACTCAATATAGGCGGCAGCAGCTGATTGATCAGTGCCGGATAGGCCAGATCTATATTCTGAAGATCCGGTCCGTAGAGATGAAAGGCGATGATACCAGGAACCATCATCATGAAGGGGACAAGTATTTTCAGGAATCCCGTGAACAGCGTGCCTTTCTGACCTTCAGCAAGGCTTTTGGCACCAAGTGTCCGCTGGATGACATACTGGTTGGTTCCCCAATAGAATAGATTGGCAAAAATCATACCAGTGAAGATGGTGCCGAATGGCACGGCGTCATCGCGTGAGCCGATCGAATTCAGCTTCTCAGGATTTTCGGTAGCAATCGTCTTCATGCCTTCTAGAATGTTGCCACTGCCGAGGGTGTAGAAACCGATGATCGGAACGATCAGCCCGATGATGAGCAGCCCGATCCCGTTCAGTGTATCCGATATGGCAACCGCTCTCAGTCCTCCGAAAATAGCATAGCAGGCACCGATGATGCCGACAATCCAGATGACGATCCACATGGACTGCTCCAGTGACAGACCCAGCAGTTCAGGTACATTGAACAGCTGCAGTACAGCGATGGCACCCGAGTAGAGTACAGAAGGGATGGTTACGAATGTATACCCCATCATGAACAGGAGGGTGACCATCATCCGGGTCCCTTCATCGAACCGGCTGTTTACGAACCCCGGCAGGGTGGTGAAGGCACCACCTATGTATCTCGGGAGCAGGATCAGCGCGAGAATGATGACGGATATGCCGGCAGTTACTTCCCAAGCCATATTGGACATGTTTGCGCTGTAGGCCTGGCCATTCAGTCCGACCAGCTGTTCTGCAGATAGATTCGTCAGAACGAGGGAACCGGCGATGAAGCCGCCTGTAAGACCACGTCCGGCGAGAAAGTAGCCATCGCTGTCGCCGATGGTGTTTCTCGTTTTACGATAGGAGTACCAGGCCACAAAAGCCATAAATAGGATGCAGGTAATAATAGTGAAAGTCATTTTATCAGCTCCAGAACAAATATGAGATTATCATCTATATAATATATGTACTAATTATCAGATATTAAACATAAATTGTAAAAGGTTATCATGAGAAAGAGCATGATTTTAACTGTCTATTTAACGAGGGTTTTATTTACATTAACAATAAAAGAACAAAAACATTAAAAATGTTAATAAATATTGTTTATTTACTTGTCTTTTATTCACTGTAAACTTATACTGTTAGTACACCGTTTAAAATACATTATAAGGGAAAGATGTAAAAATGAGTAAAATAGGCTATGCAAGAGTAAGCACCAAAGGTCAGAACCTCGAAAGTCAGATGGATATGCTTGAAGAAGCAGGATGCATTAAAATTTTCTCGGAAAAAGTAAGCGGCAGAAAGCCTGAACGCACAGAGCTTGAGAAATGTATGGACTACATGCGGGAAGGGGATACGATGGTGATCACCAAGCTGGATAGGCTGGGACGCACGACAAAACAGCTCATAGAGCTGTCGACAGCACTGGAAAAGCGCGGGATAGACCTTGAAATCATCAATATGAACGTCACGACGAAAGATCCGATGGGTAAAATGTTCTTTACGATGATGTCGGCATTCGCAGAACTTGAAGCAAGCTTGCTCAGTGAACGTACGAAAAAAGGACTTGAATCAGCGCGTGCACGTGGCAGAAATGGCGGCAGACCTGGAATAGCAGACGACAAGAAAGCAATGATACAGTCGTTGTACGATACACAGAAATACACAGGAAAACAGATTGCAGACATGGTTGGCGTATCCAGAGCAACAGTATATAAAGTTGTAAATGAATCAAAAGAAGAATGAAAACATGACGTAAACATACTATACAAAAACATATGAACAGAAAAGCCTGGTTGCGGAGCATGATCCAAGCCGGGTTTTTTAACGTCCAAATATATGGTAATTTTACAACGCCTTGTTTTCATCATTATAAAGTTTACATAATATATATTATAGGAAGTTATATGTATATAGAAATGGAGCACCCTTTTTTACCACTTGTCTATAAACTACTGTTTATTATTCTATTGGCCATAAGTTCCTGCAACCCTCAAGCTGCTTCTTCGCTCATCGCACCTTATGCTGCGATATCCAATATGTCCCATGATTTGAGCTGTCATGCGGCTGATTGCAATATTTCTGCTGTTCACCATCAACTTGTCTATATTTAATATACATATTCATATGTGTGATCCTGGTTCATATATATCCATTAAAAAACAGCTGCCCTCAGGCAGCTGCCGTCATGTGCTATCTTTTACTGTCATGTGCTGTGTCCGGATCATTGAGTTCCGACTTCGTCGCGTGTTCCGACGTGATCTCCTTCTTCCTTCTTCGTCCTCTGACATACAGCCATGTCAGTACGCTCACGATGAGCGACAGTATTCCAAGGAATACAGCATAGCCCATCAGTGGCTGCCAGTCTGCGCTTTCGATGAAGTTCGGTATGATGAATGCTGCCAGAGCCATGATTATGAAAACGATGATCGGTACAATGATATATTTCCTTAGAGCAAGGCCTGCAATTGCGCTTATGACAATGACGGCAAGTATGCTGAAAATGTAGAAACTCGGACTCTGTATCATCCTTTCACCTCCAAAATGGTTATATGTATCTTATTCTCGGTTTCGAGACCTTTGAAACTTCCTTCAATTTTCTTGCCGTAATGATTTTAATTTTTTGAATTTTCATGTATAATGGTGTCATTACTTCGGTTTCCGAAATTAAAGGAGTGTTAATGATAATGGAACAACTCAAGTCCAGAAATGAAGTTGAAGAAAAGTACACTTGGGATCTGACAGATCTTTTCGCTTCCGACGAAGCGTTTGAAACAGCTGTACAGGATGTGCGTCCTGAAATACAGGCGTTCAGCGATAAATTTTCAGGCAGCCTGTCAGATGCAAAGACTGCTGTGGAAGCACTTGAAAACTATAAGCGCCTTATGGAATCACTCGTCCCGATCGGTACATACGCCAATCTGAGAATGGCTTCCGACCAGGGAGATGCTTCTGCGCAGAAACTGAGCGGTCTTGCGAGCAACATCAGTACATATTTCGGCAGTGAAACGAGCTTTCTGACAAGTGAGCTGCTGCAGAAGGATGAATCCTTCCTTGAAGAAATCAAGAGTCAGGCGTCCGAGTTCGATAATTTTGTGGATGAGCTGCTGAAAAACAAGCCGTATCAGCTCGATGCCAATGTGGAAAAAGCGCTTGCCTCCTACTCCACTGTCTTCGAAGGACCATACAGCCTCTATCAGAGAACGAAACTGCTTGATATCGATTTTGGCACATTCAAGGTGGATGGACAGGAAATTCCCCTATCCTACCTCGCTTTCGAAGGCGAGCTCGAAAGTCATGAGAATACGGAAGTCAGACGCAGTGCATTCCGCGCCTTCAGCGATAAGCTTGCCCAATATCAGCATACGACAGCGGCAACATACGATCTCCAGCTCAAACAGGAGAAGACGACATCAGACCTCCGTGGATTTGATTCCGTATTCGGCTACCTCCTCCATCGCCAGGATGTGGACCGGACGCTCTACAATCGTCAGATTGATATGATCATGAGCGATCTTGCGCCGCATATGAGACGCTATGCCAAACTGCTGAAGCGTGTGCATGGCCTTGATGAAATGAAGTATGAAGATCTTAAGATTTCACTCGATCCATCATCGGAGCCCGAAATCAGCATCGAGGAATCCAGAAAGTACATCAATGACGCACTCGCCATCATGGGAGACGACTACGTCAACATGGTCAACCGTGCCTACGATGAGCGCTGGATCGACTTCGTCAAAAATAAAGGGAAATCCACTGGCGCATTCTGCTCGAGTCCATATGGATCCCATCCGTTCATTCTGATCTCATGGACGTCACTCATGACGGAAGTGTTCGTACTGGCACATGAGCTCGGACATGCCGGACACTTCTACAACGCCAACCGTTCCCAGAACGTATTCGACGCAAGGAGTTCCATGTACTTCGTCGAGGCACCAAGTACAATGAACGAGATGCTCATGGCAAACCACCTGCTCGAGAATTCGGACGATCCGAAGTTCAAGCGCTGGGTCATCAGCTCCATCATTTCCAGAACGTACTACCACAACTGTGTGACGCATCTGCTTGAGGCGGCATACCAGCGTGAAGTGTACAAGAAGGTGGATCAGAACGAGAGCGTCTCCGCCCCTGTACTGAACCAGCTGAAGCGTGAAGTGATCGAGCAGTTCTGGGGAGACGACGTGTCGATTACAGAAGGTGCCGAGCTGACATGGATGAGACAGCCGCACTACTACATGGGCCTCTACCCTTACACGTACTCAGCAGGACTCACCATCGCGACAGCGATGAGCAAAAGAGTGCTGAACGAAGGACAGACGGCAGTCGACGACTGGCTCAAAGTTCTGAATGCAGGCGGTACGGAAGATCCTGTTGAACTCGCGCGCATGGGTGGTGTCGACATCACGACGGAGCAGCCGCTGCGTGATACAATCGACTACATCGGTGAGCTGGTCGATCAACTAGAGAAACTGACAGAAGAAATAGAAGGATAGAAAAAACCAGTCATTGGCAGCGCCGATGACTGGTTTTTTGCATTACATGATAATTCTTTATAGTTTTTTGATGTCTGCAATCAGTGCATCGACATCTTCCATGGTAGTCGACCAGCTCGTACAGAGCCGGATGGCTTTCCGTGTTCCATCAATTTCTTCCCAGATATGGAATGCATACTTTGATTTCAGAGCGTCAATCTGTGCACTGGTCAGTATGGGAAAGATCTGATTCGTTGATGCGGGCGCGTACATTTCGATATGCTTCTTTTCGAAAGCTTCCGTCAGACGGTGGGCCATCTCTATGGCGTGCTTTGATATTTCAAAGTACAGTCCATCTTCAAAAAGTACTTCGAATTGAATCCCGAGCAGTCTGCCTTTGGCAAGCATACCGCCTTTCTGTTTCATGATATAGCGGAAATCCGGCTTGATATCATCATTGGTGATGACGATGGCTTCACCGAACAGTGCGCCGACTTTTGTGCCGCCGATATAGAATACATCACATAGGCCGGCCAGATCGCGGATGCTTGTATCATTATCCCGGGATGCAAGTGCATATCCCAGTCTGGCACCATCAACCATCAGATACAGATTGTTTTCAGTACACGCTGCCCTGAGCTGTTCGAGTTCCTGCCTCGAGTATAAAGTCCCGGATTCGGTCGGCTGTGAAATATAGACCATCTTCGGCTGCGGCATATGTTCATGCGTCGGGTCGTTCCAGTGGCCCTCTACAAAATGTCTGACCTGTTCGGCATTTATTTTGCCATGCTCGTTTGCAATTTCCAGAACCTTATGCCCCGTCGATTCGATGGCACCTGTTTCATGACCTGAAATATGGCCACTGTCAGGCGCAATGACCCCCTGATGAGGTCTGAGCATGGATGCAATGATGGTCATATTGGCCTGTGTGCCACCGACCATGAAGTGGACATCGACGTCACTGTCGCAAAGCTCGCGGATATACGCCTTGGCAGTGTCCGTGTGATGATCCGTACCATAGCCCGGCAGCTGTTCATTATTGGTTTCCGACAGACGCTTCAGAATCGATTTATGTGCGCCTTCTATGTAGTCACTGTCAAATCTGATCATCTAAACCCTCTTTTCCTGATTCTTTTCATATTCATTCCAAGGATACCCCAATTGATGATGCCTGCTCAATATAAATGACCCTCCAGCAATAATTGGAGGGTCATTAGCAATATCTATTGGTTTTTCGCTACTGTCTCCTTGCTCGTCTGTTCGACTTTGCCTTCTTTCATCAGGCGGCCGAGCGCACGTTTGAACGAAGCTTTCGACATATTGAATGCTTCTCTGATATCTTCAGGAGAGCTTTTATCGGTCAGCGGCATGCTGCCGCCATTTTTCGTAATGTAGTCCATCAGCTTTTCACTGTCGGCATCCATCTTTTTGTATGCCTGCTGGATGAAGGAACCATTGATTTCGCCTTTTTCATTGATGCCGATGACTCTGAATTTCTTCAGCTCACCAAGTCGCGGCTCTGCTTCGCGCTCACTCTCATGTACAAAAACCTTGTGTCCGTCACCGGTCAGCATGAATGTGCCTACTCTGAGCAGACGGTACGGACGGCCTTCGAGCCATTTATTCTTCATTTCTTTGAATTTCTCCTGATCGATCGGTGTGAAGCGTTCTGCCGCCTCATTTTCACTGATGAGCCTGCCGTAGAGCTGGTTATCATGCTCTGCCCTCAAAGTGAGATACAGCTCGTCGCCCTCTTTCGGCCAGACGTCTTTGACTTTCGGAAGATCGATCCAGGGTATGAGAATATCTCTCGGTGCGCCGACATTGACGTATGCGCCGTCCCTGTTCACTTCCGTGACAGTGGCATAGCCGTACTGGCCTACGGATGCTGTCGGTACGATGGGTGCTGCAAAGAGTTCCCCGGTTCTGTTCGGGTAGATGAATGCACTGACCTCATCGCCGATGTCAAATTCGTTTTCGGATGCAGAAGCGTTCATTCTGATATACTGTGCATCTTCTGTCTTCAGATGATATGTCGATCCTTCCTTCTTGATGACTTCCAAAAATTGTACTGTTCCTGATATGGGTTCCATATAATTTCTCCTTAGCTATTGTAGATGTGCGCAATGACGTCCGTCATATCCTGATTGATGGTGAGGTCTGCTGCACGATCGAATGGTGTTTCATCCTTATTGATGATGACGAAATGATTGCCGTTGAAATAGTTGATGAGGAATGCCGCCGGATTTACGACAAGTGATGTGCCCATAACGATAAGTGTGTCGGCACGTTCAAGCTTGTCCATGGCCGAGCGGATTACCGATTCGTCCAGCATTTCTTCATATAGTACGATGTCCGGTCTTACCACACCCCCGCAATCGCATTGCGTCATATCCTGTTCGATGATCGTCTGCTTGGCAAACTGCCTGTGGCAGACGGTGCAATGGAAGTGGTTGATCGTTCCGTGAAGCTCATCCACATTGCGGCTGCCTGCTTCTGTGTGCAGACCATCTATATTCTGGGTGATGACGCCGAGTGAGCGGCCATTCTTTTCTTCAGCTGCAATGAAGTCATGCACGATGTTCGGTGCTTTATCGAGATACATCAGCCGTTTCCGGTAGAACCGGACGAAGCTTTCGGGTTCATTTACAAGATGCGACCGGCTCAGCAGATATTCGGGCGAATGGCCCTGCCTGCTGATCTCGTCAAACAACCCTCCCATGCTTCTGAAGTCGGGAATCCCACTTGCGACAGACACTCCTGCACCAGTGAAAAATACACTGCGTCGGCTGCTCCTGATGATGTCCGAAAATCGGCTTGATTCATGTTCCATCGGTCACTGACCTCCTAGAATTATATTTCAATGGTACCATAAATGTGGTATCATCGCTTAAGAATATACTAAAGGAGAGTGCCTATGCTACAGGTTACAGATATCAGTCTGAGGTTTGGCGACCGCAAACTGTTTGAAGATGTAAATATAAAGTTCACACCCGGAAACTGCTATGGTCTGATCGGGGCGAATGGTGCCGGCAAATCGACGTTTCTTAAAATACTTTCAGGAGAACTGGAAGCACAGACAGGTCATGTGAGCATGGGGAAAGACGAGAGACTGGCCGTGCTGAAGCAGAACCAGTTCGGATATGAAGATCAGCGCGTACTCGATGTTGTCATGATGGGTCATGCGAAGCTATGGGATATCATGAATGAAAAGAATGAAATATATATGAAACCGGACTTCTCCGATGAGGACGGCATGCGTGCTGCCGAACTGGAAGGCGAATATGGTGAGATGGGTGGCTGGACTGCTGAAGCGGACGCTGAAAGCCTCCTCCATGGTCTCGGAATCGGTTCAGATCTGATTGACAGGAACATGTCCGAGCTTGAAAACAATCAGAAAGTGAAAGTCCTGCTGGCACAGAGCCTGTTCGGCAACCCGGACGTCCTGCTGCTCGATGAGCCGACCAACGGTCTCGATATCGAAGCGATACAGTGGCTCGAAGAGTTTCTCATGAACTTCGACAACACTGTCATCGTCGTCTCCCACGACCGGCACTTCCTGAACAACGTCTGTACGCATATCGCGGACCTCGACTTCGGCAAGATCCAGGTCTATGTCGGCAACTATGATTTCTGGTACCAGTCCAGCCAGCTCGCCTTGCAGATGGCACAGGAACAGAACAAGAAAAAGGAAGAGAAGATCAAGGAACTGAAGGATTTCGTGGCACGCTTCAGTGCGAATGCATCCAAATCCAAACAGGCGACAAGCCGTAAGAAGACCCTTGAGAAGATTGAACTTGATGATATCAAACCGTCTTCAAGAAAATATCCATTCGTCCACTTCACGCCTGAGCGCGAAATCGGCAACGATCTGCTTCAGGTCAAGAACCTTTCCCACACGGTCGACGGACAGAAGGTTCTGGATAATGTGAATTTCACACTGGATCCATATGACAAGACAGTACTGATCAGCTACTCGGAAATTGCCCGCACTACCCTGCTGCGCATTCTTGCTGGTGAGATCACACCGGATGAAGGAGAAGTCAAATGGGGCGTGACGACAAGCCACAGTTTCCTGCCAAAAGACAACTCGGAGTATTTCGAAGGTGTCAACCTCAATCTGGTCGACTGGCTGCGCCAGTATGCCCCACCTGAAGAACAGACCGAGACATTCCTGAGAGGGTTCCTCGGCCGCATGCTCTTCAGCGGTGAAGAAGCGAAGAAAAAGGCGAATGTGCTGTCCGGTGGAGAGAAAGTGCGTGCCATGCTGTCGAAAATGATGCTGTCGAAATCCAATGTACTCATTCTGGATGAGCCGACCAACCACCTGGATCTGGAAAGCATTACTTCCGTCAACGATGGATTGAAGAAATTCAAAGGATCCATCATCTTTGCATCCCATGACTTCGAATTCATCAATACCATTGCAAACAAGGTGCTCGAACTCGAGAAGACAGGTGCAATGGTCAAGGAATCGACGTATGAAGAGTACTTGAAAGATAAAGGACTCATCAAGTCGTAATTGTGTTGCAATTGTCTATTTTTAAAAAAGTGGTTTACATGCATCCGTTATGTATGTATAATGACATTTATAAAATTTAATAATCAGTTGGATGAGGCGCATCAATCATGAGTAGCCACTTATCAAAGCCTGCGAGCTTTAAGTGTGTAAAAGGGTGAGATGCCGAAATAGCTGGCCGTTGCAGCGGTCTGCTATTGGATCTTGAGGTTAAGAGCTACAGATCTGTCATTATTTTAAAAAATAATGGAGTGCATCGCTTGTGTATAAATATAACAAGTCCGGCATTCCGGGCTTGTTTTTTTTGTTTAAGTGAGTACTTCCCCTTTCAGGAGGTCGTATGGAAACAAGTGTATTGAAATTTGGTGGAACATCCGTCGGTGATTTCGACAAGATAAGAGATATTGCCGGGGAACTGCAGTTGCGGGTCTCCCGCGGTGAAAAACTGATTGTGGTTGTCAGTGCAATGGGTGGCACGACAGACGAACTGCTGCGAAATGCAAGCAGCCTCTCCCACGCTCCGAAAGAGGACCACGTCGCCCTGCTGCTGACGACTGGTGAACAGCAGACCATCTCCTATCTGTCGATTGTGCTTGAGGATCTCGGCGTCAGGACAAAGGCCATGACGGGTTACCAGGCCGGCATACGGACATTCGGCGGTCATATGAAAAGCAGAATTGCAGATATAGATCAGGATCGGCTGAAAGCGGTACTAAAGACACATGATATCATCGTCATTGCAGGGTTTCAGGGCATCAACGATGATCTGGAGGTCACAACACTCGGCCGGGGCGGCTCCGACACGACTGCAGTAGCCATTGCGGCACGCTGCAGTATGCCATGTGAAATCTATACGGATGTGGATGGCGTATATGCTACAGACCCGAGAGTCTACAGCGAGGCTCATAGAATATACGAGATCACATATGATGAAATGATGGAGATGAGTGCACTCGGTGCGGGAGTGCTTGAAACTAGATGCATAGAAATTGCGAAAAATCATGCCATCCCACTCTACCTGGGACGGACATTATCCGAAGAGAAAGGAACATGGATCATGCAGGATACACAAGTACTTGAAAAGAAAGCGGTCACCGGAGCTGCACTTGATGATGATATCATCCATGTCACACTCTATGAACCCCAGCGGGAGTCGACGTTGATATTCGATCTTTTCGAGAAATTCGAACAGCACGATGTCAACATCGATATGATTTCGCAGGTTGTCAACAGCGAAGGGTTCCAGCTGTCCTTTACAGTCAAGGGCACAGATTCACACCGGCTGGAGCAGATATTTGAAGCGGTCGGCCATATGCACCCGGAAATGGTGCTCGATGCAAGAACCGGCCGCTCGAAGGTGTCCATAATCGGTTCCGGCATGCGGGATATGACAGGCGTGGCATCGAAGGCATTCATGGCCCTGCAGACATCAGGCATTCCGTTCTACCAGACGACGACTTCGGAGATCAGTATCTCCTATGTCGTAGACAGTGAAAATGACAGGCAGGCAGTCGAAGTACTGGCAAGTGCATTCGGATTATAAAACTAGGAGGAAATTGATATGGTCAAAGTAGCAATAGTTGGAGCGACAGGTGTTGTCGGAAACAAGATGATCGAGATGTTCGAGCAGTATGAGATAGAGGCGGATGAGCTTGTACTCTTCTCTTCCCCACGTTCTGCAGGTAAGGAAATTGAAGTGCTTGGCCGGACACTTACAGTCAGGGAACTGAATGAGGAATCGGCGAAGGAGCCTTTCGACTACGTCGTCATGAGTGCCGGCGGCGGAACAAGCAAGGAGTTTGCACCGATTTTTGAAGAGAACGGCGCCATCGTCATAGACAACTCCAGCCAATGGCGGATGCATGAGGATATCGACCTGATCGTGCCGGAAATCAATACACCGAAACTTGAACGCGGCATCATCGCAAATCCCAACTGCTCGACCATACAGTCCGTCGTTGCCCTCCAGCCGCTGAAAGAAAAATACGGACTGAAAAGAGTGCACTACACGACCTACCAGGCGGTATCCGGTTCCGGTTCAGGCGGTCTGAGAGACCTTGAAGCGGGAGCAAAAGGAGAAGCACCGACGACCTATCCCCACCCGATCCATGATAATGTACTGCCCCACATCGATGTCTTCATGGCAGACGGCTATACGAAAGAAGAAATCAAGATGATGGATGAAACGAAGAAGATACTCGACCAGCCCGACCTGCGGGTGACAGCAACCTGTGTCAGAGTACCGGTATCGAACAGCCACAGTGTACACATCAACGTCACTCTGGATCAGGAAGCAACGGTTGAGGAAGTACGGGAAGCATTCAGGGATATCCCCTACATCAAACTGCTGGATGATCCGGCGAACAATGTCTATCCGACACCACTTGAAAGCACAGGGGAACAGGAAGTATCCGTCGGCCGCATACGCAGGGATGATTCGCTTGAGAATACATTCCATATATGGTGCACAGCAGACAACCTGCTGAAAGGTGCAGCACAGAATACGGTACAGATATTAAAAATGATGATGGAAACGGAGAGGGTTCAGAATGGATGACATTTTGATTTTTGAAGGTATCGGTGTAGCCATGACCACACCATTTACAGACGATGCAGTGGATTATGCAGCATTCAGGGCACACATTGAATATCTGATTGAAAACAACGCACAGGCGCTGATCATCAATGGTACTACAGGCGAATCCCCTACTCTGGATGGCGAAGAGATGCGCAGCCTGCTGAAAACAGCAGTGGAAACAGTCGCAGGCCGTGTACCTGTCATTGCAGGGACCGGCACCAATTCGACACGGACAACCATTGCACATTCGCAGTATGCTGCCGAGGTCGGCGCGGACGGTCTGATGCTGATCACCCCATACTATAATAAAAGCAGCCAGCGTGGCCTGTATGAGCATTTTGTACAGGCAGCAGAAAGTACAGATCTTCCGGTTATCCTGTATAACGTACCAGGACGTACAGGCATGACGATAGAACCTGGAACTGTCGAGAAGCTGAGCCGTCATGAAAACATCGTCGGATTGAAAGATGCTGTAGGCGATCTGGAATATACAAAGGAAGTACTTGAACTGACAAAAGGTCAGAATTTCACCCTATACAGCGGAAACGATGACAATATGCACGACTTCTGCCGATTGGGCGGCAAAGGATTGATTTCCGTAGTCGGCAACATCATCCCTGGTGAACTGCAGGGTGTCTATGACAGCATCAAAGCAGGAAATAGTGATGCTGCGGAACAGTTCAGCAGACTGATGCCGATGATCGAAGCGGTACAGGTGGATGTCAATCCGATCCCCGTAAAAGCGATGACGAGTGCACTCGGTTTCGGCAAATATGAACTGAGACTGCCCCTTGTGCCACTTGAAGCGGAAATGCATGATAAAGTGGTCGAGACACTGAGAAGATTCAGGGAGGGCTCGTTCGTATGAGAATACTGCTTATCGGCTACGGCACAATGAATAGAATTACAGCAAGACTGGCTGAAGAAGCGGGATATGAAATTGCCGGAGTCATCGCTGGGGACAATACAACTGCCCCCTATCCTGCATTCGATTCAATCGATGCAGCCGGGGCGGATGTCGCCATCGACTTTTCGCATCCGGATCTCATACTGCCTCTTCTGGAAGGTGGAGTGAAAACACCCCTTGTCATTGCAACGACAGGCAGAAAAGAAGAACTTGTCGCTGTTCTGAAAGAAAAGAGTGCATCGCTGCCTGTATTTTTCAGTGCCAATATGAGCTACGGTGTGCATGTCATGAACAGCCTGCTCAAAAAAGCGCTGACCATGCTGGAGGACTTCGACCTTGAGATGGTTGAACGCCATCACAACAGAAAAGTGGATGCGCCAAGTGGGACTCTGGTAAAATTACTGGATACTGCCCTCGATCATCGGGAAGGCAGCTATCCGGTGTACGACCGGTCCAGTATGCATGAGAAACGTAGAAAAGAAGAAATCGGTGTCAGCGCCATCAGAGGCGGCTCCATCGTCGGTACGCACGATTGCATTTTCGCCAAGGATGACGAGGTCATCGAAATCAGCCACCAGGCGCAATCTAAGGAGATCTTCGCCAATGGTGCACTGAAAGCAGCAGCAGTTCTGGTCAACCGGCCGGACGGATTCTACGACTATAATAATCTATTCGAGGAGAGATAAGTTCATGGAAAATTTTACAGCAGAAGAAATCATTCAATACATCAGCGACGCGCACAAGGTGACACCTGTCAAGGTGTACGTCAACGGCAACTTTGAAAATGTCCAGTTCCCTGAAACACTCAAAGTTTTCGGCAGTGAAACTTCAAAGACGATTTTTGCAGATCTTGCTGACTGGAAAGCATTCGAAGCAGAAAATGCCGAGATCATCACAAACATCGAGATCGAAATGGACAGGAGAAATTCCGCCATTCCATTGAAGGATCTGTCGGAAACCAACGCACGCATCGAGCCGGGCGCATTCATCCGTGAAAATGCGGTCATCGAAGACGGCGCCGTCGTCATGATGGGCGCAACAATCAACATCGGTGCAGTCGTCGGGGAAGGAACCATGATCGACATGAACGCATCTCTCGGTGGCCGTGCAGTGACAGGCAAGAACGTCCATGTCGGTGCGGGTTCAGTACTTGCCGGTGTCATAGAGCCACCGAGTGCATCCCCTGTCGTCATTGAAGATGACGTACTGATTGGTGCCAATGCTGTCATTCTGGAAGGGATAACTGTCGGCAAAGGTGCCATTGTTGCTGCAGGTGCCATTGTCACGGAAGATGTACCGGCAGGCGCTGTCGTCGCAGGCACACCAGCCAAAGTCATCAAACAGGCGCAGGACGTCGAAAACTCCAAGAAGGAGATTGTTGCTGCACTGAGGAGATTGAATGACTGATCTGGAATTCGCCACGCATCACAGACGGATACTTCATCAGCATCCTGAACTGAGCATGCAGGAATTCAGAACGACTGAACACATCATAGATTTTCTCAAACAGATGGATATTCCTTTTGAACGGCCTCTAAAAACAGGGGCCGTTGCCTTTCTAAAAGGCAATTCAGGAAGAACGGTCGCGTACAGGGCGGATATCGATGCCCTGCCGATCCATGAGGAGAATGATGTACCCTATCGCAGTACAGTCGACGGCGTCATGCATGCATGCGGGCATGATGGCCACACAACTGCGCTCATGCTTTTCGCAAAACGGTGCAAAGTGCTTGCTGATGAAGGAAAACTTGCGCACAACGTCATATTCCTGTTCCAGCCTTCCGAGGAAACAGCGGCTGGTGCCAGCCAGCTGATTGATGCCTGGCAGCCTGAAATGGATATTGAAGCTGTATTCGGTGTTCATATGATGCCGAATGAGGATGAAGGCAAAGTAGTGCTCCGCGATGATGAGATTACTGCAAGTGCCACAGAATTCCGTTTCCATATCAATGGCGCGTCCGCACATGTCGCAGCAAAGCATGAAGGTGTATCTTCAATAGAAACCCTGCTGCATATTGCAACACAGCTCACGCAGCTGCAGCATTTCCATTTGAATGGACTGAACCGCAACATCATCCATATCGGCAACCTGAATGCCGGTGAAGCTATCAATACAGTGGCGAGCCGCGGCTACCTTGAGGGGACGATACGGACATATGAAATGAGCGACTTGGATACCATCAAATCAAGAATGTCCACACTGGCCAGGACAGCCACCGAGCTGTTCGGATCGGAAGTCGAAGTCACCTTCAACGAAGGCTACCCGCCGGTCATGAATGTCCAGACACTGAGGCGTCCTGTCGAAACGGCACTCTCCTCATTGGAACTCGATGTAGTGGAGAATGACAAGCCCTACCTATTTGGTGAAGACTTCAGTTTCTACAGCCGGCTGGCCCCATCCTATTTCGTCTTCTTTGGAAGCCGGAATGAAGAAAAAGGGTTTACAAGCAGTCTCCATACACCAGCATTCGATCTTGACGAAAAAGTACTCATGGATGTAGCCGATTACTACGAAGCACTGATGAACGAAATATAAAAAGGAAGTGAATGGAATGGGCGGTACACTCATTATTGACAGAGCACAATTCATACAGACAGCAAAAGCATCCACCGGCGGCGAGGATGTCATCGCGGTTGTCAAAAACAATGCATACAATCATGGTCTGGAGTTTTCCGTCAGTGCATTTCTTGAGGCCGGCATCCATTCATTCGCGACCACATCGATGGATGAGGCACGCACCATCAGGGAAATGGCACCCGATGCAATGATTTTTCTGATGAACCCGACATATGATTTCGAGTCGGTCAGAAGCAACGATTTCCATATCACACTCCCCTCTCTCGAATACTACTATAAATACAGAGAAGAACTCACCGGTATCAGCGTTCATTTGGAATATGCCGGACTTTTCAACCGATCCGGCTTTGAAGATGCCTCTGAAATGGTGGAAGTGATCAATGACAACTGCGCCCTGCCGCCTTATAACAGAGCCGATATGGCCGGGGTATGGACACACTTCGGCTATGCCGATGAGCTGGATATGGAAGAGTACGAAGTGGAAAGAAAAATGTGGCTCGATCTCCTTTCGGAAGTCATGGCTACGGGTCGCCATTTCAAATATATCCATGCGCAGAACAGTGCCAGCTTCGCACGTGATGGCCTGCTCGGAGGACATACGCATCTCAGGCTCGGCATCGCACTATACGGTTCCCGCCCCTATGCCAGCCTGCCTGCTTCAGACTATGTACAGAGCATGACGCTGAAAGCGTCAATCGTCCAGCTGAGGAATCTTTCCGCCAGTCAAAAGTGCGGTTACGGCGGCAGCTACTGTCCGGAGCGCGACACAATGATTGCGGTGGTGGATATAGGATATGGGGACGGCATATTAAGAAAACGTGCTGCATTCGACTGCCTGATCAATGGCAGGCGCTATCCGATAAAGGCACTGATGATGAGCCATATGATTGTGGAAGTGGATGACGAAGTGACTATGGAAGATGAAGTCATCCTATATGGCAGTGATCTCAGAATCGACAAATTTACTGCTTTGGGTGTCGGGGCAAACTCCGAGCAGCTGGGTGCGTTGAACTATAATTCTCTAAAAAAGGTGATTTTAAATGACACTCGAATATATCAATAATGAACTTCATATGAATGGACATGCTCTGAATCAACTTGCAGAGCAGTACGGCACGCCACTGTTTGTGTATGACGAAGATGGGATCCGCAGCCAATGCCGCAAATATCACAGTGTATTCGAACAGGAATCACTCGACTACTCCATCTCCTATGCATCTAAAGCCTTCACCTCTGTACAGATGGTCAAACTGCTGCAGGAAGAAGATATGAAACTTGATGTCGTATCCCGAGGCGAGCTGTATACAGCAATCCAGGCAGGCTTTCCGGCTTCCCATATCCATTTCCACGGCAACAACAAGACAGCAGAGGAAATCAGTTACGCGCTTGATGTGGGCATCGGTCTTTTTGTCGTTGATGCCATGGACGAAGTGGCACTGCTCGACCAGCTGGCAGATCAGCCTGTGGATGTTCTGCTGCGCATCAATCCAGGAATTGACGTCAATACGCATTCATACATACAGACTGGCCAGGAGGACAGCAAATTCGGTCTGTCCATTCATAACGGTACGGCGCTTGAAGCAATTACAGCAATCAAGAACAGCCGAAATCTGAATTTCAAAGGTGTGCATTACCACCTTGGGTCACAGATTGATGAGGAAGGCCCGTTCCTGAAGGCGCTTGATGTGGTATTCGAATGGCTTTCCAAGTCCGGCATCGACATAGAGATTCTGAATATGGGCGGAGGCTACGGTGTCCGATATACGGAAGTGGACACACGCTATCCGATTGAAAAAGGCTTTGCCAACATCATCAGCAGGCTGAAGGCACTATCCGCCGAATACGACATCCCCCTCCCACACATCATGATAGAACCTGGTCGTTCCATCGTCGCAGAAGCAGGTATTACGCTGTATGAAGTCGGCGTTGTGAAGGATATCCCCGGCGTTTCACGCTATGTATCGGTCGATGGCGGCATGAGCGATCATATCCGCACCCCACTCTACGGCGCTGAATATGAAGTGGTGACTGTAAAAGAAAATAAAAATCAGTCCATGAATGCCAATGTTGTCGGCAAGCTGTGCGAATCCGGCGACATTGTACGAAAAAATGCCGCCCTGCCTGAAGATATCCGCCGAGGTGATCTCGTTGCTGTGAAAACAACAGGTGCCTACCATTATTCGATGGCATCAAACTACAACCAGATGATGAAACCGGCTGTCATCTTCACGAGCAGGGACAATGTCAGGGAAATCATCAGAAGGCAGAGCCTCGAACAGCTGATTCAGAATGATATTAAATAAAAAAGGAGCGCCATAAGGCGCTCCTTTTATAATTGCACTTAAAAAACCTGGGCCGAGACCCAGGTTTTTATGATACAAATCGATTTAACCCATAAATAGATTTATATTATAGTTTAACAACGTTTGCAGCTTGTGGGCCGCGGTCGCCTTCAACTACTTCGAATTCTACTGATTGACCTTCTTCAAGAGATTTGTAACCTTCTTGGTTGATCGCGGAGAAGTGTACGAATACGTCGTTTTCACCCTCGATTTCGATGAAGCCAAAACCTTTTTCTGCATTGAACCATTTTACTGTACCTTGTTTCATTAATTAAATCCTCCAAAGACGATAATTCAATATGCATAAACTACATGGATAAGAACTGTATGGTACATACAATTGCTTAAATAGAGAATACTTATTGATACGTCAATTATACTGCAAAATTACTGCATTTGCAAACGATTCTTTGTAAGTTTTGTAAATTTTTTATGAATATTCTAATAATATTATACAAATAATTCATCATTTTTAATCATCATCGGTGTATAGTATATCTGAAGATCTTCATCACAGTCATCACAATATTCAAGTTCGCAGCCATTGAAGTAGGCAGTAAGTCTGTATTTTCCATCTTTGGAAGAATGAAACTTCTCCCCCATCTGCTGCTTCACCTCGGCATACGCCTCGCGCATGTCTTTTTCCGAGTCGTAGCTGTACTGTCTGATGATATTATCTTGCCAACCCTCAAAAAGCCACCAGCCTTCATAATCCGCTTTGAGTATGACAATACTAAGCATTTTAAAAACTCCATTCGCTTTTGATAATATAAGTATTATATACGCGTATAATTCGCATTATCAAGTTAAAAATCCTATAATATGTATAAGAGGTGTTGCAGATGGAATCTAGAATGATTAGCGTTTCTGGTCATGTCCAGGGCGTCGGTTTCAGATATTCGACCAAAGCTTTGGCAGACAGACTGAACATTACCGGATACGCAGCAAACGTAAAGGACCATGTGGAAATACTGGCGACCGGGGAAACATCCGATCTCGATCAATTTGTACAGGAAATCATCCAAGGTGTCTCCCCTGCTTCAAGAGTTGACGACTATACCGTCGAAAATATCCCTCTTGAAGATGGCAATGGCAGATTTGTCACCAAATAGTACTGACTGAAGGTGTAATTCAAATATGAAGAATAATATATCACACTGGTTTGCATCATTAGTTTCCGTTCCGGTTGCCGTCGTGGCCGGCATGTTCTCAATGATTGCTTTCGATATTCATCTGGTGTTCGATACGATGATTGCAGCAGGTGGTTTTTTTGCGGCCTACTTCCCTACCCAGTCGATCACTCTCAATTCCCAGCTGCAGAAGATGGGAATCACCAAAAGTGAATATCGCTACGTCAAAGCCCAGCTGGCGGAAGCAAGAGAGAAAATAAAGCGGCTGAGGCAGAGTTACAAGAATGTAAGAACGTTGAAGGACGCGCGTCTGATATATGATATCAACCGCCTTGTCCGGACTGTGTATCAGACAGTTGAGAATGATCCTAAACTGTTTTTCAATATCCAGCAGTTTTTCCACTCGAATCTTGATTCTGCAGTAAATACGATTGAGCAGTATCTGTTCCTCTATAAGATGCCCGGCAAGACCAAGGAGGAGAAGGTCAAACTGCATGAAACGAGAATTTCACTGCTCGAATTGAAACGGACGATACAGAGCAACCTGTCATCCATGAACAAGAACAGCTATCAGGCACTGGAAGTTGAAAAGGACTTCATAAAGCTGAACAGGAAGCGCAGCACATCCACCATGAAACTCGACAACACGCTGGATGAACAGAAAGTGAAGCTCCGTAAAAAAGAGAAAGAACCCGTATACCAAAACAGAGGTGAAGATGATGAAAGAGGAAAATAAGTTGAAAGAACAGCTTCTGTCAGATCCATTTTCTTCCGTGGATGAAAAGAATGAACTGATTCCCGAGCCGGAAGTGGCCATGGCCGAGAGTCAGCAGCAGGATGCACTGACGACTTATCAGGAGCGGTTCAGCGAAGAGGATCTGAAAAGAATTACAGAAATCAAAGATAAGATAGAACCTCTGAATAACGATGCTCTGATACAATACGGGGCCAACGCCCAGCAGGCACTCTCGAAATTTTCCCATCAGATGCTGAATGAAGTACAGTCGAAGGATGTAGGTCCAATCGGGGATACATTGGAGAGCCTGATGAAGAAGTTGAAGGAAATCGATCCGGATGAACTTTCCAAGGAGAAGAAGAATATATTCAACCGTCTGTTCAGAAGGGTTAAAAAATCGGTGAATGAACTGATTTCGAAACACCAGAGTGTCGCTTCACAAGTGGATCGCATCAGCATCCAGCTCGAGCATGCCAAGGAAGTGCTTGTCAAGGATGTGCATCTGCTCGATAAGCTGTACGATCAGAACAAAGACTACTTCGATGCAATCAATATCTACATTGCTGCTGCTGAAATGAAAAAACAGGAGCTTGAAAATGAGACTTTGCCACAATTGAGAAGCAAGGCTGAACAATCCAGCAACCAGATGCATGTGCAGGAAGTCAACGATATGATGCAGTATATCAACCGTCTGGAAAAAAGAGTGCACGATCTTAAACTTTCCAGACAGATTACACTCCAGTCTGCACCACAGATCAGGATGATTCAGAATATCAACCAGACACTGGCCGAAAAGATCCAAAGCTCCATACTGACCAGCATACCGCTGTGGAAAAACCAGATGGCGATCGCCCTCACCCTGCTTCGTCAGGAATCGGCTTCCCAGGCACAGCAGGCTGTCACAAATACGACCAATGATCTGCTGACCAAAAACTCCGAGATGCTCAAGCAGAATTCCATCCGGACTGCCCAGGAGAATGAAAGAGGCATTGTTGATATCGAGACATTGAAGACAACCCAGGATAACCTGGTGACGACCATCGAGGAAACATTGAGAATACAGCAGGAAGGTTCACAGAAAAGGCAGGCTGCCGAGCGTGAACTTGTACACATGGAAGAAGAGCTCAAAACAAGGCTGCTCGAACTCAAGCAGGAGCATAGATACTAAAAAAGAAGCGCAGATGCGCTTCTTTTTTATGAGTATTTGACTCTTTCCTGTTTCATTCCGATCAGATAGCCGATGATATAGCCGATGATCATGACAGGAATCCATTCGAACGAGTTCGCAAACAGAGGCATGGATTCAATCCATCCAAGATCAAGCCATCCGTTTCTGTGAACGACTGCCAGAATACTCGTGATGATGATCAGGAAGATCGGAATCTGGAAACTCAATCTTGGCGATGGGATGAAGTAAGTCAAAAACAGCAGTGCAACGGACGCCATCGCAATCGGATAGATGATGGAAAGCACCGGCACACTCGTCTGAATGACCTGAGTCAGTCCCTGGTTGGCCAGTACAAGTGAAATCAGAGTGAATATGATGACAAAAGTTTCATATGATATTTTTGGAAGGATACTATTGAAGTACTCGCTGACAGCCACAACAAGACCAGTTGCTGTCGTCAGACAGGCCACTGCCACGATGACACCCAGCAGAATTGTTCCAAATTGTCCGAAGGAATCATCAGCGACAAATGTCAGCAGGAACGTCCCCAGGTTCTGGTCTTCCGGCTGGGCAACAGTCGGACTCACATGATTGCCGATCCATCCAAGTGAAATGTAGATGACACCCAGAAGAAATGCTGCAATGGAGGCGGATTTGATTGTCTCGATGAGCAGATCTTTTCTTTTCGTCACCCCAAGGTTGCGTATCGAGTTCAGAACGATGACTGAAAATGCAATGGCCGCAATTGCATCCATTGTCAGATAGCCTTCAGTAAAGCCGACGGAGAATGGAGATGCTGCATCGAAGCTTTCAGCCGCAGTACCTGAATCATTGCCCATGTACATCATGATGGCTTTGACGATCAGTGCAATGATGGTCACCAGCAGGACCGGCGTAAGAAAGCGACCGATGTTGTCGACCATTCTGCTCGGGTTATAGCTCAGTGCAAATACGATGCCGAAGAAGATGAGTGTGAAAATGAGCAGGCTCACCCATCCTGTACCGTTGATGAATGGCACCATCGACATCTCATATGCTGTCGTTGCTGTTCTTGGAATAGCGAAGAAGGGGCCGATTGCAAGATAGATGATCACCATGAAGATGATGGCAAAAGCCGGATGGACCACTTTCAGCGATTCCCGGTAGCCGCCTTTTGAAATTGAGCCGGCGATGACACCGATCAGCGGCAGCCCTACCCCGGTAATGACAAATCCGATGATTGCCACCCAGAAATGCTGCCCACTCTCGAAGCCGAGCCCTGGTGGGAAAATCAGGTTTCCTGCGCCAAAGAACATGGCAAACAGCATGAAACCGACAATGATGTTGTTTTTTAAGCTCATTATTTGACCTCCTGGTACGAAAAATTAATAAAATGACATTCCCTAGTGTACAACACAAATATGATCAAGTCCATAAGATTCTTAATTATCAGATATCACGAATCGACATTACATCAGCACTTTTGTCAGGACCCTCTTCAGCAGGTTCGGCAATGCAAAAGCAATTTCTTCTGCACTGTGGACGATGACCGTGTCTGTATCATATATATTTCTGATGGCTGTCAATGTATTTTCTTCATTATCCTGATCAATGAACATGTTGATGACCTGTATCCCTGATCTTCTGGCTTCCTGGACTGCTTCATGCGTATCGATGATGCCGCTCTGGTTATACTGCTCTGCACTTGGCAGTCCATCGGAGAACATGATGATGAACTTGTCTTTTTCGCTGCGCTGCACGAGGTTCTCCATTTCGTTTCTGATGATGAGCCCATCCCTATTATCACCAGAAGCTTCAAGGTCCATGAGTGAAACAGGGTAATAGTATCGGGATCTGTCAAAATCCATATGTTCATAAATATTATTGGGATAATGGTTCTTCATCACTTCAAAAGTATCTTCATGATATGAAATGATACGGTGTGGTATATGCAGTGATCGAAGTATATTGTTCAGGATGATGGCACCATTCCGGCACCCTGCAAGATGCTCCGTCATGGAGAATGACTGGTCGATGATGATGGTGAATACAGCATCGATCTCCTTCGATTCGGTATTCTTTTTGACGAACAGCTTGTGACTGTTCTCCATAAGCGGTCCGACTGGATTTTTCATCAGTTTTCCTGAAGTC
Organism: Salinicoccus cyprini; assembly: GCF_007713705.1. Lineage (GTDB taxonomy): Bacteria > Bacillota > Bacilli > Staphylococcales > Salinicoccaceae > Salinicoccus > Salinicoccus cyprini. Next base: position 938,550 of record NZ_VMSJ01000001.1, on the reverse strand, counting down.
CGGCGGGTCTGGTATGCATTCATCTTATAGTTGAGAATCTGTGTAATGTCGCCGATGACTTTCTGGGCGACGTAATTATAAGACTCATATATGTTCTGGTAGTCCTTGTACTGGGAAAGTTTTATCTTTGGACGCAGTACATTCAAGGTTGCATGCTGGTTGATGCGTCCCCTGTCCTCAAATTGATTATCTCCTGCATTTCTACCGAACCCTTCGTAGTAGTCGGATACATCATCATTATGATCATTCTGTCTGCCATGCGCACTTTTACGTGACGCATTGTCACCCGTTTCGCCAAGGACGTTCGCATCCTCTGCATCCCGATCCGTCTTCGTATCGACACTATGCGTCGCTTCTTCTTCGTTCTCTATGTGCTCTTCAAGCGACGCCGCATCTTTTCTGAATGGTGTCGTTTTATTGAATGCACTGATTTCGTTGAAAGGCATGTCATGGATCTGGAATGTGGTGTTGAGGGAAATTCGGGGTGAGAGCGTCGATATGATGTCACTGGTCATGCGGATGCTGTCTTTTGTACTGGTGCTGACCAGAGGGAAATCTGCATCAAATGCATGCATGGATTCACTGCGCTCTAGGATGGCAATATTGAATGATCTGATAAATGCCTCGGCATCAGAAGCAGCATTTCTGCTGTACTCCCTCACTCTTATGGCATCGCCCTTCTCGACAAAACTGCTGATCAGCGGCCGGGAATTGAAAGCGGCCCGACGGTTCCTGTAGTATTCGAGGGACAGGAAGATCTGCTGGGCCAGCACTCCCTTGCCCTTCATGCTGCCATATTGGCTGTAGTCATTGATGAAAGCCGAAGGATAACGGGTCAAAAGGTCGTACCTGAACCCTTCCCTCTCTGTAATATCGGTTCGATGCTTCCAGAAGAAGCTCAGGTTGAAAGTATTCTCTACGGGATCGTAGTAGCTGTACTTCCGTACGGAAACGGTCACTTCCCTTTTTTTCATGAGCAGACGCGCAAGGTCGGTCAATTCCATCATGATTTTGGAGTCGACGATTTCATCATTGAACTTTATGAATGAATAGCTCATGGTCATCCCATCCCAAATTGAAGTTCTGTCGCGTTCAGTATCGCCTTTTTCTCCTGTTCACTATCCAGCTTGTCGATGATTGCCCGATAGCAGGCACGGCTGATCGGCATCTTCGTGCTCAGATCTGCCAGATCGATCAGACTTCTGACACTTGAAGCTTCCTGGGAGATCTGGCCCTGTTCCGTCATCGTGACGAGATCGCTGTGGAACTGCGCAATTTCATCAATGATACTTTCATCTTTTTGTATGCTCTGTGTTTTCAGTATCTCTGCAAGTGCTTCTTTCGACACATATCCAAGTTCGATCACATTGAAGCGGTTGAGCAGTGCTTCATTCATCGGCATGGTTCCCACATAACCGACATTGATCGCTGCAATGACTCTGAAACCCTGTTCTGCCGTAATGACATCTCCGGTCAGCGGGTTGGTGATCGTTCTCCGGTAGTCGAGCGCCGCATTCAATATCGGCAGCACTTCAGGCCTGGCCATGTTGATCTCGTCAATGTATAGAATAGCACCTTCCTTCATTGCACGTATGACCGGACCATCTATGAAAGTGATTTCCTGCCGACCTTCCATATATTCGATCGTCTTGAAACCAAGCAGAGATTCGATATCCACATCCACAGAGCAGTTGATGCTGTGAATCGGCTGATCAAGCTCCCGGGACATATCTTCCGCAAGACGGGTCTTTCCTGCTCCCGTAGGTCCTTTGAGCAGAAGATTCTTGCCGAGGGAGAGGATGATCATCGCATCCCCTCTGATTGTTTCATCGTTGTGAAAAAATTGTATCGCCATATCTATTCAGCTTCTTCGAAGTATGTCTTATAGTAGCCGCCGACTTTACCCGAATTATCTTTGACAAAAATATATTCTTCAGTTTCATTGACGACCGTGTACTGCTTCCCGGCTGTCAGCATCTCCGATACTTTGTATTTCTTTGCATCTGTATGTTTTACCTTAACCGTTCTCAAGTTGTTATCGTTCCATGTTTCATGAAGCATGTTCATCTCTCCAGACATTTGATTTTATTATGATTCTAACATAAAAAAGACAGACGTCCCACGGACGTCTGTCATAAATATCACTGTTTTATCCTTCAAGCAGAAGATCTTCAGGATTTTCAACGAGATCTTTGATGGTTTTAAGGAATCCTACTGCCTCTTTGCCATCGATGACCCTGTGGTCATAGCTTAGGGCAATGTACATCATCGGACGGATCTCCATCGTTTCATCATCGACTGCCACGGGACGTTTCTGGATGGTATGCATGCCGAGGATGGCTGCCTGTGTACCATTGATGATCGGTGTGGACATCAGTGAGCCGAATACACCACCGTTTGTAATGGTGAATGAACCGCCAGTCATGTCATCAAGACCGAGCTTTTTATTCTGGGCCTTCTTGGCCATGTCGACAATATCATTTTCAATGTCTGCAAATGTCTTACGGTCACAATCCCTGACGACCGGTACAACGAGCCCTTCATCGGTCGACACTGCGACACCAATATCATAGAACTGCTTCAGAACAAGATCTTCCCCATCGATTTCAGCATTGACAGCAGGATACTTTCTGAGTGCCGCGACGGATGCTTTCGTAAAGAAGGACATGAACCCGAGACGTGTGCCATCATGACGTTCCTGGAACTGTTCCTTCTTGCGCTTTCTGAGTTCCATGAGGTTTGTCATATCGACTTCATTGAAAGTCGTCAGCATTGCGGTATTCTGTGAAACTTCAAGAAGACGCTTGGCAATGGTCTGTCTTCTGCGGGACATCTTTTCCCTGACTACAGGCTTATCCGGCTTGCCGGAATCCTGCTTCTGCGGCTGTTCCTGCTTCTTTGGTGCTGCGGATTTCTCAGGCTGCTTGCCATGATTCTCAACATCCTGGCTTCTTACAAGGCCTCTTGGGTCCGACGCATTGATATCATTGATGTCGATGCCTTTCTCGCGTGCCAAGCGTCTTGCGGAAGGTGTGGCGACAATACGCTCACCATTGGATGGTTCTTCCTTCGCTTCAGCTTTTTCGGGTTCTTTCTGTTCTGAACTGCTCTCGGATTCCTTGGAATCCTTCTCTTCTTTATCATCTTCCTCTTCCTTGCCGGAATCAGCATCGGACTTTTCGGACGCACCGCCTGATCCACCACTTTCTTCGACGATGGCGATGACCTGTCCAACTTCGACCGTGTCGCCTTCTTCAGCCTTGAGCTCGGTGATGACACCGGCCTCTTCGCTGATCACTTCGACGTTGACCTTATCGGTTTCGAGTTCAAGGATGTTTTCCCCTTTTTCGACCTGGTCACCTTTTTGTTTCAGCCAGCTTGCAATTGTTCCTTCTGTAATTGATTCAGCCAATTCCGGGACTTTAACTTCAGCCATTATTCTACCTCCTATGATTTTAGAGCAGTTTCAATAATATTCTGTTGGATCAGTTTATAGGATTCCCCATCGCCTTCTGCAGGGGATGCACGTCTGATTCTGCCTACATAGTTCACTTCCACTTTCTCAGGTACCATCTCAAGAAGGAACGGCAGGGCGTAATTGTACGTTCCCATGTTCTCAGGCTCCTCCTGGACAAATCTGACTTCATCCAGACTTTTGAGACCTTTCAGCACTTCCTGGATCTTATCCGAAGGGAATGGATAGATCTGCTCCAATCGGATGATCATCACTTCATCATCCGGGTTCTTCCTCTGCTCTGTCAGCAGATCCACAGCCATCTTGCCACTCGCTATCAATACCTTTTTGACTTTTGTCCGCTTGTACTCGGGCAGTATGATCTCCTTGAAGGTGCTGTCTGTAAAAGCACTTACAGGTTCACTGACAATCTGGTTGCGGAGCAGACTTTTCGGTGTCATGAGGACCAGTGGCCTCATTTTTTCAGTATCAAGATATTTCGCCTGCTTGCGGAGCAGATGGAAATAGTTCGACGCACTGGACAGATTGGCAACTGTCATATTATTTTCAGCAGCAAGCTGGAGGTAGCGTTCCAGGCGGGCTGAGGAGTGTTCGGCGCCCTGTCCTTCCTGTGCGTGAGGAAGGAACAGCGTCATGCCGGATGTTTCACCCCACTTGGCATTGCCTGCAGCCATGAAGTTGTCGAAGATGACCTGCGCCATGTTCGAGAAGTCGCCGTATTGTGCTTCCCATATTGCCATGACAGACTTTTGTTCCACATTATATCCATAGTCGAAGCCGACGACTGCGGCTTCCGACAGTGGTGAATTGTGGACATCGAACGTTGCATTTGAATCCCTGACTACATGGAGTGGTATGTGTTCCTCCCCGGTCTCCGGATCATGCAGCACCGCATGCCTCTGTGCGAATGTGCCCCTTTCGGAATCCTGTCCGGTCAGCCGGATCGGAGTGCCATCCTGGTTGATCGAAGCGAAAGCAAGCGCTTCCGCGTGTGCCCAGTCGATCAGCTCCTCATCGTCTTCAAACGGCTTTTTCCTTCTTTCGAGAACATTGGAAAGCTTTTTGAATACCGTGAAGGAATCAGGATATTGGAATAGATCTTCATTTATCTGTTCAAGGCGTTCGCGTGATATGCCATCTTCAGGGTTATCCTGCCCTTCCAGTATGACTTCCGGAGTTTCAAGCTGTCCATCCACATTCGTGTCACCCTTATCGATCTTGTCATGGGCGGCTCTCATTTCGTCCAGTACACTCTGGATGGTCTCCTTCTTCTCATCTTCTGAAATGACGTTCTCTTCAACGAGTTTGGCACCATAGATCTCATCGATCGTATCATGGGATTTCACTTCTTTGTACAGAAGTGGATTGGTCGTTGTCGGTTCGTCCATTTCATTATGGCCATACCTTCTGTAACCGAGCACATCAATGACGATGTCCTTGTTGAATTTCTGTCTGTATTTAAGCGCAATTTCTATTGTTCTGAGTACGTGCTCCGGACGATCCGCATTGACGTGGAGAATAGGCAGATCAAAGCCGAGCGCTGCATCGGAAGCATATACTGTCGATCGTGCATCCGTCTCTTCGGTAGTGAAGCCGATACGGTTGTTCGCAATGATATGGACGGAACCTCCAACACTATATCCATTCAGTTTGCCGAGGTTCAGAGTTTCATATACAATGCCCTGTCCCGGGAATGCGGCATCGCCATGTACAATGGCGGCAATCGCCTTATTGAAATCCTGGTCCGGATGTCCTGCGTGGTCGGTCGTCTCCTGCTGTGCGCGGGTCTTGCCGAGGACAATCGGACCGACGACTTCCAGGTGGCTTGGATTGTTTGCCAGACTGATGCGCTGTTTGAGTCCTTTGTCTTCCCGCGTCTTCGATCCACCCAGATGATACTTTACATCCTTCATCCAGCCTTGGGTGATCTCAAGTGAACCGTCCTCCGGAAGAAATTTCATAGGATCGGTATGCATGAATTCACTGATCATCATTTCATATGGCTTTTCGAGGACATGTGTCAGCACATTCAATCGGCCACGGTGTGCCATGCCGATCTGCAGGTTGGGAATGCCTTCATCCGCCATCAGTTCGAGCATATGGTCAAGCAGTGGCACTATGGCGTCGACCCCTTCGATGGAGAATCGTTTGGCCCCTACAAAGTTCTTGTGCAGATACTTTTCAAACCCTTCCACTTTCGCCAGTGTTTTGAACAGATGCTTCTTTTCTTCATCGGAAAGTGAAATCTCTTCCTGTGTTTCAATTGTCTCCTTCAGCCATTGGCGTTCTTCCGTGTCATTGATGTGCATGTACTCGTATGCGAGCGGTCCCGTATAGAGTGAATGGAGCTGGGTGACTGCTTCGAAAGCATTATCATAGTAGTCACCAAGGTGAACACTTACAAGTGAAGCAGGCAGTCTTTTCAGATCATCCTCAGTCAGATTGTAGTCTTCAAAGTCCAGGCTTGGTACATTCTTCACATCCGGTGTGTAGACGGGATAGATATCCGACTCCAGATGACCGAACAGTCTGATATTATCTATCAGACGCAATAGACTTTTTACTTTGCTGTGATCAATATCCGATTGAGCAGTACCTGCCTGTCCAGAACTGATATTTTCAAACAGGAAGCGCATTTCATCACTTACACTGTCTGGATTTTCTTGGTACATATCGTGAAGCTCGAGAATCATCCCCAGATTGGTACCGAAACGAACCGGGGCATTCTCAAGTTCTTTCTCTTGCATTTTGCCACCCTCTTTAGATTCTTTTTATCTTATACAGTTCCATTCTAGCACTATGGTATTTTGTTTTAAAGCCAATAATTGCTGTAATTATTACAATTGTCTATTTTTTTAGTGGGAATCTTATCGTCACTTTTGTAAACGCTCCCTCATCGCTTTCTATCCATACCCTGCCCTTATAGTTATCGATAAGTTTTTGTGCGATGGAGAGTCCGAGACCGTTGCCGCCGAGCTCCCTGCTCCTTGATTTATCGACTCTGTAGAACCGGTCGAAGATGGCTTCGATTTCGTTTTCAGGAATGCCGATGCCGTGGTCGGTGATTGAAATATCGAAATGGTCCTCGCGTTTTTTTGTTGTAACATTGATGCGTTTCTGTTCGTGGTCATATTTGATTGCATTATCCAGAAAAATGACCAGCATCTGCTCAAAGTGATATGGGTTGATGAGGAATCTGATATTCCTGTCATCGAGGTCGAGCGTGAAAGTGTAGTCCGGATGCAGCTGCTTGAATGCCTCCACCTTGCTCTCCACTTCCTTGCTGATATCGACTTCCTCCATGACTTCTTTTGTTCTGCCCTCATTCTTTGTCAGAAGAAGGAGTTCTTCTACAAGCTTATTGATCCGCTGGAGTTCGTCTATGGATATATTCAATGATTCATCCAGAACTTCAGGCTTATGCCGCCCCCATCTGTTGATCAGCTTCAGGTGCCCCTGGATGATCTGGAGCGGTGTTCTGAGTTCATGGGAGGCATCTTCAACAAACTGCTTCTGCTGGTTGTAGGATCGCTCCAACGAATCCATCATATGGTTGAACGACTCGACCATATAGTCGGTTTCTTCAGTATTGGTCTGTATCTGTAGACGTTCCGAGAATCCTTCATCTTCAATTCTCTTCAGCTGGTTGGCAATGTTCCGTATCGGCTTGACCATCTGTGTGGAAAAGAAGTAGCTGATGATCGAGGTGAAAAGAATGGAGACGAATCCGACAATGATGGCGATGAAGACCATCATCCGGATGACCGAATGGTAGTAGTCGAGTGGGTGGATGACTGAAAGATAGCCATTCCAGTACTCCGAATCCAGCCTGATGCTCCCTTTGAAGAAGCTGCCATCTTCTGTATCCATGGAAGTGATTTCTTTTCCGTATACAGGTTCGAATTCGTTATCATAAACGAGCGGAATGCCGGCAGTGGCACTGAAGACCTCCTCCCCACTCTGTGTATAGAGGACCATCTTCTGACCATCATAAAGACTCGAATAGATTTCATTTTCATTGATGGTGTTGATCGGGTTGCTCTCGTATATGCTCTCGAGCTCCTCAAGACTTCGATCTATCGAGCGGTACTCCTGATTTTCCAGGTAGAGACTGGTCAGATAGATGAGCAGGGAACTGAATATCAGATATGTGATGGAGATGATCAGTGTGGACAGACGCAGCCATCTGTATTTCAATGATTGTCTGTTCATGGCCGGATCACATACCCGACACCTCTGACGGTCTCTATCAGCTTATGCCTGTCGAATGGCTTGAGCTTATTGCGCAGATATCTGATGTAGACATCGACGACATTTGTCTCGACTTCGCTATCATACCCCCATACATGATCAAGTATGGTCTCCCTCTGAAGGACGACACCCGCATTTTTCATCAGCAGATGAAGCAGATCATATTCCGTCTTGGTCAGATCGATATTGACGTCATCTATTGCGACGTGATGCGCCTGGGCGTCCATGACGATGCCGTGCATGGAAAGCACTTCATGCTTCTGGTCCTTTGAAGTGGAGCGTCTCATGATGACGCGTATTCTTGCCAGCAGTTCTTCTATTTCAAATGGTTTGACAATATAGTCATCTGCACCATAGTCGAGTCCAATCACCTTGTCGTATGTCTCGCCTTTGGCGGTAATGATGATGATCGGTGTATCCTTCTCCTTGCGCAGCCGTCTGCATACTTCGAGCCCATTCAGCTCAGGCAGCATCAGATCGAGCAGTATGCAGTCATAGTCGAATGCATACGCTTTATCCAGGCCATCTCCGCCATCCGAGGATAAAGTGACCTGATACCCTTCATGAACGAGCTCCAGCTCGATGAAGCGGGCAAGGTTCATCTCATCTTCCACAACTAGAATATGTTTCATCATAATCTTCCTATCTTCTGTTTTTGTCATCATATCATGCCGGCGGCATTAAAAAAACGCATGATGAATATCATGCGTCAGCTCACTGTTTCCATGGGCAGATCCATCATATAGCTCTGCTGTTTGATCAGCAGGTTCTTTTTGACTTCCGGCCATTCGTCATCGATTATGGAATAGATGATGATGTTGCGGGCAACACCGCGAAGGTTCCTTTCCTTGCGGATGATGCCTTCTTTCGTAAAACCGATCCGTTCGATTGCACGGTTGCTTCTGATGTTTCTCTCATCCGCACGGATCTGGACACGCATCATATTCAGCACTTCGAAGCAGTACTCGAGCAGCAGAAACTTGCTGTCGGAATTGACGAAAGTACGCTGGGCACGCGTACCGAACCATGACGCGCCGATTTCGCAGCTCTGTCTTTCGTAGTCGATATGCTGGATCCTCGTACTGCCGAGCACTTCATCTGTCGTTTTCAATACGACGACAAATGGGATGTCCGTAAGCTGGTTTCTGAGTTCTATGGCGCTCTTTACCCACTCCTGCATGAGGTCTTCGTTTGTTGCCTGGAACAGCATATAGGACCAGATGGATTCGTGATTGATTTCGTGCAGCTCCCGGGCATGGCCCGGCTGCATGGGGATGAGCCTTATTCTTTCATTTTCCAGGGTTATGGACTCATACAGATTGACGACCATCTGATCTCACCTCACTAATATTGATTGACAAGATAATTATAAGTGCATACAAGAAAATTGGCAACGCCCAGAAGGGCGCTGCCATATGTTTATGGATATATTTCTTTGTCTTGAAAATGATCTGTTAAATAAGGGGGGCTTATTCATTATCATTGATAATCATTTTCAATTACATTCTAAACAGGCGTTGGAAGCTTGTCAAGCTTTTTGTGCATGATGAAGCTTGTTCCGATGACCACAGCGGTTCCGGCGACAATTCCGGCAATGACATCGGTCGGATAATGTACACCCAGATAGACTCTCGAAGAAGATATCATCAATATGAATGTGGCGCATACACCATAAAGTATCCCCTTGTTGTTCAGTTCACTGTTTTTGATAAGCGCCATCAATGATCCGAAGAAAATGGACGATCCCGTTGCATGGCCACTCGGGAAGCTGAACCCGGTAATATCGATTAGTCTGAGAAGAGAAGGTCGTTGCCTGTCGAAGGTATTTTTCAATACAGGTACGAGTACACTGCTCGTCAGCATCGATATGATCAGAAAAAGTGTTTCGAACTTGAGACGATACAGCATCAGTATCGTAATCATGATGAGTGACAGAATAATCATCGACAGCACTTCCCCGACCTGGGTGAAACCGAGCATGAGTGCCGTGGTGATGAAACTTTCCGATGCGTAGATGAATTCATACACTTCAGTATCGATCCAGCGTCCGAGGCGGGATTCATGGAAAAAGGCGATGACGCCGAAAATCAGTGTAAAAACGAGAAACAGGGATAATTTTTTCAGTCGACTCATTGATGTGCCTCCTTGCTGATCAGGAAATCGACGAGCTCCTGAGGTTTGAAGCCTCCTTCGAACTTGCACATGCAGTCCACGATGGCTTCCTTATTGGAATCGATCCGGGCAAGCGTCTCCTGGAAGATTTCCATATCAAGTGCTTCATCCTGTATGACTTCTGCATAGCCTTTCTCTTTGAAATACTCTGCATTCTCCACCTGGTCCCCTCTGCTCTGGGAGCGCGGCAGCGGTATGAGTATCATCGGCTTTTCGTTGAGGAGGAATTCGTAGATGGCGTTCGAGCCACTACGGCCGACGGCGATATCGGAAATAGTGATGAGGTGCGGGAGTTCCTTTTTCACAAACTCGAACTGTTTGTAGTTGTCCCTGTCGAGCCCCTCCTGGTAGTTGCCCCGGCCGCATAGATGGATGATTTGCCATTCTTGGGTCAGTTCATCCAGGTTGTTCCTGATGAACTGGTTGATGGAACGGGCACCGAGAGACCCACCCATTACAATCATGACAGGCTTGTCAGGTGTAAAACCGGTCAGTTCGTAGCCGATCTTGCTGTACCCGCGTTTCAGTTCATCACGTATGACCGGCCCGATATATTCAGCCTTGTCTGAAGGAATATATTCAAGTGTTCTTTTGAAGGTGACGAATATTTTTGTGGCAAATTTGCCTGCTATCCTGTTCGCCAGTCCTGGTGTAATATCGGATTCATGAATATAGACGGGGATGCCGAGCGATTTGGCAGCAAGTACAACAGGTACACTGACAAATCCGCCTTTTGAGAATACGAACTCGACATTCTCCTTTTTGAGCACCTTGCGGGCATCGCTGATGCCCTTCATGACCTTAAAGACATCTTTGAAGTTTTCCGAGGAAAGGTAGCGTCTCAGTTTCCCGCTCGAAATATTATAGTACTTTATGGAAGTCGCACCGATAATTTCTTTTTCGATCCCCTTCTTCGACCCCAGATAGACAGGTTCTATCCCTCTATTTATAAAACCCGGTATGAGCAGTTTATTGAGCATTACATGACCGACTGTGCCCCCACCCGTGAGGACAACTTTTCTTTTCTTTGGTTCCATACTTTCCTCCAAAACTCTTTTATGCTAATTACTTTAAACTATTTTTGCCATTGATACAATATAAAGCCGTATAAACATGATGTCCATACGGCCTGACTGCTATTCTTCTGTCGGTTCCTCTTCATTGCCTGCATCCTGCTCTGCGTGATTTTCACGTTCCTCGATCTCCAGATGCTGTGCACGTTCATCTGCGTATGCTTCTATTTCTTTTTCAGTATAGTCGCCATTGATATAGTCGATCAGATAGTTGAGCTGGGCATCATTGCTGTTGATGTAGTCCCTGAGGTCACTCATCAATGCAGTGGAAGTTTCACCAGTGACATCGCCACTCTGCTCAAGATCATGATCTGCCTGGAACGATTCTACTGCTTCGGTCAATGATGCATCGAATGTTTCGTTGAAATCATCAACTTCATAACCGAGCGTGTCCAGCGCCACTTTGATGGATGGTACTGTTTCGTTGCTGACATCTTCAGTATACACTTCTTCAGGGTTCAGCATTTCCACCCTGTAGTAGTCCGGGTTCACAAGCTGCACATCCGGCGTGATACCTTCGCCATGCACCCAGCTGCCATCCGGTGTCAGCCATTTCGTATTCGTATACTTCAGAAGGGAGTCATCACCAAGTTCGACTGTGCGCTGTACAACACCCTTACCGAAGGACTGTGTGCCTGCAATGGTGGCATCCGTCAGATCATCCAGCGCGCCTGCAAATACTTCAGAGGCGCTTGCAGAACCTTCATTGATCAGGATATGGACGTTGAAGTCGTCAGTGTTCGGATTCTTCTCATCACTTGTCTTTATTTCAGTGCGTTCTCCACCATTATCTTCCAGATAGAGTACCGTTTCATTCTGCCCGATGAACTGGTTGATCATGCTGACAGCTTCATCCAGAAGTCCGCCCGGATTGTACCTGAAATCGATGATGATATCCTCTACGCCATCTTCAGATGCCGTATTGAGCATGTTCTCGAACTCCTCAGTCGTTCCTTCCTGGAAGCGGTTGATGCTGATATGGCCGACACCTTCCACTTCTTCATAAGTCACACTGTCGAGGTGTATCGTATCTCTTGTAATCGTCACTTCCATCGGATCGCCTTCACCTCTGACAATGGTCAGGACAACGTCCGTACCTTTTTCTCCACGTATCAGCTGGACAGCTTCCTGGGTAGTCCATCCTTCAATGGATTCGCCATCCACTGCAATGATCTCATCTCCCGGTTCAAGCCCGGCTTCCTCAGCTGGAGAGCCGCGCATCGGGGATGTGATGATGACACGGTTGCCTTCCTGCATCACTTCGGCCCCAATGCCTTCGAAATCGCCGGTTACAGATTCCTGGAATTGTGCCAGCTCTTCGTTGTTCATGTATTCGCTGTATGGATCATCGAGCCCTTCGACCATGCCCTGTATTGAAGATTCGATCAGCGCCTCACGATCGACTTCTTCATAATAGTTGGCATTGATCGTGTCATACACGTTATAGAGTTTGGCAAACTCGCTCCGCGTATCCGTTCCGACATTGACAGCCTTCTCGGACCCGGCTTCGAGGCTGAGTGCTGTAATGACAGCTGTGGCAATGATTGATGTCAATATGATTACTATAAACCAGAAAAAATTGATATTGATACGTCGTCCCTCTCCAAACCTGGACTCATGACGCTCGTTTTCTTCGCTCAAAACATACACCTAATTTCTGCTTGGATAATTAAGTTTCAGTTTACCAGTTTAAGCTTGAAAATTAAAGAAAAAGAACAGTGCCCGGCACTGTTCCTGCTGTATACTATTCAGTTTCTTCTGCAAATGGGAGGCTTGCATCGAGCGCCACTTCAATCATTTCATTGAAAGTGGTCTGACGTTCTTCGCTTGAAGTGGCTTCTCCGGTAAGGACGTGGTCCGACACGGTAAGGATGGAGAGTGCTCTTGCATCAAACTTTTTGCTGATTGTAAAGAGTGCACTGGACTCCATTTCCAGAGCCAGGACACCGTACTCTGCAAGCTGCTCGATGTTGCCATTTTCATCGTAGAAGGAGTCCGCTGTGAATACGTTGCCGACTTTGACGTTCAATCCTTTTTTCTTCGCTTCATTATAGCTTGAAAGCAGCAGCTCGAAGTCTGAAGTTGGTGCGTATTCGATATTGTTGAATAGTTTTCTGTTCTGATATGAGTCGCTGGACGCGCTCTGTGCCAGAATGACGTCCCTGACTTCCACATCTTTCTGTATGGCACCGCATGTGCCGACGCGGATCAGGTTTTTGACACCATATTCAGCCATGAGTTCGTGAATGTAGATGGAGATGGATGGAACACCCATGCCGGTCCCCTGTACAGAGATGCGCTTGCCTTTGTAATAGCCTGTGAAACCAAGCATATTACGGACTTCATTGTAGCAGACAACGTCATCAAGAAAAGTTTCTGCAATATATTTGGCTCTTAGTGGATCTCCAGGCAGCAGAATCGTTTCTGCGATATCGCCCTTGTTTGCATTGATGTGGATACTCATGGATAATAATCTCCTTTAGTTGGTATGAATGTCGGGCTAGTGCGCCAGCCAGTTCTGATAGTCATCAAAAGCTGAATCATAATGGGAAAGCGGCATGTCTTCATAAGGGTTCTCCTCAAGGTATTCCGAAATTTCAAGGTAGTCGCCTGAATACTTGGGAAACATGGGATCCTCCATGATGAAGCCCGCCAACCGGCCGGTCGGCGAAGCTTCCCCTCTTCTTGTCTTGATATACTGGTAGAAAGAATAGTTCTTCATTATTTTACAGACGCAATTGCAACAACCGTATCTGCCCGATTCAGGCTGCTGACTTCCTCAATATTGAAAGATTCGAGCGTGTCACTGTTGGTTATGATGACAGGGGAAATTGTGCTGTTCGCTTCCGACTTGACCAGATCCATATCGAATGTGACAAGCTTGTCCCCCTGTTCAACTTTGTCTCCTTCAGAAACATGGCCTTCAAACCCTTTGCCTTCCATTGCAACAGTTTCGAGTCCGATGTGGATGAGCAGTTCAATATCATTGTCTGTCTTGATGCCGATTGCATGGTTCGTTGGGAAGACCTGCATGATGGTACCGGAGACAGGAGCGACCACTTCGCCATCCGTCGGCTCGACACCGAACCCTTCCCCCATCATCTTCTCAGCAAAAACAGGATCTGGAATGTCTTCCAGTTTAACATATTTTCCATTCAAAGGACTTGTGATTTTGAGCTCTTTATCTGCATCGTTCTTTTTGCCGAATAAATTTTTAAACATGTGTTCTCTCCCCTGTCCATATTAATTTTTATGATGCCTAGTTGAAGTACTTCAAGTATTCGCCGTACCCTTTTTCTTCAAGATCATCTTTCGGTACAAACTCGAGTGCTGCCGAGTTGATGCAGTAGCGCAGTCCGCCGAGTTCCTTCGGACCATCTTCAAACACGTGGCCAAGATGGCTGTCCGAAGTTTCGCTTCTGACCTCCGTACGGCGCATACCGAATGAATCATCGAAGTGCTCTGAAACATCTTCCGAAATCGACTTTGCAAAGCTTGGCCATCCGCAGTCGGATGCAAACTTGTCACGTGAAGTGAAAAGTGGCGTGCCTTTGATCTTATCAACATACAGTCCATCTTCGTAATGATTCCAGTATTCATTCTGGAACGGTGGTTCTGTACCGTTTTCCTTCATGACATTGTATTCGGCAGCTGTCAGTTCGGATTCACTTCTTTCGATTGCCATTATTCTTTCCCCCAATGCTCTTCTATGAATGATTTTCTGCCTGATCCCTTGAAGTAGGCATTATAGTGTGCACTGTTCGTCTTATAGAAGTCCTGGTGTTCTTCTTCCGCCCTGTAGAAGTTCTTGTACGGCAGTACCGGTGTACGGATCGGACCATTGAACACATTCTGTGCATCGAGCTTCTCGATGACTGCTTCCGCGGTACGCTTCTGCGCATCATCATGATAGAAGATCGCCGGGGCATACTGTGGTCCACGATCGCCGAATTGTCCGTTTGTATCTGTCGGATCGAATGTCTTGAAGAATATATCAAGCATGTATTCGTATGACATCACCGATTCATCAAAATCAATCTGTACCGCCTCGACATGTCCTGTTGTTCCTGTTGATACTTCCTGGTATGTCGGATTTTCAACATGACCATTGGAGTAGCCAGAAACGACCGAGTTCACTCCATCAAACTGGTCAAATGGTTTTACGAGACACCAAAAACATCCACCTGCTAATGTTGCTATTGCCAAAATACTCACCTCTTGATTTCTTTTATCTTGTTATAGAAAAATACCACTCATCATTCTCATAATCAATTGAATCGACTTTCACATCCCACTCGAGCTGCTCTGTCAGCACTGCGGAATCAACAATTAATGCCCTCTCAGCGTCACTGAACCTGATGCCTTCCGGCAGGTCAGCCTGTGTTCTGATCAGTGAATACAGCATGTCCTGCGTCAGTGGAAGATCTGAAATGTTGATGTTGCTGATTTCAAAGACCACTTCGTCTCCGGTGGATACGGGATCAAGCTCGATTGAAGTATCGATGGTGAAACCATATGCTTCCTGGACGGCATCGAGCATTATACCTGTTTCATCCACCGAAATCGACAGGCTGTCATCATTTATGGATTCGTTCAGTACGGATTCGACAGCGTCGTTGTTCATCGTTATTTCTATACCCGATTCCGAAGAAACATAATTATCATTTTCAGAAGAAGGTGCTTCGTAGCTTCCGTCCAGAATGGTGAACAGCCAGATGCCGATGCCTACATTCACAAGCAGCAGGATAATGAACAGCCATTTCCAGATATTCAAGAATATGCCCCTCCTTTATAGGTTTCTGCGTCTATAGTGCAGAAACTCGTGCGGGTACCTGTTCTTTTCGTCCACAGTCCCTTCCACCTTCGACAGCAGTTCCCACTCGGAACTGTCGTAGTCCGGGAAGAAGGTATCTCCGCCGAATGTTTCATGGATGCGTGTTACATGCATTTCATCAACGAGATGCATCGTCTGATTGTAGACACCACTCCCACCGAAGATGAATACTTTGCCATCCAGTGCTTCTATCTCATCGATGCTAGAGATGACATCGACGCCCTCATGCGAGAAGTCTTCATTCCGGGTCAGTACGACATTGCGGCGATTGGGCAATGGACGTCCGATTGATTCGAAAGTTTTCCTGCCCATGACGATGGTGTTGCCTTCTGTAAGCTTTTTGACATGTTTCAGATCATTCGGCAAGTGCCACGGCATGCTGTTTTTGAAACCGATGACGTTCTGTGCCGAGTGACATACGATCAGAGATATCATTTTTATCCTCCTATACCGCAATCGGGGCTTTTATATAAGAATGCGATTCATAGTCCACCACTTCAAGGTCTTCATATTCCAGCTCGAACATGGAACGATCACTGTTGATCTTTATCCGCGGTGGTGTGAAGCCGTCTCGTGCGAGCTGTGTCTCTACAGCGTCCAGATGATTGCTGTATATGTGCGCGTCACCCAGAGTATGGATGAATTCATGCGCTTCGAGGTTGCATTCCCGTGCGACAAGGTGCAGCAGCAGTGCATAGCTGGCAATATTGAAAGGTACACCGAGGAAGACATCGCCACTTCTCTGGTAGAGCTGGAGACTGAGCTTTCCGTCGTTGACGTAGAACTGGAAGAAGGCATGGCATGGGGGGAGTGCCATCGTATCGATTTCAGCCGGATTCCAGGCTGTGACGATGTGCCTTCTTGAATCCGGATTGCTTCTGATGCTTTCGACAACATCCTTCAGCTGATCTGTGAAGCTGCCATCCGGCCCTTCCCAGGCACGCCACTGCCTGCCGTACACGTTGCCGAGATCTCCATACTTGTCGGCAAAAGCATCATCCTCAAGGATTCGCTGCTTGAATGATTCCATCTCTTCCTTATATGTTTCCTTGAATGCATCATCCTGCTGTGCGCGGATGCCGAAGTTGGTCATATCCGGTCCGCTGTATTCCTCAGACTCCACCCAGTTCTTGAATGCCCACTCGTTCCAGATATTATTGTTGTACTGCAGCAGGAAACGAATGTTTGTATCTCCACGGATAAACCAGATCAGCTCTGTCGCCAGCATCCGGAACAGCACTTTCTTAGTGGTCAGAAGCGGAAAGCCATGCTGCATATCGAATCTCATCTGATGGCCGAATATGGAATACGTTCCGGTACCCGTGCGGTCCCCTTTGTATTTTCCATCATCCATGATTTTTTTCATCAGTTCGTGGTATTCCCTATCAAAAGGATTCATATTATCCTCCCCTTTTCTTTTTTGTATTATTTATATATAATAATACATGAATGTACGTATGTACGTATCGATTAAATCTAATTCTTTGAGGTGTAGCCAATGGAAGTACTTATGACAATCGGTCTGACGCTGCTCGCTTTATATATGACGTCCATGAGCATTTTCGAATAATACCGCAATCATCAATAAAAACAGGAAAGGCTTGGGCCTTTCCTGTTTTTTTTTATTATGCACAATGCGTATCAAAGGCTTCTTTTATGTCCATCATGATGTCATTGATGTCGCGGCCTTCAATATGTTCACGTGGAATGAAGTGGACAAGTGCATCGCCTTTGAACAATGCCATCGAAGGGCTGGAAGGCGCCTGGCCGACATATTCACGCATGCGCTCTGTGGCCTCCTTGTCCTGACCTGCGAACACGGTCGCTCTTCTGTCCGGACGGATCGGATTCTGCTCGGCGACGGTGACTGCAGCCGGTCTCGCCAGTCCCGCAGCACAGCCGCATACACTGTTGACCACGACAAATGCGGTTTCTTCTGCACCGAGGCCGGACATGAACTGATCCACGTCCCGAGCTGTTGTCAGATCTTCGAAAGACCTCTGTGTCAGTTCGTCACGCATCGGTTGTGCAATTTCTTTCATATATGCTTCGTATGGGTTCATTCTATCGCTTCCTTTCCTGAATCTGTTTCCAGACGCTGCCGAGTGCAGCCTCTCCCTGCTCGATTCTGGCGATGGCCATCTCCATCTGGAGCCGCACATCATACTGGGCATCGTCTTTATGGGCATTCAGATGCGGCAGACTGCTCTCGTCCCCCACTTCGTAGACGAACATGGCAGCACGCCAGCGTACAATCGGACTCTTGTCTCCAAGCAGTGGATAGATATCTTCCAGGCCCTCTTCATACCCTAGGTCACTATAGGCATCTCCTGCCGTCCGTCTTACAGGCACCGAGCGATCCTCCAGTGCGCGTTTCAGATATGCCAGAGTCTTCTTGTCCTCTATCATTGCCAGCAGGCTGACAGCTTCCCTTCTTACCTGCATCTTATCATCCGAGAGTGCAAGGGAAAGCAGTTCATAATCATCCTGGGTCGGTGTCTCCATGTGGTTCAGCATCCACAGCCGGTCTTTCCAGTCCTGCTTGGATTCAAAGTCTGCAACGCTCCATCTGTAGTAGCGTTTCGGTTCCGGCGTCGTCCTGTCCTTCGCTTCTTCGATGAGCCGCTCGAGACTCTTTGCATCATACAATGCATCGAGCTCCTCCATGACTTCCTGGAATACTTCATCCGGGGTCCCGTAGCGCGTGCCATGATCCTCCCATCTTCTGAGCAGGATGATATTGTCCTCTTTGAGGGTGGCTGCATCGACAGCCTCAATGAATCTTTCGGGCAGCTGTTTCCGGTGCTCTTCTCCGTCATTCAGTTTGATCTGATACGGAATGTTTTTGAATGTAAGCACCTGGGTGGAGACGGCGCCGAAATCATCCGCTAACTGAGGTTTTTTTTTACGTCCTGATCATCGGAAGAGAATGTGTTCTCTATTTCCGGTATCAGTGTGTCCCAGTCGGCTTTTGGTGACTTGTCGACCGAAATGAAGTTCAGCGCGTGGAACACACTGGTCACATCCTCAAGTTCGAGTACTCTGTTGATGAATGCAGGTGCATCATCGGATACTTCACGATATGTTGATGATTTCATTTCCTGCTTTTCTTCACTTACAGTGATTTTCATAGTATTCGGGCTTGGTGTCGGTTCAATTTTAACGATTTCCATGGTAATCCTCCTATTGCAGTTCATTTCCGTGTGATCGTATGGCTATGCCTACCGAACACTCGTGTATGCAAAAATTATGTGCAGCCGTTTTGCTGCCATCTGCGCGGTTAAGCTCCTTCAGAAGGCAACCCTGGCAGTATTTTTCTTCAAGGGCGTTGATCTTATCCAATACTTCGATATTCACTTTTCAACCTCCTTAAGCAATTATACCGAAATCTGGCGTATAAAAAAAGGCAGATCATCAAGATCTGCCTTTCTTATGTCTGTAGAGCAGTTCCTTTGCACGTTCATCAGCCCGACGGTTCTTCTCTCTCGGTGTCCAGCTGATGAGGAAAAGATCGAACTTGCCGAGATCGGCTGAAATGCTGTTGAAGTACTTTCTGAAAACAGGATGCTTCACATATTCCTTGTCAAAGCTGTCGGATATGATTTTGGAATCCGTATAGACAATAAGAGAAGTGATGGAATGCTCGATCGCTTTTTCAACAGCAAATTCGAGTGTCGCCCATTCTGCTTCATGGTTGTCCATCTCTCCAAAAAACTTCGTGAATTCGAGATTCATCCCCTCATCTTTGAAGACGACTGCACCGGCAGCGAGCTTCGGCTGCATTGAAGCAGCTGCGTCTATATACGCACGTGTCATGCGGCCGCCTCCTAGAGATCCAGTGTCCCGACGAACTTGCTGCTGATCTTGAGATCATGGTCATCAAGTATGGTCTGGATCTGTGTTTTTGAGATGTTCAGTACACTGCTGTGCTCGATATAATCGAAATCAACAGGTACATCAGTGATGATGCGGGCCAGCCTCTGTGAAATTTTCAGTGACTCCACATCACTTTCTATTTTGCTGCGGATGGCAGGTGTGAGCGTATCGAGACTCATAAGAATGTTTTCAACGCTCTCAAATTCGCGGATCAGCTTAAAAGCCGTCTTTTCTCCAATGCCTTTTACGCCCTTGTAGCCGTCGCTCGCATCCCCCATCAGCGCTTTGACATCGATGAACTGCGCGGGTGTGATGCCATGCTCCGCTTCAAAGCGGGCTCTCGTATACTGATCGTACACAGTATAGCCTTTCTTTGTCAGCCACAGCTCATTTCTGTCATCAAGCAGCTGCAGGAGATCCTTGTCTCCACTGACGATGATGATATCATCATACCGCTTCGACAGAGTACCGATGATGTCATCCGCTTCATATCCTTTCATGCCGATCTGGAACATGCCGAGCGCATCCAGCACTTCCTTGACATGATCGAACTGCGGAATCAGTTCATCAGGTGGTGCGACCCTGTCCTTCTTGTAATCCGCATACCAGTCGTTCCTGACAGTTTTCGACCCCATGTCCCATGTGATGATAAGTTGCTCCGGTTTCAGCGTCTCGACCAGCTTTAGTACATGTCGGACGACACCCTGGACACCATTGGTCGGTCTGTCGTAGACGTTGTACATGAACTGCTGCCGGAAGCTTGTTGCGTAGAAATGACGGAAAAGCAGTGCCATGCCATCCACTACAAGTATATTGTTATTCATTCAGTGACAGGATCCTTTCATTCAGCGGGGCATCCCCGGTTTCGATACTATTTTCATCATCCGTTATCCATTCCGAGAAGCTGCCGCCATAAAGGCGCACCGGCAGCCCCATTTCATGGAGTACGAGAAATGGTGGTGTTGCACTCATGCCCGAACCGCAATATACGATGATTTCCTTGAAACTGTCAAGAAGATGGCGCATGTGCTCATAGGATCCGAAGTTCATCCTGCCTGCTGTGAAGAAACTGCCATAGGGGATGTTCACAGCGCCCGGAATATGCCCCATCTTGCGGTCGATCGGTTCTTCGAGGCCGAGATACCGTTCCCTGCTGCGGACGTCAATCAGCAGGACATCCTCATCATGCACCGCTTCTTTTACATCCTCCATCAGCACGAGCAGTCCGGTTTCGACATCTGAGTAGTCGCCGGTACGTGCAATATTTTCGACAGGAAGTACAGGTGTACTGGCATTGAAGTATGAAGATAGCTCTGCGAGGCTCTCCATCGAGTCATTCCACAGCATGGCATCCAGACCATAAAGCCTGAACAGGTAGTATAGGCGTGTATGGAAGAACTGCTGCTCACCGTCGAATAGAAGCGGTATCTCCCCTGGGGCTTGTGCCAGTGATGAATAAAGTGTTTCCACAACACTCTGAACCGGTATCGGATGTCTTCCGTGATTCAGTCCATCACCATCAAATGTCCACGGGTGTTGTGGAATGTGCACGGCGCCCGCTACCGGGTATTCGGATATCTTATCCAGTGATGCTGTCATATCATCCATGACATTGCGGCAATCCACCGGAATGAGCGTATTGAAATTATGTTCGTCTACAGTCGTCCTATCCATAATGGTCATGCATTCACCACCTCAAGATTTTCTATTGTCGCAGCAAGCGCTGTATCCGCCCGGTAGACTTCCTCACTGATCTCAGGGAGCGGTTCGGACAGTGACTGCCGGATGGGCACAAGCTGCTTCTTCATTTTCTCATCCACATCGGCCAGATAGGTGTCGATCATATTTGTCATCTCACCCTGCATTGTTTCCTCATCGATGGAGTCGATAATGGCTTCTGCGAGTTCAAGCAGCAGGCTGCGGAATTCCCTTGCTTTATTTCTGGCACGTGCAAGCGGCCTTTCGTATCCGGTGAGACGGGACCCATCGATTGCAACAGTCGGCTGCGCATGCTCAGCATATACGCTGTCGATATGATGAGCAGTCTGTGTTTCCTTCAGATCATCATTCAGCTGGCTGATCATCTGTGCGATCTCCCGCTCCGCCTTATGGTAGACCGCATTGAAACTCGTTGCGGTTTCAAGGCCGAGGTGCTGGTCGATGACGTTCGTCAGATAGGCACGATTATCCGAAAGGAAATGGCCATTCTTCATATCCACCGGTGAAATCAAACTTTTCAGCTGATCATAGAGCTTCAGTGTCAGCTGCTTCTTCGTATGGGACAGTATGATGCCGAGCTCCTGATGGAGTGTGGGTGCAACGGAGATTACTGTGAAGCGGTCGATCATGTCGCTCACCCGGCTTCTGGCCGCTTCTATTTCCGCCTGCAGTGCATGACGGTCATGATACCGTTCACGGTTGCTGGCGATGGCACGCTTCAGCTGTTCTGCAGTTTCCTTCATGGACCGGTACTGGATGCTTGAGGCATTATGGCTGGCAAGCGCTGTAATTTCATCCTTGGCTGTTTCGAATCCCGCATCACCATCTTCAAGTGCCTGCCTGCTTGATACCGGGAATATCCGATGCTCGATTTCGAGCTGTTCGAGTGATGAATTGATATAGTCCATGACTTTTTTGAGATCGTCCTCCGACTGCATCAGATCGACAGCATTGACGATGAAGATGATCGGGAAATCCGGCCCTTTGATCGACTTGATGTACTGCAGGAACTGCTCATCGGAACGGCTGAATACATGATTGTAGTATGACACATAGATGATCATGTCACTGCCGGCAATAATACTGTGCGTCTCCTTCGTATGGCGATCATTGATCGAATTGATGCCCGGGGAGTCCGTGATCGTGAACCTGTCCGTAAATGGTGTATCCATCGACAAAAATGCCTTATGGATGAATATGGCCTCCTCATCCGTACTGATCATATCGATGAGTGCACCGGTCTCCATTTCAATATCCTGCCCGAGATGCACCTGATGCGTATCGAAGTGGGACAGGATGCCATCAATGAACGGAATATGGGCTTCCTTCACCTTACTGCGGCTGCGCCGGATCCAGGGAAGGAAGTCGGCGACTGTGCTGCCTTCATGGTTGGTGATCACCTGAAGGGACTGGACGAGATCCGCTTCTGTCTTATACCGTGCATGACTCCCGCCACTCCCGGTGATTTCAGTGATGGTTGCGGTCGTCGGGTTCGGGCTTGTCGTCAAGTGGGCACCCCCCATCAATGCATTGATGAAGGTCGTCTTGCCGGCACTGAATCCGCCGAACACACTTATGTTGACTGCGCCCTGGTCGATACGTTCAAGCTTATCCGTGATGATGCTGCGATAGTCGCTGTATCTCGGGTGATCTTTGAGTATATCGACGAGCTGCCGGTAGTAGGCGGTATCCATCTCTTCGATACGCCCATCGGCCATGCTATCCTTATAGTCATGTGTATCGGATGCTTCTTCTTCGAAGTCCCGGCTGATCGCCTCGGTCAGGTCAAGCTTATCCATTTCGTCATCGAGATGGATATAGAAGTGCCTGTAGTTCGCCGTCTCGATGGATTCGACCAGTTCGAGCGTCTTCTTCAGCGACTGGTATGATCGAAGCGTCTCTGCCAGTTCCGATGACGTGGCAGACTGTGGCTGCTCCCGTATTTCAAGATGCTGCATATGCTCCATTGCACTGCTGGTAATATCGGATCCGATGGCCCGCTTCAGCTTGTCCAGATAGTTCATGATATAGGCGGACGACAGTGTCGTAATCTCCTCCTCGATCAGCACATCTCTATTCCAGCGGTATCTGAATGGTGCACCTTCCAGTCCAAGCTTGTCGAAGAGGCCATTCACCGGTGCATTGATCTCGGTCTGTATGACAGGATCGATTTCACTGCCTATTTTATTTCTATGCTCTTCAATGAGTGCCTGCATCTTCTTCTTCTTGCCGAACAGACCACCAGGCTGTATTTCACCGGCACGCACCTTCAAGTATGCTTCTATTGCGGACTTCACCTGGTGCGGGTACAGGTAGCTGTTGGTGACGATGTCCTTCAATGAAGACTGGACGTGGGAACGGAGTGCTTCGGGGTCTCTGTGAAGGCAGGAAATCTCGCTATTGCCGAGTGCCTGCTCCAGATAGGTGATCTGTCCTTCCACAGCCTTCTTCGTGGGTGTTTCGGAGAGGTCCAGCCTGCTCTTCATATCTTCGGCAGCATCCTCCAGGTACTGGAGCTGCCTGTGTTCTATATTGTGGACAATGCGCTCATGATACTGCACTTCATAAACAGATCTGTTTTCTTCCATCCTTGAGATCTCCGCAGCAACCTGTACCACTTCATTGTAGGGGGATTCATATATGGATGTTGTAAAAATATGAGCAGGTTCAATATTCCAGTGGCCGAGCGTCTTTTTGATGCGCGACATGAAAGTGTCCATCGAAAGTTCTGCATCATCATGCTTATCGATCTGGTTGATGATCAGTGAAAATGGAATTTCAAGCTCTGATATCTCCTTGAGCAGTTTCATATTGTGTTCACTCTCGACGTGGTTGTATTCGACTGTGAAGAAGATATAGTCGCTGTTCAGCAGGAAGCGGTTGGCACTGTCCTCATGACTCTGTGTATTCGAGTCGACACCCGGCGTATCCTGGAAGACGGTACGTTCCTTGAACTGCTTGTGGGGGACGTTCATCGAGATGGATGTGATATCAAGGTCCCTCGTGTTCAAGCTTCTGAGTGCTTCATAGCTCTCGAGCGGAATATATCTGTACTGGTCGACGAAAGCCTGGATCTCACTTGCCTCCCCGATCTCCACCGCAACCGTATTGCTTGTCGTCGGCACCGGTGACGATGGCAGGATGTCCTGGTCGAGCAGATGATTGATCAGACTAGACTTGCCGGCCGAATAGTGGCCGATGAATGAAAAGACGAGCTGATCCTTGTATGTCTTCATGATGGCATGGTCGATCTGCGAAACAAGCACATCATTATCGGACTTCAGTATTTCCTTTTTCAGCTTATATAATGTGTCGAGTGTTCCTGTCGCTGCCAATTGGTCATTCCTCCCGTTTTCCCCAGTATTGGAAGTATGTCGTTTCAATATAGCCGTTGAAAAGCTTGCGGCGTTTCGTCGCCTTCCTGTTGACAATATGTTCGAACATCTTGTTCGATGTCATCAGGTAGACGCTCAGTGAAGGGTGTGCATCCATCAGTTCGCCGAGTTTGCGGTACATCTCCTCCACCGCTTTTGCTTCCCCGATGCGCTCGCCGTATGGCGGGTTGGTGACGATCTGCACATTTTCTTCATCGATCTCAAGGTCATGGACATCAAGCACCTTGAATTCGATGTTATCAAGCAGTCCGACTTCCTCGGCGTTGTCCTTTGCGATACGGATCATTTCCGGATCGTTGTCGGATGCGTATATTCTAACTTCCCGGTCATAGTGCGCCGCTTCTTCGAGTTCCATGCGCACCTTGACCCAGTCCGATTCCGGGATGATATCCCATTTCTCTGCATCGAACGTCCGATTGGAGCCGGGCGCAATATTCAATGCCATCATCGCTGCTTCGATCGCAATGGTGCCTGAGCCTGTAAAAGGATCGATAAGTGTACTTGAGCCATCATAATTTGCCAGGCCGAGCATCGTTGCAGCGAGTGTCTCCTTGATCGGCGCCTCACCCTGTGCGGTACGGTAGCCGCGCTTATGGAGTGCATCCCCGCTCGTGTCGATCGTCAGTACGGCACGGTCCTTCAGTATTGCAATATCCACCTTGTAGCGCGGACCTGTTTCAGGCAGTTTGGTCTTGATGCTGAACGCATCTTTAAGGTGTTCGACAATCGCCTTTTTGACGATGCGCTGCACGTCCGGCACACTGTAGAGCGTGGACTTGTGGGAGCGTCCCGTCACCGGAAACTCTGCAGATGGACCGAGTATGTCGGACCATGGCAGTGCTTTTGTCTTCTCGAACAGCTCGTCGAACGTCGACACGTCGAAGTCGCCGATGATGATGCGGATCCTGTCGGCCGTACGCATCATCAGATTCGTCCGTATGATGGCCATTTCGTCCCCTTCGAAATAGACCCGTCCATTCTCAAGCCGTGTTTCATAGCCGAGCGCCTCGATTTCATTGGCCACGACCCGCTCGATCCCCATCGGTGTATTTGCCAGCAGTTTGAATTGCATCAAAAAACCCTCTCTCTTTTATGGAAGTTTATATGTAGTTCAATATCATTATAAAATAAAAGCTCTCCATTCGTAATGGAGAGCGTATCTAGTCCGGTATCTCTATAAGCCATGTTCTGTACCGCTGTGCTGAGGCGTGTACTAGTTACACTCGCACATTGGTGATAATCATCTGTCTATACTACAATGTAGTATCCTTCCGCAGGTTGAATTCCCATTGGAAAGTGCTCCTACCAAATTTGGATTGCTCACTCGAGGGGTTTACCGCGTTCCACCTTCTGCATTTCTACAGAAGCTACGTCACTGTGGCACTTTTATAGCTACTGGATCCATATGCATAAGCACTTAGGACCGTTCACAGCCGTCAGCCGTCTTAAAACGTACTGCCTTGACTTATTTCTTCGTCAAGCACGAACACTACGATCATCTCAGAATCGTGTGAGCATGGACTTTCCTCTATGCACATGCGTGCATAGCGATTATCCGAGATACCGCTTCAAATCAATTCACCTTGGACTGGCCAAACACTTTCTTCTCCAGGTTGCTGAGTCGCTTCAGAATATCTATCTGGTGGTTCTGTGTCTGGTTGTCGGCTGACCTCGCCTTGGTGGCGACGCGGATTCTTAGTTCCTCTACTTCCTTCTTCAAGCGTGCATTCTCATCTTCAAGTCGTTTGAGGCTGTTGTTCATGTCCGCCATTTTTTGATAGTCGCTGATGACATCATCAAGGAAACTATCTACTTCTATCGGCTTGAACCCTCTTACGGACTTTTCAAATTCCTTCTCGAATATATCTTTTGCTGATAATTTCAACGTATATTCGCTCATTCTTTCACCTCTCATAAGCGGAATCTATGAAAGCATTGATTTCGTCAAATTGTATTCTTTCAATATTATACGGATTATCCACCTGGAATTCAAGCATTTGATCGTATATAAAACGGGTTTTTGACGGAACCTCCTCGTCATAGACGACAATCGCCTGGTCCGAGTGTTCGATGAGGAACCGGCTGATGATTCTGAACATTTTCGGGGACTCGTACTCCCGGTCATAGATGAACCGGTGGAAGTCGCTTTCTTCCAGAATATGGCGGAGCTTCGCCTGGTCGTCCTCCTTGTACCTGTCATCGAACTTGTGGAATGGTTTCAGTACACAGAACTTGAAGCCGTACTCTTCCCGCAGTGCAATCAGCGCTTCGGCTGCATACAGTTCAATGCCGGTATACCCCTGGATGATGAACCATTCGGTGCCGGTCTCGGCATAGGCTCGCACCTTCTCCTTCATGAAATCCCGCAAAACATCCGCTTCCGGCTGCGAATCCTTGAAGATGCCGAGCTCATGGGGCCGGTACCCGGTAATCAGTGTCTTCATCGGAATAGCCCTTCCCTTCCTGCATGGGCAAGCCACATGTTGACGAATTTGTACTTCTCCTTGTAGAGCTTCATGCCAAAACGCTTTTCGTGACAGGCCATCAGGAGCTCCATGAACTCCTCGACCACCTTCTCCCGTGTGACCGGATTGAACCTGAAGTCGGTGTGGATGCTGCCGATCTGATTAACGAGCCCTTTATTTTCCTCGAGGAACGGTTCGATCTCCGTCCTGAAGTCGAATTCATAGCCGTCCCTGGCCATGCTGTATCTGCGATCCACTTCGTCGAGCAGCCCGCGCAATGATTCAAAAGATGCATTTCTTGACAAAAATGCCACACTCCCTATAATTATCAATGGTTTAATTCCACCATTATATTGTATAATATTATATTATCATCATACAGAATAATGAAAGGCGATGCATATGAAATATCCGAAGGGCATCAAACCGAGGCCAAAGAAGCCTGCTTCGAAAAGCCGCTCATTCGATGGTAGAATCAAGTATGGTCAGAGAGGCATGACGCTTGAGAAGGATCTCGACCAGACAAACCAGTACTATCTGGAAACCGGTCGCGCGGTCATACATAAGAAGCCGACTCCGGTCCAGATTGTAAACGTCGACTATCCATCCAGAAACAAGGCCAAGATTGATGAAGCATATTTCAAAGTTCCCTCCACCAGCGACTATAATGGTGTGTACAGGGGAAGGTATATAGATTTTGAAGCAAAAGAGACCAGGAATGATCAGCGGTTCCCCTTCATCAATATCCACGCACACCAGGTCAATCATATGAAACAGTGCTATGATCAGGGGGGCATGGTCTTCATCATCATCCGGTTCTCATTGTACGATGAATCATACCTGATGCCGATAGAGCACTTTCTTCCCTTCTGGGATGCATTCCAGGACGGTGGCCGGAAATCCATCAGGTATCAGGACATAAAAGACGCAGGCCTGCTGTTGAAACAGGGTATGAACCCGAGGATCAGCTATCTTGACGCAGTCGACGAATTTTATTTCGAGAATGGAGAATAGTATATGGATCAGAACTTTAAGAGAAGCGGGAAGAAACCTCCCGCGAAGAACGGTACGCCTGCAAAAAAGAAAGGAGCCCGTCGTTCCAAAGCT
Organism: Salinicoccus cyprini; assembly: GCF_007713705.1. GTDB lineage: Bacteria > Bacillota > Bacilli > Staphylococcales > Salinicoccaceae > Salinicoccus > Salinicoccus cyprini. Next base: position 910,183 of record NZ_VMSJ01000001.1, on the reverse strand, counting down.
TCACTGGTCAAGCGTATTGTGCTGTGGCTCGTGCTTGTCGGACTGGTCATGCTTGTGGCAGGCTCATTCCTGTTTGCCTATTACGCTTCAAGAGCTCCGGCATTCAGCGAGGAGAAATTGCAGGATCCGATACCGGCCAAAATATATGACAGGAACGATGAACTTGTCACCACCCTCTACCAGGGACAGGAAAGGCTGCTCCTCGATATAGAGGAGACGCCGGCCCATGTAACGGATGCTGTGCTGTCCGTCGAGGACAACCGTTTTTATGAACACGGGGCCATCGACTTTGTCAGACTCGGCGCAGCAGTGCTGAACAACGTGACCGACGGCTTCGGCAGCCAGGGTGCCAGTACGATTACCCAGCAGGTGGTCAAGCGTGTCTTCCTGACTGCAGAGAAATCACTGGAAAGAAAAGCACAGGAAGCATATCTCGCCTACCGGCTCGAGCAGGAATACTCAAAAGATGACATCCTTGAGATGTATCTGAATAAAATCTACTACTCGGATGGCATATACGGCATCCGGACGGCAGCAGACTACTACTTCGGCAAGGATCTCAGCGAGCTGAACCTGAAGGAGACGGCGTATCTCGCCGGACTGCCGCAGCTGCCGAACAGATATAATCTCTATGTCGATCAGGAACTCGGTACCGACCGTGCCAATACCGTGCTCAGTCTGATGCTGCACCACGGACGCATTACGGAAGCTGAATACAATGAGGCGATCAATACAGATCTTACAGCCAATCTGATTCCTCGTACCGAAGCAGAACGCGCATCAAGTGAACCGGAAAATCCGGAATATGCCTCCTACATCAATGTTGTGAAGCAGGAGCTCCAGACCAATGACAGATTCAGGAACATGGAGCTCGCAGAAGCACTTGCAAGCGGCATATCCATCTATACGAATATGGACAGCAACGTCCAGCGCCAACTGCAGACGATGGTCAACAATAAGGACTACTACTATAATCCGAAATTCCAGGATGATAACTTCAATATGGCATCCACCATACTGGATACCGAGACCGGTAATCTTGTCGCCATATCAGGTGGCCGGGACTACCGCGAAGTGGTCATGCACAACCAGGCACTGGTCGAGAAAAACGTCGGTTCAACGATGAAGCCTTTCCTCGCCTATGGCCCCGCCATCGAGCATATGCAGTGGCGGACGGATCATATGATAGAAGATGAAGAGGGCTACCAGCCGATTGGGCATGGAAATACCATCTACAATTATGATATGCAGGACCACGGAACTGTCACCATGCGTGACGCTCTGAGACAGAGTCTGAATATACCGGCTATCAAAACATTTGAAACGGTGCAGGAAGAAGCCGGGGAAGATGCGCCGGAGAATTTTGCTGAGAGCGCCGGTCTGGATTACAGTACTGAGGAGGAGGAAGATGTGGAATTGACTTTCAATGATGTACTTGGTGGCGGGGATAACTCCCGATTCACACCACTCCAGATGGCGGAAGCCTACGCAACACTCGGCAATGGCGGGACGTACAATACTGCACAGTCCATCCGTCATGTCGTGACGGACGAAGGCGAGACCGTCGAATTTGAAAATGAATCCGAAAAAGCAATGGAGGACTATACCGCCTACATGCTGACCGATATGCTTAAAGGGACATTCGAGCCTTATGGCAGTGCCGACTATATTCCGATGAATGGATTGAACATCGCTGCCAAGACAGGAACGACTTCCTACGGCAGCGAGCTCATGGAACAGTACAATCTGCCCGAAGGCTCTGCAAAAGACGCCTGGATTGTCGGCTATACGCCGGAGTATACGATGAGCCTCTGGACAGGATTCATGGAGAACAGAGAGAATGGCGAGTCGTCATTCGTCGGTGCTGATGAGCATATTACACCGCAATGGTTCTTCAGGGACGTCATGCAGTCGATCAGTACGTACAATGGCCAGGATTTCGATAGACCCGACAGCGTCGTACAGGTGGGTGGCAACGCACTGGCCGTCGAAGGCAGTGAGGAAGCCCGGTCCAATGATCCTGTCACTACCGGGGAATCCAGAAATACACAGCCTGAAGAGCAGGTTGAAGTGACGGAAGAACCGGAACAGGTCATCATTGAACCTGAAGAAACAGATGAGGAAACAACAGAACAGGCTACAGTCGAACCGACTGAAGAAGAGACGACGGAGCAGCCGACGGAGGAAGAGACAGAAGAAGCAACCGAGGAAGCAGCCGAGGAAGTGACCACACAGGAACCTGCCACGGAAGAAGCAACCGAGGAAGAGACGACCGAACAGGTCACAGAGGAAGCTACTGCTGAAGGTGGAATGGAAGAGACGGTTGAAGAATCGGAACCTGTCGAAGAGCCGACTGAAGAAGAGACAACTGAAGATGACGCAGCATAAATAGGAAAACAACCTATGAAATCCGAGATTTCATAGGTTGTTTTTTATGATCTATTTTTTCTGATCCGGTATGATGCAACCTTCTTGGTGAATTCCTCATGGATGCCCTTCAGCTGGATGATACTATGGTACTGGTAGGGTCTCGACTTTATATACGCCATGCGTTCATGATAGTTGAACGGCAGCACAAGGTCATGATCATCAGGCGGCATGTCCTGTAGCACACCGTCGATATGCATCAGGATGGCACGCTCATAATCATCGTAGAGTGTCCTATCCGGTTTTCTGGCGTTCTCCAGCAGCAGCTCATGCATTGCTTCAATCGTCATCATGCGTCTTTTCTCTTCATGCGCTTCTGCCCTTCCCGGCAGTCCTCGAGCAGTGGGCATGTTTCACATTTCGGACTTCTCGCCGTGCAGTGGTAGCGGCCGAAGAAGATGAGCTGGTGGTGGGTCTTGCTCCAGCGCTCTTCCGGCACTTTCAGCATCAGTGTCTTTTCGACTTCGAGCACGGAATCCTTATACCGCGTAATGCCAAGACGTTTCGTTACACGCTCGACGTGGGTATCGACAGCAATCCTCGGCACACCGAACGCCACTGCCAGGACGACATTGGCCGTTTTACGCCCGACTCCAGCCAGGCTGACCAGATCGTCATAGTTGCCGGGTATAGTGCCGTCAAACCGGTCGATGACATCCCCGCACAGCTTCTGGATGTTCTTTGCCTTGTTGCGGAAGAGTCCGATGGAGCGGATGTCATTTTCCAGTTCCGACTGTGAAACTGAGAGATAGTCTTCTGGTGTCCTGTACTTTTTGAACAGGTCTTTCGTCACCCGGTTTACAAGATTGTCGGTGCACTGTGCAGACAGCAGGACCGCAATGGTCAGCTCGAATGGATTGTCATGTACCAGTTCGCATTCCGCGTCCGGGAACATCGTATCGATCTTGTCGATCATTTCGATCGTCTTTTTTCTACTGATCATAGACATCTTCTCCTTCCAGCCATGAACGCACAGGCATCCGCTCCACTCTGGCCTCTGTCTTCTCCCTGCCTGTCTGGCCAAGTATCCGTTCCACATACTGGAGCGATTTGATCTGGTTCTGATATGCCAGGTCCACGGCGTTCCGGATGGCCTCGGGACTATATTTCGAGTCTTCGAGCCAGCTGTTGATCCGCTCGAATTCGTTCGGGCTGATGACACGGCCGTATAATCCTTCGACGTACTCGAACAGTGACCGTATCTCGGTCGGTTCAGGTTTCGCAGGTTCTCTTGTTTCGAAGATCTGGACGAGTCTCGAATAGAGCGGCTCAAGATTGAACCGTTCTATATATTTTCCGGACTCCCTGATCGTCTCCACTTCCATCAGGCCTTTTTGCATCAGCTCCTGGATTACTTTGGAAATATCACCTTCAGACATCGTCGTGCCTTTCGAAAGCGATGTGAATTCCGGCAGCTGAGACGAATGCTGATGGATATCAACGAGCCTGATGATGACAATCATGGCACGCTCATCGATATCGAGTGCGCCATAGTTGTCGAGCAGCACTTTGTTGACAGGTACATTCATATATCTTATATAATCATCAATCATAATACGACTCCTTATAAAAATATCGCCTGGCGGCGATATTCGACCTATGGGTAAAGACGGTTGAGCAGCCGTGGGAATGGAGCGGTCTCCCTCACGTGCTGGACGCCGCTCAGCCATGCAACGGTACGTTCAAGACCAAGACCGAATCCGGAATGCGGCACACTGCCGTATCTTCTGAGGTCGAGGTACCACTGGTAGGCATCAAGATCGAGACCGCTGTCGGTGATCTTCTGCTCAAGCGTGGCATAGTCATGGATTCTCTCACTGCCTCCGATGATTTCACCATAGCCTTCCGGTGCAATCATATCAGCACACAGTACGGTGCGTGGATCTTCAGGGTTCTCCTCCATATAGAAGGATTTGATTGCTTTCGGGTAGTTGGTAATGAAGACCGGTTTGTCGAAGTGGTTTGCGATTTCGGTTTCATGCGGTGCACCGAAATCCTCGCCCCACTCGATATCATCAAACCCTTTATCCTTCAGCAGTTCGACTGCATCGGTATAGGTGATGCGTGGGAATGGTGCCTTGATCTTCTCGAGGACGCTCGTATCGCGCTCCAGAATGCCAAGGTCAAGACTGCAGTGTGCGAGTACCTGCTGTACAAGGTATTCGACATACTGCTCCTGCACTTTTAGGCTGTCCTCATGGTTGTAGAATGCCATCTCCGGCTCTATCATCCAGAATTCGATCAGATGCCTTCTCGTCTTGGACTTTTCCGCCCTGAATGTCGGACCGAATGAAAATACTTTGCCGTGTGCCATTGCAGCTGCTTCAGCGTACAGCTGGCCACTCTGGGAGAGGTATGCATCCTCATCGAAGTATTTTGTATGGAACAGCTCTGTCGTCCCCTCAGGCGAACTGCTTGTCAGAATCGGTGGATCGATCTTCTTATAGCCGTTCTCGAAGAAGAAGTCGTGGGTGCTTTTGATGATCTGGTTGCGGATGTTCATGACGGCATGCTGTTTCTTTGAACGCAGCCATAGATGCCTGTTGTCCATCAGAAATTCAGGGCCGTGGGCTTTTGGTGTGATCGGATAGCCTTCCGAAGCATGGATGACTTCTATGCCGTCCACTTCCATTTCATAACCGAACTGTGAACGCTCGTCCGCTTTGATTGTGCCCGTGACGTACATGGATGTCTCCTGAGTGAGCCCTTTGGCTGTCTCGAACAGTGCTTCGTCGTTCGCTTTGACGACGACACCCTGCATGAAGCCTGTGCCGTCCCGGAGCTGCAGGAACTGGATCTTGCCGCTGCCCCGCTTCTGCAGCAGCCAGCATCCGATTGTCACCTGCTGCCCTTCGTATTTAGATGCCTGGTTGATTGATATCTTCATGTCGAACTATGCTCCTTTAGTGTGTTGTTCTACAAATTTTCTGATACGGTCAAGTGCTTCGGCCATATCTTCGATGCTCAGTGAATAGCTGAGCCTTATATTGTCGGGCGAACCGAATCCTGATCCCGGCACAACAGCGACATACTGTTCTTCAAGAAGCGCGGTGACGAACTGGTCGACATCCTGGAAACCGCATTTCTGTGCACATTCCTTGAAGTTCGGGAACAGGTAGAATGCGCCTTCCGGCTTGATGCAGTCGATGTATGGAATTTCCATCAGCTTCTCATACGCCCTGTCCCTTCTTTCGTTGAAGGTTCTGTTGTACTCCTCAAGATAGGACGGATCCATCTCATAGGCAGCGACAGCTGCCCACTGGGACGGTGTCGCAGGGTTGGATGTGGAATGGCTTGTCAGATCGGTCATCGCCTTCATGACGTCGCGGTCACCACATGCGTAGCCGATGCGCCATCCCGTCATGGCATGAGACTTGCTGACACCGTTTATGACGATCGTGTTCTGCTTCATCTTATCGCTGAATGCTGCAATCGAGATGTGCGGTCTGTCGTATACGAGTGTTTCATATATTTCATCGGCGACCACGACGATATCCGTCTTTTCCAGATATTCTGTCAGATTTTTCAGTTCTTCCTCCGTATAGACCATGCCGCTCGGATTGCTCGGTGAATTCAGCAGGAGCATGCGTGTCTTATCCGTTCTATGCGCCTCGATGATCTCAGGCGTCATCTTGAATGATGTTGATTCATCGGTATGCATGATGACAGGCTTGCCCTCGGCCAGTTTGACCTGTTCTGTATAGCTTACCCAGTATGGCGTCGGTATCAATACTTCGTCACCTGCATCGAGTGTTGCCTGGAACAGGTTGTACAGTACGTGCTTTGCCCCGCTGCCGACAAAAATTTCGGAAGCATCATAGTCGAGGCCGTTGTCGTCCTTCATTTTCCGGACGATGGCTTCCTTCAGTTCGTTGATGCCGGAAGCCGACGTATATTTTGTCTGTCCTTCATTCAGTGCCTTGTAGGTCTTTTCTATGATCTCCTCAGGTGTATTGAAATCGGGCTCTCCTGCGCTGAGGCTGATTACATCGACACCTTGAGCTTTCAATTCCCTTGATTTGGCTGTGATTGCCAATGTCTGACTTGGTGTTATATTCCTGATTCGTTGAGAGAGTTGCATATTTCGTCTCCTTTAGGGTTGATATAGTCATTATAAATCACGGAGCAGTGCTTTGAAAGACTCTCCGTCCCCCTCGATGATATTTTCAGGGGGGAAATACTTGAGGAATGCGTCACTGTACCTGCGGCTGAGAATGCGTCTGTCGAACAGCAGCAGCAGTCCCTTCTCCTCCGGACGGCGGTGGATCCTGCCGGCAATCTGCCTGAACTGGAATACTGCTTCCGGCAGGTCGGTCCGGTAGAAGCTTCTGAAATCCGCTTCCTTCGGCACAGGAAAGGGCAGCTTTGTCAGCATCAGGCATTTTGTGCCTGTACTCTGTATATTGATGCCTTCATTGAAGCTCGACGTACCGAGGAGTACGCATCTGTCCAGCTGGTTGAACTGGGCCAGCAGCTTTTCGCTTGTAGTCGCCCGCGACTGCCTCAGTATTACATAGTCCTCGAAAGTCTGTATATCCTCCGTATACTCGTAGACCTTGTCCAGCAGCTCGAAGTTCGAGAACAGGACCATCAGCTTCTGGTCCGTCTCGCTCAGATAGATGGCGATGTATTCGACAATCGTTGCGATGAAGTCGTCATCCTGTACATCATAGGCGGGAATATCCTCCGGCACAAATATCTTCGTCTGCCTGAAGAGCGCTTCGTTGCGTATGACAAGCGTCTTGAAATCCGCTTCCCCATACCAGTAGTCGAGATGATCGAAGCTTCCGTTCACTTCCAATGTGCCCGACAGCATGATGGTTGCAGCCAGATGGCTTGTTTTCTTGTGCAGTGAGGCCATATCCGCTTCATGAATGTGCACCTTGATCTTCTGCGGGTTCCTATCCGCATCGAGGGTATAGCTGCCTGTCCTTATTCCACGTTCAAGACTTCCGAGCATTCTTTGATAGTGGTGCATATGATTGTAGAGGACCTGGTAGTTCTGCGTACCGCGTATGGTGCCGAGGAATATGGAAGCATGATGGATGCTGACTTCGATATGGTGCCGCATATCTTCCATATTGCCGGCTGCCGCCGCACCGAATATCCTGTCGATGCTCTGATTGAGGTGTTTGAGTATATCCTCAAGCAGATATACCGACATTTCATTATGGTTGATATAGGTGGTCAGAAGCCGTTCCTGGCCTGCAGTGCCGATCTGTCCGATGAAGAACTTCATCGCCTGGTAGCTGAAGGTCGTCCGCATCCTTTCCTCGAGCGACCGTTTGAGCTGATGGGCCTCATCCACGATGACGCTTGCTACATCAGGCAGATGGTCAAGGCATTCCATCAGAAAATAATGGTTCGTCACTGTAAATGCCGACTGCTCTGCTTCAGACAGGGCACGTTCGAAGAACAGGTGGTTGCTTGATTCCCCAGCCTGGATGGATGCTGTTCTATAGTAGGCACGCTCCGGTCCTTTAAGATGGATTTCAGCCAGGTCGCCCGTGTCTGTTTCAAGGAGCCATACGAGCAGTTTCATTTTCAGCTGTACGATTTCGGTATTGTTTTCCTCAAGGGACAGGAGCAGTTCGAACGCATCAAGGTTCATATAGTTCTCTTTCCCTTTCAGACTGGCTGCACCGATTGACAGGCCTGAAGCCTGCTCGAGTACTTTGAGCTCATCTGCAAGAATCTGATTCTGCAGAATCTTCTTCGATGTACTGACAAGCACTTTCCGGCCGAAAAGGGAGTGGAAACTGACTGCGGCAATCAGGAAGGCAAGTGTCTTGCCGACGCCGGTATATGCCTCCACAACGAGATTGTCACCCTGTTCAAGTGCTTCGAATATCTCATTGGCAAGACGCAGCTGCTCCTCACGGTACTCATTGCCCGAATATGCCACATAGCCGTCATACAGTTCCCTGACCGTAACGGGCTCGAGGTGCCTATTCATATGCGGCGCCTGTTTCATGAAGAATGATCCATAGTGTTCAAGACCGAGAGGTGACCTTTCCCCGGATTGTGCAATAACGGAGAAGAGCACATCGGACAAGCTGTATTTCAGGGATTTCGACAGATGATACAGCTGCTTCTGGGTGTCAGTATTCAGCGCAGAGATCTTGCCGAGCAGATGGATGAGCAGCTCTGCAGTCGCCAGTGCATCTTCGTCTGCACGGTGTGCATTTGACAGACGCAAGCCGAGTGTCTGTGCAATCTCATTGAGCTGTAGACGTTCCAGTGTCGGCAGAAATATTTTCGCCAGCTCCACAGTATCGAGCAGATGGTTCGGGCTGTATCTGATGCCGCACTTCCTGAAGGCAGACTGGAGGAACCCGTAATCGAATTCGACATTGTGAGCTGTAAAGACGCAGCCGTCAAGAAGAGCCGCTATTTCGTGGGCGACATCTTTGAACCGGGGTGCATTTTCGAGCATGGATGTCTCAATGCTTGTCAGCTCTTTTATAAAGGGGGTCAATTCTGTTTCATCCGACAGGAAAGTCGTATATTTATCAACGACTTTGAAGTTCTGGACAATTACAATGCCCAATTGGATGATACTATCCTTATTTTTGTTATTTCCGGCGGTTTCCAGATCGACCACCGCAAATTTTTCATTCAGCATCTCATCACCAGTTCCTACTAGAGTTCAATATCCGCACTGACCACTCTTCTGATTTCACCTGTTTCATCCAGCACTTCCAAAAATCCATCGGAATCGATATCCAAAGCCTTGGCCATGTAGCTTTCCCCGGTTTCGGTGATTCTCAGATCTTTGTTGAAGACGATCGCCCGCGATTTCCATTCATCGCGGATGCTGCTGAATGGTTCATTGATGAAACGGTCATAGTACACTTCCATATTGTGGATCAGCTTTTTCATGAAATCATCCAGATCCACTTTTCTTCCGGGTTCCATCTCCGATTCAATGTCAGTTGCGGTACCGAGCGCACTGACACCTTCATCTTTGAATATGTTGATGCCGATACCACAGATTATAGCATTGATCACATTGCTTTCGCTGACGACTTCCGTCAGAAAACCAGATACTTTCCGATTGCTGATGTATATATCGTTCGGCCATTTGATGCCGCTCTTGACACCAAAGGCCTGATCCAGTGTCTTCGAGAGGGCCAGTGAAATAAAAAGGTTGAAGCGTATGATTTCTGTGATCGGTATATTCGGTCGCAGCACGATGGAGAGATAGAGTCCCCTGTTCTTTGGTGAGAACCACTCGCGGTTGAACCGTCCCCTGCCCTTCGTCTGCTCGAGTGCCACAACGATATAGGCACCATCCCGGCTCTCAAGCTTCTGGAATGCTTCGATCTGGGTGGATTCTGTCGTTTCAAAATATTCCATATGACTGAAAAGAGCGGAATCCTGAACCAGTACTTCCAGTGCTGTCGGGCTTATGTAACGGGGGTGTTCTCTTAGATGATAGCCTTTTCTCGTAACCGATTCGATGCTGTATCCTTCGGTTTTCAGAGCATTGATGTTCTTCCAGATGGCTGTTCTGGAAACATCCAGACGGTCGGCCATCTCCTGTCCGGAAATGAACTGGTCACTTTTCAGTAATTTTAATATCTCCTGCTTCAAATTCGACATGTGCCTTCACCCATTCAATTATTTTGTATCTGTCGTTTTCCAGCCTGCCGTAAAGTATCTCCTGTTCCACAGCTGTAAGAACGGTCCTGATCCATCGGCCACCGCGTGCATTGAACAGTGTCATGAGTGCATGTCCATCAAGATCGATCTCGGAAGCATCAGCGATGGGAAGTGCAGGTTTCATGTTGAGTGCCGACTGCAGATGTGCCCTCCTGTCTCCGGTTTCAAGCCAGCCATTCGCCTGGATCATACTTATGGCATTCGCCAGTATGCCTGTGTCAAATCCATAGGCGAGCTCCCTGATGGAGGCGGAATCGACCATATCCAGCAATCTGATGATATTGCCGATATACGATTTGACAGCATTGGACAGCTTCAATGCGGACAGTGACTGTGCGAGCTCAGGCGACAGATGGATCTGGAGCGCCAGCTCGTCTTCCAAAGATCGGACGTCTGTCCTGAGGAATGATGCATCATCCACCCTATCGAAAAATGGCAGATACTTATTCAGGCGTGTATCCACAACCAGCACTTTGCCTCTCTTTGGATCCATCCCCAAATAGAGCTTGGTGAGTTCCGTCACACTGCGCTCCACAGCGACATGGCGCAGATTCTCTGCATGCTCTGCCATGGCCCGTCTCGTCTCCTCTGAAACTTCGAACTGCAGTTGTGAGGAGAACCTGGCAGCTCTCAATATTCTGAGGGCGTCCTCGTTGAATCTTTCGGATGCCAGGCCGACAGTGGCGATCATGCGGTGACTGATGGCATCCATCCCGTCATAGGGATCGATGATGGTGAAATCATCGTTCATGGCCATGGCGTTCATGGTGAAGTCCCTGCGTTCGAGATCGCTGTATAGATCCCGGGTGAATATGACCTGATCCGGTCGACGGAAATCACTGTATTCCGATTCGGTCCGGAAGGTGGTCACTTCAAACGGAGTATCCTCCACCAGGACGATGATGGTACCATGCTCCTTGCCCACATCGATTGTATGCTCGAATATGCGCTCGATGTCTTCCGGCAGCGCATCGGTCGTGATGTCGACATCATTGATGGTCCGTCCCATATGATGGTCCCGTACACAGCCTCCGACGAAGTATCCCTTGTATCCATGGGACTCCAATGTCTTCAGTATGATATTGCCTGTTGTAAAAAGTTCATGCATGGTTCTGCTCCTCGATCAGCTGTCTGTACAGCGTTTCGTACTCACTCACAATGACATCGGAGTGGAAACGGGTTTTGACATCTTCAAGCATCCGGGTCTGGATGCTTCCATAGAGTGTGTCCTCCGCAAGTATACGGTTGATATGACTGGCAGCTGTTTCATGATCACCGACCTCTACAAGATAGCCGGTCTCTTCATGCCGGATGACTTCGCTTATGCCGCCGGCTGTCGAACCGACCGGCACAGCGCCGCAGTTCATCGCTTCAAGCAATGCCAGACCGAAGCTTTCCTTCTCGCTCATGAGCAGGAATATATCACTCATCTGATAGAATGATTTCACATCTGTCTGCTGCCCGGCAAATATGACGGCGTCTTCCAGCCCGAGAGTTTTGACCAGCCTGCGGATGCTGTTCATCTCCGGACCATCACCGACCAGTACAAGAATGCTGTCCACAGACTGGTGCACTTCATGGAAAGTGCGGATGATATCATCGATCCGTTTTATTTTTCTGAAGTTCGAAGTATGCATGAGCACCCTGGTGCTGTTGGATATTCCGAATCTTTCCTTCATGTGCTGTTTTGTTTCTTCTCTCTCAATCGTATTGAAATGCTTCTCATCAACAAAGTTGTAGACGGTCTGTATGTCCTTGTCCGGACCGATCAGTTCCAGCGTCTGTGCCTTCAGACTTTCCGAAACTGCCGTGACAGTATCGGAACCATTGATGCCGAAACGTATTGCAGTGACAAGCGACATGTCATGGCCGAGCACTGTGATGTCGGTGCCGTGGAGTGTGGTGACGATGCCCACATTCCGGCCTGCCATCTGCCGTGCCAGAATGCCGCATACAGCATGGGGGACAGCGTAGTGCATATGGATGATTTCCAAGTCGTATTCGACGATGACCTCGGAAATCTTGCTTGCCAGGGTGATGTCGTAGGGTGGATAGCGAAATACGCTGTAGTCGTTTATATCCGTCTGGTGTATATAGATGTTCGGATGGTTCGCATCCAGTCTGAAAGGGACATTTGAAGTGATGAAGTGCACCTCATGCCCTTTTTTTGCCATTTGTATACCAAGTTCAGTGGCGATGATGCCACTGCCGCCCACGCTCGGATAGCAGGTTATACCGATTTTCATCCAGTCTACCTCCTGTCTTTGTGGCTCAGATGGTAGAGGATGGCCTCCGCAGTGCCTTCATTCGTCGCGAGCGGTACATCATATACATCGGATAATCTCAGCAGCGCACTGACATCCGGCTCATGGGGCTGCGCAGTAAGCGGATCCCTGAAAAAGATGATGCAGTCTATTGCCCTGTTTGCGACCATTGCACCGATCTCCTGGTCGCCACCGAGCGGTCCGGATTTGCACCGGTGCAAATCGAGTCCAGTATGCTCGATGATTCTGCCGCCGGTCGTCCCGGTCGCATACAGCTCCTGGTTTCTGAAAAATACCAGGTGCTTGTCTATGAATCTCAGCAGATCATCCTTCTTTTCATCATGCGCGATTAATGCAATCTTCATATCATCATCCATTCTTTTGGTTGCTATTACTGATTATAGACAATCTTCGTCACTGTGTGAACCTGATTTGCACTAGTGGTTTACATCTTTGTGTATCAGAGGTGAAGGCAGATCATTGATATTGGCTATGATCTCCTTGAGGATTGCCGGTCTGATCTCCACCCTGTCGATTTTTGACAGCGGAATCCATTCGACATGTTCCTTCCTTCCGCCTCCTATATCATGCACACTATTGATGCTTTTCATGCCCTGGGGTTTCATCATGTAGTAGATGGCGACTTCATGGAACTCATACTCTGTACTATTGAACGTGTAATCGAAGAAGTTTTCAACAACAGTCAGCATCCTCTCTACTTCATATTCAAGGTGGGTTTCTTCCAGGACTTCCCTTCTGACGGCATCAATACTTGTTTCGCCATGCTTGACCGCCCCACTGATTGTATAGAAGTACTCCGCCATGCTGTTGGTCGCAAGCAGTATATGGCCATTCTCGATGATGATGCCGACTGCTCTGTAGCGAAAGATGCGCTGCTCCTCGGTATAGCTGCAATCCATGATATCTCTCCTTCCATGTTCATCATAATATTAACAGAATACAGGTAAAATAAAAAAAGGAACCCTTCATGGGTTCCTCGGATCCGATCTAGTTGCTTCTTGCAATCATGATGAATCTGACCAGTTCAGCCACAGCCACTGCAGTCGCTGCAACGTATGTCATTGCTGCTGCGTTAAGGACTTTCTTGGCATGACGGTATTCCTTCTGATTGACGATGTTCAATGATTCGATCTGATTCATCGCACGCTTGGATGCATCAAACTCGACCGGAAGCGTAACAATCTGGAACAGAACTGCAAATGCCATAAGAGCGATACCGCCCCAGAGGAGCATATCTCCCAGTCCACCTTGTGCATTGCTCTGCGCATAGGTGATGAATATGCCGGCAATAATCAGAATGTATGAGAAGTTGCTTCCAAGCTGGGCAAGCGGGAAGAGTGCAGAACGGAAGTTAAGAAATGCGTAGCCTGTCGCATGCTGGATGGCATGTCCGACTTCGTGGGCCGCAACTGCCGTACCTGCAACACTTGGCGTGTCGTAGTTGTGCGGGGACAGTACAACCTTCTTATTCTTCGGATCATAATAGTCACTCAGGAAGCCTTTGCCTCTTTCTACGGAAACATCGTAGATGCCGTTTTCCCTGAGTATTTCCTCTGCTACCTCACGGCCTGTAAGCCCACTCGTAGAACGCACTTTAGAGTATTTGTTGAATGTCGATTTCACGTTCATCTGTGCGAGCATTGGAACAACCATCAAAATCACAAAATACAGTATAATAATCACGTGGATTCCAACCTCCAAAAGTTTTTCATACTTTATTCTACTTCAAATTTTGCCGAACCGTCAATCAGAACGGCTCGGTACCAGCTGATGCAGCAGGACCAGTACAAGGACGCTCAGCCAGAAGGCGAAGTATCCGATATGGGCTTCGTACTGTGCCAGATTGCCGTAGACGGGATACTGTCCATATACATAGTCGATGATATCATTATGGAACAGCCAGATGGCAGTAATGTAGAGATGGATGGGCCTGATCTCGAGATGAGGCAGAAAAAGAATCGCCTGTACAGCCATTATGCCGTGGGATGCAATGAGCATCAGCCCGATCCATGAAATGAATCCTGTCTCCACGAAAGTCAGCAGATTCATGACTACCGCCCATACGCCATATTTGATCAGTGTTGTAAATGCCATGGCATCCATCAGCCCCCACTTCCTCCCCATCAGTATAAGAAGGATGACGATCGAGAGGAACAATGTGGCTGTCGGACTGTCCGGAACGAACGGGATGAAATACCAGTCCGTGTCGGCGAGCTGTCCTCTATACCACCAGTACCCATAAAGAGTACCGATGACGTTTGAAATCAGCAGCAGCATGAGAAACCATCTGTTGTACATCAGGTCGATTAGTTTATACATAAGTACATTCCCTTACTAAAAAAAGCCCTATTGCTAGGGCTTTTTGTTATTATTCGGATGTGTCGGAATCGTTGGTGGAATTTGTAGCGCCATCTCTTGATGTCAGTTCGAGGTTGGCAACAAACTCTGAAACCTGCTGGATCTGCTCGTCAGTCAGCTGGTCTTTGAATGCCGGCATTTCTCCAGTACCATTCTCTACGAATGCACGTACTGTTTCTGCATTCAGATCAGGTTCAATCAGGTTCGGCCCGGATCCACCTGTCAGCTCACCACCGTGGCAGCTTGTACAGTTTGATCTGATGATATCCTGGAAGACAGGATCTTCGGCATCAAGGTTCGAGAATACAATCTGACCCTGCTGGTTCTGGGTTTCCCAGTCGTGGTATGCGACCGACTCCCATGTTGTATAGAAGATGATGCCGAATGAAATGAGCATCATGGCAACAGCAACCGGACGCTTCGTCCACTTGCGCTCCTTGCTGTTATCCAGCCAAGGTGCCAGCATCAATGCACCAACAGCAATACCAGGTATGATGATTGCACCGATGACATTGAAAGGTCCGGATGCATATGTGTATTTGAGAATCTGATAGAGGAATAGGAAATACCAGTCAGGAAGTGGTATATATCCTGTATCAGTCGGATCTGCTACACGTTCGAGCGGTGCAGGGTGTGCGACGGTCAGACAGAGGAAACCGATGAGGAATACTGCACCAGTTACCCACTCTTTCAGAAGGAAATCCGGATAGAATTCCTCTGTGCGACCTGGAAATTCGGAATAGTCGCGATTGAGCTTTGGTTTGTCATATTTCTGTACTCGTGAATCGCCGACAAATGTCAGCCCTTTTCCACGTTTCATATCAATTTACCTCCCTTATCATTCCTATAGTGGTCCTGAGATGCCTTGTCTACGTATCATGATGAAGTGGACAGCCATCAGTACGAATAGAGCAGCAGGCAGGAAGAATACGTGGATGGCAAAGAAACGTGTCAATGTCTGAGCTCCGATGATCTCTTCATCACCGGCAAGCAATGTCTTGATCCATTCACCGACAAACGGTACACTCTCTGCAATATCCAATCCTACTTTTGTAGCGAACAATGCTTTCATATCCCAAGGCAGCAGGTAGCCTGTGAAGGCAAGACCAAGCATTACGAGGAAAAGAAGAACACCCACAACCCAGTTGAGTTCACGTGGCGCCTTGTATGAGCCTGTGAAGAATACCCTTAGAGTATGTAGGAACATCATAACAACTACCAGGCTGGCACCCCAGTGGTGCATACCCCGAACGATGAGTCCTGCTGCAACGTCATGCTGCAGATAATAGACGGAATTCCAGGCATTGACGATATCAGGTACGTAGTACATTGTCAGGAACATTCCTGAGAGTACCTGGATGACTGTAATGAAAAACGTTAACCCGCCGAAGCAATATACGAATGCTGAGAAGTGATAGGCAGGGTTAACATGCTCCGGCACTTCATGATCAGCGACATCTCTCCATATAGGAGTGATATCAATGCGATCGTCTATCCAATCATAGATTCTGTTAAGCAAAGTGTTCCCTCCTATACGATTTCGTTGGCGAATCTTTCACCTATAGTGATGTAACCATCGGATACACCGACTTCAAACTGGTCCAATGGTCCTCTTGGAGGTGTACCTGGTACATTCTGACCACTCTTCTCGTAAAGGCCATTATGGCACGGACAGAAGAATCGGTTCGGGTTGGCATCATCACCAGCCCATGTTACGGTACAGCCCAAGTGTTTGCATACAGGCGACAGAGCGATGATCTCTTCGCCATCTCTATATACCCAAGCAAAGTCTGTAACTTCACTTGTATACCATGCATCCTGCTGTTCAAAAGAAAAGTCCACTTTGACAGGTTCTTCGGTGATTTCTTCAGCTCTTACACTCGTAGTGATCATGGACCCTTCCGCTTCAGCCTGGAACAACGGATCGAGTGCAAATCTACCCATTGGCAGTATGATGCCAGCCGCCATGAATGATCCCACTCCCATCAGAGAGTAGTTCAGGAATTGGCGTCTTGTTACTTTTTGCGACATTCAAATTTCCCCCCTCAAACGCGCGTACTTTTACATTTATTAATATAACTAGGACAGTTCAATTTTAGCCTATTAGCTGAAACCGGTCAATAAGCTATCTCAAGTTTTGACAGACCGGTGAACCATAATCGTGTAATTATACTTAATTCCTATGATTCCATATGGTGATGACCTGTTTCATCACATTTTTCACTTCATCATTGATCAGGCTCATCTTCATCTCTGCATCCATATCCTCAAGCGGGATGCGGTTTACAACAATCGAATGGGCCGAATCAAAGGACTTGTCGAGATGTGTCAGAATGATGACTTTTTTGAAACCATATGCTTCGAGCTGTTCAATATAGGTTTCGAGAACTTCAGTCATGCCTTCGACGGTCATCATGGCCGGTGTGATGAAAAGACGCCCTTTGAACTGCTTTTCAAGCTGGATGGTCACCATCTGGATCATTTCCATATCGCTGGCATTATCTCGTGCACTGCCGTTCATGTCAGCACTTGCAAAAGGAATAAGTGCTGTATCCACAAATTCGATTTCATCTTTCAGAACCTTCAGGTCCTGGTGATTGTAAAGCATTCCATCACCTCTTCTACTTGTTTGTCCGATTAAGATAGTCCGTCAGCCGGATGAACCTGGCATGGTCTTTCGAATCCAGCGCTTCGTCGATCTGCGAGATGACGGATTCATGTCCGATCTTCTCGAGAGAACTGTCCATATCGGTTTCCAGAGACTTCAGCTTATCATATCTCCGATCTTCCTGATGAAGATTGAAAATGAGGAGCAGTGGCTGCTCCTGGTTCATGTTCAATTCATGGAAGATGACTTCACCGTCCACAGTGACGGTATTCCCTTTTTCAAACAGCAGTGTGGGGCTGCTGCTCCCATTGTCGGAAATACGCAGCTTGCGATCCACATTACCATCATCTATGAAAACAGTATTGCTGGAAATGACTGGATGGGATTTGATGAAATTCAAGATCCATACCGCCGTACGGTCGCCAAATTCATAATTGTACAGGACATAATCGATGAAATCTTTTCTATATTTCATCATGCTCTTCATCATAACGCTCCTTTTCATACTGCCAATCTATATTGTCAGGTTCCAGGATGATGAGTTTTTTCAGTATGTCCTTTCGATCAGGGTGACGGATCTCGTTGAGATACGCGTAGTAGTCGGTGTAGAACTCGATGGACTCGCCGATCAGTTTTGAAGCATCCTGATAGAGGCCGAGTGCTGCTTCGTCATTTTCATTCTCCTGTTCGATCTTGGCCAGAAGATAGAGGCTCTCCCCGGATAGCGCATGTGTATCAAGCTTTTCTGTAAACTGCGACACCTCTTCTGTCCTGTCCGACTTGAGCAGTGTTTCAAACAGCATGAGGTAGGCATCATCGTAATCCTGATCGATGGCGATCGCTCTGGCGAAATTATCAATCGCCTTATCCGTCGCCCCATTTCTGAAATGGAGCCTGCCAAGATGGAAGAAGAACAACGGCTCCGTATCATCCTGTCTGATATAGCTTTCGATCAGCTCTATTGCGGGCACGAGGTCATGCTCCGTTTCATGTACGTTCATAAGCAGGATATAGGCATTGACGTAGTACGGTTCATTCTCAATGACCTGATTGAGAAGATTCTTGGCCGCTTCATAGGACTGCATCTGGTACTCGAGCAGTGCTTTCCTGTAGTAGTCGTCATTGGTGAAGAACTTCTCATCGGCCATCTCGAAATATCTGCCGGCATTTTCAAGATCGAGCTGGTTCATGTGCAGTTCAGCCAAGCGCAGATTAAGTTCTATGCCGTTGACCTCTTCGTACCCCGCGGCAATAAGGGACTCGTAGTGGCGGATGGCATCGGGGAACTCCCCTTCCTGGTAGTAGATCTCTGCAAGCGCAAAGTCCAGGATGGGATCATCGCTCAGTGCTTTGGCGTCGAGCAGCGACCTGATTGCGACGTCGCTCATGTTGAGCTGCTGGAAGATCTCCGCCTTCAGCAGCAGTACAGCCGGTGTGTTCTCGGCTTCATTGACGTGGCTGAGCGCCTCGTCAAGGCGTCCGTCCGTAATCAGTATATCGACCAGATATGATAGGACTTCATCGTCATGGTCCGTCTGGCTGTTGAGGTGCACAAATATGTTTTCGGCTTCCTTATGAAGACCGGAAGCAACCAGTGTATCACCGAGGATGAAGAGGGCTTCAAGGTCCATTTCATCCACAAGCTGGCCGATATTCGAAACGACCTTATTCAATTTATTTTCAGGGTATTCCCCTTTTCTCAACTGATCAATAATTTCATAGATCTGATCCTGCATGGTTAGGCATCCTTCCTTAGTGCTTCAAGATCCTCCATAAATCCAGGGTAGGATATATCAATGGCTGATATATCATCTATTTCCAGTGGTGTATTGCTTATTATGGAGAAAACGATCAGCATCATGATGATTCGATGGTCATTATACCCTTTTACTGGTGTATTTTCCATCACATCGACCTGACCCGGGTGGACAGTGAAACCATCATCGTACTCAGTAAACCGGATGCCGAACCTGGACAGTTCATCGATGACCGCACGGATCCGGTCTGTTTCCTTGAACCGCAGTTCGTGAGCCCCTCTTACGGTACAGGCTTCATTGCTGTAGGCGGCGAGCAGCGCAAGAATCGGTATCTCATCAATCAGGCGCGGAATGATGTCGCCGGATATTTCGAATCCTTTCAGTTCAGGTGTATAGGCTGCATGGATTCTGCCGAGTGCCTCACCCTCCTGTGATGTCTGTTCGACTGTCACATCTGCGCCCATCATCTCCAGCACATCCAGGATGCCGGAGCGTGTTTCATTCAAGGAGACATTATCTATCGTGATGCTGGAGCCGGGTTTCAGAACAGCGAGTACGATCGGGAAGGCTGCTGAAGAAATGTCCCCCGGTACAGTGACATCAGAAGCGTTCAGTTCATTGCCGCCTGCGAGCGTGATTGTGCCGTTTTCAGATGCAATATCTGCCCCGAACTGCCTGAGCATGATTTCGGTATGGTTCCTTGATGGAGAAGGTTCGTGGATGACCGTATCGCCATCAGTGAAAAGTGAGGCAAGCAGTATGGCACTTTTCACCTGTGCACTGGCAATCGGCATCGTATAGGTGATCGGTGAAAGTGCTGCAGGCTTTATTGTGATGGGTGGATATTTTTCATCTTTCAGTGCGATGTCCGCACCCATTTCGGCAAGTGGCCGCTGTATGCGGTCCATCGGACGCTTCGCAATGGAGGCATCCCCCTCGATTTCGGCTCGTAGTCCGAGTCCGGCGATCAGTCCGGTGATCAGACGTGTTGTCGTGCCGGAATTTCCGGTATAGAGTGTTTCATCCGGCGCATGCAGGCTGCTGTGCCCTTTAGAGGTGACCACCCATTCCTCGGCGTTCTCCTCAATTTCTGCACCGAGCGCACGCATGCATTCCATGGTACGGCGTGTATCCTCACTGTGAAGTGGCAGATGGATGTGCGTTGTTCCTTTAGCGAGTGCACCGAACATGAGCGCACGGTGGGTGATCGATTTATCTCCCGGAACTTTCAAAGTCCCGCTGAAACTGCTGTCTAGTAGATGCTTCATAGGCTCTCCTTTAATTGGGAAATATATTTTTTCAGCTGACTGCTGTCAATTTCAGTGAAGTAGCACTGTCCAAAGTCATGCATCAGTACGAAGCCGGTGGCGTCTGTACTCTGATTTTTCTTATCCTTGCCCATAAGTGTCATCATTTCGGCCTCATCGATTGTCCCGAGCTGCTCGAGCGGGTAGCCGTGCAGTTCGAAATACTGCCTGAACAGGTCAAGGTCGAATATATTGCGGTCCGCCTCTTCATTCGATGCAAACATCATGAAATAAAGTCCAAGTACAACGGCCATTCCGTGCGGCATCTTATATTTGTACTCTATCGCATGCCCCAGTGTATGTCCGAGATTAAGATATTTCCGGATGCCGGACTCCTTCTCATCGCTGGTAACATAATGCATTTTTGTTTCTATGCCGCTGATGATGAATGGTTTCATCATGTCGAGGGAAACTCCATTGCTGGTGGCATCCATCAGTCTTTTCACAGTCTTTTCATCTTTTAGGAGTGCATGTTTGAACACTTCTCCGAAACCGCTGAGCAGTTCATGCTGCGGCAATGTCTCAAGGAATGTCAGGTCATAGATGACAGCCTTCGGACGATGGAACACACCAATCAGATTCTTGCCGTGCGTGCTGTTGATTGCAGTTTTACCACCGATCGAAGAATCATGGGCCAGGAGCGTTGTAGGCACCTGGATGTAATCCACGCCTCTCAATACTGTTGCAGCAGCAAAGCCGCCCGCATCCCCTGTAGCACCGCCGCCGATTACAACAACCAGATGATTACGCTGGATGCCCCGCTCAAGCAGGGTTTCTGTAATATGCTTGAAGGCATCGAAAGATTTCGATGCCTCCCCACCTTCCAGTATGATGGGATTCTGAACAAACGATAGCAGACCATCCTTGTACAGTGCATGCACATTCTGATCCACAAGGAAGTGTACAGAGTTGTAGCTGGCTGTATATCGGAAAATGCAATCCTTCAGTATACCGTAGTCGACATGGATGGTGTAGTTGTAATCAGCATAGCCGGTTCTGATTTCCATGCTAGTACTCGGCCAGTCTCTGCTTGTATTGGGCAACAGCTGATTCCAGTTCCACAAAATCATCATGAGGGAACTTGTCAAGAATGGCGGCAGCCATTTCAATAGCGACCATATGTTCACATACGACCGAAGCAGCAGGAACTGCACATGCATCGCTGCGCTCGATTGTAGCCTTGAATGGCTCCTTCGTATTGATGTCCACACTGAACAGCGGCTTGTACAACGTCGGTATCGGCTTCATGACAGCTTTGACGATGATCGGCATGCCTGTCGTCATGCCGCCCTCGAATCCACCAAGGTTGTTGGTACGGCGGTAGTAGCCGTATTCTTCACTGTAGAGTATCTCATCATGTACTTTTGAGCCTGGTGTCTCCCCGGCTCTGAAGCCGATGCCGAATTCGACACCTTTGAAGGCATTGATGCTGACGATGCTGCCGGCAATTTTGGCATCGAGCTTGCGGTCATAATGCACATGGCTGCCGAGGCCGGGAATCGGGTTCTCTACGATGACTTCAACGATGCCGCCGATCGAGTCCCCTTTTTTCTTGGTGGCATCAATCAGTTCCTCCGCCTGCTTTGTCTTCTCCTCCGATACCATCCGGACAGAAGACTGGTCGGGGCGATCCGCACGTTCTTCAATGCTGTATTCAGCGTCATCCTTTACTTCGCCGATCTGATTGACCCGGCTGAAAATGCGGATATCCAGTGCATGAAGGAGCTCCTTGCAAAGTGCACCGACAGCGACGCGTGAAGCCGTCTCCCGTGCAGAGGAGCGCTCCAGTACGTTGCGCAGGTCACGGACATTGTATTTCATTCCTCCGACAAGGTCGGCATGTCCTGGGCGCGGCTTTGTGATCACCCTTTTCAGGGACGCTTCCTCTTCTTCAGTCAGCGGTTCACTGCCCATGATCTTGCTCCAGTGCTTGAAATCATCATTTGTGATTTCGAGCATGATCGGACTGCCGAGCGTCTTGCCGTGTCTGACACCACTGCCGAACTGGAAAGTATCCTTTTCGATCTGCATGCGACGGCCGCGGCCATAGCCTCCCTGCCTCTTCAGAAGTTCAGCGGTCATTCTCTCCTTGTCTATCGGCAGGTTTGCGGGGAAACCTTCCACGATGGCCGAAAGTTTCGGTCCATGCGATTCGCCTGCTGTTAAAAATCTCATATCATATGTCCTCCTCATTATTTCATGATACTAAAAAAAGCTGAGTACTTTACCCAGCTTCTGCTATTTGAGTTCTAATAGATCCATGCACTATTGGAAAGTGAATAGTCGAGAATCTCATCTTCATTGAAGAACAGCGAGATTTCACGCTCGGCGCTTTCCTTCGAGTCGGATCCATGAATGATGTTCTTTCCGACCGTCAGTCCATAGTCTCCACGGATCGTTCCAGGAGCTGCCTGTTGCGGATTGGTTGCACCTACAGCAAGACGCGCTGTATCGATGACGTTATCCCCTTCCAGTACCATTGCGAAAACGGGGCCTGAAGTGATGAAATCCACAAGCTCACCAAAGAACGGCTTCTCCTCATGTTCCTGATAGTGTGTTTTAGCCAGTTCTTCAGATACCTGCATGAGCTTGGCACCGGCAATTCTGAAGCCTTTGTTCTCGAGACGTCCGACAATGGCACCTACGAGGTTTCTCTGTACACCATCCGGTTTGATCATTAGAAATGTTTTTTCCATTTTTGCATTCTCCTTAAGTTGAAATCCAATCCATATCATTTTAACATTATTAATTTTGATTTTTCAATTTAATTCAGACGGTTTGATAATTTTTCTGCAATTTCCATCAGATAGGTGCGAATCGGTTCATCTATATTCTCGATTGCCGTCCTCGCCTTGTCGATGTAAGTATTGCTAATTGCAATCGACCGTTCGATTGCATCGGATGCAAGAAGGTCCGCTATCATTTCGTCGAGTTTCTCTCTGCTGCCATCGAATGCATGCAGCTTGCTGCTGAAATCAGGGTCCTCATCCCTCAGCATGAGGACCGGCAGCGTATAATGCCCATTTTCCAGATCGGAGAACTTGGGTTTGCCGAGTGTCTTCTCGTTGCCGATGAAATCCAGACAGTCATCGATGATCTGGAAACTCATTCCGATATGATAGCCATACACGAGCAGTCCATCCAGAATGTGTTCTTCTACATTTGCTGCGTAGGCCCCCATCTTGATGCTCAACTCGATCAGCAGTGCTGTTTTTCTGTATATCTTAGTGTAGTAGTCATCAAGCGTCTGGGAGGAGTTGAACTGGTGGTCCAGCTGGAATATCTCTCCATCCACGATCTCCCTGATGGCCTGGGAGAATGCTTCATGGAGAGCCTTATGCTCTATCGTGCTGACGATGGAGAGCGAAGTGGATAGAAGATAGTTGCCGGTATTGATCGCCTGTAGATAGCCATGTTCATAGTAGACAGTCGATCTGCCTCTGCGCAGTCTGCTGTTATCAATGATGTCATCATGCACAAGTGTCGCCATATGAATCAGTTCCAGGCTTGCACTTGCTTTCAGTACATCCGGATATCTGCCGGTCTCACCCAGTCTGCCGACAAGCAGTGTGAAAGTTGGCCGGATTTTCTTCCCCCCTGATCTGAAGAGCTCATAGCTTTTGGCATTCACGAGAATGTCATTTGGATCAAGGTTCTCCTTGATGATATCACCGACTGCTTCAAAATCCGAAGCAAGATACTGCTTTACTGTTTTCAACTGGGATTCACCCGTTCAAGCGGTCTGTAACCGATGTGGGTGGCAGCGGTACCGAAAGTATGCGGGATGACTTTAAGATTTGTAAAACCACTCTCAGCCATCATGGATTTGAGTTCGTCTTTGGACAGGAACGAACTCGTCGATTCGTATAGCCATTCATACTCTTTCGAGCGGTCGGCGATAAGGCCGCCGAGCGTCGGCATGATGGTACCGAAATAGAAATCGAAGCCCTGGCTGACAAGTCCGTTTTCAGGAATCGACGTCTCAAGGACTACAAGCGTGCCTCCGGGCTTCAGAACACGGTGGAATTCATCAATCGCCCTTTTGTAATCAGGAAGATTCCTTAAACCGAACCCGATCGTTACATAGTCGAATGAACCATCATCAAATGGCAGCGACATCGCATTTCCCTGCAGCAGTTCTATGTTGGAATGGCTGCTTGTCTTCTTTTCCGCCACTTCCAGCATCTTCTCGCTGAAGTCGATGCCGATGACCCGGGCTCCTGGTGCTTCGTCCGAAAGCTGGATGGTCCAATCCCCGGTTCCGCAGCATACATCAAGTACAGACTGCCCGTCCTTGACGAACATTTCCTTCATCGTCCGCCTGCGCCACATATTGTGCTGATTCAGACTGATAACATCATTCATCAGGTCATAGTCTGATGAAATGGAATTAAATATGTTTTGAACTTTTGTCTCTTTGTCCATTCAACTCACCCTTGCTTTTGGTTTATGTATGGAAGTGAAGTGATATCCAGGTTGTTCATGCTTGCCTCTATGACCTCACCGAGACGACCATCAATATATCGGTTGGATATGAGGTAGAGCATCGGACCATAGAGCAGCCATTCCACCTCCTGTGGGTCAGGCGGCACCTTACCCGTCGCCAGTTCGGACTTTCTGGAATTAAGGGATTTGGACATCTCCATCATATCATGCAGCACTTCATACTCTTCATGCCTGGAGAGTATCATATAGAATTTGCTGAACAGGTAGTCGCCCGCAAGTACGTGGAGCTCCCTGTCTGCATCTTCAGGTACACGATCCAGGAAGTTGAGGGCGGTGTTGAACAGCAGCACTGCCTGGTTGACATGGGGGCTGCTTAGGATATGCGCCTCTTCCGAGAAAAAGTCGAAGAAGGGGTCATTATGTATATCGAGGATCCATGAGTTGGGACCGAGGTCGGATTCAAGTTCTTTCCTGAGCGCATTCATGACAAATATCACCTTATAAATTAATAGACCTAACCATTACGTTAGGCCTAAATAATTAAATTATTTTACTGCATCTTTAAGTGCTTTGCCTGCTTTGAATGCAGGGACTTTTGATGCTGAGATTTCAATTTCTTCTCCAGATTGTGGATTACGTCCTTTTCTTGCTGAACGCTCACGTACTTCGAAGTTACCGAAACCGATAAGCTGTACTTTCTCACCATTTTTCAGTGATTCTTGAATAGTGTCAAATACTGCATCAACAGCAGCACCTGCTTCTTTTTTAGTAAGGTCAGCCTGATCGCTGACAGCATTGATCAAATCTGTTTTGTTCATCAGATCCACCTCCTTATATGACTATAATGATAAACATGATTATCATTATGTTTTGACTTTAACACAGTGAATGTAGCACTGCAACGGATTTAGGCGCTTTATAGCCAAAAAACGCCGTTTTAATCGCTTTTGTGGCGGTTTGTCATGAAGATCGGCTCGTTTTCTTCATTCACTGTGATTTCAGGAGAATAGATAGGAACAATAGGTGTATATTCATACAGGACGTGTCTTACGTCCTCTCCAGTTTCGAATTCCAGACCATTCTCGCGAATGATTCTGCCGATGTCCTCCCTGTAGTCCACAATGAACTGCTGTCCTCCATTGTAGTATACATTGAGCGCCGAATCTGTATAGGGGCTTGTCACGGTGGGATTCTCTTCAAGCTTATAGAAATCAAGGTCAAGCGGATAGACATTGGGACCGATCGGTTCCCCGAGCTGTACGTTCTCTCCAAGTGCATTCAGACGGATGGTAAGGGATCTGATTTCATCAGTGATGCGAAGATCTGCGAGCTTGACTTTCGGATCCTCCTCAGCGTCTATGATGACATACTGGTAGCTGCCACCAGATTCATAGGCGTTTTCAGGACGCTCATCCAGATAATCGGGTACCAGTTTGGCGAAATCAATCTGGTATTCCAGGTACTCCCGCTGGTCCGTCTGCGTCTTGATCGGCAGAAGACCTCCAGAAGCTTCCCTATACTGGTCTACAGCGTTCTGGACCATTTCAATCTGAAGTTCGTCCGGAATAGCATTCTGAACCCTTTCGGATTCCGGGTACAGGCATCCTGCGAGAAGTATACTGCTGATCAAGGTGATGAATAGGAGTCTGAAACTACGCATGACTGCTGCCTCCAAGTACCGGTATCATCAGCAGAAAGGCGAATATCAGCAGTGCCCACGCAATCAGGGAGACCATGATACTTATGGGGCGTGAAGGAATCTTATACCGTGCAACATAAATGAGCACGGCTGCAAGGGCCATTGCGCCCAGTGAATAGAACGAAATCCACATTAAATTCATTCTTGATATATCAAACATCTTATCACTCTCTAGTCCATTCTTTATATTGTTGCTGCAGTGCCTCTTTCAGATCATCCGTTTCACCGGTCTTCTCACGCATCATCAATGCGTAGAAAGCCTCCTCCTCGCTGATATCCTCAAAAAGGTACTGATAGAGCACTTTGGTGATGGGCATCTCGACGTCATACTGTTTTGCAAGCTCATAGGCTGCACGCGTCGTATTGACGCCTTCAACCACCATGCCCATTTCCTGCTGGGCTTCCTCGACACTTCTGCCTTCTGCCAGCATGATGCCGCAGCGGTAGTTTCGTGAATGCATGCTTGTCGCTGTGACAATCAGATCACCCATGCCGGTCAGTCCGAGAAACGTCAATGGATTTGCACCCATGCGTGTGCCGAGCCGTGCAATTTCCTGCAGACCACGCGTAATGATGGCCGCCTTTGCATTGTCTCCGAAATTGAGACCGTGCAGTACACCGATGGCGAGCGCAATGATGTTCTTAAGCGCACCGCCAATCTCCACGCCCGTCATATCATCATTATGGTAGACACGAAAGTACCGGGTCATGAAGACATCCTGTATGATTTTTGCACCTTCAGGACCGATGGATGCTGCACTGACAGTGGTAGGCGCCCTTCTGGCAACCTCTTCGGCGTGGCTTGGACCGCTGAGTATACAGATATCCTCTACTGTTTCGTCATCCGTCTCTTCCGAAATGATTTCCGATACTCTCAGGTGGGTATCGAGTTCCAGTCCTTTGGCAACGTGGACAAGCAGCACCTTCTTGTGCATCGCCCGAAGGTGCCCATGGACTTCCCTGGCGACCTGCCGCATAGCTTTGACAGGAACGGCGAGTACGATGAGTTCTGCATGGGAGATGCTTTCCTCCATGATGGATAGTGCTTTCACGGATTCAGGAATTGAAACTTCCTTCAGATAGTTGACGTTTGTATGCTGTTCATTGATTTCATCTACAACGGCCCTATTCCTGCCATAAATACGCACATCATGACCATTATCAGCAAGCACCATGGCAAGACTGGTACCGAAACTGCCCGTGCCGATCACTGTAATTTTCATAAGGACTGCACCCTCCTAATTTCTTTTCCTACTGAGAATGTGTATTGGAGTACCGGTGAAGTCGAAGGCCTTCCTCAGCTGGTTCTGCAAATACCTCCGGTAGCTGAAATGCATCAGCTCCACATCGTTGACGAATAGTACAAACGTCGGAGGCGCGACACTGACCTGGGTACCGTAGTAGATGCTCAATCTGCGTCCATTGTCTGTAGGTGTCGGATTCATGCTGACACTGTCGACAAGCACTTCATTCAATGTACTGGACTGTACACGCTTCTTATGGGACTCGTTGACAAGGCTGATCAGCGGAAAAAGTGTTGTCATGCGCGTTTTTTTCAATGCTGATACGAAAGTGATCGGCGCGTAGTCGAGGAACTGGAATTCCTGTCTCACCTTGTCTTCGAACTTCTTCATCGTCTTATCGTCTTTCTCCACTGCATCCCATTTGTTGACGACGATGACGACAGCACGTCCGGCTTCATGAGCCAGACCGGCAATACGCTTATCCTGCTCGATGATGCCCTCTTCCCCGTTCAGCACGACCAGAACAACATCGGAGCGTTCAATTGCGCGTGTCGCCCGAAGAACGGAGTATTTCTCTGTCGCTTCGTATACTTTACCGCGTTTGCGCATCCCTGCTGTGTCCACAAGCGTATAGTGTTCATCATTATAGAAATACTCGGTATCGATTGCATCCCGGGTTGTTCCGGCGATATCGGATACGATTACCCGCTCTTCACCAAGGATTGCATTGACAAGGCTTGATTTGCCGACGTTCGGACGGCCGATCAGCGAAACTCTGACCGAGTCGTCCTCTTCCTCTTCCGTCTCAAGATTCTTGAAATGTTCGACTGCTTCATCGAGCACATCACCAAGTCCGAGCCCGTGGGAACCCGAAACAGGGAATGGATCTCCAAGTCCAAGCTGATAGAATTCATATATGTCATTACGCATTTCAAAGTTATCTATTTTATTTACTGCAAGCACAACGGGTTTTTTGGATTTCTGGAGAATACGTGCGACGAATAGATCGTCCTCGGTCACGCCTTCCCGGCCGTTGGTGATCATGATGATGACGTCAGCTTCCAGTATGGCTATTTCGGCCTGCATTTTAATCTGTTCCTGGAATGGTTCATCTTTGATTTCGATTCCACCAGTATCGATGACGTTGAACTCGTGGTTGAGCCAGTCGCCGGCAGCATAGAGACGGTCTCTCGTAACGCCTGGGGAATCTTCTACAATTGCTTTTCTTTCACCGATGATGCGGTTGAACAAAGTAGACTTTCCGACGTTCGGTCTCCCTACCACGGCTATTGTTGGTTTATACATGGACTACCTCCTATATTTAAAATCATTTTAACACAAAAATAAAATAAAGAGCGATACATATCGCTCTTTATCGGTTGATGACATATTGAATTTGAAGTCGTTCTAGATGTCCAGGTCTCTGAAGCGATCTCCGAATACATCTCCGAGAGTCGGACCATCATCCTCTGTATCATCGCGGTATACTTTAGCCTGTTCTTCTCTGGCTGGTCTGTCTGAAGTCTCTTTTATGGAAAGTGAAACTTTCTCGGAGTCTTCGTTCAGTGACAGGATCTTGACAGAGACTGTCTGACCTTCCTTCAGCACGTCGGATGGTGTTGCTACGTGTTCGTGGCTGATTTCAGAAACATGGACCAGACCTTCCACACCGGATGCCACTTCGACGAATGCACCGAAGTCCACCAGTCTTTTCACTGTACCTTCCAGAACATCCCCCTCGGAATGTGCATTGAGGAATGAATCGAAAGGACTTGCCTGAGCCTGTTTCAGGGAAAGGCTGATTCTTTCCTGTTCAGGATCCACATCAAGAATTTTGACCTGTACTTTATCACCGATACTGACTGCATCTTCAACTTTTTCAACTCGGCTGTAATCGAGCTCGGAAATGTGGGCCAGACCATCGACTTCGCCAAGATTGATGAATGCACCGAAAGTGGTGATCCGTACAACTTCGCCTTCCACAATGCTGCCTGCTTCAAGAGATTCGAGCTGCTTCTTGCGCTCTTCAGTCTTTTCCGCTTCAACAATCCGCTTGCGGTTCAGGATAACACGATTCTTTTCAGGTTCGATATCTTCAACCTTGACTTCGAGTTCCTGACCATCAAACTGGTCAAGATCTTCGATATAGGCATCCGAAAGCAGTGATGCAGGGATGAATCCTCTGACACCAACATCGACAACAAGTCCAGCTTTTACGACTTCCATTACTGTTCCTGTAATTGTTTCGTCATTTTCCTTGGCTGATTGCAGGCTGTCATAAGCGTTCGACTCATCAAGTTTTCTGATGGAGAAGATGACATTCTTGCGATCTTCTTCATTTTCAACTTTGATGACAATGCCTTCGATTGTGTCTTCTTCGGAAACAACCTCTTCAGGACGTTCGATTCTTTTGTTGGTGAGTTGGCTGATTGGTACGATACCTTCAAAATCGGAATCTTCGATGTGGGCTTTTACAAATTTGTCTTCTATCTTGTAAACCGTACCTCTTACAGTATCACCGATTTCAAATGTGCTAGAAGTATTTGTACCTGTTTCTTCCGAAGTGTTCACTTCTTCATTCAGTTCTTCATTGTTTTCTTCGTTCACAGTATTTTCAGTCGTCATATGCCTGCCTCCAATTACATTACTATAAAGTGTATACATCTAACTTCTTATAAATATATTGATTTGTCAAGTAATTAACCGGAAATAAGAAGATTGTTGATGCCATCTTTAATATTTTCCGTAATATCCTTGCGATTTTTCCCAGATTCAATCAGCGACTTTGTATCGATGGGCTTGCCGAACACGATGGTGATGCCCTTTTTCCTGTCATAGCTGCCTTTGATTGCTGCAGGTACAATCTGCGCCTCAGCTTTTACTGCCATGAAGCTTGCACCCTGCTGAAGATCCTTGAGTGTGCCGGACTTGTTTCTGCTGCCTTCCGGGAAGACGAGCAGCATGCTTCCGCCTTCAAGCACTTCGATGGATTTCTTCAATGCTGCACGATCGCCTTTTCCCCGTTCGACAGGTACGGCATTCAAGCGGCTGATAAGATTGCCGAGAACAGGAATCCTGAACAGTTCCGATTTTGCGAAGAATGACATCTCACGCTTCACACTGACAGCAATCAGTGGTGGGTCATAGAGTGAGGTGTGGTTGCTGCAGATGAGTACAGGACCGTCTGCCGGGATCCTATCCTCACCGATCACCCTGATTTTGAATCTGGCCTGATAGTACTTCTTTACAATTGCTTTTACTGTGCCGTATAGCATTTCTAGTCTCCCTTCAGCAGATCTGAAGCCATTTTTATGATTTTGTCTTCCACTTCCGTGATGCCCATATGACTCGTATCGAGAAGCACCGCATCATGAGCCTTCGAGAGCGGTGAAATCTCCCTGTTCATATCGAGATCATCCCGGCGGATGATCTGGGTGGTCAGCGTTTCAAGGTCGATTTCGACTCCGCGCGCCTCCTCTTCCTTGAGCCTGCGTCTGGCGCGTATTTCAGGAGATGCCTTCATGAAGATCTTGAGTTCGGCTTCAGGCAGCACTGTTGTCCCGATATCCCTGCCGTCCATGACGACACCCTTGTCCTCTGCAATCTTCTGCTGCATTGAGACAAGATAGCGCCTCACCTCGGGCACACTTGAAACTTCGCTTACATTACTTGTCACTTCGAGCGTACGGATGTCTTCAGAGACGTCCTCCCCGTTCAGATACAGTGTGGTGCCCCCTGTACCGAAACGGATGTCGAGATCATCCAAGTCATCCAGAACCTGCCTGCCATGACGGATGACGTGCAGTGTGACAGCCCGGTACATTGCACCGGTGTCGATGTATATGTAATCCATTCTTTCTGCAATCCGTCTGGATATTGTACTCTTGCCTGCTGCAGCAGGACCATCAATTGCGATATTGATTTTCTTTTTCATATAAACCCGCCTTGTTCATTGTTCCAGTTTATTCTATCATAGTTTTATAGATTCGTTTAGGAGGAAGTCATATGCACAAAAAAATACTGGCAATACATACCGGAGGGACCATCAGCATGTCCTCATCACAAGGACTGGTCAATCCAGCCGGAGAAAATCCGGTCAAGTTCGAGGAGACGGATCTCCTTGATATCGACCTTGAAGAATCCTATCCTGTAAGGAAACCTTCACCTCATATGACCCTGGACGATATGATTGCCATCCGGGATATCATTCTTTCGGGTGTGGATGACTATGACGGATTTGTCATCACACACGGCACGGATACGCTTGAGGAGACCGCCTATTTCCTTGATCTCACACTGAACATCGGCCAGCCGGTCGTCATTACCGGTGCCATGCGGTCTTTTAATGAAATCGGCTCCGATGGCATGTACAACTACATCTCCAGCCTGCGTGCAGCCATGGACGACCAGTCGTATTCAAGAGGTGTACTCGTCGTTTTCAATGATGAAATACATACGGCGAGGAACGTCACCAAAACACATACATCGAATATCGCCACTTTCCAGAGTCCGAACCATGGACCTATCGGCATATTGACAAAGGATGAGATCCACTTCCACCACCAGGTCAGTCTGCAGGACCAGTTCGATACTGCACACTCCGGCAGGAAAGTCGGACTGATCAAAGCACATGCCGATCTGGATGATACATTTTTCGATGCATTGGTGGCAGCAGACTATGATGGCCTGGTGATTGAAGGACTTGGCCAGGGTAATCTGCCACCCAGTGCGATTCAGGGGCTTGGGCGTGTGCTTGAGGCCGGCATCAGTACAGTGCTTGTCTCCCGTTCATTCAACGGCATCGTAGGCAGCTACTATGATTATGAAGGTGGCGGCTATGACCTGAAGCAGAGGGGTGTCATCTTCTCGAATGGCCTGAATGGACAGAAGGCGCGCATCAAGCTGCTGCTTGCCCTGTGCAATGATATAAAGGACGAAGAACTGGTTGAAGTATTCCAGCACTAGAATCAAACAGCGCCTGCTGTCAGAAATGACAGCAGGCGCTGTTTTATATACAGCTATTTCCTTTTTTGAATATCCTCTGCAATGGCACCACCATGGAATCTGCCATTTTCTATGAAGATGGTATTGGCATCATTGCCTGCAGCAATGACTCCGGCAATGTACAGTCCGTCCACATTGGTTTCCATCGTCTCCTTGCTGTGCAGCGGGGCAACACCATGGCTGTTTTCGTTCAGTTCGACACCGAATGACGTCAGCAGACGATAGTCGGGATGATACCCGATCATCGCAAACACATGATCGTTTTGAATTTCGAATGTTTCGCCCTCTTTTTCAAGTACCACACTGTCATCCTTGATGTCCACGACGTCCGTACTGAAATGCATTGCCACTCTTTCATTTTTAACCAGTGAATCGAATTGCGGCAGCACCCACGGCTTTACGCTTTTGGAATAGGCACCCTGGCGGTAGACGACAGTCACATTGCTGCCCGCCTTCTCCAGTTCAATGGCCGCATCCACGCTGGAGTTCTTTCCACCGATGATCAGTACATTTTGATTGAAGAATGGGTGGGCTTCCTTGAAATAGTGATGGACTTTGCTTTTATGTTCGCCCGGAACATTGAGCGCATTCGGCTGGCCATAATAGCCGGTCGCAATTACAAGCTGGCTGCAGCTGTACTTGCCCTTTGAAGTCTCGAGAATGAACTTGTCCTCTGCCCTGCGTCCGGACGTCACTTCTTCGTAGGTATTGATATTGAGGTTGAAATGCTTGACGACTTCCCGATAGTAGACGAGCGCCTGGTTTCTTTTCGGTTTGTGCTCTTCTGTAATGAATGGGAACTCTCCGATGGACAGCTTCTCGCTTGAGGAGAAGAAGGTCTGATGGGTCGGATAGTTGTATATTGCCTCGACAATATTACCCTTTTCAATAACCAGATAGTCCATATTCCTGTTCTGCAGTTCTATCGCTGTGGACAGGCCGCATGGTCCTGCCCCTATGATGATTGTCTCGATATGCTTCATGTCAAACACCTTTCTATTCTGGGATGACCAGTTCCTGTCCTACGGATAGCGAATTCGCATCGACACCATTGGCCTCCAGTATCTTACTGACGTTTTCTGCGCTGCCGCTGCCATAGTATCGCATTGCGATTCGATAGACGTTCTCGCCTTCCCGTATGACATGGGTGGTGCCACCTGATGTTTCAGGTGCTTCTTCAGTCGATTCTTCCGGCGTTTCTTCGGTGGCCACTTCTGCTTCTTCTGTTGATTCTTCAGGTGCTTCCACTACACTGGTACTTGAATCGGCCGCTTCTCCTGATTCCTTATCTTCTATGGCTGTAGATGCTGCAGCTTCCAGTTCGGACTGCTCTTCCTCACTGTATTCGAATTCAACCGATCCTGTAGCCAGATCATTGCCACCTGTCTCGTCTCTTGATTCGGCAAGCTCACGCTCCAGCTCCGCCTTCTGGTCCTGAAGGTCTTCATTCACTTCCTCTGAAGATTCTTCCACGGTTTCCTCCGATGCTTCTTCGTTTGACTCTTCAGCATTGTCCGCCACCATCGCACCTGGATCCTCCGTCGGCCAGAAATTACTGATGATGAGTACACCAAGAATGATGGTTACAGGCAGGATGAGGATACCTGCAATCAATGTCGGTGCAAATCCTTTTCTTCCGCCATCGTCATCCGTCTTTTCGGCTTGCTTGCGTGCTGGACGTACTTCCGACAGCTTTTCCTTCGAGACTTTGAGTTCATCTTTGACTCTTCTACTGTACGCGGAGAGTTTGCCTGCAAAAAGTGCCTTCCCTTTTTCAAGCTTCTCCTTATTGACATTCTCATCAATCTTCTGGCGCCATGCCTTGAGGCGTTCATTCTGCTGGCTCTTCGGTCTGCCTTTGTCCTTTTCTTTCGGTCTGTGGCGCTCAGCCCGGCTGAAGTTCCTGTCAGGTGTTTTCTGCTCTTCAGACTGCTGTCTGGTTTTTTTATCCTTCTCTTCTTTCGAAGCACGTTTATGTTCTATGTCTTTATAGAAGTCATCTTTCATGGACATTCTCCTCAAACTGTATATTTCATTTCAATTATAGTATGTTTCCCTCTTATTTTAAAGAGGCAGTGATTCCACTTTACGACTAAGGTCGTATTGTAGCCGCCGGAGCTGAATATAATTGAATTATAACTTGAATAGCCGTAGAATGAAGGGGAAGAAATGGTTGAGAGGTGAAAATAGTGAGCGGAAAGAAATATACCATTGTCGATATGGATACCTGCATCGCATGTGGTGCATGTGGTGCAGCGGCACCTGATATATATGATTATGATGATGACGGGATCGCCTACGTCATACTGGATGATAATCAGGGAACCATGGCGGTTCCGGATGAATTGCTCGAAGATATGGAAGATGCCTTCGATGGCTGTCCGACAGATTCGATCAAAGTCGAAGACCAGCCGTTTGACGGAGATGCACTGAAATACGAATGAATATGAAGCGTGCCATCAGGAACTCTGTATTCCCGATGGCACGCTTTGTTTATTTTACAAGTTTCGGTATCACCTTTACATAGACAATGTAGGCCGCAAGACATACGAGTGTACCTTTTATCAGATTGAACGGGATGATGCCTGCTGTCACTACAGCACGAATATTCGCAATCAGATCCGACTGGTCGACGATGATGCCGTACATCGGCAGCAGGACAAAATAGTTCAGTACCGCCATCATGGCTGTGAGTACAATGATGCCTGCTATGAACCCGGCAATCAGCGAACGTTTCGTACGGTACTTTGCGTAGATGAAATAGATCGGCAGAAGCAGGGAGAATGCTGCAAGCATGTTGGACAGCGGACCGATGGGTTCACTTGCCATCAGCAGTCCATACAGGACGATTTTCATGATGATGATGAGTGCGCCTGCCCCACCGCCGAAGACGATGAAGCCGATGAATGCGGGTATATCGGAGAAATCGACTGTCAGGAAGGGAGGCAGAAATGGAATTGGAAACTGGATAAGCATAAGGATGAACGACAATGCGGCCAGTATACTTATGATGATCAATCTTTCCAGTCTTTTTCTTTTCATACACATCATTCCTCTATATGTTTTTTTGGTAGTGTGATCCGGAAAGTGGTGCCTTTGCCGAATGTACTGTCGAGCTCTATCGAGCCATTATGCCGATGGATGATGCTTTTGACGATATAGAGTCCAAGGCCTGTGCCGTGCTGGCCGCGGGTTCTTGATTCATCCACCTTATAGAAACGCTCGAATATGCGTTTCTGGTGCTCTGTCCGGATACCTGTGCCGGTATCCGCCACATCGATGATGAAGTAGCGCTCCGTCCTGTCCACACTGATGGTGATGTGATCCCCTTCCGATGTATAGCGGATTGCGTTGTCCAGAAGATTCGTGAAAACCTGGCTCAGCTTGTCGTAATCGAAGTCGAAAACCATCTCTTCATCCTTGGCACTGATGGAGAACTGTATGCCGTTGTCGATCATTTCGTGTCTGAAACGGCTTGACAGCTTATCGAGCAGCTGGCCGAAGTCATTCTGTTCTATATGGAAGAAGTCCGATCGGCTGTCCATGCGTGCAATGGTGATCAGTTCATTGACCATTGTATTCATGCGGTCGGATTCATCTTTGATGATGCCGATCATCTCTTTGACTTCGGCGGGATCGGTGACGATATCATCGAGCAGTGCTTCGGAATAGCCGCTCAGCATGACCATCGGTGTTTTCAGTTCGTGGGACACGTTGGCGATGAATTCGGAGCGCATCTTCTCCGTTCCGACCTCTTCAGTAATATCCTTGACGAGAAGGATGACACCATAGACGACATCCCCTTCTTCAACCGGTGTGTAGGAGAACTGCAGATGCCGCTCCTCCATCTCCATCCTTTCGATGGCCGACTCGCGGTTTCTGGCAATCTCTCTGATGTTCTCGATGAAGCGCGTGCGCTCCGACTGGTGCTGGACAATCAGATCATGGAGTTCCCTCCCCTTCTGATTGCTGTATATCAGCTCCGCCTCGCTGTTATAGTACAGGACACCTTCATTCATATAGGTGAATATCTGTTCGCGTAAATTCCGTTCATGGGTGATTTCTGAAATATTATGCTTGATATCATTGTTCATCTTGTTGAATGCGAGCGTCAGCTCGCCGATCTCGTCCCTGCTTTTCACCTCGAGCGTATTATAATTTCCTTTCGCTGTGGAGAATGCGGCACTTCTGAGATTGATCAGCGGCCTTGTGATCCTATTGATCAGAAAGAATGCAAATGAAGTCGTAATCAGAAACAGCACGAATGCGCTGCCGATGATGATGATTGTGACAGCCCGCATCGACTGGTTGATATCTGCAAGGTCCCTGTACTTGATCAGGGCGACGTCAGTATCGAAGTAGCTGCTCAAGTTCGACACTTTGACCATATAGTCATGGTTGTATACATCTTCCAGAATGAATGTGGGACCCGTGCCTTGCCCGTCCAGTATCCGCTGATAGATGGCTTCATCGGTGGCAGACTGATGGGAGATCATCTGCCCCTCGGTATAGAGGATCAGATTGTCTTCGCGGAGCAGAACCGAATCCATATCTTCCATATCATGTTCTGCAAGCACGATCTCTTCCAGACGGGTGATTTCCTCATCGAGCAGTGTCTCTGTGGAATTGAGCACGTAATTGCGGAAGTACATGCTTAAAATGACCGATAATATAATTAAAACTGTCGTTACTATCAGAATGATAGTCAACCACAGTTTTGTGACGATGCTGTTGATTACGCGCATTATTCATTGACCTCGAACTTGTATCCGATGCCCCACACAGTATGGATCATTTCGCTTGCTTCCGGAGAAACTTTGTTGAGCTTCTCCCGCAGGCGCTTCACATGTGTATCCACAGTTCTCAGGTCTCCATAGAAATCATAGTGCCAGACTTCCCTGAGCAGTTCTTCACGATCGAATACCTTGTCGGGACTGCGCGCCAGAAACAGCAGCAGTTCGTATTCTTTTGGTGTCAGATTCACTTTGACATCTTCAGCGAGGACCCTGTGGGCATCGTTGTCGATGACAAGATGATCATAGACGATGATATCTTTCGTGGATGAATCTGCCTCGATGAATGCCGTCTCAGAGGAACGGCGGAGGATGGCTTTCACCCGCAGAACCACTTCCCTTGGAGAGAACGGTTTGACAATATAGTCATCCGCCCCCACTTCAAAGCCTTCCACCCGGTTGTTTTCCTCACCTTTTGCAGTCAGCATGATGATCGGGGTGGATTTCTGGGTTCTGAGACGCTTCGCCACTTCGATGCCATCCATCTTCGGCATCATCAGATCGAGCAGTATGCAGTGGAAATCCTGTTCCAGTGCCAGCTCCAGAGCATCTTCCCCGTTATCCGCTTCGGTGATTTCGTAGCCTTCCCGCACCAGATACATGTTGAGCAGTTTTCTGATGCGATCTTCATCATCCACTATGAGAATTTTCTCAGACATATAAACCCTCTTTTCATATTATGCGTAGGAGTGCAGGCCTGCAACGAGCAGGTTGATGGCGATCAGGTTGAAAAGGATGAGCAGGAAGCCGATGATGGCGAGCCATGCGGACTTTTCACCTTCATACCCTCTATTGAGGCGCAGGTGCAGGAATATCGTATAGAACATGAATGTGATGAATGCCCATGTTTCCTTCGGATCCCAGCCCCAGAATCTGCTCCAGGCAATCTGTGCCCAGATGGCAGCAAAGAATATGCCGCCGAGTGCGAATATCGGGAAGCCGATGATGACGGAACGATAGCCGATTTCATCCATCAGGTTGAGATCCGCTTTATTGGACCAAGGCTTCAGTACTGCAATGATGCGCCTTCTCAGTATGAGGCGGATGATGCCATAGACGATTGCACCGAGAATGACCGACCAGATGACGGTATTGAGCTTCTGGGAGTCGATGAGTGGCGGCAGGTTGATGCCGGTATGGAAGTGCTGTGCTTCCTCGTAGTTGTTGTCACCGGTATGCTCGACCGCAACTGCGCCTTCGAAGTTGATCAGACTCGGCAGATGGTATTCTGCCACCTGGTTCTGTCCCTGCTTGTCAGTATAAAGGAAATCATCCTGATAGCCTACAACATTCTCCATGATCATGGTTGTTCCAATGAAGACGATGACAGTGACGATACCTGCCATGATGGCTTCCAGGAAACGGGCCCGCCAAGATTTTTCAGTCGCTGGAACTGCCTTCAGCAGGTAGATCAGACCAGCAACTGCACTCATTGACAGTATACCATAAGCAAGCGTCACCGTAATGACATGGATGGCAAGCCAGCTGCTCTGCAGCGCAGGAATCAGCGGCTCCACTTCTCTTGAGAACATGCTGCCGTATGCCATGAGCAGCATGGAGATCGGCAGTGCAAACAATCCGAAAATGTTTGTTTTGAAATAGAAGTATGTGATCAGATAGCCGGCAACGATCATGATGGCGAACATGGTGATGAATTCATACATGTTCGATACTGGTGCGTGGCCCTGTGCTATCCATCTGAGAATGAAATAGGAAATCTGCATGATGAATCCGATGATGACCATTGTCACGCCTATTTTGGCAGGCTTGTTTGATTTTGATTTTATACTGGTCGCCAATGGAAGCATTGCGACAAGATACAGTATGAATGCGACGTACAGCAGCGTACTGCTGATTGATACGAGTTGAGATGCCATTTTATTACTCCTTGTCTATGTCTTTATCCTCATCATCCAGCTTATCCCCGACTTTGCCGAGTCCATTGGATTCAAGAACTTCGTTTATTTCCTTCTTCATACCGAAGTAGTTCTTATTGGTATGTGCTGCCAGCATGAAGCCGTCTTCAGATCTGATCCAGATTCTCCGGTGGTTGACGTAGGATCCGATAAAGAGTCCGATCAGGAAAATGACGAATCCTGTAGCGATGAAAGGAATTGTCAGATCCTTCTTCAGTGTCAGTACACTGGCCATATGCTCCTCGGCAGAAACGAAACGGATGCTGTAGTCGTTATCTTGTGTAATATCCGTACTGTTCATGATCTGGAGCAGGCTGAGTTCGCTTTCCCCGCCGTCGGCCACTTCAAATACGAAAGCGGGATTCCTTGGAACAGGGGTTGCTGATACCAATGTACCATTTTCGGCAATTTCCTGGAAATCCGGAGAGTATGCCCGCATGTTCACAGAAATATCATCATTGACTTCAAAGCTTTCCTCAGGGTTCTCCAGATTGACCGTGAAGTTCTCACCCACCGTATTGCCGTCGGCATCTTCAAGTCTGAAAGTCATGGATTTGAGTTGGGAATTATCATAGCTCGACTGGTATAGCTCGTAATCATCGAAGCGGTACGGATGGTTGACGCGTATGCTGTAGTCATCCACCTTTTCAAGCTCCGGTGACGCACCGACGATGTCCGCACTATTATTTTCATAGAAAGTGATATCCGTCTGGAAATTGCTGATGACCTGGTTGCTGCTGTCCAGTGCCTGGTCGAATACTTCATTGGCATTCTCATCGTAGGTATCGAGTGTAAATGCTTCGTTCTTCACGTAGTATTGTCCATCTGTCGTAGGCAGTTCTTCGGTCTCGCCCTCATTGATGTGGACGATTTCATCCACATACATGCCCGGGAAGAACCTCAGCATGCTGCCGAAGAGCAGTATGATCAGACCGGTATGGTTGATGTAGGGTCCGTAGCGGGACAGCCTGCCCTTCTCAAGAAGAAAGTTGCCGTCATCCTGTTTGACCTTGTATCTCTTTTTGCTGAATGCCCCGACAAGTGCATCGGTATCCGGCTGCCCATCTTCTGCAAGGTAGAGCCTCTGTCTTCTGAAGAAGCTGTCGTGCTTCTTGACACGCTGCTTATGAAGGGATTTGAAAAGCGGTACGCCCCGGTCTATGCTTGCTGCAATGATGGAGAGCGCAAGCAGGCCATTCAGTATGAGGAACCACCACGAAGAGTAGAGGTTATGGAAACCCAGGGAATAGTACAGATAGCCGAGGCTTCCGTAGTTCTCCTGGTAGTATTCTGCTGCGTCCACACCGATCGGGATGAAGTACTCCTGAGGGAAGATGGTTCCGATTGCTGCAGCCACTGCAATGGCCAGTATGATCGACACGCCGACTTTGACGGAAGTGAAAAATATCCAGATCTTGTCGAAGATGCTTTTTGATCTGACCTTTGATCTGACAGCACTGCCATCATACCGCATCAGGTCCTTTATTTTATCCTTGTCATAATCGCTGTTGATCATCTTGCCACAGGACTGGCACAGCTGGGTGCCCGGTGGATTGACATGACCACACGATTCACATTTTATTTCATTTGGTTGCATTGCTCATTCATCCTATTCTGTGGCTTCACTGATAAATAATGAAATATCCTCGGGAGTGAGCTGATATTCCTGCTTTTTGACGACGATGCCTTCCTTGCTGACAGCGATGGTGGTCGGCAGCGGTCCGATGTTGTAGGCTTCGGTTACGCTTCTCGACTGGTCCATTGCAATCGGGAATTCGAGGTCTGCATCAAGTCCGGAAATGAACTGCTCGATCTGCTGTGCATTTTCTGCAACGTTGACGGCGACAATTTCATAATCCTCGTGGCCTTCCAGGTATACTGCGTTCATATCGGGCATTTCTTCACGGCATGGCTTGCACCATGTGCCCCAGAAGTTCAGAATGACGCCCTTATCCTCAGTCAGTTCGGACAGCTGGACTTCTTCGCCGTCCAGAGTCGTCAGTCTGAAGTCCACCGCTTCATCCCCCACTTCGACAGCTTTGGTGCCTGAAGTCAGGTTGAACCACACTGTAATTCCTATGAGCAGCGCAATGGTGGTGATGATGCTCACTCTAAGAATATTACGAGTACGTCCCTTCATATTTTTCACCTACCTGTACATTTATTCATGTCTAACATTATAGCATCTAATAAAAATGCCCTGTATGACAGTATTATGACAATTGGATACGGCTATTCCGCCTTGGCATTCGCAATCAACTTCTTCACTTCATGCGGTTTCAGGAATCTGTACTCGCCTTCAGCCAGTCCATTGAGGTTCAGGAAGTCGTAGCTGATTCTCGTCAGTTTGACGACTCTGAGACCGAAGTATTCGAACATTCTTCTGACCTGGCGGTTGCGCCCTTCATGGATGGTCAATTCAAGAATCATCTGGCGATCATTCTTGTCGCGGATCACTTTCAGGCCGGCGGGAGCCGTCATGCCATCCTCGAGAGGAATGCCCTTGCGCATCTGCTTTTGTTCCTCACGCTTCAGTATGCCATCGATCTTGACACGGTATGTCTTGCTCATCTCGTATTTCGGGTGGGTCATGTACTGGGTGAATTCCCCATCATTCGTCATGAGTAGTATGCCTGAAGTATCATAGTCGAGACGGCCGACAGGATACAGGCGCACGTCCATCTGTTCGAACGCGTCCACTACCGTGCGACGGCTCCTATCATCTTCAGCAGCCGAAATCTCACCCGTAGGCTTGTAGTACAGGATATGCACCTTCTCCTCCTGGCTGAGCGGTATGCCATCCACTTCGACCCTGTCCGTCTCTTTGACTTTCGTACCCAGTTCCGTGACTGTCTTGCCATTGACCTTTACGCGGCCTTCGGTGATCATGACTTCCGCTTTTCTTCTTGATGCCACCCCACTATTTGCAATTGCTTTCTGTAGACGTATTTCTTCCATATTAATATTCCTCCTCCATGCTTTCAAAAAATAGATCCATTTCTTCCTGTTCCATCATTTCCTTCTGCGATGGCAGCTCGTCCAGACCGGCAAGTCCGAACAGCTGCAGAAAGTAGTCTGTCGTTGCAAAGTGTACAGCTCTTTCCTCATTCATATTCTTTTTGGTGATCAGCCCTTTGCCGAGCAGTGTGGACACCGGCCCATCAGAAGCCACGCCGCGCAATGCCTCGATATCCCCCCGGGATACAGGCTGGTTATAGGCGATGATCGACAGCACCTCGAGTGAGGCCTGGGAGAGCTTTTGGCTTGGCCTATCATCGAGGATCCTCTGGATGTACTTCTCCATGCCTTGTGTTGTTTTCAAAAAGTACTTCCCACCGTGCTTCTGGATGGTGAAGTTGGACTTTTCATATTTTTCCAAAGTACTTTCGAGCTGGGTTTTTGTAATCGGGACATGCATGATGAGCTGCTCTTCCGAGAGCCCTACATCTCCTGCTATATACAAAAGCCCTTCTATAATATCGATCTTATCCATTAATCATACAGCCTTTCAATCTCAAAATCATTTTCGGCATCTGTGCGTATTGCCAGCTGCCTGTCTTTGATGTACTCCAGAACTACGATGAAGACGGCAACGATCTTCTGTCTCGACTCCGTAAAAGTGAACAGTTCGTCGATCTTCAACACCTGCTTCTGTGCAAACCGGCTGCGCAGGAACGTTTCGGCTGCTTCCCGGGACACCGGCTCTCTCTTGATGGTTATATTTTTCGGGCGATCGACGGCGACCCGCGCACGCACCTTCTGATAGGCGGCGACAAGATCGGCAAGGGAAATGTCGAGTGGTGTATTGTCCGTATCCGCCTCCTCGAATTCATGCGGTGCTTTGATATACAGTTTTTCGTTTTCCATCTTCATCTCGGCCAGCTGTTCGGCATACTGCTTATAGTTCTGGTATTCGATCAGCTGCTCCATCAGCGACTCCCGCGGGTCTTCATATTCCTCCTCCATATGGGAAGGTTCCGGGAGCAGCATGCGGCTCTTGATTTTCAAAAGCTCACTTGCCATGACCAGATACTCGCTTGCCACATTGATTTCAAGCTCTTTCATTTCATCAATATATTCCATATACTGACGGGTAAGAGTCTTCATCGGGATATCATAAATATCAATCTCAAGTTCTTTTATCAGGTGCAGGAGCAGATCCAGTGGACCCTCGAACACATCAAGCTGTACTTTATAACCATTCATTCCAATTACCTCAATATCAGGAGACGATCGTATGCAACTGCTACATCTCATGGATTTCTATAACGAACTCATTATAAAGCAAGATTACTTCGAATGCCATGAAATCATGGAGGAAGCATGGAAATCAAAGCCCATGTTCACAAAAAAGGATGCTGAAGTCTTTCTCATCCTGCTCGCAACGGGAGAATACCATTACCGCCGGCAAAACATCACCGGCGCTGTGAAATCCTACGGACGTGCACTCAGACTATATCGTGAAAACGACTACGACCTGGCGTCACTCGGGGTGACGGATGACCTGATCGGCTTGATGCACAGGCGGCTGGCCCGGATGCCCGATGCTGCATTCACCCCCATGCCGTTCCCGCTGACCGACCGGATGTGGCGGGCATTGCATCAGGAGTATGCCGGTGGCATGACTTACGAGGCATTCAGAAAAGATTTGGAATACCGTTTTGTATCCGATGAGGCAATTGTCCACAAGCACCGTCTGAGAGACAGATCCGATGTCATCCGGGAGCGGGAGGCGGCCATCAAAAAAAGAAAACATCAGAGATGATGTTTTCTATAGAAAAATGATCCAGTATGCGAAGCCCCAGACGATGGCAAGAACAGCAATCAGAATGAAGGTGAAATATCTGTTCTTCATGTAATGTCCCTGAGCAGGCTTTCGCCATGTGTATCATATTCAATTTTGAAATTATCAGCAATGGTTGCCGCGATGT
Organism: Salinicoccus cyprini; assembly: GCF_007713705.1. Taxonomy (GTDB): domain Bacteria; phylum Bacillota; class Bacilli; order Staphylococcales; family Salinicoccaceae; genus Salinicoccus; species Salinicoccus cyprini. The sequence goes on along the minus strand of NZ_VMSJ01000001.1, from coordinate 865,743 downwards.
CGCTGAATGTATCCGAATCCCTGAGTGGTCCGTAATTTGAACTGCCGCCGCTTCTGATCAGAAGCGGTACAGATTCGCGCGTGTGGTCGGTACCTTCGAATGTCGGATCATTGCCGTGGTCTGCTGTAATGATCAGCAGATCATCTTCAGCGAGCTTCGATTCTATCTCGGGCAGACGGTCATCGAATGCTTTCAGTGCATCGCTGTAGCCTTCCGGGTTTCTTCTGTGGCCGTACAGCGCATCAAAATCGACCAGGTTCAGGAATGACAGTCCGGTAAATTCCCGGTCCATCACCTGAAGAAGCTTGTCTACTCCGTCGCTGTTATTTTTCGTCCGTACAGCATCCGTCACACCGGATCCTGTGAAGATATCATCAATCTTGCCGATGGCGATGACATCGTTGCCATTATCCTGAAGTGCATTCAGCACCGTCGTTCCGAATGGTTCAAGCGCATAGTCGTGCCTGTTTTCCGTCCGTTCGAAAGTCTCTTTCGACTCCCCGACATATGGTCTTGCGATGACACGACCGACGAGGAAGTCCGGATCCGTCGTCATTGCACGGACCTTTTCGCATATTGTATAGAGTTCATCCAGAGGGATGATGTCTTCGTGTGCTGCAATCTGGAGCACAGGGTCATTCGATGTATAGACGATCAGATCGCCCGTCTTCATCTGATGCTCACCATACTCCTTGATGATTTCCGTACCGCTTGCCGGCTTGTTGCCGACGATATTGCGGCCGGTCGCTTCACGGATCCTATCGAGCAGTGCTTCCGGGAAGCCGTCGGGATAGACCTTGAATGGCTTTTTGATGTTCAGTCCGGCAATTTCCCAGTGGCCGGTCATCGTATCCTTGCCCTGTGAAATTTCACTCATCTTGCTGTAGAAGGCTTCCGGCTGGTCAGGACATCCGACACCCGGCAGCGCGTCGATGCAGCCGAGTCCGAAGCGCTCAAGATTCGGCAGCGCTACAGGATGGTGCTCCAGTGTGTGCTTCAGTGTATGCGCACCAGTATCGCCGAAGTCGGCAGCGTCATGCTGTGCACCGATACCCACTGAATCGAGCACAATCAGATGTATTCTTTTGAACATATGAATCTCCTACTTTCTTGGATGGAATTTTTTATACATTTCTCTGATCTTGACAGCAGAAATCTGAGTATAGATCTGAGTCGTGCTGATATCCGAGTGGCCAAGCATCTCCTGGACCGCCCGGAGGTCGGCGCCATTCTCCACAAGGTGTGTGGCGAATGAGTGCCTGAATGTGTGCGGGGTGATGTTTTTGCCGATGCCGCTCTGCAGCTCGTATTTCTTGATTGTTTTCCACAGCCCCTGCCGTGTGAACCCCCTGCCCCGGTTTGTAAGGAAAAGGACATCCGTGCTGTCTTCCTTGAGCAGCGTCATCCGTGCTTCTGAAATATAGTCTCTGAGCAGTCTCCCAACATAGTCCGTGATGGGAACAATCCGCTCCTTATTCCCTTTGCCCATGATGCGGATGAAGCCCATTTCAGCATTCAGGTCCGTAATCCTGATGTCGATCAGTTCACTGACGCGCAGCCCTGAAGCATAGAGCAGTTCCATCATCGCCTTGTCCCTCACGCCGGCAGTCGAAGCATCCGGAGTGGACAGCAGCCGCTCCATCTCCTCCACCGTCAAGTATACAGGCAGCGTTTTGGCTTCTTTGATCGAATGGAGTCTGAGCGCAGGGTTATGATTCACGATGTTGTCATTGACCAGAAACTGATGAAAGTTCTTCAATGTGGACTGCATGCGTGAAATGGTCTTGGCACTTTTGCCCGACTCCCGCATATCCTTCAGGAAGTCAATCAGTATTTCCGTTTCGATAAGGGAGGCATCGGCAATTCCTTTTTCCAAAAGAAAAGCCGCATACTGCATGAGATCCTGACGGTAGGAACTGATGGATGACTGGCTCAGGCCTTTTTCAACACTCAGAAAAAGGAGATATTCCTCTGTATGATCTTCAATTTTCATGACCTAGTCCTTCTTGCTCTGGCAGTCGCCGCATATGCCATGAAAAGTAAGACGGTGATCCATTACCTTGAAGTTATATTCCTTTTCTACAATCTTCTCTACATCTTCCAGCAGGTCTTCTTCAATCTCCTCTACTGCTCCGCATTCCATGCATACAAGGTGATGGTGGAAATGTTTGGCGCCTTCTTTTCTGAGATCATAGCGGCTGACCCCATCGCCGAAGTTGATTTTATCGAGAATCTTCAGTTCACTCAGCAGCTCGAGTGTGCGGTAGACCGTAGCCAATCCGATTTCGGGATATTTGTCCTTCACTTTGAGAAAGACGTCTTCTGCACTCAGATGGTCACGTTCATTCTCGAGCAGGACCTTGACTGTCACCTCTCGCTGGGGTGTCAGCTTGTACTGGGCCTCCTGAAGTGCTTCTTTGATTCTCTGAATCCTGTTTTCCACGTGTTCACCTACTTTGTTTGATAATCACAAACATTATAACTAATTTGGCGCATGATTAAAAGGTATTTATAATCATTATAAATTATACTTTGCGATGACGTACTGTACACCAATCACTGTTTTGGCGTCCTGGAAGGCGCCATTATCAAGCTGTGCAGGAAGTTCCGACAGTCTGATCTTGACGATGTCCAGAAACTCGTCATCGTCGAGTGCCTGCTTGTCGATCGTCATATTATCCGCTTCATACAGATGGACGTACTCGTTCGAGAAGCCTGGCGAGACGTAGAAGCCATGAATCTTCCGCAATGATTCCGCGACGCCGCCGATCTCTTCCTTAAGCTCTTTTTCAGCTGTCTCATCGGGCGCCTCCCCCACTTCGATCTTGCCTGCCGGAATTTCAAGCAGGAAGTCATCCGTCGCCACCCTGTACTGGCGGACGAAATACATCTCATCACCTGCAACTGCAACGAGTGATACAGCACCCCTGTGGTATACGATTTCCCTGCTGGCGCTCCCGCCGTCAGGCAGTTGTACCGTACTATGGTCGACCTTGATCACCTTGCCGTCGAATACCCTCTCGGAAGAGATGATCTCCTCCTTGAGGTGTGAATAGTCATCATTCCCTGTATTCATATGCCCGCTCCTTTAACTGAACTTTTGTTCCTACTGTTAGTATATTAACATAGCAAAGCCCAATCATATAGTGATTATGAAGTGGTCCGACAAGCAAATTGATGCAAGAACGTGCCCGAGGTTGGTATAATTCTATATGACTAATCAATGGAGGCATGACATATATGAAAAATATTCAGTTGAAAGATGATATCAGCCTGTCCGAGTTTTCACTCGGATGCATGAATCTGCCACTTCATGACAGTGATGAAATGGAAAGGATCATCGGACGTGCACTCGAAGCGGGCATCACCCATTTCGACACAGCGGATCTGTACCAGTTCGGTGAAAATGAAAAAGCTGTCGGTGAGGCGCTCGGGAAATTCCGGGGCGACTACAGCTTTACCATCGGTACAAAAGCGGGAAATGAATTTGATGCAGCCCGCAAGGAGAAGATCGGCTGGAACCCTTCGGCATCCCATATAAAAGAATCCATCAAGCAGTCGCTCTCAAGGCTTGGTGTCGAAGCAATCGACCTCTACCAGCTGCATGGCGGGACCATCGAGGACAACAAGGACGAAACAATCGGGGCATTTGAAGATCTGAAGCAGGAAGGCCTCATCAGAAGCTACGGCATCTCCTCGATCCGTCCGAACGTCATCGACTACTATATGAAGCACAGCAGCATCGCGACACTGATGATGCAGTTCAATCCGATCGACAACAGACCCCTTGAAATACTGGATGGTCTGAACAGTGACGTGGGCATCCTGGCCCGTGGTCCTGTAATGAAGGGGCTCCTCAGCGACAATGCCGATAAGGTGCTGGAAAATAAATTTGCGGATGGCGTACTGGAATACTCGCATGACGAGCTGAAGCGGACGATCGGCGCCCTGCGCGAAGTCCATTCCGACCTGACCGCGCTGTCCTACGCGTTCCTGCGCCACCATGATGCAGCCATCGTCAATGGTGTCAGCAGCCTCTCCCAGCTCGAGTCGAACATCGACAGCTACAACCGCATGCCCGAGCTGTCACAGGAGGACCATGACCGTATCATGAGTGCAGTCAGACTGATGAAATACGAGGCGCATAGAGCATGAAATCATTTGCTGCATGGATAATTGCGCTGGTCGGCTCACTGATTGTACTGTTCATCTCACTCGGCTACTATGCATCAAGCCAGATACTGTTCTTCAAGCTGAGGGATGTGGAGGTCATCAAAAGGCGTGAGACCCGTGCCAAGCGGCTCAACATGGAAGTTTTCCAGAGCATGCCCCAGGATGATATCCTCATTCCTTCCAGGTTCGACTACAGCATCAATGCCATCTTCGTCCATCCGAATGAGACGGACAAATGGATGGTGCTGTGCCATGGCGTCACGGAAAACAAGATCAGCTCGATCAAATACTTGAACATGTTCACTGACATGGGGTACAACTGTGTCATCTACGATGCCAGACGCCACGGCAACACCGGGGGGGTCCACTCGACATACGGCTTCTATGAAAAGTATGATCTCGAGACTGTTGTGGACTACCTTTTCGACCACTATGGCCCGGATATCGAAGTCGGCATCCATGGTGAGTCCATGGGGGCTGCAACGATGCTGCTTTATGCCGGTGAACTATCCAACCGTGCGAAATTCTATATATCGGACGCTTCCTTCTCCACTTTCGGAGATGAGCTGACGAATATATTCAGCCAGTACACGAAGATCGGTTCTCCGCTCGTGCTGTTCTTTACAAATATATTCTTCCGTATCAGAAGCAGATTTTCACTATTCAAAGTTTCTCCGATCCGTGTAGTGGATCAGATCAGGCAGCCGGTGCTCTTCATCCATTCAAAGCCTGACAAGTTCATCCCCTACACACAGACCACCCAGCTGTACAAAAAGAAAAAGCCGCCAAAGGCGGCCTGGTATCCTGAACGTGGCGGACATGTTGAGAGCTATAACAGGAATCCCGAGAAGTACCGCAAGGTCGTAGCAAGTTTCATCGCGAATCACGTGGGATGGTAATTTCCAGGAAATCATGGGCAATCCTGATATTTTCCGCAAGCTGTCCTTCGACCTGCTGGACCATCTCCGCATCATAGCGGTTGCTGATATGACTGAACAGCAGCTGACAGTAGGATATCTGTGAAAGGTTCATAAGCACATCGTCTATTTCCGAATGGAAATAGAGGTGTGCTTTTTCCTGTTCACCGTGAAGGTATGTGGCCTCATGGACAATAAGGTCGGCGCCGTCCAGCAGGGCCAGGTACTCCTTGTCGCGGATCACCCGTGTATCTCCATGGACTGCAATCTTCCGGCCATCTGATGGAGCATTCAGAAAATCGGCAGTTTCATAGATGATGCCTTCATGCTCGAAAGTATCCGAACTTTTGATCTCCTTGTAGACAGGGCCGGGTCTGATGCCGATATCGCGCAGTTTTTCGCTTTTCAGTGCCCCTGGCTTATCCGGTTCCTCGAATACATACAGGAAACTGTCTATGGCATGATCAAGCAGCCGTACTGTTACTGTGAAGCCTTCCACATCAAATGCATCACCATGGCCGACTTCATTGAACTGGATCGGATAGTTGAGATGTGAACTGCTCGTACGGAATGTCGCTTCCACCCATTCCTCGAGTCCTTTCGGTCCATGGACAACGAGGGGGATGCCTTCTCCGCCCTGATGTGCACGGGAGGAGAGGAATCCGGGCAGGCCGAATATATGATCTCCATGAAGATGGGTAATGAAGATGTGCCTGATCTTTGATGGACGGATTGTCGTGTCGAGTATTCTATGCTGCAGTGCTTCCGAAGCATCAATCAGAAAATACTGGTTGATCTCCTCGACGACATCCAGCACGAAACTCTGTGTATTTCTTGTTCTGGAAGGTATGCCTGCACCAGAACCTAGGACTTTGAATTTCATTCTATCACCTGTTTTTAAATGTTGATTCAGTATATCATATCAATGAGTTGTATTTTTAGGAATACAGTGGAATAATGATAAAAGAAAAATTTTGACTAAAGGACTTGTTGGATATGACTACACACCCATTTAAAGTGTCAATCGCCCTGTTTGGTGCGACCGGTGACCTATCAAGAAGAAAACTCCTGCCTTCCATCTTTCACCTGTTCCAGGAAGGCTCTCTTAAAGATGATTTTGCACTGATTGCTGTCGGAAGACGCGATATCACCGATGATGATTTCAGGGAAATCGCCAGAAACGCCATCAGTGAAAATGGCAAGCTTGAAACTTTGGAAGGTCTGGATTTGTTTCTTACGCACGTCCATTACGTGAGACTGTCCATAACGGAAAGTGATACCTATTCATCACTGAAGAATAAGTTCGAGGATATTGAGCGTACGCTTGATACAGGCGGCAACAGACTTTTCTACCTGGCCATGCCACCACAGTACTTTACAGATATTACCGACAATCTGAGAATATCAGGCATCACCGAAACTAAAGGCTCCAAAAAGCTGATTATCGAGAAACCATTCGGCAAGGATTATGACAGTGCCTACAAGCTCAATGAAGAAATATCCAAATCATTCCAGGAACACGAGATCTATCGGATCGACCATTACCTTGGCAAGGAGATGGTCCAGAATATAGAAGTGATCCGTTTCAGCAACAGTCTGTTCGAGCCGCTTTGGAACAATCATTATATATCGAATGTCCAGATCACCTCCTCCGAATCACTCGGCGTGCTCGATCGTGCGGAATACTACGAAAGAAGCGGTGCAGTACGTGACATGTTCCAGAACCATATGCTGCAGGTCGTTTCCCTGCTCGGGATGGAGCCGCCCGTCAGCCTTAACAGCAACGACATCCGCGAAGAGAAGATCAAGGTGCTGAAAAGCCTGAGAAAAGTCGAAGCAGAGGATGTCAGAAAGTATTTTGTACGCGGACAGTATGATGAAGGCACAGCCGATGGTGAATATGTCAAAAGCTATAGGGAGGAAGAGAACGTCAGTGAGAGCTCGAACACACCGACCTTCATCGCAGCCAGGCTGTTCATCGATAATTTCAGATGGGCTGGCGTCCCTTTCTATGTCCGCACAGGAAAGCGCATGAAGAATAAAGAAACCAAAATTGTTGTCGAATTCAAGGAAGTGCCGATGAATCTGTACTACCAGAACGAGTCCGATGATCGTCTTGCCAAAAACCTGCTGGTCATCCGCATCCAGCCGAATGAAAGCATCACGCTGCACCTGAATGTGAAGGATTACGCCGGTGAGCAGGACACCAAGGAGATCAAACTCTCCTACTCGGTTGATCCGACAGATCTCGCCCGGACTGTCGATGCCTATGAAAACTTGATATTCGACTGTCTGGATGGTGATGCAACAAACTTCACCCACTATGAGGAACTGATGAATGCATGGTCGTTCGTCGACCCGGTAAACGCAGTGTGGGAAAATGATCCTGCATCGTTCCCGAACTACAGATCCGGCTCCAATGGTCCCGTCAAAAGCAGCCTGCTGCTGTCGAAAGACGGCTTCAAGTGGTGGGACGTATGATCAGAGAAGTGGGTATTTGATGGAAACTGTAAATTTTATTGAAAAATTCATCATCTATATTGAAGATCATATCCGTGACAATATCGACTACGATGGAGTACTCGATGATATGGGAGTTGAACCGAAATCATTCATTACGATTTTCACCTCCCTTGTAGGCATGACACCCTATGAGTATCAGGTGAAGCGGAGAATGACCGAAATAGCCTACGAACTGAAGGCCGGCCATAGAAGACTGATCGATATTGCCAAGTACTACGGCTATTACGATGTCGATGCCTTCAAGCGGGCCTATCAGAAAGCGTTCGGCATTTCGCCTTATGAAACCGAGCGGCAGATGGATGCACTGGATCTGACCGAGCGCATTTCGTTTGAAGTGGTCCCTGTCGACCGGCCCAAGTACCCCTCCAGATATGCACGTATTGAAAGCTTCAGAATTACAGGTGCTGTCCGGACCTTTTCGCTTCAGGACTATGACAGCAGAATGAAATATGAATTTCTTGCCTATCTTGAAAGAAATAATATTCTTGATGAACTGCTGAGATATAACAACGGCAGCACAAAGGGCATCATCATGCACGAACGGTATATAGATGGCGACATGGAACTGACGATTGGTGTGGCCTCATCTCTGGAATCCCCTTTTCAGGAGACGTACACGGAATCAAGCGAATTCGTCATCTTCGAATCACAAGGTATCCCGTCCGTAACAGCACAGGAAATATACCAGTATATATTTCGCAGATGGCACCTCAAAGAATCGAGGGACCTCAACTGCAACTTCTCCATCGAGGTGCTCAAAAGCCAGCGTGACTTCACTTCGGATGAATCAAGAGTCCAGGTATGGCAGGCACTTTATGCAGAAAACTGAAAAAACTGCTCATCAGAAATGATGAGCAGTTTTTTCTATTGCCAGTCAGTATGGAAGATGCCGGGCTGATCGATGCGTTCATATGTGTGCGCACCAAAGTAGTCTCTCTGAGCCTGGATCATATTGCTTGAAACCCTCTCCTGCTTCATGCTGTCGAAATAGGATAGTGCACTCAGGAATGCAGGCATCGGTATTTCATTTTCAATGGCAAGAATGCCGATCTTTCTCAGACTCGGGTGATTCGACTGCACAACGTTCCTGAAGTAGTCGTCGAGCAGCAGATTGCTCTGATCCGGTGCATTCTCGTATGCTCTGTTGATCTCTTCAAGGAACTGGGCTCGGATGATGCAGCCTTTCCTCCAGATCATGGAAATTTCTCCAAGTTTCAAATTCCAGTCATAGATTTCACTTGCTTCCCTGAGCAGTCTGAAACCTTGGGAATAGCACATCAGCTTGCTGATGTAGAGTGCATTTTTCAAGTCTTCAAGAATCGTTGCCTTGTCATCTGCTGAAATGGATTTCATCGGGCTGTTGTAGGCTTCGCTGACAAGTCTGCGCTCTTCAACGAGGCTTGAGAGACATCTTACGAAGACACTGTCCGTAATCAGGGATAGAGGGATGCCGAGTTTCAGACCTTCGATGCCTGTCCACTTGCCTGTCCCCTTCTGCCCGGCCTTATCAAGTATCAGATCAAGCACATAGTTGCCATCCTCATTTTTGAACTCGAGAATGCGCGCGGTGATTTCAATCAGATAGCTGTTCAGATCGCCTTTGTTCCATTCATCAAACACTTTGCTCATTTCATCGTTCGACATATCAAGACCGTGCTTCATGAAATAGTAGCTCTCTGCAATCAGCTCCATATCGGCGTATTCAATACCGTTATGGATCATTTTTACGTAGTGGCCGCTGCCATCACTGCCGATATAGGTGACGCATGGTTTGCCATCATCCGCTTTGGCGGCGATCTTCTCCAGGATATCGCTGACATTATCGTAGGCTTCCCGCTGACCGCCGGGCATGAGTGAAGGCCCATTCAAGGCACCCTCTTCACCGCCACTGACACCCATGCCGATGAAATTGACACCTTTCTCGGTCAGTGTCTTGTTGCGGCGGCGTGTATTCTCATACTGCTCGTTTCCACCGTCGATCAGTGTATCGCCTTCTTCAAGGTAGGGGGTGATCCGTTCGATTGTCATGTCCGTCACTTCACCAGCCTTGACGAGAAGAAGGATGTTTCTCGGTTTTTTGAGACTGTTGATGAAGGCTTCCAGCGAGGAGGCAATGTCGACATTCTCCTCCTTGAGTTCATTCATACGGTTTTCCCTGACGTCATCATAAAAATCGAATGTGATGACCTCAAAGCCATTGCGCGACATATTCTTGGCAATATTCGTGCCCATCACCCCGAGTCCGATAACTCCAATATCGTATATCATGCTTCAACCTCCTTGTCATTCTGCACTCTGATGATTTCAACAATGAGTTCTGTAATCTTTGCAAGTTCCTCAATCGGCATCTTCTCTTCTGTTGTATGGATATTTTCATAGCCGAGTCCAAGTATTGCCGTTTCAATGCCCGCGCCTGCGAAGATATTACCGTCACTGCCTCCGCCAAGGCTGATCAGGTCCGCATTCCGGCCGATGTTTTCAATCGCTCTGACGGCAGTACGGACGACTTCGGAATCATTGGATGCACTGAGGGCAGCATACATGACCTCGACATCGACATCTGCACGCCCACCCATCTCGCGGGCAACATTTTCAAATGTTTCCTTCATGTGATTGGACTGGGCTTCCATCTTGGCGTTATCCAGGCTTCTGGCTTCAGCGAGCAGATGGACGTGGTCTGTTACGACATTCGTTGCAGTGCCGCCTTCGAATCTTCCGATGTTGGCTGTCGTCTCTTCATCGATCCGTCCGAGCTTCATCTGGCTGATGGCACGTGCTGCGATATTGATGGCGCTGACACCTGTCTCCGGTGCCACACCCGCATGAGCCTTCTTGCCATGGATATTCACTTCAATCCTGCTCTGTGTCGGTGCTGCAGTGACCACTGTGCCGACCTTTCCGGTAGAATCGATGGCATAGCCGAATCTGCTTTTGAGCTGTCCGGCATCAAATGCCTTGGCTCCGACCAGTCCGGACTCCTCTCCTACAGTGATGACGATTTCCACATCACCGTGTGTGATGCCGGACTCCTTCAATGTATGGATAGCCTCTATCAGTGCAGCAATGCCGGCCTTGTCATCGGCGCCGAGAATGGTTGTTCCGTCGCTGACGATGTAGTCTCCTTCAACGGATGGCCTGACGCCCTTTCCAGGTGCTACGGTATCCATGTGGACGGTAAAATAGACAGGTGCCTTGGCAGCATCCCCTTCAAGTCTTACAAGTATATTCCCTGCGCCATAGCCGGTCTTTTCCTGTGTATCGTCCTCTTTTGCTTCAATGCCCATTTCTTTGAATGTTGCAAGGAGGTAGTCTGCCATGTCCCTTTCATAGCCGGTTTCGGAATCTATTTTAACCATTTCCATAAATTGATTGACAAGTCTGTCCTGATTCATTGGTCATTTCCTCCAGTTGTTGAGTTGATTGTCACTTTGACGTATATTATAATGTAAAGAGTAATAATTTAAGGATGATTTCATGAACAATAGAAAATTTCAAAAGGCAGTAATCTGGTTTATGATATTTCTGATTGTCATTTCAGGAGTATTGTTCGGCGTCAGCATGCTGACAACGATGTAATCAAATTAAAGAGGTCCCTCGGGACCTCTTTTTCTTTTCCTAGATTTCCTTGCCGTGCTCCTCGAACCATGCCTGCAGATTCGTAATGACACTCATTGTCTCGTGACCTTCAATTTCGTGCCTCTCGATCATATCGACAATTTTGCCATCTTTGAATAGAGCAAATGATGGTGATGATGGCAGGAAGTCCGTTGCTTTTTCACGTACGTGTTCAGTCGCTTCCTTGTCCTGGCCGGCAAAAACCGTCAGTAGCTGATCGGGCAGCTTGTCATAGTTCAGTGCATGCTTGGCAGCAGGACGGGCAATGCCGCCGGCACAACCACAGACCGAATTGATCATGACAAGGGAGGTTCCCTCTTTATTCAAATATTCATCCACAGCTTCAGGTGTCGTCAGTTCCGTGTAGCCGGCTTCCCTGATTTCACTTCTTGCCTGGCTGACAATATCATTCATGTACATATTGAAATCCATATTCATTATAAAAACTCCTTCTCGGCGGCAACTGTTCATCACATTGCCACTTGCTATTGTCCACCTAAGTTTATAGCGGGAAAAGATTTTTGTAAAGTCTAATAGATTGAAGTGTGCTCCAATGAATAGGCTTCAATTTTCTCTTTGACCGACTTCAGGAACTGTCCTGCAATGAGACCATCGAGTATGCGATGATCGATGGACAGGCATAGATTGACCATATGTCTGACGGCGATCATGTCATCGATGATGACCGGTTTTTTGACGATGGATTCCACCTGCAGTATGGCTGCCTGCGGCTGGTTGATGATCCCCATCGACTGCACGGAACCGAATGCCCCAGTGTTGTTGACAGTGAATGTGCCGCCTGCCATATGGGCACTGGTCAGCTTATGTCTGCGACCGAGGTCGGCGAGTTCACTGACTTGTCTGGCGATGCCTTTGATGGAAAGTTCATCGGCATTGCGGATTACCGGAACATACAGTTTATCGTCACCGGCCACCGCAATGGAGATGTTGATATCCTTATTGACGATGATCCTGTCCCCCTGCCAGGAGCTGTTCAGCATCGGGTATTCCTTCAATGTCTCAGCGACCGCTTTGACAAAGAAGCTGAAGAAGGTGAGGTTGTATCCTTCCTGTTTCTTGAAATCCGATTTGTGGCTGTTTCTGACGTTGACAAGGTTCGTCGCGTCCACTTCCATCATCAGCCAGGCATGTGGAATCTCCAGACTGGACTGCACCATGCGGTCGGCGATGGCTTTTCTGACGCCTTTGACAGGAATCTCTTCTCCAGCAACGACTGCTTCCTGAGTGTCCGGAGCTGGTGTCGATGTGGATTGTTCTGTCTTCGCTGGTTCTGCTGGCATCGAATGATTGGTCTGTTCTTCTTTCTGTGCCGATGGCCCGTTTTCAATCGTCTGCAGAATATCCTTCTTCGTTATTCTGCCTTCGAAACCGGATCCGGATACCGTCGACAGGTCGATGCCATTCTCTTCAGCAAGACGCATGACGACAGGTGAAATGCGGCCTGTACTTTTGCCGGCGTTCGATTTCTGTGGAGCTGGTTCTTTTTCAGCCGGCACCTCTTCCTGCTTTTCTGCTTCGTCTTCTGCTACAGGCTCATCTGTCTGGGCAGCTTCGCCCGTGTCTTCCGTTTCCATCATGCAGATTGGTGTGCCGACTTCAACAGTCTCCCCTTCGTCGACGAGCAGTTCCTTGATGGTGCCATTGAAGACTGAAGGTACTTCAGCCGTCACCTTATCGGTGATCACTTCGCATATGGGATCGTATTCCTCAACAACATCTCCTGGCTGGACCAGCCATTTTTCAATAGTACCTTCCGTTACACTCTCACCGAGCTTCGGCATCAGCACTTTTTCCATAACTCTTGTCCTCCTTAATGTTCAGCAAGCTCTTTCATTTTAGCTTCGATCTTGTCCGGATTGACCATGAAGAAGTCCTCCATAGGAGGTGCATACGGCATGGATGGTACATCCGGACCGGCGAGTCTCATGATCGGGGCATCGAGATCATACAGGCAGTTCTCCGCGACGATCGCAGCAACTTCACTGATGACGCTGCCTTCGAGGTTATCTTCCGTCACAAGCAGTACTTTGCCTGTTTTTGAAGCCGCTTTGATGATGCTCTCCTTATCCAGAGGATAGATGGTTCTGAGGTCGAGGACTTCCGCTTCGTAGCCGTCCTTCGCCAGACGTTCGGCTGCCTGAAGGGCATAGTTGACGCAGAGGCCATATGTAATGACCGTGATGTCATCGCCTTCCCGCTTGGTGTCGGCCTTGCCGATCGGAACGGTATATTCGCCTTCCGGCACTTCTTCCTTGAGCAGGCGGTAGGCCTTCTTGTGCTCGAAGAACAGTACAGGATCATTGTCACGAATTGCTGAAATGAGCAGTCCTTTGGCGTCGGCAGGTGTGGAAGGTACGACAACTTTCAATCCCGGTGTCGACGTAAAGAGGGTCTCGACCGACTGGGAATGGTAGAGTGCACCATGAATGCCGCCGCCGAATGGCGCACGGATGACGATCGGGCAGTTCCAGTCATTGTTGGAACGATATCTGATCTTCGCCGCTTCACTCAGTATCTGGTTGGTTGCGGGCAGAATGTAGTCCGCAAACTGGATTTCGGCCACTGGTCTTTTCCCCATCATTGCTGCACCGATGCTGGTGCCGACAATGTTCGATTCTGCCAGAGGGGTGTCCAGGCAGCGCATTTCTCCGTACTTTTCCTGGAGTCCGGCGGTCACTTTGAAGACGCCGCCCTTCTTGCCTACGTCCTCTCCGAGGACAAATACACTGTCATCCTGGCCCATCTCAAAGTCGAGTGCCTGATGGATTGCCTGCAGATAGGATATTTTAGCCATGCTGAACCTCCTCGTACACGTGCGTCAATGCTTCCCGTGCATCCGGATAGGGGGCTTTTTCCGCTGCCTTTGTCGCATCGGTGACGATCGCTTTGATTTCTTTTTCCAGTTCTTCGAACCATGCTTCCTCTGCTACGCCTTTATCCAGAATATAGGTTCTGAAATTGACCAGGCAGTCTGTCTCCTTCATGGATTCACGTTCTTCCTTCTCACGGTAGCTGTCATCATCGTCCGATGAATGGGCAGTCAGCCGGGTGGACATCGCTTCGATCAGTGTACCGCCCTCTCCGTTGATTGCACGTTCCCGCGCCTCTTTGACAGCCTTGTAGACTGCGATCGGATCATTGCCGTCGATATGCTCGCCGTGCATGCCGTATCCGAGTGCACGGTCGGACAGCTTGTCTGCACCATACTGGAGCTCGCGCGGTACGCTGATGGCATATTTGTTATTTTCGATGATGCAGATGAAAGGCAGGTCATGGACACCGACGAAATTCAGTCCCTCGTGGAAGTCTCCCTGGTTTGAAGAGCCTTCCCCGAGCGTTGTCAGCGCCACCCGTTTCTCACCGTCCATCTTGAATTTGAAACTCGCACCGACAGCATGCAGCAGCTGGGTTGTTACACTCGAGCCCTGTGTCATGATGTTGCATAATTTCTTACTGAAATGGGAAGGCATCTGCTTGCCGCCGCTTGAAATATCCCCTTTCTTGGCAAAAGCGGACAGCATCGTCTCCTCTGCTGTCATGCCGAAATGGGTGACAAGCGCTAGATCCCTGTAGTATGGACTGATGATGTCCACCTCACGGTCAAGTGCATATCCGGCACCCACCTGTGTCGCCTCCTGTCCCTGGCAGGAAATGACGAAAGGCAGTTTGCCTGCACGGTTGAGCAGCCACATTCTTTCATCAAGCTTTCTTGCAAGATACATCGTACGATACATATTCTTCAGGTCCTCTGACTCGAGGCCTGCTTCTTTATAGTCCAACAATGTCGTATCCTCCTTATACATGGATCCCTTTTCCTTCCGCATCAAGGCCGAGTTCCATCAGCACCTCTCCGATTGAAGGGTGTGCGTGGATGGCGCTGCCGAGTTCGAGTGCTGAAGCATCCAGGAATTTTGCCAGGGCTGCCTCATTGATCAGTTCGGTTGCGCCAGGGCCGATCAGCGAAACTCCGAGTATATCTTTTGTTTTCGGGTCTATAAGTATTTTACCAAACCCTTTGTCTCCATGGGAAATTACTGCCTTGCCGACAGCTGCGAAAGGCACCTTATGAGCAGAATGATCGATGCCCTGCTGCTTGAGTGCCTGTTCAGTCATGCCGATGGCAGCAACCTCAGGATAGGTATAGATGCATCTCGGTACACCATTGTAGTCCAGCGGATAGGGATTTTCATCTGCCATATGCTCGACTGCAGCAATAGCTTCCTTTGTCGCGACATGGGCGAGCTGAAGATTGCCGATGACATCGCCGACAGCATACATGTGTGCATCCTTTGTCTGATAATATTCATTGGTTTCTATATAGCCGTTATCGAGTCTGATCTTCGTATTTGCGAGCCCAAGATCATCGGTATTCGGTGCACGCCCGATTGCGACAAGCACTTTGTCGAATGATGCATCACCATCATCGAGCTTCAGCGTGATGGACGCTTCCTGTCGATCAATGCGTGATTCGTCAAGGGCACTGCCGATTTTGAAGATGACGCCGCGGGCTTCGAGAGATTTCTTCAGCTGCGTGGCGATATCCTTGTCTTCAAGCGGAATGATATGGTCACCCGCTTCGATGACAGTCACTTCAGACCCGAGATCGGTCAGCATGCTGGCAAACTCGAGGCCGATGACACCGCCCCCGATGATCGCCATTCTGGGTGGTATGTGGTCGAGTGACATCATGTCATCGCTTGACAGCACGACATCATGATCGAATGGCAGGAACGGAAGTGGACGCGGATGTGAACCTGTTGCTATCAGCACATGCTGGTTGACCAGTATTTCACTTTCCGCCTCTTCGTCTTCTGGATGCTCCACTGCCACTGTACCGGCCATCGGTGAGAAGATGGAAGGACCGAGTATCCGTCCGTGTCCTCGGAAAATATCCACCTTGTACTTTTTCATGAGGTGTCTGACTCCGCCATGCATCCGGTCCACCACTTCCTGCTTGCGGCCCTGTATTTTCGACATGTCGATTTCAGGTGCTACGGAACTGATGCCATACAGGTCTGCATTACGCATCGAGTAGGCCACTTCCGCCGATTTGAGCATGCTCTTGGTCGGGATGCAGCCCTTATGCAGGCAAGTGCCACCAAGGTTCTCCTTCTCCACGATTGCAGTTTTCAAACCGAGCTGGCTTGCCTTGATGGCTGCCACATAGCCGGCAGTACCACCACCAAGGATGACCAGATCATATTCGTATGCCATTATATCCACTCCTACACATAGGTTTTCATTTCTTCTTGTCCAGTCAGTACACGATAGGCGCCTTCTGCAAGTGCCTGCATTTCCGCTTCACCCGCATATACTGCAACGGGCGCAATGAAGGAGATGTAGGGGATGATAAGATCCATGAGATACTGGCTGTAGGCGAGCCCCCCTGTAAAGATGATCTGGTCGACGTCCCCTTTCAGTATTGCTGCACGTGAACCGATCTCCTTGGCAACCTGGGCTGCGAGCGCTCTGAATATTGCTTCGATTGCTCCATCCCCGGCCAGTGCCCGTTCTTCGAGTTCGATGGCATCCTGGGTGCCGGCGAGTGAAATGAAGCCGCCCTCTTTGGTGAGCACGTCATAGACACTGTCATAATCCATATCATTTTCAAGAATGTATCGTGCAAGACGATCGTTCGGCAGTGAACCCGTCCGTGTCGGACTCATCGGTCCTTCGCCGGACAGGCCATCGTTGACATCGATGACCTTGCCATGCCTATGGGCACCGACTGTGATGCCGCCCCCCATATGGCAGACGATGGCGTTGATATCGGAATAGCTCTTATTGATGGATTCAGCATATTTACGTGCGACCGCCTTCTGGTTGAGTGCATGGAAGACCGATCGTCTTTCTATACCTCTCAGACCTGTCGGACGGACTTCGTCGATCAGTTCATCCACCACGACCGGATCCGTAATGACCGCCTGGCAACCGTAACGCGCCCGGAACCGGTCTGCAATCACACCGCTCATGTTTGAAGCATGCTGGCCATGCCTGTTTTCCCTGAGATCTTCGACCATCTCCCGGCTGATGTCATAGGTGCCGCCCTGGATCGGCTTCAGCACGCCACCGCGTGCACTGACAATATCGATATCCTGAGGGTCCACATCGCACTGCTCAAGAAAACTCATGATCGCCTTGAACCTGAATTCGATCTGTTCATGGAATGGCTGCATGATGATTTCTGTCGGATGCCTCAATGTCTCAACGGCAATACTTTCATCATTTTCATAAAGCGCCACCTTGGTGGAAGTTCCACCAAGATTGACGACGAGAATGGTATATGTCATCGCTCGTCCTACCTCCTGCTGAGCGTTGTCATTTCATTCTGTGAGAAAGTGCTTCTGACGCGCATCATGCTGTCGATTCTCTCTTCAGCCAGTCGATCGGCAGCAACAGCAGGTGTGACACCGTCACGCTTCGCAATCGAGAAGATCTTATCCATCTGCTTGTAGATCTCCTCCACTTTGCTCTTCGCACGATCTGCGTTATATCCCTGCAGTTCATCTGCAACATTGATGACGCCGCCACAGTTGACGACATAATCCGGTGCATAGACGATCCCGTTCTCTTCAAGCATTGTCCCGTGCTTGTCACTGTCAAGCAGCTGGTTGTTTGCACTGCCGCAGACGGCTTTCACTTTGAGTGTCGGAATCGTCTCGTCATTCAGCACACCACCAAGTGCACAAGGGGCAAAAATATCCGCATCGACCGAATAGATCTCCTCGATGCCGACTGCTTCGGCACCAAAGTCGTTCACTGCACGGTCTATGGACGCCTGGTTGATGTCTGTAACGATCAGTTTGGCACCTTCTTCGTGAAGATGCCTGCACAGGCTGTAGGATACGTTCCCGACACCTTGTACGGCAATGGTCCTGCCTTTAAGCGAATCATCACCGAATGCTTCCTTCGCTGTACGCTTCATCGCCACGTAGACGCCGTAGGCAGTCATAGGGCTCGGATTGCCGCCTGAACCGTAGGACTCGCTGATGCCGCATACGTACGGCGTTTCCTGGTAGATGAGGTCCATGTCTTCGACCGTTGTGCCGACATCTTCCGCTGTTATGTACCTGCCACCAAGGCTATGGACATATCTGCCGAGTGCTCTGAAGAAAGCTTCCGACTTGTCTTTGGAAGCATCACCGATGATGACAGTCTTGCCGCCGCCAAGGTTGAGTCCGGCTGCAGCATTCTTATAGGTCATGCCTTTCGCCAGACGCAACACGTCTTCAATCGCCTCTTCCTCCGAATCATACTGCCACATTCTGCTGCCACCGAGTGCCGGTCCCAGTGTCGTATCATGGATGCAGATGATGGCTTTCAATCCGCTTGTTTCATCATGACAGAAAATCAATTGCTCGTATCCGTATTTCTCCATTTTTTCAAATATCATTTTCATCACTCCATCTTGTTATTTGGAAATCTTCATTGCCAGGTTTATGGAATTATATCTATCTTCGGCGCTGTCTGCTCTTGAGGTCAGTACGATCGGTACACTTGCCCCCATGATGATGGAAGCAACGCGCGCACCTGCCGAGTAGACCAGTGACTTGTAGAGTATATTCCCTGCTTCGATGCCAGGGGCGATGAGGATGTCCACATCCCCAGCCACAGTGGACTGGAGTCCTTTGTGGCGGGCCGCCGCCTCCGAGATGGCGAGGTCATACTGCAGTGGTCCTTCTATTGTACAACTATATTTAAAATTTTTAACATCCATACGTGCCAGTGCATCTGCATCAACGGTGGCAGGCATCTTTTCGGAAACCTTCTCCACTGCAGCGAGCAGCGCCACTTTCGGCTCGTCAGCCGAAAGCTGCCTGGCACATTCGAGTGTATTGTCTATGATTTTCTTTTTGTCTTCAATCGAAGGTGAAATGTTCATTCCGGCATCGCTGAGCATGATGGCCTTATGGTAATGCGGCACATCAAACAGTGCAACATGACTGAGCAGGCTGTTATGTATCAGTCCGTATTTTCTGTTCAGAACTTCCTTCAGCAGAACCGATGTTGAAATCAGCCCTTTCATCAGTACATTTGCCTGTCCCGAACTGATCAGCTCGAGGGAGACTGCAGCAGCCGAGTGGTCATCTTGTGCATGATGGATGGTGATCCGTCCATCAGAAAGATGATCGTCTCCATATGAAGCCAGCATGGTCTCGAGCGTTCCCCTGTCATCTACAAGATGACATCTTACGCCTTTTTCATCAATAATGCGAAGAATCGGTTCCAGCACTTCCGGATCAGCCGCCCGGCATACTGAAAGCGCTATCATTTTATTATTGTCCCCTTTGAAAATTTCATCAAATTTCATGTGTATACCTCCCCTATGCTTTTTATTATACATATTCGGAATTTAAATTACATGAATTTGGTCAAACTTGGAAAATTCTGAAGGTTTTCAAAAGACATATATTTTATTCCTCTTTTCACTTCGGTTATAATGAACATATCCAGATATTCAAGGTGATATGATGAAGAAGATTATTGCACTCGCCATACTGGTCATACCGGTTTTCCTGGCAGGGCTTGGCATAAAGTATATGAGGGACAGCGTTTTCGGCATCGTCAACGACCCATTCACCCTCACCGTCGTCCAGTTCATCGTCGGCCTGCTGCTGACAGCTGCAGGTGTATGGTTCATCGGCGGCTATATACTGCATCGCGAACAGCGCCAGAAAAAGATGCAGGCACAGTTTCTTGAGCAGGCGAATAAAACAGAAGATGAAAATAGAAAATAGAGATACGAACCTAGTTCGTATCTCTATTTTTGGCTTCAATCAGTGTTTTTGCATTTTCGAGCGCGGCTTCTGTAATATCGGAACCGCTGAGCATTCTGGCGATTTCATACACATGATCATCTGCGCCAAGATATGCTGCAACAGATGCAGTGCGCTGGTCTGCAGTCTTCTTTGATACATACAGGTGATGATCGGCAAGCGCAGCTGCCTGCGGCAGATGGGATATGGAGATGACCTGGCGTGATTTTGACAGCAGCTGCATTTTTTCAGCCATGCGTGTGGCGACAAGGCCGCTGACGCCTGTATCGATCTCATCGAGAATCAGCAGGCTCTGGGCATCGGATTCCGTAAAGATCGTCCGCAATGCCAGCATGACGCGGGCGATTTCACCACCTGAGGCAATACGGTTCATCGACTTCAGCGGTTCCCCTGCGTTGGTGGAGATGAGAAACTCGACGTCCGAGTAGCCGCGCGGAGCAAATGCACCTTCCCGCACACGGATCTCAAAATCGGCCCCTGGCATATCAAGGTCGTTGAGCTCCTTTTTGATCCTGTTCTCAAGAAAGTGCTTCTGCTCGAGCCTGAAGGTATGCAGGTCCTTTGCGTACTGCTCCATCCGCTTTTGAGCCTGTGCACGTCTGTTCTGCAGTGCTTCGAAAGACTGTGCAATGTTGCCGAGCTGTTCGATGTCCTCTGCCAGGGCATCTCTATATTCGATCAGCTCATCGAGCGTCTTGTTGTATTTTCGTTTCAGGGAGTTGATGTCCGACAGCCGGGACTGCTTCACATTCAGGCTTTCCTCATCATAGTCGAGTGCGGACAGGTCGCTCCCCACTCTGCTGCCGAGCTCATCGAGCAGATGGTACGCTTCAAGAACGGTATCCCCATACTGCTTGTAGTTCTCGTCGAAGTTCGACAGTGTGTCGATATGGCTATGGATGTCATAGAGCATGTTCTGCGGGGCATACTCGGAACTGAGCTGTGCCTGGATCGATGAGAGTGTATTGCTGATCTTTTCGAAGTTGTCGAGGTAGCTGATCTCCTCCTCGAGCCTCTCCTCCTCATCAGGAACGAGCGCCATGGCTTCGAGTTCCTCGAACTGGTGCTTGTACATCTGCAGCTGCTGAACCCGATTCTTATCCTTGTATTCAAGCTCCTTGATTTTTGCTTCCAGAGCTCTGAATTCTTCGAAGCTTTCCTGATATTTTCCGAATGACGCCCTGTCCGCTACGTCAATATAGCGGTCCAGGTACAGAATATGCTTGCCGTGCTCGAGGGCTTCCGACTGGGAGGACTGGGAGTGGATACTGACGACCTCATCCATGATGTCCTTCAGTGCACCGAGGGTGATCATGCGGGAGTTTATTTTGATGATGCTTTTGCGGTTCTGCATGACTTCCCTTCTCACAATGTAGAGCTCATCCTCTTCGATATCATTCTGAGCAAGCAGTTCCCGGATTGTATCCGATTGCGGGAAGTCGAAGACGCCTTCGATAAGTGCACCCTCGGTTTCATATCTGATATCTTCGATGGAAGCCCGTTTCCCGTAGAGGTATCTTATGGCCTCGATGATCATGGATTTACCGGCACCTGATTCACCGGAAATGACGGTCAGCCCACTGTCGAAATCCAGTTCGATATCCTTCAGTACAGCCAGATTCTTGATTT
Organism: Salinicoccus cyprini; assembly: GCF_007713705.1. Classification (GTDB taxonomy): domain Bacteria; phylum Bacillota; class Bacilli; order Staphylococcales; family Salinicoccaceae; genus Salinicoccus; species Salinicoccus cyprini. The sequence goes on along the minus strand of NZ_VMSJ01000001.1, from coordinate 844,088 downwards.
TCAGACGTATCAGCAAATTAAACACTCCAATTTAGATCAGATTGAATATCCGGTCCCTAATCTCATTCTGTGCATCTTCACTCCGGCATATCATCAGACACGTATCATCACCGCATATGGTGCCCACAACTTCCTCCCATTCCAGCTGGTCGATGATTGCGCCGATGGACTGGGCATTGCCGGGCAGTGTCTTCAATACCAGAAGGTTGTCCGTATAGTCCAGTTTAACAAAACTGTCCATCAGATACCTCCCAAGCTTCTCAAGTGGATGGAATTTCCGGTCTTTCGGCATGCTGTAGACGTATGAACCGCTTGGTGTAGGCACTTTGATGAGCTGCAGTTCCTTGATATCCCTTGATACCGTGGCCTGTGTCACATTGAAGTTGTATTCATTCAGCCTTTCGACCAGGTCCTCCTGTGTTTCCACCTTGCTGTTGGTGATGATTTCCCTGATTTTGATCTGTCGTATCGATTTATTCGACATGATGTTCCTCCTCGTCTCCGCATTTTGTATATTTATACATATGATATCATAGAATGAATGCCAGCAACACGAAAAAAAGGACATCAGCCATAGACGATCTGCTGAATGTCCTTTTCTTGTACTGCAGTAGCTGAAATATCGGAGGATGTGAGATGAAGCAGATACTCGATATTCCCTTTAGTACCCGTAATCGGAGACCTGTCGAGTCCCGTGCCATGCAGGCCGATGCTGCTGCATGCTTCAAGTACACGGCGGATGACGTTTTCATGCGTCGCTTTCGAAGTGATGATGCCACTTTCCTCCCGCTCTTCCAGATAGGACTCGAACTGGGGTTTGATCAGGGCAATCACTTCATACTCATGATCGAACAGTTCGGTAATATGCCTCAGTATCGGGACAATGGAGGTAAAAGAAACATCGATGGTAAGCACATCAGGCAGCATGGGAAAATCCGCCACTTTTGTATCCTTGAAATTCGTCTGCTCCATCACCGTCACGCGTGCATCTGTACGCAACCTGTAGTCGAGCTGGTTGGTACCGACATCCACTGCATAAACATGTATGGCACCTTTCTGAAGCGAACAGTCCGTAAATCCGCCTGTTGAACTGCCGATATCGGTGACAATACTGCTGTCAAGATCGATCCCGAATGCTTTTAAGGCATAGTCGAGCTTGACGCCGCCCCTTGAAACATAAGGCTTTATATTTTTGAAACGGATATCCGCCTTCGAGATATCTATCATCTCAGAAGGTTTGTATACCGGCTGGTTGCTGTTCAGTACTTTTCCGGCCATGATGATCCGCCTGACCGCTTCCAGCGTGCCGAGATTAAAGTTGTCGTGGAGATATTCATCAATTCTTGATTTCTTTTTCATTGTTCTGCTCCAGTAGTATTCGGGACTGCAGAATGATATTGTCGGTTGTGATGCCGATATCCTCAAGCAGCCTGTTGACGTCACCATGTTCGACATATTCATTGTCGATACCAATTCTTCTGAGAGGATTGGTGAAGCCATGGTCGGTCATGAAACTTGCAATCATACTGCCGAGCCCACCTGTGAGCATGGATTCCTCAACTGTAAGGATTGGATTCCCTTCAATCCCGAGAGACTGGAGCATTGCTTCGTCCATCGGCTTGATGAAACGCGCATTGATGACTCTGGCGCTGACACCATTCTCCTTGAGTGCGACAGCTGCATTGATCGCAAGATCGAGTGTCGGACCGAAAGAGATGATCGTCATATCTTCCCCTTCGACCAGTTCTTCCCACTGGCCATACTTGAGCGGCTTGGCGTTTCCACTCTGCTCCACTCCTTTGATGTTGCCGCGCGGATATCTGAGGGCGACCGGCCCTTCGTGGCTGAATGCAAGATCGATCATCTGCTCTGCTTCAAGCTCGTCTTTAGGCATCATCAAAGTCATGTTCGGCAGCGGGGAGATGAAGCTGATATCGAATACACCCTGGTGTGTTTCACCATCCGCTCCGACAAGTCCGCTCCTGTCGATGCCGAGGAAAACATTCAGGTTCTGGCGATCGACATCATGCAGCAGCTGGTCATAGCCCCTTTGCAGAAATGTCGAATAGATGGCCAGATACGGCCTCATGCCGCTTGCAGCAAGTCCACCTGCCATGGTGACCGCGTGCTGTTCGGCGATACCGACGTCAAAGAACCGTTCCGGCAGTGTATTCTGGAATTTTGTCAGCTTGCTGCCGACCGGCATGGCCGGTGTCAGAGCGACGATGCGTTCATCCTCGAGCGCACGATCGAGGACAGTATTCGACATGAATTCACTCCATGATGGCGTGGTCTTGCTGCCGAGCACTTCGCCGGTATCCATCTTGTACGGACCAAGACCATGCCATTTGCCGAGCTTGTCATCCTCTGCCGGATGGTAGCCCTTGCCCTTTTTCGTAATGACGTGGATGACGACCGGTCCCTTGTAGTCTTTTGAAATCTGTATGGCGTTCGACAATGCAGCAAAATCATGCCCATCGACGGGACCGATATACTTGATGCCGAGCTCTTCGAAAAAGACGCCGTCCACAACGAGGTATTTCATGCTGTCCTTTATTCTGTCCGCCATATCTCGCAGCCTCGACCCGACTTGCGGCAGACGGTTCAGAAAGTCTTCTATATCGTGCTTGACGCGATTATACTGCGTATTCGTCCGCATGCGGCCGAGCATGTGGTGCAAGGCGCCCACGTTTGGTGCTATGCTCATTTCATTATCGTTCAGGATGATGGTCATATCCGTCCTGTCGGAGCCGATATGATTCAGTGCTTCAAGCGCCATTCCGCCTGTCAGCGCGCCATCTCCGATGATCGGGATGACGTGGTGACCCTCGCCTTTGATATCCCGTGCCTTGGCAATCCCCATGGCTGCTGATAGACTGGTGGATGAATGTCCTGCCTCCCAGACATCATGTTCGGATTCACGCATCTTGGGAAATCCGCACAAGCCTTTATACTGTCTGAGTGTTTCAAACTCACTGATGCGTCCAGTGAGGATCTTATGAATGTATGCCTGATGTCCAACATCGAACAAAAGCCGATCTTCTGGTGAATCAAAATGCTTATGCAGGGCGATCGTCAGTTCCACTACGCCGAGGTTGGCACCGATGTGGCCGCCTGTTCTCGAGCATGACTGGATCAGAAACTCCCTTACATCCTGTGCCAGTTCCTTCAGTTCCTCATCATCTTTCTGCTTCAAAAATGACGGGTCTTCTATACTATATAGATTCATATAGCACCCACCTTCAAATTTTCTACTGCCAATTATACCACTTTTATCATTTAGGCTAAAATAAAAATGATAATCCACGTATTATGAATTATCATTGGTTTCTTACTGCAAACCTCTGCAGCACGCTATACAGTTGCTCTGTTTCGATATCTGCTGCCAGATCATCGAGTATCCGTTTTGCACTTTCGACGAGCTGCTCGAGTTCATCATGTGCACCACTCAAGCCATAGGTGCTCACATAGGTGGTCTTATTGTTCTTTTCATCACTGCCTGATGATTTTCCAGTTACAGCAATGTCACCCTCCACATCGAGTATGTCATCCCTGATCTGAAACAGGATGCCGAGCGCCTCGGCAAAGCGGATCAGCTGCGCTGTCACTTCATCTGTAGCATCTGCAATAATGCATGCACACTGGACCGGCAGTACAATCAGCTGTCCTGTCTTGTACTGGTGGATATTCTCAAGCTGGCTGAGACTGATATCCTGTCCTTCCGCCTCGATATCGAGCATCTGGCCGCCAATCATGCCGTTGAAGCCCGATTTCGCCGCAATATGCCCAATCAGCGCGACCCGCTTGTCAGCAGGCAGCGTGTCATCCTGGGCCACAATACTGAAACTCTCGGTCAATAGTGTATCCCCTGCCAGAATGGCTGCCGCCTCACCGTAGACTTTATGGTTCGTCGGTTTCCCCCGGCGATAATCATCATCATCCATTGCCGGCAGATCGTCATGGATCAAAGAATATGTATGGATCATCTCAATGGCTGCCGCCACCTGTACACCCTTCATCGGATCATGTCCAAGGGCGTCTAGCGTTGAAAATAGAAGATAGGGGCGGAATCTCTTTCCCCCCGCCTCTATCGAATAGCTGCTCGCTTTTCTGATTGTTGGTGAAACATGATTCTGTCCAAGGTGCGCAAGTATGGAAGATTCGGTCGCCTCGAGATAATGCTGCATATTATTGTTCATCATCTACTCCCTTACGGTTTAATGTTTCAACTTTCAGTTCTGCATCTTTCAGTATCTTTTCGCATTCTGCAGTCAACTCGACACCTTTCTGGTAGAGTTTGAGCGACGCTTCGAGAGAGACTTCATCCTCATCCAGCTGTTTGACGATCTGCTCGAGCTGTTTCATCTTCTCTTCGAATGTTTCATTTTCAGTTTCTGCCATCATGATTCACCTCTGTCACTTTTGATACGATGCTGCCATCGGCAAACGTCGACTGGACTTCATCGCCCAATTCGAGCTGATGCGCATCCTTGACGATTACACCCTGATGCGTAGTGAAGGAATAGCCGCGCAGCAGTACATTGGTCGGACTCAGCGAATTGAGACTCTCGATTACTCTTGCGAGACTTTTCCTCGAGTCGCCTGTTCTGACCCGCATGGCACGATCAAGCTGTCCTTTCCGCTCCATCAGTGTTCCGGCGCTCCTTTTTATTTCAGGTCCTGGAGTATTGTATCTGACGCTTTCCTTCAGGACGGATAGCCGGTAGTGGCTGTCTTTTATTGCATGGTGCATTCTATCATCCAGTATGTCCTTCAGATTGGCGAGCCTTTCTGCCTGCTGGTCATAGAGAAGATCCGGATTTCTAAGCTTGTAGTAGGAACCAAGTGCATCCAGCCGGCTTCTGCTCGAATCGAGCTTCTGTGCCACCCTGCGGGAAGCGTAGTTTTCGAACTGGCGCAATCTTTCAAATATATCCTGCTGGTCGGGCACTGCCATTTCGGCAGCCGCTGTGGGCGTCGCTGCGCGCACGTCAGCAATGAAGTCCACCAGTGTCGTATCGGTTTCATGACCGATGCCTGTAATGACCGGTGTCTTCATATCAAAAATCTTCAATGCGACATCCTTTTCATTGAAAGTCCACAGATCCTCTATCGAGCCGCCGCCGCGGGCAAGGATGATGATATCATTGCCCAGTCTATCGGCATACTCGAGGTTTTCAACCACGGCCTGCCGGCTCCTCGGCCCCTGCATCAGCGTATTGATGACTGTGACGGACACCAGCGGATAGCGTCTGCTCAATGTCGTAATCATATCCCGCACAGCAGCCCCGGTTTCAGAGCTGATGATGGTGATGGTCCTTGGGTAGCGGGGCAGCGTTTTCTTATGCTGCACATCAAAGTAGCCTTTTTCAGCAAGCTGCTTCTTGTCCTGTTCAAGCTTTTCGAAAAGCATGCCGATGCCATCCATCTCCATCTTTTCCACATAGACCTGATACTGTCCGCTGGATTCAAAAATGCTGACCCGGCCTTCGATCAGGACACTCTGCCCCTCTTCGGGATTGAACTTGAGACTGCCGGCATTCCTTGAGAACATGATGGCCCGTACGACCGACTGCTCGTCCTTGATGGCAAAGAAAATGTGCCCACTCGTATGACGCTTCACATTGGAAAGTTCACCTTTTAGAAAGACCCGTGTCAAATACGGGTCCTGGTCGAATTTATATTTAAGGTATCTGGTCAGTGCGCCGACGGAAAGATATCTACTGTTCTCCATCTTGCTGCTTATCCGTTTCCGTGATGAAGTTTTTCAGGACGCCGTTGACAAATCGGAAGCTGTCCTTCTCACCATAGAGCTTGGCAAGGAGGATCGCTTCATTGATGACCACCCGCTGTGGGGAATCGCCATGAAGCAGTTCAGAAATCGCTGTTCTCAGGATGTTGCGTTCCACTTTAGGAATCCTTTCAAGCGTATAGTTGGTGAGATGGTTTCTGATGTCCCCGTCCACCGACTCGCTGTTGCCGCCGTAGTAGTCTACAATCCGGCTGATGTAGTCATACTCCCTGTAGAGATCGTAAAACGCAGTCTCTTCCAATGCAACCAGACCATGATCCTGCTGAAAGATGATCTGGAATATTTTTTTTCGCTGCTCGTGTCTGTTCATTATTAACACCCATCTACTGTTCTATTATTTAATATTGACGATGTGCACATTGACTTCTTTGACATCATGATCCGTCATATTCCGGATGGCCTGGTTGACATTCTTCTGGATAAGTTCTGCGGTCTCATGGATATTACGGCGTGTGGAAAGAGAAACATAGATGGAAATCCTTACTTCGTTGTCTTTTGCATCCACTTTGACACCCCGGCCCCTGTACTTCTTGCCGATCTTCTCAAAGTTGCCGCTGGCAAAGTTGTTCTGCAGCGCATGCACACCTTCAGTTTCAGTCACCGCAATGCTCGCGATCACTTCAAGTACTTCCGGTGATAGCTCTATCTGTCCAAGATTTGCTTTGTCTTCCTGAATTATCATGTTCATCACCTCGTCAATTCATTATATCATGATTCGACAGGAAATTGGATGACGTTTCTGCCAGTCCCGGCATGAAATGAACCCCCCGATTCCGGAGATCTTTCCAAGGTCTGTGCATGACGGCCATCAATCACCATTCCGTTAGTTATCATATTATGGTGTGCAAATATCGTTGTCAACCATAGGGATGGCCCCCGGGGAAATCCTGGAGAGCCACATAGAAAGGGGACATCAGTGAAGATGTCCCCTTTCCATATTCATACCATCAGTTCATGATGTCGTTGTTCGCCAGGAAGTTGGTATTATAGTCGTTCGATCTGAATGCTTCATGCTGGAGCAGATTCGTATGGAACGGAATGGTCGTATCGACGCCGCCGATCTTGAATTCTCCAAGCGCACGGAGTGCAGTATGGATCGCTTCTTCCCTTGTGTCTGCATGGGTGATGAGCTTGGCGATCATCGAGTCGTAGTACGGTGGAATGACGTAGCCGGAGTAGCAGGCGGAATCCAGTCTGACACCATATCCACCAGGAGTGATGAATTCTTTGATCTTGCCGGCAGATGGCATGAAGTTCTTGTAGGGGTTCTCCGCATTGATGCGAAGTTCGACAGCATGCCCCTTGAATTCAATGTCCTCCTGCCTGAAAGGAATCGCTTCTCTTCTGGCCACTCTGATCTGCATCTTGACAAGGTCGATGCCTGTAATCATTTCCGTTACAGGGTGCTCGACCTGGATGCGGGTATTCATCTCCATGAAATAGAAGTGGTCTTCATTCAGGTCATAGATGAATTCGATTGTGCCGGCGCCGATGTAGTCGATGCTTTTGGCGGCAGTGACTGCCGTATCACCCATCTCCTTGCGTTTCTCCTCCGACAGGATGGGACTCGGTGCCTCTTCGACAAGCTTCTGCATGCGGCGCTGTATTGTACAATCACGCTCGCCCAGGTGGACGACATTGCCATGATAGTCTCCGAGAACCTGTATTTCGATGTGCCTGAAGTTCTCGATGTATTTCTCGATATAGAGGCTCTTGTTGCCGAAGGCACTTTCCGCCTCCTGCTCGGTCATCTTATAGTTCTGGACGAGGGATTCCTCATCACGGGCAACGCGGATGCCTTTTCCGCCGCCACCATAGCTTGCTTTGATGATGACCGGATAGCCGATCTCCTCAGAGATCTTCTTCGCGTCTTCAACGGATTCGACAACACCTTCGCTACCCGGCACAGTCGGTACGCCTGCTTTTTTCATCGTATCCTTCGCGACGTCCTTTACACCCATGAGTGCAATCGTCTCGTGCATCGGTCCAATGAATATGAGGTTCGATGCCTCACACATTTCGGCGAAGTCACTATTTTCTGCAAGGAACCCATATCCAGGATGAATGGCATCACAGCCGGTCTTCTTGGCGATTGTTATGATGCTGATCATGTCAAGATAGCTGTCTTTCGACAGTTTGGGGCCGACACAGTACGATTCTGTCGCAAGTCTGCGGTGCAGACTGTCAGCATCTGCTTCAGAATAGATGCTGACCGACTCTATATCTAGTTCAGTACAGGCTCTGATGATTCGAACGGCAATTTCCCCACGGTTGGCAACTAGTATTTTCTTAATCATCGGACTCTGAACAATGGCTGGTCGTATTCAACCATTTCTCCATCTTCGACAAGAATTTCTGTGATCTCACCGGAAGTTTCCGCCTGAATTTCGTTGAACAGTTTCATTGCTTCCAGAATGCATACGACACTTGAATTTTCCACCTTGTCGCCCACCTTGACATAAGGATCCACTTCCGGGGAAGAGGCTTTATAGAATGTGCCGACCATCGGTGCCTTGATGACCTTGCCTTCCTCCTGTGGTGCGGCTTCAGTACTCTGTACCGGCTGGGCGAACTCGGGTGCTGCCTGGACTGGTGCAGCTGTCTGCTGAGGCACATTCATGCTGTCGCGCTTCAGCACGATGTCCACTTCCCCGTCCTTATATGACAGTTCTGTCAAAGATGCCTTTTCCATTTTGCTAATCAGTTCATCAATATACTCCAGTTTCATGTCTACTGCTCCTTAACATTCAAAATTTCTCTCTTATATTCTACGCAAGTGGTCATACCAATTCAAGGAAAAAATAAAAGCAGATCGGAATCTGCTTTTTATTTCTATGCTCTGGATACGTAGCTGCCGTCGTCCGTACTGATCACCAGTACGTCATCCTGGTTGACGAAAAGCGGTACTTGAAGCACAAGGCCGGTTTCAAGTGTTGCCGACTTGGTCGCGCCACTCGCCGTATCTCCCTTGATGCCGGGCTCGGTCTCAACAACTCTCAGTTCCACTGATTTCGGCAGTTCAACACCGAGCGTCTCCCCTTCATACATGATCAGGGAGACGTTCATGTTCTCCTGAAGGTACTTCAGTTCGTCCTTCAGGGCTGAAGCATCGAGTTCCACCTGGTCGAATGTGTTGTTGTCCATGAATACATGTGTATCACCATCAGCATAGAGATACTGCATCTTTCTGTTGTCGATCTGTGCACGACCGACCTTCTCACCTGCGCGGAATGTCTTTTCCTGGATGGCGCCTGTCCTCAAGTTTCTGAGCTTGCTTCTGACAAATGCTGCGCCTTTGCCCGGCTTGACGTGCTGGAATTCAACAACTCTCCAGATTCCGCCATCCACTTCCACTGTAAGGCCTGTTTTAAAATCATTGACTGAAATCATACTATTCCTCCTATTGTTCCACTGATATATTCAGATGATGAAAAGTTCCTTGCTGCTGTTGGAAAGCTTCTCGAGTCCGCTTTCCGTAACAATGCAGTCATCCTCGATGCGGACGCCGCCGACACCATCGATATAGATGCCGGGTTCGACTGTGACACACATGTCCTTCTCGAGTACCATGTCGCTTGCTTTCGACAGTCCCGGCATCTCGTGGACTTCGAGTCCGAGTCCATGCCCGAGCGAGTGGCCGAAATTTTCACCATAGCCATGCTCTGTAATGATATCGCGGGCGATGGCATCCGCCTCCTTGCCGGTCATTCCGCTTCTGATCTGTTCCAATGCGGCCAATTGTGATGTTAACACAATCGCATGCACCTTTTCCATCTCTTCACTTACCGACCCGACCCCGAACGAGCGCGTAATGTCGGACGCATACCCATTATAGTAGGCGCCAAAGTCGAGTGTCACCATGTCACCGGACTCGATCTTCTTATCCGATGCGACACCGTGCGGCAGTGCACCACGGTACCCGCTGGCTACGATGATGTCGAAGCTTGAGCCTGCGGCACCAAGCTTGCGCATATGGTTTTCAAGTTCATTTCTGACTTCAAGTTCCGTCTGCCCGGGTCTGATATACCCGAGTATGTGGTCATATGCTTCGTCTGCAATGTCGCACGCTTTCCGGATGAGTGAAACTTCCTCTGACGTCTTGTACATGCGGATGGTTTCGATTTCATTGGTCAGCGGTACAAGGTCGAATTGCCTGTTCAGCTGTTCATAAGTATTATAGTTTATATGCTGTCCTTCAAAGCCCACAGTGCGGAGGCCTTTTTGTTCAAGGAATTCAGCTATGAAGTCGAGCAGTCCTCTATTCTGCAGGACGAACTCGAACTGGTCTGCCTGTTTTGCTGCCTGGGCCTTGTACCTGAAGTCGGATATCAGATATCTGCTGTCCTTCGTGATGACCACTGCACCGCTCGAACCTGTAAAGCCTGTCAGGTAGCGACGGTTGTAGTCACTCAGTACAAGCAGGGCATCGACGTTGTTCTTTTCAATCAAAGCGTTGACTTTATCAAATTTTATCATGTGCATCTACTCCACCTTTCAAATATATATTACATTAAATCCACTGCAATTTCAGTAATGCCTGCTTTGAATTTGGGATAATAGGAAAATAAGTACTGCGCAGCAGCTGATGTATTGCAAATGAATATCATCTTTTAATATAACATGATAAAATAACACAATGAGATACAGGAGAATGAGAATATGAAGCGTATGATATATATTCCGCTTGTTGCACTTGGTCTAAGTGCCTGCGGAGACCCATCAATTGAAGAAGAACTGGCAAGTGCGAATGACCGCAATGAGGAGCTTCAGAGCATCCTCCAGACCGAGGAAGTCGCACTCCAGAAGAACACCCAGCGTCTTGAGGCACTGGAGGAGGATATTTCCAAAATGCAGTCTGTCATCAGCAATCCTGACATAGATGCCTATGTCGATATTGTCACAGACTATTCCGACGCCATGAAGCAGGGCCTCTCGGATCTGGATACGCTGCTGTCCGATAATGCAGATGCACAGGACCTTTCGACCATGAATGAATCATTCGAGGAGATAGAGAAAAGCCTGGCAGAGGCGATTGAAGCGTACCGTGATGGTGCCACGAGTGTGGAACTCGACGAATATCTTGTCCGTCGGCACAGTGCGATACAGCTCGCCAACGAAGATATCCTTGCCGCTCTCGATTCGATCGGAAATGGCATTTCCGCGTCGGATCAGAATCTGCTTGACCAGGGGCTTGCACAGCTGAGAAATGCACATGAATACTATTGATAGAAGGAAGCGTCGAAAAAATGGATAAACCGAAGTTCGGTGGACAGGCAGTAATCGAGGGTGTCATGTTCCAGTCAAAAGACAAAATGGTGACAGCAATCCGCAGAAGCAATGACGATATCGAATATTTCGAGATGGACCGTCCGGAGAAGGCATGGGTACAGAAACTGAAGAAGATTCCGGTTCTCAGGGGCAATGTGGCCATCATCGAATCAAGTATATATGGCATGAAGCATATGGAGTTCGCTACAGACCGTTATGAAAGGGATCCGGCAGACGATGTGAAGATCGAGCAGGAAAAGCAGGATGCCAATACGGCAAGGATTGTCATGTCCACCATCATTGTCGGCATACTCTCCTTTCTGGTCGGTAAATTCCTGTTTACGCTGATTCCGGTATTTATTGCCGAAGTATTCTCAGGTGTGGTCACCTCCCATGTCGGGCAGGTATTTCTGGAATCCGTCTTCAAATTGATTCTGCTGCTCGTATACATCTATGCCATCTCCATGACCCCCATGATAAAAAGGCTGTTCCAGTACCATGGCGCCGAGCATAAGGTGATCAACACTTTTGAAAATGGAGATGAACTGACAGTCGGCAATGTCCAGAAGCATTCAAGACTGCACTACCGTTGCGGAAGCTCTTTCATTCTGTTTACCGTACTTGTCGGTTTTGTCGTATACATGTTCGTTCCGGTCGATCCATTCTACGTCAGGATACTCAACCGGATCGCATTGATTCCTGTGGTCATCGGCCTGTCGTTTGAGTTTCTGCAGTTCACCAACAAGGTGAGGAATGTACCGGTGCTCAAATGGCTCGGAATTCCGGGGCTTATGCTCCAGCTGCTGACTACAAAACAGCCGGATGGCCATCAGGTCGAGGTCGCCATCAAATCATTCAACAAATTATTAAGGAGCTTCTGATAATGAAAAAGTTTGTACTATACCTGGTGCTCGCCATCGCAGCACTCGGTCTGGTCACCAACATGGAATACTTTCTGAACATGATCGTCAACTCCCTCGTGTTTCTGGTAGTGATTGGTCTGATTCTATACGGCATCTACTATTTCTTCATTCTGACAGAGAGCCAGAGGAAGTATAAGAGGGCATTGCGAAAATCCAAAAGAAAATATAAAAATAGAAAGAAATAGAAAACAGGCCGCGTGAGCGGCCTGTTTTTTTCATCTTCTATAGTTCCATTCATCGGATGCATACTTTTTCCTGATTTCTTCAAGTCGCACTCTGTCGCTGTCCGTCAGTACATAGGGCTCGGTTGTAATATCTAGCCCTTTTTCAAAACCTTCCCTGAAAGCAGGATAGAGATCCTCCACTGTAAATTTTCTGTCGCTGATCTCATTGATTGCGACTGCTTTCTCCTTGAAGGCGGTCTTCATCTTTTCTTTGAATCTTTCGTTCGTATATGTAAACATGTCGAAAAGATGATCGATATCGACATCAAGAAGGATCGAACCATGCTGCATGATGACGCCACCCTGCCTGGTCTGCGCGCTGCCGGCGATCTTCCTGCCTTCAACGACCAGCTCATACCAGCTCGGCGTATCAAAGCACACGCTGCTTCTGATATTCGTCAATTCCTTCTTTTCCTCTTTTGTCCGCGGAATGCTGAAGTGCGCGTCGAGACCAAGGTTTCTGAAACCTTCAAGCAGTCCCTGTGATAGAATGCGGTAACTTTCAGTGACCGAGTCGGGCATGTCGGGATAGTTCTCAGGCAGTACGACACTGTATGTCAGCTCCCTATCATGCAGTACGCCCCTGCCGCCTGTCGCACGACGTACCAGTTCATAGCCGTATTCATCCACGCGGTCTATATCGATCTCCTTTTCCATCTTCTGAAAATAGCCGATCGACAAAGTCGGCGTCTCCCATTCATACAGTCTTATGGCAGCAGGTATCTCGCCCTGTCTGACCTTCTCCATCAGCAGTTCATCCAGCGCCATGTTATGGAAAGCATCATTCCTGCCGCTTTCCAGATAGAACCATCTGTTTTGTACCATATTGCTCACTCCTCTCTTTTTCTCTTTCAAATTATACCAAACATCTCTATAATAAACTTATGTGAAATTTTTAAGGAGAGATGCAGATTGGATACATGGTTGATCATTCTACTGGCTGCAGTCGTTGTCCTTCTTCTTCTGGTGCTCAACGGCTTCAGAAATATGAAAAGCGTCAAATCGTTGCCTGAGGAAGAGTTCAAAAAAGACTTGAGACGCGTACAGCTTGTAGATTTGAGAGAAAAGGAAAAGTATGAATATGGCCATATCATGGGAGCAAGAAACATTCCGATGATGAACTTTTCGATGAAGATGAATTCACTTCGAAAAGACCAGCCGATCTACCTCTATGACCAGACGGGACGTCTGTCAATCAGAGCCGGCAGAATGCTCAAAAAAGCAGGCTATAATGATATCTATATGCTGAAGAACGGTATCAGCAAATGGACGGGTAAAATAAAATCCAAAAACAAATAGCATGACAAAAGGAGATCCGGGTCTTGACCCGGATCTCCTTTTGTCTACTTCTCTTCCAGAATATCTTCACGCTGGAATCTCAGGATCGGCTTTCTCGCGGCCAGTGTCTCATCCAGACGTCCGATGACTGTCGTATGCGGTGCTTCCAGGACGATATCCGGATTCTCCTCCGCCTCTTTCGAGATGCTGATCAAAGTATCGACGAAGCCGTCCAGTGTTTCCTTGGATTCGGTTTCCGTCGGCTCGATCATCATGCATTCCTCGACATTCAGCGGGAAGTAGATGGTCGGCGGGTGGTAGCCGAAGTCGAGCAGACGTTTCGCCATATCCAGAGTCCGTACACCCATCTTCTTCTGTATCGATCCGCTGATGACGAATTCATGCTTGCAGTGCTGCTTGTACGGCAGTTCGAATGTGCCCTCGAGGCGTCTCATCATATAGTTTGCATTCAGCACGGCGATTTCGGAGACTTCCTTTAAACCATCCGGCCCCATCGTACGAATATACGTATAGGCACGGAGGAAGATGCCGAAGTTGCCGAAGAAAGGCTTCACCCGGCCGATGCTTTTCGGTACATCATGTTCCACTCTGTAAGTGCCATCATCAGCTTTGACGACAAGTGGTTTCGGCAGGAATCTGGCGAGATCGGATTTGACTCCGATTGGTCCGGATCCCGGGCCGCCTCCACCGTGTGGGCCGGTGAACGTCTTATGAAGGTTGAGGTGGACGGCATCAAAGCCCATGTCACCCGGTCTGACTTTTGCCATGATCGCATTCAGGTTCGCTCCATCGTAGTACAGTTTGCCCCCTGCCTCGTGGACGATGTCACGAATTTCGATGATATCCTCTTCAAAGAGACCAAGCGTATTCGGATTGGTCAGCATGATTGCCGCCGTATCATCCCCTACTACACTTTTCAGATGGTCGATATCGACAAGTCCTCTGTCGTTCGACTTTACCGTCACTGCTTCGAAACCGGCAACGACTGCACTTGCAGGGTTTGTGCCATGCGCGGAATCCGGAACGATGACTTTCGTACGGTTGTAGTCGCCGTTATCTTCGTGGAATGCTTTGATCATCATCAGTGCGGTCCACTCGCCTTGTGCACCTGCAGCAGGCTGTAGGGAGATTTCGTCCATGCCGGTAATCTCCTTCAGGTGTTCCTGCATATCATGGACAATTTCAAGCGACCCTTGGATTGTACGGTCGCTCTGCAACGGGTGGCTGAGAGCAAAACCGGACATTCTTGCGACTTTCTCATTGATCTTCGGATTGTACTTCATCGTGCATGAGCCCAGTGGATAGAACCCGGAGTCTACACCATGGTTCTTGTTGGACAGTTCCGTGTAATGGCGCATCAGATCGAGTTCGCTGATCTCCGGCAGTTCAGCTTTCGTCCTGCGGATGAACCTGCTGTCCAGAATATCTTCAAGATCGTGCTGTTCCACTTCAAGTTCCGGAAGCGAATAGGCAAAACGGTCTTCTGTGCTTCTTTCAAATATCAGAGGACTGGATCCCTTATGCATTGTAGTCACCCAACCTTTCGACAAATCCGTCAATTTCTTCTTTCGTACGCAGTTCTGTAACAGCAATCAGCATATGGTTTGCAAAGCCTGGATCCACTTTGCCGAGATTGTATCCACCGATATAGCCATGATCCAGCAGTTCGTCGTTTATTACATCGATATCCTTCGACAGTTCTACAGCAAATTCATTGAAGGACTGTCCATCGAGTACAGTGAAGCCTGCATGCTTCAGCTGATTCTTCATATAGAAAGTCTTCTGGATGTTCTGTTCCGCCATCTCTACAGCACCGTTCTTGCCGAGTGCGCTCATTGCGACTGAAGATGCAAGTGCATTGAGTGCCTGGTTTGAACAGATGTTGCTCGTCGCCTTGTCCCGTCTGATGTGCTGTTCACGAGCCTGGAGTGTCAGTACAAATCCGCGATTTCCTTCGTCATCCTGCGTTTGGCCGACCAGTCTGCCCGGCATTTTTCTCATGAGCTTCTTGGACGCTGCAAAGTAGCCGCAGTGCGGGCCACCGAACTGTGCAGGGATGCCGAATACTTGCGTGTCTCCTGTAACGATGTCTGCCCCGAATTCGCCTGGTGGTGTCAGCAGGCTGAGCGCGAGCGGATTACTGTTTACGACAAACAGCGCCTTATGCTTATGCGCAATCTTTTCGATCGCTTCAAGATCTTCAACTGAACCGAGGAAGTTCGGATACTGGACCATCACAGCTGCAGTTTCTTCATCGGAAGCTGCATCGAGCTTGTCGAGGTCGGTATAGGTGCCGTCAAGGTCCACTTCGACGACTTCGATGTTCTGTGCCATGCAGTAGGAACGAAGCACCTCGATTGCCTGGAAATGGACACCTTTTGACACAACAACCTTTTTTTTGCGTGTCTGACCGGATGCCATGGTCGCCGCTTCAGCGAAGGCAGTGGGACCGTCATACATCGAGGAGTTGGCAACATCCATTGCAGTGAGCTCCGAGATCAGCGTCTGGAACTCGAATATCGCCTGCAGCTCTCCTTGTGAAATTTCCGGCTGGTAAGGGGTGTAGGCGGTATAGAATTCCGAACGGGAGATGACATGGTCCACCACTGTCGGAATATAGTGATCGTAAACACCTGCGCCAAGGAAGGAGGCATGTGTTTCGGAAGTGATGTTCTTATTTGCAATATTTGCAAGTTCACGCAGCAGTGATGTTTCGCTCTTACGTTTTTTGAGATCGAGTTCTCCTTTGAACCGGACACTCTCTGGAATATCATCGAACAGTTCGGAAATACTCTCGACGCCGATGGTGTCGAGCATTTCCCTCTTATCTTTTTCAGTTAATGGCAAATAGCGGTGACTCAATTCATACACTCCCTTATACTGTTAATTTTTGTGGAACGGGGTTTTGACGAACTTTGCTTCTACATCCTTGTTTCTGATACGGACATTGAATGCCTTATCAAGTTCATGGAAGTCACTGTCGATGAGCGCAAGACCGATGGACCGTTTCGTCAGCGGTGACTGCGTACCGCTTGTAACGTGGCCGACCGTATTGCCTTCACTGTCAGTCACTTCGTAATTTGTGCGTGCAATACCACGGCCGAGAAGCTCGAATCCAGCCAGTTTTCTTGGCGCGCCATTCTCCTTCTGATCCCTGAGTACCGTCTTGCCGATGAAGTCCTCCTTGTCGACCTTGACAGCAAAGCCCATATTGCCTTCAACTGGTGTGATATCTTCTGTCAGATCCTGTCCGTGCAGCGGCAGCGCTGCTTCAAGTCTCAAAGTATCGCGTGCGCCCAGTCCGCACTGTACCACTCCGGAATCCGTGAAAAGCTTCCACAGTTTTTCCGTATCCTCAGCATCGCAGTAGATTTCAAAACCATCTTCTCCTGTATAGCCGCTCTGGGATAGGATGACATTGCATCCTGCAATGATCATATTCTGTTTGAACCGGAACATCTTCATTTCGCTGATATCCTCGTCTACATGACTCTGAACGATTTCACGTGCTTTAGGACCCTGGACGGCAATCTGTCCGTATTCTGCAGATATGTTGGTAATTGTCGCATCAAAACCTGAAATGCTCTTCAGCCACTCGAAGTCCTTATCGGTATTGCCGGCATTGACAACAAGCAGGTATTTGTTCTCCCCGAGCCTGTATATGACGAGGTCATCGATGACACCGCCCTGTTCATTGCACAGCATAGTATACTGGGCTCTTGTTTCAGTGAGCTTCGACACATTATTCGTCAGCGCGTAGTTCAGAAATGCCTCTGCCTCGCTGCCTTCGACGAGCAGCTCTCCCATATGGCTGACATCAAAGATTCCTGCAGCTTCCCTGACTGCAGTATGCTCTTCCTTTATACTGCTGAACTGTACTGGCAGCGCCCAGCCTGAGAAGTCGATGACCTTTGCTCCGGCTTCCTGGTAGTAGTCATACAGTGGTGTCTTTTTAAGTTCTGACATGATTTACCTCCTTATAATAAAAAAACAGGACAGCTGTAATAGCTGCCCTGTTGAGTTGCCTTCAGGAATGCGTCCCAATGCCGTTCTTTTGCCTGAGAGATTCACCCGGCGGGGGTTTGCTCCTTCGGCGACGATTACTCGTTCTCTCGAGCATTGTTCATTCGCAAAATTTTCAATTATCAATTCGAGTTCATTATACCCTGCGAATTTGAGAAATAGCAAGAAGTTTTGAAACAACCGCTTCAACGGATGCACTGCAGTCGATTTCATGGTCGGCTGCACTACGGTATATATGGAGCCTCTGTTCGTACAGGGCGTTTACCTGCTCGCGGCTCCTGACAAGCGGCCGGTTGCTGTCATCTTTGATCCTGGTATAGAGGGTATCGAAATCTGCATGGAGGTAGACGACCGGTACATCCATATTCTGCAGCAGCCTGCGTGAGGGTGCATATGTGACGACCCCGCCACCGGTAGCGACGATGCATTCAGAATCACCAACCTGATCCAATGCTTCGAATTCCCTTCTCCTGAACCCAGCTTCGCCCTCTGTTTCAAAAATCTCACGAATCTCCATGCCGGCCATCCTGACGACTTCCTTATCCAGGTCGATTACCGGCAGATTCATTTTATCACTCAGGGTATGGGCCACTGTGGATTTTCCGCTCCCCATGAAACCGATCAGAATCATTCCATCACTCCTAGTCCACCAGCCCCTGGATGCGGAGCTGATAAATTTCTATAAAATTCGATTGTATTTCCAGTATCATGAAGACCTTATTATAGTAATGGTAATATAAGGCCACCAGATATAGCAATATGAAGTATACAGAAAAGCTGAAAAATCCATCATTTTGCGAAAGCGGCAGTTTCATCGTTCCCCTCCCCTTCTCCTGATACCGAAATATGCACATGGGTGGCCGTCTCCTCAAGTTCAAATACATCGGCATCGAACATGACGGTCACGTAGCCGGTCTGCTCGATGCTTTTAATAATACGGGTGCCATGCTTCCGGTACTCGACATCTCCTTTGCCGGTGGTGAATACAATCGACTGCGTACGGTCATCATGCCGGACTTCCGTACTCTCCTCATATGTTTCTGCAATATCGATCATGAAGAAATCAATTTCAAAATCCACTGGCGGTGAATGGGCATCCTCAAACTGCATCAGAATGGAAGGCATGAGCGACATCACGAACGCTGCGATGGACAGGGAAATGAGTGCTTCAATATAGGTGAACCCTGCATCATTCAATATGGACACACAGCTTTGCATCATTCTTATCGCATATACGGTGTGCTTCGATGCGATAGTTGTGACTGCCAAGCATGAAGGATTCATAGTCTTCATATGCCAGCATGTCGATGTAGAGTCTGCGGGTAAATTCAAGTGTTCCGGCCGAATCCGACACCGTCTGGTTCAGCATGATCATGGCAGGGACCAGCACACTGAGTATGATGGAGAAGATCAGCATCGTCAGTACACTATCAAGCATCATGAAACCATCATCTTTCAATCCGGAACCTTCCTCTCTGTATTTGAAAAATAAAGCTTACAGATGACCCCATGCAGTCGAAGCTGATGGTACCGAACTTATCTGTATCACCATCAGGCTTGAATATGATCCGCTGCAGTCCACCCTGCTTCAATGCACATGTATCCAGCGGATACGTTCTGATGATCTTCCCTTCGTGGGTGCGCATCTGTATCTGCTGGCTGATCGGGTCCATACTGACAATCCGCTGTGTGGCAGTGCTCATGGCATCCGTCTGCGCACTCTGAAAGAAATATCCGATTGCATCGATCTCCTGATTGATGCGCCTATCATCATCGACCGGAATGCTGGCTGCGCTGATCAGCAGAAGAATGCTGATGATGCTCAGTGTCAGCATCATCTCCAGCATGGTGAAGCCATCATTCAGTGCGGATCGCCTGGCCATCAGTGATGACGATTGTGTCGCCATTCGCGCATGATATCTGATCAGAAGTGAGGTAGTCCGGAACGAGCACGTCGATTGTCGCAGGCGGTGACCCTTCATTCAGCGTATAGGCTTCGACCTGGCTCTGCACCATGCGTACCTGGGCTTCGCACCCGGTGTCCTGAACGTTGGCACTCTGTGCGGCGATATTCGGTATGATGAGGATGATCAGCACCGAAATGACAAGCAGAACGAGCAGCATTTCTATCAGCGTAAAACCATCATCATTATTCTTCAACTTCTTCTCGAATATTTTTTTCATTTGGAATCCTCCTGAGTTTTTAGATTTCAGACATCATTTGAAAAATAGGTAGAACTATTATCAAGTACAGGCAGACGATCAGTATGCCGAGTATCAGGAATATGACAGGCTGAATTCTTCTGGTCATATTCTCGAGCCGCATGATGAGACGTTCCAGCGTATACTCGCTGAACATGATCAGTTCTTTGCCGACGCTGCTGTTCTGTTCTCCATGACTGACGAAGACACTGAGCTTTTCATCAATCATATCCATTTGTGCCAATGCACCGGATAGCGAGTCGCCGTTCATCAGGGATGCTTCGATTTTCTGCGAAACGAGCCTGAGGTAGGGATTGATCTCCTGATGAATGAACAGATCGAGTATTTCTTTGACTTCAAGTCCATTATTCAGGAAGTAGCCGAATTCCCTCGAGAAGCGGTATGTCTGATAGCCCCTGAAAAAGAAACCGAAAATCGGGATGCGGGACAGCACGCTGCATTTTTGTTCAATGTGCTTCATGTTGAAGATGCAGAACATGCCAACTGCTGAGATGACAACAAGCATCAGAGATGCTCCAAGCACGTATGGCAGCCATTCAAGCATGGCAATGAGCACGCTTACGATGCCTTTGGATTCTGTCCCCATTACTGTATAAAGGCTTTTGAACTGGGGAATCACTGTAAAGTTCAAAGTGATCAGTATGGTGATGAAAATTGCTACAAGCAGAATTGGATACTGCAGTGATTTGATGAGTTTCGAAGTAGTCTGACGGACATTGTCCAGATACGACGCCGATTCTCTCAGATTTGTCAGCACTTCGCCGTGGATTTCTGCAAACGAGACCTGGATGACAATGGCATTCCTGAATCCCATCACCTTCAGTATGCTGCTGAGACTCGCACCTTCCTGGACCATGCTGAGGTATACCAGACGGTCTTTCTCTGTCAGAACATCATACTGTTCCAGCAGAAATACAAGCGACTGCTGCAGTGTGAACCCGACTTCCAGCAGGTCTGCAATCTTTACCAGGAAGTGTGCATCATATTTTCCGAGTCTATTTGAATTTCTCCACATGGATGGCATATTCATCCGCATCAATTCCTCCTGTCCGAAAAAGTTCCGACAGTTTGTCTTCAAGTGTCCCGTGTTCGGCATGACCGGTTTTCAGATAGGAGACAATCTGAGCGTTGTCCAGTGTTTCGTAGATGATGAAACTGCCGTTTCTCGTGTACAGAATCCGCTGGTTGATGATGAGTGAAATGCTCTGGATGATCTCCTCGTCATAAAGTCCGTAATCTTTCAGCCGGCTTACTGTGCTGACAGCGGATTTACTGTGGAATGTACTGAGCACCAGATGACCTGAAAGGCTTGCTTTCAGTAGTTGGGAAGCAATGTTTGCATCCCTGATCTCACCGAACATGATGATATCCGGGTCACACCTGAGAACCCCTTTAAGAAGGGGTTCGTAGTCGATATTCGCCTTTTCATTGATCTCCACCTGGACGAGACCATCCAGTTCATATTCCACCGGATCCTCAATGCTTATGATCTGCTGCCTCCCGGACGCTATCCTTTCCTGTATCAGCCGATACATGAGCGTCGATTTGCCCGAGCCGGTCGGCCCGGTAAAAAGGATCAATCCCTGTTTCCGTGCCATGAAAGGCAGAAGAAAATCGTAGTCCCGAGGCTGATGGAAAAGTGATGATGAAGGCCGGTCTTCCATGCCGTTGAGCATGCGGATCACAATGATTTCATTCATCAGGGAAATGGGTAGCGTGCTGATTCTGACATTGAATTTCTGATCTTCGATGCTGAGCATCGTTCGGCCACTCTGCGGCAGCTTATGTTCATTGATGTCAAGTTCGGCAATGAACTTCAGGAAATTGACGGTTTTCCTATAGTCATCCATACCGATCTCTTTAAGCGTGAGCATTTCCCCTCTGCTTCTTACTCTGACAAGTCCCTTTGTACTCTCAAGCGTCAGGTGTATATCTGTTGCATCATGACGCATGGCATCTTTGATGATTTCTTCTACTTGCTGTTTCATCATTCACCTCCTACACTATATATGGTGAAAAAAAGGTGTTTTGATCTTTTCTGAAATAAATTATCGTTTTTTATATTTCGGCGTTTATTTTCATGTATAATAGGAATTAATGGTAAGAGATGCCAAGACATTTATCTTTATAAGTATTTACTTTGATATGATTATTATTTATAATTGATAACGATACGGTAAGTAAGGACGAAAGGACTGTTCCTATGGATAAAGTTTTCAAAACACTTGGATTCTGGACTGCAATGTTTGCAATCCTTTTCTATGTCGGTGACATGATGATGATGGCGCTATTCTTCATCGCCCAAACGGGATTCTTCATTCTGTTGGGTTATATGAAACTTACTGAAAGAATGTATATGTATGTATTTGCTGCGTATCTGGTCCTTTTCTTTGTAGGATTTACATACTTCACAACATTTCTTCTCGAACCGAGTTTCGGCGGTCACCACTAGAAACTAAAGACCAGGCAGATACAATCTGCCTGGTCTTTTTATATTCATCCTCTGATGAACGGATTCGTCTGTTTTTCACTGCCTATCGTCGTTTCTGGTCCGTGACCCGAATAGACCGTCAAGTCATTTCTTTGCGTGTAGAGCTTTTTCCTGATGCTGCGGATCAGTGTTTCGTGGTCTCCCTGGTATAGATCCGTTCTGCCGATGCCGCCGTTGAACAGCACATCACCTGAAATGATGAAATCCTGAAATAGAAAGCTCATGCTGCCTGGGGAGTGGCCCGGGGTATGCAGTGCTTCGAAATGGAACTTCCCGATCTCGCGTTCGCCTGGCTTGATGATTTCAGGTGTTATCGATGATTCGATTGCTTCGATTCCCATATTGCTGTACTTGGCCGACCCATTTTTTGATGGATCACCGAGCCAGTCCTCCTCCTCGATGCCAATCCATGTATCGACTCCGAAATGACTGGCGACTTTATCCAGTGCACCGATATGATCAAAATGTGCATGTGTCAGCAATATGGCTTTCACCCTGCTGTCTTTTGGTACTGTATCAATGATCCTATCCGCTTCCCCTGAAGGATCAACGATCAGTACTTCGTCTTCCTGCTTCAGTATGTAGCAGTTGGTTTCCAATGGTCCCAGTGGGAGTACTTTTATTTCCATTATGTGCCCTCCTTAAAATTCCCTCGACAAAGCTACTTTTTAATTATACAATATATATGAGAATAAAGAGAACTATCGGGAGGTTGAGCAAGATGCCATTCATCGATACTGGTGAGTTATTTCAAATTGGCGGCATTTCCATCCATATCGGGGTCAATGCATTGTCCCTGCTCATGCTGATGATAACTATAGTCGGCATATGGGGCCTTGTGGCTGCTATTAAAAACAGAAATCTGCTTGCTGTACTTTTCAGTGTGGCAACAGTTGCTACATTTGGATTCTTCGCAATCGCAACAATCTTTACATACGGTTATCCGGAGCTAGGCCACTAGATCCTGCCGTCTGAAAGAAAAAGGCAAACCCGAGTAGGGTTTGCCTTTTTTTATTTCTTCATCGTTTCTCTTGCTATCTGCAGCTGATGTCTGACAGCCTCAGTTCCCGTACCACCGAGACTCTTTCTCCTGTCGACGACGACCTGCGGAGACAGTACTGTGTAGATGTCCTCTTCTATTGAATCATGATGTTCTTTATACTCCGTAAGGGAAAGATCCTTCAAGTACTTGCCTTCATTGATGCACTTCAATACAAGCTCACCCACCACCTCATGCGCCTTCCTGAATGGTACGCCCTTCTGTACCAGATAGTCGGCCAGTTCAGTGGCGTTCGAGAAATCATTCTGAACCGTCTTTTCAAGTACAGCTTCATTGATGGTCATTGTCTCAAGCATGCCCGTCATGATTCGGAGAGAGCCCTTGACTGTGGTCACCGCATCGAATATGCCTTCCTTATCTTCTTGAAGATCCTTGTTATAGGTGAGTGGCAGTCCTTTGACCAGCATCAGCATGCTTGTCAGCGCACCGGTTGTACGTGCACTCTTGCCACGGATCAGTTCCGCCATATCCGGGTTCTTCTTCTGCGGCATCATCGAACTGCCTGTCGTGAACTGGTCGGACAGCTGGACGAAATTCGCCTCCTCGCTCATCCAGAAGATGATTTCTTCAGAGAGCCTGGAAAGATGCACCATCACAAGGCTGATGTTGGAGAGTGTCTCTATGATGTAGTCACGGTCGCTCACAGCATCCATGCTGTTCTGATAGATGTCTGTGAAGCTGAGCAGCTCCTTGGTCATTTCACGGTCGATATCGAAAGTCGTGCCACTGATGGCTCCTGCCCCAAGCGGTGACATATCGATGCGCGGCAGTGTGTCATTGAAGCGGTCCTTGTCGCGCTTCAGCATCCAGAAGTACGCCATGATATGGTGTGAGAAAAGGACGGGCTGCGCACGCTGCAGATGTGTATAGCCCGGCATGATGCAATGGATGTTCTCCTCGGCCAGTTCAAGAATGGCTTCCTGCAGTGTTTCGATACTTTCGATGATTTCATATGCCTTTTCTTTTACATAGAGATGCATATCGGTCGCAATCTGATCATTTCTGCTGCGGGCGGTATGCAGTTTT
Source organism: Salinicoccus cyprini (assembly GCF_007713705.1). Classification (GTDB taxonomy): domain Bacteria; phylum Bacillota; class Bacilli; order Staphylococcales; family Salinicoccaceae; genus Salinicoccus; species Salinicoccus cyprini. Next base: position 819,739 of record NZ_VMSJ01000001.1, on the reverse strand, counting down.
CCGCCGACATCTCCGATCTTCTCGATGAGTGCGTGCTCGACGTTCATATGGATATCCTCATGCTGTACCGATAATTCGAGTCTGCCTTCGTGGTAGTCGTCGAGTACTGCACTCAAGCCGTCTATCATCTGCTGCTTTTCATCCTCTGTAATGATATCTTTTGCTGCAAGCATTGTCGCATGGGCAATACTGCCGGCAATATCCTTTTCAATCAGCACCTGGTCAAAATGGATGGATGCGTTGAACGCATCCACCCATTCTATTGCTTCTCCCTGAAATCTGCCCCCCCATGCTTTTTTAGTCATAGAGTTTCACACCGCTTTCAAGCATGGATTTGACTTTCGTCGGCAGACCGAAGATTTCGATGAAACCGACTGAAGCGTCCTGATTGAAGGCATCCTCGCTCGTGTATGTCGCGAGTTTTTCATCATAGAGGCTGTTGTCTGAACGTCTGCCTGTCACAGTAACATTGCCTTTGTAGAGCTGCAGGCGGACTTCGCCATTGACCGGCTGCTGCATATCCTTGAGCATCTTTCTCAAGGAATCAGATAGTGGTGAGAACCACAGGCCATTGTAGACCTGTTCTGTGAACTGCTGCTCGATGAATGGCTTGAAGTGCGCAATATCCTTTGTCAGTGTAATGGTTTCAAGGTCGTGCTTCGCTGTAAGGATGACTTTCGCTCCTGGTGTTTCGTATACTTCACGGGATTTGATGCCGACCAGTCTATTTTCAACATGGTCGATTCTGCCGATACCATGTGCACCTGCGATATCATTCAGCTTTATGATCAGGTCATCAAGGTCGTAGGAGACGCCATTGATTGCGGTAGGCAGTCCGGCCTCAAATGAAAGAACAAGTTCTTCCGGCTCATCCGGCGCATCCACTATGTTGGCTGTCAGATCATATGCACCTTCAGGTGGTGTATTCCATGGATCTTCCAGTACACCACATTCATTACTTCTGCCCCAGAGGTTCTGGTCGATTGAATAAGGGGAATCCAGATTGATCGGAATCGGAATGTTCTTCTCTTTTGCGTAGTCGATCTCCTCTTCCCTGCTCCACGTCCATTCACGTACCGGAGCGAGGACTTTCAAACTTGGATCGAGCCCCTGGATTGCAACTTCGAAACGCACCTGGTCGTTTCCTTTCCCAGTGCATCCATGCGCAACATAGTCTGCATTGGAATGCTGTGCAATCTCGACGAGCTTTTTGGAAATGAGTGGGCGGCTGAGTGCAGAAACGAGTGGGTACTTTCCTTCATACATGGAATTTCCATAAATTGCATAGGCAACAAAATCATCTGCAAACTCTTTTGTCGTATCGATGACGTGGGATTCGATCGCACCCATGTCGAGCGCCTTCTGATAGACGATATCCAGATCTTTTCCTTCACCAACGTCAAGGCACACTGCAACGACGTCATACCCTTTATCTATGAACCATTGGATTGTTACGCTTGTATCGAGACCACCTGAGTAGGCAAGTACCACTTTTTCTTTCTTTTCCATTCCATTCACCTCTGTAATGTTATAATTATAATGATTAGAATGATAGCACTATAAAGTGTCCATTACAAGTATATTTATTCATTTTTATGCATGTTTTTTTATTTTACAAAAATTAAAGGTTTAATTATAATTGTACATGGACTAAACATGAGGAGAGATGAGCATGAGATATGTATTCATTACAGGCACAAGCCGGGGGCTTGGAAACGCCTTGCTTGATATTTTCAAGGAAGACCGCATCATCAGTATTTCAAGATCCGAAGTCGAAACGGATGTTGAACTGTACAAGACATTCCATGTCGATTTTCTGGATGAGCAGGCTCTGGAAGATGCTGTTCCTGAAATATTCAGCTCCATACAGCCGGAAAAAGGAGATGAAATCTTCCTGATCAATAATGCCGGTGCAGTCAATCCGGTCAAGTCGATTGCCAATATGGATGCGAAAGGATTTCTCGACAACTATAAAATCAACGTACTTGCCCCTGCCCTCCTGATGAAGGGTTTTGTTGCTGCCTTTGGTGAACTGCAGGCTGCCAAACGCATTTTAACCGTATCGAGCGGTGCGGCACTCAACCCGATGGAAGGATGGGCAGCCTACTGCAGTTCGAAGGCCGCTGTCAACATGGTCAGTGACGTACTGCGCCAGGAGATGGACAGGCTGGACTATCCGATACTCTCTGCGACCTACCGTCCGGGTGTCATTGATACCGACATGCAGGGAGAGATACGCTCAGCTGATCCGGAAGACTTCCCGGATATCGACAAGTTCAAAGACTACAAATCTTCAGACCGGCTCTATCCGGCTGAGACTGTTGCCTATATCGCCAAACGCATTCTCATATCGGACAATTTCGGTTTCTCGGAAAGCTACAGTGTCAGCGATTTCCTATAGAAAAAGGCGTACCTCAAGGTACGCCTTTTTTCATGCCAAAAACTGTTTGACCAGCCGTGCAGCACCGTAGATGCCTGCATCGTTACCAAGTTCGGCCATGACAATTTCAGTATTCTCATAGGCTGGTGGGAATGTAATCGGACGGTAGTATGCCTCTATCCTGTCTGTCAGCATGCGACCTGCACGGCTGACACCGCCACCAAGAATAAAGTACTTTGGATTGGTCACCGCTGATAGGCTGCTGAGTGCCACTGCAATATAGTGGGCGACTTCATCGATGACCTTGAGTGCCAGCGCATCATCCTTCTCCCCAGCTTCGACAATCGATTTTGCCGACAGGGTGCCGGCTTCAATCCCATTTTTAAGCAGTGTATCCGTCATGCCGCTTTCGTAATAGTGCACCGCAAGATTCTTCATGCCGGTAGCGGAAGCAACTGTTTCAAGGCAGCCCTTCTTGCCGCAATTGCACTGGAACCGACGATTGTAATCCACATAGAGGTGTCCGATCTCACCCGCAGCGCCCCCATGTCCATGGATGAGCATGCTGTTTGAGACAACACCTCCGCCGACGCCTGTACCAAGTGTCACCATGACGACATCCTTATGGCCACTGCCTGCCCCTTTGAACTGCTCGCCGAGTGCTGCGACATTTGCGTCATTGTCGACAATGGTCCGGATGCCGCTGATCGATTCGAATTCGGAGACGATCGGCTTCTGCTCCATCCAGTTCAGATTGATCGCCCCATTCAATATGCCATTGTTGAAGTCTACAGGACCTGGAACACCAAGTCCGATCCCGATGACTCCTGCCAGGTTCAATTCATGGTCATCCCCTTTCGATTTGAATGACTGGTGGATATCTTCAAGTATACGGCTGCCCTCGTCCGTAGTATCTGTAGGTATTTCCCATTTGTCCAATAGTTCAAGGTCCGGTGTGAAGACACCCAGTTTACAGGTGGTCCCGCCGATATCTGCTGCAAGAATTCTTTTCATAACTATCCCTCTCTCTTCTGTCTCAGGATCAGAATGGACGTTTTGTATTCTTCGCTCGTAATGAGTCCAAACTGATACAGTTCCTTGATTTCCATTTCCATTAGCTTAAGCATGTTCTGTCTATCCTTATCATATACGTATATGCCAAAACGCAGCAGCAGCCTGTTGATATAGGTCAGATCCCTATTCATCTGCATCGTGCGCCTCGACGATCGCCTTCAGTTGTGGATCTTCTATTTCTTTTGCATCGACTCCGGAAAGGATCTGATCCATTTCCTCATACTTTCTTTCTTTTCTCAGCTGCATCAGCCTATGGCGCATCACCCATTCATCATCCGGGTTCATCGCAATACTTCTTTCATGGAACTGGCGGGCCTGCTTTGTATCTCCTGCATATTCTGCAACAAGTCCCAATGCATGATAGGTTTTGGCTGTATCATTATTCGTGCGGATTGATTCATTGAGTATACCAAGCGCTTCTTCGTACTCGCCTGCCTCGATGTGCTCCATGGCCATGACACTGAGCGGCTGTGCTGAATGGTGCCTCTGGGCCATGAACCAGGAAAGAACGATAAGCAGAATAAAAGCCGTCAGCGCAGCAGTGTGCCATCTGAGCTTGAATTTCCTTGGATGATACATCACACCGAGCAGAGCACCGAAAACCAGTCCGCCGATATGTGCATAGTGGTTTACATTCGAGATGAACTGTGTAAGTACGGAGACTACGATGAAGACGACGGCAATCTGGAAGAGCAGTTTGGCACTGATTCGCCCGTGGACGAGCAGATGGACAACCAGAATTGCCAAGAGACCGTATATGGCACCACTGGCGCCTAGTGATATTCCCTCAGTGATGAACATGATGGAAAACAGGCTCGAAGTGATACCGGTCGCAACATACGCAATCAGAAGCCGCCAGCTGCCGAAAATACTCTCTGTAAATTTCCCGAGAATATACAGGGCAAATATGTTGAACAGGAAGTGGTCGACAGTAGCATGCAGAAAACTGCTGCTCAGTAGACGGTAGAGATCGCCTTCGATGACATTATAGTGGTTCAATGCCAGCATCTGTGTATAGCGGTATGAATCGGCGAAATGGATTGCTGCCAGATTGAACAGAAAGACGATCAGGTTGATGCATATGAGCAGATATGTCATCGGACTGAACTGATGCATGAACTTCTCGAATGGATGACGGCTCGCAAGACGCTTCTGATAATATGCAGGAGCCTTTGGCTTTTTATGATTCAGATCGATTCTGTAGAACGGATTCCGAACCAGCTCCTCTGCCCCTCTGATGCCCTTGAGCACAATCTTCGCACCGTCGACCTTATGTTTGCTGGTATAAGGAGACTCTGTAAAATGATAGCTTTCAACGAGAGCAACCTTCATGTTTTGAGACAGTCTATAATACATGTTCGACAAGTACCGCATTTCATCATCTTGTACTTCCTCTGGCAGCCCGCGTGCATTCAGACACATCATTGCATTCCTTTTTGAATTGCGCATCCATATAGCATCCCGGCCCTGGTCATAATGATGGAACGCATAATCCGTGTAGCGCGACACTTCATAGGCAATGTGCCATAAGTTAAACATTTCTCTTCCTCTCTGCTTCGGCGTCGATTGTTCTTTCCGGAGTAATCAGAAGATCAACCGGAATATCATGGTTTTCTGGAATGACCTCGCCAAGCTGCTCTTCGAAAAGCAGGGAAACCTTCAGGCCGTCATAGTGGCTGAGAAACCGGTCATAATAGCCGCCGCCATAACCGATACGGTATCCATCCTGGGAATAGATCAGACCGGGAACCACAATCATTTCAGGATGGTTATTGACATCTTCCGTATATTCAGGAATACGCAGATTCTTCTCATCTTTCGTCACTTTATCGAAGGATGTGAATCTGCGGAACTCCATCTGTTTATTTTCATAATTGCATACTGGAGTATAGATCACCTTGCCCTGCAGTGTAAGATGGTCGATAATACCGTCCGTATCCATCTCATGCGGCATGGACAGTACAATACCGAGAGATTGTATTCCTTGTGATTCGATCAGATCCAGCAGTCTGCTTTTCAGTATTTCCTCGCGCTCCTGTTTATCCGCTGGTTTCATGGAAGACAAGGTCGCCATCATTTCCTTGCGCAATGCTTTCTTATTCATTGCAATGCCTCATTTCGTTTGTAATTGCTAATATGATACTACTATTATAATCATCCTGACGACAAAGAAAAAGCATAGATGATGAATATGGGTAATTCAGCAAATAAAAAATAGACCTTGGATGACCAAGATCTATTCTGAAATATTTCTGCTTTCGTGCTTGTCACCAGTCAGAACATAATAGACATGTTCTGCAATGTTCTTGATGTGATCACCGATGCGTTCCAGATACTTCGCGCACAGCTGGCTTTGACCGGTGATGAAAGCATCCGTCTCATCAAAAATATCCGACGTTGTAATCTGAACGAACAGACCGTCGATATCCTCATCCCGCATGATGATTTCTTTGCATAGTTCAAGATCCTTATTGTCATAAGCCGTCTTGACATCTTCAAGCATCAGCATTGCAAGATGCTCCATTGTGGACAGACGCAACAGCAGCTTTTCATTGGTGATGCGTACACGCTTTCTCACTTCGCCAAGATTGCTGATATTATCACTGATCCTCTCAAGATCGTCTGCCACTTTGATGCTTGAAATGATCAGACGAAGATCCGTTGCCACAGGCTGCTGGGTGGTGATCAGGTTGATTGCCTGGTTATTTATTTCTTCTTCCAGTCTGTTGATCCTCTTATCATCGCTGACAAGCAGTCTTGCATCTGCGGTATCATCACTTGAGAGTATGGCTGTACATCCCGTAAGACGTTCATAGCACTCCTCACCGAGTGTCAGTACGCTTTCATATAAGCGTGCCATTTCGTCTGAAAATTTCTCGCGGTAGACCATCTATCCGAATCTTCCGGACACGTAGTCTTCAGTACGCTGATCCTTCGGCTTGTCGAATATGACGTTTGTTTTATCGTATTCAACAACATACCCCTGATAGAAGAAAGCAGTTCTATCGGAGATGCGGGCAGCCTGCTGCATGTTGTGGGTTACAATGACGATGCTGTAGTCTTTTTTCAATTCATGCATAAGATCTTCGATTTTTGTTGTGGAAATCGGGTCAAGGGCACTTGTCGGCTCATCCATCAGGATGACATCAGGTTCAATCGCAAGCGCACGCGCAATACAGATTCTCTGCTGCTGTCCGCCTGAGAGTCCATAGGCATTGTCATTCAGTCGATCTTTGACTTCATCCCATATTGCAGCGCCCTTCAGACTTTTTTCGACGACCTGGTCAAGAACCTTCTTATTGCGGACACCGTGGACGCGCGCACCATATGCGACATTGTCATAGATGGATTTAGGGAATGGATTCGGCTTCTGGAATACCATGCCGACTTTTGTACGAAGATCTTCCACTGTATAGGATTTGTCGAAAATACTCTGGTCACGGTAGACGATATCGCCTTCCGTACGGACAATCGGTACAAGCTCGACCATTCTGTTCAGGGATTTGATGAATGTGGATTTACCACAGCCGGATGGACCGATGATTGCGGAGATCTCATTCTCGTTGAAATCCAGGTTGATGTTCTGGAGTGCATGATTGTTGCCATACCAGAGATTGAAGTCTTTTGCCTGGAAAACAGCCTGTGTCTGTTCAATGGTTCTATTTTCTTCTGTACGGTCCTGGACCGCTGTATCATAGACTGTATTCATATTTTTTTCCTCTTTTACTTTTGACGAAGTCATATTTAAGCCTCCAAATTAAAAACGTTTCGAATATTTGTTTCTTATATATATAGCCACTGAGTTCATCAGGAAGAGGATGAACAGCAGTACAATGATGCCGGCTGCGGTAACGGATTGGAATTCGGGATTAGGCAGTTTTACCCAAGAGTAGATCTGCATAGGCAGTGCTGAGAATGTGTCGAGCACGCCTGTTGGAGTAAACAGAAGGATTGTTGGTATCCCTATGATGATCAGCGGCGCTGTTTCTCCGATTGCACGTGAAAGTGCGAGAATGATACCTGTAATGATACCTGGAACTGCAGCAGGCAGAATGACACGGGTAATTGTCTGCCATTTTGTTGCTCCCATTCCAATGGATGCTTCGCGGATGGTAGAAGGTACAGAGCGAATGGATTCCTGTGACGCGACTACGATGACCGGCAGAATCATCAGTGACATGGTAAGTGCTGCTGCAAGTACAGAGCTGTCAAGTTCCATCAGACGTACAAAGAGTGTCAGACCAAGAAGTCCGAAGACGACTGAAGGGACACCTGCCAGATTGGAGATATTCACTTTGATGAAATTGACCAGTCTGTTTTTTGGTGCATACTCCTCAAGATAGAGCGCTGTGCCTACAGAGAGTATGATCGCTATAGGTGCAGTGACAGCCATCAGCCAGAGTGTCCCGATCAGGGCGCCATATATTCCTGCACTTTCCGGCCTGCTTGAGCTGTAGCTTGTAAAGAAGTCTGGTGTAAGATATCTCCAACCATCAAGAACAGTGTCTATGAGCAGTGTCGCAAGTACAACAAGACCGACAAGGGTAAACAGCAGGAAGATATACTTCAGAACTTTATTCAGCAGCAGACGCCCGCTTAATTTTTTTGATACTTCTTGTTTATTGATCAGTTCCATTTAATATTCCTCCCTGAATTTCCGTGAAAGCCACTGTGCAACAACGTTCATGATCAGCGTGAATACGAAAAGTGTCATACCTACAGCATAGAGGCTGAAATACGTATCCGTACCATAAGTTGCATCACCTGAAGCAACCTGGACGATGAATCCTGTCATAGTCTGTAGTGATTCCAGTATGTTTATACTGGCATTCGGCGTACTACCGGCGGCAATGGAAACTATCATAGTTTCACCGATTGCACGGGAAACGGCAAGTACAATTGAAGATAGGATGCCTGATATTGCTGCAGGAAGAATGACCTTGAATACCATCTCAAGACGTGTTGAACCAAGCCCGAGTGCGCCTTCGCGCATTGTATTCGGCACGGCACTCATCGCATCCTCACTTAGACTTGCTATCATCGGTATGATCATGACACCTACAACCAGACCTGGACTGAGAGCATTGAAGAGGTTGACTTCAGACCATATTCCTCTAAGCAGTGGCGTAACAAACGTCAGTGCAAAGAAACCGTAGACGACAGTCGGAATTCCGGCAAGGATTTCAAGAATCGGTTTGATGATGCGTCTGACGCGGTCGCTTGCATATTCACTGAGGTAGATTGCAGCACCCAGTCCGACCGGGACAGCGAAAATGACTGCTATGACAGTGATTTTCAAAGTACCCATGATTAAAGCAAAAATTCCCCATTGTGGATCAGAACTGAATGCTGACCACTCCGTGGAAGTTAGAAATTCTATAGGTGAAACCCTTGTGAAGAACACGATTGTTTCAGAAAGTAAAGTGACCAGGATGCCTATTGTCGTAAGGACGGAAACTAAAGTAATTAGTAATAGAATGATAGGAACCATCTTTTCGATGAATGCGCTACTTCTTCTGCCCTTCTTCTCACTGATCATTTTTTGAATATTATACTCGCTCATATTAGCCCTCGTTTCAAAATACTTTAAAATGGACGGGTCTCGACCCGTCCATATGTTTTCTTATTGGAATTCTGCAAGCTTATCCATTTGTTCTTGCATTTCTTCTTCTGTCAGTGCAACATATCCAGCCTCTTCAGCTGCAGTTGATGCATTGTTCAATGTGAATTCCATGAATGTCAGGAATGCTTCATTGTTCTGAAGTGCTTCATTTTTAGCGTATACGAACAGTGGACGTGCAAGTGGATACTCATAGCTCATAACAGTTTCATCACTTACTTCCACCGGCTCTTCAGTTTCAGGACCTTGGATCGGAACACCTTTCAGGTTGTCCTGGTTGACCATATAGAAGTTGTAGCCGAAGAACCCGATGGAGTTGGCATCACTGGCAACTGATTGGGAGATGACGTTTGTATCCTGGTTAAGCTGAGCTTGGATATCAGCATCTTCCATTACAACTTCTTTGAAGAAGTCGTGGGTACCGTGTGACTGGTCGGGAGCGTAAGCAGTAATCTCCTCATCCGGGAAGTCAGCACGAACGTCGCTCCAAGATGTTGCTTCGCCACTGTAGATCATTCGTAGTTCTTCGAATGTAAGATAGTCTACAAAGTCATTTTCAGTGTTGACTGCAACAGTCAGACCGTCGTTTGCAACTTTGAACTCTGTATATTCGATGCCAGCATCTTCAAGTGCAGTGATTTCTTCTTCCTGGATTTCACGGGAAGCGTTCTGGAAGTCTGTTTCACCAGCGATGAACTTCTCAAAACCACCACCAGTACCAGATACACCGACAGCAACTTCTACGTCAGGGTATTCAGCATTGAAATCTTCATTTATCAGTTCAAGGATTGGCGCAACTGTTGATGAACCATCACCAGTAACAGTTCCAGAGAGGGAACCTTCTGTTGTCTCTTCGCTGCTCGCTTCAGAGCTTTCTGTAGTTTCCTCTGTGCTTTCTTCTGTTGATGCTTCTTCTGTACTTTCATCTGATGATCCGCCAGAACCGCCGCCGCAAGCAGCAAGAATGAACATCAGACTCATGAGCAGTGCAGCCATGAACATACTCTTTTTCATTACCCGAATTCCTCCAATAATTAAGTGTTGTATTTGTTACATGCTCCACTTTATCGAATGAATGTAAATTTGGAATGAATGGTTTGTAAAGATTAAGTAAATGTGGTTTAAAAACAAACTAATCGAAAAAAATCCCGGAGTTGAAGATATACTTCAACTCCGGGTCTGTATTCAATAGCTGCCATATGACAGTCTTGCATAGAAAGCATCCGTATCGTACTGGTATGGTTCGACAGGCGCCTGCTCACGATAGATTTCATAGTATTTGTTTACAACATCCCTGCCGAGATACTGTGCGGGGAAGAATGGAACGGTATAAGGCATATGCGGGAAGATGATTGAAAATGCCATTTCCGGATTGTCGTATGGAGCATAGCCGGTATAGGTCTGGTTCAGTACATTGTCCCCATTATATACTGCTTCTGCAGTACCTGTTTTACCGGCCGCTTTCGGCTCAAGTTCATGGTAGGCATCCCAGCCCGTACCGTATCGGTCTGTAGAAGTGTCGTGGGTATTGAAGACGTCGTAGAATCCTGCATGGATCTGGGACAGTTCGGCGGGTGAGAATCTGACTGTATTGAGCACCTGTCCATTGAAGGACTGGAGCACAGCACCCGCTTCATTCGCATCCCCTTCACGTACTTCCTTGGCCATATGAAGCCCCACCCTATTACCGCCATTTGCAATTGTAGATACATATTGCGACAGCTGCAGTGCTGAATACGTATCATACTGTCCGATCGACAAGTTCAGATAGCTTCCCGGACTGTTGGAGAGGTCAGGACTGAGACCCACTGCTTCATTCGGCAGATCGATCCCCGTCGACACACCGAGGCCGAACTGGTTGAGACCGTTCCTGAGTGTGTTCGCTGCATCTCCTATGCCGGTCGGTAATGACATGCCACTCTGGTATTCCAGACCTGCAAGCCGTAGAGCAATTTTCATCATATAGACGTTTGATGATACCATCAGTGCTTCCTGATCATCAATCGCCACCTGCCCGGTTCTATTGAAGAAGGAACTGATCGTCTGGGTTCCGCCTGCGAAGTCCAGTGGTTCATCAATCAGCGTCTCTCCTGGTTCGATGACCTCATTCTGATAGCCTGTGGCGACCGTGGCTCCTTTCACTGAAGATCCCACGGCATAGGTCGATGTCAGCGCACCGTAGTGATAATCGATGATATTGCCTTCATCATCCAGCTGCTTCCCGACCATGGCAAGTATATCCCCGTTATTTGGATCCTGTACGACAAGTACAACCGTATCCAGATATTCAGGGATGATGGTATAGTCGATTTCCCCGGTTCTGCTGTTTCTCTCCTGTATCTCCTCTGCCATATCCCGCAAAGAAGTGAGATGGTGCTCGGCCAGTGCCTCCAGTTCGAGCTGAAGATCGATATCGATAGTCAAATAAAGATTGTCACCCGGCTCTCCTCGAATCGCAACCTCACGATTGATGATTTCTCCTGATTTGTCTGTTGTGAATTTGACCTGCTCCTTTTTGCCGCGCAGTATATTTTCGTACTGGTATTCGAGATAGGTCTTGCCTACCCTGTCATTACGGGAGTAGCCACGTGCCATATAATAGTCCAGCAGTTCTCTCGGCAGCCCCTCCTCGGAGGATGATACTTCCCCGAGAACGGTACGGAGTGTATCACCATAAGGGTAGTCCCGTTCCCAGTCCATGCCAGTCGATATCCCTTCCAGCGAATCAAGCGACTCATTGATTTCTGCGAACTCCTCTTCCGTCACCCCATCACTTTTTACAACGACTGGATTCAGTTCACGTGCATTGACCATTTCGACATAGATGGCGATTGTGTTCAGATCTTCTTCAGTAAGGATGCCTGAAATCTGTTCTTCAGTAATACGCTGGTAGAGCTCCTGGTTGAACTGTTCCTGTGAGATGTTGCCATTATCAAGCAGTGTCTGCTCATTTGACATCAGTGCCTCGACTTCGTCAGGGTACATGCTGATCAGGTAGTCCTGCTTGTCCCTTAAAGACAGGTTTTCTGTCTCCATATCAAGATATGTACTGAGTTCAGCTGCGACATCCATAATTTCACCGGATGCCATATTTCTATGACGTGTAAAATAGATCGCCTTCTTTGAGGCATTTCCGACCAGCAGGTTGCCATTTCTATCATATATTTCGCCTCTGGGTACACTCTGGTTGATTTCCACGTACTGCTCATTGGCAATTTCCTCCTGATACTCATCACCTTTTACAATCTGGAGGTAGCCGAGGCGGAATATGAGAAGTAGACAGAGCAGAAATACAATCAGCATGATGATGTTGATCCTTGATTTCATGACTTGCCTATTTATCGCCTCAAGGCTTTTTGTTTTTGCACGTTTCAATTCCACTCATTCCTTCTTCCACTTAAAATATGTATCGCTATTCTACCACATAATCATGAGGGAAATTGAAAACAAACAAAAAAAGAGCGGGAATCCCCGCTCTGATAATAAAAATTATTTTGCATTGCTGTAGAGTTCGTTTACCTTGTCCCAGTTGACGACATTCCAGAATGCCTTCAGATATTCAGGACGCTTGTTCTGATATTTCAGGTAGTATGCGTGCTCCCATACGTCTACGCCAAGAATTGGTGTCTTGCCATCTGAAACAGGATTGTCCTGGTTAGGTGTGGAGACAATTTCAAGCTCTCCGTTGTTTACAACGAGCCAAGCCCAGCCTGAACCGAAACGTGCTGCGCCTGCAGCCTCAAATTCTTCTTTGAACTTGTCGAAAGAACCGAATTTGGATTCGATTGCATCTTTGATTTCACCGGAAACTTCTTTGGATTCCGGAGTAAGCAGCTGCCAGAACATGGAGTGGTTCAGGTGACCACCACCATTGTTTCTCACTGCAGTCTTCTTGTCTTCAGGAACAGAGTCAAGGTTGCTGATGATTTCTTCAATGGACTTGTTTTCAAGGTCCGTACCTTTTACTGCATCATTCAGTTTTGTTACATAAGTGTTGTGGTGCTTTGTGTGGTGAATTTCCATAGTTTCTTTGTCAATGTTAGGTTCCAATGCATCGTATGCATAAGGTAGTTCTGGTAGTTCAAAAGCCATAGTTAATTCCCCTCCATAGTTAATTGTTTACATACCAAATATATCAATTCGATGTTAAAATAACAAATGTATTGCCTGTTTCCATCGTACTTTTCAGACCATGGTATGAATTTGAAAGCCACAGGAAACATCCAAGTATCAGAAAGAAGCGTGACGTAATGAAATTTTTTACTTTCTATAAAAGATTTTTGACTCTCAACAAGTACCCCCTTTTCCGAACTGCCAATTTCAAGCATATGCTCATTAATATACTGCTCATCTCGTTGATGATCGCCCTGCCGAATATCATTTCATTATTCCAGAGTGTCAGCGCCACAACGAGTCTCACCAGCATCGAGTCCGAGATACCCGAGTTTTCCATTGTGGATGGCGAATATGTCGGGGAATCAAAGACCATCCAGATCCACGGCAGCAGTATCCTATTCAGCGGAAGTAGATCTACCGGGGATATGACCGGTGCGGACCGGGAGGTTCTCATCGGATTTCTGAAAGACGGCATATACATACGGGATGTACAGGGAGGTGGCTTCGACTATTCATATATCAGCCAGGTCGAAAACAATGAGGATCTTGAAACATTCATCGAGCAGCAGACTTCAAGCCTCTATTTCTATGTCGCTGTCTATGTCGTCTTCTATACAGCAGTCATCATGTTCTTTGCCGTCATACTTCTGTCCATCGGAGTTTATGCCATGCATCTCATCTCCTCCGTACTCAGGAAAAAGTCACGGTTCATGAACTGGTTCAAATTTTCCACCTTTGCCACTGTCCTGGCACTGATACCGATAATCGGCATTCAGCTGGCTGCAGGATTGACTCCATGGTGGATCTACCTGGCCACACTACCCTTCTACTTCCATTATTATAGGAAGCTTCCTGCAATGAAATAGATGCCTTTGGAAGGCGCAACGTTTACATTTTTATTTCATATCTAGTATAATAGCTATTGATTTAGAGAATCATATAATATGAGGAGTTTGGTTATGTCTCAAATTACACACCGTACTAATACAAGACCGGTCAAAGTCGGCGATGTCACCATTGGCGGTGCCGATCAAATCATCATCCAGAGCATGACGACGACGAAAACTCACGATGTCGAAGCAACAGTCGCGGAAATTCTTCGTCTAGAAGAAGCAGGATGTCAGATTGTACGTGTCGCATGTCCTAAAGAAGAAGATGCACTGGCTATCCCGGAAATAAAAAAACAGATTAACATTCCACTTGTTGTAGATATTCACTTTGATTATAAACTCGCACTGCTTGCTGTTGAAGGCGGTGCGGACAAGATCCGTATCAACCCGGGTAACATCGGTAAGCGTGAGAAAGTCGAAGCAGTCGTTGAAGCCTGCAAGGCCAAAGGCATTCCGATCCGTATCGGCGTCAATGCCGGAAGTCTTGAACGCCACATCATCAAGAAATATGGCTATCCGACAGCCGACGGCATGGTCGAGAGTGCTCTGCACCACATCAAGATACTCGAAGACCTCGACTTCCATGACATCATCGTGTCTATGAAGGCATCGGACGTCAACCTGGCAATCGAAGCGTACGAGAAAGCGGCGAAAGCATTCGACTATCCGCTCCACCTCGGTATTACGGAAAGTGGTACACTGTTTGCCGGTACCGTAAAAAGTGCTGCCGGACTCGGTGCCATCATCTCCAAAGGCATCGGCAACACGATGCGCATCTCACTTTCTGCCGATCCGGTCGAAGAGATCAAAGTAGCGAAGGAACTGCTGAAAAGCTATGGCCTCGCAAGCAACGCAGCGACACTCATCGCCTGCCCGACCTGCGGCCGTATCGAAATCGACCTGATTTCCATTGCGAACGAAGTCGAGGAGTACATCTCCACCATCAAGGCACCGCTCAAAGTGGCGGTACTCGGCTGTGCGGTCAACGGACCAGGTGAAGCACGCGAAGCAGACATCGGCATCGCCGGTGCGCGTGGCGAGGGACTCCTCTTCATGCATGGCAAAACGGTAAGAAAAGTGCCGGAGGAGATTATGGTCGAGGAACTGAAGAAGGAAATCGATATCCTTGCAGAAGAACACTACGAAAAAGAACGCAAGACAAAAGAAGAAGCAGAAGCTGCTAAATAGATAGAGAAATGAGAAGTCCTCCAAACTTTGGTTTGGAGGACTTCTTTTATATCATGTCATATTTGGTAATGTTACGCCTGTTGATGAAGTATGTCGCAACAAACATGATGATGCCGATAGCGAGCGTATAGATTGGGACGTGATATAGAAATATATCGAAACCGGGTAATGTGCGATCCATTTCATTGACGTTTATTAAAGGTAGGAAATGAAAGAAATAAGTGATGATTACTGGCACTCCATAGAGGAAGTATCCTGTAAAGACGTAGCGCATCCAGTATTTCACAAAGCCGAAGTAGTACAGATTCATCACAATCAGGCTGACACCTATAATCATTATAAATCCATAGATATAGTACATCTCTTTAGTTGTGGTGAGGTAGCTCCCTGCAATCAGTGAAGTCAGAATCAGCATCATGATGTAATAGACATACTCCCCTTTCAGCATTTCCTTCTTGTTATTCGGCAGTGTATAGAAAAAATGATGGTTGTTATTTTTTCTCATAAAATCATGGATGCTCAAATACGACGAGGTTGTAAATATGATTGAAACAAAGTTCAATATGCTTGTAAACTGCAGAATGATCGGCTGGACATCCGATGGCAGCAGAGCTGTAATGACATTTATGATGATAGTCGCAATACCGACATACCAGATCCATCTGGAATGGAAAAGATTCAGCACAAGCTGCTTATACATGATCAAAACCCCTTTTCTCCTTTTTGATGTAGTACATGATTTCATCTATTGTAATAGGCTCCACTACAACTTTATTTCCATACAATTCCCGGAACGCTTCGTATTCTTTCGACATTCCTTCAAAGCCAAGTGAATTCCTTGTCGTACCGATGAGCAGCGATTCGGTCTCATCGTCAAGCATGTCCATGCTGCCCTTCACTTTCCTGTAAGTCTCAAACAGCGCTTCCTTCTCCATTTCGAACAGTTTCTTTCCGTCATCGATCATGATGATGTAATCGGCAATCCTATCAAGGTCGGATGTGATATGCGTACTGAAAAGAATTGTCATCTCCTCATCAATCATCAGTTCCTGCAGTATTTCAAGCAGTTCCATGCGGAATGTCGGATCGAGATTGGACGTCGGCTCATCCAGAATCAGGAGCTCTGCATTATGGCTCAGTGCAATGGCAATGGAAAGTTTGACTTTCTCGCCAGTGGACAGATATTTTATTTTCCTGTCTGTTTTGACATTAAATGTCTGCAAGTACGTTTGGAATGTTTCATTGTTCCATTCGTCATAGAAAGTGTGGAGCAGTCTGCTCAATCTGCCTGGTGTCACATTCTGTGGCAGCCGGTCTTCGGCAAATACCAGGCCAATCTGATTCAGCAGCTCTGTTCTTTCTTCTTCCTGATCCTGATCAAGCACATTGATATCTCCACTATCCTGCTTTTTCAATGACAATATATGATTGATTACTGTGGACTTGCCCGCACCGTTCTCACCGATCAGTCCTGTAATGTAGCCCTTCCTAATATTCATATCAACGTCTTCCAGCTTGAAACCGCCCATACTTTTATTCAGTCCTGTGACAGTGATTGCATTCATTTGTCCTCATCCTCCATGACTTTGATCATTTCTGCAAGTTCTTCTACGGAAAGGTCGATCTGTCTGGCTGTCTTCAGCAGGTCCTGGATCTTCTTCTCAATTTCTACAAGTACCTGCTCTCTTCTGTTTTCAGCATTCTGTTCACTGACGAATGTGCCCTTGCCGACGACAGAATATACGTAGCCGGATGCTTCGAGATCCTGATAGGCCCGTTTGGTGGTAATGATGCTGATACTCAGTTCCTTGGCGAGTGAGCGCATCGACAGCAGGGGGTCTCCTGGTCTCAGCTCACCATTCATGATCAGCCGGATGATCTCCCCTTTCAGCTGTTCATAGATGGGGATATCGCTTTGATTTGATATTCGGATGTTCATCGCATCACCTCCGTTTATATTGTATATACTTAATATATACAATATGTACAGTGGTGTCAACATAAAAAAGACCAGAACTTTTAAGTCCTGGTCTTCTTGCATTCGCCGCATAGGCCATACAGTTCCACTTTATGGTTTCTGATTTCAACATCATCCAGCTCATTCTCCCATTGCTGCACCGGACAGTAGTGGATGACTCGTGTCACGCCGCATTCGTCACAGATGAAATGATGATGGTGGTGTGTTGTGCATGAAATTTTATAGTGCATCTCGCCTGATAGTGTTGTCTGCTCCAGCACATTGATATCTTTCAGGGTGTACAGGTTGCGGTAGATTGTATCATAGCTGATGTCCGGATACTCGTCCTTCAGCAGCTCCTGGACATCTTTGGCACTCAGATATCTGTTTTCGTCGAGGAACAGCTCGATCATGCGCATTCTTTTCTGCGTGATCTTGAGACTGTTCTCCTTCAGTTTATCTTTATACTGATTCAGTTGGTTGGCCACGTCGCTTCACTCCTATCCGGTCAAGAATAATGGTTACGGCAAGCAGTGCGAGGGAAACAAGTACGATTGTGCCACCTGGAGAGACATCCAGGTGGAAACTCATGAACAGGCCGGCAATCACAGCCAGTTCACCGAATACGACACTCATGACCATCAGCTGCTTGAAGCTTGAAGTCACACGCATTGCTGCTGCCACAGGCAATGTCATCAGGGCACTGACAAGCAGTATGCCGACAATCCGCATTGACGCACTGATGACGAGTGCGACAACGATGATGAACAGGAAGTGGATCCACTTGCTGATGTTCATGACATCTGCATACTCTTCGTCAAATGAAACAAGAAACATTTCCTTATATAGCAGATAGATGAAGATGAGGACAACGATGCCGATCACTGCAATCAGGATGAGATCGAAGAACTGTACTGCACTGATGCTGCCGAAGAGGTACCCGAACAGATCCTGGTTGAAGCCGTCAGCCAGGGACAGGAACAGCACACTGAGTGCCACGCCGAAGCTCATGATGATCGGTATGGCAAGTTCCTGGTAGTGCTTATATACACTGCGCAGACGTTCAATGCCGAGTGCACCGAATACCGAAAATACAATGCCTGTAATCAGCGGATTGATCGTCATGCCGACGAGTGACGAAAGATAGACGCCAAACGTAATGCCGCCGAGTGTCACGTGGCTCAGGGCATCAGCAATCAAAGATAGTCTTCTGATGACGATGAACGTGCCGATCAATGGTGCAATAAGCCCTGCAATCAGACCACTGATGAAAGAGTAGCGGATGAAATCATAGTCAATAAGCGCCTGTATCACTGGTAGTACTCCTTTCATGGTCATGACTGACAAGTTGCAGCGGGAAACCGTAGATTTTGGAAAGTTCGGCCTCACCAAGGTTTTTGAACTCATTATTGGTACCATGGAAATGAAGGTGCTCATTCAGACATGCCACTTCATCCGCATGATCGACGACAACTCCGATATCATGGGTGACGAGCAGAATCGTCACCGACTGGGATTTAAGCTTGAATAGTACATCATAGAATTCCTTTACGTGCTTGGCATCGATGCCGACAGTCGGCTCATCCAGTACAAGAATCGACGGGTTATTGATCAGGGCTCTTGCAATGAAGACACGCTGCGTCTGTCCACCGGACAAGAGGGATATGTTCTTGTTCTCGAGATGGCTGATATTCAACAGCTCGAGGACTTCCTTCAGCTTCTGGCGGTCGTTTCTGTTGAAACGCTTGAACAGCCCTTTTTCTTTTGTCAGACCGCTGAGCACGACTTCCCCCACTGTCGCAGGAAATCCTTTGCTGAAACTGTTGGACTTCTGTGATACGTAGCCGACCTCCTGCCAGGACTGATAGGCGCGTATGCTCTTGCCATTGATGTTGATTTCGCCCGTCTGCAGCCGAAGTACACCGAGTATCAGCTTCAGCAGTGTCGTCTTGCCTGAACCGTTCGGTCCGACAAGTGCAACAAAGTCGCCTTCATGGACTTTCAGGTTGATATTTCTAAGAGCAGGTGTGGTTTCGAGTTTATCTTTATAAGTGTAGGAGATATTTTTCAGTTCAAATATCGGATGTTCCATCACGTTGTCTCCTTTATTTTTAATCATTACAGTATTATAAAGGAATCGTTACGTTTTGTAAATAGGAATGATTACGAAGTAAAACCAGGATACCCACCCGAGTATCCTGGTCCTCCATTAATGCTGTTCCTGCTCGATCATCATCGGATTGATCTCTTCTTTAAGGGAAGGGTTGAACTGGCCGCTTCTGATCATTTCAATCTCATGCTTGTATGGTGCCATTCTGCTTTTCTTGTTCGGTCCGACAAACGGTGTTTCAAGAATCTTGGGTACAGCTTCGAACTCTGGATGGTTGATGATATAGGAGAGTGCATCAAAACCGATATGGCCGAAACCGATATTTTCGTGACGGTCCTTATGTGCGCCGACTTCATTTTTCGAGTCGTTGATGTGCAGTACTTTGATCCGGTCTTTGCCGACGATGCGGTCGAATGATTCGAGTACGCCATCAAAATCATTGACGATATCATATCCCGCGTCGTGGACGTGGCACGTATCGAAACATACACTCAGGCGCTCGTTGTTTGTCACCCCATTGATGATTTCGGCAAGCTCTTCGAAAGTGCGCCCGACTTCCGAACCTTTGCCTGCCATCGTCTCAAGGGCAATCTGGACATCATGGTCGTTCGTCAGTACTTCATTCAGTCCTTCGATGATGGACTGGATGCCACGCTCGGCGCCTGTGCCGACATGGCTGCCCGGGTGCAGCACAATCTGCTTGGCACCGAGGTGTTCGGTACGTACAATCTCTTCCTGCAGAAATTCGACGCCGTGGTCGAATACACCTTCACGTTCAGAGTTCGCAATGTTGATGATGTATGGTGCATGGACGACAATATTAGAAATGCCATTGTCGGCCATATGCCGCTTCCCGGCTTCGATGTTCAGATCTTCCACTTTTTTTCTTCTTGTATTCTGGGGCGCACCCGTGTAGATCATGAATGTGTTCGCCCCGTAGCTCTTTGCGGATATGCTTGCCGCCTCGAGCATTTTCTTTCCACTCATGGAAACATGTGATCCTATCAGCATCTCATTCACCTTTCTATGTTGCTATCTTTTTTTCTTTCTGCTCTTCGCATGTTTCATCCGTTCCTGCTTTTTCAGTGTATCAAGTTCGTATTTCATCTTCCGTCGGTAGCCCGGCTTGACCTTCTTCGGTTTTTTCACTCTGTGTGAAAGCTGGCTCTCGAGATTGCCTTCCTGGCGCTTCCTTCTGGCACGCTGGGTTCTGGATTTTATTTCAACAAGTTCGCCTTTGCGGATATCTTCATGAACAAACTTGTAGCCTTTGCTCTCCAGTGCATTGACCAGATACTCCTCATCCGGGGTATAGAGCGTAATTGCATTGCCGGTGTACTCGCCTCTGCCGACACGACCGACGCGGTGTGTAAAGAATTCAATATCCTTGGGAATATCAAAATTGATGACATGCGATGCACCATCAATATCGAGGCCTCTCGCTGCGAGATCACTCGCGACGACCCAGACGTATTCAAGCTCACGGATCTTCTTGATCTCCTTCGTCCGTTCCCTCGGTTTCAGACCTCCATGGAAGAGGCCGACATTGACGCCATTGCTGTTGAGATATTCGAACAGTTCGTCTGCACGATCTTTCGAATTGGCGAATATCAGGCCGATGTACGGCGTGATATTCCTTGTCAGAGCGAGTACTTTCCCAGCTTTGTCGTCCCCTTTTACAGGCACAAGGCTGTAATGGATCGACGCCTTGTTCTTCGGCTGGTCGATGATGATGATTTCGGTCTCACCAATGTACTTTCTGAGAAAGATCCTCAAAGCTTCCGGAATGGTGGCCGAGAAGACGAGGAACTGGCAGGATTCACTGACAGTCGACGCGATGCTGTCGATCTGTTCGAGGAAGCCGAGATCGATCATCAGGTCTGCTTCGTCTATGACCAGACTCTCGACCGCATGGAGATTCAATCCCCCTTTATCCCTCAGGTCCTTGATGCGCGTCGGTGTCCCGATTACGATGTGCGGGGACTTCGATGCCTTCTGTACATCCCGCTCGATGTCCGTCCCTCCGATGAAGGCGGCTGCACTGATTTCCGGGAAGGATTCCAGCAGTTCATTCGTCATCTGATAGAGCTGTTTGGCCAGTTCTCTTGTCGGTGCAAGTATGACTGCCTGTGTATGGGATTTCTCCGTATCGATTTCATGGACGATCGGCAGCAGGAATGAGTGGGACTTGCCACTCCCTGTCTCTGATTGTGCCACGACGTTTTCTTTTTTGAATACTTTTGGTATCACACGCTCCTGTACCAGGGTGGGGTGTGTAAAATTTATGCGTTCGATTGCATTCAGCATCTGATCGCTGAATTGGAACCTTTTAAAAGCACTACTCATGGTTTCACCTGATTTCTTTAATAAACTCAGCTTATATTATAACTGAAAAGAAGGTGTTAAGCCACACATCATTCATACTGCGTGATGATTTAAAAATTGTGGGATTTTGGTTATAATGGAATCAAGGGAGGAATAGACTTCATGGATATTATTAAAATTAGCCCGCGCGGGTACTGTTATGGTGTTGTGGATGCAATGGTGATTGCCAGGAATGCGTCCATGGACAAGACGCTGCCCCGACCAATATATATACTCGGCATGATCGTGCACAACAAGCATGTTACAGATGCATTCGAAGAGGATGGCATCCGCACACTGGACGGTGCCAACAGGCTTGAGATTCTGGAAGGCATCGATGAAGGCACTGTTATCTTTACTGCTCATGGCGTCTCTCCGCAGGTCAAGGCGAGAGCCAAGGAGAAAGGACTGACGTGCATCGATGCGACGTGTCCGGACGTTGAAGTGACCCACCAGCTCATCCGGGAGAAGACGGCCAATGGATATGACGTCATCTATGTCGGCAAGAAAGGTCACCCGGAACCAGAAGGCGCCATCGGCGTTGCTCCGGATAATGTCCACCTCGTTGAAACCATCGACGATGTAAAGTCACTGCCGGACGATCTGATCGATAAGAAGCTGATTGTAACCAACCAGACGACGATGAGCCAATGGGATGTCAGCCATCTGATGGATCAGCTGAAAATACAGTTTCCTCATATCGAAGTGCATAAGGAGATCTGTCTGGCGACACAAGTACGCCAGGAAGCAGTGGCGGAACAGGCCAAGGAAGCAGATCTGCTGATTGTCGTCGGAGATCCGAAAAGCAACAACTCCAACAGGCTCGCGCAAGTGTCGAAGGAGATTGCACATACGAACGCCCATCGCATCAGTTCATTAAGTGAACTTAAGAATGAATGGCTCGAGGGAATCGGCAGTGTTGCCATTACAGCTGGTGCCTCCACGCCGACACCAATCGTCAAGGAAGTCATCGACTATATCAAGGACTATGATGAAAAGACACCGAATGAACCTGTATCGACGGTGCCGAAAGATAAAATACTGCCGAAAATCAAGAAAGCAAAACCTGTAAAGATCATGGAATAGAAAATGGCCTTCGGAGCCAAAGCTCCGAGGGCCATTCTTCTGCTATTCGAATGGGCTGGTATTGATTTCAGTGGCGTGGACGCTGATGTCCGTCCGCTTCTCTATCAGCTTTTTCATTCCTTCTGCCATAAGGGCCTCGATATAGTGGCCCGCATCAATAATTGATCTTCCAGCCAGTTTGGCATCATATGCTTCATGATATTTAACATCTCCGGTGATCAGTACATCGATCCCTTCCGAAAATGCTTCGCTGATATAGCTCATTCCGGATCCCCCGATGATGCCGACTTTCTTGATGCCGTCGTTGCCGGCGTCAACGACATTGACGACCGGATGGCCTGTTCTATCCCTGATCAGAGCAACCAGATCCGTAAGCGTACCACTATAGTCGAATTTGACACCCAGTCCCTTGTCACTCGGCTTTTTCAATGTCAGTACATCATAGGCGGGCTCTTCATACGGATGGGAAGCAACAAGCGCTTCAATCACCTGTTTCTCATGGGCTGCTTCGAAGATGGCTTCCACAATGTACTCATCAACGTGTTCCAGTTCGCCTTGCGTGCCGATGTGAGGATCGGCGGCATACCCTGGCCTGAACTGGCCCTTTACGGGATACTGGAAAAAGCATTCCGAGTAGTCGCCCTGATGGCCGACACCAGCGTGCACCAGGTCCTGCTTCAGCTGTTCGGCATTCTCCTTTGGTATATTGACACGGAGCTTCTTATAGAAGTACTCATGCTTGATCAGTACTTCCGTCTCAGCCACGCCGAGCACAGCAGCAATCATATGGCTGACACCTTCAGGCTGGTGGTCAAGATTGGTGTGCATGGCGATCAGAGAGATGTCGTTTCTGATCAGATGCCGGATGACGGCCCCGACGCCCGACTCGACAACCTGGTTGACGTTGGGAAAAATCAGCGGATGATGGGCGATGATGACGTTCGCCCCGACTTCGATGGCTTCATCCACTGTTTCGTGCGCGCAGTCGAGCGTTGTCAATATGCCTGTCACTTCATCTTCACCGTTTCCGACAAGCAGTCCTGTGTTGTCCCATTTTTCGCTATCCTTAAATGGTGCAATTTCATCGAGTATGGTCATCAGTTCTCCAACTTTCACTGTTCAAGCACTCCTTTCAGCGTATGAATCGTTGCTGCAACCTCATCAAGCCTCGTCGTATTGGAAGAATTATTTTTAAGGCTTTCGTAGATGTTCTGCTGATGTTCAAGTTCCCTTTGCAGCTTTTCAATAAACGCTGCTTCACGCTTGTCGAGTAGGATCGGACCAAAAGTAAGTGCCGTCTCGCTGTAATCCGCCCTTCCTTCTTCTGCCACGATGATCTCATAGAAGTGGTGGCCATCCTGAATGACCGTCTCCTCGATGATTTCATATCCAAGGGCAACAAGCACCTTTCTGACCGGATATGTATGGGTGTTTGCCTGAAGTACAAGTCTCGGGAATCCACCAAGATGATCAAAGCCACTCTGAAGAATATCTGCAATGAGCGGTCCGCCCATTCCACAGATGGTAACTGTGTCGACAGCGTCCTCAGGCTTTGCAACTTCAAGACCGGAGCCGAATCTGGCTTCGATTCTGTCCGTCATGTTCTCCCTCTCGATGTTCCTGACTGTAGATTCATATGGCCCCTTTACCACTTCCCCGCAGATTGCATACTGGACGATGCCTCTCGATACCGCTTCAATGGGAAGATAGGCGTGATCCGAACCGATATCCAGCATTTTTCTGCCTGTTATAAACTCTGAAACTCTCTGTAATCTTTCATCCAGCATTAGGTTGCCTCCATCTGATAAAAATAAAAACTTCCACACAAGGCGTGTGGAAGTCTGCATTTGATTATTGGCTTGATAAGAATTCATGAAGTGCAGTCAACTGTTCGTCAGCGATCTGATCCTGACTGAATGATGGCATAGCACCACGACCTTCTCTTACTACAGTACTGAACTCCTCAACAGAAAGACTTGTTCCTGCAAGTGCAGGTCCCATTCCGCCTGAGAAGTCCTGACCGTGACAAGAAGCACAGTTATCACGTGCAAATCCTTCAGCATCAAAGTCTCCAGCAGCAGCACCGCCACCTTCGCCTCCTGCGCTTTCTCCGCCTTCACCACTACCTTCTTCGCTGGCAACGTCTTCGCCTCCGCCTTCTTCGTCAGTAGTTGCTCCTTGAGAAGAGAGCAAGAACACAAGGCCGATGCCAAGGAAGATGATAAGTATAAAAGGCACGATCGGATTACGATTCATAAAAAAACCTCCCTAATCTCTATCCATATACATATTCACATCTATAATTGTATATTAAATATGAGCAAAGTCAAAAGATTTTTTCGAAAATATTACACCATATAAACTTAAAATCAATCCATGAAATCTTTCAATCTCTTGCTTCTGCTCGGATGTCTCAGTTTTCTCAGGGCTTTTGCTTCAATCTGTCTGATCCGTTCGCGTGTCACGCCAAATACTTTACCCACTTCTTCGAGTGTGCGGGTTCTGCCATCATCCAGACCGAATCTCAGCCTCAATACATTCTCTTCACGGTCTGTAAGTGTATCGAGTACATCTTCAAGCTGTTCCTTAAGCAGTTCGTATGCTGCATGGTCGGATGGGCTCTGTGCTTCCTGGTCTTCGATGAAATCACCCAGGTGGCTGTCATCCTCTTCGCCAATCGGCGTTTCAAGGGAGACTGGCTCCTGTGCAATCTTGAGGATTTCCCTGACTTTGTCTGCAGGAAGATCCATTTCTTCACCAATCTCTTCCGGTGTCGGTTCACGGCCAAGATCCTGAAGGAGCTGGCGCTGGACACGAATCAGCTTGTTGATTGTCTCGACCATATGCACCGGTATACGGATGGTACGCGCCTGGTCGGCAATCGCACGCGTGATGGCCTGTCTAATCCACCATGTTGCATAGGTGGAGAATTTGAAGCCTTTGGAGAAGTCGAACTTCTCAACGGCCTTGATCAGACCCATATTTCCTTCCTGGATCAGGTCGAGGAACAGCATGCCGCGACCGACGTAGCGCTTTGCGATGCTGACGACAAGGCGGAGGTTGGCTTCGGCCAGCCGGCTTTTTGCCACTTCGTCACCCTGCTCGATGCGCTTCGCCAGTTCGATTTCCTCCTGGGCACTGAGCAGATCCACACGTCCGATTTCCTTGAGGTACATTCTGACCGGGTCATTGATCTTTACACCCGGTGGTGCACTCATATCATGCAGGTTAAGCTTTTCATCTGCATCTGTTGCATCCTTTTCATTGATCAGCTGGATGTCATTTTCATTGATTTCATCGAAAAACTCGTCCATTGCATCTGCATCCAGTTCGAAGCTGGACAATTTATCTGCAATCTCTTCGTGGGATAGATGACCTTGTGTCTTCCCTTTCTCTACGAGATGATTTTTGACTTGTTCCACTGAAGTGAACAGTTCGACATCTTTCGTTTCGGTTGTCTGTATATTTTTGTCTGCCATTTAAAGCCCTCCTATTCAGACTTCACACTCACCTTTTATAGCGACTGTTGATTTCGTTCAACTGCTGTACCAATCTTGCCTGGAGTTCATCATCATTGCTGTTCTCTGCGTCCTGCAGCTTGAGAAGCAGGAGCTGCTTCTCTTTCTCACTATTCCTAATACCACTTAAGTCTTCTATATAATCATTGACTTCCTCTGTCGTGATATCGTCATGGATGATCAGAGCGTCGACTTCCATCGCACTGCTGAAATGCTCTCCTTCAATATATTGGCTGAATGATGATATATCAAATTCATCATACTTGTCAAAATATCTGCACAACCCTTTAAATATAACATAATAAACAGGTGTGGTTAATACTTCTTCATCTATATTATTCTCGAAATTCACCAAAAGACTCTTATCCTTCATCAGTGCACGCAGCAGATAGCGCTCCTTGCGCTCCCGGAGCGGCGGCTGTTTCTGCCGTGGCTGCGCCACCGTTCTTGGAGCATGATCATAGGAAGGCGTCGGGACATTCTGCTCGATCGACTGGCGATCCACCTTGTAGAGCTGGCTGATATGCTGGATCAGACGGTCTTTGATCACCTGATCTCCGACGTATTTAAGGTGTTCGGTCAAAGTGCGGATATTGTTCGAAAATGCCATGTCATTGTTCATGCTCTCTTCAAGCAGGTACTCCGCCTTGAAGTGGATGTAATGACGTTTTTCATTTTTGACAAGGTTTTCAAAAGCCACTTTTCCATTCTTTTCGATATATTCGTCCGGGTCCATCCCTTTCGGCATGGAGATGACGAAGACATTGAGGCCGGCTTCAAGCAGATCGGCACCAAGCGACAGCTGTGCATTCTGGCCGGCATCATCGCCATCGAACATCAGGGTGACATTCGATGCCAGGCGGTTCAGCGACTGGATATGCTGCTCACTGAGCGCAGTACCCATCAGGCCGATGACGTTGCCGACACTGGTCATCTTCACTTTGACGATGTCGAGGTGCCCTTCCATCAGAATGACTTCATCCTGTTTTCTGATATCCTTGCGGGCATCGCTCAAATTATAGAGCAGACGCCTTTTCTGAAAAATGGAAGTCTCCGGTGTATTAAGGTACTTCGGCTCCCGGCCATCCACACTTCTTGCGGTGTAGCCGACGATATAGCCCTGGTGGTTACGGATCGGTATCATTATTCTGCCGTTGAAGCGATCATAGTAGGAGAAATTCTCTTCATTCCTGGAAATGATGCCGGCCTGGAAGGCAAGCTCCAGACTGAACCCCTTATCGGAAAGCGCATTTTTAGTGAAGTCCCGCATGTCGGGTGCGATACCGATCTTCTCCTTGCGGATGATCTCAGGGGTGAATCCCCTATCTTCCAGATATTTGAGTGCTTCCTCGCCCTCTTTGGTGTGCATGAGTATATGATGGTAGAGATCCGTCATATATTCATGTATCTTGATGAGCTGTATTTCGCTGTCACTGGCACTCTCTTCGGCAGCCGCAATTTCCACACCAAGCGGCTTGCCGAGCTTGCGCACTGCTTCGGCAAAAGATACATTTTCAACTTCCATATAGAACTGGAGCACGTTGCCGCCCTTCTTGCAGCCGAAGCAATGGCATATCTGCTTGTCCGGGCTGACTGTAAAGGACGGTGTCTTTTCGTTATGGAACGGGCAGAGACCGACATAGTTTCGCCCGCGCTTTTCCAGTTTGATATAACTGGAAACCAGTTCGGTGATGTCGGTCCCCTGTTTAACTGCTTCTACTGTTTCATCTGGTATTCTCAATCACATCATCCCTTAATATTCAAACGTCCTTCTACATGGTTCAGGATCTGGTTGGCTGTCTCCTCAATTGCCTTTTCGGATACATCAATGACAGGACAGCCGATCTTGCCGATTACCTCATTGAAGTATTCGAGTTCCTCCTGGATCCGTTTATCATTGGCATAACTTGCCGTATCCTTCAGGCCGAGCTGGGCCAGCCTCTCTTTTCTGATCTTGTTCAGTGATACCGGGTTTATCTTCAAACCGACACACTTCTTCGGATCCACCTGGAAAAGCTCCTTCGGCGGGGTCACTTCAGGCATGAGCGGAACGTTCATGACTTTGTACTTCTTATGCGCAAGGTACTGTGACAGTGGTGTCTTCGATGTTCTGGATACACCGATCAGTACGATATCCGCCTTGTCCAGCCCACTGGCATCCTTGCCATCATCATACTTGACTGCAAATTCAATCGCTTCGATCTTCTTGAAATAGTCTTCATCCAACCGGTGCACACGCCCCGGTTCGTAGTACGGCGCTTCTTCCGACTGTCCTTCAAGAATGTTCATGAGCGGTCCCATGATATCCACTGAAGGGACGTTTTCGGTTACCAGCTCCTGCTTGATGTATTTTCTGAGTTCTGGCGTAATGATGGTAAACACGACAATGGCCTTCTTGCTTTTGGCGAGGTCGATGACATCGTCCACGTTGTCCTCACTCTCTATATATGGATATCGGATCAGCACATCATCGGACTCTTCGATATTGAACTGTGACAGGCATGCCTTGGCCACTAGTTCGCCGGTTTCACCTACCGAGTCCGAAGCGATGATCACTTTTATATTCGACATTAAAACACTTCCTTATTCCATGAGATTGACAAATACTCTTGTAATGGTGGTTTTGGTCACCCTGCCGATCACCTGATCGACACCATCCTGTGTTTCGACGACCGGCAGTGAGTCGATCTGCTTCTCTATCAGCTGGTTGGCTGCGTAGATCAGCAGGTCGTTCGGGTAGCAGATTGTGATATTCGGTTTGCGTGTCATGATGACGCTGACAGGCGTTTTTTCTATATCATTCGCCCCCATCGTACCCCGGAGAAGATCTTTGCGCGAAATAACCCCCGCCAGTCCTCTTTTTTCGTCGATGGCATAAAGTGTGCCGACATCTTCCAGAAACATCTTGACGATGGCTTCATAGATGGAAGTATCCTCTTTGATCAGAATCGGCAGACTCTGCACTTCACTCACCAGAATATTCCGGATCTTGGAAGTCATCACTTCCTCCGTTTCCTTTCCGGTATAGAAATAGCCGACGCGCGGCCGTGCATCCAGGTAACCGGACATAGTCAGTATTGCGAGGTCCGGCCTCAGTGTGGCGCGTGTCAGAGACAGCTGCTCGGCAATGTTGCTGCCGGTAATCGGTCCATGCTGCTTTACGATTTTGAGTATTTTTTCTTGTCTCTCATTCAGTTCCATGCCCTCACTCCCAACATACCCAATTATAATACATTCAGACGAATAAAGAAATATAGACAAAAGTTTGCACAATAGTTGTACAGTGGCTATAATGTTAGATGAAGCGAGTTAAGGATGGTGCGAGCTTAACATTGAACTGGCATATGACTTTACAGATAAATATAAAAGCGGAGTGTATACACTAATTGGGGTGGAACCGCGGGCTATGCTCGTCCCCGGATAACAGTACTGTTATCCGGGGACGTTTGTTATTTATCGACCATACTTGACCCAATTTCAAATGTAAGGAGTCGAACAGAATGGAAATGGAAACAATTGTGAATCTGGCGAAGACGAGAGGATTTGTCTTTCCAGGCAGTGAAATCTATGGTGGACTTGCAAATACGTGGGACTACGGCCCACTTGGTGTTGAACTGAAGAACAACGTCAGGCAGGCATGGTGGAAGAAGTTCATCCAGGAATCCCCATACAACGTCGGACTGGATGCTGCAATACTGATGAATCCGAAGACGTGGGAAGCTTCCGGTCACCTCGGGAACTTCAACGACCCGATGATCGACTGCAAGGAGTGCAAATCAAGGCACCGTGCAGACAAGCTGATCGAAGATGTCATCCAGAAGGAAGACGATTCCTTCGTTGCCGACGGCCTCAGCTTTGATGAAATGAAGCGCATCATTGAGGAGCGCAACATCACATGCCCGATCTGTGGGGCACACAACTACACTGACATCAGACAGTTCAATCTGATGTTCAAGACGTTCCAGGGCGTAACCGAATCTTCCACGAACGAAATCTTCCTGAGACCGGAAACGGCACAGGGCATATTCGTCAACTACAAGAATGCACAGCGCACAATGCGCAAGAAGCTGCCGTTCGGTATCGGCCAGGTCGGAAAATCGTTC
Organism: Salinicoccus cyprini; assembly: GCF_007713705.1. Lineage (GTDB taxonomy): Bacteria > Bacillota > Bacilli > Staphylococcales > Salinicoccaceae > Salinicoccus > Salinicoccus cyprini. The sequence continues at coordinate 789,333 of NZ_VMSJ01000001.1, read as the reverse complement.
CGTAATGAGATTACACCGGGCAACTTCACTTTCAGGACGCGCGAATTTGATCAGATGGAGCTCGAGTTCTTCTGCAAACCGGGCACAGAGATCGAGTGGCAGAACTACTGGAAGGACTTCGCCGTAAAATGGCTGCAGGATCTGAACATGTCGGATGACAATACGAGACTGCGCGACCATGATGAAGATGAACTCAGCCACTACTCCAATGCAACGACGGATATCGAATATAGATTCCCGTTCGGCTGGGGCGAACTCTGGGGCATCGCAAGCCGCACCGACTTCGACCTGCGCCAGCATATGGAGCACTCCAATGAAGACTTCACGTACCATGACCAGGAAACGGGCGAGAAGTATATTCCATACTGTATCGAACCTTCCCTCGGACTCGACCGTGTGGCCCTCGCCTTCCTATGCGATGCATACGATGAAGAGGAGATGGACAATGGTGAAACACGTACCGTACTGAGATTCCACCCACAGCTTGCACCGTTCAAGGCTGCTGTACTGCCGCTGTCCAAGAAACTGAGCGGAGATGCAATCAAGGTGTTTGAACAGATCGCCGGCGAATTCAATGTCGAATTCGATGAATCACAGTCCATCGGCAAACGCTACAGACGCCAGGATGAAATCGGCACACCATACTGCATCACTTTCGACTTCGATTCCCTCGAAGACAACAAAGTGACAGTAAGAGACCGTGACACGATGGAGCAGACGCGTGTAGCGATTGACGAACTGAATGACTTCCTGAAACAGAAAATCAAATACTAGCAGTAAAAAAGAATGCGAGGAGAGAATCTCGCATTCTTTTTTATTTTGCCTTTTATAGTATTATTGGCCGGCATCCTCCATCGATTTGATCAGCCGCCTCGATTTGAAGTATACGCCGGTGTATTCATCATAGATCATTTCAATGAATGACAGGAGCAGCCTACCATTCTCCTTTGAAATATTGACGGATTCCACATTATCGATCGGCACATGCTTCATGTAGCCGGCCAGATAGAGGACACGGTTGCTGACGGGGACAGCCCGCCTGACAGTTTCCTCATCTGCACATCGTGAGCAGATGACGCTGTGGTGACTGAATGAGTAGTGTGTAAACAGCGACCTGTCGCGTGTCTTGCAGACTGCACATTCGTCGACGTTGATCTGCCCGCCATAGTACGGCAGCATCTTGATGGCAGTGAACGCCGTGACGCCTGCCGGCTCGCTCTCTGCTTCCAGAAGCCCGAACGACCGGATCAGCAGGCGGTAGAAGCTGTCCTGCTTCATATCCTCTTCCAGCGCCCGTGTAATGAGCTCCATGATATAGGAACCGTATGTGTACACCGTAAAGTCCCCATTCACTTTTTTGAACGGCTGGATGACATCCACTTCATTGAGTGTCCCGATGCCTTTGAAACGGTTGTAGGTGAAAAGTGCTTCCTTTATCCCCTGCCTGAGGACTATGAATGGACTTTTCGGCTTATTGAAGCCTCTCGACATCAGCGGCACCTGGCTGCCGTCCTCTGTCAATACGGTAATGATCCGGCTGGACTCGCTGTAGCTGGCCTGCCGGATCATTACACCTTTCTGCTGATAGATCATCCCGTTCTCTAGTACTCCTCGTCACGATAGCCGAGTGAACGGATGAATTGTGATTTATTGCGCCAGTCCTTCTGGACTTTGACCCATAGTTCCAGGTAGACCTTGCTGCCGAGCAGGTTTTCAATATCCATGCGGGCGAGCTGGCCGATTTCCTTGAGCATCTTGCCCTGCTTGCCGATGACCATGCCTTTTTGCGAGTCACGTTCCACATAGATGGTTGCCTGGACATGGATCAGTCCCTGATCATTCTCTTTCATCCGCTCGACTTCAACACCGATGGCATGCGGAATCTCCTGACTTGTCAGGTGCAGTGCCTTCTCTCGGATCAGTTCGCTGACGATGAAGTGCTCCGGGTGATCGGTGATCCTGTCTTCAGGGTAGTACATCGGCCCTTCCGGCAAGTAGGATTCCAGAACTTCGAGCAGCCTGTCGATGTTGTTGCCCTGCAGTGCAGAAATCGGCACGATATCGGAGAAAGGCAGCTTATCCTTGTATACTTCGATCTGTTCGATCAATTTGTCCGGGTGGACCAGATCTATCTTGTTGAGGACGAGGATGATCGGTGTGCGTGTATTCCTAAGCATTTCGATGATATACTCGTCGCCGCGGCCGATCTCTTCCGAAACGTTGACGAGAAACAGGATGGCTTCCGTTTCGCGCAAAGTATTCCTTGCCACTTTCATCATATGTTCACCGAGCTGGTGCTTCGGCTTGTGGATCCCTGGCGTATCGATGAAAATCATCTGACTCGTTTCAGTCGTATGCACACCCTGGATCTTGTTTCTTGTCGTCTGGGGCTTATCCGACATGATGGCCACCTTCTGCCCCAGTACTTTATTCATGAATGTTGATTTGCCTACGTTCGGGCGTCCGATGATGCTGACGAAACCCGATTTGAATTCATTTTCTGTCATTATTCCATATCCTTTCCTGAAAAGCCGAGCGGCAGCAGGTCATCCACAGTACGTCTGATCACCTTGCCGGCATGGCTGACAAGGTATACCGGCATGTCACCTTCACATAGTTCCTTCATGACCTGTCTGCATGTCCCGCAAGGACTGGAAGGCTCTTCCGAGTCCGTGATGACCACTATGGCCTTGAATTTCTTTATATCATTCGAATAGGCACTCACCAGCGCACTGCGTTCTGCGCAGATTGTTGCCGGGTAGGCCGCATTTTCTATATTGGCACCGTATATATACTGATCGTCTTCTATGACCAGCAGTGCACCTACATTGAATTTCGAGTATGGAGTGTACGCCCTGCTCTGGGCCACCTTTACCTCGTCAAACCATTCTTCTTTAAAAATTCCATCGTTCACGTAAACATCTCCTCATTAAAGCAAATAGGGTATAAAAATAAACAATGCGACAATGACCGCATAGAGTGATGACAGCAGCACTGCCGCCGCCCCTGCATCCTTGGCCGCTTTCGCCAGCGGATGATACTCGCCGGTCGTCAGATCGACCGATGCCTCAATGGACGTATTCAAAGCTTCAGCAATCAGCACGAAAAATATGGCACTGACGATGAAAAGCCACTCGATGCGTTCGATCATCAGTATGGCACCGGCAGCTATTGTCGCACCGGCAAGCAGGAAGTGGATGATGAAATGGTTGTCTTTACCGACCAGCCAGCGTAGGCCCATGACAGCATATTTGAAACGATTGAGCAGTTTCATCTAATCTTCCCGGGTGACACCGAAAGCTTTGAGTATCTCGTCCTGAAGACCATTCATTTCCTTTTCCTCTTCCGCTTCCATATGATCGTATCCGAGCAGGTGGAGAAAACCGTGAAGGCTCAGAAACATCAGTTCACGCTTGTAGCTGTGGCCATAGTCCTTGGCCTGCTCCTCGGCACGTTCCGTACAGATGATGATATCACCGAGTGTCCGCAATGCATCTTCGTGAATCAGGTTATCCTCCTCATCCTCCATGGCGAAACTGATGACATCAGTGACCGCATCCTTGTTTCGATAGTCGCGGTTGATGCTTCGGATCTCCTCCTGATCGACGAATGAGATGCTGACCTCAGCATCATCGTGCTGTTCAAGATGGTCATAGGCAAACTGGATCAGGGATTCTATTTCATGCTTCTCTTGTTCATCAGCAAAGCCGTCATCGTCCAGAAAATCGACATTGATCAAGATGCTCACTCCTTTTCATATGCTTTTATGATTTTGGATACAAGCGGGTGACGGACAACATCCGATTCATCCATCTTGTTAATGGAGATGCCATTGACATTATTCAGAAGGCGTACCGACTCGACGAGCCCACTTTTCGTTGAACCCGGCAGGTCAATCTGTGTTTCATCACCTGTAACAACCATCTTCGAACCGAAGCCGAGACGTGTCAGGAACATCTTCATCTGCATTTCCGTCGTGTTCTGCGCTTCATCGAGAATGACGAAAGCTTCATTCAATGTCCGGCCACGCATGTACGCGAGCGGCGCTACTTCAATGACGCCACGCTCGATCAGCCGATCCGTCTGCTCTGCTCCGAGGACGGTATGCAGTCCGTCATACAGAGGTCTCAAGTAGGGATCCACCTTCTCCTTCAGGTCACCAGGCAGAAAGCCGAGGTTTTCACCCGCTTCAACAGCAGGCCGTGTCAGCACGATACGTTTGACACTATTTTCACGGAGCATCTGGCATGCCAGTACAACAGCCAGGAACGTCTTGCCGGTACCCGCCGGACCGATGCCGAACGTCAGATCCGTCCGCTTGATATTTTCAATATAGAGACGCTGTCCGGTCGTCTTGGCTCGGATTCCCTTGCCTTTTATATCCCGGGCGATTTCTTCATTATAAAGATCTGCAAGGTACTCGATTGTACCCTTTCTTGCCATCATTGCAGCAGACTGGACATCCCTCAGATTGATGGACATCCCTCGCTGGATGATCTTCAGCAGATTGATCAGCACATCTTCCGTCAATTCGACATTTTCATCACTCTCACCATCCACGGTGAGCTCATTGCCGAGTGTATGGATGGTGACATCAAATTCCTCTTCCAGAAATGTTATATGCTGATCGTTTGCACCGATAAGTGCCTGAGCCTCTTCCAGGCTATCGATATTTATAATATTAGGCATGCATAATCCCCTTTTATCAAAGTCTCTTTCCCATTAAATTTACCACTAAGATACTGCTACTGCAATGAATTAGTGCGCTTTCATGATACACTTGGCAGAGTAAAGCACATCTACCAAAAGTGTAAATTTATCATACATTTGATATAATAGCGGAAAAGAGTCTGGAGGGATCTGAAATGAAGAATCAGCACATTGTTCCCCATCTATGGTTTGATGCCGAAGGAGAAGAGGCAGTGGATTTCTACACGTCCATCTTTCCGCAATCAAAGGTGAACGTTAAAACGTACATGGAAGACACACCGTCAGGAGACACACCTTCACTATCATTCGAGCTGATGGACTACAAGTTCATGGCCATCAGTGCAGGCCCCTACTTTACGCTGAATCCGGCCATTTCGTTCATGCTGCTGTTCAATCCTGCATCAGATGAGGCGGCTGAAGGGAATCTGGAATCACTGTGGAATAAGCTTATGGAAGGCGGCACGGCTCTGATGCCGCTCGACGCCTATCCTTTCAGCAGCAAGTATGGCTGGGTCCAGGACAAGTACGGAGTGACGTGGCAGCTGATACTGTCTGATGGATCCGGACCGGAACGTTCGAACATCGTTCCTGCAATGATGTTCGTCGGAGAGAATCATGGCAGGGCAAAAGAGGCCATCGAATACTATGTCTCCATTTTTCCGGATTCGGAAGTTGGCGAAATTGCGCAATATCCGGGTGATATGCCGCCTCATACAGAAGGGACAGTAATGTATGGAGACTTCAGGTTGGGGCAGCAATGGTTCTCTGCCATGGACAGTGCAGAAGATCATGACTTCAACTTCAATGAAGCCGTGTCCCTCATGGTCCAATGCAAGGACCAGCAGGAGATCGACTATTATTGGGAAAAGCTGTCGGCAGTACCTGAAGCCGAGCAATGCGGCTGGCTAAAAGATAAATTCGGTGTGTCCTGGCAGATCTATCCGACTGCCATGGAAGAAATGATGGCTGAGGGAACCCGTGAACAGATCAACAGGGTGACGGAAGCTTTTCTGAAAATGAAGAAGTTCGATATCGCAACTCTGGAGAAGGCATACAGAGGCGAAAACAGCTAGGTAGCTCAAAGACCGGCGGATATCGGTTATCCGTCGGTCCTTTCAATTCCAATCATAATTTTTTATAGAATGAAACGGTACGCTCGACTTCCGTGAATCCAAGATGCTGATGCATTTCAATACTGTTGTGATTATCAAGCAGACAATCACTGGCAAAGTCTGAACACCCTTTGTCTGTGGCCCACTGTTCGCATGCATCTACCAGAGTACGTGCGTAGCCTTTACGCCTATGCTCGTTCTCAACGAAGATGCCTTCGAGATATCCTGCCGGCGATGATTCTGCACCTGGTACATAGTCCACCCGCAGGCTGCAATGTGCAAAGCCGACTGCGCCTTCTTCAGCTCTGGCAATGAATACAGCGTCATTGCTGCTTGAAATGTAGACGTCGAAGTCGCGTTCCAGTTCCTCCCTGGTGCTATCCGGCCAGAGTTTGAGAGCAAGGTCTGCAAAATCCTGGATATTCGAGCGATCTACGCGGGCAATCATCGGCTTTCCATGGCGTCATCATAAGCCTGCAGTGCTTTACCGCCATATACACTGCCTGGTCCGCCACCCATGACGATGGCAACGCCTGCAATTTCAGCGATCTCTTCACGTGATGCACCAAGCTTGATCAGTTTATTTACATGATTGCCGATGCAGCCTTCGCACTTGTCTGCAATCGCGTAGGCCAATGCCGCAAATTCCTTGGTCTTCTTGTCCAGTGCACCTGGTGCGTAAGCTGCATCCTGGAGGTCCTTGAAGCTTTTCATCGTATCCGGAATGCTCTTTTGCAGTCTTTTCGTGTTGCCTTGTGCTGTTGTATTGATTTCATTGAAGTGTGCCATCATCTTTCACCTTGTCCTTTCGAAATATCGTTTTCAGGATCATTTCTTTGCCGCTTCATCCGACTGCAGATACTTGAAGTCCCACCGTTCAGGCAGCAGCGCTTCAAGCTGGGCAGTCCCGCCCGGCAGGCCGATTTCACAAAAATAGTTGTTATCCCCGACCTGGTTCATCAGTTCACGGCATCTGCCGCATGGTGCCATGATGGTGCCGTCCTCATAGACTGCGATGATCCTCTCTATATCCTGTTCACCGGCAGTCACCATGGCTGCAATGGCGGAATGCTCTGCACAGAACCCAATGGAGGATGGCAGGTCCATTGCCACGCCTGTATAGACGTTGCCCGCTGCTGTCTCAAGCGCAGCAGCCACATGCCCCACCTTGCCATTGCGGCTCGTCCGCCTCGTATTCAGTTTCTGTTTCGCAATTTCATAGAGTGTTTCCATTTCCATGATGGTTTCCCCTTTATCGTAGCGTAGTCCTTATATTATATCAAAAATTAGACGAATCCTTGCCATTCATGCTTTTACAGCTGTACTGCTTCCATACATAAAAAAGGAACTGCCCTGGCAGTCCCTTTAGTATATTGAATCTATTCCATCAAGCCTTTGTGTTCTGTTTCCTGATCTCCTGATAGTTCGATGGTGAACAGATGGATGACTGCAATTGCGATGAACGCCGCCAGAATCAGAAGTGACATGGCTACAATTGAAATATCGAAGAAGGCTGGAATCAGCATCAGTAATGGAATCAACAGCATCATCATCAGGCTGCGTTCCCTGTATCTTTCTGATAGATACTGCATCTGGCCGCATGAGGGGCATGCCATGCCAGGAGCAATTGCAGTATATCGCTTGAGTGCTGAACTGACGCTCCAGTTTTCATGACAACTGCTGCAACGTGTCAAAGTACCTCTCCTTTGCTTTAGGTGGCAACATGAACATGTCCGTACTCCACCTTGTGGAGGCATTATGCCACAGGATGATTGAAAATACAATACCACCTGACAATCCTTACATAGGTACATGACACTTAACAGGTGTTCTTTGCAAACCTTCTATAGAAGAAGTAGCTGAGTCCGAATGCGACCACGGTTGAAATGACGATCGGCAGTATCGAAGAGCTTGCATAGACAATAACCTGGCTGGATTGCTGACCGGCTGTTTCCCATGGATTCCCAGCTCTCACCGGCATGAAGAGCGTCGATACCATATTTGTGACGACCATCATAATGAAGAAAACGACTCCGAAACTGATTACTGCGATAGTGTATTTTATCCTTTTATCAGATCTCCCTTATTTATCCAGATTCAATGCTTTGAGCTGTTCGGCGAGTGCATTATTGATCGGTTCATCCGCTTCCTGTTCTTTCATATATTTCTTGACGGTCCGCTTGTCGACTTTGCCGCGGCCTTCCTTCTTCCTTCTGGCTTCAAAAGCAGAGAGTTTCTCCCTGTGGCCGCATGTGCAGGTGAAGATCTGGCCTTCACCTTCTCCACTCAGTGTCATTTTCTTTTTGCATTTTGGACAGCGGGCGTTGGTGATTCTCGCAACATTCTTACGGTGGCCACACTCCCTGTCCTGGCATACGAGCATCTTGCCCTTCTTGCCATTCACTTCAAGCAGCGGCTTGCCGCAGTCGGGGCAGGATTTGCCGGAAATGTTGTCGTGCTTGAACTTCTTATCGCTGGCTTTGATCTCGAGAATGATTTCTTTCGTGTGGGACTTCATTTCCTGGATGAAGACTTCCTTCTTCAGTCGACCTTTTGCGATGGCTTCAAGCTTCTGTTCCCAGACGGCAGTCGTGGCAGGTGACCTGAGTGCATCTGGCACAAGGTCGAGCAGCTGCCTGCCTTTTGAAGTGATCTTGATTGCCTGACCGTTCTTTTCGATCATGAAGGCATTGAACAGCTTGTCGATGATGTCTGCGCGCGTGGCAACAGTTCCGAGCCCGCCTGTGGAATCGAGGATATCTTTCAATTTCCTATCCTGCACTTCCATATATCTGGCCGGGTTCTCCATTGCGGAGAGCAGCGTCGCCTCGGTGAATCTTGCCGGCGCCTTCGTCTGGCCGCTTGTTCCGCTGATGCGCTGGACCGAAAGTGTGTCACCTTTTCCGAGCTTCGGCAGCTGCTGATCTTTGACATCTTCCTCGACCTCGTCTTCATACTGGTTCGAGTAGGCTGCTTTCCAGCCTTCCTTCTGAACAGTTCTCCCCCTGGCTGTAAATGTCTCCCCGGCCGCTTTAGCTTTTATTGTCACCTGTTCGAATTCATGCGGCGGCAGCAGGACGGCGAGAAATCTTTTGATGATGATGTCATACAGTCTGCGCTCCTTCTCGTTGAAGTCGCTCATATGGACATGATTTTCAGTCGGGATGATGGCATGGTGATCACTGACCTTGCTGTCGTCGACGAATGACTTGTTTGCCTGGATCTTCCCTCTCAGTATACGGGTCGCTGTAGCACGGTAGTCACCAATGCCGCATGCCTTCAGTCTTTCAGGCAGCGTCGGAACAATATCCTGTGAGAGATATCTGGAGTCGGTTCTCGGATAGGTGACCACCTTATGCCGTTCATATAGTCCCTGCAGCACACTCAGCGTCTCTTTCGCAGAGAAGCCGAACTGTTTGTTGGCATCCCGCTGAAGTTCAGTCAGGTCATACAGACCCGGTGCAAACGTCTTTTTCGCTTTGCTTTCGACAGAGTCGACCACCATTGTGCTGCCGTCGGTTTTATTGGCAATGGCATCGATCCTGTCCTTGTCAAAGCTTCTGCTGTTTCCTTTGTCATCCTGCCAGGTCAGTTTGAGACCGTCCGTAATGACTTCAACACCATAGTACGTCTTCGGCTTGAAATCCCTGATCTCCGCTTCCCTGCTTTCAATCATGCCGAGTGTCGGTGTCTGGACACGTCCACAGTTGAGCTGGGCATTGAATTTTGTCGTCAGTGCACGGGAAGCATTCAGGCCGATATACCAGTCGGCCTCAGAACGTGCGACTGCCGCTTCATAAAGATTTTCGTAATTTTTGCCGGGCTTTAGATTCTGGAACCCTTCCTTTATCGCCTTGTCGGTGACGGACGAAATCCACAGACGTTCGATCGGCTTGTTCACTTTCGCCTTCTTGATAATCCAGCGCGCCACAAGCTCACCTTCACGGCCCGCATCTGTTGCGATGATGATGCGATCGACATCTTTTCTGAGCAGCTGCGACTTCACTGCATTGAACTGTCCGCCTGCCTTCTTGATGACTGTCAGTCTGAGTGGATCCGGCAGCATCGGCAGATCTTCAAGCTTCCATGTCTTATATCTACTATCATAGCTTTCCGGGTCGGCCAGAGTGACGAGGTGACCCAGTGCCCATGTCACGATGTGGCGGTCCCCTTCCATGAAGCCGTTGCCTTTTTTATGGCAATTCAATACTTTCGCAATATCTCTTGCCACAGAAGGTTTCTCGGCAAGTACTAGACTTTTGGCCAAATTCATTCATCCTTTCAAAATCAAAACACTATTATAGGCCATTATACAGAAAAAGCCAGGGAATAATCATCCCCTGGCCCATAATTCCTATTTGATCAGCTGCTTCATACTGTCGTCCTTCTCCATGACGTCCCTTGCGAACGGACATTGCGGTACAATTCTTTTATCTTCCTGTCGTGCAAATTCAACCATTGTTTCGACCAGATCGGTACCAACGCCCTGACCGCCCAGTTCGTCGTTCACCTGCGTCTCCTGTATGACATAGTCCTGGTCCTCGTCTGTAGTGAAAACAATCTTCGCTTCCGGGTTCAGTTCATCCTCCCCGACAAAGAACATGTTTTCACCTTTTTTAATATCCATACGTTATCCTCCATTCAAAATGATCGATATAGTCTTAAATAGACATTCTGACTGATTTCAAACATCCGCTACACCACCCATCCGGCTTTCTTATGCTAAAATAATAGCAACATGAACTTGGAGGTAAGAAATGAATACATCACTGCTCATCGCCTACATAATCGTCTTTCTGCTGTCCGCCATACCACTGTTCGAAGCATTCGTTGTTGTGCCTGTCGGTATCATCGGTGGTATGAACTTCATCATGACACTCATCATTGGCATCCTTGGGAACCTGGTGACACTATTTCTGCTCATTATACTGGTCGACCGCATAAAACAATGGTATCTGGAGCGCCAGAAAAGAAAAGGCAATGAGAACAGCAGGAAGTCGCAACGCGCTGAACAGATCTGGAAAAAGTACGGACTCCCCGGACTCGCCTTCATCGGTCCCTTCTTTGTCGGCAGCCACTTCACCGCACTGATGGCCCTCATTCTCGGCGGCAGTCAGAAAGCAACATTCTTCTGGGTGACACTCAGCGTCATCGCCTGGACAGTCGGCCTTTCCATTCTTGTACTGTTCGGTGTCGACTTCATGAATCTTGAAGACCGGCAGTTCCTATCACGATTTATAGAAGAATAGTAAAAATGAAATCCTTTGAAGCCATTGGCTCCAAAGGATTTTTATTTGGAAAATTTTGATTCTTACATGCTTATGACAGCCTGTCTAAACGGCTCTATTCTATGGAGCATGAATTCTAAGGTAAAATAGACGCCCGCGAAGATCAAAGCGAACTGGTTGAAAGTGATATTCGTGACTATTTCGTTTGTAAGCAAGCCAATCATAATCATACTAATTAGAGTTCCATTCAGAAATGTACTGATTTTCTGGTTTTTGGCAGACTGCATATCAATATCCGAATTGATGATGATACCTAGTATCACAACGGAAAAAGGTACAAAGAAAGAAACATCGTCTGTCATATTCAATATGACCACAAACCAGACAACCGGATACAGTATCATCAGAATCGGCAGACCATATCTGATCCATTTCATGAAATCCTCCTAAAAATATGTAAAGTAACTACTGGCATATTCAAAATTATGCCAGTAGTTACAGTGTATCACTTCAGAAAATTACTTCAAATATCCATGAGGATCGATGACGAATTTCTTTGCTGCCCCTTTGTCGAAATCCCTGTAGCCATCCGGTGCTTCGTCCAGGCTGATGACGGTTGCATTGACGGCTTTGGCGATATTGGCACGGCCGGAAAGGATGGATTTCATCAGATCACGGTTGTATTTCATTGCCGGTGTCTGACCAGTGACGAATGTATGCGCCTTGGCCCAGCCGAGTCCGAGACGGACCTTCAGCGTCCCCAACTGCGCTTCTTTTTCTGCTGCGCCCGGATCTTCTGTAACGTAGAGTCCAGGTATGCCGAGCTTGCCGCCTGCCGTCGTGATATCCATGATGCTGTTGAGTACAGCGGCCGGCTGCTCTCCGGCATCGGCACCGTGTCCGGACGCTTCAAAGCCGACGGCATCAACTGCACAATCGACTTCGTCAATTCCGAGTATCTGCTCGATCTGATCTCCCAGACGGTCATGCTTGGACACATTCACTGTCTCGCAGCCGAAACTTTCCGCCTGCTTCAGGCGCTCATCCTGGAGATCACCGACAATGACCCTCGATGCACCGAGGAGCTGTGCCGAGTGGGCAGCGGCAAGGCCTACTGGCCCGGCGCCTGCGATGTATACAGTGGAACCGGTCTTTACACCTGCTGAATAGGCGCCATGGTAGCCTGTTGGGAAAATGTCCGACAGCATTGTCAGATCAAGCACCTTCTCCATTGCCATGTCGCGATCCGGGAAGACGAGCAGTTGGAAATCCGCATATGGCACCATGACATATTCAGACTGGCCACCGACCCAGCCGCCCATGTCAACATAGCCATACGCTGCACCGGCACGTTCCGGATTGGTATTGAGACAGATATGCGTCTTCTGTTCCCGGCACATGACACAGCGGCCGCATGCGATGTTGAACGGCACAGATGCAATATCCCCTTTTTTGACAAACTCCACATCCCTGCCGACTTCGATGACTTCCCCGAGAATTTCATGCCCGAGCACCAGACCTTCAGGTGCCGTTGTACGCCCTCTGACCATATGCTGGTCACTGCCACATATATTCGTTGTAATTACTTTCAAGATGACACCATGCTCACATTTGCGTCCAACGTTTGATTCCGGTACACCGGGTCCCGCTTTCAGAACCAGATCCGGATATTCAATATCCTTTACTTCGACGCTGCCTGCCCCAGTATAGACTACACCACGATTTCCCTGCATTTTACCCCTCCTGTTTTATGTTCAATTTCTCCCACTGCTGCTGCCCGGACATATGCTGGACAGCCGTCATTTCTCTGCTGCTCCTTTCCTGGTGTTATATCAAAGCCTTAAAGGCTCAGATTCCCCTTATATGAATGAGCTGGATTGAAGCATTTGCTTTAATTGTAAGCGCATTCTTAATTATCATGATATATGTAACTGAATTTTCAGTCAATAATTTAGAAAAATTGCTACATAAAATTTATGACATCATAAGTATTTTACAGGAATGAGTATGAAACCATCATCAACAGTTCCAAATGACTGGCCATATGATGTGTTCCTATGAATGGTATACATGCCATATGCACAAAGGAAAGCGTCGACCTTATCTTCAATATGTTTATGACGCTTGCGTGTATACGGTAAATCCCCTTTGTCAAGCTTCAACATGAGGCCGCTGATTTCTCCTGTTTTTTCAATAAGACGGAACCGATCCATCAATCTGTCCATATCTGAACATGATTGCGCAAAAGATAGTCTTCTCTTCTTCTTGTATCTGATTGGAAACATATCCGGAAACAGACCACAGCATATGCCGGTAGGAAATGTTTCTACGATATTCGAATCCGTCCAGCTGAATCCGACTTCTATTTCGGGCATTGCCTTTTTGATCGCTTCTATCAAGGTTTCTCCCCGGATCTCACCGAAAGTCCTTGTAAGATAACCTCTGCTCGAGTTGAAAGCAAAAAGTCTATGACCATTTATTCTTGAACGCATCAGTTCACTTTCAGCCCTGCGTCCGCCTGATTCATTGTTGACGATTAGCGGTGCGTCGATTGCTATTGTCAGTGCTTCATCGCCCTGCGCTTTTATGATTTCCACAATATCTTCATTGCTGAAGATGGCAGATTCCAATTGTTCCACTTCGCCATGCTCATCAATTATGCAGATGCCTGTTTCATTCTTATATGTCCAGGCGAGATCGATTCCAAAAAACTTCATAGTTTATCCCCTCGGCTTTTATATGTTTGTAATCTTTACAAATTTGCGAAAATACTATAGCATACTTATATATTATATTGTTTACATATGCATTTATTAGATTAATGATTATTTTCTAATAATTAAACTCCATCATATCACCAACTATTTTCCAATCAGAAAGATGTGTCCATTATGAGAAGATTAATTTATTTCGTTCTAGCACTAGTCATGATGCTGGGCGCCTGCGGTCGTCCCAATGAGGACGAGGCATCCGGAAAAACGGTCATACGCATGGCCTATCTTGTTTCCCCAAGCCACTCCTCCCATATCGTTGCAGAGAAATTTGTAGAGCAGGTTGAACGCGAGTCCGATGGCAGACTGGAAGTCGAACTCTATCCAAGTGGTTCGCTATTCCCTTCCGACCGTGAGGCTGTCGAAGCTGTACAGCTCGGCAACGTTGAAATGACCATACCCGCGCTGGCGGTTGTTTCCTCTTTCAATCAGAATTTCATGGTGCTCGATCTGCCCTTCCTTTTTGATAACCACGAAGAAGCCTACAAGGTACTGGATGGTGAATTCGGCCAGAACCTGCTTGATGACCTGAAAGAAGATAACCTGAAGGGTCTTGTCTTCGCCGAGAACGGCTTCCGTCATATTACGAATAACAAAGGTCCGATATATGAACCGTCGGATCTTGAAGGTCTGAAGTTCAGAACGCTGGAAAGTCCGGTACAGACCGATATCTTCAAAGCGTTCGGTGCCAATGCCTCGCCATTTGCCTTCGGGGAGATGTACACTGCGCTGCAGCAGGGCACCTACGATGCCATGGAAGGACCAATTTCACTCTACTACACGAGTAACCTCTATGAAGTACAGGACTATATGAGCCTGGTCGGCCAATACTATATGCCGACTGCCCTCCTGATGAACGATGATTTCTATCAGGGGCTGCCTGAAGACCTGCAAACAGTCATCATGGACGCTTCCGTCATGTTCCGTGAAGAACAGAGGGAGCTGGCGCGCCAGCAGGATGAGGAGTATCTGCAGGTGCTGAAGGATGAAGGGGTCGAGGTGAACGAAATAACAGAAGCTCAGCGACAGAAATTCATCGAGGCAACTGAACCTGTATTTGAAAAATACGATAGGATACTTGGTAACGATCTTATAGAGGAACTGTTTGAAGCCACAGAAGAATAGATTTCAATAATTGAATCTATAGAAGGAGCTTAATAATGATTAAAAAATTGAATCGAATTGAAGAATGGTTCCTTATCACCACCCTTGTCCTGATGGTTGCACTCATTTTCGGCCAGGTCATTGGAAGATATATATTCCAGAGTGCACCAAGCTGGACAGAGGAAGCAGCCAGGCACATACATATTTTCCAGGTGTGGATTGGTGCGGGCTATGCAGTAAAGCTCCGAGAACACATTAAAGTGACTGCCTTCATCGACCTGTTCAAAGGGACAGTACGCAAAATTCTGGATATGGTCGCACTTGTCATATGGTTCCTGCTTGTCCTGCTTGTTGCCATGTTTGGCACCCAGCTTGTACTGACGACATTACAGTATGGTCAGGTCGCCCCTGCCACCCAGATTCCATTCTGGATATCCTATCTTGCTGTGCCACTCGGTGCGCTGAGCATGATGATAAGACTGGTTCAGCAGATGGTGGAAATCTACGGGAAAGACTATGATCGCAAGGGGGATACCGTGCTATGACAGTGCTGATATTATTTGGTGTTTTCATCATCTGCTTTCTGATCGGGGTGCCGATTGCCATCTCCCTGGGTGTCTCCGCCCTTGCAGCCATCTGGTTCGGCACGGATCTGCCGATCAGCCTGATTGCACAGAAGGCCTTTACATCTCTTGATTCCTTCCCGCTTCTCGCCATTCCATTCTTCATACTGGCAGGCGTACTGATGGGTAAAGGCGGCATTTCGAAAAGACTGCTGGATCTCGCTTCCACGCTTGTCGGCTTTATGACCGGCGGGCTGTCACTCGTTACAATTGTTGCGTGCATGTTCTTTGCAGCCATTGCAGGCTCAGGACCTGCGACAGTCGCAGCAATCGGTGGGTTTATGATCCCTGCCATGATTGCAAAGAACTACGATCAGGGATTTGCCTCAGCAGTTCCTGCAACAGCCGGTTCCATCGGTGTCATCATCCCGCCGAGCATACCACTCGTCCTGTATGGTGCAGTCGGAAATGTTTCCGTCGGTGCCCTGTTCATGGCAGGTATTCTGCCAGGACTGCTTGTCGGTGTTGCCATCATGCTGACCGCCTACTTCATTTCAAAATCCAAAGGATATAAACCATCAGAGGAGAACCAGTCATTCAGCTTTAAGGACGTGCTGAAGGCCCTGTATGAAGCCAAATGGGCCCTATTAATTCCAGTCATCATACTTGGTGGTATATATGGCGGGATTTTCACGCCGACAGAAGCAGCCGTTACAGCGGTAGTCTATGCATTGATCGTCGGTATATTCATTCATAAGGAGCTCGATTTCAAAGCCATTTATGACGGTTTCATGGAAACAATCATCATCAATGCCACGACAATGATCATCATCAGCTTCTCCGTATCATTCGCATTCTTCATGACACTCGAGCAGATACCAAACAGTATCGCTACATACTTGACAAACCTGTCATCCAATCCGGTTGCCATACTGCTCATCGTCATTCTGTTCCTGCTCGTTGTCGGCATGTTCATCGATACGATTTCAGCACTCGTTGTACTTACGCCGATTCTGCTGCCCGTCGTTACCGCAGTCGGTGTCGATCCGATCCACTTCGGCATCATCCTCGTCGTGGCTCTCGCAATCGGATTCGTCACTCCGCCACTCGGCGTCAACCTGTTTGTCGCATCAAGTGTCGGCAAGGTTCAGATAGAAAAGACGACGGTCGCTGTAATTCCATTCATCATTGTAATGATACTGTGTCTATTGATCATTGCATTCATACCACAGATCTCCATGTGGCTCGCAGGCCTTACTCAATAGCAGCAAGCTGAAATGAATCTAAAAAGAGGCTAAAATAACTCCCTTCACTACATTAGTCGGTGAAGGGAGTTCGCTTTTTTCAATCTGTCTGAAACTCTATTCAGGATTATAGAAACCCAAATATTCATTTAAAGAAAAATTACTTCCTATTCTATGGTATGCATCATTCTTTATATCCAGTTTAGAAATAGTGCCAGTATACAAACTTGCATTCTCTTCATGCTGGTTAAAGTCCTCAAACTCCATTGCTAAAGCCTCTTCATTATTCTCATCCTTCAAATCTACACTTAATACACTACCGTCGAGAGTATAAACTCCTTTAAATATTTCCCCTACTAATTTCACTTCCACTTTATCTGATGATTTGAAATCAAACTCTAGATTGGAAGATGGATTCAGATTCTCTGATATGTCTTCACTGCTGATTGTAGGGTCCCATGTAAAAACGTTAAGCACCTCCCCCTCCAGGTCATTGTCGGGACTGGAACAAGCACCGAGTATTACTGCAAGGAACACCAATAAAGATACGGACTTCTTTTTCATATGTATATCCTCCTTTAATTCAAGGATATAGGAAAAGAACCATTAAGAGTAGAAAAAAACTTAATTGTCAAAATTTTTGCATATATGAATAATTATAATTTAAAATCCTTATATATCACACTAATGAACGGAACTCGAATCCACCATGCACTCTAGACTGACAATTTACACTTTCGTCTCACTATTCCATAATGAACATACCCCCTGATACTCTCAGAGCCGCATACTATCTTAAAACTTATTGAAAGGAGGCTGGCCAATTTGAATAGAACGTTGAAACTGATCATATTCTTTATATTAGGACTTCTGGTGGGAATGATGCTTTATTCACTGGTGATGTAACTTGGGAAGCATGTGATGTTCCAGTAAGGAGCATCACTTTTTGTGTCCAGAATAAATAATCAGGACACATCCGATGCCTCCCCTTTATATCATATAATCGTTTCATTCTCTCATAATATTCCAACAACTCATTTGAAATAATTGAATGAAATGGTAGGATTGTGTAAAGAGCACCTGCTGGGAATGCTCGAGGATATATAAGAAGGAACAATGGAGGGTATCTAATGCTAAGTAATGAAGGATTCAACTTATGGGCGAATGACTATGATGAAACAGTTCAGATCAGTGAAGACAATGATACATATCCATTTGCCGGCTATAAGAAAATATTGAATATAATATATGGCGAGATCATGAAGAAAGAGCGGGCTGAAGTTTTGGATATAGGTATCGGCACTGGTGTGCTGGCAAGTCGATTATATGATCATGGCCACCGGATAGATGGGATTGATTTTTCCGAGGAGATGCTCTCCATCGCCCAGCCTAAAATGAAAAACGCCAATCTGATCGAGTGGAATATTGCTGAAGGGCTGCCAGCTGAAATCAGCGGAAGACAGTATGATTTTATAGTCAGTACCTACACACTGCACCACTTCACTGATGAAGAGAAATTATCTTTTATTGAAACACTCCTGCCCTTATTGAAAAAGGACGGAAAAATACTGGTCGGTGATATCTCCTTTGAACACAAGCAGGATCATGACATGTGCCGCTTGGACAATGCCGACTCATGGGATGATGCCGAGTTCTACTTTATTAACGACGACCTGGAACCAGAGCTTTTGTCCATCAGCAACTATGGCTATCACCAGGTCTCCCATTGCGGTGGTCTCTATATTATCGAAAATCTGTAGGAAGGGGTCTGGATATGGCTGTAAAAATTTTGAGAAGAACCGGCTGGATGGGTTCACTGCTTTCTTTAAACATAAAGATTGATGATGAAAAGATAACTGCGTTAAGGTTCGATGAAAAGAAGGAAATTGATATACCAAACGATGATATGGAAATACGGGTTGCGCAGTTTGGCAGCTCCAGTAATAGGATCACTGTTGATGATGGGGACACTGTCATGATCAGGACTCCGATTGTGAGCCACGTACTGATGTACTCGTTTTTTCTGTTCCTGATTTTAAGTTTCATATTTTCGATTACCTTGTTCAGCAATCCATGGATTTTCATTACTGTCGCTGTGATTCTATTGATGCTCGAATTCATTACGGATCAGTATAGGCTGGAAGTGATAGATAAGGCGGAGTGGAAGCAGAATTCTGCTTCCTGACTACTTCCTTCTCCCAATCTGAATGCCTTTCAGGAATCCCGGTATGAATAGCAGAGATAAGCCCAGAATGATGAAAGCCAACGGTACCAGCTGCTGGCGCATATCCAATCCATCATCCATATTCAATACGACAAGTACTGCTCCGACAGCTAAAAATACCCAGCCGACCGCAAAGTTTATTTTTTCGAATATGCTGAGGTTCTTCAGATGCGACTCCCCTTTTTCCTCAAGTAATTAATACTAGATTCCCTTATGACATAATTTTGAAACGCTCGATATGTAAAGCACACTTGACGTAAAGTATGCTTTACTTTATTCTGTAGACAAAGAGGTGGGTGCATTTGAAAAACAATGTTTCAGAGTTCAGGAAAAGATACGGGTATTCACAGGATCGTCTCGCTGAAAACCTGGGTGTTTCGAGACAGACAGTGATCTCCATTGAGAAAGGCAGATACAACCCCTCCCTTCCTCTGGCGATGATACTGGCAGAGCTGTTAGACACCAATGTCGAAACACTTTTCTCATTGGAGGATAGTGATTACAAGTAAACATATTATACGGAGGGATACGGATGAAATCTTCAAAAACGGCTTTTATGCTTCTTGGTGTCTTCTTTCTTATTGTGACATGTCTGCTTGGCTGGATTGCGTTTACTACTGGTTCGAAACCGACGCTCATGTTCTACACATTTATTTCGATGTCAATAATGAGTTTCTGCATGGCCCACCTCTACCCGCAGTTCATTCAGAAGGATGAGCGGATGCGGCTGATCAGGCAAAAAGCGATCCTGGCTTCGTTCTTTGCGATGCTCCTCTACTTGATGGTCTTCACGACCATTACACAATTTGGTCTTGTCAGCCTGCCTTCAGTGGATCTATTTCAGATATTCACTGCCTCGATGATCTCCACTGCTTTCATTTCAATGGTCGTCTACTCGAAGGTCTACTGAACAAAAAAAGGATGACAGCTGATCAGCTGTCATCCTTTTAGTTCTATACGATTATGCCACGTCGCGTTTGATGAATATTGTCCATGCCGTAATAATGAATACCACCATATACACAGCGATGACGGCTACGGAGAATCCGATTGTCATCTCTTCACGGATCGGCCCATATGATGAAAAGTAGACGGAAAGGTCCGTGTTGGCGAAAAGAATGTATTTGGCCCACTCGTACCGTGCCATGGCCTGAGCGACAGTCGTTCCAATGAACATGAGGAACATGGAAAGGCCGATTGCCAGTGCACTGCTTCTGAAAATGCTTGAGATCATGAAGCCGAAGGTTGCCAGTACGACGATGTTGAGCACTCTGAAGCCGTACTGCATGAATATTTCTGGCAGCAGTGCGTTACTTGCCATGCCGTCAGGACGATTGACGATGATCTCCGGATTGACGACTGGCGCCCCATAGACGATTGCACCTACGATGGCGCTTGTTGCTAATAGGAAAACGACTGTGAACAGCGTGAATAATAGCAGTGCAATGTATTTCGACAGCAGTATCGTTCCTCTTGAGATTGGACGGATCAGCAGCTGTTTGATGGTTCCCCACCGGAATTCATTCGCAACAATACCACCTGCGATGATGATGACGAACAGGCTGACAAGTGATGTCGTGAAAAGATTGTCCAGAACAAAGTTGCCCGCGTGATATCCGTACGGTCTGATATCATTTTCCAACATGTAGGTATTCTGCTGGATGATTCCCATATTCGTTGATTCGACGAAAGGATCATCTTCTCCGGCTGTTTCAATTTCTTCAGTAAGTGTCTGGTTCTCCTCCTGCAGCTCCGTCCTCCAGTCATCTGTATAGGTCGTTTCAGAATCTACAGAATCAGTGACTGTATTCATGATGAAGCTGAAGAGGACGAGTGCAACGAGAAAGACATACATGGCCCAGGTTGATTTCATGACATAGATTTTGCCGAGTTCGTTTCTGACAAGGCTGAATATATTACCCAATGACATTCTCTCCAATCATCTCAAGGAATTGATCTTCCAATGTTGACTGTATAACGGTGACACCATAGACCTGGATATCCTTCTGGACCAGCGTCGTCACGAGGCCGGGCACATCGTTCCTGTTGATCTGGATCTTGAGCTGATCATCAGATTCCAGCACTTTTATATGCTGCGCTGTGTTCAGGATTTCAATCGCCTCATCCCTTGGATGTACATCCAGGCTGACGATACTCTGTTCACTGTCCGTCTTTTCATGCAGATCCCTTACCGCAATGAGTTCACCGTTTTTTATGACACCGATGCGATCGCACATCAGCTCGATCTCACTGAGAAGGTGGCTCGAGACGATGACAGATACATTATCCTCCACAGCAAGCTTGCGGATATAGCGCCGGATTTCACGGATGCCGGCCGGATCCAGTCCATTTGTCGGTTCATCCAGGATGAGGACGGACGGGCTATGCAGCAGAGCCTGCGCAATGCCAAGACGCTGCCTCATACCAAGTGAGTACTTCCCGACTTTGGTCTGGATGGCATTTTCAAGCCCGACCAGTCTGATCACTTCGTCGATACGGGCATCAGTGATGCCACGCGTCATGCGTGCGAAATGCTTCAAGTTCTGCTTGCCTGTCATGAAAGGATACATTTCAGGATTTTCCACTATCGCCCCGACTTCACTGATTGCTTTCTTGTAGTTCTTCTTGATACTGTTTCCCTTGATGACAACGTCCCCCGACGTAATGCCGATCAGACCGACCATCATCCGGATGGTCGTCGTCTTGCCTGCACCATTCGGGCCGATGAAGCCATACACTTCACCCGGACGGATATCAAAGTTCAGATCTTTGATGATTTTCTTGCGGCCGATTGTCTTATGTAAACCTCTGATTGCCATTGCTGAATCAGACACCAGCATCCACTCCCTATATAGATTATGATAACTGTACTTCCTATAGTGATACAGTTATTACAGTAACATAAACATTCGACTTTTACATTCCATAACCTGGAATATTACAATTTTGTTATAATGGTTAGAAATAAATTACTAGTTGAAGAAGGAGACGGAAATGTCGATTACAATCAAAAGAAGCACGAATTCGATTGGAATGGGGATGGCTTTGAAAGTAAAGGCAGATGGGCGTGAGATTGAAAGGATATACCATGAAGAGGAGAAGGAGATCAACCTGGCTCGTCCAGTAGCAGAAATCAGCGTGTCCAGATGGTTGTCGAGAAGCAACACAATTACGGTGGCGGATCAATCATATGTCATTATTCATTCCACATTATGGCGCTCAATATCCATTATCGTCTACATAGTCCTGCTGGCCATCACGATGCTTGCTCTGGAGGATATACTCTACAAGACTCTCGGCTTTCTGGCTGCTTCCCTGATTGCTTTGATACTGGAATACACCTTTGAGCAGTTCCGTCTGGAAGAAGTTGAATTCGAGGAAGAAAGACGGTTCTAGAAGTTTAATATGTATACAAAAAGAAACGATGAGGTCATCGTTTCTTTTTCTTTCTTATAAAAAGGACAATCAGGATGATCACCACTACAATGAGAATGCCGTACATGACTCTCGAATAGACGTCCATGTACCCGACAATCGTCTCCCAGGAGCCACCGACTTTAGCACCGAGATAGACCAGAACGATATTCCATATGACTGTACCGAGTGTTGTCAGTGCAAGAAACAGATAGATGTTCATGTGTGCCATTCCCGCCGGAATCGAAATCAGACTGCGCATTACCGGAACGAAGCGGCATATGAATACAGCCACTGCTTCATACTTTTTAAACCATTCATTTGACTTATGCATGTCTTCCTTATCCACACGGAGGATGTGCCCCCACTTGTCAGCAATCTTCTCCATCCGCTTCATACCATATACCATGCCGAAATAGTACAGCGCGACAGCACCAACAACCGAGCCGACGGTCGATGCAATGACCACACCCGTAACGTTCAAGTTGGACTGGGTTGTCATGAAACCGCCGAAAGTCAGCACCACTTCTGAAGGTATGGGCGGAAAAATATTCTCTAAAGCCATCAGAAAGGCAATACCAATATAGCCGAAGTTGTTCATGATATATGTCAGCCAGTTTTCCATTTCATTCTCCTTCATAATTCCAGCTTGCCGGATAAAATATTATATCTCTCTTTAATCTTTATACCCGAAATACTATTTTTTATGTAGTTTACATGAGCCGGTCATATTGAATGCAGGGTGTCCTTACATCATGAGGGTTTAACAATACCGATAATAAGGTAAGGATAATTAAACAGTCGGATAAAGGAGTGTTGAATCATGACAGAAGAAAAGAAAGACCAGCAGGAGAAGATGCGTGAAGAAGCAGAGCAGAAAGCACAGGAAGGCAAGAGCCAGGCTGAACAGATGAAGGAAAAAGCCCAAGCCAAACAAAGTGATTATAGGGATGAAAAATCAAAAGACCGGGCTAAGCAGGTCGAAACGCAAGGAAAAGTACCTGATGAAGAAGATCAGGTCTATCAGGAAAAAGGCGACAACCAGTTCAACCAGTACAGATAGAATTTCAGAATATAGACGTTCCATCTAACGTCAATGAGGCCCGCGAGGGCCTCATTTTTTATGCTATCAACTATCATCTATGTAATTTGAAGCACTTGCATATATTTTCAATATTCTTTCATATTTGTTAAAGTTATACTAAATAATATACTGGAGGATGACAATATATGTGGGAACACTTATGGAGACCCTGGCTGCTATTTGCTGTGACGTGGCTTGTTGTATGTGACTTTCTTTATCACCTGTCTTTCATGACCTGGTATATACAGCTTGGTCCGATCATACTGACCTTCATTCTGGCCATAGCAACTGTCCTATTAGATGAGAAGTCAAAAAACACTAAAATAGGTGTTCGCAATAAGAATGAGGATGCAGAAAGTGACGAGAAGCCAGATTTGAAATTCACTTTGTTCATTTCAATATACCTTATCGCATTGGTAGTCAGTATGACAACCATCTACGGCCCTCCGGAAAATAATACCTTCAATTATACTAGAATAGACTTTTGGATTTTTCTATCAATGGTAACTTTTTCCAATCTCATTAAATACTGGACAGATAATAAAGAAGAAAAAAAAGGCGGCATGAAAACCTGATCAGATTATTATCTGCACTAGTTCTTTCAGTGAATCTATCACATAGTCCGCTTTTTCGAGCTCTTCATCTTTCGCAAAATAGAAGTTGCAACCGATAACCTGCAAGTTATTTTCTCTTCCTGCCTTGATGTCTGAAAGCCTATCCCCCACCATATACTTCGCATCTACATTTTCACTTTCGATAATATATTCTACCAGGTCAGACTTGTCCAGACTCTGCACGCCATTGATACTATGTACGGATGTAATAAATCTTGCTAGATTATGATGGTTAAAGATTGCATCCAAGTACGACTGGTCTCCGTTGCTGGCGACAAAAATCCTATAGCCTTTTGATTTGATGGATGCCAGAGTCTCAGTTGCACCATCATATAATTTACTACTTCCAGTATTGATACACGAGATAAGTTGACCTTGAAATATATCGTTTGCCAATCTTATAGTATCCTCTTTTGGACTGATCAATAGGTTCCGCCACACTTCTTCAAGCGTTACACCCATGATTTCCTTATACTTTTCTACAGGGTTTTCCACATAAAGGATACTTCTTGTGTCAAGTTCCTTTAGAGTTTTAGTGAGTGAACTCTCAAGTATCAATTCTGTTCTGAGCAATGTACCATCCATATCAAAAACTACAGCTTTATTCATGTTGAGTTCTCCATTCATGGTGTCAGTGTGATTTTGTTTAAAAAGTATTCCTTATAGAAAGAAGTATATCAAGTCCTAAAGAAATAAGAACTATTGAACTTTATAGAATTAAATATAACCATCATCGAAAACAAAATATGCCAAAAAGAAGTAGACTACGAAGGAGAACGGCAAAGTAAAGATGAAGGCGAGTCTTACAATAAAGGAAGGTATGCCCAGATTCTCCGCAATTCCGCCTGCTACTCCGTAGATTGCCCGGTCTGTCGAAGAGGTTTTCACTTTTCTCATAAATTTGACCCTCCTTGCTATAAGAAAACTAATAAATTCTAAATCATCTTAAGTGAATTTTTACCCTATCCTTTGAATATCTAACGCATATCTAATAATAAGCTGTACTATGTACCATTTTTTTATTTATTGTTGATCACACTATCGTTTCAAAGAGCAACCAGATTACAGCAGAAAAAACAAAAGATGCAATTAGAACGTTCCTCAGAATGATGACAAGAGGGTTCCCCTCTCTATAAATAAATATATTGAAAACAAGATTAACAAAAAGGCTGATTAAATATGTAATTACAAAGATTATGATGAAGTTCATATATTTCCCCCTCCTAAGATCGATATCTTATATATTTAATCTACTGTCGCTTCATCTTTGATATAAAATCTCTACTGCAAACTTCCAGTATCAATATGACCAGCCCAATGATAAATATCAACGTAATCATATATATAGGCAGAAACGATACTTCTTCCAGTGCAGTACCAAAGATACCTGCGTTTCTATCCCATGATGTTTTTGCCACTGTCCCACTATATACGGCAGCTGCGATCAGATTCGAACTGTATAGTAATGAACTGATCAGCATTAACGACAAGCCGATTATTATATTTCTCATTCCATCAAACTCCTTACATCATTCAGTTTAGCTTGTAGTGCATTACGTACTCATTATTCTCTTCGTCGAATGAGTGATGAGTGAATCCCATGGATCTGAGCAGCTCACCCATCACTTCATTCCCTTTTACATAGTCTGCGATGAAGGTATCATATTTATTTTCACTTTTCGCCATCTCCATAGCTTTCATAATTGCTGCTCGGCCATAGCCGTAGTTCTGATACTTCCTATCGATCATCATGCGCCAGATCATGAACTCGCGTGCCTCTTCGTCCAGATCGATGAGAATGAATCCGACTACTTTTCCTGCATCCTGTATAGCGTACGGAAATACATCATTATTCTTCCTGTACAGATAGCATTCTGCGATTGATCTGACATTTGGTGCGACAAATCTGCTCTGTGCTTCCTTGACCTCGAGATCGATAACGTCATAGAAATTGTTTTCGTCTATCTCTGCAAAATTGACCATCACATACTCCTTTATTCTTCCATATTTATACTAATCTTACATTAAAGAATGTTAAAATCAAACTTACAAAGAGGAGGCTGAATATGAATACACCCATCAGCTTGATTTCATTCCTGCTACTCGTAATTACAGTCATACTGGTATTCGCACTCATTCTTGACCTCATCGCTTTTTTCTTAAAAAGCAAGCAATTCCCTAAAAGTCTCATGCTTTCCACCATTGTATCCATTATTATATTCTCAGCAGTACTTCTGTATTATCTGAATTCATCTTCTGGATGATACTGTTCGACTGCTTCTATAATCATCGGAGCCGATAGAAAATAAAACAGGAGTTTTTCGTCTATTAGAGTAATTGAACATTGCCCATAGATTCACATATAGATTAAGTTAGTTTTTATAGCTAAATGGAATTGCTATTGAAAAAATATTCTACTACAAAAATCAGTAAAGCAGAGGGATGAACATGTTATTAAAGAATGCAACTTTTCTAAACAGTCATATGAGGTTTGATAAAGGAGATATCTACATAGATGGGGATAGGATCAACTTTCAAGTAAGCGATATTGAAATTGAAGAGATCGTGGACTGCACCGATTACTTAATATTGCCAGGTTTGTTTAACTCTCATTTTCACAGTTATTCCCCTATCGCAAAGGGATTGATGAAGGAAATGGAACTACAAGACTGGGGAAACTCCTCAAACCAAGGAAAACTACAACAATTACTGTTTGATTATGTAGATAACAAACTCACTGAAAATGAGTTTTCTTGTATTGCCCAAAAAAGCTATGTAGATATGGTTAAAAATGGTGTTACATTTGTAAGTGATTCAGATCCACAATCCCCTGGATGTTTAAAAAAAGTAATGGAAGAACTAGGGATAAAAGGAATCATTGATGCTTATGAAGAAATTGGAGACTATCAAGGAACCCCCGGTAAAATTGACTTTGGGTCTCACCTATTGGAAGAAGAGGACATTACAGAAGAAGAACTACAGAAAGTAAAAGAATTAAAGAGTAATTATAACCCTATCATGATGACACATTGCCTCGAAAGTCAGTGGAGATCGGACATCGTTCAATCTAAGTATGGACAATCCAGTGTGTCGTTATATAGAAAACATGGACTATTGGATAAACACACTGTTCTATTTCATGGAGTATATATGAACCCAACAGATATGGATATACTTGCAAAAAGTAATAGTTCGGTTATCCACTGTCCATCTTCCAATCTGGACACAGGCGCAGGTATTGCAGATGTCTCAACAATGATTGATAAAGGACTCAATGTTGGTTTGGGTACGGATTATTCCCATACAAACATGTGGGAACTAATGCGATTAACATACTACTTGATGAAAGTGAATAACCCTTTAGAGAAGCACACTGTAGAGGATGTCTTTAAAATGGCAACTAGAAACGGAGCTGAAGCCTATAGTTTGAAGGCGATAACAGGAGAAATAAAACAAGATTATAAAGCAGATTTAATTTTCCTTCGAAAAGAAGTAGAAATGGAACCCATGATAGACAGTGACGGCTTTACTAATTCCCTCTACAACTTGCTATTCTATAGTAGAGATGATTCAGTCCAGCATGTAATGATTGATGGAGAATGGGTTATGAAAGAGAGAAAAATCATGTTGGTAGATGAAGAAGCGCTTGATGCTGAATATAATAGAATTTCCGATGGCTTTCGGAAATATCTGGATAGCCAAGATCAAATCAACTAAGGCAATCTCAAAACAAACGGTCACTAATAGCAAAATAAGATGCAAAATAGATCCGGGTAAACTGAAGTAACCCGGATCTATTATATTACATACCAGCTAGCCTACCTCCTTTTTACTATAAGACCACCTATACCCGAAAGTCCAATATATGCGAAGAAGAAAATCCAAAGGTAAAGGATGGGGAGTGCCTCATAATCCAGCAGTGTAAACACAGCCAAGGCAATGAACAAAATGGCCAGAAATATATGTGAAGTATATAAGAAATATCGCGCGATATTTCGAGCCACTCGTTCATCCGCTTCCGGCACGTTGTCTTTCTTGCTTTTCATCCTGATAATCTGGATGACGGTCAGAATAGTGCTTGCGAATAGTCCGCCCGCAAGTACGTCATATGGAAATTCTCCTTGAAAAAAATATGCAAGTAAGGAACCGAGTATGGTACCAATAAGGCCCCCTATTATTATGGAAAACGGCGCCCAGCTACTTCTGCCCTTCGTCATTCTTCATCCTCCTCCAATATAAAAATGTCTTCAATCGGCACTTCGAAGTACTTCACCAGTTTCAATGCCAGTTCAAGGCTTGGGTTATATTTGTTTTTTTCAATCGCATTTACGGTCTGTCGTGTGACCTGAAGATCTTCAGCCATTCTCGTCTGTGTTATCCCTTTACTCTGTCGGATTGTTCTAATATTGTTGACCACGCCCATATACCAGCCTCCTCACAAGTAGTAAAGATATCTTTACATAAACAGTAACAGACTCCTTCGCATGTGTAAAGATATCTTTACTACTAACTTCAGGTGTGTGGAACCTCAAAGTTTAATCATAAAAAAGTAGGGAATTTATTTACATCTATTACTGGGAGGGATTGTCATGTCGGTTTCACATATCATCATACTGCTGTTTATCGGATACATCATCTTCACCATTGATAAGAAGCAGGAAAACTTCCCTGTTCCGGTCATACTTGTCGGTATAGGTATCGGACTTTCTTTCATACCCTACTTTTCCGACGTACAGGTGACGGAACGCACCATCTACCATGTCTTTCTTCCTGCGCTCCTGTTTACATCGGCCTATCAATTTTCAGCGGGTGAGTTCAAGAAGAATGCTGGAATCATCATATTCCTGGCAACCATCGGCATCATGCTTACTGTCGGATTGCTCGGGTCCGTCATATTTCTTGTCAGCGGTCCTTTCGTCTCCATTACTTTTCTCGGCGCGCTGGTCATCGCATCGATTCTGACACCGACCGATCCTGTGTCGGTTGTTTCAATCATCCAGAAAGCAGCCGGAGATGACACCATAGCAGATGTGGTTGAAGGGGAATCGCTACTTAACGATGGAACAAGCATCGTCATTTTCAGTACATTGGCCGGCATGCTTGCCCAGAGCCAGTCAGCTGGCGTCTTCTCATTCTTCGGCCAGTTTCTGCTCGTTTCACTGGGCGGCGTGGCGCTTGGTGTCATATTTGGATGGCTGATCAGTAAAGCTGTCTATATTACTCATCATCAGCAGTACCACGTCATGCTGAGCATCATTTTGGCATACGGCGTATTCAACATTGCGGAAGCCATTCATGTGTCCGGTGTACTTGCAACTGTATCTGCCGGCATCATGCTGTCATTCGAGTTTGCCAGCTCTGAAAAAGAAGAGAAATTCAAGGAGAACCTGGACGGGTTCTGGACCATTGTAGAACCTTCCGTACTTACCCTGCTCTTCCTATTGATTGGTATAGAAGCGAAAGAATTTCTGGCATTTGGTGCATGGGGATTTGCGCTCATCATCTTTCTACTGTCAATCATCGTCCGGTTTGCCATCGTCATGGGCGCCACTCAGGCATTCTCGAAATGGCGGGATAAGATCAGCTGGCGTGAATCGACTGTAATTACATGGGGTGGACTGAAAGGCTCGATGTCCGTCTACCTCATCCTGAGCCTCTACTCGATGAACTCTGGGCAGCATGACACGATTGTTTCTCTATCATTCGCAGCTGTATTGGTTTCACTTGTCGTCCAGAGCATGGGGGTTTCACCACTGGCGAAAAAACTGATCAAATAGAACAGCAGTCTCCCTCCATATCTCACTTATATAGTGAAGATCATGGAGGGAGTTTTATTTAGAGCCGGATGGATCAGTATGGTACTATTGCATTAAAAAGACAAGGAGTTTTACTTTGGCAGACACTTATCGTGTTGCTTACGGTGTCCATGATTCACAATATGGAATACTGCGCATACCAGACGCTCAAGGCCCGCATCCGGTGGTTGTATCGATTCACGGTGGATTCTGGAGACAGAAGTATGATCTTGACGAGAACACCCCGCTTTCAGAGGATCTGAGAGACCGTGGCTATGCAACATGGAATATAGAATACAGGCGCACAGGAGAAGACAGCAGCGGGTGGATGGGAACATGCCAGGATGTCGTGGATGCGATCAATCATCTGGCACAGATTAAGGCAGATTATGATATCAATCTTTCACAGGTTATTCTTCTTGGTCATTCCGCCGGTGGGCATCTGGCACTATGGGCCGCTTCACGCCTCAGTGAGAATGTAGATGATCACAGTGGATCCACGCTGCTTATACCTATCCAGGGCGTCATCAGCCTGGCAGGTGTAGCGGATCTCAGGAAAATGTGGCATATTCATCAGGAAAGAGAAGTCGACAGCCCCGTCTCCGCCTTCATCGGCGGTCCGCCTGAAGAAATGTTGGAGAGCTATCATGCAGCTTCAACCATCGAACTGCTGCCGATTGGTGCCAGACAGATTCTCATTCATGGCGAACTGGATGAAAATGTACCTGTGGATGTAAGCGTTGGCTATCATGAAAAAGCTGTAGAGCAAGGGGATGATACCGAGTTGATCATTCTGCCGGAAGCGGAACATTTTAAAATTGTAGACCCGTCATCACAGGAGTGGGAAACAGTAGTAGGTGCAGTGGAATCATTAGTATAGCCAGTAAAAATAATACACTCTGTAGACTTCCAATTAATCAGCGAAGAAACAATAAAGCGCATTCCGACTTTGGTCGAAATGCGCTTCTTCTATTGCTCTTTCACATGGATGACATTGAAACGTTCGCATACGAGCAGCATGTCTTCTGAGAATTCCCGCCCGATACTTTGAAGTTCATTTGTGAAGAAGTCTACATGTGCGTTCCACCAGTACTGGTATGTCCTATCCCCTTCACCTTCTGAAATCGCAAATTCTTCACTGACTTCATTCATGGGTGTGATGGTGACCTCCGTAGTTTTGATGATGGAAGTCGGCTTATCATCGCCATCAAGAATTATGCTGTAGTCTTCTGTTGTAGGCAGTGGTTCATTTTCCACATCATAGAAGATGCGCCCTGAACATGTTGCAGTCTTCACTCCATCTGATACCAGCTGGGCGAGGTAGTCCGGATCTGCGCCAAACTGCCATGCAGTAACCGACTCCGGTTTCTCCTGCCCTTCCCAGTATTCCTCCCAATAGGCTTGTGCTTCCTTATTCATATTCATGATCCTCCATATTTCCTGTTGTTATTATACTGGTCAAATCACTAACTTCATTATACTTTGTTCACCTTCAGGGCCAC
This sequence comes from Salinicoccus cyprini, assembly GCF_007713705.1. Taxonomy (GTDB): domain Bacteria; phylum Bacillota; class Bacilli; order Staphylococcales; family Salinicoccaceae; genus Salinicoccus; species Salinicoccus cyprini. The sequence goes on along the minus strand of NZ_VMSJ01000001.1, from coordinate 757,968 downwards.
CGATTGTCTTGCCGGTATCCTGAAATCCTGTCTTTTCATACAGTCTCCTTGCATGCACGTTCTTGTGATTTACTGATAGTACAATCCCGTTGCAGTCAGGATACTCATTCCGTATGAACTCCCCCAGCCTGTTCAAAGCCTGCTTTGCAAACCCTTTCCCTTGCGACTGATAATCAATCAGTAGCGAAGTCAGCAGCATTGCACTGTCATTGCTGGTGTAGGACGCTACTTTTTCAGATGAATCCAGAATGAAGAATCCGACTGGTTCGCCCCTGTTAAGTATGACGATGCGATACTGACCGCAATCGACATTTTCATACTCCAATGGCATTGATGTGAATCTTTCCTGATCTTCTGGAAGCTGGAATTTCTTTAACGTATTCATGTGATCTGCATTGTAATGCTGCAGAACGACACTCTCTTTACTATCCAATGTTCATCTCTCCTCTTGCCATCCTAACTGAATCTCTGCAGAACAGTTCCGTGACCATTCTTCACTATTACTTTGGCATATGCACCGTTTATAAAAGTGATCTGGGGTGGCATATGGCCACAATCAATGTCATATGCAATCGGGACATCGAGCTCTTCTGAAAGTGCTTTATAGACATCTTCAGCCATATAGTTTTCGACCGGCATATTTGCAGGGCTTCTGCCGAACATGATGGCAGATACATTCTTGAACCAGCCGGCCAATTTCATCTGCACCAGAGACCGTCTCAGATCTGTAGTGGACATCTCACAGTTTTCAAGATACCAGATCACCGGTTCGTCCGGTATGTATTTTTCTCTGAATTTCTGGACGTTTCCATAAGGTGTGCCGATAAGGTGACGGATTGTGTCGATGCAGCCGCCCAGCAACCGGCCTTCCGCCCTGACGCTCTGACCGGAAACTGTCTGCCAGTGTGTCTCTTCCGAAAGATTGAAGATATGTGGCGTCGGATTTTCAAAGTCCCATTCTTTCTGATAGCACTTCGACGAATGCTGCGTGACTGCTTCGCCTTTCTCTGTAGAGAGAACGATCTCCCACATGGCAGTTGTCGCATCGCTCTCTTCACCTCTCAGATCAATCAGATTCGTGCCATGTGCGGTGGCTATACCAGTATTCAATGTGATGGCCAGCAGCAGCGTACTGGTGTCAGAGTACCCCATCATCCATTTGGCTGGCATGTTGTTGAAATTCATATGCTCAAGCATCTCAATGAGCAGTTCCCCACCCCACGGCGGAATGATCATGTCAACAGTTTCATCAGCAAGCATTTCTTTGAGCTCTACAGCACGTTTCTCAGCAGATGCAGATCTGGCTTTATCATCCGTCCATGCAGTCTCACCAATCTTGAAGCTGTAGCCTTTCTGCTCCATTCTGCCGATTGCGGACTTCAGAATGTCATGCAGATCTTCAGGCACACCTGATGAGGGCGCCGTGATGCCGATGGTCGCATTCTTTTTCATAACAGGAAACTGAATCAACATCATCACTCCTCTTCACATGTATTAATAATAACATAGACTCAAATTAACTCTGAATGCAATATAAATTGAACTATATAATATATATTACGACAGAAAATGAACGTTCACTCTTTTTATCCATTTCAGCCAATGCAAAGAATCAGACGCTCTTTCATGATCTATCAAATCACTTCTTCTTTGCCTCTTTCCTATTATTCAGCACATCACCCATCCAGCCCTTATTGCGAAGAAACTGATAGATTGCACCGGTGTTAACAATAATGAGCAGCCAGGCAAACAAGTATCCATACTTGTAGTCCAGTTCCGGCATATGAATAAAGTTCATCCCCCAGAGCGCCCCCCAGGCCATGATTGGTGTAAACAGGACCGTGACTATGGTCAATGTCTTCATGATTTCGTTGCCCCGCACATCAGCCTTGACGCTCTCGAGCTCTGCCATGCTGCCGATTTCTTTGCCATATTCGGTCACCAGAGTGAATGCACGACGGATCCGGTGCCGCATCTTATTATATATCGGCCCCTCTTTAATTGATTCACCAAACGCTTCCGGTACCCCAATCTCTATTTCCTTAAGAGGAAGAATCAGGCTTTTCAATATAAGGAGCTCGTGCCGGCATTTCATGATCTGAGAAAGCACCTTTTCATTATTCTTCCGTTCCAGCTGCCATAGCAGATCATTAATCCTGCCTTCAAACAAGTCAATCTTCTTCAGATAGCTGTTGAGAATGATATTGATGAACACCATGAACCCCTCGATCGGCGTGTGGGTAAGATCAAGTTTTGTCATGATATTACTTGTGTCGATCTTTTCAAACACATCGAAATCCAAATGATCGGTCAGAAGAAACTCCCGGGTCAGACAGAAATGGAAAACACGTTCCGACTCTGGATCCTCAAGGTCGTGGTCATATACAAGAGACCCCCATACAACCTCTCTCCCCTCATAGGTCGTATCCATCTGAAGGTTGTTCGTCTCCCCTTCACTCGCCTGATCCAGCCACCTATCGTCCACATGATAGCCCGAAATCTTCTTCTCGAGGGCCGCCTTATCGCTGAAATCCATCTCAATCCATTGCCACTTTCCATCATTGAAAGCATGCCCGTTCATATTATAACCCCCAGCTCGGTAGAATCATGATGATATTTTGTTGTTGCTATGTATAGTACTATCCTATCTACCCGCTTCCATTTTCTGATAAACTTTGAGGGTTTTCAGAGCATTTCCAAACTTAACATAAATTAAAAAGAGTGGGGCTGGGACATAAATATCTTTATCACAAATAATCCGTACGCTAGCTTTCCTGGGGCATCGCGTAAGCCTGTAGTCTTACGCTGATGCTATTCCCCAAGGAGTCAAACGTACGGATTATATTTATATTTCATGACATGCATCATCTGTTCCAAACTTTTGTCCCAGCCCCACTCTGATTCGATAAAACAAAATGCCCTACTCTTTCACATTCAGCAGACGCAATGCATTCAGAATGACGATGATTGCGGCGCCTGTGTCACTCAGTACCGCCATCCAGAGTGTCAGCCATCCTGGGAATATAAAGACGAGTGCAATGGCTTTGACGATCAGTGAGAACCATATGTTCTGCTTGATGATTGACAGCGCCTTCCTGCTCAGCTTCATAGTATGTGGCAGTTTTTCGAGATTATCCGCCATCAGGACGATGTCTGCAGTCTCCATGGCAGTATCCGTTCCTGCACCACCCATGGCAATACCGATGTCGGATAGCGCCAGTGCAGGGGCATCATTGATGCCATCCCCTACCATCGCAACTTTATGGCCTTCTGCCTGCAGCTGTCTGATTGCATTCACTTTGTCTTCAGGCATCAGCTCTGCAAAATAACGATTCACATTCGCTTCAGCCGCAATCCGCTTCGCCGTGCCTCTGTTATCACCAGTCAGCATGACCAACTGATCCACACCTGCGTGCCTCAGATCCTTCAAAGCCTGTGCTGTTGTCTTGCGGATGGTATCGGAGACGGCAATGACGCCAATCACTCCTTTTTTTGTACCGATGATGACAACTGTCTTGCCTTGAGACTGGATGTCTTCAAGCGCTTCTTCATGACCACTCAGTGAAATACCCGCTTCAGCGAACAATTTTTGATTGCCGGCATAGTAGACCTGACCTTCGATTGTCGCCTGGACACCTTTGCCGACAATATTACTGAAACGTTCGCCTGGCTTCACCTGGATATTCTGTTCTTTGGCGTAGTCCACAATGGTTCTGCCGATTGGATGAGTGGAATAGTCTTCGAGCGTATAGGCAATGGAAAGCAGTTCTTCCTCAGTAGTCCCATAAGCCTTCACTTCTGTAACCTGCGGTCTACCTTCTGTCAGTGTGCCTGTCTTATCAAAGGCAATGACTTTGATCTGTGCGGCCTTCTCAAGAAATGTGCCGCCTTTGATCAGTACGCCGTTCTTCGCCGCATTGCCGATGGCCGATACAATGGCGACCGGTGTCGAAATGACAAGTGCACAAGGGCAGGCAACAACGAGCAGTGCCAATCCTTTATAGACCCACTCTCCCCAGCTGCCTGCACCAAATAATGGCGGCAGGACAATCACAGCAAGTGCTGCAGCAAATACAATCGGAGTGTAGATGCTTGCAAACTTGTCAATGAAAGCCTGGGTCGGTGCCCGCTGCTCCTGGGCTTCCTCAACCATATGGATGATCTTCGAGATGGTCGTATCCTGAACCAGCTTCGTCACTCTGACTTCGATGGATCCATGTTCATTGATTGTACCGGCGTAGACAGTGTCACCTTCGACCTTGTCGACCGGCATGGATTCCCCTGTGATCGGTGCCTGGTTGATGCTTGTCTCACCTTTCACGACTTCACCATCAAGTGGCACTCTGTCCCCTGGTTTGATGATCGTAATCTCACCGACAGTGATGTCACTGACCGGTTTCTGCACCAGTTCAGACCCGGCTTTTACCCATGCTTCAGAAGGTGTGAGATCCATAAGGTTTCGGATCGACTTTCTTGTCCGTTCGATCGACTGGTTCTGTAGAGCGATGCCAAGGGCAAACAGCCATACGACAGTAGCACCCTCGAACCATTCACCAATCAGAGCTGCACCAATCACCGCAGCCGACATGAGCACGTTCATATCCAATGAGCCGCTTCGTATGGCATAATAGGCACTTTTGACCGGCTTGTATCCGCTGATGACAATGGCAATAGCATAGAGTATCGTACTCATCATCTGCGGCAATCCTGCATAGGAGCCGATAAAACCGACCGCAATCAGTGCACCTGTAATGATGATGTTCTGATATTCACTTTTCGGCTTTTTGCCAGTATTGGTTCCAACTCCGTCAGCAACAGAGGCATGATAGCCGATTTTGGATACTTCCGAAATGATGTCCTCCACACTGTTGTCATGCTCCACTTTCATCTTTCCTGTAGAGAAACTGACATCCGCATGCTTGACCTTGGACAGCTTGCTGAGATGATTTTCAATACTCTGGGCACAGCTGCCGCAATCCATGCCTTCCACAATATAAGTTCTCAAATTGCGCTTCTGTTCCGGCATCTCAATCTCAAAACCAAGCTTCCTGACAGTCTGCTCTGCACCATCAAACGCACTCTGATCCATGCCGACCACCTGCAGCTTGGCTGTACCGTAGCTGACCTTCGCTTCGATGATACTGCCTAGAGCATTTACACCTTTCTCAATGGTCATTGCACAGGACGGGCAGTCCATGCCCTGGATGCGGTATACTTTCTTTTCACCCTGAACCGCTGTCACTTCACTGGCAGAACTGCTGCTGCAACAGCCTTCAGGCTCGTCCTCAGATTTTTCAGAACTACAGCAGGCGCTCGCTTCTTCAACTTCGGTACTGCAGCACGTACTGCCTTCGCTTGCTGTCTGCGCTTTTGAAGCGCTGCAACAGCCTTCAGGATCGTCTTCTGGATCACCGGGACCATCATCACCACAGCATGTATTTGTTTCACTCGTCTGGCTTGCCATCTCACGAACTTCCGTAGTGCAGCAGGTGCTGCTGTGGCTCGCTACTTTTTCCTTTGATTGACTGCAGCATGTTTGGGACATTATACATCACAACCTTCTATATGATTTTCACAGGACGCTACATTCTCTCCAACATCTTCAAGCACTGTATCGAACATGGAAAGCAGGTCACGCATGTTCTGATTGCGCAGTGCGTAATATATGTACTTTCCCTGCTGTCTCCCGATGATGATGCCGCAATCCTTCAGGCATGCAAGGTGCTGGGAGATGCTCGACTGGCTCGCGCCGATATCAGTTACAATCTGAGACACTGTCTTCTCATCCTCCTTGATGGACTCAAGTATCTGAAGACGCGTCTTATTCGAAAACCCATGGATCAGCTTCACTTTTGTATCCAGATCTGCCGTCAGCATATGATATCCTCCTTATATTAGGGATTATTAATATGTTATACACATATTAGCAAAACCTAATGTGAGTGTCAAAACAATATCAATCAGTCAATCCTCTCCTTCAGCTGCTCTCCTGCCGGTAGGCATCCTTTCTTTGGCCTCCCATTATAAAAATGTTGATAGCAAGTCCCAGAATCAGGAACAGGAACGAGCCGATGATGTAGACAATTCTAATGTCGTACACTTCAGACAGTACGCCTGCAGCAGTAGTGAATAGAATGATCAGCATTGCTTCCAGAATACCGAAGACACTTGAGAATCTGCCCATGATTCCAGTCGGTACACTGTTTTGGTAGAAAGTGTAGAACCCTGTATTTGCAAATGATAATGCAAATGTCAGTGTGAAAAAGCCGATGGACGCCCATATGAAGTTTCCTGAGTAGCCGAAGATCAGATACCCCACTGGTGTGAAAAAAGCGCCCATGCCAATCATCAGGTTGATTTTCAGCCGGTCGGCAAATAGAGCGTTTATCAAGGAGCCGATGATGATGCCGAGTCCTGCGATACTGACGAGAAAACCATACCCACTTTCAGACAATAGAAGTACACCGGTTGCAAACGCAGCTTCCAAAGAATCGAGTGCAGTCATGAAAACGATGATGCCAGTGAAAAGGCAGTATATCCATGCTATATGGAGGTTTGATCTGCTGAAACTTAAAACGGTTTTCCAGTCTGTGACTATCATTCTAAAGGTCACTTTTTCAGCAGAAACTGCTTGCTCGACTTTTATACTCGGAAGCATCAAAATAACAAAAGCTGATATCAATAAGGCCAGTCCATTCGCAAGGATGGCCATGGCCGGAGATCCGATAAATAGCAGGATACCTGCAATCGAAGGTCCTAGTATGAAACCGCTCGAGTTGATAAAGTTCCTCATTGCATTGAACCTCTGCCTGTCCTCCTTCGGTATCAGTTCAGTCATGTATACCATGGCAGCCGGTTCAAATATGGCACTTCCTATATTGATGATGAAAACCAGCATATAGATTATAATGATTGAATCCGTGAAAGGAAGCATGAATATGATTACAGCTCTGAGCAGATCGAGGTAGATCATCAAGTTTCTTCTATTTAACCTGTCTATAAAACTACCCGACCAGAAATTTGTAAATACTGTGGCAATAGGTATCATGATGTAGAGCAATGATACTGCAAGTACTGATTCTGTCATATCGAGGACAATCAGATTCAGTGCAATCAGATAGATCCAGGCGCCAAGATTGGATACACCGATTCCAATAAGCAGCAATAGCGGATATCTCCACTTGATACTTTCCGACATTCAACACCCTCCTGAATTCAATTTGGAACCAAAAAAGCCCACCCTCAAGCATCCAAGCTTGAGGACGGAACTTCCAGAATTCAGAAGGACGCGGTGCCACCTCATTTTGTCCATATGTCACCATATGAACCTCTCAAGTACGTCTGAAAAAACAGAGTATACTCCATCTCTATATCGGGAGAACCCGGTACACCATCAGTCATTCAAACAACATCCGGTATACAGCTCCAGGACTTGTTTCCAAACGCCTCTGCATCCTCCCTCTCAGCTCACGGAGTTTTCTGTTATGCATCAGCACATGTACTTTTCCCTTCGTCACTTTCAGTATTAGAATCATATTACTATAGTTCACCAGAATGAGGAAGACTATTTTTATCTATTGGGTAACTATAAAAAAACGAACATTGAACCGATAATGAACAATGGAATGAGATTGATGCCAATTGCAACAAAGCTGAGCAACCTACGATCTGCTCCATTCTCATCAAAAGCCAGTGAAATAATGGACAGTACCAGTAGCAGGAAAGTCGTTCCCCATGCTATGAAAAACATATTTCCTGTGTTATCTATCGTACCTGCAGTAAAGTAGTAGATCACGTTTAAAATAGAAATGGCAATCAGCGCCTTTTTCATTCAATCTCTCCTAACATATGTATTCGCGTTCACGCTTCTACTCTCCATAGAGATATGTGTGGAATGCTCCCAGAAAAAGCAGCTCATGTCTACGGCAGCTTTCGTCCAGAATTTCGAAGCTGGCGTCTATTGGAGGTATAAATGATATACGCCATCTTGCTATTTGTTTTCTGGACTTTTCTTCAGTGATCACTGCCCACCTTCCAAACTCTGCTTTCAAATCGAAATAAGTACCGTCGAATAGGAAACGAGTCTGATCGGGAACTTTGAACAAGTCTTTCTGTTTCATCTCAAACCGAAAAGAGTCACTTTCGTGGTAATATTCAGCATGGTACGTTCTCCACTTGAAAGGACTGCCTCTTTTAGACTGAAATATTATTTTTTCATCAGAATCCAATACTTCATACCTATTGATAAAGTTGACACTTCCAATAAAATCAAAAATTCTTTTCAGAAAATTATTGTACGTTTTTCTGATATAGCCTTTAGACTCGCCGTCTTCATCTATAATCTCTGATCATTCTGTTGAAAACTTGTTATAGACTCTGTATGTATACATTGATGACACCTCTGCCGACATTCTACTATCTCGCTCTGAATTACGCTAAAGTCTACTGGATTGATATTACTACTTTTATCATAATGAATATATTACAACCGTCTAATTAATTTTGAAAATTATTACTTATTAGACTATAATATACATATGCATTGTATCAGGATATTTACTTTAAATCATCAAAACATGGCTAAGGGACTGATTAATTTCATCACAAAATAGCACTGTAACCACTCTTCTCGTCAGCAAATCGAAATAAGAAACCTGTTCATAAGAAAAGCAACATAAAATGATTGTCACGACAATCAGCAAATAATTACATAAGAAAGAAAGTGATCTACATGCATCTTGTCAAAAAAGGGTTAACAAGGGGCACAATGCTCCTGCTGTTTATGATGGTACTTTTATTGTTGAGCTATACTAACGGTGCTTCTGATGAAGCAATCGCCTATGTATTCTATGGCATCATCGCCTTCTTCCTTGGAGTTACCAGTGTCATCTATCTGGTCGGGGAATGGAGCTTCGGCAAACAGATCATCGTCCATTACATATCCATGCTGCTCATCGTCTTTCCGACGCTTCTGTTGAGCGGCTTCTACCATACCGAATCATTCTCAGATATTCTGCAAGTGTTCATACTTTTTAATAAAGCCGGCATTATTCTTTTCTTCGTGACATTTTTTGCATCAAAACTGATCAGAACTGACAGAACAAAGAGAGAAGTATAGAGACAGGACACTTGAGTGATTATATTTATTAAAACCTCTAATTAATCTGCCGTCTTTTCCCTATGCCTTGATATCCCTTTCCGTGAAAGTATATGATTTAAGGGAGCAATTACTATTAAAGGCGGTGTTTCTAAATGAAGATAGCATTTATTTCCGATATTCATGGAAATGCGACGGCACTGGAGGCTGTGCTTGCGGATATTGAGAAGAAGCAGGCGGACAAGATTGTTGTTCTGGGTGATATTGCCTACCGGGGGCCTGAACCGAAAAGATCAATTGAGCTGGTGAGGGGTCTGAATACGGATGTCATCAAGGGAAATGCGGATGAATGGATTCATCGAGGTATAGAGGCAGGCGAAGTACCGAATCAGGTGCTCGATACTATGAGAGAGGAGCGGGAATGGTCTGTTGATCAGTTGTCGGATGAGGATCTGGACTATCTAAAAGGCCTGCCGTCGGAAGTGACTGTTGAACTGACGGATGAAATCAATGTCCATTGCTTCCATGCCACTCCTGAGAGTCTATTTGAAGTTGTCAAACCGGCAGAGTCGGACGAAGCATTGGAAGAGAAGCTTATGATTAATAAAAAAGCGGACATATTTCTGTATGGCCACATCCATCTGCCCTATGTGCGTCATATCAATGGAAAATGTGTGGCAAACCTGGGCAGCGTCGGATTGCCTTTTGACGGTTTGAATCAAGCCTCCTATCTGATTGCAGAAGGAGATGGCAATCAATTTAATGTAGGCATCCAGCGTATCAGATATGATGTCGAAAAAGTAAAGCAGCAGCTGGCGGAAAAGGATTATCCCAACCTGGAATTTCTGACGGGTGTCATTGACCGGGGGGCACTGCCGCAGTAGCAATGGGATGGATAAATTGACTTAAAAGAAAGATCTCCATGCATGGGCGTATTACTTTCCATGCATGGAGATCTTTTATTTGAGCCAGATACTATCTGATTCACTTCAGAAACCCTCTGACTGCCTGGCCCACGTCCTCTGCTTCTGCAATAGCGGATATGAATGAGACGCCATCTGCACCATTTCGGAGACATGATCTGAAGTTTTCAGTGTTGATACCGCCGATAGCGACCATGGGCAGTTCTTTAATCCGGCTTCTCATTTCTGCGAGTCCTTCGACACCGATGGTGCTGCCTGCGTCATCTTTGGAGTGTGTCGGGAATACCGGGCCTGTGCCAATGTAGTCGACTGCCGACAGCTCACTCCGGTCAAGCTCATAACGGTCTCTGACAGACAGTCCGATAATCTTGTCATCAAAATAGGGAGACAACGAAGTGACTGTCTGGTCGTCCTGACCAAGGTGGATGCCGTCTGCTCCCACTCTTTCTGCAAGTTGTGCATCATCGTTCACGATAAAAGGCACATCGTATTTTCGACAGAGAGATCTGATGGTTTCTGCAAAATTGACCAGTGCTTTTCCTTCCAGCGCATCCTGTCCCTTTTCTCTCAACTGGAACATGGTCACGCCACTCTCCAAGGCTTCCTCGATTACTTTCAGGGTGTCTCCCTCTACATTACTGCTGCCGCAGATGAAATATAATCTTAAATCTTCACGCTTCAGCTCCATCATAATCCTTTGACGGTCCTGTCCTGGAGCAGTCTATCCTCGCTCAAATAGAGTTCATCGATCAGATGACTGATGAAAGTACCAGGTGCCGGACGGCTCATCTGTGCAGCAGCACATTCGGCACATAAGTTATAGTAGCTGACTGCATCCACAACAGCTTCTGCGGTAAATTCTTTTTCGAGTCCAATGAAACCTGCTGTCAATGCGCCAAGTAGACACCCTGATCCTGTAATCTTCCCTTGCAGACTGTGCCCATTGAACATTGTAACAATGCCATTCTCTGTAGCAAGCGCATCCACTTTGCCGGTAACCAGAGCCGGAATTTTAAACCTGCTGTATACGGCATCGGCAATTTCTGCTGTGTCCGTCTGTTCAGTCGAATCGACACCTTTGAGGCTGCTTTCTGCGCCGGACAATGCCAGCATTTCTCCACCGTTGCCCTTGATCAGTGATACTTGATGACGGCTGAGCAGATCTTCTGTGATATCGACACGGAAATCTGAAGCGCCATATCCAACCGGATCAAACACAATCGGTTTGCCTTTTTCATTGGCGGCTTCCATCATTCTATCCATCAGCTCCACCTTGGCACGGTCTGCAGTACCGATGTTGATCAATAGCGCAGAGGCAGCATGCATCAGATCGTGTGCTTCCGCCTTTTCTCCGCTCATGATCGGGGATGCACCGGCAGCGAGCATGCCGTTGGCAGTAAAGTTTTTGACGACGTCATTCGTTATGCAGACAACCAGTGGACTTTGTATTTTCAGTTTCTCTATACGTTTCATATTCTAGTCTCCTCTATAGCTGAAATGGTTCACCGGGCCGTTGCCCTTTCCAATTCCAGGATTATTTCTGATTGCTGAACTGATATACTTCTTCGCCAGCCTGAAACTTTCTTCAAGTGTTTTGCCCTTTGCAAGTTCTGCAGTGATGGCTGCTGAGAAAGTGCAGCCTGTTCCATGTGTATTTGACGTTTCAATACGTGGTTCGGAAAGTTCGATGGTGGTGTCTCTTGTGAACAGATAGTCCACGGCATCTCCTTCAAGGTGCCCCCCCTTTATGATGACACTTTGAACACCGATTTCCTTCACAAAAATATCTGCAGCTTTTCTGATATCCGTGGCATTTTCAATTTTGATGCCTGCTATCTTTTCCGCTTCGTGGATGTTCGGTGTCACACTGGTGGCAGCGGGCAGCAGGCTCTCTCTTAGAAAATCGATTGATGTCTCCTCTATCAGTGCATCTCCGCTCGTGGCGATCATGACTGGATCGATGATGTACGGTATATCATACTGGTCTGCTGTTCGAGCAATAATTTCCATCATATCGACTGTTGCGATCATACCGCTTTTCATTGCGTGAGGCGTTTCATCACTGAAGACGCTGTACAGCTGCTTTTCCAGAAAATCGACTGGCACATTGAAAACATCCTGGACACCCATGGTGTTCTGGGCAGTCAGCGATGTTACAGCAGCCATACCATATACACCACGTGAATGAAATGTCTTGCTGTCGGCCAGTATCCCTGCACCGCCTGTCGGATCATTACCGGCAACCGTCAGAGCAATTGGAAATCTAGACATTGATACCCACTCCATCCCATCGTTCTTTGGTGGCAGCCATATTGAAGAAACGTCTTTCATGCTCTGTGCTTTCGACATAGTTTTTCTTGAGCACGTCCACTTCTTTTTCAGCCATATGCATTACGGCATCATCGATGATGCTGAACATGACATCTACCGTATCGTTCATATCATTCGCATAGAACTCGAACCACTTCCTATATGGATGGTCCGCTGCAAAAGTATTCCGTTCCATTGCCATCTGTCCGAGTCTGCGGTAGACATAGGGGCATGGTGCCATTGCACTGATTGCATACGCAATGTCCTCTCTTGTGCAGGCGTTGAAGTACATATGCTTGATATAGTGGTCTGCTGATGGATACCATTCTCCATTTTCTATGATATCTTCATACGGTCTGTTCACTGCACGTGCCAGAACAGCGTGCGCCTCGCTTTCTCCATCCAGCAGGAAAGTCATCTGGCCCATCATGAACCTGACCGTCTCCTTTGAATCCGTCTTCGACATCAGCATTGCGTAGAGCTTCGCAAATTCCTCCAGATACAACGCATCTGCACGCAAGTAGTGCATGACGGCATCATCATCAATATCTCCATGGACCAGCCCCTGTATGAATGCATCCGTATAGATGGCTTCGATCATTGGTTCGGTTTCTTTCTTCAATATCTCGCTCAGCATAGCATTTCTCCTTTTTACATAGTAAAAACCCATTTCCAGCATAGGAAATGGGTTCAGTAAGAAGACAAGGAATATCCGACCAAACCACTTCTCTACGCTGGCATTATCCAGATCAGATCAAAGGGATCAGCCACATGGCTGTCTCAGCAGAATTGCACCCCTAGTGGTACTGCTATTCAATTATCTTGAATGTTAATGAAGACGAATGGAAAAGTCAACTGTTAACCACGCGAATATATGCATATTGACTGTACATTTTGAACGTATATACCTGATATGTTACAGTGGGAGTGTAGGCGTCTTTAAACAGCCATGTAAAAAATCTATAAGGAGGATATTATGTCTGCCAATAAGAGTGTCATGTACATTCTCATCGGCATCGCTGTAATTGCAGCAATTACAGGCGGAATCAGCCTGATGAATGACAGTACCCCAAGCACTGGGCAAATTCTAGCACTGGTAGGTTTTGGTGCGATACTTGTTGTTGCTGCACTTGGATTCATCGTCAGACTCTTTACTAGAGGAAAATAGTCTGATGCCAGCAACCATTAGTAATCCCCCCATGATACTTCATGGGGGGATTCATTTTATTGTTTATTTTATTGTCTAATTGGTTTTTTCAGCAGTCCGAGAATCAACGCTGAAACGGCTGTACCGATAAGGAGTGAGACAAGAAACATGAGTTTTCCTTCTCCGATCGTCAGGGCGACAAACAGTCCACCGTGTGGTGCATTGATGGATGTTGCGAATGCCATGGCGAGTGCGCCTGCTGTTGCAGAACCGACGACCATGGATGGAATGACTCTCAGTGGATCGGCTGCTGCGAACGGGATGGCACCTTCTGTGATGAATGATGCCCCCATGATGACGTTTGTCGGACCGGAAGATCTCTCAACTTCCGTGAATCTGTTTCTGAATACCATTGTGGCAACTGCGATGGCAAGTGGTGGTACCATACCTCCGATCATTGCTGCTGTGATCGGTTCAGGGTTATTGGCGGAAAGTGCTGCAATACCGAATGCATAGGCTGCCTTGTTGATCGGACCGCCCATGTCGATGGCCATCATGCCGCCGACAATGGCGCCGAGCAGTACAATGTTCGTTCCACTCATGCTGCTGAGTGTCGTATTCATCCATTCGTTCAGTGCTGTTGCTGGCGGATCGACAATATAGTACATGATGACGCCGGTCAGGAATACACCGACCAATGGATAGAGCAGGACAGGTTTCAAGCCTTCAAGTGCCTGTGGCAGGTTTTCCATCACTCTCTTTATACCGACCATCAGATAACCGGCAAGGAAACCGGCAATCAGACCGCCGAGGAATCCTGAGCCCATTGTCGAAGCCATGAGTCCACCGATCATACCTGGTGCGAGACCTGGACGGTCGGCGATGCTCATCGCGATGAAGCCGGCCAGTATTGGAATCATCAGCTGGAATGCGTTGTTGCCGATGAAGTTGATCATTTCGGCAATCGGGCTGTACTCAACGCTCTCAGGATCTGCTGAATTGATACCGAACATGAAGCTGATGGCGATCAGTATACCACCGGCAACAACGAACGGCAGCATGTTGGATACACCATTCATCAGGTGCTTGTAGATGGAGGACTTGCCTTTTGTAGACTGTTCGCCCTCTTCAAGCTCCTGCTTGGATTTGGTTGCCCTGTATGGAGAACGGCTTGTATCGATCGCCTGGTTGAGCAGTTCTTCCGGACGTTTGATACCGTCTGCAACCGGAGATTCTACAACGTTCTTGCCATCGAAGCGTGCCATCTGAACATTCGTATCCGCAGCAACAACAACACCGGCTGCGCGTGCAATATCTTCATTCGTCAGTGCATTTTTAACACCGGCAGAGCCGTTTGTTTCAACTTTGATGTCGTAGCCCAGTTCAGCCGCCTTCTTCTTCAGCGCATCGGCAGCCATATAAGTATGGGCGATGCCGGTCGGGCAGGCGGTGACTCCAACGATGTACGGGCGGTCCGAGGGGGCGGAGACTTCTTCTTCAGTCGCCTCGGATTCATCGAAGGCGTCGATCGTTTCTATGATTTCTTCTTTCGAAGATGCATTCATCAGCTGTTTTCTGGCGTCATCATTCATCAGGATCGTCGAAAGCTTGGCCAGTGCATCAAGATGCGTGGTCGCCTGCCCCTCAGGTGCTGCAATCATGAAGAACAGGTATGCTGGCTGTGCGTCCATTGAGTCATAGTCGATGCCTTCCTGGCTTCTGCCGAACATGATGGCCGGTTCGAGTACTTCCGTCGTCTGGGCGTGCGGAATGGCAATACCGTCTCCAACACCTGTCGTGCTCTGTGATTCCCTTCTATGGATAGCAGCTTCAAAACCATCTTTCTCTGAAATCTTACCTGCGCCAAAAAGCCCGTCGACAAGCTCTGTAATCACTGCATCCTTACTGGATGCACGGACATTCATATTGATTGTGTCTTTTGTCAAAAGCTCTGTTATTCTCATCATTTCACCTCTTCTATCGATTGAACTTCTATTTTATCGAGCAGTACTTCGATGTCTTCCCTGGTTGCTAGATCATCGCTGAATGCTGTAGCACTGCCGCATGCGATGGCGTACTTGAGCTGCTCTCTGATACTGCTGCCTTTTCTGCTGATGAACCCTGCAACTGTCGAATCCCCTGCGCCCACGGAATTCTTAAGCGTCCCTTTCGGTGACGGAACGAAATACTCGTAATCACGGCTGATGAACAATGCGCCATCCTTGCCAAGCGTCAGAAGGATGTTCTTTGCGCCCCTGTCAAGCAGGCTGCGTGCAGCCTCAACCATCTCGCTTGTCGTGGACAATGATCTGCCGGTGATGCCTTCCAGTTCAAACTGGTTCGGTTTGATCAGATATGGACCATACTGCAGTGTCGAAGTCAGTTTTGCGCCTTCTGCATCGATGGTAAATTCGATGTTTCTGTCATGCAGCAGTTTTGCCAGTGTCTCGTAGAGGTGATCATATCCTGAAGGCACACTGCCGGCGAAAACCACATGATCTTCCGGTGACAGATCGATCAGCTGGGCTTCCAGCCTGCTGATGTTTGCATCGGTGATCGCTGGACCTGCAGCATTGATTTCAGTCTCTTCACCCGTCTTCAGTTTAACGTTGATGCGTGTATCTCCATCGACTTCGATGAAGTCACTCTGTATACCTTGCGTATTAAGCGTATCCTTGATGAATTCACCCATGAATCCGCCCGCAAAACCGAGTGCGGTCGATGGTACATCAAGCGCGCTCAAAATTCTGGATACGTTGATCCCCTTGCCTCCTGCATACTTCGCAGTATCCGAAGTACGGTTCAGACTGCCCAGTTCAAGTGCTTCAATTTTCATTACATAGTCGACCGAGGGGTTGAATGTTACAGTGTAGATCATTTCTTTTCACCTCCATATATTTCAGTACGTGATTTTATTTTTTCAATGAAACTGTGTTTGACATCATCTGTAATGATGAATGCATCTTCGATGTCAGCGAACTGTATGAATGCAGATCGATTGAATTTCGTGCTGTCGACCAAAGCATAGGCATTTCTCGACTGCCGGATGGCCCGGCTTTTGATATATGCCTCCTCCTCTTCCGGAGTGGACAGACCGTGGGCGGTGTCAATGGCATTGACACCGATGAAGCATTTATCAAATGACAGCCTGCTGATCACATCGATCACTTCAGGTCCGACAACGGCTTTGGTGGATGGTTTGACTCTGCCGCCAAGGACATGCGTCCGATGGCCGTTTCTGACGAGCTGTTCAATCAGTGTAATGCTGTTCGTGACAATGGTCAGATCTTCCTGCGAAATGAAAGGCAGCATTTCATAAGTCGTTGTTCCTGCATCTATAAAGATGATGTCGCCGTCTTCGATGAGACTGGCAGCAGTTTGAGCGATTTTGATCTTTTTAGATAGATTCTTGACCGCTTTATCCCTGTAGTCCTCTTCATGCTCGATATGGCTGATCGCTGCACCACCATGCACCCGTTCAATCAGCCCTTTCTCCTCAAGGTGGGTCAGGTCTCTGCGTATTGTCGGGGCACTGCTTGAAGTAATATCAACAAGTTCGTTGACTGACGCCATTCCATTTTCATTAAGATGGTCCATTATTTTTTCATATCTCTGGTTGGTCAGCATTCCATCACCTTCTTCCTGTTAAATATAATACATAAATTAATCATAGTCAATCACTAACAATCAAAAACAATCAAAATTAAACAAAAAAGAACGCCAGCATATGCTGACGCTACTTTCTTGATTTTGGTTTTCCGATGATTTCTGAAAAGATGACACCATTGACGATATCTTTACGGCCGAAAGACAATGATTCTCTACGAACTTTAGGCTTCGGCTGCTCATGAACAGGTTGCCTTCTTTGTGATCCGCGTCCCCCGGTCTCGATTTCGGACTGGCGTGTACGGTCGTAACGGGAATTGGATCTTACCTCCTGTACCCTCTGTTCCGCCTGATCTGCTCTCTGTCTGACTTCCTGGGCTTTCTCTTCGTAAGTATTCATCGCCCGTCTGCCGACATTGGTATCTTTGGCCTTTTCTTCCAGAGTGCGGCCGAATGACCGTTCCGTCATCGGTCGCTGGCTGGACTGGCGCGCGGGCCTTTCATTCGCAGGTCTTGAGCTGCGCGTTTCTCCTGTCGTCTGCCGTGTCTGTTGCTCTTCTCCGGAAAGGCGGCGTTCCACTTCTCCGAAAAGATCATCGAAAAGTCCTTTCGGACGATCGGGGATATCTGACTGTCTTCTTCTTGGTGCAGATGGACCAGTCGGCCGGTCCATCTTGCTTGGATCAATATTCCGCTCTCCGTCCTTGTCTTTATTCTTCTGGCCAGCAATCGCAGTATAGATGATACCGCCGATGAAGATGAGCAGAGGAATTATTTCCATAGTATCACAGCCTATTCATTGTCTTCACGTGTCGGATCCGTCATCTTATTGATGGAATCTCTCATGTTTGTATCCGCTTCGACATTTTTAAGGTTGTAGTAGTCGCTTACACCGATATTGCCATTTTCCAATGCTTTGGCAAAGGCAAGTGGCACTTTGGATTCTGCTTCCACAACTTTCGCTCTCATTTCTTCGACACGTGCCTTCATTTCCTGTTCCTGGGCAACGGCCATTGCACGACGTTCTTCTGCTTTCGCCTGGGCGATGTTCTTATCTGCCACAGCCTGTTCAGTCTGAAGGTCGGCACCGATGTTCTTGCCGATATCCACATCTGCGATATCGATTGATAGGATTTCGAATGCTGTACCGGAATCGAGTCCTTTGGATAGAACCGTCTGGGAAATCATATCCGGATTTTCAAGTACTTTCGTGTGCTTTTCGGAAGAACCGATTGTGGATACGATACCTTCACCGACACGGGCAACGATCGTATCTTCCCCTGCACCACCGACAAGACGTTCGATGTTGGCGCGTACCGTAATACGGGATTTCGCCTTCACTTCGATACCATCCATTGCGACACCGTTGATGAAAGGTGTTTCGATGACTTTAGGGTTTACACTCATCTGTACCGCTTCAAGAACGTCACGTCCGGCCAGGTCGATGGCCGCACATCTTTCGAATGTGAGGTTGATGTCTGCACGCTGTGCAGCGATCAGGGCATCAACAACGCGATCGACGTTACCGCCAGCAAGGAAGTGCGACTCAAGTTGGTTTGTTGTCACTTTAATACCGGCCTTGTGTGCTTTGATCATCGGTTCGATAACGCGTTTAGGCTTGACCCGTCTCAGTCTCATCCCGACGAGGGAGAAGATGCCTACATTGACACCGGCGGAGATGGCGGAAATCCATAATCCGATCGGTACAAAGGAGAGTAGGAAAGCAATGACAATGATTGCGATGACAACAAGAAATATTATCATCAGACCTGATCCCGTGATAAACATTAGATTCATGTAAAACGCTCCTTTAGATTAATCTTCTTTAGGGCGGACAACCACGCGTGTTCCTTCAACATGAATTACCTTCACTTCAACATTTCCGGCGATATAGGAGCCTTCAGCCACTGCATCGATGCGCTGGTCGCCATATCTTATCGTGCCTGATGGTCGCAACGGTGTCATTGTCATGGCAGTTTCTCCAAGCAGGTAGGAACGGTCATCAAATGATGTGTATCCTGATTCCGCATCAGTCGAATCGTTAAGTATCAGACGGCTCAGTATTGGTATTTTTCTTTTTTTGTATTTCACAAATATCACCCACTCGATTAGTGCCAGTAAAATGATGCCAAGCAGAAACAGACTGTAGACTGCCATGCTATCACTTACCAGAAGAATGCTGAAAAGCAGAAGTATACTGCCGATAATACCTAAAATTGCCCCAATGACAAAGAATTCCATAATAATAAGCGCAATGCCGAACACAAACAGCACAAGCGCGATACCATTGTAGTCGCCGATAAGCAGATGACCGGAATAGAAGATGATGATCGAGGCAATGGACAGTACACCGACAACATTGATGTTTTCGGAAAACACCTGGTAGATCAGTCCCAGGAAAAAGATTGATAGTAAAATAAAGGCAACCAATGGCATGGTGACGACATCTCTGAATGTTATAAGAATGCTACCAGTCAAAAATGTTTCTGTTACCGCCATATGTATCCCCTCCATTGATTTCATTATACATCAAAAATTAATATTATTAAAATAATTGAAAAAAAAGACAGCACAATGTGCTGTCATATATCTGAATTATCAGAGGGAGTTCAACCTACTTGAATTTACGTTTGCGGGCAGCTTCAGATTTCTTCTTACGCTTTACGCTAGGCTTTTCGTAGAATTCTCTCTTACGAGCTTCCTGAATCGTACCGCTTTTAGAAACTGTGCGTTTGAAACGACGCAGCGCGTCTTCAATAGGTTCGTTCTTTTTAACTACTGTTTTAGACATCGTCTTCCCTCCCTCCGGATAACAAAAACCTTACATTTACATAGCTAATACTATGTACTCACACATTATAATATATTGTAAAAAGCCGGTCAACTGCTAATTCAATAAGAACTTTCGCTGGATCCACCGCTGACGATGGCTTTTCCGCTGGATGCGCCGATTCTTGTTGCACCACTTTCTATCATTACTTTGGCATCTTCGAATGAACGCACACCGCCGCTCGCCTTGACGCCCATGTCTTCCCCGACAGTCATGCGCATGAGTGCTACATCCTCGGCCTTGGCACCTTCACCATTGAAGCCGGTGGATGTCTTGACGAAATCCGCACCACATTTCTTGCTCAGTTCACAGGCTTTGACGATCTCATCGGAATCAAGAAGTGCTGTTTCGATGATGACTTTTACCAGAACTTCCTGGCCTGCAGCATCACATACAGCTTTGATGTCATTGAAGACAAGATCTTCATTGCCGGATCTGAGTGCGCCGATATTGATGACCATATCCACTTCATCGGCACCATTCTGGATCGCATTCATCGTTTCAAACGCTTTGACTTCACTTGTTGTCGCGCCGAGCGGGAAACCGATGACCGTGCATACTCTGACATCGCTGTCCTTAAGTAGCTCCTTGCACGTCGTCACCCATGCAGGGTTGACACAGACGCTGCAGAAATTGTATTCCATCGCTTCCTGGCACAGTTCAAAAATCTGATCCTGTGTCACTTCTGGCTTGAGCAGTGTATGATCAATATATTTCGAAAGTTCCATCGTATCACTCCATAATAGTTTATAGTCTGTTGCCTGGTGCTTCGTTAATGATATTGCTTATTGTATACTAGTGCATCGTGCGCTCAAGATATGCGTATGCTTTGACCATCGGCTTCTCCAGCACTTTGACGATCTCACCTTTGCTGACCGGGTAGCCCGGTTCAGTCACTTTGACTTTTACCAGTTCACCCGTAAGTGATACGTCTCCTTCAACTTCGACTTTCATGTAGTTGTCGGCATGTCCGATTAATTTGCCGTCTTTCTCTTCTTCAGGAATGATTTCAAGCACATCATCCTTGAACTGGTCCGCATAGGACTGTGCCAGGCTGTTCGACAGCTCGATCAGCTGGTGGACACGGTCACTTTTCGTCTGTTCATCAATCTGATCGGTCATTCTGGCTGCCGGTGTGCCGGTTCTGATGGAATACGGGAATACGTGGAGCTCTGAGAAATGGTGCTTCTTGATGAAGTCGTATGTTTCTTTGAACTCCTCCTCTGTCTCACCCGGGAATCCGACGATGACATCACTTGTGATTGCCACATTCGGCATGATCTCCTTCAGCTTGATGATGCGGGATTCGAAGAATTCCATCGTGTACTTTCTGCGCATGCGCTTCAGTACAGTGTCACTGCCCGACTGGATCGGAATATGCAGGTGACGGACGATCTTATTCGAATCGTTGATGACATCAATTACTTCATCAGTCAGCTGGCTCGCTTCGATGCTCGAGATGCGCAGACGGTTGAGACCATCCACTTCTTCAAGGTCACGCAGTAGCTGGGCAAGATTGTAGTCCTTCAGATCTTCACCGTATCCACCTGTGTGGATGCCGGTCAGTACGATTTCCTTGTATCCCTGGTCGACCAGCTGCTGGGCCTGTTCAACCACTTTCTCAGGGTCACGGGAACGCATGAGTCCACGTGCCCACGGGATGATGCAGAAAGTGCAGAAATTGTTGCAGCCTTCCTGTATTTTCAGCGTTGCACGCGTACGGTCCGTAAAATAAGGGACATCCATTTCTTCGTATGTACGCTTCTTCATGATATTTTTAACACCATTGATCGGCTGGCGCTCTTCATGGTACTGGTTGACATAGCCGATCAGCTTGTCACGGTCTTCAGTACCGATCACAATATCGACACCCGGAATGGCCATGATGTCCTTTGGTGCTGTCTGGGCGTAGCACCCTGTAACAGCGACGACTGCATCCGGGTTATTTCTGATGGCACGCCTTATGACCTGCCTGCTCTTCTTATCGCCTGTATTGGTAACAGTGCATGTATTGATGACAAACACATCTGCATTCTGGCTGAAATCGACACGATCATACCCTTCGTTCTTGAAGAGCTGCCACATCGCTTCTGTTTCATAATGATTTACTTTACAGCCCAATGTCTGAAATGCAATTGTTCTTTCGCTCATATAAATCAGATCTTTCTTCATAAATTTATGGTCCATACGCTCCATATAATAGCATAGCCTGCCCCTTTCTTCAATTGGAGGCAGGCGTTTCAAAACTATTACTGATGGCTGAGAGTGCATATAATGGGGCTGTTTCGGCACGAAGTATCCTGGGTCCGAGACGGATCGAGTGATGCTTTGACAACTGCTTGGTCTCCGCTTCACTGAATCCGCCTTCCGGACCGAATATGAATGCAATGCGACTGCCATGAGCAATATCCGAAATGGCGCTCTGGATATTTGTCGCAGGGTTGAGCGCGTTGCCTTCAAAGGCGAACAGCAGGCGATCGTATTCTTCGAAATCAAGCCTGTCCACTGCAGGCACGAAATCGATATTGGGAATGACCTGTCTTCTGCTCTGCTCACTGGCTTCCTTGACAATCTTGCCAAACCGCTCAAGCCGCTTCTTCCGCTTCTTGTCATCCAATCTGACGATACTGCGGTCCGCCTCATAGATCAGAAATTCATGGGCACCGAGCTCCGTCGCCTTCTGGATCATCCAGTCGAATTTTTCACCTTTTAAAAGTGGACAGTACAAGGTAACCTTCACCGGCAGTTCAGGCGACTCGTCGACAGCGCTGATCACACGGCAGTCGATATCGTGAGATACTTCTGCAATTTCGCATAGGTACGTACACTGCTTCTGATCGACAGCATGAAAAGTGTCCTCAGGACGAAAGCGCATCACATTCTTCATATGGTGTGCATCATCCGAGGTGATGCTGAAGTGCTGATCCACTTCCAATGCTTCGTCTATAAAATATCTCTGCATCGGTCTACGCTTTCCTGGCATGGATGCTGACCCAGCCATTATCTTCAAGTATTTCCTCAATGGAGAATCCAGTACGTGTCATGTGATCCACGATCGAATCACGCTTTTCCGTGATGATGCCGGAGGCGATGAAGCTGCCGCCTCGATTCAGATGCGTGTAGGCATCCTCGATCATCTCATCGATGATATGCGCCAGTATGTTGGCAATGATGATATCGTACTGCCCGGATTCCGACTTCAGCAGGTCTCCGGTTTCGAGAACAACATCATCCACACATGCATTCAGTTCGAAGTTTTCGCGGGCAACCTTGATGGACAGCTCGTCTATATCCGTCGCTTTCAGATCCCTCGCACCCATCAGATGGGCGCCGATGGTCAGAATGCCCGAGCCGGTACCGACATCGATGATCTTATGATGCGGCTCCACCGTACTCTCCACCATCCTGAGGCACATGCTCGTTGTCGGATGGTCGCCGGTGCCGAATGCCATGCCGGGATCGAGTTTTATCAGCTTGTCTTCTGCCTCAAACTTATAATCTTCAAGCTCCCACGAAGGGACGATGACAAATCTGTCCGATACACGGAAGCTGTGGAAATACTTCTTCCATTCGTTTTCCCAGTCCTCTTCATCGATCTCTTTTCTATTGATAAACAGGTTATCCTCATCATCAATTTCATTGCTGCTGATGAAACCTTCTATTTCCTGAAGCTTGCTGTCAATGTCTGCCGTCTCGTCAAAGTAGACGATGATGCGGATGTCACTTTCCGGATAGTCTTTCGGATCCAGACGATACTTGTCATCAAAATTGTCGATCTTCTGCTTCAGAATATCCAGCGAATGCTCGATCGACACGCCCTTTGATATTGTATTGAGAAAACCGGAGAGCAGCTCTTCATTGCTCTCCTTAGTGTGGATGGATACTTCATGCCATTTCATAATCAGTCACCCTTAAAAAATCTTTTCGTCTTATCGAAGAAATTTTCATTCTGTTCAGTGATGTCTTCCCCACCATGCTCTGCAAGCTGACGGAAGAGTTCCGTTTCACGCTCTGTAAGCTTCGTTGGTGTAACCACTTTCACGGTAACGAACTGGTCGCCATATCCATAACCGTGGACATTTTTGACGCCCTTCTCCTTAAGACGGAACCTTTTGCCCGATTGGGTACCTGCCGGAATGGTCAGTACGACTTCAGAGCTCATTGTCGGCACTTTCACTTCGTCACCAAGGGCTGCCTGTGCAAATGAAATCGGCAGTTCGTAGTGGATGTCATCCGCATCTCTTGTGAATCTCGTATCCGGTCTGACACGGAAGACGATATAGAGGTCGCCCGCCGGACCGCCATTGATGCCCGGCTCACCTTTGCCCTGTAATCTGATCTGCTGGCCGTTATCGACACCTTCAGGTACAGTCACTTCGATCTGCACATCTTTCGTCACAGTGCCGGCACCTTTACATTTATCACATGGGCTTTCTATCTCTTCACCTGTACCGCTGCATGTCGGACATGTACGCTCTGTCTGGATCCTGCCGAATGGTGTGTTCTGTTCAACTGCAACACGGCCGACACCTGAACACATCTTACATGTGGATTTGGACGTGCCCGGTTTTGCACCGCTGCCGTCACAGACGTCACACTGCACTTCCTTCTTGATGGTGATCGTCTTTGTGACACCGAATACCGCTTCATCAAAGTTGATGGTCATCGTGTACTGGAGATCATCGCCTTTTCTTGGCGCATTTGGATCCATTCTTCCGCCACCGCCGAAGAATGAGCTGAAGATGTCTTCAAATCCACCGAAACCGCCGCCACCGCTGAAACCGCCGCCACCGAACTGCTGGTTCATGCCTTCATGGCCGAACCGGTCGTACTGGGCGCGCTTGTTTTCATCACTCAGTGTTTCATAGGCTTCCGATACTTCCTTGAATAGCGCATCGGATCCTTCGTCCTTATTTATATCCGGATGGTACTTCTTTGACAGCTTCCGGTATGCTTTCTTGATTTCGTCCTTTGACGCATCCTTGCTGACGCCAAGCACCTCGTAGTAATCTCTTTTTGCCATTCTATCGCCTCCAACCTGTATACTATATCATTTAAAAAAGTCAAAGCCAATGCGGTTGGCTTTGACTTTTATCAATTAAAAGTTGATATCATTATTATTTCTTATCTTCGTCGTCCACTTCTTTGAAGTCAGCGTCAACCACATCATCGTCTGATGTCTGGGCATTTTCTGAACCTTCCTCGGCCTGCTGCTCCTGGGCCATCTGCTCATAAAGCTTCATGGACATGCCCTGGACAATCTGTTCAAGTGCTTCTTTTTTGGACTTGATGTCTTCGATGTCGGAACCTTCAAGCGCCTGTTTCAGTTCTTCCTTGGCACTTTCCGCTTTTTCCTTCTCTTCAGCATCGACCTTGTCGCCAAGATCTTCAATAGTCTTGTCGGTTGTGAATACAAGCTGATCCGCTTCGTTTCTCAGATCGACTTCCTCACGGCGCTGCTTGTCTGCCTCAGCGTTCTTTTCAGCTTCCTCGACCATTCTGTCGATATCCTCATCTGAAAGGTTGGAGCTGGATTCGATTGTGATCTTCTGCTCCTTGCCAGTACCCTGATCTTTGGCAGTAACGTTGACGATACCGTTCTTGTCGATATCGAATGTCACTTCGATCTGAGGTACACCTCTTGGTGCTGGTGGAATATCCGTCAGCTGGAATCTGCCGAGCGTCTTGTTGTCTGCCGCCATTGGACGCTCACCTTGCAGTACGTGGATATCCACTGCCGGCTGGTTGTCTGAAGCTGTTGAGAATACTTGGGACTTGCTTGTCGGAATCGTCGTGTTTCTCTCGATAAGAACTGTAGACACGCCGCCCATCGTTTCGATACCGAGGGATAGTGGTGTCACGTCGAGAAGTACAACGTCCTGGACATCACCGGAAAGTACGCCGCCCTGGATGGCTGCACCCATTGCAACAACTTCGTCCGGGTTGACGCTCTTGTTCGGTTCTTTGCCGGCTTCTTTCTTGATTGCTTCCTGTACAGCCGGAATACGCGTGGAACCACCCACAAGGATGACCTGGTCGATTTCATTTCTGTCGATGCCGGCATCTTTGATTGCCTGGCGTGTTGGTCCCATTGTGCGTTCTACGAGGCTTCTTGAAAGCTCATCGAATTTTGCACGTGTCAAGTTTGTTTCAAGGTGCAGTGGACCCGCTTCTCCTGCAGAGATGAATGGCAGTGAGATCTGAGTGGAAGATACACCGGAGAGGTCCTTCTTCGCTTTTTCAGCTGCATCTTTCAGACGCTGCATCGCCATCTTGTCCTTAGACAGGTCGATGCCGTTCTCTTTTTTGAATGTGTCGACGAGGTGATCAATGATGACGCTGTCGAAGTCATCGCCGCCAAGGCGGTTGTCACCGGCAGTGGAAAGCACTTCGAATACACCGTCGCCGAGTTCAAGGATGGATACGTCGAACGTACCGCCACCAAGGTCGAATACGAGTACTTTTTCGTCCTTCTCCTGCTTGTCGAGACCGTATGCCAATGCTGCTGCAGTCGGCTCGTTGATGATGCGCTCAACTTCAAGACCGGCGATTCTGCCTGCGTCTTTTGTCGCCTGACGCTCGGAGTCATTGAAGTATGCTGGTACTGTAACGACCGCTTTGGATACTTTTTCGCCAAGGTAGCTTTCAGCAGTCTCTTTCAGGTTCTGAAGGATCATTGCGGAAATTTCCTGTGGTGTGTATTCCTTGCCGTCCACTGTTTCCTTGTGGTCCGTACCCATATGTCTTTTGATGGACATGATCGTATTCGGGTTGGTGATCGCCTGGCGCTTCGCGACCTCACCGACCTGTTTTTCGCCGTCTTTGAATGAAACGACTGAAGGTGTTGTGCGGTTGCCTTCTGCATTTTGGATGACTTTCGGCTCTCCGCCTTCCAATACTGATACAACAGAGTTTGTTGTTCCCAAGTCTATACCAATAACTTTACTCATGATAAAATTCCTCCATTTAGTAAATATTCATTCAGTCTGTGAAGCTACTCGCTTACTTTGACCATGCTCGGACGGATGACCCTGTCCTTCAGCATATAACCCTTCTGGAATTCCTCGATGACAATGCCATCTTCTTCATCAGAAGCTTCCGTCATCACTGCCTGATGGAAGTTCGGGTCAAATGTATGCCCGGTGCTTTCTATTTCCTTCACATCGTGTTTCATCAGTGTATTGACAAGGTCATTGTACACCATTTCCACACCTTTAAGCAGTGAATTGAAGGAATCGGACTCTCCTTCGATCCTGAGTGCGCGTTCGAGGTTATCGATGATCGGAAGCAGGTCCTCAACAATCTTCTGGTGCTTGTACTTGTTGTTGAGCTCCATTTCCTGACGGTTGCGGCGCTTGAAGTTGTCAAACTCCGCATAGAGTTTCAAGTATTTGTTCTCTTCCGCCTCAACCTGCTGTTTCAGTGCCGCAATCTCCTCGTCTTTAGGATCGGACGGCTGTTCATCGGCAGCTTCCGCTGCTTCGATATCCGCTTCATTCTCCTCGATGTCCGCTTCCGCAGCTTCTACCGCAGCTTCATCCTTTTCGATGTCCGCTTCTCTCGGTTCGACTGTCTGGTCATTTTTCTGCTGTTCCAATTCTTCATTCGTTTTATTTTCCGTCACTGTGTTCACTCCTTTTCATTTCCTGGTTCCGTATGGCGTACATGAGCCGTATGACTTCCTTGTACCCCATCATTTCAGGACCGATTATCATAAGGTTTCCATTCATGCCATTGAAACTGAAATTCGTCGCAATGACAGAAATCGAATCATAATCCCTGTTCAGCTCGTCACTGAAGTATACGTCGACCCCATCTATTGTATTGAGATCGATGATATCATTCAACTGATCCGATTCCATATCATCATACAGCAGCTGAAGTGTTGCGATATCAGAGCTGATCTGGTGGATCAGATGGTTGAATCCTGAATGTCCGACCACCTTATGCGGCTCACTGATGCCGCCTGTGACCGACTGCCATATACTCGCTTTCAATACAGTGAGCGTCGGCGCAACCTGCATCTGATGGATGATCGACGGCAGGTGGCTTAGCGGCTGACCGTATGACAGGACATTCATTTCATTGCCGAGCTTTTCAAGTTCCGGAACAGTGACAAAGTCATCGCTATCAACCGGTATTTTTCTGATTGTTCCCGACTCAAGGACGATGATAAGAAGTAGTGTGTTTGTGGTGATGGGTGTCAGAAAAAGACCTTTGATGATTTCATCTTCTTCAGTCAATGAAACCTGTGTCAGATATTGCGTCGTACTGCTGATCACGTCGGCCAGTGAGCGTGTCATGCCGCCTCGGTCCATCTCCTCCACTTCGGGATGGAAATCGAAGTCGAGCTGGCTTTTGGAACCGCCAAGCTCCTTGCTCAGCATTCCGGTATAGAACCGGAGTGCCTTGCGGGACGGTATTCTGCCTGCCGATGTATGCGGCTTGGTCAAGTATCCGTCTGTTTCTAGCTTGGCCATTTCGTTTCTCACTGTTGCTGAAGAGATGTCCAGTCTGTACTTTTCAATAAGATGCTTGGAACTGATGGGCATCATGACCTTCAAAAAATCGTCAACTATTGAAAATAGTATGATTTCCTGTCTCTGGGTTAAAATTGACATCACCTCATTAGCACTCTTTATCCTCAAGTGCCAATATTAATTTATCAAATTGGTCAAAGTATGTCAATCCATATGGTCAATTAATATCGAAAACTATTCTTCAAGCAGAAACTCCATGAAAACAGTATTGCCGACCATGCGCCCTGCGTCCGTCAGCGCAACATATCCCTCGCTGCTCGTGATATGTCCCCTGTCCGTCTCCTGCCTTATGACAGTATCATAGACGTCATCCATGGAACGGCCGAATTTCGATTCGAACCGGTTGGCATCCACACCACGGTTCATGCGCAGGCCGAGGAACATCTCCTCCTCCATCTGCGCCTTTATGTCAAGCGGCAGTGTCTCTTTGACGACCGAGCCCGTTTCGTCCATGGACTGGATATAGTGGTTGACCGGCTTGATGTTGTAGTATCTCGTGCTGTCGATATACCCATGGCTGCCGGCACCAGCGCCGTAGTACGGCTCGTTCTTCCAGTAGGTCTTGTTGTGCTCCGATTCATAGGCCGGCTGCGAGAAGTTCGAAATCTCGTACTGCGGATAGCCGAGAGCCCGGAGACCATTGATGACATGCTGGTACTTCTGTCCTTCGATGTCATCGTCATCGACCTTCATCCGGCCTTTTCTGATCTGGTTGTAGAACACGGTATGCGGTTCAATGATCAGTGAATACCAGGAGATATGCTTCGGTGACAACGTCTGTATATGACTAAGACTGTCGTCCAGATCCTGCATCGTCTCGCCTGGCAGATTGTACATCAGGTCGAGCGAGTAGTTGTCGAGGCCGATCTTCTCCATATGATTGATGGCATTGAATATGTCATCATAGCCATGGGAGCGGCCGAGTACTTTGAGCAGGTCCTCATTGAAAGTCTGGACACCGAGGCTGATGCGGTTGACACCATGGTTCTTCAGTACATCAAGCTTGCCCGGTGTCAGTTCATCGGGATTCGCCTCGAACGTGAACTCTTCCGTTACGTGGAAGCGCTCGTTGACTGCTGCAAGCAGGCGGGCGAGCTGCGCTTCACTGAGCGCGGTCGGTGTGCCTCCACCGACGAAGATGGTTCTGAAATTCTGCGCTTTGATTGCGCGCAGCTCTCTGATCAGTGCATCCAGATAGGCATCGACCGGCTGGTTGTGAATCAGCACCTTGTTGAAGTCGCAGTACGTGCATATGCGGTTGCAAAAGGGGATATGAATATATAGGCTTTCTGCCATGACGACACTCCATTCAAAACGAAAAGCCACTATGCAGTGGCTTTTATTCTTCGTCCATTTTAAGTACAGCGAGAAATGCTTCCTGAGGAATCTCCACACTTCCAACTGCCTTCATTTTTTTCTTACCTTCTTTCTGCTTCTCGAGCAGTTTGCGCTTACGGCTGATATCCCCGCCATAGCACTTGGAAAGTACGTTCTTGCCCATCGACTTGATGTTCGTCCGGGCAATGACCTTCTGGCCGATTGCCGCCTGGACAGGCACTTCAAACTGCTGGCGCGGAATCAGGGTCTTCAGCTTCTCGACGATGATCTTGCCGCGGTCGTAGGCGAAATCACGGTGGACAATGATGCTCAGTGCATCGACCTGCTCGCCATTCAGGAGCACATCCATCTTGACAAGTCTGCTCTCCTTGTAGCCGATCATTTCATAGTCGAATGAAGCGTAGCCCTTCGTCTGGGATTTCAGCTGATCGAAGAAGTCGAAGACGACTTCAGACAGCGGAATTTCATAGATGATGTTGACACGGATATCATCGAGATAGTCCATCGTGATGAAGTTGCCGCGTTTCTTCTGGCACAGTTCCATGACAGAGCCGACATATTCATTCGGCACCATGACCGTCGATTTCACGTATGGTTCCTCGATGTGGTCGATCTTCTGCGGATCCGGCATTTCCGCCGGGTTGTCGACGACGACTTTGGAACCGTCCGTCATGAACACTTCATATATGACGGATGGTGCCGTCGCAATCAGCTCGATGCCGAACTCACGCTCGATACGCTCCTGGACGATCTCCATGTGAAGCAGTCCGAGGAAGCCGGTACGATAGCCGAAACCGAGTGCCTGGGAAGTCTCCGGCTCGTAGACGAGCGCGGAATCGTTGAGTTCAAGCTTTTCGAGTGCTTCGCGCAGATCATTGTACTTGCCGGAATCAATCGGATAGATGCCGCAGTAGACCATCGGGTTCATCTTCTTATAGCCCTGGAGCGGTGCTTCAGCCGGATTGTCGGCAAGCGTGATGGTATCACCGACACGGGAGTCGCTGACATTCTTGACCGAAGCCATCAGATAGCCGACGTCGCCGACCGTCAGTTCCTGTACCGGAAGCGGCTTCGGCGTATTGATGCCGACTTCAGCCACTTCAAACGTCTTGCCGGTCGCCATCATTTTGATCTTATCGCCCGGTTTGACTGTCCCTTCCACAATACGGATGGATGAGATGACCCCGCGGTACGGGTCGAAGATGGAGTCGAAGATCAGCGCCTTGAGCGGTGCTGACGGGTCTCCTGCCGGTGCAGGAACCGTCCTGACGACACTCTCAAGTATTTCTTCAATACCGATGTTCGCCTTGGCTGATGCCATGATGGCATCTTCCTTATCCAGTCCGATGACATCCTCCACTTCCTGTGCGATCCGTTCCGGATCCGCTGCAGGCAGATCGATCTTATTGATGACCGGAATCAGTTCCAGGTCATTGTCTAGTGCCAGATAGACGTTCGCCAGTGTCTGGGCTTCGATGCCCTGGGCTGCATCCACGACGAGAATCGCGCCTTCGCAGGCAGCGAGAGAACGGGAGACTTCGTATGTAAAATCGACGTGTCCCGGTGTATCTATAAGATGGAAAATATAGTCTTCGCCATCCTGAGCAGTATATTTAAGCTGCACTGCATTCAGTTTTATTGTAATGCCACGTTCACGCTCCAGATCCATCGAGTCGAGAAGCTGTGACTTCATCTCTCTTGATGTGACAGATTTGGTATTTTCAAGAATACGGTCTGCAAGCGTACTCTTGCCGTGATCAATATGGGCGATGATTGAAAAGTTTCTTATTTTTTCCTGACGTTTCAAACGCTCTTGATCATTCATATATCTTCCAACTTTCTCTTAATGACAATGGTTGTATTATAACAACAAACGCAATTTCGTTCAATTCATTTTCTATTTATATTGCATATCCACGGCTTATTTGATAAAATACATCTTGTTGCAATTAAAGTTGTACAACTATAAGATGGAGGTGAAATTAATGCCTAACATTAAATCAGCTATCAAAAGAGTGAAAACTACTGAAAAAGCGCATAGCCAAAATATTGCTCAAAAAAACGAAATGCGTACTGCTGTCAAGCGTGCGATGACTGCTAAAACAAACAATGCAGAAAACGTTGAGACACTTATTTCCAACGCTGTTAAACATGTAGATAAAGCTTCTAAAAAGAACCTGATCCACACTAACAAAGCGGCTCGTGTGAAATCTCAACTGATGTCCAAGTAAAACCTTCTTCCGGAAGGTTTTTTTATTTTCCTAAATGACGCATCCCCTCTCGAATGAGGTGAACTAAAAAAGTTCACTTCATTCGAGAGGGGATTTTTAAATTTCCAGAATAAACAGCTCGAACAGTGTCTCCCTGTCGAGATAGCTGGATTTGAATTTGTAGTCGATATCCCGGCATTTGACCATCTTGCGCTCAAGCTCCGCCTGCTGGTACTTGCGCACTTCCCGGACGGCGAGCTTGACGCGGTATGGATGGACTTTGAGCGCCTTGGCGATGGAGTCGCCCTGATAGCCTTCCTGCTGCATCAGTTTGACCTGGTAGAGCAGTCTCAGCTGGCTGATGATAAGGTGCAGCAGCTGCATCGGCTCCTCATTCTGCAGGATGAGGTCACGAAGGAGCTTGACCGCTTCCGCTTTCCTGCCCGACAGTATCAGGTCGGTCAGCTTGAATATGTTCTGTTCGAGGCTGACACTGACAATAGCCTCGATATCCGATTCCGTCACCGATTCCTCGACATAGAGCAGCACCTTCTGCAGCTCGTTTGATACGTGCTCGTACTTGATGCCGACAAGCTGGATGAACAGATCCATGGCCGATGCATCCATCTGCACGCCTGCCCCATCCACTTCATTTCTGATGAAGCCGCGGATTTCCTGCTCGGTCATTTCACTGATCTGTGTGATTTCACCTTTGCTCTTGATCAGCTTGGTGATCTTCTTGCGGTTATCAAGCTGTTCGCTGAACACCTTGAATATGACCAGCGTGTCGTCATTCTTATTATTGAAGTACTCGACGAGCAGATCGATATTGTGCTCGACTTCAGAGCGTACTTTGGCGCCGGTAAAGGAAATGGCATCGTCCACGATGACGGCTTTCCGGTCGGACAGGAAAGGCAGGGTCTGCGCTTCTTCGATGATGCCCTCGACCGGTGTCTCCTTGTAATTGAGCGTAACGATACTGAACGCGTCCGGCTCGTCGACAAAGTTCTGTGCGAGTGATTTCGCCTTTTCTGTAATTCTCATGGTATTGCTGCCATATATAAGCTGTAGTTTTTCCATCTATAAAGTCGCTCCTGTACTGATTATAAATCCATTATAGCTTTTTTTGTGAATTTATCCTATACTGTAAGGGATATGTTTAGGAGGTTATCTCATGAATAAATTCGAAAAGCACGTACAATCCAAGAACAACGACATCGTCGATTCCGGACTTGGGTTTCTGGTTGGTTTCCTCGGCCTGACAGCCATTTATGTTATTGCCCAGATCTTCCAGATTGTTGCAGGTTAAGAGCTGATCATTCAGCTCTTTTTTTTATGCAATGATCTATCGTTTCATCAAGTTTTGTTTCGATGCACATCCTGTCATTCCTGATGGTAAAGCGTACCATGCCATGCTTCGTGGTGTCCAGCAGCCTGAGGTCCCGGACCCGCCCGAGAACCTCCGCATGCGGATGGCCGTAGCGATTGTCCAGTCCTGCCGAGATGAGACCGTATGTAAAGGTCGAGTGGGCGAGAAAGTGGTCGCCAGTTGATGTATCCGAGCCATGGTGGGCGAGCTTCAGCACATCCGCTTCGATTGTTCCCTGCGTAGACATCATCTGCGTTTCCATCTCAACATCAGTGTCTCCGGTAAACAGGAAGCTGAAGCTGCCGGTATGGACTTTCAGTACGAGTGAGTTCTGATTCGTATCCACCTCCTGCAGCGTCGCATCTGGAAATAGTCTTTCAATCACAATGCCGCCGGCTCTGATCTCCTGTGATTCCAGCGCGTTGATAATCTTCCCCTCGAAATCCCGCGGCACTCCGGCGTACCAGGCTTCAAACCCCGGGTCATTCGTATTAAGGTAGACATGATCCACCGGCAGTTCGGTCATGATATGGTGGCTCTCCCCGACGTGATCCAGATCGAAATGAGAAAGGATCAGCATGTCGATCCGGTCGACTCCGGACTCCTTAAGATACGGCAGCACCGTCCTTTCAGAAAGCTTGCGTCCGGCATCCCGGAAATAGAACTGTCCCCCGGTGTCCAGCAGGATGACTGTGCCACTCCTGTGATCCTCGATGACAAAGGCATCCCCCTGCCCGACATCCACCATCGTTACCGTATAGTCCTGATAGGACAGCCGATCGATCATATATATGGACAAACCGAAGCATATAGTCAGCACCACAAGTCTTCTGAACTGCTTCAGACAGAGCGTGCGGATCATCCAGTACGTCAGTGTGACAAGCATGATCAGCCAGAAAAAGTTCAGATTGGCAACCGAAATGCGGTGACGCATGCCCTCTGCAATCACGGTGATCAGCTGGCGCAGCATGCCGAAGGTGAATGCATAGAACACGTCCATGAAGTCAGGCAGATGTGTAAACGCCATTACATTGAAAAGAATCACCATCGGAAATATCAGAAAGGTGAATAGTGGAATGAATATGAGATTCATCATGATGCCGCTGATGCTCAGTTCGTTGAACTGATGCAGCAGGATGACGAGGGTGGAGAATTCGGCAATCAGTGTAATGCCGAACAGCTGTGTGAAAAATCCATACTGGCTCCAGTAGTTCCGGCTCAGAATAATCAGGAATGTGGTGATATAGGACAGCTGGAATCCGGCATGGTAGACGATCCATGGATTTAGCAGTATCTGGATGATGGCAGACAGCGAAATGACAGCCAGATACGGCTTATGCCTTGTGAATGAGGTTGCCAGCAGTACGACGGTCATGAACACAGCACGGAAGACACTCGGACTGAAGAAGTTGAGGAAAAGGAACAGGATCAGACTGGCCATCATGACCAGTCTGATTGTCGTAATATCAAGACGCAGCCGGTTGAGCAGGAAGAACAGGATGCCACTGATGAATGCGATATGGGTGCCTGAAATGACATAGAGATGATAGATGCCGAGCTTCTGCAGTGAATCAAAGAATTCCGATGTAATATATGCCTTGTTGCCGACCGACAGCGTCAGTATATCAAACTTGTAGTCGTGGACAGTTGCACCAAGAACACGTTCCATATAGCCGTCCCTGATTTCGGCCAGCCGCATCCCTGCCGTTTTCTCGACAGGTTGGCATGCTGCAGCATCAATGGTGTCTTCATTTATGCGGCCAGCGAGATCATTGATATTCATTGTCATCCTGTCGTCCACCTTGATGAAGTTCCTGTTCTCAGCCGGCATATGCACTTCAAACGGCCCTGAACACGCATATCCGACCGGCAGCTTCACCGATTCCTCGAGATAGAGGTCATACCGTCTGTCATTGTATGTGGCAGTATGTGCAATGCTGTCCTGGTAGTACTTGTAGCCGGTGACGGTAAAGCCTGGAATGCTGTCAACTGGTGGAGGTGTTTTTTCAGGCAACATAAAAACAGCCATCGAGATGATGGCTGCCACTAGACAATGGAGGATGAGAAACAAGCCTCCCAGTTTTCTATAGCTGATTACACTGGTAGTGATGATGAAAAATAACCCGATGACCGGCTGGCCGGCCAGAATATATCCATTAAGAATCGCCAGCAGGATAAGAAAAGGAATCATGTCTGCTGATGCAGTGCATCGATCACATTATCCCTGTTGAAGGGGATACGCTCGTAATGAACGCCTGTCTTCCCCAGCAGTTCCAGTGCATACGGATGATTCTTATAATCTTCTGCATAGTATATGTAACGGATGCCCGCCTGGATCAGCGATTTTGTACAGTGCACACATGGAAAATGGGTGACGTAGATGCTTGCCCCTTCCGTCGATACCCCGAACTTGGAACATTGCAGCAGCGCATTTATTTCTGCATGGATGGTTCTGATGCAGTGCTTTCCTTCAATCAGGCAACCCACATCGATGCAATGGGCTTCGCCTGACACCGATCCATTGTACCCTCCGGCAATCACCCGGTTATCCTTTACAATTGTTGCGCCCACTTTGAGCCGCTCGCATGTAGAGCGCAGGCTCAGCAGATGGCTCTGGGCCAGGAAATACTGATGCCAGTCTATTCTCATATTCGCCCTCCTCTTTACTATTCATCTATTGTAATATAAGGTTCCAGACTTTCATATGTTTTATCTCCGATTCCGGAGATATTCTTGATATCTTCAAGCTTCATGAAAAGCCCGTTCTCTTCCCTGTAATCGATGAAGAGCTGAGCCTTCTTCTCACCAATGCCGTTCAGCGTCGTCAGCTCTTCGATGGTCGCCGTATTGATGTTCACCTTCCCTTCCTCCTGGGTGCTGTCGCCAGTAGGACCAGGTGCTTCAGTGGCAACAACCAACTCACCCAATTCTGGTACATAGATGACCATCTCGTCGACCAGTTTCATCGACTGGTTGACTGTGAGCAGATCGGCTTCCGGTTCAAGCTGCGCCATTTCAAGGACATTCTTGACCCTGGCATCAGGCGGCAGTTCGTATACGCCCGGGTTTTTAACCGCCCCTTTCACTTCGACAAAAATGTTCTCGACCAATATGGCCTCCTCCACCAAATTTTCTTCCGCAGAAGGTTCCTCGGCCACCGGTTCTGGCTCATAGGCCATCACCTCCACATCCTGATTACCCGAAAGCTGAAAGAAGATCAGTACCAGAGCAATGATAATACCCCCGCCACCGACAATCAGATAACGATATTTCTGCCAGACTGCACTAAAATCCACCATATCGATTCCTCCTGAAAAATCTCTTTATATATATATGGTGAAAAATAGCCGTTTTGATTTTTTTCGATGTCAAATAAATAAAAAAACTCGAGAAATAAAAATGACCTGACTCTCAAGTTCATACCAATTGATTTTATACAGACCTATATACTTAGAAGTCGTAAAATGAAAAAGCTACATATAAATAATATGCAACAACTACATAGGACAAATCGGATAACCATAAGAACCATGACTTTTCTGTATTAAAACAAAGTCGAAGAAACTGAAAAGATAATCTACAAAATTCGCTATTTTAATCACCTTCCACTTATATTACTAATTTTGTAAAGTCTAACATCCATACTCTATTACAGTCATCAGACATTCCGCAATTATCATTTTTATATATAAAAAAGCACTTGCAAATCTGAACAAAAGTTCAGCTCTGCAAGTGCCTATTATAGAGTCAGATCACTTCTACTTCTTCAATACATAGAATACTCTGTCGCATACTTCAGTCACTGCATTTTCCATATCGAAGTCACTGAAAGCGGCATCGATGGTGAAACCGGACCGGCTGATCAGCTGGAGCATCTCCATATGGGTGTATGTTCGCTGGCTATGCGTCTCCACCACCTTGCGGTAGAGTTCTGGATCATCCGCATCCTTGATGAAAAACGTCATATCATGGACGACGGACAGTGGTGCTTCACCCTGCAGAGCGTGCCATATATAGGTGATGTGATCCGTTTCATCGCTGTATGTGACGTCATTGAAGTCCTCATTCATTTTAAAGGAGCTATGAATATCAAAAATGAAGATACCGCCTGATGCCAAATGCTCGTATACTTGTTTCAGCACCTGGATCACCTCGTCCGGACTGCTGCAGTAGTTCAGTACATCGACAGTTGCGGTGACCATATCGAAAGTGCGTCCTAGATCGAAGTCACGCATGTCTCCCTGCACATATTCAATATTCGGTGCATCATGCCGGCGTGCAACGTCAAGCATCATGTCCGACTGGTCCATGCCGGTGATGGTTTGGAAACCGAGCTGGCGCGTCAGACGTCCGGTACCGCAGCCGATATCGAGCACTGTCTGCTTGTTTTTTCCATAATGGTGGATGATATCAAGCCAGAGCGCATATGGCATATCATATGTCAGCTCATCATAATAGTGGCTGAAAAGCTGATAGGTCGGACTAGACTTCAACGCGCTCACCGTACTTGAACAGCCGCTCAAGGTTATAGTAGTCGCGTTCAGGCTTATGGAAGACATGAACAACGACGTTGTTGACGTCGATCAGTACCCATTTTCCTTCCCTGTAGCCTTCGATCAGATAATCCATTTCACGTTCTTTGCAGAAGTCCATGACCTCGTCTGCAATCGCCTGGACCTGCCTGTCCGAGTTGCCGTGGCAGATCAGGTAGCAGTCTGTGACACTGCTTGTCTCTTTGACATCAAATTTCATAATTTCCTCTGCGCGCTTATTGTCACACGCTTCGATCAGAAGATCGACCAGTTGTTCTGTATTCATACAGTCACTCCTTAACCATATTGTAGTAGTTCAAGCACTCAAGTGTTCTGCGATATACCGGACGGTCCTTTGTCACAAGATGAAGTATATTCGCTTTCGTTATTTCGTAGACAGCCTTGTCCAGATTCTGCTGCTGGAACACGATATCCCTTATTCCCTCGACGCCCGGTTGTGTCCGCTCGGGCTCGATGTAGTCTGCAACATAGATGATCTTTTCATTGAGCGACATCTGGCTTCTGCCGCTTGTATGGTTCATGATGGCGTGGAAGATCTCTTCGTCGGCAACACCATGCTCCTCCCGCATCTTGACAGCAGCCACCGGACCGTGAAGCACCTCGCTTTTGAATTCGAGCAGTTCAGGATCAAGCTTATAGTTTGTCACGTACTGGTACATCTCACCAAGCTCATCATATTTGGAAAAATCATGAAGAATGCCGGCCAGAAAGCACTTGTTCTTATCTCCACCGTAGATGTTCGCCATTTCCACTGCGGTTTCCGCAACCCGCTTCGAATGCTTGTAGCGTTTCTCAGGCAGTTTGTCCTTGGCTAGATTGATGGCTGATTTATGCTTCATACAGGTGATTCTCCTTTATATACTGATATACCTCAGGATCAAGCTGATGCCGGACCTGTATTCCCTCTCTGATGCGTTCCCGGATTATGGTTGATGAAATTTCGAGCACCGGCTGGCTGATGATCATGAAACGATCATCGCTGACCGGAGCATCGGAAAAGCGGTCCATGACAACAAAATTCAGCATCTCGAGCAGTTCCTGATAGCGATGCCATTTCTCAAAACTTCTATACTGATCCGTTCCGATCAGGAAAAAGAGGGCATCATCCGGGTACTGCGTCTTCAGATGGACAGCCGTATCATAAGTGTAGCTTACACCTTCCTGCTCCATTTCCCATGTATCGATCTCGATGAAATCATAATGGCGCACTGCATGTTCGAGCATCTTCAACCGGTGATGATCACTTGTCGGCACTTCTGTCTTCAGTGGTGACTGTCTGGCCGGAATACAGATCACCTTATCCAGGTCGAGTGCAATATATGCTTCCACCACTGCATGGATGTGACCTGGGTGCACCGGATCGAATGTCCCGCCAAAAAGACCTATCTTCATGACAGGTCGATCTTTTTGTTTTCTTTGGATTCTCTATACAGGATGATCGTATTGCCGATGACAGTGACGATATGGCCTTTCGTGCCTTCGCTGATCTGCTGGGCAATCGTATCCTTGTCCTCGAGGCAGTTCTGCAGTATGGAAATCTTGATCAGTTCCCTTTTCTCCAGTACATCATCGATCTGTTCAATGAAGTTGTTATTGACACCATTCTTTCCCACCTGAAAGATAGGACTCAGATGGTGTGCTTCTGATTTGAGCTGCTTCACCTGCCGTGAAGTTAATTTGTTCATGATTTACCTCCGATATGTGCTTTATATTTTCTATTGACTGCTGCAATGTCACCCTGTTCACCGGTCCATATAGTGTAGGCATCCATAGCCTGATGGATGAGCATCGGCATGCCATTCATATAGTGGCCTTCTGCAAAGTATTCGAGAAACTTCGTTCTTTCCGGCTGATAGATGAGATCCACACCGAGTGTATCTTCAGTGATGATCGAGTGCGGTATTTCCATTTCTTCAAACAGATCCTCATGCTTCATGCCGACCGGTGTCGTATTGATGATTGCGTCATGCGGATCGAGATCCGGTATATCCGAAATCAGTACCGCTTTGAAATCAACAGTTCTGAACTGCTGGAAGCTCTCCATGCGGCGGGCGGCAATTGTCACCGTGTCACCATTATTGGCATGTGCCCTGTGGACAGCTTTTGCAGCACCACCTGCACCAATGATCAGTATGCGCCTGTGCTGCCTGCCGAATGTCTGGTTGAATGCATCCAGGTACCCGGTAATATCCGTGTTATGGCCGGTCAGTACATCTCCATCAACGGAGACGGTGTTGACCGCACCGATCTTCATGGCATCCGCATCCACGTGATCCAGATATTCCATGATCTTTTCCTTGTGCGGAATCGTCACATTGAAGCCGGCGAGACCCTGTGATCTGATGGTATCCCTGATGTGCATGAGCTGGTCAGGGGGCACTGCAATCGCCGAATACTGGTCCGCCGTCCCTTTGGCTTCGAAGTTGGCATTATGAATCAGCGGGGAAAGTGTATGCGAAATCGGGTACCCTATTACTGCATATCTACCCATTATTGACCACCTTTAAAGATTGTCGGACGCAGTGTGACATCGATGCCTTTCGGCACTCTGACCGCAACAGTGGCGCCTGCACCTGCGCGGATGAACGCCAGACCGCTTATGGAAATGTCGCTGTCCTCTTCCATATCGAACTCGAACACCTCATAATCTTCGCTCAAATACGGCTTTGATATTTCAGGCGGCGCGAGCAGCGTGTTGAAGTGCTTCTTGTAGAAATCGTCCGCATTGGCCGTCTTGGTGCGATGGATGTTGAGTGCATGATTGGCATAGACGACAAAGCTGTTTCTGTCACCGCTGACAAAATCCATTCTGGCAAGGTTCGCAATGAACAGTGTCTGTGACGCATCCAGCTGGAAGGTCTTGGACTTGATCTCCTTGGCTGGAGAGATGAACTTCAAGTTTTCGGATTGCACATAATGTGCCATCTGGGAATCCATTACAACGCCCGGCGTATCGTAGATGAACGCATTCTCATCGAGCGGTATGTCGATCAGATCGAGTGTCGTACCAGGGAATCTGCTGGTCGTGATGACCTCCTTGTCACCGGAAGTATTTTCTATCAGCCTGTTGATCAGCGTCGATTTGCCGACATTTGTCGTGCCTACGACATATATATCCTGTCCATTGGCGTGGCTTGACAGCTTATTGACAAGCGTATCCATCCCTTCATTCTTCATGGCACTGACGACAACGGTGTCGATCGCCCGGATTCCCGCTTCACTGAGCATCTGCTTCGCCCTGTGGACGAGACGGCTGCGATTGACGGACTTCGGCAGCAGATCGATCTTGTTGATTACTGCAATGACGTCCTTGTCACCGACAATTCTGTTGAACGCTGGTATCAGGCTGCCATGAAAATCAAAGACATCGATGACTTTGACGATCAGTCCGTCGGTTTCGTACAGTGCATTGAGCATGGTCAGAAATTCTCCGGAGTCGATGTCTATGTCCATCACTTCGTTATAGTGCTTCAGTCGATAGCACCGCTTGCATATCGGATTCTCCTTGTCCATGCCGCTTGCCGGGATGAATCCCGGCTTGTTCTTATCTTCAGATTGCAGTTCTGCACCGCAACCGATACAT
The DNA here is from genome assembly GCF_007713705.1 of Salinicoccus cyprini. Lineage (GTDB taxonomy): Bacteria > Bacillota > Bacilli > Staphylococcales > Salinicoccaceae > Salinicoccus > Salinicoccus cyprini. Next base: position 716,462 of record NZ_VMSJ01000001.1, on the reverse strand, counting down.
TTTATTGCTTCCAAATATTAGTCCCCCCACTGGATTAGACCCTTCTGGTCAAAGTACTTCATAAGAACCCGTTCGATTCTTCTATTGACGACTGTCGCCCAGCCATCCTTCTTCTTAACCGGCAAGACAAGTATGCTCTCTAGACCGACACGGTTTGCACCGAATACATCTGTCATCAGCTGGTCACCGATCATGACCGTCTCCCTCTTGTCTTCATCCATCATTTTCACAGCTTTCCTATAGGCGCTGCCGAGCGGTTTCCTTGCTCTGAAAATATATTCGATATCATGGGGATCACAGAACCTGCCGACCCTGTTCCTGCTCCCATTGGATACAATTGTCACTTTTATATCATTTTCATTCATTGATTTGAACCATTCCAGCACACTTTCGTTCGCCTCGGGTTCATCATAGCCTACGAGTGTGTTGTCAAGATCCGTAATTACAGCTTTGATGCCGCGGCTCTTCAGATACTGTGGCGTAATGCTATGGAATTCCCTGAAATAGTCACTTGGTAGAAAGTATTTTTCCAGCAGCTTCAATATATGCACTCCTAATGAGTTTTTTTATATTTTACCACAAAAAGAAAAGCCCCTTAAAGATTAAGGCGCTTTTGGGTTATTCATTGATTTCATTATCCTCTACATCAGTATCTCGATAGATGAGGTAACCGATAACGATTGTAATGACGACTGCAAAGCTCATAAGATAGATCATGGCGTTTCCCCTCCAGATTACAAATCCTTCACTAATGATTTTACAACTTCAGACGAATGAACACAAGCTTTGGACAGAAATTCTTCATATGTCATATCTGCTGTGTCATCCGCCTTGTCGGAAATCGAACGGATGATGACGAAAGGCGTCGAATACTGGTAGCAGGTCTGTGCAATCGCAGCAGATTCCATATCCACAGCCAGTGCTGACCTGAAATTGCGGGTGATCCGGCTCTTTTGTTCACTACTGCTGATAAATGAATCGCCGCTGACGATAAGGCCGCCATATCCTTTAATATCGGCATTTCCGGCGATGGCCTCAATGGACAGTTTAGCGAGGCCCTTATCCGCAATATAGAACTTCGGCATGCCGGGAACCTGTCCCAGCTCATAGCCGAATTCCACCGCATCCACATCATGATGGAGGACAGACGTACTGACTACCATATCGGTTGCATCAAGCTTATCAGACAGCGCACCGGCAACCCCTGTATTGATCAGAATGCGTATATAGTACCTCTCGAGCAGAAGCGCTGTAATCATGCTGGCGTTGACCTTGCCGATACCGCTTTGGACCAGGACGACATCCTGGCCCTCAAGTTTTCCCTGATACACTTTTGCATGTGCAATCGAGTCGGTCGATTCGACATCCATCCACTCCAAAAGGATATCGATTTCAGGTTTCATGGCACCGATGATACCGATGACACCCCTAGTCAATAGAAACGATTTCCACTTTCATGTCATTGCCATTCGGGAGCGGAACATTGACAGAATCATTGAGTCTTGCACCGAGAAGTGATTTTGCGATTGGAGATTCATTTGAGATCTTGCCTTCGAATGGATCCGCTTCAGCACTACCGACAATCTGGTAGGTTTCCTGGTCGCCATCCGGCAGCTCCTTGAAAGTGACCGTCTTGCCGATCTGGACGCTGTTGTTGTCATTGCTGTCTTCGATGATCTTGGCATGGCGCAGCATATCCTCGATCTTTGTAATTTCCTGCTCGACGAAGCCCTGTTCGTCCTTGGCGGCATCATATTCGGAGTTCTCGGAGAGGTCTCCGAAACTTCTTGCCACTTTTATCTTCTCCACAACTTCTGGACGCTTGACGGTTCTCAGCTGTTCAAGCTCTTCCTGAAGCTGTTCATAGCCACTCTGTGTCATTGGGAATTCTTTTTGCATATCCATCGTACTCCTTCGTCTTTTTATATAATATATTTGAAATTGCTATTCGCTCAGCAGCGTGCGGATCTTGGTTGTAATGAGGTCGATTGCCACATTGTTCTCCCCGCCTTCAGGAATGATGATATCACTGAAGCGTTTGGTCGGTTCAATGAACTGGAGATGCATGGGCCGGACGACGTTCAAGTACTGGCTGATGACCGAATCCATGGTACGCCCGCGCTTTTCGATATCCCGCTGCAGGCGTCTCAGGATGCGGATATCGGAATCGGTATCCACATACAATTTGACATCCATCAGATTTCTGAGTTTTTCATTCTCCAGAGCGAAGATGCCTTCCAGAATAATGACATCCTTCGGCTCCACCTCTATCGTTTCATCGCTTCTGGTGTGTATTTCGTAGTTGTATGTAGGAATTTCGACTGCCTGACGGTTGATCAGCTGCCTGATATGCGCAATCAGCAGGTCATTGTCGAATGCGAAAGGATGGTCATAGTTCGTGCGCAGCCTTTCTTCAAACGTCTTATCACTCTGGTCCTTGTAGTAGTAGTCCTGTTCGATCAGAACAACGCTGTGGCCATCCAGCGCCTCCATGATCTTGCGTGTCACCGAAGTCTTGCCGGAACCGGACCCCCCAGCTATACCTATGACTGTTGGTCTCTTCATCTGAGCTCTTCCTTTTCATCTTTGATAATCACAAGCAGACCATCCCCGACCGGCAGAAATGCAGAAGCGGTCCCGGAACCGGCAACGGCTCTATTGAAACCATCGACCTTCTCCTTCATTCTGCGGGTTCCACGTGCAGTAATGCCGTCTTGTACGACAAGTCCACGGATCAGGATGTTATCCACTATAATGAGACCTCCTGTTTTCACAAGAGGCAGGTACCGTTCATAGAAACGCTGGTTGTTTCCTTTGGATGCATCTATGAAAAGCAGATCGAAAGGCGCTTCGCCGAGCGCTTCGAACGGAACTTCCTTGGCATCGCCAAGTACGCTCAACACCCGGTGGGAGACCCCATGATCTGTAAAAAATGCATTTGCCGTCCGATGGGCATCTTCATCCTTTTCAATCGTCACTACCGACACACTGTCATCCACAGACAGCATATGCATGGCACTATAGCCGATTGCAGTTCCAATTTCAAGTACGTTTTTGACTCGGGCCAGCTTCATGTAGTGCTTCATCACGTTCAGTGCATCTTCATCCATGATCGGCACATCGTGCCGCTTGGCATACGCAAGCATTTCCGGGAATGCCTCTGGACGTGCATTCAGATTTCTAATGTATTCATAAATGTCCATATTACCCACCATATACAAAAAAGTACAACTGATAACAAGCGTTATCAGTTGCCTTATTTATCACAGTTTATAGTAGCACAAATCATTTTGAAAGAAAAGGTGCTTTTATACATTACTGGTTATTGATGTACTGTTCCCTATTCTCAACATGCTCTTCGAACGTTCTGGCGAAATGGTTGTTCCCTTCACTATCTGCCAGGAAGTAGTAGAAGTCCGTGTTTGAAGGGTTCATCGTACTTTGAACAGACTGCATGCCTGGTGACGCGATCGGTCCTGGAGGCAGGCCGGTGTTGGTGTAGGTGTTATACGGATCCTCCACTTCAAGGTCCTCGAAAAGTATCCGTTCCTGGTGCTCGCCGATGGCATACGCAATCGTCGGATCGGTCTGCAGCGGCATGCTCGGACTCTCAGACATCCTGTTCAGGAATACACTTGCAATCTTCGAACGGTCGGCCAGTGAAGTCGCCTCTTTTTCAATCAGTGAGGACAGCGTCAGGAATTCATGGAATGACAGCTCTTCGGTCTCCCCTTCGAATGTAATCGAATAGCCGTTACTCGACTGGTATACACTGAATGTATTGTTTCTTGTTGCATCGAGCATCCGTCTTACGAGATTCTCGATGTCCGGTTCCTCTTCAGTAATGTCGTATGTGGCTGGATACAGATAGCCTTCAAGTGCATACTTCACATCCTCGGCAAGTATCTCTTCAGAGAGCATATCCGGGTACTCCTCTATCATTGTATTGATGAATGCCTCATCCTCCATCAGTTCCAGGAACCGGTCCTCCTGTCCGCTGATCTGCTCCTGATCCGCCATCTGGGCAGCAATCTGCTCGATGGTGAATCCTTCAGGAATCGTCAGACGGCCGAGAACCTCTTCATAGATCCGCCCTGTTTCAAGCGTTTTTGCAATCTGCTCGAAGTTCATCGACGGGGACAGTTCATATGAACCCGCATGATAGTCTGATATGCTGTTCAGCTTGAGGTACAATTCGAACATCGTACCGTTTCTGATGATCTCTTCATTTTCCAACTGATCACCGATCATGCCTGAAGACGATCCCTGCTCGATGGTCACTTCCTTCACTTCAGTAGAGTTCGGGTCGAGCGGCTCGGAACCCGATTTGATGTACATGTAGATGAAGAAAGCACCCAATATGAAAAGCACAGCCAGCAAAGCGATAATGAATAGTGAAAGGTAGGATGAAACATTCTTTGAAAATCTGATATCGTCGTATTTACTCATATATTACTCCTATCTCAAAAATAGCTTCCAATATAGATTGGAAGCCATTCCTCATTCATTAAGAAGCTCTACTCTTCAGGTTCATCCATCTGAGTATTGACCACTTCTTCGATCATGTCCCATTCTTCGTCAGTTTCAACAGGCATGAATTTGCCGCCTTCACCGTCATCATCCGGCATATTGATCATCGGAATGAGCTCTATTTCTTCATCATCATTTGAAAAGTTGCCTTCTTCAGCAAGAATTACATACTCTTTGTCGAACCCGGGATGGTGAAACTCGAGCATCTTGCGGTAGAGGACTTCATTTCCCTCTTCATCATACAGTGTCAGAAGTTCTTCTTCATTGTTGAAATCCATTTCTTCGTGACTCATAATTCAGTCTCCTTTAACTGGATTATCGAGATAGCCCTGCAATATGAACACTGCGGCCATTTTATCGATTACAGCTTTCCTTTTTTTTCGGGAGAGGTCCGCTTCGAGGAGCGATCGCTCTGCGCCGATTGTGCTAAGACGCTCATCCCATAATATTATTCTAACATCTGGGAGTTTCTTTTCAAGCAATTTACTATAATGGATGGATCTGTCGCCACTCTCACCGACGGTATTGTTCATATTCTTCGGAAGACCGACCACAATTCTGCTGACGTTATTGTCCCTGACAATCTGGGAAATTTCTTCAATACCATATGATTCTTCATCATAATTGATCTTTAGTGTGGTCAGCCCCTGCGCTGTCCACCCGAGTGCATCGCTCAACGCGACACCAACGGTCTTTGTCCCTACATCGAGTCCAAGTATCCTATTCATGGATTTCCTTCTCGATGTACGTTCTGACGAGCACTTCCATGATTTCGTCCCGCTCGATGTGGCGGATCTTGTTTCTCGCCTCATTGTGACGCGGAATATAGGCTGGATCACCGCTCTGAAGATACCCTACGATCTGATTGATCGGGTTGTATCCGCGTTCCTCGAGCGTCCTGTAGACAGTCGTCATGATCTCCTTCACATTATGTGCCTTGGTATCCTCGACACTGAACTTCCTTGTTTCGTCAAATTGATTCAAATTCAGCACTCCCATCATTGCTTGCCTTTCCATACATTATAGCATTCATAGCCCTCTACTGAGAACTCTTAACATAGTCTTCAACAAACTGTAACGCATTTGTTATATTTTCCGGGCTTGTGCCGCCGCCCTGCGCCATATCAGGTCTGCCGCCGCCTTTGCCTTCCACTGTCGAAGCCATGCCTTTCATTATCTCTCCAGCTTTGAAGCGATCTGTCAATTCTTTAGGCACCGTGACGACGAGTGATACCTTGTTGTCGTTGACCGTACCAAGCGCGATGATTGCATCCTGTGCACGGGACTTCAGGTTGTCCATCATTTCACGCAGTTCCTTGGCACCGCCGGCCGGCACTTCTTTTGAAAGTACTTTGATGCCGCTGATATCCTTCACTTCATTCGTCATATCCGCAAGCGTATCCGCCTGACCGGACGCCTTGAGCTTTCTGATCTGCTGCTCAAGTTCCTTCTTCTCCTCGACAAGCGCATCGACGCGTCTGTCCACCTGGTTCTCCTTGACTTTAAGGCGTCCTGCGATGGACTGGAGTACAGCTTCCTTCTCTTTATACAGATTGACGGCATAACGGCTTGTGACTGCCTCGATCCGACGGACGCCGGCACCGATGCCGGTTTCGGAGACAATTTTGAACAGGCCGATCTCTCCGGTACTGCCGACATGGATACCCCCGCACAGCTCGACGGAATACTGGTCGATATCGACAACGCGGACGATGTCTCCATACTTTTCTCCGAACAGTGCCATTGCACCCTTCTCTTTGGCATCGGCAATCGGCATTTCTGCAATTTCGACTCGCATATTGCTGTAGATCTTCTCATTGACGATGGTCTCCACCCGGTCGATTTCTTCGTCAGTCAGTCCTTCAAGGTGCGAAAAGTCGAAACGCAGTCTTTCCTTCTCCACAAGTGACCCGGCCTGATTGACGTGATCACCGAGCACATCCTTCAACGCCTGGTGGAGCAGGTGGGTAGCCGTATGATTCTTGGTGATGAAATTGCGGCTTTCTTCCAATACTTCAAGGCTGTACACATCACCGGTGGTCACTGTGCCTGATTCGACAGTCGCCACATGGACATTCTGGCCGTTCGGTGCCTTGTAGACCGACTCCACAGCGAGTGATGCATTGCTGCTTCTGATCTGCCCCTTGTCTGCAACCTGTCCACCACTTGTTGCATAGAAAGGTGTCTGGTCGAATATAAGTTCAACACGCGCACCCCCTTCCGCCTGTGCAACCGAGGTGTCGTCCTTGATGATGTGGAGCAGTTTCGCCTCCTCATGCATGGACTGGTAGCCTGTAAATGTGCTCTGGTCAGTAATCCCGGCCAGTGTCTCCGACTGGATCTGCATCGAGTCGCCGGACTTGCGGGCATTTCTGGCACGCTCGCGCTGCGCTTGCATTTCTTGTCTGAATCCAGCTTCATCAACCCGGAGTCCGTCGTTTTCGGCATATTCCTTCGTCAGTTCGTATGGAAATCCATACGTATCGTACAATCTGAAGGCGTCTGCACCGCTGATGGTGCCATCACCGCTCTCAGCCTTCTGCTTGACCTGGTCATAGATCTGGATGCCTTCATCAAGCGTTGCCAGGAAGCGCTCTTCTTCCTTCCTGATGACTTCCTTGATGAATGCCTTGCGCTCGCTGACATTCGGATAGAAGCCGTGCATGACATCCGCCACTGGGTCAGCAAGTTCATACATGAATGCACGGGCGATATCGAGCTCCTTGCTGAAACGCACTGCTCGGCGGATGAGTCTTCTGAGTACGTAGCCGCGTCCTTCATTGGATGGCAGTGCACCGTCCGCAACAGCAAAGCTGACCGTACGGATATGGTCGCTGATGACCTTGAAAGCGACGTCTTTATTTCCATCTTCGCCATACTTGCAGCCGCTGATCTCTTCGATGCGTGCAAGAATCGGTGTGAACAGATCCGTGTCGAAGTTGGTCGGCACTTCCTGTGTGATGCTTGCCATGCGCTCAAGACCCATGCCGGTATCGATGTTCTTGTTCGGCAGCGGTGTATAGGTATTATCCTTGTTGTGGTTGAATTCACTGAACACCAGGTTCCAGATTTCCAAGTAGCGCTCATTCTCTCCCCCTGGATACATCTCCTCGGCCGGCGTGTCGAATTCGAATTCCGGTCCGCGATCGTAGAAAATTTCGCTGTTCGGACCCGAAGGACCTTCGCCGATGTCCCAGAAGTTGCCTTCGATGCGGATGATGCGCTCCGGTGACAGCCCGATTTCATTTCTCCACAGTGCGTAGGCATCCTCATCCTCCGGGTGCACCGTAACGTAGAGTAGATCCGCGTCAAAGCCGATCCAGTCATCATTTGTCAGGAAGTCCCACGCATACTTGATGGCATCCTTCTTGAAGTAGTCGCCTATGGAAAAGTTTCCGAGCATTTCGAAGAACGTATGGTGGCGCGCTGTAAAGCCGACATTTTCAATGTCGTTCGTACGGATGGCCTTCTGTGCATTCACGATCTTCGGATTTTCAGGAATGACCCTGCCGTCGAAGTATTTCTTCAGTGTCGCCACACCCGAGTTGATCCACAGCAGTGAATCATCGTCGATCGGTACGAGCGGTGCACTCGGCTCGACCATATGTCCGTGCTGGTTGAAGTATTTGATGAATAGATCCCTGATTTCGTTGCCTGTCAGTCGTTTCATTACTGTCACTCCTCATTTTATGAAAAATAAAAAGACCTCCCCAAAATAATGGGACGGTCTTTACCGCGGTACCACCCAAGTTATGACAGCGTCATCACTCAAAGAGTATTTACATGGAGTGGAAAATAGCACACGGGTGGATGCATCATTGTTTTCACCAACCACAATGTCTCTGGATATGCATGGTGCCCGTTCAAGATTCCCTCTTGATCAAACTTGCTTTGATTATAGAAATATTCAAGGAATATGTCAAATGAAATCGTAGGGCGTGACGCCGCCCATGTTGATCATCGCCGGTATGGTGAACATCGTCTCCTCACTCAGCACCTCCGGTATTTCACCGGGTTCTGCCGGTTTCTCCTCCGGTGTTCTGCCGAACAGAAGCCGGATCATTTCATACAGCGACGTCCGGCGCTCTATGCCCTCTTTCTCGAGTGATTCATAGAATGCATCGGGGTCCCCGCACAAGATCAGCGATTCCTTGGCACGCGTGATGCCTGTATAGACGATATTCTTCATCAGCATATGGCGATAGCTTCTCACCACCGGCATGATGACGATCGGATACTCGCTGCCCTGCGCCTTGTGGATGCTCGTGCAGTAGGCATGGGCGAGTTCTGTCAGTTCCTTTCTTTCATAGGCGATGTGGATGCCGTCGTAGTCGACCAGAATCGAATCCTTCTCGGCTTCATCCTGGTCTTTGAAAAGGATTGAATCGATGACACCCGAGTCGCCGTTGAAAATATTGTCCTCGGCACGATTGACGAGCTGGATGACCTTGTCGCCTTCCCTGAAGATGACATCACCGAAGGCGATTTCATTTTTGCCCTCATCCTCCGGGTTCAATATAGACTGGAGAATCTGATTCAGCTTCAAAATCCCCGCATTGCCCTTGTATATAGGTGCCAGTACCTGGATATCACGCATATCATAGCCTTTCGACACTGCCTTGTTGACGACATTGTCGACAAGCTCCGGAATCTGGTTCACTTTTGCCGGGATGAACAGCCGGTCCTTGAACTTCTGGGTGATATCCATCTTCCTCTGCTCCTTGATCTCGTGGGCCAGGCGGATGATGGAGGAGCCTTCACCCTGACGGTATATCGTATCCAGCTCCGTCACCGGAATGATCTCCGACTCGATCAGATCCTTGAACACGGTACCCGGACCGACCGACGGCAACTGATCCCGGTCCCCGACGAATACCAGACTGGTATAGGGCTTGACATTGCGCATCAGCTGGTAGAAGAGCCACGTATCGACCATCGACATCTCATCAATGATGATCAGATCGGCATCGATTTCAGCATCGATCATTTCATCCTTCTCGGTATCCATGCCCCAGCCGATCATCCTGTGGATGGTGGACGCCGGAATACCGGCGGTTTCGCTGAGACGTTTGGATGCACGACCTGTCGGGGCTACGAGCCGGATCGGATACTCGTCCTTGTCGTATTCATCATGATCCTTCAGATCATGCAGCTCGTGGTATGCACGGATGATGCCTTTGACGATCGTCGTCTTGCCTGTGCCGGGGCCGCCCGTAATGATGGAGATCTTCTCCGTCAGCGCGGCGATCATGGCGGACTTCTGCTTGGCATTGTAGTGGATGTCGAACTTTTCCCCGACTTCGCCGATGACTTCTCCGGCCTTCTCCTCACTGACGGCGACATCGGTACGATTGTTGATCATGCGGTATATCTGCTCGGAAGACTTGTATTCCGAATAGAACAGCGAAGGAATATAAATGCGGTCCTCATACTGCACCAGCTTGTCGTTATCCGACAAGGCATCGATTGTAGCGCCGATATCCTTCTGTGTGAAATATTCCTGACCATCATGGTTGAGCAGATCACCGGTCAGCTCCACAAGCGTGGCGTAATCCATATACGTATGCCCTTCCGACATGACAACGCCTTCCATGATGTACATGATGCCCGCCTGCAGCCGGGTTTCATCATTTCTTGCGATACCGGCGGAATAGGCGATGCGGTCGGCGGTCTGGAAACCGACACCTTCAATGTCCATGACCAGCCTGTAGGGGTCCTTCTCGATGACGTGCAGCGCCTGATCCTGATAGGTCTTCATGATCTTAGCACTCATGCGTGCACCGAAGCCGTACTCTGTCAGCTTGATGACAAGCCGCTCCGTCTGGCTGTTCTCAAGGATCCGGTTATGGATCATCTCCTGCTTTTTGGCGGACAGCCCTTCGATGCCTCTCAGCACAGTGCGGTCATCCGCAATCTTACCGAGTGCCTCAACACCCAGCGTCTCCACTATCTTCTTCGCGGTCTTCTCCCCGATGCCCGGGAACGTCTCGCCGGACAGGTACTGTATGACACCGCGTACCGTCGTCGGCTGCTCTTTCTTGAAAGTTTCCGCACTGAACTGCTCACCAAACCGTGCATGACTTGTTATCTTGCCGGTAAAACGGTATGTTTCGCCTTCAGCGATGGCATGAAAATATCCCGTAACGATCACTTCGTCGCTGAAGTGGGTATTCGTTTCACCGATCAGTACTTTAAGTACAGTAAAGCGCGTCTGTTCACTCAGGAAAATGACGCGCTCCACCTCTCCGACGATATAGGTTTCATCATATATTGTTGATTGTGCCAACTGGAATCACCGTCCCTGGTGCGCTTATTCTTCCGTTTCGAACTTGCTGATGGCGTGATGTGCCAGATGATGGTCGGCTTGAATCTCCACGGCCTTGCGGAAATGCTTGAGGGCCTGTTCCTTATCATCATGCTTCATCACTGTCAGAAGTCCCATATTGTATTCGGCATCCGCGTTTTCACTCTTGTCGATGACTTCACCGAGCAGCTTTTCAGCCGGGTCATACAGCCTTATCTGGCAGCATAGAAGCCCATACTGGAAGGTAATCTCCATGTCTTCCGGTTTCGCCTTGTGTGCCGCTTCAAAGAACTGCAGTGCCCGTTCAGCTTCTCCGAGGTGCACATGCGACATCGCAAGCATGAAGTTGAGGTCGGCGTCTCCCGGGTTGCGGCTGTATGCCAGTAGATAGAGCCTGACTGCTTCCTGGAACCGCTCATTATCATAATAGACGTTGGCGAGTGCATAGTACGCACTCGTACTGCCCGGGTTGAGCGTAATCGCCTTCTGCAGGAAGCGTTCCGCCTCCTCATCCCGGCCGGCCTGATGCAGCAGGTTGCCTGCATTGATGTGGTGGGCCTCCTGCTCCGGGTGTTCCTCGATCTCCCGGAATATTTCCTTCAGCGCTTCTTCAATTCTGCCTTCCTTGATCAGCTGTTCGTATCCGATCGCCATTATCCGAGATACTCCAGCTCTTTTGCTTCTTTGAAGACACGGTCGATCGTCGCACCGCCAAGACATACTTCTTCATCGTAGAAGACAACAGCCTGACCCGGTGTTATTGCCCGGGCAGCATCCTTGAATTCAACATGCAGTCTACCGTCGCCCAGTTTCGTTACAGTGACCGGCTCATCGTCCTGGCGGTATCTGAACTTTGCCGTGCACTCGAAGTGGTCCGGCACTTCAGTGATGAAGTTGATGTCGGATGCTTCAAGGCTTGATGAGTAGAGTGCTTCGTTATGGTAGCCGGATACGACATATAGCTCATTCGTTTCGAGGTTCTTGCCGGCAACAAAATAAGGACCGCCGTCTCCGCCGATGCCGAGCCCCTGGCGCTGGCCGATCGTGTAGTACATCAGACCGTCATGCTGTCCCTTATCCTCTCCAGTATCCATGTTGATCATGCGTCCCGGGTTCGCAGGCAGATAGCCGCTCAGGAATTCCTTGAAATCACGCTCGCCGATAAAGCAGATGCCGGTGGAATCCTTCTTGTCCTTCGTCGCAAGATCGTACTCATGCGCAAGCTTCCTGACTTCCGTCTTATCCATGTGTCCGAGCGGGAACATGACGCGCGACAGCTGCTCCTGTGACAGCTGGTTCAAAAAGTACGTCTGATCCTTATTGCGGTCGACGCCTCTGAGCATGCTTGTGCCATTTTCATCATGGATGACGCGCGCATAGTGGCCCGTTGCCACGTAGTCGGCTCCGAGTTTCATGGCGTGATCCAGAAATGCCTTGAATTTGATCTCCTTGTTGCACATGACGTCCGGGTTCGGTGTGCGGCCCTTCTTGTATTCATCGAGGAAGTACTGGAACACGCGGTCGTAGTACTCCTTCTCGAAGTTTACAGAGTAGTAAGGGATGCCGATCTCTTCGGCGACCAGCCTGACATCCTCATAGTCATTCGTTGCGGTACAGACACCGAACTCATCGGTATCATCCCAGTTCTTCATAAAAATTCCAATGGTGTTGTAGCCCTGGTCCTTGAGCAGCTTGGCTGTGACCGAGCTGTCCACCCCACCGCTCATGCCGACGACAACAGTGATATTTGATTTATCCATCAGATCATTCCTTTCCAATTACTTCATCAGTCTTTCATATATATCTTTCAGTGCTTCCACAATGTGTTCGATATCCTCATCCGTCATCAGATATGAAAAGCTGAAACGGATGGATTTTGTACTTCTTTCCGCCTTGCCATACATCGATTCCAGAACATGCGAGGGTTCGAGCGTCCCTGCATGGCAGGCGGAGCCTGCAGACAGGTAGATGTCCGCCATGTCGAGCGCTGTCAGCAGAAACTCCGCCTGCGACCAAGGAAAATAAAGATTGATGATATGGCTCGCCGACTGGTTGACGTCGCCGTTCACTTCAAATGGCACTTCCGCCACAGTCAGCGTGTTCAAAAAGCGTTCCTTCAGCTGCATTTCCTTGAGGCTTCTTCTCGTGGATTCGTCCGATGCACGCTTCATGGCTTCAGCCATCGCCTGGATCCACAGCCCATTCTCAGTCCCCCCTCTTGCGTCACGTTCCTGTGAGCCGCCGGTGATCATCGGGTCAAGCCTGACATCCTTCGACTTGTACAGCAGTCCGATCCCCTTCGGACCGTAGATCTTATGCGCACTGAGCGACAAAAGGTCTGCACCAAGGTCCTTGACATCGACAGCCATGTGGCCGAATGCCTGTACTGCATCGATATGGAGCAACGCATCATATCCCGCCAGGATTTCCCTGATTTCATAGATCGGCTGCATGACACCCGTTTCGTTGTTGACCAGCATAATCGACACGAGCGCCGTATCCTCCCTGAGTGCGCTTCTCAGCGCTGTGGTATCGACGACACCATTTTCGCCCGCTGGCAGATACGTCACATCGGCATCCGCCGTCAGTGATTTGAATGTATTGAGCACAGAGGCGTGTTCGATTTCGGTCGTAATGATGTGTGGCCGATGATGACGTTTAACAACACCCCGTATCGCCATGTTGTTCGCCTCGGTGGCACCGCTTGTAAAAATGATTTCAGCGGGGGATGCGTTGAGCAGTGACGCGACGTCCCGTCGTGACTTTTCAAGATTGGCCTTGGCGAGCTTGCCCGCCTTATGGATGCTCGAAGGGTTGCCGAACGCATCCGCCCCATCGATCACCATTTTTAGAATCTCCTTATCCACCGGCGTTGTTGCCGCATAATCTGCATATATTGCCACTTTTATCACCCTGCCTCCGAAATAGCTTTATTAATACAATATAGCATTTTAACATGCCGCATGAAATTTTTATACTTTCCGAACCGTTTATTAGACAAAATAATTCGTATGGCCGATAATTGTTGCATGATAGGAGGAATTATCAATGCCAAAGAAACTGACACCATCCATTCTGAACCTTGTGCCTGTACGGGAAGGAAAAGGGGCAAGGGAAGCATTTGAAGATATGGTCTCACTTGCACAGCACGTGGATCAGTCCGACTATGCAAGATACTGGGTGGCAGAGCACCACAACACCACTTCGATCGCCTCCTCTGCGACACGCCAGCTGATCCAGCACATACTCCACCATACCGAAAATATACGTGTCGGCAGTGGCGGCGTCATGCCATTTTCGGCGACAGGCTCGACATCGGGCTCGGCCGTGCGCCGGGAACTGATATGCTGACAGCAGGTGCCATAAGGCGCAACAACCATGACGGCGTATATACTTTCGGTTCTGAAGTCGAGGAGATCAGACAATATCTGTCCGATGAACCGACAAAGGTTACCGCATACCCTGGCAGCGGGACAAACATTCCATTATATATACTCGGCTCGTCGACTGATTCGGCCCACCTTGCCGCCCGTCTCGGCCTACCGTATGCATTCGCGGCACACTTTGCGCCGGGTCAGATGGATGAAGCCTTCAAGATATATGAACGGGAATTCGAGCCGTCCGATCAGCTCGATGCCCCGTATAGGATTGCATGTCTGAATGTCATCTGTGCAGACACGGATGAGGCAGCAAAATATCTGTCCACGACCATGTCCCAGTTCGTACTGAACGTCGTACGCGGCGGCAGGAATAAACTTCAGCCGCCGGTCGATGACATGTCCGGCCTGTGGAGTCCACAGGAAAAGCAGATTGTCGAGAGCCGATTCCCTGTAGCACTGATGGGATCGGAAGATACGGTGCTTGAAAAGCTCAGACTGTTCCAGAACCAGTACGGCGTGGATGAAATCATGGCGGTCAGCTATATATATGATACGGATGCGCAGAAGCGCTCCTATGATATCTTTGAAGCGGTCGTCAGGAAGTATAACGGCGAGTAGCACTGAAGCCCCCGGTCGAGATCATTCTCTCGACCGGGGGCTTCTTCTATTCCCTGCTGTAGATATCCACTTTTTCATGAACGCATCCTGGCGCCTTGCCGAGTGCGTTCAGAATCTTGCCTGCATCCGCCACGTCACACAGCGTCAGAAGACTCGGGCCTGCACCACTGATGACGGTGGCGTAGGCACCTTGGTCCAGAGCGATTTGTCGCACTTCATCGTATTCCCGAATAAGCGGTCTGCGGTATGGCTCATGAAAGAGGTCACGCATCATCAGTTCGCCCATGGATGGATAGTCCTTGTTTACAATCGACAGCAGCATGACGTTGTTGATGGCGTTCTGATCCACGGCGTCCGCTTTTCTGTAGGTGCCGGGCAGTGCGGCTCTTGCTTCGTTCGTATCGATTTCATACGGCGGCACACTGATGATGGCGGATAGACCGGAAAAGTCCAGTGTATGGTAATAGAGTTTTCCTGAACCATAGTAGCCGACGAACAGTCCGCCGGTAATGGCCGGCCCGACATTATCGGGATGCCCCTCCAGTTCACTGCCGCACAGCACCTTGTCGAAGTCACTCAATGCAAGATCGCAGAAACGGTCGGCCAGTTCAATGCCTGCAATGATGGCCGAAGCTGAACTGCCGAGACCGTGCGTCAGCGGAATTTCACTGCCCATCATGATTTTCAGTTCAGGCATCTTTTTGCCGTACTTCTCTGCAGTCCAGATGGCTGTCCTGATCACCAGGTTCTTCTCATCCCGTGGCAGGACTTCGAGGAATTCATTTTCGAAAACGACTTCCCATCGGCTGCTCTCTGCAGCTTCAATATGAAGGAACTTGCCGAGGGCCAGTCCCATCGAATCAAAGCCTGGACCCAGATTTGCGCTGGTTGCAGGTACTTTAAACTGATGGACTGGCATCATGTGAGATGGCTTCAATGTATTCGATGATCTGTTTTTCATCATTTGGCAACACCTTCGGTTTCTGGGTAATCTGGTTGATCGCAGTTTCAGGGTCCTTCAGTCCATTGCCTGTCAGTACAGTGACGACCGTGGATCCTTTTTCAATCCTGCCTGACTTCAAGGAACGGAGCATGCCGGCGACACTTGCGTTGGAACCGGGTTCTGCGAAAATGCCTTCCGTACCAGCAAGCAGTTCATAGGCTTCAAGGATTTCATCATCCGTCACCGCTTCGATGACACCTTTGGACTCATCACGGGCAGCAACTGCCAGTGCCCAGCTTGCCGGATTGCCGATCCTGATGGCTGTCGCAATCGTTTCCGGCTGTGGAATGATCTCGTCCCTGACGATGGCTGCGGACCCTTCAGCCTGAAAGCCGAAGATTTTGGGCAGACCGCATGAATGCAGTTCATCATATTCCTTGAACCCTTTCCAGTATGCGGAAATATTTCCTGCATTACCGACCGGAATCGTCAAGTAGTCCGGCGCCTTGCCGAGCGCATCGACCACTTCGAAGGCGGCGGTCTTCTGGCCTTCAAGCCTGTATGGATTGACTGAATTGACAAGCGTGATGTCCTCCCGCTTCTCGGCAATGCCACGTACAATTTTAAGTGCTTCATCAAAGTTGCCTTCGATGGAGACGATCTTCGCCCCATACATCATCGCCTGGGCAAGTTTGCCGAGCGCAATCTTGCCTTCCGGAATGACGACGATTGTATTGAGCCCGGCACGGGAGGCATAGGCGGCAGCGGATGCTGAAGTGTTGCCGGTAGAGGCGCAGATGACCGTGTGGGCACCTGCCTCCTTCGCTTTGGCGACTGCCATGACCATGCCCCGGTCCTTGAAGGAGCCGGTGGGATTGACGCCTTCGACTTTGGCATACAGTTCCGCTTCGAACTTCTCGCTCAGTGTATCCAGACGGATCAGCGGCGTATCGCCTTCATGCAGTGTCAGCCTCGGTGTATTTTCATTTACGGGAAGCAGTTCAGTATATTCATTAATTAAACCTTGCCAGTTTACCATGCTATCAATTCCCTTCCACCTGATATAGTGCGCGGATGCCATGCTGTGTATCACTTTCCAGCTTTTTCAGCTGCTCCTGCCCGATTGGACCTGTGATCACTGTCGTGTCATCTGCTGCGTCGACCAGCCTGTACTCGATATTCATGCCTGCGAGATGATTACTGATGGCAGCCTCATCCGAGCTGAAACGGATGTAATAGCTGTACGCCGTATCCGATGCTTTAACATGGGCAGCCGCCTCCGGTCTTGTACCTGTACGTGCGGCACCGCGGCTTCTGGCACAGTTGATCAGGTCGGAGACGACGGCTGATGCTGTTTCCGGTCCGCCTGCACCCGGGCCGTAGAACATCGTCTCGCCGACTGCATTGCCCATCACGTATACTGCATTCTTTTCATATTCGACTGAAGCCAACTGATGCTCATCCGGCAGCAGCACCGGTGCCACTTCCATCGATACGTTTTCACCATCGAATTCGCTCTTGCCGACCAGCTTCATTTTCAAACCTGCATCTCCTGCATTGCTGATATCCTTCAATTCAACATTTCTTATGCCTGTTACCGGCACTTCGTCAATGTCCACCTTGCGACCATAGGCGAGACGCGACAGCAGGACGATCTTGCGCTGTGCGTCAAATCCATCGACATCGTTGGTTGGATCCGCTTCTGCATATCCCTTCTCCTTGGCTTCATCAAGCGCACGCGCATAATCCCATCCATCCTTCGTCATCTTGGACAGGATATAGTTCGTCGTACCATTCAGAATACCCATGACCTTATGTATCTGGTTGGCATTCAGACCATGCTCAATTGCATTTACAATCGGTATGCCACCGGCAATGCTTGCTTCATACAGCAGATTGGCATCATTCTCCTCGGCCACAAGAGCCAGTTCATCGATGTATTTGGCCAGCATGTCCTTGTTGGCGCTGATGACATGAATGCCTTTTTCAAGAAACTGTATGAGCACATCCCGGGTCGTTTCCATGCCGCCCATCACTTCTATGACTGCATCTATGCCGTCAGAATCAAGCAGTGAATTGATGTCATCCGTCACGATGGCCCCGCCAAGATCAGCATCCCGCTTCTTGTCGACATTGCTGACAAACACATGACTGACTGTAATCTCTTCGCCGATGAGACCTGTAATCTTCTCCCGATTCATCGAGAGTACTTCCATGATGCCGCAACCTACAGTTCCCATCCCAAGTATTGCCAAATTCATAACGTGCACACCCTCCTGTAGAGATTTAATAGTATAAGCCTTTATATTAGAGAGAAAACTTCAAAAATTCAAGAAATAAATTAAAAAAAGGTACACAAGTTTCCACCTATGATGTATTATTGTTCTTAAATTTCAGAAATGAAGGTGTGAGAAGATGAAAGTAGTCAAGTTTGGCGGCAGCTCCCTATGCAGCTCAGAACAGATCAGAAAAGTAGCCGACATCATCAGAAGTGATGCAGAACGACGAATTGCTGTCGTCTCTGCACCTGGCAAAAGATCCAGTGGTGATACCAAGGTGACGGATATGCTGATAGCCCTGCATGCCAACCACACGGCCGGACTGGATACAGAGGATGCACTCAGCCGCATCATCGACCGTTTCGCATCCATCGTCAACGACCTGGAAATCGACCAGTCATTGCTCACGCAGTTCGAACGGACACTGGTACACTACCTTGAAACAATCACCAGCAAGGACCGGCTGCTCGATGCCTTGAAATCGTGCGGCGAGGACTTCAATGCCCAGCTGGTCAGCGCCTACCTCAACCAGATTGGTGTGCGTGCTGAATACATGTCCCCGAAGGAAGCCGGCATACTCGTGACCGACGAGCCATCAAACGCCCAGCTGATCGAATCCTCGTACGATACGCTGAACCGGTTGAAGGATACCGACCATGTTCTGGTCATCCCTGGATTCTACGGCTGTTCCGAAAATGATGATATCGTCACTTTTCCGAGGGGCGGCTCGGATATTACAGGTGCAATCGTTGCGCGCGGTGTTGAAGCCGAGCTCTATGAAAACTTCACCGATGTCAGCTTCATCTATTCGGCACATCCGGGGCTCATCGATCGTCCGCACGCCATCCGTGAAATCACCTACCGTGAGATGCGGGAGCTTTCATATGCAGGGTTCGGCGTCTTTCATGATGAAGCACTTGAGCCGGTCTTCAAAAAGCATATCCCTGTCATGATCAGAAATACGAATGACCCTGATGTCGAAGGGACGAAGATTGTCTCGGACAGGGCGTTCATACCTGAAATGCCTGTAATCGGCATCAGCTGTGATGAAGGATTCACTTCAATTACAATGAACAAGTATCTGATGAACCGTGAAATCGGATTTACGAGGCGACTGCTGCAGATATTGGAAGACCACCGCCTGTCCTATGAACATATCCCATCCGGCATCGATAACCTTTCCGTCATTCTGCGCACAAGGCAGTTCGAAGGCAATTCGAAACTTGAGGAAGTGATGGCCGACATCAATGACAAGCTCGAGCCCGATTCCATGTATGTCGAAGATGATCTGGCACTCCTCGTCATCGTAGGTGAAGGCATGAAAGAGCACGTCGGCATCGCCACCAAGACGACAACCGCTTTGAGTGACAATGGCGTCAATATCAGTATGATCAACCAGGGTGCGTCTGAGATCAGCATGATGTTCGCAATCGCCATCAAAGATGCGCATAAGGCACTGCGTGCCATCTACAGCAACTACTTCAAGGAAGTCAAAGTATAGTAATTAGGTGATTCGATCTGCCTCACAGGGTATACTGGTATATATGGATACTGTATAAAGAAATGGGAGGGGCAGCATGCTATTTGAAAAACGATTGCAGCACATGAAGCGGTACAGGGAAATCGCTCTGGCATCCTCGAAGAGCGGCTTCGGCTACATTGTCGAGGAACTGGGGCTGGACGAAGTACTCTCCCTGCCGAAAAGACTGCTTCTGAGACGGGACGCAGAACACATCGAAAAGACCAGAGGGGAACGCATCCGGCTGTTTCTTGAAGAGATGGGACCAACATTCGTCAAGATCGGCCAGGTGGCAAGTACACGTCCCGATCTTGTGCCTGAAGACATCATCAATGAGCTGTCGAAGCTTCAGAACCATGTTCCGCCCTTTTCATATGAAAAAGTCGAAGAGACCATAGAGCAGGCCCTTGGCGCAAGAATCGGAGATATATTCGAAACTTTCGAAGAGGTTCCGATCGGCTCTGCTTCCATCGGACAGGTGCACCGGGCAACACTCATCACCGGTGAGGCGGTTGCCGTCAAAGTCCAGCGCCCCAATATAGAGAAGATTGTCCGCAATGACCTCGAAATCCTGCATCAGCTTGCGCTGCTTGCCGAGTCCCGCATGCAGTGGGCACGGCAGTACCAGCTGATCGATATGATCGAAGAATTTTCAAGAGCCATAGCAGAGGAACTTGACTATACCATTGAGGGCAGAAATGTCGAAAAGATCGGCAGGCAGTTCGAGGGGGACGACACAGTCCATATTCCGAAAGTGTACTGGGATGTGACGACAAAGAACGTCCTCGTAATGGAATTCATAGAAGGCATTCTGATCAGCGATCTCGCCGCACTGGACGCCAAGGGGTATTCGAGGGAGCGGCTAGCTGAAAGACTGACCCATGCCATCTTCCATCAGATACTGATCGAAGGGTTCTTCCATGGCGACCCCCATCCCGGCAACATCACCATTCTGGAAGGGGAAACCATCGGTTTCCTCGATTTCGGCATGGTCGGCAAGATGACGAAGGAAATGAAAGCGAACTTCGGTTCCCTGCTGATTGCCATGATGCGCAAGGATGCGGACGGGGTCGTCCGCGCAATCACCCGTATGGGCGTCGTCCCGGATGAAGTCGATATGAAGACATTGAAGAAAGATGCGGAACTGCTGAGGGATAAATACTATGATATCCCCCTCAGCCGTATGAACCTCGGAGAAGCCGTCCAGGATATTTTCGGTATTGCCAATAAGCACCGCATCAAGCTGCCGACGGACTTCACCATGCTCGGCAAGACCATCCTGACCCTGGAAAGCATTGTCAGGCAGCTGGACCCGGACTTCAGCATCGTCGATGTTGCAGAACCATTCGGACAGCAGCTGCTGAAGGAACGGTTCAACCCGAGGAATATCGCAGACCAGGCATGGCATCAATGGCTCGATCTGAGTGATGATGTCAAGGATACTTCCAGCAATCTCCACGAATTCTCAAAAAGTCTCAAGGACAGGAAAGTACCTGTGGAAATCCAGCTGCGGCGCAGTGAGCAGTTCATGAAACGGATAGACCGGATCGGCAACCGGCTGTCATTCAGTATCGTCCTGCTGTCGTTCAGCATCATCATGGCCGGGCTGATCATGAGTTCCGCGCTGTCGGAACGGTCGACCATACTGTTCAATTTTCCTGCCATCGAAATCGGCGCGGTTGTCGCGCTCATCATGTTCGTCGGAATGCTGTATTCCATTTTCCGATCGGGCAGATTCTGAAAAAAGCCTTTGGAAGTCATCCGACCTCCAAAGGCTTTTTAAATGTAGAACATATAGTCGTCCACTTCATCCTCGTCATGGTCGAGCATATCGGAAAGTGTCGTATGGTCCAGCACATCGCGAAGCGCATCCCGGATGCGTCCCCACAGATAGCGTTCCGTATCCGTGTCCTTTTCATCCCCTTCGACCGCCACGATGTTCTCTTCGAGCGTTCTGAAGATCTGTCCGACCGTAATCGCATCCGGCGCATGATTGAGTTCATATCCACCGTATGCACCCCGTGTACTTTTGACGAGCTCGGCCTTTTTCAGACTTGCGACAATCTGCTCCAGATAGAGATCGCTGATCCCTCTTTCCTCCGCAACTGATTTGACGCTTCTTTTCTTCTCTCCATAGTTTCTGGCCAGGGCCAGCATGAAATAGAGTCCGTATCTACCCCGTGTAGTAATTTTCATAAAGCACCTCTTAGTTTAAGTTCATTTCTATTTATATTATAGTATTAATAAATATACCATAAGACTGAAACAGGTGAAAATATGACTACTCAACCATTAAGCTACAGGATGCGCCCGACATCCATAGATGAAATACTTGGGCAGGCACATCTTGTCGGCGACGGCAGCATCATCAGACGGATGGTCAAGGCGAAAAGGCTGTCTTCGATGATTCTGTACGGCCCTCCAGGCATCGGCAAGACGAGCATCGCGAGTGCCATTGCCGGATCTACCAATTTCAAGTTCAGAGTGCTGAACGCTGTCACCAATACGAAGAAGGATATGCAGATCGTCGCTGAGGAAGGAAAGATGAGCGGCAGCGTCATTCTGCTGCTTGATGAAATCCATCGTCTGGACAAGGCGAAGCAGGATTTTCTGCTCCCCCACCTTGAGAATGGCAACATCATACTGATCGGGGCCACCACCTCGAATCCGTATCACGCCATCAACCCAGCCATCAGAAGCAGATGCCAGATATTCGAGCTGGAGCTGCTCGATCCTGACGACGTCGAGGAAGCATTGGTGCGTGCCATCGGTGATGCCGAGCGTGGACTCGGAAAAATGAAGATCGAGATAACGGAAGAGGCGTTGAAATACTTGGCTCATACGAGCCAGGGAGACGTCAGAAGCGCCCTGAATGCACTCGAACTTGCTGCACTCAGCACTGAAGAAGATGAAGTGGGTACCATCCACATCGGGATGGAAGATGCCAAGGCATGCATGCAGAAGTCGGATCTCCTGTATGACAAGGATGGCGATCAGCACTACGATGTGATGAGCGCCTTCCAGAAATCCATCCGGGGCAGTGATGTCGATGCCGCCCTCCACTACCTGGCCAGGCTTGTCGAAGCTGGGGACCTCGTCACCATTGCAAGGCGCCTCCTCGTCATCAGCTATGAGGACATCGGACTGGCCAATCCGCAGCTTGCTTCGAGGACACTCGATGCCATCGTGTCTGCTGAGCGGCTGGGCTTCCCGGAAGCACGCATCCCGCTGTCGCAGGCCGTCATCGAGCTCTCGCTCTCGCCGAAGTCGAACAGTGCCATCAAAAGCATCGATGGCGCCCTCTCCGACATCAGGAAGAAGAAGACAGGCAGCATACCGAAGCACCTTCGGGATGGCCACTATAAGAGCGCTGAGAAGCTCGGCAATGCCATCGGCTACAAATATCCCCACAACTACCCGAACCACGTGGTCAGCCAGCAGTACTTGCCGGATCCGCTCAGAAATGCCGCCTACTACGAGAAATCGGATGTCTCCAAATATGAGAAGCAGCTCGGTGATATATACGATAAGCTTAAAAAACTATAAAAAAATAAGCACCGAATTATAATAATTCGGTACTTATTTCGAAATATCCGAGCGTAAGCCGTGTGTATTTGTTGATTATTTTGGCCTGCTATTTGCAGGTGGGTGCCCTGTTCCCTACTCCAAACGTCCTGTCTCAAGCAGGCATGTTTTTCGTAGGAAAACTAACGGGCTCCCGTTAAAAAAAGTGTTAGGTCAAAATATAATTCAACACATCACGCACTTCTCAGATATTCCTGTTACAAGTATAATAGCATACCCATTTGAAAAAAGAAACAAAAAACACTTTATTATTTTCAGTACAGAAAATGCCATGGAAGGCCTCACTTCCATGGCATTTTTCTCTATTTTTCGATATTCACGTCGATATGAAGCTCCTCAAGCTGCTGTCTGGATACTTCCGACGGTGCATTCATCATCAGGTCGCCGGCACTTGCCGTCTTCGGGAAGGCAATGACATCACGGATGTTGTCCGTGCCTGCAAGCAGCATGACGAAACGGTCGAGACCGTAGGCAATACCGCCGTGCGGCGGCGCACCATACTTGAAAGCTTCGATCAGGAAGCCGAACTGCGCATCCCTTTCCTCATCTGTGAAGCCAAGCGCCCTGAACATCTTCTCCTGGAGTGACGCGTCGTGGATACGGATGGATCCACCGCCGAGTTCATAACCATTCAGCACAATATCATATGCATTGGCGAGGACCTGCTCCGGTGCCTGATCGAGCTTGTCGATATCTTCCGTTTTTGGTGAAGTGAACGGATGGTGAGCTGCAAAATAGCGGCCGGCGTCCTCGTCGTATTCAAACAGCGGCCAGTCCGTCACCCACAGGAAGTTGAACTGGTCTTGTGGAATCAGATCGAGATCCCTGGCTAGCTTGTTTCTGAGATTACCGAGTGACGCATGGACAACCTTTTCGGAATCTGCAACAAACAGGACGAGGTCGCCATTTTCAAGAGACAGTTTCTCGAAAAGATCAGCCTGGTTCTGCTCATTGAAGAACTTGGCGATCGGACCGTTCAGTGCATCCTCTTTCACTTTCAGCCATGCCAGACCTTTGGCACCATAAGTTTTGACGTAGCCTTCGAGCTTATCGATGTCCTTGCGGGAGAACCGACTCTCTTCGCCTTTTACAACGATCGCCTTGACCATGCCACCATTCTCCACAGCCGATCGGAATACCTTGAAATCTATGGTTTCAGCAAATGCACTGAGATCGTTCAGTTTCAGTTCGAACCGTGTATCGGGCTTGTCGACACCGTACTCGGCCATGGCCTCATGATACGTCATGCGCGGGAAAGGCGTCGTCACCTCAATGCCTTTGACATCCCGCATCACCTGGCTGATCATCCGTTCGTTCAGTGCAAGCATCTGCTCTTCATCGGTAAATGACATCTCGATGTCGATCTGAGTGAATTCAGGCTGCCTGTCGGCCCTCAAGTCCTCATCACGGAAGCATTTGACGATCTGATAGTACTTTTCCATGCCAGACAGCATCAGCAGCTGCTTATAGATCTGCGGCGACTGCGGCAGCGCATAGAATTCGCCTTCATGCACCCGGGAAGGCACAAGGTAGTCGCGCGCCCCTTCCGGTGTCGATTTTGAGAGTACAGGTGTTTCGATATCAATGAAATCCTCATTATCAAGAAAGTTTCTGACACTGCGGTTGAGCTGGTGACGCAGTTTCAGTATATTCTGCAGCTTCGGTTTTCTGAGATCGAGGTAGCGGTACTTGAGGCCGACATCCTCACTGACTGTTTCATCCATGACCTGGAAAGGCGGTGTCTTGGCCTTCGACAGCACTTCCACTGAATCAGCCATGATTTCTATTTTTCCGGTCGGTATGTTGTCATTATACTGGGATGGGTCGCGTTCCAGAACTTTGCCCGTTACCGAAACGACAAACTCGGAGCGGATGCGCTCGGCTGTCTCAAGTGCTGACCCGGATACCTCCGGATTGAAAACCACCTGGATGATGCCCGCGCGGTCTCTCAGATCAATGAAGATCAGTCCACCAAGGTCACGCCTCTTCTGTACCCACCCTTTCAGATGGACAGTCTCTCCTGTCAGTGCTTCTGTGATTTCTCGTGTATATTTCCTCATGATCACTTCTCCTCAATTATCGTCCTGATTTCTGCTATGTTCTCTAGACTGATTTTTTCCGATTCGCCTGTTGCCATGTTCTTCAGTTCCGCTTCACCGGATGCTAGTTCTGTTTCGCCGATGACGATCGTGTGGGCAGCGCCCTTCCTGTCTGCATCCTTCATCTGGGCCTTAAGCTTCCTGTGCTTGTAGTCCATATCGCAGCTGACGCCCTCTGTACGCAGTTTGTGTACGAGACGGCCGGCTGCCGTACTCGCAGATTGGTCGAGCGTACAGATGTACAGGTCGATGCCTTCAGGTTCCGGCAGCTCGATGCCTTCCGCTTCAAGTGCCAGAAGCAGCCTTTCGATGCTGAGTGCGAATCCGATGCCGGTTTCAGATGGTCCATCGAGCAGTTCAAGCAGACCATTATAGCGGCCGCCGCCGCACAGGGTCGTGATGGCACCGAAGCCTTCAGCATCACTCATCAGCTCGAACGCGGTATGTGTATAGTAATCGAGTCCTCTGACGAGGTTGTAGTCGACTTCATATGGAATACCCAATGCATCGAGATTTTGTTTCACCTCTTCGAAATACGCCTTCGACTCATCATTCAGATAATCGTAGATGACCGGTGCATTCTGAACGAGTGGGTGGTCCCTGTCCTTCTTGCAGTCGAGAATTCTCATCGGATTCGTATCAATACGCACCTGGCAGTCCGAGCAGAATTCGTGGATGGACGGTCTGAAGTGGTCGACGAGCGCCTGGTTATAGGCCGCCCGGCTGTGCTGATCTCCGATCGAGTTGATGTGAAGCTTCAGATTCCTGAGTCCGAACGACTGATAGATATGCATCAGCATGCTCAGCACTTCCACATCGATCAGCGGATCCTCGACACCGATTGCTTCGATGCCGAACTGGACGAACTGGCGGTATCTGCCCTTCTGACGTCTTTCATAGCGGAACATCGGTGCCTGGTAGTATACTTTGACCGGCTGATTGACATCATGCTGCATCTTGTTTTCAATATAGCTTCTGACGACAGGTGCCGTCCCTTCCGGCTTCAATGTCATGCTCCGGTCGCCCTTGTCCTTGAACGTATACATCTCCTTGTTGACGATATCCGTCGAACCGCCGACACCTCTTACGAAAAGTTCAGTCGATTCGAATACGGGCGTCCGGATCTCCTTGTAGTTGTAGTTCTGCGCAATACTGTGCAGTCTATTTTCAATGTACTGCCATTTGTATGTGTCCTTCGGCAGTATGTCCTGTGTACCTCTTGGAATCTGTATCATCTGCTCCACTCCGTTTCTGAAATATAAAAAAGCCCCTTATATCCATATGGATATAAGGGGCGAGTAAATCGCGTTGCCACCCTGATTCAGCCTGATTAAGGCCCTCTCGCATCGTAACGGCTGCCGCCGCCTGCAAAACAGGATTCTACCGAAGTGTCGGTTCCGGATACGGATTTACAACCTGCTTGCAGCCGGGGCAGGTCTCTCTTTGGTCCATCCTATCCACCTCAACGGATCACTGAATTCATTCTTTCGATTATTTAATATGATATGGTCTATCGGCAATCAAGTCAAGCACTCAGTTCAAATAATCATCAATTCCTTCAAGGATGCCCGCTGCCATCATATTCTGATATCTTGTCTCGGTCAGCGACATATCATCCACTTCATTGCTCAGATAGCCGAGCTCCACCAGTACTGCCGGATAGTCGAGCTGCCACGTCACCTGGTAGTTCATCGTCTCCACACCGCGATTATAGAAATAGGAATACTGGTCGAGTGCAGCATTGATGGACTCGGCAAACGCCTTCTGCCCGGGGTGGGTATAGTATGTCGTAAATCCTGAAATTGATGGGTCGTCCATTGCATCACTATGCAGACTGATGAACAGGTCACCTTCGACCTTCCTTTCGTCCAGTGATGCAAATGTATCACGGTCACGTGTCAGGATTACTTCGGCACCGCTTGACGCAAGTCGTGCTTCGAGCGTCTTAGCGATGCCGAAGACGATCTGATCTTCCGTCACACCGGATATGCTTGTTGCGCCCGGATCTTTCCCGCCGTGTCCCGGATCGATGACGATCGTCTGCCCGCTGAAGTCATAGTCCGGCGCATCAAGATTCACCTGTATGGGCTCATGCGTTTCATTCAGGAAACGGTCAAAGAGCAGAACAGATGCCAAAATGATGC
The DNA here is from genome assembly GCF_007713705.1 of Salinicoccus cyprini. Classification (GTDB taxonomy): domain Bacteria; phylum Bacillota; class Bacilli; order Staphylococcales; family Salinicoccaceae; genus Salinicoccus; species Salinicoccus cyprini. Next base: position 689,061 of record NZ_VMSJ01000001.1, on the reverse strand, counting down.
CTCCGGCAAGCAGCATGAAGCAGAGCGGCGCCATATACAGATGCTTTTTGTACTTGAAGAAATTCCTGATGTGCTGCACTATACCGATTGAGCGTCTGTCCGACTGTCCCATTACTGGATCTTGCCATCCATGGACTCATAAAGTATCGTAATTGGTCCATCATTATTGATCTGGACCTGCATCATTTCACCGAAGAAACCTTCTTTGACAGTCAGTCCGAAAGACTGGAGATGAGAATTGAAAAGCTGGTACAGCCTATTGGCATGATCCTTGCCGGCAGCCTGTGTGAAGCTCGGCCGGTTTCCCTTTCTGACATCTGCATAGAGGGTGAACTGGGATATGCTGAGTATTTCACCCTCGACATCCTTGATGGACAGGTTGATCTTGCCATCTTCATCCTCGAAGTTCCGGCTTGCTGCAATCTTCTCTGCGAGCTTCAGTGCATCTTCTTCTGTCGAAGCTTCCGACACACCGACCAGCAGGCAGTAGCCCGGACCGATTTCATTGAAGAATTCGTTGCTCATGACAGTGGCACTGGATACTCTTTGCAATACAATTTTCATTTCTACACCTCATTTAAAAACGCGTTCTACGCTGTATATGTCAGGAAGCTGTTTGATCTTGTCGACCACTCTGTAGAGATCCGATACGTTCTGCAGCATGACCGACAGACTGATTTTTGCATGCTTGTCGATGTCCGCCTGTCCATTGACGCGGGTGATCGGGAACTTGGTGCTTGCGACGACGTTCAGCACTTCATTGACGAGACCCTGCCGGTCGTATCCGGTGATCTCGAGATCTGCCTGGTACTTGCGATCCTTGTTCTTGTTCTTCACCCATTCCACGTCGATCAGGCGTTCCGTTTCATTCCTGATGTTCGGGCAGGTTGTGACATGGACCTTCACCCCATGCCCTTTTGTGATGAAACCGATGATATCATCACCTGGCAGCGGGTTGCAGCATTTGGACAGGTTGATCAGCATATTGTCCATGCCCTGGACGTAGACACCGGATTCTGTAGAGACTTCCTTGTAGTGATGCGTCCGGTCGATTTCTTCTACGACATTGCTCTTTTCTTCTGCAACCTTGAACTTTTCCATCAGACGGTTCGTCACCTGCTGGGCTGTGACACCGCCGAACCCCACCATGGCGTACAGATCATCCTCGTGGCTGATGTTGTAGCGTTCAAGGACCGGTTCCATGTACTGGGGCTTCAGGACGTCATCCGGCCTGTAGTCCCGGTTCTTGATTTCATGCTCCACTGCGAACCGGCCTTTTTCTATATTGCTTGCACGGTCCTGCTTTTTGAAGAAGGCACGGATCTTGTGTTTGGCACCTGAGGATTTGACCAGTTTCAACCAGTCGAGGCTCGGTCCGTACGACTGCTTGCTCGTACGGATCTCCACAATTTCACCGGTTGAAAGCTCATAGTCGATCGATACGATCTTGCCGTTCACTTTCGCACCGATCATCTTGTTGCCGACCTCGGTGTGCACCTGGTAGGCGAAGTCGATCGGCACGGCACCCTTCGGCAGTTCGACAACATCGCCATTCGGGGTGAATACATAGACCTTGTCGCTCAGAAGATCACTTTTCAGCGATTCCATGAACTCTTCTGCATCGGACGCGGAATTCTCCTGGTCGATCAGGTCCTGGAACCAGTGGATGCGCTTGTCGAGGAAAGGCTCCTTCCTGACCTCTTTGCCTTCCTTGTATGCCCAGTGGGCAGCGACACCATGTTCTGCTATTTCATGCATCTCGAATGTACGGATCTGTATTTCGAGCGGATCTCCATTCGGTCCGACGACGGTGGTGTGCAGCGACTGGTACATATTCGGCTTCGGCATGGCGATATAGTCCTTGAAGCGTCCCGGCATCGGTTTCCATATGGTATGGATGACACCGAGGACTGCGTAGCAGTCCCTGATGTTCGTCACCAGCACACGGACAGCGAGCAGATCGAAGATCTGATCGAACTGCTTATGCTGCTTCGTCATCTTCTTATAGATGCTGTATATGTGCTTCGGCCGCCCGGACAGCTGCCCGACGATGCCGGTGTGGTCCATTTCCGACTGGATGCGTTCGATGGCCTGGTTGATGACCACCTCGCGCTCGCTGCGTTTCTTCTTCATGGAACTTACAATCTTGAAATACTGCTGCGGCTCGATATACCGGAGCGCAGTATCCTCAAGCTCCCATTTGATGCTTGAAATACCGAGACGGTGTGCCAGTGGCGCATAGATTTCAAGCGTTTCCTGAGAAGTCCGTATCTGCTTGTCTTCAGGCATCGCCTTCAGCGTACGCATATTATGCAGACGGTCGGCGAGCTTGACCAGGATGACACGGATATCCTTGGCAATGGCAATGAAAAGCTTGCGGTGGTTCTCCGCCTGCTCTTCCTGCTTCGAACGGTACTTGACCTTCTCAAGCTTGGTCACTCCGTCCACAATTACCGCAACTTCCTCGTTGAACATGGTTCTCAAGTCATCGAATGTATACTCCGTATCCTCGACGACATCATGAAGGAATCCGGCAATGATGGTCGGACAGTCGAGCTTCAGTTCCGCCAGAATGCCGGCAACCTGGACCGGGTGCAGTATATACGGCTGGCCGCTTTTGCGGTACTGGCCTTCGTGCGCTGCGTGTGCCAGAGCATATGCCTTCTGAACCATCTCCATTTCCGATTCGCCCATATATGACGCACACATGCGAATGACATCGTCTTTGCTGTATGGATACTCCTTGTTCATGATCTCACCGCTTTCCCTCTACACTGATTAGAATCATCATACTATAAAACCTCTTTCAAATAAATAAATGACTAAAAAAAGCCTGTTTGCACAGACTTTTCAGCAGATTAATCTTCGTACGTAATCAATGAAAGTGTATCATATCCATCAAGACGTTTCATGCCATCGAGATATTCAAGCTCTATCAGGAAGGCGATGCCGGCTACGATGCCGCCGAGTGATTCGATGAGCTTGATCGTCGCTTCGATCGTACCGCCTGTCGCGAGCAGATCGTCCGTAATCAGTACACGCTGGCCGGGGGCGATCGCATCCTTGTGCATGGTCAGTGTGTTTGATCCGTACTCGAGGTCATATTCATATTTGATGACTTCCCTCGGCAGTTTCCCTTCTTTTCTTACCGGTGCAAAACCGATGCCCATGCTGTATGCAACCGGACAGCCGATGATGAATCCGCGTGCTTCAGGACCGACCACGATGTCAATCTCCTTCTCCCGCGCATATTCCACTATCTGATCTGTTGCATACTTGTATGCCGGTCCGTTGTCCATTATTGTCGTAATGTCCTTGAAGCTGACACCTTTTTTCGGCCAGTCCGGCACTTCTGATACATATTGTTTTAAATCCATTTAGATTCCACCAATCAATTCGAAATTAATGTTCTGAGGTAGTCTTTCAGCTCAGTTGAAGAAGACATTTTCAGGAGTCTCTCAGCTTCCAGCTGGTTCCTGAGGTTCTGATAGTATGCTGATTCTTCCAATCTCCAGGCGCTATCACCCTGATCCTTGTATATTATACCATCTTCCACTCGGATAATCTCTAGATCTGTCATAATATCTATCGACATTTTAAGGAACTTCATCTTGATGCCGAGCCTGCCGGCAAGTGCCGGCGCATGCTTCGCCAAGTCTATCGACCCGTCATCAGCGGATTCAATCAGCCGATGGAGTTCAGTAATGGTCTCTGTTTTCGGTATGCCTGTAAAGAACAGCTCCTCCTTCTGGTTGAAGATGGAGATGATCTTCGATGCATGTATGCCGCCCAGGGAATACGCCAGATTGTCGACGCTCTCCGGCAGATCGCGAAGCACGACCGTCTTCGATGTAAAGGGCAGCACTTCACCGAAATGGTAGTAGTTTTCCCCTTTTTTCTCCCTGCCTTCGGCAATGACGAAAATATCATCCGACGAAATGATGTCGAAACGCTGGTCGGTCCGGCTTCTCATATCGATGAGCTGGACGCTGTCGACACTCACGTCCTGTAGCATCATCTGGAGTGTACGGCTCTGGTTGAACACGTTGACATTGACCGTGCCGACCAGACTGATTGCATCGCCCTGCGATACTTCATTGACCAGATGGCCATAACCGAATCCGATGACGTCCATGCCGACCTGGGCCACCGATAGCTTGATATGGGATTTATCCTTGCCCACCTGTCTGATGGTACTGATATTTTCATTGCTGATCAGAAATACCGGTGACTGGAACGACTGGCCAAAAGGCTTCAGCCGGTCGAACCGTTCGAACGCCTTCATGGTCATATTTCCCTGCTTGATCTGATAGTCGATATACTTGACCGGCCTGAGATCGAGCTGCAGCTGATCGAAATAGCCTGTCAGCTCCTGTGTGAAGGATTCGATATCCGCCTGAAGTACTTCCACACCGAGTGCCTGTGCATGTCCGCCGAACCGGTGATGGTGATTCGAATGCTCGGACAGGACACCATGCAGATCCACGCCTTCGATCGACCGTGCTGATCCGCGGTAGATGCCATCATCAAGCGTCAGCACAATTGCCGGCTTGCCATACTGCTCGACAATCTTCGAGGCGACGATGCCGAGCACACCAGGGTGCCAGCCGTCCTGATAAACAATATTGATCTGCCTGTCGGGCTCGACCTGCGTCTTTGCCTCATCGAATATCGTCTCGACCAGCTGCTTGCGTTCAAGATTCATATTCTCGACCACCATGGCCTGCTCATAGGCGACACCTGAATCCGACTCGAGCAGGAGTTCGACTGCAATCTCCGCCTCGCCCAGCCGTCCAGTCGCATTCAGTCGTGGCGCCAGTGTGAAGGCGATCGTCTCCTCATCCATCTGGCCATCATGACCGGCGCTTCTGAGCAGTGTATGCACGCCGGTTGGCGGTGAATCATTCAAAACCTTCAAACCTTCGATGACAAGCTTTTTATTTTCATCGATCATGGGAACGAGATCGGCCACTGTACCGATGGCCACCCAGCCGATATCCTCCTTTGCTTCAAGCCCAAGTGCCTGGACCAGCTTGTAGGTGATGCCGACGCCCGCAAGCGAACGGAATGGATATGTGCCGTCGGGATGATCCGGATGGATGATGGTCGCGTCAGGCACATTATCACCGAATGCATGGTGGTCCACCACGATCGTTTCAATGCCTTCGGATTTCAGGAAGGCGATCTCCTTACCGCCCGAGACACCATTATCAACTGTAATCACAAGGTCATACTGGCCGACTACAAGCTCCTCGAATACAGCACGGTTCGGGCCATAGCCGTCCTCGATGCGGCTTGGGATGAAGTAGTCCACATTTTCGGTCCGTCTTCTGAGCGCATTCAGAAGCAGTACTGTGCTTGTAATGCCATCCGCGTCGAAATCCCCGTAGATCAGTATGCGTTCATCTGCGTCAAAAGCAGTCTCGATGCGTGCCACTGCATCTGCCATGCCGTAGACGAGGGAAGGATCATACGTCTTCGGGCGATAGATCCTCTCGAGATCAGATTCCGTCGTATACCCCCGGTTTTCGAGTATAGTCTGCTCCAGCGGATTGAGCTTGAACTTGTCAATAAGATCGTCCGGCATATCCGAACTTCTACGGCGTACTTTCCACTCATACTTTGACTGGTACATAGATTACATCCTTTGCAAAACGCCCGGGGGTGCCCGGGCGTTCTAGAATTATACAAGTATTTTTTCGTCATCTTTCTTCTTCTCTTCGTATACGGTCAAGCTGCCTTCTGCTTTTCTGAACTGACGCTTCTTCAATATGCCCCACAGCTGCAGTGCGATGAAGAGCGATGAGTAGATGCCGCTGATCAGGCCGACCAGCAGTGCAATCGAGAAGTTCAGTATGGCTGTGCTGCCCATGAATACGAGCAGAACAACCACGATGATGACAGTCAGCACCGTATTGACCGAGCGGGTCAGAGTCTGTTTGAGCGAGCGGTTGATGATCTCATCAATCTGCGATTCTTTCCGGATCACCCGCGCCTTCTTCAAGTTTTCACGCACCCTGTCGAATGTCACGATCGTATCGTTGATCGAATACCCGACGATTGTCAGCACGGCGGCGATGAAAGTAATATCCACTTCCAGCCTGAAAATGGAGAAGACCGCAACCATGATGAATGCATCGTGGATCAGTGCCAGCACACTCGGCAGCGCCATGCGCCACTCGAATCTGATGGAGGCATAGAGAACGATGCCGAGCGATGCGATGGCGAGTGCCATGGCCGCATTCTGCGCAAGTTCACGTCCGATCACAGGACTTACTGTGCTGATTGCAGGCTGGCTGCCATACAGTTCTTCAAAGGTGTCCTGCATCTCTGTCACTTCATCCTGGGACAGATCTTCAGCATAGCGGGCGACAACCATATTCTCCCCTGAAGTTGTAATGCTGTCGGGCGGGATATCCATGGCTGAGAGTTCCGCTTCGACCTGTTCGACCGTCGCTTCACCATTCGTCTCGATATCCGCTCTTGTCCCGGACGTAAAGTCGATGCCGAGGTTCAGTCTGAAGATGGACAGGACGATAAGGCCTGCGAGAATGAGCACACCGCTCAGTATAAAGAACTTTCGCGCATGACCGATGAAATCAAACTTGTCCCAAGGCGTCGACAGATGTTCGATGTCTTTGCCTTCATTGATATTGAATCTATCCGACTCCTTGACTCCGAACCAGCCGAGCCGGCCGTTGAAGAAATTTGATCGGATCAGGAGCGACAGTACGACCCGTGTCAGGAATACAGCTGTAATGAAGCTCATCAGTATCGACAGGATCAGCATGGTCGCAAAGCCTTTGACACTGCTTGTTCCGAATATGAACAGTACCACACCGGCGATCATCGTCGTGATGTTGGCATCTATGATCGTCCATAGGGAAGCGGCCGATGCCCGCTTGTAGGCCTGCTTCAGGTTTCTTCCGATCCTGAGTTCATCCTTGATGCGCTCATACATGATGATGTTGGCATCCACCGCCATGCCGACACCGAGAATCAGTGCCGCAATACCGGGCAGGGTGAGTACGCCGCTGATCAGGTTGAACCCGAGAAGCGTCAGGTAGATGTAGGCGGTCAGCGTCACTGCCGCAACAACACCCGGAAGTCTGTAGAACGCAATCATGAATATGAATACGAGTGCTACACCGATCAGACCGGCAGTCACAGTCTCATCCAGTGCCTGGGCACCGAACTGGGCACCGACGGAATTGGAATAGATCTCGGTCAGCTTGACCGGCAGCGCACCCGAATTGAGGAGTGCAGCAATATTCTGGGCACGCTCAAGTCCTTCCTCACCATTGAATCCGCCGGAGATCATGACGTCTGATGAATTGATCGGTGCGGATACGCTCGGTGCAGAAATGAATTTCGGATCCGCCTTCTGAACTTCCTCTGCAAAGCTGTCTTCGCCTTCTTCGAAGTCCATCCAGATGACCATCAGATTTTCACCGGCCGGTCTCTGGGAAATCTCTTCAGTGACCTCACGGAACTTGTCAGGATCCTTCAGCTGCAGCGATACCATGGGCTGGTTCATTTCGTCAAAGTTCTGACTCGCCCCACCCTGGACCAGATCTGCACCGGACAGAAGAACATTATCATCAACGTCCCGGATGGTCAGTTCAGCCTGGGTGCTGAGCAGCTCCCTAGCTTCAGCCTGATCTTCCACTCCGGCAAGCTGGACCCGGATCCTGTTGCCTTCCTCAATCTGGATATTCGGTTCTGAGACACCAAGTACATTGACGCGCGAATCCAGTGTCTGTGCCGTACTCTGTACCGCCGAGTCATCAATTTCATCTCCATCATCAAGTGGTTCGACCTGATACAGTACTTCAAATCCACCCTGCAGGTCCAGACCAAGATTGACGTCCTTGACAAGATCTTTCGCTGTCAGTCCAACGACCGTCAATATACCGATGACCAGCAGAATGGTGATGATGATTCTATTCTTCTTTACTTTCAACAAAACACACCTCGATTATTTTGGAAATCCTCAACGTTTCAATTATAACTGTTGAAACCATAAATTAAAATTAAAAAAAGCCGACTCATGGAGTCAGCTCATTGCACTACTGTTTTACAATTTCTTTGAGCGCGACACGCTCAAATTTAAGTACTGCACTGCCGGCTGCATCTGTACGGATGTACATGTGTTTCTGGTCGAAGGACTCGACAGTTCCGTGAAGTCCGCCGATCGTGATGATTTCGTCACCCTTCTGCATGTTCGCCTGCATGTTCTGTACATCTTTCTGCTTCTTCTGTGCCGGACGGATCATCAGGAAGTACATTACCAGAATGAGTACCAGAAACGGCAGGATGGCCATAAAGAATTCCATCTATGAATCTTCTCCTCTTTTAGAAATTTTTTGGATTTTCGACATTCAATCCGTATGATTCGAAAAATGCTTCTTTAAAATCCAGCAGTTCATCATTTAAAATCGCAGTTCGAATATCTTCCATCAATTTTAACAGAAAATATAGATTATGATAAGTGGTAAGCCTCAATCCAAGAATTTCATCAGTTTTGAAGAGATGACGCAGATAGGCTTTCGTGTAGTTGCGGCACGTATAGCAGTCACACGCCGGGTCGAGCGGCGTAAAATCGCGCTCGAACTTCTTGTTCTTGACGACAACCCGGCCCTGCGAAGTCATCGTTGTGCCGTTTCTTGCGATACGGGTCGGCAGCACGCAGTCGAACATGTCGACCCCACGTATGACACCTTCAATCAGCGCATCCGGCGAACCCACACCCATCAGATAGCGGGGCTTGTCTTCAGGCAGGTACGGAATGGTCTCTTCCAGCACACGGTACATGATCGGTTTCGGTTCACCGACGGACAGTCCGCCGATGGAATAGCCCGGGAAGTCCATCGACACGAGTTCTTTCGCACTCTGTGCTCTGAGATCCTTGTATTCCCCGCCCTGGACGATGCCGAACAGTGCCTGGTGCTTGTCGTTGCCGCTCTTCACATGATGGTTCAAGCAACGTTCCGCCCATCGTGTTGTTCTATCAATCGAATCCTGTACATATTGCTTCTCTGCCGGGAACGGCGGGCATTCATCGAATGCCATCATGATGTCGGAGCCAAGGTCATGCTGGATGTCCATCGCCTTCTCCGGACTCAGAAAAAGCTTCGAGCCGTCGAGATGGCTTCTGAAATGGACGCCTTCCTCTTCAATTTTGCGTCTGTCACTCAGGCTGAATACCTGGAAGCCGCCGGAGTCCGTCAGAATCGGCCTGTCCCAGTTCATGAACTTGTGGAGTCCCCCTGCTTCCCTGATGATATCACTGCCCGGTCTCAGCCATAGATGGTATGTGTTGCTCAAGATGATCTGGCTGCCGATATCGGCAAGCTCCTCGGGCGTCATCGTCTTGACGGTCGCCAGTGTGCCGACCGGCATGAAGATCGGTGTATCGATTGTGCCATGCGGCGTGTGCAGTTTGCCGATGCGGGCACCGGTCTGCTTGCATGTCTTTATATGTTCATATCTGATTGCCATCTACTCTTCATCCTCATATATAATCATTGCATCTCCAAAACTGAAGAAACGGTATTCCTCATCAATCGCATGACGGTAGGCGTTCATGATCGTCTCCCTATCACTGAACGCACTGACCAGCATCATCAGCGAGGACTTCGGCAGGTGGAAATTGGTGATCAGCGCGTCGACCGCTTTGTACTTGAAGCCCGGATAGATGAATATATCCGTAAACCCGCTCGCTTCGACAAACTGTCCATGATCCCGCATGATCGTCTCAAGCGTCCGTGTGCTCGTCGTTCCGACACTGACCACTTTACCGCCATTCTCCTTGACTGCATTCAGCGTGGAAGCAGTCTCATCAGTCATGATGTAGAACTCGGAGTGCATCTTATGCTCTTCGATGTCGTCTACGCTGACCGGGCGGAAAGTGCCGAGCCCAACATGCAGGGTGATGTAGCTGATATGTACACCCTTGTGCCTGATTTCATCAAGCAGTGCTTCTGTAAAATGAAGACCCGCTGTCGGTGCGGCAGCTGATCCTGCATGCTTCGCATACACCGTCTGATAGCGGTCCTTGTCATCAAGCGTCTCCTTGATATAAGGGGGCAGCGGCATTTCACCCAGTTCATCCAGTACATTTTCAAGCAGCCCATCATGATGGAGGGAGACGTGCCTGATGCCCTCGGCAAACGTATCTGTGCATACTGCTGTCAGGAGACCGTCGCCGAAGTCGATTTCCGTTCCCGGCTTGACGCGCTTCGCCGGACGGATCAGCACTTCATATCCGCCTTCGATCGGCTTCAGGAGCAGCATTTCTATTTTCGCACCTGTATCCTTCTTTACACCGAAAAGTCTGGCAGGCAGTACTTTCGTATCATTCAGCACAAGCGCATCCCCTGGGTTGAGATACGCTGTAATATTTTCAAATTTCGTATCCGACACGCTGCCCGTGCGTTTATCCAGAGCGAGCAGCCTGCTTTCCGCCCGTTTCAGAAGAGGTGTCTGTGCGATCAGTGATTCGGGCAGATCGAAATCAAATTCCTCGAGTTTCAAACCTATTCCTCATTTCTAAATATATCGATGTGGGGGTCGCCATTGAAGTAGTCGTAGCTCTTCGCTGTCGCTTTTCTGCCTCTCGGTGTCCGCTCCAGAAATCCCTGCTGGATCAGAAACGGTTCATAGACATCAAGCAGTGTGATGACTTCCTCGCCGATCGACACGGCGACCGTTTCGAGACCGACCGGCCCCCCATTATATGTGTTGATGATCGTGTTCATAATTTTATGGTCAATCGGATCGAGTCCGCTCGGATCGACTTCAAGCACCTTCAGCGCATGGTTCGTCGTCTCGAGTGTAATGGACGATTCCTTCTTTACGATGGAGAAGTCCCTGACACGTCTGAGCAGACGGTTGGCGATACGGGGCGTCCCGCGTGAACGGCGGGCAAGCTCCATTGCGCTGTCCGGATCGACTGTCACTTCAAGAATGTCTGCCGTACGGTTGACGATTGTGATGAGACTGTCAAGGTCATAGTACTCGAGTCTCAACTGGACGCCGAAACGGTCCCTGAGCGGGGCAGACAAGCTCCCGAAGCGTGTCGTTGCGCCAACCAGAGTGAACGGCGGCAGGTCGATACGGATGCTTCTCGCCTCCTCCCCCTTGCCGATGACGACATCGAGGAAGAAATCCTCCATTGCCGAATACAGTATTTCTTCAACTGCACGCGGCAGACGGTGGATTTCATCGATGAACAGCACATCCCCCGCTTCAAGGCTCGACAGGATGGCTGCCAGATCGCCTGCACGCTCGATGGCAGGGCCGGATGTTGTCCGGATATTCACGCCAAGCTCGTTGGCAATGATATTGGAGAGCGTCGTCTTGCCGAGACCCGGCGGCCCATGAAGGATGACATGGTCAAGCGCCTCTTCCCTGATCCGTGCGGCTTCTATGAAGATGGTCAGATTGTCCTTCAATGTCTGCTGGCCGATATACTGGTTCAGAAGCTCCGGACGCAGTGACATTTCCACATTTTCTTCAAACGGCTGTTTTCCTTCATCCAAAATGCGATCATCCATAATAGCACCTCATTACTGAACTAGATATTTCAATCCGCGTTTTACAGCAGCATCCACCGACTCGAACGACTCGTTGCCAAGCTGCTTCTCGATGCGCTTCAGTTCACGGCTGCTGTAGCCGAGCGCTTCCAGTGCAAGCATCGCTTCACTGATGAAGTGGCTGTTGTTGTCACGCGCTGGCTTATGCGCTGTAATATCCACGGCACCGAGCTTGCCTTTCAAATCGAGAATGATCTGACTAGCCGTCTTCTTGCCGACACCCGGAAACTTCTGCATGAACTTCTCATCTTCCGCTTCAATGGCGCCGATGATTTCTTCAGGGGACGCGGCAGCAAGAATCGCCAGGGCACTCTTCGGTCCGATGCCGGTCACCTGGAGCAGGGATTTGAACAGTGTCTTCTCGTCCCTATTTCTGAAGCCATACAGCGTATGGCTGTCCTCCCTCACAATGAGTTCGGTATATATTTGTATCTGCTGTTCCTTTTCCTGTTCAAAACGGAACGGATTCGGCATCATGAGCAGATAGCCGATTCCATTCGATTCCACGGTAATATACTGTGGTTCCACTTCTTTCAATACACCGATAATATACTGATACATCAAATCACCATCATTCTACGAATTCGAACTCTCCGCCAAGTATCCTTACAGTGTCGCCCGTCTGAATGCCACGCTCACGCAAAGCGTCATCGATACCCATGGAACGCATCTGTCTGGCGAACCTTCTGATGGCAGCTTCCCTGTTGAAGTCCGTCATCTTGAACATACGCTCAATGGCGTCGCCTGTAACAACAAAGGCACCGTCATCATCCCTTGAGATCTTGAAGGCATCCGGATCTTTTTCGTAGCGGTAGAGCACACGGTGATCCGTCTCTTCGACCACTTCTTCCGTTTCCGGCGTCTCCTCAAGCAGATCTGCTACACGGTAGAGTACCGTATCAAGGTTCTGGCGGGTGGCTGCTGAGATTTCATGAATTTCCTTGTCTTCTCCGATTGCCGACCTGAACTGTTCGAAGATTTCATCATCCTCTACCAGATCGACCTTGTTCAGCACAATGATCTCCGGACGCTTCAGCAGACTTTCATTATATAGGCCCATCTCTTCACGGATGATCCTGTAGTCATCGATCGGATCGCGCCCTTCGAGGCCGCTGATGTCGATGACATGAACGATGACCCTGGTGCGTTCCACATGTCGCAGGAACTGATGGCCGAGACCGGTCCCTTCAGACGCACCTTCAATCAGTCCCGGCAGATCCGCCATGACGAACGAGCGCCCGTCTCCGGTCTGGACCACGCCAAGATTCGGCTTGATCGTCGTAAACGGATAATCTCCCGTCTTCGCCTTCGCCTTCGAAACGGCACTCAGTATCGTTGATTTGCCCACACTCGGGAAGCCGACTAGACCAACATCCGCAAGCAGCTTCAGCTCCATCGTCACTTCGAATTCCTCGCCCGGTTCACCGTTTTCGGCAAAATCCGGTGCCGGATTGCGGGAGGATGCAAACCTGGAGTTGCCGCGTCCCCCACGGCCTCCTTTGGCGATGACCATCTGGGCACCATGGTGCACGAGGTCGGCCAGTGTTTCACCGGTATCTTTCCTTTTGACAATCGTACCCGGTGGCACTTTAAGTACGAGCGGCTCGCTGTTTCTGCCGTGTGCATTCGAACTCATGCCGTTCTGGCCGTGCTTGGCCTTGAAATGGCGCTGGTAGCGGAAATCCATCAGTGTTCTCAGTCCCTCATCGACTTCGAAAATGATATCCGCACCGTTGCCGCCATCGCCGCCTGCCGGACCACCCAGTGGTACATATTTCTCTCTTCTGTATGCAACAATGCCGTTACCGCCATTGCCGGCTTTCAAGTATATATCTACCTGATCTATAAACATCGTCTCACCTCTATCCTTCAATATTATAGCATAACCGATCTATCCCATTTAATGAAAAAGGACATCAGCTTTGCTGATGTCCACTCAATTCTTTATTTTGCTTCCTTGTATACGGAAACGCGCTTCTTGTCGCGACCGATGCGTTCGTATTTTACAACGCCGTCGATTTTGGCGAAAAGTGTGTCATCTCCTCCGCGTCCAACGTTCTCACCCGGGTGGATCTTAGTACCACGCTGGCGGAAAAGAATGGATCCGCCTGTAACGTGCTGACCATCCTGCCTCTTGGCGCCAAGACGTTTGGATTCGGAATCACGGCCGTTTTTAGTTGAGCCTACACCTTTTTTGGATGCGAAAAATTGAAGATTCAGTTTAAGCATTGCTTTCACCTCACTTGAAATTTAATGTGATATGTTCACCATATTCTTCTTCTATCGTCTTTAATGAAATGATCATGCCTTCAAGAAGTATCTGCATCTTGTCATTATCCGGATCGTCCGCTTTGAATCGGAGTGAGCCGGATTCCTCATCCATTTCAATCGCCGGATTGGCTCCGGTCATATTGAGAATGGCATTTACAGAACCGAAAACGACTGCTGAAGCGCCAGCACAGACAATGTCCTTGCCATATTCATCAAACATGGCGTGACCTTCCATCCCGAAGGATGTCACCTGTCCCTTATCGTCTATATTGAATTCCACATGGATCATTACGCGTCGATCTTTTCAACTGTCAGCTTTGTATAAGGCTGACGATGACCTTGTTTACGCTTGTAGTTCTTTCTGCGTTTGAATTTCACTACGTCGATCTTCTTGCCGCGGCCGTGTTTTTCAACTTTAGCGGATACAGTAGCACCTTCAACTGTAGGTACACCAATTTTAACAGACTCTCCACCTACGAAGAGCACTTTGTCGAAAGTGAAGGCATCTCCAGCTTCTGCGTTGAGTTTTTCAACGTAGATTGTCTGACCCTCTTCAACTCTGATCTGTTTACCACCTGTTTCGATAATTGCAAACATACTTACACCTCCTAATATAAAATAAGACACGCCATCTACAGGTGGATATGCATCACTTGAACCTGTAATTGAGCGGTTGATGTCTACATTATCACCAACTATTGCATTATATCAGCACCTCAGGCCGGTGTCAATGCTTTGGCAGTACCTCTTTTCTGACCCTTGACGTTTTCAGGGCGATGACATACACCACGGTAAAGAGCAGCGCATTCAGCAGCAGGCTCGGTGCCGCGCGCAGCGCCATATAGTCGAATACCGGCTTGTCCACCAGGTCGAGGATGATATGGAGCAGGTAGATGTATATGTCATACAGCATCGTCAGCAGCAGCACGACGAAAGCCATGGCGACAAAATCCTTATGGAACACCCGGAAGGCAGTGTGCATGAACAGGACGAAGGCCACCATGCCGAAAGCATGGATGCCATACACCGATCCTATGTAGAAGTCGAGCATTGCACCGAAGACGACTGCGAGCAGGATGCTCATTCTGGAACCTGTATAGATCGACAGCAGCAGAATGAACATCAGAAGTACGCGCGGAACGAAATAGACTTCGACATCACTGACGATGATCGGGCTGAAGCCGGCAAATGCAAAGTCCACATACATCAGCAGGAACGAGGTGAGAAATATCATGATGGCTCTCATGCTAGTCCTCCATCGATTCCGGGCTTCTCTCGATGACGAAGACCACATCGACATTATCTGCATTACTTTTCAATTGCACATAAGCGTTCTGGCTGAGACCATATTCATCATTCTCCACTTCGACCACCGTGCCGATCAGGAGACCTTCCGGATAGTTGCCGACAAGACCGCTTGTAAAGACTTCATCTCCCGGGGAGAGCCCGCTGCGGTTCTTTATATTCTCGACGACAAGCAGATTTCTTTCCTTGTCGTACTTCTGGACATTGCCGTAGATCGGAGTGCCGTCATGCATCACTTCGACCGAAAGATTATTCTGCGACACCGAAGTCGTCAGCATCTCGACATAGCTCGTCCCCCCGTTGACACGTGTCACTGTACCGATCAGCCCTTCTGGTGTCATGACCGCCATGCCTGTAGTGAGGCCATCCGTTTCACCCTTGTCGATTGTGAAACTGTTCAGCCACTGGTCATGCGATCTTGAAATCACCCGTGCATTGATGCTCTCGTAGGACTGCCTGGAACTGATATCGAGCGCTTCCCGAAGTTCTTCGTTCTCAGCCTCGAGCCGTTCGATGTCCGCCTGCATCTGGGGCAGCATTTCAAGCTGCGCCCGCAGTTTTTCATTTTCCTCAACCGCATTGAAGCTGCGGGTGATCGTGCCGAAAAGGCTTCCGACAAAATCGAATGGTGCATTGATGATCATCTGCGAACCAGCTGCTGCATCGGCAGTGAACTGTTCAGCACGGGTCGTGGAACTCCGATCCGTCATGGAAAAGCCGATGAGCAGAATTAAAATGATGATGCCAAACAGAATGATCAGCATGCGATTCCGGTTGAAAAGCCTGTTCACAATCCAACGCCTCCAATTAGTCCTTAATATCTGATTAAAAGAATACCACACTCGGGCGAGTGTGATAAGCATATGTAAAATAAAAAATAGAGAGGCGGCAGCCTCTCTATAACAGATAAGATAATAATATATATGATATCTAGAACATGTTGCACTGTTCTATCGGAGGCCACCTTCATGAGACATTCATTACTTTGTGACCTGTTATGTTATCTATAATGTTACATGCATTTGATATTAATATCAAGTACTTTCGAAAAATTTTTTCCATTACTGCCATAAATGTTTGATCTGCTGGAATCTTGACACCGTCTCTCGAAGCACGGCATCCTCCACAGCAAGGGAGATTCTGATGTAGTCCTTGCCTCTCGAACCGAAAGGAAAGCCGGGAGTAACGAGAATCGACAGCTCCTGGATGAGATAATCCCTGAACGATTCCCCATCGTATCCTGAAGGTACCTTGATCCAGCCGAATATGCCGCCTTTGATCGGATTGATCGGAACTCCCATGTCAGTAAAAGCATCCGTCACCATGGCACTCCGACGCCTGAACTTCTCCTTCTGGCCTGACAGAATCTCCCCTTCATTCCGAAGCCCCGCGGCTGATGCATCCTGTGTCACGCCCCACATGCCCGTCTGCGTGTGATCCTGATACGTATTGATGGCTTCGATCATCTCCCTGTTGCCGACCGCAAAGCCGGTGCGGAAACCGGACATGTTGAAGCCTTTCGACAGCGAGTAGATTTCGATGGCGCAATCAAGATTCGTGTCACTCTCGAGGATGCTCGGATGCGGATTGTCGAATGAAAATGTGGCGTAGGCGAAGTCATGGACGATCCTGGTACGTGTCTCTTTGAACCTCTCCACTGTCCGGTCGAAGAATGCCTTATCGGCAACCGCCCCGAGCGGATTGGATGGGTAGTTCAGGTAGATCAGCCGCGCATTCTGAAGTTCGTGGTCCGGCAGGCTGTCATAATCCGGAAGGTAGCCGTTCTCAGGGAGCAGCGGCAGGTCGTATGTTTCACCGCGTGCAAGCATGACACCGGGACCGTAGTCCGGATAGCCCGGGTTCGGGAGGAAAACACCCTCCCCCGGTTCAATAAAAATCATCGGAAACTGGACCAGTGCACTTTTCGTTCCATAGAGGAGCGCAATGTTATCATCTTCGAGGTCCACATCATAATGCTTTTTATAGAAGGTTTTGATTTCATGCTTGAAGGACGGCTTTCCCCTGAAGCTGACGTATCGCTGATTTTCTTCCTTATATACCGACTCTGTGACTGCTTCAAGTATCGGTTCCGGAGTGCGGCCGTCCGGAATGCCGACTGCCAGATTGATGAGCGGCAGCGGTCCCGGTTCAAGTTCACTCGACATTGCGGTTTTGAAATAGCTTTCCGGTATACTGTTCAATAGTCTGTTTGCCATTACTGTCCCTCCGGTTTATCGAATCCCTGGAACCTGCTGTCTATCGTATCTTGAAAATGATCGGACTTCACTGCCTGGATCAGGTCCTCTGCAAGCTTGCTGTCCTCATCGGTTGCATTGATGACAACCTGGTTTCTGAAGTTTTCATTCATATTCTCAAGCTGCAGTGCATCTGCCAGGTCCATGCCGCTTGCCAGAGCAAAGTTCCCGGGTACAAGCGACAGTCCGATCTGATCCACGCTTCTTGGCAGCTGGCCGGAATCCTGATAGACGAATTCCAGGTTCTTGTTATTCTGTATGATATCAGATTCCTCGACTGCGAGCATATTGGCATCCTCGGCAATTTCGATCAGTCCGGCATCAACGAGCGTATGGAAGCCTCTGGACGAGTTGACCGGATCGAGCGGCAGTGCGACTTCGCTGCCATTTTCGATCTCCTCCAATGATTCGTATTCACTGGAATAAAGCCCCATCGGCGCCGTCGGGACCTGGATGAGATTGGTGAAGTCCGTACCGTTTTCTTCATTGAAATCGGACATGAAGGACTTGTTCTGGTATAGATTGGCATCGAGATCCCCATTATGCAGCGCATTATTCGGCTGTATGTAGTCGGTGTACTCGACGATTTCAACCGTATAGCCCTGGTCCTCAAGTGCCGGCTTCAGGGCAAAATTCACCATGTCACTGTAAGGTCCAGTGGAAGCACCGATTGTGATGACTTCCCCTTCTCCTTCATACAGCAATGCACTGGAGCCGATGATGACTGCCAGAGTCGAAGCTAGAAATATCAATATTCCTCGCATATCAGTTCCCCTCCTGTCTTCTGGTCAAAAAATCTCCGATCAGCTGTACAAGCTGTACGATGATGATCAGGACGACGACAGTGGCAACCATTGTCACTGTGTCATAGCGGTAGTATCCATAGCGGATGGCCAGATCGCCGATGCCGCCACCCCCGACGACACCTGCAGTCGCACTGAAAGCGATGATGGAGATGATTGTCAGCGTGATGCCCTGGGTGAGACCACGGCGCGCTTCAGGTATGAGTACATCCGTAATGATTAGCGGCAGGGAAGCCCCGCCTGCGATGCTCGCTTCGATGACCCCTTTGCTGACGCCATTGAAACTCGTCTCAGCTAGTCTGGCAAAGAGCGGTATTGCTGCGATGGACAGTGCCACGCTGGCAAATACAGGACCGTGCGAGCTGTTTGTCAGCCATGTTGCCACCGGCATGATGGCCACGATGAGTATGATGAAAGGAAACGAACGGATGACGTTGGTGATGGCGCCTAGAACCTGGTTCAACGGCTTTATTCTGAACAGCAGCGGGTTTGCTGTAACATACAGCAGTATGCCGAGCGGCAGTCCGACAAGTACCGCAAAGAATATGGAGACCGATACCATTAGCGTGGTTTCAAGCAGTGCACGGTAGAGCAGCGGTGCAATTTCAGACAGTCTCTGCATGGATTTCAGCCCTTTCTATGCCATTGGATTCGTCGATGAATATTTTGAGCCTTGTGATTTCTTCAATGTCACCTTTGACATGCAGCATCAGGAAGCCGAGCGGCATATCATGGATGTATTCGATCCGGCCGTTCAGTATGCTGATGTCACAGTCGAAATGACGATAGAGCTGATTGACATAGTTCGCCTCTGCATTCTCATTCAGAAACTTGATGGTGATGACCTCGGATCGCTCATTGATTTCAATGTGTGCCGGAATAATGAAATCGTAGATGTCCTGGACGAACCCTTTCGTCACTGCGTGCTTTGGATGGCTGAAAATGCTGTAGACATCATCACTCTCCACAATCTCTCCCGCCGTCATGACCCCGACCCTGTCAGCAATCTCCTTGATGACTTCCATTTCATGTGTAATCAGAACGATGGTGATGCCAAGCTCCTTGTTGATCCTCTTGAGCAGCTTCAATATCGTCTTCGTCGTATCCGGATCCAGTGCACTGGTCGCTTCATCGCACAGAAGCACTTCAGGATGATTAGCAAGCGCCCGAGCGATTCCAACCCGCTGCTTCTGCCCGCCACTCAGATTGCCAGGGTAGCTGTCCGCCTTGTCACTCAAGCCCACAAGCGCAAGCAGCTCTTCTATACGCCCTTTGACCTTCTTCTTGTCGTACTTGCTTGCCTTAAGAACAAACTCGATGTTTTGATAGACAGTCTTCGACTCGATCAGGTTGAACTGTTGGAAGATCATGCCGATCTTCTGCCTTTTATTTCTTAGATCCTGCCCTGAGAGCGAATTGAGTTCCGTCCCATTGACACTGACCCTGCCGGAACTCGGATGCTCCAGAAGGTTGATCAGCCTGAGCAGCGTACTCTTC
Source organism: Salinicoccus cyprini (assembly GCF_007713705.1). Taxonomy (GTDB): domain Bacteria; phylum Bacillota; class Bacilli; order Staphylococcales; family Salinicoccaceae; genus Salinicoccus; species Salinicoccus cyprini. Next base: position 669,333 of record NZ_VMSJ01000001.1, on the reverse strand, counting down.
CCTGCACCACTGAAACCGATGATGCCGAATATCTCCCCGTCACTTATCGATAAGGACAGCTTTTTCAGAGCCTCTACTTTCCTGCCATTCACTTCGTACGTCTTTGATACATCTTCAAGTACAATTGCCATCCGATCACATCCTCTATGTAAAATAAAAAAACCATCTGCCGAAATGGCAAATGGTTTCTACGATTATCTGCCAAGCCTCCGCTTGTAGGATTTAGCACAGTACCCGGGTGAGCCTGCTGCTGAAGCTTCAAAGGGCCTATTCCCTCCACTTCTCTGGATAACAGTATTCAGTTGAATGATGATAACTCTACATGACACCAGGAGAAATGTCAACATTCAGATAGTTTGGATTTACGAAACTTGGTAATTACCTGTTCCTATCCTATCGGTATATAATAGATATGATTAGGAAACCTTCATCGAAACGGTACATCTTCAGAATAATCGACGCAGCAGCCAGCTTCACTTTTGATGCATGAAGGAGCGTGTTTAGGATGAACAAGGAAATATCCGAAAAGACATTGCCCGTCCCCAAACTTCTCCATGAACTTTTTGGCAGAAGGACAACAAAGGCGGAGTTGGCCATTGTGCTGGCGAGCTGCATTCTTCTTTCCTCAATACTGCTTTTTCACACATTTGATGAATGGTCAGAGCTCGCAGTGTGGAAGATGATACTACTGGTCATACTGACACTCGATATCACCGGGGGTGTGGTGGCCAATGTTACAAAAGGTACGAATGAATACTATCAGGGAAGTCCTGAAGCCAGGTTGGTATTTCTGACCATCCACGTCCAGCCGCTGATACTGGGCTGGATCTTCGGCAACTTGCTTTTATGTGCAATCATCTGGATTTTCACCATATCTGTCGCATGGATTATTACCAGAATTGAAAAAAGAGATCTACAGCGTACTGCCGGTATGGCATCTGCCCTACTGGGACTCGGCATACTGACGCTGCTCTCTGACACACATTTTATTCTGAATGGACTGCTCGCCTTATATATATTGAAGCTCGTTTTAAGCTTTGCGGTTGATCATGATAAAGCCAAGTAATATGAGCATTATCTAAAGGCGCTTGAATTAGAACGGAAATAGATAGCAAAAATATAGATAAAGGGATACAGAACCTATTATAAAAATGAGGTGAATTTATGCGAAAGCTGGAGTTGGTTTCTTACAGAAAAAGCTGGGAAGATGACTTTAACAGAGAAGCTAAGAAGATACAGGCAGTTTTTGCTGAAGAGCTATTGGACATACACCACATTGGAAGTACTGCAATCCCGGAAATGGTCGCCAAACCTATAATCGATATCCTGGTAGAAGTTCAAAATGTTCAACACGTAGATTCATATAATACTATGATGGCTGAGCTTGGGTATACTGTAAAAGGAGAGAACGGAATAGTTGGCAGAAGATTTTTTGTTAAGCATATAAATAACAGCAGAACACACCACGTACATATTTACCAATCAGGCAAAAGCGAAGTTAGTAGACATTTGGCTTTTAGAGATTATCTGGTTGAAAATCCACAAGAAGCAGCAAAGTACAAACGCCTTAAAAAGGAGCTCAGCGTGCACCAGGTTTTTAATGTTGAAGAGTACCAGAAAATGAAGTCTTCACTAGTAAACGAGCTGACAGAAAGTGCGATCAACTGGGCGAGTCAAAATAAGAAGGTTTCTGTCATAGGATTTATCATACGTGAAAAAGATGATGGAATTCATGAGTTGCTAACACTGTCTTTTGATTCTGACAAAGTCTCCACCTTACGTATTCCTGGAGGCGGCGTAGAAGAAAAAGAAGACGTGATAATGGCTCTTAACCGTGAAATACATGAAGAAACAGGTTTGTTGAATACGAAACTCGTACGGAAATTAGGGTGTGTAACCTACTACAAACCTTTCATCAAAAAGATGGTTGAACGTCATGATTTTCTGTTGTATGCCCCTTCGAATACTGAGGACTTCTGGGCGCATAAAGTTACTGGAGAAGACAAAGATGACGGTATGCATTTTAAATATAACTGGATACAGTCTGTTGACTTCGGAAAAGTGGATGGTGAACTTAGAACTTTCCTAGAGCCGGTTTCTATTCCTGAACTATTTAAGTCATGAATAATTTTCTATCTACCAATTGTTATAAAAACAAGAAACCATCTGCCTTGATCAGCAGATGGTTTCTTTAACATATCTATGCATTCATCGCTTTCGGCTGGCCGAGCTGCATGGTGTACATCTTGGCGTACTCCTTGCCTGAGGCAAGAAGTTCTTCATGATTGCCCTTTTCAACAATGCGGCCGCTATCAAGCAGCAGAATCTGACCTGCGTGCTGGATGGTCGACAGACGGTGGGCAATAATGAAGGTTGTGCGATTTGCACTGACAACCTTCATGGCATGCTGGATCATTTGCTCGGTTTCGGAGTCGATGTTGCTTGTGGCTTCATCAAGTACGAGCACTTTCGGGTTGAATACCATAGCGCGTGCAAATGAAATGAGCTGGCGTTCTCCAAGTGACAGTGTCGAACCGCGTTCGGTCAGTTCGGTGTGCATATCGTCGTTCATGCGTGACAGCATTTCCGCACCGCCGACACTGAGGAGTGCCTGCCTTGCTTCTTCTTCAGAAATCTCTTCGTTGTTCATCCGCAGATTGAACAATAGTGACCCACTGTAGATGAAGGGATCCTGAAGTACAATTGACATGTGCTGTCTCAAGGACTGTTTGCTGAATTCGCGTGTATCCTTGCCATCGAATAGAATTTTTCCTTTGACCGGGTCATAGAAACGCATCAGCAGGTTGATGATCGAGCTCTTGCCGGAACCGGTATGACCGACAAGCGCCACGGTTTCTCCCGGCGACACATCTATACTGATGTCTTTGAGCACTGTATGTTTGTCATCGTAGGAGAAGCTGACCTCCTTGAAGGCAATATGACCGGTGAAGCTGCCCAGGTTTTCTTCCTGCTCCGCTTCGATTTCTGCATCCAGCAGCTCAAATACTTTCACTGCAGCGACACGTGCCTGCTCATAGATGTCCAGTTCACCGATGATATTGAACAGTGGGTTGAAAAACCGTGTCACATAGTCCACGAGTATATACATCGTTCCCACCGACAATGCCGTTGATGCATCCAGGAAACTTGATGCGAATATATAGACCATCACTGCAAACAGCAGCGATCTCAATGTCCCCATCAGATTCTGGCCTGTGGCACTTTCAAGCTTGATCAGGCTGCCTGTACTCTTAAGATAGTCATTATTCAAAGCTTCAAACTCCCGTGTAATCTGTTCTTCCCTGTTGAAAACCTGGATGATCGGCATGCCGCTGATTGATTCGTTGATCATCGCATTGATGTCACTGTTGCGTTCCCTTCTCATATGGTTGTAGTCATTCGAATACTTCCGATATAGAATCATCCAGACGATGATGATTGGTACGAACAGCAGCATGACCAGACCGGTCCAGATGTTGATGAAAAGCGTAACGACTGTGATCGCCCCGATGGTCAGAGTGCTGACAAGAAACATCGGAAGAACAATTGAGAACATATGCAGAATGGATTCCGTGTCGTTTGTAATCCTTGCCACCACCTTGCCCGCTGGGAGATCGTCGAAATAGCGGATCGGCAACTTTTGTACATGCTGAAATACATCATTTCTGATTTTCTGAACCACCAGTGCTCCCGAATTCTGAAGGACAACCTCCTGGAAGTAGCTAAATATGGCGTACAGAAGATTGGTCCCTAGAAATACCGCCAGCAGCTGATAGATCGGCAGCATCTCGATCTGCCCTTCACCTCCCTGGATATGACGATCCAGAATGATCATGGCGATCACCGGTCCGAGCAGTTCAAAGCCGACCATCAGTATCATCAGAATGATACCGAGGGCGAACCATCCCTTGAAATATAGCGCATAATTGATCAGTCTCTTAAGTTCTTTCATATTGTTTCACCTCCAGTCCGGTAGTAGTCATTCTGCTGGCTGTACCAGCCACCGGTTGCTGACAGCGTTTCGTGCGTTCCCATTTCTACAACCTGCCCATCGTCCAGTACCGCAATCAGATCTGCGTGCTGTACGGCAGATAGTCTATGCGTAACGATGATGGTCGTCTTGCTGGTACGATTTCGTCTGATGCCATCGATGATCCGCTTCTCGGTCTTCGCATCAACCGCACTGAGTGCATCGTCCAGTATCAGAATATCGGGGTCACGGATCAGGCTTCTCGCAATGGAGATGCGCTGCTTCTGTCCGCCACTCAGGGCGATGCCCTTTTCACCGACCATCGTATCAAGGCCTTGTGGCATACGTTTCAGATCTGTATCAAGTGCACTGAGTGCAATGGCTGCCTCAAGCTCAGCTTCAGTCGCTTCCGGATTGCCGAAAAGGATATTTTCCCTGACAGTTCTTGAGAACAGTATGTTCTCCTGGGAGACATAGCCGATCTTCTCTCGCAGTGCCTTCTTATCGAGCTCGGCAATGCTCTTACCATCGATGACCAGTCCCCCCTCCCCTTCCGGATAGAATTTCAGAAGCTGTTTGACGAGCGTCGACTTCCCGCTGCCGGTCCTGCCGACAATGCCGAGTGTCTCACCGCTCTTGAGTTCGAACGTAATATCCTGCAAGTTCGTTCGTGTGCTGAGCGGATACTGGAATGACAGCTTGTCAAAGTCCATACCCGCATTCGTCATCATCATGTTACCCTGGTGCTTCACGTCGTCTTCCGTATCAAGCACTTCATCGATGCGGGTCAGTGATGCATTTCCACGCTGCATCACATTGAACAGCATGCCGACCGCGAACATCGGCCAGACCAGCATGTTCAGGTACACGTTGAAAGCGACGATATCGCCGACCGAAATGATGCCGCGATTGGCAAGCACTGCCCCATAGCCGAAAGCGACCATGAAGCTGAATGTCGTTACAATGACGGTCAGCGGTCTGAACAGCGCATCCAGACGTTCGACTTTCATGAACTTCTGCAGATAGTCGTCCGTCATACCCTTAAAGCGGTTGTTCTCCGCTTTTTCCTGAACATAGCTTCGGGTCAGCCTGACCCCTTCGACAATTTCCAGCACGGAGTCATTCATCACACTGAACGCCTCCTGGCTTTCCTTATGGGCCTCATTGATCTTCTTGCCGAGACGCTGCTCGACAATGGCCAGAATCGGCAGAGGCAGGAGCGCAAAAAGCGTCAGCTGCCATGAAATTGTGAAGCCCATGACCAGAATGATTGTCAGCATGAATGATGTCGCATCGACCAGTGTCAAGAGTCCTATGCCGGTCGCCATATTGACACTGCGCAGATCATTCGTCGCCTTCGCCATCAGATCGCCCGTCTTATTGCGTTCATAGAAGCTCGGAGACAGAAGCAGAAATTTGCGCATCAGTTTCATCCTGATGATGCCCTCGATCTTCTTCGCTCCGTCAAACAACAGATAGGACCATATATAGGTCGCTGTGTACGTCAATACAGTCACGGCAAGAAAGATGATGACAAGCTGCCACATGAGCCGCTCCGTCATCTCACCGTTGCCGATGAAGTCGATTGTCCGCCCGATCAGCTGTGCCGGAATCACTTCCAGTACATTCGCTATCAGGAGCACACCGATGATTGTTGTATACTTCCATTTGTTTTCTTTAAAATACCATCTCAGTTTCCATAGAAACTCAAACATGATAACACCACCCTGTTCTTACCAGGGCACTCAATCCACAATTACAGTCGAGAGCATCCTCTGGTAGTCTTTGTTGAAATATTCGTTGTTGTCATTGCATCAAGCTGTCTTTTGCATTTTGAATTCGGCATATCATCACCCCTAGAGTTCGGAATATTCTTATAAATTACAACAAAAAAAGTGCGCACTATTAATGTGCACACTGATATCAGGCATAAAAATAGGGAGGCTTGCGCCTCCCCTAACAGATAAGAAATAATATATATGATATCTAGATTAGAACCGGAGTGGGTTAGAATCTATCGAAGGAGGCAATAATATGAAGTTGTTTTTCGAAGAAGTAAGTTGCAGTAATCATAAAATTGACCTCCTTGTTATGTAATTTATAAGATATATAAATCATAACGTACATTATTTCGGTTTTCAACACATTTTACAAAACTAACAGGGTTGTAATAGAGTTGTAATATTTTGGTGTAATTTTCCTTACCAATCCGAGGTGTAGTAAAGGTCATACTTATCATAGTTGATGAATTTCGCATGATAGAAGTCGCAAGCGGCCTGATTGATGTAGTTATGATATATTCGATCGTATTCATATGAACCGAAAAAAGGTCCAGGAAAAACAGGCATCAAAAGATTTGCTTTTTCCGGAGAATGTCGCACCTCGTTCAATGTCAGATAGAGTTCATTTATTGTTTTATTTGTAAGTTTAATCTTCCCACAATTTTCGATTTCGTATCTTCTCACAAAATACCCTTGCAATGCATTGAACTTTCTATAGTAGCTGTATTCTATCACTTCCTTTGTTTCCTTTTCCTGCAGGTATAAATACATATCAAGACCCATAAGATTCCTCCCTATTTAATAAAGTTCATTTCTTTTAGACTGATGAATTTACCGGCTCCTATAATGATATGATCCAGAAAATCCACACCGATCATATCACCGCAGTCATGAAGCCGCTTGGTCACCTCAATGTCTTCCCGGGATGGTGATGGATCCCCGCTTGGATGGTTATGAACACAGATTATGGCTGCAGCACTCCTTTTAACTGCTTCCTTATAGACTTCCCTTGGATGTACTATGGATGAATTCAGCGATCCTTTAAACATGGTTTCCTGGTGGATGACCATATTTTTGGTAGATAAGTATAGAACAACGAAATGTTCCTGCTGATAATATCTCATTTTCTCCATCAGGAAATCACTTACATCTTCAGGGCTTTTGATGTAGACATCTTCTTCCAGAGAATGTGTATGCATTCTGATCGCTACTTCAATTACAGCGAGAATTGTAATTGCCTTGGCTTCTCCAATACCTTTTATGCTGATCAGTTCCTGATAGGTAAGATCTCTCAATTCACGTATCGACTTCATATCTTTTATAATCCTGTTGGCAACAGTAACACTTGATTCCTCCCTGTTTCCAGTATTGATGATGATGCCAAGCAGTTCCTGGTTGGTCAGCTTATCAGCGCCATAGTTCATCAGCCTTTCCCTGGGTCTATCGGCATTATGCATTTCTTTGATCAGCATTGTCATAGAAAACCTCCAAAGTATATTTGGTTCATTTCTTCATACAGCAGGAACGAAAGAATGAGTGCATTCGTTATGAATGGCACCAATGGTATTTTGCTCGGTATCTTGTTCTTGTATAAATGAAGGATGATAATAAACAGACCACCAATTATATAAGTCATCAAAATTGTATATATAAAGAAGTTGACTGGTGTTATGAGTGTGATTACAGTAAACAGTTTGATATCTCCATATCCGATAGATTCAGAGAAAAGATAGTAGAACAGATGCAAGATAAGGATGATCACAATATCTTCCCAGATGTTGAGGTAGGACAGTTCAGTCAAATATAGACCAGTAAACAGGAACAGAAGATTCATATGATCAGGTATTTTATATGTTTTTATATCATTTAAAGAAATAGGGATGAGAAGCGTAATTACCAGGTAGTACAACGTGAAGTCTTTTAGAGAGAGATCATAGAATACAGGAAGAATATAAAAGAAAACCAAGAGAAGTTCGCACAAAAAGGTACCCCGGTCAATTTTGGAATGGCAATGCAAACATTTTCCTTTTAAAGCCAGAAAACTGACAAGTGGTATAAGCTCTGGCCAATTCAGTGTATGACGACATGAATCGCACCGACTCCTTCTATAAAGAAAGTCACTATTTTCAGCACATGCCAAAGCATAGATGAATGAAGCAAGTATACCTCCAAAAATCATTATCCAGATCATTTCATCCCTCCTTTGATAGCACTATATTAACCGCACTTTCCCGTTCTGTAAAAAGGCAAAAACAAGGTAATTTGATGAACCTCAAATAAAAACAGCAGTACTGTATGAAAAAATAGACAGTACCCGGTTTTCTGTACTCTTGGAAGGAGATTTCATACATAAATAATGTGTAAACGTACTGGCCAGAGCAATTCAAGTTCTGAAAAAAAACGACAGCTGAAATTTAGCTGTCGTCTTCAAAGTATTTATTCAGATATTACTCCGGCCATTCCCTCATCAGCTTATACCCCGAATTCTTCAAAAAGTCTTCTACCATTTCGTTCGATAACCCTTGCATATTGATGCCATTCTGCAGTACAGTGATATGCATCCTGGAAGTGTACTCGAGTGTTTCGAGTGCCATCTTTTCTTCTTTTGGACATAGAAAAAGCTCCCTTCAAAGTTTCACTTTTTAAGTGTCTACTTTGAAGGGAGCATACCAGATTACAAGGAATATACCTTTTGAAATGATTCAGCTTTCAGTTTGCAGCACCATTGGAACTATTAAGATTACAGATCAGCAATACGTTGACGATCATCTGCTGTAAGCTCAAAATCGAAGATGTCCAGGCTTTGGGCCTGATGCTCTTTATTGTGGGATTTAGGAATGACAATGACGTCCCGTTCAATCTGATAGCGCAGGACAACTTGGGCGTATGTCTTGCCATAACGATCGCCTATTTCCTGCAGCACTTGCTTCGCATCCTCATCTATACCAGCGAGCGGCGACCAGGCGACAGTAGCGATATCATTTGATTTATTATAATCAATCAATGCATCATTCCATTTTCCAACGTGCGATTCAATCTGGTTGACATCCGGTTTGACTGTTCCATTTTGAAGTATTGGATCAAGATGCTTTTCTTCAAAGTTTGAAACACCTATGGATTTAAATACACCACGATTATAATACTCTTCTAAAACACGCCAGACTTCTACAATTTCATCACTGTTATCCCACGGAAAATGGATCAGGAACAGATCTATATAGTCAGTCTGCAGTTTCTCCAGACTTTTTTCAATTTCAGCGGTTATCCAATCATGGCCGGCAAATCCTTTATTTGTGTTCAACTTGGTAGTGATGAAGTAATCCTCACGTTTAAGGTCTGATTGGTTGAGTCCTTTACCGACGACTTCTTCGTTGGCGTAGACTTGGGCAGAGTCGAAATGACGGTACCCATTTTCAATTGCCCAGTCGATTTCCTGGGTGTCTCCTCTCAACTCGCCTTTGAAGGCGTTGTCTTCTTTGCCATACGTATTCGTACCACTACCGACTACCGGAATTTCCAATTCATTGTTCAATTTGACCAATTTCATCATAAATCCTCCAGTTTAATTTTTCTCTAGTGTCGACTTTGAACGGAAGTATATCAAGACAAAGTTGAAATGACTCTTGTTTGAACGTCTGCCTCAATATGTTTTTTTACCCGTTTCTTGTTCAACTGAATCAAACGGCATCTGGACAAGCATTTCATAGGACACTGGTAGATTGAACAATGTCCATTTTCAGCACCTGTCATAACGCCTGACATCATATCCCATATTTCACCTTCCAGGACATCTTTTTTAGCAGTGTAGATGTGATTCGAGAATGCATTGAAATTGGACGAAATTAAAAAGTTGAGTGTGAAATAATAGAACTTTCATCTGAGCTTGGTGGATACCATGCTTTCTTCATATCCCCCTATTCCTGATGAAATCAACCTTACAAGATAACCTTGAGCATTAAAAAAGAACTTCGGATGAAGTTCTTTTTCTTTGAAAATTTATAGGTAGCTGATTGCGGGCTATATCTTAGACTGGATATCCTGTGCGCTCCATACTCCAATAGCTCCTGGTTATTTTGCAGTCACACCTACATACGTAAACTTCCCACGGCATCTTCGGCAGATATACCGCTTCTCATACCCTTTCGTGTTCTTACTGAACTGGTATCTGCATTTCCGGCATTCATACAGATGGCTCTGCCCTTTATACATATGGGTCCGTGTCTTTGATATTCCCAACCGGTCCAATGTCCTGATGAACGTGGCATCCGAATCCCTATACGGCTGTCCAGTGGCAAATAGAGCATAATGGACGCATTCATGGTATAGGACATCAAGGATGGTTTCGTGTGGATTATTCTTTATGAATTCGTCGGACATGACGATTTCCATGCCCTGAGGATTCTTCTTGCCTCTGACATACTTGATGCGGAATGCACCCAGATTTGATTTCATCCGCTTTGAAACGCGGATGGGTATGCCGAGTGGCATATCAAATGCTCTTTTAAGAAAGTCATCAGCATATTTTTCGAGCTGTCTCTGCTCCACTTAATTCACCTCTTGTAGTTCTTTAACGATTATTCATTCTAATATCTCTCATTTTTCATCTATCTATTCAAAGTATGAAACTTGCAGGATCTGATATGATCATCCACCATGCCGATTGCCTGCAGGAAGGAATATGTGGTTACTGGTCCTACGAATTTGAAACTCCTCTTTTTAAGGTCTTTACTGATCTGGACGGATAAAGGAGACTGCGGAGGTATTTGCGCATCTGTTTCCCAGCTATTAATGACCGGTTCATATTCGACAAAGCGCCATAGGAAGTCGGAAAAACTATTGAACTCCTTTTGAATCTTCAATACCGCCTGAGCATTGGTGGGCACAGATTGAAGTTTCGCAAAGTGCTTGATGACATTACCGTTTTCTCTTATTGATTCCAGATCCTCATCACTGAGTCCAGCGCAATACTCGATATCAAAGTTGTTGAACGCTGCCTGATACGCTTCTCTTTTCGCCAGGACAATACTCCATGACAGACCGGCCTGTGCGCCTTCCAATATCAGCATTTCGAAAATATACCGGTCATCATAATTCGGTCTGCACCACTCTTCATCATGGTAGGTCTGCATGAGTGCATTGCCTTGTGGCCATGAACATTGCTCCATTGATGGACGCCTCCTTTGATCTTGTTGAACCTACTTTACCATTTTTAATAGGACAACTGTGTGTCATATCAATAATAGTAGTTGAAACTCTTTTGTAGAAATAGCAATAAAAAACCAGGATATATGATGATATCCTGGTTTCAATATTTCTATAGCAGCTCTTTCGCAAGCAGTCTGTACACATTGAGGCGTGTTTCCTGAGCATGCGGTATGCTGACGATCATGGCTTCATCGAAGCCGTATTTCTCCTGTTCCGCTCTGAGCGTGTCGGCAACTTCTTTTGCGGTCCCGACGATGTGCATCGGTCTTCTCTGCTGGATCTTGATCTTGTCCATTTCTGTCAGCGGATAATCTTTTGCTTCATCCGGTGTCAGCGACTGGCCGATCTTGCCTTGTGACAGCCAGAGGCCGGAGATGTCCTGCGGCAGTGCCTGGTATTCCGCTTCTTCCTTCGTCTCCGCGACTGTCACCATATAGCACACGTTGATTTCAGGCTTCTCCATCAGTGTTGATGGTACGAAGTTGTCCCTGTAAGCATCAAGGATGCCTTTGCTGAGCTGACCATTGAAGAACTGTGCGAATGAATATCCAGCACCCATCTTGGCTGTTTCAATGGCACTGTTGCCGCTCGATCCAAGCATCCATGCTTCAGGCAACGTGACGCCTTGTGGCACTGCCGGCGTTGTACCGTAAAGACGGCCTGCCGGTTTCTCATCACTGATCAGCTGCATGGCAATCTGGAATTTCTCGTACATATCATCCATGCCGGGTCTCATGCCTTCGGACAGTGCGTAGATGGCATTGCCATCTCCCCCTGGAGCGCGGCCGACGCCGAAATCGATTCTGCCCGGTGAGAATGCACTCAGTGTCTTGAACACTTCAGCCATCTTGAGCGGTGAGTAGTGCATCATCATCACGCCGCCTGTTCCGATTCGCAGATTTTCAGTTTTCGCTGCCAGTCTGGCTGCCGTGATTTCCGGTGCCGAGCTGACGACGGAATTGATGCCGTGGTGCTCCGCCATCCACATGCGATGGTAGCCGAGTTCATCCGCCAGTATTGCAAGTTCCTCTGCGTTATTCAGCGCATCGACGCCATTGTTGCCTTTCGTTACAGGTGCCTGATCCAGTACACTTAGTCTCATTTGAAACATCCTTTATCTTTATTTATTGAATAGATTGTTGATCTGCTGTTCTCTTTTCAGTTTTTCCGGTGTGACATCATTGCCTTCTGGATCTATTACTGTCAGGCCTGCAAAAGTGTCGAGCACCTGGCCACGGAATTGGCGCATATAGTCTTCACGCAGCTGCATCTGTTCAGCTCCCTCTTCTGCGGTCAGCCCCTGCCATTTCTGTTTGTTTGCCAGTTCATTGATTCGATCCAATCCTACTATCATTCCATTTCACTTCTTTCATTTATTCGGTTCATTGATTCGTAAAATGCAAAACTTCAGTGCTAGATGACCATTTTCTCATCCAGCCATTTTTCAAGTGTCCTCATCTGCTGCTTATAACGGTCCGACTGTATCTGCTCGGTCAAAGACGCAATGGTCTCCCGCTTCAGCACAGACTGCCACGCCGTCTCCGCCTCTTCCATCAGGTTGCCGAGGAAGCAGCAGCGGTCGTTCCCTTCCAGTTCAAGCATGTCACCCAGGATACCGCTCGGTGTATAGATGGACTGCTGTCCCTCGATGGCGACATATATATCGTAGACCCGAATGGACTCGGGCTTTTGTTTCAGTTTGAAACCGCCTTTGGTGCCAGGGACGGAAGTGACCAGATCTGCGCTGGCCATCTTTCTCAGGAGCTTCTGAAAATACGTCGGTGAAGCGCCAATCTGCCTGCTGATCTCATCGCTGTGCAAAACCGCACCCTCTGGGAGCAGATTCAGAAGCAGTGCAGCATAGACCGACTGTTCAACGCCTGTTTTCATTTTCATGTCCATCATCACATCCCTTCACTATAAACCGGATATTTGTTGTCCGATTTAAAACAATTATAGCAGAATAATCATATGCAATCAATTGGTGTGACTTATAGCAAATGAAAATGAAGTACCCCGGAAGTTGGTGTTAAATACCATCCTCCGGGGGTTGTTCAGTATGTTTACCAAAACCTAAAGCCGCACTCTTTGAATCCATCATCTACAGGCTGGTAACCGAAACACTCTCTGGTCTTTTGTATATCGAGTCCTTTGAAATTATTATCGGAAATTGCATTGAGTATTTCAAATGGATTTTCCATAGGCGTCGTAATGCACTGTTCCATCAGATGATTCATATCTTTCGGGCTCAGATAGATGCCCATATCACTTGAACTTAAATTTCCGTCTGTCAGATTCACCGCATCATACGCACCGATTCTAAGTGCAATGATGGGCAAGTTTTCCTGATAGGCGAAGTATGCGGCAAATGCTTCTCCGGAAACTTTGCTCACTCCATACAGGTTTTTCGGTCGCACCGGCATATCGGGACGTGGCTGTACATCTGCAGGATATCCTTTCACCGTGTGTACACTGCTCGCAAAAATCACCCGCTCTACACCCGCTTCCTGAGCGGCTCTGAACACATTGTAGGTACCTTCGATGTTGATGCGCATCACCGATTCAAAATCTGCCTCCGGTGATGGATCTCCTGCAAGATGGATAACGACATCCATTCCCCTGAATGCCTCACGGCAATCTTGAAGGTTTGTAATATCAAGAGAAATACGTTTCATTTCATCATCACCGGGGTCCTCCGAAGACTCATTTTGTATATCGGCTAGAGTCAGATGGTACTTCCCCTTAAGATGTTCAGCCACATTTGATCCAATTCTGCCTGAAGCACCAGTTATCAGTATGTTTTTCATAAGCAATCCCCCTCTAGATCCACACATCGTTTTCAGCTGTCAGATCATCCTCTGCATCACCCGTATTGACAACACCTTTTGGCTCTACAAGCATGATATGACATTCCTTTTCTGCAAATGGTTTATGCTCTACACCTTTTGGCACGACAAACATCTCACCTTTCGACAGCGTGACTGCACCATCACGGAACTCAATAGTCAGCGCACCTTCCAGAACAACGAACACTTCATCCGTGTTCTGGTGCTCATGCCACATAAAATTTCCTTCAACTTTAACCAGCTTGAATTGGTAATCATTCATCTCACTAATCACTTTAGGTGACCAGCGATCGGTAAACTTGGACAGCTTCTCTGAAAAATTAATTGGATGATACCCCATCATCATGCCTCCTTGAAATAATCAATCAACTATCCCCATTATAGGGTATATATACTTAAATTGTTCTAACAAAGGAGACAGAAACATGCTACTCGAGAACTTCCAATTGAAAACGATAGATACCGGTGAAGTGAAAATCAGATTACGCTATGGCGGCGAAGGTCCTCCGCTGCTTCTCTTGCACGGTCACCCTCAGACACATGTAATGTGGCATCGTATCGCACCGCTTCTGGCCAATGACTTTACAGTGGTCATGCCGGACTTGAGAGGATATGGTGACAGTTCGAAGCCTGAAACCACCAGTGACCACTCCCCCTACTCCAAGCGGGTCATGGCCAGGGATCAGATTGCTGTGATGAAGGAATTGGGATTCGACGAGTTTGCGGTGGCCGGACACGACAGAGGTGCGAGATGCGCCTATCGGCTGGCGTTGGATTTCCCTGAAGCTGTCACAAGGCTTGCGGTACTTGATATCATTCCAACCGGTGAGGCATTCAGGCGGACCAATAAAGATTTCGCAACAGAATTCTGGGGATGGTTCTTCATGGCTCAACCCTATGACCTGCCTGAGAGAATGATTGGGGAGAATCCGGATAATTTCTATTTTCGCGGTGATCGATCCATATTCCATCCTGAAGCACTTGCTGAATACATGCGTTGCATCTATCAGCCCGGCACCATCCATGCCATGTGTGAAGACTACCGTGCCGGTGCTTCCATCGATTATGAGCTGGATGAAGCGGATCGGGGTAATAGAAAGATAGACTGCCCTGTCCTCGCCTTATGGAGCGCGCAAGGCGAGCTACCAAAATGGTATGATGTGCTATCCATCTGGCACGATTGGGCGGATGATGTCAAAGGGGGCGGCATAGACTGCGGACATTTTCTGGCAGAAGAAGCGCCTGAGGAAACATATGAGGAATTGTATCGATTTTTCAAGAGTGGAAACGAAAAGACACGCACAATGTAATCAGGTCTAGTAGGATCTCTTTCTATCAACCCTGAACAAAAGCTGAATTTGAACCAAGAACAATATAGACTGTCAGGAGCAGTAGAAGAACAACCCCAGTATAGATGATGAGCTGCTTTCTGGAGTATGCCTTCCTCTCGACGAACAATACAGCAGCAAACCCGATCAAAAATGCAGCCAGATAGCTCATCTTGAAAATGATGACGGCAAGAATGATTCCGATAATAATATATACGATACGCCTTGCTCTCTGTTTTTCCTCTTCGGTTCTGGTTTTCCTGAGCATCAGGGGAACCAGTGGAAAAATCACCACTCCGAGCAGGCCGGTCCATGCGACAATAGCGATGGCGCAACTTCCTTTCATATGGACTGAGAGGACGAAATTCAAGGATGATACCTCACCCACTCTGTCGTTTCATGATTATAGATTATTAATATACCATCACATACGATAATATTAGAGTATCAAATGTATATAAATATTTGAAAGGAGCATTTCAAATGATTCATTCTGTCAATCATGTCTGCTACTCTGTTTCAAACTTGGATGATTCGGTCGAATTCTACAGGGATGTGCTGAAAGGGAAACTACTAGTTAAAGGTCGAACAACAGCGTATTTCGATATCGGCGGCTTATGGATTGCGTTGAACGAAGAGATGGATATACCAAGGAACGAAATACATCATTCCTATACGCATATGGCTTTCACTATCCGCGAAGCAGATTTTGAAGAATGGTATCAATGGCTCAAATCAAAAGACGTCAACGTACTTAAGGGAAGAGAGCGGGATAAAAAAGATGGAAAATCAATCTATTTCACTGATCCTGATGGCCATAAACTGGAGCTCCACACAGGAACACTCCAAGAACGACTGGCTTATTACAGGGAGTCAAAACAACATATGGATTTTTTAATTTAAATTGTAGCAAGGAGAAAGAGATTAATGATCTTTAATAGATACAATATCATGATTACACTACTGATGATTGCTGTTCTGACATTGTTCCTGTCCAATTACATTGGTACTCTCACCTGAACAGTCACATCCCCCTGCCACATTTCTTGCTCTACATACGAGTTAAGACCTCGCCCACTCCAGTAAATTCAAATAGCATCATATACACGGTCATGGAATTAATAAGAAAAAAATGAAACAAATACATTTACTTCTATCTTTTTCATGTAAAATGTATATAATTTAAGAGATCAAATTATCATTAAGGAGCACAAGACTTGAAAATAAAATTAGCGAAACGCATTATCGTTGCAGCTCCAGTGATTACTCTATTGATGTCTTTACTGCCTATGTATACAATACCTGTCGCATCTGCAAGCGAAAGCAACGTTTCCAGATCCCTGAACTGGCTGCAGAAGCAAACGGATCCGCCCTATTACCCTGCACAGTTGTCTCTTTCGCAAAATTACAGCGACGACTATACAGGGCATGTTGAAGGTAATGTGGACTTGTCTTCTTTGTCAGATTATACGCTGGAGACCGTCCCACACATCCAGAGCAATGGAAGCTATGCCAGTGGCTATACGGGTGAAGTGAGCGGAACCTGGAGAAATATCGATTCACCGGAAAACTATTCGGTCGTTATCTATGATAAGACCGATATGAACTATGAGATCGCAAGAGTTGGACTGAACAGTGATGGCACCTGGAATGCAGGTCAGTTGAGAATCCACGGCACGCCGACGATTGTGCTTGTCGATTCTGAAAATAAAGTCCGTGCATATGCAGATCCGGATTCTGCGGAGCAGGTCGTGAGTGAGTATGAAGTATGGATCTACTCTGTGACGGACATGCCATACCTTCAGGCAAAAGTGCCGATCAAGCAGAATGGAGACTTCTCAACCAGAAATCCGGTAGAGGTATGGGGACTTGATGAAGGGATTGCCAATGGTGTCAGTGCAGGCGGAAAAATTGCGAGAGTAGTTCGGGTTGCTGATGAAAAAGTATATGGAACAACAGAAGTGCCAAAGTATCAGTTGATTCGTTCGTATCATGTGCCTATTGATGACCCGGCGAGCATCTCAGGTGTCGACAGCAGAAGCTGGATCTACGACGATGCTCTGGCGGTCATGGCCTTTTCCATGGCTGGAGACTATGGCAGAGCCTCTGCGATCCTCTCTTCACTGACGCAGTTGCAGAATGCGGATGGCTCTTTTGCCTTTTCCTATGACATCTATACAGGGCCGCTGGATGTAACGAAGAGAAGCGGTTCAATCGCGTGGGTGGGAGATTCTGTTGTCAAATATGAAGAGACATTCGGAGATGCCACATATAGAGGACTGGCACTCCGTATTGCCGACTACTTGCTGACGCAGCAGGATCCAAGTACAGGAAGCATCAGGGGAGGACCGGACGTTAGGTGGTACTCCACCGAGCACAACATCGATGCCTACTTCTTCTTCCGGAACCTTGGAGAACTTACTGGGAACGAAAATTATACCCACACAGCAAAAGAAATTCAGAATGCGCTTTTGACTCACCATTGGAACCATGGGGAACAGCGGTTCAATCAGGGAATCGGTGATCCGGCGGCTGCACTCGACACCAATTCATGGGGCGCCATCTTCCTTGAAGCCATAGGAAGATATGATCTATCCGAAACGGCAACCGCCTATATTGACCAGTTTGAAGTGAACAATGCTTCCATGTCGTTAAGCAGTGACCCGCAATCATACAACATGTCCTATCAGACCTCTTCTGTCCTCTCTGGCTATAAACCGTATGGGGACGGGTATTCAGGTGCGCCGAACGTTATCTGGACGGAAGGGACCTGGGGGGTCATCAATCTGTTCATGAGACAAGGAAAAGACGTCAGTCATCTTGTCGAATCGATGTTTGCCATGCAGAATGCCGACCCGGAAGGCGGATTGGTCTATACCAATCAAGGCTACGCTCCACTTCCCTATAAATTGCACGTCTGGCCTTCGGCCGCTGGCACAGCGTGGCAGTATATTACAATGATGAATCCGAAAGGCATATGGGATGATGATAGAAATCATGAAACAGCAGAATCTTCTGCTGACTCTTCCGTCCATAATCCAGCAGACCTGGACTAGTATGGATTCAAGCACTTAAAAACGCCCTTCGGCCTGAGCACTTCTTTCAAGTGTTCAAGTTGAAGGGCGTTAATTTTCATCTGAAACTGTAATTTAGAGATTATCTGAATGCCAGTATCGACTGGTAGTACGCCGCCACCGGGTGATAGTCCGTTTTAGGCGGTTTTGTCTTCACATTGCTATAAGGTTTGTTCTGTCTGTTCAACAGCTTGTACCAGCCGCCGTGTTCGTGATCCATCAGGTATTCTGATGAATACTGGCACAGCTGATCGTAGACATCCCAGTAGAATGTTCTGTCTGTCTTTGCGGCCAGAAGTGAAGCGGCGGATATGGCTTCTGCCATCACCCAGTAGTTCTTGTCATCATCGATGACTTCCCTTTCCGGAGACAGTGCAAAAAGAATGCCGCCATGCTCGCTATCGTGGCCCAATTTCCAGCCCTTATGGAAAAGATCCTCGGAAGTTTCAAGCATCCATGGTTCCGAACGATGGCGATCGAGCCACATCAGAAGCTTGCTCCACTCGAGCTGGTGGCCGGGAACAAAACCATATGGCCGGAATTCATCTTTTGTATTGTTCTTATTGAACTCGAAGTCCGGCTGCCAATCCGGTGTGTAGTTCTCCCAGACCATGCCGCCTGAACGTTCTACAAGTTTTTTAGTAACCGACTCGGCCAGAGTATAGGCACGGTCGAGATATTTCTGTTCGCCGGTCGCTTCGTATGCCGTCAGCATGGCTTCACACAAGTGCATATTCGGATTCTGTCCGCGGTAGGAAGACAATGAGTGCCACCCGGCATCCCACTCATCCTTGTAGAGTGCGTGGTCCGGATCCCAGAAGTGTCTCTCCAGCACTTCGTAGACGTTATCCAGAATACTTTTAGCCTCCTCGATGCCCGCTTCATACGCGATAGCTGAAGCAAGCAGTGTAAAGGCATGCCCGTAGGCCATCTTCCGATCATCATTCACAGCAGTACCATCGAGTTCGAAGAAGTAGCCATTGTTATCATGATCCGTGTGATGTGCCTTCAGGAAGCGGATGCCGTGGCGCGCCGATTCAAGGCACCAGTCAGGACCACCGAGTATCGCCCCTATGCTGAAGATATAGATATAGCGGTTCGTCGCGACCAGATGCTTTGTCGTCGTATCATTTATTGTTCCGTCATTGAGGAAGCCGTTGATATACCCGCCCTTGTCATGATCGATGCAGGCGGGATAATAGAAATCAAGAATTTTGAATATCTGCTCTTTCAATTCGGCTTGGTCCCTGAAGTTTATAGCTTGGTTGTCTGCATGTTCCATAAGAATCTCCCTCCCGGAAAATAATAAAACCTGCAGAAAAGTGGTGTTTCACTCTTCTGCAGGCATGAATAACATTAAATTGTCCTGATATTGGTTATGAGGATGTGTACATGCCACCATTGATGTGGATGAACTGTCCAGTCATATAGGCGGAGCCTTCAGACGCAAGCAAAACATAAGGTTCAACATGGTCTGCAGGCTGACCAGGACGTCCAAGCGGTGAGGACACACCAAATGACTCCTGCATTTCCTTTGGCATCGTCGCTGGAATCAATGGCGTCCAGATCGGACCTGGTGCCACACCGTTTACACGGATGCCCTTGCTTGCGAGTTCCTGTGCCACAGAACGTACAAATGCAACAATGGCACCTTTAGTGGATGTATAGTCCACCAGTGATGGATTGCCGACATACGCATTGATGGAAGACGTATAGATCAGCGTATCGCCTGCCTGCATGTGTGGAATGGCCGCTTTTGTGAAGTGGACCATCGCAAAGAAGTTGACGTCGAATGTACGCTTCAGCTGCTCTGCACTGATGTCGACCACACTCTCCTTCACTTCCTGACGTGCAGCATTGTTGACCATGATGTTCAGTTTGCCGTGCTTCTGAACCACTTCCTCCACAACCTTGAAGCAGAATGACTCATCGGCGATATCACCGGCATGCAGAGTACAATTGACACCTTCCTGTTCAATGCGCGCCTTGGTCTTTTCAGCATCTTCATGTTCATCAAGATAGACGATCGCTACATGAGCGCCCTCTTTTGCGTAACCGATTGCCACCGCTCTGCCGATACCGCTATCACCACCGGTAATCAGTGCAACCTTATCCTTCAGCTTGCCGGAACCCACATGGCTCTCCAGTTCATATACCGGTTCAGGCGTCATTTCACTTTCCACTCCAGGCTGCCTATCCTGTGTCTGGGGTTCTACGCCATCGGACATGTATGTCTGTTTATCAAGCTCACTCATATGAATGCCTCCTAGTAGTTTTTATAGTCAGTCTTCTAGATACCACTCCGGGGAGATACTTAAACAGATATTTATATCTCAAAGTCTTTTACTTTATAATGATAGAGATGAAAGGAGATATGAAACATGCAGATCAGAGAAATTAATGAGATATATCATCACCAGGAGGAATTGTCTCATCTATTCCAGGAAGTGGTCGCTTCCGGCGCTTCCATGAACTATTTCCACCCGATGCACCACGAAACAGCAATGCGCTACTGGGCAGGTGTGCTGTCAGATCATCATCGGCTTTTTGTCGCAATACTGGATGGCAAGATTGCAGGTACTGTCCAGCTTCACCTGAGCGACAAGGAAAACGGACAGCATCGTGCAGAAGTCGCCAAACTGATGACCCATCCGGACTTCCAAAGGAAAGGTGTCGGAAAAGCACTGCTGCAGCATGCAGAAAAGATGGCCACAGAGGAAAACAGATGGCTGCTGATGCTGGACACTGAAAAAGGCAGTGCAGCAAATGCCCTCTACTTGTCTGAAGGTTATCAACTCATTGGCGAGGTTCCCGCCTATTCGCAAGATCCGTTCGGAAAGTACAAGGATGGGAATGTCTACTACAAGCTTTTGAAATGACTATTTTGAGCAGAAAATCATATGATAAGATGAAAGATTCTATTTCTACAGGAGGTTGGTTCAGATGAGCAGTTCCCGGAATAGGATGAAACTGATCATTCCAAAGGGGTGTGACAATGCTCCGAGAAAGCAGATAGTTATTGATTTTACATCCGCTCTATTGGAGCCAAATCATGAAATTGCTGAAGCTTACGCTCATGATTCTGTTGTATGGTATCAATTAAAAGTTGAACGAATAATAGAAGGTAGACGTTCATTGATTACTGCACTGCATGATGAAAATACAGTCACCATTGACTGTCTTGAGATCTATCAGGTCATCACTCACGGAAAATCCGCTTCAATCAATGGTCTGATTTCATATGCAGACGGTGCAAGAATCAATTTTTGTGATGTCTACGTGTTCAGCAATGGTGCAAAGTCCGGCAAAGTAAAGGAGATCAGGTCATATAGACTATAGATGTAAATGCAACTGCCGTTGCAAATTTCTGTTGAGTGAATATGGAAGGAGAAAATGAAATGAAGATCGAATCAAAGAGATTGAAGTTTCGCAGATACAAAAATGATGACTTTGACTTTCTGCTTTCATTATTAACCGATGCAGAAATGGTCAGGTACATTGGTGAGGGTCGGACAAGAAACAGAGAGGATGCCAAGAAATTTCTGGAGAGAATCCATTATATCTATGAACATGAACAGGGCTTGGGACTGATGATTCTGGAAGACAAGGAAACTGGTAGTCGGATTGGTCATGCGGGTCTGGTTCCCCAAACAGTCGGTGGCAGGAAGGAAGTCGAAATTGGATACTGGGTTTCCCGCGCCCATTGGGGAAAGGGGTATGCAACTGAAGCAGCAATAGCCCTGAGAGACCATGGATTTGATGTTCTTGACGAAAAAAGACTCATTGCGCTCATTCAGCCTGGAAACATTGCTTCTATAAAAGTAGCGGAAAAAGTCGGAATGGCTTTAGAGAAAAAGATAAGTTTTCATGGTCAAGACGTCCATCTGTATTCAATATCAGATCAGTACTTTTATTTTTAATACAGTGCACTGACTGGATATCTTTTCTAAAGAAAGTGAATGAGCCTCCCCCTCCTGCTCAAATATATGATTATTTCTTTATCCCCACTTCACAATGGGTAATACTAACTATGCCATTTGAGTTGCATAACAATCGCTTGTGAAGGAGTTTTATGATGACTGAAAATAAATTTGTAATGATTACCGGGTCCACTTCCGGCATCGGCTTTGAACTGGCAAAACTGTTTGCTAAGGATAAATACGATGTGGCGATGTCCGGCTCGAGTGAAAAAATCTACGAGTCTGCAAAGGAAATCGAAAAAATGGGTGTTGAAGCCTATCCGCTTCAGGCGGATGCTTCCACCTATGAGGGTGTAGAGGATTTCTGGAAGTTTGTCGAGGCCAAAAATCGTAAGCTCGATGCTGCTGTACTGAACGTCGGTGTCAGTCTGGGTGGTGCTTTTATGGATAACGATCTTGATGAAGAGCTTAAACTCATCGATATAAACATCTCCGGGACTGTCCATACGGCCAAACGGGTCGTCAATCATATGGTACCGAATGGTGCCGGAAACATTCTGATTGTCTCTTCACTCTCTGCTACACTGCCTACGCCATATGAAACGGTATATGGTCCTTCGAAAGCGTTCGGGTTCATGTTTGCCGAGGCGCTAAGAGAGGAACTTAAAGATACAGGCGTCAACGTGACCGCCATGCTGCCTGGGGCAACGAATACAGACTTTCACCACAATGCAGGCATGGATTCCACCTACTTCGGTGACGACAGCATCAAGAACGACAAGAAAGAAGTGGCCAGACAGGGATATGAAGCGCTTATGAACGGTCTGGACCATGTCATCTGTGGAGATGAAGAAACGAAGCAGCAGGCAGAGGAAAATAGGAAAACATCTGAGCCCGTCAAGGCAGCAAACCACGCCAAGAAAGCCAAACCTCAGGAATAAGGAGAGAAAAACCATGAATACAGTTGAATTTCACAATGGCAATACAATGCCCCAAGTCGGACTTGGAGTCTTCAGAGTAGAAGATGGAGAAGGATGCAGGGATGCCGTCGCACATGCCATCACAAACGGCTATCGCAGCATCGACACAGCAATGATATACGGCAACGAAGAAAGCGTTGGTGAAGGCATCAAGGAAGGGATGAAGCATGCAGATATCGAGCGTTCCGATCTGTTCATCACTTCCAAGCTGTGGATTGATGATTTCGGTCGTGACAATGTGGAGGAAGCGTACAACACCTCACTTGAGAAACTCGATCTCGACTATCTGGACCTTTACCTCATACACTGGCCCGGAACCGATGAAGAACTGATGATTGAAACATGGCATGAGATGGAGCACCTTTTCAATAATGACAAGGTCAAGAATATCGGTGTCAGCAACTTCAATATATCCCACCTTGAGAGACTGTTGCAGAAAACGGATGTTAAACCGGTCATCAATCAGGTCGAGTACCACCCCCACCTGGTTCAGAACGACCTGAAACTTTATCTGGAGTCCCGCAAGATCATCATGGAATCCTGGTCACCACTGATGAATGCAAAGATTCTTGACGATGAAACCATCAATGAGATTGCGAAAGAAGTCGGCAAGACACCCGCTCAGGTCGTCATCCGCTGGAATATCGAAAATGGTCTCGTCACCATTCCGAAATCCGTGACTCCTGAAAGAATCGAAGAGAATATCGATGTGTTCGACTTCAGCCTGACTGATGCACAAGTCAAGCGCATCAACGCTTTGAACAAGGACCAGCGCATCGGTTCAGACCCTGCCACTTTTAACGGAAGAAAATAGAATTATGCCTGCAAAGCGGATGTCCAGTCCGCCTTGCAGGCATTTTTCATATACAAAAAGCAGACGCTCAACGCCTGCTTATTATGTAGCCTTCGCCTATTCAGTTCCGTGCTTCCTTCACAGCCTGGACGGTATAGAATGTCACTTTCTGATCGATGATGTGATCCGGCTTCGCCTGTCCACGTTTCGCCTTATGTCCGGCAATATGGGCATCGCTCTTCTCCCACTGCTTCCACTTTTCCTCCGATTCCCAGCGGACCAGTGCAATCACCGTCTCCTCACCTTTTCTCGGCTTGCTGGTCATCGCAATGATATCAATAAACCCTTCCTGCTCCTCGATGATGCCCGGCTTGTTGAACTGCTCGACCATCTGATCGGCAAATCCTTCTTTGACTGTCATTTTTCTATGCATGATGAACATGATCATCGCTCCACTCCTGATTGATACCTCCATTCTAATTGATAATGTTTATCAATGCCAATCAGACCCCTTGATATGGTTTAGGTATAGTAAACTCTGCAAACAATATAGTAATAGGATAGAATAGTACATATACATAGCACCGTGAACTTATACTAGTATGAAAGGAGATGCATTCGTGGGAATCATTGAACAGAAAAGCCTGATGGGAATAATTATCGTTCAGCTTCTGCTGATCGGATTTCTGAACTTTATTACACTCAGAAAGATCAGCATTTTGAACAGCAAGTATACTGGCCTGAAGGAAGAGTACAATCAGCTATTTGAAGACAGAAATAATCTATAATAAATATCAACATAGCAATACCGCACACATGACTGTTCATGTGTGCGGTATTTTTGTCATAAGCTATAAAATAAAAAAGATGGTTCTGAGAACGATATAGAAGACAAGGAAACCTAGCAATGCTCGAGAGTACTCTTTCTTACCTTCTTTATGAAATTTCACTATACCGAAGATGAGGAATGCGGGCAGGACTATGTAACCGACCAGAACATGATTGAATATGAAATCGAGCACTTTTGAATCCCCTTTTCAATTATGTGTGAATTCTCTTTCACTCTCCTACTGGAACAGTACCACAATATTCTTAACGATGATACATGCAACGAACAGAATGATGATGCTCGATATTTTATTCAGCATGACGAGATATCTACCGCTCGTATCGATTCTGCCGACTGCTTTGCCTGCGATGGCCAGACCGATGAACCATATCCATGATATGCATATGGTCGTCAGTGTGAAGGCGACTTTGTCAACTCCGCTGTAGGCAGTGGCACTTGTTCCGATGACACCGACAATATCCATGATGGCGTGCGGATTCAGGATGGAAACGGAGAATGCAAAGCTGATCTGCTTGAATGGGCCCATGGTGGCATGTGCATCCATATTTCCCGGCTTCTCATGCCAGAGCGACCAGGCCATGTAGAGAAGAAACGCCAGCCCGATTATGAAAAGGACAAGCTGCAGCGTTGGAAATGACAGCAGAATGACGGATACGCCGAGTACCGCCAGTGTAATCAGAGTGGTATCGCAAAGGCCTGCGGTGATGACGACAGGCAGTGTCTTTCTGAAACTCTGGTGATTTGCACCCTGATTGAATATGAAAACGTTCTGTGCACCGAGAGGCAGGATCAGTCCCAGTGCCAGTATGAATCCGTGTATGATTGCTTCAAACATCTATATGCCTCCTGCAGGTCAAGCTTTAATGGATGAAACTATATTTGCTGACCATTTTTCTTCACTCTGATACCAATATTGAAAATGATCAGGGCAACCGTACTGCATAGGAAGATGACCAGTCCCATCGGCCAGGCAACCTGTTCACCTGCCAGTCCTACCAGCGGCGAAACAAGTGCACCACCGATGAAAGGCAGCAGTCCAAGCAGAGCCGACGCGCTGCCCGCAGATTTTTTCTGATTCTGCATCCCCATGGAAAATGCCGTGGTAGATACGAGACCCACGCTGGAAACGACGAGGAACAGCACAAGAATCATGACCATCAGTGGCAAGTCGAATACGATGACTGCGACCAGCCCAATGCTTCCGAAAAAGGAGACAAGTACACCAATAAGAAGAATTCTTGATTGCGGCATGGAGCCGGCCAGTCTTCCTGCCAGTTGGGCAGCGACGATGATACCCACTCCATTCAAAGCGAAGATGAGTGAGAACTGCTGAGGAGAAACGTCATATATATTCTGCAGCACGAATGGTGAACCGGCTATGTAGGCGAACATACTCGACATGATCAGTGCCTGAATGAATGCGATGGCCATGAAGGTCCGGTCCTTGAACAGCACATCGAAAGTCTTTACAACTGCAAAGACGTCCCCTTCAGACCGGTTTTCCGGATGCAGTGTCTCATCGAACAGCAATGCGACAGCAACAAGCAGCAGCAGTCCAATGGCTCCGATGATCAGGAAAACGACAGGCCAGGAACCGAAATTCAAAACGAATCCGCCGGAGATTGGTGCCAGTATGGGTGCCGCGCCGTTGACCAGTGCCAACAGCGCAAACGCTTTGGTCAGATCCTTGCCTGCATACATATCACGTGCCGCCGCCCTCGCGATGACGATGCCTGCAGCGCCCGTAAAGCCTTGAATGAACCTCAAGGAGATGAATACCCAGATATTATCGGTAAACGCACAGAATACCGACACCAGAGCATAGGCAGCCAATGTGTACAGCAATGGTCTTTTTCTGCCCTTTATATCACTGAGCGGACCGAATATGAGCTGGCCAACCGCCAGTCCGATAAGACAGGCCGTCAGGCTCAGCTGTGCCAAGGAGGCAGTCGTATCAAGGTCAGTCGTTACAATCGGCAATGCAGGAAGATACATGTCCATCGATAGCGGTCCGATCGCTGTAAGCGTACCAAGCAGGACGATGACCCAGAACTTGCGGGACTTTTCTTCGTGGTTCACATTCATGATTTCATCTCTTCTTCCGTTCAATAATAAAAACCAGTATATCACTGGTTTATGGGACTGACTATGATTGAACATCCGAAAATTGAATGTACTTGGAACGAGAAATGATATCTCACGCTTTAAACGCTATGTCATCATATGCATCACTCCAATGATAAGGCTGGAGCGCATTCAAGGCGTAGTATAAATTAAGGTTACGGTCCGATATATGTAATGGCATCGATAATCCGCTTGCAGTCTTCAAGCAGTTCTCTTTCGGCTTCATCTGTCAACCTCGCGCTCCTGGCCGCCGGATCAATCGTTTTAATTTTTTCACAAAGTACATAACCAGTCGTTTTGTTGTTCTTCGTTCTCCCGTTGACAGCAACATGAGTTGGATAATTTTTGTTCGTGTTCGTAATCGGCAGAACCCAGATCAGGTCTGTGTGTCTATGTACATTTTCTTCTGAGACCACAATTGCAGGCCGATAGCCTTGCTGCTCGTGTCCTTTCGCAGGTGACATATTGATTTTTATAATATCTCCGGCCTTGAAATACTTTGTCATATTCATCCCTCCAAAAATAAAGTCTGTACTCTTTTAATACAAGTTGAGTACAGACGCATCATTTTAAAAGATAGATTACCATTCTTCTTTTCCGATTGGTTCCGCTTCATCCCAAAGAGGTTCTGTTTCAGTTTTTTCACCGTCGTATCCGACAAATAGCTTCTGAAACGGTGTCAGTTTGTTCTTTGGAACCAGCGAAATGCGATTGGGCTCGACTTCCACTTCAAGCACCGTATCTTTTTCATCGAACCCTGCTTCTTTCAGAACTTCACGCGTGAGTCTGACGCCTTGGCTATTGCCCCAAGGGCGGATTCTAGCTTCGCGATGACCAATCTTTGCCTTATGCATACTGATCAACTCCCCGAGCATATTTATGATACTACAAGTATATCCCATGTATATACGTTTATCAATAGATGGCACTTGCCTGTTTATATCCTGGATCGACCGGACGTAGATTGACCGGTAGCTGAGAATTAGTCGTATTGCCCTAGTAATCCTTCACTTCTTTTCTTTCGGGCATGCCACTCTGTGCGCCGAGCTTCTGTATGGAGAGTGAGGCTGCTTTGTTTGCGAATGCTATCGCTTCATCCACCGTCCTGCCCTCAGCGAGGGCCACGGCGAGTGCACCATTGAATGTATCACCGGCACCTGTCGTGTCCGCCACTTCCACTTTGTGTGCTGGTACGGTGACCGGTTTGCCATTTTGATAGAAGATGGCGCCTTTTGCGCCATTTGTAATGATGAGCTTATCATGAAATTTCGGGAGACTACTGCCATCAAAGCCAAACAGTGCTTCTGCCTCGTGATCATTCGGAGTGATATAGGCCGCTTTCTCCCAATACTTGTCCCCAAGCTTCATGGCTGGTGCGGGATTGATAATGACCGGTACACTGTGACTGCTGCACAGTTCCAGTATGTATTCGATAGTGGATTGGGGAATCTCGAACTGGATGAGCACATAATCACTCGCTTGAATCTGTTTTGTGAACCTGTCGATATATTCAGTGTCCACTCTATTGTTCGCACCTGCAATGATGATGATCCGGTTGTCGTTATCACAAACGATGATATTGGCGAGGCCGGATGATATACCTGCTTCCACTATTACAGATTGCGTATCCACACCCTGCGACTCAAGGTTTTCCTGAAGTGTATATCCAAATGGATCATTCCCCACTTTGCCGATCATATGTACTTCTGCCCCGAGTCTGGCGGCAGCGACTGCCTGGTTGGCCCCTTTGCCACCAGGCAATGTTTTGAAGCTTTCTCCTCTGATGGTCTCCCCCTGTGCAGGCATTTCATCCGCAACAGTGACAAGATCCATATTGATACTGCCGATAACAGTGATCTTTGGATTTCCCATCCTACGCCACCTCACCATATGATTCGAGTACTGCTTCGAAAAGATCCCAGAATGCTTCCTGATCCACCTGATACGCAAAGTGTGTATTCGGGATTCTACCTGTTACACCAAGCAGGTCCACCGCTGTTGCACCGTAAGTGAACTCGCCTTTTGTCTCCACCGCCAGATGCACATGCTTGAAGTCGAAGAGTTCCGGCTTCAGCAGATACATGGTCGTACATGCGTCATGGATCGGGCCCCCTTCAAAGCCGAAGTGGTCTTCGTACATATCCCCAAAGAAGACGAGCAGTTCGGAAACGAACTTTCCAACCCGATTGTCCACTTTGGACAGCCGCTGCTGGATGTCTTTCGTCGCAATGACCTGGTGAGTCACATCCAGCCCGAACATGGTGACATGGATGCCGCTTTCGAATACGAACTTTGCCGCTTCAGCGTCGACATAAATGTTGAATTCGGCGGCCGGTGTCCAGTTGCCGAACGTGCCGCCGCCCATCAGTACAATCTCTTCTATCTTATGCTTTATTTCCGGCGCTTTATGCAGGGCCAGCGCAATGTTTGTCAGCGGTCCTGTCGGTACAAGCGTCACTTTTCCTTCCGACTGTAAGATCTGCTCCACGATGAAATCTACCGCATGTCCATCGTCCACCCTGCTCTTCGGGTTCGGCAGCACTGGACCGTCCATCCCCGAATCCCCATGGATTTCCGTTGCTATTTCACTTTTCCTGACAAGCGGCCTCTCGGCTCCCTGCACTACGGGTACATCGAGTCCAAGCAGGTCTTTGACCTTCAGGGCATTGGTTGTATTCTTCTGTACTTCCACGTTTCCCGCCACCGTCGTGATGCCGAGAATCTCAAGATTGCTCATTTTTGAAGCGGCAATGATGATCGAAATGGCATCATCATGCCCCGGGTCACAGTCCAGAATCACTTTTCTTGCTGTCATAATACACATCTCCTGTTATCAGTATGGATTGACGTGAACATTCACATCTTTGACTTCCTCGTGGTTGCTGAGCAGTGTCTGCTTGACTATACGCGCAATATGATGCCCTTCTTCAACAGTGATATCCGCATCTACACTGATTTTGATATCAATGATGACATAGGAACCGTGTGAACGTGCAATGAGACGATCGATCTGCCTCACCTTGTCGATATTGGTGACTGTCTCCCGCATCACGCGCGTCTCCTCATCATTCAGCACAACCTCCAGGCTGACGCTGACTGCTTCTTTGGCGAGCTGATAGCCCATATACATGATGATCAATGCAATGACGGCACTCGCAACCGGGTCCAGATAGCCGAGATATGGAATGCCGAAAGTGGCGCCGATGAGGGACAGCCCGATACCGACCAGAGCGACAACAGATGAAATGGCGTCCGAGCGGTGATGCCAGGCATCCGCAATCAGCGCAGGGCTTTTTATTTTAGTACCCAACCTGAATTTATACTGGAACAAAGCTTCCTTCACTACAATGGAGAAAATGATGATATAAAGTGCAATCATCGATGTATTGTTTTCCACATTTCCTTCAAGCACTGACAGTATGGCATTATAGATGATTTCAAAGCCAACAATGACAAGCAGAATCGCCACGATGAGTGTCGCCACATTCTCAGACTTCCCGTGACCGTATGGATGCTCCGTGTCCGGCGGTTTCTGCGCAGCACGGATGCCGACCAGTACCGCAACCGAACTCACGACGTCCGACGCAGAGTGCACCGCATCCGCAATCAGCGCCCGGCTGTTGCCGAGAATCCCACCGACTGTCTTCAATATTGCCAGCAGCAGATTGACACCGATGCCGATCATCGTCGCAATCTGTGCCTTCTTATATCTATTGCTATTGCTCATGTTTCAGCCCTCTTTTATATGAGTTTTCAATTCATTCTAACAGTGTTCCCGAAATTATTGAACAGAAAGCGTCTGTGGAAGTAAAAGGTGACCTTCAAATATCACATTGAACAAAGAAGAAGAGGAAGTCTGATCGACTTCCCCTTTCCTATTTCCTATTCAGTCAACTTGAAAAATGCGATCAGCCCGATGGATGAAGTAACGAACAGTATTGCTCCCATTGGAACTGCAGATGCTTCATTGATACCTGCGAGAGGGGAAAATACAGCACCCAGCAATAGCGGCAGCATGCCGAGAACCGCACTCGCACTGCCAGCCTGCCGGCCTTGCTGGGCCATGCCGAGTGTGAACGTACTTGTGAGTGTCATGCCCATCGTCGTCATATAGATGAAGATCAGTATGACAATCGCTGCCAGTGGCCCTTCAATAATGGTCATGATGAGCAGCAGGAAGGTTGCACAGACTGCAGTGATGACGGCAGTTTTGAGCAGCTGCTTCTCATGGATGATGCCACCCAGCCGGCCGATGATGAAACTGCCGATGATGATGGCCAGCCCATTTATGCCAAACAGTATGCTGAAAGTCTGAGGAGAGACGCCGTAGATTTCCTGATAGACAAATGGCGTGCCGGAAACATAGGCGAAGCTGCCGCCGTGAACGAATCCGACGATGACTGCATAGCCGATGAATGTACGGTCGGTAAACAGGCTACCCATTGTACGGATGGATGCTTTAGTTGAACGTGGAATGCGCTTCTCAGGTGGCAATGTCTCCTTGAGCCCCACGCCCACAATGATGACAATGATCACTCCAAGAATGGCCAGGAACAGAAATATGGTATGCCAGCTGGCAAAAGGCAGCAGCAGTATCGCTCCCCCTGCAATCGGCGCAGCCATCGGTGCAATCGCGTTGATGACCATGAGAAGTGAAAAGAATTTCGACAGCTCCCTGCCGCTGAATACATCACGCACCACAGCACGGGACAGCACCACTCCGGCTGAAGCTGTGAAACCTTGTAGAAATCTCGCTGCAATCAGTACATATATATTCGGTGACAGTGCACAAAATAATGATGACACCACAAATAATGATGTGTATACGATCAGCGGCTTCTTCCTGCCGTCCGAATCACTGATGGGCCCTATGATAACCTGGCCAAAAGCAAGCCCGAGCAGGCATGCCGTCAGGCTGACCTGTACTAGTGATGGACTCGTGCCGAGATCCTGTGCAATATCCGGAAAACTCGGGAGATACATATCAATATTGAGCGGCCCCATGATGGCAAGCAGTCCTAGAAGTAAAGCAAGTCCCAGCCGTTTTTTCCCGGTGGGATTATGTAGGATTGAATCCTGATTGATCTGATTGATATGACCACCTCCGAACTCATTCTATGCCAAGTGGGCTCGAGACACAATAAGGAAGATTTATTGCTTGAAATAAATGCGATAGTTTTCCGGCTCTGCCTCCCTATCTCGGACAACTGTAATTCCATTGAATTATTATCATCTCTAAATATCATAAGGTCATCAGGGTATACAATGTAGAAGGAAGGAGTGTTTGAATGACACATAAAGTCTGGTTTCGATCAGCTGTCGCTATTATTTTCTTATTATTAATCATCCGTTTGTTTATTGATGTTCAAGAGATATTCTCTCCAATCGTTGTGATTGCACAGACCATCTTTCTCCCGCTGCTGATTGGCGGGGTACTTTTCTATCTGACAAGGCCTGTACTGTATTTTCTGGAGAGAAAAGGATTTCCCAAATGGACGGCCATACTGCTTATTTTTGTAATGCTGGGCGCAATCATCTGGCTGGCCTACATCCTTATTGCACCCATTGTTTCCAGTCAGATCAATTCTTTAGTGAATAATGCGCCACAAATCATCAGAAATGCTGAAGAGTATGGACGATCTCTCCTGAGTCAGCGTGAACACTTGCCGAATTCCATACAGCAGCAGGCGAATAATCTGACCGGACAATTCTCCGACCGCGCTTCCAGCGTTGGCTCATGGATTGCAACGTTCCTGTCGGGACTGTTCTCTGGAATACTTACCCTTATTCTCGTCCCTTTCTTCCTGGTCTACATTCTGATCGACCACCACAAGTTCGCGCCGTTCGTCACCCATTTCTTCACTGGAGAAAGACGCACATGGCTGCGTAAAACTCTGCATGATGTGGATGAAACGCTGAAGTCCTATATCGTCGGACAACTGTTTGTCAGTCTATGTGTCGGTATCATGCTGCTGATCGGCTACCTGATCATCGGACTTGACTATGCAATCCTGCTGGCCCTTGTCGGTGTGGCAACCAATGTAATACCATTTCTTGGCCCCTATCTTGCGGTCGTCCCTGCAATTATAGTCGCCCTGGTGCAAGATCCGGTCATGGCTCTGTACGTGGCTCTGATCATGCTCATCGCACAGCAGATTGAAGGGAACCTGATTACACCCAACATCATGGGCAACGCATTGAACGTCCACCCTCTGACAGTCATCACAATAATACTCGCTGCCGGTAATATTGCAGGAATCTGGGGCATCATACTCGCAGTTCCATTCTATGCAGTATTGAAAACCATCGTGACCAACATCTACTCGAAACGGAAGGAAATCACACAGCGGGCAAGAGAAGATCTCTACTGATGGAAACAGATATATTAATGGCACAGTTCAGACTAACTGTGCCATTTTTATTTCGGTATCATCGGCGATATGTCAGAGGCTTCACTGATATCCAAATAAAAGTACCAGACCCTGCATTCAGGATCTGGTACTATTCCGTGCTATTTCGGTTCATTTTCAACGAGTGTCTCCACGTCGGAGACAATTTCATCGAGAGCGAACTCGGTATCACCGGTATCGACGCCGGAATAGTCCTTGATGATCTTGCCGTTCTGATCGATCAGATAGAAGCTGATGCCATGGGTCACCTGGTTGCTGCCTTCTGGTGGCGGTGCCACGATGGTCTTGAAGTTGCTTTCTGCAAAGTTTCTGATGAAATCATAGTCATATCCGGTCACCATCTGCCATTCTGTTGATTCCGGTACATCGTAGTATGAAAGATAATCCGTCAGCACTTCCGGTGAATCGGTTTTCGGATCGACTGAAAAGCTGATGACGCCGTAATCCTCAATTCCTTTTTCTTCAAGCGTGTTGACCACCTGTGTCATATTTGCCGTCATCGGCGGACATACGGTGGCGCAATTGGTGAATATGAAATCCAGCAGCCATACTTTGCCTTCCATGTCTGCCTTCGTAAATGTTTCTCCATTCTGATTGGTCACTTCAAAATCATCGATTGTATTCCCGTAACGGGACATGACTTCGACTCCGGAGGAGTTACATGCTGATAATGCCAATGCTAGAACAAAAACTATGGAAATTAACTTCCTCATTCAAAACCCTCCGATTAATCTTTGAATTTAACTATATCAAATAAATTATGGAGGACAATAAGAAAAAAGGCATATTTTGTGAAAAGAGTATGGCGTATTTATTTCTATCGTGTGATCGAAGGTTTTAATTCTGCTCTTTCATGAACAAAGTCAGTACCAGTCCCACGCCGGCCATCACTGCCGAAAAGACGAAGGACATGTTTACACCTGTAATCTCTTCTGATACAGATGGCGCACCTGAAGACAGGTTCAGTGCCACTCCGGTCATGATGGTGACCATGACGGCGGTGAAGATAGAACCACCGATCTGCCGCATCGTGTTGTTCATGGCGGTCCCGTCCGGAATGAGATCGTCATGCAGTGCATTCATCGCAAAAGTGGTCAGCGGCATCAGTGTCAATCCCGTTCCGAGCAGTCTGAAGGTGTAGACGACGGCCAGATAGGTGAAGGTCGTCTCCTGGTTCAGGAAGGACATCAGAATGGAAGTGACAAGGATGAGTGCCATGCCGAGGAATGTCAGAATCCGTATGCCGAACTTGTCGAACAGCACACCGGCGATCGGCATGGTTACACCCATGATCAGTGCCCCGGGCAGCAGCGCGAGTCCGGACTCGAATGGTGTGTAGTCGAGCATGTCCTGCATGAGTACAGGCAGAATGTTGTTGGCACTGACCATGGACGTGAAGACGATGACGCCGACCAGCGAGCTGATGAGGAAGTACCGGTTTTTGAATACACTCATCTCGAGAATCGGCTGGTCGAGCCCGAGCTGGCGTCTTGTAAAGATGAACACCAGGATCATGCCGGCAATGATGGACAGGAGGACAAGCGGGTCACCCCACCCTCTCGTGCCGGCCACGGAGAAGCCATAGAGCAGACCACCGAAACCGAGCGTGGATAGCACGATTGAAGAGATATCCACTTTCGGGTCTGTCTGATGCGTGACGTTGCGCATTGAAAAGTAGGCCAGAATGAAGTTCGCGAGTACGAGCGGCAGCACGATCAGAAACAGTGTGCGCCATGGCCAGAAGCCGACGATGTATCCGGCGAGCGGCGGACCGATTGCCGGTGCCACACCGATGACCAGACCATAGTACCCCATTGCCCGTCCCCGCTGCTCCAGTGGAAACTGGGTCAGCAGGATGACCTGCGTCAGCGGCATCATGATGCCGGCTGCAATCCCCTGCAGGATTCTGCCACCGAGCAGCACGGGATAGATGGGTGCCACAGCGGCAAGTACTGTACCCATAATGAAAATCGCCATACCCAGCAAGTACAGACGCCTGGATGTGAATTTATGGATTAGGAATGCCGATACCGGAATCATGATGCCATTGACGAGAAAGAATCCTGTCGTCAGCCACTGTGCTGTGCTGAATAGAATGCCGAAAGCTTCCATGATCGGCGGCACGACAGTGACAAGCAGCATCTGGTTGAGCAGGACAAGAAACGATCCCATCATCAATGTGGCGATCAGTACCGACTTCTGGCTCGGCCTATAGGCCATTCTAATTTGCATCGTCTCACTACTTCCCCATGGTTCCCCATTGTTTTATTTGAAACGCGCTGTACTGCGTTCGTTGACTGCACTGACTTCGAGGATGTTCTCCATCCGTTCCTTCAGTTCCTCGACATGCGAGATGATGCCGACCATCTTGCCGCTCGTCTGCAGCTCGATCAGCGTATTCACAGCCATATCGAGTGTCTCGGGATCGAGCGTCCCGAACCCTTCATCAATCAGCATCGTGTCGAGGCTGATGCCGCCGGATTCCTGCTGCAGCGCTTCATTCATCGCAAGCGCCAGCGTCAGTGCCGCCTGGAACGATTCCCCGCCGGACAGTGAAGTGATGTGGCGGGAGCGGTTGTTGTAGAAGTCGAACACTTCGATATCAAGGCCTGTCTTGCGGTTGCTTCTGTTCGTGCTGCGTCTCAGTTCATAGCGGTGGTTCGTCATTTCAAGCAGTCTGGTGTTGGCTATCTCGAGTATGCGGTCGAGATAGTATGTGAGCACATAGCGCTCGAGCGACACTTTCTGCTCGTTCCTGCCGGATACGGCGTCGACCAGTTCGATCAGCGACTGGATCTCACCCAGTGCCGCTTCATAATCAGCAATCAGCTTGCGGATGGCATCCTCTGTCCTGCTGTTATGCTCTAGCTGGGCTTCGAGCCGCGCTTTCTGATTCGTCAGCGTCTCACTGTGTGCGGTCAGCTGTTCAATTTCTTTCTGCTCTCCTGTGGTATCCTGCAGCGACTCTGTTTCCAGTGTTTCCTCCAATGCATGCTGTCTTGTCTCAAGCAGTGCCTTCTGGCTGTGATGCTCCTTGACCGTCTGCTCCATGGAATGAATGTCCGAACGTTCAAGCAGTGTGAGCATCTGTTCCCGGTCACTCTTCATCCTGTCTGCAAATGCATCGATCTCAGGTGACAGTGTCCTGAGCTGTCCAGTGACTTCATCCAGCTGTTTCTGAAGATAGGACTGCTTTTCCTCGAGCCGTGATTTCTGCTCCCGATATTCAAGATGCCCCTGTTCATTCTCTTTGACCTGGGCCTTATAGTCTTCCAGTGACCGCTGGCATTTATGATGCATTTCGGCGAATGTCCTGTAGTCATCATAGCTTGTCTGCGACTTGAATTCCGATAGAAGCGACTCGGCATGGCTGAGCGCGTGATCAATATTATTCTCTTCAAGCCTGTTGTCATTCAGTTTCCTGTTCAGTTCACTCTGCTGTCTTTCGAGTTGCTGCCGCGCTTCAAACCGCTGCTTCTCTGCCTCGATACGCCGCTTCAGATTCAGCTGCTGCCGTCTGAACGTCTCAAGCAGAGCGTTCAGTGCATCCATGTTTTGGCGTACTTTATCATCGAGCAGTGCATCGACGACATCGAGACGTCTGACTTTGCTGCCTCTATCAGCACTTAGTGCCTCGAGGTCCGCTTCAAACGCCTTGAACGCCGCCTCATCCGCTTCAGACAAATACGTATGTGCTTTCGGCAAAGTCTGTACTGTCTGCTGGCATACCGGGCATGGTGTACCAACTTCAAGATGTCCGATCAGATGCTCAATATGGGCACCATCCTCAGCAGAATAAAGACTTTTCAGTGCATCCCGCTTTGCCTGGCGTTCAGACTCGATGCGTGCATGCTGCCGGTCGATTTCCTCGATGTCAGCCGTCAGAGCGGCGTGTTCGGCGTCATACTGACCCAGTTCATGCTCTGTACTGATGGCCTGTTCGAGTGCGGATATTTCGTTGTCGATCACGTAGCGTTCCTGATTCATCCTTTCGGACTGTTCACGATTCCATCGATCCGAACCGAGATTTTCTCCAATGGTTTCAAGTTCTATGGAAATTCCATCATTCTCTTCATTGATTTCCGACTTGCGGGCTTTTAATGACACAATCGTCTCATTGATATTTTCCATCTCTTCATTATGCATGAACCGCTCTGTCCTATTCAGCCACGTCTCTGCCCGCCTGTAGAAGTCATCCTTCTCCTGCAGTGCTTCCCGCTTCTTATCGAGTTCTTCGAGTGCTGACTCAATGCCTGATGACTGTGTTTTCAGTTCTGCCAGTTCACTCTCAGTCCGTGATCTATGCATTTCTGCGTTCGACTCGGTGCGCAGTTTATATTCCATCTCCTTGACGGCACGATAGCTTTCTATTTCCGCTTCGAGCGACTGGATGCGGGAGGCGTCACTTTCAAGTGATGCCAGACTGGTTCTGACCTTCTCCACTTCTTCAATCCGAGTGTTGTTCTCTTCCTTCTGCTTGAGCAGACCTTTCAGCGTATCGAGCCGTTCCTTATTTGTGCCGAGTGCCTGGTCGACCTCCGTCTTCCTTTTTCCGATGATCGCCTGGATCTTGTCGATGGTCTCCATCCTTTTAGTGAAAGTCGGGAATTTGACCTCGAGCAGTTCAGCCACTTCCGGATGCTCCTCGCCAGTAATGGTATTGAAGCGTTCGGCAATCTTCGTCTCCACCATCTCACTGCCCTTGAGCTTCTCCTTCTTCAGTTCGTTCAGTTTGTGCTCGAACTTGACGAAGCGCTCGGTCCGGAACAGTGTCCTCAGTATCTCCTGCTTCTGTTCGCTTGAAGAGGTCAAAAGCCTTTTGAATTCGCCCTGCGGCAGAATCAGAATCTGTCTGAACTGGTCGGCATTCAGCTGGAGTATTTCAAGAATCATCGACTTCACACCATTGATGCTGCCTTCAAGCACTTCCCCATCTGCATCATAGAGCACCGCCTTCGGCGGCACAGGTGTCTTTCTGCCCGCCTTCTGATAGGACAGCGTCCGCTCGATGGTGTACCTTCTGCCCCTGATTTCAAAGGACAGGCGGATGCTGCTGATGTCATCGTCCGTCGCAAACTGGCTTCTGACCGATCCTTCGGCCCGGTCGCTCGTCGACAGTGTGCCATAAAGTGCATAGGTGATGGCATCGAATATCATCGTCTTGCCCGACCCCGTGCGACCGCTGATCAGAAACATGCTGTCGGATACATCATCAAAATCTATGGTCTGGTTCTCGAAAGGACCGAAGTACTGCATCCTAATCTGTATCGGCTTCATCTGCATCACCTTTGAAATAAGTATTGAATATTTCCCGCTGGTATTCCGTCAGCGGTTCCCCGTTCACGTTCTCGATGAACGATTCGAAGATCTCCCGGTCACTCGATTGGTGCGCATCGACTGCTGTCACTGCATGCTCGCGCTTTTCGACGAGCGGGCGCAGCTCCATGACATTCGGGTAGATCATCTTGAGCTTTGCCATCGGGTCATTGATATGGCTCATTCCGGACAGTTCGAATTTGAAGTAGGCCGACTTGTCTAGGAATGCCACCTTTTCATTGATGACATCTTCGAATGTACCATGGTAGTGGACGAGATCCCGCTGCTGCTGCAGCGGAATAAACCTGCATTTCGTCCCTGCGTCCGTGTCCACCATGCGGAAGCCTTTCGGCTGCTTCGCTTCGGAAAATGAATACTTCAGAAGCGACCCGCTGTAGAATATGCGCTCGTGTGTGATCGCAAACGGATGGTGCAGATGGCCAAGCATGACAAGGTCGAATGCTTCGAAAAGGTCCGCCCCGACCTCTTCCGACAGTCCGATGGACAGCGGACGCTCGGAGTCGGATGCCTTGCCGTCCGAGATGAACATATGGCCGACCAGTACATTATAGGCATCCTTGTCCATGACTTCGGCAATCTCTTTGGTAATCCGTCTGTACACATCATGATGGGACCGGATTGTGTCATCATCAAAGAACACCTTTGCCTCGAGCACATCCATATGGGGCACCATATAGAAATGATGATCATCGATCACTACAGGTGCCGTTATGTCTTCAAGTGATGTCCGCATATGATAGTTGCTTTTTTCAAACCAGTAGCTGCCGTAGTCGAGCCGTGAGCGGCTGTCATGATTGCCGCTGATGGCGAGCACCGGTATGCCTTTTTCTATATTGATCTTATAGAGATACTCGTTGACGAGCTTCAGCGCCGACTGGGAAGGGTTGCTCCGGTCGAATACATCCCCTGCCACGACGACCAGGTCGATAGATGCCTCATCCATATGTTCGAGCATCTGGTCCAGCATATGCCGCTGATCCTCCAGAAGATCGACGCCGTTGAGTCGTTTTCCGATATGCCAGTCACCAGTATGTATAATTTTCATTTAAACCACCTCATTGAATCGATTATACAAGAAAAACCACCCCCAAGTAAATTTGGGGATGGCTTTTTTCAGTTCAGCTGCCTGATGGATATGATGAGGTCATCCAGTTTCTGCTCCATGCGATGGAGCAGGAAGAACGTGATCACAGCCGGAAATCCAACATCGCTGACCAGTGGTACCCATTCCATGCTAGATGATCTCTGTGACGTTCTGTTCGACAATCTTCGCCGAATGTACGGATACCGGTTTACCCTGCATCGGCGCGAGAACACCCAGTGCGATGAGACGATCCGCTTCAGCCATAAGTGCCGCTTCCGTCAGGTCTTCCTTCGGGTTGCTGATGGTCAGTGTAAAACGGCGGCTCAGGTCCGTGTTGAATACAATTACAAGTTTCTTCGTCATTTCTCTTCCTCCTGTTCATTATTAGTTGATGACGTAGGTCTGTTCCTTCTCGACAATCGGATACACATCATTCGTCAGTGTCTGGTAGATGCTTGCCAGTGTATTGATGGCTTCATCTGTTGATGTCGTATCCAGGTTTC
This sequence comes from Salinicoccus cyprini, assembly GCF_007713705.1. Taxonomy (GTDB): domain Bacteria; phylum Bacillota; class Bacilli; order Staphylococcales; family Salinicoccaceae; genus Salinicoccus; species Salinicoccus cyprini. Next base: position 629,128 of record NZ_VMSJ01000001.1, on the reverse strand, counting down.
TGACGGATCTGAAACGGAGTTTTTCCTTACCACTCTCATCCGCTTCAAAGAAATAGAACTTTGCATTTGTGCTCTTAAGCATGGCTCTCACCTCCTTCACCCTATATATCGTCACAAATGATTCGATGGACAATCGAATCTTTATTTTCTATAATGACTGGGAGGTGAGGGAATGAACGATATAATCATGTGGCTCATTGCACTGTGGACTTTCGTCATGCTTGGACTGCTGATCATCGGCGGCTATTTCATGTTCCGGAAGTTTCTGAAGCGCATGCCGAAAGAGGACGGATACAGTGAGCTCGACTGGCAGGACCTCTATATCGAGCGGGCGCTGCCCCTATGGAACGAAGAAGCCAGAAAGCTGCTGAATGAACTGGTGACGCCGGTGCCTGAGATATTCAGGGATGTTGCCAAGGAACGGATTGCCGGCCGCATTTCGAAGATCGCCCTCGATGAAGGGGCAGATGATATTACACTCGACCACATCATGAAGGGCTACATCATCGCGACACCGAAAAGGGATCACAAGTTCATGAAGAAGAAGCTCGACGAACTTCAGATCGACTATGCACCATATGAAGATCTCTTCCAGTATGCGGATGATGAAAAGCAGAAGTTCTCCATATTTGAACAGACAGAAAAAATAAGCAGCAGATCAAAGTGACTTGATCTGCTGCTTATTGAATGTCTGGAGATGGATGAACATCGATATCCGCCAGACGACGATCATGACGAATGCCAGAAGGAAGAACATGCCGCCGATCTCACCAGGTGAGATGCTCAGGGACAGTATGGCCTTCAGAATGATTCTGAGTATCAGGAGACCGATCAGGATGATCGGAAACATCCTCGACTGCCTGACGTAGAGTCTGCCATCCTTCTCTTCATAGCGGGTCGTGACCACGAGGACGATCGAAAAGATCAGTCCCATGACAATCGCTTCCCCGATTTCAAATGGCGTCAGCCTGAAGTACGGAAATACATACATCAGTGCGCCGGTCGACATCATGACTGGCGGAATGATGATCTTCGGCAGTGTCAGCGGCCGCTTGGCCGCCTTCTGCCTGACGAAAACTGCAATGAGGCCCATGACCACCGCCATGATGGAGGCGGCTGTGAACAGTATGCTCTCGATACTCATGATCAGAACCCCTGGAAATCGCCGAAGAGCGGCTGCAGCCAGATGATGATCTGTGTCAGACCATCAAAATAGAGCAGGATACCCATCAGTATCATGACGATTCCGCCTGCTTTCATGATGCGATTCGAATACTTCAGCATCCACCGTGTCCGTGACACGAAGAAGCTCAATGTAAAGAATGGTACTGCGAATCCGAGGCAGTATACCACCATCAGCATCAGTGCATTGTTCGGCTCGGTTGCACTCATGGCGAATATGGCGCCGATGATCGGCCCGTTGCACGGTGTCCATCCTGCACCGAAGGCCATGCCGATCAGAATCGATCCGATGAAGCCGGACGGTCTGTTCTTGAACTGGACTTTACGGTCCTTCATCAGAAAATCAAAGTTCAGTACGCCTGTGACGATCAGACCGAATATGACGATCAGAATGGCACCGAGCTGGCGGATCAGATTGGAATGGTCGATCAGCAGGCCGCCGAAGAATGCCGTACCGAATCCGAGTGCGATATAGATGAGGCTGAAACCGATCAGAAAGAATAATGTATGAAGAATTGCACGGAAATTGAATTTCTGGCTTTCAACTTCATTGTAGCTCATTCCCGTGATATAGGAGATGAACGCTGGGAAAACAGGGAGCACACACGGTGACACGAAACTGAGGACACCGGCTCCGAATGCGAGGAGAAAAGTTACTTCGCTACCCATAGAAATACCTCCATTCAGATGTCATTTTAACAGACATGATGGAGGTAGACTTGAACTTTATTCCATTATTTTAGAACTTTCTATGACATTTACTGCTGTCCGTTCTGAAGCTGGTACATTTTATGATAGATGCCGCCGTAGCGGATCAATGAATCATGCGTGCCCTGCTCGACAATCTCGCCCTTATTCAGCACGAGGATCTGGTCGGCATCCTGGATGGTCGACAGGCGGTGGGCGATGGCAAGCGTCGTCCGGCCTTTTCGCATCCGCTCAAGAGAACGCTGGATCTGCTCCTCCGTCTCGGAGTCGATGTTGGCGGTCGCCTCATCCAGAATCAGCACTTTCGGATCGATGGCCATGGTGCGTGCGAATGCAAGCAGCTGCCGCTCTCCACTGGAGAAGGCACTGCCCTTCTCGATCACCCTGTGTTCATATTCACCGGGCAGTTTCGAGATGAACTTGTCTGCATAGACGAATTCCGCCGCCGCCTTGACCTGCTCGAACGTCATTTCCGGGTGGTAGAGCCGGATATTCGACTCGATGGTGCCATAGAAGATGAACGGATCCTGCAGCACGAGGCCGACCTTCTCCTTCAGTTCCTGCTTCGGAATCCGCTTGATGGAATGGCCATCCACCAGAATGTCCCCTTTTGAAAACTCATAGAACCGCATGAACAGGTTGATGATGGAACTCTTGCCGGACCCCGTATGGCCGACAAGTGCGACGGTTTCTCCGGGTCTTGCTGTGAAGGAGATGTCCTTTAGGACATCCGTCCTGCCATCATAGCTGAACGTGACATTTCTGAATTCGATATGGCCATCCGTCACCCGGCAGGCGGCATCTTCTGACTGTGCCGGTTCGAGACGGTCGTCATCCATCAGTGCGAATACACGGCTCGCCGAGACGAGCGCCTGCTGGAAGATGTTCAGGTTCTGGCTGACCTGGCTGAGCGGCTCGAAGAACCGTTCCATGTACTGGATGAAGGCGAAGATGACACCTGCTGTCACCGTCGATTCGAAGCTCAGCAGCCCGAAGTAGCCGAGAATGAGTGCAATGGCCAGCACCGAGATCATGCTGATGGCCGGTCTGAGCAGTAGCCCATCGAGCCTGACATTCTTCATATTGTATTTATAGTGCATTTCGTTGATCTCATTGAACTCCTGGCTCAGGCGGTCCTCCTGGTTGAACACCTGGATGATCTTCATCCCTTCGATCGATTCCGCAAGCTTGGCATTCAAATCACTGAGCAGCTGGCGGGCATGGGAGAAGAAATTCGCCGAATACTTGCGGTAGACAGCGAGGACCACGACGATGATCGGCATGAATACAAGAGCAAGCAACGCCAGCCTGACGTCGAGGACGAACATCATGATGAAGCTTGAGATGACCATGAAGATGGCCATCAGAACCGTCGCCAGCACACCGATGAACATTTCCACTATCGCTTCCGTATCATTGGTGATCCGTGAAACGACGCTGCCGCCTGGCACCTTGTCGAAATAGCGCATGCCGAGCCTGCCGATCTTGTCGAAGGCATCGATCCTAAGCTGCTGGATGACCTTGAAGGCCAGGTACTGGAACAGGTATATCTGCATATAGGTCGTGATGGCGCCGATCAGCTGGACTGCAATGAAGGCGATGACGAGCCACATGATCTCCGATTCAGGAAATACACCCGGTGTCAGATATTCGTCAATGAAGATTTTGACCAGATACGGTGTTGCGACACCAGCTATGGTCGAGATGATCAGCATGATGAACCCGACTGCCAGTATGCCCTTGAAAGGCAGTGTATACTTCATCAGCCTCAGCAGCACGGTCTTCTGATCATTGAAAGAGAGGTTGAACTGGTTGTTTTCCATTTATCTTTCCTCCTTCAGAACGAGATCATCAAGGGTGCTCTCGAGTGCATCACGCAGTGCCTGGGCGTTATATGTGTCATGATACCAGCCGCCTTTTGCCATCAGCGCGTGATGATCGCCGTGCTCGATGATGGTGCCATTGTCCATGACGATGATCAGATCGGCATGGCTGACAGCACTCATACGGTGTGCTGTAATGATATTCGTCTTGCCGGCACGGCTATCCTGCAGATTGGCAAGAATCTGCTCCTCTGTTTCTGCATCGACGGCAGACAGGGAATCATCCAGGATGAGCACTTCAGGATCCATGATCAGGGCGCGCGCAATGGAGATGCGCTGCTTCTGGCCACCGGAAACGGACACGCCGCGTTCACCGACGACAGTATCATAGCCATCCGTAAACCCTTTAATATCCTCATGGACATGGCTCAATTTCGCCGCATGGTATATCTCCGCTTCATCCATCCCCGGGTTGCTGAAGGCGATGTTGTTACGGATTGATGTCGAGAACAGGAAGTGGTCCTGTGGCACGTATCCGAACTGCCTTCTGAGATTGCTGATTTCATAGTCGCGCAGAGGATGTTTGCCGTATTTGATGTCCTCCGGATTGACCGTGTCGAATTCCCGCAGCAGGAGACGGATCAGCGCACTTTTACCCGAACCCGTCCTGCCGACGATGCCGACAGTCGTGCCCTTCTTGATGGCGAAGCGGACATCGCGAAGACCATCCGATTCATCATCCGGGAAGTTGAACGCACCAAGATCGAATATAATGTCCCCTTCAGGCTGTCCTTCTATTTTATAGTCCACACCGACCTGGTTTTCTGTATCCATGATTTCCTGGATCCGGTCATAGGACGCACTGCCCCGCTGCACCAGATTGAAGAACCAGCCAAGTGCGAGCAGCGGCCAGACCATCATGCCGAGGTACGTAGTGAAAGTGACCAGTTCACCGATCGAAATCGTGTCGGACAGTACCATCTGCGCACCGTAGAAGATGGCGATGAAGTAGCTCGCACCGATGACGGTCATGATGGTCGGGTCGAACAGGGCATCCACTTTGGACACCTTAAGGTTCTTCTCGACCACATCATCACTCATTCTGCGGAAATCCGCCTGGTCGCTTCGCTCATAGCCGAACGTCTTCGTCACCTTGATGCCGGAAATGCTCTCCTGTGTCTTGTCGTTGAGCATGCTGAAGGCTGCCTGGGCCTTCTTGAAGCCCCGGTTCAGAAGCTTTCCATAGTAGCTTGTCAGTATGACCATGAACGGCAGCGGAATCATCGCCAGCAGCGTCAGTTTCGGGCTGATGGTGACCGCCATTGTAACCAGTACCGCGCCCCCTGTGATGAGGGAATCCGCAATCGTCAGAATACCCGCACCCGCAGTCGCCTGGACCGCCTGGATATCATTGGTCGCATGCGCCATCAGGTCACCCGTCCGCCGCTTCTGGTAGAATGCCGGACTCATCTGGGAATACTTCCGATAGAGCCTTGAACGCAGTATTCTGCCCAGTCGGTAGCTGGCACCAAAGATCATGATGCGCCAGAAATATCTGAATATGTATGTCAGAACAGCCACAGCCACCAGCAGCAGAATATACTGCATGAGCAGATTGCCCGTCAGTGTTTCCTGCGTAATGCGGTCGATGACCCAGCCGATGACCTGGGGCGGTATCAGCTCCATGAGGGCGACAAGCACCAGCATGATGACACCAACTGAGTAGCTGCGCCATTCCCGCTTGAAAAACCATCCCATTTTCTTAAAAACCTTCATTGCGATCCTCCTTGTTGTCATATTCTTTTAAATTCTACCATATGTTTCGGAATATGAAATAATGAACAACAGAAGATTTTAAAATTTCATACGATTGACCGAACCCGTCCCAGTAATGTTTATTACATTGCCTGATGGGAAAAGTGCAATACATTACTGAACAGGAGGCTTTTTCATGTCCGATTCAAATTTGAATAATCTCGAACTGGGCAGTCACTACACGGCACAGGAACTCGAGGGCTTCATCAGTACGACAGATGCCACAATCCTCTCTTCAAATGAAGACGAACTGTTTACCGATTCCGAACGCGAATACAAAGTGACACACCAGTTCAAAGGATGCTTCGAACAAGCTGCAGAAGATGGCGGGAAACGGTACAAGGCCCAGCGCACCTACGTTGTTGAAAAAGTATAGCAGCAGAATAGAGCCCTGGGATGAGCAAAATCATCCCAGGGCTCTATTTTTTATTGATGTCTAGTTGAATGATACATTCTCAAGTCTGATATTGCCGACCGGGTCGAGATCAACGCCACTTACCTGGCTGGAATTGACGCCGATCGCAAAGTTCGTGTGGAACAGATAGGCTGCCGGTGCTTCTTCAATCAGAATCTCCTGGGCCTGGCTGTATGCTTCGAATCGTGCATCTTCATCCGGTTCTGTGCGTCCTTCATCCAGAAGGGTGTCGACTTCTTCATTTGTGTAGAATGAACGGTTGCCGGTTGCCCCATGGCTGTTGGAATGGAACAGTGCGTATAGACCGTAGTCCGCATCTGCTGTAACAGTCGTCCATCCAAGAATGAACATTTCATGATCTCCCTGTGCTGTGCGATCGAGGTAGGCACCCCACTCGAACTGCTCGACCTGTACATCAATGTTCAGTTCGGATAGTTTTTCCTGAATGTATACGGCTGTGTCGACAATCTGGGGATCTTCATCCACCCAGATGGTCGTCTCAAAACCATCTGCCACATCTGTTTCGGCCAATAGCTCCTTAGCGCGCTCCATATCATATTCGACACCTTCAAGGTTCTCATCATGACCCCATACATCCGGTGCCAGTGGCCCATCGGCCTTGATGCCCATATCATCATAAACGCCGGAGATGATTTCATCCCGGTCGATGGCATAGGAGATGGCCTGTCTGACCCTGACATCATCAAATGGTTCCTTTTCGGTATTGAAGCCGAGGTAGGACATTCTTACTGATTCCTGTTCAACAAGCTCAGTATCTTCGCCCTCTTCCACTCTTACAGCACTTGTGGAATCGACGTCACCGGCAACCTGGATGCCGCCGGTTTCCAGTTCAGCCATGCGTGCACCATTCTCCGGAATGACACGGAACGTCACTGTTTCAAAGTTGCGTTCCCCGCCCTGGAAGTCTTCAAACTTCTGCAGTACAGTATTGTCTCCCGGTGCACGGGACTCGAACATCAGATGGTTTGTCCCATCCGCTTCCGAACCGATGACATTTCCGGTATGTTCGGAAATGCGCTCTGCGATATCTTCATAATCGGATCCGCCTTCTTCACGCAGTGCATAGTACTCCTCCACCGTCATATCGACACCACCCTCGTCCAGTGCCGACTGGTAGTCCTGATCGATGAGTTCCTTGCTCATGATTCCTGCTGTATTGTGCGCCAGGTGACTTGGCAGTGGTGCAAATGGATATTCCGTATGCAGATTGACTTCATAATCGCCGACCACTTCCACGTCGGAGATCATTTCGAACAGAAACGCCACTTCCGACGCCACTGCAGTATCCCTGACACGATCAAGTGTCGCTTTCACATCTTCTGCAGTAAATTCGGAACCGTTATGGAAAGTCGTCCCTTCGCGCAAAGTGAAGTTCCATACATCATCCTCGGTTGCTTCCCATTCCTCGGCAAGACCTGGTGCAAGTGCCATATCCACTTCCTGATGCACAAGCGTCTCATATATGTTTCTTCTGACCTGGGCTGATGCAGAGTCGTTACTGCCATGTGGATCAAGCGTAACAGCATCATCCATCATTGCAACCGTCAGATCGCCACCAGAGCCTGTCCCTTCACCTTCTGCATTTTCGGAAGTTTCTTCTCCGCTGGAGTTCTCTTCCACCGCCTCATCAACATTCGAATCGTCTGTACAGGCAGCAAGTGCCAAAGTGAATACAAATACAAAAAATAACATGAAAAATCTTCTGTTCATTCAAGTGCCCCCTTTTTTCATCTGGTATAAGTATATATGAACGATTATTCCTATACAATAAATATTCTAAAAAATAGAAATTTTTAGTCTAGTTGATTTGATTTTTGATGCGGTGGGCTTGATTGAATTGATTGTCGGTATTGTGTTTTGCTTTCTCGCCGGCGCAACAAGACAAGCATCCATAAAAATATGTTTATACAAAAAATAAACCCTCCTGCATTTGCAGAAGGGTTATATTTTATCTTTTTGAAGCTTTCATGCGATCTTTAGCCGATTTCGTGTCCGTCGTTGATTTGTTCATCATGGACATCATCTGGTTTATCTTCTTCTGGGAAGGCTTCTGTCCCATTTGCATCATCATCATTCTGAGCATTTCTTCATTGATCGGCGGGTTCTTTTCAAGATAGTCCATCATGTACTTTCTTGCCAAAAAGAATCCAAGCGCAATGCCACCGATGAGCGCAACTGTAACAATTACTATCCAAATCCAAGTATCCAAACTGCTCACCTCTTTCTTCGTAGACCATAATAAAGTTTACAATAAAAGCAGGTGATTTTCAACAGATTATTTATCGAGGACTGTACCCAGTACACGCTCGACAGTAAATCCGTACTTCTCGATTACAACATCGCCCGGCGCACTGGCACCGTAGGTGTCGATCGCGTGAATTTTACCGTTCATGCCGACGAAGCGATGCCAGCCGAAGCTTGCAGCCATTTCGATGGCTGTTCTGTTTTCAATGTGGGTATTGAGAACACTTTCGATATATGCCGCATCCTGTCTGAGGAACTGCTGCATATTCGGAATGGAGGCAACCTTGACATTTACATTCTGAGCTTCAAGCTGTTCGGCTGCTTTGACTGCCAATGGCACTTCACTGCCGGAAGCGAAAAGTATGGCATCATCACCTTTGTCAAATGCGAGATAACCGCCTTTTCTGACTCCATCTTCCACAGTTTCATAAGGGACATCGAGTGCCTCGACATTCTGACGTGTCAGTACAAGTGCAGTCGGTGCATCTACCGCCTCCATGGCCACTTTCCATGCTGCACGTGTTTCATTGCCGTCTGCAGGACGGATTGTATTCAGGTTCGGAATCGCTCTGAGACCGGCAAGCTGCTCGACAGGCTCATGTGTCGGACCATCTTCACCAACCGCAATGGAGTCATGTGTCAGCACATAAGTGACTGGAAGCTTCATCAATGCACTGAGTCGGATGGCCGGCTTCATGTAGTCGCTGAATACGAAGAATGTGCCGCCGTAAGGATAGATGCCGCCATGTGCTGACATACCGTTAAGTGCTGCAGCCATGCCAAATTCCCTGACACCGAACCAGACGTTGCGTCCGCCGTAGTTGCTGCGGTCGAAGTCCTCTTCGTCCTTGACGTTCGTCTTGTTGCTGCTGGCAAGGTCGGCAGCCCCACCGAAGAGTGTCGGCACGCTGTTTGAAAGTGCCTGGATCATTTCACTTGAAGTGGCACGTGTCGCTTTGGAGTCGCCCGCTTCATAGAAAGGCATGTCCTTGTCATAGTCATCAGCCAGACGCTGGTTGATGGCATCATCAAGCGCCTTGTAGAGATCGCTGTGCTCTTCTTTGTAGGCTTCCATCATCTTGTTCCATGCTTCTTCCTTCTCATTGCTTCTCTGCTTCATCGTCTCGCTGAAACGATCGTAGACGGAAGCATCCACCTGGAATGTCTCTTCAGGGTCGAAACCGTAGTATTCAAATGCTGCCTTGCGCTCATCTGCACCAAGCGGCGCGCCGTGGGAAGCACTTTTGCCCTGCTTGTTCGGTGCACCATAGCCGATGATTGTCTTCACTTCGATCATCGTCGGCTTGTCTGATGACTTTGCTTCTGTGATCGCCTTGTCGATCTCATCCGTATCGTTGCCATCTTCGACTCTGATGTAGTGCCAGTTGTAGCCTTCAAAACGTTTTCTGATGTCCTCGGAGAAACTCTTGTCAAGATCGCCATCGAGGGAGATGTCATTGGAATCATAGAGTACAATCAGCTTATCCAGATTGAGGTGGCCTGCCAGGGAAGCTGCTTCGTGGGAAACGCCTTCCATCAGGTCGCCATCACTTGTCACAACATATGTGTAGTGGTCCACAACATCATAGTTGTCACGATTGAAACGTGCAGCCAGATGCTTTTCCGCCATGGCCATGCCGACACTCATTGCAAAGCCCTGTCCGAGTGGCCCAGTTGTGATCTCCACTCCTTCAGTATGCTTGAACTCGGGATGTCCCGGTGTCTTCGATTCATACTGTCTGAAGTTCTTGATCTCTTCCATCTCAAGCGCACCACTCAGGTGGAGCAGACTATAGATGAGCATGGAACCGTGTCCGGCACTCAGCACGAAACGGTCACGATCAAACCATGCCATGGAGTTCGGGTTGAAATTCAAATGACGGGTCCACAGTGTGTAGGCCATTGGTGCGGCACCCATAGGGAGTCCCGGGTGTCCGGAGTTTGCTTTCTCGATCGCATCGATTGAAAGTGTTCTGATTGTATTGATTGCAAGCTGATCCGTTTTATCAAATGTCATTTCAAATGCTCCTTTAGTCTCTGGTATTTTTCTCTTCTTGAATACGTTTGAGCTTTTCAGGTGTTACATCGTTGCCTTCAGGGTCGACCACTTTCGTGTTTTCGACCTGTTTCCTGAAAGATGACCGGAAGTTTTTCAAGTATTCTTCCCTCAGGCCTTTCAATTCTTCCAGTTCGTCCTTTTCGATGCTGCCTGCTTTCTTTTTGGCAGCCAGCGCATTGATACGCTGCAGTTTTTCTTTTTCAAGCATGCTGAAACCTCCTGTCCACTCCCTTATAATTTAACACAAAAAAAAGTATGAGACCATTCTCATACTTGGCAGTCATTCTATCAGTCCGATCATCTCCATCATATGATCGATATGTGTGCGTTCCGCGTATTGTTCCTCCGGAACATCCGTTTCCTCTTTGGCCATCATTGGTGTTTCTTCCGTAATCACTTCAAACTCGTCTATATAAACAATATTGGAATGTGTGTTCTCTATCTTATGGGAGTCGAACATGAAAATAAGACCGGCAACCAGCGCAAATGCAAATATCGCACCTAATAGCTTGAATTCCTTGAATGTCATAAAATCCCCTCCGGAACATATGTTTGTACTATCATGGTATCAGAACATCTGTTCCGGGTCAATAGAATTACGAACAAACGTTTGTAACATACTGATTATTATGATAGAATCATATATATAATGAGTCGGAGGTATATATATGAAGGCGCTAACAGATAGACAAAAGCAGATATATCAATTTATAAAGTCTACCGTTCACGAAAAAGGGTATCCGCCAAGTGTAAGGGAAATTGGAAATGCAGTCGGACTGCAGTCCAGTTCTACGGTTCACGGACATCTTGCGAAACTGCAGGAGAAGGGTTATATAAAGCGTGATCCGACCAAACCGAGAGCAATTGAAATTATCACTGAGGAAAATGACCAGTACAGTCCGGTCATCCACGTTCCGGTACTCGGTAAGGTTACAGCAGGTCTGCCGATCACTGCCGTTGAGAATATCGATGAGTACTTCCCGCTGCCCGAACATTTTACCGCGAATCACAATAGTGAAATCTTCCTGCTCAATGTTGTCGGGGACAGCATGATCGAAGCCGGCATCCATGATGGCGACCGTGTCATCGTGCGCAAGCAGAACATCGCCCACAATGGTGACATCATTGTTGCGATGACGGAAGAGGATGAAGCGACAGTCAAACGTTTCTACAAAGAAAGCGGGTACTACAGGCTCCAGCCTGAAAATGCATCAATGGAACCGATCATAGTGGATAGCGTCACTGTACTCGGCAAGGTTGTCGGACTGTTCCGCTCCTTCTAAAAAAATTGAACATACTAAAAGGGCGCCAGAGGCGCCCTTTTTATTATATCTTTCCTAGTTCCATCCTGTAATCTGTTTCATTGCTGATGATTATTTATCTACCAAGTATTATTTTTACCTGTTCCAGAATATCTGTAGAATCTTTTGTTTTATTTTCCTGCGCTTTAGTGTTCAACTGCATCCCCTCGTTCTATCGGTCTATCAGGATGGGTAGTAGGAAAGGTACTGATCATTCCCGGAAAACCCGTGATGTCTACTTATAGATTCCCCTTGCCAGAACTTTGAAACGCATATTATGGAGTACTATTACTCCAAGGCGCAGTAATCATCTGTATATATAGTTTTCAGTATAATATGGGATGTCATCTGCACTATAGGCTGTGCCTGTACCAAGATGGGTGAATTCGGGCTTCAGCGTATTGACGCGGTGGTCCATCGAGTTCATCAGACTGTGATGCGAAAAGATGGTCGATGTATGCCCCATGGCTATATTCTCTCCCGCCATGCGATATGATACGTCCGCTTCTTCTATGCGGTCTTTCAGTGTCTCCCCATCCGGCGAGTCATGATTGAAATAATCACGCTCCGCCATGTCCTCACTATGGCCGAGTGCTGCATCGGATGCCTGCTCGTCCACTTCAAGCGGATCGAAGCCATACTCGTATCTTGTGGCATTGACAAGCAGGTGGTTCATCCTTGAGTTGTCTTCTGCTGCCGGGTGGTTGTACAGTGAATCGGCTGCCCGGACCTCGTCCTTCAAAAGCATCAGCACACCGTTGACCTTCTCCCCATCATGCAGATCGTAGAAGAAGTAGACATACCTGTCCTTCAGGTCATACACCTCATACTCCTCGTTGGTTACCCTGAGCCGTTTCCAGCCCTTCTTGATCGATTCCACCGGTTCTCCGTAGATACTTCCGACACTTTCACGATCCATGCCTTCGATGTTGATCGTATCGATCGAGACATCGTCGCTGTTCGTGTAGGCACCACTCACCTGTCCTTCATTGACCAGCACCATCCTGAACATGCCGTAGTCATTCTCAACTACGAAATCCCCTGCATACTCGCTTCCGAGCACCTCCTGGTCCTCCACTGCATATTGGGTTTCCAGATTGATTTCGACCTCCTGGGTCTGTTCACTGTTCACTTCATGGATTTCGCTCATATCATAGGTCGGATAGACGTGTTCCTCAAGCCAGCCATTCAGATAGCTGCGGTTGAGCCCCTCCTCGAAGTCATAGGACTGCACCACAGGTGCAAGGAACGTAGAGACGGCATATATGAAGATGATAAAGAAAAGTTTTCCGAACATGCATCCACCTCCTTCTTGAAAAGTTCAAAAAAAGTAATTAAACAGATGTCTAATTACTTCCCTGATGTGTATATTCGGTTTGTCTTTTTTCAAAGTACTGAGGATCGACGATATTGTTGTGTGCATCGACAAGCACCACATTCGGTTCATGTACTGCGAGCTCCGCCTCATCCAGCTGCACGTAGCTGATGATGATGATGACATCACCGACCTGCACTCTTCTCGCAGCAGCACCATTCAGACAGATTTCCCCGGAGCCTCTTTCGCCTTCGATGATATATGTTTCAAGACGTTCACCATTATTATTATTGACGATCTGCACCTTTTCATTCGGCAGCATGTTCGCCGCTTCAAGAAGTACAGGATCAATCGTGATGCTGCCAACGTAGTTGAGGTTGGCCTCCGTCACGACAGCACGGTGTATTTTACCGTTCATCATTGTTCTGATCATTTTTCATCACCATCACATTATCTATTAATCGTGTTTTCTCAAACTTAACAGCAATGAATATTATAGCATTACCTTCTATGGTTTGAACAGGATTAAGATCGGGATGGGTAAAGATCTGCAGGTCATCGATTGTACCGGATGTATGATCCATGATGTGCGCTTCGATGCGTTCCTTGATTGATGCTGCATCCGTGACACCGTCAAGAATCAGATCACGCCCCATCATGAGCGCCTCATTGATCGCCGGTGCCTCCTCCCGCTCCACATCGGACAGGTTGACATTCCTGCTGCTTTTGGCCAGACCATCCGATTCGCGTTCCGTCGGTACTCCGATGATTTCTATATCATGGTTGAAATCCTCGGCCATCCTTTTGATGATCATCAGCTGCTGACGGTCCTTCTCCCCGAATACGGCATGGTCCGGACGGATGATATTGAACAGCTTGTTCACAACTGTCACCACCCCTTCGAAGTGTCCCGGTCTTCTGACACCGTCAAGAATGGATGCCATCGTTTCAAGTGTCAGCAGAAGCTCAGGCTTCTTCGGATACATCTCGGTCTCTGCCGGATGGAAGACGACATCCACCCCATGCGCCCGGCAGATTTCAAGATCGCGCTCGAGATCTCTCGGATAGCTGTCGAGATCCTCATCCGGACCGAACTGCAGTGGATTGACGAATATGCTCACCACGACGATATCGCCCTTCTGCCTTGCCGCCTCGACGAGCGCCATATGCCCTTCATGCAGATAGCCCATCGTCGGCACGAGTGCGATCGACCGGCCTTTCTTCTCTTTCAGTATGCTGCGGACTTCTTCTATTGTACTCGCTGTTTTCATCATTCTTCAAATACCTTCCTCTTGTATGTTGTCGACTCGTCCGGGAATTCCCCCGCCTTGACCGCTGCCACATATGACTTCAGGCCCTGCACGCCGGCTGTATTGAAATCTGCATAAGGTCTGACGAATTTCGGCAGACGTTCGGTGCCGTACTGCAGCACATCGTGATAGACCAGCACCTGGCCGTCCACATTGACGCCGGCGCCGATGCCGATTGTCGGTATCCCGAGGACAGCGGTCACTTTTTCAGCAAGGTCCGAAGGAATGGCTTCAAGCACAAGCATGGAAGCCCCCGCCGACTCCACCGCCTTGGCATCCTGGATGAGCTGCATCGCAGCCGCTTCATCCGATGCCTGCATCCTGAATCCGGTGACACCGACCGACTGGGGGGTCAGACCGAGATGGGCCACCACAGGCACACCGGCAGCCACTGCACGCCGGATGATATCGATGCATCCGGCACCTTCAAGCTTGATGGCATTGGCATCTGTCGCCTGATACAGATCAAGTGCATTCTGGACACTGTCGTCCACATTTCCATGGTACGTACCGAATGGCATGTCCACCACGACGTAAGTATCCGGCGCCCCCCGTCTGACCGCCCTGGCATGGTGGATCATATCATCCATCGTCACCTGGACCGTACTGGCGTAGCCGAGCACCGTCATGCCGAGCGAGTCTCCGACCAGTATCGTATCCATGCCTGCCGCTTCACTCTGCTTTGCGCTCGGATAGTCATACGCCGTGACCATGGTGATCTTCTCACCTTCCTTTTTCATCTGTTTCCAATCACTTGTCGCTTTCATGCTGCTGCCCCTTTCCATTCGGAAGTTATATATTATAATTAGTCTACCATATTATTTATCAACGCTACATCCACCCAAAGGAGACATATATATGAAAATTGCAGTCATCGGCATCGGTGCTGTCGGCAGCGTCATTGCGCGTGAACTTAAAAAGCTCAATCATGATACCACACTTTTCGGAAGAACGGCCAAAGAAGGTTTCACCATACTTGAAAATGGGGAAAAGCACCATTATCCATACCGGATCGAGAATGTCCATGCATATGAAGGAAAAACCTTCGACCTCATCTTTATCGCCACCAAAGCTACGGCACTCCAGACACTGTCTCGTACTACACCAGCAATGAGCCATGGGAATACGGAAATCGTCCTTTGCCAAAACGGCATGGGGTTCGATGATTTCTTCGACTCTGCCGTACCGGCAGTCGTCTACATCAGCGGTCAGAAGCATGAGGATATGGTCGAACATTTCCAGGATGCAAGGCTGCTCGTCGAAGACAGATCCTACATCCATCTGGATACTTTGATAAAAGATCTATCTCAAAATGATGAAATGGAACTTGAAATACAAAAATCAAAGAATTTTATCCGTACCCGGTACGAGAAGCTGCTGATCAACCTTGGTATCAATTCACTCACTGCCCTATCCGGCAATACCGCAAAAATTTTCGACCTTGAATCCGTCGTCGGCGTGACCCGCGCGCTGCTCGAAGAAGGCGTAGCCATCATCAACCAGGAGCAGACGATCATCGATCCTGCGTTTGTTAATACGGCACTATCCGTATATAAAAGTTATAACCGTGAAATGGGAACAAGCATGTACTACGACGTCACTTCAGGTGCGAGGGCCGAGTATGCCTTCATACAGAAATACCTCCATCAGCAGAAAGGAGATCTCAAAACCCCGGTCCTCGATATGGTCGTCACCCTGCTTGAGGCCTACCAGTATGAGAGGTAGCATCACAGAGTCCAACCTGTCTCGTCCAACTATCCAGCCAGAACAAAAGCAACGCCCTGCCATTGATGGCAAGGTGCTGCTTTTCAAATTTCATCACGATCTATGCATCCATGGCACAACGGAAGCCCGTATTCCCTGTGGAGCTGTCTGGTGTGTTTGAAGTTCTCGCTGCAATCCTGTACCGGTTGCAATAGGAGTCATGACAGAGATATGACCCGCCACGCATGGATCTTGGTTGCTCCGTCAGCTGAAATGCGGGAACATTTACTGATTCATGGAATGCGTTGCTGCACCATTCCCACACGTTCCCGGACATGTTGTATAGCCCATGGCCGTTCGCCTGATAGGCATCCACTGGGGCAGTGCCTGCATAGCCATCCGACTCCAGATTCGTTTCAGGGAAGCGGCCCTGCCAAATATTGCAGCGATGTTCACCTTCCGGTGTCAATTCATTTCCCCATGGGTACCTGTTCTGCTCGAGTCCGCCTCTTGCAGCATATTCCCATTCGGATTCGGTCAGAAGCCGCCTGCCGGACCATTCACAGTAGGCCATGGCATCATTCCATGAAACATGGACGACAGGATGGTCCGTGCGACTCTCGATGGTTGAGTCCGGACCTTCCGGATGCCTCCAGTCTGCACCTTCGACAACCCGCCACCAGGGAGAACCCATCGGTACTTGTGTGACATTCTGTGACACTACCTCCGATAGGAAGAGATGGAATACGAATGACCATCTGAACTTTTCTGCATCCGTTCGATAGCCTGTAGCGCTGACGAATTCTTCGAATTGCCGGTTGCTGACGGCATATCTGTCTATAAGGAAGGATGATACCGTCTGCTTTCTGACCGGTCCTTCACCATCTTCAATGTTCACATCTTCATCGTCGCTTCCCATCAGGAATTCACCCCCGGGAATCAGAACCATATCCTCCATATGGATTATGATTCCGTCATTTTCCAGCCTGACTGGCGTCTCCACACTGCTTTTTGCCTCGATGGAAGCTCTTGAAGCAGCGCAGCAGCTTTTTTGTGTATCCATGGTATTCACCATTCCTTCTGCATCATCTATCGGATCTGGCTGACCTCGTAGTCGTTTGGATCCTTTGAACTCGGATTGTATGTTTCCTTCCTATTGACTTTCCATTCCGGCCTGACATCGAAATGACCAGTCAGAATCGGGTCATCCGTCTTTTTCTGGTACGTATCCAGCCTGCGTCTCATATCCTCCAGAACTTCAAAGTAGTCCGGATCATCTGCAAGGTTATTTCTTTCCCCTTTATCATAAAGCAGATCATACAGGCCTTCCTTCGGTTTTTTAACACTTTCCAGATCATTCTGCTGGTAGAAGGTCTTGCTTGTCGAATTATCAATGTTTGTCCGGTTGACCTTCAAGTAGTCTTCATCGAAGAATCTGATGTATTTATACCTTTTCGTCCGTATGCTCCTCGCCGGTTCGTAGGAAGTATGGTAGTTGATCTCTGCAAATACTTCTTCCCGCGTCTCCAGATCCTTCGACTGGAACATGTCCGCAAAAGAGACACCCTGGAGATAGGATGGTCTATCTACGCCGATCAGTTCACAGAGGGTCGGGAATATGTCAATCTGGGAAACCATTCCTTCCACGGATTCACCGTTCATCCTGCTTCCTGGCACACGCATGATGAGGGAGACACCGATGCCCGAATCGAACAGCGTACATTTGCCGAATGGAAAGGCAAGACCATGATCGGTTGTAAAGATGATGATGGAGCCCTCATACATTCCTTCTGCTTTCAGAGTGTCGATGACAACTTCAAAAGAACGATCAAACCATGATGCGGAGCGCAGATAACCTACATAATCCTCTCTGACCGCCTCATCTTCGGGAAGCGGTGCTGGTGGCATTACATATTTCGAATCGAACTGTTGGCCCTGGAATCCCTCTTCCGGGAATTTGCGGTGTGTTGCGAAAAGCCCGTAGGACAGGAAGAATGGTTTGTCACCCTCCATATTCTTCAGCCATTCGCTTACTTTATGGGCATTTTCATAATCCCATTCGACCAGTTCCTGTTCTGTCATATCCGTATTATCGGCGGAGATGTTCTGATCGTAGCCGATGATCTGTGCGGCTTCTTCGTGATCGGTATATTTTCCCACTTCATGCTGGATACCGCAGAGCACTGTATAATAATCCTCTGCTTTCAGGAAATTTACGAGGTGCTGGCCATAGTCATGCAGACTGAATCCTCTTTGGGATAGTCCATACATTCCGTTGCTGTGGGGGTACATCCCTGTCAGAAGCCCGGCCCGGCTCGGAGAGCACGTCGGACCGACACAGTAGGCCTGTCTGAAGAGTGTCGACTCTTCAGCAAATGCCTGCAGTGATGGTGTCGGTACATTATAGCCATATGGGCTCAGTACTTTTCCGCTATCGTGTGTATGGATATAGATGATATTCTTCTTCAATTTCAATCTCCTTTCGACAATCCCATATTGCATTTTATTTTATCTGCTGATTTGAATTTTCCAGATATTCGTCAATGTCGCTTCTGACCATGTTGACTTTTGGTCCATAGATCACCTGGATGGACTTGCCACGGACGATTGTATTCATTGCGCCCGTGCTTTTCAGTGTATCCGAGTTGATTTCACCGGGCTTTTTGACACTGACCCTCAGTCTTGTTGCACAGTTATCAATATCTGTGATGTTATCCAGTCCGCCGAGTCCTGCAAGAATCGTCTCCGCCTTGCCGGAGTCATAGGCTGCTGTATGGCTCTGCTCCTTCTGGTCCACATCCTCCTCATCACGTCCTGGTGTCTTCGCATCCAATTTCAATATCAGTGTTCTGAAGACGAAGTAGTAGAGAAGTATTATAGGAATGGCCAGCACAAGTACCCAGATGAAATTGGTCTTGTCGTTCCCCTGGAAGACACCAAAGAGCAGGAATTCAGTAACACCGGCCGAGAATGTTGAACCGATGGTAATGTTGAACAGGCTTGCTACAACAAAACTTGTCGCAAAGAGCAGTGCTTCTGCAACGAACAGTATCGGTGACGCAAACAGCAGTGCAAAGGAAATTGGTTCTGTAACGCCTGTAATGAATGCTGTCAGTCCGATGGAGATCAGGAAGCCCGAGGTCGCCTTCCTTCTCGGACCTTTTGGTATCGTTGTATACATTGCAAGAACGATACCGATCATGCCAAACATGAAGTGCAGGTAGCGGCCGCTGTTGAAGAGCGCCAGATTACCATAGAATTTCGCTGTTTCAGGATCTGACAGCTGTGCCAGGAATATTGTCTGGAAGCCTTCCACCATCTGGCCATTGACTTCCATCGTTCCACCGGCGGCTGTCGTCCAGAACGGCAGATAGAACACATGGTGCAGGCCGAACAGGTAGAGTATCCGCAGCAGGAGACCGTAGAGGAATGCACCCAGTGTGCCAAGCCCTGTTGCGAATTCACCAAAACCTGCGATGCCGTTTCCTATGAACGGCCATACGATGAACATGACTGCACCTACAACAAGAAAGACGAAAGTATTCATTATCGGTACAAATCTTGACCCGCCGAAGAAAGCAAGAAACTCAGGTAGTTTGATGTTATAGAAACGGTTATGCACCATTCCGGTTACGATACCCGTCAGTATACCGCCGAATACACCCATCTGCAAAGTGAGCACCCCGAACTGCGATCCTTGACCGAGTGTCCTCGGATCCACTCCTTCAGGTGCAAGCTGTCCTGTCACTTCAAGCAGGGAATTGACGGTGATGATCAGTACGAAGTAGCCGACGACGGCAGCCAGTGCAGCCGGACCCTTCTCTCTTCTGGCCAGTCCGATCGTAATACCCACAGCAAATATAAGCGGTAAAGCATCAAATACTCCGGAGCCTGCTGCATTCATTATGGTCAGGATGGCCTGGAGTGTCGTGTTGCCGAGAACTGGATATGTTTCAATTACTGCAGCGCCGGACAGTGCTGCGGATATTCCGAGCAGCAGACCTGCCACCGGAAGTATCGCAACCGGCAGAAGTATTGCCTTGCCGAGCTGTTGTGCAAAACCCATGAACTTGTCTTTCATAATTGATCCCCTTTCATCCTCAAGCACCTTTTCATCGTTGACTGATGAAAAAATAATGTTAGCGTTTTCATATTTTTCATCATATCAGAACAAAATAATTTGTCAATACAAATTATAATTCGTATTATCAATTAAAAAGATGCTGATCCACATGGACCAGCATCCTTCTTCGTTTTCATTTTTGTCTGATGGACTGGTACTGGTACTTCTCGGTATTGATCACCAGTTCGGTATAGTCCAGAATATTGCCGTCCGCCAGATAGGTTGTATTGAAGACCTTGAGCAGTGGCGAGGCCGGGTCGCAATCAAAGTGTCCAATCATCTCTTCTGTCGGCATGATGGGGACGACAACGTGATGGGAATGGGCGATTGTCAGTTTCTTCTCTTCCTCGATATATCTGTATTTCGATCGGGAAAGGCGCTCGTAGGTCAGATCCGGGTAGTCCACTACACTCATGTAGCTGGTTTCGATCATCATCGGCTCGCCATCCGCCCTTCTCAGCCTGACTATATGGTAGACCGGACTACCAATCTCCAGTTGAAGTTTCCGGCTGATTTCTTCACTTGCAGGAACCACTCTGAAATCCAGCACTTCGGAGGATGCCTGCTTGCCCATCGCCTTCATCTCTTCTGTAAAGCTTTTGACCGTGGTCGCACGGCTGACAACCTTCTGCTCGGAGACGTATGTGCCGCTCCCCTGGCTGCGTGACAAGTAGCCTCTTGCAACAAGGTTGTTGGTGGCCTGGCGGACCGTGACCCTGCTGACCTCATACCTGCTTGAAAGTTCCTGTTCAGTTTCTATCGGCGCACCTTTTGGATAACGGCCGCTTTTTATGTTCTGCAGAATATCATTCTCGATCATCTTGTACTTCGGGATTTTCTTCTGTCCTTTTGGCAAAACCTTCTCCTCCTGTGATCTGGAATAAAATGATGGATGATGCGGGAGATGTATTTATATCAGAATAACACAATAGGCAGGAAATGGGCATGCCTGCATAGGCGGCATGACAGTGAATGTCTCGAGATATGGACCTGGGGCCGACGCCGCACCCCTCATTGTCATGGTATAATCGATAAGGAGTTCATACATACCGCAACTTTACAAGCATTGGAGGTACACCATTTGAAACGTTTCTTTTCCTACTACGCACCCTATAAGCTCCTATTTTTCACAGACTTCTTCTGCGCAGTTGTCGTCGGGCTGCTTGAGCTCGGCTTTCCACTCATCGTCAATCTGTTCATCGACAGGCTGCTGCCTTCCGGCAACTGGCAATGGATCATCATTGCAGCAGCTGGTCTGATTGTGGTCTATATGTTCAACACCTTCCTGCAGTTTATTGTCACCTACTGGGGACATATGCTTGGAACGAACATAGAGCGGGATATACGCAATGACCTATACGGACATATCCAGCGGCTGTCCTACCGCTTCTTCGACAACACCAAGACCGGCAAGCTGCTGACACGGCTGACCAATGATCTGATGAACGTCGGCGAGATGGCGCACCATGGTCCTGAAGATCTTTTCATCGCCATCATGACACTGCTCGGTGCTTTCGGCATCATGTTCGCCATCCATCCTGAACTGGCGATCATCTCGTTCATCATCGTCCCACTCATCCTGGTGATTGCCATCTACTTCAATAAGAAGATGACGGTGGCCTTCCGGGAACTGTTCGGCCGTGTCTCGGACTTCAACCATATGATCGAGGACAAGATCGGCGGCATACGACTGGTCCAGGCATTCGCCAATGAAAAGCGCGAATACGACAGCTTCAGAGTAATCAACGAGTCATTCAGAAAAACAAAGCTGAAAGCATACAAGATCATGGCGTTCAATACATCGACCACCTATATGCTGATGCGTCTCGTAACCGTCTTCATCCTGATTGCCGGTGCATACTATACGATGAATGGAGAATTGACATTCGGTGAATTCGCCGCATTCATCCTCATTTCAAACATACTTTTCAAGCCACTCGAGAAAATCAATGCAGTGATCGAGCTCTATCCGAATGGTATTGCCGGCTTCAATCATTTTACCGAGATCATGCGTGAAGTGCCGGATGTGCAGGATCGTGAAAATGCAGTGCCGCTTGAAGACGCCCGTGGTCATATCGTCTATGATGATGTCACCTTCGCCTATGAGGATAAGACTGTATTGAACAGCATTTCACTGTCCATCAACCCAGGTGAAACCGTTGCGTTCGTCGGACCGAGCGGCGCAGGCAAGACTACGCTCTGTTCCCTATTGCCGAGATTCTACGATGTTACAGAAGGGTCCATCCAGGTCGATGGTATGGATATCCGCGACTACACACTCGCTTCACTGAGGGAAAACATCGGAACAGTGCAGCAGGATGTCTTCCTGTTTTCAGGTACGCTCAGGGACAACGTGGCATACGGCAAACCTGAAGCCGATGATCAGGAGATATATGCAGCACTCGAAAAAGCGCAGTTGAAGGAACTTGTCGACAGCTACCGTGACGGCCTCGATACAATTGTCGGGGAACGCGGTGTGAAACTATCAGGCGGTCAGAAGCAGCGGATCGCCATTGCACGCATGTTCCTGAAGAACCCGCCGATCCTCATACTCGATGAAGCGACAAGCGCCCTCGACACGGCAACGGAAGTGCAGATCCAGACTGCCCTGAACCGACTGGCCGAAGGCCGGACGACACTCGTCATCGCCCATCGTCTTGCCACCATCAAGAATGCAGACCGCATCATGGTCGTGACAAAGGAAGGCATTTCTGAAAATGGCACCCATGAAGAGCTGGTATCCAAAGAAGGCGGCATCTATAGATCACTTCATGATGCGCAGTTCACGTACCAGACGACTTGAAACCCGAACTAAATCCTAAAAACATTGTACTTTTAAACTAAAATGTGAACTTGAGGCAAAAATAGTGTTGAAAAGTTCGTTTATTATGTTATGATTATGTACATCTTAAATACAAAGCACTCATATAATCGCAGGGATATGGCCTGCAAGTCTCTACCGGGATACCGTAAATGTTCCGACTATGGGTGAGTAACTTGCGTGGATACACTCGAAGTATACTCATCTCATTGATGTGTGCTTTGAGTTTTTTTATTTTAAAAATACTTTTTGGGGTGTTGTTCATGGAGTTGCTCAAGGAAAAAATACTGAACGAAGGTGTCGCACTATCGGACACTGTACTGAAAGTGGATCACTTTCTGAATCACCAGATCGATCCGGAACTCATGGTTGAAATCGGCCAGGCGTTCAAGGAAAGATTCGAAGGGAAAAATATTACGAGAATACTGACGCTTGAATCTTCAGGCATCGCACCTTCTGTCATGGCAGGGCTTGCGCTCGGTGTACCGGTCGTATTCGCCAGAAAAAGGAAATCTCTGACGCTCGATGAAAATCTTCTCACTGCAGAAGTCTATTCATATACAAAACAGGAAACCAATACGATTGCTGTAGCGGACAAGTTCATCTCAAGCGATGATTCCATTCTGATCATCGATGACTTCCTCGCCAATGGCGAAGCAGCAAATGCGCTTGCTGATATCGTTCATCTTGCTGGTGCACGCGTCGCAGGTATCGGCATCGTCATCGAGAAATCATTCCAGGACGGTGCAAAGAAGCTCAAGGATAGAGGCTATCATGTCGAGTCGCTCGCACGCATCGCTTCCCTGTCCAATGGGGAAATCAACTTTCTGTCAGAGGTGAACGCATAATGCAGATGTCAAAAACGAAACAGCTGTCACTCGGCTTCCAGCACGTACTCGCCATGTATGCAGGCGCAGTCGTCGTTCCACTTATTGTCGGCGCCGCCATCGGACTGACGTCCGCCCAATTGACATATCTGATTGCCATCGATATTTTCATGTGCGGCATCGCAACGATCCTTCAAGTATGGAAGAACCAGTTCTCAGGCATCGGGTTGCCCGTCGTCCTCGGCTGTACGTTCACCGCTGTCGGACCGATGATCGCCATCGGCACCACTTACGGCATCACGTCCATCTATGGCGCCATCCTGGTCACCGGACTGTTCGTACTGCTGATTGGAAAATACTTCAGCAAGATGATCCGCTTCTTCCCGCCGGTCGTAACGGGTACTGTTGTCACCATCATCGGAATTACACTCGTTCCCGTCGCGATGCATGACATCTCAGGCGGCCAGGGCAGCGCGGACTACGGTTCCGGCCTCAACCTGGCACTCGGGTTCAGCACACTCGCTGTCATCCTGATTCTATTCAGATTCGGCAAAGGTTTCCTGAAGTCCATCGCCATTCTGAGCGGTATCGTCATCGTCACCATCGTGAGTTCATTCTTCGGCATGGTCGACATGACTGAAGTACGCGACGCATCATGGTTCCACCTGCCACACTTCTTCTTCTTCGGCATGCCGGAATTCCACCTGGTGCCGATTGTCACGATGATGCTCGTTGCGGTCGTCGGACTCGTTGAAGCGACAGGCGTCTATTTTGCACTCGGAGACATCTGCGAAGAAGAAATCGAAGAGAAGGACCTGAAGCGCGGCTACCGTGCCGAAGGCATGGCCATCATTCTCGGCGGCCTGTTCAACTCCTTCCCGTACACGACCTACTCCCAGAACGTCGGACTCGTCCAGCTGTCCGGTGTGAGAAATAAACGCATCATCTACATCGCCGGCGTCATGCTGATCCTGCTCGGTCTCGTACCGAAAATCGGTGCGATTACGATGGTCATCCCGACACCAGTTCTCGGAGGTGCAATGCTCGCAATGTTCGGCATGGTCATCTCATACGGTATCAAGATGCTTTCAAGAGTCGACTTTGAAAACCAGAACAATCTGATGATCATGGCCATCTCAATCGGCATGGGACTTGGCGTCACAGCAGTTCCTGAGCTGTTCGCCATCGTCCCATCAACATTCGGTGTCATCGCTGAAAGCGGCATCGTCCTCGGCAGTCTGACTGCCATTGTTCTTAACCTCGTGTTCAACTTGAGAAGTGAAAACGTCGAGCAGACTTCGCTTGAGAGTGAACAGATGACACAATAGAATCTGCTTATGAATGAAGGCCCGTCAGCAATCAAGCTGACGGGCCCTTTTTCGATCAACCTTCCATGTAGACTGTAATACCCGGTCCAAATGGTATGCCGAGAATGAAGAATATGATGAGCAGTACAAGCCATATGCCGAAGAACGCCAGGCTGTATGGCAGCATCAGTGAAATCAGAGTACCGAGTCCTGCCTTCCTGTCGTAATCCTTCATTACAGCAAGCACAAGCATGATGTAGGGATTGAGCGGTGTAATGATGTTTGTGGATGAATCAGCAATCCGGAAGGCTGCCTGGATGAAGGCGGGATGATAGTCGAGCAGCATGAACATCGGAATAAAAACCGGAGCCATGAGTGCCCATTGGGCGGAACCACTGAAGATAATCAGGTTCAGAAGTGCTGCCAGGAATGAAAAGCCGATGATCAGCGGCAGACCTGTCATACTGATGCTCGTGAAGAATTCAGCACTGTTCACTGCCAGCCATGTACCAAGATTGCTCCAGCTGAAGTAGGCGATGAACTGGGCAGCGGCGAAAATCAGGACAATATAGCCTGACATGTCTTTCATGGATTCCGCCATGAACTTTGGAATATCATCAAGTTTTTCAATGGTTCCGGCAGTTTTGCCATACGCAACACCGACTGTCACGAAGAACAGCAGAACAATCGGTACAATATTACCGAGAAAGGTGGATGGCACGAGCCCGCCCGATTCATTTCTTAGCGTAGAACCGGGATAGAATACAAGCAGAGCCAGTATCGCAATAAAGAGGATGCCTGCTATGACTGCATTTCGTAGCCCTTTGTTCTCCCTGTCTGTCACTTCATTCAGCTGCCGGTCCTCTTTTGTTTCATCCTTATATGTACCGAGACGGGGCTCTATGATCTTGTCTGTAATCAACCCGCCAGCTATGGCGATGAACAGTACGGACGTCAGCATGAAATAGTAGTTGTCGACGGGTGTGACAGCGACGGTATCATTGATCATGGCAGCCGCTTCCGATGTGATTCCAGCAAGTGTCGCATCCGTCCCTGTAATGATCAGATTCGCGGTGAAACCGGCACCTGTGCCGGCGAAACCTGCGGACAATCCGGCCAGCGGGTGCCTGCCTATCGTATAGAAGACCATGGCAGCCAGTGGTGGAATGATGACAAATGCAGCGTCGGATGCCAGGTTGCCCGAGATGCCGACCAGGATGATGGCATAGGTGACGACGGACTTCGGCGCCTTAAGAATGGATTTCTTGATGGCAGTCGACAGCAGTCCCGTCTTTTCAGCCACACCGATACCGAGCATGATGCCGAGCACAAGTCCGAGCGGTGCAAACCCGGTGAAGTTGTCGAGCATGGAAGACAGCATGTAGGCCAGTCCTTCAAAGGAGATCAGGTTTCTGATTTCAAGCATTTCCCCTGTGCCCGGGTGTTCGACTGTCGCACCCACGAAACTGAATATCATGGAAATCACCATGACAATTGCAGCCAGTATGACAAAAATGAAGAAAGGATCCGGCAACTTGTTTCCGATGCGTTCAATAGCACCGAGAACCCCTTTCTGTTTCTCAGTCGTCTGATTCATGAAGGACCCCTCCCGCAATGTGATTGATGTTATTGATGTAGACCGATACTGCCGTCCTGATCGCTGCCTCATCAAAATCGAATGCCGGATGATGGTGACCTGCAGCCAGTGGGCTCGCGAAAATCATGAATGTCGCAAGCCCGCCACGCTTTTGGACATGGTCGATCATATAGGTGACATCCTCACTTGCGTCAAGTGGAAGGACATCCCTGATCATGACGACATCCGGGTTTGCATGGTTGGCTTCACGCACCAGGGTCTGCCACTTCGAATCGCATGCGGCACCGATGGCCGTCCCCATGAACTTCGTTTCATAGTCCGTGCCGTGCATGAGTGCCGACGCCTGAAGTATGCGTTCTACCTCACTCAGCATATATTCATTCAGAGCGTTCGTTTCACCTCTCGTCTCCATCTTGATCTCCGCATGATCTGCCACGACATTCCAGCCGCTTCCTGCATTCATCGTACCGACATTGACACGCGTCGCACCTTCCCGATGTCTCGGGATTGCATGGAGATGCAGAGACGCTGATGCCGCAGCCAAAAGTGCATTCCTGCCGGCATTCGGTTCCACGCCGGAGTGGGCTGATTTTCCGTTGAATGACACATCCAGTTTTGTACTGGCAAGAAAACGTTCTGTTGTCGCGCTGACTGTACCCGCCGTCGCCTCATGGATGCCGAGATGACCGCTCATGAAATAGTCCACGTCATCTAGCCACCCTTTCTCCACAACACTTCTCGCCCCTCTGCCACCCTCTTCAGCCGGCTGGAAAATAAGTGTGAAGCGTCCGGTCAGCTGGGAGGCATTCTGGTGTATGTATTTGGCAACCGCAAGACCGATGGCGATATGCCCGTCATGGCCGCACGCATGCATTTCATTTTCATGCACCGAACGGAACCCCTCAGCAGACGGCTTGTGCGATGCTCCCTCCGACTCCAGTATGGGCAAAGCATCTATATCCGATCGCATGGCAATATGCGGTCCCGGCCGTCCTGTGTCAAGTACTGCCACGAGGCCCGTGTTCCCACCTTCAAGCAGATCGAGGAAATCGTCAGGCACACCGTAGGAAACTGCCCGTTTACGTGAGGCTTCGATTATTTCTTCATCAGGCACACCGTAGCGATGATTGGGACTCAGAACCTCTGTGCCCAGATGGAGCTTGAAATCGGTATCCTTCAATATAGTGTATATCTCATAAGTTGTGATGAACTCTGTAAACCCTGTTTCCGGCGTCTGATGAAACTTTCTGCGCAATGCTACTGCGTCATCCTGCAGCACTTCAATACTCTTCAATCCAGTCACCATCCTGATAAATAGTAGTATTTACATAACTCACATCGACGAAAAAATAAAGACCCCTTCCAGCAAGGAAGAGGTCAAAATAACCTTCCCTCATCTTTCAGGCATGCACCTGTTGGAAATGGCACCTTTCAGCAGATATGCTGAGGTTGCCGCAGGATCCAAGGACCAATTTCCTCCCCCGACTCTTGATAAGGTATCTATTCAGTTCGTCAATACAATTCATACTATCAATATATGAATTTACTGTCAATGCATGTATCGACAGTAGGACCTGACGTATCATCCCATACTACTTGCAATCAGCAGCACTGCCACAACAGCAATTTCAAGACCCAGCATCCATTTCAAGAAGATATCCGCATCGGAGTACTTCATGCTTCTGCCGCTGCTGTTGAAAAGTTTCGATCGGCTCGTAAACAGCAGAATCGCTGTCAGAAAAATGATCGGCAGCATCAGTTCCAGATACATCATTGTCCTGTCTCCCTTTGTGTTTTAAATTAGATGGAGTCTATAATGCTATCATTTCCTTTTCTGCCATCTCGACGAGCGCGGTGGTCAGTGCATAGACGACGTGCTCGAAGACGAGTCCGCCCTGGATGAATACGGTGTACGGACTTCTGATCGGGCCGTCGGCGCTGAGCTCGAGCGAGGCACCCTGTATGAATGTGCCTGCAGCCATGATGACCGGGTTCTCATATCCCGGAATATCGCTTGGTACGGGCAGGAACTGGGAGTTGACGGGAGAGGCTTTCTGGATCATCTGGGTGAAGGTGATCATCTCTTGCTGCGTATTGAAGGATACACTCTGGATCAGATCGGTGCGTCGGGCGTCAGGGCTTGGATCTGTTCTGAGTCCTGCCCTGGACAGCAGATGACTTGTCAGTACAGCACCGTTCAGGCTCTCGATGACGGCATGCGGTGCCATGAAGAAGCCCTGGTACATATCCTGCAGTGCATTCAGGCTGGCCCCCATCTCCTTGCCAATGCCGGGAACGGTCAGACGGTAGCTGATGCGGGTGATGAGTTCGCTGTTGCCTGCAATATATCCACCCATGCGTGCAAGACCCCCGCCCGGATTTTTGATCAGGCTGCCGGCAATGACATCGGCGCCTGCCTCGATCGGTTCCCTCGTCTCTACGAATTCGCCATAGCAGTTGTCGACGAAGATGATAATATCGGGATGCTTCTCCTTTATTTTATGGATCATCGCTTCCATTTCGTCGATTGAGAGTGACTTGCGCATGCTGTAGCCGCGGGATCGCTGTATCGCAATCATTTTCGTCTGTGGTGTGATGGCTGCCATGATGGCTGGTTCATCAAATTGGTCATTTACAAGATCAATTGACTTGTAGCCGACGCCCTTTTCCTTCAGGCTGCCGATGTCCCTCGGAGAGTTGCCGATGACCTTCTCGAGTGTATCGTACGGCTCTCCGCTGATATAGATGAGTTCATCCCCCTTTTCAAGCAGGGCAAGCAGAACGAGGCTGATCGCATGGGTGCCGGAGATGATCTGGCTTCTGACGATCGCATCCTCGCTTCTGAATACAGCACGATAGATCTCCTCAAGCTTGTCGCGGCCGGTATCATCATAGCCGTAGCCTGTCGTCCCGGTGAAGTCACTCTCGGCCACACCATTCTCATGAAAAGCCTCCATGACCTTATTGAAGTTTTTCTGTGCAATTTTTTTATTCTTTTTCATGATCGGTTCAATCTCATCGATGGATGCCTCCACCAATGCTTCTATCTCTGTAGTCTCCAAACTGCTACTCCTCGTTTCTCTCTGAAATTCTTTGGCTCCATGCGCCTGGCGGTTCATAGCCGGTCATCCGGTATGTCTGTGCATCGTCATCCAGAGTCTGTTCTTCTACAATCGTATACCGCTTCAGATCATAGATCTTCTGAGGCTGTGACAGCGGCAGTTCTGCATCATATTTCTCCATATGTGTCTTCATGAAGTCCTCAAGTATCTGGAGCAGCTCCATGGGCGGCATGCCGGTATTCACATACGCATGGGGTTCGCCCGGCGTGTAGTGGACGGTATCATCGATATCCGTCTTGTTGAAGAATACGATGGATGGAATAGGCTCCATGTCGAGCTGCTTCATCAGATTTCTGACCGTATCATAATGCGTCTGCAGGTTATCCGAACTGTTGTCGATGACATGGATCAGGAAGTCACTGTCTGCCGCCTCTTCCAGTGTCGATTTGAAGCTCTCGACAAGGGTCGTCGGCAAGTTCTGGATGAAGCCGACGGTGTCGGACAGGATGCATTCGAATCCGGAAGGCAGTGTAATCTGACGGGTTTTCGGGTCCAGAGTGGCAAACAGTGCGTTCTGTTCATACGTATCACTTTTCGCCATGGCATTGAATAATGAGGACTTGCCTGCATTGGTATAGCCGATGAGCGACACTTTGACCACCTGGTTCCGGTTGCGCTTCTCACGGTACCGCTCGCGGTGGGATTCGACAACCTGGAGCTGCTTCCTGATCTCCTTGATCCGCTGGTTGATGTGCCTGCGGTCGGTTTCAAGCTTCGTTTCACCAGGTCCCCTCGTCCCGATACCGGCACCGAGACGGGAAAGGTTGATACCCTGGCCTTTCAACCGTGGCACAAGATACTGCAGCTGGGCCAGTTCCACCTGCAGCTGGCCGGCCTTCGACATGGCCCTCATGCTGAAAATATCCAGAATGACCTGGGTACGGTCGATGACCTTCGTATCCATAATCGCTTCTATCGACCGGTTCTGACTGGCAGTGATCTCGTCATTGACAATCGTGTAGTCGATCTCTTCGTCCTCTCCATATGATTCCCGCGTCTCCGACAGGAAACCAGTGCCTGCATACGATCTAGGATCCACTGATGACCGGTTCTGTATATGGACACCGATGATCTCGATATCCACAGACTCTGCCAGGCTCCGAAGCTCCTCCACCTCGGACTGGACGTCTTTTCTTTTCGGTGTATTCACTGAAATGATGATACCTTTATACGTTTTTGACATTTGCGTACCTCCTCAGCTGCTTTAGCCTTCCATACCCGTTTTGCTGATCGGTTATGGGATTCGTGTTTAATAGAGCCAGATTTTGTCTAAATGAAAGATATATTTGTGTTTGTCGTTTTAGAAAGGGGCCTCGAATCATGAAGACGCATATATATGATCTGAAAGTTCATGATGATACCGGCATACCAATGGATATGAGGGATTTTGAAGGCAAAGCCATTCTGATAATCAATACTGCAAGTGAGTGTACATTCTGCAACCAGCTGTCCGAACTTGAGTTCCTCTATCAGAAGTACAAGGATGAAGGGCTTCGGGTACTTGTTTTTCCTTCCGACGACTTCATGAAC
This sequence comes from Salinicoccus cyprini, assembly GCF_007713705.1. GTDB lineage: Bacteria > Bacillota > Bacilli > Staphylococcales > Salinicoccaceae > Salinicoccus > Salinicoccus cyprini. The sequence continues at coordinate 597,904 of NZ_VMSJ01000001.1, read as the reverse complement.
TCTGAACCGCTCGATGCTTCTGAAGCCCGGTTCCACTATAATAGGGAATATGGCGTTACATTCGATGTGATGGAAAAGGTGAATGTCAAAGGAGATAGCATTCATCCTCTATTCAAGCATCTGACTGAAAGCAAGAATGGTCTTTTGACCAATACTGTAAAGTGGAACTTCACCAAATTCCTGATTTCAAGAGAAGGCAGAATCGTGAAACGCTTTCCACCGCAAAAATCCCCACTTACATTTGAAGATGACATCCTAAGAGTACTCAGAGGCTAAAAAAGCATCCCACCAGATGGGATGCTTTGTGCTATTTGGTAAACGTGCTGATGGCATGCTTGTAGATCAGATGATCCTTGCCGCCTGACTGCAGCTGGATGACAAATCTATCAAAGTCTATGACAGTCCCCCGCATCTGAAACCCATTTACCAGAAACACGGTCACTTCGACTTCCGACTCCTTGAATTCACTGAGAAACTTCTCCTGCAGATCACCATTAGTCATTTTTCTTTCTCTCCTTCGTGTGTAGGAATTGATATATATCCTCAAATATAGTATCCGTATTCACTGAATCAAGATCGTACCAATTCACGGGAAGCTGATTCCTGAAGAAAGTCAGTTGTCGTTTGGCATATTGCCTGGTATGCTGTTTGATGGTTTCTTTCACCTCTTCGAGGGAAGCACTGCCCTCGAAGTATGGCAGGAATTCCTTGTAGCCGATGGCTGCACTTGCCGTTCTGGACAGGGAACTGTCGCTCATCAGTGCGCGCACTTCATCTTCAAGCCCCATCTCGAACATCTTGTCGACACGACTGTTGATGTTCTCATGCATTATTTTTCTATCACGTGTCAATCCTACTATAAATGTATCATATTTCATCTCGTCTGTGTAGCCGGGGCCTTCCCTGCTGCTGATCCGGTTGCTCAGTTCATGCTTGACCAGTGCACGGATGACCCGCTTGCGGTTGTTCTGATGGATCTCCTGTGCAAGCTTCGGATCAATCGCCCTGAGACGGCTGTGAAGAATGGTCGAACCGAGCTTTTCGAGCCGCGCTGTCAGAGCACGCTTTTCCGCATCATCCTCATCGTTGAATTCATAGCCATAGATGAGCGCACGGATGTAGTGTCCGGTGCCTCCCACGATGAAGGGCACATCCCCGGCTTCATGGAATTCATCTATGACCTCATCGACATGCTTCTGGAAATCGTGCACCGAGAAGGATGTATCCGGCGGCATGACATCGATCATATAATGCTGGACCCCATCCATCTCTTCCTCTGTAATCTTTCCTGTACCAATATCCATCCCCTGGTACACCTGCATCGAATCTCCGCTGATGATCTCAAGGTTGAACCGCTTCGCAATTTCGACGCCGAGTGACGACTTTCCGATTGCGGTCGGTCCCACCAGAATAAGCAGCTTCTTCTTTTCAGACATGTCTCATCACCCACTCCACCAGTCTGTTGTATACCTGTTCGCGATTTTTTTCAAAAAGCACTTCATGACGGCTCGTATCATAGAGCTGCACCGTAACGCTATCCAAGTAGTGCCGGTAGAGGCGTGCCAGGTTGCGTATATCTTTACCGCGGCTGGAGAACGGATCATCCTTGCCGCCGACCAGCAGGATCGGCACGTCGCGGTCGAGCCGCTTCAGATTTTTTTGCTTTGTGCTGAGCCGGATATGCCGCACAATTTCCGAAAGTGCCCGGTTGCTCATCTTGAATCCGCAATAGTCATCCCTGTTGTATTGCGCCACCTTGGCATCATCCTCCGACAGCCAGCGATTCTTCTGTGTACCCGGAAACGACGCATCATAGCCGGCGAACGCAAGGCGGTTGATTGTTTCGGACTTCATCCTCGGTGCTGCATTGGCAAGTCCGCTGAGCATCTTTGAGGAGAGCTGGTCAAAGAAGGCGTCCCTGCTGCCGGTGCCGACGATGATACCGCCATCGTAGACGCCCCGCTCAAGCAGTCGCCTGGCAACGATCGAGCCCATCGAATGGCCGAGGATGAACTTCGGCAGATCATGCGGAATGACGGATGAGACAGCCAGCGCATCCTCGATCAGCAGATTGAAGTCGTTAAAATGGCCGGGATCCTGCTCATCTTCGCCATGACCTCGGTGATCGTGCATGATGGCCATGCAGTCATTCATCGCAAGCCATGTCATCATTTCGCTGTAGCGGCCCATATGTTCCGCCATACCGTGCATGAGCTGGATGGCACAGACAGGGGATTCCGGAGAAAAGATTTTTATTTTTATGCGGCGTCCGTAGTTATCTATCGTCTCTTCGCTGATCTTCATCTTTTTCCTCCCTACTTCATAACGCGGTTGAACATGCGCTCGATTTCGTAAGTACTCATGTGGATGATGACCGGTCGGCCATGCGGGCACGTATAGGGCGATCTGCAGGATCCGAGTGATTCAAGGAGCGCTTCGATCTGCGGCCGATCCAGATAATGATTCGCCTTGATGGACTGCTTGCAGCTCATCATGATGGCCATCTCCTCCTTGTACTGGCTGACGGAGAAATCGGACTTTGATGAAACGAAATGGATCAGTTCCTCGATATCCGCTTCCGGGTTCCTGTCATCGATCCAATTCGGATAGGCTGTCACTGCATACTGCCTGATGCCTGTCTTCTCGATATCAAAGCCGAGTGACTGGAGGCGTTTTTGCCTATCATCTATTTCTATTATATCACTCATCGGAAATTCGAAAGTATACGGGATCAGAAGCGGTACCCTGTCCGTCTTCCCTCTGGTGATGTTCTCCGAATAGTATTCGTATTTGATCCGCTCCTGTGCGGCATGCTGGTCCATCATATACATGCCGGTGTCATTCTGTAGAATGATATAGGTGCCGTGGAGCTGGCCCACGATTTCAAGATACGGCAGCTTTTCTTTTTCCACCGCCTCCTCTGCAGCTTCTATAGGTGTGTCAGGAGCTGTCTGACTTTCCGCCGGCGGTGCTTCGCGTGCAGGTTTCTGTACATGCCGCTCTGCCGGTGGTCCTATTGCTTCTTGTGTTTCGTTCAGTACCGTCTTTTTCGGTACTATTCTATAGTCGGTCGAAGTCTTGCTGAAGTTTCGGGTCACGGGGTGATGCCGGCCGGTCTCCGTTCTTTTGTCAGGCTGTCGTTCCACATTGGAAAAATCAAGTGTGTCCTGCGTCGTCTGCTGTCTCGCTACGGGAGCTTTTCTTGTGACGTCAGGGATGAGCATCTCGTCCTTCATGCGTGAACGGACTGCCGATTCAAGCAGCTGGTTCAGCTCGCGTTCCTTCGAAAAGCGGACTTCTGTCTTGGCCGGATGGACGTTGACATCGACCAGCTTCGGATCCATTGTGATGTCGATGATCGCAATGGGGTATTTGTCTTTCGGCTGCAGCGTATGGTAGCCGTTGATGACCGCCTGCGACAGCCGGAAACTCCGGATGAACCGGCGGTTGACGGAGATGTTGAGATAGTTGCGGCTGCTGCGGGTTATCTCCGGACGGATCAGGAAGCCCCGGATGTGAAAGTCCGCATCCCGGGTTTCGAATGCCACCGCATGCCGTGCGATGTTCAGTCCATAGATGTCGCTGATGACTTCCTTGAGGTTGCCATTGCCTTTCGTCATGACCTTCTCGCTGTGATCCAGCACAAGACGGAAGCTGATATTCGGATAGGCCAGTGCCATGCGCTGGATGACATCGATGATCTTGCCGCTTTCCGTACGCATCGAACGCATATACTTGAGCCGTGCCGGTGTGTTGTAGAAGAGATCTGTTATGGTGATATCGGTCCCTTTCCGTTCCTTGCCGGGAATCTGCTCGGCCAGTCTGCCGCCCTCGAACCGGATGAATACGGGATTGCCGTCCACGTGCTTCGTTTCGACCGTCACTTTCGCCACGGCCCCGATGCTGGCTAGTGCCTCGCCGCGGAAGCCGAGTGAGCGGATCTGGAACAGATCATAGTCCATATCAATCTTGCTTGTTGCATGCCGCTGGAACAGCAGTGGTCCATCGGTATGGTGGATGCCGTCGCCATCATCAACGATGCGGATCTGCTTCATTCCCGATTCCTCTATAAATACTTCGATCTGCCTGGCGTTGGCGTCGATCGAGTTCTCAAGCAGCTCCTTGACTACGGAACTCGGCCGTTCGACCACTTCTCCGGCGGCTATCTTATTCTGTATTGCACTGTCCAGTACTTTTATTGAACCCATATCATCACTCGCCTTCAAGCTCGTTTTTAAGTTCCTGCAGCTTCATCATTGCATCGAGCGGTGTCATCGCATTGATATCAACAGCCTTGAGCTGGTCGATGACCGGATGGGTTTCATACGTCTCCGTATCATCGAGCGGCAGGGACAGCTGCCGGCTGCCGATGACATGTCCGTCCTGCTCGAATCCTTTGAGCAGTTCGTGAGCCCGCTTCGTCACTTCATCCGGCAGTTCGGCAAGGCGTGCCACATGGATGCCGTAGCTCCGCTCCACCGGACCAGGCTTCACCTTGTGGAGGAATATCAGCTTGCCGTCATACTCGGTCGCCTTGACATGGACATTCTTCAGATGGTCCAGTTCATTTCCAAGCCGTGTCATCTCATGATAATGCGTCGAGAAGAGTGTCTTCGCACCGATATGATGGTGGATGTACTCGAGCATCGACTGGGCAAGCGACAGGCCGTCGTAGGTGGATGTCCCCCGCCCGATCTCATCAAAGATCAGCAGGCTGTTTTCGGTCGCGTTCTGCAGTGCTTCATTGGCCTCCATCATTTCAATCATGAAAGTCGACTTGCCGCTTGCCAGGTCATCGCTCGCCCCGATGCGGGTGAAAATCTGGTCGAAGATGGGCAGTGTGGCTTTTTCTGCCGGCACATACATGCCCATCTGTGCCATGATGCTGATGATCGCCGTCTGCCGCATGTAAGTACTCTTACCGGACATGTTCGGTCCTGTAATCAGGTAGATGAATGTCTCCTGGTCCATGTCGAGGGAGTTTGGTACATACGTGTTCTCGCCGATCACCTTCTCGACCACCGGGTGGCGGCCCTCCTTTATGGACAGCGTGCTGTCGCTGAATTCGGGACGCACCAGGCGGTATTCATTCGCCACAGTTGCAAATGAGATGAGGCAGTCGAGGGTGCTGATGATGTCGGCGGTCGTCTGGAGCCGTGGAATGAACTGCTCCATCTGCTGGCGCAGCTCGACAAAGAGATTGTACTCCAGAATGATGCTTTCATCCTGCGCACCAAGCAGCTTCGATTCCATCTCCTTCAGTTCAGGGGTGATGAAGCGCTCCGCATTGGTCAGCGTCTGCTTGCGCTGGTATTCGAAATGGTCGGCATCGAAGTTTACGGCATTGCCTTTCGAGATTTCGATATAGTAGCCGAACACCTTGTTGAATCCGACTTTCATATTGCGGATGCCTGTGCGTTCCCGTTCCCGCTCGATATAGTCATCGAGCCATATCCTGCCATTGTTTGACAGGTAGCGGTATTCATCAAGCTTCTCGTTGTACCCTTCCTTGAAGATGCCGCCTTCCCGCACTGTCTTCGGCGGCGTATCATCGAGGCTTGAATCGAGCAGTTGATGGACATCATGGAGCGTATCGAAATCGCTGAACAGGGTAGTATCCATCAGACCGATCCGGCTGAGCATATTTTCGATTGCCGGCAGTCCTGCCAGCGAATCCCGCATCTGGACGAGGTCCTTTGCATCAATGTTGCCGAAGCTGAGCCGGCCGACGAGCCGCTCAATGTCGTAGACATTATTGAGCAGCCCCCGGATATCTTCCCTCTCCAGAAAGTTCTCGAGTAATACAGCCACCACGTTCTGACGCACATGAATGGCATCCTGGCTGAGCAGCGGCCGCTCGATCCATTTTCTCAGCTTGCGCTTGCCCATCGGTGTCTCCGTCCTGTTCATGTACCAGAAGAGAGAGCCTTTTGTCTTCTTGGTCTGCAGGCTCTCCAGCAGCTCGAGATTCGACAGGGCGGCATAGTTGAGCTGCATCGTCTCCTTGATGCGGTGCTTCGCCACTGTTCTGAAATGCTTCAGATCGCGCATGTTATGGGCGCGGATATAGCTGATCAGCAGATTAAGTGCCTGCTTTTCCCCTGCAGTGATTGCCGGGTCGTAGTCGAGCGGGTGATGCACATCGTTTGTGAACGGCGTATTGACCGGCGGATCGGCATACAGTTCCGACAGGACCCCCTGGATATTCTCCTCGATGACAATCTCCCTCGGACCGATCCGGTCGATCTCGCTTTTCAGCACCGTCATATCGTCCGTGCAGAATGCGGAGATCTCCCCTGTCGATATGTCCGAATAGGCAGCATTGAAAACGCCGCCCTGTTCGTCCAGTGCAAGAATGTAGTTGCTGCGGCCGTCATCCATACCGAAATCGTCAATCAGAGTACCCGGTGTGATGACACGCACCACGCCACGTTTCACCATGCCCTTCGTCTGCTTCGGATCCTCGAGCTGTTCACAGATCGCTACCTTATAACCCTGGTCGATCAGACGCTCGATATAGCTCTTCGCAGAATGGTAGGGCACGCCGCACATCGGAATCGGATCCTTCTTCTTGTCCCGTGATGTCAAGGTGATCTCGAGCAGCTTGCTCGCCGTGACGGCATCTTCATAGAACAGCTCGTAGAAGTCCCCCATCCGGTAGAGGAGCAGAACATCCGGATGTTCCGCCTTTATATTCAGATACTGCTGCATCATTGGTGTTACTGTAGTCATCTAAACACTTCCATTACTAAAATATAATTGCATTATATCATGCAGCTCATCATATGTTGAATTCCTTTAGAACTCCTTTTTTGTCAAGCTGGCCAAGAAGAAGCCATGAGATCAGCGATCCGATCATTGTACTTGCCAGAAATGCAGGAGCCAGCACAAAGAAAAAATCGAGGTCCAGGCCAAGCACTGCGATCAGAGGCAGCGTGGCGAGCGAACCAAGAATACCAGTGCCGAGCATCTCCCCGGCAGCAGTCGGCCCAAGCTTCTTGAACTTCCGGTATAACAGAAACGCAACCAGTGCCCCGATCATGCTGCCAGGGTACGCAAAAGGCGATCCGGTTCCCATCATGATCCGTATTGTCGATGAAAGAAACGCCTGCACTACGGCAAAGGGGCCGGTGAGTACTACGCTGACTACATTGATGAGGTGCTGCACTGGCGCAGCTCTGACTGGGCCGAGTGGTATGACGATAAAAGTGCTCAGTACAACGTTCAGTGCCACAAGTACACTTGTCATGGTCAATTTTCTGGTTAATTTCCTGTCCATTGATACATCTTCCTTCCGAAAAAAGGGCTGTACATCCTTTAGAGATGCACAGCCCTTTTATATTTTTGTCTAATCCTGTTTACGATTCGGCATGTTTCTCATTGCCGCTCCGGTTTCACCTTCAAGAATATCTCCACCTGTAGAAGTGATGACCTCGTTGGTCACCGTCTGACTGATGGCATGGGAGACCATCTGCAACAGCTCGTTGACCTGTCCCTGGGATTCCTTGAACTGGTTGACGATCGGCATCTCATCTAGTTCCGCCTCAACCTTCTTTATTTTCTCCTCGGTCATCTGGTAGGCACGTTCCTTGCCATAGTTCTGGAAGTTGACAGCCTGCTTCTGCAGACTCTTCAGGCTCGCCATCTTTTCGCGGACATCCTTGTTCTCATGGATTTTCGCTTCAGCTTTCTTGAAGAAGTCGACCTGCTCAGTTTCTGCAATCATGCTGCCAAGTGCCTTGGCTTCTTTTACAATTTCATCTTTCGTATACATAGCGCTTCCACCTTTTCCTATTTTGACACCGGTGGCCCGGCAATATTCTCTCATCATCCGCATGAATCATCGGTGAATCAAATCTTATATCAGTATATACGTTTTCACCGCATAATTCAAAACTATTTGGCTGTCATTTCATCTTGCATCGGTAGTGGCAAAAGGGCTGTACCACTGACCCAGCTGATATGAAAAAATGACTGTCAGGATGACGAGCATGATGAAAAGGAGATCGATGATGGAAAATGAAGTCCGGTGGTAGTATGTCCTCGGTCCATCATCGAATCCCTTCGATTCCATCGCGATGCCGAGCCGGTATGCCCGGCGGATGCTCTGGCTCAGAAGCGTGATGATGGTCGTGGAAAATCCCTTATAGCCGCTGATGTATTTCCTGTGGATCAAAGGCCGCCTCACTTTGCGCGCACGCCTGAGTGTCATATACTCATTGGCGATGATCGGCACCATGCGGATCGCGGCCATGAACGCGTAGGCGAACTTCGGCCTGAGACCCCCCTGCTGCATCATACTGTAGAAGACGTCCGTCAATTTCGTTGTGAACACGACCAGTGCCCCAAAGAACGACAGTACGACACCACGCATCATGATATGAACACCGCGCACAGTGCTCTCCTCAGTGATGTGGACGATACCGAAGCGGAGGAGCGTGGACGTTCCTTCCCCGTAGAAGATCATGTACAGGCTTGAGATCAGACCGAAAAACAGGATGGTCGCAGTGAGCAGGACGAGGTAGCGGATTTTGACGCCGCTCAATACGATCAGCAGAACCAGCATGAGCAGCGACAGATGGAACAGGTGGTTCGGATCATGGATGAGTACGACGGCGAGAAACAGGCCGACCGCCACCAGAATCTTGGTGATCGGGTTGACCCGGTCTGCAGGTGTACTGTAATGTCTGATTGCTTCAATCATCAGACCCGCCTCCTTCCATCAGCGTCCCGTCCTCTATCCGCAGTCTTCTTGAAGGATAGCGTATTTTGATTTCTTCATCGTGTGTGATCATGATGATGGTCGTGCCCGACTTGACCATATCATGCAGCATTTGAAGCAGCCGGAATGCGTGCCGCTGATCGAGGCCGAAAGTCGGTTCATCCAGAATGATGATTTCGGGAATGCCGCCGGCTGCCGTCGCCACACTCAGACGGCGCTTCTGCCCTGTCGAAATTTCGAGCGGATGCAGATGGCGGACTTTACCGAGACCAAGTCTTTCTATCAGTGCGTCCGCTTTCTGCTTTGCTCCCTCCCTGCCAAAGTGTAGCTCGAGATTGATGAACACTTCGTCAAAAACAGTGTTTGTAATGAACTGCAGTTCGGGATTCTGAAATACCGGATAGAGCGCTCCGTTATAATGCTTCTGCTTCTTCACTTTTTTATTTTTGAACTGTATATCCCCGTCTGACGGAATCAGCTTCATCAATGCCAGGAGCAGGCTTGTCTTTCCTGTGCCATTATCCCCTTCAAGAGTGATCCACTCCCCTTTCCATATATCAAGTGCATCGATGGTCAGAAGCTGCCTTTTCCCTCTTCTGACCACCAGGTCGCGGGCTTCTAGCAGTACATCCGACTGTGCTTTTATTTCAGGAAGACGTGGAGCATTGTGCCAGGATTCAGGATGCCATACGCCGAACGCATCAAGTGCATCCCGGTGGTTTTCGAGCATTTCATCCGGCGGCCCTATCCTGTCGATCCGGCCCTGGTCATCCATGAGTATGACACGGTCGACCTTATCCCATATATTCTCCACGCGGTGCTCGATGATTACTACCGTGCGGCCGTCCCACATCTGTTGGATGGTTTCCCACAAATGTTCGGCAGACCCCTCATCGAGCATACTCGTCGGTTCATCCAGGAACAGCGTGTCCGCCTGCTGCAGCAGTGCACTTGCGATGGCAAGCTTCTGCTTCATGCCGCCCGACAGTGTGTGGATGGCTGCAGCGGGATCGATATCAAGACCGACCGTACCGAGTATCTGCACGATTCTCTGGTCCATATCCTCTCTTTCGACCTGCCTGTTCTCCATGATGAATGCAAGCTCCTCTGCCACCGTGGGCATCGTAAACTGGGAATCCGGATCCTGGAAGACATAGGCACCGGAATTCGGAAGCTCCAGCTGATCGGCCTTCATCAGTACATCGATGACGTTCGGAATGAGTCCCCCGAGAACGTTGAGCAGAGTACTCTTGCCTGAGCCACTCGGTCCGACAATCAGCACCTTTTCCTTATCCTCTATTGTGAGTTCAAGGTCTGTAAACAGGCGCGCTTGTGCCTCCGGGAACTTCAATCTGAGGTTTTTGACTGCGATGGCCATTCCTACAGTCCTTCATCGGCTGTGGCCTTCTGTCCGACCAGTTTCAGTACGCCGGTTCCTTTCAGCCCCTGGTACAGCAGATGGGCAAGTCCGCCGGCAATGAGTGCACCACTCAGCACTCTGAAGCCGAACATGAGCAGCAGATTCCACGTTGCAAGCTGTCCAAGATAACCGTAATACCAGTCGAGCGGCAATGTTGAAAGGGCCGCTGCCACACCAGCCGCAACTGCCACCATCAGCGAAGTGCTCTTATACTTCACGACTGCAAAGACAATTTCACACGCCAGTCCCTGGATCAATCCATAGACGATCAGCATGACGTCGAACTGCAGCATGACGATCGTCTCCCCTGACGCGGCTGCGAATTCAGCAATCAGTGCCACACCCGGCTTTCTGATGATCAGGTAGGCGACGACTGCTGCGATGAACCACATGCCGTAAAGCAGCTGGTTCAGATGCAGACCAAGGGGTTCGAGTGCCGTATAGACACCACCCCATATCGAGTAGATGAATGCAAACACGAGTGCGATGACGACCGTGACCAGTACATCGGTCAATGTCAATCCGTTTTTTCTTACCATGGTAAAACCCTCCAGACATTATTTTCCAAATAAAAAACACACCACTAGCGGAGTGGTGTGCATATTTATAGGAAAATATGCCACTTCCCTACGCTAGTATGATCTAGATCAGGTAATGAGGGTGATTCTCAGTCCAAACGGACACCCCTAGTGGTCGTTTCTTATTCGGTTGTATCCATGGTAATACACTTCTGATGATTTGTGAAGCTATTTATTATCTGACACCATCTGGTAGTAGCGCCCCTCCTGTCGGAGAAGTTCCTGCTCAGAGCCGCTTTCGACCAGTTCACCGAGATCCATGACGAAGATCCGATCCACCGCCTTGATGGTATTGAGCCGATGGGCGATGATGATGCTTGTGCGGTCCTTCATGAGCCGTTCCAGTGCCTCCTGGATTTTCAGCTCCGTCACAGTGTCGATGCTGCTCGTCGCTTCATCCAGCAGCAGAATGGCGGGATCCGTGATCAGTGCGCGGGCAATCGAAATCAGCTGCTTCTGTCCTTGTGAAATGAAACCTTCATCCGCTTCAAGGATGGTGTCATAGCCGTTTTCAAGCTCGACGATGAAGTCATGGGCATTGGCGAGCCTGGCGGCCTCAACAACATCGTCATCCGTCGCATCGAGCTTCCCATAGCGGATGTTCTCCCGGATGGTCGACTCGAAGAGATATGGGTCCTGCAGGACGAATGCCGTCTGGGAGCGTACAGTGGCACGGGCATAGTCGAGAATATCCTCTCCATCGATCCGCACCTGGCCGGAATCCGTTTCATAGAACCGGGCCAGCAGCTGCATGACAGTCGTCTTTCCTGCGCCTGTGGCACCTATCAGTGCCACGGATTCACCGGCTGCTATCTTAAAGCTGAGATTTCTGATCGTCGGTGTCTTCTGCTCTGGATCATAGGAGAAGGAGACATCGTCAAACTCGATTTCGCCTTTGATGGTCTTATCTTCAATTTTTCCATGGTCGTTCTCGGTTTCGGAATCCATGATGCCGAATACACGCTCAGCACCGGCAATGGCCGACAGCACCTGATTGAACTGGTTGGACAGGTCGGCAAGCGGACGGGTGAACTGCCTCGCATACTCGGCGAATACCACAATGGTTCCGATGGTGACGAGGCCAGTGCCCGAGAGCGCCAGCAGCCCGCCGGCACCCGCAACAATCGTAAAGCTGATATTATTAAGCATATTCATCACTTTAGGAATGAACCCGGCATACAGGAATGCCCAGAATGTAATGTCCCGAAGACTGCCGGCCTTTTCGTTGAAGTTCTTGATCGCCGTCTCCTCCTGGGAGAACACTTTGACGATCTCCTGGCCGGAGACCATCTCCTCGATGTAGCCGTTCAGTTCACCTGTGGCACGCTGCCGCTTCTTATAGAGCGGACCGGTGCGCCGTGTGATGAAGCCGACAGCGAATATCAGTACAGGAATGATCAGCACCGTGAGCAGGGTCAGCAATGGACTCAGATAGATCATGACGCTGATGGTCCCAATGAGTGTGACGACACTTGTCGTGAACTGGATGAATGATGTATTGAGCGTCTGTGAAATGGTCTCGATATCATTTGTCATCCGGCTCATCAGTTCGCCGTGCTGGCGCTTGTCATAGAAGCGTACCGGCAGTTTCTGCATATGCGAAAACAGTCTCGAGCGCAGCTTGTACACCGTGCGCTGCGACAGCCCGACCATCATGAAGGCGGCAAGGTACTGTGTCGATGACAGCAGTACATAGACGACGAGCAGAAGCAGGAGTATTCTGGCGAGCCCATCCATCTGCTGCTGGACGAAATAGTTGTCGACGATGTAGCCGACGAGGAACGGCCCGGTGATGCTGAGCAGGCTGGTCAGTGTGACGAGGAAAATGATCGCATACAAAAGCACACGCTCTTCATTGATGAAGCGCCACATTCTCTTCAGCGTGCCCCATATATCGTTGGCCCGCTGGTCTTCCTTCTTTTTTCTGCGTCCGATTTCCTCTTTTTGAAGGACCGGTTCATTGCCGAATGGTCTTCTGATAAAATCAATCATCCAGCTGACCCCCTTCCGTCTGCGATTGAACTATGGAGCGGTATAGTGATGACTCTTGCATCAGTGTGTCATGGGGACCGAGTGCACTGATCTCCCCGCCATCCAGTATGAGGATACGGTCCGCCATTTTGGCGGTGACCACTTTCTGGGTGACGATGATCTGTGTTGTATTCTCTTCTTTGATCGCGTCCCACAATGCGGACTCGGTGCGGATATCAAGCGCCGAAGTGCTGTCGTCGAGAATCAGTATGCCCGGCCTGCGGACAAGCGCACGTGCAATCGACAGACGCTGCTTCTGACCACCGGACAGTGTCACACCCCTCTGGCCGACGCGTGTCTCGTAGCGATGATCGAAAGTATTGATCGAATTGTGGATCTGCGCCTTCTGGGTGGAAGTGAACACTTCCGACTCGCCAGCATCAAGATCACCCCACAGCAGGTTCTCGAAGATACTGCCCGAGAACAGTACCGCGGACTGCGGCACGTAGCCGATGGTCTCCCTGAGATCATCCTCGTTCCAGTCTTTGGCATTGATGCCGTTGATATAGACATCGCCCTCCTTCACATCATACATCTTCGGAATCAGGCTGAGCAGCGTACTCTTGCCGGAACCTGTGCCTCCCATGATGACGAGTGTTTCATTTTCTTTGACTTCGAAGTTGATATCACGGAGGACATAACGCGTCGAACCGGGATATTTGAAGGACACATTTTCGAACTTCACCGTGCCGGCCTGGTCCACCTTCCTGATCTCTTCATTGTTGTTTGATGTGATCGGTGCAACGAGCACCTCCTCCATCCGTTCACTGGATGCTTTCGCACGGCTGAATGCAATGATGATGAAGGCGAACATGGAGAAGCCGCCCTGCATGCGAAGGGCATAATTGATGACCGCAACCACTTCACCTACTTCGACATTGTTGTTCTGCAGCAGGTCGGACGCCATCCACAACACGACAAGCAGACTGCCGTTGATGATCAGAAGCAGCACAGGCATGATCGATTCCATCAGTCTCAATGCATAGATCGTATCATCCTTCAGGCGCCCTGCCACCTTGCTGAATTTGCTGATTTCAAAGTTTTCCCGGTCATTGGCCTTGATCAGCCTGACCGCTTCGAGATTCTGCTGGATGAAGCGGTTGATCCTATCCAGACGTTTCTGGACACGCAGGAAGATCTGTCCACCCTTGCGTGCAGTGATAATCAGGAAAATAAGTAGAACCGGCGTCAGAAATGACAGGTAGAAGCCGAGCGTCGGATTGACGACGAACGACATGATGAGTGATCCGATGACAAGCAGCGGTGCTCTTAAAATGATGCGCAATGACATATAGAGCAGCATTTCCGTCTGCAGCACATCCTGCGTCATCCTTGTGATGAGGCTTGATGTCGGGAATTTGGACAGCGTCGCAAGCGTAAAGTACTGCACTTTCCGAAACAGTGCTGTCCGTATATCATAGCTGAAGCTTGTGGCGACCTGGCTTGAGAAGTAGGAGTTGATGATGCCGCTGATGAAGGCGGCCATGCTGATGCCGAACATGATCAGCAGGTAGAACCATACAGCATCTATGTCTTCTGCCACGATGCCGTCATCGATGACTTTTGAAATCAGATAAGGCTGAAGCAGCTCTACAGCCAGTTCAATGAACATGAAGAAGAGAGCCACTATGATGAACCATTTATACTTGAGCGCGTATTTGTAGACTGTCAGCAATTGTTCCACCCATTTCTTTCGGTTACCGAAGTATTATGTCAATTATGACATAATTCAAACTATTTTAATAGATAAAATAAAAAAACCTGAAGCTCGAAGCTTCAGGCATATGACCTAGCGGAATTCCGCCATCAGTTCATCGAATGTTTCGTTTTCCAGCGTCATCTTCTTCTTGATGAGCGGCTGGTCTAGGTATCCATCGATGTTCTCCTGGTAGGATTTTGCTTCCTGGTCGTGGTAGATGATGCCCTTCAGAAGACCGTCGTACTCCATGACATTCTGCATCGCGTTCTTTGCATCCGTATGGTCGAAGTCCTCGATATCCTCGACAGCAATCAGGTTCTCCTTGAACCAGTCATAAGTGTTGACCTTGTTGTATGTCACACATGGACTGAACACGTTGATGAAGCTGAAACCCTTGTGGTCCATCGCCTGCTGGATGATTGCCGTCAGCTGTTTGATGTCGGAACTGACACTCTGGGCAACGAAGGTTGCACCGCTTGCCAATGCCGTTCTGATCGGCTGTATCGGGTTCTCCTTGGAGCCGTCCGGAGTTGTTTTTGTAACGAACCCTTTGCCGGAGGACGGAGAAGTCTGTCCTTTGGTCAGGCCGTACACCTGGTTGTCCATGACGATATAGGTGATATCGATGTTTCTTTTCAGTGCGTGGACTGTATGCCCCATGCCGATGGCGAAGCCATCACCATCACCACCGGAGGCGATGACTGTAAGATCATCATTCGCCATCTTGACACCTTGTGCCACCGGGAGGCTGCGCCCATGTGTGGAGTGGAAACCGTATGACTTGATATAGCCGCTCAAGCGTCCGCTGCAGCCGATCCCCGTGATGACAGCAAGTTCATCCGGTTCAAGTCCGTTGGCCGCGCACGCTTTCTGTATGGCCGCCTGGACACTGAAGTCACCGCAGCCTGGGCACCAGTTCGGTTTGATATTATTTCTAAAGTCTTTGAATGTCGCCATTACATAACTTCCTTTATTTTAAGAATCGAATTGATATGCGTTTCAATTTCTTCGGGTCTGAAAGGCGTACCATCATATTTGACGTAGGAACGGATTCTGTCATGCCCAGGATAATTCATCTTCAGGACGCTCTGAAGCTGTGCACTGTAGTTCTGCTCTATGACGAGTATCTCCTTGGCGCCATCGAGGTAGGGTCTCAACGCATCGATCGGGAACGGATGGATCTGCTTGAGGTTGACTGTCGTCACGTCCGCATCGATCCGCTCGGCTGCTTCTCTGGCGACACCGTTGACACTCAGGAAACTGAGTACCAGGAGATCGCTGTCCACGCTACCCTGGACTTTGAACGGCTCCTCCATCGTGAAGTCCTTCAGCTTGCGCATCCGCTTGTCCATCTGCACCTGGCGGTTCTCAGGACCCTCATTCGGTGTGCCGGTCGGGCTGTGCTCGACGCCCGTCACATGGTGGATGCCGCCTTTGATGCCCGGAATCGGACGATGCGAAATGCCATCCGCCTCGTCACCATAGCGTTCGAAGTACTCATCCGCCTGATCTTCAATATCTTCAGTGATCGTCTTGCCACGGTTGATTTCCACCCGGGAAACGTCGAACGGCGCAGATGACTGCTTGCCGAGTGACATCTGCAGATCGGATAGCAGGATGACCGGCACCTGATAGTACTCGGCCAGGTTGAATGCCTCTATTGTCGTATAGAATGCATCTTCAACATCGGAAGGTGCAAGTACGATTTTAGGAATATCTCCATGTGTACCGTAGATCATCTGCATGAGGTCCGACTGCTCCTGCTTTGTCGGCAGACCTGTCGATGGGCCGCCGCGCATCGTATCGACGATGACGAGTGGTGTTTCCGTCATGCCTGAAAGACCAATCGACTCCATCATGAGTGACAGACCCGGTCCGGCAGATGAGGTGAAGCTTCTTGCACCTGCATAGTTGGATCCGATCGCCATGGTCACTGCTGCGATCTCGTCCTCCGTCTGGATGACGGTACCGCCCACTTTCGGCAGGTTGGTGATCATGTATTCCATAATTTCACTTGCCGGCGTGATCGGATATGCCGCCATGAATCTGACGCCTGCATTCAGCGCACCGAAACTGATGGCATCGTTGCCGATCAGAAACAGGCGTGCTTCACTGTCCGATGGGAGCATTTCGAAGTCGCCCTTGATATGCCCCATCTCATCATCCATCAGCTGGTAGCCCTGGATCAGCGCTTCATGGTTGGCATCGACGATCTCCTGCCCTTTTCTGATGAACATCGTGTAGATCATATCTTTGAAAGGCTGCAGTTCAAGGTTCATCAGCCTTGCGCTGGCACCGATTGCAACCATGTTCTTCATCAGCTGGCTGCCGAGTGCTTTGGCAGTTTCAGTAAATGGAATGGATACAAGCTGTACATCCAGGCCTTCATCTTTTTTCGGACTGAATTTGCTGTCGGCAAGAATAATGCCGTTCTGAACAAGCTCATGGCTGTTCAGATCTATGGTCTGCTGGTCGAACGCAACAAGAATATTGATGTTGTCGCTGACCGCCCGTACTTCTTTTGTGGAAATTCTGACGTTATTATTCGTATGGCCACCTTTGATACGGCTTGAAAAGTGCCTGTAGCTGTATAGGTGGTAGCCCATTCTATTCAGTGTGGTTGAAAATATTTCTCCAGTCGATTCAATGCCCTCACCCTGCTGGCCACCGACTTTCCATGACAATTGTCCATTCATACACATTGCCTCCTTGTCCTTATGCTAATATACCAAAATCAGAGCCATTTTTCGATCATCCGGACGTGTCCAAAATGAAAATCAGCCTATCGGATGACCGCTATTCCTCGATGCGGATTTTGGCTATTTTACTGGTACCAGTATCGATGATGACGCCGGAAAGAATGCCTGCACCTTCCTCAGGTACGTTATGGCGGACCGGCAGCTGATGGATGAACCGTTCGATGACTTCCTCCTTGCGGATGCCGAGTATGCCATTTTTGAATCCTGTCATGCCGACGTCGGTAATATATTTAGTGCCTCCGGGCAGCACCTGTTCATCATTCGTCTGGACGTGCGTGTGCGTGCCGACGACCGCATCCACCCTGCCATCCAGATAATGGCCCATGGCAAGACTTTCACTCGTCGTCTCGCTATGGAAGTCGACGAAAATCTCATCCGCTTCGACGCTTTCAAGTATCGCGTCCGCCTTTCTGAACGGGCAATCGATGGCATCCATGAAGCTCCGTCCCTGCAGATTCATGATGAGCAGCTTCACACCATTGACATTGATGATGCCATGTCCTTTACCGGGTGCTCCTTTTGGAAAGTTGGCCGGACGGACCATGCGGATATCCTGCTCCATGAATTCATAGACATCCCGCTTGGCAAATGCATGATTTCCAAGTGTGATGAAGTCCGCTCCACTCGTCAGAATCTCCTTATAGATCTTTTCGGTGATGCCCTTGCCGTGGGCGGCATTCTCACCATTCACAATGGCCACCTGTGCACCGTGCTCCCGCTTCAGTCCGAGAAGATGCTCCGACAGCATTCTTCTGCCTACTTTTCCTACGATATCTCCAATAAATAGAATGCGCATTCGATTTCATCCTTTAAATTCATTTTGATGTTTATTATACATGTTTTAGGGAAGTTATATTTTATAAAATACTTAGGAGTGAATAATTTGACATTATCCATCGATCCGAAAGAATTTGCAAAACTGGCCCTCATGGCGAATCCTTCAAACAGCGAAAGCGTTGAGGATAAGGCGAAAGACAGCCTCGAGCTCTACTTGAGCGCCTACAAGCTTGCTGAGAAGTACGCAAGATTTTCCAACACCACCCAGGAAACAAGCGAAGCTTTCAACAGCATCAGGGATATCGACATCAACATGTAATATCAGCCAAAATAAGAAAACCAGCAGGATATCCTGCTGGTTTTCTATTTGGCATATTCTACTGCCCGCATTTCTCGGACGACTGTCACTTTGATATGTCCAGGATACTGCAGCTCTTCTTCGACCTGCTTCTTGATATCCCTTGCGAGACGGTGCGCTTTCAGATCATCCAATTCATCCGGCTTGACCATGACGCGTATTTCGCGTCCTGCCTGGATGGCGAATGTCTTCTCTACGCCACTGTATCCTTCAGCGATGGCTTCGAGTCTTTCAAGACGCTTCACATAATTCTCAAGCGTCTCTCTTCTTGCACCCGGTCTTGCTGCGCTCAGCGCATCGGCTGCAGCAACAAGAATCGAAATGATGCTTGTCGGCTCGACATCGCCATGGTGGGAATGGATGGCGTTGATGACCGTACCATGCTCCTTGTAGCGTTTGGCAAGTTCCACTCCGATCTCGACGTGGCTGCCATCCACTTCGTGGTCGATGGCCTTGCCGATGTCGTGAAGGAGTCCTGCTCTTCTTGCCAGCTGCACATCTTCACCAAGCTCACTGGCAAGCATGCCGGCAAGATACCCGACTTCGACAGAGTGCTTGAGCACGTTCTGGCCGTAGCTGAGTCGGTATTTCATCTTACCGAGGTGCTTGATGAGTTCAGGGTGCAGATTGTGGATATCAAGTTCAAAGGCAGCTGCCTCCCCTGCGTCGCGAATATTCGTCTCCATATTGCGCTTGGCCTTATCCACCATTTCTTCAATACGTCCTGGATGGATTCTGCCGTCCTGCACAAGGTCTTCAAGTGCATTTTTGGCAATTGCCCGACGAATGGGATCAAAACCGGAAAGGATGACCGCTTCAGGTGTATCATCGATGATGAGGTCGATCCCCGTCAATGTTTCCAATGTACGGATATTACGGCCTTCACGGCCGATGATGCGTCCCTTCATTTCGTCGTTCGGTAATGTAACGACTGAAACTGTCGATTCACTTGTATATTCTGCTGCATAACGCTGGGCAGTCACGGCGAGCAATTCCTTCGCTTTCTTATCCACTTCGAGCTTCATCTGGTTCTCTTTCTCTTTGACCATTACAGCCATATCATGTGACAGTTCCCGCTCCACTTCTGCGAAGATTTCATTACGCGCCTCTTCGCGCGTAAGTCCGGAGATGCGAGTGAGTTCTTCTTCTTGCCGACTGATAATTTCTTTAATCTTATGATCCTCGGCATCAACCATTTGCTGTTTTTCTTCAATTTTGGCTTCTTTGTGCTCCAGCGCCTCATCCTTCTTGTCCAGAACTTCACTCTTCCTGTCAAGAACTTGTTCACGGTTCAGCAATCTGGATTCCTGTGCCTTGAGTTCATCTCTCTTCTCACCGGATTCGCGTTCGAACGTCTCCCTGAGAGTCTGATTTTCCTCTTTTGCCTCGAGCAGCTTTTCTTTCTTGAGGCTGTCCGCCTGCTTCTGCGCTTCATTGATGATGTGCTCAGCAGAAGTCCGTGCCTCTTGCTGCCGTTTAGTCATAGTGTTTCTGACGATAAAATATCCGATTACAACACCTAGAAAAATGCCAAGCAAGATTAAGAAAATGTCTATCATGTCCACAATAAACACCTCCCCAACAGGCTCTAGCTATTGTTGTATATAATATCATGCATAACCAATATTATATATATACAATTCTAAAGATAAACACAGGAAAACGCAAGCACCAGAACGTCTTATTTGCATTCTGGTGCCATCTGGTCATACACTTATTCGTTTATAGTTCATCCTCGTCAAACAGCTTGTCTGAAGCTGTTTCCTCTTCAGGCACATCCACGTTCTTCTCCTTGCCGAATCCGAGTGCGTTACGCAGCTTCCCTTCTATCTCCTCAAGAAGTGCCGGGTTGTTGGTAAGCGTCTCCTTGGCATTCTCCTTGCCCTGGCCGAGGCGCTCGCCTTCATAGGAGTACCATGCACCGCTCTTTTCAACGATATCGTTCTCAACACCGAGGTCGATCATCTCACCCGTCTTCGAGATGCCTTTACCGTACATGATATCGACTTCTGCCACACGGAATGGCGGGGCAACCTTGTTCTTGACCACTTTGATCTTCGTGCGGTTACCGACGATGTCCGTACCGAGCTTGAGCTGTTCAGCACGTCTGACTTCGAGACGGACGGAGCTGTAGAACTTCAGGGCACGGCCACCGGATGTTGTTTCCGGGTTACCGAACATGACGCCGACCTTCTCACGGATCTGGTTGATGAAGATCGCTGTCGTATTACTCTTGGAAATTGCACCGGAAAGCTTTCTCAGCGCCTGGGACATGAGTCGTGCCTGGAGGCCGACGTGGGCATCTCCCATTTCACCTTCAATTTCCGCTTTCGGTGTCAATGCTGCGACGGAATCGACGACAACAATATCAACAGCGCCACTTCTGACGAATGCTTCTGTAATTTCCAATGCCTGTTCCCCTGTATCGGGCTGGGACAGGTAGAGGTTCTCTATATCCACACCGAGATTCTGCGCATAGTCGGGGTCAAGCGCGTGCTCTGCATCGATGAACGCTGCAATTCCGCCATTCTTCTGTGCTTCTGCTATTGCGTGAAGCGCTACGGTCGTCTTACCGGAAGACTCTGGACCATAAATTTCGATGATTCTGCCTTTAGGATACCCGCCGACACCGAGTGCCTTATCCAGCGTGATGGATCCGGTGGAAACTGTAGAAACTTTGCGTCCAGCATCATCTCCAAGTTTCATTACGGCGCCTTTGCCAAATGACTTTTCCATGTTCTTTATCACTGTATCTATCGCTTTTTGTCTCTCGTCCATAATTACCCTCCATTAATTCACTTCGTAATATATTATACCATACCGGACGATAAAAAGCGAATATATGTTCGCTTTTTATCCCCATTTCGCAAATTGCCCAAACGGTTATCAATCAACTGCAGATCAGGCTCGCAGTTATGGCACAACTGTCCGAAACACGCGCAGAAATCATTTCGAGCCATCACCCTGGAACACTGCCCGGCCTTTATGGAAATATTCGATGCCGGACAGTATCGTGAAGAATACAGCAATGTACATCGTTACGATTCCAGGAGAAAATGGCAGATACTGTGTAAACATATCACCGAACAGAAGGAGTACCAGTGCAATCATCTGGAACACGGTCTTTATTTTACCGAGCTGCCCTGCAGCACTCACATACCCTTGTTCGATCTGGAGTAATCTCAAACCGGTGACTGCGAACTCCCGGGCAATGATGACGACCGCAATCCATGAGGAGATGACCTGCAGCTCGACCAGAACGATCAGGCCGGTCGTCACCAGCAGCTTGTCGGCCAGAGGATCGAGAAACTTGCCCATGTTGGTGATGAGGTTCCACTTCCGGGCCAGGTATCCGTCCAGAAAGTCTGTCAGGGCAGCCACGATGAAGATGATGGCACCGATCATCTGGCTGACGATAATTTCATTTCCGCCGAGCACACTCAAGGAACCCCAGCCGAAATCCACAAGTGCAAATATTAGAAAGACCGGGATCAGAAGTACTCTGAACACAGTCAGCTGATTGGGTATATTCATGTCATTCCTCCTTTACCAGATTGAATTCATAATAGACGGTGACAGCGCTTCCGGCTTCAGGGTTTTCAAGAGGTTCGCCGTCAATGCGGACATTGAAGCCGGTCGAATCACCGAGTGTCAGATAGACGATCGAGGCCTCCGGAGAGATTTCAAACTCCCCTTCAGTCAGATTTTCATAGGCATACGTATTGCCTGCATCATCTGTCAGCGTCACCCAGGATGTGTCCTCGCCTGCAAGTGAAATGACCAGCGGTTCCACGACATGAAGATCATAATAGAACGTACTGCCTTCGGAACCACTATAGGAATAGTCGGTCGCAGGCGCTTCTGTCGGTTCCTCGGTCGGCGCCTCCACTGTCTGCTCTGCCGGTTCCGAAGATGCCGTTTCGCTTTCATCCGGCTGTACGATGAGGTCCTCCTCCACACTATAGATCGGCTCCTTCTCGAACAGGTCCGTCTGTGCACCGACCTGGAGCAGTACCATCCAGCCGACGAAAAGGACACCGACCAGGACGAGGAAACTGATCAGCACCTTTTTGAAATACTGATAGTCCTCATTCTGCGACTGATGCCGCTTTCTTTCATTTAAGTTGTCATCAGGAAGTCCATCCGCATACCTTTCCATGATGGCGTTGGAATCGAGCCCGACCGCTCTTGTATACTGCTGCAGCAGGAAAGGTGCATGAGCCGGTTCCGGCAATGCGTCGAGGTCATCGCTTTCAATCAGTCTGATGATTTCTTTCCTGATGCCGGACTTCTCCTGCATCTCCTTCAGGGTGATTCCTGACTGTTCTCTTTTATTTTTCAAATAAGCACCGAGTTTCATGGGTCCTCCCTACATTCCACCAAAGAAGTTCGTATCTTCATCTTCGAACCAGTGCTGCTTCTTATGCTTCTCATAGGTGATTTCCTGGTTCTCATCTTCTCTCAGTTCAATGATATAGTCGAAATCTTCGAGTTTGTACTGCATGCCTTCAATAAAGAGATCCGGGTGTTCGATCACCTTGACGGCAGGATAGCTCATGATCTCCCTGATCAGCTGCTTATGCGCCTCCTCGGTGGATTTCATGGTCACCGCCCCATCGATGATGAACACATTATTCTCATCGTACTCGCCTTTGAGCAGGCTTGTACGTTCCGTCTGCTTGATCAGTGTCGAGGAGAGGAAGAGCCATTTCTTTTTGGCTGTCACACTGCCGGCGACGATGGACTCCGTCTTGCCGACGCGCGGCATGCCGCGGACACCGATGATCTTATGGCCCTTCTCCTTGAATATTTCAGCCAGAAAATCCACCAGGATACCGATTTCCTCCCGGGTGAACCGGAAAACCTTCTTGTCCTCTTCATCTCTTTTGATGAAACGTCCGTGCCTGACAGCAAGACGATCGCGCACTTGCGGCTTTCTTATTTTGAGTATCTGGATGTCATCGATATAGGCACTCATATATTCGAAGCGTTTCAATTTGTTGAGTTCATCCGTGCGGACCAGCAGTCCGCGCCTTCTGTTCTCCACCCCGTTGATCGTATCGATGCTGATGCCGAGGTTGCCGAGCAGTGAGGAGATGTCGCCGAGCAGGCCGGGCCGGTTGTTCAGAATTTCATATTCCATATACTGTTCAATGTTTCTCTCGGGATACATCGGCTTCCCTTTTCCAGTATCACTCATGTATACCATCCCCCATTGATATTCATAATCTCACCTGTAACAGAGCGGGCGCCTGGACTCAGCAGATAAGCGACAGCATGCATCACTTCCTCCCGTGCGACAAAGCGCGACTGCGGCAGTTCCTGGATCAGAAACGCCTGGTCCTCCTGGGACAGCTCACTGGTCATTTTTCCTTCAACAACACCTGGAGCAATGCCATTCACTGTAATGGTGGTACCCGCAAGCTCTTTGGCAAGCGATTTGATGAGCGCCTCCTGGGCGCCTTTCATGGCAGCGTAGACACTCTCGAAGCTCGCTCCGTGACGCCCCCAGATCGAAGTGATGATGATGATCCGTCCGCATCCACTTTTCCTGAGCTTCGGAAGGAGTACTTTGATGAACGTGATCAGTGAGCGGAGGGAAATATTGTACTGTGCATCCACTTTTTCGAGTGGCGTGTCCTCAAGCATCTCGAAAAGTGTTTCCCCAGGGCACCAGATCAGGCTGTCCACATGGTCGATATCCTTGAATATGTTTTCCACTGCCGATGCATCCAACGGCTCGGACAGATCAAGAAAATGATGGATGCTGTCGTAGTCCGGCGTCTGCGACCGGGAAAAAGACCAGATTTCGGCCTTACCTTCGAGGCCTGCATGAATGGCACTGCCGATATCGCCGGTACTACCGACGATGATGTGCCTAGTCATGCGGTTTCAGTACGCACTCCACCATGTACCGGGTATCCAGTACATCAGCAAAGTGCTGCTTTACATCATTGATTGTAATGCTGTCTATGACTTCAGGCAGCTGATAGAGATCATAGCCGTCCAGATAGTACTTTGTATACTGGTTGGCGATATACTCCGGTGAATTGAGACTGGAGAGATAGTCGCCGATGATCTCCCTTTTCTGGACTTTCAGTTTTTCGTCTGTGAAGAAATTACTGTCCTTGACTGTCTCTATTATAGACGTAATCTCCTCTGTAAACCGTTCCGGCGCTTCCGTATTGGATGCAAACAGCAGATGGGAGAAGGAAACTTCTTCGATATGGCTGAAATTGAAAGAATCATCGATCAGCCCTTTCTCCATCAGTTCATAATAGTACTTCGATTGCTCGCCGAATACCATATCCAGTGCGAACATCATCGACAGGTCCCTTTTCAGACGTTCCATGGCATCCCTCTTATCCTGATGATGCTTGAAACCGAGCATGATGCGCGTCTCCTCGACATCCATCTCAAGCACACTGTGCGGCTTGACGATTTCCCGTGGTTCTTCCGGCAGCACTCTTTCGATCCTGGGCGCATCCATGACGCCCCGTTCCGACTGGTGCTGATCGATGGCGGCCATGACAGCATCCACATCGAATTCGCCGACAAGGATGAGCACCATATTGGATGGATGGTAGAATGTCCTGTGGCACAGGAACAGATGGTCGCTTGTTATTTCACCGATCGACGCCTCGGTACCGGCAATGTCATCCTTCACCGGCAGGTTATGGTACATCTGGTTCAATGTTTCAAAATAGAGCTTGTACCCCGGGTTATCCTGGTACATCTTTATTTCCTCACCGATGATGCCGACTTCCCGCTCGACCGTCTCTTCTGTGAAGTACGGTTTTTCGACCATATCCATGAGCAGCTTCAGATTCTTATCGAAGGACTCTGTAGTACTGAAAAGGTAGGACGTCCGATCATATGAAGTGAATGCATTGGCGCTGGCGCCATATTTGGAGAAGAGGTTGAAGACGTCCCCATCCTCCTTTTCGAACATCTTGTGCTCAAGAAAGTGCGCGATGCCTTCAGGCACTCTGAAGGACTCCCCATCCACGTTGAAATGGTCATCCATCGAGCCGTACTTCGTCGTATAGGTGACGAACTTCTTGCTGTACTCGGGCTTCTGGACGATGAACACGTCGAGGCCATTGGCACACTTGTGCTGGTATACACTTTCATCAATTTCAGGATAGTCAATTCTTTTCATCTTCGTCACTCCTTGTCAGTACATATACAGTATCGAGGACTACACGGCTTGAGATCTCTCTGATCATGTCGCTGTCCACTGCCTGGAGCCGCTCTTCCCATGAACGATCCTGTACACCCTGGATCAGCCGGTTGTATTCCATGGTGATCAGGCCTTTCGGCTTGTCCATGATCTCCTGCCTGTTTACTCTCATCATTCTCTTTACCTCTTCGACAAACTCTGCTTCGAATGCACCATTCTTTATGGCGTCAAGCTCCGCAAGTATCGCAGATTCCGCTGTCTCTACGTTGGCGGGGTCGATACCGCCCATGACGAACAGATAGCCGTTCCTGACGTCGACCTGGGAATGGATCTGGTAGGCCAGGCTCAGTTTTTCGCGTATGTTCCGAAACAGCAGGGAGGAGGCGGAACCGCCATACATCTGGTTCATGACATTGAATGCCATCTGCTCCTGCAGGTTTCTGATGTCCACTCTGAAGCCCATGTTCAGCTTTGCCTGTTCGATCTGCTGAGTATCCTTCGCATTCTTGACCTTCTCCACTGGACGGTATGGGTATGGCCTGTGTTCGATCACGACCGGTGCTTCACGTGAACAGATTGTGGAGAGATCCTGTTTGATGTCTTCATCCACTGCACCGGCAACCAGTATGGCCATGTCATCGCCCGACATCATCTGTTCGTGCTCTGCTCTTATATCCTCCAGAGTGATTGAGTCGATGTCTCCGAGGACGCCGTGGGACAGGTATTTATAGTCCTCATCCTCAAACATGACGTCGATCATCGACTGGAAGCTCGACTGTGCCCGGTTATCCTTCATGCTCTTGAGGCGGTTCTTATAGAGCCGCTTCTCTTTTTTGAAGAACTCCTCATATGAATCGTCGTAATGGGATGGCGTTTCAAGTACATCCCGCAGCAGGCGGCACATCTCCCCTGCCACATCAAGATTCTCCTTGATGAACCTGTCATTGACGAACTCCATGCTCAGGGTGACGATATGATCCTCCCCTTTACGGCCGACATTCGATGTCAGATGTGCACCATAGTAATGGGCGAGGTGCTTCAGTAGATCCGCCTCCCTTCTGAACTGGAGGGTTCTTTTGATCATCATTCTGGACAGTATGTTTCTTGTCGTCACACGGCTTCTTTCGAGCCTGCTTCTGAACTGGAGCTGGATCGTTATGGTCTTGAACTTGTTCGTTTCGATGATGACTGCCGGAATATTGTTCACTTCTGTACGGTCTGCTGTATACATGTATTACTCCTTATTCTTCATTCTGTACAAGTACATTTCTCGGCTTGCTGCCGCTGCTCGGTCCAATGACCCCATTTGCTTCAAGATCATCGATCAGCCGGGCTGCCCGGTTGTAGCCTACCCTGAACTGGCGCTGCAGAAGGGATGCACTTGCACGCTGCTCTTCGATGACAAACCATTTGGCATCCGGGTAGAGCGCATCCTCGGATTCCTGCTGCTCTTTCTGAACCGGTTTGTTCATGATCGATTTTTCGTAATTGGCCTTCATCTGGCTTGTAATATAATGGACGACATCGCTGACTTCATTGTCGGAGAGGAATGCCCCCTGCACACGGATCGGCTTGGACTTGCCGGATGGCAGGAAGAGCATGTCGCCCCGGCCGAGCAGCTTCTCTGCCCCCTGTGAATCGATGATGGTCCTCGAGTCCGTCTGGGAGCTGACGCTGAAGGCGATTCTTGATGGTATGTTCGCTTTGATGATACCTGTGATGACGTCGACTGATGGCCTCTGGGTCGCGATGATCAGATGGATGCCGGCGGCACGTGCCATCTGCGCGATTCTGGTGATGGAGGCTTCAACGTCCTTCGAAGCAACCATCATCAGATCGGCAAGTTCATCGATGATGACAACAATATATGGCAGTTTCTGAACCTTTTCAGGTGTTTCGCTTTCACGTTCCAGATACTGGTTGTATGCTTCAATGTTACGTGTATTGGAGTGGGAGAACAAGTCATATCTCCGCTCCATCTCGCTGACGATCCTATTCAGGGCATCGCTCGCCTTCTGAGGGTTGGTTACCACAGGACTGAGCAGATGCGGAATGCCATTATAGACATTCAGTTCGACCATTTTCGGGTCGATCATCATCAATTTGACTTCGTGCGGCTTTGCATTCATCAGCAGGCTTATGATGATGCCGTTGATGCAGACGGATTTACCGCTGCCTGTGGAGCCCGCAACAAGGAGGTGCGGCATCTTGTTGAGCTCCGCTGATATCGGACTGCCCGATATATCCTTGCCGAGCGCCACTTCAAGCGGATTGTCACTTGTTCTCCGTTTGAGCACCTCGCGTAGCGTCACCATGCTGATGACGGAGTTCGGCACCTCGATGCCGACTGCGGATTTTCCTGGAATCGGTGCTTCTATACGGATATCCTTGGCTGCCAGACTGAGTGCGATATCGTTCTGGAGATTGATGATCTTGCTGACCTTTACACCGATATCCGGCTGGATTTCAAACTGGGTGACGGCCGGGCCGATACGGATTTTCGAAACTTTGGCATTGACCCCGAAGTTCTTGAGCGTCTCTTCAAGAATCTTGCCCTGCTTCAGCACTTCCTTATTGCTGACCGTCTCGGACACTTCTGCATCCTTCAGCATGGTGATGGACGGCAGCTCATACTGCTTCAGCTGCTTGATCTCTTCCTCATCGAATGTCGCCGGTTCCCCATCACTGCTCTCATCCGCTGCCTCATAATCATCGGGGTAGTCTTCATTTTCATACTCTATTTCTGTCGCCTCAGTGCTTTCCTTCTCGATTTCAGCTGTTGTACCGGAGTCTGATGCTTTCTGTGCAGTCGTTTCCTGCTGCGTTGCAGCTTCCGTCCGGTCGTATTCATGCATCGTCTCGATGATGGACTCATCTGCTTCAAACTCGGCGGGCTGCTTCGGCGCCGCCCCTTTTTCAGCTGCAATCATGGTTTTTGCAGGCTGTTTCTTTGCAGCAGGGGTCTTGATCCTGTCATCTGCTTTCTTTCTGTCCGATGCCTTTTCAACCAGTCTTGAAAAAAGCCTGGCCAGCTGCTCGTAAAGCGCCCCGAGACCTCTGATGACCGCATTGGCGATTCCTTTCAGCACTTTTGATGTCTTCACCATATCATGGGATATGGACTGCTCGATGTCTTTCGAAGTGATCAGCAGATAGCTGATATAAAGGAAGATCAATCCGAGCAGCAGCGTTCCCACCATGGAGATGCCTGTGGATGAAAATGAAAACAGCACCTGGCCGATGATGCCGCCACCGAAGAAGGCCATAATTCCGACGGTCTGTATCGTTTCAACAGTCTGCTGAAAAGTGTAGAAATCTTCTATTCTTGCTCTGTCTACAATATAAAGCAGTGTATGGAACAAGAACAGCAGTCCGAACTGCATCAGCATATATCCGCCCATTCTGCGGGTAAGTGGTATTTTCTGCTCAGCTGCCAGATATATGCTTGTGAGAAAAAGCATAAGATATGTAAAATACCTGCTTGTACCGAAGAGGTAGGCAAAAAATGCATCGGTGTATGTACCTATGACACCGAGCTGAAAAATGGTGATGAACAAAATGACGATGAGAATAAAGGCGGAAATCGAATAATAGGTTCTATTATCCTTCTTTTTCTTCTTCCTTGTCTGCCTCGACTTCCCGGTTTTCTTTGCCATCGTCTGCGTCCCTCCTATTTACAATGAGACTGCCAGAACTGGCAGTCTCATTCCTGTTTTATATTTCGGATATGATCGGAATGATCATCGGGCGACGTTTTGTATTATCATACAGATACTTGCCGAGATCATCTCTAATACTCTGTTTAAGCGTACTCCATTCCAGTTTCTTCTCGTCCATCGAATCAAGTACGATCTTATGCACACGTTCCTCTGCTTCCTTCAGAAGGTCTTCGCTCTCCTTCACATAGACGAAGCCCCGCGACTGGATTTCCGGACCGGCCATGATCCTGCGTTTTTTCGGATCGATGGTGATGACGGCGATGAAGATGCCATCCTCACTGAGCAGTCTGCGGTCCCTGAGGACGATATTGCCGACGTCACCAACACCGCTGCCGTCAATCAGCACATTTCCTGCAGTGACCTTATCGGCACTGATCATCTTCTCTCCATCGTAGGTGACAACGTCGCCTTTTTCCAGAAGGAAGATATTTTCAGGTTCCACACCCGTTTCAGCAGCAAGCTTGGCGTGTGCAATCTGCATTTTGAATTCTCCCTGTACCGGGATGAAATTCTTCGGTTTCATTACATTGAGCATGGTTTTGAGTTCCTCGCTCATGCCATGGCCCGATGCATGGATGCTGCGCTCCGGTGTTGCCACCTCGGCACCTGCTTTGACCAGTTCATTCATGGTGCTGTAGAGGATGACTTCCATATTCGAAGAAGGTGTCGTCAGTATATAGACGATATCGCCTTCCTTGATGTTCGTCACTTCATGCTGGCCGCGTGACATTCTGCCAAGTGCTTCGATCGGTTCACCCTGTGAGCCTGTCGCTATGATGACCACTTCATTGTCGGGATAGTCGCCGATTTCATGGCTTGGCACAAGCAGACCTTCCGGAATATCGAAGTATCCCATGTTGCGGGCTACTTTGAAGGAGCTCTCCAGAGTGCGGCCGAGGAATGAAACCTTCCTGCGTGTCTTCGCTGCGTTCGTCAGCACCTGCTGGATGCGCACGAAGTTCGAGGCATAGCACGATACGATAATGCGTCCGCGTGCTCTGGCAAAACCGTCCAGAATATGCTCCTCGATCATGTTCTCAGGGGTGTTATAGCCCCTTCTTTCCGCCTCGGTGGAGTCACTGATGAGCGCCAAAACATCCTTTTTGGCTATATCGTACATTTTCGCCATGTTGTAGCCATAGCCGTTCTTCAGGCTCTGGTCGAACTTGAATTCCCCTGTGTAGACGATGGAGCCATACTTTGTCTCAAGGCTCACGCCATAGGAATCCGGAATGCTGTGGCTTGTTTCAAAGAACACCATCTCAGCATTCTTGAACTTCATGCGCGACTGGCTGTTGATTGTATAGAACTTCACTTTCTTGTTGACGCCCTTCGCCTTGAGGCGGTCTTTGACGAGTGCAAGCGTGAGTTTCGAGCCGTAGACCGGCACGTTCAGGGAATCGATGATGTATGGCACTGCACCGATTGCATCCTCATGGCCGTGGGAAAGGAAGATGCCCTTCAGCTTCTGCTTGTTCTCCTGGATATAGGTGATATCCGGAATGACAATGTCAACTCCGAGCATTTCATCTTCCGGGAACATGAGTCCCGCGTCGAGGATGAACATCTCGTCTTCCACTTCAACGACGTACATGTTCTTAGCAATCTCGCCGACGCCACCGAGCGGTATGATTTTGACTTTCGCTTCATTCTTTTTTGCTTCGTTCAAATTATTTCCTCCTAAAGCCTACTTGAAAGTGGCGTGGTAGAACTTCCCATCTATTGTGAGGTGGGATACTTTGACTTTCTTTGTATCGTATCTTGTCTCTTCGCTGTTCTTCAGCGCAAGATGATCGATTGTCTTTTCCTTGGCATTCAGATCCTTGAGTGCATTACCAAACATCAGATCTTCAAAAATGATCTTTACTTCATCGTCATCTTTGATCCTCAGTTGACCCGTGACATCATAAGTCACTTCATCAAGTTCAACTTTATCAAAAATCATCGCTACTTCTCTCCTTTTTCTTCCTCGAGCAGTACTTTGCGGGAGGCATTGACTCTGCCCTGGTTGTCGATGTTAGTTACTTTGACAAGGAACTTGTCCCCGACTTCCGTAACATCCTCGACTTTGGCAACTCTAGAAGTATCGAGCTGTGAAATATGGACGAGTGCGTCCTTGCCCGGGAAGAGCTGGACGAATGCACCGAACTTCTCGATGCGCCTCACTTCTCCCATATATACCTCTCCAACTTCGGCGACACGTGTCAGATCTTTGATGATCTGTTTTGCACGTGCAATCATGTCTGCATCGGTATGGCCGATGAATACCGTACCATCCTGTTCGATATCCAGTTTGACACCTGTCTCATCGATGATTTCATTGATCTTCTTGCCGCCGGGTCCAATGACGCCTCTGATCTGGTCCGGTTTGATGTGCATGACTTCGACTTTAGGGGCATACTTGCTGACTTCTGCACGCGGCTCGCTGAGTGTCGCCAGCATGTTGTCGAGAATCTGGGCACGACCGCTTCTTGCCTGCTCCAGTGCTTCACGCAGAATGTCTTCACTCAGACCTTCGATCTTGATATCCATCTGGATGGCAGTGATGCCATTTTCGGTACCGGCCACCTTGAAGTCCATATCACCGAGTGCATCCTCCATGCCCTGTATGTCGGAAAGGATCGTATACTGGTCATCCTTCATGACAAGTCCCATAGCAATGCCGGCAACAGGCGCCTTGATCGGTACACCTGCGTCCATCAGTGCCAATGTGGATCCGCAGATGGAAGCCTGGGAGCTGGAGCCGTTCGATTCGAGCACTTCCGAAACAAGACGGATCGTGTATGGAAATGCGACTTCATCAGGGATGACCTGAAGCAGCGCACGCTCACCAAGTGCCCCGTGTCCGATTTCACGACGTCCCGGTCCTCTGATCGGACCTGTTTCCCCTACAGAGAAATTCGGGAAGTTGTAGTGGTGCATGAAGCGTTTGTTCTCTTCCACACCAAGACCGTCGATGATCTGATGTTCGCCAAGCGCACCGAGCGTACAGATGGACAGTGCCTGTGTCTGACCACGTGTGAATAGTCCGGAACCATGGGCTCTCGGCAGCAGACCTGCCTGTGAATCGAGTGGCCTGATTTCTGAAGGTTCACGGCCATCCGGACGGACTTTCTCTTCAGTGATCAGTCGGCGGACTTCATTCTTAAGAAGCCCTTCGAGGATGCCGGATGCTTCCGAACGGATTTCCTCATAGTTCTCCAGAGACTCGTCGAATGTGTCGAGAATACGCTTTTTAGCATCATTGATAGCTGTTTCGCGCGCCTGCTTGTCCGGATCCTGGATGGCATCATACAGTCCCATGGACAGTGCTTTCTCTTCCATCTGGTGTGTGAGTTCATCATTCGTCTCAGGCAGCTGGAAAGGACGCTTTTCCACATCCAGCCCGCTCAGGATGGATTCCTGGAAAGATACCATTTCCTTGATGCTCTCATGTCCGAACATGATTGCTTTGAGCATCGTTTCCTCTGACACTTCCTTCGCACCCGCTTCGACCATGTTGACGGCATCCTTCGTGCCGGCCACTTGAAGGTCTATTTCAGAGTGTTCCAGTTCGTCCGTCGATGGGTTGATGACGAATTCTCCGTCGATCAGTCCGACAGTTACACCTGCAATCGGTCCATCAAACGGGATATCACTCACGCCAAGCGCAAGGGATGATCCGAGCATGGCAGCCATCTGGGGCGATGCATCGGGATCGACAGACAGCACAATGGACATGACCTGTACATCATTTCTGTAGCCATCAGGGAATAGCGGGCGGATCGGGCGGTCGATCAGACGGCTTGTAAGGGTTGCTTCCTCACTCGGTCTGCCTTCACGCTTGTTGAAGCCGCCAGGAATTTTACCTGCTGCATACAGCTTCTCCTCGTATGCTACTGTCAGTGGGAAAAATGGCAGGTCCTTCGGCTCTTTGGATGCTGTTGCGGTACTGAGTACCACCGTCTCGCCATAGCGGATGAGAACAGCACCGTTTGCCTGCTTCGCCATTTCACCATATTCGACAGTGAGCTTATGTCTGCCCCATTCTGTTACGTACACTTTTTTCGTTGATTCTGTCATAATTTGTCTACTCTCCTTAGTAAGGCTACTTGTTTCAATCATATCACTTTTGCAAAAAAATATACATAAAAAAAGGGCATATCCATAGGATATGCCAGACCATTTCTTATCTGCGGAGACCGAGTCTCTGAATGAGTTCGCGGTATCTTTGAATATCTTTTTCACGAAGGTAAGTGAGCAGGTTTTTTCTGCGTCCAACCATTTTGAGAAGTCCTCTTCTTGAATGGTGGTCCTTCTTGTGTGTACGCAGGTGATCGTTCAATGCTGTAATCTCAGCTGTCAGTACAGCGATCTGTACTTCCGGAGATCCAGTGTCGGATTCGTGTGTACGGTATTCCTGAATCAGTTCATTTTTGCGCTCTTGTGTAATTGCCAATAGAAACGCCTCCTTGTTATTATTGTTCACCACTATCCGAGCAGATGTCGGAGTTTCGCTCTGCCAAGACTAGGGCACTTCGCTCATTATACTTGAATCGTCATGCATTTTCAAGTAGGCCGATGGCTTTTTGCTTATCTTTTGCAATCTGTGCCTTCAGTTCATCTATCCCATTGAACTTCCACTCCGGACGGATGAAGTGGTGCCAGTGGACAGTCACGTTCTCTCCATAGATGCTCTCGTCAAAATCGAAGAGGTGCACTTCAATCGAAACACGCTCCAGATTGTCATGGAAGGTCGGTTTGACA
The DNA here is from genome assembly GCF_007713705.1 of Salinicoccus cyprini. Lineage (GTDB taxonomy): Bacteria > Bacillota > Bacilli > Staphylococcales > Salinicoccaceae > Salinicoccus > Salinicoccus cyprini. Next base: position 563,912 of record NZ_VMSJ01000001.1, on the reverse strand, counting down.
CCGACGTTGCATACACCCTTATGGACGGTCCCTTCATTATCAAGCTGCATGGTGACTGCATAGACACCTTTGGCCGGAAGGTGATAGCGGTATTCCGGTTCTATGTTGGCCGTCGGGAAACCGATTGTCCGCCCGCGCTTCTCCCCCTGTACGACGACACCTTTCACTTCATATGGTCTACCGAGAATGAGATTGGCATGCGCGAGGTCGTGTGCGGCCAGATCCTCCCGGATGCGGGTGGTCGAAATCTTCTCCTCGCCTTCAGTGATCTTGCCGACCCCTGTCGTATTGAAGGATTCATAGCGGGAGAGTGTATCAATATTGCCCTTGCCAAGCTTTCCATATGTAAAGTCGAAGCCTGCCACCACTTCCTTGATATCAAGCGCCATGATGTACTGCTGGACGAATTCATCAGGTGAAAGTCCTGCCAGTGCACTGGAGAAATTGATCACAAAGCAGTAGTCGATGCCGCGTGCCTCGAGCATGCCAAGCTTTATATCGAGCGGTGTCAGATAGGTTGTCCGCTGCTTTTTCGGACTCAATACAACTGAAGGATGGGGATCGAAGGTCATCACTGCCTTTTTCAATCCTTCCGATTCGGCAATCTCTTCCATTTTATTTATGACATTCTGATGGCCTCTATGGAGACCGTCAAAGAAACCGACTGCCACCGCAGAAGGTTCCAGGTCGAGCGCTTGCTGTTCATGTGGATAGTGAAGTCTGTAGATTTTCATTTCATCGCCTCTTATAAATTGAACATTTGGTATGGTTTCATCAAGTCTTCTCGTTCAGGGTGATCGTAGTATATTCCGATCGGTACGCCCTCATGCCTCAATGCCACCATTTCGACATTCTCCATGTCTACTTTGTCCATGATATCAGATTTGTCCACTTTCTGCCCATTGCGGATTCTGAAAAGGAAGTCCTGATCGGTAATCTCAATGGTCGGCAGTGATTCGATGATTTCTGCAATCGGTACAATGTAGTCTGCAGGATCTGAATCCTTCAGTACTTCAAGCGTCACTGTCCGGTCGAGGGTGAGGCCGCATGATTCCGTGCGTACGAGACGGGACATGTGTGCGTGTGCACCGAGTGCACGGCCGATATCGACAGCCAGCGTACGGATATACGTCCCCTTCGAGCACTCCACGTCAATGTCGAAGGTGATGAGACCATCCTCCCTTTCGATATCGCTCGTGCGGCTGATACTGTGGATGTGCACTGTCCTCACCGGGCGCTCGACCTCGATGCCCTGACGTGCATATTCATAGAGCTTCCTGCCATCCACTCTGACGGAGGCATATTTCGGTACCTGCTGGCGGTAGCTGCCGAGGAAACCTGCAACCACCTGGTCGATCGACGCATCCGTAATACCGGACAGATCTTCGGTCCTCGCTTCCACCGCTCCGGTCTGATCCTCCGTATCTGTGGAAAAGCCGAGTGTCACCTGCGCCTGGTACCGCTTCTTCTTCGTCTGCATGTATTCGGTCAGTTTGGTGCCATCCCCGATGACAATCGGCAGCACACCGGTCACCTCCGGATCGAGCGTGCCGGTATGGCCCACTTTCTTCATATGTAGAATTCTGCGCATGCGCATGACAACGTCATGGCTTGTCAGTCCTTTTGGTTTGTTGATGGGTATTACACCGTGCATATCCATATGCCTCCATATAAAAATAAAAACCTGGGGGGAACCCCCCTCAGGTCTATTTATCTTTGATTTCATTGAGCAGATTTTCAATCTTGTTGCCGTATTCAATGGAAGTGTCGTACTTGAATTGAAGTTCCGGCGCTTTTCTGATTCTGATCTCCCTGGCCACTTCGGAGCGGACCAGTCCTTTGGCACGTCCAAGTGCCGCTTCCACTTCCTCGCGATTTTCGTTGAGGGAAGTGAAATAGATGGTTGCAACTTCCATCTCCTTCGTCAGCTCGACATCCGTTACAGTGATCATTCCGATATCGGGATCTGATACTTTAGTACGTATCGTCTCGCTTACAACTTTCTTGATTTCTTCTGCAACTCTTTCATGTCTGTTGCTCATAGTCATCACCTTTCAATTTCAACCATGATATAAGGTTCGATCTGGTCTCCCTCTTTAAGGTCGTTGAAGTTCTTGATCGTGATACCGCACTCGTAGCCGGCAGTCACTTCCTTCGCATCGTCCTTGAAACGTTTCAGAGTATCCAGTTCACCTTCATAGATGACTATACCCTCTCTGATGACTCTTACACCTGAATCTCTGGTGATTTTGCCGTCCGTTACATAGGAACCGGCAATCGTGCCCACTTTGGAAACTTTGAATGTCTGGCGCACTTCCACATTGCCGATGACCTTCTCTTCGAATTCAGGGTCAAGCATGCCCTTCATCGCAGATTCGATCTCTTCAATGACATTGTAGATGATGCGGTGGAGTCTCATATCGATGCCTTCACGCTCTGCCGCCTTCTTGGCATTGACATCCGGACGGACGTTGAAGCCGATGACAATCGCCTGTGAAGCTGACGCAAGTGTCACATCGGATTCATTGATGGCACCGACACCCGTGTGGATGATGCGTACGTTGACGCCTTCAACATCGATCTTCATCAGTGAAGCGCTCAAAGCTTCGACAGAACCCTGGACGTCCCCTTTGATGATGATGTTGAGGTCTTTCATTTCGCCTTCCTTCATCTGCTCGAACAGGTTGTCGAGGCTGACTGCTGAAGGCTGTTCACGGTCATTGATCACCTGCTGCTCGCTTCTTGCCTCACCGATGCTCCGCGCTGTCTTATCATCCTTGAAGACGACGAAGCGGTCACCCGCATGCGGTACATCATTCAGACCGGTGATTTCAACTGGTGTCGAAGGCCCTGCCTTCTGGATGCGTCGGCCGAGGTCATCGACCATTGCTCTGACTTTACCGAAAGTATTGCCGACAACAATGGAATCACCGACCTGCAGTGTACCATGCTGGACAAGCAGGGATGCTGCCGGACCTCTTGATTTGTCGAGTTCCGCTTCGATGACGGTACCTACAGCTGGTCTGTCGCTTTTCGTCTTCAGTTCTGCAACTTCACCGACGAGTGTAATCATTTCAAGCAGATCATCGATACCATCACCGCTCAGGGCAGAAAGCTGTACGAAAATCGTGTCACCGCCCCAGTCTTCAGGGAAGAGTCCATGTTCGCCCAGTTCCGTCATGACACGGTCAGGGTTCGCTGTCGGCTTGTCCATCTTGTTGACAGCCACAATGATCGGTACTTCCGCCGCTTTGGCGTGGTTGATGGCTTCGATCGTCTGTGGCATCACACCATCGTCAGCTGCAACGACAAGTACAGTGATATCCGTCACCTGGGCACCGCGTGCACGCATTGTCGTGAACGCTGCGTGGCCCGGTGTATCGAGGAATGTGATCTTCTTGCCATCGGATTCGATCTGGTAGGCACCGATATGCTGCGTGATACCGCCCGCTTCACCTTGTGTCACTTTCGTGTTGCGGATGGAGTCGAGCAGGGTCGTCTTACCATGGTCGACGTGTCCCATGATTGTTACAACACTTGGTCTCTCTTCCGTCAGGTCGTCACCTAGTTCGAAATAGTTTTCGAGATCCGTGTCATCGACAATGACTTCAAGCTCGGCAGTGAATCCATTGTCACTTGCAATCAGTTCCACTGAATCGTTATCAAGCGGCTGGTTGATGGTCGCCACTGTACCGACCATGAACAGATCCTTGATGATCTTGGATGAGTCAAGACCCATCTTTTCAGCCAGTTCGCCTACTGTAATACCTTCCTGATACTTGAATTCCTTAGGAATTTCGACTTCCTTCTGAACCGGTTTCTGTTTCGGAGCATTATTCTGCTTTCTGTTCTTCGGTCTGCCGCCGGCCCCTGGCTTCTGGTTCCTGTTGTTTCTGTTCCTCTGATTCGGGTTGTTGTTCTGTCTCTGGCCGCCGCCCTGGTTCGTATTGTTGTTCTGTCTCTGGCTGCCCTGGTTCTGGCTGCCGGACTGTTTCTGGCCGCCCTGGTTCGCCGGCTTCCTGTTTGAACCGGAGTTGCTGGAAGCATTGGATTTCCTGAATTCCTTGTTCAGAAGCTCAACTTCGTTGTCTTCCAACGACTTCATGTGGCTTTTGACTTCAATATCTCTCGCCTGGAGGAACTCGATCACTTCTTTGCTTGCGACTCCGCTCTCTTTTGCATATTCATAGATTCTGATTTTACTCATCGAATCACTTTCCTTTCTCTTTAAGCTGCAGCATCTTCCGGCTGAAACCTGGATCTGTCACTGACAATACCACGCGGTTTGGTGCGCCCGTCGCAATACTGAGGTTCTCGTTGGTATAGTCATCAATCAACGGTACGTTGTAGTAGCTGCATTTATTCCTGACTTTTTTCGCTGTGCTGTCTCCTGCATCGCTTGCAATGAAGACCACTTTAGCCTTCTTGTGCTGGATGGCTTCTATCGTCTTGTCTTCCCCGGTCGTCAGCATGCCTGCACGTTTGGCCAGCCCCAGAAGGTTCAGTATCTTATCTGTCATCTTTTAGGGATATCCTCACGGTAGATCAGGCGGATGATCTCATCATAGACAGGACCGAGTGTGTCGCTGTCAAAGCCGAGTCTGCCTTCAAGCTTCCTGCCCTTGCGTGCTTTTTCCACCGTTTCAAGATTTTTGACCACGTAGCTGCCACGGCCGTTCTTCTTGCCGGTCGGATCGACCGCCACTTCGCCTTCCTTGGTGACGACGATGCGCAGGAGGTCTTTTTTGGGATGCATTTCATTGGTCAGGATACATTTCCTGAGTGGTACTTTCTTCTTCATGATATATCACCCGCATATCTTATTATAGGACGCCTTCTTCTCTCGCATCCGATTCGCTTTTGATATCGATCTTCCATCCGGTCAGCTTTGCAGCCAGACGTGCGTTCTGTCCTCTTTTACCGATGGCCAGCGACAACTGGTTATCCGGCACGATGACCATTGTGGACTGGTTGTCTGCATCCACGATGACATCGACGACCTGGGACGGGCTGAGTGCATTTTTGACAAAGACCTTCGGATCTTCATTCCATAGGACGATGTCGATCTTCTCGCCTGAGAGTTCATTGACGATCGCTTCCACTCTGGCGCCGCGTGCACCGACGCATGAACCGACTGCATCCACGTCCGGGTTTTTGGCGAATACGCTGATCTTGGAGCGCTCCCCAGCTTCTCTGGCGACACTCATGATTTCGACGGTACCATCATAGATTTCAGGTACTTCCTTCTCAAAAAGGCGCTTCAGCAGATTAGGGTGGGTTCTCGATACGAATATCTGAGGTCCTTTTGTCGTCTGTTCGACCTTATTGACATAGACTTTGATCCTGTCATTCGGACGGTAGACTTCATTCGGCATTCTTTCGGATTCGCTCAGTACCGCATCTGTACGACCCAGCTGGATGTGGACGAAGCGATGGTCGACACGGTCGATCAGGCCGGTCATCACCTCATCCTCCTTGTCGATGAATTCATTGTAGAGAATGCCCCGCTCAGCATCACGGAGACGCTGCATGACAGCCTGTTTGGCAGCCTGCGCACCAACGCGGTTGAAGTCCTTCGGTGTCACGTCCTCATCGAACGGATCGCCGATTTCATATGCCGGGTTGACCGTACGGGCCGTCCCAAGGTCGATCTCCGCTGTGGAATCTTCGACCTCCTCCACAACGTCCTTCCTCGAGATGACACGGTATGTGCCGTTTTCCATGTTCAGGTCGACCGTAACATTCCGATGCTGGGAGTAGTTCTTTTTGTATGCTGTAAGAAGCGCTGCTTCAATTGTTTCGATGAGCACCTCTCTCGGAATGCTTTTTTCTTTTTCAAGATATTCTATTGCATTCAATAGTTCCTGGTTCACTTATAAGCGCCTCCAATCATAATATTACCGCTTTTCTTATCGTTGCGATCTTGTCGCGGCTGACGACCACTGTTTTTGTGCGGGTCTTGTCCTTATACTCGATGGATACAGTATCAGAATCAAAGTGTTTCAGTATACCGGTCCATTCCTTGCTGCCTTCGATCTGCTGATACGTTTTGACATATATGCCCTGGTCCAGTGTCATCTCCAGATCATCGTCATCCTTGATCGGACGCTCGGCACCGGGAGAAGAGACATCCAGGAAATAGCCGCCCTCGATGATTGCCCATTCATCCAGCTTTTCACTCAGCATTTCACTTGCCCGGGCACAGTCCTCGAGTGTGATGCCGCCCTTCTTATCGAGATAGAGTCTCAGATAGTAGTCAGGACCTTCTTTCACGTACTCCACTTCGATAAGCTTGTACCCCATTTCTTCGACGAGTGGCTGTGCGTGTGTCATGACCTTCTGTTCAGTACGATTCATATGTCCATTCCCCTCCTTCAAAACTAAGAGAAGAACGGGCGCGCCCGTTCTTCTCCTTGTGACTGGGTATTTAATATCATAATAATTATATCACACAGCCATTATGCCTGCAACTTGAACCTACATGTCGAAAATGGAGAGCTGCGCCTTGTCGGGCAGGTGATCGAGACTGCCGAGTTCGGTCAGATAGTCGACGATCTTCTGGGAGACGCCGGCACGCTTGTTCAGATCCTCCTTCGATATGAACGGCTCTTCATCCCGTGCTTCGACTATGCGTCGTGCCACACTGGCACCAAGGCCCGGTACGGCAAGGAATGGCGGGTAGAGCGCGTCGCCTTCGATTTTGAACTCGGTGCTGTCGGATTTCTCGACGTCCACGGGTCTGATCTTGTAGCCGCGCTGTGCCATCTCATTGGCAAGCTCCAGCACTACGAGCGTGTCCTTTTCCTTTTTGCTCAGCTCCTGGAAACGCTGGTTCATCTCTTTGACCTTGTGCTTGATTGTCGTGCTGTCCTTGACCATCGTGAGGAGGTCGAAGTCCGATGCACGCACAGTGAAGTAGCTGGCGTAGTAGAAAAGTGGATGGTGCACTTTGAAGTAGGCGATCCTCACCGCCATCAGCACGTAGGCTGCGGCGTGGGCTTTCGGGAACATGTACTTGATCTTCTTGCAGGAGTCGATATACCAGCCCGGTACACCCTGCTCCCGCATTGCCGATTCATGCTCCTCAGAGAGGCCCTTCCCTTTCCTGACCTTCTCCATGATGCTGAATGCGAGAGAGGGTTCAAGGCCCTGGTACATCAGGTAGACCATGATGTCATCCCGGCAGCCGATGACATTTTTAAGGTCCGATGTACCGCTTCTGATGAGGTCCTGGGCATTGCCGAGCCAGACATCCGTCCCGTGCGACAATCCTGAAATCTGGACGAGTTCACTGAATGTCGACGGTCTCGTGTCTTCAAGCATCTGCCTGACGAACCCGGTTCCGAATTCGGGTACACCGAGTGTTCCGGTGCGGCAGTTGATGTCCTCTTCCGTCACCCCGAGTGTTTCCGGTGAACTGAAGAGCGACATGGTCCGCGCGTCATCCACAGGAACAGTCTTCGGGTCGATGCCCGAGAGATCCTGCAGCATGCGGATCATCGTCGGGTCATCGTGTCCGAGTATATCCAGCTTGAGCAGGTTGTCATGGATGGAGTGGAAGTCGAAATGCGTCGTCTTCCATTCCGACTCCACATCGTCAGCCGGATACTGGATCGGTGTAAAATCGTATATATCCATATAGTCGGGCACAACGATGATGCCGCCCGGGTGCTGTCCGGTCGTCCGTTTGACACCGCTGCAGCCGAGAACGAGACGGTCGATCTCTGCACCTCTGCGCTGCAGGCCATTATCATTCAAGTAGCCCTTGACATAGCCGAATGCGGTCTTCTCTGCGACTGTACCGATGGTGCCTGCACGGAACACCTTGTCTTCACCGAACAGCTCCTTCGTATAGTTGTGCGCCACCGGCTGGTAGTCGCCACTGAAGTTCAAGTCGATATCCGGTACTTTGTCCCCTTTGAAGCCCAGGAAAGTCTCAAATGGAATATCCTGCCCCTCCTTGATGAGGGTGCTGCCGCATGTGCCGCAGTTCTTGTCAGGAAGGTCATAGCCCGAGCTCACACTGCCGTCCATGAAGAACTCGCTCGTTCTGCATTCCGGACATACATAGTGCGGCGGCAGCGGATTGACTTCGGTGATTTCGGTCATGGTCGCTACAAAGCTCGATCCGACCGACCCCCGTGAGCCGACAAGGTAGCCATCTTCAAGCGATTTCGTCACGAGCTTCTGACTGATCAGATAGATGACCGCAAAACCGTTGCCGATGATGCTGTCAAGCTCCTTCTCCAGACGGTCGACGACGACCTGGGGCAGCTCCTCGCCGTAGAGCGCACGCGCATTGCTGTAGCTGAGTTCACGTATCTGGTCGTTGGCACCTTCGATATTCGGTGTATACAGCTCATCTTTGACAGGCACAACCGTGTCGATGCTGTCGGCGATCCGGTTCGGTGCATTGATGACAACTTCCCTTCTGACGGATTCGTCGAGGAATGAAAATGCATCAAGCATCTCATCGGTCGTTCTGAACTGTGCGTCCGGCAGCCGACCGCGGCTGAGCGGATTACCCGGATTGCTTTTCACAAGGATATCCCGGCACAGCTTATCGGATTCATCCAGATAATGGACGTTGCCGGTCGCTGCAACCGGCTTATCGAGTTCCTCACCCAGCGTGATGATGTTTGTGATGATCTCCTCGAGCGTCGATTCATCCCGCACGATTTCACGGTCGAGCAGCCGGCTGTAGAGTGCCTTCGGCAGAATCTCGAGGTAGTCATAGAAGGCTGCCACCTTCTTTGCCTCCTCATATGATTTCTGCATCATTGTTGTGAACACTTCGCCGGAATCACACGCGCTGCCGATCAGCAGTCCGGCACGGTGCTTCTCAAGCATCTGCTTTCTGATGCGGGGCGTCCTGTAGAAATGGTCGGTCAATGATGCGGAGACGATCTTGAACAGATTTTTCAGGCCTTCCTGGTTCTTGACCAGAATGGTGACGTGCGTCGGCATGGCGCGCTTGTATGAGTCGGCATCGGCAAGCTTTTCATTGATGTGGTTGTGGTTGTCGATGCCGAGCTTTTTTATCTGCGAGAGCATCTTGATGAAAATATATGCTGTCGCCTCTGCATCATAGATCGCCCGGTGGTGCTGGGTCAGTTCGACATTGTACTTTTTGGCCAGTATATTGAGACCATGCTTCTTGAAATCCTTGTTGATCGCGCGGGAAAGCTCGAGTGTATCGATGACCCCATTGGTGTAGGGTTCAAGCCCTTCCTTTTTGTAGGCCGCTTCAATGAAGCCCATATCGAAGCTTGCGTTATGGGCGACGAATATCGCATCCCCCACCCAGGCCTCGAAATCCCTGATGACTTCGGATATCGGCGGTGCATCAACAAGCATATCATCCGTAATGCCGGTAATCTCCTTGATCGTTTCGGTCAATGGCTCATGCGGGTTGCTGAACCGCTCGAAACGGTCGACGATCTCGCCGTTTCTCACTTTGACACCGGCAAGTTCGATGATCTGGTCATACTTTGATGACAGACCGGTCGTCTCAACGTCGAAGACGACGTAGTCGTGGGTCTCGAGCACGATGTCCTGAGGCTTGTAGGCGATCGGCGCACCGTCATCGACAAGCAGCCCTTCCATGCCATATATCATTTTGATGCCGTGCTTCTCTGCTGCATGATAGGCATCCGGGAAAGCCTGGACGTTATTGTGGTCGGTTACAGCCATTGCCGTATGCCCATAATCCTTTGCCCGTTTGACATATTCGCCGATATTGCGCAACCCGTCCATCTGGCTCATTTCTGAGTGGAGATGGAGCTCGACACGCTTTTCAGCACTTTTATCCGTCTTCTCGGGCTTCTGGATGACATTGAGGTTGCGGATCATGAGCACCATATCTCTTGAGAACTCGTCGTATTCCACATTGCCTTCAATGATGACCCAGTCGTTTTTGGATAGTGCATCAAATACGGCATCGTCATTTTTGCCATGCCTTGAGAACATTTTGGCGGCGATGGAATCCGTATAGTCGGTGAGCTTGAGCTGGAGTATTTTACGCCCGGTTCTGAGCTCTCTCACTTCACTGCTGAAGATGACCCCTTCCACTTTGACATTGAACTCTTCATCCACAACGGTTTCAAGTGGCCTGATATCATTCATGTTCATGGGTTTCCCGATCTGCTTGACGACATCTTCCTGCTGCTGCTTCATATCCGCTTCCATATCCTTGCGCTGTTCGATGAAGCCCTGAACAAGCTCGGTCTTCTCTTCCTTCAGACGTTCCTCGAGTTTTGTCCGTCTGTCGGAATCAAGTGCTTTGTCGACATGGAACTCGATGCCTTTGATCGGCATGCCATACACACTGTAGGCGGACGTCAGATTGCCGTTGATATGTTTATTGAAATGTGCGACTTCGATATCGTTCTGGACAGAAAACATCAGTGTGCCGCCTTTGAACTGCTTGTCGCAGTTGAGCAGCTGGAAACGGATGTTTTCATTGACGCTGATATCGGTCAGTGCATATTCGAGATAGTCCAGAATGTCCTTATCCGTATAATGATCTGCGGAAATGAAGAGCTTCGTATCCGCAATGTTCGAAAAAGCCTTGCTGATACTATCTTCCATCATGGCGCGCAGGGAAGCAGGGATCATATTTTCAAAATGAAGATGAAATTCCCACAGCCGCCTGTCATCATCCGATACGACTTTTTTCAGTGTACCGGTCGATAGATAGTTTTCGTTGCCCTTTATGCCTGCCTGCTGGAGCAGTATATTGAACTGATCCTTGCCCTTCACTTGCAACACTCCTATAAAAGCGCGTAAATCTCTGATTTACGCGCATGACTTCTTCTAATAGTTTACTTCCAGATACTGCAATACATCATCAATGGACAGATCCATCGATTCTTCACTGTTTCTCGCCTTCACTTCCACTTTACCTTCCTTGGCGCCCCGGCCGATGACCACCCTGTAGGGCAGTCCAATCAGATCGGAGTCGGCAAACTTCACGCCTGCACGCTCTTTTCTGTCATCATAGAGCACACGGTACCTTTTTCCAAGTGATTCGTAGAGCTCCTCGGCTATTCTGACACCTTCCTCATCCTTCGGGTTGGCGGTAATGATATGAATATCGAATGGCGTCACTGCCTTCGGCCAGATGATGCCCCGGTCATCATTATGGCTTTCGATGATGGCGGAGAGTGTCCGTGATACACCGACACCATAGCAGCCCATGAGTACAGGGGTACTGCGTCCATTCTCATCAAGGACATTCAGATTCATTGCTTCAGAATACTTCGTGCCGAGCTTGAACACCTGGCCGACTTCGATGCCTTTCATGAACTTGACAGGACCGCTGTCATCCTGCGCCATCTCGCCTTCAGTGATGAAGCGGAAGTCGTCATAGTCCTCGACTTCGTAGTCCCGTTCATGATTGACGTTGATGAAGTGGTAGCCGCTTTCGTTGGCACCTGTCGGGTAGTCCTGCATGTTCCGTACCTGGTGGTCCAGATAGACCGGAAGATCGGTGTGGACGGGACCGAGGCTGCCTGGTGCGGCATCGAGCAGATTGCTGATCTCCTCATCCGTCGCAAAGTCGACATCGTCCGTCTTGAAATACGACTTCACTTTGATGTCGTTCAGCTCGTGATCACCACGGAGCAGTATCATGGCGTAGTCATTGCCGATGCGCATGATCATCGTCTTCGTCGTCTCTTCCAGTTCGATGCCAAGATGTTCAGCGAGAGTGGCACAGCTTGAAACGCCCGGTGTCTCCACCTTCTCGATTTCCTTGCTGCTGCTGATTTCAGCATGGTCAGGAACCGGGCATCCCGCCTTCTCTATATTGGCGGCATAGTTGCTGCCATCCGTATAGACGATCGTATCCTCACCGATGTCGGCGAGTGCCATGAATTCGTGTGTATGGCTGCCGCCGATGGCGCCGGAATCCGCTTCAACCGCACGGTAGTTCAGCTCAAGACGGGAGAAGATGTTCGAATAGGCATTGTACATGTCATGATACGTTTCATCGAGTGATGCTTCGTCGCTGTGGAAGGAGTATGCATCCTTCATGATGAACTCCCTGCCGCGCAGCAGCCCGAAGCGCGGGCGCAGTTCGTCGCGGAACTTGGTCTGGATCTGGAACAGCGTCAACGGCAGCTTCTTATAGCTTTTCAGCTCATCGCGCAGAAGTGCAGTAATGATTTCCTCATGTGTCGGTCCAAGTGCGAAGTCGCGATCGTGGCGATCCTTCATCCGCATCAGCTCTCTGCCGTAGGCATCCCAGCGTCCGGATTCCTGCCACAGTTCCTTCGGATGCAGCACCGGCATGTGGATCTCCACACCGCCGATGGCGTTCATCTCTTCCCTGACGATCTGCTCGATATTATTGAGGACGAGCTTTGTGATCGGCAGATACGTGTATATGCCGCTCGCCATCTGCTTGATCATGCCCGCCTTCAGCATCAGACGATGACTCAGACTTTCTGCGTCCTGAGGGGTTTCTCTCATTGTAGGTATAAACATTCTGGATTGTCTCATTCATTTCACTCCTAAAGGAAAAATGTCTTTATATCATTCCATGTTACAAGAATCATGACCATAAGCAGGAACAGGACACCGACAAGCTGTATGTTCAGTTCGACTTTCTTATTCAGCGGTTTTCTGAAGATGCCTTCATATAGGACAAACAGGATGCGTCCCCCATCCAGTGCCGGAATCGGCAGCAGATTCATGATGCCGAGGTTGACGCTGAGTATTGCGGTAAAGTTGATCAGTGTGATCAGCCCCTGGGCCGCGACCTGTTCCGTCACCTTATAGATGCCGACCGGACCGTTCAGCATATCGAACGAGAACGTGCCGTCGACAATACTTGCAAACATCTGGACGACAAGTCGGAATATCATCGTCCCCATCTCATAGGTCTGCTCGGCTCCCCACAGTATCGGGGATATGACACCATGTTCCATGTCCTGCCCGATGCCGATGATCAGCCGTTCACTCGTCGTGCCGTCAGGCAGTTCGGTAACATCCACTACCGGTGTCAGTTCGACCTGTCGTTCCCCGCCATCATTTGAAACGGTGATATCAAGCGGCTGGCCGCCCTCTTCCTGTATGATCGACGTCATGTTGCCCCAGCTTTCCACCGGTTCGCCGTTGATCGTTTCAAGACGGTCGCCTGCCCGAAGTCCTGCTTCCTCAGCGGGTGTATCTTCGGCGACAAGGCCGACGACCGGCTCCTCGGAAGGTTTGCCCTGCATGTAGAACAGCAGTGTAAACAGTGCAAAGGCAAGTACGAAGTTCATCAGCGGACCGGCGGCCAATGTCATGAAACGATGCCAGACCGACTTGGATTCAAAGCGTGCCGTCCTCGGTGCGATACGTTCAAGCTGGGAATTCTCGACGAAATACGCTTCGTGCGAGAGCGGGTATGTCACCTCTTCGCCATCATGCAGACGGCTCGCACGGATGAACATGTCTTTAGTTATATCCGAATCGATGACTTCCACTTCTTCGATCTGTGTGAAGTTATGCTTGTCATCGAGGATGATGTGCGTAATTTCATTGCTTTCGTTCGTCTTCAGCTGCACACGCATGCCGGCGTTCAACGGATTGATCTCCATCTCTTCTGAAGCCATCCTGACGTAGCCGCCGACTGGAAGCAATCTTACAGTATAGAGTGTGTCATTATATTTGTAGGAAAAGATTTTGGGTCCCATGCCGATAGCAAATTCAGGGCACATGATTCCTGCCCGTTTGGCGAAGATCAGGTGCCCCAGTTCGTGTACTGTCACAAGCACACCAAAAACAACAATAAAAGCTAGAATACCGGTCATTCAATCACCTCATATCAGACTTGTACAGCCGGTCATAGTATAGAATCGTATCGAGATCCGGATTCTTTACCGGATCATGACTCTGCATACGGGATTCGACAATCTCTTCTATTTCAAGAAACGAAAGCTCTCCATTCAGGAAACGGTTCACTGCGTATTCATTCGCTGCATTCATGACAGCAGGCATCGTGCCGCCCGTGCGGATGGCATCATAGGCGAGTGCGAGCATCCTGAAGCGCTCGAGATCCATCGGCCTGAAATTCAGCTGGCTGAGTGCATCGAGATCCAGCTGCTGGTTTGTCGGCAGCCGCTCCGGGTGGCTGAAGGCGAACTGGATGACTGTCTTCATATCCGGCGTGCCCATCTGTGCCATGATGCTGTTGTCGACAAATTCCACCATGGAATGGATGGTGCTTTCGCGATGCAGAATGGTGGAAATCTGGTCGACTTCCGCATCGAACAGCCATTTCGCTTCAATGACTTCAAGCCCCTTGTTCATCATCGTTGCCGAATCGATGGTGATCTTGCGTCCCATCGACCAGTTCGGATGGTCAAGTGCCCGTTCGAGCGTCACATCAGAAAGCTCGCTCCGTGACAGGTCCCGGAATGACCCTCCGCTTGCTGTCAGAATAATACGCTTCATCTCACTTCTATTCTCGCCACGCAGGCACTGGAATATCGCAGAGTGCTCCGAATCCACCGGAATTATCGATACATTCTTCTCTTTCGCTTTTGCCATGACAATCTCACCGGCAGCAACAAGCGTCTCCTTGTTGGCAAGTGCAATATCCTTGCCGGACTCGATTGCAGCAAGTGTCGGCTCAAGTCCGACGCTCCCCATGATGGCTGTAAGGAGAAGGTCGGAATCATCCCTCGCCACTTCAAGCAGCCCGCCAGGGCCGAAAGTGAATTCGATATGCGGATACTTGGCCGCAAGGCGAGAACGATCGGCGTCATTGCCGACGCTGACAAGCGCAGGGGTGAATATTTCAAGGATCTCCTCAAGACGAGCTGTATTGGTGCCGATTGAGATGCTGCCAAGCCTGAAATGATCGGGATTATTCGCTATCACCGTCAGGGCCTGGGTACCGACGGAGCCTGTTGCCCCTAGAATGGAAATTGTTTTCATTGAGTTCACCTGTATTTCGGTTTAGTTTATCAGCGGCAGGATGTTCATCAGCGGCAGAACGAAAATGAAGCTGTCGAAACGGTCCAGAACCCCGCCGTGTCCGGGTAGGAGCTGACCTGAGTCCTTGATGTCGAAATGGCGTTTCAGAGCGGATTCGACGAGATCTCCGAGCTGGCCCGACATGCTGAGGATCATGGTAAGTACAAGGAGCAGGAATATGTTTATTTCATCAATCCAGCCTGTAAAATAGAAGATCAAGGCCAGCAGGACACTGCAGAAGATGCCGCCAAGGAATCCTTCCACTGTCTTGTTCGGGCTGATCTGGGGCCAGAGTTTCCGGTTTCCCATGGCGCGTCCGAAAAGATAGGCACCGGTATCCGTCACCCAGACGATCAGAAGGCCATATAGTATGTAGATGATGCCGGCTTCCCGCGTTTCATAGAAATACATGAAGCCGATGCCGACATAGGCGACTGCAAGGACGCAGAAACCCATATCCACAAAAGAAAACCTGTTCTTGCTGATTACCGTAAAGCTCAGCATCAGCAGTGCCATGACAATGATGAGATCCACCTGGAAGACCGATATATGGGGCATATAGGCGTCCTGCGGCATCATGATGATGAAGAGTGCCACCATCGACAGCATGCCCGGTATGGAGAATATATGGATCCGGTTCATCTTGAGTATTTCATACAGGGCAGTATAGGCCAGAAGAAAGACTGCGATGAGCAGCGGCCATGAACCAAGGACAACAATAGGTACAAAAATCAACAGTGCGAGTATTGCAGTGATTGTCCGTGTCTTCATGTCATTCCTCCTCCTGGTTAAGTCCCCCGAACCTTCTCTCACGTTTGCGGTATTGGGAAATCATATGGTCGAGTTCATCTGTTGTGAATTCCGGCCACAGCGTATTTGTGAAAAAAAGTTCGCTGTATGATGACTGCCACAGCAGGAAGTTGCTCAATCTGTATTCTCCGCTGGTGCGTATGAGCATTTCCGGATCAGGTACACTGGATGTCATCAGATGGCTGTCCACCATCTCTGGTGTAATTTCACGTGCTGCAAGTTCTCCATTGGATACCTGCTCGGCCATCACCTGGAAAGCCTGTATCAGTTCATCACGCCCACCATAGTTGAGTGCAAATATGAGATTGAGCCCCGTGTTGTGAGCCGTCTTCTCCACTGCATGCCGTACTGCTTTCGTCGTATGTATGGGCAGGCCATCCAGGTTTCCGATGGTCGTTATCCTGACGTTCTTCTCGATGAGCTCAGGCAGGAATGTCCCTAGAAAATCTCCCGGCAGCTTCATCAGATAGCTTACTTCACTTTTCGGCCGGGACCAGTTCTCTGTGGAAAAAGCATATAGTGTCAGATACTTTATACCGAGATCCGAAGCATGCCTTGTAATGCTCTTTACATTCTGCATGCCTTCATAGTGACCATGCACTCTTGGTTTATTTTTCTTTTTGGCATACCTTCCATTTCCATCCATGATGATGGCGATATGTTCGGGCAGCGCTTTATCGGAATCGGTCTTCTTGTGCTTCTTCCAACCAAACATAACAATCCTCCTGAAGCATTATAATTATTAGTATACATTGATAATATGGAGTCCTCAATCACTTTATTCTACCACAGAATAGAGGACATAAAAAAACAGGCAGGAAAATCCTGCCCTTTGGATAATGAATCAGACTTCCATGATATTGCTTTCTTTTTCATCACACATCTTGTCGATTTTCACGATATAGTCGTTTGTCAGCTGCTGGACATCCTCCGTGTAGCCTTTCAGATCATCTTCTGTGAGCTCCCCATCCTTCTGGAGGCTTTTCAGTTCATCGTTGGCATCGCGACGGACATTACGCACTGCAACTTTGGCATTCTCGCCTTCCTTGCGTGCATCTTTAACGAACTCCTTGCGGCGTTCTTCAGTCAGCTGAGGGACAGTGATGCGGATCATCGTACCATCGCTTGTCGGGTTGACACCAAGGTCTGCCTGCTGGATGGCTTTCAATACATCATCCACGGAACCTTTGTCGTAAGGTGTCACTGTGATCATCCGTGCTTCCGGCACCGAAATGCCTGCAAGCTGGTTGACTGGTGTCTGAGCACCGTAGTAGTCGACCGTTACACGGTCGAGCATGTTCGCATTCGCCCGGCCTGTGCGGATTGCAGCCAGTTCACGGCTCAGGTTGTCCAAAGATTTCTGCATCTTCGATTTCGTATCTTTCAAGACAGATTCACTCATACTAGTTCTCTCCCATTACTTTTTGATTTCCGTACCGATCGTCTCACCTGAAACAGCACGTTTGATGTTGCCATCTTCTGTAATCGAAAATACCACAAGCGGTATATCATTGTCCATGCAGAAGGATGAAGCAGTCGCATCCATGACCTGCAGATTCTCCTGCAGCATTTCCATATACGTCAGTGTATCGTACTTGAAGGCAGTCGTATCGAGCTTCGGATCAGCTGAATAGACACCATCCACATTGTTTTTACCCATCAGGATGACATCCGCCTCCACTTCAGCTGCACGGAGCGCAGCTGTAGTGTCGGTGGAGAAGTACGGGTTGCCGATGCCGGCTGCAAAAATGACGATGCGATCCTTTTCAAGGTGTCTGATTGCACGCCTTCTGATATAGGGTTCAGCAACCTGTTTCATCTCGATCGATGTAAGCACGCGTGTTTCACAGCCCAGCTGCTCCAGACTATCCTGCAGCGCAAGGGAATTCATTACTGTCGCAAGCATTCCCATATAGTCCGCAGTCCCACGGTCCATACCAAGATCACTGCCTACTTTTCCGCGCCATATGTTGCCGCCACCGACGATGACGGCAATCTCTACACCAAGACTTTTGGCATCTGCAACCTGCTCTGCAATATTCTTGATTACGACCGGGTTGATGCCGAAACCATCGTTTCCAGCCAGGGCCTCTCCACTCAGTTTCAGTACAATACGTTTATATTTGGAAGTCTCAGGCATATGTCTCCATCCTTACATAATTTAATGTTCTATCTGTTTAGAAAAAAAGACACCGAAGTGTCTTTTTATTATTTATTCACTTGACCCATAACTTCGTCTGCGAAGTTTTCCTGTCTTTTCTCGAGGCCTTCGCCCACTTCAAAGCGGATGAAGTTTTTGAGTTCTCCACCTTTTGATTTCAGGAACTGTTCAACAGTCTGGTCAGCATCTTTGACGAATGGCTGGTCCACAATGCAGATCTCTTCGAGATACTTGCGCATTCTGCCTTCCACCATCTTGTCGACGATCTTCTCAGGCTTGCCTTCATTAAGGGCCTGCTGTTTCAGAACTTCTCTTTCGTGCTCAAGTTCTTCCTGTGATACCTGGTCTTTGGAGACATATTTAGGATTCAGTGCTGCAGCATGCATAGCAACATCTTTTGCTGCCTGGAAATCAGTTGAACCTTCAACAAGTGTAAGCACACCGATGCGTCCACCCATGTGGAGGTATTCGCCGAATGCGTCGTTATCCGTCTTCTCAGCAAGAGCGAATCTTCTAAGAGTGAGCTTTTCACCAATTTTAGCGACTGCTTCGTTCATGACATCTTCAACCTTCTTGCCATTCATTTCAGAAGCGTTGAGTGCTTCAATATCAGCAGGTTTAGTTTCAAGGATGTGATCTGCGATATCTTTGACAAGCTGCTGGAACTCGACGTTGCGTGCAACGAAGTCGGTTTCAGAGTTGATTTCCACGATGACACCGTCATTGCCTTTGGATGCCACATGGACGATACCTTCAGCAGCGATACGGTCTGCTTTTTTAGCAGCTTTAGAGATCCCTTTTTCACGGAGATAGTCTACCGCTTTGTCGAGGTCACCATCAGTTTCCTGAAGCGCCTTTTTACAATCCATCATGCCAGCGCCTGTTTTTTCACGCAGTTCTTTAACCAATTTTGCAGAAATAGCCATTTTTCATCCTCCTGGAATCGTATTATTGACCGGGAAAAGCTTCCCATCTTTTAAAAATGGTGATAAGAATAAGCTACTTATCACCATTGTCAAACACTTTATTATCTTTCGCCTGCTTCTACAGCCTCTTCTGAACTTTCGTCCATATTGATGTTCTGTTCTGCAGCGACTTCTTCATCAGATACGCCACGCTGTCCTTCGAGGACTGCGTCAGCCATCTTGCTTGTCATGAGTCTGACAGCACGGATAGCGTCATCGTTTGCAGGAATAACGTAGTCGATTTCATCCGGATCACAGTTGGTATCAACCATTGCGACGATCGGAATGTTGAGTTTTTTAGCTTCCATGATTGCATTGCGTTCTTTTCTAGGGTCTACAATGAAGAGTGCTTTAGGCATTTCCTTCATGTCGCGGATACCGCCGAGGAATTTGATCAGACGATCGTATTCTTTGCGAAGTTCCATGACTTCTTTCTTAGGAAGTACTTCAAATGTGCCGTCAGCTTCCATCTTTTCAATTTCATTGATGCGTTTGATACGCTTTGAAATTGTCTTGTAGTTCGTCAGAATACCACCGAGCCATCTTTGGTTGACGTAGAGTTGACCAGCGCGCTCCGCTTCTTCTTTAATTGCGTCCTGAGCCTGTTTCTTAGTACCAACAAACAGAACTTTTCCGCCTTCTTCAGAGATGCTTTTAACGAAATCGTAAGCTTCCCCTACTTTTTTGACTGTCTTCTGCAGATCGATGATGTAGATGCCGTTTCTTTCCGTGAAGATGTATCTCTTCATCTTAGGATTCCAACGACGTGTCTGGTGACCGAAATGTACACCAGCTTCAAGCAGTTGCTTCATAGTAATTACTGCCATGATTAATTTCCTCCTCTGGTTTTTTCCTCCAGTACAGCTTTGGAAACGACCGCAAGGCACCAGTCTCCAATTCACTCTACTGTGTGTAGTGGGCTGTTTTCAGCCGTTTAATACTATAACATATATAGTCTTGTAAATCAAACCCCCAGATTGCTGTTTAGCTTTCTTTTCTGAGTTCAGGCAGGAAGTCCTCTTTCTTGACCTTGATGAATGTCCCTTTCAT
Source organism: Salinicoccus cyprini (assembly GCF_007713705.1). GTDB lineage: Bacteria > Bacillota > Bacilli > Staphylococcales > Salinicoccaceae > Salinicoccus > Salinicoccus cyprini. The sequence goes on along the minus strand of NZ_VMSJ01000001.1, from coordinate 543,959 downwards.
GCCGAGGGAACGGGATTCGATGACACCGGCACTTTCAAGTTTACGCAGTGCATTGACGATGACGGAACGTGTAATGCCGACCCGGTCAGCAACTTTTGACGCTACAAGCAGACCTTCATCCGCATCCAGCTCATCGAAGATATGCTCGATTGCTTCCCTTTCGGAATAGGACAGGGAACGGATCGCCATGGCGATGCTCGCCTTGTCACGCGCTTTCTGCTCGATCTCTTCCTGCTTCTCGCGGAGAATCTCCATGCCTACCACTGTGCCGGCATACTCTGCAAGTACCAGATCATCTTCATGGAAGGCTTTGGATACACGGCCGAGGACGAGTGTACCAAGTCGCTCGCCGCCACCGAATATCGGTACGATGCAAGTTTCGGAGTCCTGGAAGGAATCTTCTGTCGGGAAGACCGTCAGTTCATCTTCAAACTCGATATTTTCCTGTGTTTCGCTGATTCTCATGATTTTATCCACATATTCGTCAGGGAATCTTCTTTCTTCCAGCATGTCGACGATACGATCATTTTCAATCTTCTGATTGATGCCATATCCAAGCAGCTTGCCGCGTCTTGAAACGATGAATACGTTGCACTCGAGCACCCGGCTCACTTTTTCGGATACTTCCTTGAAGTCGACTTTAACGCCGTGGTTGCTTTGTATAAGCTTATTGATCTCTCTTGTTTTCTGTAGTAGGTTCATCAGTAAATCTCCTTTAGGTTTATAGTATGAATGCACTCAAGTTCTTATCAGACTTGATGTTGTTCAGTTTCGATTCCACGTACTGCTTTGTAATTTCCACATGGGCACCCTGCATGCCACTCGCTTCGAACAGAAGCTCTTCAAGCAGTGTTTCAAGTATGGTATGCAGTCTTCTTGCGCCGATATCATCCGTATCATTATTCACTTCAAAGGCAATGGATGCAATTTCCCCGATTGCTTCGTCGGTGAATGAAATGGATACCTCTTCTGTTCGAAGCAGCGCTTCGTACTGCTTGAGCAGGGAGCTTTTCGGCTCCTTGAGTATTCTGACGAAATCGTCGGCCTTGAGCTTGTCGAGTTCGACACGGATCGGGAAGCGTCCCTGAAGTTCAGGAATCAGGTCGCTCGGCTTGGCAACGTGGAAAGCGCCTGCACCGATGAACAGAATGTGCTCGGTATCTATCGGACCGTACTTCGTCTGGACAGTGCTGCCTTCGACAATCGGCAGAATATCGCGCTGGACCCCCTCCCTTGAGACATCGCCCGAGTTCTGGCCGCCTTTGGCGATCTTGTCCATCTCATCAATGAAGATGATGCCCATCGTCTCGGCAAGCGTAATGGCCTCATCATTGACATTGTCGGTGTCTACAATCTTTTCGGCCTCTTCGCGCTTCAGGTACTCACGGGCCTTTTTGACCGGCATGGTGCGCTTATGCTTGTTCTTCGGCATGAACTGCTTCAGCATATCCTGCATGCCCCCGGCATCCATTCCCGGTGGCATCATGCCCATCGGATTCTGTTCCTGCTCGACTTCGATCGTCACATCCGTATCCTCGAGCAGCCCGGCTTTGAGCCTCTCCCTGAGATTCATGCGCCTGGCCTTTACTTCAGGAGTGACTTCTTCCTGCTCATCTTCAGACTGCTGGTTCATGAACATTTCAAAAGGATTCGAGCTCGTCTGCCGGCGCTTCTCCCCTGGTGCAAGGAGGCCGACAAGCCGTTCCTCGGCAAGCTGCTCGGCATCATCTTCCACGAACTTCATCTTCTCTTCCTTGACCATGCGTACACTGGCTTCAACCAGGTCACGCACCATGCTTTCGACATCGCGGCCCACATAGCCGACTTCAGTGAACTTTGTTGCTTCCACTTTTGAAAACGGTGCGCCGGTCAATCTGGCCATCCTTCTGGCAATCTCCGTCTTACCGACGCCGGTCGGGCCGATCATGAGTATATTTTTAGGGATGACTTCATCTTTCAGTGAAGGGTCAAGCAGCATGCGGCGATAGCGGTTGCGCATTGCGATCGCCACTTTGCGTTTCGCTTCCTGCTGACCGATGATATCGTCATCAAGCTTCGCAGTAATCTCCCTTGGAGTAAGATTTTGTCTCAATTCAAACGCTCCTTTTATTCGATCGTTTCCACAGTGATATGGTCATTTGTAAAGACACAGATTTCGCTTGCAATGAGCAGGCTGTCCCTGGCAATCGTCTCGGCACTGAGCGCATCTCCATGGCGTTTCATGGCACGACCTGCACTGAGTGCGAAGTTCCCGCCGCTGCCGATGGCAAGGATGCCGTCATCCGGTTCGATGACTTCCCCTGTGCCACTGACAAGCAGCAGTGTCTCCTTGTCCATGACAATAAGCATGGCTTCGAGCTGCCTTAGGATCTTGTCGCCTCTCCACTCCTTGGCAAGCTCTACAGCTGCCCGCGTCATGTTGCCGTTGTACGCGTAGAGATTCGCTTCGAACTTCTCGAATAGTGTGAATGCATCCGCTACACTGCCGGCAAACCCTGCGACGACCTTGTCATCGAACAGGCGTCTGACTTTTCGTGCGGTATGCTTCATGACGACCTGGTTGCCGAGTGTCACCTGTCCGTCGCCTGCCATCGCCATCTTACCGTTATGACGGATGGCAAATATCGTTGTACCTTTTATTGCCATTGTTTCACCTCTTCTGATTAGCTGGATGATGCTCAAGATAGGTTTTTCTAAGCTGCTCCTTGGACACATGCGTATATTTCTGGGTCGTCGACAGTGATTCATGGCCGAGCAGTTCCTGCACGGCTCTCAGGTCAGCCCCGTTGTTGAGCATATGCGTCGCAAAGGTGTGCCTGATCTTATGCGGATGCAGATGAAGATCACTGGCACTTTTTTTGACCAGCATGTCGATGACATACCTGAGACCCCTATCTGTCAGAGGGCCACCCCGGTGGTTGATCCACAGAGGGCCATCCGCTTCGATCCTGTCCTGATGCTTGTCGATGTAGCACTTCAATGCATCGGAAGCATGTGTCCCGAAGGGCAATATTCTTTCCTTATTTCCCTTGCCGACGACTTTAAGCAGACCATGGTCGAAATCGATGCGCGACAATGTCAGGCCAAGCAGCTCGGAAGCCCGCATGCCTGTCGCGTAGAACAGCTCCAGAATGGCCAGATCCCGCTCATGCATTTTCGCGTTCCGATCCAGGGAATCGAAAAGTCCCCGTACTTCATTTTCGTAGAGGAAGCCGGGGAGCGGCTTTTCCTTCTTCGGATTCGGCAGGCTTGTAAATGGATTGGAAGAAATGGCACCCTTGTCGATCAGATGATTATAGAAGCTTCGTAAAGCTGATATTTTTCTGGATACTGTGGATTTCTTCAACTGCTTCCGATACAGCATGTTGAGATAGTTTCTTGCATCCATGTACTTGAAGGTCTCAATGCTCAGGCCCTCCTCGCCGAGGAAAAGAAGGAACTCCGAAATATCCCTCCTGTAGTTGTCGACTGTATGCGCAGAAAGATTCCGCTGGTATGTGAGCTGCTGCAAGAACTTTTCAAGATGATCCATAAAACCCCCGCCTTCACCTTTGTATTTCTCTGCAGAAACACTTGAACATTCGGGATACCGCCGCTGTTACAGGGCACTGATTTCTTGTATCCAATAATACATATTAAACCATTTGATTCTATTTTGCACAAAATAATACGAATATTTATAATATTTTGCTCGGACCCAATAAAAAGGCCCATATAAAAATATGGATGCCTTAATTATTCAGCCTTTTCTTCATAATCACAGTTGGTACATTTCACTTTTGCCTTCTTGCCTTTTTTGGTCTCGACCAGATAGTGCTCGCACTTCGGACAATTTCTGCCGATCGGACGATCCCATGAGATGAAGTCGCATTCCGGATAGCGGTCGCAGCCGTAGAAGATCCGGTTCTTCTTCGACTTGCGTTCGACGACATCGCCTTCGTTGCATTTCGGGCATTTGACGCCGATCGATTTGACAATCGCCTTGGTGTTGCGGCAGTCGGGGAAATTGGAGCATGCCATGAACTTGCCGTAGCGGCCCATTTTGTAGACCATCGGCGAACCGCATTTTTCGCAGTCCTCACCGGCAGGCTCGTCCTTGATCTCTATCTTCTCCATTTCCTCATCCGCCCGGGACACCTGGGGCTCGAAACCTTTATAGAATTCGTCGATGACGGCCACCCATGACGCATCGCCTTCAGCGATATCATCAAGGCTCTTCTCCATCGTCCGTGTAAAATCGACATCGATGATATCCGGGAAGTACTGGGTCACCGACTGGTTGACGATTTCTCCGAGTTCTGTCGGTATGAAACGCTTCTGATCGACTTTGACATAGTTCCGCTTCTGGATCGTATCAAGCGTCGGTGCATAGGTCGATGGACGGCCGATGCCCACTTCTTCAAGTGTCTTGACGAGCCTGGCTTCAGTAAAGCGCGGCGGTGGCTGTGTGAAGTGCTGCTTTGGATCGATCTGTTCGGATTTTGTCGTTTCGCCTTCCGCGATTTCCGGCAGACGGTTGTTGAGCTCCTCCTCTTCGTCATCCTTGCTTTCCACATAGATCTGCATGAAGCCCTTGAACTTGATCGTCTGGCCATTGCTTCTGAAGATTACGCCGTTATTCGACATTTCCATACGTACAGTATCCAGTATTGCAGGTGCCATCATGCTGGCGATGAAACGGTCCCAGATGAGTTTGTACAGTCTGTACTGGTCCCGTGTCAGATACTGCTTCATATTCTCAGGCGTCCGGTTTGCTGAAGTCGGACGGACTGCCTCATGGGCATCCTGGCTGCCTTCAGTCTTCCTGCCGGATGGCTTTGGACCGACAAAGCTGTTGCCGTATTCATTCTCGATATAATCGGTCGCTTCCTTCTGTGCGACAGGAGAGATCCGCGTGGAATCGGTTCTCATATAAGTGATCAGACCGATTGTTCCGGCCTTCTTGATGTCTATCCCTTCGTAGAGCTGCTGGGCGACCATCATTGTTTTCCTTGCTTTGAAGTTGAGCTTTCTCGCTGCTTCCTGCTGGAGGGAGGAAGTCGTGAACGGCTTGGCCGGGAAACGCTTCTTCTCCTTCTTTTCAACAGAATCAACATTGAATGCATCACCATCGAGCTTGGACAGGACGTATTTGACATCTTCATTCGTCTTCAGCTTGACCTTCTCATCAGCCAGACGGTTGAACTTGCCCTCAAAAGTGCTTTTGCCATACTTGAACTGTCCGGTGATCGTCCAGTATTCTTCCGGTTTGAACGATCTGATTTCATTTTCACGATCGATGATCAGCTTGAGCGCAACAGACTGTACACGGCCGGCAGACAGCCCTTTTTTCACTTTCTTCCATAATACAGGTGAGATATTATAGCCGACCAGACGATCGAGTATGCGGCGTGCCTGCTGTGCATCCACAAGCTTCTGGTTGATCTCCCCCGGGTGCTTGAAGCTGTCCTTTACTGCATCCTTTGTTATTTCATTGAACACTACCCTGTAGTATTCCTTATCTTCTCCAAGTGCATGGCTCAAGTGCCATGCGATTGCTTCACCTTCGCGGTCCGGGTCACTCGCCAGGAATATTTTCTTCGCTTTGTTGGCTTCTTTCTTCAAATCCTTGAGTAGAGGCCCTTTCCCGCGAATTGTAATATATTTAGGCTCATAATTGTTTTCAGTATCTATCCCCGTTTGACTGCGAGGCAAATCACGAACGTGACCCATCGACGCAACAACCTTGTATCGTTTGCCGAGGTACTTCTCTATCGTTTTTGCTTTTGCAGGTGATTCTACAATGACCAGATTATCTGCCACAGCCCGATTGCCCCCTTCTGTTGTGTTTTCAAATCCAAATAATACAGTGAAGTAAAATTGTTTGTCAACTATAATATATTTTAAATTTTCATGTTTCCCTGAAAACTAGCTGTTGAAATCCTCCATTATATCCGCACCGGACAGCACCATTTTGGCACCTTCCTGGATTCTCAAGTTCGTCCCTTTCGACTGCAGGGCATGGATATTCCCCGGCATGCAGTAGGCATGACGGTTCTCATTGAGCGCCATATCAAGCGTAATCAGGCTGCCGCTTCTGGCCTCGGCTTCAGTGACGAGGATACCTTCCGACAGTCCCGCTATGATTCTGTTGCGTGCAACAAAGCGCCACTTTGCGACCTGTGTGGCTGGCGGATATTCACTGATGACGAGCCCTTCGCCCTCCATTTTGAGTCTGGTATTCCATGTGCTCCGAGGATAATGGGTCCCATGGCCGAATGCAAGCACACCGATTGTCGAGAAGCCATTCTCCATCGCTTTCAAGTGTGCCAGATCATCCGCACCATGTGCCAGCCCGGAGACTATTGCGATATCCCTGTCCAGTTCCGGAAGAATGCTTTTGAGTCCGGTTCCGGTATAGCAGGTCGCCTTCCTGCTGCCGACAATACCGAGCATCCGCCTCTGCATGAGAGCAGCTTCTCCCCGGTAGTACAGGATGTATGGCGGATCGTGGATCTCCTTGAGCAGGACCGGATAATTTTCATCTTCAATGGTCATATACCCGATTCCTTCGTCCGTCAGACTTTGAGCGAGCAATTCGCCTTCTAGACTTTTTGCATAGGATACTTTCTGTCTTAATCCGCCCGTCATTTTTTCATTTATTTTTCCATTCAGCACTTTATATTCATGTGCAGTCACGCCTGCAAAACTTAAACAGATCCTGTCCATGGGACACCTCCTTATTCATAAGAATAATTATAGTAGAAACTGGCCAGCCTGCTGTTTACCATCCAGTTAAATCGTTTGGAAATAAATGCAAAAAAGCACGGATTCCCAAACGGGATTCCGTGCTTTTGAACAGTTTCATCAGCTTATATGACAATTACTTTACAGTCAGACACTTCTCATAGAGGCCGTCTTCTTTTTTGATGCGTGCAATCAGTGTTTCCCCGATTTCGGATGGTGTGTCTGCAGTCTCGATGCCGCATGCATTCATCGTCTTGATCTTCTCGTCTGCAGTTCCCTTGCCGCCTGAAATGATGGCACCCGCATGGCCCATGCGTTTGCCTGGGGGCGCTGTTACACCACCGATGAATCCGACAACCGGCTTGTTCATGTTGTCTCTGATCCATTCAGCCGCTTCCTCTTCAGCTGTACCGCCGATTTCGCCGATCATGACGACCGCTTCCGTCTCGGAATCCTCATTGAACGCCTTCAATGCGTCGATGAAATCCGTGCCGTTTACCGGGTCTCCGCCGATTCCGACAGCTGTTGTCTGGCCGATTCCGGCTTCTGTCAGTTGATGCACCGCTTCATAAGTCAGTGTGCCTGAACGGCTGACAACGCCGACGTGGCCCTTCTTATGGATGTAGCCCGGCATGATGCCGATCTTGCACTCGTCCGCTGTGATGACACCCGGACAGTTCGGTCCGACAAGACGGGTCTTCTTGCCTTCCAGATAGCGCTTCACCTTGACCATATCGAGTACCGGAATGTGCTCTGTGATACAGATGGCAAGGTCAAGCTCAGCATCGGCACACTCGACGATTGCATCTGCAGCAAATGGTGCCGGCACATAGATGACGGAAACACTTGCGCCTGTCTTCTCTTTTGCTTCTTCGACCGTATTGAATACAGGCACGCCTTCGACTTCCTGGCCGCCTTTGCCTGGTGTGACACCAGCAACGATCTTCGTGCCATATTCAAGCATCTGCTGCGTATGGAACAGTGCTGTTGATCCAGTAATACCTTGAACTAGGACTTTTGTATCCTTATCGATAAATACACCCACAGTAGATTCCTCCGTTATTATTTATTTTGATTGACTGCTTCGATGATCTTCTTGGCACCTTCCGCCATTGTGCTTGCCGGAATGATGTCGAAATCGGACTGCTCGAGGATCTCCTTGCCGCGGTCGACATTCGTACCTTCCAGACGGACAACAAGCGGAATTTCCAGACCGACGTTTTTGACGGCTTCGACGACACCTTCGGCAATAACATCACACTTCATGATTCCACCGAAAATATTGACGAATATGCCTTCGACCCCTTCATCACCGAGGATGATCTTGAAGGCTTCCGTCACTTTCTCCGTCGTTGCGCCGCCCCCTACATCGAGGAAGTTCGCGGGTCTGCCGCCAAAGTGGTTGATCGTATCCATGGTTGCCATGGCAAGACCTGCACCATTGACCATGCAGCCGATGTTGCCATCAAGTGCAACGTAGGAAAGATCGTATTTGGATGCCTGGATCTCCTTCGGATCTTCTTCATCCTTGTCACGGAGTTCAACAATATCCTTGTTTCTGAAGAGCGCATTGGCATCAAAGTTGACTTTGGCGTCCAATGCGAGCACGCTGCCTTCTCCAGTAGTAACAAGTGGATTGATCTCTACAATGGAACAGTCTTTTTCAGTAAACACATTGTATAGGGAAAGCATGAGTTTGGCTGCCTTGCCTACGGATTCCTTCGGAATATTGATATTGAACGCCAGTCTTCTTGCCTGGTACGGCATGAGTCCGACTACAGGATCAATGACTTCCTTGAAAATCTTTTCAGGCGTTTCTGCCGCCACTTCCTCGATTTCCGTACCGCCCTCTTCAGAGCCCATCAGTACGACACGGTCAGTTGCACGGTCGATGACGAAGCCGATGTAGAATTCATTCTGGATATCACAGCCTTCTTCGACAAGGAGACGTTTCACTTCCTTGCCTTCAGGGCCCGTCTGATGTGTTACGAGGACTTTACCGAGAAGTTCTTTGGCGTATTCTCTCACTTCATCAAGTGATTTGGCGATTTTGACACCGCCTGCTTTACCGCGGCCACCGGCGTGGATCTGTGCTTTGACAACATATACACTGGAATCTAGAGTTTTTGCTGCTTCCACAGCTTCCTCAGGTGTATACGCCACACTACCGTTAGGCACGGCTACGCCCATGGAGCGAAAAATTTCTTTCCCTTGATACTCATGGATATTCATGTTCATCCTCCTAAGACTTTTTTAAACCTTACCACCCAATTATAGAAAAGGTATTCATATAAGTAAACTGAATTCACAAAATTATCTAGAGAAAAGAATACTTTTTACAGGCTCGAATGTCTGCCTGTGGATCTCGCTTGCGCCAAGGGTATGAAGCGCTTCCAGGTGATCCTTTGTTCCATACCCCTTGTGGCCCCCGAATCCGTATCCCGGATAAGATGAATCATAGGCCGCCATCATCATGTCACGTTCCGTTTTGGCGATGACGCTGGCTGCTGCTATCGACACGGAATTGGCATCTCCTCTGATGATCGAAGTTTCGGGAATCCCTGTGTCCAGTGTCATGGCATCGACCAGCAGATGACCCGGAACAGCATCCAGGTTCTCGACCGCCCGCTTCATGGCCAGACGGCTGGCCTGATAGATGTTCAGTTCATCGATCTCCCGGACGCTGGCGATGCCGATGCCGTAGTCCGCCTGTTCCATGATGATTTCCCGGAAAGCCAGCCGCTTTTTCAGTGACAGCTTCTTCGAGTCATCGAGGCCCGGCAGGTAGAAACCTTCCGGCAGTATGACAGCGGCAGCCACCACTTCACCGGCAATCGGGCCGCGTCCTGCTTCATCGATGCCTGCGATATGGCGGACCTCGCCCCGGAGACTGTTCTCATAGCGGCTCATTGCGCTGTACTTGTCCTTTTGCGCCTGTTCGCTCCGGAGGCGCCTGCGATGCTTTTCAAGCAGTCTGATGACCCCTTTGCGGTCATCGCCGGCATGGATGGATGTACTGATTTCATCCATTGAAGTATAGGCCGACACTTCCGTTTCGATCTCTTTTATCGTCTTCATGCATCTGCCTTATCAAACGTATAGCCGCCGATCTTGCCGTTGCGTATATCGTAGATGATGCGGTTGGTGACCGCTTCATAGTTGATCTCGTTGCCGCCGGCTTTCAGGCCGCGCGACTTGCCGATGGCGTCGAAGACATCGACGATTTCATCGGATGGCGATACATTGATGTTGTAGAACTGGTTGAAACGCTCCGGATCATGCGCCAGGAGGAACTCGATGCCGTAGATGGCCACTTCATCAAGGGGGACGACCGCATCCTTGATCGCACCTGTCAAAGACAGCTTCCTCCCCGTAATTTCATCTTCGAACTTCGGCCATAGAATACCCGGTGTGTCGAGCAGCTCCATCTGCTCTCCTGCCTTGATCCACTGCTGCTGTTTCGTTACACCCGGAGTGTTGCCGGTCTTTGCGATTTTCTTTTTGGCGATATTATTGATGACGGTCGACTTGCCGACATTCGGTATGCCGATGATCATCGCGCGGATTGCGCGGCGGCCGATCCCCTTCTTCTCCATCCGCTCAAAAATTTCGGCTGTTGCCCGGACTGCCAACGGCTCTATCTTTTTGATGATGTGATTATTTCTGCCATCAAGTGCCACAGGGTACTTGCCCTCGCTTTTGAATCGCGCCATCCATGCGTCCGTCTCTTTTCTGTCTGCCATATCGACTTTGTTCAGTACAACGACTCTCGGCTTATGCTGGGTGATTTCATCCAGCATCGGGTTATGGCTTGAATGAGGGATTCTTGCATCCAGTATCTCGATCACCACATCCACCTTCTTCAGATTCTCTTCCACTTCTCTTCTTGCTTTGGCCATATGGCCTGGAAACCAGTTGATACTCATTATAGTGCACCTCTACTTATATATATCTTTTGTTTTGTTTCATTATTTTATTTCTATATTATATAATAATACCAATGTTTAATAAAATGACAGGAGGTGGGAAAATGATTTCGATCGTTGTTCCTGTACTCAATGAAGCGGAAAATATACCCGCACTGCACACAGAGATCGTCTCGGTGATGAAAGTACTCGGCCGGCCGTATGAGGTCATCTTCATCGATGACGGGTCGACTGACGGGACACTGACCGAGCTCAGGGAAATAGCCGGTCCGAAAATCAGCTATCTTTCATTTTCCAGAAATTTCGGCAAGGAAGCTGCCATCATTGCCGGCCTCGAAAAGGCGTCGGGAGACGCCGTCATCATCATGGATGGGGATATGCAGCACCCCCCGTCACTGATTGCGGAACTCATAGAGCAGTATGAAGCAGGCTTCGACCAGGTGGTCGCGAAAAGGAATAAGGCCAAGGAACCGCTCTCCCGCCGTCTGCCATCGAAGCTCTTCTATCAATTGATGAATTTCACCAGTACTGTGCATCTTGAGGACGGCGAAGGAGATTTCAGGCTGATTTCAAGAAAAGTGGTCGAGGCCATTCTGACACTGAGCGAAAACAACCGCTTCTCAAAAGGCATTTTCGAATGGGTCGGGTTCAATAAGACAGTCATAGAATTCGATCATATCGAGCGCGAGTCCGGCAGTTCAACATTCAATCCGCTGAAACTTCTCGATTATGCGATAGATGGCATCAGCGCTTTCAACCACCGGCCGCTCAGAGTATGCTTCTATCTGGGGCTCGTCGTCCTCATGGCTTCCCTTGCCTACATTCTCTATATGTTCGTGAATATTGCCGTTCATGGTGTGGAAGTGCCCGGCTACTTCACCATCATTGCCAGCCTGCTGCTGCTCGGCAGCATCCAGCTCTTTTCACTCGGCATCATCGGCGAGTATGTCGGCCGCATCTATATCGAGACCAAGAACCGGCCGAAATATATCGTCAGGGAATCGTCAGGGAATGAAACAAAGCAGGGAGGACGCCATGAGAAGCAGTATCACCAGTGAATTCATCCGTTTCGTCCTTGTCGGCCTGATCAATACGGCCGTCTACTACGGTGTGTACACCATCCTGGTATACGCCGGCCTGTTCTATATTGCAGCGCATTTCGGAGGATTCATCACGGCCTTCATCATCTCCTATTTTCTGAACTGCCACTTCGTATATGGCGTCAGACCGACACTGCTGAAGTTTCTCAAGTTCCCCCTCACTCAGGTCATCAACATGGGCATGCAGACGCTGCTTCTCTATGTACTGGTCGACCAGCTGGGATGGAATGAAATCATCGCACCCCTGCCGGTGCTCATCATCACTGTACCGATCACCTACGGCATTACACGGTGGGTACTGAAAGATAAGGAAGGTTGATTGGATGGATACAATGAAATCGAGGCTGCAAGGGATGAGAAACATCATGATCATCGCACTTCTCGCGGTCATCTCCCATGTCTACGTACTGTGGCGCCTGGTTGCACCTGATGACACAAAAAAACAGGTATTCATGACAGGTGCCAATGATGGGCTCGAGCAGATGCTGCCCATGCAGCTCTATCTCTATGAAAAGTTCAAGGAAGGCACATGGTTCTACGATACCGATTTCGGACTCGGCGGAGACTTCTATACGGACCTCGCCTACTACTATTCGACGAATATCATCTATTATATCAACATCATCTTCGTCAGAGCCGGTGAGATACTGACCGGTTTCGACACGTCGACGGTGGATTTCTGGGCATTCAATGCATTTTTCATATCAATCCTGAAAGCGTTCCTCATCATCTACTTTACATACCGGTTCCTTTTGACCATCGGCGTCAGACCGCTTCATGGCATCATCGGCGGCTTCATATTCGCTGCTTCTCCGACCTATTTCAGGTTTACGGTCTTCTGGTCCTTTTTCAGCGACGTCTTCATATGGCTGCCGCTTACACTCTGGGCACTCGAACTCGTCATCCGCAAAAAGAAACCCGGCCTGTTCATATTTGCAACGGCCGCCACACTGATCAACAATTTCTACTTCGGCTACTACCAGCTCATCATCGCCGTCGTCTATCTGGCGGTCCGTCTCATCTTCAGGCGGCAGAGTGACCTGCCCCGCATCCAGACATTGAAGCTTGCCGTGCCTTCCGCCCTGATCGGGGCCGGCATATCCGTCGTTGCGTTCTTCCATGCCGTACGGGGCTTCCTGAACAACGACGACCGCGAGTATGAAGTGGATGTGCCGATGTTTTCAGAACTGGACTGGCAGGATAATATCTTCTATGAGAACTATCTTGTCATCATCCTGTTCATTGCGATCCAGGCCCTGTTCACGCCGAAACTGTATACACGCTACTTCTATAGAGTATTCGCCGTACTGACCATCATCTTCATGCTGTTTACACTGTCACCCTATATCGACATGCTGTTCAATGGATTCCAGCAGCCGCAGAAGCGCTGGCACTACATGCTTGTATTCTTCCATGCCGTGCTCATTGCACAGTATCTCACCCGTTTCAGGGAAGTAGGCATCAGGCAGTACGCAGTCAGTCTGATACCGGTCTACATCATTCTGGCCCTATCGATATACTTCAAGGAGGATGTCGTCATCTGGGTATACATGGTGCCCGTCATCCATCTGGTAGGCTTCCTGCTCGTCTATCTGAAAGGCAGACAGCCTGTACTGCAAGGTGTGAATGCCGTGCTGCTCGTCCTGTTTACAGCAGTGGTGAGTGCCTCCCACACCAATACACAGATCTACCATGACGGCATCACCGACCGCAACCATCTTTTCTATATCAACAGCAACCACTATGCCAGTGACCGCCAGAAATATAACATCGAACGGATCCAGGATATGAAAGCCCCTGAACAGAAGCTCGACTATAAGGTGAGGGATCAGGATAATACACCGATGTACATGGGCTTCAACGGCACAAGCATCTATTCGAGCATCATCGATGGGGAAATCATCGACTTCTACTATAATGACCTGAAAGTGAATATCCGCTATGAGACCATCAGCCGCTACTCCACCTTCCAGTCGCGCAGCAACCTTTTCTCGCTGTTCAATGTGGACTACATGATGCGGGATGAAGATACTTACGGCATTCCACTGAAGTTCAGTCCGATCACGGATGACGGCACATATACGATCTATGAGAATGACGCCCCATTGCCCTTCATCAGATATGCCACGGATGTCTACAATCCGGATGCGCTCGATCACCCGCTCGCACGCGAGCATGCGATGATCAACGGAATTGTGACAGATGCGCTCGAACCGACCGCTCAGGCAGAACCGACAGAAAATCTGATCGACGAAGTTCCGGTGGAGGCACAGAATGCCACCCTTTCCGATGGCGTACTTGATGTGCCTGAAGACGGTGGCGGTCTGAATTTGAATTTCAGTTCGCTGGTCGACCAGTATGACAATGCAGATGTCTATATTGAAATGCACGTCGAAATGATCGAACCCAACAAACGGTTCACCATCAATGTCGACGGCTATCCGAATGAAAGGCTTTTCGCCACAAGCAAATACCGGACATATGCAGATGATCTTCTATATCGTGTCGAACTGCAGGAAGAAGTGCCGATCACCTTCTCAAGCGGGAAGTATGCAGTGGAACTGCAGTCCATCCGCATTGAAGACTACCAGACACTTGAACAGGAAAGTGAAAAAGCAGATCCAGAGTACACCGTATCCGAAAAAGGCAATACCTACGAGATTACTTTGGCAGAACCGAGAGCAGGAATAGCCAGTGTGCCAATCGTCTATCGCGACGGCATGAAGGTTGCAGGTGATGCTTCCGGGGACCTTGATGCATTCCGTGCAAACTATCTGATGACCGGTTTTGAACCTGGTGCAGACGACCGGGTCATCACAATCTCCTACTCACCGCCATACTTCCTGGTGACACTCATGATAAGCATCCTTTCATTGCTGATCAGCTTCATCTATCTGGACCTGTTCGGGATCAGAAACAGACTGAAACGCCGATTCAAATAAAAAATGCCTGACAGGTGAACTGTCAGGCATTTTTGTGGTTCTATCGGATTTCTCTGATACGTGCAGCTTTACCACGCAGGTTGCGCAGGTAGTACAGTTTCGCACGACGTACACGACCACGGCGTGTCACTTCGATTTTCTCGATTTTTGGAGTGTGTACAGGGAATGTACGCTCAACACCAACACCGTAGGAAATCTTGCGGACTGTGAATGTTTCGGAGATTCCGCCTCCGCGACGTTTGATTACTACACCTTCGAAGATCTGGACACGCTCGCGTGAACCCTCGACGATACGTACGTGAACACGTACAGTGTCTCCGGCCTTGAACTGTGGCAGATCTGATTTAAGCTGTTCTTTTGTCAGCTCATTGATTAATTGCTGTGACATATTATCTTCTCCTTCTTCCAATTATCTTGCCGAACATAGCAGCGGATGATTGTGTATATGTGTGCTTTGACACTCGTATAATATTACCATAATCATCCGCCGCTTTCAACGGGTAAAATGTAAATATGTGCTACTTGCCGGAAAGCAGGTCCGGCCTTCTTTCCCTTGTGCGTTTCAGGCTCTCCTCACGGCGCCATTCCTCGATCAGCTTATGGTTGCCATTGAGCAGTACTTCAGGCACTTCCATGCCTCGGTATTCCCTGGGTCTCGTATAGTGCGGATGCTCGAGCAGTCCGGTGCTGAAGGAATCCTCCTGGTGGCTCTCCTCGCGGCTCAGTACACCGGGGATCAGTCTGACGATGGCATCCGTCATGGTCATGCTCGCAAGCTCCCCCCCGGTCAGTACGTAGTCGCCGATTGACACTTCATCCGTCACGAGTGTACGGATGCGTTCATCATATCCTTCGTAATGTCCGCAGATGAAGACGATGTCCTCCTCTTCGCTGAGTTCCTCCGCCATCTTCTGATCGAATGGACGGCCCTGCGGGCACATCAGTATGACACGCGGCGACTTGAGATCCATTGCTTCCATTGCGTTGAATACAGGTTCAGGCTTCAGTACCATGCCGGCACCGCCGCCATACGGATAGTCATCGACCTTGTTGTGCTTGTTTCCGGAATAGTCGCGGAAATTGACTGCATTGTAGCTGACGATGCCCTTCTCCTTTGCCCGCCCGAGGATGGACGTATTGAGTACACCTTCATACATTTCCGGGAACAGTGTCAAATAATGAATATTCAATCCAGCAGCCCCTCCATCGGATGGATGATGATATGACCCCGTTCGAGATCGATATTCTTCACCACATCTTCAATATAGGGAATCATATACTGCCTGTCACCATCGACCACCCAGACATCATTTGCACCGGTCTCGAATATGTCGGAAACCGTACCGATCGGTTCCAGCGTCTCTTCAAGCAATACATCAAGACCGATGATGTCCCTGTAGTGGTATTCCCCTTCCTCAAGCGGAACGTCCACTGCCTCTGCTTCCTGAAGCACATCCGATCCTTTCAGATGCTCCACTTCATTGATATTGCCCACACCTTTGAATTTAAGCATATGGAAGTTCTTATGCTTGCGGTAGCTGTCGATGGTATAGGAAGTCCCTTTTACTTCCACACTGCTGCCGGGTGAAAAGCGGTCTTCTGCAAAGTCCGAATCGCTCAGCACTTTCACTTCTCCACGGATGCCGTGAAAATTGACCAGGCGGCCGATACTGATTTTCATTATTTGCCTCCTCAAATTGGTAATGATATAAAAAAGGCACACCGCCCGGTGTGCCTAGTCGACATCAACAAACACTTTCTTTGAACTGCCGTGATTTGCATTCGACAGGATGGTGCGCACCGCTTTTATCATGCGGCCGCGCCTGCCGATTACACGGCCGACATCGTCCTCGTGGACTCTGATCCTCGCAGAGACATCATATTCCGTCTCCTCCACTTCGATCTCAAGCGCTTCGGGATGTTCGAGCATCGGTTCAAGAATTGTTTGAAGCAGTTGTTTCATACGGGATTATTTCCCGAGTTTAGCATTGTGGTAACGTTCCATAACACCTTTGCTGCTCAGGATGTTACGTACTGTATCACTTGGTTTTGCACCATTCTGCAACCATGCAAGTGCTTTTTCTTCATCAAGTGTTACATTGTCATCACTTTTTATAACCGGGTTGTATGAACCGATCTGTTCGATGATACGACCGTCTCTTGGGCTGCGGGAATCTGCAACAACGATACGGTAGTAAGGTTTCTTTTTGGAACCCATGCGTGTCAATCTAAGTTTAACTGCCATTTTTTATTAACTCCTTTCGATTTCTCAATTTCACTTTTACTACTATAACAGAAATAGAATACCCTGTAAAGACTTTTTCCTTTACAGGGTAGCAGTTTTAGAATGGCAGACCCATATTGCCGAATGGATTCTTCTTCTTGCCCTTCTGGCTTGTCATCTGCTTCATCATTTTCTTCATATCGCCGAACTGCTTGAGAAGACGGTTGACCTCCTGCAGACTGCGGCCTGAGCCTCTGGCAATCCGCTTCTTGCGGCTGGCATTGATGATGCCGGGATTTTCACGTTCAGCCATGGTCATCGAACGGATGATGGCCTGGACGTGGTCGATCTCCTTGCCGCTCATCTGCATCTGGTCGAGCCCCTTGATCTTGTTGGCACCAGGCATCATCTTCAGCAGTTCATCCAGTGGACCGAGGTTCTTGACCTGATCCATCTGTGCAAGGAAGTCATCCAGTGTAAAGCTCTGGTCCTTGATCTTCTTCTCAAGTGCCTTCTGGTCCGTCTCATCCACATTGGCCTGGGCCTTTTCGATGATGGAAAGTACATCTCCCATGCCGAGTATGCGCTGGGCCATGCGGTCCGGGTGGAAGGCTTCAAGCCCGTCCATCTTCTCGGACATACCGACGAACTTGATCGGTTTTTCGGTCACAGTACGGATGGATAGTGCTGCACCGCCTCGTGTGTCCCCATCAAGCTTGGTCAGTGTCACACCTGTGATGTCGAGCAGGTCATTGAATGACTCTGCGACATTGACCGCGTCCTGGCCGGTCATTGCATCGACAACGAGCATGATTTCATGCGGATTGGCGATCTCCTTGATATCCTTCAGCTCGTTCATCAGGTTCTCATCAATATGCAGGCGGCCCGCGGTATCGATGATGACCGTATCCAGGTGCTCTGCTTTGGCATGAGCCAGTGCTTCGGTCACGATCTGCTGCGGTTTGACCTGGTCACCGAGCGAGAATACCGGCACGTCGATCTGCCTGCCGACCGTCTCCAGCTGGTCGATGGCCGCCGGACGATATATATCGCCGGCAACAAGCATCGGCTTTTTGTTGAAATTCTTTCTGAGATGCAGAGCAAGCTTGCCTGCGGTCGTCGTCTTACCTGCACCCTGCAGGCCGACCATCATGATGACTGTCGGCGGCTTCGTACCGAGATTGATCCTCTGATTCTCTCCACCCATCAGATCCGTCAGCTCTTCCCTGACGATCTTGATGACCTGCTGTCCCGGTGTCAGGGACTGCATGACGTCGGATCCGAGGGCACGTTCCTTGACCTGGTTGACGAACTGTTTGACGACTTTGAAATTGACGTCGGCTTCAAGCAGCGCCAGACGTACTTCCCGCATCATCACCTTTACATCCGACTCTGTGACCTTCCCCTTGCTCTTGATGCGATCCATCGTCACCTGGAGGCGTTCTCCTAAACCTTCGAATGCCATAATTTTCTCCTCCTAATCGAGCGCTTCAAGCTCATCTAAAATTGTTGCGATTTCCTTGTCTTCGTTATATTCAAGCCTTTCCCTCAAACGTCTGAGGAGAGACTGTCTCGTTACAAAATTCCTGTACATGCCAAGGTTGCCTTCATAATGCTCGAGCAGATCTTTCGACCGCTTTAAATTATCATATACCGCCTGCCTTGTCACTTCAAGCTCTTCGGCAATTTCACTGAAGGCAAAGTCCTCCAGATAGTACAGTTCGATATATTTGCGCTGCTTGTCTGTCAGCAGTGTGTGATAGAAGTCATAGAGGTAGTTCATGCGCATCGTGCGCTCAAGACCTTCGATCACACCCTGTCACCTTCTTCATCTTCCGCAATCTCCTCGGCGTCGGAGATCATATCGGCGAACAGGCCATAGACATAGTTTTCTGCACTGAATTCCTGCAGATCATCCAGCTGCTCGCCAAGACCGACAAACTTGACCGGAATGCCGAGTTCATTTTTGATCGCCAGCACAATGCCGCCCTTCGCGGTACCGTCAAGTTTGGTCAGGACAATTCCTGAGACATCAGTCACTTCCTTGAAGGCCTTTGCCTGGCTCAGTGCATTCTGGCCGGTTGTGGCATCAAGCACGAGCAGGGATTCATGGGGTGCTTCAGGTACAACCTTCTGGATGACCTTCTTGATCTTGGACAGTTCATTCATCAGATTGCCCTTGTTCTGCAGACGGCCGGCTGTATCACAGATCAGAACGTCGGCCCCGCGTTTCTTTGCTGCACTCACGGCGTCATACATTACAGCAGCAGGGTCACTGCCTTCAGCCTGTGATATGACATCGACATCGACACGCTCTCCCCATATCTTCAGCTGGTTGATTGCACCCGCACGGAAAGTATCTCCGGCAGCAAGCATTACATTCCTGCCTTCCTGCTTGTACTTGTAGGCAAGCTTGCCGATGCTTGTCGTCTTGCCGACACCGTTGACGCCGACCACGAGGATGACGGTGAGGTCGTCCTGCTGAATATTCACCGTTTCGGGAAGGTCGTCGTTACGCTCATAGATTTCGACCATCTTCTCGACGATCGTCTCCCTGAGATCGGCTGTTTCCGTAATATTCTTCACTTTCGCTTCATGACGCAGTTCATCAGTCAGCTCCATCACTGTATTGAAGCCGACGTCTGCTGAGATCAGCACTTCTTCAAGTGCTTCGAAGAAGTCCTCATCCACTGTGCGGTAGCGTGCCATGAGTTCATTGATCTCGTTCTGGAACTTCTCGCGGCTTTTCTCAAGGCCGGCCTTGAACTTGTAGCCGATCTGCTCCTGCTCCCACTCCTCGAACTCCTCTATGCTGATCAGGCCATCATCGAGCGCCTCGCTCTGGGATTCGAGCGATTCCTGTTCCTGCAGCTCAGGCTGGTCGCTTTTCGGCTGAAACTTATCTTTTAATCTTTTTAGAAAGCTCACACTGTCTCTTCCTCTCTGATATTTTCTTCATAATCCTTGAGATCGACGCTGATCAGCTGACTGACCCCACGCTCCTGCATCGTCACGCCGAACAGGCGGTCACTCTCCTCCATCGTTCCCTTGCGGTGGGTGATCACGATGAACTGGGTGTCCTGTGAAAGCTGCTTCAAATATTGCGCATAGCGCAGTACATTCGCTTCGTCAAGGGCCGCTTCCACCTCATCCAGAATGATGAACGGGCTGACACGCACTTTCAGAATACCGAACAGCAGACTGATGGCTGTAAGTGCGCGCTCTCCTCCGGACAGGAGTGAAAGTGTGGACAGCTTCTTCCCGGGTGGCTGCGCGTATATTTCGACACCCGATTCCAGATAGTTGCCGGGGTCTGTCAGTCTGAGTTCAGCCTGGCCCCCGCCGAACATCCGTCTGAACACTTCACCGAAATGCTGGTTGACCTGGTCATACGCAGACTGGAACCTTACAGCCACTGCTTCGTCCATCTCTTCGATGACTTCAAGCAGTGTCTGCCTGGCTTCATACAGATCGCTCTCCTGCGCCTTCAGGAACTGGTAGCGCTCATTGACACGCTCAAACTCCTCGATTGCTCCGAGGTTCACCGGTCCCAGTTCTTCGATGCTCTTCCTGTTCAGCGATATCTTCATCCGCTTCTGGTCGATGTTCGAGAAGTCCTGATATTCCTCTCTCGCTCTATCATACGTCATTTTATATGTTTCCGATAAATATTCGATCTTCTGTTCAATCTGTACATCCAACTTTTCCTTCGTGCCGCTGTGCTTCCTGCGAGCATCCTGCAGAGCATCCAGACGCTTCAGATGGTCGTCCTTTGCTTCCTGCAGCCCGGCGTACTCCTGCTTCAAACCGTGCTGCAGGGCTGCCGCCTCTTCGGTTGCTTCATAGAGCTCGGCAACCTGCTGCTCCAATGTGGCGCGCTGTGCTTCAAGCGCTTCGATATCAAGCGTGCCGATATCCTGCTCGAGCATCTTCTGGCGGTCGGTGATATCCTGGACTGCCGATAGTGCATCTGCCAGTTCCGCTGCGAGACGTTCTGCTTCGTTCCTCGAATGATTAAGACGTTCTTTGACCGTCGCAAGCTCCCGTTCCATTGCATGGCCTTCATCTGTAAGCTGCCGCAGCGTCTCCTTCTTATCCTTATCGGAAGCACTCATTCTTCTGATCCGTGCATTTAGTGCTTCAAGATCAGCTGTGACAGCCTTGATCTGTTCAGCATGATCACCGGTATCAAGCGGCGCATCAATCGCCTTCAGTTCTGCTTCAAGGATGGCCGCATTCTCTTCTTTTGCCTCTATCTGGTAGGTGAGGCGGCCGATCTCAGCATGACAGGTCTCATTCTGCTCGGCAATCTCCCTGCCTTCCGATTCAAGCTTGTCCTTCTGAAGCATCTGATCCGCCAGCGCTTCCCCGAGCCGGGTGACGGACTGTGACATGTGCCGTGTTTTTTCCTGGTATGCTTCAAGCTTCTCTTTCGTTTCCTGATGTTCACGCTGGCTTTCGATGATGGAGCTTTTGGAATTTCTGGAGCCGCCCGACATTGCACCACCCGGCATGATGGTTTCACCATCGACAGTCACAATGCGCAGCTTATGGCCGATTTCACGGGCAAGCTGTGTCGCATCATCCATCGACTGTGTAACAAGGGTCGTGCCGAGCAGATGGGATACAATATTCGGAATGTCCACTTCATACTGGACAATCTCCGACATGATCTGTACATCGATGGACGTACGGCTGATCGTACTTTGGATATCGGAATGGATATGCTTGTGGCGGATGATATCCATCGGCAGGAACGTTGCAAACCCTGCCTTGGCATCCTTCAGCCGTCTGATGGCCTGCTTGGCACTATGCTCGTCTGCTGCCACGATATTCTGGGCTTGTGCACCAAGCGCAGTATCGAGCGCTCTGACATATTCACCGTCTGTCGACAGCAGCTCGCCGACCGATCCGACGATGCCGTCCGACGGCTTGCGGTTTTTCAGAATGAAGCGTGCACCGGGATAGTATCCACGGTATTCATTCTGCATGGTGGTCAGCATTTCGAGTTTTGATGACTGCTGCTCGATATAGCGTTTCGCAGTATCGAGCTTTTCCCGCTCCTTGTCATACTGGGACTTGAGCTTGGCCACTCTGCCGTCTGTTTCCTGGAATGCCTCCCGCTTTCCGGACAGCGTACTGCGTGTTTCATCATACTGCTGCTGCAAAGTCTGAAGACGCGCCTTTTCTTCCTTCAGGCCCGACTTGAGAGATGCGAGCCGTTCCTGCTTCTGACGAATGCTGTCTCCAAGCCTTGATTTCTCGTCTTCTGCACGGCGGTATTCATTTTCGAGCGTCGTCTTCCGAACCATCAGATCGTAGTACTGGTCCTTCAGCTGCTCGATCTCGCCACTCTGGTCCTTCATCAGTTCCTGGCGTTCTTTCCGTGTGTCCTTGATGGCCTGCTCCAGATTCTGAGCCGTCCGTTCGAGCGCGCCGAGCGTCTCGAGGACTTCCGCCTGCTGCTGACGGAGAC
Organism: Salinicoccus cyprini; assembly: GCF_007713705.1. Classification (GTDB taxonomy): domain Bacteria; phylum Bacillota; class Bacilli; order Staphylococcales; family Salinicoccaceae; genus Salinicoccus; species Salinicoccus cyprini. Next base: position 521,565 of record NZ_VMSJ01000001.1, on the reverse strand, counting down.
TATCATGCCGTTCCTTTGAATTCTCGAGCCGTACTTTCAGATCTTCGCTCGCCTGGCCCTTGTTGTCCTTCCGCTCCTTGTAGAGCGCAATCTGTCCATTGGTCTGCTCGAGCTTCTTGGACAGTTCGACCAGCCTGGCATTGAGTGTACGGTTTCTACGGTCGTGTTCATCCCTTTTCTCTGCGAGTCCGGTCATGCGTGCTTCGATGTCCGCGAGTGCCTCACGGTCGGCTGCGATGGACTGCTCCACTGATGAAAGCGACTGCGTCTCTGTTTCGAGCATGGCGAGCAGCGCATCCACATCGTGGACCGTCACTTCGATATCGCTCTGGCGCATCTCATCCTTCAGCGCAAGATACTCCTTGGCGTTGGCACTTTCCCGCTCCAGACGATGGACCCGCGACTCCAGTTCGTGGATGATGTCATGGACACGGTCCAGGTTGCCGGCAGTATCCTCAAGCCGTCTTTCCGACTCCTTCTTGCGGAGCTTGTATTTCATCACGCCGGCGGCCTCTTCGATCAGCCCGCGCCTCTGGTCGGGCTTGGCGTTCAATACTTCATCCACTTCGCCCTGCGAAATGATGTTGAATGCATTGCGGCCAAGTCCGGAATCGAGGAACAGTTCATTGATCTCCTTCAGTCGGCTTCTGTCATTGTTGATGAAATACTCGCTGTCTCCATTGCGGTAGAGCTTTCTCGTGATGTGCACCACGTCCGCATCCATCTGCAGCGTGCGTGCCGTGTTGTCGAGTGACAGTCTGACGTAGGCATGATTCATCGGCTTGCGGTCTGTTGTACCGTTGAATATGACATCCTCCATCTTGACGCCGCGTATGGAGCGCGCTGACTGTTCACCGAGCACCCAGCGGATGGCATCGGTGATGTTGCTTTTTCCACTACCATTCGGGCCGACCACCGCGGTGACCCCGGCATCAAATCGTATGTCCACCTTGTCGGCGAATGACTTGAAGCCATGTGCTTCTATTGCTTTCAAATATACCATTACTGTTTCTCCCTATCGTCCATTTCTCCGAGAGCATGCCGTGCGGCCTTCTGTTCCGACTCCTTCTTGGAGCGTCCGGAACCTTTGCCGATCATGGCTCCATCAGTGAATACACCTGTCACGAACGTCTTGTCGTGGCTCGGACCCGTGGATTCGAGCAGCTGGTATGCAACACTCTGTCCATGCGTCCTGTGCATCCTCTCCTGAAGGGCGGTCTTATAGTCGACGACCGCATTATAGTCTCTATCTTTCACTTCAGGGAATACATGGCGTTCAAGGAAGCCTCTTGCTGCATCCGCACCCTGATCCAGATAGAGTGCACCGAGAAATGCCTCGAATGTGTCGGAGACGATGGATGGGCGTTCACGTCCGCCCGTCTTCTCCTCACCTCTGCCGAGCAGTATCAAAGGCTGCATATGAAGTTTTTCTGCGAATACTACAAGTGAGGGTTCACATACTATATTGGCTCTGAGTTTGGTCAGGTCGCCTTCCGGCAATTCTTTGAATCGCTCATATATATAATCTGAAACCATCAATTCTAGTACAGCGTCCCCGAGAAATTCCAGACGCTCGTTGTTGTATATCTTGTCCATCTGCAGATCATTGATGTAGGAGCTGTGCATGAATGCCTGTACATACTGTGCCTCATCCCGGGTCTCTATGCCCGTCCGACTGATGAATGCCTTGAATTCCTGACGGAATTTTGCGAGTCCACGCTTTGCATGCCTGTCCTTGTCGATACGCTGTTCAATTGCTTTGAAAGTCATTCTGCTGGTCATCATATCCGCCTCCATTCCACTATTTTAAATGATTGTCATGATGAATAAAAGTTTTAGCATAAAAATAAAATCCACTTCGAAAAGTGGATTTTATCATTACTTCGCGTCCAGTTTGTCGATGTAATCCAGAGCGTCGCCTACTGTGTTGATCTTTTCAGCTTCCTCATCCGGAATTTCCATTTCGAACTCATCTTCAAGTTCCATAACAAGCTCAGCGATATCTAGAGAGTCTGCACCAAGGTCATCCTTGAAAGATGCATCTCTTGTTACTTTTTCCTCATCGATTCCAAGTTTGTCCACGATGATGTCTTTTACTTTATCAAAGTTTGCCATTATTCTTCACCTCCCTCCAATGGTACCACAGGGTCTAGCCCATGTACATACCACCATTTACATGAATGGTCTGACCGGTAATATAGCGGGCGGAACCGGATGCCAGAAACGCAATCGTCTCGGAAATATCATCCGTACTGCCGAAATGGTTTAATGGTATCTGGGAAAGCATCTGCGATTTGATCTCATCGGACAGTACATCCGTCATGTCGCTTTCGATGAATCCCGGCGCCACGGCATTGACCGTGATGCCTTTCGGCGCAAGTTCTCTGGCAACCGATTTCGTCATGCCGTCGATGCCTGCCTTTGAAGCGACATAGTTCGTCTGGCCGGCATTGCCGAGTGAACCGACGATGCTCGATACGTTGATGATCCGGCCGCCCTTCTGGCGGATCATCGGGCGGGCGACGTTCTGTATGACATTGAATGTCCCTTTGAGATTGACGTCTACGACCTGATCCCATTCGGCCTCTTTCATTCTCATCAGCAGGTTGTCTTTAGTCACTCCGGCATTATTGACGACAACATCAATGGAACCATGCGTATCCGTAATATGCTTGACCATTGCTTTTACGTCATCGAAGTTCTGGACATGGCACTGCACCGCTTCCGCCGTGCCCCCTGATGCTTCAATTTCGGATACGACAGCTTCTGCCTTATCCTTTGAACCGGAATAGTTGACGATGACCGTGTAGCCGTTTTCTGCAAGCTTCAGTGCGATGCTTCTGCCGATGCCTCTTGATGCGCCTGTTACGAGTGCGATATTACCCATTGTTGAACTCCTTTACCTGTTCCATTGTATCAATATTGGATGTTTTGATGGAACGATCTATTTTTCTTACCAGTCCGTTCAGTACTTTCTTCGGTCCGACTTCGACCGCTTCCGTCACACCCTGTTCCACTGCTGCTTCGACACATTCGACGAAGCGCACCGGATGTGTCAGCTGATCGATGAGCTGTGCTCTGATTGTTTCCGGGTCCGTCTCGGGCTTTGCCGAGACATTCTGTATGACCGGGATGACCGGTGCATTGAATTCGATGCCACTGACAAAATCCCTGAACGCCTGCTGGGCCGGTTCCATCAGGTAGGAATGGAATGCGCCCGATACGTTCAGCGGCATCACTTTCCGCGCGCCATGCGATTTCGCTTCAGCTGTAAAAGACTCGATCAGTCCACGATCGCCGGAAACGACAATCTGGTCCGGTGCGTTGATATTGGCAGGCTGTATTCTGCGTGTGTCGTCAGAAAGGGATGCACACAGTGCTTCAAGCGCCTCGCGCTCCATGCCGATGACAGCTGCCATGCCGCCGCCTTCACTCCCGGCCATCAATTCGCCGCGCTTTGCAACAATCCTTACACCATCCCTGACACTCAGGACACCGGCATGAACAAGCGCCGGCAGTTCGCCGAGGCTGTGCCCAAGCACGATATCGCCCTTGATGCCTGTTGCTGCAAGCACCGCAAGGCTGTGCGCAAACAGGGCGGGCTGTGTATATTCCGTCTGGTTCAGACGTGCATCGTCCTCGAACATGATCGATTTCAGATCGAAGTCCACATTCATGAACACTTCATCAAGCAGCGTCCGTCCCTCCGGGGAATTCTCATATATATCCTTGGCCATTCCGCTGTACTGTGCGCCCTGGCCTGGAAATAGAATCAGTTTCTTCATTCCTCTCCCACACTTTCCTTGATCTTGTTTATGGCATCAGACCGGGCCATTCTCTTCGCCTGCCTGATGGCCGATACAATCGCCGTACTGTCGCTCGATCCATGGGCCTTCAGAACATTGCCATCCAGTCCGAGCAGAGGCGCGCCACCGTAATGACGGTAGTCGAGCAGATCCCTGATGCCCTGTACATCCTTTTTCAGTATCAGTGCTGCAATCTTGTTTTTGGCGTTCTTGAGAAAAGCATGCTTCACTTCCCCCATGAGTGCCATGGCAGTGCCTTCGATTGTTTTAAGTATGATATTGCCGGTGAATCCATCCGTCACTGCAATATCCACCTTGCCGGAGAGGATATCCCGTGTTTCGAAGTTGCCGGTGAAATTCAGATCGCTCTCCTTCAGCATCCTGAACGTCTCTTTCGTCATTTCGCTGCCCTTGTTCTCTTCGCTGCCATTATTGACAAGCCCGATGGTCGGATTGCTGCGGCCCTCATTGTCCCGCATGTATAGATCCGCCATGACCGCAAACTGGTAGAGATGCTTCGGCTTATTGTCGACATTGGCACCCATATCAAGCAGCATCATGCCTTTGCCGCTTGCATGCGTCGTAGGCAGCAGTGTTCCGATGGCCGGACGTTCGATGCCTTTGATGCGGCCGACCACAAACAGCCCGGCACTCATCAGCGCGCCCGTGTTGCCGGCTGAGATGCAGGCGTCCGCCTCCTTATCCTTGACCGCCTGGCAAGCCCTGACAAGTGAGCTGTCCTTCTTCCTTCTCACTGAACGGACAGGGTCATCTTCCGATTCGATCTTTTCACTGACTTCGATGAACTGTATGCGGGGATGGTCGCCCGTATAGGCGCCTTCGAGACCGAAGAGCAGTATTTCAATCGACTGGTCCGCTTCGACAGCCTGTAGTACGCCCTTCTCAATTTCGTGAGGTGCATTGTCTCCACCCATTAGATCGACTGCAATTTTAACCATTTTTTTCACCTTCACCTGTATAGTACATTTCAAAACGCCCTTTGAATACGAGACGCTGTTCAATTTTCGATTCGACTGTAATGGCGGCAATCCTGCCTTCCATCTTCTCGACTACTGCCTTTGATATCACCTTGTCGCCAAGCTTTGCCGGCTTGATGAACTCTATCTGCGCCGATTTCGTCAGCGCCAGCGGCTCATCGATGACGGCGACACATAGGGAATTGGCCTGAGCAAACAGATAATGCCCACGGGCAATCTGATTCTTCCTGAACACATGGCCCTCCTCTACAATAAAGAGTGACAGTGCATGATGGTTGAGTTCGATATCAATGATCTCGCCGACCACTTCCTGCAGTGAAAGGCTCCGGATCTTGTCCGTCTCCTCCCTGGCCACATGCTTGATGCGTTCCCGAAGCTCGGGGATATTCAATTCCAGACGGTCCAGCCGGATCGTCTGTATACTGACCTCAAACATTTCAGATAACCGCTCATCAGTCAGGAAGGGATCTGTCGATACTTTTTCGATCAGAAGTTCCTGGCGTTCTCTTTTCTTATATTTCGCCATAAGTCAACCTCATTTAGTAGTTGGTACTAACATCAGTATATATAACTGCTTTGGCGATTTCAAACAATTTCTGGCATGGGAAAATAAAAAAGGTGCACGGCCCGGTTTCGGGGCATGCACCATTCCATCACTCCACTATTGCCGCTCTGACGATGAGCCGCTTCTCGAAGAGCAGCGTTTCGGGATTATAGTCCTCACATGTGATCAGCGTAAGCTGCTTTGGCTCCCCTGCCTTCTGGTCCAGCACCTCGACCTGGGAAGGGTCCACCTCGAATATATCGGTGATTTCGTATGTCCGTGTACCTTCGGCAGTGTCGAAGGTAACCACATCCCCGACAGAAGCACGATCCAAATGATTGAACCGGATGCCGATGCCTTCCACACGATGGCCTGCTATCGGGATGTTCTGCATGCCGACATGGTCACCTGCATCAACAAAGGACAGACCCCTCCTCAGGTTGCTTTCCGTCACCGGCCCTCTGAAAACCGGTTCTCTGATGTCTGCTGAAGCTATCGAAAGGATGCCGGCCACATTATCCATGTTGAATTCTGCCGGTCCGGTCTCACTTGACGCATCTGACGTGCCAGAAGCACCTTCGGCATCTGTCACTTCTCCGCCATCTTCAATTCCGGTGACAAATGATTCGAGCGGGTTCACCTGGACGTCACGGTCCCCCTGATGATAGGCCTCAATGACCCGGTCGTTTACGCGATCCGTGAACATTTCACGGATATCCTGCCAAAAGAACAGCATGACACCTGAAAGTATCAATACGATGCCGAAAATCCTAAGAGCATACTTCATCCATCCGCCTCCATTTTTGCAGCATAGTCGATTGCGCTCATCCGTGCATGCTCAAGTACCCGGTAATCTTCAGCCAGGTCAGCCACCTTGAACTGGGGCAGACCGCTCTGGCGGACGCCGAAATAGTCTCCCGGCCCCCGCATTTCAAGGTCTTGTTCACTCAGTTCGAAACCGTCTGTCGTACTGGTCATGATGTCCATTCTGAGCTTGGCGTTCTCCGTCTTCGGGTCGCTGACCAGCACGCAGTAGCTCTGCTTGTCGCTACGGCCGACCCGTCCTCTCAGCTGATGGAGTGTCGACAGACCGAAACGTTCTGCGTTAAATATTACCATAAAAGTGGCATTTGGTACATTGATCCCGACTTCTATTACTGTCGTCGATACAAGCACCGGCTTTTCATGGGATTCAAAACGCTTCATGCCGGCAGACTTTTCCTCCGGCTTCATGCGCCCATGGACCAGTTCGACATTCTCTTCGCCGAAACGGTCCGTAAACAGCTGGAAGATCTCCTGCACATTTTTAAGGTCCAGTGTCTCCGACTCTTCAATCAGCGGCGCCACGATGTAGGCACTATGTCCTTTCTCCATTTCAGCGGCAAGTGCATCGAGTACTTCATCTGTTTCATCAAATCGCCGCCAGTATGTTTTTACAGGCTTCCGCCCTTTTGGCATCTCTTTGATGATCGAAATGTCCATATCGCCGAATGTAGTGATGGACAGTGTTCTCGGAATCGGTGTCGCAGTCATATAGAGGACATTCTTGCGGTATGACTTGTCATTCAGCCGCTTCCTCTGGTTGACTCCGAAACGGTGCTGTTCATCCGTGATGATAAGAGAAAGTCTTCTGAAGACGACATCATCCTCTATCAGCGCATGGGTGCCGATGATGAGATCTATTTCACCTTCACGCAGGGCTTCCTGTATGTACATTTTTTCCTTGCGCGACGTCGTACCTGTCAGCTTGGCGATATTGAGCCGGCCATCGAATATTTCCATGAATGACTGGTAATGCTGGTTTGCAAGCACTTCTGTCGGCACCATCAGCGCTGTCTGCTCACCGATTGTCCTGATCGCGTAGCTCGCCAGTCCGGCAACGATCGTCTTGCCGCTCCCGACATCCCCCTGCAGCAGGCGGTGCATCGAAATGTTCTGTTTCAGATCGCGGCAGATCTCATTGGCGCTCCGCTTCTGGTCGGAAGTGAGCTCAAATGGCAGCGTGTCGATGAATTCCCGGAGTGCTTCGACGTCATAGTCGACGATATACCGCTCATTCCTGACCCGCTCCTGCCTGCGCTTCTCCATCAGCTGCAGCTGGAAGATGAAAAGTTCATAGAACTTGATTGTCCGTCGTGCCTCATTGATATCGTGCGGGTTTTTCGGAAAATGAAGATGCCATAATGCTTCCCTTATGGAGAGCAGACGGTATTTCTGCTTCAGATCTTCCGGCAGATCATAGTTGAAGATGCACTTTTCAAACACTTCAGCTACTATCTTGCTGAAGGTCTTCGAGTGCATTACACCACCAAGATGGTATTTCACATGGAAGCCGCCGGAAGCATCGAAGATGAGCCTTTGCGCGTTGATTTCAAGCTTATGGAGGTTGAACTTCCCGGATATTCTGGCTGACCCTCCGACCTTCAGCTTATCCTTCAGATAGGGCTGGTTGAAGAAGACGACTTTGACATACATGCCGTTGACTTCCATGAATACGGTCAGACGGCTCTTGCCGCCCCTGAAGAAGGCGAGTGCCGGTTCGGTCTTGATGTCACCGGCCACTGTGACCTTATCATTATGCCTGGCTTCGGTCAGATCCATGACACTCAGGTTTTCATAGCCGCTCGGGAGATGGAACACGATGTCATTGGCATTTCTGATATCCAGTTCAAGGAGCTTGTCACGGAGTTTCGGCCCGACACCCTTCATATCTTCCACAGGTGGCGGTGACGTGATGACATGGTACATGGAAAGCATTACTGCTCACCGAAAAGCTCTGCTTTTATACGCTCCCCTGTCGGCGTCGCAGCCAGGCCGCCGCGGCCGGTTTCTCGCAGTGCCGACGGCATGGTCAGGCCGATCTTGTACATCGCTTCGACCACTTCATCGGCCGGGATTCTGGATTCGATGCCCGCAAGCGCCATATCCGCTGCAGTCAGTGCATTGCTCGCACCGGCCGCATTCCTTTTGACACAGGGCACTTCAACCAGACCGGCGACCGGATCGCATACGAGTCCAAGCATGTTCTTAAGCGCAATCGCAAAACCGTGGGCACTCATCTCAGGAGTTCCCCCGGCCATTTCCACAAGGGCTGCCGCCGCCATTGCGCTCGCGCTGCCGACTTCCGCCTGGCAGCCGCCCGCGGCACCAGAGATGCTTGCATTATTGGCCACAACAAAACCGAAGGCACCGGAAGTGAAGAGGAACTTCACCATGTCCTCCCGACTTATATCGTGCTTTTCACGCATGGCAAAAAGCACACCGGGTACAACACCGGCAGAACCGGCCGTAGGGGTGGCACAGATCTTGCCCATGGCTGCGTTCACTTCATTCGTACTCACTGCATGTGCAATGGCATAGAGCGTGAGTTCTCCGCTGAGCCCTCTTCCACTATCGATGTACTTTTTCATTTTCACGGCATCCATGCCGGTCAGTCCGGTAGTACTTTCCACACCACCGAAGCCTTCTTCGACAGCCGACTCCATCACTTCGAGATTACGCTCCATGTCCTTATGGATATCCAAGTATGAGCGGCCCGTCACTTCCATCTCCTGGGCGATCATGATATCCGCAATCGATTTGTTTTCGGCCGTTGCCTTCTCTATCATTTCCTGAATACTTTTAAACATAATGACCCACCTCAGCTTTCTTTCATTTCAATTACTCTGTCGACACCGGACGCCTGTCGCACTTCTTCAATGATGGCGCTCTCTATCGTGTCGTCCAGTTCAATGGTCATCAGCGCAATGTCCCCTTTTTCCTTGCGGGCCACATTCATCTGGCTGACATTGATACGGTTGTTCCCCAGTATGGTCGTCACCCGTGCAATCGTGCCGAACGTATCCTTATGAAAGACCAGCAATGCCGGGTAGTTGCCCGAGATGTTTATCGGATAGTCGTTGATGCTGACCACCTCGATCTTGCCCCCACCGATGGAAATGCCTTCCACCGTCAGACGTTCTGTTCCCTTTACAAGGTGCAGAAGCGCAGTGTTCGGGTGCGAGCGCTCCTCGTCCATCTCGATGAACTGCACCTGCATCGATGACGCTTCAGCAAGCGCGTATGCTGTAATGATGCGGTCATCATCCGTATCGAATCCGAGCAGACCCCCGATCAGCGCCACATCCGTGCCGTGCCCCTTGTACGTATCCTTGAAGGATCCGTATAGATAGATGTCCACATGATCCGGCTGTCCGCCGAACAGATTCCGTGCCAGCAGCCCGATTCTTGCGGCGCCTGCCGTATGCGACGACGATGGCCCGACCATCACCGGGCCGATGATATCAAAAACACTCTTATACTTCATATAAACCCCTCCGTTCAAAAAAATCCCATCAGCTCCCTGGAACCGATGAGATTCTTATGACTATTCTACAGATAGCAGATAGCTGTATACCGGCTGCTGTCCATCATGAACCTCGAATTCCACTTCATCGTATTCGGATTCAAGCGCCTCTATGATGCGGTCCACTTCTTCCGGGTCCCCTTCATCACCGATCAGTACAGTGACGATTTCCGACTCTTCGTCAAGCATGGATTCGATCAGCTGCTTCAGCGAAGCTTCACGGGAATCATGCGCACCGGTGATCTTGCCGTCCTTGATGCCCATATGCTGATCCTTCCTGATTTCGATGCCGTCGATCTTCGTGTCCCTGACCGCATAGGTGACCTGTCCGGTCTTGACATGTTCAAGAGAAGCGACCATCGCATCCTTGTTCTCTTCAAGTTCTGCTTCGGGTGAATACACCAGGAGACTCGAGAGCCCTTCCGGAATGGAGCGTGTCGGGATGACGACTGCCGGAATCTCCAGCATATCCCGCGCCTGCTCCGCTGCCATGATGATATTCTTATTGTTCGGCAGTATGATAGCGGATTTGACCTCTTCATCTTCGATGGTTCTCAATATATCTTCCGTTGAAGGGTTCATCGTCTGTCCACCATTGATGACATGCGTGGCACCGATGCTTCTGAACAGCTCATTGACACCTTCCCCGGATGACACAGTGATGATGGCCGTATCATACCCTTCTTTTCTTGCTGGTGCCGCTTCCTTCTTGTGGTGCACCGCTCTGAACTGCTCGCGCATGTTCTCGATCTTCATCTTGATCAGTTCACCATATGTCGCACCGTAGGTCATGGCTTCGCCAGGCGTTTCCGTGTGGACGTGGACCTTGACGATCTCCTCATCCGAAATGACCAGCAGGGAATCGCCGAACTCGCTCATATCCTGCCGGAAATCGTCTTCATTGAATTCACGCTTGCCGGAGTCGAACCGTACCATGAATTCTGTACAGAAACCATATTCGATGTCTTCAACAGACATGAACTCATCAAAATCATGCTCATCATTGACAAATGTCTCCGTATCCGGCTTCCCGGACACTTCTATCGGTTCGCCTCGCAGCGCAGAAAGGAATCCTTCGTAGACGTATACAAGACCCTGTCCACCGGAATCCACCACACCGACCTCCTTCAGTACAGGGAGCAGTTCCGGCGTTCTTTCAAGGGATGCCTTCGCCTCCTTGATGACCGCTTCCATAATGGTGATGATGGAAGACTCGGTTGCTGAAATCTCCTCGACCTTGTTTGCAGAGTCTTTGGCAACTGTAAGAATTGTCCCTTCCACAGGTTTCATGACCGCCTTATAGGCAGTCTTGACCCCTGCTCCGAAAGCCGCTGTGAAGTCCGCTGCTTCTATTTCCTTCTTTTCCTCGATCGCTTTGGAAAATCCGCGGAAAAGCTGGGAAAGGATGACACCCGAATTGCCGCGTGCGCCCATGAGCAGCCCTTTGGAGAAGTGCTTCCCCACAGTACCGATATGGACATCTTCCTTATCCTCGACTTCATCTGCACCCGAGGTCATGGAAAGATTCATATTCGTCCCCGTGTCACCGTCCGGTACAGGGAAGACGTTTAAAGAATCCACATATTCAGCATGCCGCCGAAGATTTTCGGCCCCGCTTAAAATCATATTCCTGAACATTCTGCCATCTATCTTATCCATTACTTAATAAATCCTCCCTGGTCAGTCCTCGGTATTGATGATTCTGACACCCTGAACGTAGATATTCACCGATTTGATATCAAGCCCAAGCGTCTTTTCAAGTTTATATTTTACAGTTGATTGTACATTCGTCGCCACTTCCGAGATTTTGACTCCATAGCCTACGATGATATACAGGTCGATGCTGATGTCGCCATCCTTGTTGTCGACGATGACACCCCGTGCATAGTTCTCTTTACCGAGCAGTTCCGCAAAGCCATCCCTTACCTGATGCTTTGAAGCCATACCGACTACGCCATAGCTTTCCACTACTGCCCCACCGGCAATATTGGAGATGACATCCATCGCGATATCTATGCTGCCCAGTTCATTTTTTATTTCCAGAGTCATTGCTCTACCCCCTGTTGCATCATTTTATTATAAGCAGAAATGACATATGATTACAAGTGAGCCGTCACCTCAAATAAAGATCCTATAAAAATACATGCAATCCATATATCTGCTGTTTACTGTATTATATTTGACTTCCATTGTAAGCGCAAACCATTGGAGGTGAAACCTGGTACAGCGTCTGTTGTCTGAAAGGTCTGCTGTGCACTATATACCTTCCCTTCCATCCACCAGTCTAATCAGCTGTTCTGCACTGTTTCGGACAGATCGGAATCATTGCTGCACTGCGTCCGACTATCACTCCTGCAACTTTTGATGTAGACGTGAAGCATAAAATAATGTATTATATTAGAGTATGCAATTAAACCAACAATCAATGTTTATGGTAATTTCTATAAAAGGAGATGAAAATATGGCTAAAGAATGCTATTTCACTGGTCGTAAAGCGACTTCAGGAAACAACCGTTCACACGCGATGAACGCTAACAAAAGACGTTTTGGCGCCAACCTGCAGAAAGTAAGAGTCATGGTTGACGGCAAGCCGAAAAAAGTATGGGTTTCAGCTCGTGCGCTTAAATCCGGTAAAGTTGAACGCGTTTAATATCTAAAAAAACCATCCGACAGTGTCGGATGGTTTTTTTATTAGATGATGTTGATCAGATAGACCATGAACATTGCTGTAAAAATGGCAGGAATCATGTTGCCGACACGCATATGCGTGACATTGAGCATATTGAGACCGATGGCAAGCAGGATGACACCGCCGGTAGCGGTCACCTGCTGGATCATTGCATCCATCACCGGATCTGGAACAAATCTTGCAATCTGCTGGGCGGAAAGGATGATGCCCGACTCATACAGAAATGTCGGTATACCGGAGATGATGACCCCCATGCCATAGGTTGTCGTCATCACAATGGCGATGAAGAAGTCCATGATCGATTTGGTGAAAAGCACTTCATTCGACCCTCTGAGTCCGGCATCGAGACCACCGACGATCGCCATGGCTCCCACAATGAATACGAGCGTACCGGATACAAGCCCCTGGGATAGCGTTCCCGCATGCTTATCCCCAAGCTTGAACTCCAGCCAGTGGCCGAAGCGGTTGAGCAGCTCCTCGAGCCGGATGACCTCACCGATGACCACACCGACAATCAGGCTGAGCAGAGTCAGGATGATATCTTCCGCCTGTACGACCATCTGGATGCCGAGGGTGATGATGACCAGCGCCTGTATCTTCATGATCGAGTCCTTTATGTATTCCGGAATGAATGTAAATACCAGTCCGAGAAAACCACCGACAACAATCGCCAGTCCATTGACAAATGCACCTGTAAGAATCACTGCACCCCTCCTTTTCTAGTCATCCTTGGATTGTATCATAATTATCGGTTCATCTGTATGGACTTCTGCATGGTGCGCCACAAATTCGTTGCTGATCGTAAGTGTGGCACCGAGGGAAAGCCTGCGCCTCTCAAGATTGTACTCGAACCCTGAGAGAGTCAGTTCAGTGCCTTCGACATAAGGAATGAAGGAGACATATTTCATTCCTGCTGCCTTCTCGACATGGTGACTCCCTGCTTCAAGCCGCTGCATGACATTCTGCCGATCGATTATTCTGATGTCCGCCTCCCTGAAATCTCCATGCATGAGCATGAAGATATTGCCGATCATATGATCGAGCCTGCCCCCGGTCGCCCCGTATACATCTATCGAGCTGTAGCCGCGCAACACCAGGTCACGGAGACACATCTCAAGATCTGTATCATCTTTTCTCGAGGGGACGGGGGTGACTGCCAGGCGTTCCTCGATATACTTCCATTCCGCACTGCTGACGGAATCGAAGTCCCCATACGTATAATGCGGCGTGATGTCCTCAAGAAGCAGCAGATAGACGCCCCGGTCGACGCCGGTCCAGGCTTCGCCCTGCCTCTCTTTCAATGCACCCGATTGATCCTCACGGATCAGAACATTCATATGCATCCAATCACCCCTTCATTCTGCTGACTGCAGCCTTCCAATCCTCCGATTTGAACAGATGGGAGCCGCTGACAAGCAGGTCCGCACCAGCCGCTCTGCAGATCCCGGCAGTTTCATCGTTGATGCCGCCATCCACTTCAATTTCATAACCATAGTCATTCTCCTGTCTCAGCGCATCGAGCTGTTCGATCTTCAGGACGCCGCTGCCGATGAACTTCTGTCCACCAAAACCTGGATTGACCGTCATGATGAGAATGAAGTCTATCTCAGGAAGCAGATGCTCGATCAAGGATACCGGTGTGTGCGGATTCAGTACGATGCCCGCTTTCATCCCACTTTCCTGTATGCGCTGCATCAGCCTGTGCGGATGATTCGTCGCCTCGATATGGAAGGACACCATGCTGATGTCCATTCTGCTGAATTCATCTATGAACTGTTCCGGCTCATGCGTCATCAGATGGACATCGAGAGGGATGGAGGCTGTCCTGCTGATGGCTTCAACGACCGGCAGACCATAGGAGATGTTCGGCACAAACTGGCCGTCCATGATATCCAGATGAAATATATCAGCGCCCGCCTCCTCCATTTTCCTTATATCTTCCCCAAGCTTTGCAAAGTCACTGGCCAGCAGTGACGGAAGTATTTTGACCATATTAGTATCTCGCCTTTCTGTTTTCAATTTCCTGATAGATGGCTGTATAGCTTCTGTAGCGGCTCTCCGGCAGCTCACCTGCTGCCACGGCATTCTTTACACCGCATTTCGGTTCATTCATATGCTGGCATTCCCGGAATTTGCAGGACTCGCTGTAATGGTTGAAATCCGGGAAACAGAATTTCAGATTATGCTTGTCGAGCTCACTGAATTCGATTGTACTGAACCCTGGCGTGTCGGCAATCAGTCCGCCGCCGATTTCAACCAGCTCCACATGACGTGTTGTGTGCTTGCCACGATTGAGCGCATTGGAGATCTCATTCGTGTCGAGCTCGAGCTCCGGTACGAGTGTATTCAGAAGCGTCGACTTGCCGACACCCGACTGGCCGGCCAGCACACTGATCTTATCTTTGAAAATATCTTTCAGCGCTTCATTGATATGATCACGGTCTGTAAAATGGATGTCATACGTCGAACGGTATACTGATGCGATCTGCGCCATGTATTCATCATCCTGGACGAGATCCGTCTTCGTAATCACGATGACCGGCTCTATATCATGCGCCTCGGCATAGGCGAGGAAGCGGTCCAGCAGATAATAGCTGAATTCAGGGGACTTCATGCTCATCGTTACGAGCACCTGGTCGATATTTGCGACCGGTGGGCGTACCAGGGCATTCCTGCGCGGATGTATCTCTCCGATATATCCCTGATTTTCATTTTCAATCTGGAAAGTCACCATATCACCGACAAGCGGTGACTCCTTCGTTTTTCTGAACAATCCGCGCGCACGTGTTTCATACAGACTGCCTTCGGATTCCACATAATAGAATCCACTCAATGCTTTTATTATTCTTCCTTTTTGCATACTTCACCCCGAACTCATTTTCCTTCATTATAACAGTTCCGCAGTTTATGATAAAATGTGAGGAGAACTTATATAAGGAGGAGACAGTATGGCAGATGCAATCCACGCAAGCGAAGTGCAGCATGTAACACAGGATCCGGACAATGTGCTGATCGATGTCAGGGAAAGGGATGAGCTTGAAGAGACCGGTTTTGTTCCAGGTGCACAGCACTACCCGATGTCGAACTTCGACAGTGCGCTCCCGACCCTCGACAAGGACAAGAAGTACTATGTCATGTGCCGCTCCGGCCAGCGCAGCGCGCAGGTGCAGAACTACCTGATGGACAACGGCTACGAAGCAGTCAATGTTGAAGGCGGCATCATGGCCTATGACGGTCCGGTCAACCATCTATAGCCGCAATTGAAGGTGCCTCCCTTGCTGGGGGGCACCTTTATTCATGCCCAGCAACTCTACTTGTCATACATATGATCCATGATGATCTCCTTCAACATGGAATCAAAATTGACGGATGGAGTGAAATTGACCGAGGTACTCCCTGTTTCATCCATCACCGCTTCTTTCATTTTCGATGTAAGGAACCCATCCTCGAGAGCAATCGGAATGACGTGGAAGGTGTCATACTGCGCTTCCAATCCGGGAATGACGTGCGCCACCGACAATTTCCCCCGGAGCATGCATGGATGAAGCGGACGCCTGGTCTCCACTTTTGACAGCAGGTCGAAAAGCTCCCGGTCCGCCGCGGCATAGTCCGCGTTGCCATGGGCCATTACGAGGGCCACACCGTCTTCCGGCAGCTCGGATAGACGCTTTTCAATAAAGCGCTGCATCAGCGGATGATGGCTCAGTACAGGTGCAATGCTGCATTCGATGTCATCATGGCTTTCCCTCACCCGCCCGATTGCGCGTGGAATGTCCCGGCAGTAGTGGGAAGCGGAAAAGAAAAGTACCGGCACGACATTGAAGTTCCGGTGCCCTTGCCGGACGCATCGTTCCATCACCTGGTCGACACTGCGCTCATGGCTCTCGATGAAAGCAGCATGATAGTTTCCGGTTTCCCCCATCAGGCTGCGAAGCCTGCCGGCCAGTGCATCATTGCGGGATTCATCTTTCGAGCCGTGCAAAACGATGATCTGTTCCATATCAAGATCCCCCTGATCCAATATAATAAAAGGCTGCAGACATTGTCTGCAGCCTTTTGATCGCAAGCTTATCTACGGTCGAGATTCTCTTTGACATTCTCGATGACAAAGCCACTCTTGACGTATCCTGGAATACTGTTGAGATCCACTCTCAGATCCTGTTCAGGCACATCGTATGTGATTCTGCCTGCAAAGTACTTCATCGTCTCTTCCATGATGATGACGGTCATCCACTCGCCTGCACAACGGTGGTTCGTGTAGTAGTCGCCGCCGCCTTGCGGAATCAGGTCGAACGGGCTGCCATCCCAGTCGAGGAAACGCTCAGGACGGAATTCGTTCGGATTCTCGAATACATCTTCCCGGTGCATTGTGCCATAGATGTCAAGCAGAAGCATCGTATCCTTGTCCACTTTATGGCCATCAAAATGAAAATCGGTTTTCGCTTTGGCCGGCAGGAAAGGAACGAATGGATAGAAGCGTCTGACTTCCTGGGAGAACATGTAGGCATAGTCATCTTCATTATTGATCTTTTCTCTTGAAACTGGGAACTCATGCATCGCAAGCAGACCGAATGAAACGAAGCGGTTGATCGCAATCAGAGGACGGAACGTATTCATCAGATCAATCGCACAGAGTCTGGAATCCATCGGATTGCCGAGATAATCTTCCCAGTGTGCAAACTCATAGAGCGCTGTACCTTCAGGAGGGAAGATCTTGCCTTTACGTGTCTGGATGATCTGGTCTTCAAGCCAGTCCTCCACGCGACGGCGTGCCTTTACAGAGGAGCGGTAGCCTTTGAACGCTGTTCCGAGACCTCTGAAGGAATCGATCATGATGTCCATGTCCGTAGCGATTTCTTCAATCTTCTCTTCAGGCGCCTGTACACCTGCCCATTTGGTACCGACTTTTGTCAGGAGGATGATGGATTCCCTGTAGATGTTGATCTGGTCCATCTGTTCCATTCTGTGGGTGTTCATGTACCAGTGGTTGCGTGTCAGTTCCCTAAGGTGCTTCAGGTTGCCTTCTGTCATCAAGGACATGAAAAGGGCTTTTCTATCGATGTGCTTCTTGCCTGTAGTCGTGTGGATCGCACCTTTACCGAACAGTGTATTCACGACACGTTTAGGCAGCGTACCTTTACGCTCGATCTTATCGTTGTCATAGAAAGTTTCCGCTGCTTTCTTTCCACTGAGAACGAGGACGCGCTTGCCACCCAGTCCACGTGTTTCGAAAATGTTATCTGCGCCCAGTCGATTGCGCTGGTTCGTTGTATAGAGATATCCTTCTTTCATGACTTTCAGAGTGTTATCGAGACCTTTGTCCCTCTTGATTGTGCTCATAAGTTCTCCTCCAATTTCAGTATTCCTACCTCATTATATATAAATCATGCCATATATGCCAACAATTACTCGTAGGGAATTTCTTCCTCTGCGATGACTTCCCCTTCCCGTTCGATACGGTAGGAGGCCATCTCGCCTTCCTGGATGATGAGGCTGATCGTATATTCGGTATCCTCGGTAATTTCAATTGTATCTGCAGGATCCTCAATGGAATGTTCGCTGTCTTCTATATAAATCTCCACATTCTTCGGTTCGGAGCCATCTTCTTCGTCGGGTGCCTCATCCTCCTCGGAAGCGTAGGGGATGGTGATCTCCTTGACGAATTCTTTTTCTCGTGCCGGCTCCGCTCCGAGTGAAACGACCATGCGGACATTTGTATCTTCCGGCACCAGCTCACCTTCATCCGGAGTCTGGCTGATCACACTGCCTTCCTCGACTTCGCTGCTGTAGGCTTCCTGGATCATTTCCACAGTGAAGCCCTGCTCTTCAAGCGCCGCCTTTGCAGTGTCGAAAGGCTCACCGGTATAGTCAGTGATTTCAATCTGCGCCGGCCCTTGTGAAACAGTGAGTGTGAGCGTCTCTTCAGATGGGACGACTTCAGTGCCTGCTTCTATGGACTGTGAAAGGATGGTGCCTTCATCTGCGGAATCATTCTCCTCTTCCACCTGCAGCTCGAATCCAAGCGTTTCGAGTTCTTCCCTTACAGCATCGTAGGATTGACCAGTATAATCCTCCAGTACAATCGACTGCGGTCCCCGTGAGATGGTGAGTACGAGCGTCTCATCCGTCGGTACAACTTCAGTCCCCGCTTCTATGGACTGGGTGAGGATGGTGCCGGATTCACTGCTGTCGTATACCTGCTCCAGTTCAACAGCGAATCCCTGCTCGGCAAGTTCCGCTTCCACGCTGTTATACAGCTGTCCTGTATAGTTCCGCATCTCGACAGGCTCGATGCCCTGGGAGATGGTGAGTGAGAGGGATGACTCGCTCGGGTCGACTTCCGTGCCGGGTTCTATGGATTGGGAAATGATGGTGCCCGGCTCTGAATCATCGTAGGCTTCCTCCACCTCCAGCGAATCAAACCCGAGGTCATTGATTGAACCAAGCACACTGTCGTAACTTTCACCGGTAAAATTCTCCATTACATAGGGTTCTTCTCCTCTGCTGATGATGAAGTCCACTGTCGCACCCTTTTCCACTTCAGTACCGGAGACAGGGGTCGTCTCGACTATTCTGCCTTCAGCGAACGTACTGTTGTACTCCTCTGAAACTTCCCCCATCACCAGACCATTGTCCGAAAGGACCGCCTCTGCGTCGTCCATTGTCATATCCTGCATATCGGGCAGGGCGATCGGGTCATCTCCGGACAAGAACAGATAGAATAGAATTGCCAGGGCACCAAGTATCAGCAGTACCGGGAGCAGCCACAGCATCCACCGCCGTTTTTTCGGTGGCGCAGGTGTTTCCTGCTGTTCTTCCGGCTCTTTTGATACCGGCGGCTTGACAGGTGCGGATTCGACCGTCCTGTCAATATCAGCAGGCACTGCGGCCGCACTGATCGGACGCCCTTCCTTGAAGCTGTTCAGATCCTTCACGACATCATCGACCTGCCTGTAGCGGCGGTGCGGATCCTTTTCGGTGCACTTGTAGACGATATAGGCGAGATCCTCGTGGATGTCACGATGTCTGGAAATGTTCGGGAACGGCTCTGAAATATGTTTCAGTGCCACAGACACTGGTGTCTCCCCGTCAAACGGCAGCTCTCCGGTGATCAGTTCATATAGCACAATGCCGAATGAATAGATATCCGTCCGTTCATCGGTCATATGGCCTTTGGCCTGCTCGGGTGAGATGTACTGCACCGACCCCATCACCTGGTTGGTCTCTGTGAGGCGGGTTTCACTCAGCGCCTTGGCAATACCGAAATCCGTTATTTTGATCTGCTGTGTTTCATCCATCAGCAAGTTCTGAGGTTTGATATCGCGATGGATGATGCCGGCGCTATGGGCATGCCGAATGCCTCTTAGAATCATTTCACTGATGCGGATCACTTCGTCGATTGAAATGGGGTGGTTTTCATCAATGAAGGACTTCAATGTGGGTCCATGAACGACTTCCGTCACAAGCAGATGGTACTCTTCAGATTCATCAACATCGAGCACACTGACGATGTTCGGGTGTGCAAGATGGATGGTACTCTCGACTTCCCGCTGGAAACGCGCCTTCGACTTTTCCCTGTTGTGGTGATCGACCTTGATCATCTTCAGGACAACTTCACGGTCCAGGATGATGTCATGTGCGAGGTAGACCGAACTCATACCGCCCCCGAGGTATTCCATTACCCGGTATCGATCGGAAACGATGCGGCCGATCAAACCGATCCACTCGCTTTCAGATCGGCAAGAACAAGGCTGATATTATCTGTGGATCCTTCTTTTATCGCACGTTCCGTCAATTGTGCTGCCTTATCCGTCATCGCAGCCTCAGCGCGGATGA
This sequence comes from Salinicoccus cyprini, assembly GCF_007713705.1. Lineage (GTDB taxonomy): Bacteria > Bacillota > Bacilli > Staphylococcales > Salinicoccaceae > Salinicoccus > Salinicoccus cyprini. The sequence goes on along the minus strand of NZ_VMSJ01000001.1, from coordinate 501,347 downwards.
TGGCATGGAGTTCACTGTCGTCAAGATTGTCCGTCAGTCCGTCGGAGGCAAGCAGCAGATAGTCGTACTGCCTGTTCCTCAGCCTGAATACATCCGCCTGGATCAGGCGGTCCGTCCCCATCGCCTTCGTAATGATATTGCGCTTCGGATGACGTTTTGCTTCCTCTGCTGTAATTTCTCCTGCATCCACCAGCAGATTGACGAATGAATGATCATTCGTCACCTGGTCGATGCCCCGGCTGTTCATGACATAGGCTCTGGAGTCACCGACATTCAGAATGATGAGTGTCTCTTCGATGACAGCGCATAGTACAAGCGTCGTACCCATACCCTGATATTCGGGATGCTCCTGCTGATAGTCATACATCCGCCTGTTGACGTCCATCACCAGCCGCCGCAAGAACTCCACACCTTCTTCGACATTCAGCAGATTCTGCTCCTGCCAGGCAGCTTTGATTTCGTCGTGTACGAACTGGCTTGCGACGTCCCCATACCGATGGCCGCCCATGCCATCGGCTACAAGCATCAGCATCTGGCCGGTGCCATTTTCAAAAATACCTGTAACGTCCTCGTTGAGATCCCTGTAATCTCCACGAATGCTCCGATCGATCGCTTTCAAGGCTACTCCCCCGTCTCCTGTTTTGATTCTTTCGCTCTCAGCTGTCCGCAGGCAGCATCGATGTCCGTGCCCTGCTCTCTTCTCAACGTCGCATTTACACCACACTCGTTCAATGTTTCAAGAAACGAGAAAATATCATCACGGCTCGTACGTACGTAGTTGCGTTCCGGTACGTGGTTGACCGGGATCAGATTGACGTGGCACTTCAGATCCTTGATCAGCTCGCTCAGTTCCCGTGCGTGCTCCGGCTGGTCGTTGACGCCGCCGAACAGGCCGTACTCGAAAGTGATTCTGCGGTTTGTCTGCTGCTGATAGTACTTCAAAGATTCCATCAGCTTATCGATATCATAGGCGCGGTTGATCGGCATCAGCCTTGTTCTGATGTCATTGTCTGCTGCATGCAGGCTGACAGCGAAGTTGATCTGGATATCCTCGTCTGCAAAATCATAGATTCTCGGCACGATGCCGCTTGTCGAAACGGTAATGTGGCGGGCACCGATATTCAGTCCATCATCATGATTGATGATGCGGAGGAACTGCATCATCTGCACATAGTTCTCGAACGGCTCGCCGATGCCCATGATGACGACGCTGCTGACACGCTCGTCACGATCATCCAGAACCTTCTGGATCTGGACGATCTGTGAGACGATCTCCCCCGCTTCAAGGTTGCGCTTCAGTCCACCGAGTGTGGAGGCACAGAAGCTGCAGCCGATCTGGCAGCCGACCTGTGTTGTGACACAGACGGAATTGCCGTAGTCATGGCGCATCAGTACCGTTTCGATCGTATAGCCATCACGCAGACGGAAAAGGAACTTCATCGTTCCGTCCTTGCTCTCCTGCTTGACGACCGTCTCGAGCGGGTCGATGCTGTAGCTTGCATCAAGCGCTTCACGCATGCTTTTCGGCAGGTTCATCATATCCTGGAAGCTGTCCACACGGTGCGTATAGAGCCATTCGAATATCTGTGCGCCACGGTACTTGTCCTCGCCCCACTGGATGGCCAGGTCTTCAAGATCTGAAAGGGACAGGGAATAGATGGAGGGCTGGTCGAAATCGGGCTGTCTGTTATTTTTTATCGGTTTTTTTGGTGGTCTCTGTATCATTATTTTTCCTTCTTTCTGAACCTGGCAATGAAGAACCCGTCAGTGCCTGCCTCCTGGGGCAGTATCTGTCGGTATGGACCTTCAAAATCAAATGCCTCGAGCACAAATGGATCGAATTCGATGTCATCATTCTGTTTCATGAATGTATAGGCGACATTTTCGTTCTCCATCTGATGGATGGTGCAGGTGGAGTATATGAGGACTCCGCCAGGCTTCAAGTAATTTTTTATATTGGATAGGATTTCAAGCTGAAGGTCGACCAGCGTGTCGATATCCTCTGCCTTCCGTTCATATCTGATTTCCGGTTTTCTGCGGATGACACCAAGCCCGGAGCAGGGTGCGTCTACGATGATGCGGTCATACTGGCGCGGGTAGACTGTGCGCGTGGCATCTCCCTGGAATACGTCGTATCCGGTCAGCTCGAGGCGTTCGGCCTGCTGTTCGATCAGCGGGATCTTATGTTCGTGGATATCACTCAGGTCGACGTGGCCGTGCGGCACCTTCTCAAGTGCATGGAGCCCCTTGCCGCCCGGTGCACTGCACGCATCAAGGATGATATCATCCGGCTGTGGCGACAGGGCATCGTTGACGAGCATCGAGCTGACATCCTGTATGCTGAAGAGTCCTTGCTGATAGAGGGCAGACTGGAGCACCTCCCCTTTGACTTCAATGGCATCCTTCTGTATGTCGGAAGGGATGGCACCAAGGCCTTCATCAAGCAGACGTGATACGAGTTCTTTTCGGGTGATGCGTGCGGTATTGGTACGGACATACAATTTCGGACGATTGTTCAGAGCATGGGCGATTCCCCTTGCCCCATCGATGCCGTAGTGGGTCTTCCAGTGCGAGATGATCCACTCCGGAATGCTCGTTTCGATGGACAGGCGTGCCGTCTCGCTTCTTATATGTGCGACGTCCTGCAGTGGTTCGCGCTCAAAGCTTCGAAGTATGCCATTGATCGCCTTGCCGGCCAGCGGCCCGCCCCGCTTCTTGGCAATCTCCACCGCTTCATTGATGGCGGCGTAGTTCGGCACACGGTCGAGCCAGACGATCTGGTAGACGGTGATATCCAGCAGATTTCTCTGCCAGCGTTTCAATTTTGTACGGATGAACGGTCTGATGTGGAATTGGATGGTGAGCTTTTTTGAAATTGTACCATAGACGATCTCCGTCAGCAGTCCCCGGTCATTGGAAGCAAGGTCGCTGCTTCTGATCATGTCGTTCAGTACGATGTTGCTGAAGCCGCCCTCATCTACTACGCGGCTGTAGGCATCAAGCGCCATTTCCCGTAATTGCATCTATTCCACCTGCCCGAGCACGATGCCATTAATCTGTCTGCCTGCTGCAAATTCCACAGCCTTCGTGCGCTTCTTGCCGGCAAGCTGTACGGCAGTGATTTCGACTGTCCCACCATCACCGCAGGCGACTCTGATGCCGTCCGGTGTCGTATCGACAATTGTACCCGGCGTGGATCCGGATGCACCTTCAGACGGTCTTGCTTCGTATATCTTAAGCCGCTTGCCGTCATATTCCGTATATGCGCCGGGCCAGGGTGACAGGCCGCGTATATGATTGAACACTTCGCGTGCGCCTTTCGACCAGTCGATCCGTTCATCCGATTTGGAGATGTTCGGGCTGACTGTCACAAGATCGTCATCCTGCGGAATGCTGTCGTTCTTTTTCTGCAAAATGTCCGGCAGCGTGTCCATCAGAAGATCGGCGCCGATTCCGGAAAGTCTGTCATGCAGCGTACCGGTATCATCCTGGTCTGTAATCGGTGTGGAACGACTGCTGATGATGTTTCCACTGTCCAGGCCTTCGGCCATGTACATGAGGGTCACACCCGTCTCGCTGTCCCCTTCCATGATGGCGCGGTGGATCGGCGCGCCGCCCCTATGCCTCGGCAGCAGCGATGCATGGACGTTGATGGCGCCGAGACGCGGAATATCAAGCAGTGCCTTCGGCAATATCTGTCCATAGGCTGCCGTAATGATCAGATCCGGCTCGATTTCCCTGATTCTGTCGAGGGCATCCTCATTGCGGATGCGGTCGGGCTGGAACAGCGGGATATCGAGTGCCTTTGCCGTCTCTGCTACAGGGGGCGATGTCAGTATCCGTTTTCTGCCCACTGGCTTATCCGGCTGGCTTACGACCATTGCTACATGATATTTCTCATGAAGTTCTTTTAGTATCGGCACGGAAAAATCCGGTGTGCCCATGAATATGATGGTTTCTGTCATAATGTATTCCTCCTACATGATCACTAGCGGATCGACATCGATTCTTAAGGAAATGCCCTCCGTCCTATATGCCTCATGGTAGTGTTCGTCCAATGTATTGAGCATTTTGAGCAGCTCGGGCTCTCTTTTATATTTGAGCATGATTTGGAAACGGTACTGGCGGTTGATACGCTCAAGCGGACTCGGGGATGGCCCGACAATGATGGACTGGTCCGAAACTTCCTGGACCAGTGTATCATGGATGTGGGTCGTCGCCTTCAGGCATTTTCTGATGTCCTCACTTGATACTGTAAACAGTACGTGGAAATAGTATGGCGAGTAGCGCGCCAGCCGTCTGAAAGCCATTTCCTTGTCATAGAAGCTTCTATAGTCATTTTCCTTGGCCAGCTGTATTGCATAGTGTGTCGGATTGTATGTCTGGAAGATCACTTCCCCGGACAGCTCGTGACGGCCAGCACGCCCCGACACCTGGGTCAGCAGCTGATACGTTTTTTCATTTGCTCTGAAGTCGGGCAGGTTCAGCATGGTGTCGGCATTCAGTACACCGACAAGCGTCACTTTCGGATAGTCGAGACCTTTGGCGATCATCTGCGTACCGAGCAGAATCGGGATCTCCTCCTGCTCAAAATGATCCAGCAGCTTTTCATGCATGCCTTTTCTTCTCGTCGTATCATTATCCATCCTGACGACTTCAGTGTCGAACATATCCCGGAGTATCTCCTCCACTTTCTCCGTTCCTGTACCACGGAACGTCACTTCATCGCTCTGGCAGTTGTCACATGTCCTGTGCACGGCACTTTCGTAACCGCAATAGTGGCACATGAGGCTCTGGTTCGCCTTGTGGTAGGTCAGCGAAATGTCGCAGTTCGGACACATCGGAACGTACCCGCAGCTCTGACAGATCTGGAAGTTGGAGTAGCCGCGGCGGTTCAGCAGGAGCACGGTCTGCTCCCCCTTTTCGATCCTTTCGCGGATGCCTGCTTCGAGTGTACCGGAAATGATGGAAGTGTTGCCCATCCGGTGTTCTTCCGACATGTCGACGATGCTGATTTCAGGCAGCACTTTCGTGCCGGCCCGCATCGTCAGTTCCAGACGTTCGTAGACACCGCGCTCGCTCCTGGCAAATGTTTCAAGGCTTGGTGTGGCGGTTCCGAGAATCAGCGGGCAGTTGTGGTATCTGCTTCTGAACTTGGCCACTTCCGTCGCATGATACATCGGACGGTCGCTCTGCTTGTATGTCGTTTCATGCTCTTCATCGACGATGATGGCACCGACATTTTCAAAGGGGGCGAAGATGCTGCTTCTGGCTCCGACGGAAACACGCGCACGGCCCTCCTTGATCTTGCGCCATTCATCATACTTCTCACCATGGGACAGGCCCGAGTGCAGTACGGCAACATCATCGCCGAAGCGTCGCTTGAAGCGATTGACCATCTGGGGGGTCAGTGCGATTTCAGGCACCAGCATGATGGCCGTCTTCCCTTCGTCCAGTGCCTTCTGGATGACCTGGAGGTAGACTTCGGTCTTTCCGCTGCCTGTAATGCCGTGAAGCAGAAACGTCTTCGCTTCATGTTCGTCCATGGCTGATGTGATTCTGCCGTATGCATGCTGCTGCTCGGAATTGAGCACTTTCGGAGAATCGCTTGTAAACACGCGGTCGCTGTATGGATCCCGTTCCATCTCAGCCTCCACTTTGGCAATCAGGCCCTTCTTATGAAGTGCATTGATCAGTGCATTGGAAAAGCCGTCATTGACGAGGTCCCTTACGAAAATCGGGTCGGAAGCGGCACTGATGACATCGTACAGTTCCTGCTGCTTCTTTGCACGGGAAAGATCGACATCGGCCTGCTTCAATGAATAGACGGCAAGTGCCATCTTTCTTTTCGTGTGCTGTGTAATGACCGTCTCTTCCTGGATATCTCCGGATTTCAAGTAGGGGGACAGAGCTTCAAGCGCATCTGGTTCAAGACGCTTCGTTTCGGCTTCCGCCCCGCCCGAAATGCTTGAAAGTACCTGCTCTGCTTCAGCAGTATGGGAATCGGCAAGCCTGAGCACCTTCTTGTAGTTCGCCTTCAGAGCAGCCGGCAGAATCGTCTCTATGACACTGATGTACTGGTCGACATAGTAGTCTGCCAGATACATGGCAATCGTAATCATCTCCTCCGTCAGCACCGGTTCGATGTCCAGGGTGCGTGCAATCTCCTTGATTCTCGTCGGATCGAAATCGGTTGTTTCGTTGAGCGACATGACATAGCCCTGTATCGTTCTCGGGCCGAATGGCACGAGTACCCGGTGACCGATCCGGATCAGTCCTTCCATGCCGGAAGGGATCCTGTAGTCGAACACCTGGTTGACGCTTTTGCTCGGTATATCAACTATGACTGAAGCAAACATTACTCGGGCCACCTCTTTGCAAGTGCATCGATGATGCGGTCGGCAAGCACCATCTTGTCCATTTTTTCAAAAGGGATGCGGCCCCCTTCCTTGAAGAGCATGACGACTTCGTTGTCCGTACTGTTCATGCCGATTGATGGATCCGAAACATCGTTCATGACGATGCAGTCGGCATTTTTGCGCTTCAGTTTATCAAGCGCATACTGTTCCACATCATCCGTTTCGGCAGCAAAGCCGACAACATACATATCTCCTTTATTTTCACCCGCGTACTGCAGAATATCCTCGGTCTGTTTCATATCGATCGAGATGTTTCCACTGCCCTGCTTCTTCATCTTGCTGTCCATCCGGGAAACCGGCGTAAAATCACTGACGGCTGCAGTGAAGATGCCGAGATCTGCATCCATATGGGATTTGACAGCTTGGAACATATCATCCGTCGATACGACATCGACGACTGTGACACCATAAGGCACAGGCAGGTTCACAGGTCCGCTCACGAGGACCACTTCTGCCCCCTGGCTGTGTGCAGCTTCAGCCAGTGCATATCCCATCCTGCCGCTCGAGTGATTGGTGATGTAGCGGATCGGATCGATCGCTTCCTGCGTGGGTCCTGCTGTGATCAGGACTTTCTTCCCTTTGAACTTTTCACCGGTTTCAAGAAGCTCCTCCACATAGGCTTTTATTTCAGGTACATTCGCCATACGCCCTTTGGCGTTGTAGCCGCAGGCCAGAAAGCCGGATTCGGAATCGATGAAATGATAGCCCTCATTCATCAATGTCTGCATATTCCGCTGGACGGCCGGCTGATGGTACATATGGACGTTCATGGCAGGTGCCAGAATGACCGGCTTGGTATTTGCAGCAAGTACATTGAGCAGCATATTGTCATAGATGCCGTTTGCCAGTCTGCTGATCGTGTTGGCGGTTATGGGTGCAACAACAATAATATCCGCCCATTCCCCGATGCTGATATGGGAAATGACTGACGGATCCTCTTCTTTGAACGTATCTGTATAGACGTGATTGCGGCTGATCGCCTGAAAGGCGAGCGGTGTTACAAACTCCAGGGCATTTCCTGTCAGTACGACACGGACAGCGTGGCCTGCCTGGATCAGCTTGCTTGTCAGGTCTACAGCTTTGTATGCGGCAATACCACCGGTAACTCCGATTACAATATTTGCCATGTCTTCACCTCATAAAAAAGCTGACAAAAATTTGTCAGCTAGTGTTTTTCCTTAACTTTGTTCAGGGCGATCTCTTCAAGTGCCCGGCTTACCGTCTTCAGTGTTTCATAGTCATCCATCGCAAGATCCTCCGGGTGGTCCTGCAGCTGGCGTGCACGCTTGGCCGCCATGGTCACCATGAGATATTTGGAGTCGACGTTCTTTTTCAATTCATGAATCGCTGGGTATAGCATTATTGATTAACCTCCAGTAGCATTTTTCTTAATTTGGATTCAACACGTGCCCGCTTCATGTGGGAAGCTTCAACGATGCACTGCACCCGCTGCCGCGCATGATCCACATCATCGTTGATTACAACGTAGTCATACAGGTTCATCAGTCTGAGTTCACGCTTGGCCTCATCTATACGGTGCCTGATGATTTCCGGAGAGTCGGTGCCACGATTGACCAGCCTCTCTTCAAGCTGGGTAAGATCAGGCGGTGCCAGGAAAATGAACAGTGCTTCAGGAAACTTCTCCCTGACCTGCTTCGCACCTTCCACTTCGATCTCAAGAAAGACATCATGGCCGGAAGCCATCGTCTGGTCCACGTAATCGACCGGGGTACCATAATAGTTGCCTACATATTGAGCATACTCGATAAATTTATCCTGCTCGATCAGTGCTTCAAACTCCTCCTTGGATTTGAAGAAGTAATCCACGCCATCCACTTCACCTGCGCGCTTTTGTCTCGTCGTCATGGAGATTGAGTATTTGAAATCCGTATCCGGATGGTCGAAAATCGCCTTTCTGACAGTCCCTTTGCCTACGCCGGATGGACCGGACAGAACAATCAGCAGTCCCTTGTCTGAAGTCATAACACGTTACCTTTCTATTTGTAATTATCTCTTAATGTACCATATCCGAAAGAAAAATTCATCATTAAATCGCTGGCGTGAACAAAGACATCGGGTTTCATGTTAAAATACTGGGTAGTCTAAACTAGGAGGACGAAACCATGGCATTCGACGGCAACTTTGTCCATGCACTTCTTTCGGAACTGGAAGTGCTCCGCCGGGGCAAGATCAATAGAATACAGCAGATCGATGAAACATCGTTGATTTTCAAGGTGCGTTCTGCAGGCAGCAACCACCATCTGCTCATCAGTGCACACCCGATGTATGCGCGTTTTCATCTGACCGGCCAGAAGTATGAGTTCCCCTTCGAGCCGCCAATGTTCCTTCGTGTTGCAAGAAAGCACCTCGAAGGCGGCATCATCCAGGAGATCCGGCAGCTTGGAAATGACCGGAGGGTGGAAATCCATATCCAGTCAAGGAATGAGATCGGTGATGAGATCAGAAGGATACTGATTCTTGAAATCATGGGGCGCCATTCCAATATCATCATCACCGACCAGGATTATAGAATACTTGACGGCATCAAGCACCTGACCCCGAACAACAACAGCCGGACGATCATGCCGGGAGTCGGCTATACGGCACCACCGACGGAGCCGAAACTCAATCCGAGAACGGAAGAGATCCGGTCACTGCCCGGGCTGATCGATTTCAACAGCGGCAGGATCAATAGGCAGATCCTTAACAATACGGAAGGCTTCAGTCCGCTCTTCCTCAAGGAAGTCGAACACAACGCCGGCTACTTCACGATAAAGAATATCGTGCCTGCCATACAGCAGACGCTCAGCCAGGCTGAAGATATCAGACCGGTACTCTACAACAGGAATGACAAGGAGATATTCTACTTCACCCCCCTCTCGCATCTTGGTGAGGCGGATGAGACCTACGACTCGCTATCCGGGCTGCTGGATGACTACTATCATGACAGATACAGGAAATCACTCATCAGACAGAAGGCGCAGGACTATCTCCAGCTCATCGAGCGTGAATACGACAAGGTCGCAAGAAAGATGGACAAGCTGAAGGACGATCTCAAAGAAGCCGAAGAGAAGGACAAGTATCAGAAGTATGGCGAACTGCTCACAGCCTATATGCACCAGGTGAAGCCCTATGATGCAGCGCTCGAAGTGATCGACTACTACACGAATGAACCGGTCACAATTCCGCTTGATAAGCACCTTTCTGCAAGTGATAATGCCCAGAAGTACTATAAGCGCTACAGCAAGCTGAAAGCGCGGGAAAACAGTGCGGGCATCCAGCTCGATCGCGCCCGGGAGGATATGGAGTACCTATCCAATCTGCTCCACCAGATGGACAGCATCACAACGGAAGAGGAAGTCGATGAAATACGTGAGGAGCTCATCGAGCAGGGCATCATCAAGAATAACCGCAAGCAGTCCAAAAAGAAGAAGCAGAAAATACAGCTCCACGCCTACACGACATCAAACGGCCTTGACGTACTTGTCGGCAAGAACAACAAGCAGAACGACTACCTGACGACAAGAAAGGCACAGAACAACCATCTATGGTTCCATACGAAAGACCTCCCGGGATCCCACGTCGTCATTACGCGCCCTGCTGCTGAAATCAAAGAGCAGGATATACTGGAAGCGGCAATGCTCGCAGCATACCATTCAAAAGCCCAGGATTCCGAATCGGTACCTGTCGACTATACGGAGATCAGACACGTCCACAAGGTCAGCGGCGCGAAGCCCGGATTCGTCACGTACACCGACCAGAAAACGGTCTTTGTCACACCGGACAGGCAGAAAGCCGCAGCTATGGAAAGTGGCAGAACAGATTAAAAAATCATCGTACGGTGGACAACCGTACGATGATTTTTATTATGCGTCATATAGGTTCAGATACTGCTCGGCCGACTTGGCCCAGCTGTAGTCCGACGCTGTCATGTTTTTGCACAGCGCTTCCATATGGGACTTCTGATGGAAGATGTAGAGGCTGTATTTCATCGCGTTGAGCAGTTCGTGGGCATTATAGTTTTCAAATGAAAAGCCATTACCCGTCTGCTCATATTCATTGTATGGAATGACCGTATCCTTCAGTCCACCTGTCTCCCTGACGATCGGTGCCGTCAAGTAGCGGATGGCGATCAGCTGACCGAGACCGCACGGTTCGAACAGGCTCGGCATGATGAAGAAGTCGCTTGAAGCATAGAGTTTCCTCGCGTAGGATTCACTGAATCCGAGCGTGACATGGACCTTGTCCGGGAAGTTGTGGACAAGTGATCTGAAATAGTCCTCATAGGCGGCTTCGCCGGAACCGAGAACAACAAGCTGGACATCTTCAGCCAGAAATTCATGCATGATATGTTCAATCAGATCAATGCCCTTCTGGCCGACAAGTCGAGTGACAATGCTATACAGTGGAATATTCTCATCCACTTTCAGCCCAAGGTCCTGCTGCAGGGCCGTTTTATTTTTGAGCTTGGTCCTGCGTGAGGAGCGGTAGCGGTAGTACAGCGCTTCGTCCCTGACCGGATTATAGTCGGTGACATCAAGACCATTGATGATGCCATGCAGATCTTCCCTGCGGTATTCCAGAACTGATTCCAGACCTTCGCCGAAAAATGGTGTCATGATCTCTTCTGCATATGTTTCTGAAACTGTGGTGATGTCATCGGCATGATGGATGGCTGCCTTCATCATATTGAGCATGCCCTGCCATTCGAAGCCGGCATAGTGCTCCCTCTCAAGATTGAACAGTTCGCTGAACGCGGATTCTTCAATCCAGCCCTGATATTGGATGTTGTGGATCGTATAGACCGTCTTCATGCCAGGGTGCGGACGTTTGATGCTGCCGATCGCCACTGCTGCACCCGTCTGCCAGTCATGGCAGTGAAGTACATCAAAGTGCGCCTCAACCCTGTACATGAACTCGATGATGGCATTGGAGAAATAGACGAAGCGTTCGCCATCATCTATATAGCCGTACAGTCCGTCACGATTGAAATAGTATTCATTGTCGACGAAATAATAGGTGATGCCGCGCGTCTCATACTTCAGAATGCGCGTATACTGGTTACGCCAGCCGACAGGCGTATTGAAGATCATCACTTCCTCCATATCCTGACGGTATTCGGAATGGATGATTTCCTTATAGAGGGGCAGTATGACCGATACCCTCGCCCCTTCCTTTACAAGTGCCTGCGGCAGGCTGCCGATCACATCTGCAAGTCCTCCGGACTTGATGAAAGGCGTACATTCACTTGCAGCAAATAATACATGTTTCATACTGTCACTTCTTTCCCGTATCGTAGTTAGATTGTAGATCGCTTGGCGACGACATATGGCTTCTCTTCGGAGCCCATGAGCTGTCTGCCTTCAGTAATTCGGACATCCTTGTCCAGAATGACATTTTCAAGGTGCGCGCCGGGTTCGATGCAGCAGTTGGCGAAAATGATCGAGTTTTTGACGGTGGCACCTTTGCCGACCCATACATTCCTCGAGAGGACAGAGTTTTCGACTGAGCCTTCCAGTGTAACGCCGTTGGCGACAACCGACTGTCTGGCACTGCTTCCATTCTTATACAGCGTCGGCGGATTCGTGCTTATCTTCGTCTTGACCCTCTTCTGGCCATAGAAGAAGTCACGGTAGCGCGCCTTGTCAAGCAGTTTCATGCTGTTGTTGAAATAGGACTGGACGGAATAGAAGTACAGTGTGTTGCCATCGATGTTATGGAAACCGGTATCGTAGTTTTCAAGCTGTTCACGTATGCCGTGATGGAAGAGATTCTGCTTATAGTTGTCGATACAGAACTGCACGATGTTCTCAAGCACACTTTTTTTGATGATATAGACTCCTGTGTATAGATGACCGTTGCTCTGGTCATGAGTGAATCCTTTCAGATCCTCCCCTTCTGTGATCATTCTGAGCACCGGACTTTCCGGAATATCTCCTGAAACTTCCTCGCCTACAAAAGTGATGTCACGCCCCGATTTTCTATGGGATTCGACCGCTTGGGCATAGTTGTCATTCGAGATGAACTGTGTACCGGAAACGATGACATGATCGGCTTTGGAACGTCTGAGGAGATCCGCATGGTTGTGAAAGTACTTCAAGTCCCCTTGTGAAATATCGGAAGGGTCGTTCCAGTCGGGAGGCAGTACGAATATACGTGTATGCTTGCCTTCAAATCCAAATTCTTCCTTGCGGCTCAAGTGATCCAGAAGGGATCTGAATTTATTGCCTGCAAATACGCCGACGACATTGACGCCGGAGTGTGCCATATTTGTAAGTGTAAAGTCGATCAGGCGGTAGCGGCCCATGAATGGGACCGAACCGCTGCTCCTGAAGTAGGTCAGTTCATCCAGATAATCCTGTTCCGGCTCGAGGTTGATGATTCCAAGCAGTTCATTATTCATTTTGACTGCCTCCTTCTGAGATATAGTCGTTCAAGTTATTCGGGCTGATGACAATGGGGTCATCATCCGATGCGATGATGCTGGCACCATCAGGTATTTCCACTTCCGCCATGACGATGACGCGCTCAAGTGTTACATTGCTGCCCACAACAACGTCCGGGAAGATGATGGAATCCCTGATCTTGGTGCCTTCCTTGGTCTCCACACCGACGAACAGGACGGAATTGTCGATTGACCCTTCTATGAATGCTCCCGGGGATATGAGTGAATTGTTGATTTCCGCAGTTTCACCGATATATTCAGGCGGACGGTTCTCCTCATTCGGATAGGTAGGCCACTCCTGGGACATGAGCAGTGTCTGCAGATCCTCTTTCAGAAGATCCATATTAGCTTCCCAGTAGCTCTGGATGGTACCGACATCCTTCCAGTAGCCATCAAACCTGTAGGCATACAGCCGCTTATCATCTGCCAGAAGTTTCGGGATGATATCCTTGCCGAAGTCGTGGTCACTTTCTTCATCCTTCTCATCTTCCAGAAGGTAGGGTCTGATCTGACGCCAGTTGAAGATATAGACACCCATCGAAGCCAGATTATTTTTAGGGCGCTCGGGCTTCTCATCAAATTCATAGATGCTGAAATCCTCGTTCGTATTAAGTATACCGAAGCGGTTTGCATCTTCATAAGGCACTTCGATAGCGGAAATCGTCGCATCGGCATTATTTTTACGGTGGAAATCAAGCATCTTCGTGTAGTCCATCTGGTAGATGTGATCGCCACTCAATATGATCAGTTCATCCGGATCATACTGCTCTACGAAGTGCAGGTTCTTGACGATCGCATCTGCTGTCCCGCTGAACCATGCGCTGCCCTCCCGGCTGGAATAGGGTGATAGTACGCTGACACCGCCATACTGGCGATCGAGCCCCCACGGTTTCCCGATACCGATGTGCTTGTTCAGAACAAGGGGAGAATACTGCACGAGCAGGCCGACAGTCGATATGCCGGAGTTGGCAAGATTGCTCATTGTAAAATCGATGATCCTGTACTTTCCTCCGAACGGTACCGCCGGTTTTGCCAGGTCTTTTGTCAGTTCTCCAAGACGGGTACCCTGTCCGCCTGCCAATAACATTGCTACTGTTTTGTTAGTCATATTTCTTCCTCCCATTTTTGTTATCTTCCAAATCGAATACTTGGAATGCCAACGGTGCCACACTGATCTGGATATACTGTGACTCCCTGATATAGCCTTCATCAGTGGTGAAATGGCGTCCACTGCTGACTACACCGGAACCGGAGTAGTCTTCGCTGTCACTATTGAATATTTCACGATAGACGCCCGGTTCCGGCACAGGGATTTTGAAATCATGATACACTTCCGGACGATAGTTGAAGACGCAGACCTTGAAGGAATCTCCGGATTTTCGCGCGTAGCTCAGTATTGAATGGCTGCTGTCGTCAACGAGCAGCCACCTGAATCCTTCGGGCTGGTAGTCGGAGCGATGGAACTCCGGATATTCCTGATAAAGCCGGTTCAGATCCGCTACATACCTTTTAAGATCGTAATGCAACGGATAGTCGAGCAGATGCCAATCCAGCTGCTCCTTGTCTTTCCATTCATGGTACATTCCGAATTCCTGGCCCATGAACAGCAGCTGCTTGCCTGGTTCACTCATCTGGTTGCCATAGAGCAGCCTTGTCTGGGCGAACTGCTGCCACTGGTCGCCGGCCATCTTATCCACAATGGATTTCTTGCCATGGACCACTTCATCATGCGATAGCGGCAGCAGATAGTTTTCATTGTACTTGTAGGCCATCGAGAATGTGAGCTTGTTGTGATTATATTCCCGTGTGTGAAATTCCTCTTCCATGAAATCCAGCCGGTCATGCATCCAGCCGAGATCCCACTTGAAGTTGAAGCCGAGTCCGCCGGTATGGACGGGACTGGTCACCATCGGTGTGTCGGATGAATCTTCAGCCATCATGAGGAGTGTTTCATCATATTCAAAAGCGACAGTATTCAATTTTTTCAATAGTTCAATACCCGCAATGTTATCTTCTGTACCCTCTTCGTTGAAAATTTTTCTATTTTCATCGCGCTTTTCAAAATTGAGGTCGATCATGCTGTGCACCGCATCGATTCTAAGCCCATCTATATGGAACTCCCTGATCCAGTACATCGCTGCCGAAATGAGAAAGGATTGCACTTCGGGCCGGGCATAGTCGAATGTCAGTGTGCCCCACTCCCGCTTCTCTGCAATTTCCTCATCCGGATGCTCATAAGTCGGAGTACCGTCGAACAGACGCAGCCCATGCGCATCCTTGCAGAAGTGCGCCGGTACAAAGTCCATGATGACCCCGATATTAGCATTGTGCAGTTTGTTGATGAGGTCTTTCAGCTCCTCGGGCCGGCCGTAGCGGCTTGTTGCAGAGAAATAACCGGTGACCTGATAGCCCCATGACAGATCGAATGGATGCTCGGTCAGAGGCAGGAACTCCACATGTGTATATCCCATCTCCTTCAAGTATGGAATCAAGGCATCTGCCACTTCCCTGTAGCTGTAGTGCGCCTCATCCGTAATTTCATCTACTGTCTTGTTTTCAGTATTCCCGACCGGGTGCTTCATCCATGTGCCGAGGTGCATCTCATATATGCTGATCGGCGATTCATAGACATTGAGCCTTCTGCGCCTATCCATCCATTCGGAATCTGTAAACTTGAAATCGTCCTCATGGATGATGCTTGCTGTCGCGGGCCGCTTTTCATGATAGAAACCATATGGATCCGATTTGAGATGATAAGTATCTCCAAAATATATTTTATACTTGTATCTGTCGCCGGCCTGCAGCCGAGGGGTAGTCAATATCCACAGCCCCTGGTCGCCCAGTCTTTCAAAATCGAATCCTTCTCCTGTGTAGTCGTTCACGTCACAGGCCAGCTGTACATGTTTCGCATTCGGTGCCCATGTTATAAATCTGACTTCATCTCCATGTATATGAGCGCCTAAAAAATCATATGCTGTGTAATGGGTGCCCTGATGAAATAGATATTTATCCATTTCCAAGTTTTCTCCACTCAAAATTTTTCCCCCTTTACGTTATACTGATGACATACCCTTAAATCAATTCTACAATTCAAAAAATCAGATGTATAAAAAAGTTATAATAATCTGAATATATTTCCTTGAATTCATTTTATATGTAAGTAACATTTACTTCAAGCAAACGGAGGCTATTTATGATTGATGCATACCTAGATGCACCATATCAGATCACGATACTGAGCAATGATGCACAGCATATACAGAAAAAAGATCTATCAGTCATCCAGAATGATGATGCGCTGCCGATCAGCACCATTGAAAAATATGAAGGCTATCTGACGGTGTGGCTCACCCGGCCTGTCAGTCTCGACTATTTCACCTGCATCCAATATGATAGCAGAATGTACCCTCTCATGATGGGGCGCTACCCTATGTCCATCGAATTCGATCTGGATTATGCAACGGAACAGCAGATGGGTGCAAGCTACGAACGGTCTCGTACAATCTTCAGAGTGTTTGCACCAACAGTCATCGAATGCCGTCTGATTCTGGATGGGGAGCCTCACCAGATGGAAAAGATCGATGGCTATTTCGAAAAGACCATCAACAAGGACTGTCATGGTAGATACTATCACTATGAAGCCAGTCATAATCATGTGACGCATAACATCATCGACCCCTATATCAAAGCGGTATCCGCCAATGCCAAGGAAGCCATGGTCGTCGACTTCGAGCGCCTGATGCCCGGGTTTGGCAACCATCCTGTCCCGGATATTCCGAATGATTCCGCCATCATCTATGAAACACATGTCAGGGACGTCACATCCCATCCGAACAGTGGCGTAAGGAAAGAGTGGCGCGGACTCTACCTCGGCATGACCCAGTCGACCACCACCAAGCATCGGCTGACAAGCGGACTCACCTATATGAAGGAACTCGGGGTGACGCATGTCGAGCTGATGCCGGTGAACGACTTTGCCACTGTAGATGAACTCAACCGCGAAACGAAATACAACTGGGGATACGACCCCCATTTCTTCATGGTACCGGAAGGCAGCTACGCGACAGATCCGAGCGATCCCATCAGCCGGATCATCGAGCTGCAGACACTGGTGCGGACACTGCACGAAAATGGGATGAAGGTCATACTGGATGTCGTCTTCAACCACGTCTATCAGATTGAGGAATCCAGTTTCGAGAAGCTGGTGCCTGGATACTACTTCAGGCATAATGCCGACCTGTCGCTGTCGAACGGCACCGGCGTGGGCAACGATTTCGCCACCGAGAAGCTGATGGCACGCCGGTTCATTACAGATACCACCGCCTTCTGGCTCGACCACTACCGCATCGACGGCTACCGTTTCGACCTGATGGGCGCGCTCGATATCGAAACGATGCAGGGAATCGAAGCCATTGTGGAAAAGCAGGACCGTGATATATTTCTTCTTGGTGAAGGATGGGACCTCCCTACCGCACTCGAATACAATAAGAAGACGCTCCCGGAACACAGCTACCGCGTTCCATCGGTTCATTTCTTCAATGACCACTACAGGGATGCACTCAAAGGAAGTAATTTTGAACTCAGTGAAAAAGGGTATGTGAATGGTGACGGCCAGGGAATTGATACAATCAGGGATCTGTATATGGGCTACCAGCGCCCTTTCACTGCCCAGATGAGCATCAACTATGTCGAGGTTCACGACAACCATACGCTGTACGACCGTCTGAGGTACTCTTCCGGAAAACGTCAGTATATACTGGAGAGCCAGCATCAGATTGCGACAGCACTCGTACTGCTTTCTTTCGGCACACCATTCCTCCACGCAGGGCAGGAGTTCTTCCGGACAAAGTACGGTCATGGCAATACGTACAACCTGAGCGATCTGCTCAACCGTATGGACTGGAACAGGCGCGCAAAGTACCAGGATAATATCGAATTCGTCAAATCGCTGATCCGCTTCAGGAAGAAGGAGGATGTTTTCAGGCTGAAAGACAGGGAAAGTATTGGCAGAGCACTGTCATTCATGACTTTCAGCAATCTGCCGAACGGCTTTGGTGTACGCATCTCATACGAGGGCAGCGAGTTCATGATCATCATCAATCCGACCGAGAAATCCATGGAACTCGATTTTGATGCATCGGACAGTTATGAGATTGAGTTATCGAACCAGCGGAATTATGATAAGGGTGTATATAATCGCAGTTTCTACATCAAGGGCTATGAAGTGGCAATATTGAGAAAAGCATCAGACAGCAAACAATAAGAATATCAGGAGTGTGATCATCAATGGATAGGAAACAGTGGGAAGATAACATCGAAGGCAGTTTCATTACAGCAGAAGCCTATGATGCATTATCCGAAGAGGAGAAGGAGGATGCCTACCGAGGTACGCTGTCATTCGGTACAGCAGGAATCAGAGGGAAGATCGGTCTTGGGCCGAACCGGCTCAACCGCTACAATGTGGAAAAGGTCGCACTTGGCCTTGCGCATGCACTCGAGGGAAAAGAGGAGCCGCTTGTTGTCATCGGATATGATACACGGCACTTCTCTCCTGAATTTGCAGAGACGATGACAAGCGTTCTCGTCAATAACGATGTGTCTGTCCGCCTGTCGGAACGATACATCTCGACACCTGAACTCTCCTTCCATGTCAGGGAGCACGGTGCAGACTTCGGCGTCATGATTACAGCAAGCCATAACCCGCCGGAATATAACGGTATTAAAGTGTATGGTCCGGACGGTGCACAGCTGATCGATGCCCCAGCTGCCGAATTGAGTGAGAAGATCAACGCAATCGAAGATATATTCAATATCGACAGCACACCATTCGATGAAGCGCTTGATTCCGGCAAAGCCCAATACATCGAGGCTGAAATGGAAGAGAGCTACAGGAAGCGCATTACGGCATTCATTCCTGAAATACCAAGTTCCGATCTGAAAGTCGTCTTCTCCAGCCTGCATGGTACAAGTGTACCGATTGTTCCCGAGATGCTCGATACCCTCGGTTTCAGCAGCTGTACCCTTGTCGAAGACCAGTGTGAGCCGGATGGCGACTTCCCTTCCATCAAGTCGCCGAACCCGGAAAGTGTCGAGGCATTCGAGGAATCAAGGAAACTTGGTACCGACATCGGCGCGGATGTACTGATTGCAACAGACCCGGACGCTGACAGGATCGGTCTGCAGGTGCTGCATGAAGGGGAATACATCCATCTGAACGGCAACCAGCTCGGCGTACTGCTGCTGGATCATCGTCTGAAGAAGCATGAAGGCAGTACACCCGTCGTCATCAAATCCATCGTAACGAGTGATCTCGGGCGCAAGATTGCCGAAGACAGAGGCGCACAAATGATCGAGGTGCTGACCGGTTTCAAATATATCGGTGAGCAGATCAAGAACCTTGAAGATGATCAGGAGCATCAGTTCATTCTCGGTTACGAAGAAAGCTATGGCTACCTGCTCGAACCATTCGTCCGCGACAAGGATGCCATCCAGATTGTCCCATACATCATATCAATGGCAAGCGAACTGAAGAATGATGGGAAAACGCTGGTGGATGCCCTCGAGGCCATCTACGAAAAGTATGGACGCCGGATGGAAGTTCTGTACAGCCACACATTCGAAGGGGCAAGCGGCAAGGAGAAGATCGAAGACATCATGACCGGATTCCGCAATGACACGCCGGACGAAATAGAAGGCCGCAAGGTCATCATGACCGAGGACTTTAAGACGCAGGAAAGATCATATAGTGATGGCAATACGGAATCCATCGATCTGCCCGAGGCAAATGTCATCAAGATCCACTTCGAAGATGGCTGGATTGCCCTCCGCCCTTCCGGTACAGAACCGAAGATCAAACTGTATGTATCGCTCGACAGCGAGGACATCGAAGCCGAAGCAAAATCGATCAATGAAATGATATTTGAAGGCTAGAACAAAAAGATCGGAATGGATATGTATCCATTCCGATCTTTTTTATTTGGACAAATCTTCCCTGAATCGGAGAACCGTGTCCTTTTGTGCTTCCGTAATCACACCGCGGCTGATGCTGACGTCTATCAGAGTATCCAGATCACTCAGTGCATGGAATGTGAGATCCACCCTTTCGAATGCCTGTGCCGCTGACGGGATGCCGTATGTAAAGATGGCGATGACAGTCAGCAGGTCGGCCCCACTTTCCTTCAGTGCTTCTGCCGCTTCAAGACAGGAGCCGCCGGTTGAAATAAGATCCTCAATGAGGACGACCTTCCTGCCCGCTACAGCGGCACCTTCTATCTGGTTGCCCTTGCCATGCTTCTTTTTGCTGCCGCGTACATAGCACATCGGCAGTCCGAGTTTTTCGCTGATGTAGGCTGCATGGGGGATGCCTGCAGTGGATGTTCCTGCAATCACCTCCACGTCCGGTGCCTGTGCTCTGATCTGCTCGGCGAATGCATCGGCAATTTCATTTCTCGCCTCGACATCGCCGATGATTTTCCGGTTGTCGCAGTAGATCGGGGACTGGATGCCGCTTGCCCATGTAAATGGTGCGTCCGGGCTCAGTTCCACCGCATTGATGTTCAAGAGTATTTCCGCTACACGTTGTTTCAACTATTCTTCCCCGCTTTCCCATTCTTCTTTTACTCTTCTGTACTGGGCGGCCGGATCACTGGCTTTTGTAATGGATCGGCCAACAACAATATGGTCGCTGCCAAGGGCGTTTGCCCCAGCAGGTGTAACCACCCTCACCTGGTCATCCTTCGAATCTTCATTCAGACGGATGCCCGGTGTTACAGTAAGGAAATCATCGCCACAATGTTCATGTATCAATTGAGACTCGAGTGGGGATGAGACGACGCCATCAAGACCCGAATTTTTGGCAAGCTGCGCATAATGAATAACACTTTCATCCAGAGTGAGTATGGATTTCTGTTCCTGCTGCATCATTTCCTCACTCGTCGACGTCAGCTGCGTCACGGCAATCAGTACGCCATCCGGGTTATGATCCTTGAAGGATTCCGCAGCACGTTTCATCATGGAGACGCCGCCCTGCGCATGGACATTCGTCATCTGCACATCAAGTGCCCCGAGTCCGGCCATCGCCTTGCCGACAGTATTCGGGATATCATGCAGCTTAAGATCGAGGAAGATGTCATGCCCCATCGCTCTGATTTCCCTGATGACCGCAGGTCCATTCTGAAGATAGAGCTCCATGCCGACCTTCACGAAAAGGGCTTCGTCAAACTTTCCAAGGAATTCTCCCACTTCTGTCATGGTACTGAAATCGAGTGCAATTATCGGTCTGTTCATAATATCCTCCTCAGAGTGTTTTATAGGCGCGGCCTTTAAGATCATGAAGATGATCAAGACCCATTTCTGCCACCCGTTCATCGAGTGACTGTATGAGCGTCGGACAGATCATCGGATCTGTGAAATTCATCGTTCCGACTGCCACTGCGTCCGCACCGACAGAAATATAGTCGAGAATATCATCGACGTTCGAGATGCCGCCCATGCCGATGATCGGAATATGGGGCAGATGCTGGCGCACCTGGTAGATCATGTTCAGGCTCACCGGTTTTATTGCAGGGCCGCTGAGACCTCCGGTGATATTCGAGAGGATCGGGCGTCCACGGTCATCGAGCCGCATGCCGACCAGCGTATTGATCATTGTCAGTCCATCGGCTATATCACCGACGCTTCTCGCCATGTCCACAATACTTGTCACATTGGGTGAAAGTTTTACATATACCGGTACATCAGACACTTCCTTGACACGGGACGTCAGACGTCTGGCAGTCTCCGGGTCGGTACCGAACTGGATGCCGCCCTCCTTGACGTTCGGGCAGGAGATGTTGAGTTCGATAGCTTTGACATTGGGAGCCTTGGATATTTTGTCGGCTACAATGACATAGTCGTCGACTTCGCTGCCGGCAACGTTGGCGATGATCGGCACATCGAACTGTTCGAGAAACTTGAGCTCATGTTCCAAAATGTGGTCGACACCTGGATTCTGCAGTCCGATGGCATTCAGCATGCCGCTTGAAGTCTCCGCGACACGCGGTGTCCGGTTGCCGGTTCTTGCCTCATGTGTCGCCGCTTTGATCATGATGGCACCGAGATCAGACAAGTCATAGAGCTTTGAGAACTCCTCCCCGAAGCTGAAGCAACCGGAAGCGGGCATGATCGGATTTTTAAGATCAAGTCCCGGAAGAGTGATGTTCAATGCACTGCTGTTCATAGTACAATCTCTCCCTTCCTGAAAACCGGACCTTCTGTACACAGCTTGATCCAGTCGCCTTCCGCCGTTTCGCACACGCAGGCGTAGCATACACCAAAACCGCAGCCCATGCGTTCTTCAAGCGAAATGTAGCCGTCCATATCCATGGTTTCACTCAATACTTTGAGCATGACTTTAGGACCACAGGCATAGAAGCAGTCGAACTGCTGATCGAGCGTGCGGATCACGTCCGTGACGAACCCCTCCGTACCATAGGATCCATCTGCTGTTGCGACATGCGTTTCACCGAGTGCTCTGAACTTGTCTTCATAGAAGACATCCTTCTTCGAGTTGAAACCGAGGACGTGTGTCGTTCTGACTCCCATCCGGTTCAGCTGCTTTGACAGCTCATACAGCGGAGGCACGCCGATGCCGCCACCGATGATGAGTACATGGTCATTCTGCTCGAGTGGATAGCCGTTGCCAAGAGGGGTGAGGACATCTACAGCATCCCCTGCCCGAAGCTTCGAAAGCTTCCTTGTCCCCTCGCCTTCGGCACGGTATATGATGGTGAACCGTGAATGTTCATGATCGATATCGGCAATCGAAATCGGACGTCTCAGCACATGCTCTGTCGTATCATTGATGCGGACATGGACGAACTGTCCGGGTGTCTCCATGGTGCTTGTAATATCCCCTTCAAGCACCATCTCATGAATCTTGTCCGCAATGGATTTCTGATCTACCACTGTCATCAGATTTTTCATTTCTTCACCTACATCTTTTCCATATTGAACGTCATGCTTTCAATGACTTCCACAAGCGTGCGTGCCGTGTCCAAGGATGTCAGGCATGGAATGCCGTTCTCGACCGATTCCCTTCTGATTCTGAAACCGTCGCGCTCCACCTGTTTTCCTTTCGTCATTGTATTGATGACAATCTGCACACTGCCATTCTGGATATTTTTCAGCAGACTGTTTTCGCCTTCGCTGACCTTGTCCACAGTAATATATGGAATCCTATGCTCTCCGAGTACCTTGGCTGTTCCTTTTGTCGCCATGATGCGGTATCCGCACTGGGAGAGACGGTGGGCAAGCTTTACAGCCTCTTCCTTATCCTTATCGGCAACCGTCATGAGTACTGTGCCGTGATCCTTCACCTCAAGACCGCTTGCCACCAGTCCTTTATAGAGTGCCTTATGGAGGCTCAAGTCCTTGCCCATGACCTCACCTGTTGATTTCATTTCAGGTCCAAGTGTGATATCCACGTTCTTCAGCTTGCTGAAGCTGAATACCGGTGCTTTGACATGGTAGCCCTTCTTGAATGGCGCGAGTCCGAGCGGATGGTCCATATCTCTCAGGTCGGCACCGAGAATCGCCTTCATCGCAAGGTTGGCCATCGGTATTTCCGTGATCTTGCTCATGAAAGGCACGGTGCGGCTCGCACGCGGATTGACTTCAAGTACGTAGACTTCGCCATCGGACAGGA
The DNA here is from genome assembly GCF_007713705.1 of Salinicoccus cyprini. GTDB lineage: Bacteria > Bacillota > Bacilli > Staphylococcales > Salinicoccaceae > Salinicoccus > Salinicoccus cyprini. The sequence goes on along the minus strand of NZ_VMSJ01000001.1, from coordinate 477,799 downwards.
CGAACTGGATGTTGATCAGTCCGATTGTATTGAGGCCAAGTGCCAGCTTCTCCGTATAGTCCTTGAGTGTCGCAATCTCGTTGTTGGTCAGTGTCACCGGCGGATATACTGCAATGGAGTCTCCGGAGTGTACACCGGCACGTTCGATATGCTCCATGATGCCCGGAATGATGACGTTCTCACCATCGCTGATGGCATCCACTTCAATCTCCTTGCCTGTCAGGTAGCGGTCGATCAGTACCGGATGTTCCGGTGATGCCTTCACTGCGTCCCTCATGTAGTTTTTGAGTTCATCTTCATTATAGACGATCTCCATGGCACGGCCACCAAGAACATAGCTTGGGCGTACAAGTACCGGATAGCCGATATATGTTGCATTATCGAGCGCCTCCTGCTCATTCGTCGCCGTTTTGCCGAGCGGCTGTGGCACATCGATTTCACGGAGCAGTGCCTCGAAGCGTTTTCTGTCTTCGGCACGGTCCAGATCATCGAGGGAGGTTCCAAGAATTTTCACACCGTCACGTTCCAGACGATCTGCCAGGTTGATGGCCGTCTGTCCGCCGAACTGGACGACGACACCTTTCGGCTGCTCCAGTTCGATGATGTTCATGACGTCTTCATGTGTAAGGGGTTCAAAATAAAGCTTATCGGAAATCGAGAAGTCCGTCGAAACCGTTTCGGGATTGTTGTTGATGATGATGGCTTCATAGCCCGCTTCCTGGATGGCCCATACTGCGTGGACAGTGGCATAGTCGAACTCCACGCCCTGGCCGATACGGATCGGACCACTGCCGAGAACGATGATCTTCTCGCGATCACTGACGATGGATTCATTTTCCTGCTCGTACGTTCCATAGAAATATGGTGTCTCAGACTCGAACTCTGCCGCACATGTATCCACCATTTTGTAGACCGGCATCAGACCTTGAGATTTGCGCAGTTCAAATACTTCTTCTTCACTCATGTTCCATCGATGGCCGATCACTCTGTCACTGAAGCCGTATGTCTTGGCCCATTTCAGATGGTCCATGGACTTCGGATTCTCCTTCAGTTCATGCTCGATATCGATGATGTGCTGGAACTTCCTCAGGAAGAACATGTCGATTTTCGTCCATTCATGGATGGTCTCCATGGACACACCGCGCCTCAATGCTTCTCCGATGTAGAACAGTCTTTCATCACTCTGCTTCTGGATCATTTCATTGATGTAGTCAAGTTCGAATTCATCGCCGTTCGGAAGACCGAGGTGATGGACACCGTATTCAAGTGAACGGATGGCTTTCAGAAGGGACTCTTCATACGTACGGCCGATGGCCATGACTTCCCCTGTCGCCTTCATCTGCGTACCGAGTTTGCGTTCCCCTTTTTCGAATTTATCGAATGGGAAGCGTGGAATTTTCGATACGACATAGTCCAGTGCCGGTTCGAATGCTGCATAGCTTGTACCGGTGATCGGATTGATCATTTCATCCAGTGTCATGCCGATGGCAATCTTCGCAGCAAGCTTGGCAATCGGATAGCCTGTCGCTTTTGATGCCAATGCAGAAGAGCGTGACACCCTCGGGTTGACTTCGATGATGTAGTAGTCGAAGGAGTGCGGGTCGAGTGCCAGCTGGACATTACAGCCACCTTCGATTTCCAGTCTGCGGATGACATCGAGCGAGACGTTGCGCAGCATCTGGTGCTCCTTGTCCGTCAGCGTCTGTGTCGGTGCAACAACTATCGAGTCACCTGTATGGATGCCGACCGGATCGATATTTTCCATATTACAGACAACAATCGCATTGTCGTTGGAATCACGCATCACTTCGTATTCGACTTCCTTGAAACCGGCAATCGATTTTTCGACCAGGCACTGGCTGACCGGCGAGTATTTCAGGCCGTTAGCTACAATCTCCCTCAAGTCTTCATCGTTGTAGCAGATGCCGCCGCCTGTACCTCCCATGGTGAAGGCAGGACGTACGATGAACGGGTAGCCGACACGATTTTTGAAAGTGACTGCTTCGTTCATCGTCGTGATGATGTCGGAATCTGGAACCGGAACTTCCATTTCATTCATCAGCTGTCTGAAAAGGTCGCGGTCCTCTGCCTGTTTGATGGAGGACAGTTTCGTTCCAAGAAGCTCCACGCCATTCTCTTCAAGAATGCCAAGACGATCCAGCTCCACTGCCATGTTGAGACCAACCTGTCCGCCGAGTGTCGGCAGCAGCGCATCCGGCTGCTCCTTGCGGATGATCCTTGCGATGAAGTCCGGAGTGAGCGGCTCGATATAGACGACATCCGCAATCTCCTTGTCGGTCATGATGGTTGCCGGATTTGAGTTTACAAGGATGACACGGTAGCCTTCCTCTCTCAATGCGACACAGGCCTGTGTGCCTGCATAGTCGAACTCTGCTGCCTGGCCGATGATGATCGGACCGCTTCCTATGACGAGAATGGTTTCGATGTCTTTACGTTTAGGCATGGTTGCCCTCCTTCTGTTTCATCAGATCTATGAATTCCTTGAAAAGATATTCCGGATCGTGCGGGCCGGAACTGGCTTCCGGATGGTACTGCACTGAAAATGCCGGATATTCCGTATGTCTCAGTCCTTCGACCGTATTGTCGTTCAGGGCGATGTGCGTCACTTCGAGGCCTGTGCCTTCCAGAGAATCGGGATCAATGGAATAGCCATGGTTCTGTGATGAAATTTCAATCTTGCCTGTTGCGAGATTTTTTACGGGATGGTTACTGCCACGGTGTCCGAACTTCATTTTGAACGTCTTTGCACCACATGCCATGCCGAATACCTGGTGGCCCATGCATATGCCGAATAGCGGTATACCGAGCAGCTCCTTCACAGTTTGGATCTGGTCCGGAATGTTGGCCGGATCCCCGGGACCGTTCGACAGCATGACACCGTCCGGGCGCATCTGTCTGATCTGTTCGGCGGTCGTGTCGTAAGGGACAACCGTAACATCACAGCCGAAACCATTCAGGTGGCGGACGATATTCTCCTTCTTGCCGTAGTCGATCAGGACGACGCGCGGGCCTGGTCCTGTTGAGATATAAGGGGTTTTTGTCGCAACGCGTTTGACCTGGTCTGTGCGGAACTCGGAATTCTGCAGCAGTTCGATCAGATCTTCATGGTATGTCTCATCTGTAATGATCGCCTTCATCACACCACCGCTTCTGAGTTTTCTGGTGATGCTTCTCGTATCGATGCCGCTGATTCCAGGGATATCATGGCGCTTCAGAAATTCGTCCAGCGTTTCAGATGTACGGAAGTTGGAAGGGCCTGTGCTTGCTTCCCTGACGACCACACCGCGTGCCTGGGCGATCAGCGATTCGTTATCTTCCGTGTTCATTCCGGTGTTGCCGATGAGCGGGTAGGTGAACGTGATGATCTGATCCGTATAGGACAGATCGGTGATCACTTCCTGCGCGCCGGTCATCGTTGTATTGAAGACAAGCTCCCCTTCCGATGGTTTGTTTGCACCAAAGGGATAGCCTTCGTAGACTGTGCCGTCTTCCAGTACCAGGTATCTTTTTTCTTTCAGCATCATGCTTCCTCCTTATATGCCACTTTGCCATCAACGATGGTCATGTGGATATCCGATTCCAGTTCCATGCCGTGGAATGGTGTATTGCGTGCCTTTGAATAGAACCTCTCTTTGTCGAGTGTGTATGTTTTGCCGAGATCGATGACTGTGATATCCGCGGCCCTGCCTTCCGCCAGAACACCCATGCCCATGTTGAATGTCTCCGACGGTCTGACTGTCAGCCAGTCGACGAGCTGCTGCAGGGTGAACGTACCGTTTTTGACCAGTTTCGTATAGAGCAGCTGGAAGGCATTTTCACTGCCTGTGATGCCGAATGGTGCCGTCTCGATGCCGACCGCCTTCTCTTCTTCTGCATGCGGTGCATGGTCTGTCGCAATCAGATCGATTGTACCGTCAAGCAGCCCTGCAATCAGTGCTTCCCGGTCATCACTGCCTCTGAGCGGCGGATTCATCTTGAAGTTCGGGTCATCACCTGTAATATCATTTTCATCGAGTACCAGGTGGTGTGGTGTCACTTCTGCTGTGACATGCACACCGGCACGCTTTGCATCGCGGATGATGCGCACACTTTCCTTGGTGCTCACATGGCACACATGATAATGGCATCCGGCCGCTTCTGCGAGCAGTATATCGCGTGCGATATGTACGGATTCCGCAACGGATGGAATACCCGGGATTTTGAGCCTGCGGCTCGTTTCGCCTTCATGGATGGCGCCGCCATGAATCAGTGTGTTCTCTTCCGTATGTGCAACCACAGGCATATCCACCTTCTTCGCTTCAAGCATTGCCTGCAGCATCATGTCAGCACTCTGTACACCGACACCATCATCGGTGAAGGCAAATGCGCCCCCCTGCTTCAATCCTCGGAAATCGACCAGGTCGCGTCCAAGCTGACGCTCTGTAATTGAAGCATATGGAAGCACTTTGACATGCGCCGTCTCCTTGATGCGTTTCTGTATGTTTGCGAGTGTCTCCGCATTATCCGGTACGGGACGGGTATTCGGCATCGGGCAGATGGCGGTGAATCCGCCGCGGGCTGCAGCGAGCGTGCCCGTCTCGATCGTCTCCTTATGTTCCCCGCCCGGCTCTCTCAGATGAACGTGGACGTCCACGAATCCGGGCGTAATGAGCATGCCTGTGCAGTCGATCACCTCTTCGCCTTCCCGCTCGATGCTGTCTGCAATTTCTGCGATGACACCATCTTCGATGAATATATCTTTTCTGACCTCATTGCTGTTCTCCAGTACCATTCCATTTTTCAAAAGCAGTCCCATTAATTTTCACTCCCGAGAATTTCTTGTAGTACGCTCATGCGCATGAAAACACCATTCTTCATCTGTTCGAAAATGACTGAACGCGGACCTTCTATCAGACGGCCATCAATCTCGACATCCCGGTTGACCGGTGCGGGATGCATGATGATGGCACTTTCTTTCATACGCTGGTGCCGTGCCAGTGTCATGCCGTATTGCATATGATACCCTTTTTTGGTGAAGTCGACTGCATCGTCATGCCGCTCATGCTGGACACGCAGCAGCATGATGACGTCCGCTTCCTCCACTGCATCGTCCAGGTCGACATAGGGCGCTGCCATGCTGTCATCCTGCCATGCTTCAGGTGCGCAGAAGCTGACTTCAGCACCCAGCTTCGATAGTGCCTGCTGGTTGCTTTTGGCCACCCGGCTGTGAGTTATGTCTCCAGCGATGACCACTTTCAGACCACTGAAGGTGCCGAAGCGGTCATAGATGGTCATCAGGTCGAGCAGCGACTGTGTCGGATGTGAACCGCTGCCGTCGCCGCCGTTGATGATCGGTATGCCGAGATCCTCCATTTCATCGTAGTACTCCGTGATGCCATGGCGGATGACGAGCGCGTCGCAGCCGATGGCCTCCATCGTACGGCAAGTATCATAGAGCGATTCACCTTTTGTGACCGAACTGTGGTCGGCATCAAACGGAATCGATGTGATGCCGAGCCGCCGTTCGGCCATTTCGAAGCTTGCCTTTGTACGGGTCGAAGGTTCAAAAAAGAGGTTTGCGATATATTTTTCTTCTTTTACCGGTGTGTAGTTGCCTGACTTCATCTCAAGTGCCCTTTCGATCAGGCGCATGATGTCCGTGTCAGTAAGCTGGTGCATCGATAGCAGATTATTCATCTCGTAAAGGCGCCTCCTTTGGAAGAATTGCATTCAGGACAATGCCTGCAACGGCTGCGAGTGCCATGCCTTCAAGGTTGAACGGGATGTCCCCGATGGTGAAGTCGAGGTGGGCCTTGCCGATGCCGACGACCAGAATGACCGATGCGATGACGAGGTTTCTTTTCGAATCGAGGTTCACCTGCTCATCGATCAGCATTCTGAGACCACTTGATGCGATGATGCCGAACAGCAGTATGGAGACACCGCCCATGACGGGTGAAGGGATGCTCTGCACAACTGCTGTGAACTTGCCGATGAAGCCGAGTATGACGGCAAGGACACCTGCGCCGCCGATGACCCACACGCTGAAGATCCGTGTGATGGCCAGCACCCCGATGTTTTCACCATATGTTGTCGTCGGCGGACCGCCGATGATGCTTGAGAACATTGTGGAGACGCCGTCCCCGATGAGCGACCGGTGCAGCCCGGGCTTCTTGAAGAAGTTGCGGCCGACGATCTTGTTGATGACCATCTGGTGGCCGATATGTTCACTGACCGTAACAAAGACGATCGGCAGCATGACGATCATCAGACCGACATTCACAGTCGGATCATAGGATACGAAAGGCACATGCACATCCGGGAGGACGAACCAGCCCGTCTCCCTGATTGCGGTGAAGTCGACGATGCCGACAATCACTGCTGTGATGTAGCCGCCGACGATGCCGATCAGGATCGGGATGAGCGACAGCACACCTCTTAGGAAAATGGAGGCACAGATGGTGATGATGAGCGTCACGGCTGCAACGAATATGTAGAGCATGCTGTAGCCTTCCTGGTTGCCGGAATCCGTATACATGGCCATGTCGACAGCAACCGGTGCAAGTCCGAGGCCGATGACCATGATGACCGGACCGACGACAACCGGCGGCAGCAGATTCATCAGCCAGTTGATGCCGAACAGCCGGATCACAAGTCCGATGATGACGTACAGCACACCGCTGAAGAAGAGGGCGGTCAGTACTTCACCGAGGCTGTTGGCACCAAGCGCGATGGTAATGGGCAGAATGAATGCGAAACTTGAGCCCAGGTATGCAGGAATCTGTCCTTTTGTAATGAGCAGGTAGAGCAGTGTGCCGATCCCGCTTGCGATCAGGGCGGCTGATATCGGCAGCCCCGTCAGAAATGGTACAAGTACAGTGGCGCCGAACATGGCGAACAGGTGCTGTGAACTCAGCAGCAGCCATTGGGCGGGTTTTGGTTTCTCGTGTACATCCAGTACCGGCTCTACACTTTTGCTATAGATTTCTTCTGTTGATTCTCTGTCCTGCATGACTTTGTTCCTCCTATTATCTGCTTAATGTCACTTCGTTGGTCTCATCGTACTCTGCAAGGTTCACATGAATTTTCTCATCCCGTGCTGTCGGAATGTTCTTGCCGACGTAATCCGCACGTATCGGCAGTTCCCTGTGTCCCCGGTCGATCAGTACAGCCAGGGATATTTTAGCCGGCCGGACCTGGCTCAGTATCGCGTCCATGGCCGCCCGGATCGTCCTTCCGGTGTAGAGGACGTCATCCACGACGATGACATGCCGGCCATCGAGCGGAACATCGACCGAAATGGTCTCCTCTGCCTCCCTGCCTTCCGGCTGCCTGTCATCCCTGAATGCCGTAATATCGATGGTGCCTGTCGGTATTCTGACGCCGTCGATGCTTTCTATCCGTTCCTGTAGCCGGGTGGCCAGAAATTCTCCCCGCGTCTTGATGCCGAGGAATACAATGCCCTCAGACCCTTTATTCCGTTCCAGTATTTCGTGGGACATCCGGGTCAGCGACCGGCTGATCTGCGACTCGTCCAGAATGGTTCTCCGTTCCATATCAATGACCTCTTTTCAAAAATTGTATAAAAAAATACTCATGTCCAAAGACATGAGTATACACGTATCCTAATAATTATGCATTCCGCCTATGGCGGGTGCACCCGTTTATATCATGTCTTTGAAGCCTCACGGGACTTCGTTTAAAGACAATGGCTATTTACTTTTCCTTAACAGTCTATTCCTATTCATTTTCAATGTCAAGGACTAATCGGAGAGGAGTGTCAAACTTTCCAGTACGTCCTCGAATACATCCGGCAGCGGCACAGTGAACTCGAGGTACTCTCCCGTCTTCGGATGAACGAATCCGAGGGTGCCTGCATGCAGCATCTGGCCTTCCGATTCGATCGTCTTCCTCGGACCATACTTCGGGTCACCGGCAAGTGGATAGCCGATATACTTCATATGCACGCGGATCTGGTGTGTCCGGCCGGTATCAAGGATGCACTCGACGAGTGTAAAGTCCTTGTAGCGTTCCAGGACATTGAAGTGGGTGACGGCCTCCTTGCCATCATCGACCACCGCCATCTCCTGGCGCTCCTTCGGATTGCGTCCGATCGGCGCTTCGATGGTACCTTTGTCATGCGGGATGGTGCCGTGGACAAGGGCGGTATATTTTCTGGTCACGCTCTTCTCCACCAGCTGCTCTACGAGGTGTCTGTGGGTCACGTCATCCTTGGCGACCATAAGGAGGCCACTTGTATCCATATCGATTCTATGGACGATGCCTGGTCTCAGTTCACCATTGATGCCGGACAGGTTGTCGAGCTGGTACATCAGTCCATTGACCAGTGTTCCGGACGGGTGCCCCGCTGCCGGGTGCACGACCATGCCTTTCGGCTTGTTGACGACAGCCACTTCATCATCTTCGTAGATTATATCAAGATTGAGGTTCTCGGGAATGATATCCGCTTCGACCAGCTCGCGGTCCTCGACGATGACAATATCTCCTGTTTTGACCTTGTAGTTGGCTTTCACTACATTGCCATTCACTTTAACAAGTTCTTCCTTGATGCGTCCCTGCATATCACTGCGGGATGCATCTTCGATCTGTTCTGCGAGCAGCCGGTCGATTCTCTGGCCGCTGTCGTTGTCATTTACTATTATTTCATGCATTCTTGTCACCTTTTCCTATGAAGAAGAATTCGATCAGCATCAGTACGACACCGATTGAGAGCGCACTATCCGCCACGTTGAAAATCGGGAAATCGTAGGAGATGATCAGAACATCAATAAAATCCACTACTTCCTGGAACAGCACACGATCGATGAAATTGCCGAAGGCCCCTGCCATCAGAAGCACGATGGCTGTCTGCAGCAGGAAGTTATCCTTTGCTTCCTTGATATACACATATACCAGTATACCCAGTACAAGAACTGTCACAAGGTAGAAGAAGATCATCTGTCCCTGGAACAGCCCCCAGGCAGCGCCGCTGTTTCGGTGGGAAGTCAATGAGAGGAAATCGCCGAGCAGCGGTATCGACTCCCCCTCCTCCATGAAACGGACAACCAGATACTTCGTATACTGATCGAGCGCCAGTATGAACAGACCGAGAACAGCCATGGGCACAATTCTATAAGATTTCATCCTAGCCTCCTACAGCTGGTCGACAACTTCACGACATCTTGGACAGATGTCATCATCGCCATTCATGATGGATTCGGCAGTTGAATAGTTCCAGCAGCGTTCACAGCGTCTACCTTCTGCATGCTCGACTTTGACGCTGATATGGTCGTACGCTTTGCCATCCGGCAGTGAATCCACAACTTCCACCTGGGAAACGATGAAGAGCTGCGTGAGCGCACCGTTGATGTCATCGTAGCTCATGCCTTCCGGCTCGGTCACATAGACTTTTGCTTCTAGTGATTTACCGATGACCTTCTCATTTCTTGCCACTTCCAGCGCCTTCAGTACATCATCACGGACAGCCATGAACTGCTTCCATTTTTCAACAAGGGCAGTGTCCACTTCTGCCGACCCAGGCATATACTCGAGATGGACGCTTTCCTTTTCCGTGTATGGCGTATGGTCGTGGATCTCTTCGGCCGTGTGCACGAGGATCGGCGCCATCAGACGGTTCAGATCTGCGAGGATCCTGTAGAGCACCGTCTGCATGCTGCGTCTGATATGTGCATCCTGCTTCTCGATGTAGAGGATGTCCTTGCCGTAGTCCAGATAGAAGTTGGACAGTTCGACATTGATGAAGTTCTGGAGTGCCTGGTACATGGTGACATAGTCATAGCGGTCATAGCCATCAAGCATCATGTTGACGATCTCATTGAAGCGCTGCATCATGAACTGGTCGACTTCCTTCATGTCTTCATACGCCACTGCATCTTCAGCCGGATTGAAATCGGCCACGTTACCGAGCAGGAAGCGGAATGTGTTTCTGATCTTGCGGTAGACTTCGGACACCTGTTTCAGAATATCATCGGAGATTCTGACATCCTCCTCGAAGTCCGAGGACATGACCCATAGACGGATGATATCTGCGCCCATCTGCTTCATGACTTTCTCAGGCAGGATGGTATTGCCGAGGGATTTCGACATCTTCTTGCCTTCCCCGTCCATTACAAAGCCGTGGCTCAAAAGCTCCTTGTATGGTGCGATACCCTTTGTCGCCACACTCGTGATGATGGATGAGTTGAACCATCCACGATACTGGTCGGAACCTTCAAAATAAAGATCCGCAGGGTATGTCAGGTAGCCCCTTGTATCCAGCACACCACGGTGGGAGGAGCCGGAATCGAACCAGACATCCATGATGTCCGTCTCCTTCGTGAACTCCCCGTTCGGAGACCCTTCATGCGTATATCCTTCAGGCAGCAGATCCTTGGCATCCCATTCGAACCAGATGTTTGAACCATGTGTTTCAAACAGTGATGCGACATGCTCGATGACATCCGTATCGACGATTTCCTGGCCATTTTCGGCATAGAAGAACGGCAGTGGCACACCCCATACACGCTGACGGGAAATGACCCAGTCACCACGGTTCCTGATCATATTGTACATCCGCTTCTGACTCCACTCGACCTGGAATTTCGTATCCATGACGGCTTCAAGGATGTCTTCGCGGACATTTCTGATTGAAGCGAACCATTGCGGTGTGGCACGGAAGATGACGGGAGTCTTTGAACGCCAGTCATGCGGATAGGAGTGCGTGTAGAAGTTCAGTTTGACAAGGGCGCCTGATGCTTTCAGATCGTCCGAGATGACCTTGTTCGCTTCGTCATAGAAGAGCCCTTCGTATTTGCCGGCTTCTTCAGTAAATACACCTTTGTCATCCACAGGGCTGAGTACTTCGAGACCATACTTCTGGCCGACGATGAAGTCGTCATCACCATGGCCGGGTGCTGTGTGCACACAGCCTGTACCCGCGTCTGTTGTCACGTGGTCGCCGAGTATGACGAGGCTCTTACGGTCGAACAGCGGGTGTTTTGCGGCGATGTATTCGAGCGACTCGCCTTTGAATTCCTTTGTACGCGTCACCTTGTCCTTGTCGAAATCGACTTCTTCGCAGAAGTGGTCGAGCAGATCTTCAGCAACAATGTATTCCTGACCTTCATAGCCGAACTGCACGTAGTTCAGTTCAGGATGCACGGCAATCCCCTGGTTGGCAGGAATCGTCCACGGTGTTGTCGTCCAGATGACGATCCTGGCACCGGCATCGACGACACCTTTGCCATCTGCCACTTCGAAGCCGACATAGATGGATGGGGAACGCTTGTCCTTGTATTCAAGTTCCGCTTCCGCCAGGGATGATTCACTGACCGGAGACCAGTAGATCGGCTTTTTGCCCTTATAGATCAGTCCCTTTTCAACCATATCGCGCAATACGCGCACTTGTGCCGCTTCAAACTCGGGCTTGTATGTCAGGTATGGATTATCCCATTCACCATCGATGCCCATGCGCTTGAATCCCTCGCGCTGCAGATCGATCTGCGAGTTGGCAAATTCGATGCATTTATTTCTGAATTCCTCGATGGTCATGCTTTTGCGGTCGACACCCTTGTTGGTCAGTGCCTGTTCGATCGGCAGGCCATGAGTGTCCCAGCCCGGTACATACGGTGCATAGTAGCCGCGCATCTGCTTGTTGCGGATGATGATATCCTTGATGATCTTGTTCAGTGCGTGACCCATGTGCAGGGCACCGTTGGCATACGGTGGTCCATCGTGCAGCACATAGGGCGTATTGCCTTCATTCAGCTTCAGTTTTTTTTCGTACAGCTTCTCTTCCTGCCATCTCTTCTGCATTTCAGGCTCTTTGTTTACGAGCCCTCCACGCATTTTGAATTTTGTTTTCGGCATGAGCAAAGTATCTTTATAGTCCATTTTCCTAGCTCCCTCTTTTAAATTGATGAATGCATAAAAAACTCCGGAACAGTGTCAATAGGGGCGAAAAAATCCGCGGTACCACCCTGATTGACTCCGTCCGGAGTCCACTCGATTCCAATATGAATTATGGATCATTAGTGATATCAAGATCGCCATCGTCTGCCGGGGCTTCCACCCTCCCCCGGTCGCTTCTGCTGCCAATGGCGTCTGCATGTCTAACAATACTATCATTATGCTAAATATCCGCTGATCCGTCAACACGTCATTCGTTCTGGTCCTGCTCCGCTGCTTCAAGATCGTCCACCCGATGCTCCTGGTTGGTTTCAAAATCAAGCAGATAGTCCCAGTCATCCGATTTCAGCAGATCGAGCTGGGCTTCAACCAGCATCTTGAACCGTGCACGGAAGATCTTCGACTGCCGCTTCATATCCTCCGTCTGACTGGCGATGTGACGTGCACGGGCCAGGCTCTCGCTGACGATCCGCTCACGCTCCGCTTCAGCCGACTTCAGAATCTCTTCAGCTCTTGCCTGTGCTGTGCGCTTCGCTTCGTCCCCAGCACGCTGGGCAGTGAGAATGGCTTCATTGATGCTTGTCTCCACATTTCTGAAGCTGTTCAGGTTCTCTTCCTTCTCATCCAGCATGCCTTCAAGCTGTCTGATCTTTTCATCTCTCTGGTCAATCTCCGCCTGCAATGCCCTAAGGTGAGTCCGCACCTCCTGCTCATCCAGGCCGCGGTACACCGTGGGGAATCTGCGATTGACAGCTTCTTCTCTATCCATAAAATTCACCTCAGTTGTGTATTACCCATCCCGATAGACTCTAACCTCGAGCCGGTACTTTCCTTTTCTGGTCTCTGCAGTCAGTGCCGTCACTTTGAACCGTCCGAAGTGGCGGATGGATACTGTATCACCGGTTTCCATTATAAATGAAGGGCTCGTAACAATCGAATGATTGACTTTCACCTTGCCCTTCTCGACGCGTGCCTTCGATTTCGCACGTCCTTCATTGATCACTTCGGAGATGATCGCATCCACCCGGAACGAGGAGACGAGGATCGATGCGGGCTTTCCATCATCCACCGCGTCGATGAAAGACTCATGGGGCACCTCTTCAAGTGTGATGGGCGCATTCCTTATCCGGTCGAGAGATTCGCGGAACATGGCCGCGTACGGTGCCGCAACTGCGAACTGTATACTGTCTCCGACCACAATATCTCCAATCAGGGAGCGGTCCACACCGACATTCATTATGGCACCGAGTATGCTGCGGTGTGTCAGGGTTACAAACTTTTCAGGATACTTCATTTCAAAAACGGTAATATCATATTCATCGTGGGATACTTCGAGCATCTCCGGAATAATCATGGCACGTCTGCGCTCACGGTCGCCGGCCCCGCCATAGAACTCGATCTTGAGCTCCGGGTAGCTGCCGGCAAGGCTGGTCACGATCATCTGCTCCCTCGGATCGAGGAAATCGAGCAGGATCGGGTAGTAGTCCCGTTCTGCAATTTCAAACTTGCCATTATACATGGTGATCTTTTCATGCTCTTCTTTTCTAAAATGCTGATAGATCTCTTTCAATCTCCATCCTCCAGTGCAGATCAATAAGGGCGCCCTTACGGGCAATCGTCAATGACCAATTGTCCAGCAGGAGCGCCCCCTTTCTTCGGTATTCAGTACATCGCGGTGATGATGGCGTTGAAAATTGCGTTCAGACCACTCAGAAAAAGTCTCAATACAATGATGGCGATGATCGGAGACAGGTCGAGCATGCCGCCGATCGGTGGAATGAGCTTTCTGAAAGGTTCAAGTATCGGTTCATAGACCTTCCCGAGAATCTGGCCGAATGCCGATTCCCTGAGTCCAGGCACCCAGGAACTGAAAATATAGATGATCAGCCCCCATGTGAAGATTGGAAATACAGTATTTATAAAACGCTGTATAAAGTACAGTACTTCTATGATCAGTTGATTGTCCAATATCATTCTCCTTACATTTCTTCGATTTGACTTTTATCCTCGCTGATTTCGCCTTCGACGCTGACACTATTCGGTGTGCACAGGAAAATATCCGCGCCCACCTTCTGGATGTCACCATCCATTGCATACACCGTACCGCTCAGAAAGTCGACGATCCGCTTTTTCGGACCCTGGTCCACTTTGGACAGATTGACCAGCGTGGCGCGGTCATTCTTCAGTTCATCGGCAATATCCTGGGTTTCGGAAAATACTCTCGGTTCGAACAGGCATACTTTTGTATTGCTTGCTTCTGCACTCATCAAAGTGGTCTCCTTTTCCTTCTGAATGGCTTTTCTATCTTTGTCCTGGCGCTTTCTGACAGGTTTCTTCCGTTCCGTCTTCCTGTAGTTCAAAGGCGTCGTCTCCTTTTCCTCCGGCTTTGACGGTGATGCTTCTGCAGATGAACTCTGGGTCCGTCCTTTTTTGGATTCTTCCAGACTTGTCACTTTCGCGTTGCTGCTTATTGCTTTCTGCTCTTTATTTTCTTTCGCTCTGTCGTCTTCTTCGTATTCCACAATGAATATATCTTTAAAAAACTTCTTGATGGCCATGGTTTTCACCTGCTCCCCATTAATTTGCTGCCGATACGGATATAGGTGGCGCCGTGCCGGAGGGCAATATGGTAGTCATTGCTCATCCCCATGCTCAGTTCCTCCACCTGTATATTTCCGGAATTCCTTTCTCTCAGGGAATCCCTCAATATTCCGAGTTGCTCGAACACCTCGGAAATTTCCGCTTCATCTTCAGTATGCGGCGCCATTGTCATCAGTCCGATGATCCTCACCCTGCTGTATGCCCGCATGTCTTCAAGAAAACCGGGCACTTCTTCCGGTGGCAGTCCATGCTTGGTGGTCTCGCCTGAAATATTTACCTGTATAAAGCATTTTACAGTATGACTGCTGTATTGTTCAATTTTTTTAGCTACACTCGCACGATCGAGTGAATGCACGTAATTGAGATGATCGATGACGTCCTTCACTTTGCGCGACTGCAGTGTACCGATGAAATGGACTTCTGCATCCTCGGGCAGTGCCTCACGTTTTTCAAGAAAACCCTCGATACGGCTTTCACCGAAATGCCGGATACCCGCATCATAGGCCGTAAGCGCATCCTCTACCGAATGATACTTGGTAACCGCAATCAGCACAGCCTGGTCCCCGATCTCCCGACTCAGCTGCTCATAATTATCTCTGATCATCTTCATACCTCCCGATGAATGCAAGTGCGCGGCCGGTCTGCCCCTTTTCAAGTCGATAGGAAAAGAACTGTTCCAGGTCCTCTGTTCCAAGTGCTGAAACATGGATGTTCTCGGGAGGCACGCCAGCCTGCATCGCCTGATGCCGGTTGACGGCTTTCAGATCAAGATCATATCCCGCTTCGTGGGCCACCACTGCCTCGTCCGGCAGCCCCAATTTTTCCAGTTCGTGGATGACCCTCGAATCTACAGTATAGCACGTGCCGATGATAGCCACACCGATCATGATCGAGAGATCCTCCGGACTGTGCCCATATTCCCTGACGATGGTTCCGACGATATCATGTGAAGTCCCTCTCCAACCGGCATGCAGCAGGGCTGTAAAGTCATTTTTTCTGCTCCACACATGAACGGGTACACAATCTGCATAGTTCATGGTGAGCAGCAGTCCTCGGTCATATGTATATAGAGCATCAACATCATAAAGAGCATCTGACAGTTCCCGGACATTCGTACCGGCATCGTCCAATGTCACTTCTCTAATATTGCCGCCATGCTTCTGGATCGGCAGCACCCATTTGTCCGGGATAAAACCGATTTCGGCAGCCAGCATATTCTGATGCTGATGCACATTTTTGGCATCATCATCGATGTATAGGGCCATGTTGAAACTTTTGGATGGATAGTCGCTATATCCATCCATCCGCTTCGTATAGCCGAGCAGTATATCATCGACCCGTGTGCCCACGTAGTGCCTATGGTTATCAAACTTCATGTCCACACCTCAAAAAATAAGTCAGAAAGGCGTGCCCTTCTGACTTATACTTTATTTCTATCGTCTGCGTCTTGAACGGTTGCGCAGGAACGTAGGTACTTCATAATCATCATCTTGTGAATCATTGCTTGCTTCCCTTGTTTCCCTTGGTTCCGGCTCGCGTTCCGGCGTGCTTTCCCTGGAGGAAGTCGGGTAGGTGAATGATTCACGTTTCTCTTCCCGTTCAGGTGTACGGTTTACGGATTTTTCATTGAATCCTGTCGCGATGACGGTAACAATGATCTCGTCTTCAAGCTCAGGATTGATGACAGTACCGAAGATCATGTTGACATCTTCGTCAGCTGCATCCTGGACAACATCGGCTGCTTCCTGCGCTTCGAACAGGGACAGAGATTCACCGCCTGTAATATTCATCAGTACGCCTTGCGCGCCGACGATGGATGTTTCAAGAAGCGGGCTTGAAATCGCCTTTTTGGATGCTTCGATTGCACGATTCTCGCCGCTTGATACACCGATACCCATAAGAGCGGACCCCTGATTGTACATGATCGTCTTGACGTCGGCAAAGTCGAGATTGACTTCACCACTGACGGCGATCAGGTCCGAGATGCCCTGGACACCCTGTCTGAGAACGTTATCCGCTTCCTTGAATGCTTCCATCATTGGCGTGGATTTGTCCACGATATCAAGGAGACGGTCGTTCGGGATGACGATGAGCGTATCGACTGCCGCTTTCATTGCGTCGACACCAGCAGAGGCCTGTGTCTGACGCTTTCTGCCTTCGAAGGAGAACGGACGTGTAACGACACCGACTGTCAGTGCGCCCATCTCTTTTGCGATCTTGGCAACGACTGGTGCGGCACCTGTGCCCGTACCGCCGCCCATGCCGGCTGTAACGAATACCATGTCGGCACCCTGGATGGCATCCTCGATCTGCTCCCTGGACTCCTCGGCAGCTTTCTTGCCGATTTCAGGATTTGCACCGGCGCCAAGGCCGCGCGTCAGCTTTTCACCGATTTGGATCTTGGATTCCGCTTTTGACAGGTTCAGTGCCTGTCCGTCTGTGTTGATGGCAATGAATTCCACATTCTGCATGCCATCATCGATCATGCGATTGACTGCGTTGTTACCGCCGCCGCCGACGCCTACAACTTTTAATGTTGCCATATGGTTAAAGCCTTGCTCGAATTCTAACATTTCCATTTCCTCCCAGTCATTCATCTTACTCAAACAAATTTTTAAAGAGCTTTTTCATGTATCCACGGTAGTCCTTCTGTTCACCTTGAGGCGTGTCTTCAGAGCGTTTTGTGACTGTTTCATCCGAACGCGCTTCATCATATGCGTAATCGGAATACTCCGCTTCATCCGGAGCAGAACCGCTGGTTTTGCCAGGTGGATACTTGTAGGTTTCTCCTGATTCCAGCTGACGGGTATTATGCTCTTTCCGCTTGTTGAAAAGACCATTGAAAAAGCTGCCCGATGTCTCTTCAGATGCATCATATCGAGCATCTTCCGACTCCGTGTCATAATTATCAATTGTAACATATTCAAGAAGTTCATCAAACATAATTCCGCTTGATACTGTGGAAATAACACTTGAGAATTCCGGCTTGCGTGCACCCATCTGGTTCGGGACGTGCACCCTGATCTTCTCGGATACGAGATCCTGCATGAGCTCTTTGACTCCAAGCAGGTTCGCTGTCCCACCTGTTACGACGAAACCGCCATTGACCTTGGTGATCCGCTGCTGCTGCAGTGCTTCAAATACGCTCATGAGCATTTCTTCCAGACGCATCTCGATGATGTCTGAAAGATCCTTTGGCGTCACTTCAATATCCGGCTCGCCATCCCGCTGTGGCAGCCTGACGATGTCTGCTTCGGAAGCAAGATCATAGAAAGCATGGCCATACTGATGCTTGGCCTTTTCGGCAGCCTCCATCGGCGTGTTGAACGCTTCCGAGAGATCTCTTGTAATGTGATTGCCACCGACAGCGATACTGCCTGCATATTTCAATGTGCCGCGTTCATAGTAGCCGAACTGTGTGAGATCTGCGCCGATATCGATCGCCACACCACCAAGTTCCACCTCGGATTCGCTCAATATATGCTGATAGTTGACCGCATCGGAGTAGACATCGAGGACTTCAAGACCTGCATCCTCGACACATTTGACTGCATTCATGAGCAGTGTCCTGTTGACAAGAACAATACCTGCCCGTACAAACAGCGATTGGGTCGCCATCATTTCTTTCGGGTCCATCACTTCATGCAGGTCGTCGACCTTGAAATGGACAGGATAGACTGTCACCACTTCGCGGTCCTTGTGGATTTCCCTTTCCCGCAGCGTTTCCAGAAGGTCTTCGATGTGTGTACCGTTGATTTCGGTGGAATTGCCGCCAAAACGCAATTCCTCCTCACTGAACTTGAGTTCCGTTTCAGTAATCGGCATTTTTAAAAAGACTTCATCTATGTCGACTCCAGATGAGATCTTTGCCTTTTTAACCGTATCTATAATGGCATTTCGTGCCAGATCAAAATCTTTTATCTTCCCTTTGGATATTCCATCCGTAAAGGTCTGGCCAGTGCCAATGATGTTGACACCATCATGGAATTTCTCACCGACGACCGCCTTTACACTTGCGGAACCGATATCCAGGGCAACATAATAATGTTCCTTCAACTCATTTGCCTCCTAGCAAGCCTGTTTCAGCTTTCTATCATATAGTTTACATTATACTTTTTATATTGTGAACTATTTATGCATAATAGTCCAGTATAAAAACAGGCGGGGAATCATTACTCCCCGCCGCCGATATCCGTAAGCTGATCTCTTACATCCGCCAGTGCCTGATTTACATCTTCGATGTATTTAGCCTGTACCGGCGTTTCATATATGCCTGCTTTGACTTCCTCTGCCTCCTGGCTGCCGTAGGGCAGGAAACTGCTGCCGATTTCAAAGTCGATGACACCGGAATTCGGGTCCCCGATTTCTTTGCGGACACTTGGATAATAGTTCATCTTTTCATCAATTGTCCGGTAGTCTGCAACAATTTCCTGGCCGTCGTTCATGAACATATGGATGCGTGTCGATGAGTTCTCGGAAGGCCGGTAGTATATCTCGGAAATGCCTTCCAGTATTTCAGCGTCCACCTTATCCAGATTCTCCACCAGCTGGTTGAATTCCCTGCCTTCGAAGTAGTGGAGGATGGGTGCCTTTTTCGGTGCAGAGGGATAGCCCCGCAATATCTGGGCATTTTCGAGAACCGGATAGTAGTCGGCATTGTTGGCAACATACCCGAGTGCCCTGTATTCAGTCACAGTGACATTGATCTGGCTCCACCATTTGCGTTCCAGTTCGACACTTTGGACAGCAGGCAGGAGTGCAATGTTCTCCCTGGCCTGCGACAGGTCGGCACTGAACATTTTCGTCCCTTCATCAAAATGCAGTCGATCCTGTACCTCTTCATCGCTGATCAGTTCATTCCCGGAAATATTGATGGTCTTGATGTCACTTGCACTGCTGAAGACATACCATATCAATGTACCGACGGACAGCAGCAGTACAAGCAGCAGCAGTATATAGAAATGTGCACGGGTGAACTTCGGACGGGGCAGCCTGCGTTTTCTTTCCGGCTGCCTGTCTTCCCGGGGAAAAGTCTCAATTTCATCTTCGTCCACAAAATAATGGCCCGCGGTCTGCCTGTTTTCATTCATCAGCCTGCTGTGGAAGGTGGCAACCGCCTCCTCCTCTTCGGCCTCATCATCAATAGGATCGGATGCACCTTCAGGCACACCACCGTCCGGTTCGTTCTGCTGCGTCTCGGGAGGAGAGCCGCTGTCGAGACGCTCATCCAGCATATGACTGTCCGATTCCTTCGCGCGCTTCAACTTTTTCTTCATTTCTTCTATGTCCGGTCTGTCACTCATCGGCTCACCCCCTTCCTTCATCTATCAAGCGTACTGAACCCTTCCTTGAAGTGGTCGCCTCTGGCTTCATAGTCCTTGTACTGGTCCCAGCTTGCACATGCCGGTGAAAACAGAACCACATCCCCCACCTCTGCATGCTTTGCGGCCACCTGTACTGCATCATGGGGATGCTCTGTAATCAGGACGGTCTTCCCGGTGCTTTCGGCAAGCGCTTTGAACTTATCTTTCGTCTCGCCGAAAGTGATGACCATGCGCACATTGTCCATATGCGGAGCAAGTGACTCGAGCGACTGCCCCCGATCAAGCCCTCCGGCGATCCAGATGATCGGATCTTTGAAACTTTTCAGTGCAAAGGTAGTGGCCAGGTTATTGGTCGCCTTGGAATCGTTATAGTAGGATGCACCCGCATACTCGCCAAGATGCTCCATGCGATGCGGTATACTGCCGAAATGAAGCAGTGTTTCCCTGACCGCTTCGTCGGTTGCTCCATGCCGTTTGGCTGCAAGCAGCGCTGCAAGAATATTCTCGAGGTTGTGATCACCTTTCAGTTTCACCTGGTCGATGTGGATCAATGGCATCCCTTTGTATGTGACCATGCCATCTTCTATTGAAGCCTCCCCGCCGTCGGTAGTGGAGAAGTATTCGACATGCAGGCTGGCAGGATCATGAAGCATTTCCCGCTGCGCCCCATTGAATATCACCGTCTGCTGCTGATCCATATTGGACAGCAGATTCATCTTCGCCTGTACATAGGCTTCCCGGGTGCCATGGTAGTCGATATGGGCTTCGTAGATATTGGTGAATACCGCTGTGTCGGGACGAAATTCCTTTATGCCCATAAGCTGGAACGAGGACAGTTCCATGACCAGAATATCTTCCTTCGCGGCCTCACGTACTGCTTCCGACGCCGGGTATCCGATGTTTCCGCACAATATTGGCGAAAGGCCTGAACGTTCAAGCATTTCACCGATCAGGTGCGTGACTGTCGTCTTTCCATTTGTACCAGTGATGCCGATGATCGGGGCGTCGGACATGTGATATGCCAGTTCGACTTCCGTAATGATTGGAACATCCCTGTCGGCAGCCGACTCAAGAAACGGTATGGAATACGGGATGCCGGGATTCTTGACGATCAGCTCGGCATCATTCAGAAGACTTGTCGGATGGTGGCCATCGACGATTTCAACGCCCCATCCTTTCATCGTCTGCCTGACTTTTTCGTCTGCGATGATTTCATTTGTTGTCAGAGTGACGACCGCCCCGAGAGACACAAGTGCCGAAACGGCACTCCGGCCACTCCGGCCGTATCCGAGGACAACGACGTTTTTATTTTCAAAACTGGCAGTCATCTACAACACCCCCAATAGGACACCGATGGCACCGGCAATGATGCCGGCGGTCCAGAACACGATGACAATCTTCCACTCGCTCCAGCCGCCAAGCTCGAAGTGATGGTGGATCGGTGTCATTCTGAATATTCTCCTGCCCGTCAGCTTGTAGGAAGCCACCTGCATCATCACTGAAGCCGTCTCTACGACGAAGACGATGCCGATGAGGAGAAGCAGCAGGCTCTCGTTGAGCATGATCGAAACTGTGGCGATGATGCCGCCGAGTGCGAGCGAACCCGTGTCACCCATGAACAGCTTTGCTGGATATTTGTTGTAGACGAGAAATCCGAGCAGTGCGCCGATCATTATGAGGAGGAAAAGGGCGATTGCCATCTCTTCCTGCATGATTGCGATGACCAGGAAACTTGAAAAGGCGATGATGGACAGCCCTGTAGCCAGACCATCGAGTCCATCCGTCAGATTGACGGCATTCGAGAATCCCACTTGCCAGAAGACGATCCACAGCATGAACAGTATGCCGAGCGGGATGTTGATGTCCGTGCCCGGTATATGGATGCTTGTCTCTATATCCGTAATGGCCTGGGTCATGATGAAATAGACGATGATTGAAACAATGATCTGTGCAAGAAACTTCTGTT
Source organism: Salinicoccus cyprini (assembly GCF_007713705.1). GTDB lineage: Bacteria > Bacillota > Bacilli > Staphylococcales > Salinicoccaceae > Salinicoccus > Salinicoccus cyprini. Next base: position 456,001 of record NZ_VMSJ01000001.1, on the reverse strand, counting down.
TGGAGGACAGCCCCCTGTTGTCCTTTTTGACGACGATGATGTAGTCATCGATGAAGCCGATCAGACCGAAGCCGACGGTCACAATGACGAGAACAAGCATCTTGTATGCATCATCCACCATCAGTAGCGCAATGATGGACAGGATGATGACCGGAATCAGATAGGTCAACCCGCCCATCGTCGGTGTTCCTGTCTTTACCTGGTGGCTCTTCGGGCCCTCCTCGCGGATGGACTGGCCGAACTTCATCCGCTTCAGAAGTGGTATGGTCACCGGCACCAGTATGACTGTGCTGATGAATGCGATGATTGGAAATAGATAGTTCATTTTGTCCTCCTCTAATCTTCGGGGTCATTCGATGATAGTGTGACTTCGAGTGCTTCTTCATTACTAAGAACAGTACCTGGTGCAATGGACTGGGAGTTTACATAACCTTCCCCTTCCACAGTGACCTCAATACCCACAAAGTCACCAAATAGCACAGCTTCACGCTTTGACAGGCCGGTAAGATCAGGCATTGACGCGTCCCCGTCCGTTTTGACGAAGAACGAATCGTACGGCAGAAGCTTATCATTTTTAGGATAGTGGTCCACCACCTCTTGCCCATTGCCGACTACGATGGTCTGAATCGTGGAGTCGGAAGCAAACGGTATCCCACTCAAAGGTTCGCCGGCATAGTCACCGACTTCGATCACTTCCGCCTCCTGCTCATCTTCCGATTCCCCGACTGTCAGATATTTGAGTGTGCGTTCCATCAGTGGGTTGAATCCTGGCATGACACCGATGTCCCATGTATCGGATTTGTTTTTCGATGCAAGCTTCACCCCGTAGTAGATGATGACTTCCGGGTCATCCTCCGGCGCGTAGCCGATGAATGATGTCAGAAATTCGTAGGGTCCATCCATGTAGCCGCCGTTTTCGGGGTCGATCACCTGTGCCGTTCCGGACTTGCCGGCGACTTCGTAGTCATCGAGCAGATACTGCGGGTTTCTTTCCATGGAACCGCCGACCAGCGTATTGAGCTCTTCATGCGTCTTATCCGCTGCTTCTTCCGAGATGACCTGGCGAACGACTGTCTCCTTGCCCTGATGCAGCACTTCGTCTGTATCCGGATCGGTGATCGATTCTATGACATACGGCTTCTTCATCTTGCCACCGTTCAGAATTGCAGTCATGCCCTGGATCATCTGTATCGGTGTGACTGTCGAACCCTGTCCGAAAGATGTCGTTTTCCTCTGCAGTTCGCTTTCCCAGGAAAGTGTACCGGTCTGCTCATTCGGGAACTCGGAGCCGGTCGTTTCGCCGAAGCCGAACTGCTTGTAGTAGTCGAGCATCTTGTCCTCCCCGACCTTGTCCTGCAGCAGCATCATCAGTGCATTGGAGGAATACTGCATGCCTTCATTATAGGTGATTTCTCCCCATCCTTCAGTTTCCCAGTCATGGATCGTATATCCATTGACATCGTAGGACCCGGATTCGTACAGTGCATTCGGATCATAGACACCGGCATCGATTGCCGCAGCAAGGCCGAACACCTTGAACGTCGAGCCCGGCTCGAAGGAGTACTGGTAGAGCATGTTCAGCCAGCTGTTGCCGAACCCTTCACGGGTTCTCGGGTTGAATGAAGGGCGCTGGCCACTGGCTAGAATTTCGCCCGTTTCTGCATCCGCCACGACGGCGAACAGCTCCTCAGGCTCAAAGTGCTCCTCCATTATATCGAGTGAGTCTTCAAGATACAGCTGGATATTCGAGTCGATCGTCAATTTCATTTCCGCGCCATCTTCGGGCGGTTTTACCGTATCCGAATTCGGTACAATATATCCCCATAGATCCTGCGTATAGTCTATGGTGCCGTCCTGCCCCTGGAGTATATCATCATATGCCCGTTCCAGACCGAGCTGACCCTGCAGCTCATCCGTGTCTCCCTGCTGTTCGGCATAGCCGATCAGATGGGACGCGAAGTCCCCATTCGGATAGAAGCGTTTCGTTTCCGGTGTCAGCACGATGCCCGGAATGCTGCCATCCTCCAGTGCATTTTTCTGGTTGTAGGAAAGGTCTCGCCCCTCCTTGCCGAGCTCCACCTGGAACCTTTCATTCTCGATCCCTTCTTCTATACGTGCCTGTATATCCTGAGCCGGCATATCTATTATCTCCGAGACCGCTTCGGCTGTCTCCTTAGGATCTGTCACGTGGTTCGGGTAGTCCGCATCCGTAATCAATGCCAGACGGTATGCTTCCATATCGCTTGCCAGAACGTTACCGTGGCGGTCCACGATGTCCCCGCGTTCCGCTTCCCTGACGGCTGAGCGTGTAAACTTGTCGTGTCCATGCGCCACCAGGTCTTCATCATCGAGCGTCTTGTATATCATCAGATAGGAGAATTGCCAAAATATGCAAATAAAAAGCACTCCTATACCAAGGTAGATTAGGAGCGCACCAACTGATAGCGTTTTAGTTTTCTCACCAAGCCTGATTCTAATCCTTGCCATACTTCTCAGCAACCTTTACATTTCCATTGTCCAGTTCAAGTCCGAGTTCATTCGCTTTTTCGTAGATTCTTTCATAGGAGCCAAGATCTGTCACTTCCGTCTTCAGTTCACTGATCTCGCCTTCCCTGACGGCAATTTCACTTTCGACCTGGGTATTTTGTGTCTGAAGCGAATAGGCTTCCATCTTGAGCGAAAGTACGTATATTGCAGCTGCTGCAATCAATGTCATAAGTATCAGGTATGCAAGTGCTTCAAATTTCTTGATACCGATGACGCGTCTGGCTTTTCTTGTCTCATGGATCTGTTCCTGCTCTGTATGCGGACGCGGCAAGGTCTGGTGATAGCGTTCTACTGCCATAATAACACTCCCTATTTCTGCTTCTCTGCAATTCTTAGTTTTGCACTGCGTGCACGTGGATTGTCCTCCACCGCCATGTCATCTGCAACAATCGGTTTCTTGTTGACACGCTTCAAAATCGGTTCATAGGCTTCGGGAATGATCGGCATATTACGAGGCAGTTCAGGTCCGGACTCATACTCCATGAACATCTGCTTGCAGATTCTGTCCTCGAGGGAGTGGAATGTAATCACTGATACACGGCCCCCCTTATTCAGAAGGCCGATTGCCTGCTCAAGAGAACGTTCGAAGACGCCAAGTTCATCATTCACTGCAATTCTTAGTGCCTGGAAGACACGCTTGGCCGGGTGGCCGCCTGTTCTTCTGAACTTGTGCGGTATCTGCGATTTGATGATCTCTGTAAGTTCAACAGTTGTTTCAATGGGTTTCACAGCACGCAGACGTTCAATCTCCCGTGCAATCTTCTTGGAAAACTTCTCTTCCCCATATCTGAAGAAGATACTGGTCAGCTGTTCATAGGAATATGTATTGACAATCTCGTATGCATCCAGAGACTGGCTCTGGTCCATCCGCATATCAAGTCTTGCCTCTTTGGAGTGGCTGAACCCTCTTTCCGTAATATCCAATTGGGGGCTTGAAACCCCAAGATCGTACAATATACCATCGATTCCCGTAACGCCCTGCTCGGAAAGCGCTTCTGTCAAATGTTCAAAGTTGGAATGTATGAGTGTGAGGTTATTACTATCTTTGAATTTTTCCTCTGCGTTCTGAATTGCCAGGCTATCCTGATCAAAAGCGAACAGGTGTCCTGTCGTCAGTTGTTCGAGAAGATAGGCACTGTGCCCGCCGCCACCCAATGTGGCATCGACATAAATGCCGTCCGGGCGTATATTCAGCCCGTCCACTGTCTCTTCCAATAGAACGGTATCGTGCCTGAACATATCCTCACATCCTATAAATCAAAATCAATCAGTTCTTCTGCTATATCTTCAAAATGGGATTCCGAATCGTCGTAGAAGGACTCCCATTTTTCTGTGCTCCATATTTCAATCCTCTGCGAAACGCCAATAACCGTACATTCTTTTTTCAAGTCAGCATAATCTCTTAAATTCTGTGGAATGTTGATTCTGCCCTGCTTATCCACTTCAACTTCGGTTGCGCCTGAAAAGAACATTCTCATGAACTTTCTGGCATCCCTTTTCGTCAGTGGCAGGGTGCTCATTTTCTTTTCGATCTGTGCCCATTCTTCCATTGTATAGCCGAACAGACAGTGATCGAGGCCGCGGGTGATGATGAACTGCTTATCAAGGGCATCCCTGAATTTGCTGGGAACAATCAAGCGTCCTTTAGCATCCAGCTGATGCCTGAATTCTCCCATGAACATCCAATCACCTCGCCTATACAAATAATTTACCACATCTCCCCACTCTGTACCACAAATTATGTGCATTTGTGTGAATTTAATTACTTAACATGAAAAAAGACAGTTTCCACGAGAAGGAAACTGCCTTTATGCTAGACGCCTTTTATAATTGTGAGCTTCGTCGTATAGCTTAGATTGCGATGGTCGATTCCAGGGAACATCCAAGGGTGGTAGACACGCTCCTGCAGCGCACCGCCAGGCATGACGCGCTCCGCCACTTCCTCAAGGTCATTCAGCCTGCTTCTCAATGCCTTTTTCACTTCGAGCCTGTACCTCCGTTTCAGATAGGCAAGCTGCTTCTGGTGGACTTTCATGTTCGCTTCAATCAGATGCCCGTACCGCTCCCGGCCATCACCACCCGACAGGGCTCGGTAGTCATCTTCGAGTCTGGTCTTCATCGCATCCACCTCGTCAAGGAATGCCTGGTCGGTCGCCTCCTCCACCAGCCTGTTCTTTCTGTTTTCCACATCTGCATGCAGTGTATTAGATACTTGCAGATCATATTTATCAAGCAGCTTGCCAAGCCGCATATCTTCGTGGATGATCTCCATGCGCTTCAGAACAATCGGCATCGGCATCCCCATTGATTGAAACACTTCGTGGAGTTCGCCCCAGTACTTGACTTCGGCACCGCCGCCCGCGAATATGAGCGTATTGAACAGCATTTCCTGCATGAGGGGTCTCGTAACGACATTATTGCTGAACGTTTCAGGTGCATCCCCAAGTCTTTCGATCAGCGCCTCCTTGTCGATTGTGCCTTTATCTGTCTCGAACCGGCCATCCTGCTGCATCAGCAGTGTCCTGCTTCCTTCGGAACCTGTGAACAGATGGACATTGGTCTCCGTCTCTATCATCGGGGACAGTCCGAGTGTTTCATTGAATTTCTTCTGTCCGCTCCTGAAGGACCGGTCGATGTCTTCATGATGATTGATCATTTGTTCAAACATCGGCACTTCAAAGGCACGTACTGCCTCACTGTGCGCGTTGAAGATGAGCAGTCCTTCCTCCTTGAACACATCATGGACGAGCGCATGAAAGAGTTCAGTCCAGTACTCATGGCGATGGATCATTTCAATGATATGGCTCTTCTTATGGTAAAGCAGACCCGAATCGCCGCATGCTTCGATGATTGCGAGCAGTGTCCTCTCCATTTCGGCAGCATCATACCGGTAGAACCCGAGACTCATCGGTACCGTCAAGTTCGGTTTATAGGAGATTTTACGGCGTCTTCTATGATGCTTGTCATAGATGTAGGTATGATTCACCTCGGCAAAATCATGATCCTCCCCGGCAACCCAGAATACAGGAACCGCATCATAGTCATGCGCTGCTTTGACTTCCTCTGTGAGCACAAGCAGTGTGATGATCTTATGCATGATATAGCTCGGACTCATGAACAGGCCAGCCTGCTGGCCGCCGATGATGACCCGATGTCCGGCCTTGAGCTTTTCTATATTTTCACGCTGCGCATCACTCAGCCCATACTGCTCCATATCGCTCCGTATGATGCCCGCAAGCTTTTCCGTATGCGGATGCACAGGGCGATCCAGCACCTTTTCCACGCTTTCCCTATCATAGGAAAGATGATCATAGAACTGCAGTGTCCCTTGATCTTTATTATTGAAGTTTTTTGTAAATTCATCCTGTCCGAAATTCAAACATTCGATTTCCATAATCCGTCTCCTTCTTCGGGGTAGTAATTAGATTATAAATATTATAAACATATAAAACAATTGAACGGTTTTGAAGAAATATACTATAATGAAACCAAAGGAGAGAATAAAAATGTCAGAAGTGAAACATTTAGCAATCAATTATAAGACCGCAGAAGATTTCAAGAAATTCCGTGAGTATGGTGCGCAGGAACTGCATATGATGAAAGAACTCGAAGGCAATATGATTGACGCTGATATCGACTCCCCATTCTATGGCATCTACGTCGGCGACACACTGGCCGCCCGCATGTGCCTGTACCGCAAAGAGGACGAGCAGCAGCCGATATTCGATCCGCCACATGACTACATGGTCATCTGGAAGCTTGAAGTACTCGAGAAGTACCAGGGCCGGGGATTCGGCGGTAAAATGATCGAATTCGCCAAGAATTACGCACTTCCCATCAAGGCGATCAGCCGCCAGAATGCGCGCGGATTCTTCGAAAAGCATGGCTTTGAACCGATGAAATATGACATTGACCGGGACATGGCGGATGATCCGTTGATCTGGTATCCGGAAGGCTATGTACTGAACTAGATGGGAAAACACAAAAAGTCGCTGGCGGATTCATTCCGCCAGCGACTTTTCATATCGCATCAATTAGTTTGCTACGACGTCTTCACCTTTATAGCTGCCACATTCTTTACATACACGGTGGGAAAGCTTCATTTCACCACAGTTCGGGCATTCGACCATACCAGGCACTGAAAGTTTCAGGTGCGTACGGCGTTTTCTTTTGCGTGTGATTGAGGTTCTTCTTTTTGGTACTGCCATTTCTATTCCTCCTTATTTTCACTGTCGTCTAGCAGCGATTTCAACTTTGCCATTCTCGGATCCACTTTTTCCGCATCTTCCGCCAGTTCCTCTTCTTTCATGACCGACCAGTTACTACCACCTGTCAGCGTTTCATCACTTTTGGTGATGACGTAGGGAATATTGACGACAATCAGTTCACGGACAATCGGTTCGAGATCCAAAGTGTGGGTCACTGGATGAACATTTTCAGCCAGTTCGTCGGTCTCACCCGGCTCTTCAACGAATACTTCCTGTGATTCGATGTGAAGAGGTACCTCTATATCTTCGGAAGTACGGCTATCGAGCATATTGACCACTGTATCTATCATGAGATCGACTAGAATCTCACGATTCCGTATATGGATCTCACCTTCCACTGAAGTCTCTTCAGTGCCGGTGACATCCTTGCGATCTGTTATCTCTCCGAACTGGACCTTTTCATTTACAGCGATTGATTTCTGTTTGAACTTATTAAGCTGTGTTAATGACCATCTCATATAGTTTCACCTCTTATGAGCACAAAAAACATTGTACCTTCAACAAGGTTTTCTGTCAAGTTTTTTTCTTAACACTACACATTATTCCAATGGCATTTTCTGTTACAATATCATTGAAGAGAAAGGAGTGTCTAACCATGATTATTACATCTTTAATTACTGAATACAATCCCTTTCATAATGGACATATCCATCATATCGAAGCCTCCAGGCGGCTGACCGGGGCAGACGTCGTCATCGCAATCATGTCAGGCAGTTTTACACAGCGTGGCGAAATTGCCGTCACCGACAAGTTCACGCGTGCTCAGGCGGCCATTGGACATGTCGATCTCGTGGTCGAGCTGCCCATGCCCTGGGCGGTGAGCTTTGCCGATGACTTTGCACTCGGCGGTGTGCATATTGCAGAACTGCTCGGCAGCGACCATATCGTCTTCGGCAGTGAGTCCGGGGATATCGATGCGCTTCATGATACGTACCATAAGCTGAAGGATCATGATATAAGGGAGAAGATGGAGGTATTGACGAAGCAGGGCTACAGCTACCCCCGCGCCATCAACGCAGCCATCGGCTCCGACATCTTCAATGGTGCCAATAACACTCTTGGTCTGTCCTATCTGCGCGCAATCGATTCACTCGGCGCCGAGATCACACCGCTGACCATACCAAGGCTCGGCAACCAGTACAATGAGACCGCCCTGTCCGAATCCCGCTTCTCCAGTGCCACCAGTCTGAGGCAGGCCATCCAGGAAGGCAGGACCGAGGAAGCAGCGCAATATATGCCGGAAGACCTGGTGCGTAGCATCCATGCCAAAGGTCCACTGTCCAACGAAGTGCTGTTCGATACTCTGAAGCTCCTCATCCAGCGCAGTACGCCACGCGACTTGCGTGAAATCTATATGATGACCGAAGGCATAGAGCACAGATTGCTCGCCAAAATAAGAAAACATCGTTCCTATGATGCTTTCCTTTCCGATGTCAAGACGAAGCGCTATACGATGACGCGTCTCAACCGGCTCATGATCTATATACTGCTCAATATTACGCAGACGCAGATGGCTGGATTGCAGTTGCCTGAGGCCATCAGAGTGCTGGCCATGAACCGAACAGGGCAGACCTTGCTGAAAACCCTGCCTGAAGCGCTTGAAGTCATCACCAACGTCAACAGCAGGAACAGCGGATATATCCGAAACGATATCATCGCCACCGATATCCATAATATCTACAGCGGCTCGGACAGGAACGACTTCAATACGCCGGTCATCATCGCAGACTGAATTTCTGTTTCAGGGCATCCTCCACAAGCGGCGGGACCAGGTCCTCTATTCTGCCACCATATTTGGCCACCTCTTTGACAATCGAGGAGGAGATGAACGAATAGTTGTTGTTGGTCATCATGTATATCGTCTCTATGGAGCTGTTGAGCTTGCGGTTCATGGAGGTCAGCTGCATCTCGTACTCGAAATCGCTGACTGCACGCAGGCCTCTGACAATCGACCTGGCCCCCACTTCCTCACAGAAGTCGATCAGCAGGCCATTGAAACTCCTCACTTCGACATTCGGCAGATGGGCGGTCACCGCTTCTATCATCGCCACCCGCTCCTCTGTCGAGAAGAGCCCCTTCTTTGATGAATTTTTCAGCACGGACACATAGACTGTATCAAAAATCTTGCTCGTCCGCTCTATGATATCAAGATGACCGTAGGTGATCGGGTCGAAACTTCCCGGGCATACTGCGATTCTACTCATTATAGTTCCCCTTCCTTTGTCAGTACATTGATGCGGATCGTGCCATATACCGCTTCTTTCAGGCTGGCGTAGCCGGGTGTTCCGTAGGCTTCGTCCTTATGCGTCTCAACCACAATACGGCCGTCTCGGGCGAGTATGTCCAGTGAATCGATCAGTTCAAGTGCTACTTCGACCATCCCCTTATGGTATGGCGGATCCAGGAAAATCAGATCGAACTGCCTGCCTCGCCTGCTCATGGCCCGAAGCGCACGCCGGTAGTCGTTGCGGAAGATCTCCACCGGTTCATCGATGTCCTCCGTATTCTGCCTTATGATGCCGACCGCATCCTTCGCCCCATCTATGAACATGGCATCCGTCCCTCCGCGGCTCAGCGCCTCGATGCCGAGTGCGCCGCTTCCGGCAAACAGGTCCAGGACACTGCCGTCGATCGGACCGAGTATGTTGAATATATTTTCCCGTACCTTGTCGGTCGTCGGCCTCGTATCATTCGACTTCAGTACCGCAAGTTTTTTTGATTTATATTTTCCACTGATTATTCTCATGAGAAACCTGCTTTCTTTCCTTACATGGTTGGTTTAGAATGATGAATGGGAGTTGATAATATGCAGAAATTCATCACACTTGGAGAAGGTCATGGCGACCTTTTCGAGCTTGAAGCACTGATAGAGAATGACCATGGAAGAATCGATAAAGGAATCTTCCTCCATACCGCAGAAGGCATGTCGACATTTCTTCTCGTCATGTCACCGCTCCGCGGAAATTTCCAGGCCATATATGCCATCTACAGAGGCATCCTTCATAAGGAGGGCACAGGAAAGAAATATGCGATGATCAGTGAATGGTGCCGGGGGCAGAATATTCCGGTCATTGAATTCTCCACGCGGGATCCAAAAGATTTCCACGAAAGAGAGCAGTTCTACCAGTACATTACCGGGGTACTGCGGCTGAACCATCTGATTCCGCCCCTGACATGAAAATCAGATGACCCGGTAGTCCTTCGGTTCAAAGTTCTCGGTACCGTATTCCCTTTTGATATTCGGATATTCGCTCGCCACCACATCGCTGACATACTTCAGCCGGTTCAAAGCCTCCATTGTTTGAGAGAGGTCGGTTTCGTATATATATAGTAATAAGTACTTTTTTTCCTTATTGACGTATATGAGGTGGCCGTACCGTTTCAATTGTCGTATGAATTTATTTTGTTTAAAATAAATGTATATGCCGATGCGTTTCTCAAGCATACTACCCCACCTTATATATTTTTATACAGTTATGATACCATGGAAATAGGAAGTTTTAAACGAAACTATAATTGGAGGCATAATTACTATGAAAAAGTGTACGAAGAGCCTACTTGCAGCAATCGGGGTCACAGGCGGACTCGTCGGTGGACTCTGGGTGGGAACCAGAGTGGCGAGTGAACCGAAGATCAGAGACATCAAACCGTACTTCAGACACCGCTCCCCCTATATCTTTGCACATCGCGGCGGCATGGGACTTGCACCGGAGCATACCATTGCGGCCTTCGACAAGGCGGGCAGATTCGAAGTCGACGGATTTGAAGTCGATATCCGCATGACAAAGGATGAAGAGATTGTCGTCTTCCACGATGCCTATGTGGACCGTACTTCCAATGGTGCCGGACGCATAAGCAACCTGACACTCGACGAACTCAGAAAACTCGATTTCGGCTACCATTTCCGGGATGCTGAAGGAAACCACCCTTACAGGGAATCTGAAGATGCACGCATTGTAACACTCAGAGAGCTGATCGAGAAGTATCCCGACAAGCTCATCAACATCGATATCAAGGACGATCCGAATTCATATGAAGGCAGTCTGATGCCAAGCCTGCTCTACCGTCTGATCGATGAGCTTGACGTCCGCGATCGTGTCCTCATCACAAGCTTCCACGATGCACAGATTGAGCGGTTCCAGCTCTACTCGGGCGATGACATCGCTCTTGGGGCCGGAGAAGAACAGGTCAGAAATGCCTACTTGGCATATGCTTCAGGATTCAAGCATCTATTCAATCCTAAAGCGGATACTTTCCAGATTCCACCACGCTACAACAACATTCCGCTCGACAAGGAAGGCTTCATAGACTATCTGCAGAGCCTGAACATTGCGGTCGGATACTGGGTCATCAATGAAATGGACGAGATGGATGAACTCATCCAAAAAGGTGCGCACACGATTGTCACCGATTATCCGGACATCAGCCACCACCTGATGAAGGAAAGATACTAGAAAAGGCTCCCCGATGGGGAGCCTTTCGCATATCCTAGCTTGCACTCTGGCATCCGCAGCTGCCACCTGTTGCGCATCCGGACTCTCCGGATACGGAGAAGAACGGGTTGCTGCTGACTACATTGACATTGCTGCTGACACTCGTGCTCACGTGATAGAGCACTTCATCAAGCAGAGCCTGCAGCTGATATTCGGTCCTTCTGTATTCCATGATGACGGGGTGCATATCCAGTTTCTTTTTGAACTGGTTGATCTCCCGACGTTTTGTACTGAAGTCGGGATGGTATCTGCCAAACCTCTGGACTTCCTCGAAATCCATCTTCAGACGTGTGAACTGATCTATGAGCTGTGATACTTCCTGATCTTCATCAAGAAGTGCACGGTATCTGCAATACTGCTGATAGGCTTCGGTCTGCCTTATTTTTTCATTTAAGGCATCGAGCTGATCTAGAATTTCCATTTCTGTTTCTGTAACCATTTACAACACCTCCCCCACATAATATCACATATCCATGGTTTTCCACCACCAGCATTTTCAGTTTTCAAATACCATTTGCAACTGTCGGGACAATAGATTAAAATTAAAGTAATGGAAAAATGCTTAGGGAGGAAAATTCATGGTTTTCGAAAACTCTACTCTTGAGACGATGGTCGTTTCTCAGGATATACTGCAAGATGTTATGAATAAGAACGGACTGGTACTTGGCGGCTCATGGGATTATGAACGGATGACCTTCGACTATAAATATGAACTGCCTGAAGGCATCTATTACCTGCGTATCCCTGGATATGCAATAGAGGGGGATGTTGGTGCCAAAAATGCCATCCTCCAGCTGATGGACCCATACATGGGCAAACACTACTACCCGACTGGTCTCGAGTACGGAAGCGATGAACATTTCCCTGAACGTATCGTGAACCACGCCGTACAGAAAATCAGAGCTGTCGCACAGGACCTGAAAGCAATCGCATAAATCTTCATAGAAAAAGGGCTGCTCATTCGAGCAGCCCTTTTTCTATCCCTGAAGGATGGCTTTGATCAGTGAAGTCGTCTCGCCACCCGGGTAAAGTACGTACAGCAGTACATAGACCATGACACCAGTAATCGCTGTACCGAACCAGATGGTAGATGCCCATGGCGCAATCTTCCTGTGTCGCGCCAGTTTCCTCTTGTAGCCCAGGTAGACCTGGACGCCCCCGAGGATGCCCCCTGATGTAGCCAGTATGATATGGAATATCAGAAACACCGTATAGAAAGGAACGAGACCTTCCGGTCCTCCAAATGCCGTGTTTCCTATGAATACTGTCCTTGAGGCATAGATGATGAAAAAGATCAGTGCGCTGACTGCTGCATAGGTCATCATCTTCTGATGTCCGTCAATCTGTCCATTTCTGACTTTGGCGATGCCGATGGCCATGAAGACTGCACTGATTACGATGAATAATGTACTGATGGTCGGTAAAATGTGCACGGTGTGATTCTCCTTATTCCATTATCTGTATTGGTTGAAAAGTTCTTTCTGTAGGCGTGCCTCTTCCATGGAGCGGCGTGTCACTTCATCTTCATCCCTGCGCTCATTTCTGTACCAATTATAGAAGAGATGTCCGAGCATGAAGGCGAAGAAGATCTCCTGCAGCACTTTCATGATGATGCCGCCTGTCTGCTGGTCCATGATCGGCGTTGTATTGGTGAAGTACTCGGGACCTGAAATGAGGCCCTGCCCTCTCAATCCATCAAGAACACCGGAAGGTACACACAGTGCCATTGCGGAAAGCCACGCATCTCCATCTGTATAGGTGTTGTAGAGCGGTTCACCTGCAAAGATGATCAATGCACAGGCAGGTGTCAACAGCGCTCCGATCGCAAAGACATACAGAAGCTTGAACAGCCCACCCATATGATTCTCCTGCGGCTCTACCCTGTTGAAGATCGGATAGAAAAGTAGAATTGCCAGCATGAAGAGCAGAATGTTGAATCCGGAGTGCAATGGCGCATTCTGTTTAAGGTAGTCGAGCACGACCGGAATATGATAGATGGAAAAGATTCCATTGAACAGTATCAGCGGTATCAAAGGCTTCCGGGCGATTGCAAAGAACTGCTTCAGAACGGGCAGTTCCACGATGTATTTCCATAGGTACTCGGGTATGGCGAAGTACATCAGCGGAGCAATCAACAGAAATACCACGGCCATCTGCAGCATATGGAAGCTGAACAGAATATGGCTCAGTATGTCCACCGGCGCACCATACATGGCATAGAGCAGCAGCATGCAAGTGGCAAAAAGCGAACCTTCCTTGAGTTTAAGAGGCCGGCCGCCTTCAAACTTCCGATACCACTTTTTGGTGGTCAGGAAATAGACGACGGTAATAAAAACGACAAAAGCCAGGAAATACGGACTCCAGTTTGCGATAAAACCGAATATTGATATAGATGACAAGTTTTCCATTTAGAATCATCCCTTTATAAAATCACTTAATCCCAGTATAGTTTCCAGGCGTTTATTGGGCAAGGTAATACCATGACAATATGATGACAAATAAAGACCGGCACAGTGTGCCGGTCTTTATGCTGACTTAGATTGGTTTGCCAATCCATACGATATAGATGAACGTAACTACAAAGGATAATGCAAAGAATATCCCCGTCATGATGAACAGCTTGGCGAATTCATGCCCTTTGTCCTTCATATGCATGAAGTAGTAGAACTGGAGGATGACCTGAATGAAAGCCATGCCTATCACAATAGGAATGACGAACTGCGGACTCACATCCATCGCCACCAGTCCGAAAGCGACGAACGTGAGGAAAATCATCAGTGAGAATGAGATGATCTGCTGACGCATTTCCCTGGTGCGCTCACGACGGACGTAATCGAGCTTCTTTTTAGACATTGGTTCCTGTTTGATTTCTGCCATGCTACATCACTCCCAGCAAGTAGACTATTGTGAAGATGAACACCCACACAACATCGATAAAGTGCCAGTAAAGGGACGCTGTATTCACTTTAGCCGCCGTATAGACGGAAATACCTCGTCTCGCATTACGCAGGATGAGCAGTGTGATCCATCCAAGACCGATGACGACGTGGAAACCGTGTGTACCGAGCAGGAAGTAGAACGCACTACCGAAGGCACTGGATCTGAATGTATGACCGTGGTGCACATATTCGATGAACTCGTAGATTTCCAATGAAAGGAATCCGAGTCCAAGGAGTACGGTAATACCGAGCCATAGCTGCATCTTGGCAAAGTTGTTGTTTCTCATGTGATAGATTGCATAGACACTTGTCAGTGATGATGTCAGTAGAAACATTGTCATGACAAATGCAAGCGGTAGCGCGAAGAGATCAGCAGCCAGGGGATGATCTTCCCCTGGTACTGAATCTTTCAGAGCAAGATACGTCGCAAAGAGAGATGCGAAAAGTGTAGTCTCACCTGCAAGGAAAATCCAGAAGCCGATGAACTTGTTCTTACCTTCCATTGTCGCAGTTTCAGGATGGGCCGGCCATCTTTCGCTTGGCACATTATATTCCATGTGAGCCATTATTTCGCCCTCCTTTCTTCTTCTTCAAGATCTCTGAGTACTTCTTCCTTGGTTACATAGTAGCCGAGGTCATCTTTTACAGAACGTGTAATCATTGCACCGATTGTAATAGCCAGTCCAAGACCCAGTACCCATGGCGCCCATGGATGTACAGGAAGACCACTTACTGCATCAATCGCCCAGTCCTTGCCTGATGCAAAGTACAGTGCGCCGAAACCAGCAACGAACAGTCCGAATGACATGACGAACGGAATGAATGAGTTATTCGGCATGTGGAAGTCTTCCAATGATTCGGAAGGCATCATTCTACCGTTGTTCGCTTTTTTCTCGATCCAGTATGCATCCAGTCCACGGACGAGTGGAATCTGTGCAAAGTTATAGTATGGTACAGGAAGCGGCAGTGACCATTCGAGTGTACGGCCATCTCCCCATGGATCACGTCCAACTTTCTGATTCTTGGCGATTGTCATAATGATGTTGATGACGAGTATGATTACAGCAATTGCCATCATCAATGCCCCGATCGAGGATATGAGGTTGGCTGTATTGTACCCCTGCCCATCCAGGTAGGTGAACACACGTCTAGGCATACCCCATAGTCCGAGGAAGTGCTGGATCAGGAATGTCATGTGGAAGCCGATGACGAAGATGACGAAAGTGATCTTGCCGAGCTTTTCACTGAGCATTGTACCGAACATCAGCGGCCAGTAGTAGTGCAGTCCTGCAAGCAGTCCGAACACGACACCACCGACGATGACGTAGTGGAAGTGTGCAACGATGAAGTAGGAGTCGTGGTACTGGTAGTCGGCTGGTGCCGCTGCCTGCATGACACCTGTAACTCCACCCATCGTAAATGATGGAATGAATGCAAGAGCGTAGAGCATCGGTGTCGTGAATTCTATGCTTCCGCCCCAGACGGTTGCGATCCAGTTGAATATTTTGATACCGGTCGGCACCGCAATGGCCATCGTAGCCAAGGCGAAGATCGCGTTCGCTGTCGGTCCAAGACCTACTGTGAACATGTGGTGCGCCCAGACCATGAATCCGAAGAATCCGATGATGATTGTGGCGAATACCATTGCCGAGTAGCCGAATAGACGTTTACGTGCAAATGTTGCGAATATCTCCGAGAATATACCGAATGCCGGCAGAATCAGGATATATACTTCCGGGTGTCCGAATATCCAGAACAGATGCTCCCAGATGATCGTGTTGCCCCCTGTTTCGACCAGGAAGAAACTGGATCCGAACATGCGGTCGAAAATAAGGAGGAACAATCCGATTGTGAGCGGCGGGAATGCGAATACGATAAGTACGGAAGCGACCAGTGTCGTCCATGTCATAAGCGGCATTCTCATGTATGTCATACCGGGTGCTCTCATGTTGATGATTGTAGTTACAAAGTTGATACCTGATATCAATGTACCTGCACCACTGATCTGAAGACCGAGTGCATAGAAGTCGATACCATGTCCAGCTGACGCGATTGAAAGTGAAGCATAGCTTGTCCAGCCTGCATCCGGCGCGCCTCCAAGGAACCATGATAGGTTCAAGAAGATACCACCGAAAATGAATAGCCAGACACCGAGTGCGTTCAGGAACGGAAACGCAACGTCACGCGCCCCGATCTGAAGTGGCACTGTCGCATTCATGAATGCGAACAATAACGGCATTGCTGCCAGGAAAATCATTGTCGTACCGTGCATGGTGATCATTTCGTTGAACAGTCCTGCTGAGAGGAAGTCATTATTTGGTACTGCAAGCTGAATTCTTATCATCATTGCTTCAATACCACCAACTACGAAGAAGAAACCACCAGCAATCAAGTAGAGTATTGCTATTTTCTTATGGTCTACTGTAGTCAGGTATTCCCAGATTACAGAGCCGACACCTTGCTTTTTAGCTGTGGATGCCATTACTAGTTACCTCCTTCTTCATCGGATTCCGAAGTGGATTCTTCAGAATCTGATGCACTTTCTTCGCTAGGTTCCGAGGAGGCTTCTTCTGAAGCTTCTTCACCAGACTCGGGAGACGCTTCTTCCGTGGATTCTTCGCCCTCTGCAGCAGGCTCTTCCGAGGAAGCTTCTTCTGCAGAACCTTCGCTTTCTCCACTGGATTCAGTGGATCCCTCTTCCGAGGATTCTTCAGCGTTTTGTCTTAGCGTTTCAACATCACCTGAACCCTCTTCAACTTTGAGTTCCATCAAGTACGCGGCAACAGATGCGATTTCCTCATCTGTCAGATCGTATGCGCCTGTCATCTTGTTGTCCGGCTTGAATGCTTCCGGATCCGAGATCCAGTTGATGAGGTTCTCTTCACTGTGAGCCAGATAGCCCGCAATCAGTTCACGGTCTCCAAAGTTTGTCAGGTTAGGTCCTTGTGCCCCTGCTCCAGTTGGTGTGACAGCGTGGCAGCCGATACATGAGTTGTTGAAGATTTCCTGGCCTTCAGCTGCATCGGATGCAGATGCCTGTACAGGTTCTTCGATACTCTTCATGTCTGCGAGCCATTGATTGTATTCGTCTTCAGGGAGGGTTTTCACTTTGAAGTCCATCAGTGCGTGGGATGGACCACAAAGCTCAGCACATTTACCATAGAACAGACGGTTGGAATCCTGTGCTTTTTCGTCATCAAATGTAAGGTAGAAACTGTTGATACCTTCAACGTTCGTATCCATCTTACCACCGGCGGCCGGCACCCAGAATGAGTGTTTTACATCGGAAGCCTGAAGATTGAAGTATACTTTCGTATCCGTTGGAACGACAAGTTCCTGGCCAGTAACGACGCCTACATTCGGATACTCGAATTCCCACCAGTACTGGTTTGCAGTAACGTTGATGACTACTTCTTCGCTGTTCACTTCGCCAGCATCATTTTCACTTGCCTCAGTATCTGACTGTTTGAATGTCAGGTAGACGGTCGGAACAGCAAGGATAATAAGTAATATGATCGGGATTGCGGTCCATATCACTTCAAGTGTATGGTTTCCGGCAATATCCTTGGGCTCGAAATCCTCGCCCATGTTTTTCCTGCGGCTCTTTACTACAGCGATAGTAAAGACGATTGAAACTGCAATAACAACAAACAGCATAATAATGATGGATAGCAGCATCAGATCGAACTGTTCCTGTCCAACTTCACCAGCTGGTCTTAAAGTGCTGAGATGATTCTTACCACACCCGGATGCGAATGCAGCCAAGATCGTGATAAGTCCAAGCCACTTGGCATTCATCCAACGATTTTTCATGTAAATAGCCCTCTCTTTCATTCTTAAGCTTTAGAAATTTCCTAATAGACCGGCGACAATGATCATTACGAAGAAAATCATAATGTAGTTCAATGAGAAGATGAATACCTTGCCGGCATGCCGGTTATCATCTTCGACTGGACGGAACTTGTTGAACGAGATGACCAGCCATATGATGTTCAATGCGGTTGCAAGAACGACGAACCATAAGCCAAGTTCAGTCATCATGATGGGAGTAAAAAGAAGCAGTGCCACCCAGAAGACAATTGATATCCTCGTGCGATGATTCCCTTTTACGGAAGGAAGCATAGGCACTCCTGCCATGCTGTACTCATCGCTTCGTTTTATTGCTAATGCGTAGAAGTGTGGGGGTTGCCACAAGAACATCACGATGAACATCGCCCAGGCAAGTATATGAAGATCCGGTTCAATTACGGCCCAGCCGATAAGCGGTGGCATAGCTCCGGGAATTGCACCGATGACCGTATTCGATAGAAGGTGACGCTTTGCAAATATCGAGTAGACGACCGCGTACCCGAAAGCGGCAATCAGACCGAGTGTTCCGGCAGTCGAATTGATCGAGTACAGAAGGATCTCCCCGACAGCCAGGCTGCCGTATCCGATCATCAGAATATCCCGACCGGAGAAAGTACCGTCTACACTTGGTCTCGACTGCTTCGATGCCATCACAGCATCGATGTCACGATCGTAGTAGTTGTTCAGTGCGGCAACGCCGCCTATGACAAGTCCGGTTGCTGCAACCATCAGCAGCAGAAGTGGCACATTGGAGAAGAAAGACTGATTATAATACATTACAGCCAGAAATCCTGCGGCAAAGGCCGGAATCAGGTTCGCCTTGATAATACCATCTTTGACCAGTGTCTTCACTGCCTTGAAGGTGATTCCCTTACTATCATGATGCACATCATTACCATATACATCACTTTGCATCCATACGCCTCCTTTCACCACAGACACATTTACAGATAATAATAAATTAAAAATGACACATTTACTATACATTTCTGAAATAAAAACGTTACATTTTATATTGTTCAAAAATTGTTCATCAATGTGCCACAATCTCATTCCTTTTGTGTTTTATACTGGGAATAGTTGTTTGTTGTACATTTCGATTTTACCATATATTCTGGAATTGTTAAGGGCAATCGGATATATTCGTGATTGCATGGACAAGTTCTTTCATATATATTAGTTATCTGTGACCACTTACAGCAAAAGAACTATTGAGGTGTTACCATTGTATAAAAACTTAAAAGTATTGGCCGTCGTCACGACACTCATGATGGTCTTCGTGCAGATCGGTGGTGCATTGGTAACAAAAACCGGTTCTGCAGACGGATGTGGACGGTCATGGCCATTATGCCACGGACAGATCATCCCGAGCTCATGGCCTATTGAAACAATCATCGAACTTGCCCACCGGGGCGTCTCCGGCATGGCCATCATAATGGTCGGTCTGCTGGGCTGGCTGGCACTCAAGCTGCTGCCGCACAAAAGGGAAACGCGCTTTCTTGTCATTCTGAGCATCAGTTTCATTCTTGTTCAGGCACTGATTGGAGCAGGCGCAGTCATCTGGGGGCAGAACGACTTCATTCTTGCAGCGCATTTCGGTATTTCACTGATCAGCTTTGCTGCAGTTTTTCTGCTTACACTACTCGTATTCGAGGTCGATCAGAAATTTGAGGCACAGTCCCTTGCCATTGGTTCCTACCTCAGATATCATACAATATTCCTGACAATCTATATCTATCTCGTTGTCTATAGCGGCGCACTAGTAAGGCATACGGATTCATCACTTGCCTGTCTGGGCTGGCCGCACTGTGGACAGGGGCAGCTATGGGCGGCTGACTTCTACCAATGGGTGCAGATGAGCCACCGTGTACTTGCCGGCATCATCGTCATCTGGATATTCATCATACTGATCCATGTACTCAGACACTACAGCCAGTATAGAATATTGAAGTATGGCTGGACGATTGCATTCATACTCGTGCTCCTTCAGGCACTGACCGGAATGCTGAGTGTACTGACACTCGTCAACATATTCATCGCCCTGCTGCACGCGCTGTTCATCACGCTGCTGTTCGGCCTGCTATGCTACTTCATTCTTCTGCTGTCGAGATCCAAATAAATATACCCACACAGTTGTGTGGGTATATTTTTATGCCTTTTCCACTGTCATCATCAGATCCATGGACTCGACTTTATCTCCAGCAGCCACAAACACTTCGGATACTTTGCCATCAAATGGTGCCTTTACAGAGTTCTCCATCTTCATGGCTTCTGTAATGATGATGACTTCCCCTTTTTTGAATGTGTCGCCTGCCTTGTACTTCACTGTACTTACTGTGCCCGGCATCTGGGCGCCGATATCTCCAAGTGCGGTTGGATCCGCCTTCTTCAGACGTGCTGACGTGGACTCTACATTCTCATCATTGATATAGACCTTTCTCGGGAATCCGTTCAGTTCAAAATACATCCAGCGGCAGCCGTCTTCATGAACGTGCCCGATTGAAAGCAGATTGACGATCAGTGTTTTGCCCTTGTCAATTTCGATTTCGAGCACTTCATTTTTCCGCATGCCGAAAAGGAACGTCGGCGTATCCAGCACTTCAACATTGCCGAACCGGTCATTTGTGCTGATGAATTCCTTGAATACTTTCGGATAGAGCGCATACGACAGAACATCCTTATCGGTTATCCGCCGCTCGCAGAATTGTGACATCTCCTCTTTCAGCGCATCGAAATCCACAGGCTCCATCACTTTTCCTGCACGCTCCGTCAGCGGTTCGCTGCCCTTCAGAACAACTTTCTGGAGTTCGGTATTGAAGCCTGTTGCCGGTCTGCCGATTTCACCTTTAAAGAAGCTGACGACGGAATCCGGGAAGTCGAGATGCTGACCGCGATCGATGACGCTTTCCTCATCCAGATCATTTTGAACCATGAACAGTGCCATATCGCCGACCACTTTGGATGACGGGGTCACTTTGACAATGTCACCGAACAGCAAGTTCACCTTCTGGTACATTTTCTTCACTTCACCATAACGCTCGCCGAGTCCGAGGGACTTGGCCTGGCTGAACAGGTTGGAATACTGTCCACCCGGCATTTCGTGCTTGTAGATTTCTGTGTTCGGACTCTTGATGTCACTTTCAAAATCAGTGTAGTATCTTCTTACGCCCTCCCAGTACTGGCTGAGCCGCTCAAGACCATCTATATCCGCACGGATCTGCCTGTCCTGGCTGCTCTGTGCATAATAGAGGGTGTTGGCACTCGGCTGCGAAGTCAATCCACTCATCGCCCCGAGGGCGGTATCGACAACATCCACACCGGCTTCAATCGCCTTGTGATACATCAGTACGCCATTGCCGCTCGTATCATGCGTATGCAGATGGATCGGAATATCCACGGTGGCCTTCAGTTCGCCGATCAGTTCGTAGGCTGCCTGCGGCTTCAGAAGACCTGCCATATCCTTGATTGCGAGAATATGGACACCTTCCGCTTCGAGGGCTTTGGCCATATTTCTATAATAGTCGAGTGTATAGACATTGGAACGCTCCGGATTCAGAATATCTCCTGTGTAGCAGATGGCACCTTCCGCCACCTTGCCTGTCCTGAGCACCGCCTCGATTGGCTGCTTCATCGCCTCCATCCAGTTCAGGGAGTCGAATATTCTGAACACATCGATACCGGCATCCGCGCTTTCCTGCACGAACTTCTCCACGACATTATCCGGATAGTTCTTGTAGCCCACCGCATTGGATGCACGCAGCAGCATCTGGAAGAGTACGTTCGGTATTTCCCTGCGGAGTACCTCAAGACGTCTCCAAGGGTCCTCCTTCAGGAAGTTGTAGGCGACATCGAACGTTGCCCCACCCCACATTTCAAGGGAGAATGCATCCTTCAGATCATGCGCTGTATAAGGTGCAATCTTCTTCATATCGTAAGTCCGGACACGTGTCGTCAGAAGCGACTGGTGGGCGTCCCGCATCGTCGTATCGGTGATGAGCACATCATTCTGGTCCTTCAGCCATTTTGCGAGCCCCTCCGGCCCTTCACGATCCAGAATCTGCTTTGTCCCCTCTTTGATATCCGGCTCATAGTCCGGCAGCACAGGAGGATCAAAGTGCGGCTTCTGTCGCTTCTCTACACCCGGGAAACCATTTACGGTAATTGTCGAGATGTATTCCAGCGTCTTTGTTCCCCGGTCCTTCGGCTTTTCGAACTCGAAAAGGGATGGCGTCGTATCGATGAACTTCGTCGAGTAGTCGCCTTTCTGGAAGTCCTTGTTGCCGATGACATTGATCAGGAATTGGAGGTTCGTCTTGATGCCGCGGATCCGCATCTCCTTCAGGCTGCGTGTCATCTTCTCATTGGCATCCTTATACGTCAGTCCATGCGTCGAGAGCTTTACAAGCAGGGAATCGTAGTACGGGGAGATGACTGCACCCTGGAAACCGTCTCCGGCGTCCAGACGGACACCAAAACCACCACTGGAACGGTACGCCATGATTTCACCGGTATCCGGCATGAAGCCGTTCAAAGGATCCTCTGTTGTAATACGGCACTGTACCGCATAGCCCATGAGCGGGATGTCCTCCTGCTTCGGGAGGTTGATGACTTCACCGAACAGTGTATTGCCATCGGCGATCTGGATCTGTGTCTTGACGATATCGATGCCTGTGACCATTTCGGTGATTGTATGCTCGACTTGGACACGCGGGTTGACTTCGATGAAATAGAATTCATCATCCGCTACAAGAAACTCCACTGTACCGGCATTGACATAGCCGACCTGTTCGCCCATATTCTTTGCAGCCTCACATATTTCAAGGCGCAGTTCATCAGTCAGACCGACTGAAGGGGCAACCTCCACCACTTTCTGGTGACGCCTCTGGACGGAACAGTCCCGCTCATACAGATGAAGCATGTTGCCGTCCGTATCACCGATGATCTGCACTTCGATGTGCTTCGGCCTATCAATATATTTTTCAAGGTAGACCTCACTGTTGCCGAATGACTTCGACGCCTCACTTTTTGCACGCTCGTAGCTGTCTTTAAGATCGTCATCACTTTCGACGATGCGCATGCCTTTGCCGCCGCCGCCTGAAATGGCCTTGATGATGATCGGATAGCCGTGCGTCTCGATGAACGCCTCCACTTCGTCGAAGGACTGCACCGCACCATCCGTGCCTGGAATGACAGGCAGGCCTGTGGCGACTGCAGTCTCGCGTGCCTTGACCTTGTCCCCGAACATGTCGAGGTGACGGAGCTCGGGACCGACGAATATGATGCCCTCCTCCTCACAGCGTCTTGCAAATTCCATGTTTTCACTCAGGAAGCCGTAGCCCGGGTGGATTGCGTCCACTCCAGCATTCTTTGCTACTCTGATGATTGCTTCTATATTGAGGTAGCTCTCAGTCGGCGATAGATTTTCACCGACCAGATAAGCTTCATCCGCCTTATATCTATGTAGCGCACCTTTGTCTTCATTGCTATAGATTGCCACAGTAGTGATATCCAGTTCTGTACATGCCCGGAAAATACGAATTGCGATTTCTCCTCTGTTGGCGACAAGCAGCTTGTTGATTCTATTCATGATCTTCCTCCTTTACTATATCAATCAATTATATTAAATATTCAAAAAATAAACAATGAAATTCATTACGAAATTTTCATACTATTTTTGAAACATTTACGGAACCGCTCACATAGTATATAAAAAAACTGGACATCAATGATGTCCGGTTCAGATACGTCCCATCTCTTTTGATTTTTTTACGTGCTTGGCCGCTATGATCAAAAGACCGATAGCAATCGAAATGCTCAGGAACGAAGATCCACCATAGCTTAGAAGCGGCAATGGTACACCTGTCAGTGGAATCAGCTTGGAGATGCCTCCAAGATTGATGAACAGCTGGAAAGCAACATATATTGCAACACCGATGCAGACCAGGCGGTAGAACATGTCTTTCGATATGGCAGCGTACCTGAGTGCTTTGATGACGATGATCAGATAGAGGCAGAGTATGAACACGACACCGATCAACCCGAGTTCTTCTGCAATGATTGCGAAGATGAAATCGGTATGCGGCTCAGGCAGGTAGCCGAGCTTCATTACGCTGTCGCCGATGCCGGTACCGGTAATGCCGCCATGTGATATGGAGACAAGTGCATTGGTCAGCTGGTACCCGGTACCTGTCGGATCATTGAACGGGTGCAGGAACGTATCGATCCTTGCCTGCTGATAAGGGGAAAGAATGCTGCCTTTGATAAGGTACGTAAATATGCCGACAACACCGGCAGCGACAGCAAGTACACCCCCTGCTTTCGCAAGAAAGCCGATCGGGATGCCGGAATAGAGGAAGATGCCCGCTATGATCCCCATGATGACGAGACCCGTTCCGAAATCATTGGTGATGACGATCATCGTACAGAAGCCGATAAAAAGAAGAGGAACAAGGTGGCCGCCCTCCAGATGCTTCAGCCGGTCTCTCTTGCGATCGTAAATATAGGCCAGGTAAAGAATGGTGACAATCTTGAAGAACTCGGAAGTCTGAAAGTTGAAGCCTACTCCAGGAATCGGGATCCAGTTTTTCTCACCATTGACCTCCATACCGAAGAGTGCTGTATATACCAGTAGAATGAAGATGCTGCCTGTGGCAATCATCTGGAAATACTTGTTCTTCAGAAACTCTCCAGACATGAAGTATGCCATGATGAAGACGATTGTAAATCCGAGAACAATGGCAACCAGCTGTTTTATGTAGAAGCTCTCCGGGCTGCCCCCGTCTTTCCAGGCTGTCACCATGCTCGCACTATAGATCATGACAAGGCCGATCAGGCTCAGCAGTACGTATGTAATGACTATGGTGAAATCGACATATTTTGAATAAACTCTTACGTAATTGAAGAAATCTTTTATGAATGACAATGTATCGCCTCATTTAAAAAAAGTCTAAAGATTACATTCCTTTAGACTCGAATTTTTCATCTTTCATATATGCATCGTGGACTTTGGAGACTTCCTTCTCGAGTTTCTCCAGCAGTGCACGGCCATCTTGAGGATCGATCAGGCCAAGCCTGGCAGCAAAATGAACTTCTTTGGATAGCCCGAACATCTGGGTGTCCAGTACTTCTTCATAGACAGGGCATTGGGGCATTGTCAAATTGTCCATCTGCACTTCGATCAGCTGAACAATCTTCTCTGCGTCTTTCTCCAGCTGGTCATAAGCTTGTTTACTCAGTTCATTTAATGTGGACACGAAATAACCCCTTTCTATAAACTCTCTATAAAATTTTATATCACCATACGTAAAAAAGCAAGCGAAGACGAGCATATGAAAGCAGTTGCGGACATTTATATATGCTGTTCAAGTCTGTTATAATTACACCATAAGGAGCGAATGAATATGATAATACAGATTATGGGTAATGTACGTTTTCAGATCACACTGGATCCTTCCACATGGATCTTCGATGACCGTAAAGAGGAGCTTGATAAAATACTCCGAAATGATGCGGATGAGGAACAGATCGACTTCTCCGATTCGAAAGAATGGAACCGTCAGATCATAGAAGGCACAACGAAGCCGCCGACCCTTAAATCCGAAAAGAAGTTCAAGAAGCAGCAGCTGCTGGATGGGACTTTCGCCATCTGCCTGAAGCCATTTCTTGAATACGCAGAACCGGTCCGTGGCGAAGATGCCATGATCACCTTCACTCATGAAGCTGATACGACAACCCTCCCATACGACGCGCGCCACACTTTCTATGCCCATTTCAGCCGGGATGGGAAGCAGCTGTATGAAGATGGCCTCATCGATGTGCTCGTCATCAAAGAGGGAGAGATCGAGACACGCCTCGAACACGTCAGCGGCATCAGGTTCGACTAGTACCATTCAGCAAAAAAAAGCTGTTCATCCTATGGATGAACAGCTTTTTTCTATTTTCCGGAAGTCTTGATATTACCGGCCTTGCGTTCCTGATGCAGTCTGAAACGATAGAGTGCCAGGATGATGGCAGCAACAACCAGACTTTCTGCAACCGGCAGGAAAGCGCCGAAGAACGTCAGCATTATACAACCGAAAAACATGACGATGTAGATGATCACGTTCTGCCATATCTTGATTTTGCGCGCAAATCCAAGGTTATAGACAAGAATCGACAGCACGAAGATGGTAATGAACAAGTACCACATGCCCGCCCCTGGATTCGTATCCAGGCCGAAGATTCTGCCGAAAAACGTCAGGCGTTCCGTTACATTTACATTCATCAGTTCAGGGAGAAACAATTAGATTCACTCCGCTTCAAGTTTAAACTTTTCTTTCTTCTGTGATCTTTCTCTTTCGCTCTTATCAAGAATCTTCTTCCTGATGCGAACAGATTCCGGTGTCACTTCCACCAGTTCGTCTTCGTTGATGAACTCAAGTGCTTCCTCGAGTGTCATTGCTCTTGGTTTCTTCATTGTTGTCGTCTGTTCCTTCGTTGCAGAACGGATGTTGTTGGCAGCTTTCACTTTAGTGATATTGACGGTAAGGTCATTATCTCTCGAGTTTTCCCCAACAACCATGCCTTCATATACTTCAGTTCCCGGTTCCATGAAGTTCACACCACGGTCTTCAAGCTGAAGAATGGAATAGGTGGATGCTGCACCTTTATCGATTGAGACGAGTACACCATTGCGTCTGCCGCCGATACGGCCTTTAAACAGTGGTCTATAGTCTTCGAATGTGTGATTCAGTATACCATAGCCGCGTGTCATGGACATGAACTCGGTACGGTAGCCGATCAGCCCTCTTGCAGGTACATAGAAGATGAGGCGGGTCTGACCATTGCCGGTGTTGGCCATATCGACCATTTCACCCTTGCGCTGACCGAGAGATTCGATGACACTGCCTGTATTTTCTTCAGGTACATCGATCTGAACGCGCTCATATGGTTCACATTTGACGCCGTCGACTTCCTTGACGATAACTTCAGGTTTGGAGACCTGCAGCTCAAAGCCTTCACGTCTCATATTCTCGATCAGAATGGACAGATGGAGTTCACCTCTGCCCGATACTTTCCAGGCATCCGGCTGATCCGTCGGTTCAACTTTCAATGAAACGTCGGTCTCAAGCTGCTGATCGAGTCTTTCTTCAATCTTGCGTGCTGTGACAAATTTGCCTTCCTTGCCTGCAAATGGAGAGTTGTTGACGGAGAATGTCATCTGCAGTGTCGGTTCATCGATGCGCAGTACCGGCAGTGCTTCCGGTGTATCTATCGGTGTGACCGTTTCGCCGACGTTGATGTCCTCCATGCCACTTACTGCAATCAGGTCACCTGCTTTGGCGGATTCGATCTCAAGACGCTTCAGTCCGAAGAAACCGAAAATCTTGGTCACTCTGAAGTTTTTCACTGTGCCATCTATTTTGATCAGTGACACCTGCTGGCCGACTTTCATTTCCCCTCTGAAGACACGTCCAATACCGATTCTGCCGACGTAGTCATTGTAGTCGAGCAGTGCGACCTGGAACTGGAGCGGCTCGTCGCTGTTGTCTACAGGTGCCGGTACATGTTCAACAATCATATCGAAGATGGACTGCATGTTCTCATCCTGCTGGTCCATTTCAAGACTTGCTGTACCATTGATTGCAGAAGCATATGCCACCGGGAATTCCAGCTGCTCATCATTGGCATCAAGTTCGATGAAGAGTTCAAGCACTTCGTCGATGACCTGTTCCGGACGTGCAGTATCCTTGTCGATCTTGTTGACGACAACAAGTGGTTTGAGATTTTGTTCAAGTGCCTTCTTCAAGACGAAACGTGTCTGCGGCATCGTACCTTCGTACGCATCCACAACGAGGATGACACCGTCAACAAGTTTCATGATACGTTCAACTTCACCACCGAAGTCGGCGTGTCCAGGTGTATCGAGGATGTTGATTCTTTTATCTTTGTAGTCGATCGCAGTATTTTTCGCAAGAATCGTGATGCCCCGCTCACGTTCAATATCATTCGAATCCATTGCACGTTCTTCGACATGCTCATTTTCTCTAAAAATACCAGATTGCTTAAGCAGTTCGTCCACCAGTGTCGTCTTCCCATGGTCAACGTGCGCTATGATTGCAATATTCCGTATATCATCTCTTAAATTCATAGGTCTTTCCCTTCATGTTTAGATTCGTTACTTCACAACCTAATTATTATAACATGGAACCCGTGTGTTTTTCCACTATGTAATATTCCGTACAGCTGTAATGACGCGTGATATATGGTATAATGGCGGCAATATACATCGAAAGGACGATCGCTTATGGAACAAACGAAATCCAAAGCCATCTTTGCTCTACTCGCTGTAATGGCTGTACTGATGATGATTGCCTTCTCCGTTTTCATTGCAGAGGCGATGCCGCTTGCGGCCATACTGACCGTAGTCGTCTTCATAGCCATTTTCGGTGTCGGTTTCACCCTGAAAAAGAAATACCGCGAAAATGGATGGCTGTAGGCACTGCATTTTTTGATATTTCGTCTTTACCCTGCAGGACAAATGACTGAACCTGGTTCAGTTTCCCCATTTGTCCTGTTTTTTCATGGCAATTTTCTTGAATCCGTACTTTGACCAGAATCGCCCCATGCTGAACAATTAAGCCATCATAACAGAGGGGGCAATGCCATGAGAGATAAGCCGGACCGACTGAAAGTATATGAATTCCTGTATAATAGACTGCCATTTTCAGAAAGTGAAGTGATTGAATACGAAGCGATGCAGCGGATGGAGAAGCTTGAAGCCCGGTTCGAACAGTACTTGATGAAAATAAAGACGAGCAACATGTTCATCCACTGGCATGCCGAAATCCTTGTTGATAAGAGGATGGAGATCGTCAATGTACTCATCGTCACCGACTACTGCTACTACCTGTTCGTGCTCCATGACCTGGAAGGAGAATACTACATCAACCCCTTCAACATCCTGTGCAATATGTCGCACGAAGCTGTGCTTGACCTCAATCGCAGCAGACAGCTTTTCGATATGTTCAGAGAGCAGCTCATCGACGAAGGCAAGTATCAGCGCCCCATCATACTCAAGTACGTCATGATGAACAAAGCCTTCAGGATGAAGGGAAAACGTTCCGACCTGTTTCTTGAAGAACAGAATCTTCCCTACTACCTGAAAGCCATTGAACACTCTGCGGTGATCAGAAAAAAGAACCATCACCCCGCCTCGACATGATGCTGAAGGCGCGGGTGCCCCTGCCCATCGTTACGCGCAATATCCGCCGCGGCATCAAATGCAGGCGATGCCATGCTTTCGACTGGCAGGCCATCGGCGGCAGCATCGGGAAGTGCGGCCGATGCGGTCAGGTGGAGTCGGTCCAGCGGATTGCCGCCGACTACTTTACAAGGCTTGATCTCCTCTATCCGGGTGATATTTATAAAAGACGCGATATTATGGATCATCTGAAGCTGGCCGTCTCCGAATACACACTGCAGAAGATCATACACGCCAACTTCAGAAGACTTGAACATCGTAAGAGAATCTACTTCTTCTCACCGTGAACGTGCCTATGGGCCTCGATGAATGCTTCATCATCTGCAAAGTACTGTACAAGTTCTCCATGCAATGCCCGATTTCCAGCCAGAATACTATCCTTATGAAGTATATCTATTTCTTCGCCGAGCAGATTCGTCGTTCTGCCCCCGACTTCATCGATGATGATCATGCCAGCGGCATAGTCCCATGGATGGAGACGGAAGAAAAGCGTTGCGCTGACGATGCCTGTTGCAGTGTACGCCAGATCGAGTGCCGCGGAGCCATATGAACGGGTGCTGCGGGCATCCTTCACCACTCCCGCGAATGCGGAACCGATTCTTTCCTTGATCACCCAGTTCGGATTGAGACTGACGAGAGACGTGGCAAGTTCAGTGCTGCCGATTGGTTCAAGGCGCCTATCATCCATGTATGCACCTTTGCCCGACTGGGCATGATAGAGCGTATCGTTCATCACATCGAGAATCAGGCCACAATGCTTTTCCCCATCGATATAGACACCAATGGAAATGGCGAAGTTCTGGAGCTGATGCACGAAATTCAACGTACCGTCGATTGGGTCCACTATCCATAGGACGCCCGAGGCATCATCAATTTCTGTACCATGCCCTTCTTCTCCAATGATGTGATGGTCCGGGTACATTTCATTTATACGGTCGTATATGAAGGTTTCTGTTTCGCGGTCTACGTCCGTTACAAGGTCGTTCGGATTCAATTTGGAATCCACACGGAAATCCTCCAGCATGCGCTGTCGGACAAATTCTCCTGCTTCTTTGATCAGACGTTGTCCAAATTCGTATATTTCCATTCCATCCACTCCAAATAATTGATTGACAACACTACTTATTCTATCATATAAGTAATGACCTGAAAGGAGTAGTAAAATGCCTGATTACCGTTTTACCAATGATGATTTTAAAGTATTTGATATTGAGGGTCTTGAACCGCGAATGACCGAACTGAAAAAGAACATCCGCCCAAAGCTGGTCAAGCTCGGTGAACACTTCAGCGATTACCTGACTGAAATAACCGGTGATCAGCATTATGCCCATGTGGCTCAGCACGCAAGACGCACGGTCAACCCGCCCGATGACACTTGGGTGAGCTTCAGTACCAATCCGAGGGGCTATAAGATGCTGCCCCATTTCCAGATCGGACTGTTTGGCGACCACGCCTTCTGCATGTATGGCGTCATATACGAGACAGCCGACAAGACTGCAGTTGCAGACAAGTGGCTCGATCGGATCGACCAGATACAGTCGATGCCGGATAACTATGTCTTTTCCATGAACCATATGAAGCCTGAGAAGGCGCCGCTCAAAGATCTGAGTGATGACGATCTTAAAGCAGCACTTGTCAAACTGAAGAACCAGAAAAATGCAGAGCTCCTCATCGGGAAAAGCTACCTGCCATCAAACAGCATACTGGATAATGATAATGTATTCATCTATGAACTGGAAGCAGTTCTGCAGGAACTGGTTCGTCTGTACTAGAATCAGTATTTCGTATACTTTTCAATGTATGAACCACACAGACCCCATCATCCAGAAAAAACAACCCGTCATCTCAGGATGACGGCTTGTTTGGTTGTATTCAGAAATCACTTCAGATCCGATCTACAATACGAGGGCCTTGTGTGAAACTTCGGGCTTCAGCTGCCTGGCCAGCGCCTGGATATGAGAGAGCTTGCTGATATCCAGATTCCCGCCACTGACGATTACGCCACAATGTCTGGAATCGATCTTGTCATTATGCGACAACAGCCCTGCCAGCCCTGCTGCACCAGCACCTTCGACCAGTGTCTTGCCGCGCTCGAGCATATAGATGATGGCATGGGCAATTTCCGCTTCACTCACTGTGATGATATCATCAACATAATGTCTGATGATCGGGAGCGTCTTTTCCCCCGGCTGCTTTACAGCAATTCCTTCCGCAATCGTGGAGACCTTGTCCAGCTTTTTCACGGCACCTTCATGATAGGCGGTATGTGTTGCTGCAGCAGATGCTGCCTGCACACCGATCACTCTGATATTCGGTTTTACGGATTTGGCAGCGACTGCAATACCACTGATAAGTCCGCCACCACCGATTGGTACCATGATGGTATCGATTCTGCTTTCCTGTTCCAGAAGCTCGAGTGCAATCGTTCCCTGTCCTGCCATGATGTCGTAGTCATCGAAAGGATGGACGTAGGTCGCACCGCATTTCTTCTGATGCTCCACTGATGCTTCATAGGCCTCCTGGAAACTTTCTCCTATCAGAACGACCTCGGCACCATATCCTCTCGTCGCCTCCACCTTGGCGTCCGGCGTGGACTCTGCCATGTAGATTGTTGCTTTCACACCAAGCTTGTAGGCAGCCAGCGCGAGCCCCTGGGCATGATTGCCGGCGGAAGCCGTGATCACACCACAGGCAAGCTGCTCGTCCGTCAGACGCATCAGCTTATAGCTGGCACCTCTGAATTTGAAAGCACCTGTCTTCTGCTGGTTCTCCATTTTAAAGTAGACATTTTTCTGTGTGCGCTTATTCGTTGTAGCTGACGTACGTAACGTTGTGTGATGGACAATATGATCCAGACGCCCCCAGGCGTCGTGGACTAATCCACCAGTCAGGAAATCCCCATGCGGTCACACTCCTCGATAATTTTAGTTGGACATCATCTATTTTTATGATTGATCCCATTATTAATGAAGCAGTCAGACTCTGGCAGCCTGCTTCTCTTCGTATGCCTTGATCTTGTCGTCAAGCAGCAGTGTCAGTGCAATATCATCCCAGCCATTCAGAAGCTTTTCCTTATGATACGAAGGGATGTCGAACGGCACCTGCTTTTCTCCATCGGAAATTGTCTGGTTCACAAGGTCGACATGCGGATGGAATGTGCCATCCTTAGCCTGTGCCATCCATTCCTCTATCTGCGTCTCATCCGCCTTGATCAGGATGATGCCGTTCTTGAAGGCATTGTTGTAGAATATGTCGGCAAAACTTGGAGCGATGATGACCTTGAAGCCGAAATCAAGCAATGCCCATGGCGCGTGTTCCCTGGAGGAACCGCAGCCGAAGTTCTCACCGGCAACCAGAATGGATGCATCCTTGTACTTGTCACTGTCCAGCTCGAAGTTGGATTTTGTATTGCCATCATCATCAAAACGCCAGTTATAGAAGACGAATTGGCCGAAGCCTGTCCGTTCTACACGTTTCAGGAACTGCTTCGGGATGATCTGGTCCGTGTCCACATTACTGCGGTCGAGTGGGAAAACTTTACCTGTATGTTCTTTGATTGCTTCCATATGAATTCCTCCTAGCTCAGCACACCGGTCTGAAATTTTCTGACGTCCATGAAGTTGCCTTCAATCGCTGCAACGGCTGCCATTTCAGGGCTGACAAGGTGTGTTCGTGCCCCGCTGCCCTGGCGGCCTTCAAAATTGCGGTTGGAAGTGGAAGCGCAGCGTCCGCCAGCCGGTACGACATCGTCATTCATCGCGAGGCACATGCTGCATCCCGACTCGCGCCATTCGAATCCGGCATCTTTGAATACCTGGTCTATACCGAGTTCTTCAGCCTGTAGCTTGACACTGAATGAACCCGGTACAACGATGGCACGGACGCCCTGCTTCACCTTATGGCCTTTGACGATATTGGCTGCATTGACCAGGTCTGGCAGTCTTGAGTTTGTACAGGAACCGATGAATACGTGATCGACTTCGATCGAAGTGATCGGCTGATTCTCCTGAAGTCCCATGTACTCGAGGGCACGCCGGACTTCATCCTTATTTTCAACATCATCAATGGAAGGTGTGTGTCCACTGACCGGCACAACCATGCTCGGATTCGTTCCCCAGGAGACCTGAGGCTCGACTTCCTGGGCATCGATTTCCAGTGTCATATCATAGGATGCATCCCGATCGGAAGCGAGTGACAGCCACTCCTTGGTCTTTTGTTCAAATGCTTCACCTTCAGGCACGTATTCCCTGCCCCGCAGGAATTCGACAGTCGTTTCATCCGGACTGATCAGACCCGCACGGGCACCGCCCTCGATGGACATGTTGCACACTGTCATGCGGCCTTCCATCGACAGGCTGCGAATCGCTTCGCCCGTATACTCGATGACATGCCCTGTTCCGAACTTGACGCCGAATTTGGCGATGATCGCAAGAATCAGATCCTTTGCGGTGACACCGGCAGGCAGGTCGCCGTTCACTTTTACATTCATCGTCTTTGGACGGCTCTGCATCAGTGTCTGCGTCGCAAGCACATGCTCCACTTCGCTTGTGCCGATACCGAATGCCAGCGCCCCGAAAGCACCATGTGTAGATGTATGGCTGTCACCGCATACGATTGTCCTGCCCGGCTGGGTCAGCCCGAGCTGGGGACCGATGACGTGGACGATGCCCTGATCCGGATGATGCATATCAGCGAGCTCGATACCGAATTCCTCACAGTTTCTTCTCAGAGTCTCCATCTGCGTTCTGGAAATTTCATCCTTGATCACTTCCCGGTTGGCCGTCGGCACGTTGTGGTCCATCGTGGCATATGTCAAGTCCGGGCGCCGCACCTTGCGGTTATTGAGCCTGAGGCCTTCGAATGCCTGTGGAGATGTCACTTCGTGAACGAGATGCTGATCTATGTAGATCAGATCCGGTTTTTCCGGTTCACTATGAACAACGTGGGTTTCCCATATCTTTTCAATTACCGTTTTTCCTTTTCCCATATTCTACACACCTTTTCCTTACATATAAGAACTGCAGATTGAATTTGAAATGCTTTCTGTGGAGAGATGATCAATGACTTTGCCGATTATACCTTCTGTATCGACGACTTTGCCACCTTCTACATCGAGATCGCGGGTATGATACCCGTCAGCGAGAGTCTGGCTGACCGCGCGCTCAATCTCTTCGGCTTCCTTCTCCATACCGAATGAATACTTCAGCATCATGGCAGTGGAGAGGATCATACCGAGCGGATTGACGATGCCCTGACCTGCAATATCCGGGGCAGACCCGTGGACCGGTTCATAGAGTCCGACTCCATCTGTCCGGACACTTGCTGAAGGCAGCATGCCGAGCGAGCCGGTGAGCACCGATGCTTCATCACTCAGAATATCACCGAAAAGGTTCTCGGTAACAATGACATCGAAATGCTTCGGGTTGGTGATGAGCTTCATCGCTGCAGAATCGACCAGCTGGTGTTCCACTGTCACATCCGGGTAGTCCGCCGCCTTTTCATTGACGACTTCCCGCCACATGCGACTGGATTCGAGTACATTCGCCTTATCGACGGATGTCAGATGCCCGCTTCTCATCTGCGCAGCCTCGAAGCCCTTCTCCACAATACGTTCAATCTCTTCACGCGTGTAGGACAGTGTATCCACTACCGACTGCCCATCTTCACTGCGGCCGCTCGGTTCACCGAAATAAAGGCCGCCGGTCAGTTCACGGACGATGAGGATATCGCATCCATCAACCAGTTCGGTCTTGAGTGGAGACGCATGGACAAGTGGACCAAATCCCTGGACAGGCCGCAGGTTGGCAAAAAGTCCGAGTCTTTTGCGGATGCCGAGCAGCCCTTTTTCCGGGCGCTTGTCAGCGGGCATATCATCCCACTTCGGACCACCGACTGCACCGAGCAGCACCGCATCTGCCGCTTCGCATGCCTTCACTGTGTCATCCGGCAGCGGTACGCCATAGCGGTCGATGGCATCGCCGCCGATGGCATGCTCATGAAATACAAATTCATGGTCGTATTCACTCGCCACAGTTTCCAGTACTGTCCTGGCACCTTTCATGATCTCCTGACCGACTCCGTCACCAGGTAGTAGAACTACTTCTTTCCTCATCTCGAACGCCTCCACTTCTTTTTTTATCCGTTGACGACTTCTTCCTTGTTCGCCTGTGTTTTCAAAATATAACGATTGACCGCGTTGATGTAGGCGTTGGCGGATGCTTCGATGACATCCTGCGCTGTGCCCCGTCCGTTGACCGCTTCACCTTCAACCGACAGCTGGACGTGCGACTCGGCCAGCGCATCCTTGCCGCCTCCGACCGAATTGATCTGGTAGTCGAGCAGCTTCTGATCGTAGTCGATCAGTTCCGAGATGGTCCGGTAGAGCGCCTCGACGCTGCCGTTTCCCGTTGCTGCCGTCTGGATGGTTTCACCGGACGGCGTATTCAGCGACACGGTTGCTGTCGTGATGTTCTGTGTACCATAGTTGACCTGGAAAGTTTCAAGCGTATACTTCTCGATTGACGACTGTTCCGTCTTGACTTCCATGATCAGTGTATAGATGTCATCATCCGTCACTTCACGCTTATGATCTGTCAGCGTCTTGAAGTTTTTGAAAGCTGTCCTGATCTCTTCCTCAGTCATCTCGACACCAAAGGCGTTGATCTTGTCCTTGAAGGCGTGACGTCCCGAGTGCTTGCCCATGAATAGTGTATTGGATGAGACACCGACCAGTTCAGGTGTGATGATTTCATACGTCTCTGCATTCTTCAGCACACCATCCTGGTGGATGCCGGATTCATGTGCATAGGCATTGCGGCCGACAATGGCCTTGTTGGCCTGAACATACATTCCGGTCAGTTTCGCGACCAGATCGCTGGAGCGTTTGATTTCATTCAGCTTCAGTCCTGTTTCGTAACCGTAGCGGTCGCCACGGATCTTCAGTGCCACTGCCACTTCTTCTAATGCCACGTTGCCTGCACGCTCACCGATGCCATTGATTGTGCCCTCGACCTGGGTGGCCCCATTTTCTATGGCCGCCATCGTGTTGGCTGCCGCCATACCGAGATCGTTATGACAATGGCATGAAAGATCGACACGATCGATGTTCGGTACATTCTCCTTCATATACCTGAACATGTTTCCGTACTCTTTTGGTGTCGTGTAGCCGACCGTATCCGGCAGATTGATGACCGTCGCGCCTGCGTCAATGACCTGCTCGATCAGTTCGGCGAGGAAAGGCCATTCGGAACGGGTCGCATCTTCAGCAGACCACTCGACTTCCGGGAAGCTCTGCTTGGCGTATTTCACCATCTCCACCGACTGTGCCGTCACCTGTTCAGGTGTCATCTTGAGCTTGTATGTCATATGGATGGGTGACGTTGCGAGAAACACATGGATTCTTGGATGCGGCGTATTTTTAAGTGCCTCATAGGCCCGGTCGATATCTTCCTTGCGTGTCCGGGCAAGTGCTGTGACGGATACATTTCTGACGGTATCCGCAATCAGCTTGACTGCCTGGAAATCACCTTCCGATGCTGCGGGAAAACCGGCTTCCATGACATCTACACCGAGCCGTTCAAGCTGTTTTGCAATTTCAAGCTTCTCCATCTTGTTCAGGTTCACACCCGGGGACTGTTCACCATCCCGCAGTGTCGTATCGAAAATTCTAATTCGTGACATGGGCCTTCCCTTCTTTCTTTTTGTCATTGACAGGCTGTTTGACGAATGGCATCAGGTCACGCAGGTCCTGTCCGACTTTAGTGATCGGATGGTTGTACTCGTTATTGTTGATTGCATTGAACTGTGGACGGCCAGCCTGGTTCTCAAGGATCCAGCCTTTGGCGAACTGGCCATTCTGGATTTCCGTCAGCACATCCTTCATGCGTGCTTTTGTTTCTTCATTGACGACGCGTGGTCCGGATACGAAGTCACCCCATTGTGCAGTATCGGAGATGGAATACCTCATGTTCTCCATGCCGCCTTCATACATGAGGTCGACGATGAGTTTCATTTCATGGAGACATTCGAAGTATGCCACTTCAGGCTGGTACCCTGCTTCAGTCAATGTTTCGAATCCTGCTTTGACGAGGCTTGTCAGCCCGCCGCAAAGAACTGCCTGTTCACCAAACAGATCCGTTTCGGTCTCTTCCTGGAATGATGTTTCAAGTACACCGGCTCTCGCTGAACCGATGCCTGCAGCATATGCCATCGCCACGTCTGCCGCATTGCCCGATACATCCTGGAACACACCGTAGAGCGCCGGGACGCCCGCTTCTTCTTCGAAAGTTCTTCTGACCAGGTGACCAGGTCCTTTAGGTGCTACAAGGAAGACATCGACATCTTCTCTTGGTACAACCTGGTTGAAGTGGATATTGAAACCGTGGGCGAAAGCGAGTGCACTGCCCGGCTTCATATTATCCCTGATGCTCTCCTCATATACTTTCGGCTGGTTTTCATCCGGCAGGAGGATCATAGTGACATCCGCTTCTGCGACTGCTTCTGCAACAGGTTTTGTATCGAAGCCGTCTTCCTTGGCCTTGTCGTGGGATTTGCCTGGTCTGAGTCCGACAACAACATCATGTCCGCTGTCTCTCAAGTTCTGTGCGTGTGCATGTCCTTGTGAGCCATAGCCGACGATTGCGATCTTCTTTCCTTGGAGTACCTCTTTGTTGATGTCCTTGTCATAGAATACTTTAGTCATTATGATCTTCCTCTCATGTGTATGATTTATTTTTATATTTTTATTACTAGATGCTCATTGTGAATTCCTGGATCTGCCTGGGCTGCTTTCCTCTTGGGAAAGCGGTCACCCCTGTACGCGTCATGTCTTTGATGCCATATGGCTGGAGCAGGTCGATGAGTGCCTCGATCTTATCCGGCTTGCCTGTCACTTCGATGACGAGGCTGTCTCTTGAAACATCCAGTACACGCGCTCTGAATGGTTCGATGACACCCTGTATTTCAGCCCTCGAGGCACTGGTGCTGGCCACTTTTATCAGTGCCAGTTCCCTCTGCACGATGGCCTTGTCGGTAATGTCGTTGACCTTCAGCACATCGATCTGCTTGTTCAGCTGCTTTGTCAGCTGTTCGATTTTGTTCGTATCGGATATTTCGACGACGAAAGTCATTTTGGATACGCCCTCCACTTCGGTGGTACCGACTGTAATGCTCTCGATATTGAACGCCCGCTTTGACAGCATCCCGGTAATCCGGTTCAGTACACCGCTCGAGTTCTGTACGGTGGCAGTGATTATTCTTCGCATCGTTTCACTCCTATCATTTCGTGGTTCCCTTTGCCCGGCGCGACCATCGGGAACACCTTATCGAGCTTCTGGACTCTGGCGTCGAGCAGTACCGGTCCGTCATGAGAAAAGACTTCCTTGATGGCCCGTGGGACATCCATTTCCTTTGAAACCTGTATCCCTTTGACGCCGAATCCTTCAGCGAGTTTGATGAAGTCCGGGTTCTCGGTCATCAGTGAGGAGGAGTAGCGCTCCTCGTAGAATTTCTCCTGCCACTGGCGTACCATGCCGAGTGCCTCATTGTTGACGATGATGACCTTGACCGGAAGGTTGTACTGCTTCAGCACCGCCATTTCCTGCATCGTCATCTGGAAGCCGCCGTCACCGACGATGGCGACCACCGTCTCCTGCGGCCGTCCAAGCTGTGCACCGATGGCTGACGGCAATCCGAATCCCATTGTGCCGAGTCCGCCGGATGTGACCCATTTGTGCGGCTTGTCGAACTGGTAGAACTGTGCGGCCCACATCTGGTGCTGGCCGACATCGGTCGTTACAATCGCATGTCCGTCCGTTTCACGGTATATCGCTTCGATCAACCATTGCGGCGAGATGAGATCATCGGAACGCTCGAACCAGAACGGGTAGTGCTCCTTGTTGTACATCGCCTGTTCGGTCCAGCCGGAATGGTCGATGCATTCGATGTCTATCTCGAGCAGTCCGTTCAGTGCCTCCTTGGCATCTGCAACAACCGGAATCTTCGTTTCGATGTTCTTGCCGATCTCAGCCGGGTCGATATCGATATGGGCAACAGTGGCTTCCGGCGCGAAATGCTGGATGGCACCTGTCAGGCGGTCATCGAATCGTGCACCGATATTGATGAGCAGGTCCGCTTCATAGATTGCCATGTTGGCACTGTAGGAGCCGTGCATGCCTGCCATGCCGAGCGCCTGTTCATGGCCACCAGGGAAGCTGCCAAGGCCAAGCAGTGTCGTTGTGACCGGTAATTCGTATTTTTCAGCGAAGGCAACCAGCTCTTCTGAGGCATCTGCAAAATGGACACCTGCACCTGCAAGCAGTACCGGCCTTTCCGCTTTGGCCAGCGCTTCAGCCAGCCTTCTGATCTGCAGCGGATTCGGTTTGATTGTCGGCTGGTAGCCCGGAAGGCTGAACGATGTGTCGAAAGTCCGATCTGTGATCTCCTGGGCGATATTTTTAGGGATATCCACGACGACCGGCCCTGGCCGACCTGTAGTTGCGATGTGGAACGCCGCCTTGATGATGCGCGGCAGGTCCTTGATATCCGTCACCTGATAGTTATGCTTTGTGATCGGTGTTGTCAGACCGATGACATCCGCTTCCTGGAAAGCGTCGGAGCCGATGACTGCTGTGGATACCTGGCCGGTGAATACGACGACTGGGAGCGAATCCATCATGGCATCAGTGATGCCTGTGATCAGGTTTGTCGCGCCTGGTCCTGAAGTGGCAATGACCACACCAGGTTTTCCTGTCACCCTGGCGTATCCTTCTGCAGCATGGATGAGGCCCTGTTCATGTCTGCATAGAATATGCTGAAACGGTGCCTCCGCCCGGTAGAGGGCATCGTAGATCGGCAGCACTGCACCACCCGGATAACCGAATACGGTATCCACTTTCTCCTCAACAAGTGACTGGACAAAAAGATCGGCGCCAGTTCGGAGCTTCTGTTCAACCGGTTGTGTGTGCGTTTCAGTTTGTGTTTTCATTACCACTTACCTCCTTAATAGATCTTCAAATAATTCATCGGTTCGGCCACTGAAATAAAAAACAGCCCTTCTCTCCCACAAGCCACCCGCAGATCAGACTGCAGGCATATCATGGGGCGAAAAGAGCTGTTTCACGGTACCACCCAGTTTTACATCCTTCTTGCGAAGCATGCCTTATGGACTTTATATAAAGTCCGTTTTGGTAACGGGTGGTGTACACCCGGCCGAACCTACTCAAGGAACTTTCAATCCGGCACTCTGGGTCGAGATAGAAGAAAGTGTCGATCCCGGTTTCCAGCATGTCCCGGGTCTCTGGTAATCGCTCCATCTTTCCTCTACGTTCCCATCGTCGTTTTAGTTATCAGATATTTCTGATACGTGATATTGACAGTAATCTTATAACGAATGAAACGATAAATCAACCGTTGATTTATGAATTTATTTAAATTATCTAATATTTCTGATAATGTAACCGTTTACAATGTTGTCATGTCAACGTTTAGAAAAAATTAAGTTTTTTATTGATTTTTGCAGAAATAAGGCATCAGAGCATGAAAATGCACGGCACATGAGTGCCGTGCAGCTGCTGCTACTTATTCAGATAGTCTGTTACAGCGCCCTCGGAAGCACATGTAACATTGTGTGCATATTTTCCAAGTACGCCTTTTTTATACAATGGTGGCGCCTGCCACTGGCTGCGGCGGTTTTTGAATTCCTCTTCCGAAACATCACAGGATATCTCCTTCTTCGTGGAATCGATGGTGACCGTGTCCCCTTCCTTGAGCAAGGCAATCGGACCGCCACTCTGTGCTTCCGGTGCGATATGGCCGACAACAAGACCATGCGTCCCGCCTGAGAAGCGTCCATCTGTCAGCAGTGCGACCTTTTCGCCCAGTCCTTTGCCGACGAGCAGACTAGAAATGGAGAGCATCTCCGGCATGCCCGGTCCACCTTTAGGTCCGACGTAGCGGATGACCAGGACGTCGCCTTCATTGATTTTGTTGTTCAGTACTGCATCCGACGCATCCTTCTCATTGTCGAAGACACGCGCTGGTCCGACATGACGGGATACTTTGACGCCGGATACTTTGGCGACGGAACCGACAGGAGACAGGTTGCCTTTCAGGACGATGAGTGGTCCGTCTGCACGCTTTGGATTATCGAATGGCATGATGACGTCCTGACCTTCAGCCAGATCATCGACTGCTTCAAGATTTTCTGCAATCGTCTTCCCTGTCACCGTGAGGCAGTCGCCATGGAGATAGCCTTCCTTAAGCAGCATCTTCATGACACCCTGGACGCCGCCCACCTTGTATAGATCCTGCATCACATAGCGGCCGCTCGGCTTCAGGTCGGCAAGATGCGGCACCTTCTCCTGGAGACGGTTGAAATCGTCGATTGTCAGATCCACTTCCGCGGCATGTGCAATCGCCAGGATATGAAGGATGGCATTGGTCGATCCACCGAGCGCCATGACGACAGTGATGGCATTCTCAAATGCTTTCTTCGTCATGATATCCTTCGGATAGATGCCCGCTTCAAGCAGCTTGTAGACCGCTTCGCCCGCTGCTTTGACATCCTTGGCTTTCGCTTCGGATACAGCCGGATTCGATGCACTGCCCGGCAGACTGAGTCCAAGCGCCTCCATCGCTGAAGCCATCGTATTGGCAGTGTACATGCCACCGCATGCCCCTGCACCTGGACAGGCGCTGCATTCAATCTTATTGAGTTCCTCGTCATCTATTTCACCGGCATTCAGCTTGCCGACCCCTTCGAATACACTGACAAGATCGATGTCTCCCCCGCGGTGCTGCCCTGGTGCAATTGTGCCACCGTAGACGAATACTGCCGGCACTTCAGCGTTGGCAATCGCAATCGCGCAGCCAGGAATATTCTTATCGCATGCCCCGATTGCGACCAGTGCATCCAGATTTTCAGCGCCGACAACCGTCTCGATGGAATCGGCGATCAGATCACGTGACGGCAGGGAATAGCGCATACCTTGTGTACCCATGGAGATGCCATCGGAGACGGTGATGGTATTGAACTGGAGCGGGACTCCGCCCGCTTCCCGGGCTCCGGCCTTCGCCTCCTGAGCAAGTTCGTTCAGATGGATGTTGCATGGTGTGACTTCCGCCCACGTACTTGCGATACCGATCTGAGGCTTTGTAAAGCTTTCATCCGTAAAACCGACAGCACGAAGCATCGCCCTGTTCGGCGCCTTGATATTACTCTCCGTATAGACTTTACTTTTGATGCGCAGATCTTTCTTATTATTTTCTTCTGTAGACATTCTATGACATCCTTTCTGATTATGAAAACTTAAATATGGACTTTACTGCTGCTGACTGCTTTTTCATTCTCTTTGTCTTCACGCTGCTTGCTCATCCATGTCGCCACGACTGATCCGGATATGTTGTGCCAGACGCTGAACAGTGCAGCCGGTACAGCTGATAGTGGCGAAAAGTGAGCGGCGGACAATGCTGCGGCAAGCCCTGAATTCTGCATGCCGACTTCGATCGAGACCGCCTTCTGATCGGCGAGATCAAAGCGCAGAACTTTGGCAAGGACGAAGCCGATTACGTATCCAAGCACATTATGCAGCATCACCACACCGAAAATAAGAAGACCCGACTGCATGATGGCTTCGGTATTATTCGATACGACAGCTGCCACGACACCGACAATGCCGACCACTGAAACGAGCGGCAGTACGGCAATGCCCTTTTCAACCTGATCACCAAGCAGCGTCCTCGCAATGAGTCCGAGTGCTATCGGTACCAGTACAATCTGGATGATCGAAACAAACAGATCCATGAATGATACAGGCAGCCATGTACTTGCCAGAAGCAGTGTGAGTGCAGGCGTCAGTATAGGCGCAAGCACCGTCGAGACGGCAGTCGCCGTCACGGACAGTGCCGTATTGCCTTTGGCCAGGAACGTCATGACATTGGATGACGTGCCGCCAGGCGTACATCCTACAAGAATGACGCCGACCGCAAGTTCAGGCGGCAGCTGGAAAAGCACAGCCAGTCCGAGTGCCAGAAGCGGCATGATCGTATACTGTGCCAGCACAACGATCAGAACGAGCTTCGGGGCCTTCAGTACCCGTTTAAAATCTGACGGCTTCAATGTAAGACCCATGCCGAACATGATGATGCCGAGCAGTAGGCTTATGTATGGTGCAATCCATGTAAAGCCGTCTGGAGCGATAAATGACAGGATGGCGAAAATGATCACCCATATGCCAAACGTGTTTCCTACAAATTGACTCAGTCTTGCTAACGCATTCATCGATATCACTCCCCAGGTTTTTTAGCTTAAAACTATAGAGAGTATCTTAACAGATAAAAACGAAATAGCCTAGGTATTTTATTTAATTTTTTGAATAATTGGAACTATAACTTTTTTTGTGTAGAAAAACATCTCTTCAACTTTCTTGAGAGCGATTGCTGCAATAGACGTGATCAAACAAAAAAGTCCGGCTTCATAAGCCGGACTTTGACAGAATCATTCAATTATAGATCATCATTGTTGCGTCGATTGACATTATCCCTGCGTTCCTTGGTTGCGTCATAATCGTAGTCTGCACCACGACGCTTGTCGGCAGTGTCGTTCAATGTCGTATCATTATCCTTCTCGTTGCCGCCAGCCGTACCGCCCCGACGTGTATACTCCTGTTCGGTCACAGGACCAGTTGCTTCTGAAGAGTCGATGTTACGGTCGATGAAGCGATCATTGTCATCGGAGCCACGATTGCGTCCCGTCTGGTCGTCATAAGTGACGCTGCTGGAACGTGAATTGGCATCATGATCATCAAGACTGCGGAAGGTTCTTGTCTCTTCAAGGTCATTCGACCTTTCTCCACGTCTTCTTTCATCGATTTCATCTGCACGACGCTGATTTTCGCGATCCTGTTCGTATCTTCCTACAGGGTCATCACCATGACGATTCA
Source organism: Salinicoccus cyprini (assembly GCF_007713705.1). Lineage (GTDB taxonomy): Bacteria > Bacillota > Bacilli > Staphylococcales > Salinicoccaceae > Salinicoccus > Salinicoccus cyprini. The sequence continues at coordinate 411,724 of NZ_VMSJ01000001.1, read as the reverse complement.
TCTGATTGTCTTCGAGGTCGTTTTCCATGTCGCGACGACGGTTGTAGGCCGCATCATCTGTTGCCACGCCTCTTCTGCCGTCGTATGCATTGCTGCGGTTGCGGTCGTAATCATTTCTTCTGTTATCCAGCGGTTCCATATCATCATTCTTGACGACACGGTCTTTTCTGACGAAAAGAAGAATTGCCGCAATGACGAAGAATAGAGGAATCAGTCCTGCAATGACACCCAGAACAAGTGGTGCAGTGAAGATCGCTGCCAGCAGCAGCAGGAAACCTGCAAGTATTCTACGACGCATCGTCAATAGTCCGAATAGTCCCAGGATCAGAGGGATCATCAGGTAGAGCGCAATCAGCCAGACATTGTTCATCCAGCTGACCACAAGGTCGGTAATCTCTTCAGGTGCTGCACCGAGATCCTGCCCCTGCTGGGCCATCTGCTGGAACTGTGCCATCATATCCTGACGGAAATTCTCGACAAATGCTGCATCATTCATTGTGACCAGTGAGAAGAATAGTAGTAGAGCAGTAATCGCGAGCAGAGCAATCCAGGCCAGCCACCCGAAGATCTTTTCAGCAATCCGGCTGACAGGTTCTACTGTTTGTGTGTAATTTTTTCTAGCCATGTTAACCTCCCGTGATATTATGTCTTCACTTTGAATAATACCCTACAGTCAAGATTTTAATCAACCATGAGCGGTATCGGGAAGTTGTTTTGATCATGCAGCTACTCCAGTGTCATCTTGAACTTCAGGAACAGTTCGTTGTACTTGGAGATCATCTCAGGACCAAGGTTCCTGTACACCTCCAGTTCCTCCTGCTGCTCTGGTCTCGGATAGAATCTTTCATCCTGCCGGACCTCTTCATCAAGGAGCTGGTAGGCCGCTTCGTTCGGCGTCGCATATCCGACCCATTCCGTATTCTGCGCCCCATTTTCCGCATCGAGCAGGAAGTTCATGAACTGGTGCGCCCCTTCGACATTCTGTGCCGTCTTCGGAATCACCATCGTGTCGAACCACAGATTGGAGCCGCCTTCCGGCACAGTGAAATCCAGTGCTTCATTTTCCCACATGATATCCTGTGCCATGCCGCTCCAGACGACTGCAGCCTTTGCTTCGTTCACTTCCATCATCGCAGCGATTTCATCACCGACGATGCCACGGATATTCGGACCCAGTGCCTCAAGCTTTTCTTCAGCCTGACGCAGTGCATCCATATCAGTTTCATTCTGTGAGTATCCGAGTGAAGCCAGTCCGACACCCATGACTTCCCGGGCGCCGTCGACCATCAGTATGTCATTCTCAAGGCGCGCATCCCACAGTGTATCCCAATCCGAAAAATCAAGACCTTCCGTCGTCTCTGGATGGAAGAGTACGCCGACAGTCCCCCAGAAATAAGGCAGGGAGTACGTATTGCCCGGATCAAATGGCTGATCGAGGAAATTATCGCCGATGTTTTTCATGTTTGGTATCTGCTCATGATCGAGCGGCAGCAGCATATCCTCAGCCACCATCTTCTCGACCATATATTCACTTGGGAAGACCACATCATAGTTCGTCCCGCCCTGATCGACTTTGACCTTCATGGCTTCATTGGAATCGAAAGTTTCATAGATGACGCGTATACCCGTCTCCTCCTCGAACTGCGCCAGCAGTTCCGGGTCGATATACTCGCCCCAGTTATAGACGTGAAGGACATTGCCTTCCTCATTCGGGACCGGATTGATGAATCTTGTGCCGAAAAGGATCAGTGCCCCGATGCCGATGGCAGCGAGAATCATTGAAACAATACTTTTCATGTTATTCCTCCTCGTTTGACCGATGCGCGTGAAGTGATGAAGTAGTAGCCCAGCGCAATCACCAGAACAACCAGGAAGACGAGTGTTGATATCGCATTGATTTCAAGCGATATGCCACGCCTCGCCATGGCATATATTTCTACAGAGAGTACCGAGAAGCCGCTTCCGGTCACAAAGAATGTCACAGCAAAGTCATCCAGCGAGTATGTCAGCGCCATGAAGAAGCCGGCAAGAATACCCGGTTTGATATGCGGGATGATGACGCGCCATAGCACATCAAAGGAACTCGCCCCGAGGTCACGGGCGGCATCCAGGTAGGACGACTTCATATCCTGCAGTTTCGGCAGGATCATCAGGACGACGATCGGAACCGAGAACGCAATATGCGCCATGATGACGGAGAATGCACCCAGGCTGATGCCGAGCACAGTAAACAGGATGAGCAGTGACGCACCGATGATGACATCCGGAGATACGATCATGACATTGTTCAGGCTGAGCAGCGACTGCTTCAGCCGCTTCATCCTGATGTTGTACAGGCCGATGGCGCCTCCGATGCCGATCAGTGTAGCAAGACCGGCTGAAACCAGCGCCACCGCCACCGTATTGAGCAGGATGACGATCAGCCTGCTGTCTGTAAATACGCTTTGATAATGCTCAAGTGTAAAGCCGTCGAAACTGGTCATTGTTCCCCCGCTATTTAAGGAATAGAAAATCAGATAGGCAATCGGGAGATACAGACAGATGAATATGACGACCATATAGGATCGGCCCAGTGTTTTCATAGACGTCCCACCCTTCCTGTTTCTTTATTGCTGCGGCCTGATGTCACCGTCATGACAAGCATCATGGCGAGAATCAGGAACACACCGATTGTGGCACCCATGCCCCAGTTTTCCGTTGTCAGAAACTGCTGCTCGATTGCTGTTCCCAGTGTGATCACCTTATTTCCTGTAATCAGGCGGGTGATCATGAACAGGCTCAGACTCGGAATGAAGACGACCTGTATGCCGGTCTTTATTCCCGGCAGCGAGAGGGGCAGCAGCACACGCCGCAATGTATCCCATTTTGAAGCGCCAAGATCCCTTGCAGCGGACAGCAGATTGCTGTCGATGCCGTCCACCGCATTGAAAATCGGCAGCAGCATGAATGGAATGAAAATGTAGACACTGACGATGATGAAGGCAACGTCACTGAACAGCAGTTGCAGTTCTCCGAGCCCAAATGCAGCCGCAACTGCGTTGACCAGCCCCTCTTTCCCGAACATGCCGATGAAGGCATACGTTTTTAAAAGCAGGTTGATCCACGTCGGCAGTATGATCAGCAGCAGCCAGAACATCTTGTGCTTTGTCTGGCGGATTGCCAGTGCCAGCGGGTAGCTGACCAGAAGTGAGAACAGCGTGATCAGAAAAGCATACCAGAAAGATGACAGCGTCATTTCGAAATATTCGCTGCTGAAGAATGCGCCATAGTTCTCAAGCGTCGGGTTGCCGGATATATCGAAGAATGAATAGCCGACCATGAGGCCGAGTGGTGCCACCACGAACAGCACAATCCAGATGAGATAGGGAATGAAAAGAAGCTTCCGCATTATACCTCGTCCTCCTGATATGATTCCAGACGTTCGTTGAAGGCATCCTCATCCTCACCCGGCACCATGACATGGATATTGACTCTTTCAAAGTCGAGCGCAGCCTTTTGGCCGATTTCCGCATCTTTCGTCGAATGGACGATCCATTCGTAGCCATCCTGGTCGATGCACCCGATTTCGTAATGCACACCCCGGAAGAGTGAGGAATCGATGGTGACATTCATTTTCCCCTTGTCGTGTCCAGTGATGAGCAGGTCCTCAGGACGTATCATGACATCAACCGATGTATTCGGCTTAAGACCACCATCCACGCAGGAATAGTTCCGTCCATAGATGCTGACCAGATTATCCTCAACCATGACACCACGGACAATATTCGAGTCTCCGATGAATTCAGCCACATAGCGGTTGAGCGGCTCATCATAAATATCTTTCGGCGGTCCCGCCTGGACGATTTCTCCATTATTCATGACAAGAATCTCATCCGAGAGCGCAAGCGCCTCCTCCTGGTCATGTGTCACGAATATGAAGGTGATGCCAAGACGCTTTTGTATCTCCTTCAATTCATACTGCATATCGACACGCAAGTTCTGATCGAGTGCACTGAGCGGTTCATCCAGCAGCAGGACATCCGGTTCATTGACAATCGCCCGTGCAATTGCCACCCTCTGGCGCTGACCGCCGGATAGCGCATCAATCGGACGGTCCCTGAAGTCGGCGAGGTTGACGAAGCGAAGCGCTTCCTCCACCTTGGTTCTGATTTCATTTTTGGATATTCTGCGCACCTTCAGACCGAAGGCGATATTTTCATATACGTTAAGGTGGGGGAACAGTGCGTAGTCCTGAAACACCGTGTTGACTTTCCGCCGGTTCGCATCGATGCCGTTCATCGTTCTGCCATCAAAAGAAACCTTACCATCCGTCGGATGGATGAACCCGCCGATCATTTTTAGTATGGTCGTCTTGCCGCATCCTGACGGGCCGAGAATGGTATAGAAGCGCCCCGCCTCGAATGTATGCTCTATATTTTTAAGTATTACCGTGTCACCGTATTGATAGTTGATATTCTGTAGATTGATATTAGTCATTGCCATCTCCTTTTATCAGACATTCTGGGTGTAAAAACAGCCTTATTCATTATATTCGCAGTGACTGTCAAAGACAATAGAAATATTTTCTACACTTTTAGATTGACGAGGATTCTGATTTGCATAGACTACTGGCCCCAGTGCACGTCAAGCCGAACATCGCACCAGATCGCATAAAAAAACCTGCTCCGCTCTGGAACAGGTCTTCTAATTCTATTTCTATATCTTGATGACATCACTGTCGTCTGCATCTTTCAGCATCTTGACTGCGGAGTAGGCTTCAAGGTCGCTGTTCTCCTTGAATTCTCTGAAAAGCGCCTTCTCCTGGGCTTTGCCTGGAACGACTACTTTGAACTTCCGGTATTTATCCTTCAGTTCAGATGCTATGATGCCTTTTTCATCAGCCTTTTCAATGGCCTCAAAGAAATCGACGACATCAATGATTTCTTCCGTTGTCCAATCTACATCGATTGGATAGCTGTATTCTTCCATCTTAAAGACTCCTTACTTTGTAAAATAAATAAAGGCGCCCCAATTAGGACGCCATTTAAAGTTATGACTACATCGTGTGGATCGGTTTGCCGAGTACCACTTCTGCAGCTTCCATCGGAATTTCTCCCAATGTCGGGTGTGCATGGATAGTGAGTGAGATATCTTCGGCTGTCATGCCAGTTTCGATTGCAAGACCGAGTTCAGCGATGATATCGGATGCGCCTGTGCCTGCAACCTGAGCGCCGATCAGAAGGCCATCTTCCTTGCGTGAAACCAGTTTGACGAAGCCGTCAGTCTCATTCAGACCAAGCGCGCGACCGTTCGCTGCGAATGGGAATTTACCTGTTTTCACTTCGAATCCTGCATCTTTGGCATCTGCTTCACTGAAGCCGACTGTCGCCAGCTCTGGCTCGGAGAAGCAGACAGCCGGCATTGCGAGGTAATCCACTTCGGATTTCTCTCCAGCAATCGCTTCAGCTGCCACCTTGCCTTCGTAGCTTGCTTTGTGGGCAAGCGGAAGACCAGGAACGATATCTCCGATAGCGAAGATGTTATCGATGGAAGTTCTGGACTGCTTGTCGACCTCGATCAAACCACGGTCGGTCATTTTGACGCCGAGTTCTTCAAGTCCGATTTCTTCCGTGTTCGGCTTCCGTCCTACAGTAACCAGAACGTAGTCCGCTTCGATTTCCTTTGTCTCGCCTTTAACTTCATAAGTCACTTTGACGCCGTCATCTGTTTCTTCAGCAGATTTAGCCATTGCTTCCGTTTCGATTTCAACGCCTTTGTTCTTGAGGTTCTTTTTGACAACCTGGGTCATCTGTTTCTCAAAACCACCCAGAATGTCTTTTGCACCTTCAAGTACAGTCACTTCAGTACCGAAGTTGGCATACGCTGTACCGAGTTCGGTACCGATGTAGCCGCCGCCGATAACGACGAGCTTTTCAGGCTTTTCTTCAAGTGCCAGTGCGCCAGTGGAATCCAGCACACGCTTGCCGAACTTGAATCCAGGAATCTCGATTGGACGGGAGCCTGTAGCGATGATCGCATTTTTGAACTCGTAAGTCTGGGACTGCTTGTCGTCCATGACTTTCATTTTGTTTGCCTCGACGAAGTATGCTTCGCCTCTGACGATTTCAACTTTGTTTCCTTTGAGCAGGCTTTCAACGCCACCAGTAAGCTTTTTGACTACACTGTCCTTGAAAGATTGCACTTTGGAAAAATCAAGTTTGACGCCTTCAGTCACGATACCCATATCTTCGGAGTGCTGTGCCTGATGGAAACGGTGGGATGAGGAGATCATTGCTTTGGAAGGGATACATCCGACGTTCAGACATACACCACCAAGGTCTCCTTTTTCGACGATTGTTACTTTCTGGCCGAGCTGGGCTGCACGGATTGCTGCAACATAGCCTCCTGGGCCGGCGCCAACTACAACTGTATCAGTTTCAATAGGAAAATCTCCAACTACCATGTGTAATTATCCCTCCATTAATAGTAATTCCGGATTGTTAAGCAGACGCTTGACGTGGTTCAGAGCATTCTGTGCTGTTGCGCCGTCAATCTGTCTATGGTCATAGCTGAGTGACAGTGCCAGTACAGGTGCTGCAATAACTTCTCCATCTCTTACAATTGCTTTCTGTTCAATGCGGCCGATACCGATGATTGCAACTTCAGGCTGGTTGATGACAGGTGTGAACCATTGTCCACCTGCAGAACCAAGGTTTGAGATCGTCATGGATCCGCCTTTCATTTCATCACCGGAAAGCTTGCCGTCTCTTGCTTTGACAGCGAGATTGTTGATTTCATCGGAAATTTCGAACATGGATTTCTTGTCTGCATTTTTGACGACAGGTACAACAAGTCCACGTTCCGTATCCGCAGCAATACCCACATTATAATAATGTTTCTGGATAACTTCAAATGATTCATTATCGATTGAAGTGTTGAACTGAGGATATTTCTTGAGCATGGATACGAGCGCTTTGACGACATATGGAAGGAATGTCAGCTTGACGCCCTGCTCTTCTGCGATGCTCTTGAATTTCTTTCTGTGATCCCATAGTGCCTGTACTTCGACTTCGTCGAGGTGTGTAACGTGAGGAGATGTCTGCTTGGAGTTGACCATCGCTTTCGCAATCGCTTTTCTCATACCGCTCATCTTCTCGCGTGTTTCAGGGAAGTCGCCTTCAGGCGCTTTTTGTGCTGATGCACTTTCTTTGGATTCTGTTCCAGCTGTTTCCGCTTCCGTCTCCTCGGCAGATTCGCCGGAAGTCTGGTCGCCATTCATGAATGCTTCGACATCTTCCTTGACGACACGGCCATTCTTGCCGCTGCCGCTGACTTCATGGATATCGATGTCATTATCGCGCGCAAATTTGCGAACGGATGGCATCGCAATGACACGTTCACCAGTTTTGGAATCCTTCGATTCTTCTTCTGATCCAGGTGCCTCTTCTCCAACATCGCGCTGTTCCTTCTGCGCAGTGGAAGCTGCTTCTGGTTCCGCCTCTTTCTTTTCTTCTTTCGCAGGCTCAGAGCTGCCTGTATCTTCTGAACCGTCGTCGATTGTAACGATTGTTTCACCAACAGTTGTTACAGTACCTTCTTCAACGTGAAGTTTCTTGATCGTGCCATCCACTGGAGATGGTATTTCGACTACTGCCTTATCATTCTGCACTTCTGCGAGTACGTCGTCTTCTTTAATCTCGTCGCCTTCAGCTATGAACCACTTGACGATTTCACCTTCATGGATACCTTCACCGATATCCGGCAGTTTAAATTCAAATGCCACAGTATTTCCTCCTTTTGCTAATTAAAAGTCCAATACTTGCTTTGCACGCTCGATGATATCATCTTTGTTCGGGAGCCACACGCCTTCTGCCTGTGTAAACGAATAGACTGTATCCGGTGCTGCGACACGCATGATTGGTGCCTCGAGACTGAGGATTGCACGTTCCGACAGTTCAGCTGCAACATTTGCAGATACGCCTGCCTGACGCTGCGCTTCCTGGATGACAACTGCACGGTTCGTCTTTTCAACGGATTTCACAAGTGTGTCGTAGTCGATTGGAGAAACAGTCCTCAAGTCGATGACTTCTGCAGATACGTTTTCCTCTGCAAGTGCATCTGCTGCCTTGATCGCTTCCTGCACCATTGCACCATAGGCGATCAGTGTGATGTCGTCCCCTTCACGCTTGACGTTGGCCTTGCCGATTTCGACAGTGTACTCTTCTTCCGGCACATCCTCACGGAATGAACGGTAGAGCTTCATGTGCTCGAGGAACACGACAGGGTCATTCGAACGGATCGCTTCGATGAGCAGTCCTTTCGCATCCACCGGGTTGGAAGGGATGACAACTTTGAGACCTGGCGTCTGCGCCATCAGTCCTTCCAGTGAATCTGCGTGAAGCTCAGGTGTGTGGACACCGCCGCCGAATGGCGCACGGATTACAACCGGCATCTCTTTGGAGCCGCCGGAACGGTATCTGTGACGTGCAATCTGACCTGCGATGCCGTCCATTGCTTCGAAAACGAAGCCGAAGAACTGGATCTCGACAACAGGGCGGAATCCTTCAACTGCGAGTCCAAGACCCATGGAAGCAAGTCCACTCTCGGCGAGGGGTGTATCGAATACACGCTCATCGCCAAATTCTTTCTGCAGGCCTTCAGTCGCACGGAACACACCGCCGTTTACGCCGACATCTTCACCGAAGACGAGAACATTCTCGTCATTTCTAAGTTCAGTGGCCATCGCATCAGTGATTGCCTGAATCATTGTCATCTGTGCCATTGATTATTTCGACTCCTTTTCTTTGTAGACTTCATACTGCTCTTTGAGATTGCTCGGCATTTCGTCATACATGATCTCCATAAGCTCTGTTACGGATTGTTTTTCTGTATTATCTGCTTCTTTGATGGCTTTCTTGACATCTTCCTTCGCCTGTTCCATCACTTCATTTTCCTTATCTTCACTCCAGAGACCCTTCTCTTCGAGGTACTGGCGGAAGCGGACAAGCGGATCTTTCTTCTCCCAGTCGGAATCTTCATCGGAAGTTCTGTAGCGTGTCGGGTCGTCCCCTGCCATCGTATGCGGTCCATAGCGGTAGCACAGCATTTCGATGACTGTCGGTCCTTCACCGGCAACTGCGCGGTCACGTGCGTCTTTTGTCACTTTATAGACCGCAAGTGGATCCATGCCATCGACGAGTACACTTGGTACACCTGAAGCAACACCTTTCTGCGCCAGTGTCTTCGCTGCCGTCTGCAGTTCACGTGGTGTGGAGATGGCATAGTTGTTGTTCTGGATGACAAAGATTGCCGGCGCCTTATAGGCACTTGCAAAGTTGATGCCTTCATAGAAGTCACCCTGTGACGTACCGCCATCACCAGTATATGTGATTGCGACAGCATCCTTGCCACGCTTTTTGATACCGAGCGCAACACCGGCAGTCTGCACGTACTGTGCACCGATGATGATCTGCGGGCTCAGTGCATTGACGCCTTCAGGGAACTGGTTCCCTTTATAGTGGCCTCTGGAAAATAGAAACGCCTGAGTCAGAGGCAGACCATGCCAGATCAGCTGCGGTACATCGCGGTAGCCCGGCAGGATGTAGTCTCCTCCTTCAAGTGCGTATTGGCTTGCAAGCTGGGAAGCTTCCTGTCCAGCTGTCGGTGCGTAGAAGCCGAGACGGCCCTGACGGTTGAGTGAGATGGAACGCTGATCAAGTACACGTGTCCATACCATGCGTCTCATCAGTTCTACCAGTTCATCATCGGATAGTTCCGGCAGATAGTCTTCATTGACTACTTTGCCATCCTGGTCCAGAATCTGAAACATTTCAAATTTGCTTTCAATCTCTTCAAGTGTTTTGACGGGATCGAAGCTCTTTTTCCTCGGTGCCATAAACAGTTCACCATACCTTTCAGTTTTTCATTTAATATAAATAATTTTATCACATGCTGTTATAATAGTAAATCAAACACAACTGTAACAGTACATTGAAAAAGGCTTTAAATCAACGTTCTCTGTACTAAAACAGTAATATCTGTTATATAATAGAGCGCTTCCATTGTCTATCCCTCAATACGTGATTCGATTTCCCTCTTTATTTCATTGACGTTTTCGGTCTGTTCGCTGAAAGTCTGTGCATCTTCCTGTACCTGCTGGTATTCTTCATTGAGGTTGTTCAGACGCTCATCCACTTCGTCCTGGGAGATGTCCTCCTCTCCAAGATATTCGAATATGCTCCTTTCACTTTCAAGGACTGTCTTGTAGCTGCCGATCATCTCCCCGTGTGCGCTGTATCTTTCCTTCATCGCATCGACCAGGGACTGCGCCTGCTCCTGATTGGATTCATTCGAAATCTTACTGATGTACTGCTCGGACGTCTCCATGCGGCTTCTGCTTTCCGCCATGATGGCCACTTCCTCATCAAGCTGCGCCACTCTTGCCTCCGTATTCTCGACAAGGTCGGCGCTGATCTCCGGCAGCTCTTCTATCGAGGCAGTTTCGAGGGATTCCTGCAGTTCCGCCTTTTCAGCTTCCAGTTCGTCAAATCTTGCTGTCACGTCCCCTATCTCCTTTTCCACCTCGACAGTCTCTTGAAACGCATTATAAAAATCCATGAGTTCATCCTCGTCCGAGGAACATCCTGTGAGCACTACTGAAAAAATCAGCAGGCCGCCTAACAGTTTCTTCATTATCCTACCTCCGATTATTGGCTTTCCAGTGGAAAAATGTTTGTGCTTTCCACGTTCTCCTGGGTATTATAGTATAATAAAAACGACTTAGATGAAACTGGAGGGTTTATTTTGCTTACAATGAAAGATATCATCCGTGATCCGGATCCGTTTCTCAGGATCAGGACAGCGGAAGTGGAAGAAATAGATGAGGAGACGATCAGCCAGCTTAAAGAGATGCGGGAATACCTTGTCAACTCGCAGAATGAAGAGACGGCCGAGAGATACGGCCTGCGTCCCGGAGTAGGCCTTGCTGCGCCCCAGATCGGTCTCGACAAGCGCATGCTCGCCGTCTACATCGAAGGTGAGGAAGGCGAAGTACTGCATGACTATATGCTCATCAACCCCAAGGTGAAGAGCCATTCCGTTACGGAAACGTACCTGCCGAACGGCGAGGGCTGCCTGAGTGTGGATGAGGAGATGCCGGGGCTCGTCCATCGCTATCAGAGAGTGAAAGTCACTGCCACCGACATACACGGTGAACCGGTGGAAGTGAAGGCGAAAGGCATGCTTGCCGTCGTACTCCAGCACGAGCTCGACCATCTTGATGGCATTATGTTCTACGACCGGATTGATCAGGACATGCCGATGGAACCGAAAATCGGTGCCAGACCGGTGGAATAGAGAAAAGCGGCTTCCCGAAGGGAGCCGCTTTTCCTATTTGTAATCAATAGCCGGATTTAGATGAACGCATCGCGTCTTTCCCTGTATGGCACGTTATGTTCAATAAGCTTTTCCTTTACGGCTTCAAAAGTGTTGCGGTCGAGTATTTCCGGATCACGGTCATGACGCTTCCTATGTACATCACCGCCATCATCATGATCGTCGTACACATAGTTCATCACAACCATGTCAGGATGGATGTTGAACTCGATCATGATCATGTTGCGATCCTGGCGCTCGCGCTCAAGCAGCACTGCTTCGAATATACGCCTGTCTTTCATCTGTATCCCTCCATTCAAGGCAATTATAAAGTCTTTGCATGTCCTTCGTCTATAATGTAAAATGAACTTAAGCTGATAAAGGGATGTGGTCTTGAATGCTTAAACGTTTGAGGAAGAAGCTGAAACAGAGGCTCGGACGCATTCTCGGTAGGAAAGGGTTGCTCAACAACGAATACATGAAGAAGGACTGACCCCCCTTCTTTTCTGTGTTGCTTCTTACAGCACACAATTCCTAGAACAACAATATCATTGGACACAACCAGCAAAAGGAGAATATATAAATGGCAGTTTTTAAAGTTTTCTTCCAGGAAACCCTGGATAACCGTATCATCCGTGAGGATACACTCACACGCTACTATGAAGCGGGTTCGGAATCCGAAGTCCGCAAGATGCTCGATGACGACCCGTATAACATTGAATTCGTACAGGAACTGAGTCCCTCACACCTTGAGTACGAAAAAGCAAACAACGAAGATTTCAAGGTCGAGAATACCTGATGACGCTTGAAAAAGGAGAAGTAGGCGTATTTGCCCTCGGGGGACTCGGGGAAATCGGTAAAAACACCTATTGTATCGAATATAAAGATGAGATCATCATGATCGACGCAGGCATCAAGTTCCCGGATGATGAGCAGCTCGGTATAGACTATGTCATTCCGGACTACACATACCTGAAGGAGAACAAGGAGCGCATCAGTGCACTCATCGTCACACATGGACACGAAGACCACATCGGCGGCATTCCATTTCTTCTAAAGGAAATCAATGTACCGATCTATTCCGGTCCACTTGCGCTCGGACTGATCCGCAACAAGCTTGAAGAGCACCACCTTCTGCGCACGACGGAGCTCAATCCGGTCAAGGAGGAGACAGTGCTCAATTTCAAGCACATGTCCGTCGAGTTCTATCTGACGACCCACTCCATTCCGGAAGCGTACGGTGTCGTTGTCCGTACACCGGAAGGGACCATCGTCCATACCGGCGACTTCAAATTCGACTTCACCCCTGTCGGCGAACCCGCAAATATTGCGAAAATGGCACAGCTCGGTGAAGAAGGCGTATTGTGCCTCCTGTCCGATTCCACCAATGCGACAGTACCGAACTTTACAATCAGCGAAAAGGAAGTCGGTCAGAATGTGGAGGATATCTTCAGGAAATGTACCGGAAGAATCATCTTTGCGACATTCGCTTCCAATATCTACCGTGTTCAGCAGGCCATCGATGCCGCCATCAAATTCGACCGCAAAATATGCATCTTCGGCCGCAGCATGGAAAACAACATCAAGATCGGTCTCGAACTCGGCTATATCAAAGCGCCGCCTGAAACATTCATCGAACCAAGAATGATCAACAGCATCGAAAAGCACAAGGTCATGATGCTGTGTACAGGTTCACAGGGTGAGCCGATGGCAGCCCTCTCAAGAATTGCCAACGGTACACACCGCCAGATCAGCATCATACCTGACGACACAGTCGTTTTCAGTTCTTCACCGATTCCTGGCAACACGCTCAGCATCAACCGTACAATCAATGCACTCTACAAGGCTGGAGCGGATGTCATTCATGGCAAACTGTCCAACATCCACACTTCCGGCCACGGTTCCCAGGAAGAGCAGAAACTGATGCTCAGACTGATGCGTCCGAAGTATTTCATGCCGATCCACGGTGAATACCGCATGCTGCACCTGCATAAGGAACTTGCAGTGAATACAGGCATGGATCCCGACAATATCTTCCTGATGGAGATCGGAGATGTCCTGGCACTGAAGAAAGACAGTGCCAGACATAGCCACCGTGTACCTGCCGGTACGGTATTTGTAGACGGCATCGGCATCGGGGATATCGGCAATATCGTTCTGCGTGACAGAAAAGACCTTTCAGAAGAGGGACTTGCGATTGTTGTCGTCTCCATCGACTTCAGCACAAAGACACTGCTCAGTGGTCCCGACATCATCTCACGCGGTTTCGTCTACATGCGTGAGTCATACGGGCTCATCCGCAGCGCCGAGAAGAAGATCAAAGGTGATGTCATCAACCTTCTGAACTCGAAGGAGAATGTCGAATGGTACCATGTGAAGCAGCTCATCATCGAAGAGCTGAGCAACCATCTGTACCGCAAGACACATAGAAAACCGATGATACTGCCGACCATCATGAGAGTGGAAGACAAGCAGGAGCAGGAATAAAAAAATGACATCAGACCATATGGTCTGATGTCATTTTTATTTTCATATCAATGATTTTTCAAAGCGAGTCAGATCGGCATCATTGCCGATGACGATCAGTATGTCATCTTCCTTGATATTGACTGTAGGGTCGGGGCTGACGATGATGTCATCGCCACGCTTGATGGCAATGACGCTGACGCCGTATTCCGCCCGGATATCAAGGTCCAATAATGAATTATCCGCAAGCTTTTCCTGGGCCACGAGCTCGACGATCGAGTGTTCATCAGAGAGCTCAAGGTAGTCGAGTACTGAACTAGACGCCAGCTTGTGGGCAATGCGACGACCCATATCCCGTTCGGGATGGATGACATAGTCGGCACCGATCTTCTCGAGTACTCTTGCATGATAGTCATTCTGCGCCTTGACGCTGACCTTCTTGACACCAAGATCCTTGAGCAGCAGTGTTGTCAGTATGCTCGACTGGATATTGTCGCCGATTGCCACGATGACATTATCAAAATTGCCAAGCCCAAGATCTTTGAGGACTGTTTCTTCAGTCGTATCACCAATGACTGCCTGTGTTGCGATATCGACATACTCGTTGACCCGGTTTTCATCCAGGTCGACTGCCAGCACATCCATTTCAAGTTCGATCAGCTCGCGGACAATACTGCCCCCGAACCGTCCGAGCCCGATTACTGCATAATCCTTATTCATATAATCACCAGTCCATCTCAATTGTCAGTACTTATTACTGCTCTTCCCTCTTACATATTCCTTATCGAACAGGAACAGCCTCATCACCAGAACAAGACTAGGAATCAATAATAGTAAACCTAAAATGAACACAATTGTCAAACTGAATGCCATAGCGTCATTCACAACTGAAGTATTGATATCGATATATGGATAGAGTATATACGGCAGCTTGCTGATGCCATAGCCGTAGAAGGCGAATGCAAACTGCAGCATGATCATGATGAAGGCCAGTCCAAAGAACCGCCTGCGCCACATCAGGAATACTGCAATGCCCATCGACACGAGGCTCAGGCCGAACAGATACCAGTAGTCCTGTGCGCGCTGGAAGTGCTCGAGGTTGTGTTCCCTGAGACCAAGGAATACAAACTGGGAAATGAACAGCATCGGCAACGCCCAGATGAGGAACCATCTGCGTACCAACTCCAGTGCCTGATTATCCTCGGCACGTGCGGCATAGAACGTCAGGAAGCCGCTCGATACATAGAGTACTGTAATGATGGCCAGGAATACTACCGACCAGCCATACGTACTGAAGAGCAGTTCTTCAAGCTGCAGCTGGATGCCATCTCCCCCATCCACGATATAGCCGCCTTCCGATATGACGAGTGCCATCGACAGTGAAGCAGGTATCAGGAGGCCTGTTACACCATACAGGAACGTCCATGAAAGCTTCGGCTCCTTATTATACGAGTTGAAGGCATAGTACGCCCCCCTGATCGCAAGCAGTATCAGTGCAATGCTCGCAGGAATGAGAAGCGCCGTACCATAATAGTAGGCTGTATCCGGATAGAAGCCGATGATTCCGACGAAGAAGAAGACGAAAAATACATTGGTCACTTCCCACACCGGGTTCAGATAGCGCTGGATGATTGGACTGATGACATTATCATCACCGGTCAGTTTCGAGTAGAAATTGAAGAAACCGGCACCGAAATCAATCGATGCCACAATGATATAGCCATACAGGAACGTCCACAGAACCGTTACGCCAATCAGTTCATAGTTCATGGCAGCAGACCCCCTCTGTCTTTATCTCCGTACATCTCAAGGTGATCCGCATGCACGCTCTTGTTCTGGAACATCCTGAGCAGTACGTATACGCATGTCGCACCGAGTACGATGTACAGCATTACGAATGCGATCAGAGTGATACCGAGACCTTCGGCGTTCGTCACCGCTTCCGACACACGCATGTAGCCTCTTAGAATCCATGGCTGGCGGCCGAGTTCCGCCAGGAACCAGCCGGATTCGATGGCAGCAACAGACAGAGGGCCGGTCAGTACATAAAGGTACAGCAGTGCCGGATGGTGTTCATTGAACCTCGTAAACTTCGCAATATGGTAGATGATTGCTACACTCAGTCCGAACATGCCGAAGAATACCATCGTATCGAAGAAGTAGTGTATGATCAGCGGCGGCCGTTCATCCTCCGGTATATCATTCAGCCCTGTGACTTCCGTATCGAATGAACTGCCTGCAAGGAAGCTGAGTGCGCTCGGCACCCTGATTTCATAGCTTACTTCCTGTGTCTCTTCATCGAGCATTCCGAAAAGCACAAGATCGGCGTTATCTTCAGTTTCAAAGTGCCATTCCATTGCTGCCAGCTTTTCCGGCTGGTTTTCATGAAGGAACTTGGCGGAAAGGTCACCTGCAAGTGCACTCATAGCAGCTGCAATGAGTCCGATCACCATCATGACCCTGAGCGCTTTCTTGTGGTACTCTCGATCCTCCTTGTGTTTGGAACGAAGGAGTTTGAAAGCAGCAATTGATGCAATGATGAAAGCAGCAGTCGTATAGGCTGTTACAACAACGTGGAATATTCTGACGTAGCTCGACGGATTGAACATTGCTGCCAGTGGATCGACATTTACAAATACATCATCTACAAGATCGAACCCTGCTGGTGTATTCATGAAGGAATTGACTGTAGTGATGAATACAGCAGACAGAGTGGAACCGACCACGATCGGGATGTTCAGAAGCCAGTGGTGCCAAGGATTTCTGAAGCGGTCCCACGTATATAGGAATATTCCAAGGAATATTGCTTCAAAGAAAAATGCAAAAGTTTCCATGAACAGCGGAAGCGCGATGATCTGTCCACCAAACTGCATGAATTCCGGCCAGATGAGAGACAGCTGCAGCCCTATGATCGTGCCGGTTACAACACCGACGGCTACGGTCACCGTATACCCTTTCGCTATTCTGCGTGCCATCGTCAAGTACTTGTCGTCTTTCTTACGCAAGCCCAGGAATTCCAATACCATGAAGACAAGCGGCATACCTACACCTATTGTTGCAAAGATAATATGGAATCCAAGAGTCGACGCAGTGAGCACCCGACCAATGATCACATCATCCATTCAATCACCTCTCCGACAATGGATTGCAGCCCATGACCTGTCTACCGATTCATGGACCGTTCACCATTTATATTTTGGATAATTTGTGAAATAATTATCATACTGTTTCTTTATTCTACCCTATTTTGCCCTGAATATCAAAGAATTAAACCGTGTATTTTTGATCTCTTACTCTAAGATGGAATATGAGACCGATTATGACCATGATGATCAGGCTTGTAATGGCCATGCGTGAGGCAAGCGTGCCATAGTCCGCCATGGCAAGTGTAATCGATCCATAGATGAACGGCCCCACGATGGCACTCATCTTCGCACTGAAGGCAAACAGTCCGAAAAACTGCCCTTCCTTCCCTTCCGGAGCAAGTTCAATGATCATCGTCCTGCTGACCACCCATGTGGATCCCATTGCGATTCCGAAAAGTGCAGCAGCAATCCAGAACGTCCACATCGGCAAGGGCAGGGCTGCAATCGCCACAGCAAGGGCAAGCAGCAGCGCAACAATGGTGAATGTCTTCTTGGAGCCGATATTCCTATTGATGAAGCTGAATATTATGGCGCCGACGATGCTGAACAGTGTTGCAACCATGAAGATGATGAGAAAAGTGCCTGCTTCAAAACCGACGACCGTCGTTGCATAGGGCTGCATCATGGCGATTGCTGTCGCCAGCGCATCGTTTATAAAGAAGTAGGCAATCATGAAATAGAATATGGAGGGATAAGAGCGTGCCTCCCTGAAAGTCTGGTAGATATCTTTATACCCTTTCAGAAATTGCTGTCTTGGCTTTGTCTGTTGCGGCTGATCCCTATTAATGAAGAAAAGCGGCAGTGAGAATATAAGAAACAGGATGCCGGACAGCCAGAATGTATGATGGACAGCCCGGTCTCCGATAAGCAGAAGAACGGAGAATATGCCGAACAATGTCCCCATGTATCCGAGTGCGACACCGTAGCCCGAAATGAGCGGGATCTCCTTCTTGTTGCCGAGCCCGGAAAGCATCGCATCATAGAAGACATTGCCGGAGTTGAATGCAAATTTTGCAAAGACGAATAGCAGCACTGCAAGCACAAAGCCGTTCGGCAGGCCGAACCACCGGGCAGTATCCATCCCTCCGAATATCCCCATGCCGATGGCAGCCGATACACACAGCAGTGTAAAGATGACGACATACTTCTTGCGTCTGCCGGTACGGTCCATCGTTACCCCGTAGAGTGGCGCAAATGCAACAAGCAGTATGGCAGCCAGTGCATTGGCATAGGCGATGATGGTGGAAGCAATCTGTTCAAGCCTGGGGTTTGTACCTACTGTTTCTGTAATATACTGCGGGAAAAACAGCGTGACGATATTGGCACTGAAGATGGTGTTTGCAAAGTCGTAGAATGCAAAAGCAAGGATCGGCAAGGTGAGATAAAGCTCAAGCGGTCGACGTGCAGTCTGATTCATCGGTAGTTCTCCTCTGCTCTTTTTCTGTCATTATAACAAGAAAAACACGCATGGTGGTGTACCATGCGTGTTCCAAACTATGCTCTCTGCGTATATTCTTCTACAAGTGCAAGCACTTCTTCAGTGCTGCTGCATTCGACTGCCGCCTGTGCCAGACGTTCCATGTCGGTCTTCTTGAGTTCCGAAATCTGCTTGCGCGCTTTCAGAACGGAAGAAGCGCTCATGGAGAATTCATCCAGACCGAGACCGACGAGCAACGGCACTGCATGCGCATCTCCTGCCATCTCTCCGCACATGCCGGCCCATTTGCCTTCTTTATGCGCTGCATCGATGACCATCTTGATCAGTCTGAGGAGCGCCGGGTGGTACGGCTGGTAGAGATAGCTGACAGATTCGTTCATACGGTCCGCAGCCATTGTATACTGGATCAGATCGTTTGTACCGATCGAGAAGAAATCGACCACTTTTGCAAACTGGTCTGCAATGATTGCAGCTGAAGGAATCTCGATCATGATACCGACTTCGATATCTTCCTTGACCTTCTCTCCTTCATCAGTCAGCTTATCCTTCTCTTCTATCAGCATTGCTTTCGCACGGTTGAATTCATCGATTGTTGCGATCATCGGGAACATGATTTTCAGATTGCCGTGCTGGGATGCACGCAGCAGTGCACGCAACTGGGTTCTGAACAGATCCTGATTATCCAGTGCCATGCGTATCGCACGGTATCCGAGGAATGGATTCATTTCTTTAGGGAGATCCATGTAAGGCAGTTCCTTATCTCCACCGATATCGATTGTACGTACAACAACCGGCTTGTCGCCCATATCCTTCAGTACTTTCTTGTAGGCTTCATACTGTTCATCTTCTGTAGGTAGCTCGTTTCTGCCCATATAGAGGAATTCAGTACGGTAGAGGCCGATGCCTTCGGCACCATTGGATCTGACACCGTCAAGATCATCCGGTGTGCCGATATTGGCAGCAAGCTCGACTGAGATGCCATCCATCGTCTTGCTCGGTTCATCCACAAGCTTCTGAAGCTCTGCCCTCTCTTCCTGGACTTTCGCTTCCTTATCCTTATAGACAAGTACTTCCTCTTCCGTCGGGTTGACGATGACTTCACCCGCACTGCCATCCACGATGATGTGGTCACCAGCATTCGCACGTGACGTAATATCCTTTGTACCGACAACAGCCGGAATTTCAAGGGAACGGGACATGATCGCAGAGTGTGAAGTCCTTCCGCCGATATTCGTCACAAAGCCCTTGACAAAATTCTTATCAAGCTGTGCCGTATCGGAAGGCGTCAGGTCTTCGGCTACAATGACGACCGGTGTATCGATCTTGCTTGGATCCGGAAGTTCCTTCCCGAGCATGTGCGCGAGCACACGCTTCGAAACGTCCTTGATGTCTGCCGCGCGCTCTTTCATATAATCGTTGTCCATGTTCTCAAAAATGGCAACGAACTGGTCCCTAGTTTCCAGAAGTGCCTGAGGCGCACTCTTCTGGTCATTGCGGATATGGGATTCGATCGGTCCAAGGAACTCCGGATCGTCTAGCACAAGCAGGTGTGCATCGAAGATGGCCGCATGTTCAGGACCTACTGATTCCTCCGCATGGTTTCTGATTTTTGTAATTTCGACTTTGGACTGGTTGAAAGCGGCTTTGAAGCGTTCCACTTCAGCGTCTTCCTGACCGGCATCGATGGATTTGCTGTCAAAAGACAGATCCGGCTCTTCCAGAGAGTATACCGGTGCAATGGCTACACCGTCACTCGCACCAATCCCTTTAAGAATATCAGACATCAGTCGGTCAATCCTTCTTTGGACAGTGTTTCAGTAATCGCTTCAATAGCCTCAGTTTCATCTTTGCCTTCAGCATAGACCGTCACTTCAGAGTCCTTGCCTACACCAAGTGACATAACGCCCATGATGGATTTCAGATTCACCTTTTTACTGTTGTATTCGAGCTGGATGTCAGCATCATATTTGGATGCTGTCTGTACGAGAATTGTTGCTGGTCTTGCGTGAATTCCTGTTTCGTCTGTAATGAGATAAGATTTTTGTTCCATTGCGTTAGTCTCCTTTTGAATGCGTTATAATATTACATGATAAGCACACATGTTTAGCAACATTATACCATGTATGCCAACGATATTCTAATATACCACCATCAATCATGGCGTAAACTTTTTCACCATCCGGCCCATCCAGGACACATTTCGGACACATGAATGTACATCAGCGAGAAATAAAAGACCCTTTCGGAACAGCTGTCCGAAAGGGCATCATTTATGAAACTGTCTGGTTTCTGGCTGCTTCTGCACATCTGTCCACATAATCATGTCCGAGCTTCTTCATCAGCATATAGCTGACTCCTGCACCAAGTGCATTCGTTGCGAGCGGGGCAATTCCGAACTTGGCCACCTTGGAATTTTTCGCTGCACCTTTGAATAGAACCTTGGATGCGTTGCGGCCGATGAATTCGCTGCCCATGCTTGTCGCCATGACAAGCGCCCGGTTCATCAGGTCATCGGAAAGTTCATTCACCTGGCTGTGGTCGAGTTCGAAAATCTTTTCCGCCTCTTGTCTGATGTCTTTCATCAGCTTCATGTCCGTACCAATATCAAGCAGTGGAATCGGCAGCACAGCGGCAATCGAGGAATACAATGCTTTCTTGTTGACCATTTCGCGCGCTTCCTGTTCCTTCATCTGTATTTCATTTTCAGTGAGCGGTTGGGCACCCATTGCCAAAACTCCTTTGTATTAGAATTTGAGTGTTGTCGTTTAAGTATACCCATTGTCACCTGATGATAATCAGATTTCTAGCCGTGGATCTGTACAGTGACCACTTTGAGGTACTTGCCGTTCCTATAGCCCTTCACTGTCGGAAAGTCTTTCGGCAGTCCTTTGACATCAGTAAGCGTATACGACCGTCCCGCTTCTGCAAGCGTCCTGTCGATCTGCTTTTTGAACTGGTTCAGCGTAGCGCTTTCGAGGTTCTGGCTAAGTATCAGATGCCCATCCGGTTTCAGTATTTCGAGCGCTGCCCTGATCAGCTTTGGAAAGTCGCGTTCGACTTTGAATACTTTCTTTCCGGAACGGGCAAAGCTTGGCGGATCCATCAGTATTACGTCGAAGTGATGCCTGTTTCTTGCCGCATAGCCCAGATATTCGAATGCTTCCATTATATAGATGTTCTGTCCATCGGTGGACAGGTTGTTTGCATTGAAGTTTTCTGTAATCAGTTCGCGGCTCCGCTTTGCCAGATCGACACTTGTCGTCATCATGCCGCCCTTACGCGCCGCAATGGAAAATGTCCCGCTGTAGGCAAACATATTAAGGAAGGACTTTGCATGATATGGATTCTGCTCCAGTGCTTTACGTGTCTCCCGCTGATCCAGGAACAGCCGGGTCATCGGACCTTCGTCGAGATGCACGCTGTAGGTCACGCCTGACTCGAGCACGGTGATCGGAAACTCGACATTGCCTGTCACTTGGCGATTCTTCACTTCCATTTTGCCCTGATCGCTGAATCGTGTCTGCTCCGTGATGGAATCCGGGTTGAGTTCGACCATCAGTGTCTTGATGATGAGATCACGGATCTTGTAGATGCCGCGGGAGTAGAAAGTGATGAGCAGATGGTCATCATAATTGTCGACAGTGAGTCCGCCGATGCCATCACCGATCTCATTGAATAGACGAAAGGCGGTCGTATCGGTTTGGTTGTACAGTGGTGTCCGCTTCTCCACCGCCTCCCTGATGCGCTTTACGATGAATGTATCATCAATCGTCTCCTGTTCATCATGGGTCAGTATCCAGCCTCTTGTCTTCTGCTCGAAGCTCAGCATGGCGATGCCGATCAGCTTGCCGAATGGATCTTCGACCCTGACAATCTCACCGTCCTTCAGAAAAGTATCATCACTCAGGTCATCTCTGTCGATATTCAGCTGACCATTCATGTATGGCCGTTCATGGCCTTTTTTCAATTGTATCGTATTCATTGGAATGTCTCCCTTTCTGTCATGAAACTATGGAATAGGCTTGCTGCCAGACTGCTCGTCCGGCCATCGATATCAAGTGAAGGTGCCACCTCGCTGATGTCGAAGCTTGTCAGATTCCGGAGTTTTGCAAGCTGTGCCACCATATCATGGATTTCCTGGGACGTATAGCCGTTCTGCGCAGGTGCGCTCGTGCCCGGCGCCACACTCTGCTGGACTGAGTCCATGCACAGCGTCGCAAATACTGCATCATATTCCCTGAGCGACCGAAGTGCCCGGGTATAGACATCCGTCTGCCGCACTTCATTCATCGATGCATACTTGACGCCGAAACGGTCTGCCGTCTCAAACAGTGTCCGTGTGTTCCCGGAAGCCTGGATTCCGAAAACGTAGTAGTCGACATTCGGGTCACCGGAGAGGATCTGATGGAACATCGTTCCCGATGACGGCCGCTCATCCCTGAGGTCAAAGTGTGCATCGAAGTTGACGACAGCGAGCCTACTATCCGGAAATGCCTGCCGTACTCCAAGGTAGTGCCCATACAGCGTTTCATGTCCGCCACCGATGATGAGCGGAAACTGATCATTCGACAGCACTTCGGCCACGCTTTGTCCAAGAGCCGCCTGTGATGCTTCCAGTTCTTCATCCCCGATAATGCTGCCGTAGTCGAATACCGGTTTTTCGTAGGGCATCGATGCGATTTTCTGCCGTACAGCGACCGGGCCATCGTAGGCACCAGGGCGGCCTTTATTCCGCTTCACCCCTTCTTCCGAACGAAAGCCGATGAATACCGGTGCACCTGCAGGCGTACTGGCATCCCACTTTTCTATGACCTGGTGGAGCCGCTCCTTGACGGCGGGGTCATCCACCCTGCCCGAGTAGTCGTGATGTTCAATTTTCTTCATAACCTATCTCCCCTTATCGAATTCCTTGAATATGCTGATGATCAGAAGCGGTGTTGTCAGCAGGACGAGAAGAATATTGAACGGCAGTATGAAGAGCGACAGCTCCACATCCTTGAATACCGTAATATACAGGCTGACCGTCACTTTGAGCCATAGGGCGGTGATGAAGATCATCTGCCTGTTGTAGAACCTGTTCTGGGTCATGTTGAAGAATGTTGTAAATAGATAGGCGACCGCAAGTGCCAAGGATAGGAACAAGTTCACCCATTCGTATATATACTGCATATCCGACAGATTGAAATACCCTTCCGTAAAGACACCCTGCCTGTTATTGAACTCGATCAGGATGAAGATCAGAACGAGTGCACCGAGCAGCAGCTCGATATAGTTCGGCCTGAGCCATGATGGAAACTCGACTTCCATGAACGTCTTCACTTTGTGCAGCAGTCCACTGCGCATATCGTAGAGATGTTTTGAAAATTTGAGATATTCATCCGGATGCAGACTGCGCCGCTTGTGTTGTCTGGAAAGCGTCGCCGCATCCCCCTTCTTCGGTTTCTTAAGCAGGTTTTTCGATTTCGACAGGAATACACCCACCCATAGCGCCATCAGTGACAGCACCCAGATGATCGCAAAGAACATGTCGATCGACAGGACATCAGTCGGTGACAGTGTCGTTTCTATATTCGAGTACACTGCATTCTGCGTAAAGAAGTAGGCCAGTCCATAGAAGAACAGGATGACCATATAGTGCTCCTTGCGGTGCCTCGGATCCAGATGCTCGTTGAAGATGCTGTAGAGCATATGGACAATGAAGGCAAGCATGAAGAACAGTGCAAACCAGCCGTACACCTGGAACATCAGTAATGTCGTCACCAGGAACAGGACGAACGAAAGACCAAGAAAGAAAAGAGAAAGACCTGTATCGAATTCCGTCGTCCGCCGGATGAGCTGCGCCACCTTGAACATGCCGGCTCCAAACAGGATGAGCAGAATGCCGGCGATGATCGGAAAACCGCCGATGACGATGCCGAGTATATTGATGACTTCCACAAAGAACGCATTGAACAGATCGAAGAACGTTTCGATCCTGGAAATTTCCAATGCCTCTCCTCTGATCCTGCCTGTGTTGAACAGGATGAACAATCCTGATATGACAAAAAACACTCCGAGAAGAATGCTTATGATCACTTCACTTTGCTGTTTCAACCATTTCATTTTCATTTCACCTCAATATCCCTTCCCATTATAGAGGATTTAGTGGTTGAATGCACCGAATCCCCTTTTCATCAAAAATAAATATCCTTTATTTTGTTTAATGGTCCAAAGTGCGGGGTATTTCTCAACTAACAGCAGATAAGAAATAATAATATGTGATATCAAAACAGTTATAACAGGAGTGATTTGAAGTGAATTTCAACGATAAAGAACAAGAAGAAAAGACACAGGAACAGAACGCACCAACGAAGGAAAATCCGCAGGAAGGCATGGATACCGAAGCGGATCGAGATGGTGACAACAACAGCAAAGACAAGCAGTCCGACATGAAGGATGCAGCAAAGGAAGCACGTACTAAAGAAAATCCAGCAGAAGATATCGATACTGAAGCAGACAGAAAAGTCGACAAGGGCAAGGATAAGGAAAGCGATGCGTCCGGTTCTGAAAAGACCGAAGAGGAAATTCAGGATTCATTCGAATAATGGAAAATGCGTTGCCAGTTTTTCTGGCAACGCATTTTTTGTTGATCCGTTCAATTATTTCAGAGCGTGACGGCCGATATCCCGGCGGATGAAAACTTCGCCTTCGTTGAATTTCACCTGATCGACGTTGTGGTAGGCCGAATCGATTGCTGATTCTATCGTTTCGCCCTCGCCTGTCACAAGCAGTACCCTGCCGCCAGCCGTCACCCAACCCTCATTCTCCTGCTTGAGCCCGCTGACGAAGCTTTTCTCGCGTACTGCTTCAAAATCGATGGTATGCCCCTTGTCATAGGAACCCGGATAGCCGGCGCTCGCCAGCATGACGCCGACCTGGTAGCGGGGCGAAAACGTCAGCGTGAACGCCTCTTTCCTGTCCACCTTCTCAAGTACGTCAACAAGATCATCCTCCATCAGGGATAGGAGGATCTGTGCTTCCGGATCGCCGAAGCGCGCATTGAACTCGATGGTCTTGACCCCTTTGTCCGTGACGATGGCGCCGAGATACAGTACCCCGAAGTAGTCCAGCCCTTCAGAGACCATGGCTCGAGCCATCGGCCCCACGATCTGGTCCACTGCTTCCTGTCTCACACTTTCAGGAATATGCCTGACCGGCGCATATGCCCCCATGCCGCCGGTATTCGGCCCTTCATCATTATCGAATGCACGCTTATGGTCCTGCGCGATGATTTCGAATGAATGCGTGTAGTCGCCATTGACGAGTACCATCAGGGAAAACTCCTCCCCTTCCAGAAACTCCTCGATGACGATCGGTGCATCGGAATCCGCCATCAGGGCGTCAAGCCCTGCAAGCGCCTCGTCCATATCGGTCGCCACGATGACACCCTTGCCGGCAGCCAGTCCATCCTTTTTCAGAACGATCGGTGCGCCGACGGATTCTATGTAGCTGTACGCAGCGTCATAATCTGTAAATGCCTTATATCGTGCAGTCGGTATATCATACTTCTCCATGATATCTTTAGTGAAGGCTTTCGAGGATTCGATCTTCGCCTCCTCTTTTCTCGGACCGAAAACTTTGATGCCCCGTCCTTCAAGGTAGTCTGCAATGCCCTCGCTGAGCGGCGCTTCCGGTCCGACGACCACCCACGCCACCTGCTTGCTGGTGCATAGTGCTGCTATCTTCTCGAAGTCGGTCTCCCCGATTTCAGGGACGACTTCCGCGACATCGCGCATGCCATCATTTCCAGGAATTGCATAGACCGTTTCAATACGATCGGACTGCGCGAGTTTTCTCGCCAGGGCATGCTCCCTGCCCCCGCCGCCGATTACTGCAACATTCATCTTGACTGCTCCCTTCATTTTCAAAAATAAAATAGCCGGATCTCTCCGGCTCATATCTCTAGTGCTTGAAATGCCTCATGCCTGTAAACACCATCGACATGCCATTTTCGTTGCAGAAATCGATGGATTCCTGATCGCGTTTCGATCCGCCCGGCTGGATGACTGCCCGGATGCCATTCTCGTGCGCCAGTTCAACACTGTCCGGCATCGGGAAGAAGCCATCACTCGCCATGACGACGTTTTCTCCGAGTTCGAGTGCACGGTTGATGGCAATCTCGAGTGCACCGACCCGGTTCATCTGGCCGGCACCGATACCGACGGTCTGCTTTTCATTCGCCAGCACGATCGCATTGCTTTTTACATGCTTCGATACTTCCCATGCAAGCGCCATGGCAGCCATCTGATCGCGTGACGGCTTGTTTTCGGTAACGACTTTAATATCGGATTCATCGAGTGCGCCGGTATCCTGCGTCTGGACGAGATAGCCACCGGATACGCTGACAAACTCCTCGGCATGCGCGTCTTCATGATAGTCCGCTTCAAGCAGACGGATATTCTTCTTCTGCGTCAGGATCTCGAGCGCCGCCTCGTCATAGGAAGGCGCAATGATGACTTCAAGGAAGATGGAATGCAGCTGTTCGGCCGTCTCACGATTGACCGGCTTGTTCAGTGCAACGATGCCGCCGAAGATGGACTGGCTGTCCGCTTCGTGTGCATTCTTGAATGCTTCCGAGATGGTTTCGCCTGTGCCGACACCACACGGATTCATATGCTTCACTGCAACCGCAACCGGCATCGTGAACTTCTTGGCCAGCTGGAACGCAGCATCCGCGTCGCGGATGTTGTTGTAGGACAGTGCCTTGCCGTGAAGGACATCCGCGTTCAGTATCGTATTGCGATCTTCGGTCGTCCGGACGAGACGTGCCGCCTGATGCGGATTCTCACCATAGCGCAGCGTCTCTTCAGCCTGGCTGAAGTGGTTGACAATCGCCTGGTCGTAGTCGTTCGTATGACGGAAAACCTTGACCATCAATGAACGGCGATAGGCCTCATCAAGCGTATTCGATTCGATGCGCTGAATGATCTCGCCGTAGTCTTCAGGAGAGACGATGGTCGTGACATGCTTGAAGTTTTTCGCAGCCGCACGGAGCATCGTCGGTCCGCCGATATCGATATTCTCGACCGCTTCAGATTCCGAAACATCTTCTTTTGCCACCGTCTCCTTGAACGGGTAGAGGTTGACAGCGACAAGGTCGATGGTTGAAATGCCCTGTGCATCCAGTGCCGCCATATGGTCCTTGTTGTCACGGTCTGCCAGAATGCCCCCATGGACTGCAGGATGGAGCGTCTTCACGCGTCCGTCGAGTATTTCCTCAAATCCTGTCAGATCACTGACATTCTGCACCTTCACACCAAATGATTCGATGACTTTCAATGTACCGCCTGTGGAATAGATTTCAAAGTCGTTGCGCGCCAGTCCACGTACAAACGGCTCCAGTCCTCTCTTATCGGAAACGCTAATGAGTGCCTTCTTCATCGTCTCTCTCCTTCAAAACTTTTTTTATTGCTGCGGGATAGAGTGCATACTCCACCGCATGGATCTTTTTTTCAACATCTTCCAATGTATCCCCTGCTTCGATCAGAACCGGCACTTGTGCAATGATCTCTCCTGTATCGATGCCGGCATCGACATAATGGATGGTCACACCCGTCACCTTCACCCCGTATTCATAGGCATCCCGGATGCCGTCGCGTCCTTTGAAGCTTGGCAGGAGCGAGGGATGCAGATTGATGATGCGGCGATCATAGGTCTCGATGAACTGCGGTGACAGGATGCGCATGAACCCTGCCAGCAGTACGTAGGAAACATCGTGTGCCGCCAGTGTTTCGAGTATCGCCGCTTCATGCGCCGCTTTCTGGTCGAAGTCCTTGCGGCTATGTACGTGATGCGGAATGCCGAGATTCTGTGCCCGCGTAATGGCGAAGGCATCATGCTTATCCGAGATCAGTACGGCAATCTCCATACCGATCCCAGACGCATGACGTGCCAGATTTTCAAAGTTGGTACCGCCACCTGAAGCGAGTACAGCCACTCTAATAGCCATGGATCTTAAGACCGCTTCCTTCGGTCACCTGGCCGATCAGTTCAGGGGATTCTCCAGCCGACTGCAGAATCTCCAATGTCTCATCAACATCTTCCGGATCGACACACAGTATGAAGCCGATACCCATGTTGAATACGTTATAGGCTTCATTCCGGTCCATTTCACCGAGTGATATCAGCCATTCGATGACTTTCGGCACTTTGACGCCGGAAACATCGATATCGATGCCGACATCCGCCGGGAATGCACGCGGTATATTTTCAATGAAGCCGCCCCCTGTAATATGGCTCATCGCTTTGACGTCGATACGGTCGATGACTTTAAGCACGCTTTTTACATAGATGCGTGTCGGTGCCATCAGCAGATCGATGATCGGTGTACCATCAAGGTCATCTTCAACATCAACAGAATAGTTATCCAGCCATTTTCTGACCAGACTGTAGCCATTGGAATGAATGCCGCTTGAAGGCAGGCCGATGATACGGTCGCCCGGTTTGGCATGTGAGCCATCGATGTACTTCGTCTTCTCCACTGCACCGACACTGAAGCCGGCAATATCATATTCGCCATGGCCGTACATATCACCCATTTCGGCCGTCTCACCGCCGATCAGTGCACAGCCTGCAGCTTCACAGCCGGTCGCTACCCCTTCGACGATATCGGCAATGTGCTTCGGAACGACTCTGTTGACGGCAATATAATCCAGAAAATAGAGCGGTTCTGCGCCTGTCGTCAGAATATCGTTGACGCACATTGCGACAGCATCGATGCCGATCGTCGTATGACGGTCATGATCGATGGCAAGTTTCAGCTTCGTACCGACACCATCCGTTCCGGAGACGAGCACAGGGGATTTCATATTCAGCTTCGACAGATCGAATGCGGCACCAAAGCCGCCGAGTCCACCGATGACTTCTTTGCGCATCGTACGCTTGACATGCGTCCTGATCTGGTTGACTGCCTGGTATCCTGCTTCTATATCTACGCCGGCATCTCTATATTGTTCTGACATGTCAGACCCCTTTCGTTTTCAGATCCTTCTCCTGCGGGAGGAGACGATCGATGATTTCAATTGGATAGTTGCCTGTGAAGCAGGCGTCACACTGGCCCTTCGAGCCATAGGAGTAGTACACATCGTGCATCGCATCGACGGAAAGGTAGTTCAGTGAGTCCGCACCGATTTCGTCACGGATCTCTTCTGTCGACTTTGTCGAAGCAATGATTTCTGCATGGGTCGATACATCGATGCCATAGAAGCACGGGTTTTTGAGCGGTGGTGAGGAGACGCCCATATGCACTTCCTTCGCCCCTGCTTTTTTCAATGCCTTGACGATGAAGCGGCTCGTCGTGCCCCGCACGATGGAGTCATCGATGACGATGACCCGCTTGCCTTCCACAACATCCCGGACAGGCGACAGCTTCATGCGTACCGCACGCTCCCGCGCCTCCTGGCCTTTCGATATGAATGTCCGGCCGACGTAGCGGTTCTTGATCAGACCCTGCTCCTGCGGTATGCCGGATGCTTCCGAGAACCCTTTTGCCGCTGCAAGGCTTGAATCCGGTACACCGATGACGATATCGGCCTCGATATCCATCTCGCGTGCCAGCTGCTGGCCGAGCAATTTGCGGATCGTGTACGTCGATGTGCCGCGAAATTCGGAATCCGCACGGGCGAAATAGATGTATTCCATCGAGCACAGATTCGGTTTCGACACATCCGTGTAGTGGTCGAATTCGATGCCCTGCTCATTCAGCGTGATCAGTTCACCGGGTTCGATATCGCGAATGTACTCGGCACCAATTGCCGTAAACGCACACGTTTCGCTGGCGACGCAATACGCATCATCCACCATGCCGAGCATGAGCGGACGGACACCATGGTCATCGAGTGCGATTGTCAGTGAATCCTCGTCCAGGATGACGAATGCAAAGGCACCCTTCAATTGGCGCAAGGCCGTCTTGATGCGCTGCTTTTTGTCCGGGCTTTTATTTTTACGGATCAGGTGAGCCAGTACTTCGGAGTCCGAGGATGTCTGGAAAATGGCACCGTCATCCTCAAGTGCTTCGCGTACGCTCAGTGCATTGACGAGGTTGCCGTTGTGGGCAAGGCCAAGGTCGCCCTTGTGGCTTTTGAACAGGAACGGCTGGACGTTCGACAGTTCACTGCCGCCTGTTGTCGCATAGCGGACGTGTCCGATGGCATGCGGAAACGTATCAAGTGACATGAGCTGCTCCTTCGACAGTGCTTCCGTCAGAAGGCCCATGCCGCGTGCGCCGAACAGGTATTCACCATTGGAGCAGACGATGCCTGCACCTTCCTGCCCGCGGTGCTGCAGGCTGTGCAGTGCAATATAGGTCAGTTCACTGGCTTGTGGATGGTTGAAGATTCCGAACACGCCACATTCTTCATTTAGTCCACGGATGTCATACATTGTGGAATTGCCCCTTCCCAAATACTTGAAATCGTTTCAATGCTTCTGTCGATTGTAAGATCACGTGCTGCGATATGGAACTCTTCATCCGTCAGTCTGCCGATTTCTTTTCCGTCCGTGATATTCTGGCCGGAAGGTGCAATCACGATATAGCGGGACGCATTCTCTGCAAAAAGATCTTCACCGTCGAGGTCAAGTGTCGCGTCGATGCCGAGCTGGTGGAACGCTGAGAGCTGTGCCAGTTTGATGGCGATGCCGCCACGACCGACCGGTGCAATCTTCTTCACTTCTTTATTGATGAGACGCTCGCGCAGGTCCATGCCGCGCGCATATTCCAGTTCAAGGTCGATATGGCGTGTCTGCTTTCTGATATCATTGTCGATCAGCTTCTCGATCTGGCTGCCGGCGAATGCCTTTTCCGTCTCGCCGACGAGGTAGACGGCGTCGCCTGATTCGACTTTGAGATCGGCCATGAAGTTGACATCCTCGATCAGGCCGACCATGCCGATGACCGGGGTCGGCAGGATGGTGCCTTTCGATTCATTGTACAGACTGACGTTTCCGGATACGACCGGTGTCGACAGCGCGGCACATGCTTCAGCCATACCGCGTGTCGATTCGCCCAGCTGATGATAGATTTCCGGTTTTTCCGGGCTGCCGTAGTTCAGGCAGTCCGTCATCGCCAGTGGAACCGCACCGGTGGAAATGATGCTGCGGAAAGTCTGGGCCACTGCTTCCTTGCCGCCATTCAACGGGTCGGCATAGACGTAGCGGCTCTTGCCGTCGATGGCCATCGCAATCGCCTTGTCCGTCCCTTCGACACGCACGATGCCGGAACCGAAACCGGATTTCTGTACCGTGTTCGCGCCGACCTGATTGTCATACTGTTCATATATATAGCGTTTCGAACCGTGTGTCGGGTGGCCGATCAATGCATCGAAGACGGTGTTCAGATCCTGATCTCCATAATGATGCGCTGTGTCGTCTATTGCCGGTGCCGCGCCTTCCAGAATGTAGACCGGTGCTTCGTCGGATAGCGGCTGAACCGGAATGTCCGCATATTTTTCGCCGTGGAAGAAAAGCTCAAGACGGTCGGTATTGGTCACTTCTCCGATGACTGCTGCATCGAGCTCGAAGTCTTCGAACATCGACAGGAACTTATCTTCTGTACCGTCCTTGACGACGAGCAGCATGCGTTCCTGTGTTTCCGACAGCATCATTTCGTAAGGTGTGATGCCGGCTTCCCTGACCGGTACCTGATCGAGATGCAGCGCAATACCGGACTCGCCTTTAGCTGCCATTTCAGCACTTGAAGATGTCAGACCGGCTGCGCCCATATCCTGGATGCCGACGAGTTCCGGCTGCTGGATTGCTTCGAGTGTCGCCTCCATCAGCTTCTTGCCTGTGAATGGATCACCGATCTGTACGGATGGACGCTTGGACTCGGATTCCTCCGTCAGTTCCTCTGATGCGAAAGTCGCACCGTGAATGCCGTCGCGCCCTGTTTTCAGACCGACGTAGATGACTTTATTGCCGATGCCTTTCGCCGTCCCCTTCTGGATCTTGTCATGATCGATGATGCCGACACACATTGCGTTGACGAGCGGGTTACCGTCATAGGAGCGGTCGAACTCGACTTCACCGGAGACGGTCGGGATGCCGATGCAGTTGCCGTAGCCGCCGATGCCGGCAACGACACCTCTGAGCAGACGGCGATTGTTCGCTTCTGAAAGTTCACCGAAACGCAGTGAGTTCAAGAGACCGATCGGACGTGCACCAATCGAGACGATGTCGCGGATGATGCCTCCAACACCCGTTGCTGCACCCTGGTAGGGTTCGACAGCGGATGGGTGGTTGTGGGATTCCACTTTGAACACGACCGCCTGATTATCGCCGATATCCACAACGCCTGCACCCTCGCCCGGTCCCATCAGTACATGTTCGCCGGTTGTCGGGAACTGTGTCAGGAAAGGCTTCGAGTGCTTATAGGAGCAGTGCTCACTCCACATGACCGAAAAGATGCCGGTTTCCGTGTAGTTCGGCTGTCTGCCGAGAATTTCGACGACCTTGTCATACTCCTTGTCGGAGAGCCCCATATCGGCATACAGTTTTTCTTCTTTTATCACCTGTTCGTTCGGCTCAGTGAATGTAATCATGTTCTGCCTCCCATTCCGTCATTCTTGCAAAAAGTCTCATGCCATCGTCGCTGCCGAGCAGTGCTTCCAGTGCGCGCTCCGGATGCGGCATCATACCGAGGACATTGCCGTTTTCATTGATGATGCCGGCGATGTCATTTCTTGATCCGTTCGGGTTATCGTTGTACGTCAGTACAATCTGGTTGTTGGCTACGAGCTGCTGGTACGTTTCGTCGTCACAGTAGTAGTGCCCTTCTCCATGCGCCACCGGGTAGACGACCGTTTCCCCTTCTTCGTACTCGCTTGTAAATGGTGTGTCGTTATTTGTAATCGTCAGCGTCTCATTGCGTGAAATGAAAGTATGTGTATCGTTGAAGATGAGCGCACCCGGCAGGAGGCCGATTTCGGTAAGAATCTGGAATCCATTGCATACGCCGAGCACCGGCTTATTATCTGCCGCCACTTCTTTGATGGCCGCTGTGATCGGTGCCACACTTGCCATCGCGCCGCTCCTCAAGTAGTCGCCGAATGAAAAGCCGCCCGGAATAAGTACGCCGTCGAAGCCGGAGAGCGTTGTCTCACGATAGTCGACGTATTCCGCTTCGCCGCCCGCCTTGACGATTGCGTTCAGCATATCTCTGTCACAGTTGGACCCTGGAAATCTGATGACTGCAAACTTCATTACTGGGACACCTCTTCGAGCACCTTGTATGAGTACGTCTCGATGACTGTATTGGTGAACAGTTTCTCGGACAGCTGGCGCACATTCTCATCGATCTTCGCGTCATCCGTCTCGTCGATGTCGAAATAAAGCACCTTGCCGACGCGGATGTTGTTGATTTCGTCATGATCCAGTTCGTGCACCGCGCGATTCAGTGCTTCACCCTGCGTATCCAGTACCTGCGGTTTCAATGTAACGATCAGTTCTACTTTTTTCATTATTTAAGGGCCTCCATCTTGTTATAGAATTCACTGTACGTATCGAGCAGCGAACCGGTGCTGTTGCGGTATACATCCTTATCGAAGTTCTCTTTCGTCTCCATATCGACGATGCGGCACGTATCCGGGGAAATCTCATCCGCCAGAACGATGTTGCCGGCCTGGTCCTTGCCGAACTCTACTTTGAAGTCGATGAGCGACAGCTGCATCTCTTCCATCATCCGGCTGAGGACACTATTTATTTTCAAAGCAGCTGATTTCAGTGCTTCGATTTCATCAGGTGTTGCGAGTCCGAGCATCTCCACATGCGCGTCCGTCAGAATCGGATCGTTCAATTCGTCCTTCTTATAGTAGAATTCCACGAGTGGGGGTGTCATCAGCTGATAGGGCTCGAGTCCGAGACGTTTGACGATGCTGCCGGATGCATAGTTGCGGACGACCACTTCAAGCGGAATGATTTCGACCGAACGGACGAGCTGTTCCGTTTCGCTGATGCGCTCGATGAAATGGGAAGCGACACCATGATCGGCCATATACTGGAAGATATCGGAGGAGATCAGGTTGTTGAGCCTGCCCTTGCCTGTAAGGAAATCATGCTTCTCCCCATTGCCTGCCGTCACTTCATCCTTATATTCGATGCGGTAGACATCCTCCGCCTCTGTACGGTAGACCCTTTTTGCCTTGCCTTCATATAACAGCATCATACTTCGACTCCCTTGATAAATTTTTGCTCGAGCTGGTCAAGCGTAGTGTCCAGATCATCAGTCAGTACAGTAACATGTCCCATCTTGCGGGCAGGCTTGCGCCCTGTCTTGCCGTAGACGTGGACACGCCAGTCGGGTTCGGTGAAAAGCTTCTCTTCAAGGCGATCGAGGTCATCACCAAGCAGGTTCATCATGACCGCAGGCTGATGCTGATGGACTTCGGGCATCGGATGGTCGAGAATCGCCAGAATGTGTGCGTCGAACTGGCTGATGCTGCATGATTCGATCGTATGATGCGCCGAGTTGTGTGGTCTCGGTGCAATCTCATTGACGTAGAGCTTGCCTTCCTGATCGATGAAGCACTCGACCGTGAATACACCGACAAAGTGCATCGCAGCCATGATCTTGTCGACTGCTGTTTTCGCCTCTTCCATATAGTCGACACGCGCCGGTGCAATCGTACGGTAGAGTATCTGATCCTTATGCAGATTCTCCTGCAGTGGAAAATAGACGACCTGGCCGCTCGTGCTGCGTGCAACGGTCAGTGACACTTCCCGTTCGAGCTGCAGATATTTCTCCACCACCCATTCCGCTTCATCAAATGGAATGTCGAGTGTGTCGAGTTCGGCTTCTGTCTCGATCAGCACCTGGCCCTTGCCGTCGTATCCGCCTGTCGACGTCTTGACGATGACGGGGAGCTGATGGCTTTCGATGAACTGTTCGAGTTGAGCTTTGCCTGCAAGCTTTTCGTAAGGAACGACATCGGCTCCGGAATTCCGGATCGCCGTCTTTTCAAGATCACGGTTCTGAAGTGTCAGGACCGTTTCGGCACCTTGCGGCACATGATAGTCGTTGACGAGTGTGCGCAGAATGTGTGCGTCTATATTTTCAAATTCGTAGGTGACGACGTCGGATTGTTCGCATAGCTGCTTCAGTGCATCAAAATCGCTGAAGGCTGCATGGATGAATGTATGGCATGTGCTGCGTGCCGGTGCATCTTCAGAAGGATCCAGAATGGCAACTCTATAGCCCATCCTGAGCGCGCTCTGCGCCAGCATCTTACCGAGCTGTCCGCCGCCGATGATACCGATTGTGCCACCCAGTCTAATTGAGGTCATTCTGCATCGCCTCCACTTTCTCTTCCAATGATGTCGTGTATGCTTCAAGTTTTTCGTACAGCCCGGAATCGCCCACGGCCAGCATCCTTGCCGCCAGTATGCCGGCATTCGTGCTGCCTGCCTTGCCGATCGCCGTCGTAGCAACCGGTATGCCGCCAGGCATCTGGACGATTGACAGGAGTGAATCAAGACCTTGCAGCGCCTTCGATTCAATCGGTACGCCGATGACCGGTACGTTTGTCATCGATGCCACCATTCCAGGCAGGTGTGCAGCGCCCCCTGCACCTGCGATGATCACCTTGATACCGCGTTCATGTGCCGTTTTTGCATAATCCATCATCATCTCCGGTGTACGATGGGCACTCACCACTTTTTTCTCATAGGGGACCGAAAAAGTATCCAGCATATCGCATGCATGCTTCATCGTCGGCCAGTCCGAAGAACTGCCCATAATAATTCCAACTGTCATGAATAAATACCCTCTCTGCATTCAGATGTTTTTTCCTCATGTATAGCTTAACAATTTGGATATGGATAATCAACCTAAAAGCGAACGTTTTTATTTATTTATATTATATAGTTTGTATTTTGTTATCATTCAGGTTGCTTTTTTAAATAAACATACGGTATTATGTGGGTTAAACGGCTTTACGAAGTCGGATACGTATGGTGTTTATTCTGCTTGAAAATGGAGATTTGAAGCAAAGTCATGGATAATGGAAATGGAATATCATTCAGGAGGCGTTTTTAAATGACAGCAGAACTTTTGAACGGCAGGGAAATTGCGAAGGCCTATCGCGCAGGTCTCGCGGAAGAAGTCGAGAAGTTGAAAGCTCAGGGCATCACCCCGAATCTGACAGTGGTCATCGTTGGAAACGATGGCGCTTCGTTGAGCTACGTCCGCTCAAAAAACAAGGCGGCCGAGAAGATCGGCATGTCTTCCGGCATCATCCATCTGGATGCAGATGTTGCGGAAACGGAACTGCTCGATACGATCGAACGACTGAACAACGATGACACCGTCAATGGCATTCTCGTCCAGGTGCCGCTGCCTGAGCAGATCAGCGAAGAGAAAGTGCTCGAAGCGATTGCCCCACATAAAGATGTTGACGGTTTCCACCCGACGAACATCGGTCGACTCTACACCGGCCAACGCACTTTTGTACCGTGTACACCACTCGGCATCATGGAACTGCTCAAGCACACCGGACCACTGGAAGGAAAGGACGTCGCAGTCATCGGACGCTCCCACATCGTCGGCCAGCCCGTCGCCAAGTTGCTCACTGATGCCCATGCAACTGTTACGTTGATGCACTCCCGGACACAGGGCATGATTGATAAACTGAAACACTTTGACGTCGTCATCAGTGCCGTCGGGGCACCCGGACTCGTTACCGGGATGCATCTGAAGGAAGGC
Organism: Salinicoccus cyprini; assembly: GCF_007713705.1. GTDB lineage: Bacteria > Bacillota > Bacilli > Staphylococcales > Salinicoccaceae > Salinicoccus > Salinicoccus cyprini. The sequence continues at coordinate 374,589 of NZ_VMSJ01000001.1, read as the reverse complement.
GCCATCGTCGTCGATGTCGGCAATAGCGTCGTCGACGAAAAACTCGTCGGAGACGTCGACTTCGAATCCGCCAAGGCAGTCGCCAGCTACATCACCCCGGTGCCCGGCGGCGTCGGCCCCATGACCATTACGATGGTCCTCAACAATACACTGCTCGCTGCCAAATGGCATAACGGGCTTGAATAGGAGAAACCCCGGATTTCATCTGATTGCGTAATTGCAGTCGGATGGAATCCGGGGTTTTTGAGTTTATGCGGGGATGTTGAGCGATGAGACACCTAATTGTTACTCGTCGGGCGCACGAACGTCAATTGGACGCCTAATTGTCACTCGTCGGATGCACGAACGTCAGTTGGACTTAAAATTTATCAAATTTTCCTATCTTTGTACTTGCTCGTGACATTAATATCACAGTATTCCCATACTTGCCTCATATTTTTGTAAGCGGCGTGCTTGCCTCTTGATATTGCCTCAAAATGTTTAGCCAGTAAAAAACGAACGTACCTTTCAGACACAATATTATCCACAAAATGAATAATATTTCTAACTCGGAGGTTCCTATCATTACGCAGCACGCCATATTCACAGATGGACCTTAGAACTGCACGTTCTTTGGCTTCTTTATTTCCACACCCCAAACACTTCAGATGATATCTCATCACCATGTGCCGGAAACCGCCGCAGCCAGCACACCGGACGCCTTTCTTCAGTCTTGAATATACATCATCGTCGCATGCGGGTGCCGGATATGGATTGTCTATAAAATAAGACTCAATCCGGCGACACAGCATATCGATCGGCATCCGCATCACTACACTCCCCTCATCCATCGTCTGCAGGTGCTTCTTCAAAGTATGACGCATCACGAATCTTTCATCGATACCCGCTTCCGATTCAAAAGTAAAGTGCTCATTGATGAAAACAATCAATCCTTCCGCCTGCAGGGATAAATCGATCTGCCGCAGCATGAGATGCACCTTCTCCATCGACCGCTTCAGCTGTACAAAGATATCCTTGATGATGGGGCGTCCATTGACGGACCACCTGCCATTGAGATAGGCGTAGTCCCCGGAGTAGTTCTTCACATCGAAAATGAAGACCCCCGTTTCTGTCACCACCATCGTATCCACCTGCGTCGGCCCGCCGGCATCAATCCATATATCCCGGTACACACGCCATTGTTCATCACCATACCGTTCCATCCAGAAATCGAATGTGCATTCCCCTTCATGTCCGATTTCAAGCGCCTCCAGCCTGCGCTGGTCTTCTGTAGACAGCCCCCCTCTGATATCCATGAGTTCCAGCCACTGGTGTTCAATCGTTTTTCTTCTTTTATGCATAATAAAAAACCTCCTTTCCTATATATGGTGGAAAAGAGGCATTTTGATTTTTTTTAGATGTAGATAATTAATATAATTCGAATCAATAAATTAACTATCGCAATTTTATACTAGTTTCTTATGATGATATAGATCAGATAAGCGACATATGCTACAAGCAGTACAGCCCCTTCTTTTCGTCCGATCTTGAAATGCGTTCGTGAGAAGATCAGCAGCAGTACAGTCAATGCAACCATCACCCAGCCATCGAAGAACAGCTTGGATTCGGCAGCGATCGGTGCGACGGTCGCTGCAGTACCTGTTACAAACAGGATGTTGAAAATGTTACTGCCGACGACGTTACCGATTGCCATGTCGCCCTTCCCTTTCATGGCTGCTGTTACAGAAGTCATGATTTCAGGCAGGGATGTGCCCACAGCGACAATTGTCAGCCCGACCAGTGCTTCACTCATGCCGAGCGCCAGTGCGATTTCAGTGGCGCTGCTGACGACCATTTCTCCGCCGATGATGATTGCGACCAGCCCGCCAATTGTGAAAAGAATGTTTTTCAGCCACGATTCACCGACATCCGTGTTCACTTCTTCTACATTGTTCGAACGGTTTTTACGTGCCATCTCGAATACATAGTATAGAAATACTGCGAAGAACAGCAGGATGATCAGACCATCGCCACGGGTGATGATATTTTCTCCACCGCTCTGAAGTGCGACATCGACCATCAGTATCATCATGACGATTGCCGCAAGCAGTGCAAAAGGAATTTCCTTCCGCACGGTTTCACTCTGTACGGTCAGTGGTGCAATCAGCGCAGTAAGACCGACAACGACAGTTATGTTCACAATGTTACTTCCGATGACATTACCGAGGACAACGCCGGAACTCCCATCGATTGCTGCCAGAATGGCAACTGTCGCTTCCGGCGAGCTGGTGCCCATCGCCACAATCGTCAAGCCGACGAGGAGTGGCGACACATTGAGTTTCACCGCAATGTTGGACGCTCCTTCAACAAAATAATCAGCACCCTTGATCAGCAGTACGAAGCCGACGATCAGAAGAATATATTCCAAAGGTTTCAACTCACTTTCCATATAGTTGTTATAGACAGTACATTCCCTTAAAAATCAACTCAAACACAAAAAAATTCTTTAGCTGAGCGGAATTACCAATTCTGGTCGCTACGCCCGTCCTTTTCGACAAAAAATGTCACAATGATGAAAAGTAGGAAGGCGATGAGCAGTACGCTGCCGCCGACAATGAAGTAGACTGTTGTGAATGTCTCATTGAAATTGAATGGGTTGAGCATATAGAAGTACATGCCGCTCGTCAGCATGATGGCGCCGACCATGCCCGTTACGCCATGAATATGTACAAGTATTCTGCTCTTCACACGGTATATGCTGTAGAAGATGCCCCATGCAAACATGGACAGCCAGCCGACCAGCAATACATGGGTATGGATCGGACGGATGCTGTAGTCGACTTCACCCGCCATCTGCGACCCGATGAAAACGCCGAGCAGACCGAACAAGGACGCCACTCTGATAAAATTGATTCCCCATTTTCTCTCCATTGAAATGCCTCCGGTTCTCCTGAAATGAAACAATCAGATTTTGAAATTACCCCTTTGCATTAATTATATTACGTCATCCATCGCTGCTATGAAACTGTTTTATTCCATTGTGCCATAAAAAAGCACACACCTGACTCTGACAGATGCGTGCATGGATTTCATATTGAATTTCAGGAGCTGTAATCCTAGACTTTCTGAAGGCTCATTTTTGGACCGAATGGCTCGAAGTGGATGCGGGAATCATCGATGCCCATCTCACCCAGTTCGTTGATCATTGCATTCATGAACACCATAGAGCCGCAGATATAGATTTCACGATTTTCATTGCCGGCGAAATCTTCCCTGTTCAGAAAACCTTCAGTTTCGCTTAATTTGATCCTGATGTCGGCGCCTTCCGCTTCCAGGTTTTCAAACTGGTCCTTGAATGGCAGATGCGTTTCATTGATGGCACTGTAGAGGAATTTCACATCATTGCCTTTTGCGATGGCTTCTTCCGCCATTGCCATGACAGGTGTGGCGCCGACACCGCCCGCGATGAACAACAGCTCACTGTGATCGTCCTCAACTTTGAAGTCGCCTGCAGGTGCAGATAGGAATAGTGCATCTCCCACTTCAATTTCGTCGTGCATGTAGTTGGATACGACACCTTTCGTATCGTCGGTACCTTCACGCTTCACAGCGAACGTGATGCCATCCACTGTTTTATTTGAACAGATGGAATAGTGGCGCAGCGCTTCATATGGATAGTCAGCCGGTTTCACTTTTACAGTAATGTACTGTCCAGCTGTAAACGACTTGTCCACTTCATCGGAATCCACTGTAAATCTGACGATGTCTGGCGTCATGAATTCTTTCTTTTTGACAGTGAATGGTCTGAAGCCATCCCACGCTGCACTCTGGTACATATCCTGCTCCACATCGATGAATACTTGGGCGATCTGATTGTAGTAGTCGCCCCAGGCATCGATGATTTCAGGTGTTGCCTGATCACCGAGCACTTCCTGGATGCCTTCGAGAAGATGCTTGCCGACGATCGGATAGTGTTCCGGTTTGATTTCAAGGGCACGGTGCTTATGGGCGATGCCGACCACATGCGGCACAATGGCCTCCAGATTGTCGATGTGCTTGGCGGCTGCAAGTACTGTCATCGCCAGCGCCTTCGGTTGATTGCCGACTTTCTGGTTTGTCTGGTTGAAGATGTTGAGAAGTTCAGGGTGTGCTTTGAACATGTTCTGATAGAATGTTGTTGTGATTTCAGTTCCATGTGCTTCGAGTACTGGGATTGTGGCTTTGATAACATCTTTTTTAGCTTCCGTAATCATTTGAATAACCCCTTCAATTAAAAGATATATTTTTAATACATCTTTATCTTAATCTTTTGAAATATAAATTACAACCTTTTGTGTTTAAATTCACAATATGTTCACATAACAATTTTAAGGAGAGCACTTTATTTATATAAAAATGAAATGCGTGTATAATCATATGAAGGAGTTGATTCCATTGAAACTTACATTATATACGGACTATTCCTTGAGGGTTCTGATGTATCTCGGAATGCGGGAGGAAGAAAAGGTTCAGATTGATGAGATTGCAAATTTCTATAACATATCTAAAAATCATCTGACAAAAGTTGTCCATAACCTTTCCAAACTCGGATATATTACAACCGTCCGTGGTCGTGGGGGCGGGATTATGCTAAACTATAAGGCAGAAGCAATCAATATCGGCGAAGTCGTCCGACATACGGAAGACAACTTTCATATGGCCGAATGCTTTTCTGAAGGCAACCAGTGTGTACTTACACCTGTGTGCGGTCTGAGATTCGTACTGAACGACGCACTTGACGCATACTTTGAAGTGCTCGATAAATATACATTGAAAGACATTATTCCTAAAGCAATGTTGAGGTGACCATGATGAACTCAAGCACAGTAATAAAAATCATGGCAGGTCTGCTGCCTGCCGCTCCGATCACCGGCGAACTGCTCGACACGCAGATCAGCCAGGTGAACATATCCGATTCCGAATCCAGCACTGAGGGCGATTCCAAATATGCCGATTACGAAGGTCCGACGATGGAGGAAGAGATTGCTGCTCATGGCGGCAGCAATCCGATCATCAAAGATACCGGCGCCTTCAACGTCCAGGTCGGCGATACCTTCAATCCGTTGGAAGGTGTCTACGCCATCGATAGTCAGGATGGAGATCTGACGGAAAACATTGAAGTCATTTCAGACAACGTGGATACAAGCGAGCCCGGATCCTATACAGTCGAGTACCGCGTCGAAGACTCCAGCAACAGATGGTACGAATATAGACGCGCCATCGAGGTGACCAATGCACCGAGTGATCCCGTACCGATGATTCCACCGACAGAAGCAGAACTTGAAGGTGGCTCGGAAGATTCCGATGAAGAATCTGCGAGTTCAGCCATCACGTTCATCGGCCTTGAAGACATCACCATCCAGCAAGGTGAAGAATTCAATCCGAAGGAAGACGTCGAAATCATCGATGTCGACGGCAGTGATATTACACACCGCGCCTACATTTCAGGCGAAGTCGATACCAGTACACCTGGCGAATACACAATTGCCTACGCAGTTTTCGATCATTTCGGAGATCCACACGCCAAGGCCCGCACCATTACAGTAGAATAAAGATGCAAAGCCGCCTCCTTATTGGAATTGCGGCTTTTTTATATGTCTGAATCTGGAGTTGGAAGAATTAATTGTCACTCGCCAGGCGCGCGAACGTCAGTTGGACGCCTAATTATCACTCGCCGGACGCACGAACGTCAGTTGGACGCCCAATTGTCACTCGCCGGACGCATGAACGTCAGTTAAACGCCCAATTGTCACTCGTCGGACGCATGAACGTCAGTTGGACGCCTAATTGTCACTCGTCGGGCGCACGAACGTCAGTTGGACGCCCAATTGTCACTCGCCGGCCACATGAAAGACAGTCTATACCATATCATCACCGACTCCACCCCACCCCACAAAAAAAAGCCAAAACCCCAAAAGGTTTTGGCTTACACACTCATCTGCTAGGCAAGTTGTGCTGTGATTTCACGGTTGAAGTCTTCAAGATCATCCGGATTACGGCTGGATACAAGATTGCTACATACAACAACAGATTTATCATGCACTTTGGCGCCTGCGTTTTCCAAGTCTTTTCTTACTGATGTGAAACCAGTGATGTTACGGTCTTTCAGTAGATCCGTATCAATCAGAACTTGCGGTCCGTGACAGATTGCGAATGTCGGCTTGTCCTGTTCGAGGAAGTGTTTTGCGAATTTACCGAAACGGCCTTCCTCGTCGGAACGCAAGAGGTCTGGGGAGAATCCGCCAGGCACGAATACTGCATCGTAGTCCTCTGGGCTCACGTCTGAAATACTTTTATCTGCTGTGAATTTGCCACCTTGCTTGCCTTCAATTTCACCTGCTTCAGGTGCGATGACTTCTATTTCGTGGCCTTCATTCCGAAGTGCCTCTACCGGGCTTGTATATTCGATGTCTTCTACCATGTTGGTCATGATTACAGCGACTTTCTTAGTCAAAATCAATCACTCCTTCTTGAATATCGTTACATGGATAGTATTCCACATATGACGTCTTTTCAAACATCATCAACAAATTTATTATGAATAAATGCCATTGACAAACAGAACAAACGTTCCTATACTATATTATCAGGAGTGATCATATGCATTATTCATACGATAGGAATCTGGAATATAAAATTCTATACAACGTCAAGCATCAGCTCTTCCCCTACCCGAATACGAGCATGGCAGAATACGATATCCGTACGGTCGATTTCCATATGAAACTGATGGAGCAAAAAGGCCTGATTACATTGACACCTTTCGACTACGACTTCTACTACAGCAATATCGAGCTGACTGACGCGGGAGAAACGCTGCTCGCAGAGAAAGCTTCATAAATAGAACAAACGCATCCCCTGCCACCGGACGAACCTCCGGCTGCAGGGGATTTTTTCATTTTCTGACGTTGAACACGTCCATGACTGCATCCTTCTGCGTCTCATCAAGCAGCACGACCGGATCTTTCGAATCGAACGTGCCAAAGTCGATCGCTTCTTCAAGCGAAGAGACCAGCCCCAGCCATTCGACCCGCATGACGTATTCCTCCTTGGCGAAATGAGGATTGATGCGCCCTATTTCCTTGAACGGATACTGATCATACTCGATGAGCCGTCCGCCCTGGCGCATTTCAAACTCCCCGAACGGAACCGCAGGTTCGACCACACGACCGACCCCGAGCCAGCCATTGCCACTGCTGTAGAGTGCAAACCGCTCCCCGGGCTTCATTTTCATCAGATTCTCCTTGAAGCGCGTTGTCGTGACACTCACTATGCCGAGCTGCCTATACAGTTCAAAATCCCTGAATGTACGATTGAACCTACCATTGATTGCATACATATATCGATGCCTCCTTACTGGCTTCTACCCGGTGCAGCGGTGTTTCACACTGTTTCACGACGGGTACAGTTTTAAAAAGGAAAGGAGCGATTGTCTGATGGTAAAAAAGGATAAGACGGATAGAATGTTCGAAGAATCATCCGAAGATAAACTGGGACAGCGCGATTCGAAAGACGACTCCATGGAAGATGTCCTTTCCGACATCAATAAGAAGCGGAAAGACTTCTATACGGACGAGGAGACCGATAAGAGTGCCTTCCACGATAACCGTTACGACAGCGGAAACCGCTAGACGTTTAAACAGGAAGCCGGACGGGAAAAACCAATTATAGAGAAAAATAAATTAAATGAGGTGAGCACTATGAGTAAAGATACCAGCAAGAAGGATCAGTTCATGGGCAAGGCGAAAAAGGCCGCCGGCAACATGATGAATGATGATAAGACGAAAGAAGAAGGCAAGCGCCAGGAAACAGAAGGCAAGATCAAAGATGCAGCCAATGATGTGAAAAATAAAGCCGACGATGCTTTCAACAACAGAAAGTAGTGGACCTGATTGGAAAGTGACAAGCATGAACTACTCATTTCATGTTTAACCTTTCCAAGCGAAAGGTAGCCATATGGTATAGGCAACATTAGAAAGGAGATGTCAACAATGGCAGAGAATAATAAAGGACTATTTGATAAAGCAAAAGATGCAGTGAACAATTTCAAGAGCGGTGACGGCAGCAATAATAAAAGCGTCAAAGATACTTGGGACAGCGTCAAGGAAAAAGGTGACCAGGTAGTCGATCGTTTCGGAAATAATGATGATAGCACTGAAAAAAGCACGCCGGACCGTGAAGTGACTCAGGAAGACACGACAACGCGTGCAGGTGACGACCATAATGACAAAGGTAATGACGGCAGTCACCCGAATAGATAAAGAAAAGGTGGATTCATATGAATCCACCTTTTTTCTATTTCTCGACGACTACAAATTTATCATCCGGCTTTTCCGCTCCGGATTCAATGACTTCAAGCCTACCCAGTGACTCATCTGCACTGCTCAAATACTTGCTGCTGTTCTGAAGATGGATATCAAGCATTGCTTCGTTCATTGTATACTCTTCATCCTCGTTCATCAGTTTGAATTCAATCAATGCAAGCGTCCGGTTTGATATCGCCAGATAAAGATCATCTTTCAGCTGCTCAAGCACCTTCCCATGTTCTTCGTCCATGAAATCGGGTGTCTTCAAGCTGTCCAGCTCCGCCTCGAGCTGGCCGTATGACTCGTGCAGCAACTCAAGGTTTTCTGCCGCCTTTTCCTTTTCCAGTCCATTCCATAGAAACTGGTTATACATGGGTGTAAACTGGTTCTTCCAGATGCTTGTCACATCCTGTTTGATATGTTCCACCTGCTGTGTCATATCTTCAAGCTGCACAGCCTCCTGTTCTGTATAATCCATGCTGACAGTGTCCATATCGGAATCGGGGACTGCAGATGCCACACTGTCGCTATTTGCATAAGTTCTTTTCCCCGGCTGATTGATTGCAGAGCTCAGTTGTATATTCTGATGTTTCATCGTGTCTATATATGGCCTTTCGGAAGTCAGGTCCTCAAAACCGGCATATTGTTCTGTTTCAGTGCCACATGCTGCAAGTAGCGCCACAGCGAATATTAAGATTATCGGTTTCACTTTGTTGTCTCCCTATACTCAAGTTATGCACTCGTAATATAACGAACTTATTGTAACATAACTGTAATATTCAGAAAAGAAGAAAGCGTTTTATAATGCGAGGATCAGAAGAGAGCTTCCATGCATATTGCATGGAAGCTCTGCCTCACCATCTATTTATCTTTATTGAGAATCAGGTAGTCCAGCTCTTCTTTTGACATTGAATTGATTTTCCTGAACTGTGTCATGAAGAAGATTGCCCCGAGTACAATCCATGCACCAAGCGCAATGTATGATGGCGCACTGAGGGATGCTGGCGATCCTGGGTATAGAAGCAGTACCAGGAATACAACCGAGATCAGCGCGCCCATGACACCGAACACGACATAGACCATGTTGTAGTGCGCTTTCTGCCTGAAGAACTTCACAGCGACCAGGCTGGTGATCAGGAATGCAACGGATACGCCAGTTGATGACATGTCGACAATCCAGCTGAGTGCGGTACGGCCGAGCCACGGTGCGACAAGGCAGACTGCCATGATGAAGAGTACTGATACATAAGGTGTTTTATTCTTGCCGAGCTTCATGAATACGGAAGGAATGAAGCGGGCACGTCCCAATGCGAACAGCAGTCTTGAGGATGACATATAGAATCCGTTCAGCCCTGTAAATACACCGAATGAGATTGCCATTGCAAGAATGGTCATGCCAAGTGCCCCCATTGACGATTGTACGACGGAACCCGTTACCCATAATGCACCATCTATCGACTGCTCATCCGGGTAAACCCATGAAGTGACAAGAATCATCAGAACATAGGTGATGATGGAAGCGATGATGCCGAATACAATCAATTTGAATGTCTTATCCGGGCTGAAATTGAATTCTTCTGCGGCCTGTGGAATATTGTCGAAACCGACATACATCCATGGAGCAACTGCAACAATCAGAATGATGGATGTCCAGATGCCATTTTCACTGTTGAACAGTGGTTCGGCATTCGATAGTGTGAATTCTCCTGTGAAGAATGACCATACGAACAGGATGGTTACTACAATGGCCATGAACAGGCAGAACAGGAACTGCAGATTGCCAGACAGCCCGCTGCCACGTATTGATATGAAAGCGAAGATGATCAGGATGAGTGAGGATAGGACCACTTCCATAATGTAGACATCCCAGCCTGCGATGGTATAGAGATAACCGACTTCAAGAAAATCAGGCAGGACAAATTTAAAAAGCAGACTGAATGCACTCGCATTCAGGGCGACGACGCATATGTAACCCAGCGCAAGGAACCACGAAGCGATGAAGCTGACATATTTTCCAAAACCGACGTAACTGAATGCAAATTCCCCACCTGATACAGGAAACTCTGTTGTCAGTCCCCCGTAGGCAACTGCGATGATCAGCATCAGAATACCACCGATCGTAATACCAAGTGTCGATCCAAGCGTGCCGGAAGAAAGCAGCCAGTCACCAGGAAGAATAAAAGCCCCCCAACCGATGCTCGAGCCGTATGCGATGGCCCAGATGAACCGCTTGGACATGGTATTGTCAAGCTCCGTACGTTCTACGTTAGATATTTGGTTTTCCATTGAGAATTGACGCTCCTCTTTTTTCTTTTATAGAATATTAGCCTAACAGACCAGGCTTCAAACGTAAAATACAGTTTTTAATCCATAATACTGCAGGAGGATATCATGGGATTTCCAGAAATGATGAAAACTTGCGTATTGACCGGCATCATCTTCCTCGGCGCCTGACCGGACGCACAGGATGCTGCGGCTGAAAAATTCGAGCAGAAGCGTTCGGTGCAAAATAATGGACGCAGTAAAGCCACGGCCCGAATAAGAATGCAGTCACCGATTCCGACCATGAGCCACTCGGATATACAGCATTTGAAACCGGAAATGAAGTGTGTGCGACCCTGTAGTTGCGGATGGCAAAGTGTTTATCGGCACCCAGGACACAAATGTCCATGTCGTCCATCTGGCCATTTTGAAGATGCAGCAGAATAACACAGCACGAATAATGCCCCCGTCTTCAATTAGGCGGGGGCATTATTAACGTTCTATTGGCTGAAGTTCATCAGTTCGATACCAAAAATGAACGGCATCAGAAGATACACAAACGAGACGATCAGTACGACGGCAATGATATTCAATGCAAAGCCGGCCTTCGCCATCTCCTGGATGCTGATCTTGCCGGTACCGAAGACAATTGCGTTCGGCGGTGTACCTACAGGCAGCATGAATGCACAGTTGGCAGCCATGGCAGCCGGCACCATCAATGTCAGCGGATGCACTTCAAGTGCAATCGTCAGTCCTGCAAGTACTGGCAGGATCATCGTTGCTGTCGCTGTATTGGAAGTGATTTCTGTCAGGAACAGGATGGCCAGTGCGACGATTGAAATGATGAGGATGATGTGTATGCCTTCAACAGTCGTCAGCAGATCACCGATCCACTGGTCAACACCCGTCTCAACAATGGCCGCTGCAAGTGCAAGACCGCCTCCGAACAGGAGCAGGACACCCCACGGAAGATCACGGGCGACAGACCAGTCGAGGATGCGCCCAGGTTTTCTCCGTGTCGGCAGCAGGAACAGGATCACTGAAGCGATCATCGCAATCGAGCCATCTGTCAGCATGCTTGTCAGTTCAATGTTGCTCCAGATGAATCCACGTGTCACCCACATGAATGCAGCAAATATGAAGACAAGCAGGACGAGAATTTCTTCCCTTGTAATCCTGCCGAGCTTTTCAAGTTCACTGTTGATGATCTTGCGGCCACCCGGCAGTTCCTTCATGCCGTGCTTGAAACCGAAGAAGTTCATGTATGCCCAGGCGATTGCAAGGAACAGAATGACAATCGGCACACCGAACAGCATCCATTGGGCAAAGCTCATCTCGATATTGAAGAGCTCCTGCATCTGGCCTGCCATGATGATCAAAGGCGGCGTCCCGATCAGTGTACCGAGACCACCGATGGTACCCGCGTAGCCGATACCAAGGACCAGTGACTTTTCAAACTTCATCAAGTCGTTTTCAAGATCATTTTTCGTCATGGCATGCGCTTCGTTGATGATCGCCATACCAATCGGTATCATGATCATGACGGCTGCCGTGTTGCTGACGAACATCGACAGGAACCCTGTCGCAATCATGAAACCAAGAAGAATCGTCGCTGTTGTCGTTCCGATGGCACTGATGATGGTCAGCGCAATACGCGTGTGCAGGTTCCATCTCTCCATCGCCAGTGCAATCAGGAATCCGCCAAGAAACAGGAAGATGATATCATTCCCGTATGCACTGGTTGTCGTATCACTGTCCATGACACCACCGAGCGGAAAGAGGAACAATGGCAGCAGAGATGTGGCAGGAATCGGAATGGCTTCCGTAATCCACCACGTTGCAATCCATAATGTCGAAGCAACAACAAATACGCCCGCCTGATCCAGACCATCCGCATTCAAAAACAGCAATGTCAGAACAAACAGCAATGGACCGAGAATCAGTCCGATGAATTGTCTACGGTTGTATGGTGTTGCCGGTGGTTCATCGTCCTTCCCTTTCATGGCCTGCTCTTTTGCCGCTTCTGCGCTGAAAAATTTCAGCATCGACTTCGTCCGTCTGGACTCACGCCATAAATTCCTGTAAGACTGTTTTAATTTTGAACCACTCATGACTTCCCCTCCTGGAAAACGCTTTCTGTTTACTAGATTAGAAGATACCATATTTATGGCAAGTGTGCCATATCTTTCTGTATTTTTAGAAAAAATAAAAACGACGTCATTCAGACGCCGTTCGATATGCTATAAAGGTCCCCAATTGATCATGACACCGATTCCGAGGATGATCATGGCAATGACCGACCAGATGAGGAACAGCGGGAGCAGCCATTTCGCCCATTTGATCCATGGCACACCAGCAACTGCAAGGCTTGCCATCAGAGGTCCGGACGTCGGGAAGATGCTGTTGGAGAAGCCATCCCCGAACTGGTATGCCTGTACTGCGACCTGCCGCGTCACACCAACCATGTCGGCAAGCGGTGTCTGGATCGGCATGATGATCGCCGCCTGGCCACTGCCTGACGGGACAAAGAAGTTGAAGATGGTGTTCGCAATGAACATGCCGATGGCTGCAAGCACAGGTGACAAGGTGCTTAACGGTACGGACAGCGCCTGGACGATGGTATCGAGTATGCTCGCCTGCTCCATGACGACAAGTACCGCACGGGCGACTCCGATGATCAGTGCACCATAGACCAGGTTCTTGCACCCTTCAAGAAATGTAAGTGTCAGTGTATTGTAGTTCATTCCGGCAATGATGCCTGAAACGATGCCGATGATGATGAAGAAGGCAGCCATGTGATTGGTCGTCCATTGGAATCGGATGACCGCAAAGACGAAGAATGCAAGTGCCAGCGCCACCCAGCCCAGGATGAGCTTGTGCCTCAAGGTGAACGGTGCTTTCTCGATTTCAGTGCCATCCGCTTCATCCTGGAGGATGCCCATCAGGCTGCGGGAAGGATCCTTCATGATGCGTCTGGCGTACATCCATGTATACCAGATTGTCACACCGACCAGCACAATGAATGTGATGATGCGGAACAGCATGCCCGAGAACAGCGGCAGTTCGGCAATCGCATGGGCGATGCCCACCGTATAAGGATTCAGGAAGCCTGCCCCAAAGCCGATGAACGTTGCCCCGAATGTAATGGCCACAGCAACAATGGCATCCAGTTTCAACGCCCGGGCCAGCATGACACCGATGGCGACAAACGGAATGACAGAGTTGGCAACGGCACCTGTGGCACCACCAAGTGCAAACAGCACGGAAATGACGGCGATCAGCATGAATTCCCGGCCACGCATTCTGTCCACTGCGCTCATGATGCCACCCGTGATGGCACCGGATCGTTCGACGACTTCAAACATGCCGCCGGCGAAAAGTACAAGGAAAATAAGTCCGGCTGAATCGATCATGCCGGTCTGCAGCGCAAGGAATACATCCATGAAGCCGACCGGGTTCTGTGGTGCACTTGCGAATGTACCGGAGACGACGCGCTCTACACCGTCCACCGTCTCCCTTTCATAGGCTCCCGCCGGCACGAAATATGTCGCAATTGCCGTCGCGACCAGTACGAGGAACAATATGACATATGTATCCGGCATTTCAAAACGCTTTTTACGTGTATGATCATCATTCATTATTCTCTTCCTCCAGACATTTCATATGATGCAGTACGGCAAGCACAAAGACTTTGCCGATATGGACCATCGAACGTTCGTCCACATCGAATTTCGGATGATGGTGCGGGTAGATGGCATCAATCTCCGGATTGCGCCCGCCGACGAAGAAAAAGCACCCCGGTACTTGCTGCAAATAGTATGCAAAGTCCTCAGACGTCATCATGGCCTGCTTATCCATGACAGTCACATCGGGCATATAGTCTTCGGCAAGAGATTTCAGCTGAATCGTCTCCGCTTCACTATTGATCAGCGGGTCACAGCCGTATGTAAACTCGATTTCTGCTGTCGCTCCGTTCTGAGCGGCCGTCATTCCGCTGATCTGCCGGATCCACCTCTCCATCTCCTTCTTTGTGTCCACTTCGAAGCTTCTCGTCGTGCCGGAAATGGATGCAGTATCCGGAATGACATTCATCGCCTCTCCGCTTTGGAACTTGCCGATTGTAAGGACATTCGCTCCATCCGGATCCATCTTGCGGCTGACAACCTGCTGCAGATTGACGACCAGCTGGCTCATGGTCACAAGCGGATCCACCGTCGTGTGCGGCATTGCCCCATGGCCACCCTTCCCCTGTATGGTAATTTCAAAGTTGTCCCCGCCTGCCATCATGCTGCCCGTCTTGAAACCAATGGTGCCATAGTCATCATCCGCCCATACATGGGCGCCATACACATGATCCACTCCTTTAAGACAACCATCTGCAATCATCAGCTGCGCCCCACCCGGCGGCAGTTCCTCAGCAAACTGATGAATAAAAACGACTGTTCCTGCCAGTTCCTCTTTTACACCGGACAGTACCGTTTCCACTGCCATCAGGGCAGCCGTATGTATATCATGTCCACATGCATGGCTGACCCCATCAATGGTCGATCTGTAGGGGACGTCCTTTTCATCCTGTATCGGCAGGGCGTCGAAGTCTGCACGCAGTGCCACCGTCGGACCCGGGCGGCCCCCTTCCAAAGTGCCGATGACACCATTGCCGCCAACGTTCATCCTGTATTCGATTCCGAGAGATTCAAGGTGCTGGCGCACGTACTCCGGTGTAAACTGCTCCTTGAAAGAAAGTTCCGGGTACATATGCAGATGCCTGCGCATCTTGATCATTTCGGGCAGTAGATTCTCGAGCTGTTCAAATAGTACCTTCTGCAAAGTCATCATCCTTCAATTTTTATCATATGCACATTATTATATAAAAATACATCAATAAAAAGGGCGCATCTTAATTCCCATCCCTGAATACGTGGAAATCCGCGTAATTGAAACACGAAAAAACACCTCGAATGTTATCTCTCTCACATTCGAGGTGCACTTCTCCTATTTCACAGCAGGAACCGCAGTGTGGATGAGACCACAGTTCCACCATGAGGGCGGAGATAATCTAAATACCTGCGCTGATATATTTCATTCATATCTTCCAATTACCTATTTTTCTCAACGAAAAACAAACCCTTAAGTGGCTAAGAACCAGCCGCCTAACCAGAAATGGTCCCGACCAAGGTGCAGCTGGCTCCATATGTGTCCAATTTCCAATACATCAAAAATCATGAGTACCGTATTGTCGCGCAACTTCCATAAGATTTCCTGTGGGACACTGCACATCTATCTATCTCGCAGCATTTATTATTAGAATGAAGCTCCCTGCACCCTTGAACCTGCCTCCTCCCGATTGGTCTGGAACTTCAATTAATAATCATAAAGGTGTAGAATACTTTCAATATTTCCCTTAATCAGATGTCTGTTCAACATGCTTCTGCAGTAGCTTGATATCATTATAGTACGATGGCAATGGATATACAACAATAATTTATAAAATATTCTGAAAGCTTGAAATTATTACATTAATATACAGAATTACATTCTAAAAATATGAAATTAATCCTCATTCCTCTACCAGAACTTGCTATCGGATATATTGAAAATAATTCTAATATGCATTTTATATGTATAATATTGAATGTACCCAGAAAGACCCCCATGTCATTTCCATATACAGTAACGTAGACACGGTGTTCGATTATCTTGTTTATTCATTCTATTCATAATGTGCATTCCCTTGCCCTTGGCCGCTTCTGATGCTTTCACTTACTATTGAAAAGCTGGTAATAATTATGTAAATTATTTAATTGGAAAATTTCATCCATGAATTCATTAAAAATCCGTCTTCCATAATGAAAGACGGATTCCGGCTACAGTACAGCTTCGGCAATCAGCTGGTCCAGGCGTCTGATATCGATCTTTTTGCCGAGATTGATCTTTATGCGGCCCACTCTTGTCCACAGCTCCAATTCAGCATTCACATCGAACATGCCGGCTGCATTTTCAGTCGACCACATATGTATGGAACTGTACGGCAGGGAATACATCTCCACCTTCTTGCCTGTCATCCCCTGCGAATCGCGTATGATCATCCGTTTGTCTGTAAATACTGCTGAATCCCTCAAAGTCTTATAGGCAGCGATCGGCCGTTCATTGCCGATAAGAATATCATCAATATCATTCGGAATATCCGTTTCAAACTGCAGTGTCCACACAAGCATGTTCTGCGCTTCCATAAATACCCTTCATCTATTCTTATTTCTTCCAGTGTACTATAAAATTCCAGGTGCTGTCCTGCTTCAGCTGATCTGATAATAGTATTTCACCTAAAGATAAATGCCGGCAAGCCGTTCGAAAGAACGCTTCCTCTCTTCCCAGTCGTGTATGTTGCACAATACGAGCCAGTCTTCACACTGGTACAGATTGCTGAAATGATCCAGTTCAGCCTTGACTGTCCCAGGTCCACCGATGATCATACGCCGGCGGTTGTTTTTTATTTTCTGCACTTCGTCTTCAGTCAATGCATCGATCTTTTCCTTTGCCGCTTGTGGTGTCGGCACTTGGCTGTCGAGACCTTTTTCGACATTCAACAGCCAGATATCCTGGCTCTCGGCCAGCTGTTCTGCATGCCGGTCATTTCTACCACAGATGATGAAGACGCACGCCCGGGCAGCCGGTTCATCCATGAAACCCGGACTGAAAGCATCGCGGTATGTCTGGAAGGCGGCAGCGCCGCGGTCCGGTCTGATGAAATGGCCGAATACATATCCGATGCCGAGCAGTCCTGCCAGCAGGGCGCTGTTTTCGCCGAGCCCGAGAGAGTAGAGCTCCGGCCTATCCGTTGTACGGGGTGCTGCACGTACATGTGCACTGCCGTCCAGGTACTGGATCAGATTTTTAAGTTTATCCGGGTATGCCTCCATCTGATTCGGCTTGTCATCCGCCAGCAGTCTGCGGATGAACTCGCCACCGCCGGGTGACCGTCCCACTCCCGCTTCAATGCGGCCGGGGAACAGTGATTCGAGCTGGGCAATCTGGGAGGCGACTTTGAATGCACTGTACTGCGGCAGCAGGATGCCGCCGCTGCCTACTTTAATCTTCTTCGTCCGACTGGCTGCAGCAGCCATCATGATTTCCGGTGCGCTGGATACCATGCCGCGTGTGGCATGATGTTCTGCGAACCAGTACCTCCCGTAGCCCAGTGCCTCAGCCAGCTGTGCCATTTCAATCGTATGTGCTGCCGTTTCCTCAGCCGTCCTGCCTTTCGGCTTCGGCATCTGATCCAATATACCCAGTTTCATTGCCTTCGATCCTTTCCTTCTTCATAATATGCATCTCAGAACCATACTGCATATGCATCTCAGAACCATACTGCGTGGATGATCAGCGTCGAGATGACCATGGTCACCACTGACAATGGTACACCAACTTTGACATAATCGGTAAATTTATATCCTCCAGGACCATAGACAATCAAGTTTGTCTGATAGCCGATCGGTGTAATGAAGCTTGCCGAGGCCGCAATCGCGATGGTGACGATGAGTCCCATGTAGTCCATGTCCATCTGTGTGGCCATTTCCATCGCAATCGGAAACATCAGGACGGCTGCACCGGTATTGGTGATCAGCTCTGTAAAAATATTCGTCATGATATAGAGGATCGCGATGATACCGATGGCACCGAGCGGCCTTGCGATGGTCAGCATATTCTCAGCGAGAAACTGGGCAAGTCCTGATTCCATCATGGCGGCGCCGACACCGAAGGCACTCGCAATGAGCAGGATGACATTGAACTGGATATAGCTGAGCATCTCATCCGCATCGATGAACTTGAACAGCATCAGCAGTACGACAGTGATCAGCATGGCTTCGAACATCGACAGTATGCCGATGGTGACGGAAGCAATCATGACAAGCAGCAGCGCGAGGCCACCCCACCCTTTTGCGCTGCTCTGATGCAGAGCTTCCGGTGGCGCCAAGGATGTGACGACATAGAAGTCGTTCTCGTGCATATGCTGCTCGAGGAAGCTCTTGCCGGCAAGCAGCAGTACCGTATCCCCGGGTTTGAAGATGATGTCGCCGACACGGCTCTTGATTCTTTCATTGTTCCTATGGACTGCAATGACACCTGCATTGTACCGTGTGCGGAAACGCGTGGATTTTACGGACTTTCCCAACAGACCCGACTGGTGGGAAATGACCGCTTCAATCAGCTCGAATTCGTCATCCATCATACTGTCCAATGTCTGGTCGGTTCCGGTGATCAGCGTGATGCCCTTCTGCTTCTGGACAGCAGCAATCGTATTCAGTGTTCCGGAAAATAGAAGATGGTCACCCTCCTCGATTACAGTGGTCGGTGTCACCGGAAATATGCGTGTATCCCCTCTTAGAATTTCTATGATGTATATGCCCTTCAGCGATGCATCGACCGCTTCGACCACATGCCGGCCCGTATGCTCGTATTCCTTTTCAATCACAGCTTCAGCCAGGAATTCCTTCACTTCCTCACGGATCTGCTCTTTTGCACCGAGTGTATCCGGCAGCAGTCTGTAGCCCAGTGTAAAAATATAGATCATGCCTGCGATCGCGATCGGCACACCGACGATGGTCAACTGGAAGAAATCGAATCCTTCCCGCCCCGACTGGATCAGAAGACCATGCACCACCAGATTCGTCGACGTGCCAATCAGCGTCATCGTTCCCCCGAGTATGGTGACGTAGGACAACGGAATGAGAAATTTGGACGGTGCGATGCCATTTTTCTGACACCATTTTTTGATGATCGGTGTCAGTGTAACGACAATCGGTGTATTGTTCAGAAAACCGGAGAAAAGCGCAACCGGTGCAAGCAGCTTGATCATCGAGCGTTTCGGTCCTCTGTGCCTACTCAGCAGGCGGTCGATATAGTTTTCAATGATGCCATGCTTCTGTATGGCACCAGCAACGATGAACAGCAGCAGCACAGTCAGCATGCCTTCATTTGAAAAACCACTGAGTGCCTGTTCGGTGGAAATGATGCCTGTCAGCAGAAAGACGACCAGAAAGAAGAAGACAATCAGATCCGCACGTACGATTTCAAAAAGCAGACCAAGAAGCATCAGTACAATCATCAGAGCGACAAAAATCATCTCAACCGTCATCGGCAGCCCTCCTCCATCATTTTTCCGATTATTTAGAATATATCATAGCATAAACGCTGGATTTCGGATAAGTACAAGATTTGAGTGGTGAAATTTATTTTCTATAAATTTGTAATATTTCATATTGTAAAAATTCACCGCAGAATGATTAACCACTCTCGAAACCGGTTATATAAAACTATCAGCATATGAATGAATGCCTATATAAAACACTTACTCATACGAATGGAGGCAGGAAAAATGGAAAAGTATTCAAGCGAGCAGATAGACAGGCTGCTTGAACAGAAAAGAGAAAACAATCAGCTGAAAAGTCATGAGAACTGCACGCATGAAGATATTGTAAAGTGCTTTCTTAATGGCAAGGCCCACAGCTATGTATGCATGGACTGTGGCTACTCCAATAAAAGCCGTGCAGCATTCTTCTCCTATCCCGAGTCCGACAGGCAGATGGGATGACGTGATGATCCCGGGCACAAGCCGAAATGATGGAGCTTATGTCCTGGATTACATATAATATGGATATCATCCCCTAAAGGAGCATTCGTATGAGTATTTATGATATAAGTGTCAAAAAAGCGAACGGGCAATCCTATACCCTCGACAAATATAAAGGCAAGCCGATGCTGATAGCCAACACCGCAAGCAAATGCGGCCTGCGCGGGCAGTACGATGAACTGGAGACACTCCATAAGGAATATAAGGATCAGGACCTCGTCGTCCTCGGATTTCCTTCCAATCAGTTCAACAACCAGGAACCGGGCTCCGACTCAGATGCCGAAGAAGCATGCCGCGTCAACCACGGCGTCACATTCGACATACACGAAATCATAGACGTCAATGGCGACGATGCCCACCCGCTTTTCAAGCATCTCAGAAGTGAATCCAAAGGCATGATGGGAGATAGGATAAAGTGGAATTTCACCAAATTCCTCATCGACCGTGACGGTAATGTCGTCACCCGTACAGCACCGACGACATCTCCTCTAAAAATGAAAAAAGATATCGAAAAATTACTGTAGTCATGCAGGTGAGCACACAATCTTCCAAGATTTGTGCCCACCTTTTTTATGGCGCGATGAAGAAAGGGACATAGCATGTCTCAAGGTGAACGCAAGCTCCAGTCACAGTTCGGTACAGAACGGCGTGCCGCAGCATTCTATAGAAATCAGATGCTCGATCATGTGAATACGGATATGGCAGACTTCATTTCCGAGCAGGAAATGGTTTTCGTCGCCACATCAGACAGCGGCGGCAACTGCGACAATACATTTCGTGCAGGCGATCCGGGGTTCGTCAGAGCACTTGATGCATATACACTGCTCTACCCCGAATACCGTGGCAATGGCGTCATGGCAAGCCTTGGCAATATTAGCGAAAATCCCCATATCGGGCTGATGTTCATTGATTTCTATACCCATCATATCGGCCTCCACGTCAATGGCACCGCAGAAATTGTAGAGAATGAAGCCCTGTCCTCACTCGGCATCGACGACGACACCCTCCTGAGGATGCATCAGGAAGAGAATGGCCGCGCCGAACGCTGGGTGGTCATCCGGGTGGATGAAGCCTACATCCACTGCTCCAAGCATATCCCCCATCTCGTAAAGAAATCCGAAACCGTCGACTGGGGCACAGATGACGAAAAGAAAAAAGGCGGCGACTTCTTCAATGTCAAGCGGAGGAAATGAGGATGGGATATCGATGCGTTAACTGTCACTCGTGAACCAGGCCAACGGCAATTAGGCGGCCAACTGTCACTCGCGAGCCAGACGAACGGCAATTAGACGTCCAACTGTCACTCGTGGAACCGACGAACGGCAATTAGGCGTCCAACTGTCACTCGTGAACCCGACGAGCGGCAATTAGGCGGCCAACTGTCACTCGTGAGCCCGACGAACGACAATTAGGTCTCCAACTGTCACTCGTGAGCCAGGCCAACGGCAATTAGGCGTTAACTGTCACTCGTGAGCCAGACGAACGGCAATTAGGTATCCAACTGTCACTCGTGGAACCGACGAACGGCAATTAGGCGTCCAACTGTCACTCGTGGAACCGACGAACGGCAATTAGGCGGCCAACTGTCACTCGTGAACCCGATGAGCGGCAATTAGGCGGCCAACTGTCACTCGTGAACCCGACGAGCGGCAATTAGGCATCCAACTGTCACTCGTGAACCCGACGAGCGGCAATTAGGCATCCAACTGTCACTCGTGAGCCAGACGAACGGCAATTAGGCGGCCAACTGTCACTCGTGAGCCAGACGAACGGCGTCCCGAGCCATACCCCGACCTATAAAATGAACGGCCACACAAAAAGCGTATTCATCAACCTGATGAATACGCTTTCCTTCATATTATATACTTCATGTACCGCAGAATGTCATATGCACTCTTTCTTCATCCTCCGGCGGCTCCTTGAACATTTTGTCGTGGCCATCATCATACGGATTGCTCAGTACTTCGATCAGTTTGGACGCCTTGCTGAAGTCGCCTTTCTCGACTGCCGAATCCAGTGCTTCTTCCACAAGATGATTCCGTGGGATGACAGCAGGATTAACACTGCGCATCCGTTCGTATGCCGCTTCAACTGAGATGCTCTGAGACTCCAGACGTTTCTGCCATCTCTCGTACCAGTCTTTGAATGCTTCAACTGCGTAAAGGGGCATATCCTCCAATGCGTCGAGCGACAGCATTCTGAATGTCTTCGTAAAGTCGGCCTTATACTGATGCATCAGATCAAGCAGTTCGTCCGCCAGACTGTCATCAGCTTCTTCTGCGTCCACCAGTCCGATCTTTTCTCTCATGCCTGACTGCCAGTACATATTATACTGCTTGCCAAAGTCCCCGAGAGAAGCCTGTGCAATTCCCACCGCTTCCTCCTTGTCATCGTGGATCAGCGGCAGCAGTGTCTCGGCAAGGCGCGCAAGATTCCACTGTGCGATGCCCGGCTGATTGCGATATCTGTACCGTTTATTCACATCAATCGAGCTGAACGCGGTTTCCGGATCATACGCGTCCATGAAAGCACATGGTCCATAGTCGATCGTCTCTCCGCTGATCGTCATATTGTCGGTGTTCATCACTCCATGAATGAATCCGACGAGCTGCCATCTGCTGATGAGTGCGGCCTGGCGATCGATGACCGCATTGAAAAATTGCAGGTATTTATTTTCCCCTTCGATTTCCGGATAGTGGCGCTCAATGGCATAGTCGGCCAAAGTTCTGATATGTGACTTGTCTTCCAGACGTGCTGCATATTCAAAAGTCCCGACTCTCAGATGGCTCGCTGCCACCCGGGTGAGCACTGCACCCGGCAGCATGCGTTCACGGCTGACCGCTTCACCGGTCGTCACCAGTGCCAGTGCACGGGTCGATGGAATATTGAGCGCATGCATCGCCTCACTGATGATGTATTCACGCAGCATCGGACCAAGCGGTGAGCGGCCATCGCCCATACGAGAAAACACTGTCCGCCCTGCCCCTTTCAGCTGGATGTCCACGCGTCTGCCATCCGGTGCCACCTGCTCTCCGAGCAGGATTGCACGTCCATCACCAAGCATGGTGAAGTTGCCGAACTGGTGGCCGGCATAGGCTTGTGCAATCGGCAGTCCGCCATCCGGAATTCTATTGCCTGAAAACACCTCACTCGATTCCAGCTGCAGATTTCTCGGGTCCAGCCCAAGCGATTTTGCCAGATTCCAGTTGAACAGCACAATTTCCGGAAACTCTGCAGTCTCCGGCTTTGTCTCTTTATAGAACACATCCGGAAGATCGGCATAGCTGTGTTCCAATTGCCATCCGCTTTCTTTCATATGATCCCTTCCCTTTGAAATACATGTTTTGTACCTCTATTTTACCAAAATCAAGATGCAATTCCCAATCCGATGAAGATCAACTGGTATATATTAACACCTTACATGGATTTGACACCCTCATAGTTATTGATTATTCTGAATACTATCTTATTTCAGAAATGAGGATGATGTTTTGCAAGCACAACTTTTTCAACGTCTTGAAGCACTCTATTCAGATATGGTCCAGTTCCGCAGAGATCTACATATGTACCCTGAACTGTCCCACCACGAAGTCGATACACCGAAGAAAGTCGCCGACTTTCTCACAGACCTTGGACTCGACGTCAGAACCGAGGTCGGTTCGAGAGGTGTTGTCGGCACCCTGAAAGGCGGCAAGCCCGGAAAAACGGTGGCATTGCGTGCCGACTTCGATGCCCTGCCGATACAGGACGAGAAGGACGTGCCGTATAGATCACGGATCGATGGTGTCATGCATGCCTGCGGCCACGATATCCATACATCCGGTCTGCTGCACGTCGCTAGAGTACTGAGCGAAAATAAAGAAGAGCTTCCCGGCACCGTTGTATTCATCCACCAGTTTGCCGAAGAGGTCATTCCAGGTGGTGCCAAATTCATGATCGAGGATGGCTGCATGGATGGTGTCGATGCAGTATTCGGCGCTCATGTCAGTTCGAATGAGCCGCTCGGCACTGTCGGCTACCGGGAAGGTCCGGTCATGGCCAATGGAGATACGTTCGAAATCACCATCCAGGGGCGTGGCGGGCATGCCGCCTCACCACACCTGACCATCGATCCGCTCGCCATCGGCGGCCAGCTGATGGGGTCGCTGCAGCAGATTGTCAGCCGGCAGACCGATCCGCTGAAGTCTGCAGTCGTCACTGTCGCCTCCTTCAATAGTGGAGACAGCTTCAACGTCATTCCCGATTCCGCAACATTGAAAGGCACCGTGCGTACGTTCGAGCCGGAAGTCCGGGATCATGTCCAGGCAAGGATTGAATCCATCGCCAAGTCGACGTGCGAAGGCTTCGGTGCCACAGCCATCGTGGACTACGTCAGAGGCTATCCGGCCGTTGTCAATGACCCTGCTGAAACCGCCCGCTACCGCCGGGTGGCCGAGACACTCTTCGGTGCAGACAATGTAAATGAAATGACACCGATGATGGGCATGGAAGACTTCGCCTACTACTTGAAGGAAGCCCCAGGTTCATTTGCATGGGTAGGCGGTGCCATGCCGGACGAAAGCGATATCTACCCGCACCACCACCCGAAGTTCGACGTTCAGGAAGCAGCCATGCTCGATATTGGTAAACTTTTCATTGCCACAGTGCTCGACTATATGAATGATAGTGCTTCCTGACCGGCAAGCACATTATAGGAGGATTCAATCATGGGAGATATTCTACAGATTGCAAACAGTACCGTATTCTGGATTTTCGCATTCATCGTCGTCGCCATCGTCGCTTTCCAGGCCATCATATTCCTATGGATCGCAAGCCGTTCTGCTGGACAGGCGGATATGAACCCGAGCGAAGTCAGAACAGCCATCCGTTCAGGGTTCATCAGCTCGATCGGTCCGTCATTCGGCATCGCAATCATACTCATATCCCTGATTGCCCTGATCGGTTCTCCGATCACCCTCATGCGAATCGGCATCATCGGATCGGCTGCCACGGAATCCAGCGCAGCATCCATCGGTGCCTCCGCCTTCGGTGCGGAACTCGGTGCAGACAACTTCCCGATTGAAGCATTGGCCGCTGTCATGTGGACCATGTTTCTCGGCGGTACAGGCTGGCTGATCGTTACGATGCTGTTCACCAAATCATTGGGCAGGACACAACAGAAGATCCAGAAGCATAACCCTAAGATCATGGCCGGTGTCTCTCTCGCTGCCATGCTCGGCGCCTTCGCCTATCTCGCAAGCCAGCAGATGATCACCAGTATGAATCATGCCGTCGCCGGTATCATTTCAGTCGCCGCCATGATCCTCATGATGAAATACGCCGATCACAGAAATATCAGCTGGCTGAAGGAATGGGCCCTAGGTTTCGCACTGCTCATCGGCATGACGACCGGCTATCTGACGACATTCATTCTATAAAATAAATGAAAAGGGGTTTTTCTTATGAGTAATGCAGCAGAACAGACGCAAGTTGTGCTTAATAACCCGATGCCCGAAACGCCCGGAATTGCCGGATCATCGTCAATGGAACTTTTTTATAGACGTTCCCACTTCTGGGGCAGGCTGACGCTCTTCGTCATCATCCTCATGTCACTCGTACCCCCACTGTATATTTCTTTCGTCATGGACGCCCACCCAGGCTGGGGTGTCATTGGAACAGGGCTTGTCGGTTACGCATCATTCATCGGCATCATGTGGATACTCGAACCGATCACCTACTACCCGACACTCGGCGTTGCCGGAACGTATCTTGCATTTCTGACAGGCAACATCGCAAATATGTGCCTGCCCTGCTCCTCAGCAGCACAGAAGGCAGTCGGTGCAGAACCCGGTTCAGAAAAGGCGGAAGTAGCCGGCGTCTTCGGCATTGCTGTCGCTTCGCTGACAAATATCATCATCCTTGTCATCATGATTCTCGGCGGCACCTATATCATTTCCGTACTGCCGCCATTCGTTGAGAGCATGTTCGGCTTCATCCTGCCTTCCATTTTCGGCGCAGTACTCGGCCAGTTCGCCTACCGTACACCGAAGTATGGCATCATCGCACTGATCATCGGCATGGCTGTACTGTTTGCACCGATCTTCAGCCTGATCAAAATACCAATCTGCGTTGCGCTGACCATCGCAGTTGTGCTGTTCATGGAGAAGCAGAAGGGTAATCTGAATGGATAGAGCAATCAATGCATCACGACTATCTGAACGCCTGCATGCTCTGAGTAGGATAGGAAAAATAGAAGAGACCGGCGTCAACCGCCTCGCCCTGTCCGCGACTTATAAGGAAGGCATGGATCTCGTCCGAAGCTGGATGGATGATGCCGGGCTCGCTACACGCTATGACAACTTCGGCAACCTCATCGGCCGCATCGAAGGAAAGAAAAAGGACGCGCCTGCGGTCATGCTCGGTTCGCATATCGATTCCCAGCCCTATGGCGGCCGCTTCGACGGCACCATCGGTGTACTGGGTGGACTCGAAGCTGTACAGACGATGATCGATAATGGCATCGAACCCGATGTCCCCATCGAAGTCATGTCATTCTGTGATGAAGAAGGCCACCGTTTCGGAGTCGGCCTATTCGGTTCACGCGGCATTACCGGACAGCTTGATCCCGGTGAACTGGAGCGTACGGATAAAGACGGCATCACAAGGCGGGAAGCACTGATTGAATTCGGCGCCGATCCCGACCAGTTGGAAGCATCGGTGTACGACCCTTCAGCCATCTCTGCCTATTTGGAAATGCATATCGAGCAGGGACCGAATCTCGAAGCCCTGGACCAGCCGGTCGGCATCGTCAGTGGCATCGCCGGCCCACGGTGGATGACAGTCGAACTCACCGGCATATCCGGCCATGCCGGTACCGTCCCCATGGAAAAACGACAGGACCCGCTCGTCGGTGCGTCATATATCATTGCCGCTTTCAATGGCCTCGTCCAGTCGGAAGCCGGTGCACCATCCGTCGGTACGGTCGGCAGCCTCGATGTCTTTCCTGGCGGCCGATCCATCATCCCTGAGCGTGTCACATTCACCATTGATTTGAGAGATAGCGATCTCAACCGCCGCGATACTTACGAAGCCGCTTTGGAAAATATCATCGACAAGACGGCGTTCGAATACAGTCTCGAATACACGATCTACGATGATGGCGGCACCACCCCGAAGGATGCGAGTGAAAATATCATCAGTATCATGAAGGAAGAAAGTAGATCACTTGGACTCGAGCCGCCCGTGCTGATGAGCGGCGCCTTCCATGACGCCAGCAACATGGCTGATATTTGTGATATGGGCATGATCTTCGTCCGCTGCAAAGACGGCATCAGCCATAATCCAGCCGAGTACGCATCGGATGAAGATATCGCGGCAGGCACCGAGCTGCTCTACCGTACCATGCTGAAACTGGTAGGAAAATAAAATATATATGATTGGATTCATCGCTCCAACTTGCGTTCGTTATTCATACGAGGGTGAGTTGGAGCTTTTATTGTCATTCGTCCAGGCCACGAGTGTCAGTTGGCCGCTTAATTGTCATTCGTCCAGGCCACGAGTGTCAGTTGGACCTCTAATTGTCGTTCGTCCAGGCCACGAGTGTCAATTGGACGCCTAATTGCCATTCGTCCAGGCCGCGAGTGTCAATTGGACCTCCAATTTGCACTCACCAAATCACTCAGTGCACGTTAAACGCGCATAACCCTGACTACACCCCTCCCAAAATCAGTCCTGGGCAGTATTTTAAGCCGTACACATTCAATACCAAACGGATTATTTCTCATTTCATCAATTACAATACATAATGGAAGCAACACCATACTTACTACAGGAAAGGACGGCTTCCATGGAACAATATCGCATCCAGAAAGACAAAGGCCTTGAGTTCGGTCTGTATACGCTCGGCGATCATCTCGCAGACCCGAATACCGGGCAACGGATATCCGCCCAGCAGCGCCTGAATGAAATCATCGAACTGGCAAAACTGGCGGAATCAGCTGGCATCGACTTCTTCAGTGTCGGAGAAAGCCACCAGGAATATTTCACCACCCAGGCGCACTCGGTAGTACTTGCGGCCATCGCCCAGGCGACTGAGAAAATAAAAATATCCAGCTCCTCGACGATCATCAGTACGCTCGACCCTGTGCGTGTCTATGAAGATTTTGCCACAATCGACCTGATATCGAATGGACGCGCGGAAATCATCGCCGGCCGGGCGTCGAGAGTCGGTCTGTTCGATCTGCTCGGATACAGCCTCAATGATTATGAGGCACTCTATGAAGAGAAATTCGACCTGCTGCTTAAAATAAATGAAAATGAAATCATCAACTGGGAAGGGGAATTCCGCCCACCACTTAAAAATGCCAAGGTCCTCCCCCGCCCGCTCAACGGCAGCCTGCCGATCTGGCGTGCTGTCGGTGGTCATTCAGCAAGCGCCATCAAGGCCGGGGCTGCAGGTGTACCGATGCAGATTGCGATGCTGGCCGGTCCGACGCAGAATTTCAAGGAGACGATCGACATGTACCGCGAAGCGGCGAGAAACTACGGGCACGATCCCGCCGAGCTGCCCGTGGCCACGGCCGGCTTCTTCCACATTGCGGAAACGACCCAGCAGGCGCAGCGCGAAGTCTATCCGCATATCAATGAAGGCATGAAGCTGACAAACGGGGCCGGCTTCCCGAAGCGTGGCTTCGCGATGGGCGCCGACAGGCGCAATGTGCTGAATGTCGGCAGTCCACAGGAAGTCATCGAAAAGATCCTCTACCAGCATGAGCAGTTTGATCACCAACGCTATATTGCACAGATGGACTTCGGCGGTGTGCCATTCGACCAGCTGATGCGTAATATAGAATGGATCGGCAACGAAGTGCTCCCCGCCATCAGAAAATATACCAAGAAGGAGACAGATAAATGAAAATTGTAGGACTCTCAGGCTCCAATATCGGATCAAAGACACGTACGACCATGAAATATGTATCGGAAAAACTGACCAGTCAGTACTCACATGTCGACTGGAAATTCATCGACCTTGCAGATCACACGCTCGAATTCAGCGATGGTCGAAACTATCTTGACTACGAAGGGGACACTGGCTATATTGCCAAAACAATCATGGAGGCGGATGCCATCATCATCGGCACACCCATCTTCCAGGCATCCATTCCGGCGACATTGAAGAATGTCTTTGACCTCCTGCCGATCAATGCGCTCTCGGGTAAGATTGTCAGCTTTTTCGTCACCGCCGGCACATCAAAGCACTTCCTTATTCCTGAAACCCAGCTCAAGCCCATCCTCAGCTATATGAAGGCACAGACTGTGAGCACCTACGTATTTATTGAAGAAAAAGATTTTCTGAATAAAGAGATCGTCAATGAGGATGTGCTGTTCCGGCTTGATGCACTGGTCGAGGACACAGTTATGCTGACGGACACGTACCAGCGGATCCGCAGCGAAAAAGAGTCGATGTATGATTTCTAGCACCATAAAAATACACCCTGAAGGCTGATTCAAAACCAGCGTTCAAGGTGTATTATTTTTTATTCTAGTGTGCCATCATTTCTTCTGCAATTTCTTCTCCGGAAAGATCGGATGGGTAGTATGTCGGCCAATGATCCATTTCTTCAAGCAGTGCTGCGTTGTCATCTCCCATGTAGATATGGAAGTGGTAGCTGTCCATAGGGGAAATTGCATGGTCACTGAACTGGATGACGCGAGGCAATGCTTCGTCTGCTTCTTCAGGGTTTTCCAGTTTGAAGATATATCTTACACCTCTATTGCCTGCTTCGTACTCCAGTATTTCATAGCCATCACTGACGTAAGTACCAGTGTGGGATTCACCGTTCTGATGGAATGTCATTTCAGAATCCGTAATTTCGATGCGCTCGACATCTGTCTGGTAGCCGGTCGTATAGTATTCCTTGTACTCTTCAGCTGTCATGTCGCCTTCTTCAGCTTTGTGCTCGAATACTTCATCCAGAGTGCCGTCTTCAAGGTAAGGGTATACGGACTGCCAGTCGCCGGACCAGTCGGACAGTTCACGGTCTTCAACTTGCGCGTCTTCGAAATATCCATTATAGACATCTTCATCGATATGCGCGTGTCCATGGCCGTCATGGGAATGATCGTGTCCATGGTCATGCGAATGGTCATGTGCTTCTGCATTTTCAACCATCTTTTCAGCTTCTGTTTCATTATAGTCATTCAGTGCCTGATCCAATACTTCGATGTTGCCTTCCATCAGCGACTGGTAGGTCGCATCGGTATTATCTTCATCAATCAGTACAGCGAGGTTATGGAACTGCAGCGGTTCGATGTCTGCTTCATTCTGGATTGTATCTGTCAGGTTGGAGGAAATATTCTGTTCAAGCAGCAGATACTTGGCACCGTCTGATTTTACCCCTTCAAGAATATCAATCAGTTCCTGCTGGGATGGCTCTTCATTATTGATGCCTGAAACACCGACCTGCTGGAAACCGTAGCGGTCGGAAAGATAACCGATGGATT
This sequence comes from Salinicoccus cyprini, assembly GCF_007713705.1. Classification (GTDB taxonomy): domain Bacteria; phylum Bacillota; class Bacilli; order Staphylococcales; family Salinicoccaceae; genus Salinicoccus; species Salinicoccus cyprini. Next base: position 343,893 of record NZ_VMSJ01000001.1, on the reverse strand, counting down.
CGTGTGAAATATATACATTTTCAACCGGTGTATCTGCAGTGGCATCCTGCAGTGAACTGTCGAGATCTGCAAGGTCTTCTTTCAGTGCATCTGCATTGCTCTGGAAATTTTCCGCGTTATCCGGGTACATTTCGCTCAGCTTCGCTTCAATATTATCGACCATTTCACTGGCAATGACCGGATCGAGCCAGATGTGCGGATCCATGCTGCCGTGGTCATGGCTGTGGTCATGGCCTTCACCTTCTCCATGACTATGATCGTGTGCGAATTCAAGCAGCTGATCCGTATTTTGAATTGCTTCAAGGCTTTCAGTCTGGTCGCTGATTGTATCGAGGATGCTTTGAGATACTGTGTCCAGCTCACTATTTGTAGTTACGAAAAGGTCGCTTTCTGCAAACTTGATCATGTCCTGCTGTGTTGGTTCGAATGTATGTATATCCGTACCATTCGGGTAGATGGACTCAACTTGTGCAAAATCGCCTGTAATCTGTTCTGTCAGACTCTTCAGCGCAAAGACAGTTGTATAGATGGTCGCTTCGCCTTCGGCAGAAGCACTTTCCGTTTCAGTATCTGCAGTTCCTGTTTCTCCGCCGCCACAGGCAGTCAGAAAAAGCAGCATGAAACCGAAAAGGCCAAAATATAGTTTTTTCATATTTAATATCCTCCTTGATTCAATTCGTAATAGTTACGCTTTAAAATTATAGTCGTAATCGTTCCGTTTTGCAATAGGTATCGTAAAGTTTTTATCAATATTATCAATAGAGTAGATATACATACTAAAAAAAGCACCGGATCAAAGCAGATCCAGTGCATCTTTCAATTTATTCCATCTCATTACTGGGTAGTATAGCCGCCGTCAACGAGAAGTGTTGTACCTGTAGTAAATTCATTTTCAGCCAGGAATATAACCGCGTGCGCAATCTCATGCGGTTCGCCGAGTCTGCCGATCGGGTGCTTGTCGACCAGCTTGTCATAATAGTCGCCGAGTGCATCCCTGTTGACCATGCCGGATTCAACGTAGCCTGGTGCGACTGCGCTGACACGGATATTATCTTTCGCATACTGCAGTGCTACGGATTTCGTCATCAGATTGACTGCACCTTTGGACGCGTTGTACGCAAATGCTGTCGGCTCACCGACACTGCCGAGAATGGAAGCCGTATTGATGATGGCACCGCCCCCGACTTTCTGCATTTCAGGAATCGCATGCTTCGAACCGAAGAATACGCTGTCCTGATTGACTTTGATCACCTTATGGTAATCTTCATAGGACAATTTGTGCGTCTCGCCCTGCACACCGATACCGGCATTGTTGAACATGACATCCAGTCGGCCGAACTTATCGACTGCTGTCGCGATGACGTTCTTGACCTGCTCCTCGTCGGATACGTCCACTTTTTCAAATATTACATCGCCGTATTGGGAAAGATCCTCTGCTGCCTTGCTGCCCGATTCTTCGTTATAGTCCGCGATGACAACTTTCGCACCTTTTTCAAGGAATGCCTGCGCTGTTGCCAGACCAATTCCTGAACCGCCACCTGTAACAATTGCAACTTTGTCTTTAAGATCCAAATCCATTTCCTCCTTTGATGACCATGAATGTTTCATAATACATATACCTCGGAAACAGGAAGATGAAACGATGCAAGTATGTCCAAATTGAGGCAGAACCCCCTAGAAAAGCTGCATGGAAAGATAGATGACGAACGTCACTGTAATGCTGCTGAGTATTGTGGAATACAGTACCACCTGCGCATGCAGTTCCGGTTCCACGTCATATTCAAGCGCCAGAGTTGCAGTGTTCCTTGATGTCGGAAACGCACTGGCAATAAACAGCGACTGCGCGATGATACCGTCGATGCCGAGCAGCATGATCAGCAGCAGCGCGACTGCGGGGCCCACAATCAGCCGTCCGAGCGCACTCCATGCGATGACCCTGTGGAAGGAACGGATTTCGATCTGTGCCAGCTGCATGCCGAGCAGAAGCAGTGCCAGTGCCGCAAAGCCGCCAGCCAGCTGTTCGATCGGCACCATGACGAATCTCGGCACCTCCGCTTGGAACATTTTTAAAATGAATGCAGCGGCCAGTGCATATATGACAGGCAGCCTGAGCAGTTCGCGCAGGACTTCCAGCAGTGATTTCGAGCTTGATCTCAAGTTGTAAAGTCCATATGTAAATGTCAGCAGGTTCTGGACGACAAGAACGATGATCTGGACCGATACCCCGACCGGATTGGCACTGAAGACCAGCTGACTGACCGGCAGCCCATAATTTCCCGAGTTCATCAGCGAGATGCTGTTCTTAAGCGCCGCCTGCTCCCCGCCTTCGAGTCTGAGAAACCGGGACAGCCATTCACCGAACAGGGCAATCACAAGCACAAACAGCGCCAGATAAACCACAAGCTGCCCAAGCAGGCCTGCGTCAATTTCCGCCCGATAGAGATTCAGAAACACTGCAGAAGGCAGAAAACAGTATGTCAGCAGGTTCGCAATCGGCCTCAACCGGAATTCGAACTTCTTCTGAAGCAGCACACCGATGCCGAGCAGAATCAATAGCGGCACAATGACGTCCACGAAAATAAGAGAGATGTAAGCCATGATTCCCTCCTTTCACAATTCGTTAACCATATATTACATTCTACCATTAATTCTGTTCATCCAGACCGCTTTGATAGGAAAAAATCAGTCTTTGACAACCAGTCCAAGCATCGATGCAAACTGCAGCAGCTGCGCGCTCGAAACGATGCACCCTTCGAGATCCTCCCGCTTGATATCAAAAGTGTTGAAGTGTGAAGTACTGATATCGATGCCTTTCAGCGGGGTGTCTACAAACCGCGCTTCATTCAGGTCGCAACCATCGTATACCACCTTTTTCATTTTGCAGTCGTAGAAGTCGATACTCCCCATTCTGCAGTTTTCAAAGAGCGTATTCTCGAGCTTGTCTTCTGATAGTACTGCCAGATTCAATATGGAATCTTTGAACAACAGGTTTTTAATGGAGCATTTATCAAAACCGCTGCCGACGAGCTTGCAGTTGGTGAATTCCACCCGATGGATGGACGCTTTGGAAAAATTGACGTTCGACAGATCACAATCCATAAAATGAACATCCAGCAAATCTGCATCTGTGAATGTACTGCCTGAAAAATTGCATCCTTTGACGACAGAACCATATATTTTCAAGCGGTCCATTGTTTCATTGATGTATTCCGAATCAACCACCTCTCGATTTTCGAGCATCTGGTCTTCATCTTGGTGTCATCATAAATATAAGCGGATTCCGGGTCTTCCGGATCCGTGTAGAGGAAGTTCTCAAGCAGATGGTCGATTGTGAGTTTTGCCCACTCTATCCCTTTTTTATCGTTCAAATACTCCAACCCTTCAAGAAGGGAGTATGTTGTGGAAGTATGTCTGAGCACGTTATAGAACCCAATCCGTTTATCGAAATGGGGAAATTTGCCGTATTCATATCTGCCGTCAGTGTCTATCTGAACTTTCAAATACTGAGTTGCGGTCTGTATCAGTCTGCGATACTCGGACTTTTTCTGATGGCCACCGATCTTTCTGATGCCATGCATACTGCCTCCGGCATTCAGTTCGAACATCTTGTCCCCTTCAACGAGATAGCCTCTGGTCTGAAAACGGATCACGGATTTATTCATGTATTTTTTGTGAAAATAAATGCCTTTATAGGCCTTGTACTTCTTAAAATATGTATTGATATTCCTCTCACATACAAACAGGTTCTTTTCTTATCTCCCGGGACTGGTCTGACAAAAGCATTCGCGTTGATTTCTTCGGGCAGGAAAGCCAGACTATAGTGCTTGTCATAGGCAATGCCATAGTCGATATAATTGCGGCGTGTCTGCTGAATACTGCTAAGCACTTGCGAGAAAGGCACCTCTTCTTCCGAAATGATGAAGTCGGCTTTAAGCCACTCAGTAGAATGTCCAAGGTCAGATAGTTTCTTCATCTCATCCTTAATTTTCTTCTGGAAAAAATTATTGTTCTTCACCTTGAAAACATGCGCCCTTCTGTTCTTGAATCCGAGCGATATGATAATCCATTCAGAAGTCAAAAGGTCTTTTCTAATGCGTAGATCCTCTATCATTTCAATATTCACTGCTTCTACCTCTCTCCTGCGAAATATAGTCAGAATCTTTATTTTTTTGAACACGCCCCATTATATGCATAATAAGTAAAAATTGTAAAATATATCGGTGGAACCGCATTCAGTAAATCATTGCGTTGCGCTTTACATTTTTCGCCGGTTTCCCTATCATTGAAGGTGAAATGAAAACTGCATACCGATGTGCACTAGGGGAGCTGTCAAAGGCTGAGACGGAATTTCCGGACCCTCAACACCCGATCTGGATAACACCAGCGTGGGAAAGTGCGGCGGGTATGAGCACCATACCTCTGCTGCATTCCCTCGGGGAGTGCAGTTTTTTATTTTCAATCAGACTTTGGAGGTATGATGTATGGCAACAGAATGCGGCACGGAAAGAATAGCAGGCTGCCAGTTCAACTTGAGTGTAATGAGCGATGATTTTGTGGATGTCATCCTGGGTTCGCTGGATGCGGTGGACATGTCGAAAGTCTGGCGGGATACGGATGATGTCACAACATGTGTGCGGGGACGTGTCGAGCATGTATTCGATGTGGTCAAGGCGGTATATCTGCATGCGGCAAAGACCGGAAAGCATGTGGAGATGAGTGGCACATTCTCAATCGGATGTCCGGGCGATTCCTCCGGTGATACGTATATGGATGCTTCGGCAGAACGCATGAATGAACCGGCTGTTGCAGATATCCAGCAGAAGGCCGGCTGCAAGTTCGCGCTCTACCCGATGAACACGACCAGCTACATGGATGTCATCTATGAGCAGATCGACCTGTCGAAGGCGCGCGGCGTAGAAGTCAGTCCGAGCCACTATTCCACTCGATTGGATGGGGAAGTGAATGATATATTCGGTGCGATCGAGGAGGCTTTCACCAAGGTGCAGGAAGTGGTCAGTCATACGACGACGACATTCACCATCTCGGCGAACAGCCCCTCAAGCAAGAAATAGATGCACGATGAAAACCCTGGGTGAATGGTCACCCAGGGTTCCTTTATTTTACGACGCCCATCAGAAATCCATCGTAGCCTTTCTGGCCGACAGTCTGGATGGCAGTCGTCTCGATACGGTCGTCCTTCGAGAGCTGGTCGAACATGTCGCGGATCTGCGGCACTGCTTTTTCGTCTGTATCTTCGATGATTTTTCCGCGGCGTACCACATTATCCACGATGATGGTTGCGCCTTTTTTTGACAGCTTCAGCGCCCAGTCGAGATATTCGGAATTGTTCTCCTTGTCCGCATCAATGAAAATGAAGTCAAAGCGTGGGTAGCCTTTTTCAAGGATTGAGGGCAGCGTCGACAGCGCCTCGCCTTCAATGACTTCGACTTCCGCTGAAATACCAGCGGATTCGATATTTTCCCTTGCCATTTCGGCATGCTCCGGATTCACTTCAAGCGTTGCCATGCGACCTTCCTCGGGCAGTGCGCGTGCAAGCCATACAGTACTGAATCCACCGTGCGTACCGATTTCAAGAATTGTCGTTGCCTTCGCCATCTTGGCCATGAGATGAAGCATCTTGCCATGCGCACGCGATACTTCGATCGACGGCATCTCTGCTTCCTCATTCTTCTTCAGAATATGCTCCATCGTTTCATCCGTCGTCGCCAGCTTTTCCTCGAAATAAACATCCACTGCCCGCCATGTCTCTTCCATTTGAGAAACCTCCATCAATCGATTTCTGTACACTTACCCGCCCAGACGGTGAAAGGAAACGTTTAATTGGGCTGTTCGACTTATTTTTCTTACATGCATGCTGCTTCTTTATTTTCCAGGGTTCAGATACTGTTCAGACTGCCCTTTCGGAATGCTCAGCGACTGCCAGTCCGACCCCTTGATCTGCTTGCCGATGAACATCATCTGGCCGATATGCATTGCGTAATGAGAATGCTGGCGTTCGAGTGCATCAAGAATCATGTGGTCTTCGCCGCGGATTTTCTGGGTTCTGAGCAGATCTTCCACATTGAATCCATCCAGTATATCGAAAAATAACTGCCAGCCATCCTCCCACGCTGCTTCAACATCTTCCATTGTCTGCAGATCATCCTCAAATTCATCATCCCGGTTCCGATCCGGCTTCTCGCCATCCGTGGTGAACACATCCGTCCATCGGGAATACATGTTTCCTCTCAGATGCTTGACCAGCACCGCAACCGAATTAGAATCTTCATTATACTGCCAATGCAGATCTTCATTTGATAGCTGATCAAGAGTACGATCGCCCAGCCGCTTTATTTCTCGGAACCTTGATTTGATGACAGTGAGATATTCCTGTTCAAATTTCATACGTTCTCCCCCTTATATGTAGAAACTGTTACTTTTAATATAGATGATTTGTGACGATGTGCCAATGAAATGATTTATGACAGGTTAATTGACGCTCGTAATGTGGACGAATGACAATTAGGCGTCCAACTGACACTCGTGATGCCGACGAATGGCAATTAGACCTCCAACTGACGCTCGTGATGACAACGAATGACAATTAGACCTCCAACTGACACTCGTGATGCCGACGAATGACAATTAGACCTCCAACTGACACTCGTGATCCCGACAAATGACAATTAGGCGTCCAACTGACGCTCGTGATGTCAACGAATGACAATTAGACCTCCAACTGACACTCAACCAATCACTCAGTGCACGTTGGACACAGAATGTTCACGGATGTATGCTGAATGCATCTCAAAATGTGATCCGATCCCGCACAAACTGCGTATACTGGGCAAATACTAATCGAATCTACAAAAAGGAGCGGATCACAATGCGCTATTTGATTTTTCTGATGATATTCCTGCTTGCCGCCTGCGGCAGTCAGGCAGACAACAATGAAACCAGCACAGAGGACACTGTCGCTTCAGACGGAGCTGTCTCTGAACCATCAAGCGAGGAAGCGGCCCCGACCGAGTCATCGGAACAGACGGCAGAACCGGTTACAGAGCCTTCTGAAAATAAATCGAGTGAACCGATTCCACCTTCAGAAAAGGTTGAAATCATCAAGGATGAGCGTTCAGGCATCGTCCCTGAAAGAATCGAAATTCCGGCCATAGATGTGGATGCATCGGTCAAGCACCTGGGCCTGTTGGATAATGGGGAGATGGCCGTACCGGAATCACTGCATGACACATCCTGGTTCGAGCCGGGCTATAAGGTCGGCGCCCCAGGCAACTCAGTCATTGCCGGTCATGTGGACGACACGGTCAATCCGGGTGTCTTCAAGCAGCTCCATACACTGGAACCTGGGGATGAGATTATTGTCCATGGTGAATCCGGTAAAAAACTGACATTCAAAGTATATGACAAGCAGCTGTTCGATGCCGATAAGGCACCGGTGCAGGAGATATTCGGCTACTCGCATCGCAGCCTCCTTAATCTGATCACTTGCGAAGGCCCGTACAACTACGATGTCGGCGGTACACCAAACCGCTGGGTAGTCTATACTGAACTGGAACCTTCTCAGGAAAGCTAGACTTCATGTGTCTTGGCTTTCTTTTTTATTCCTTATTCACGCGCGTTCCATTGTATGTATATAATAGTGGGAAGACTTCAAACAAAGGAGAATACTATGACACGGATCGAAGCGGAACTGTACGAGCGGATTCAGTCGGGGGATCGCAATGCACTTGAATCGCTCTACATTAGATATGAAAAACTGCTGTTTTCCTATGCATACAAAATGACATCGAACCGGGAGATGTCGGAGGAGATCGTGCAGGATGTGTTCATCAAAGTATGGCGTAAGAAAGGGGCCTATGACCCAAGTAAGGGCAAGCTGTCCACCTGGCTGATTACATTGACGAGAAACTCCACCATCGATGTTCTAAGACGACAGAAAATGGAAACCTATGAATACGATGAACGGGATGACATCGATCCCACGCAAAGTGAACAGAACTCACCTGTCGAGGCCGCGGTTGAAGCGGGAGAAGACAAGGCAATGATAAGGCGCGCAATGGAAGGATTGAGCCGGGAGCAGCAGCGCATCATTACTCTATTCTATTTCAGAGCATGTTCACACTCGCAGATAGCAGAGTCGCTCGACCTGCCGATCGGTACCGTAAAGAGCCGCATCCGTCTTGCACTGCAGCATTTGAAGAAAAATATTGAAACCGTTAAGAAAGGGGGGACAACAGATGAATCATAATGAAGCATACGATCTGCTGATCGACTACTATAATGACCAGCTGGCACCAGAAGAAAAAGCAGCATTCGAACAGCACCTGAAGACATGTGAAGCATGCCAGGAAGAACTGGCTGAATGGGAGGCGCTGAATGCTGAACTGATAGATACAATTCCACTTGTCGATCCCCCGGAAGGCATGAAGGACCGTGTACTCGGCAACGTATTCTCCGAAGAAGCGACGGAACAAGAACAGAAAGTGCAACCGATCAAAAAGAAACACCGATCATTCAAAGTACCGTTCATCGCTGCTGCGGCTGCCCTGCTCCTTTCAGTTCTCGGCAATGTCTACATGCTGGCCGGTCGTGAAGAGACTGCGGACCTTGCAGAAGTGCTGCTTGAAGAAGAAAGTGCGATTTCACTGTCCCCCACTTCAGAAACACTCGATATGGATGCGAAGGTCGCACTGCATGAAGGTGAGGACGGCCAGACACTCGTTCTTGAAGCCAGCAACTTCACCAATCTCAATGAAGACGAGGTCTATCAGGTTTGGCTGCTTGAGGAAGGAAAGCCATATCGTGCAGGTACCCTGGTTCCAAATGAAGAAGGCAAAGGATATGTCGTATTCAATCTCGATGATAAAGCTGAGATCAACTGGGATACGGTCGCTATTACAGTCGAACCGTCCCCACACAACCAGCTGCCTGAAGGCGATATCGTCATGTCGGCAGAACTATAGACAGGACCGTTCCGAAAAATTTTCGGAACGGTTTTTTATTTTTTTTATAAAAATAGTGATCCAAATAAAAACTGCCCGCGTATACAGGGTGTAAACAAAACAAAGGAGTGTGATTTTGAATGGATTTCAAGAAATTGCTTGTCGTACCGACAGCAGCAGCTCTACTCGCAACGAATGCGGGTCTTGCACAGGCCGATACTCACCAGGAAGAGATGATGGTGACTGTAGACACTGAAGCCGCAGAACTCAGATCGACACTGGATCATCTACTCAGTGAGCACGCCTTCCTCGCAGTCGAAACAATGAGAAAAGGTGCTGACGGTGCAGAAGATTTCGAAGAAAGTGCCGCTGCATTGAGTGAGAACACGGACGAACTTTCCAGCACAATCGGCTCTGTATACGGTGAAGAAGCCGGACAGCAATTCAAGACAATGTGGAGCGAACACATCGGCTACTTTGTTGATTATGTAAACGCGACAGCTGCAGGTGATGAAGGTGCCAAGGAAACTGCACTGAATGAACTTGCACAGTATCGCCAGGACTTCTCCCAGTTCCTTGAAACAGCAACCGATGAACGCCTTGAAGCAGGTGCATTGGCAGACGGTCTGCAGATGCACGTCAACCAGCTGATCGGTGCCTTTGATGCGTACGTCATGGGCGACTATGAAACAGCCTACCAGTATGAAAGAGAAGCAATCCACCACATGTACATGGTGAGTAAAGGACTTTCTACAGCCATTGCCGACCAGTTCCCGGATCAGTTCAATAACACGGATCCAGCAACAAAAGCAGCTGACCTCCGTTCCGATCTGAACTACCTGTTCAGTGAACACGCTGGCCTTGCAGCCATGGCCATGCAGAACGGCATTGACGGCGCTGAGGACTTCGAAGCATCCGCCCAAGCTTTAAGCAACAACACACAAGGTCTGACAGAAGCAGTTACAGGTGTCTACGGTGAAGAAGCCGGACAGCAGTTTAAAGCAATGTGGGCTGAGCATATCGGCTACTTCGTCGACTACGTTAATGCCACAGCTGCAGAAGACACAGCTGCACAGGAAGAAGCACTGAATAATCTCAATATGTATAAAGAAGAATTCTCGAAATTCATGGAAACAGCAACAGAAGGCAACCTGGCAAGTGACGCGCTTGCAGAAGGACTCGAAATGCACGTCAACCAGCTGATCGGTGCATTCGATGCCTACTCCAGCGGTGATTATGAAGTCGCATATGACCAGACTCGCGAAGCATATCATCACATGTTCAATCCAAGTAAAGGGCTCGCCAGTGCAATCGTGACACAAATGCCAGACATGTTCATGTCCGAAATGCCTGAAGAAATGCCGAATACCGCAATGGCTCCAGAGCAGAACAACGCACTATTGATCAGCATCATTGCTGGTATCGCACTGCTCTCAGCCGTACTGTTCAGACTCAGAGCAAGAAACCAGTAATCAAGCGTTCCAACCCATACCAATAGATTGAACCATCAGCCGTCCCTCCCTCCAGGGGCCGGCTGTTTTATATTTACATATTCGAATAACGTCTATATATAAATTAAAGTAATATATATTTTACTTTTAGAATGGTATAATATACTTATAAAGAAGAGGTGATTTCTTGGCAAAAAATTTGAAAATGAAAAGCGCACGTGCCGCCCTGGATCTCACCCAGAAGGACCTGGCACAGAAAACAGGTGTCAGCAGGCAGACCATCAACCTGATAGAAAAGGGAGAATACAATCCTTCGCTCGCCCTGTGCCTCAAAGTCTGCAAAGTCCTCCACTGCACACTCGACGACTTATTCTGGGATGAAGAATAAAACGATAAAGGATGGGAATTTTCATGGAAAAGCTGCTTGATCGTTTCATAGGGGATGAACGTAAAAGGAAATCCGCAGGTAACGCCGCACTCATCACCCTGCTGCTCATATGGAGCTATATGATCATCCGCATGCTGCTTGTCGCAATGGATATCTGGAATACGAACATGGTTCAGAATGATCTTTATTTTGTTATGGTGTCATTCATAGTCTTCTCCGTAATCGCATTCAGAAATGAAACCGATGATCTGATCTACTCACCCATCTCAAGAAAAGAACTGCCTTATAAGAAAGGGCGCTTCGCCGGACGATTCGGCATCTACCTTATGGAATCCATTGCCGGTGCGATCTTCATTACCATCGTTGAACTACTGGTTAAAAGCCTCATCGACCGCAGTTTCAACTTTAATCTGTTGATGTTCATAAGCAGCATACTCGCATTCACAATTATTCTGATTTTTTTTAATATTGTATCAGGTGAAATACGCATCAGACGCTTTCGAAAAATGGAAGACGAATAAGGGGATGATGTCATCAGGATTCACAGTATACTTACATTGTTGAGTATCGTTTTCTTGTCGCTCATGGTTATCATGGATCAGTTCTCTGGACTCTCCATCTCCACCCGGCAAAGCCAGACAGCCGTCTTCGCGCTGCTCATCATATTGGCAATCGCAGATATCATCGCCAACCACATCCATTACAAAGAGACCGGCATAAAAAGACAGGAGTCATGGCGGTTTGTTCTTCTCTTCGAGATGTACATTCTGTCCCTGGTCGTAGTACTGGATCAGTTCGGCGGCGCGTCCCATATCGGCTTTCATCCGGGTTCAGGCATGTTCTGGATTGCGATGGGCACCGCAATAACAAGCACGTTTTTTACGTATCGCAGAAACCAGAAAGCCGCTGCACAGTAAAAGGGAAGGCTGAATGCCTTCCCTTTCTTGTTCTCTAGCGGATGATCAGGTGTTTGATGAGCGTCCACATTCCCCAGAATGCAAACTCCATGATCGTGTCGGGTTTTCTTTGAACGTTCAGCTGCAAAGGTTCGTAGTCGTTTTTGCGATACTCCATCAAATAGTCCTCTCGCCCAGTGTAGTGTCTATTCATTCATCACACCCCTTTTGACCATCATAACATTAACTGAATATTCCAACAAATAATATGGAAGCTAGATTGCCTTTCTTACTCTTTCAAACAGTACATTATTTTCAAGATGCACATGCTCGAATGTGTCCTTCTCAAGCTTTTCCAGTCTGGCATATACAAGTCTATACGTGCCACATGCCGATTCATGTGGTGTGAAATCATCCGTGATGTCCCGCATCTCCTTCAAAATATCGCCGACCGCTTCATGGTCCGCTTCAAGCCCTTCAACATGCGGTTTTACTGTTTCCACAAGATCAGAAGTCGTATCCTTCATGAATTCCATGATCAGCGGAAATACATTTCTATCCTCATCTTCCGTATGTGCCAACATTTCATTTTTCAACGTCCGGTACAGTTCCTCAAGTCTCACGAGGTGCGGCTCGTCCGGTCCATGCTTTCTGGCAAGTTTCCTCACATAAGGTGCCAGTGCTGAAAGTTCATTCATCAGCTCCTTATGGTATCTGTTCTGGATAAAGGTGATGATGGCTGCCGCATCCAGATATTTCACATCGATGCCACCGCCTTCATGCTGATCGATATTATCGATCTTCTCCATCATGCTCTCGAGATCAAGACCCCGTGCTTCCACCGCTTCTGCCATCGGCATCCTGCCACCACAGCAGTAGTCGATCCTGTTTTTCCTGAATATATCTGCGCTCTTGGGAATTTCCTTGACGATATCACTGACCCACATCTTTTCACTGACTGCTGTCATAATAACACTCCCACTTAAACATATATTTTTTATACATGTTTACTGTATCACACTATTCTGATTTTTAGTCACAACGATCATGTCAACTATTGAACGTTTAGTGACAGATGGTTCATATGTATTCTGCGTTTAATTGGAACCCTTATGGGTACTACTCTAAAAAGGAGCGGATAGGGATGGATCTTAATTATTACAAAGTAACAGGTGATGAAAAAATAAAGCTCAGTGACTACCCGACGACTGAGAATAAGACGAATGACAATGAGAAGATCAGAGATGAAATCATCCCCCCATTGGTAAAAAAGCTCAAGGACCTGCATATGAAAATGAATGCCGAGGAGAAGCACGGAATCCTCGTTGTGCTGCAGGCGCTGGATGCTGCCGGGAAAGATGAATCGATCAGCCATATATTCGTAAACCTCAACCCCCAGGGTCTGAAGACGACGACTTTGAGCAAGCCGACTGAAGAGGAAATGAAGCATGATTATTTGTGGCGCCTGCATAACGCCCTGCCGGCGCGCGGTGAAGTCGGCATTTTGAACCGTTCCCATTATGAGGAAGTCATTGCGCCCCGCATCCATGATGTTCTGCTCGAAGGAGATTATCCTGAGGGTGCAGATGAGACTACAATCTGGTCCCTCCGTTTTGAGCAGATCAGAAATTTTGAGAAATACCTTTACCAGAACAATTTTCATATCGTCAAATTCTTCTTTCATATGTCTAAGGATGAACAGAAAAGACGTCTGCTGGAGCGGATGAAAAATCCGGATAAACAATGGGAATTCTCCTTCTCGGATGTTGAAGAGCGGGAGCACTGGGATGAGTATCAGAAAGTATTCGAGGATATGCTGAACGAAACATCAACCGATTACGCGCCATGGTTCGTCTTGCCAGCAGATGACGAATGGCACAGCCGCCGCCTGGTGAACGAGATCATGCTCGATCTGCTGGAGCGGCTTGATCCGAAATATCCAGAAACGACCGGTGAAGACAAGGAAAAGCTCGAGGAATATATCAAGAGGCTTGAGAAAGAGTAGTACTCAGCAAAATAAGAAACCCGACTCCTTAACTGGAATCGGGTTTCATCTGCATCATCGTTTACTGCTTAATATTTATAGGATTGTCCACCATCGATCGGAATCGTTGCACCATTGATGAACTGGGATTCCTGACTGAGCAGGAAGGATACGAGGGCAGCGACTTCTTCTGGTCTGCCGAAGCGTTTCATCGGATTGACGCTGACGAATTCCTTGCCGGCTTCCTCCCAGTTGTCGCCGCCTATCTGACGCAGTGATCCTTCGACCATGGCTGTCATGATGGCACCCGGTGCGATGGCATTGATGCTGATACCGAATTCACCATACTCCACTGCGGAGTTGCGTGTCAGACCGACGACACCGTGCTTGCTTGCTGCATAGCCGGACTGGTTGCCGACACCGCGGATGCCCCCGACGGATGCAGTGTTGACGATGGATCCTGAGCCCTGCTTCTTCATCACTTCAAGTACGTACTTCATACCATAGAATACGCCGTTCAGGTTGATGCCGACGACTTTGCCGAATTCGTCACTGCCATAGTTCTCTGTCAGATTCTGTTTGCCTTCGATACCGGCATTGTTGAAAAATCCATCAATGCGTCCGAAATCGGATACCGTCTGGTCGACATAAGTTTTCACTGCCGCTTCATCGGAAACATCAGCGGTGATCATCAGCACTTCTGCATCGGATACACTATCCTTGATGATTTTCTGTGTCTCTTCCAGTGTTTCTGCATTCAGATCGACAAGTGACAGTTTTGCGCCTTCTTTGGCTGCCTGGATGGCAGCCGCCTGTCCAAGTCCACTTGCTCCGCCAGTAATCAGAATAACCTTGTCCTGCAATCTTCCCATTGTATGACCTCCTATAGTTGTGTAACCGTATTCAAACAGTTTCAACTACTACGTTAGGGCAAAAGTTACAAAAAGTAAACTGATTGGCACTTGTTACAATCTAGTGTAGATTGGTAATAAGAAGAATATCAAATAAACACATAGAGGTGGATGATCCATGCTGGAACTAAATACTTTCTCCATTACAGCCAGATGTCCGAAAACGGGGCAACTGGGTGTGGCTGTCTCAACAAAACTGCCGGCTGTCGGTATGCTGGTCCCATTTGTAAAGGCTGGAACGGGTGCGATTGCGACACAGTCATTTGTCAATCCGTATATCGGTATCAGGGGGCTTCGGTACCTCGGCTCCGGGATGACTGCTGCGGAAGCGAAGAACAAAATCATTTCTGAAGAACAGGACTTGGAGTACAGGCAGTTTGCGATTGTGGATGCCGATGGTAATACTGCTGCTTTCTCGGGTGATGAATGTGAAGGCTATTACAACCACTTGGAAGGGGACGGCTTTGTTGTTGCCGGCAATATGCTCGTAAATGAAAAGACGCTCACCGACATGCAGCGGACGTTTGTCATCCATTCCGACCTGGAATTATCGGAAAGACTGCTTCGTGCACTGCAGGCAGGTCAGAAAGCAGGCGGAGACAAACGCGGCAAGCAGTCTGCGGCACTCAAAGTCTACGATACGGAGGACTACCCGCTTGTGGATCTCCGTGTGGATGAGCATGAGGATCCGGTAGCGGAACTGACGCGTGTGTATGAAGTGGCAAAAGAACAGCTTCTGCCTTTCATCCCGGACATGCCGAAGAAACATAATTTCAAGTAGTATAGCAAAATATGTACTGGACGACTCGCCACCATTTCCATGGTGGCTTTTATTTTTCCTTCTATATAAATGCACTTTACATCTATATTTGCCTTCTATTCTGAAATATTCAAACTTTCGCCTTAAGATCTTCTCCTCATCCTTGACAGACGATTGGGAAAGTTATAGATTAAACTTAATTGGAAATGAGAATCATTTTCAATTAAGTTTCAGATGCTACATATCACAAGGCGGACAACAGTTAGAGGGCAGTTTTCGCCCCATTATAGAACGGAAAGGAAGAATAGAATGCACACATTTGGTAAACGACCATTTCTCCCCCTACTTATCGCTGCGTTGATTTTCGTATTCATTGTCGGTTGCTCCAACCAGGAAGAGGCAGCCTCCACTGAGGAAGCAGGCAGTGGCAGCGCATCAAATGAAGAAAGTACTGAAGAAAGCACAGAGGCATCATCTGAGGAAAGTGCGAGCTATCCAATCACGGTTGAACATGCATTCGGCGAAACAGTGATCGAAGAAAAGCCTGAGCGTGTTGCGACCATCCAATGGGGCAACCAGGATGTTGCGCTTGCTCTGGGTGTCGAGCCTGTCGGTTTCTCCGCAGCGAACTTCGGCGTGCAGGATGACAGCGGTCTCCTCCCTTGGACGAAGGAGAAGCTCGATGAACTCGGTGTGGAAGACCCCAATGTCTTCCAGGATACGGACGGTCTTGATTTTGAAGCCATCTCCGATTCCAATCCGGATGTCATCCTTGCAGCCTACTCCGGCATTACACAAGAAGACTACGACCTGCTGAGTGAAATTGCACCGGTTGTTGCATATCCTGAAGCGGCATGGGCAACATCTTGGCGTGAACAGGTGACGATGAATGCCAAAGGCATGGGCATGGAGGCAGAAGGCCAGCAGCTGATTGAAGATACTGAGGCTATGGTTCAGGAAAAAGTTGCAGAATATCCGCAGATTGAAGGCAAGCAGGTCGTCTGGACGAACTTCTCTGCAGATGATCTGTCCCAGATGCACATCTACACACCTGCTGATTCAAGAGTGAAATTCCTCGAGGAACTCGGCATGACAGTCCCTGAAAGTGTCACTGACATGATTGAAGATCCGGAAAGCTACTCACTCAACTTGAGCAGTGAAAATGCACAGGCGCTATACGATGCAGACATCCTCGTCGGATACGGCAACCAGGAACTGCTTGAAACATTGCAGGCGGACCCGCTGCTCGGTGAGATTCCAGCGATCGAACGTGGTTCTGTCGTCTTCATCGAAAGTGATTCTCCAATTGTAGCTGCCGGCACACCAACACCCCTTTCAACCTCATACACCATCGATGAGTATCTGCAGATGATTGGTGACGCAGTTGACAAGGCGGCCGAGTAGCGCCCTCCCACTGATACGAAAACAGAAGACACATGTTCCCGCACTCCTGATCAGATGGTCATTGATATTTTCCATCCTGCTTGTCCTCTCCTCCGCCGCTTCGCTGGCATTCGGCTCGCGCATGGTCGGCATGGACGGATTGGTGGATGGCCTGTTCAATCCATCGGTGGAAACATATGAAGCAAATATCGTCAGAAAAAGAATCGCAAGAACAGTGTTCGCCCTGCTATGTGGGGCGGCACTTGGCGTTTCCGGGGCGTTGATGCAGTCAGTGACCCGCAATCCGATTGCCGACCCGAGCATACTCGGCGTCAATACGGGCGCCTCACTTTTCATCGTCTCCGGCATTGCATATTTCAACATCAGCAGTGCAGCGAGCTACATGTGGTTTGCTTTGGCAGGAGCAATCATCACTGCTGTTTTCGTATTCGGTATCGGATCACTCGGGAAAAATGGCGCAACGCCTCTGAAACTTGTGCTGGCAGGTGCGGCGACAAGTGCCGCGCTGTCTTCCCTGGTGACGGCAGTCATGATTCCCCGCTCACACGTCATGGACCAGTTCCGCTTCTGGCAGGTCGGCAGCGTCGGATCGGGCAGCTGGGATAACATCGTATTGTTCTCCCCGTTCCTCTTGTTCGGCATCATCATCGCAGTGATCTGCTCTGCTGCACTGAATGCAATGGCACTCGGGGATGAAGCGGCGAAAGGACTCGGTGTGCGCACCGGCCTGATTCGGCTCGTTTCGTCACTCGGGGCAGTGATACTGTGTGGTGCGGCAACTGCACTGGCCGGACCGATCGGATTCATCGGACTGCTGTCGACACACCTTGTCAGGCTGATTTTGGGACCGGACCTCAGAATGGTCATTCCCGGAGCTGCGCTGCTCGGCGGTGTCATATTGACCGCCTCCGATGTGATCGGCAGAATACTCGGCAGTCCGGGCGAGCTTGAAGTCGGCGTGGTCACTGCATTTGTCGGTGCGCCATTGCTTATTGCGCTCGCCATCCGCTCGAAAGTAGGTTCATTATGACACACGACACCATTACACTGATCAAAGTAGGCAGACGAAAGCGACAGCGCCGCTGGCTGATTGTCACCGGGCTGCTCACGATCATGACGCTGGCACTTTCGATGATGATGCTCATGCTCGGCAACACCATCCACCCTGTCGGTGAAGTCATCCGGGCATTGTTTGGTGAATCCATCGAGGGTGTATCGTTTACAGTAACAACGCTGCGACTCCCGAGAATGCTTGCCGCCATACTCGTCGGATTTGCATTCGGCATCGCTGGTGATGTATTCCAGACGATGCTGCGCAACCCGCTCGCCAATCCGAATGTACTCGGCGTCACTACCGGTGCCAGCATGGCGGCGGTATTCTGCATTGTCATACTGGGGGCGAACAACTCCGTAATCTCTACGGCATCCATCATCGGCGGACTTGCCACAGTCATCGTCATGTATGTATTATCAAGAGGAAAGTCATTCTCGATCGGCAAGCTGATCCTGATCGGCATCGGCATCCAGGCCATGCTGAATGCAGCGATCTCCTACATGATGCTGATCAGTGCAGAACAGGATATTCCATCGGTACTCAGATGGCTGAACGGCAGCCTGAACGGCGTGACCATGTCGGCGATCCCGCCGATTGCGATTGCGGTCGCCATTCTCGTCCCGCTCATCCTGCTCTTTAGCAGAAGTCTCAGCATGCTTGAGCTCGGCGAACAGATGGCGACGACACTCGGTGTCAGAACAGATTTAACGAGAGTCATCCTGATACTCGGTTCAGTGGCCATGATTTCCATTGCCACCTCCATTACTGGTCCGATCGCCTTCATATCGTTCCTCGCAGGACCGATCGCAAAACGGCTCGCAGGACCAGGATTTTCAAGCCTTCTGCCGGCGGGGCTCGTCGGTATCGTGCTCGTACTGGCTAGCGATCTTGTCGGCCAGTTCGCCTTTGCGACAAGATATCCGGTAGGCGTCATCACCGGCATCATCGGCGCCCCCTACCTGATCTACCTGCTTATAAGAATGAATCAAAAAGGAGAATTATAATGCCAGAACATATATATAGAGCCAATGGCCTTGTCGCCGGCTATGAAAATAAACCGATTCTTCACGATATCAGTCTTGAGATTCCGAGCAATAAGATCAGCGTCATCATCGCCGCCAATGCCTCCGGCAAATCGACATTGCTAAAAACGATGGCCAGGCTGATCAAGCCGTCGCAGGGCGCACTTGAACTCGATGGCAGGCCGGTATCGAAGATACCACCGAAGAAGTTCGCGCAAGTACTCGGCATGCTGCCCCAGTCACCGATCGTGCCTGAAGGCATCAAAGTATCGGACCTCGTCGGCCGTGGCCGATTCCCCCACCAGTCCATGTTCGGCGGCTGGTCGAAGGCAGACTATGAGGCCGTCGCAGATGCGATGGAGGCGATGAACATCACGGAACTCGCAGACCGCAGCATCGACGAACTCTCAGGCGGACAGAGGCAGCGCGTCTGGATTGCCATGGCACTCGCCCAGCAGACCGATATCCTGTTCCTCGACGAGCCGACGACATTTCTCGATATCACCTACCAGATCGAGATTCTCGACCTGCTGATGGACTTCAACAAGATTCACGGTACAACCATCGTCATGGTGCTGCACGACATCAACCTGTCGGCACGCTACGCCGATCACATCTTTGCGATGCAAAAAGGTAGACTGGTTGCGGAAGGTGCACCGGACGATGTCATTACATCCGACCTCATCAAGCAGGTCTTCGAACTCGAATCCGTCGTCGTCGAAGATCCGATCTCAAGCACACCATCCGTCGTTCCAGTCGGCAGACACCATACGAGAAGTGCCGTGATGGTGTAGAAAATTTTCATACCATATATTATAAGAGCGGACATCCAAGGCTAGGATATCCGCTCTTATTTTGCTACTCCAGATAGTCGCTCCGGATCATGCCGTAAAGTGCCGAATCGCATATCCCCTGATTGTTCACATCAGACCCACGCGTCGTTCCTTCATACAGCAGACCGCACTTCTCCATCACTTTGCCGGAACCGGTGTTTCTGACATCATACTTCGACTCGATGCGGTTTACACCCACTTCATCGAAGAAGAAGCCGATGAGATGACGGAACGCCTCCGTCGTATATCCTTTGCCCCACCAAGACCGGCCGATGCAGTAGCCGATATGGACCATGCCGACCGAATCATCATGATCCACCACGCTGATGGTTCCGATGGGGGTTTCCATGCCTTCCGGCACAATGCCCCATTGGTAGAAATCCTTCCTGTCATACTGGGAGATCCAGTACTTCAGGCTCAGTCTTGTGACATCCATCGACTGGTGTGCCGGCCATGTCAGATACTTCGTCACCGCGGGATCCGATGCCCAGTTGCCGTACATTGCTTCCGCATCTTCAATCAGAAGTGGTCGGAGTAGCAGGCGGTCGGTCTTCATGGTTTTTGTACCAAGGTGTTTCATGAGCATCTCTCCTTCAGTTTGTTAAGAGCATTATACCGATTCTGAAGCTTTAATGTAATAAAAAACAGGCCTTTCGGCCTGCCCTATTCAAAATGCGCGTTCTTGTATTCCATTTCTTCTTTCGGTGACATCAATCCGGTCGCTTGGCCGACACTGCCGTTGCGTTCGTTCCAGATGACATTATGTACTTCGACGGCATTGGAGAAATCCCCATTCATCCATGCTTTCAATGTCTCCATGTAGAATGCCCTATACTCATAATCGGATGTCTTCGCTGTTTCGTATTTCTGCTTCAGCCGTTCGTCGGTGATCTCCAGATGGCCCCACTTTTGTGCTGCCTCGACTTTCTGATGGGTCATATGGTGGATGCTGTCTGCAAACATCTTCTCACTCGGTATGCCTGTGCTGGTTGCCTCGTCTGATACTTCAAACTCCTCCTCGGATGCTTTTAATGAATCCAGTTCTTTGGAGTCTGTATCGCCTTGTGAAGTTTCATCAGAATCATTTCCAGCGGCTTCTGATGAAAACAGATTCTGTGCGTTGTCTGAGAACATCAGCACGATGACACCTGCCGCAATCAGGCCGATGACAAATATGGATGATAGCCCCCACATGATGATTCTGGTCGATTTTTGCAAAATAAAACGTCCTCTCCTGATGTATAGTAATATAATGAACTAAATCCATATAATGGTTTTTATTTTACCATCATTCATTATTACTATGAAACCCCATCAGAAAAGAACGGTTCTAATTTCTAATATTCCACACGACTCATCGTACGTGTAATGTTCTCGAACTTCGTGTATCTCCATTTCAATGCTGTGATGACTGCAAATAGTACCAGTCCGAGAGCGATGACCACAATCAGGTAGATGAGTGCATCACTTGTTGCCAGTGCGGCTTCGAAATCGAAGACGGCTTCGCGCATGGCGGTCACAACGTAGCTCATCGGAAGTAGCGAGTGCAAGTACTGGTAGAGCGGCCCGGTCGTCTGGATCGGAAATGTGCTCGCACTGGAAGATATCTGCAGTATCAGAAATACAATGGCGATGAATTTACCCACGTTGCCGAGCAGTGCCACCAGTACACTGATAAACATCATGGCAGCCAGGTTCCAGAGTACAAGAATCCATAGAAACATCGAGAGGTTTTCGATTTCGAGGTGAAAACCGAATATCAGTACAGCACTGAGCAGCAGTGACGTGACCAGTGTCTGGGTCAGTATCAGCAGCAGTTTGCTGACTGTCATATGCATGAAGCTTCTGTAGTGTTCAGCAGCACGGTTGATTGGATACAGGACACTGAAAGCGACACTGCCGAGAAACAGGCTGACAGAAATGATGAATGGTGCAAATGTCTGTCCGTAGTTGCCGATGTGCGTCAGTTCGGATTCCACCACTTCCACTGGATCTGTGATGGAGGATGCATTTTCCTCATTCAGTGACAGCGCTTCGAGCTGCGCATTGCCGTCTGCCACTTCTTCGATCATCTGTGTCAGGGAATCATCAAGCTCATTCAGACCGTTTGTGACAGAAGTGTTGCCCTGAGCCAGTTCATCTGTGCCGGAAGTCACACCATTGCCGAGGTCTTCTATCCCCGTCTGGACGGACTGGTTGCCTGAAATCAGTTCAGATACGCCTGCCTGCATGGCGGCAACCGGCTGGGCCAGCTGTGGTGGCACCTGATTTTCGTACCCGGTCAGGTTTTCATCCAGTGTGTTCAATCCATCCGTCACCTGCTGGTTGCCTGCTGCAAGGTCTGATGTGGACGTATCGACTGTCGAGCCGATATCTTCAATGCCGGTTTGGACTTCTTCAGTACCCGCTATAAGCTCATCGACACCCGACTGCATTTCTGTCAGTGCATCAATCAGTTCATTATTGCTTGTTCTGATATCATCGAGGGTTTCAAGCAGATTTTCAGTATAGAGACGTGTAATCGACTGGCCGATCTCATCCTTTATTGCCGTCCCTGCCTGGCCGCCCATGACAGATCCGAGATAGTTGTACCCTGGATTGGTCTCTATTTCGATGCCCACCTTCTTCGGTGATGCATCCAGAAGTGTTGCAGCGTCGCTCGAGGCAGTTTCCGGAATGACAACAACCGCGTACGATTCGCCTTGCTCCAGTGACTGGTCGGCGGCTTCCCGGTCTGCCATCTGCCAGTCGAAGTCATCGTTTTCTTCCAGTGCTGCTTCAATATCTGCACCAAGATTGATATCTTCTCCGTTCACAGTGGCCCCTTCATCATGGTTGACCACCTGTATCGTCAATTCATCCGTATTGGAATACGGATCCCACATCGATCCAAGAAATATCGAGGTATAGATGGCAGGAATTGTCGCTATTGCCAGTAGTGAAATAATCAGTATGGGTCTTTTCATCAGATGCCTGAAATCTTCGAACATTGCTTTTCCTCTTTCCAAAGTTTAATATGTTAACAAACACCGTGTTCATTATTCTACTCGGTACAGCTTATAATTCAATCATCAATAATTAGCAGATAGTTGCTTATTCAACACATGATACCCAACTGTCGCTTATATGGAAAGAAGAGAAAAGTTATGATGAATGATAAAAAAGACCTGAGAACTATAAAGACGAAGCGTGCCATCGATGCCGCTTTTACGAAACTGATCCGTGAAAAGGGATTTGAAGCGATGACCATCAAGGATATCGCAGAGGAGGCACTAATCAACCGGGGCACCTTCTACAAGCACTACCTGGATAAATATGATCTGCTCGAGTCATATGAAAACACCCTGCTCCAGGGACTTGCTGAAATTCTGACACGCAATATTGAAGACGAACAGCCGCTCGGCATCGGCATGCCAAAGAAGATTGCCACTGAAACATTCCGCTATGTCGATGACAATGCCGATAAGATCATCACCCTGTTCAACAACCATGGCGGCAACCAGTTCGAATACAAGGTGCGGACGTACATGTTCGACTACTACCAGACCCACAGCCACCAGCTCATTGATGAAAGCAGACTCCGTGTCGACAGGGAGTATCTGATTGCCTACATTACGAACGCCCACGTTGGTCTCATCCGGACATGGCTGGAAAATGGCAGAAGGGAATCTAGTGAAGTACTTGCTGATGTACTTGAAACACTGACCGTCAAAGGCCCTTTCTATGCTGCCGGCCTGATCGATTAGAAAAAGGAGCCGGATTCGGCTCCTTCATTTATAGCAGTTAAGCGGTTGTACGCTTGTGGCTCGTGCGGGTTCTCCGTGTAGTGGTCCGCTCATCCTCCGGGTTGCCAAGCGTCTGTTTCAAGTATTCAGGCACCTGGGTATACGTAATGATCCGATCCAGCGTCTTTCTGAACATATAGTTCTGCTCATCCGTAATTCTGTAGATGGCAATGCTCATATTTCTTTTCTCCAACACTGTAGTGAATGGTTTATTCCGCTTCTCCTCACGGCTCACCTTCTTTTCGAACGGTTTGCTGAAATGCCGCTTCAGACGTCTCGCAATATTGGTACTATGTCCGACATAGAAAAGATCCGATCCTTTGAAGATCAGATAGACACCGGTCAGTGCCTCCTCTTCCGACAGATTGAAAGCCTTCTGGACCTTCTCGTCCAGGTCCTTGTGGTCGACTGCCCTTCTGCCATCATTGGTTTTAAGAATGGAAGGGGAAATCTGTTTGGATTCGATCCCCTTTTTCCAGATGCGGTTCGCATCCTTGCCGAACGCTTTCATGATACCGTCGAGCTGCTTATTCATATTACGTAGTTGCCTTGCCATTTATAATCACCTCACTGCTACTATTCCCCAAAATCATAGAATGATACATTTCACTTCCAATTGGGAAATATATGAAGAACGCATTCATGAATTGACACTTCCTATGATAGAATAAAAATGTAATATTCAATCATATCGCATACATAAAATGGAGGAAATAATGAAGAAACTAATAGTATCTACAGTTCTGGCAGGCAGTATGCTGCTTAGCGGTTGTACAATGTGGGACGACACTGTCACCAACTTCAAGTCCAATACGGAAGGCCTCGATCGCAAGATTACCGTCTACAGCCAGACCGGTGAAGTCATTGCGGAGTACGAAGGTAAGAATGTACGGACCGAAGTCAATGACGGCGGACAGCTGATCATCAATCTGAATGGCAAGCGCGTCCAGGTGCTGAATGCCAATGTCATCATTGAAGAGAATACAGCAGAATAAGATTAATACCTACAGGTGCAATTGCCGATTTCGGCGGTTGCACCTTTCCTGTATTCGATAACATGCGATAAACATATGATAATATTTCCGTTTATTGTTACAATTCAGAAAAGGAGATGATTACATTGAATATCAAACAACGGACACAACGTCTGAAATCGTTTATGAAAGACAATGCCATTGACGTCGCTCTCATTTCAAATTTCGAAAACCAGTTCTACTTCAGCGGATTGAAAGCCATCCTCTACTCAAGACCCATCCTTCTGGTTATCGAGAAAGATCAGGAAAGCCTGATCATCCCGGCACTTGAAGAGGAACATGCCAAGGAAAAGACAAATGCAGATCATCTGTATATTTATAACGAAGTGGAAAACAGAACAGGTGGCCGTTCCTATCTTGAGCAGGTCGATACTGTCCTGTCGAAGCTTGAAAAAGGCAGTACGGTCGGCATTGAATATAACGCCCTACCGACGGATATCACACTGAAACTGATGGAAAGTGGATTCGATATCCGCAACATCCAGGATGAAGTTGCGACAATGCGTGCAGTGAAAAGTGACGAGGAGATCGAAGCGATGCGCCATTCCGGAAGACTGGTCAGCAATGCACTTGAAAAGACGATTACAAATACAAAGATTGGCATGTCTGAACTTGAAATCGACTACTACGGTAATGAATACCTGTTCAAGGAAGTGCCGAAGCATTTTCCGAACTCCACACTCGACTATTTCGTCATGTCCCCTTCCGGTGTGGAACGGACGAATATGCCACACGTCTTCTCCAATACCAGACAGCTCGAAAACAAGGATATCATCATCCATAGCCGGCAAGTAGGTCTGAACGGCTATCGCGCAGAATGCGAACGTACATACTTCGTCGGGGAGCCCACGCCAAGACAGCGGGAAACATTTGAAGTCATGGTACAGGCCCAGCAGGCGGCGCTCAATTTCATCAAAGTGGGTGTCACGGCAAGAGAAGTGAACCAGCAGGCACTGGATGTCATCAAAAAGGCGGGGCTTGAGGAGTATGTCGTCCATAGGACCGGTCATGGCATCGGCGTCGGCTTCCACGAAGAACCATCACTCCGGTTCGATAACGACCTTGTCCTTGAACCCGGCATGGTATTCTGTATTGAACCCGGCATCTACATTCCAGGTGTCGGCGGCTTCAGACATTCGGATACAGTGGTGCTCACAGAATCAGGCACAGAAGTCATTACGGACTATCCAAGAGATCTTGATTCATTGGTCATCAAGTAGCATGAACACAATCCGCATCAAGCAGATGTACTGATCGACACCAAGCAGTCTCACTCCCTTGCATCCAATCGTTTAACAAATAGCTTCAGGGGTATTTAACTATTAAATCAGATAAGCACTAGTAGACATTGGAGGCGTAATATATGGGAAGAATAGAATCATTCGCAAGTGAGACGGATCTGCTTGGCAGAATAGAGCACCTGAAACTTAATGGCACGCGGGAAGATCAGATGACTGTAATCTCCCGGGAGAGCCTCGAGGGCACGAAGCTCGAGTATCTGGAAGTGAACAAGAAAAGTACTGAAGCGGACACCTGGGACAGGATTGTTGCCTGGTTTGCTGATGAGGACCCTGAACAGCAGGTGATGAACAGCATGCAGCTGTCGCCAAAGGAGCAGGAGGAGTACAAGTCTGCACTGATGGATGGCAAACTGCTGCTGCACATCGATGAGCGGACAGGTGCTGTAGATGAGAATCCAAGAACCACAGGCAGCAGCTATACCTACAGGGATGAGGACACCCATACAGCAGATCACACAACAGCGGATCTCACTGCCGACAGGTCTTCATCATCTGCGGAAGAGACAATGCCGCTTCATGAAGAGAGATTGAATATCGATAAGCGGAATGTCAAAGTCGGCGAAGTCGGCATCGATAAGCATGTGGTGACTGAACTTCAGGAATTCGACGTGCCGGTCGATCGTGAAGAGGTGACTGTGGACAGACTGCCGGTTGAAGGCGCACCGACACTGGAAGCATACAGCAGGGATGATTCAGATGACGAAGATGGTGTCATGCGCATTCCGCTTACTGAGGAACGGGTACGCATCATCAAAGAGCGGGTCGTCACGGAAGAGATCGTCGTCCGCAAGAAGATTGTTACCGGTAAAGAGCACATTACAGAAGAAGTCCGCCGTGAAGAAGTGGATATTACAGAGACGGATGACAGCTCCATGCACTACGATGACCGGAGAAGATAGATTCTGAATATTAAAGGGCAGTGCCAATTCATCTGGCACTGCCCTCTTTCAATTGATCGACCTATATTTTCGAGTCTGGATACCTGGAAATCTCTCCAAGCGCAATGTCCGAGCCGAATAGATCATTTTCATCCACTGCTACATTTCCAAGTGATATGATGCCGACAAGACGGTCTTTTTCAACAATCGGCAGACGCCGGACCTGATGCACTGCCATCAGGTTCGCCACTTCTCTGCAAAGGCTAACCATTGGAGCAGCAACCATAAAAGCACCCGAACCTTCATGGTCCGGGTGCTGGTAAACCTAGTCTTCTTCGTCCTCGTCGCTTTCTGTTTCATCTTCACTTTCATTATCTTCCGTTTCTTCTGCATCACCTTCACTTTCTTCCACTCCGGCGCCACCCGAATCCGGATTGAGTTCGACATCCTCCTCGGAGCATGCAGAGAGTGCGAAAATGAATACAGGTATCATCATGAATCTCAGTATTTTGGACATTACATTCACCTCTCGTCGTAAAAACACTCTGATATGAAATGTACCCGTCCCATATCCATATAAACACCCGAATCAGCTGATCCGGGTATCCAAGACTCTCTTTCGGCTTTAATGAAGGACATTCTAGTCTTCTTCACTGCCTGCATCGGTCTCTTCCATTTCTTCCTCTGCTTCTTCTTCTTCCACTTCCGTCTCGTCCACTTCGACAGTTTCTCCATTGCATGCTGCGAGTGCAATCGCAAACAGCGGTACCATCATGAACTTCATTTTTCTGGACATCGTGCTCCCCCCTCGTTATAGCTGCTTTTGTTTAGAAATACCCTGAATTCTTACGAATAAACCCCCGGCCACAGGACGTGACGAGGGGGATATGAAAGGTTCCGTTATAGTATCAGGCTGCTGCCTTCAGCTTGTTGGCTATGACTTCGAGGATGATGGCAACAATCAGAATCATGTAGGTGATGGCTCCGACTTCATTCATATCGTAGTAGAATCCACTCGACATGAACAGCTCATATCCAATGCCGCCGGCGCCTGCTGCTGCGCCCATTGCGACGGCAACGCCGAAGTTGATTTCAAACCTCAGGAATGTCCAGGCGATGAGGAAGGACTTCGTCTGCGGAATCACCACGTGGAACAGGATGTGGGTATAGCTGGATCCCGTCGCTCTAAGCGCCTCGATCTTGCCTTCATCTATCTCCTCGAATGCTTCCGAGTAGGCCTTGACCAGATAGGCGATGGAGTGGAAGACCATGCCGATGACGGCTGCGACGGAACCGAGTCCGGCCGCAATCGCAAATATGAGTACCCACAGCACTGTCGGTACGGCTCTGACAACGGTGATGAATGCCTTGATGGTATTGCTGAGCCACGGCTTCGACAGGTTCATCGCAGTACCGAATGCCAAGAATAGCGACAGGACGGCACCAAGCACTGTGGACAGGAATGCCAGCGACAGTGTCACGATGACCTGCCATACTGCATTGCCGAAAGTAGTCTGGTTGAACTGCGGCGAAAGGAACATATCCTTGATGTTCTCGATGGTTCCTGTAATCGCCGGCCAGAGTTCGAGCCCCTTATAGTCCATCATGAAAAATCCGGCGATAGTGAAAAGCACGGTTGCGATGAGTAGAATGCGGAATCGCATCTGACCCTTGTTCGGGCGGCTGATCTTGATGTTGCCTTTACTGTTGCGGTCGACGTATGTGCTCATTACAGGATTTCCCTCCTTATCCAGTTGGAGACGACTTCAATGGCAAGCACCGCAACGACAATCGCAAGCGTGATGAGCGATACCATCTCATAGTTCAGCTGCTTGTAGTAGAGGTCGAACAGATAGCCGATGCCCGTACCGGTCAGGAGTCCAACGAGTGTGGCACTTCTGATGTTCGTCTCGATCATGAAAAGGACCCAGCTGAACATCTGCGGCATGCTTTCCGGGATGACAGCTTTCGAGATGACTTGCGGATATGTCGCGCCGGTCGCCTTCAGTGCTTCGACCGTATCTCCGGAAGTTTCGTCGATGGTTTCGATGAATGCCCGGACGAGGAATCCGAATGTGCCGAAAAACAGCGCCAGAAATCCGGTCGCTGCATTCGTACCGAAGCTGAGTACCAGGATGAGCGCCCAGGCGACAACCGGAATGTTACGGCTGATGGATGCCACGAGCTTTGCGAAGTACATCAGAAACCCATTGACGCTCGTACGTTTCGATCCGACAATCGCAAAGAGCATCGCAAAGAATGCTGCGGTTGTCGTCGATACGATCGAGATGAGGACCGTTTCCCAGAGCAGACGCAGAACAGTCGGCAGACGGCTCAATGTACTGCCGCTGAAATACATGTTGGCAAACAGCCACTGCAGTGCCGCCGGTACCGATACGAGACCGTCGATATGGTTGTAGTTCGTGATGGTGCCGGTCACGACGATCAGAGCAAGCAGAATAAGACCCGCAATGAAGAGCCGCATATGCTTCTTTCTTATAATATTGATATCACTTGCGTGAATTGAACTTGTTTTTTCCATCCGTATCTCACCTATTCCACAATCAGCTCATCGAGTTTCGAGCCGTATATGCGATTGATTGATTCAGCGGTAATTGCCTCTGGCGCATCATTGAAGACGATGCTGCCATCGTTCAGTCCGATGATCCGGTCCGAATACTGCTTTGCGACATCCAGCTGGTGCAGATTGACGATGATCGTGATGTCCCGCTCGCGTGAGATGCGTCTCAAATACTCCATGATGATCTTGGAGGAGTTCGGGTCGAGTGAGGCGATCGGTTCATCACACAGGATGATCTTCGGATCCTGGATCAGGGCACGGGCGATGCCGACACGTTGCTTCTGTCCCCCACTCAGTTCATCACAGCGCTTGTAGATCTGCTCCTCGATGCCAAGTTCCGAAATGATTTCGACAGCCTTCTCCTTCTCCGCTTCCGAGTACATGGAGAAGATGCCCTGCAGGCTGCTCTTATAGCCGAGGCGGCCATGCAGTACATTTTCAAAGACACTCAGGCGATCGACAAGGTTGTAGTGCTGGAAGATCATGCCGATGTCCGTACGCATATTGCGAAGCGATCTGCCCTTCATGTTGAGCGTATCCTTATCCTGGAAACGGATGCTGCCACTATTCGGTTCGATCATGCGGTTGATGATCCTGAGCAGTGTGGATTTTCCGGCACCTGAAGGACCGATGATGGAAAGCACTTCACCTTTTCGGATATCGAAAGAGATATCTTTAAGTACTTTCTTATTTGCTGAATACGACTTGTCGATGTTGCTGATCTCCATGATGACCGGTTTGTTTCTGTCGGCCTGTCTGGTGTCATCCGCCTTTTCCTCGGGAAATGGAAAGACGACTTCCTGCGTCTTCTTCCCGGTCGTCTGCTCCGGTCTGGTCAGCGTTTCTACGTTCATCTGTTACCCTCCAAAATAAAGAAGAGAGGCGTGCCCCCCTTCAAAAGTTTTATTATTGTCCAAGCTCTCTGATTGGATCGAACCATGCGTCGTCAACGTGTACAAACTGCTCATCCGCTGTTTTTGAGAACAGGCCGTTCGCTTCGGAATCTTCCGGCAGGAAGATGTCTTCGTTGTTTGCCACTTCTTCAGCTGTGAATGCTTCCGTGATGGCTGTAATCGTTTCTTCGTCCACTGTATTGCCGTTGGCGATGAATGGTGCATTCAGAACTGGTGTTGCAGACAGGATACCGAACTCTTCGCCAGCAAGATCCTCAAAAGGTGCTTCTGCATTTTCAGCGACTGTGTAGATGGAACCTGGCGCATTTGCTTCGCCTTCTGAAAGTTCAACGTAGTTGGCAACACAGCTGTCACAGAATGCTGCGACATCCGCTTTTCCTGTAAGCAGGTTGACTGCTGAACCCTGGTGCGTGTTGCCGAACATTACTTCTCCGAAAAGTGTGCCGCTTTCAGCAAGCTGGTCGATTTCAAGGTTTTCATAGCCTTCCTTTTCGCTGAAGTGGCTGACAAGTGTTGTTCCTGGTACTTTGAAACCGGAAGTGGAGCTTGTCGATACGAATGAGAAGTTCTTGCCTTCAAAATTGTCCAGACCGTATTCGCCTTCAGCAGTTTCATATTCACTCATGTTTTCAGGCGTTGTTGCGAACCAGCTGTGGTAGAGGGCATCTTCTTCCGTACCACTTGGGCCGGAAGCAACAGCGATCGGTGTCAATGCGTCATTTCTTTCTTTTGCCTGTATGTATCCTTCAGCACCGGTGAAGGCAATATCTGCATTGTCGTTGACCAGACTTTCGATTGCGATTGCGTAGTCGGTAGTCAGTTCATGTTCAACTTCGCGGCCTGTCGCTTCCTCGATGATGCCGCCGATTGCGTCACGTGCGCCGGAGAGTTCATTACCGGATTCATTCGGGTACCAGACCATCGTCAGCGGTTCTTCGCTTGATGCGTTTGCTTCTCCTTCGCTGCTTTCACTATTACATGCGGAAAGGACCAGAGTAAGTGATGCCAGACCTACTAACCATTTTTTCATCAATTGACAACTCCTAAGTTTTATTTTCATATCCATTTAACCTGATTCATTTCACTTGGTAAACATGATTTACATACTATTAACACAACTTTGCACAACGTTAATCAAACAGATCATCCATTAACAAATCCTTATCGATTCCAACATTGACTTTATCCCCGAAATCGCCATGATAGTCTGATCCGCCGGTGGAAAATAAATGATGCTTCCGGCACAGTTCGGCCACTCTTCCAATGTCTGCTTCATCATGATCCGGATGGTACTGCTCGATGCCGTCAAGCTGATCAGCCGTTTCCTCGATCAGGTCATAGCTGTCGAGCTGGCCGGGATGGGCGATGACCGCCTGACCACCGTCCGCCCGGATGGCGCGGAGGGCATCATGGATATCGATATACCGGATATCGCCAGAAGCCGCGCCCTGTCCCTTGAACAGGCTGCGGTACAGTGCCTTGTATGCATCAGAAGTATAATGTGCGTCTGTAATGTCCGCCATGATGTGCTGCTTGTAGATCGACTGGCCGGGCTCGAGTCTCCCTCTTATGCGCTTTGGATCGACATCGAAGCCGGCTGCTCTGATCTGCTCGATCTGCCATACGGAATGAGCATCCCTGCGCTCGAGCAGTGGCCTGCACAGCTCGTGGATATGCGGTGCATCCAGATCATAGTTGTAGCCGAGCACATGCACCTTGCGGTCCCGTTTGAAATCATATGCAGAGATCTCGATGCCGGGAATGAGCGCGATGCCAAGCTGTCTGGCATATGGCAGTGCCTTCTTAAAAGTGCCGGTCATATCATGATCGACGAAGCTCAGTATGCGGACATCATTCCGGACCGCCTGATCAAGCACCGCCTGGTAAGTATCCGAGCCGTCGGACAGGCTGCTGTGGACGTGCAGATCGACCTTCATGCCAGTGCATGCCTCATTTCCTGATTCGTCATGTCATAGACGGAATCACACAGTCCTTCCATGAATTCGAGATCATGGAAGATGCCGACCAGTGTCGTGCCCTCCGCTTTCAGTTTGGCAATGGCTTCGCGCACCTTCACTTTCGATGCATTGTCGAGGGAGGCGGTCGGTTCATCGAGCAGCAGCAGCCTCGGTGCCTTGACGGTCGCCCGTGCAATATTGAGCCTCAGCTTCTCCCCGCCACTGAATGTATTCGGATAGTTGTTCCATAGCGATTCCGGAATATCATAATGTTCAAGTGCGGCTTTCGCCTGTGCTTGCGCTTCGACGTGACCGACACCCATTTCAAGCAGAGACTGGGTGACGAGTTCGAGGCTTGTTGTTCTCGGCATGACCTTCAGGAACTGGGAAACATAGCCGATCTCTGTCTTTCTCAAGTGGATCAGTGCATGATCGCCGATCTCCATGATGTCGATTGGGCCATGATCTCTCGAATCATAGAGGATTCTGCCTGTATCGGGACGGTATGTGCCGTAGATGCTTTTCAGAATCGTCGACTTGCCGCTGCCGCTTCTGCCGACGATGCCGAGGAACCCGCCCTTTGCCACATCAAGGTTGATGCCGCTGATGGCTTCCCGTGTCTGGCCGAGGTGGTGGATGGTGAATGATTTCGATAGATTTTCAACACGCAGCATGGTTACGCCTCCTCGTCGATTCTGTAGTGGTACTGCGAAATGATCGCCCCGTCCACAATGCATTCGGTGATGACCGGATAGTCATTGTGGAACTGGATGACATTCAGATCCGCCTTCTTGCCGATGGCAACCGATCCGATTTCGTGGTCCATATGGACGGCTTTCGCCGGATTGATGGTGATCAGCTTCATCGCGTCTTCAAGCGGGTGATTGTATTCCCTGTGCAGCTTGTAGATGGAATGGAGCATCGCTGCCGGATAATAGTCGCTGCACAGTATGGAGATGCAGCCGGCTTCGATTGCGTCCTTGGCGTTCAGATTGCCGGAATGGGACCCGCCGAGCATGATGTTCGGTGCACCAGCCATCGTATGCTGGCCTTTTGCATGTGCATACTTCGCCACTTCCATCGTGATCGGGAACTCGCTGATTGTCGTGCCGATGGTTTCATTGAAGTCGATGCGTTCCGTCCGGTCATCATCATGTGAGGCCACAGCGATATTGCTGGCGAGAGCGAGGTCCGCGACTTCCTTCATCTCGTCATAGCCGATCTGCGCATAGCCCGCCTTCTCGACGATCTTCTGCTCGATTTCCGTATCACTCATATTCTGATAGCTTTTCATCGTATCGCGGTAGATGGACAGGTTTCTGTACTGCCCCTGCCCCGGAGTATGATCCATGAAGCTGAGCAGATGGACATTCCCGTCTTTGATGTGCTGCTTCAGTATCGGCAGCATATCGATCGCATCGAGTTCGAAGCGGGTATGCAGCCGGTGCCGGATCAGGTGCTTCTCGTGATGCGTGCGGGCGATGGCCTGGATCAGCTTTTCCACATTGCGGGGTTCGCGGATCGGCTTATGCCCGAACAGATCCTCACGGTAGATGGACAGTGAATGGAACATGGTCGTTATGCCGTGTGAGCTCAATATGCGTTCCGATTCACGGATGCCCATGTTAACGTCCATCAGCGAGGTCGGCCGGGGTGCCACAATGCCTTCGATGTAGTCCGAATGGATGTCGATGAATCCAGGGGACACGTAGCCGCCCCTCGCATCGATCACTTCCGTGACCTCGGAGAGTGCCTCCTGAGATTCCGCCATCGGCACGATATCGACGATGTACGGTTCATCGATGATGACTGCCGAATTTTCAAGAATCTCGTCTTCTGTAATGATATTGCCGTTGATGATTGCCTTCATAAATAGTGTCCTCCCTTAAAGGATTGAATATACCAGCTGCTGGGTGTAGGCGTGCTGTGGGTCTTCCAGTATCTGATCGGTGATGCCCGCTTCGATGACGGAACCGTTCAGCATGACCATCGTGCGGTCGCACAGCATGCGGATGATGGCCAGGTCATGCGAGACGACGACCATGCTGATGCCGAGTTCGCGTTGGATCTCCTTGATGAGCTCGAGCACATCCGCCTGGACGGACAGGTCGAGACCTGTCGTCACCTCATCGAGCAGCAGGATGGGTGGATAGTTCGACAGTGCCTTGGCGATCTGCACACGCTGCTGCATGCCGCCTGAGAAATTGACCGGTGGATCAAACTTGCGGTTCAGCGGAATATTCACCTTACCGAGGAAATGGTCACCGGTCGCTGTCATGTCACCGACATTGCGCGAACCGCTCGCAATGAGCTTCTCTGCGATATTGCTGATGGCTGAGAAATCCATCTTCAGTCCATAGACCGGATTCTGGTACACCATGCCGAGAATTTCATTTCTGATCTGTCGCTTCTGGCGGCTCGACAGTTTCAGCACATCCGCTTCGCCATCCAGGAAATCCGCCAGGTGGTATTCACCGGAAGATGCCTCCTGGTCGAAATAGAGCATCTTCATCAGTGTGCTCTTGCCGCTGCCACTCTCACCGACGATGCCGAGAATCTCCCCTTTATGGAGATCGAATGAGATATCGCTGCATGCATGGATGGTGCCGCATTCGGGGCAGATGTTGCGGTCCAGTACCGCATCACTTTCCATGCAGTAGGCGCATCCCTCTCCGTAGTGCTTGCTGAAGTTTCTGACACAAAGTGCCACATTATCCGCTGTCTTCATTTTACAGATCCTTCCTTGTTCATTTCTTCGATCATATAGCTCGTATCGTTCGTCATATAGTATGTCTCACCTGTCGTCTCATCGATCAGCTCATCCATATAGACACCAGTCAGTCCGGACTCACGGCACGTGACATCATCGAATGATTCGACTTCGAATGGATGATCTTCAAATGCCAGGGAAGCAACCTTCGTGTAGGGCGGCACGGCATAGATCTTCTTTTCACGGCCGGCACCGAGCAGGATGAGTCCGTCGTTGTCTTCAAGTTTCGGGTTGTCGAACCTCGGAATCGGGCTCGGTGCCATGACATAGCGGCCATCGACAAGGACCGGATAGTCGGCATCATCCGTAATGGAACCGTAGCGCATGATCTGCTCGAAAAGCCTCAGCCAGGCACCACTGTATTCCTTATCTGCATGAAGCTGCTTGGTGATCCGTTCGGATGGCTCCACCGGCCTTAGTGGTTCAGGCAGCGGCACCTGCAATACGAGAATCTGGTACGGCTTGAGTGGCACTTCCGGTATCCGGTGCCTGGACTGGATCAGTGTCGCCGCGTCTGTGTGGATGGTGTCCTTGACGCCTGTCGTGTCCTGGATCAGGCGTCTGATGTTCACCGCGTTGACCGATTCATCCGACCCCTGGTCGATGACCTTCAGTATGTCCGCCTGCCCGATCAGGGACAGTGTCAGCTGCAGTCCACCCGTTCCCCAGCCACGCGCAATCGGCAGTTCCCTTGAAGCGAACGGCACCTGGTAGCCCGGGATGGAAATGGCCTTCAGCGTCTTTCTTCTGATTTCCTTCTTTGAATGCTCATCAAGAAAAGCGAAATTCTGTCTCATTGTCCGTGCTCCCCTTTCGTCTGGCGTACCCGGTCCAGTACAGACTGGAATGTGACGTAGTGCGGCAGCTTCAAGTGTGAAATGAACCCGGTGGATTCCACACTGTCAATGTGCAGCAGCACAAACTCATCATCACTGGTCGCGGCGTCCCCTACCGGGTGCTCGAGACTGTAGTCGAGTACACTCATGGCAATCGCCTTTGTCTCGTTCTGGCCGAACGTCAGTCCGTAGCCGATCTTGAATGTCTTCTCCGTATTGCCCAAATCATCCATGTCATCTTCATCCGCCGGCATGAATGCTTCCACTTCCGTCAGTTCAATGTCGCCGATATAGTATGCGTCGCCCGTATCGAATGGATCGATGTGCACCGGCTGCTGGCCGACACGCACTTCCCCGATATTCGGATGGGAGGAATAGCCGTACCCACGGATCTCGGCATACCCCAAGGAGGTGACAGCACCTGTCTGCCCCCGGGTCAGCGACTGGAGCCGCTCGCTTCTCGAGCTTGGAAACTCGATCGACTGCTTCGTGATGTCATCCGGTTCCCTGTCATCTTCCGGCTTTTTGGAAAATAGACCTTCCTGCTCGAGATAGTCGATGACTTTCGGCAGTGCATCGAGTGCATGGGTGTGCGGAATTTCCGTATAGGCTTCCGCTGTTTTATTTCCAGCAAATGACTGGTCGTCATCCAGCAGACGATGGGTGAAGTCCGGTGACGCACCAAGAATCTGGCCACCCGGGATGTCCTTGAAGCTCGCCGACACCCTGCGCTCGACAAACATGTCACGCGTATTCGTCACTGTGGAATAATGGAGTCGCGGCAGTGTCGAACGGTGCGCGCGGAGCAGGAACACCGCCTCCTCCATATTGCCTTCCGCCTGCAGGATCGACAGCGCAGCGAGATCGCGGTCATACAGGCTCGCCTCCGACATGATCTGGTTGATCAGCTGGTTCATGTTCGCCTTGATGTGCTCCACTTCGATTTCATATCCTGCTGCATGCTGCTTGTCCTTGTACATGCGGACCGACGCCTGGATGGCCTTCGTGCCACCTTTTACTGCAACATAACCCATCTAGACCACCTCCACAGTTGTTGTTCTTGGAATGACTGTCATATGGTTCTCCCGGTCGACCAGTATCAGATCGATGCCGATCGGGAACTCGGCACAGCGCACGTCGCGGAGTGCCATCCATTTCGGATCGAGCGTCATGCCGAGTGCATTGACTGCCTTGATGCCCGGCCCCTGCAGCTGGTAGGCATGTCCGCTTCCGATCGCCTCCACTTCGATGATGAGTGTCGCCGACTTTTCGGGAGAAGCCAGCGTACCCACCTTCATTGTCTCCATCATCTCCGCGGTCAGTTCACTTTCCTTCACGACAATAAAATCCGCCTCGCTGTTTTGAGCAGCCTTTGCACCGGTCAGCGTCATGAACTCCTCGCGGTCACCTTGCTCAATCGTAGAAAAACTGACTTCGTTATCGAACAGTGTCAGCACCGTTGCCAGCACCGCATCAGAGAACCGGGTGAAGTTCGGTATTCCAAGCGTCCCCGCTTCCATTTCACCGGGTCTTGAAAAGAGATCGATCAGCTTTCTGTAATGCTGCTGTGTTTCATGTACCATCGTTGTCATGGAATTGCCTCCTATTCCGCCATCATGTCGAAATCGACTTTGGTCTTGAGAATTTCATTTGTCCTGCTCTTTATGAATACAGATTCCTTCAATTCCAGCTTGGCCAGAATATCTTCGAGCGCTTCAAGAAGTACTTCGAGTTTGAAGCACAGGTCGATGAAACTGAGTGCCTCGCTCAACTTTGCATTCGAACCCTTCACAACACCGAGCCCGACCGTCTGCCCCTGCCTGATCTTCGTTTCCGTCACGAGCATCTCGCCGATGTAGAACAGGCTGTTCTCCGCATGCTCCCTGACCTTGATCATCGTCAGCCCTTCAGCCGGTTCGGAAATGATGTCGAAATCGACCTGGCTCTGATATGTATTGAAAAACTCAATTGCTTCCTGTTCTCCATATTTGATGAATAAAGACGTCCAGCGTTTTCTTTCCATTGTCATCCCTCCATAACTCCATCCTAACTTGTTGCCAAGCTGGCGAATTTTAAAAACCTGTAAAGTAAGTAAAATAAAAGTAAAATAAAAGACTTTCTGTTAATTGTTTAACAGAAAGTCTTTTATCTAGGCTAGAAGAGTATACTATGCCTTTTTATTTTGGTTATATCTACTTACAAACTTATTAAAGTAATCCTCAACGTCTTTAGGAGTATTAAATGCAGTGCTTTTCCATTCGGAATCTGAGTAAAAAGTTTCTAACTTATCATAATTTATATGGCAGCACTTAATAACACTTAATTTTATTTGATTTTTGTATTGTTGTGGTATGTACTTATAAAAACTTAACTTTATCCAAATCAATTCATATATTGAATAAACTAGCAGACAATATATGAAAGGGATGACCCATATACTAAAAACTATAAGCATTAAATATTCTTGAAGTATATCAATAAAGACAATTAACTCAAAATTCACTACAAATTTAATACTAGAAAATGTCACCAGAGTTAACCCAATAATGGAAAGTACTAAATTAAAAAAATTTAATTCTCTAGTGTATTTCTTACCTTTATAATTTCTCAGAAAACCTGCAAAAAATGAACAACAAAGCAACATAAATATTAATATCAATTCAATAAAATAATTAAAGTTATAGGTGTTTATAATTATAATTAACAAAGCAGAAATTGATATTGTTTTTACTACAAAATATTTAAAGTGACGTTTTAAGTCCATTGCCTTTTTAAATTCACTTGCAGTAAATATAAGAATAAAACCCTCAAATAAGAACCATAAAATTGTCATTTTCAATAAATGAAGATTCCATAAATTAATTTGATAAGATATATAAATGATTAGTAGGAACCATATCAAATACATAATATTCGGTATTAGTAATTTATAACTAAAGAAAATCTTAAACACAGAACTAACTGTGTGTAGTTCATTCTTTTTTATAAGTGCTAAAACACAAAACAAAACAAAAATTAAAACCCACGTAATAATGGCCCACTCTCTTGTTGTTGGGGTTAGGGTAGTTAAAATATCGTTTAAACGGTCGTGACTTAGTGTAGACTGTATAAATATTTCTTGTATGCTTTCACCTTCTCATGAATAGGTTGACTAATAAAACGTGAAGAAATAACGATTAGGTTCAAGTATATATAATAGCAAATTCAGTTCACAGAACCAAGGGAGTGCTTGAACAAGTCACTTCGATATAGAATCCTCGTCTGCTCGAGCATAATATCTCTGTCGACATCCGCTGTATGGGACTCGTAGACGATCAGCGGCACCAGTTCAAGGCACTCGAGCTGCCTCTGTTCATTAAGCGTTGGAAATGTCGTATGGATCTGCGTGCCACCGGACGTCAGATTGGTATACCCTTTACTACTGTAGTAGTTGAAAATGGAAGACAACTGATCCGTCTCCCTGCTGATATCCGGCACCATATCCTCCCTGATGAAGGAGATGTGGATGGCACACGGGACGTGGTTGACGATGCGCAGCCGTGCGACCTTATATATGGAAACATCCGCCCCAACACCTAGCGTAGCGCGGTACTTCTCCTGCTCCTTGCCACTCGCATAATCCGCGAAGATTACCCGACTTTCATACGGTACACCCTGCTCCTGCATCTTGCCGGAGAAACTGCGTTTTCCCGTCATATCAAGTTCAATGACCGGCATCTTCTCCTTCACGAAACGGCCGATGCCCTGCCGGCTGTCAAGCAGTCCCATCTTCTCCAGCTGAAGCAGCGCATTCCTGACGACAATGCGCTTCATTTTAAAAGAATCCGCCAGTTCGTTTTCACTCGGCAGCTTGTCACCCGGCTCCAGTTCGTGGTTCATAATCATCTCCTGGATGGCGTTCCTTACGATGCTTTCGTTGGATACGCTGAAATCAGGCTGGGTCATAATGTGCCTCCCTCTGTACTCTAGTCATAAGTAATCATATAACATTCATAGGCACACTCCAACTGTTTCCCATAATGATGATAATACGATGCAAAAACCGATCAGACCATCCTATTGGTCGATAACCTCCACGCCTTCGGGCAGATCCATCTGGAACAGGTCCATCGGCGGTTCAATGCCCTCCACCAGTGCAAGCACCTCGTACTCCATCGATCGCTCCCCCTGATTCAGCACTTCCTTCAAGACCAGCCAATGCTCGGAATCTATCCATAGATCTATTGTAGTCCCGCTTTCAATTGCCTCTTTTTTCGGAGTGAACCTCATATGATGAGCATTTCTCCCGTTAACTTCATCTTTCCCCACTACACTGACATTATGGGATTCTTTATAGCTCGCAATCCTCTGTTGTACAACGTCCGCCTGAGATGGCAGGTCGATGCTCTGCACCAAGGTCTCACTCCGTATCGCCATCTCATCCCCTTCCGTGTAGATGATCGAATCCCGGTCATTCCCTACTATATAATGGGTGGGTGCATCTTCCCGCTCTATTTCCTTGCGAAGATGCTGCTCTCCGTTTCTCCAGTAGAACCATTCCCTGGACACCGTTTCATCTGTTTCATCCCCCGCATACATAGTCACTCTCGATTCAATATAATAGTTCTCCAATAGCTGCCCCACCTCCGATGCGTTCTGCAGCAATATCTCCTTGGTGATGCTCCCAGTCCCCTCCATCTCTACTTTTCTGTTCTCCAATGTCGCTGTCTGCTCAATGCTCTTTACTACTTCAACATCCGGCTTACTCTTTGTCACCGGCTTTTCGCTCTCATTCTGAGTAGTGCACCCGACCATCATGAGCAGTAAAATCCCAATCACCATAATCTGCGATACGGCATATCGTTTCATTCCACTGCCCCTTTCAATAAAAGCAAGTTCATTAATCCCTCTGATAGCTTCCCGCTACCCCTTAATTTTTCTGACTATTCTATTTATTTTCATTATACATTAAACCGTGTTACATATTACAAAATATAGAAAATAAGTATGCTTTATTATGTAATTTATTGATTATTGATCAGTAATACCAGTATCCATTATGAATTTAAATATAAAAGCACCCCCAAAATTGAGATGGACTCAACTTCGGGGAATCACATACTGACTATATGATTTTGGACTATGCTATAATTTTCTGTACTATTTTCAAATTGGCATGGGGGCGAAAATATTGAACATAAAGAACCATTTCACCCATCTCGGCATAGTTTCCATTGAGAAACTGAACAAGGGCTGGTCGGGTGATGAAAAATTCATTTTGACGGATGATAAGGGGAAAAGGTACCTGCTGCGACTGGTTGACATCAAGAAGAAGGAACGGAAAATAAAAGAATATGAGCTGATTGAAAGATGTGACTCTGCCGGCGTCCCGGTTCAGAAACCACTGGAGCATGGTGCATTGGATGACAAATACTACATACTGGTGGAATGGATTGATGGTGCGGAGGCTTCTGAACTGCTGCCGGCACTTACGAGTCAGCAGCAGTATGATCTGGGAGTTGAAGCCGGGGAGTATTTGAGAAGAATCCACGCGCTGCCGAATGGGCAGCCGGAGTCTCAGTGGGAGGAGAAGTTCAATCGGAAGATCGACAGTAAAATCCGGATGTATGAACAATGTGCATACAAGTATGACAAAGGGCACCTCTTCATCGAATACATAGAAAATCACCGGCATCTCCTTGATGACAGAGAGCAGGTGCCCCACCACGGGGATTACCATTGCGGCAACATGATCATAGACGATGAGCTCGATCTGCATATCATCGACTTCAATCGCCATGATGTCGGGGAGCTGTGGGAGGAGTTCAATCGGATTGTCTGGTGTGCGGGCAGGAGTTCTCGATTTGCAGCGGGACGTGTGGATGGCTACTTCGACGGACATGTCCCGGATGATTTCTGGAAGCTGCTGCTACTGTATATCAGCACAAACACACTCTCGTCACTGCCGTGGGGCGTGCCATTCGGCGAGAAGCAGATCGAAGTCTTCATGAATCAGGCCAAAGAGATACTGTCCTGGTATGATGATATGAATACAGTGGTACCAAGCTGGTATCGTGAAAATAAATAGCCGGATACAAAACAAATGACAGACCAGGGAGACGCTGGCCTGTCATTTATTTATTTCAGCTTATAATCGCATTATTCACAACGGATTCAGGCTTTGCACCCAAGATGAGCAGGAAGATTTCTGGTGCATCAGCATGGTCGTGCCGATTGAGCAGATCGAGGAATGTCTCAAACCCTTCCATGGTCTGCAGTTTCTGAACTTCCTGGATAAGAATGTCCAATACAGATCCCTTGATGAACTTCGGATCGGGTTCGCGATTTCCGCCTGTAATGAGGTCAGCCAGATAGCGGTACTTCACCTGCAGCTGCCGGGACAGG
The DNA here is from genome assembly GCF_007713705.1 of Salinicoccus cyprini. Lineage (GTDB taxonomy): Bacteria > Bacillota > Bacilli > Staphylococcales > Salinicoccaceae > Salinicoccus > Salinicoccus cyprini. The sequence goes on along the minus strand of NZ_VMSJ01000001.1, from coordinate 301,789 downwards.
CTCGTGACGTGGACGATTTCTTCGTAGAGTGCCGGGTTTTTGATGCTGATCGTTTCAAGTTCCTGCTGGACTTCGGTGATGGTTTTCTGATTGACGTACATATGATCGACCTCCTATTGATTCCACGGTTTTTCGATGCTGATCTTCGTCGTAAGCTCCTTGCTGTGTTCGCGGCGCTCCCGGCGCATCGTTGTGCGCTGGGCGTTGGATTCGAACAGATACTTTTCCTCGTCCGTCTCCGGAATGATGCCGGGTACTGCAATCGGCCGCTTCGTCTCTTCGTCCAGTGCAACGAATGTCAGAAAAGCGGTGGCGGCGACTTTGCGTGCTTCGGTTACGAGGTCTTCCGTAATCACCTTGCAGAATATTTCCATGCTCCGCTTCCCTGTTGAAGAAACGAATGCTTCGATGCATACGGATTCCGACTGGGTGATCGGGTGCAGAAAGTCGATCGAATCGATGGAGGCTGTCACACACTCCCGCACCCTTGCATGCCGTCTTGCCGCAAGGGAGGCGACATTGTCGATGCGCTTCATCAATACACCACCAAATAGCGTGTCATAGTTGTTCAGGTCATTGGCAAATACCTGGTCGATACTGATTACCTTGCTGTCTTTCGGATTTTTCGCTTCCACCATTATTCTCATACCTCTCAATCACTTGATGGTTCCATCATACGACGTCGACATCCGGGTGAAAAATAGCGGTTATTCATGATGTCCATAGATAAAAACTATGATAGCGGTATCAGCGCCCTACTCATAGTACTGCTGGAAGAACTTGAGCCACTCCTTGACGATGAAACTCATGTACCTGTCGCGGTTCCATATGACACCGAGCCGCCACTTGAGCACAGGGTCCGTAATCTCCAGTGTGACCGAATCCCCATTGAGCAGGGAGGCGACACTCTTCGGCAGGATGCATATGCCAAGTTCTGCACTGACCATCTCCTCGATGAAGTGCCACTGCGCGGTCTCGGATATCACTTTCGGTGTGAATCCTGCGTTCTTGCATGCCGAAGTTATGATTTCATTCAGATAGAAATCTTCGTTGAACATGATGAAATGTTCATTTTCAAGTGCAGCCAGTTCAACCGACTGTTCACCGGCAAACTTGTGATGCTTATGTACGATGAGGCTGAGTGATTCGGTCAGAAAATTGAATGAATCGAAATCATCCCCTTCCGTCGGCAGGACAGCAATGCCGATATTGATATCATCCTGCCTGAGCCGCGTTTCGATCGTGCCGCTGCCACTCTCGATCAGCTGGAACGTGATTTCCGGATAGAGCGTATGAAAGTCCTTGATGATCTTCATCAGCCGGCTCACATCCATAATGGGTGGCAGGCCCATCTTGATCTGGCCCTGGCGCATGCCGACCATGTTTTTAAGATCACTGTGCAGTTCGGCATGGCGGCGCAGTATTTCCTCACACTGTCCGTGGAACACCCTGCCCGCATCCGTCAGTACAAACCGTCTGCGGTTGCGGTCGAACAGCTGCATGCCGAGCTCCACCTCCACATCATGGATCGCCTTGCTGATGGTGGGCTGCGAAATATACAGCCGGTTCGAGGCTTCCGTCATGCTGCCATACTTTACAATGGCGGAAAAATACTTCATATGTTTGATGTCCATGTCGAGGCCCCTTTCCATATAGTATAAAAGACTGGTCTACCAAGCGGTATTTCTTCATTTTAAAACAATATCAGTGTAGGCACATCATATTATTTTAAAGATACGCAATCACAAAAAAATTCCGGGGTGCTTACCCCGGAACGCTCATGCATACGATTCTATTTATCTGGTTCAGCCGGTTTGGAAATTTCCTCGAGGGCGATTTCAGAGTCCTCAGGGTCTTCTTCGTCCACTGCTACGTCACCAAGGGACACGATGCCTACGACTTTGTTATCTTCAATGATTGGTAGACGGCGAATCTGCTGCTGTGCCATGAGGTTTGCCGCTTCTTCCACGTCCATATCGGGCGTGCCGGTTATATTGTCGGATGATATGATGCGGTTTACCGGTGTGTCGAGTGAAAACTGGGCAGCAATACCGCGTATGACCAGATCCCGGTCTGTGATGATGCCTCTCAGGTTGCCACCTTCTGTAACAGGGATGGAGCCTACATCCAGTTCCATCATTTTTGACGCGACTTCCTGGATTGTCGTTTCAGGTCCGCATGTTTCGACTTCAGTCGTCATAATCTCACTGACTTTCATCAATAATGCCTCCTTCTGATCTGCATTCATCTTGCATGTTTTATATGTACCACGTTCCAAAAGCACTTAACCATTTTTTCAAAGCCTCATCAGTTTTCAGAATGTTTGATTAACTGTATTATGAAAATTAACGAGAAACACTTATCCATACTAAAGATTCAATGGCTATTCGTAGCCATCGGATACAGGGAGGAACACAAAATGAACAGAAGACAAAGAATCTGGTTCGAAGAGAGTGGCAGCAGACTGGATCCCGGTCTGATCGAACAATTGCGCATCAGCCGAAGAAGCACCGTCCAGACAGCAAGCAGCAACGAAATACCCGTCATCATAAAGTACAGAAGTCGCTGCGGCGAAGATGAAAAAGATGATCTGCTCAAGCAGTGCAATATCGATTCCCATAATCATCTGGAGCAGGAGATCCGCATCATCAACAGCACAAAAGGCCGGCTGACGCCCGAGAAGATCAAAGAGATCAAGGACCATCAGGCCATCGAAAGAATCTATTATGACCGGCCTGTTTCGGCGTATCTTGATATTACGGATTCCCAGATCGGAAGCGGTAAAGTCAGGGAAGAACACAATCTCAGCGGGAAAGGTGTCACCATTGCGGTGCTTGATACAGGCGTCCATCCCCATGCCGATCTGACGACTCCTGACAACCGCATTATTGCATTCCATGATGTAATCAATGGACAGACTGAACCTTATGACGACAATGGACACGGGACTCATTGTGCTGGGGACGCAGCCGGCAATGGTGCACTGTCTGATGGACAATTCAAAGGTCCGGCACCTGAATCTGCCATCGTTGGTGTGAAAGTGCTGGATGGTACCGGCAATGGCAACCTGTCCCACATCATTGCTGGCATCGAATGGTGCATGAACAATAAAGACGCATATGATATCCGGATCCTCTCCCTTTCTCTCGGTTCCAAGGCACTTGAGTCCTACCGGAACGATCCGCTTTCACTTGCAGCCCAGGAGGCATGGCATGCCGGCATGATCGTCTGTGCTGCTGCCGGAAATGATGGACCGGCGCCATCGACCATCGGCACACCGGCCATCAATCCATTCATCATTACAGTCGGTGCAGCAGACGACCGGGATACGGTCGAACGCGCTGATGATACAATCGCCGATTTCTCCAGCCGTGGACCGACCATCGATCAGCTGATCAAGCCTGATATTTATGCACCCGGCAAGAATATCATCTCCCTGCTTGCACCAGGGTCTGCTGCCGAAACGCAATTCGCCGACCAGGTCATTGAGGAAAATTATATCCAGATGTCCGGCACCTCAATGGCAACACCCGTATGCGCCGGTGTCATCGCCCTGATGCTTGAAGCCAATCCCAGTCTCAGTCCAAATGATGTAAAGAGCATACTGCAGATGACCGGTGAGCCGGTATTCGGCAATCAATGGGGATATATCAATGCAGAAAGCGCCGTCGAAATGGCACTCCGGTACGCGGAAAACCGTCGTCAATCCGCTTCAGTGGACAGTCAGTCATCATAATCCCACTGCTCTCGAAAACTAATAAGCCGATCGGTTGAATTCTCAACCGGTCGGCTATCTCCATTATCCATGGTTACCATAATACAGCTTCGTTTTACACTTCTATCACCATGCCCGCTTTCGCAAGAGAAACGTTCTCCCCGCCGGCTGCTTTTGCTGATGCGGCAAGGTCATCCAGGTTGCCATAGTGTGGCAGATGGGACAGAATCAGTCTTTTCACGCCTGCTTTGGCCGCCAGTCCGCCGACTTCCTCGGCGTTCATATGCCCCATCTTCTCCCCGTCTTCACCAGCGTACAGACTGCATTCGGATATGAGCACATCCGCATCTTCAGCAAAACGGACAAGGCTCTTCCGGTAGCTGGTGTCTGCGGTGTAGACCAGTACATGCCCCTCATCATCCGTAACCCGCATGGCGTAGGTTTCGACCGAATGGGCATTCTTATGGAACGTGATAGAGAACGGGCCGATTTTGAAGGTGCTGTCCCTACCGTATGGATGGAACGTACTGTTCTTCACTTTGTTCACCTGATCCTTCACACCTTTGTCATCGGGACCATAGAAGTTGAGCGTCTTATCCACTTTGCCGAGCTGCGTACTGATCATGCGTCCGAACAGGAATGATCCGATGTCGACAGAATGGTCGTAATGATAGTGTGTAAGGAATATATGGTGCAGATTATTCAGGTCGATATAATTCTGTACATGTGCTGCCACCCCGCTCCCTGCATCAAGCAGTATCGAAAATCCGTTCTTCTCGACCAGATAGCCTGAAGTCGGTTCGTTCTTTTTCGGGAAACCGCCCCACATGCCGACGACTGTACATTTCATAACACTGCCTCCGCTTCATCAATATAGTATATTTTCTTCTAACCTCATGGGGCGGCGTTCAAACTTTTCCCCATCGAGCGTGCGCTACCCCCTGGCATAGATCAGCTGTACGACACCGGATTTGAATACACGTGTATCCTTCAGTTCCAGGTTCAGACGCTCATCAAGATTACTGAATAGCGGCTTGCCTGTACCGAGCACCACCGGATGGACGGACAGCCGGTACTCGTCGACAAGGCCTTGATTGATGAATGCTGTAATCAGTTCAGCACCCCCATACAGCCAGAGGTCTTTTCCAGACTGCTGCTTCAATTCATCGATCATCTCAGGAATGCTCTCATTAATATATTCTACATTATCGTGTGAGTGGTCCTGTGTTCTCGAAAACACGTACTTCTCCATGCCGTCCATCATCCGCCACATTTCAACTTCCTCTTCATCAGCATCCGTTCCGGGTCTGAGTGCTTCAGCCAGTTCATAGCTCTTTCTCCCATAAAGGATCGTATCGATCGAGTCCAGAAAATGTGTGAAATCCATATCCGGGTCCATGATGCACCAGTCGATCTCCCCATTCTCCCCTTCAATAAACCCATCGAGCGTTACAGCCAGATCAAGCACGACCCGACGCTTTTCATTTTCCATATATGAACCTCCATCCAGTTTCATTCTAAAAGAGACCAGCCCCTGCTGGAGCTGGTCTGAACAACTGTGCTATCCACCGATAACAAAATTGCGGTTTATTCTTTCCAGTGTGCCAAGTATGCTGATGGCAGCAAGATAACTCGTTTTCGGGTTTTCAGGAAGCGGATTGTTTTCTATTGTAAATGAAGCTTTGCCGAATGCGCCTTTCACCTCGATATGGTGAGTATTTCTATCGGTACGCGGATCGGCAATCAGCAGAACCTGGGTCCGCTCCATACCGATGCCGGCCATGGCCAGGATGACTGCAACGTTCATGTTCTTCGGGAAATGCTTGATGGCATCGATCGCCTTCCCTTCAAAGACCGCTTTTTCCGCCTCCGTCGTCTCATAGGTCAGCGAAGCTGCCGGTTTCCGAGAGGTCAGTTTGACACTCTCCAGTTCTCCGTAAGCCTGGGCATTCTGCAGGAGATCGAGACCTCCGATGGCACCGGACGGCAGATGCAGTGTCGTATCATGTTTCTTCGCAATCTGCATCAGCTGAGCGACAAATTTTCCTTCGGCCAGTGCACCGACACTTATCAGCATCGCATCTTTCTCGCCCAGCACTTGCGGCAGCACCGATTTTGCCACTTCAACATTCGCCGCTTCAACAACAATATCCATGTCCGAGGCCAGAAATGCATCCAGATCGGCATGGAGCTGTACATCAAAGTCCTTCTCAAGATGCTGGTACTTCTCCTTATCTCTGACAAGCACATTCGTAATCTTCAGATTTTCATGCGCGTCATGATTGACCCGTTCAAGCATTACGTTCGCTATCGCACCTGCCCCAATGATTCCTATATTCATGGCAATCATCCTTTCGTCATTTGAGTATCCATTTCTACTCTACCCAAACTGGATGAAGGCATACATTTAAATCGAAGGACCTGCCATCAGATTGTAATAATAATGAAATGTATAGTTATCTTGTTCGCGGGTATAAACTCTAAATCACGAAATGATGAGAGGTCATTCCATGTCACAGCGTAAAAGATTTACTGAGCTGGATTCAATGCGCGGTCTAGCTGCTCTGATTGTTGTTTTCTATCATTATACCGTCTACTACGATGAAAAATTCGGTCATGAACAATGGGGACAGATCGACCTGTTCACCTTCGGCCACTATGGCGTACAGCTTTTCTTCATCATCAGCGGTTTCGTCATATATATGTCTTTGATGAAAGTGAAATCCGTGTCCGATTTTGCCATAAAACGGTCAATCAGACTGTACCCGGCATACATGTTTTCTGTTGCGCTGACATTTCTCATCGTTTCCCTGGCTTCAGCGGAATCCCTTCGAACGACATTCCCGGAAGCAATGGTCAACCTGACGATGCTGCAGGACTTCATACCGACTGTAAAAAATGTCGACGGTGTATACTGGACACTCAGAGTCGAGATGACCTTCTATGTCATCATGGCCATTCTCCTGTCCATGGGACTGGCAAAGAAAACAATGTCGATTGCGATTATTTGGCTTGCTGCATCTGCTGTGATCCAACTGGCAAACACCGTTCTTGCAACGGATATGACGGCTTTCATTGAAAAATATTCAATGTCCAACTACAGTCAGATGTTCATCATCGGCATGATGTTCTATGGCATATGGCAAAATGGTAATCACAAAAAGTATTTTTACATGATCGGCCTGGCCATCGGATACGACTTCATCTTTGAAGGGGTCACAAATGGGCTGTTCTCCATACTGTTCGTCATCCTCTTCCAGCTGATACTGATGAACAGGATGCAGTGGCTGAACTCCCGGATACTGCTATTCTTTGGTGCCATATCCTATCCCTTGTATCTGGTCCACCAGAACATCGGCTATGTCATCATCTACAAGATGGAATCCGCCGGATTCCTGAACATCTCTTATATCCTTGTCCCATTCCTGGCGAGTGTCCTGATCGCCTACGGCATCCACCAGTACATCGAGAAGCCAAGTCAAAGTGTACTGCTCAGTATGCATAAGGACAGACGGGAAGGATATTTGAAACATCCTTTAGTAAAAAAATAGCGTTCATGCAAGGTGAGATATCCCACCGCGCATGAACGCTTTTCATTTTATGCTACTGGCGCTGCTTTGCCCAGTTGATGATGCCGCCGGCCAGCAGTATATCGAGATGGCGACTGGTCATACTGTGCCTGACGGTAATCTCTTCGCCGGAGTTCTTCAGCCGGATGGTGAATGTGTTCCCATCCCGGATGGCCTGATGGACATTTCTGAACTCGATGACATCTTCCTGTTCAATCTTCCCATGGTCTTCTGCGTCCACAAAAGTCAGCGGCAGAATACCGAAGTTGATGAGGTTCTGCAGATGGATTCTGGCAAAATTCTTGACCAGCACCACTTTCAAGCCGAGATACCGGGGGGCGAGTGCCGCATGCTCACGACTGGATCCCTGCCCATAGTTGTTGCCGGCTACAATCATGTGCCCGCCTTCTTCGAGCTTCTCCTCCGCCCTTTCCGTATATGTCTCATCGATGCCTTCAAATACGAACGTGCTGATTTTTGGAATGTTGCTGCGGAATGGCAGTACCCTCGATCCACCGGCGAGTATTTCATCCGTCGAGATATTGTCCGCCATCTTGAGCAGCACCGGCATATCGAAGTTGTCCTCGATCGGATCGAAATCAGGAATGGATGTGACGTTCGGCCCCTTCGTGATTTCTACACTGCTCGTATCTTCCGGAGGAGCTTCGAGCATTTCTTCCATTTTGATGGCTGCCGCCTCCGCTATTTCGGGATGCTCCATATCAAGTGTGCGCGGATCTGTAATGACACCGCTCAGTGCAGAGGCGGCCGCGGTTTCGGGACTGCACAGGAAGACACTGTCCTCCTTCGTGCCGGAGCGTCCCGGGAAGTTCCGCGGCGTCGTCCTGAGACTGTTCCGCCCTGTCGCCGGTGCCTGGCCCATGCCGATACAGCCGTTGCAGCCTGCCTGGTGCAGTCTGGCACCCGATGTCAGCAGGCTGCCGATATGTCCGTTCTCCACCAGCTGCTGGAGCAGCAGGCGTGATGTCGGATTGATGTCGAAAGAAATGCCGTTCGCAATCTGCCTGCCTTTGACAATCTCTGCAGCAATCGCGAAGTCCCGGTATCCCGGGTTTGCAGAAGAGCCGATGTATGACTGGTAGATCTCCTCCCCGGCGATCTCCTCGACCGGCACGACGTTATCCGGACTGGTCGGCTTCGCAATCAGCGGCACCAGTTCGGACAGGTCGATCTCATCATGATCATCATATTCCGCACCTGCGTCGGCCTTCAGTTCATTCCACTCATCCACGCGACCCTGCGTACCCATGAAACGCTTCACTTCCTTGTCTGATGGGAACACCGATGTCGTTGCACCAAGTTCTGCCCCCATGTTCGCGATGACGTGCCGGTCCATTGCAGAAAGGTCATCGAGACCTGGGCCGTAGTATTCGATGATCTTGCCGACACCACCATTTACCGTATGACGGCGCAACATCTCAAGGATCACATCCTTCGCACTGACCCAGTCCGGCAGTCTACCTGTCAGTTTCACTCCCATGATGCGGGGCATCTCCACGTAGTACGGCTCTCCCGCCATGGCCATCGTCACATCGATGCCGCCGGCCCCCATCGCAAGCATGCCCATGCATCCGTTCGCACATGTATGGCTATCCGAGCCGAGCAGCGTCTTGCCGGGTATCGCCAGCTCCTGCATATGCACAGGGTGGCTGACCCCGTTCCCCGGTCTGCTGTAGTGGACGCCGAATTTCTGTGCTGCACTCCTTAGGAATAGATGATCATCCGGATTACGATGATCATTCTGTATCAGGTTATGGTCGACATACTGTGCAGAAACTTCCGTCTTCACCTTGTCTATCTCCATCGCTTCCAGTTCCAGCATCACCATCGTCCCTGTAGCATCCTGCGTCAACGTCTGGTCGATCTTCAGACCAATCTCTTCCCCGGGCGTCATCTCTCCCGAAACCAGATGTTCCTGGATCAATTTCTGAGTCACATTCAATGGCATGTTCCCGTCCCCCTTGTAGTGTTTTACCGTTCTGCTGTAAACATCCTCTACAGATACTATTACACCAATCGGGTAATTATAAACTGAATATTCCAAACACTGTTGCTGAGCTCTCAAAAATACTGTCTGTCCCAAACTCATCGGCTCCTCGAGCTGTAGACTTTTTTAGCACAGTATATAATGTAATAAAAGACGGCGATTAAAATGGGCAGGCACTTGCGGCTTTCGAAGAGTGGATAAAATAGCTTCAGAAATATAAAAATGCGGCGAAGGTCCTGTCATAGACCTTTGCCGCATCTTTCTCTAAATTAATAAATCATATAGTGTTCATAAAGATTTCCATCTTGCTATTCTACTCCCAATGTTCCGCCCTGTCATGCGTGACATATGTGCCGGCAATGAGATCATGAATGGCGCGCTTGTCTTTTCTCAATCCCACCATGAATGCTGAGACGATCAGCGCAAGACCGAAAGTTACCGCGTATATGATACCGCCGAGAACTTCACGCAAAACCATCGTACTAAGATTTACATCCGTTCCGTCCTTTTTTACGATTCTGATATTGAGCAGACGCTTGGCAACTGTATAGCCATACACAAATGTTGGAAACAGTACGAAATAAAGTATGCTGGCCACACTCTCGATTGCCTGTGTCAACCGACTCTCTGTATCCATCCGAAACACGAAAACAAGCGTTCCGATGACCATGCCGATCAAGAGCGCATCAAGCACTCTCGCCCCAAGTCTGACCCAAAATCCTGCTACGTTTGACATTTCTGAACCTCCACACTATTTCTCTTTCTTCCATTGTAGCATTGACACACTGTAAATATATACATTACTACAACAAAAAAAGTCACCGCTTCAACCACTGCTGGTGCAATGATTGAAACGATGACCATCGTGTAGCTATCTAAGCCGACAACGAGAATCGAACTCGTATTGCAGCCTTACCATGGCTGTGTTCTACCATTAAACTATGTCGGCGTATTGGAAAAGAATCGAATTTCATAATATCATACTTCGATCACTTATGTATAGAAGATGAGAAAATCACGATGCAAATCTATGTCGAAATTCTCTTCTTCTATAATACTACACTGCAATCAGATTTCCACCGTTTTCTTGTATAATATTTCACCATGAAACAAAACCTCCAGCAACCCGGATTCACCTTCGGATTTCTGGAGGTCTTAATATTTGCTGCCTAATCTTCTATATACGCCATGATCAGTTCAAACGTATTTCTTATCGCATCCGTATGTGTCCGTTCCATGCCATGGCTGCTTGCGACACCCGGGCCGATCAGTGCGGCTTTGATGTTGGCGCCGGCACCGAGTGCTGCGGAAGCGTCACTGCCGTACATCGGATATATATCGACGGCATAGTTGAGCTTCTTATCTTTCGCATGATTGATCAGCTCTGTCGTCATACCATAATCATAAGGTCCGGACGAATCTTTGGCACAGATGGAGACGTCGTACTCCGTACATTCCAAATCGAGCCCGATGCATCCCATATCGACAGCGAGCAGTTCCGTAATGGCTTCCGGAATCCAGGCTGCCCCGTGGCCGACTTCCTCATAAGTGGAGAAAATGAACTTCAGGTTGGTCGCAGGCACAATGTTCTCCGTCATCAGTGTCTTCAGCACACTGACCAGGATGGCGACGGATGCTTTATCATCCAGGAACCTGGATTTCACAAATCCTGATTCCGTAACGACAACTTTCGGATCATAGGCAATGATATCGCCGTTCTGGATGCCCAGCTCTTTCACATCCTCTTTGCTTGTGACACGCTCATCCAGCCTGACAACCAGATTATCGATGTCCCGCTCCTTCGTCGATGCATCCTTATAGACGTGGATGGATGGTGACTTTGACAGGATCGTTCCAGTGAATACTTTATCATCACGTGTAATAATATCGCAGTACTCACCATCAAGTGTCGGTGTAAGTGGTCCACCGAGCTTGGTCAGTGATAGTGTGCCGTCGTCATTGATGGAACGCACCATCAGACCGAGTGTATCGATATGACCACTGAGCCCGCGGGTACGTGTCGTATCCTGCCCTTCAACACTGACAACCAGGTTGCCCTTCGGCGTTGTTTCGGTCTCATAGCCCACCGCTTCAAGCGTCTCACACACGAAGTCCACCGCGTTTTTCGTATACCCTGACGGGCTGTTGATCGACAGCAGTTCTGTCAGAAATGAAATCGTCTCTTCTTTTTTAAACATATTAGTATGTATGAACAAAACACAATTTGTTCATACCCTCCCCTCTTTATTATGTAAAACTTCGACAACTAGAATATTACCATACTCGCACTGAAGAGAACCTTGAAGAATCCAATTACGAATTTATTTACTCGAGAGATACCATGTATCAGCAGGATATCTACTCTTAAAAAATAGCACAGTATCCGCGTGATTCAGCAGATACTGTGCTTTCTTGTCCAGATGGTGTATAGATATCAGTTGTTTTAATTTATACATACTATTTTTCGTCTAGCTTTCGTTTTAAATTCGTTTATGAAAGTATAAGTTCTTTATTTAATGCTCTAGCTATTTTATTTATCGTTCCAAATGAAGGGAGGCTTTCCAGGTTTTCAATTCTTGATAATTGACCTTGAGTAATACCCGAGAGATCCGCGACTTCTTTTTGAGTCATTTTCAAACGTTTGCGTTCACTTTCAAGCTGAGTAATGAGTTCGATGATTTTCTGATCTTCATCGCTTACACCCCATTCTTCAGGATTGAATACTTTTCCTACCTCCATGTTGATCCTCCTCTTTAAGTTATTTTATTTGTATAACCCTACAGGGGGAAATATATTGTGGAGTTTCAATCTCCCCTGTATAGTTAAAGCTTATTTGTTTGAAATCTTTTTCGAACGCTTAATTGCCAAGTCTATGCATCTGCGTGGGATTTCGGATTGCTTCTTTTCACATAGTACAAGCACAACCGCCATGTCCTCTACATATGTGTATAGCACCCTATAATACAAAGGCCTTAATTCATATATACCCTTTTCTACCTGGTCGGCTTTCGGTCTTGATACATCATGACCTTGCTACCTCAAATAAACCAGATAGTTAATGATCACTTTGGCTACTTCCGGATCTATATCGCAACAAGTGAATATAAAGAAAGCTCTGGAGAACTCATATTCTCCAGAGTTTTAGTCAATTTAGTTTTATACTTGTCTTAAATTATTCAATCTCTAAGTGAGTCTGCAAACTCATAGGATATATAGTCTTTATCTTCTGTTTCAGTATATGCCTTTTCGGTATGGGAATACTCTGATATATCAGTAGCATTCATATTTTTGAAATCATTGATTACGCCATCCAGTATTTCCAATTCATCTTCATCAAATGAAGAAAGGTCAGGTTGGCCTACCGGAATAAGGTATTCACCTTCATAATCAGCAAATGGCTCCAATTTTACATGTTCCATTTCTGACAAGGCATCGAGAATAAGGTAATGGTGATCAGGTACTGGTCCATAAGGAAGATGACGGTAGGTCAAACCACTTATGGAGAGCCCTGTCTCTCTGAAGTTCCTGAAGTCAGAGTAGAACAGAAGTTTCATCAATTTAGTCTTTGATACCTTATCCAGTTTGTCGGTCAGATAAACGACCATTCCAACCAGTTTATTAAAATCAAATTCAGCGTAACCATGAAGTACCGGGTCATCATCGGATTTTATCTTCTTCGACAATAAAGCGATTGTATCACGCTCTTCAGATTTCTTTTGCTCGTCTTCCAATCTATCATGCATTCTTTGAAGATCCAGCTTCTTAAGCTTATCCTTGTTCTCATTATATAATTTATGTGCAAAATCAATATCATTTCTTAAATTAAGCAGCATTGTATGGTGGGAATTTGAAGGGATTGCTCCAGACTCATATCGGCCTACTGTAGCCATGCCCCATCCCAGTATGGTAGCCAAGCCCCGTTGAGAAAGACCATACCTTCTTCTGAGTTCTACAATTTCTTCAGAAGACATGATATTGTTCTGTTCCCGGTAAACTTGAAAAGCATTATTGATATTAAGTGAATCAAGTTGTTCATCATAGATTGCTTCATTGCAGACACCACACACTCTTACTTCGCTTTCAATCTCAATGTTTTTGCCTCTTATATTATAAACTTCACTTCTGATTTCCGTATGTGTCTGTCTCACCTCATTACAGTTATCACAATAAACACTTCTCTTCGCTTCTCTGTCATGTCCTTTACTTTGTTTTTTGGTAACAGTCATTGCTGCTCCCCTCTTTTCTAGCTATATAAAATCTTAGATTATCTTCTCTTAACTTATTTTAATCTTTCTTAGCTTATCTTCTTTTTATCTACTACTTCTTGTAAGGTAGGAGCATCGGTTTCTCAGCTGGTTTAAACGACAAACATTTACAAAGACCATCATTTGAAATCTTCAATTTTATATATGCCATTTCACCATCGATCAATTTGCCGAATACCCAGATATCGGTACCATCACCATTATGGTCGGGAGATGGTCCTTTATAGTAATCCGTGTACTTCAAAGTACTTACAATACTTTTTGCCTGCACCAGTGTCAGACCCAGCATTGTAAAATCGAATTCTCTCCGCACGAACCTGAAGTTGTGCGGCTTGTGCATGTACTTTCTAAAACGTTTCAGAAAATGGTTGATTTCATCTTTTGATGCATTCCGCACTTGATCACGACCTTGTAATATTACGCTTAAAATTATCTTCCATAAAACCACATCCTTGTTTTGATGTAAATTCATTATAAGAGCTATTCTACATTTTTGCAATCAATTGATATCAAAAATAAAGTGATTTATAAGATTATGTACTTTAAAACATAATAAAACCAGCCGAATATTTTAATCCGACTGGTACTATGGTTTTACTCTCCAACAATCAAACTCTCCAGATCTCTCGGATAGTCCGTAATGATATCTGCGCCGTCTTCTGTCAGTACGACGGTATCGGAGTGTCTGAATCCGCCGATGTCCGGGATATAGATGCCGGGTTCGACACAAAATACCATGCCCGGTTCGAGCACAAGATCATTATCGAATCGGAGTGATGGTTCTTCGTGCTGTCCGATGCCGATGCCGTGACCGGTCCTGTGTGAGACGGATGACTCATACCCCTCTGACCGGATGACGGCGAGGGCCGCTTCATTCACTTCTTGTGCTGTCACGCCGGGTTTGATGAAATCGAGTGCGGCAAGATGGGCTTCCAGCATGACCTTGAACGCCTTCTCCTGCGCTTCTGTCGGCTGGCCGACGAAGTATGTCCGTTCGCATTCTGCCCTGTAGCCATTCAGACCGACCTGCCGGCTGTGAATGATGACATCCCCCTTTTCCAGCTTCCGTGTGTTGGAGAAGATATGCGGCATGTTGGTCCGCTCCACCCCTGAAGGGGACATGACGAAAAAGTCCAGTGTGGAATCTGAATAGCGTTCCGACACCATATCGAAAAGGTACTGGTTGCCGTGATAGTCGATTTCAAGTTCCGACTTGCCGGCGCTGGAGTTTTCAATCGTATGCTTGAGTGCGCCACTTACCAGTTCTCCGGATTTCCTGATCAGTTCAATCTCCGCGTCACTTTTGATGGCGCGCATCCGGGCGACATCCTTCTGGATATCAACACATTCAAGACCCCGTTTCTCCATACTGCGTCCGAAGTCGAGTGGCAGTGAGCCGGATTCGACACCGACCCTGCTGCCAGTCTCAAACCCTGAAAGCACTTCGTCGAACAGTTCGTGGTAATCCGTACTGCCACCGTCATTACCTGCGACTTCATGATAGACATGGATATGATCTGCATCCGTCTTCTCTCTGGCATGCTTTTCTTCGAGCTTCGGAATGATCAGGCTGTGCTGGTCCGTCTCGACGACCATGATGATGGGCCTCGAATAGGTGATCGCCCGGAGGCCACTGAAATAGAACTGGTTCTCGAAGTTGAAAATGATTGCTGCATCGAGCTGCTTCTCTTGCATGATGGCTCTCAAGTGCTCAATTCTCTTCGCTCTATCCATTTTCAGGCATCTCCTTCATTTCGTTATGCTGGCCTTTCGTAAACATTGCGACGACGAACAGTACAATGAAGGCAACCGGTACGGAAATGATTGCGGAGTTGATGCCTGTCGACTGGACGTAGAAAAATTCCCAGAACAGTGTGGAGACGAGACCCGATGCCATGGATGCAAGTCCTGCAGCCTTGGTGACTTTCGGGAACAGGAAGACTGCGAGCAGTGCTGGCGTAATGCCGGCTCCGTATACAGTGTACGCATACATCTGCACGGACAGTACCGTCGGGAAATACATCGTCAGCAGGAATGAGATGATGCCGAGAACCGGAATCAGAATTCTCGTATAGATGAGCTTCTGATGATCATCGATGTCCTTCTTCATGTACTTTCCGACAAGGTCATAGACGACACTTGTTGCGGCGGACAATAGATAGGAGTTTCCTGTTGTGACGATGAATGCAGTCAGTGCCGCAATCAGTATGCCGCCGATGACGACCGGCAGGACGCTCGTGATGGCGATCAGTGCCATGCCCGGTTCAATTTCGGGAAACATGGAGCGTGAAATGAATGCCAGAATGGAGATCAGCGGTGTCACGATGATCAGACCGATGATCCAGCCGGCCGTACCGAGCTTGGTCGATTTGTCATTCATTGAAGAGGACATCCGCTGATAGATGTTCTGGTCACCGAGCAGCAGGAAGAGCGTCGGGATATAGTAGCCGAGCAGCTGGATGAAGCTCAATGATCCCGTTGCGCTCAGATGGCTTTCCGGTACATTGGATGTAATCTCTCCCCAACCGCCGCCGACAGACAGTGCGATCGGCAGTGCAATGATGAGCCCGAATATGACGAGGAATGCACTGAATGCATCCGTCGGCGCAACCGACATCAGACCGCCGATGCCGGCCAGAAATATGATGATGACTGCAGCAATGATTGTTGCTGTGCCGACAGGGATGCCGATTGATATATTCAGGATGTATGCCAGCCCCTGGTACTGGTATGAAACGATGCCGACAAAGGCCAGGATGATGATGAAGGCAGCGAGCAGGCTTGCCGCCTTGCCGTATTTGACTTCGAGTATTTCTGCGACAGTGTATTTACCGTAGTTTTTGATCTTTGATGAAATCAGGAAAATGGTCCCGATACCGATGAGTGATGGCAGCGTCGACATGAGCGCCGGCCATATGCCGTATGAATAAGCCAGTGAGTTCTGTCCACCCGTGACAGATCCGCTTCCCACCCATGTGGCAAGCAGCGTTCCCATCAGAACGACAGGGCCGAGCGACTTTCCGGCGAGTATGAAGTCCTCGCTTGAACTGATCTTCTTCGAGTAGTACATGCCGAGCAGCAGCATGAACACACCGTAACCAACGACAAACCAGATGAGTACAGGTTGATTCGTAAATTCCATTTATAGTTCCCCCTTTGTTTTGATGCTCCCTATAACAACCTAACACATCGGCATTTTTATTTCACCCTGTGATCTAGTCATAAAATTCATAAACCCAGCAATGTCAACGGATACGCTCAGAAAAATATTTTGGAAAACATGATTACAGTAAAATATTTACATGCACAATAAAAAACATCCTGAAATTGTATGCCAACTTCAGGATGTCCCGTATTCAAATGTACTACTCACTGAACCAGTATATGCCCATCCGGTAGACCCATAGCTTGGTATATTCATTGGCCCAGACATAGAATGCACTGTCGTCTTCATGCCATCTCGTATCCTGCTCCGATAGTGAAGAGATATACCGGAAGTCGAAGCTGCCGTCATTCAGCCTATCATAGATGTATTTCGACCGTTTCACATGGTAGTCACTTGTGACGATGAGTGCAGATGTCATATCCCGGTCTTCCATGATATCGATCGTAATGGTAGCGTTGGTGTACGTGCTCACGGCCTCATCCTCCAGTATCAGTGCTTCTTCCGGGATACCATATTCCATGGCGAGTTCGGAACTCTGAGAGAGCAGATCGGACTCGACGACCGGAGTGATCAGGACATGGTCTGCATAGCCTTCCTGATACAGTTCGGCAGCTTTCTGCATCCGTGCTTCATCGCCCCCGCCCAGCATGACAATCAGATCACTCTCTACAGGATCATCTGAATAGTTGTGATTGAAACTTTCAATCAATGATATGACAAACAGCATCAGTACAATGCAGACCACAATAATGATGATTCTTATTTTCATAAGTCCTCCCAGGTCGAGCAGAATGGTGCAGATGCATCCTGTGCCACTATCAGCCCAATCACTTTAATGACAATCAGAACTGCATTCTAAAAAACGTTCTGGAATGCAGTCTTTAATATCAATTCTTTTTTACGGCGATTCGCGGTGCACGATAGGCAGGGAAGTAGTCTATCTCACTATCAATCCCCTTCTTCCGGCACAATGCCTCGTATACTGCCGGATTCCATATTTTCCTGCCGATATGGAAATCGAAAGCGGTATGGTTCGAGAAGCGCTTTTTGAATTTCAGTACGGAATCGTCTTCCGCATTCGTGACACCCCCACCATAGTGGATGAGGGAATAACCATTCACTTTCGCCCAGTTCATCATTGTGTATTTCAGAAGGTAGGCGGGAGAATGATGCAGATGCGTGGCCAGCGTACCATTCAGATGATCGTGGATGATATCTTCTGAAATAAAGTACAGTCCCATCGCAATGATCTGGCCTTCATAATAGACGCTCGTTGTCACCAGCTTGTTTCCGAATTTCCTTTTCAGACCTTCGAAATAGGCACGGTCGAAATAGTAGAAATCGGTCGCATCAAGGCGATTCATCGTATCGTTATAGATTGCGATGAAATCTTCGATATCATTGAAGCCCCGGGCGACTATGCAGGAGAATTTCTCATCTTTAACCAGTTTCCTTACACGTCTGCGTGCCGTTGCACAGAACTCCGTCTGGAATATGTCCTCCGAGCTGAGCAGGTCTGTACCGACCGTCTTTCTCATATACTTCACATCATAGACACTTCTGAATGGCTCCTGGTTCTTGAATACAGGATGGAACCTCACAAACTCGGATACGATATTGTGTGTGCTGCAGTAGTCCATAAGTGTTTCTTCGAAAACTTCAATCAGTTTTTCCAGATTCACATATTCATGCACGACTGGTCCTCCATACCCATATGGAGTGACCAGATCATAGTACTTTTCCCCATCTATTTCAGTATCGATTTCTCTTTTGATGGCCGTATGGGTGATATGTCCATACTGGCACTCGATGTCAATGGAAATTGCTTCTCCATGCTCTATCAGTTCATTGACCTGTGCATATTCTTTTGTAAAATAGATATCTCTATTCACTGTCCGCCCTCCAAATAAGTAGATTTACCGTTTATCATTTCCATAAGTTCCGTCCTCAGGCGAAAAGTTCCTGGGCAAGGATGCGTTCCCTGCATAGGCTGATGACTTCATTGATCTCCGCCTCGGTCATCTTCGTATCCGATGGCAGGCACACGCCATGATCGAACAAATATTTCGCATTGTCCGCTTCACCATGGAAATACTCGGAGCCATCAAACAGCGGCTGCATATGAAGCGGCTTCCAGACGCGCCTTGCTTCGATGTTGCTCTCTCCAAGATGTTCGATCAGTTCGCTTGCGCGGACGCCCAATTTCTTCGGGTCGATGAGCATTGTGGACAGCCATCTTGTATGGTATGACCCTTCAATCTCCGGCATGAATTCGATGCCATCGACGTCCCCGAGCCCTTCCACATACTTATCAAAAATATTACGTTTCTGCTGGATGCGCTCCTCCAATACTTCCATCTGACCGCGTCCGATACCTGCACAGACGTTGCTCAGGCGATAGTTGTATCCTACCGATTCATGCTGGTAGTAGGTCGCATTCTCCTTGCACTGGGTCGCCTTTTTCAACGCTCTTTCTACGAGCATCTCATCATTCGAGATGATCATCCCGCCCCCTGATGTCGTGATGATCTTGTTGCCGTTGAAAGAGAAGATGCCGAACCTTCCGAAGGTCCCGCTCATCCTTCCCTTGTATACTGCACCCAGTGATTCCGCTGCGTCCTCGATGATGGGGACGCCATACCTGCTGCATATTTCATCGATTTCATCCATGCGGGCCGACTGGCCGTATAGATTGACGACAATGACCGCTTTAGGCTTTTTGCCGAGCATCTTATAGTACTTGAGAGCCTTCTCCAGAGACTTCGGACACATGTTCCAGCTGTCCAGCTCCGAATCGATGAACACCGGCTTCCCGCCATGATAGAGAATCGGATTCGCGCTGGCGACAAACGTCAGGGATGAACAGAGTACGATATCATCCTGTTCAACCTTCAGCAGATCAAGGGCGATGTGGATGCCCCCCGTCCCACTGCTCAGCGCACATGCTGCATTTGCTCCTGTATATTCCTTGATCTGTTCCTCGAATATATCAACATTTTCTCCCAATGGTGCAATCCAGTTTGTACTGAACGCTTCCTGGACATATTTCGTTTCAGTGCCACCCATATGAGGTGATGACAAGAGGATTCTGCGCTTCGACATAATCTGGTCACCTCTCCCTTAATTGAATTGTCTTACCCGTTCAATTCCGCATGCCATCAGCTTCCCGACAAAGCCGATGATACGCACCTTATAAATATATGGGGCGTCCGCGTGACCTGGTTTCATCTCTCTATTCAAGCACGCCTTCCACCGATCAGAGCCCCATGCCCTATGCTTTGAGATACGCCACTTCTTTGTCGTCTGCTCTACCCAGTGTATTATAGAAGTCGAGTACCTTCTGCTGGATGAGTTCCCTGTCAAAGTTCTCTTTGACGAATATGCGGGCATTCCGTCCCATCTGCTCTCTTTTTTCAGGGTGGATGACCATGTCTTCGATGGCTTCTTCCAGGCCTTTGGCATCGTTTGTTCTTACGATCAGGCCTGTTTCGTTATCTACAATCGTGTCTTTGACACCTGTGGAATCAAAGCCGATGACCGGTACATGCATCGCCTGCGCCTCGATACTTACAGTACCGAACCCCTCGCGATACGTAGGAAATGCAAATACGTCCATCATGCTGTAGTAGTATTCCGGTTCTTTTGTATATGCACAAAGAAGAATCCGCTCATGTGTCTCTATGATCTTCTTGTTTTCCGGTCTGATCGGATCACCCGATTCGATATCTCCCACGAGGAGCAGTTTGACATTGTCATGTCTCGTGCTGAGTCTCATGAAAGCTTCCACAAGTTCATTGGTCCCCTTGTCTCTTGTGATTCTTCCCATATAACCGATGACGAAGTCCGTCGGCTTGATATTCAGATCTTCCTTCATCCGTGTCAGCCGTTCCTGGTCTATCACATGCGGGCTGAACCGCTCCATATCCAGACCATTGACACTCCCCTTGCCGATTCGGACCACTTTTTTCGGGTCTACGAGCTTTCTGCCGACCATCTCCGCTTCCAGACTGTCGGACAGTATGATGACATGCGTACTCAGCAGACACGTCAGCTTCTCTGTCGTCTGCAGGATCAGTTTTTTTACCCCTGTCACTGTCTCCAGACGCAGCCCCCACTGGGCGAAGATCCGTGTTTCAGTACCATTCAGGTAGCCGGCGATCATGCCGAGCAGTCCTGCTTTCGGTGTGCTGAAAACAATGATATCCGGTTTTTTTCGTTTCAGATATCGATACAGCGCATAAAGTGTGGTCACATCCTTATGGATGCTGATTTCGCGCTCGAAAGGAATATGCGCGAGCTTTAGACCTTCATAATGTCTTTTTGGTATATTGTTGCATACCACTTCCACCTGGTAGCCATTCTTCTCAATGAAGTGTATCTGCTCATGGATGAACAGTGCACTCATGGAAGAGGTCACCCCATGAATAATTTTTTTCTGCATAAGCTACATCTCCCAAACCCTTGTTTTTTGCAGCCGCACCCCTGTGGCTACTGGCAAGACGTCAATTAATGCTGATGCTTATACTTGCTTCCCCTTTATCGGCAACCCCGGACTTTTCTTCTCTTTTTCTTTTTTCGACCATATGACACCGAGTGCTACGATGATGATATAGAATATTTTGAAGCGGTGTCTGAGTGCCGTCCCGGCGTTTGAAATACCGATGCCAAAAATGATCCAGGTCACAACAATACTCAGCAGGATAACACCAAGTATCGGACGTCTTTTGATGAGCCCGAAATTTTTGATGAATACAGCAAGTGCCAAAAGATAAAAAGTACCATCGAGCAGGAAAGCGATCACATCATTCATATTCCTGATCGTCCACGGCATCGGTGAACCGATGAAATAGAGCATCTTGATCGGTGAAAATGCAATCGCCTGGTAGATGTTGCTGACCACAAGACTGCTCAGGTAGGCACTGCCGCCGATATCATCCGTAAATGCATCGAAAAGGCTGTCATTGCCCCTTTGGACCTGGTCGATCTTGTCATAGATCGGCAGTGCTTCTATACTTTCCGGAAAGACCAGAACATATGTCGTGGCCAGTGCAAAAAGGCTGAAAGGAATCGTCGATTTCAGTGTAAACCTGAACGCATTCTGCTTATGCTGGTAGAATATGAAACCGAACATATACCCGACGATGACGCCGATGACTGCCGTATGGAATGATGCGCCGATCAGAACGATGATTACACTGAAAATCGCACTGCTCCACTCCCGTTTCTTATACCATCTGACAAAAAAGTAGAGTGACAGGGCCATCATCAGCGTAATGACAGCTTCCCTGACCAGTATGCTCGAGAATAGTATCGAATGCGGGAAGAATGACATGACCCCGACCAGTATGATCTGCACTTTTGGCGGAACATCCAGCATTCTGAATATGTGTATGACGAGCAGTATGGCGGACAGTGTCATCAGTACATTCAGAAACTGTGCGAACAGCCGGTCGTCGCCATACATATTGAAGATGACTGCCAGAAATTTCGTATATATGCCGCCATACATTTCCGCATTCATCAGGTCCATCTTCTCGCTGATATACTGCGCTGTCTTATAGTAGTTTTCAGAATCGATGCCACTATGCGGCAGTTTCGGCACCTTCGGCTGCAGGTCGTAGAGTACCGTCCCGAGCCTTACAAGGAATCCCGCATAAATGATCATGAGAAACTTCGTATATTTCAGATACAGTATGAAGAACAGCATCAGTGCTGTGATGACGATGAATGAAACAGTCAGTAGATTTGTATCTGCGATATAGAATCTGAACAGATAGCCCATTACCACGTATACCAGTGCGATCAACCAGATGATCAGCATATGCTCCGCCTCCTAGGAACTTACTTTGTATTTCCAATGGTAGACCAGCACGCCGATCTGGCCTAAAGCCAGAATCAAATAGTTGATGATCACCACGATAAATGCGCCGGATAAGCCGTATGGAATAATGATGATGAATGAAAATATGATTGCTGCGATGAAGGTGGTCCCTTGCAGCAGCAGCTGAAGATTATAAATATTGAATATGCTCAAGGCCATCTCGAACAGTTTCGTATAGACGGTGAAGATCAGCAGGATGCCAAGGAGCAGCATCTCCTTCTCGAATCCCATGAACTGTTCCCCATAGACGAGCACGAGTATATCGTTGCCGAAAAGGAGAAGTATCACTTCCCCTGCGATGATGATGAGGAGAAACATGCCGCATAGCCTGAAGAATGAACAGTAGAACTTTCCAGCACTATTCTGTGCTTCCTTCGCAAGTCCTGCCACCACACTCTGGTTGATGGCGACGACGACATTGTTCGTGATGATCACGAAGTACATGATTGTCGCGAAAATACCGAGTGTTTCAACAGCGTGGTAGTGTTCAAGAATATACCTTGGTATGTTGGAAACAAGCGAGTTGAGCAGTTCGACCGTGGATAGGCCGATACCAAGTATGAAAATGTTTCTGAACTCCATCCATCTGATGCCGATTTTCACCCGAGTCGCCGAAAATGAAAATCTGCGATCATAGAAGTAGTAGATGAGCATCTGCGACACAAGCAGGCTCAATACCGTCAGCAGAAGCGATCTGAACATGAATGAGGCTGCTGTAAACAGAACGATGGTGACGATGCTTTTATAGATCTTTGATTTTGCCATGAAGCCGATTCTTGCCTCTGCAATATTCTCCGTATAGATGAACTCTTCCTTGTTCTCATAAAACTTGAAGAGCACAAAGATCATGAGACATAGACTTTCATATACGTTCAGGTCGACAAACAGCATGACGACGACTGAACCTAGAATAAAAGCATAGTTGGTGATTTTCCTGAACTCGTGAAATATCACGTAGTCATAGGACAGCTTCCTCTGCGTCGGTACCAGTACCGACAGCATGAAGCGGCTGAACAATACAAGCGGGCCTGTCAGAGCCAGAAAATATGAGAACAGGCCCACTTCGTAGAGACCGAGCAGACGCGTAATCAAAATGACCTGTACCCACTGGTTGATGGCAAACAGCAAGGTCCCTACGATGTTCATGATTTTAGCTTGCATGTTCCTGACCGATTTCTTCCGGATTCATATTCTCCTGTTTGACGAACTGGATGATACGCTCCTTCATTTCCTGCTCGTCGATGGAGAGGAATGCTTTGATCTGTGTTTCAATCAGACTGAGCGATGATTCGGAAACCCTGCCACGGTAGATCTTTTCATAGACCTGCTCCGGATGGATCTCCTCTTCCTTCAGCAGCTCTTCATACAACTTCTCTCCTGGACGAATACCGACGAATTCAACACCGATGTCATCTTCTGCAAACCCGCACAGTCGAATCATATTTTTGGCCAGGTCGACAATCTTGACCGGCTCTCCCATATCGAGTACGAATACTTCGCCGCCTTCTGCGATGGTTCCCGCCTGGATGACGAGCCTCGACGCTTCCGGGATGGTCATGAAGTATCGTGTCATTCTCGGATCCGTCACTGTAACCGGACCACCCGCCTGGATCTGCTTCCTGAACTTCGGAACTACCGATCCACGGCTGCCGAGCACATTGCCGAATCGTACCGCAACAAGTGTCGTATCCTTGCATCCGCGGTCCAGCGCCTGAACAATCATTTCAGCCATCCGCTTCGTCGCTCCCATGACGTTCGGTGGGTTGACCGCCTTATCAGTCGAAATCATGACGAACTTCTTCGCCTTGAAATGGCAGGCCGCTTCCGCTGTGTTCTTCGTCCCGATGACGTTATTCTTCACCGCTTCGCGCGAGTTGTACTCCATCATCGGTACGTGCTTGTGCGCGGCTGCATGATAGACGATGTCCGGCTTATATTTCTCGAACAATTCGAACATCCGCTGACGGTTCTGGACATCTGCAATGATCGGCACGTAGCTGATGTCATCGTTCTTATTCTGCAGCACTTCTTCGAGTATCGTATAGATACTGTTTTCGCCGTGACCGAGCAGCAGTATCTGCTTGGGTTTGAACTTGCCGATCTGCCTGACGATCTCGGAACCGATACTGCCGCCGGCCCCTGTCACAAGAATCGTCTTGTCCGTCACCTGGTCCTCAATGCCTTTGATGTCGAGTTCCACCGGTTCACGTCCGAGCAGGTCCTCGACCTGGACTTGCCTCAGCGCATTGACTTCGAGTTTTCCTGAAAGCACGTCTTCAATATTCGGCATTGTCAGCACATCGACATCTTCCGTTTTGGCGAGTTCATGAATCTCTTTCAGCTCAGCCTTGCTGAGGGAAGGAATGGCAATGACCACTTTCTTGATATCGTATGTCTTGATCAGCCGTCCAATATCATGGCGATCGCCCTCCACTTTGACACCGCCGGCAAGTTCCATGTTCCTTTTGGCAGGATCGTCATCTGCAACAACGACCGGGTTCATTCCCATCTCCGGATTATCCAGCATCTGCTTGATCAGGATGGATCCCCCTTTGCCACTGCCGAACACAAGTGTCCGTGTCATCTTGATCCCATGTGATCTGCGGCCATTCATCTCGTAAGTAATGATCTTCCAGAACAACCTGGATCCACCGATGAATATCAGGTGCATCATCCATGTGACAAGCATCAGTCGCATGAATACTGTATCGAACAGCAGGTACGTCAGAATGATTGTCGCCATAAGAGATCCGCTGACGGCCTGCGTGACCGAAATCAGTTCCCTGACACTCGCGTATACCCATGCCCTATGGTAAAGGTTGAAAATGTAGGCAAACAGGTGATGGTTCACGAGCAGTATGACGGATGTGATGCCGAGCATTGTCAGTGAATTGTCCGGGAAAAATGGTATGAGAATATAGTAGCCGATGAACACTGAGAAAGTGACGATCAGCGAGTCGATAAGTAGAAAGAGAAAGTAACGCCTTCTAGCATCCATAGTATCCTCTTCTTTCCTTTTTGGATTACCCTATATTAAATTGTCCTTGTACTGCACCTTTTGTACTGTCTGGACTTCAAACTCCGACTCCACCATGACCTCCCAAGGTGAAATCATCAGTCCATCTGAAAATTTTCCCACTCCGGTTCATTTTCAATATGCTTTAATACTGATCTGCTTCCGATCATCCATCTGCCATCCCGTCGGCAGCACCCCTGTTGCCAACCGGATGTATCGCAATGGCATGATCGTCTGCTGCCGATATCCCGTATCACCTGGTAAGGATGATCCGGTATCGACTGTCTGAACCACTGTCCAGTAGTGCTTATTAGGGAGATGCGTTCCCTCAACCTAATAAATTCATGCTTTCCTACCCAATTACGCCTTAATTTAACGATGGTCATGTCTAAAACAGTGCTTCCACGTTTTCGACCACCCCCTTTAATATTCCGCTGGCAGCACCCCTGTTGCCAATCGAAAGTATTGTTGTAAAGGTCGTGCATTCTTGTCTGTACCCGTCTCATCTGGTAAGGATGATTCCGGCATCTTTTGTATGAATCAGCTTTCAGCAACTGCTTCCGTATAGTAGTACTGCTCCTCTGCGCCGTGCTTCAGTTCACGATGGTTCAGCACGACCCCGATGATGTTGGCCCCCGCCTTATCCAGCAGATCCTTCGCTTCCACCAGCTGATCACGGTTGTTGTTCTCGACATCCGTCACAAGCACTACACCGTCCGCCTGCTTGCATAGAAGCTGAGGATCCGTTACGGACAGTATCGGTGGCGAGTCCATGATGACCATTTCGTAGCTTTCGTTCAGTGAATTCATGAACTGTGCCATCTTCTTCGAGGACAGGAGTTCCGATGGATTCGGTGGAATCGGTCCTGAAGTGATCAGATCGAGTGTATCGAATTCCGTCTTTCTGATCAGATTTTCAAGTGGTATGTCATTCACCATCGCTGAGGAGAGCCCGACTCTGTTTGATACTTCGAACGTGTAATGGCTCGTCGGCCGTCTGAGATCTCCATCGAGCAGCAGCGTCTTGATGCCGGCCTGTGCATAGGCAATGGCCATGTTCGCTGCAATGGTCGACTTGCCTGCTCCTGATATTGCGGAAGTGAATAGTACCGACCGGATGGGATCATCGACACCCGCGTACATGATATTTGTCCGTATGGTCCGGAACTGTTCGCTTGCAGTGGCGTGCGGCTTGTTGGCAACGATGACATTCCTTGGTTCGACAACTTCGCTTTTCTTCTTTTTCCTCTTGAACATGGTGTTTCCCCCTTAATCCTCGAATTTCGCGATTGACCCGACCACTGGTAAACCGAGAACGTTATATACATCGATTTCATTCTTGACCGACTTGTCGAAGTAGGCTTTTGAGAATGCCCATATCAAGCCGAGTATCAATCCGGCCACAAGACCGATTGCGATGTTGATCAGAGGCTGAGGAGACACTGGTTCAGCATTTGCTGGCACATCCGCTGGTGCGTAGATGGAAAGGTTGTCAACGTACATGATTTCTACAATGCGCTCCTTGAAGACGACCGCAACTTCATTCGATATCCGTTCTGCTTCCTCGGGAGATTCATCAGTGACGACAATCGAAAGCACTTGCGACTGGTCCTGGTTGGTGACGTTAATCTGCTTTGATAGTTCCTCCACAGTCTGGCTGAGTTCAAGATTGGTGATCACATCTTCAAGTATCGTCTTGCTGAGCATGATGTCCCTGTAGGTGTGGATCAGCTGCAGATTGGTTTCGATGTTCTCGAAGTCCACGATTACACTGTCTCCCGGCGAACTGACAAGCATCTGCGTCTCTGCTTCATATTTTGGCGTCATTACAAAGTAGGTGATGAGCGTAGCGAGTACACCGACCAGCAGCATCGAAGAAATGATCGATAGCACATTCCGCTTCATAATGTCCAAAACTTTTTCAACATTTACAGACTCTTCCATATTTTCCCTCCCAAAAATAAAATCAACTTTATCTATCTCTATAAGTTTCACCAAATATACCACGCTTCTATAATTTTTGGAATATTCAAATTGAAGTTTTTACAAATTTTATGTATTTTTTCACTTGAATAGACACCTTTCAAATAACGATGAATGTCGTCAAACCCTTGATAAATAAGACAAAACGCCTCGCTTTCGGAATAAAAACCGGGCATAAGGCGTTTGTAAAGATTATATGAATTTTGAATATTATCTTCTGATCGAACGGATCATCATGAAGCTTTCGGCATGCTCAGTGCAGATGGTCGACCCCCGGACCATGGACAGAGCCCGGATGGCTTCAAGTGATCTTGGATGTGGATAGATTCTGAGCTGGGACTGGTAGCATTCCATTGCTTCGAGTTTCCTGTCGATTGTGCTTGAAATGTCGATATAGACGTTCGGAATGAAAAGGTTGTCCACTGTCGGCGTATTCCACTCCGTTTCGGACAGCGTTTCATACACCAGAATTTCACGCAGAGCCGGCACATTGAATGGACGCAGTGCTACCATGGCTGCATAGGTCGTCTCCGCGTGGTCAAAGTTCATGTCCCCTTTATGCGGCAGGAAGACGACTTCGGGATTGATCCGCGTGACAACGTCATGGATTCTGGCATTGATCTCGCTTGTCTCCATATGGCGCAGTCCGATCATGGGCAGGTGAAGAAAGAACGCTTCCTTCACACCGAGCACTTCATGGGCTGTCTTCGCCTCGCTCCGGATCGTCTCAATCTCCTCGGGATCCGGTCCGCTGGTGACGCCGCATAAGTACACATCATGCCCTTCGTCTGCATACTTGGCGATGACACCGCCTGCCCCCAGCACTTCATCATCATCATGTGGTGCAAAAACAAGAATGTTCATTTCCCCATCTCCCCTATTTGAATTTGTTTCCATCGACGAATTTGAAGTCCGCGACCGTCTCATAGTCCTCAATACGCAGTATGCCATCGGTGCACAGGACATCGATCACACTGGCATCCGACTGGATGATCTGCCCGGGCATGCCGATATACTGCGTATTTTCATGCACACTTGCTTCCCAGATGATGATCTTATGATCCTTGTAGAATGAGAACGCACCCGGGTACGGCCTTGAAGTAGCACGCACCAGCCGATATATATCGTGAGCCGATGCATTCCAGTCGATTCTGCCATCTTCCGGCGTCCGCTTCAGCAGATAGGTGGCTTCATCCGCGTTCTGCTGGGTCGCTGTGACCGCGTCATGCTTCATTTTCTCAAGCACCCGCCCGAGCATCCGTTCGAGTGCTTCGTTGGATGCATGATAGACATCATGTGCGTAATCCTTTTCACCGATCAGATACGTCTCCTGATCGATGATATCACCGGAATCCATGCCTTCATCGATGAAAAAGAGGGACGACTTCGACTCCTGTTCACCGAGAAGCACAAGCCACGGCAGTGCCGCCCTGCCCCGGTACTTCGGCAATGCTGTCGGATGATAGCCGATCACTCCCCGCTTGGCTGAATCGATAATATCGGCTTTGATCAGCTGGGAGATACCCACGACAAATATATAATCGGGCGCAATCGCCTGGATCTTTTCCACACACTCCGCATCATTGATGTTCTTGAAAGTCATATACGGCATATCATTTTTTCGGGCTATGATGGACAGGTCCACGTAGCCTGAAACATTGGTTGAATACTGTCGATCGAGACCAAATACCATCTCCGGCAGATAGTCGTTGCTGATCATCGCATCGAGTACCACTCTGCTTGATTCCACAGAGCCGATCAGCACTGTCTTTATTTTATTCATGCCTTCACCCCTTCGAGACCTTTCCCGCTGTTTTCTTAAAATTGCCCTCTCCAAACAGGACGATCAGAACCGTCTTCAAAATGATCATCAGATCGAGCTTCGCAGAATGCGTGTCCACATACTGGATATCATATTCGATACGTTCTTCCCAACTCAGATACGTATTTCCGTTCACTTGGGCAAGACCGGTCATGCCGGGCTTTACATCGAGTCGCCTCCGCTGATGCGCATCATATTCAGCCACCTGCTGCTCGATGGTTGGACGCGGCCCGACCAGACTCATATCCCCCTTCAGCACATTCAACAGCTGCGGCAGCTCGTCAATTTTAAGACGTCTGATGAGTCTGCCGAAAGCCGTAATCCGCTCTTCGTCCTTGTCGAAATCGAAACGCTCCTCTGCCGAGCGGTCCACCTTCATGCTTCTGAACTTCAAAATGTCAAACAGCCGCTCATGCATGCCGACCCGGCGCTGTCTGAAGAAAAGCGGCCCTGGCATGGTCACTTTGATGATCAGTCCTGTGATCAGCAGGAGTGGCGAGAGTATGAACAGGCAAAATGAACTGACGATAATATCCATGGATCTTTTGATACTTGGCAAGACTACCCCCTTCTTTCATCGTTATTTTTCGGCGTGTGCGACATACTACTTGACTTTCCGGACAACCCTTCCATAAAAATAGCTCAGTATGGTCGGATGTGACCAGAGCGCACTTTCTGCTGTCAGCGGCTGCTTGACCGTAAACCGGTTGTTCAGTACGGACTGGATGGTCTTGTTGTAGTCCTTCAGTGCATGCCCGAGCTGAAGGTGCGAGTATGTCAGAAAGTTATCATCCTCCGTCACTCTGACAACTTTCTGATCCAGTACCGCACCGGAATCGATACCCTTGTCCACGAAGTGTGTCGTCACACCGACCAGATCCTCATCTTTGTTGTAGAGCGCCCAGTATGCTCCGTGCACCCCTCTGTATTTCGGCGTAATACCGACATGGATATTGATGAACTTCGCATCAGTCGCATCAAGAATATCCGCTTTGATGATCGGCGTTCCATTGATGATGATCAGGTCAGGATCCACTTCTCTGATTTTCTGTTTCATCTCTTTAGAATTCACCGAAGAAATATGTGTGATCTTCTCTTTCGGAACATCGTCAGGATCCAGATTGAACTGCCGCTGTATCGCGCGTATTCTTGAAGCCACCCGCTTCGCCAGGAAGACTTTCGAATAGAGCACAAATATGACCTGCCCGATCACCTTCCAAAGACCGAGCCGCTTTATCCGCTTCTTCAGGAATACCAACCTGTCCTCCTTATTGACGACGATGACGTCATTCACATCAAAGTCCCTGCTGACATGATTATAGACATAGCTGGTGCTTGGTCCTAAAGTGCAGATCATCATTATCTTCTCCATTACGCATTCACCTTCTCTACATAGGACTCCATACTTTCAGAGCAGAACCCGTACTTCTCCTCCAGTACTTTGTAATGGGCGATGATTTCCTCGAGGAACTTGAAGTTCTCCTCCGGTGAAACCGTAAAATTATGCGGATGCCACCACAAGTGATAGTAGTGGTTGTTCTTCGCAGCTGCAGTCATCTCCTGCCTGATCCTTCTCAGCTGCAGACTTCTAGAAATTCTGTTCGTCCGGTTCAACGGTCTGAGGAAGCGGCTCGCCTTGATATCGTACAGTGCCTCGGAAGGCACAGCATGCGGATGCGTATGGTTGCCGGTAATATTGAAATACAGATCCACCAGCCGCAGTCCCCTGATGAAATAATTATGCTTGCCCCGGGGCTTGTAGATAAAATGCTCAGGCGTCCCCCTGAAAATATCGATACCAAACTTGCTGATAATCTCAAGATGCTTCTGTTCGAACTGGTTTCTTGGGAATACGATACTCCTGAACGCTATATTCCGATCATCCGCAACCGCTTTGGCCATTTTCATATCATTATAGAACTCCGCTTCACTCTGTCCCGACTCCAGACAAAGGTAGTGGGAGAAAGTATGCGTGCCTATCGTCTGGTAGCTGCTGTTTTTCAACGCCTCGACAATATCGCTCGCAAAAAAGACACCTTCACAGAAGTTCTCTTTTTCAAGAAGGTTTTCGTAGTTATGGTAGTTGTCTATCACCCGCCGCGTGTAGCTCGGCTTAAGGATGCGCGGCATCATACGGTTCAGTTCATCATTGCCTTCAAGCATCAGGAAACCCACTGTCGCCCATGTCACCTTCATTTCATTTTCTTCAAACGTTTCTATCATCCTTGAAGCAACATCCCGCGTCAGATGGAACCGATCGACACATTTGTCATAGTCCGTGAAACCCAAATAGCCCCAATACAGTTCAAAATCCACTGAGATAATAAACGTACCATTCTTCATTGAACACCCCTATTGTGTCGTATTGAATTGTACTCAACTTCCAGTGTGATTCCACTCTGACCCCTCGGAGTGAAACCATGTTCCGTTCTAATAAATTCATGCTTTCCTACCCGACCGCTTTCTGTAATGCACCCTTGTAAAGCATTAATACTTAAACAGTATCTCCCTATTCCACCACCCCCTTTAGTGATGCTACTTGTAACAGATACAGTAAATCTTTTTACAAATATATCATGCACTCTATTTTTTTGGAATATTCAAAAATAAATTATTACAAAAATAATATAATTTTTCACTAGGGAGAAGCCCAGCCATGACAAAATAAAAACCGTACCAGACTCGTTTGAGTTGGTACGGTTTAAGGGATTCAATGCTATTTTTGATACGTCTAATTCCATTAGTCTTCCTTCAGTGGCCCTGCTGCCTTCACCTTGATCCTTGTGGCATTACCAGGCAGGTATGCAAGCGGAATATCCTCGAAGCTGATGATTTCTGTCCTGTCCTTGTCAGCGCCTGCATTGACTGCTTCGTCAATGGCGAACTGCTTGATTTCATCCAGAATCTCACTTCTTCTTGCCGGATCGATGTTGTAGATTTTCTCCACTTCACCACTGATATCGGAAATGGCAGATCCGATGGCATTGGCGACGCCGCTGTTTTCTGGATTGATGACTTCGCTTGCACCCTCGATGTCTCCTTCTATCAAGGTACTGCCACCGCCAACCAGCACGACCGGGACTTCCTTGTCACTGGTCTTCATGCGCTCTATCGCCACTTCGATCATATTGATGATTTCATCATATATACGGTCGACAAGTTCTGTATCCAAGTCATTGACTTTTTCTGCATCTCCAAGTGAAAGTACACCTTTGGCGACTGCAATATCCGTTACAGTCAATGTATCTCCACCGAAAACTTTTGCCTTCTCCGGCAGTCTGTAGCCGACACTGTCCGGCCCAATCTTGAAGTTTTCACCTTCCAGTGTAATGATTGTACCGCCTCCGAGTGCCAGTGAGTAGATGTCCGGCATTCTGAAGTTGGTCTGGACACCTCCAAGTTCCACTGACAGCGAGGACTCCCTCGGGAAACCGTTGTTCAGTACACCGATATCCGTTGTAGTACCGCCGATATCTGCAATGATGGCATTGTCGTGACTGGAAAGGAAGCTTGCGCCCCTCAGGCTGTTGGTCGGACCACATGCCACAGTAAGAATCGGATACTTCAGCGTATACTCCTTCGACATCAGTGTGCCATCGTTCTGGCAGAAATATACTTCACAGTCGACGCCATGCTGTTTGAGCGCCTTTTCAAAGCCTTCCGTCGTCCGTTTGGCTACGTCGATGATGGCTGCATTCAGGACAGTTGCATTTTCACGTTCGAGCAGGCTGATGCTGCCGATCTCGGAAGAGAGTGAGAAAGCGACATCTTCCCCAACAACTGCTTCAATGATTTCCTTGGCACGTGTTTCATGCGCCTTGTTGACCGGGGAGAAAATGGAGGAGATGGCAATGGAGTTGACTTTCCCTTTCAGTTCCCTGGCGATGTCTTCAAGGTGTGCCTCATCGAGCTCGGCAATCAGTTCACCATTGAATTCATGTCCGCCCCTGACCTGATATATATGCTGTCCGATGATGGCCTTCAAGTCATCCGGCATGCTGTAGATCGGTTCGATAGCTGTACCGGCAGGTGCCCCGATGCGTATGACCCCGACGTCGTTCAGACTCTTGCGTGTGACAATCGCATTGGTACACTGCGTTGTACCGAGCATGCCATGGTCGATCAGTGATTTGTCGAGCCCCGATTTTTTGAGCAGTGCTTCCACTGCGCCGGCAATACCTGTTTCAATATCATCTGTTGTTGGATGCTTGAATGCAGTCAGCACGTTCATATCGGAATCAAGAATCACACCATCCGTATTTGTACCGCCCACATCGATGCCCAGTTTATATCTCATTTAAAATTCTCCTTTTCACTGATTTAATGCTTCAATCGTCTGATATTCGAAGTCATAGCCGAAGTAGCCGGGACCCACCGTTTCTATGCCTTTGTCCGTACGCCATTTCGGATCGCACGGCATGCCGAGTATGACGACACGCATGCCGAATTTCAGACCTTCTGTTGTAATCGGCATCCCGGTTTCCGCATCGAGTACAGTGATGAGGTCCGGTGTGAGGCATTTCGGCTGTCCATCCACAAGACAGATCAGGTTTTCATTCTGGAACTCGAGTGTACACTCGGATGACTTGTTCTGATTCATCCCTTCAAACACGGCCTTCCCTCGCACAAAGCCGCCATCCGTGGCGCGTTCCACATCACGGATTTTCCCTTCAAACAGGATGTAGCCATTCGTTGCCTCGACCAGGTCATCGATCGGCTGCTTGGAGGTCATGATGATGTCACCAAGTTTCTCTTCAAACGATAGTGAACCGATGATGGATGATTCCCTTGCCTGCTTTCCACTCATCGGATAGATGGCATTCATCAGGGAACCGCCCATCGTCATTGTCGCGGCACGTGCAATCTTCTCCGTCCATACACCGTCAACAGCATTCAGCACAATCGAGTTGTCCTTCTCATCCGCCAGCACCATTGGTGAGGCATTGATGCCATCGAGATAGTATGTCACCATCTGCAGTTCAGGGAATGCACGGCCCATGCCGTCTGCATCCACTACCGGCAGACCGACTCTCGCTGCCAGTGCAAAAGGCAGCAGGGAGTTGACGCCACCTGCTTCAATCGGCATGGTTGCTGTAATTTTCCTGCCAAGGTATTCTTCAAGTGCATTGAACGCAGCAATCGATTCATTGCCGCTTGGCACCTTTTCGACCATGACCGTCGGTGCACCCATCATTGCTGAAGGAACTACGAGTGCTTCATCATCGAGTTCATCTGCACT
Organism: Salinicoccus cyprini; assembly: GCF_007713705.1. Classification (GTDB taxonomy): domain Bacteria; phylum Bacillota; class Bacilli; order Staphylococcales; family Salinicoccaceae; genus Salinicoccus; species Salinicoccus cyprini. The sequence goes on along the minus strand of NZ_VMSJ01000001.1, from coordinate 267,125 downwards.
GAGCAGTTTGACAGGGCCATACTTTTCAATGGCCTGCAGTGCCATCAGCTTGCCGATGAACGGGTCACCGCCACCCCCTGTTCCAAGAAGTGCGGCGCCAATTGCCATCTTTTCTATTTCTTCTTTACCGATATAACGCATCATGTCACCCTTTAACTGTTTTTTCGAGTGGGATATAGTCATAATCATAGCCGAAGTATCCGGGACCCACTGTCCGGATGCCCGCTTCCGTCTTCCATTTGTCGTCTGCCGGCTGTGCAAACACAACGCAGCGTGCGCCGAATTTCAAGCCTTCGGTCGTAATCGGCATGCCCGTTTCGAGATCAAGCACTGTAATCAGATCCGGTGTTGTACAGCGCGGCACATCATCCACCAGACATACCAGATTTTCGTTCTGGAATTCAATTTTGCATGTCGCATCCTTATCTGCATCGAGACCCGTCAAGGTGGCAGTACCTTTTACAAATCCACCATCCGTCCTGCGCGCCACATCCTGGATCTTGCCTCGGAATAGAATCGTGCCGCCAAGCAATACTTGCAGATCTTCAATCGGCTGCTTGGAAGTCATCAGCGTCTCACCAATCGCAATGGACGTCGATACAGTATGATGGATGGCATAATCGTGGAGTTCCTGCCTGCTGAGCAAGTAGACACCATTCAGTATGGATCCGCCCATGACAGTCGTCAGACTGCGTGCAATCTTCTCCGTCCATAGTCCGTCACTTGTATTCAGAATGGCCGTATTTCCCTTTTCATCAGCGAAGACAGCCGGTGTATTGTGGATGCCATTGACGTTGAATGTATCCATCTGCATTTCCGGGAATGCACGTCCCATGCCATCGGCATCGACGAGCGGTACCCCTTTGATGGCTGCGAATATGATCGGGATCATGGAATTGACCCCGCCCGCTTCGATCGGCATGACAGCATCGATCTTATCACCATTGTATTTGACAAATTCGTCATAGAGGATATCAAATGATTCGAAGTTCGGTATCTTTTCAACGAGCACAGTCGGTGCACCTACCATCGCAAATGTCGCAACAGTGGCATCCGTTGCCAGTTCATCGATTGTGATCATCTGTACCGGCCCGTATTTATCGATGGACTGCTGGGCCATCAGTTTACCGACGTACGGATCACCACCCCCGCCGGTGCCAAGAAGCGCTGCACCGATTGCAAGCTTATCCATATCCTGCTTATCAAGATACTTCATTGCCGACCTCTTTCCCGTCATCCATCAGCCATTTGCTCGCACCAATCTGAAGAATGAAGGCGACGATGAAGGCATCGATTGCCGGTGCATTGGTCAATGTGAACCATGCAAAGCCAAGTGGTGGCGCTGAAGTTGCGAAAGCTAAGAATATGGCGATTGCCCATATGCCGATACTATAATAGTTCACCTTCTTGATCAGGTCGATCTTGGCAAAGTCATAGGCATGTCTGCGCATGATGAAGTCCGCTGCATAGATGCCGCCGACCGGCGGAATCATGATGCTCAGTACATTCAGAAATGTGATGAAGTTCGTATAGATGCCGGTGATGGCAAAGACCGTACCGACAATGCCGGCAAAGATGGTGATGATGTATTTCGGTACCGATCTGAATACAACCGAGAAGCCGAGTGCTGATGAATAGAGGTTCGTATTATTTGTCGTCCACTGGGCCAGTATCAGTACAAGCATGCCGCCTGTACCCCAGCCGATGCCGATCATGATGGCCACTACGTCGACTTCTGTTGTTGCTTTGGCCAGGAGGATCGCAATCAGCAGGACAATCGAATAGCCGATGAAATAGCCGAGCAGTGAAGAGATGACTGTGTCCTTCGTCCCTCTTGCATACCTGGAAAAGTCCGGTGCGATGATGGCACCGACAGCCAGTGAACCGATGACGAGCGAAATGCCTGCACCGAGTGTGATCGGTTCTGCAGCCAACGCCGCGCTGTTCAGTTCAGACAATGAGTAGTTGTTCAACACGATGATGGTGGAACCGACAAGTAGGATGCCGAGAAGCGGCACTGCCACGATGCTCAGTTTCTCAATCGCCTTGTATCCGATCATCGAGGTCACCGTCATCAATATACCTCCGATGACCATAAGTAACGTACGATTCACTTCAATCCCGAAGACCGACTGGATGACGTTCAGCAGACTCGATCCGAAAAGGTCAAGCTGGACGCCGAACCATCCGAACAAGGAGATCGCGATGACGACGGATACGAGATAGGCACCGTAACGCCCCATTGCGAAAGACGAGATCATAGATGTCGATAAGCCGGTCTTGTTTCCTGGAATACCGCACAAAATGTTCAGGATGGCGAGCAGGAATGTTCCGACAAGCGATACGATAATTGCCTGGGAAAGGCTCATGCCACTGCCAAGTGCGCCGCCAAGTGCAGTCGCTGACAGAGCGATGATGCCCGCAATCCACACCATTGTAAGCTTTAACCAGCCCTGCCTTTCCGATTCCGGTACCGGGCGTACTTCATAATCCTCGATCAGACGCTGTGCTTCCTTGTTTCTTACATTGCTACTAATGGTGCTATCAACTGCTTGTGTTTTCATATTATGCCTCCTTCAGCATGGCTCGAAGAGCCAGATTCATCAGTTTTTTTGCATGAGCGATTTCCTTTTCCATCCGTGCATCGGAATAGATGATGCTGCCCCAGAAGATCCCATTCCCAATCAGCAGGAACGTTTCAAGCAGGTCGCCGGCAGATGTATCATCCACTTCCCTGTACTCGGCTTTGATATCGGCATACAGTTTGTCGTAAAGCCAGTGGTTATATTGTTCCAGGTACTGCTCCACTTCCATCTTGAAATCGTCGTTTGTACTCTCCATCAGTCTGAGATAGACCGATGTCTCTGAGCGGTTTTCACGGTGGTGGGCTGCAATCTTTGCAAGCATGGCTTCCAGACGGACTTCGAGGCTTGCATCCTCATGCTTGAAATACTCGTCCGTCATCGCTTTGAAATGGTTGGATAGCACTTTCAGCAGTACATCATTGACAAGCTCATCCTTGTTCTTGAAGAAGTAATAGATGGAAGCGGCCTTGATATCGCAGTCCTTTGCGATGTTCTTCATTGTCGTCCCTTCATATCCATAGATTGAAAGATGCTTGAGCGTTGAAGCGAGAATCTTGTCTTTGGTCACATCATCACCTACCTAATATTTGTTAGGTAGCATACCACAAAAAATTAGATTAGTAAATATTTTCTGACATATTCGAATTAAAAAAAGTCCTGTCAATCATCCGATACCTTAGAGAAATGCCTGTTCCAGTATGTTCAGATAGTCCACTTTCGCAATCGGACGTACATTGCTTGGCGTCGATCCGTTCCGTTCTGCAATTTCCGCCATGTGTTCAAGATCCGACGCTTTGACATACGATAATTCTCCAAGCGTTGGTATATCGAGTTGTTCTGTGAATGCATAGAGTCCCCGTACCATCTTATCGATCGCCACCGTCTCGGAATCCAATTCATCTGCAAAGTTCATGATTCTTGAGAGTTCGGCGTGCAGTGCCCTGTCTTCTTCGGCATTGTACTGGACGACGTATGGCAGGAATATGGCATTGGCAATACCATGCGGCGTATCATACAGACTGCCCAGTGCCTCGGCCAGGCAGTGGACCGCAGCGACATCGGCAGAACCGAAGCAGAGTCCAGCGAGCAGGCTGCCTTCCTGCATCTTCGATCTGGCTTCAAAATCTGCACCATTCCTGTAGGCTTTCGGAAGATATTCCACAATTTCCTTCATTGCCGCTGCACCCATCGCTTTGGACACCGGATTCGTCAGCTTGCATGTATAGCCTTCAATCGCATGAACCAGTGCATCGACACCGGTTGCTGCGGTGATGGACCCGGGCACCGATACCGTCAGTTCCGGATCAAGTATCGCTACGTCCGGTCGTAGCAGTTCATGCTTCAGTGTAATTTTCGTATGCGTTTCAGCCAAAGTGATGACAGCGGAACGGGTGACTTCGGATCCAGTACCGGCTGTTGTCGGGATGCAGATGAGCGGTGCGACATTGGCATATGTCACCCTGCCTTCAATATAGTCCTCAAAGCTGCCGCCATTCGGGCCGAGAAGTGCAATGGCCTTGGCAACATCCATCGGACTGCCTCCGCCGATCGCGACAAGTGCAGTGGTACCTTCCTGTCTGAACACTTCCGCTCCTGCAAGACATTCGTGATCTCTCGGATTCGGTGACACTTCATTGAAATGAACAACTTTATATCCTGAACCTGTCAGATGCGCCTCTATCGGATCTACCAGTCCTATTTTTCTGACCCCCGGGTCACTGACAATCATCACCGTCGCATCCGGATTGATCATATCAGCCATGATGGGTGCAAGTGCATTCGACGCCCCAGCTCCCATCTTGATTCTTGTATTGCAGAAATACTCGAAATTCATATAAGTTTTCCTCCCTGATCATATTTCCATTTGGAGGATCGCTTTCATCCTCAAATCTTTCAATGTAATGGATGCGTAAAAGTGATATAGTCATTATATTCAAATAATTTAAATAGATATATAGAAACTTTTCGATCAAATCAATCGTCTAGACCGATTATGAAAGGAGATAACCGCATGGAAATTAAACAGCTTCTCATATTTCAGACTGCCGCCAAGGAACTGAACTTCACCCGGACAGCCCAGATGCTTGGATATGCTCAGTCGAGCATCACGGCAAACATTACAGCACTCGAAACAGAGCTTGGGGTACAGCTATTTGAAAGGCTCGGCAAAAGAGTCATTCTTACGGAAGCAGGTAGAAATCTGCAGAACTACGCAGACAGGATTCTCGATCTGACCATGGAAGCTTCCGCCATCATCGGCAATAACAGCGAGCCAAGCGGTATTCTGACAATATGTGCTTCGGAGACCCACTGTACATACCGTCTGCCTGCAATTCTCAAGGATTTCCAGGAAAAATATCCGAAAGTGGAACTGATATTCAGGCCTGCTGTCTATGAAAAGGAAATCCTCTCCCTCATCTCTGAAGGACAGATCGACGTCGCTCTCCTGTCGATGAAGACGCTGACAAGTGATTCCCTCATTGTGAAAGAACTGAAAGAGGAAACGATGGCACTCATCTGCAGCACAACCAATCCGCTAGGCGATCAGAAAAGCATCCGCAGTGAGGATTTGTCCGGCCAGCAGCTGCTACTGACAGAAGCGTGCGACTACCGTACTGCATTCGAAGAAATGCTGCTAAAGATTGGAGTAGAAACGAAGCGCAGGCTTGAACTCGGAGATATAGAAGCCATCAAGCAATGTGTCATGGCGGACCTTGGTGTGGCAATGATTCCGGAGGTTGTGGTAAGAAAGGAAATCCAGGAAGGACGTATAAGGAAACTGGATTGGGAAGGGAACGACCTGGACATAGTAATCCAGATGTTCTGGCATAAGAACAAATGGATATCGCCCGCACTGAAGGCTTTTATAGATGTTGCACACGAGCATATTCAAAGCGTATGAATGACGCATTCCAAAACAAAGGAGCAGTACATATGGATGAAATAAGAACATTCATGGAAGAGAACAAGGAACAGATTATCAAGGATATCAAATTTATCGTGGAAGCTGATTCCCCCACCGACAACAAGACACTTGCGGATGAATGCAAAAAGAGAATCCAGTTGCTGCTGAAGGACTACTTCGGGTATGAGGCGGAGGAAATCGTACAGGATGAGTACGGCGACCATCTCAGATTCGAGTATGGTACAGGAGATGAGACGATCCTGATCCTCTCCCACTACGACACTGTGTGGAATAAAGGCGATCTGGAGCTGGTGGAGGAGAAGAATCGTATATATGGTCCAGGCATACTGGATATGAAAGGTGGACTCGTCCAGACAATATGGGCCTTAAAAGCCATTAAAGATCTGGAACTGTCCTTAAACAAAAAAATCGTCTTTCTCTGTACAAGCGATGAGGAGGTGGGCAGTCCTTCTTCTGAAGAACTGATCACCGATGAAGCATTGAACAGTACTGCCACGCTTGTAACGGAACCCCCTGTAGCTGGAACCAAAGCGCTTAAGTCCGGCAGGAAAGGTTCTTCCAGATACTATGTCGACATCTACGGCAAAGCAGCCCATTCCGGCAACAACCATGAGGATGGCGTCAATGCGATCAAGGAAGCGGCACAGCACATCGTGAAACTCGAGTCGCTGACCGACTATGACAAGGGAACGACGATCAACGTCGGCAGCATCGAAGGCGGTGGGAAGCTGAACGTCATCCCGGACCATGCCAGATTCGGTGTTAACGTACGCGTGGAGACGGAAGAAGAGCAAAAGAGGATAGATGACTACATGAACAGCCTGTCCGCCTACACGGAAGGCATCGCGGTGGAAGTGTTTGGCGGCATAAATAGACCTCCCATGACGAAAAATGAAAACACTGTCGACCTGCTCGAAGTTGCACAGGAAGCCGCTGATGACATCGGGATGGGTGAAATTAAAGACGAATTCGTCGGTGGCGGCAGTGACGCCAACTTCACTGCAAACCTGGGCGTGCCCACTCTTGACGGTCTTGGAGCAGTCGGCGCAGGCATCCATGCCCAGAATGAACATATTGTAGTGGATGAAGTACCCGAAAGAGCGAGCTTTCTATGCAGTTTGATTGTTTCACTGTAAAGAGAAAGATATGAAAAGTAAAAGGCTTACTCGCAGAAGTTGGTTAAATATCAAATGATTAGTGAACAGCTAAAAGCCCCTTCAAAAACTCCACTTACCAAGTGGCCATTTTGAAAGGGCTTATAAATTCTAAAACTTCTCTGTAAGGTTATTATTTTTTCTTCGAATCAGACAAGCAGCTAAAAAATCTTTTCGGATCATTTTGTATCTAGCACTTCATTACTACTTCGTGATTTGGCAATCCCAAGACCCGTGGATGCGTTAATCATGGCGAATACGATACATAAGTAACATGGTATTGCCCAAATCCAGTAATCTGCTACTGAAACCTCGAGCACTTCCATATAGTATATTCCGGAAACGCCCCACGGTACCAACGGCAGGATCATAGTACTCGAATCCTCGAGACTCCTGGACAGATTCTTATGATGCAATCCTTTTTCAGTATAGGCATCCTGCAGGAGAACTCCCACCATGATGATGGCCACTGATGCCACACCCGCCGTAAGGACAATAATCAGACTGCTTAGAACCGTAATACCGACCAGTTGCCATGTCGATTGGATGGAGGAAGAAAACGTTGAAAGAATTTTATTAAGACATCCCGAAGCTTCTACAATGCCCGCAAAAGCATATCCACAAAATATCGTCACCACGATGGTGGTCATTGAGAATAAACCACCTCTTGTAATAAGTGAGATTACACTTTCCGATAAATTGTCCGGATTAAAATTTGCCGCTTCAACCATTCCAATGCTGAATCCGTCGGCCATGGCTGTAATACCGTTAACTAAGGAAAATCCATTAGAAAATATTCCTATCAGGACTGCAACGACTGAAGATAAAAGCATCATGGGTACTACAGGTTTTTTGGCCATTGCACCCCACAGCACGAAAATGAAAGGAAGTAGCATGAAAATGTTCCAATCGAATATCATAGACAGTTCTTCGGTCAGCCCTGTCCTGCCACCCGTTGATCCGGTGGAATAATCGATGTTTATACCGACAAAAAACCAGACGATCAGACCAACAAGCGAAGCAGGCACCGTTGTCCATAGCATATGTTTGATGTGATCGTATAAATTCACTTGGACTACCAGGGCAGCCAAGTTAGTGGTATCCGACAGGGGTGACAGTTTGTCCCCAAAAACACCTCCGGAGATGATTGCTCCAGCAGCAATACCGAGTGGTACATTCAATTCCATTGCTATGCCGATCAGCGCCACACCAGCAGTTGCCACCGATCCCCAGGCAGTACCTGTTGCAACAGATACTACTGCCGTAATTATGAATGCAGTAACCAGAAAATAAGCAGGATCTATGATCTGTAAGCCGTAATAGATCAACATCGGTACAGTGCCAGAGTATATCCATGTGCCGATGATGATGCCGACCGTGAAAATGATGAAAATAGCGGGCATGGCAGTCGTCAGTCTTTTGATTATGCCTTCCTCCATAGCTTTCCATCCCAACCCCACACGGTAGGCAATGAATGCAGCATATGCTGCAGAAATTAACAATAGTGGCTGAATCGGAATACCATATATCCCAAAACCTACACCAATGACTATTCCTAGAACGATAAAACATGAGATTGCTTCAAAAAATGTCGGTTCCCTTTTCATGTATGCATCCCCTTTATGGTTGAGTTATACGGTACTGATCAACTGACTCAATGTAAAATCACCGAAACCCAGTTTGTCCAAATTGATTCCGGTTTCAAAGAAGTCCTCTTCCAATATGGTGCTACCCAAAGTGATAACAGAATCAATGTTGGGCGTTTTGACACCGGCCACTCTTCCCAAGTCGGACCATAAAACCAGTCCGGTGGAAATGTCTTCAGTGAAATACCTTGAATTGACAGCTACAGGTCCTTTGATCTTGGAATAAACCTCACTTGTATTGAAAAGAGTTTGTAAATCCTTACCATTATCGGAAAAATAACCTCTCCCAGCTCTGCTCTCTATAGCATTCTCCAGCCTAAATCCGAAAGCTTTGCCGATGGCCAGCCGTTCCTGTTCGATTGCTCTCAACACTTTGACGGTATGTTCCGTAATGCCTTCTTTGTATAAATAAAAATCCCCGTTTGAATAATCAATCCGGCCTGCATTCAAAAGCGCTGGTCCGGGATGCACTTCGGGATTCCCATTTTCCAAAGTCGTATGCCATATATTTTCTGCAGGAACAAGGCAATCGTATATTTGCGAACATATATTCATCAGTTCCTCTGTTTCAGTTGCAGGAAATGCGGAAAAGAAAATTTTCTTCACATATAATGATATTTCAACCCTGGCCTCCTCGGGAAACGCGCGGGTGCCATAAGTCAGTGAATTAGTTTCACATATCCTGTACGTTTTATGTATTCCCATCTGTTCTGCTTTGTTTAAAAACCTCAGTGACCCCATGGTACCGGCCCCGTTGATAAAAATGACCTGATGCTCTTTCACATGTTGCGCAAGAATTTCCGCAATATCTTCAATTGCAAAACTTGGCACAGTCAACATGATGACTTCCGCATCTTGAACGGCTTCTGCAATATTGGTGGTCACACTGGAGAATTCGATGAACTTCTCACGGTTTTCATCTTTTAAATTTATCCCTCCCTGATGTCTGATACCCTCGAGATTCTTCTCATATAAAGGAATTTCGAATAACTGAATATCGAATCCCCTGTCCGTTAAGTCAGCTGCAGCAGTAATTCCACCGTTGCCAGCGCCAATAATCGTCACCTTGTTAACTTTCATAAAATACTCCCCTTTGATAGTAAAGACTCATAAAATAAATACTAGCACAGTAAATATTCTGAATAAAACAAACAGCTTAATTTGTATATTAAACTGTTCTTTATAAATGTTGATGGCAGATGCAGCTGATCGATCGTATTCAATGTCGCTCCGAGCAAGAGTGGTACTACCATCAGTCCGCCTGGTACTTTTTCAACAGTGTCTTTAATATTCATACATGTAATCCCCCTTTTTCTACTGTTTCCTTATAAAAATGAGAGCGCGTCACTTGAAATGCTGTATTCTCCAATAATCGGCTTGTATTCTCCATCGCCTGTTCCAACGTCATGGGTTCATTGATGATGCTGTGGATGCCGATGACTCCAAGGTCGTGCAGAATATCTGCCCCTTCACCGACAGATCCTGCAACAATTACCGTCGGGATATCCAATCGCTGTGCTCTTTGTGCCACACCCATCGGTGTCTTGCCGAAAATGGTCTGGTGATCCACCCTGCCTTCCCCGGTGATGACCAGGTCGGCAGATTCAAGCTGTGCATCAAGTTTGATCTGATCAAGCACAACGTCGATGCCACTCTGCAGGTCACTTGGAAAGAAAGCCTGGAAGGCACCGCCGATGCCACCGGCTGCTCCTGCACCGCGACGGTCATGCAGTTTCACTCCCGTAGTCTTGAGAACACAGTCAGCCCAGTTCGACATGCCTTTATCCAGTGCAGCCACATCCGCTTCCGTTGCGCCTTTTTGAGGTCCAAAGATATGTGAGGCGCCTTCCGGTCCGATAAGTGGATTCTGTACATCCGAAGCAATAATGAAGCTGCAGCCACTGATGCGGTGGTCTAATGTTGACGGGTCCAGTGTCTTTACTCTATGTAGCTCTCCCCCGCCGAAACCGATTTCAGAATTCTGTTCGTCGTAGATCTTCATACCGAATGCCTGCAACATGCCGACACCACCATCGTTTGTCGCCGAACCTCCGATGCAGATAACAAAACAAGAAAAACCTTCGTCAAGTGCGTGTCTGATGAGTTCCCCCGTACCGTAGCTTGTCGCTTTCAATACGTCCATATTGTCTGGTGAAACGAGATGCAGTCCTGAAGCAGATGCCATTTCAATGACACATGTCTCTCTGTCTCCCATAATGCCGTAAGACGCTTCTACACTGTTACCCAAAGGACCTGTTACCTCCAGTGTCCTTATCTCGCCGCCAGTCGCTGCTACGAGAACGTCCATCGTACCTTCACCACCGTCACCGACTGGCAGTTTCAATGTGTCGGCTTCGGGATATGCCCGCCTGACGCCTCTTTCAATCGATTCTGCGACTTCTATTGCGTTTAAGCTGCCTTTGAACGAATCCGGTGCTATCACAACCTTCAAAATACCCCTCCTAGAAAACGCTTACAAACTAATGTCTAAATTATATAAATATTGACTAAAGTTGTATATGGACATAGTATATGAATTAATAGCGATGTAAATATCAATTTTCGTATACTATGACCAATGAGGAGAAATACTATGGTGATTACGAGAAAAATAGCAAAGGAAATTGTCAGAGAGACATCCAACCGGCTGGATCGAAATATCAATATTATGGACACTGAAGGCATTATCATCTCTTCCATTGATAAAAAGAGACTTGGTAGCATTCACCAGGGCGCGCTGGAAGTGCTAAGAACAAATCAGACACTCGTCATCCATTCCAACGAAGAGTGGGAAGGCACACAGCCTGGCATCAACCTGCCTATTGTCTTCATGGAAGAGACCATCGGTGTAATCGGCATTACAGGGGATCCTAAAGAAGTGGGAAATATCGGGGAGCTGGTCAAGATGACAACAGAACTGATGATCAGGCAGGACTATCTGGATCTGCAGACAGAGTGGAAGCAGCATGCGAGAGATACACTGATCGATCAGCTATTGAAACAGGCGCCTTCTCAAAGTATCATCGATCAGAACCAGAAACTGCTCGGCCTGAAGCTGGATCCACCATTCACTTCCCTGACCGTCCAGATGGAAGAGAGGGATATATCCAACAGGCAGATTATAGAAATGGTGGAAAAGAACATCAATCTGAACCGAAGCATCATTGGCTTTACCAACCTCAATCGTCTGCTCATCACAGTCAACAGCGAAGCAGGCAATAATATAGATGATGAGATAGAGGTCATAGTCAATCTCTTCAGAGAGAACAGCATTACATTTAGAATCGGTATCAGCCTTCCCTTCCATACACTTGCTGACTTCAACCAGGCGTATAAGGAATGCGAAATCGCTCTGGATATCGGCAACCCGAACCATCAGGTCATTCCCTTCTCTAAAATAGAAGCAAAGTCAATCTTCTATCAAGTAGATCAGGACATCGGTGAAAGATTTTCAAACCGGGTGCTCGGTAATCTGGATGAACGGCAGATTGATACGCTTGAAACCTTTTTTAGGAATGATTTGAATATCCAGAAGACATCTGATAAAAATTACATGCATAGAAACTCGCTGATCTATCGGTTGAATAAGATTATCGAGGATACGGGCTATAATCCCAAAGTATTTGAAGAAGCGCTCGTACTGCAAGTTGCGATATGGATATATAGACGATCCAATAGATAGCGGAATACAAAAAGTACTTATCAGGTTCAAACAAACTTGATAAGTATTTTACTCATACTACGTGACAGTCTCAGTCCTTCTCGTAATATCTATACAGCGCACCATGGTCGAGTTCCTGCATGTCTTCGTCAAGAAGGGCATTCATTATTTCACTTGTCTTATCGGTTACAGGAAGATTCACATCATTGTCATCCAAACTTTCGAAAACGTTATTCAGGTCTTTCATATGTAGCTTCATCTTGAAACCGGGACTATAGTCGCCGCTGATGATTCGATGCGTTTTGGCGTCCATTACACTACTGCCCGCCAGGCCACCACTGATGGCATTGTAGACTCGTTCCAGATCAAGCCCGAGTGTTCGAGCGACCGACATCCCTTCCGACAGAGAAATGATGTTGTTGGCAACAATAATCTGGTTGACCAGTTTCGTTGCATTGCCAGACCCGACCGGTCCCATGTGTGTGATGCTGCCACTCATAATTTCCAGTAGAGGCTTCACTTTACTGAATGCATCTTCATCACCGCCGGCCATGATTGATAGCGTCCCTTCAATCGCCTTTTCCTCTCCCCCACTGACAGGTGCATCGATGTACTGGTGACCTAAAGGACTGACGACGTCTGATACTTCCATACTCATCTTAGGCGTGATTGAACTCATATCCACAATGATGGTTTCAGGATTCAACGATTTATACAGACCACTTTCCATAATCACTTCGTAGACATCTTCGGAATTCGGCAGCATGGTAATAAGCACATCCGAATTCTCGGCAACCTGTAGTTGACTCTCCACTACGACTGCACCGTTCTCTTCGAGCTCACGATTTGTTTTGTCTTTGCTACTGCTTATAAATACTTTTATCCCCTCAGACAGTAAATTGGCACACATCGGCTTTCCCATGATACCCAGTCCGATAAACCCCACATTCATAAGAACACCCCTTAGAAATTATGATTTGATACCATTTCCCATTCATGAATCTCATAATCTCGCGCACCATGGATGATGTAAGGATCCGTCTTAACAATCTTAGTCACTTCTTCCAGACTGTCTCCAGTGTAAATTACCAGACCCCCTGCACCATCAGAAAACTTGCCGTTCATAAAAACAGTCCCTTTGTTTCTAAGATCAGACAAAAAGTTGAGATGGTCGTTTCTAAACGTACTGCTTTTCTCCTGATCTTTCATAGGTAAAAAAACTGCAAAGTACTTCATATAAGTTTCCTCCTTATAGTTGATACATGCTAATAATAACAGAAATTTTAGTATTATCTATTATATTGTTTTTATAAATAAACATAATAAAAAAACTCTAGTATGAGTAAATGCACTGAGAAGTACAATGTTCATAAAAGAGATTGGTAAAGAACTATTATTGTATATAGTATAATTGGCCTGTCACAAAGAGCGTTTAAAATCCGATTAAACATACTAAAAATTCGATAATTTTAAAATGTATATGTAGTGATTACTTACTAGTCTATCCGTCTTACTTCTATACAGACCCTTTACCTTTGACCACTTGGACAAAAGTGAGCCATAAAATTTTTATATCTAACCAAAAGTTTTCATTCTCTATGTACCATAAATCATAATCAATTTTTTTTCCATGGTTCATATCACTTCTACCATTTACTTGAGCCCATCCGGTTATCCCTGGTTTTACTTCGAGGCGCCTTTTCTGCTCTTCATCATAGTGATTCGTTATTTGTATTATCTCAGGTCGCGGACCCACAATGCTCATTTCGCCCTTCAACACATTAATAAGTTGAGGCAATTCATCAATGGAGTACTTTCGTATAAACTCCCCTGTCTGAGTTACATTAGGGTTATGCCCAGAGGCACTTTTAAAAACAAAATTATCAGGCACTCTACCTTTCCAATCTGCATAAGGATCTTCATTCCGAGTTGAGTGTGTACCTATTATTTTATTATTGACCTTCATTGAACGAAACTTATACATCTCAAATGTTTCATCATTTAGACCGCTTCGCTTCTGTTTAAACAAGATTGGACCATGATCTTCTTTTTTTATTTTAAATGAAGTATAAGCTACTATAGGACTTACAATTACAAGGGCTACTGCACTAACTCCTACATCAAGCAGTCTCTTAGATGCCCTGTTCAATATACGATTGAACTGCTTTGATTTTCTCTCTTTCTTCATTACTGAGATCTGCATCATTTTTAACCCCCCCTATACCATTTGCGACACCTACAACCTTCGATGGCTTTGTTATTCTATCGACAATCAACTCTCCATCAAGACCCATTATGCCACCCGCTACTACTGATATACCTTTTATTCTATCTCTACCTATTATATTGTTAAATCTTGAACTGAAACGTGACTTGATGTAACCCTCCATAATTTCCTGTGACTGTCTAACATCAAGTCTCCTCACTTCATGCCCTACTTTTAATGCTGTTTTAATAAATTGCTTAGAAAAGTTTCCTATACCGCCATCAAGACAAATAGATGTTTGATTAAGAATAGCTAAAAATTCTTCGCCAATAATTTCCTCAGCACTTACAAAACTAAGTAAACCATCTACTTTCGTTTTATTGTTTCCGTATTCTATCAAACTCGAATCAAAGCTGACCTGTTTCAAAGCATCTATACAAACCCTAATTTTATCCTTGTTCCGACCATAAAGAAAAACCTTGATATTTCTTTCAGAGAGTCTGAGCGCCACTTTAAAAGCAATATTACCAGTCCCGTATATTGCCACGGCTTTACTCTGAATATTATCTCCAAAATAATTAATTACAGCTAGGTCTGCCGCTTCCATTGTTAAATCGTTAGGTTTATAATCAATTTTATTAGAAATATCCGCTTCGTCATATAATGATAAACCTTGTTTCTTTTCAGTATCTAATAAAAATAGGGTCTCATTTTTATCATGTTTTTCTATTATCTCTTCAAGTACTTCTAGATTGCTAACAAGAAAGTTTAAACTCGCTCCTTCAAAAACCATTTTATTCGGTAATTCTAAATACTCTTTATTATGTTTTGAAGTTGTACTAACAAATATAAAATTCATTGTTTAACCACACTTTCAAATATTGTTAGTTGACGACTTATAATATGTTCCTTGTTATAAAATGCGTGGACTCTATTATAGCTACTTTCCTGCATTTTATTCAATTTTACTTTATCATTATATAAATCTAATATTATTCAGATATTACTCTTGTTTTGCCGTCAATAAGGAAACCAGAATCTCTATCATTACTTCTTCTCTTGAACCTCGGATTTTCGTGGCTATAATAGCATTTTTCATTGGCATTGCTTCTATTATGAATCTATGCATTCATTCACGATACGAAGGGAAGCAAAATACATCACTTGCATAAAATATTCATTCATATGCTAATTTATTCTGCGAAAACTAGATTTTCACTTCTCTTATATTACTTTACCTTCTCATTAACAGTTGTATCCCATTCTTTTTCAGGCAATACTCCTATAATGACTACTTTGATATTATCAGGTAGGTTCATATAGCTTCAAGTAGATTCAGAACGCCTTTGCTTTTACAAGTCTTTCTATAAACGTCACTATAGAGTCATTATCGTTGAATTATAAGTCTTTTTTCTCAAGTTACTATTTGCAAATTTAGCATACTCGAATTTACCCTTTAACTCTATACCATTACTTATCCATAGCATTCTCCCTTCGGAGCGAAACTTGGGTTTCACAGCTAGATTATAATTCTCTTTACTTTGTATAAGAATTATAATCTAGCTGTGAAATATCTCAATCATTTTTTCTACTGAAAAGAAGAATTTGCAGTTATTTTTGGACACATCATCATGAAAGGAAATCCATGAGCAGTATATATAATAGATTGAAAATCAATTCAATCAAAACTAACATAATTAAATAAGTTTTGACCAAAAATATTCTTATCCACCGTTTTTAAGCTTTACGTATTTGGAGGTAGTATTAACAACTAAGAGTTGTTTCATGTCACTTCACTTCATTGATTCTTTTTTGATAGAATTGATCCATCTCATCCCAAACCACTTCATTACTAAAATTATTTAATACGAATTCCCTTGAATTTTCACCATATTTCTGTAGTATTGCTCTATTATTATAGAAATAAATAGCTTTCTCAAGAACTTCTTCAACGTTGCCTTTGTCTATAATAAAGCCGGTCTTTCCATTTTGAATCGTGTCTTTTGCTCCAGTGACATTATAAGCTATCACAGGCGTACTTGCAGCTTGCGACTCTATACTAACATTGCCAAATCCTTCTCTGGCTGTTAGAAAAAGAAAGACATCAATTAAATAATAATATTTACTAGGATTATAAAGATGAGGTAAATAAACTATGTTTTTGTCCTCTTTTATAGCATCATAAGATTCTTTACTTATTGGATCGCCTTCTTCTATGCTTCCCACTAGTAAGAGTTGGCACGAATATCCAAGATTTTTAAAACTTTGGTAAACTTGTATTACATCATCAATACCTTTGTCTTTAACTAGCCTTCCAATGTATCCCAAAGTGAATAGATTGTGGTTATAATTATCTATAACTAACTCCTTCGTGTTAAACTTCTCAGGATAAAGACTTATATTAATTCCATTACTGCTACCATTACCTAGTACAACTGTTTTATCTCTAGTTACCAGCTTCAACTTTATAACTTCTTCTTGAATGCTTTTCGATATACATAAAACATCTGTTGCTAATGTACAACACAATTTTTCCATCAACCATAGGACATAAAACTTAACACCTTTTGTTGTTTGTAATTTCAAACCTCTCATAGTATATATTCTAATTGGCACATTAGTTAAGTAAGCACTTAATATCCCCAGCAAACCAGCTTTTGGAGTACCACTGTTGACAATAAGAGGTTGCTTGTTCAAAAAAAGTTTTAATAACCGAATGAGTGAAAAGACATCTTTAAAAACACTGATTTCTCTTTCCATTGGTATAGTATATTTTCTAGATGTCTCATTAAAATCCGTAAGTTCCTTGCCCGGACTGGAAGCAAGTGATATTTTATATCCTTTATTTTTTAGGTATTCTAATTGGCCTCTTAAAAGATATAGACTTTTTGAAACAGTTACTAGATGTATAACTTCATTTCTTTTTTTCATAATTGAAATACCACTCCATATTTGTCTTGCAAATGTATAAATAGAAACATTTTTAAATTTAACTTTTTAATACAAAGCTATATTTTAAATAAAACCTTGATGCTATTATAGCTACGCAAATTATAAGTTAATTTGCCAATAAGGTATAAACTTAAACCAGAGCTTATGAAAGTACTATGGTGGCTGAATTCTCCTATCTAGAGAGGGAATAGAAACATTTAGCGCATGACACTTTGTACCTGTTTTATATTTTGGTTACATTGACGAAACACTCATGTCATTTTTAGTAGTCAAAAATTTTCTTGGATTACCACTTGTCGTTTGATGCGTTATATCTGTAAGTCATGAAATAAATTTAAGTGAGTCTTCTTGCCACTATTGCTAATTGAGAGACAATCGGTATAGGTAGATGAAAGTATAAGTCCCTATTCTTTTAACCTTTCTAGATAAATTTTTCATAGCTTTTAAGTTGCTTATGGGTTTTACTTGCCTATCGATATTAACTTCATGAATCATATAACCTTGAGACTCTAATAAATTTTATGAGGGTCTCGACTAGTTATAATATGAACTTCATCGATCGCATCATTTAGAGCTTTAATTAGATTACTCATCAGTTTACTTATTGAGTAATCCATAGCAACAACTTGTATCACTTTAGACTTCATTTAAAGTCTCCAGATAGACTGTTTTTCTTTTATATCTGCATCTGCAACAATACCTTTTATATCAAATATTATTCCATTTTCGTTAACTTGATCTAAATACTCTCTTATGTTGTTTCTATACTCATTGTGTGGTACTGCAAATAAAAGAATATCTGTAGTTGCTAGTTCGTTTTTTTCCTTTAAATCGATATTGTAATACTTCTTTGCTTCCTTGGAATCTGCTTCGGAATCGTGGACTGCTACGTTTAAACCGAAATCTTTAAGCTCATTTATAACATCTATAACTTTAGTGTTTCTTAAATCAGGACAGTTTTCTTTAAATGTTAAACCAAGGACGCTTACTGTATTATTGACAACACTAATTCCTTTTTTCAGCATTTCTTTAATTATTGATGATGCAATGTGATTTGCCATATTATCATTGATTCTTCTACCAGCGAGTATTACTTCTGGGTGGTGCCCAAGTTCTTCCGCTTTATGTGTAAGATAGTATGGATCGACACCGATACAATGCCCACCAACTAGACCAGGAGTAAACTTCAAGAAGTTCCATTTCGTACCTGCAGCCTCTAGAACGTCCTTTGTGTCTATTCCTACTTTGTTAAAAATCACAGCCAACTCGTTCATTAGAGCAATGTTCAAGTCTCTCTGTGTATTTTCTATAACTTTTGCTGCTTCTGCTACTTTGATATTTGCTGCTTTGTGTACTCCAGCTTCTACAACAGAACTATACACATCTGCCACTATTTCTAGTACTTCTGGCGTCTGTCCACTAACAACTTTAGTAATCGTTTCAAATGTATGTTCTTTATCACCTGGATTAATACGTTCAGGAGAATAACCTACAAAGAAATCTTGACCACATTTAAGTCCCGAAGCCCTTTCCAAAACCGGCATACAATCTTCTTCAGTAGCCCCTGGATAAACAGTTGATTCGTATACGACAATGGTACCCTCTGTAAGAGCAGATCCAACTGTTTCACTCGCTTTAAGAAGCGGTGTTAAATCTGGCTGGTTATTTTTATTTATTGGAGTTGGTACAGCAACTATAATAAAATCAGCTTTCTTTAGATCTTCAGTATTAGCAGTGTAATTAACATTCGTTATTTCCAAATCTTCTTTTTCTACTTCATTTGTACGATCATAACCAGATTGTAGCTCTTTTATACGATTTTCATTGATATCAAATCCGATAACCTCTTGAGTTTTTCCAAACGCCACCGCAACTGGTAACCCTACATACCCCAATCCAACTACTGCAATTTTACGTTCCATAATATTGAGACTCCTCATAAATAGATTTGATAAATCTTTCTCTTTCCGCTTGTATATTTTTACTTAAGTAATTATTCGCCTTTAGTATATTTTCTAATGACATTTCTTCTCTCAGATTTTTATTATTAAGTACTTTATCAATTTGTTTAGCAAAACTTTTAAAATCTTTAATTTCATGAATATACTTCTTATCTAGTAATTCTGGAATTCCACCTGCTTGAGACCCAAGACAAGGAACACCATTTGACATTGCTTCAATTAATGCCCTTGGCAAACCTTCTGTATAACTAGGTTGGATATATAAATCTAAAGAAGATAGCCACTCATTAACCATATTCCCGTTTTTTAAAGTGCCTTTTAACTGCACTTTGTCTTTTAAGCCACGTTTATTTATTTTTCTTTGCCATTTATCTTTAGGACCATTACCAACGATCTCAAATACAAAGTTGCTTTCTACTATAGATAAACTTTTTAAAGCAGTATCAATGCCTTTATACTTGGTATCTAGACTTCCTATCAATCCTATTTTTTTAACAGTTCTATCATAAACTTGATAATCTTTTCTTATTTGGTTTATAAAAACATTAGAGGCGATAAAATTTGACCCTTTTGAAGGATACCTTTTTTGCAAGTATTCTCTTGTTACATATATATTATTTTTAGATTTTTTTAAGCTTTTCTTCACTTTATTTTTGTTAGTAAAAGCCATTAATTTACCTATAAGAGAACCATGAAACCATAAGGCATCCCAAGGATCTCCAACTAATTCTATTCCATAAGGAATATTTCCTTCTTCCATTATCTCTGCTGCAATATAACCTATTTCACTTGGAAGTCTAATAACAACTACATCTTTATCAGATATATTATTTCTTAAAAAACTCTTTATAGCTCTTTTTTTGGTAATAAAGTGGCTCTTCCTTTTTAAAAATTTCATTGGATTCACCTTTATATTATCGCTTGACGTAACACTTAAAGAACTAATATCATACAAATTTTCTTGGACTCTTCCGATAAACTGTATTTCACTTACTGGTCCTACCATATATCTTTCTAACATCTGTTTAGAAAATTTTCCTGACGAATAGTAATGCCCATTGTCAAAAACAAACTTATGATCATGGATAAATGTCAATCTCATTGATTATCATTTACCTCGTAGTACTCTAAGTACCAATCCACAAAGTTGTTTACTCCATCCTGTATCCTAGTTGATGGCTTAAATTCGATATCGTTGTATAAGTCTTCGACGTTTGCATAAGTTTCAGGAACGTCCCCTGCCTGAAGATCCATATAATTTTTCTTCGCAGTCTTACCTATTCTGTTCTCAATAGCTTCTATAAAATCCATAAGACGTACAGGTGAATTATTACCTATGTTATAAACTTTATAAGGAACATAACTATAACTTGGATTAGGATTATCTCCGCGCCATTTAGGATTAGGTTGTGCAGGGCGATTTACTAGTCGAGTTATTGATTCGACAATATCATCAACATATGTGAAGTCTCTCATCATATTCCCATGGTTATAAACATCAATTTCTCTATCATTTACAATAGCATCAGTAAATTTAAAGAGAGCCATATCAGGCCTACCCCAAGGACCATACACAGTGAAAAATCGTAAACCTGTTGTAGGTAAATTGTATAAGTGACTATAAGTATGAGCCATTAATTCATTGGACTTTTTAGTTGCTGCATATAAACTGAGGGGGTGGTCAATGTTATCTGAAGTTGAGAATGGCTTAGAAGTGTTAGCACCATAGACAGAGCTCGACGATGCATAAATTAAATTGCCAACGTTATTATGTCTACAACCTTCAAGAATGCTCATAAATCCATTTATATTGCTCGTAATATACGCATGAGGGTTTTCCAAACTGTATCTCACACCAGCTTGTGCTGCAAGGTTAACTACTACTTCTGGTTTTTCCTTATTAAATATTTCCATTACTTCTTCACTATCTGAAAGATTCGTCTCATAATTTTTTACACTATCTTCAAGTAGAGTATTTAGGCGGTTGCGTTTTAAATTTACATCATAGTAGTCGTTTATATTATCAATACCTACGACATCATGATTTTCTTTAAGTAATCTTTTTGCAAGATGTGATCCTATAAAGCCCGCTATTCCGGTAATAAGTATTTTCATAATTAGTTTTGCACCTCTTCTATTATTGATACTGCTCGTTTATCCCATGTATAGTTTTCAACCAAGGTATTATATGCATTACTTTTTATTTCAGCATGTGTGCTTTCATCTTTATACAGTAAATCAATTTTTCTTGACCATTCTTCGATATCGCTTGGATTAGCTATCAACCCATTAAAATTATCTCTAATTACTTCTTTTAAGACTGGTAAATCAGAAACTATAATTGCCTTCCCATATGACATATATTCGAATAGTTTGATTGGAGACATCCACCTAGAGGTATCTATTCCTTTTTTAACAACTCCAACTTTTTCTTGATAAGGTGCTAAAACAACATAAAATTTCTCAACTAGTGTTTTCACTTTTTTTTGAGATAAATAACCATGACAAATGAGATTTTTAGGAATCATATCTATTTCAAGTTTATTTCTCAAATCATTTTCAGTGCCTCCAACAATGTGGAATTTTTTATCGGAATGTATTGTCGCTAATTCTACTATCAATTCAATACCTCTACCTCGATTCACACTTCCAATGTATCCTATTTGATTTTTATCTTCAAATTTTGAAAAAGAGTGAATATCTGATCCATCATGCAAAACAATTATTCTATTTTCTTCAATTTTTGTGAGATTAATTAAGTCCCTTTTTAGAGAATCAGTTATAACGACCACTTTTTTAAACTTATTATACTTTACTGCTTTTTTTAAAATAAACTTCTTAATTAAAGATTTAGGAATATCATGAACTTCAATTGCTATATTTCTTGTGAATAATGATAAACCAGCTAATGACAAAAGATCTCTACCAAAAAAGTATGTATCTTGCTCCTTTGTTAATTTATAAAAATTAATAAACACTTTGGACATATACATGAAAGGTGCCAATATTTTGTGCTTATACACGTTAAAATTTATCACTTTAAAATTCTGTGTTACATCATAGTATTCATAATAGTTTTCTTTATTAAGAACACCTCTTACTACTAAAGTAACATTATTAACATTTTTAGAAAGACTGTTGGCCATTTTCATAACATGAAGTGAGTTCGCACTTCCAGAAAATAGTATCGAGCTTGAAATATACACTAACTTCATATTTTTATCCTCCTAACAGATATGTATTTCCTGAGAATTTTTTCACTTATTTTATATAATATAATAAATGTTAAAAGTACAAAAATATCTAATCTTAGTTTACCTAGCCATGCTTCAATATTTATTCTAATCATATAGAAAAGATCAATATAAAATATTGTAGATATTACAAATAAACTTATGCTTCGTGAAGTTAGGATATTAATTATGAAAAATGCTATTAAATAGATTAAAGGAATTATTATTACGGATAACTCTATATAAGGTAACATACTCACAGGTAAAGTCGGAACATAAGTACTATAAGAAGAAACAGCAAAAGAATTATCTATTAATGTCGTCATTGGTATATGTTCATAATTGATAAAATTCAGGATTGACCCAGGGAAAAGTCCTAATACAAAATCTATCAATCCATAGCTTTCTATAATGTAATCTGAATTCAAAAGTATCAATCCTGAAATAAAGCCAGTGACACTTTCAAAAGTAGTTAAATCAGGTAAACTAAATATTGTGAAGTTATCGGTTAAATTTAATTTGTATTCTCTATATGTTTCAGAAACATTCATTAGGACAAAGAAGATAGGTAGAATAACAATAATATACTTAATCGTTTTAGCTACGTTAACTTTATCGAAAGCTTTTCCGATGTAAACAAACGCTATTATCATTAATAATACTTGAAGAGTAGTTCCCATATAAAAAACTACTAGACTAGCTACTATAAAAAGAAAAATAATGCTTGTTTTAAGCCCTTTATTATTGGAATTAAAAAACGCAATAAATAAGAAAATAAAAGAAGCCATATATAGATTTATGTAGCTAATTAAAGAGCTAATGTTATTGCTTTCAATTCTTTCAACTTTATCGAAAATTAAATTGGCATTTATATTTACTAAGCTATTATAACTATAAATAAACATTACAACAGCCAGAGCAAATAAGAAAAATCCTATATAGAGAACTGCTAAACTTTTTGAGAGATTTATCTTCAGCTTTAATTTTTCTTCTTTCTTATCTTTTAAATAATATAAAATAAATATTTCGCATAATAAGATGAGAATTGCAACAAAAGTATATAATAAGTATATTTTCAAAAAGTCATTAAAATTATATAGCGAAAGAAAAATTTGATTAGAAATATTAGTAATATTAACAAATAATAAATATATAGGTGTAATCTGGCTATAAAGAAAAAGGGATACTAAAATAATCCAACCAGGGTGAAGAAATTTTAATTTACTTTGTGATTTAAGTAATAAATTTCCTATGATTAAAAAAATAAGAAAGTTAAACATAATCACACAAAATAAAATTATTTTTTCATTATTTTCTAATAAACTCATTATTAAAATCCCCTTTAAATCTTATTAATTATATCATTTAGCACTTTCTACTATTTATATAGACCTCCTTATACAATATATATTATAAATTAGCGTGATAACAATTCTTAATAACTAGTATTTTCATTAAAATTATAATCCATATAATTATAAAACTATAAAACTTGTTTTATAAATCAGAGAACACCATCTTATTTCTCATTATATAATTGCTAATATACTCTCTTTTTTGTGTCTTTTCGTTTGTCAAAATAAGCTAGATAGTTGCTTATCACCCATGTAACTAAAAAACACTTCCAACGGTAACGGTAGGTAGTCCAATGATTTCTCGGTACGTAGTTTCTTCTTGCAACTACGGACGAGACAAAAGTCTCATCGGCCGTGGTGAAATCCATGTCTTTAGGCAGTTCGGCTTTTCTGAGCAGTCCATTGGAATATTCATCCAATCCTCGGTGTGACGGCATTCCCGGATCAGTAAAGTAGATGGATAGATTATTCTGGTTGCTCATCGAGTGCCAGTTTGAGAATTTCTTACTACAGTCGAAGGCGATGAATATGAACAAATTTCTGGTAATTCCGTGTCAGCAAGCGTTGATGGCGGTTTTGATGGCCTTGCCCGTCCGGCTTTGGGGTTTTATCGTGATAATAATCTTGGATTGGCGTTCAACCAGTGTGATGACAGCACTCTTGTGTCGCACCCTGACAATGGTGTCGCCTTCGAGTTGGCCAAATTCCTTATTATTCGTCGCATAGTCATTTATTCTTTCGGAGATGTTTCGTCTGAAGGCCTGACATCCCGCCGATGACATCCGGCGTCCAGTCCTGAGCCACCTACTTAAATAAATTTTTCTGGTCGATTGGTAGGATAATCCGTTTTCTATCACAGCGTTTTTGTTTTTCTTTTGACGCTGATAGCATTCTATAACGATGCGCCCCGCCTTGAAATGCATGGTGACAGTGTGGACTATCTGCCGGGCACGACTACGTCGTTTCGCAATCTAGTACACGGGGGTGCCGTGATAGAAATAGGCTTCTATGAATACCAGTTCATCAGTAGCAAGATAGGTGGGTATGGGTCGTGCATGATCACTCCTCAGATTTCTTTTGTCGGAAAATCATTTTGAGTGTATCATACGCAAACCTTTTTATGTTTATAGGTTAATTTTACAATCGTCATTTATTAAAAACTTTTTTAAGCTAAATAATATTGGAAGAATTCATTTATATTTTTTATAAAGTTCTTTTACAATAAAATAGTGTAAAAGAATATAAAGACAACTCATTAAAATAGAATATATTAGTATTAGATTATTAAATTCTATAAATTTAATCGAAGCCATGAAAAATAGGGCTAGTGTTATAAATAATTTAATAATATCCCAAGCTAGTTTAATATTTTGCTTATTCAAAATAGTTAAGATTTCTGAGAGAGGTATTACAGAAAATTGAAAAATCATCATAAATAATAAAGGGGTTATTATTTTGTTAACATATGCCCATTCTTCACCAAAAAAGAAGGTAAATATATTAATTTTAACACTAAGAAAAATCAAAAGTATTAAACTAATAAAAATTGCAATAGAACTTGCCGTAATTAGATATACTTTTCTCAATTGATGAATATTACTATCATGCGAAAATTTATAAAGCGCATTATTGAAACTTTTACTGATTAACTGAGAAGGTGCATTTATAATCCTCATAACAAACCCGTATATACCAGCGTAAAACCCGCCATAAACTACTAAAATTAAAATAACAACTATGTTTGAGGTAAACGCATTTATCAGCGAAGATGGTAATACATATAACGGAAATCTTCTAAACTTATATGCAACTTTTTTTAACTCTTTTTTGCTAAGAAGTTTTATATTAAGGTGGCTATAAGTTTTATTAGCTAATAAGGTTAGACCATTTGCTTTTCCGAAGGTATATCCTAAAAAGAGAAAAAATGAGTTTTCTTTAAAAAAATATCCTACCAATTGTATTAAAACTTGTGTAAAAGATTGGGAAAACTTTGTGAATGAAACTACCTTAAACTCATTGTAACTCACCCCGATATTTGTAAATATTTGTAACAATCCGATTAAGAAAACACTTATTACTATATAAAATATTATAAAATAACTAAACATTGAAAAGAGAAAGTTTACAAGAAGTAAGATGATTGCAAGTGCTATAGTAAAAAGTACATTTACAATTAATGAAAGTGAAAATAATATGTAGCGTTCTTTGAGATCTTTACTAATAGCTATTGCTATTTCGTACCTTAATGTTGTAGCTACTGCAATAATATTAATTATCGCAACTGTGGATGAATATATTCCAAAGCTTGCAGGTGAATATATTCTACTAATAATTGGCATAGTCAATATTATTATAGCTTGACCGGCCAAAGTACCGGTCATTAACGTAAATAGGTTTTTAATGAATACTTTCATCTAAAGTCATTCTACCTTGTTTTAAATATATCTCTAGCGAGCATAGTAATAAATAATTATAGGGATGTGTGATATTGTTCGTGTTAATTTCCTCAATTGCTCTTTCTATTTCACTATTATAATTATTCACACCTCTTTCTCTTAAGTCTCCTAATAGTCCTAATAACAATCTTTTGAAATTCTTGTCTAATATTATTTTTTTTCTGAAATCAACATAGTTTATATAAGGACTATTAAAGTGGTTAGACTTTTTGCTAATCCTATGTTTGATTGCATTCTTAGTTCTATGGAAATAGCGAGAATAATTTTTAGAGTAGTATTTTGTTCCATAGAAGTTTTTAAGAGGAACTTCATTTAAATACGTAGACGCTTTTTCGAATATTAATTTTTTGTAATAGCTTTGATTTTGTCTATAAGAAGCTGGTAGTGATAGTAAAAAATTCATGAAGTCCGTGTTATAAAAAGGAGTATATACTTTATCCATATCAATGTAACCTAAAACATGGTTGTAATTAGATTTAAGATTATAGTCTAATATGTATAGCTTTTCAAACTCAGTTAAATTATCTAAATCCTCGTAATTTGTATTCTCGGACAAATAATTTATGATATCTTCATTTTCAACATCAAACTTATTTCGTAGTGTCATATTTCTAAAGTATCTTTTTCTGCTTTCTAATTTACTTTCGTCGAGGAATTCTAGACGTTTACCGCTTACCACATCACCCAAAAATCCACTTACTAAAATTGAACTTTCACTTAAATCCATAAGACTTAAAGATAAATTATGAAACATTACTGTTGGATTATCGACTTTCTGACTGTAATCTATTAAATCTTCATATTTGTATTCAGCACTTGATAAGTCTAAGTTTCTATGGTTAGTACCTGTGGTAGCAGCAATTTTATTGCCTATTTCGTAGTCTAGTGTACCAGGAGTTCCATAAGTATAAGTTTTTATACTATCTGCATTTTTAAATTCTAAAATTGCAGATAGTATAAGCCTACTGTCTAAGCCTCCACTAATAGGAACAACTAAATCCTTACCCACGTTTATTTGCTTCTTAATATCCTTACGTAAGATATCGTATCCTTCGTTCAATAATTTTCTTTCATCCATTTCACTAAAATTGCCATTATATTCATAGTTAAGACTGATATTGTCTTTAACACTGTATGATTTTGAAATAAATCCAAGCTGTAAAAACTCATGATATTTCTTCATTATAATCTCCTTTCATTTGCAAAACTAATTAAATCTTCTTTGTTTAGTTTTTTTGAGTAAAACGCGTTAATTTTTTTTTCTAAGACCTTATATGGTATTTTCGGTGACTTACCTCGATATATCTTTTCATAAACTTGTTGAGGATGAACTTCTTCCTCATTTAATAGCTCTTCGTATAGTTTTTCTCCTGGCCTTATACCTGAAAAATTGATGCCTATCTCTTCTTCTTTAAACCCACTCAAATGTATCATTTTTCTAGCAAGAGTTACTATTCTAACTGGCTCTCCCATATCCAAAACAAATACTTCTCCTCCTTTAGCAAGCATGCCAGCTTGTATAACGAGCCTTGAAGCTTCTGGTATAGTCATAAAATACCTTGTCATTCTCGCGTCTGTCACAGTTATAGGACCACCCATTTCAATTTGCTTTTTAAATTTAGGGATTACTGACCCACGACTTCCTAATACATTTCCAAACCTCACTGCCACAAGCGTTGTATCTTCGTACTCATCATTAAGCGATTGAACAACCATCTCAGCAATACGTTTAGTAGCTCCCATTACATTTGGAGGATTAACTGCTTTATCTGTTGAAATCATCACAAACTTACTAGCTTTATGATAACACGCAGCTTCTGCTGCATTCTTCGTTCCCATAATATTGTTCTTTACTGCTTCTGTCGGATTAAATTCCATTAATGGAACATGTTTATGGGCAGCTGCGTGATATATAATATTAGGTTCATACATTTCAAAAATTGCAAAGATTCTTTCACGATCTTGTACGTCAGCAATTATAGGTATATATTCCGTATTATTTTTGAGGAGTATCATTTCTTCCAAAATTGTATATATACTATTTTCTCCATGTCCAACTAAAATTATCTTTCTCGGCTGAAACTTAGTTATTTGTCTAACTATTTCAGAACCTATGCTCCCCCCAGCACCAGTCACCAATATAGTTTTATCTCTAATCTCGTCTTCAATACCTTGCGCATCCAACTCTACTGGTTCACGACCAAGTAAATCTTCTACTTCTACTTTTTTCAGTTCATTAACCTCTATACGGCCAGACATTACATCGTCAATATTTGGCATAATCATTACTTCTACACTTTCGTCATTTGCCATATCATATATGTTATTAAGTTCAGTTTTACTTAAAGATGGAATTGCAATAAGGACCTTCTTAATCGCATATTTTTTAATGAGATGGGCAATATTTTCTCTAGCCCCTTCAACTTTAACCCCCCCAGCAAGTTCCATTTTTTGTTTTGATGGATCATCATCTACCGCAACGACAGGTGTCATTCCCATTACTGGAGTATCAAGCATCTGTTTAATTAGTAGTGACCCACCCTTACCGGCACCAACTATTAAAGTCCTTTTCATTTCTTTATCACCATTTGTCTTACCAGTCACGCGATGTCTTGCCACTCTCCAAGAAAGCCTAGATCCACCTATTAGTATAAGATGCATCATCCATGTAATAATCATCAATCTAGTAAATGTCGTTTGAAATAGTAATATATTTAAAATATATGTAGTAATAATTGAGGCTGTTACTGCTTGAGCAATCGCCATTAGCTCCCTTACACTCGCATACTCCCATGCTCGGTGGTATAAGTTAAACACATAAGCAAATACATGATGACTGATGAGGAGAATTAATGATGTAACCAGCAATACAGGCCAAGTGTATTCCAAGAAAAAGGGTGCCAATATGTAATAACCGATAAATACTGAAAATGATACTATGATTGAATCAATGATCAGGAGAAGAATATAACGTTCTTTCGCTCCCATAACTTCACGCTTCTTTCCGTTTAAAATAGTCCTAAAAACTTTTTCTTCTTTTGCTTCTTGCCTTTCTTCTGTTGTGTTTCCATCTTCTGTGGTGGCTTTACTCTCACTTCCTTATTATGAAGGATAGCGTCAGCATTAAACTGTAAAACTTCTGTAAAGTTTTCTCCGAGCTCTTCAGATACCACATCATATGCTTTTTTTAGAAGGAAAGGCCTTATCTCGGCACTATGTGCATCACTGGATATGACGTGTGCCAGATTGTTTTCAATCATTTTGAGACTCACTTCTTTCAAATCATCTCCTAAAGCTCCTGTAATGGATGAGGCGGTTATTTGGGCAATCGCCCCTTTCTCTACAATTTCGTAAAGTCTATCAGGATTCTTAATGATTGGCTTACATCGTTCTGGGTGTGCAATCACAGGAATGTAGCCCTTCATCTGCAAATCATATAACAGGCTCTCCACGTAATTAGGTACATCTGTAAATGAAAACTCAACCAGCACATATTGCGATTGGTTGAGTGAGAGACTGACACCAGACTGCAGTTCGCTCACCATATCTCCGTTGATACGTATTTCCTGACCTGGATGCACTTTGATGTCTAGTTGATGTTTTTCTATTATCTTTGTAAGCTCTTCCATTTTTTCTATAATCTTACTTTCGGAATTAAAGAAAGCCCCACTGTGATGGTGGGGAGTTGCAATGATGTCTGTTATTCCATTATCAATGGCTTGCTTTAATAATGCGACTGCCGCTTCTTCAGTCTGCGGTCCATCATCAATACCAATCAGTACATGGTTATGAATATCTATCAAGATTCATCACTTCCATAATAGTAGTAATAGTTATCATTTTTAGTATTCATCTTCTTGTTGTTCATGACGACACCTAGAATGTTCGCATCTGCCTTTTCCAACAACTTTTTAGCATCCTGCAGTCGGTCTCTATTATTGCCAGTCACATCAGTCACCAGTATTGTACCATCTACAACTTTACTCAGCACCTGAGCATCCGTTACCGCAAGAAGCGGCGGTGTATCTATGATGACCATATCATAGTGCATGGAGAATGTCTTCAACAGATGTGCCATTTTCTTCGAAGATAGAAGTTCTGACGGGTTCGGTGGTATGGGCCCACTCGTCACGACATCCAGATTTTCTATGCTGGTTTCCCTGAGAATGTTCTCCACTGGCATATCATTGACGATTGCTGTTGAAAGCCCACGCTGATTTGTCAATTCAAATGTGTAGTGCATTGTCGGACGACGCAGATCCGCATCTACTAGTACAGTTCGCTTACCCGACTGAGCATATGTAAGCGCAATATTCGCTGCAGTCGTCGATTTGCCTGCACTTGGCGTTGCAGAGGTGAAAATTACCGTCTTAATTTCTTTATCCACACTTGAATACATGATGTTTGTTCTGATGGAACGGAACTGCTCACTGACGGGTGATTTCGGTTCTTTTTCCACAATCAATTGTCTGGGACCGGACGTATATGAATGCTTATCTCTTCTGAACATAACTCTATTTCCTTCCTACTATTAGAATTTGGCGATGGTTCCGAGTACCGGCAGATCCAAGTGTTTTTGAATTTCTTCTTCTGTCTTCACGCGCTTATCCAGGAATTCTCTCAAGAACGCGATTCCGAGTCCGAGCAGTGCGCCGAGGATCATACCAATTGCGACGTTGATCAAAGGTTGTGGAGATACTGGGGAAGGATCTTCACCGATGTCAGCAGGTGCAAGGATGGAGACGTTATCGACGTTCATGACTTCCGTCACTCTCTGCTGGAACACATTTGCCACTTCATTGGCAATCGTTTCCGCATTTTCCGGACTGGCATCTGACACTGTAACAGTTACAACTTGTGACTGGTCCTGATTGTTGACGGTGATCTGTTCAGATAGTGCACTGGTCGATTGTTCCAGATTAAGGTTTGCGACAACATCATCAAGCACGGTCGGACTTTTGATGATGTCTCTATATGTATTGATCAGTTGAAGGCTGGCTTGAATGTTCTGGTTATCCACAGCTACTTCGGAATTGTGTGACTGGCTCACAAGTATTTGTGTGTTGGCTTCGTATTGTGGAGTCATTAGAAATGCAGTGGCGAATGCGGCGATGGAACCGAAAAGCAGTACAAGGGCGATGATCATCGCCAGGTTTTTCTTGATTACTTCCAGAATGTCTTCCAGATTCAATGTTTCTTCCATATTGGCCTCCATAATTTATATGTATATATGTTATGTATGTTTACATTTCCTTACTATATCAGAATATGAAAGATATTGGCATAAATATTTCAAACTTTTTGGAGAAAGCGCTACCTTGTTCTTATTAGTATTAATCGAAGATAAATGAATTGCCGTGGACACATTGTTGCACGGATCTGCACCATTATCAAAATATTGTTTAAGTTTTCGGAAAGTGTCTATAGTTATAGAGTGTCAAAACAAAATACGGAGGAGATTTTTTGAGCTATCGACGTGAATCGATGATTATTGGATTTGCCTACACAGGTGTCATTGTAGGTGCTGGTTTTTCTACTGGACAGGAAATGCTCCAGTTCTTTACCAACTATGGTACGTGGAGCTACGCTGCCATACTGCTCTCTGCACTGATCGTCATATTTGTTGGACGTCAGGCGGCTAAACTCGGCTATCGACTTAAAGCCGATTCCCACGAGGTACCCATCAATACAATGTTTGGAAGTATTATCGGAAAAGGCATCGACTACATACTCGTCTTTTTCCTATACGGCATTGCGGTCATCATGCTTGCCGGTGCAGGCTCGGCATTCTATGAAAGTTTCGGCGTGGCGCCATGGCTCGGTGCACTGATCATGATGATTGCGGTATTCGCCACGCTGCTGCTCGACTTCAACAAGATCATTGCGGTGCTTGGTGTGGTGACGCCATTCCTTATTATATTCATACTCATCATAGCTGCATTCAACATATTCAACCCTGATATCCCATTCAGTGAAGTCAATGCGCATACGGACATCGACCGGACGCCTTCAGGTCTATGGTGGTGGGACGCAATTACTTATAGCGGACTTGTACTGGCCAGTGCTTTCAGTTTCCTGTCCATCATGGGGTCTGAGGCATCCAAACACAAAGCTGCAAGACGGGGTGCGCTTGTCGGCGGCATCATCATCCTGTTGCTGATGCTTCTGATCAATGGCGGACTGCTCGCGAATCTGGACATCGCCAATGAAGCCGCACTGCCTACACTTGTGCTTGCCGAGAGCATCCATCCGATACTCAGTCTTGGGCTGTCGATTGTCATGCTGCTCGTCATCTATAATACCGCAGTCGGTCTGATGTATCCATTCCTGACACGGTTTTCAGCACCCTATTCCAAAAAGTATAAGATCATGCTTACTGTTGGACTATTATTCGGCTATGCACTGAGCTTTGTCGGATTTGTGGATCTGGTCAACATCTTCTATCCGATATTCGGCTATATCGGACTGTTCATCGCAGCCGGCTTGACCGTCCGCTGGGTGATGAACAAGTTCACCCAGAAGAAGCTGGTATGATTCTTTGGGCACTGAAGATTTCTCTCCAGTGTCTTTTTGTGTTTCCATTCCGGCAACTTCGGGCATAGTAATATGTATAGCTAAACGAATGGAGGAATATTTGTGGCATTGAAAGCACTGATACTCAACACAACATTGAAGTATGGAGATGAAGCATCCAGTACAGAAGTCCTTGCGAGAGAAGTCATGGATATACACGAGAAGGAAGGTGTCGAGACGGAAATCCTTAGGGTGAACGACTACGATATCAGATACGGGATTGCGGATGACATGGGCGATGGTGATGAATTCCCCCATATTCTCGAGAAAGTGAAGGCAGCGGACATCGTCATCATCGGCACACCGATTTGGCTCGGCGAGAAGAGTAGTGTTGCGACACTGCTGATTGAACGTCTCTATGGCAGCGCATCATTGACGAACGACAAAGGTCAGGCCATCTTCTACAACAAGGTCGGCGGCGTGGTCGTCACCGGTAATGAAGACGGCGCGAAGCATGCTGCCCAATCCATCCTTTATGGACTGTCCCATATCGGATTCACCATCCCACCGAATGTCGATACGTACTGGGTCGGAGACGCTGGTCCAGGCCCTTCATATATCGATACGGAACGGGACAACGACTTCACGAAGACACACGTACAGATGCTTGCCTATAATACGATGCATCTGGCAAAAATCTTGAAGGAAAATCCGATTCCAGCAGAAGGCAACACGATGTAATATGTGAGGTATCGCCCCGCTTCGGCGGGGCTTCTTTTATTTTAAAGGCTATCGATTTACGGTATCATTGATGGAAACAGCACTAGGAGGATGATTATGGAACTTACAGTATACTTGGCAGGCCAGATCCACGACGACTGGCGCGAGGAAGTCAAAAGTCTGGCGAAGGATAGGAACCTGCCGCTCACTTTCGTCGGCCCGCAGACGAACCATGACCGTTCGGACAATATCGGAGAGGTTATCCTAGGCAAGCAGCCGGGGCCTTTCTTCAAGGATGATGCCGCTTCCGCCGTCAACAATCTGCGCACACAGGTGCTTATGCAGAAGTCGGATGTCGTCATTGCGCTCTTCGGCGAGAAGTACAAGCAATGGAATACGGCGATGGATGCGAGCGCTGCTGTGACACTCGGCAAGCCGCTCATCATCGTGCGTCCGGAAGAACTGATCCACCCGCTTAAAGAGTTGTCCAACAAGGCGAACATCACGGTGGAGACCGTGGAACAGGCGCTCGATGTGCTCGCCTACATCTACGAATAATGCAAGTATTCAGAGTCAGCCCTTCGCATGAAGTGAGCGCGCGGTATCTCGACAACCGCAGGTTGAGCAAGCAGGTGCTCGAACTCTATCAGATTCTGCGGGTCAATCTGAGCCTGCTTGAGATACTGGATACGAATACGCGCTATCGGCACCACCCGATTGTGAATCATATATACAACAACGGCTATCCTTATATTACCGACACATTCGAACTGCTTGTTGCATGTGACCTCGAGCACCAGCGCCGTGGCGGCAAGCGGAGTCCGAAGTTTCGTGAGGACCTCGAAGCACTGAAGCAGCTGATCACCCACTTCTCCCATGAGGACCTATGGAGTGACGAACCATTGCCACCCTTCTATGTATTTGGAGAGGATAAGATCTATGGCAATGCGGCATACGATCTCTATGTCCAGCTGCTGAATGACAAATGGATGAATGATACCATTCCGCCAAGGTGTGGGGTAAAGTTCGAAATTGAATAGTATCGTCTATAAGGAGCATCTGGTAAGCCAGTTGCTCTTTTCTAATGTATGGATTGGGGTGGTCGTGCCACTCTCCTATTTTCAAACTGCTTTGTACTTGAATCGTGAAATGAAGTAGAATATGGATAAGACACCATACATACAGGAGGTGTGGCTATGAACACATTCAGGAGAAAGATGGGCAGCAGGCTCCGGAAGCGGGTGCCCCGCAATATACGGGAGTATCTGATCAAGAAGGTGACACTGCATGATGTGGAAACCCATGCACACCACTTCACCGTCAACCTGACATTAAAGAATTTCATGAAGTATCAACTGGAGCATAAGCTGGAGATAGAGCTGTCCTCTGCTGGTACAAAATACGGCCTCGATTACCGTATCGAGCAGAACCGGCTGCAGATCAAGGTCCCCTACATAGTGCTCGATGATATGGACGGTCGAGCATCCATCGAGGTGAAACATAACCAGAAGCAGATGATTGTTGGACTGGATGGGAATGAAGAGCGCCAGAAGCTGTCCTTCTTCTCAAACGATAAATACTTCAACGTATCGACACAAGGCAGTCTGGTGATCGAGAATTTGTTACCTGGCTACCGCTTCAATATGGCACAGCCGGCAGAGGTTGAACATCTATCTGCAGCTTATGGGCATCTGAAGTTGGAAGTTAAAGAGACAGTGGATTCAGAGTGTCGCCTGGCATGTCTCTACCAGAGCAGGCTCAGAGTGCTGGAGCATGTTTCTCATGATGCCAACACTATGGAAGTCGAAAATTTCAACATACTAACTGAGGGGCATCCGACGCTCTACCTGCTTCATGGCCATGAACTGGCACCGCTGACCTTCAGCGGAGATGCTCTGACGATGGATACAATGAACCATGAGATTACATATCTTTCCGAGGATGGATATTTGACTGCAGAGATTACGAAGCATGAGATTGAGCTGACCCGGTTTGATGCCAGTGTGGAAGATGATCATATTAATATGCAATTCGCATTCAATTCACCCGCCACATTGCAAACACTGATGATTGTCGATGCCACTACGGGCGAAACGGTTGAAGTACCGTTTTTAAGCTCTGAAGAGACAATGGCGACTGAGATCCAGGTGCCCCTTTCCGCCCTGATCGATACTGTTTCAAGAAAGCGGCTGGTACTAGAAACCAGTGGGCCGGAACCGATTCGTCTTCAGCCGAATATCAGCAACCTCAACGCCATCGGGTTTCCCGGTCGGATTCAGGCGGAATATCAGCACGAGATTTTTAAAATCTGGTTCTATGGACGCCGCGATGGACTACTCGGCTTCAATGTGGCACAGCGTCCACTCAGACGGCAGGTGGTACAGGTGGATGACTTTACGATTCATGGCTATATAAAGGGGCAGGATGCATTTATCGACTGTACACCCTACCTTGCATTCGTCGACCGGTATTCACAGGAATATGCCCGGGTGGAGATTGATGAACGATTTCGGGTGGACTTGAGATCAGTTGATATCATCGACATCAAAAGCAAAGATAAGACGGTCATCGACCTGTTCGTTGAAATCGTCCATTCCAGTGGGAACGTGCTGCGGAAAGAGAAGATCAAACTGAAAGATGCCGTCTATAAGAAGGATACCCACTACGGCCGGCAAGAAGTAATGGATTCTCTTGGGAACACGCACTATCATCTGATTACAATCACGCCATTCAACAATCTGAAACTCGAGAGCTTCATGATTCCCGAGAGCATCGAGCTGCCTAAAGGTTCAATTGAAAAGGATATGAATATGTGGCTGCTCGGCGAGCGGTATGATACCGCCCAGGATAATGGCTATGCCATGTTCAGATGGCTGAAGGCACACACGGATATTGAGGCATACTACGTCATCGAGGATACATCGGAGGACTATCAGAAGATCAGGGAGGAATCAAACGTCCTCCGCTTCGGTTCAAAGATGCATTTCGATGTGGCATTTCGTGCAGGCGTGCTGCTCGGTACTCATGACCTTGAAAATCTGCTGCCCTATAAGGCAGCTCGAGGATTCTTCGGATATGAAGACACGGTCAAAATCTTTCTCCAGCATGGCGTACTTGGCCGCAAGCCGGTGGAATACCATCGGAAATACTATGACCTGCCGTTCAATCTGTTCATCGTCAGCAGTGAAGTGGAGAAGCAAGATGTCGTCATGAATAAAATGGGGTACAGTGATGAGGAAGTGGCTGTTACAGGACTCGCCCGCTTCGACCTGCTCCCTTATGATGATCATCCTAAGGACATTCTGCTCATGCCGACATGGCGGGACTGGATTAATACGGACGAGGCGTTTCTCGCGAGCGAGTATTTTTCCCGCTATAACAGCTTCATCCACAATGCACGGCTGAACCGGCTGCTTGAAGAAAACGATGTACAACTGAACTTCTATCCGCACTACCGGGCACAGGGCTCTTTCAACAATGAACATATGGACCTTGGTCCGAACATCCGCTTCATCCGGCTCGGTCAGCAGACGGTCCAGGACCTGCTGATACAGCATGCCTTACTTATTACCGACTTCTCAAGTGTCAGCTTCGACTTCACTTTGATGCAAAAGCCGGTCGCCTACTATCATTTCGATGCGAAGCGGTTCTTCAGACAAGGCAGTCTCAGGCCAATTCCGGAAACTTTCATCGGAGATATTGCCCATACGGAAGAGGCACTGGTGGATGCGATTGAGACATACATTCATAACGGCTTCCAGCCGAAGACCAATGATTTGTCGGGAATATTCACTTATCAGGATCATAAAAACCGCAGACGAATTTATAATGCAGTCATGGATAAAATAAATAGCATCGGGGATTAATCTCCGATGCTATTTTTGTATATTGATTGAACCAGCCGGCGCGTGGCATTGCCATCGGCGTAGGTGTTCCATTTCCGGTCGAATGCTTCGATTTCTTCATTGTCGAATGCCTGGTTTGTGATGGATTCGATGATACCTTTTGTATTGTGAACAACCGGTCCAGGGACAAAGGATTCGTAGTCGAACCAGATGCCCCTTTTCTCTTCATACTGTTCAAGGTCATACGGATAGAAGATCATCGGTCTTTTCAGTGTGCTGAACTCGAATGGAATCGATGAATAGTCCGTAATCAGAATATCCGTAATGCTGAGCAGTTCGAATATGTCATACCCCTTTGATACATCCGTCGCAAAACTGGTATTGTCGAATCCTTCGAAATCCACTGCCGGATGCAGATGGATGAGCAGATGGTACGTGCCACCCAGTGCAACCTCCATGGCATCGATATCAAGCGGCAGTGTACAGACTTCAAAGTCGTCATCCCGGAATGTCGGTGCATACAGGATGACCTGCTTGCCCTCTATTTGCGGCAGCCTTCCAGTTACCTTGTCTTTCGCAGCATCGAGCGCGGTCTGTGAATGGAAGAAGTCCGTCCGTGGAACACCGGCTTTAAGCATATTGTCACCTTTCAGGCCAAATGCAGCCTTGAAGATCTCCGCCATGGCATCGGAGCTGACCGCCACCTTATGGAATCTTTGGTACACGCGTCTGAACCGTCTATGTGCGGATCTCGACCGCTCCTTGATTGTCTTATCCCGAAGACCGAACAGCTTGACCGCTCCATTGGCATGCCACAGCTGGATGCATGTCACATCCTGTCTGAAATCGCATGATGCGAGGATGACGTGATAGGAATCGACAAACACCACCTTCGATGTGGCAAGATGGTAGATGCCCTTAAAATGATTTGTTATGGACTTCGGCGAAAACTGGATGATGTCCGATTCCGGCACATCGTGGAAGGTGCGTCTGCATCCCGGTTCCTTCAGCACGATGATCCGGGACGATGTCTCCCGTGATACTTCACTGATCACCTGCTGGATATTGTCCCCGAATGCCGAGAGCATGACGGTCTTATTTTTCAGCGGCAGTACACTGCAGACAGTGAACAGGACGCGCACCACAGCCAGGTAGAGCGAAAGCCCTGCTTCCCTAAACATTTCTGTGCGACAGGTCCGTTTTGGTCTTCGTCGTGGAGATGCCTTCAGTACGTGGCAGGTACTTCACTTCACAGTATTCCTTGAGGAAGTCGAACTCCCCTTCCCAGTCGCCACCCATGACGAAGAGATCGATGTCATACTTCTTTATGTCCTCGATCTTCTGGTCCCAGCTGCATTCGGGAATCACTTCGTCCACAAAACGCAGGGATTCGAGTATCTCTTTTCTGTCCTCATAGGAATAGTATGCCTGCTTATGCTTCAGTGTATTGAAGTCATCCGACGATACTGCCACGGTCAAATGGTCTCCGAGCGCCCTTGCCCGGCGCAGTATATTGATATGGCCCATATGAATCAGATCGAATGTGCCATAGGTGATTACTTTTTTCATGCTTTGCCCCCTGATATACCCCGTTGATGATATAATGTTGAAGTTATGGTTAATATGGTAAAGATAACGTAAAGATTATACCATAAATACGCAAATTAACATTAATACAGGTGTGGTGAAAATGAAAACTTTGAAAATCTTATCTCTGAAAATGTATAAAATACTGTTCCGGCTGCTCGGCAATTCATTCCATAAGGACTATCGGCTGATCATGTTCGAGAGCTTTCTCGGCAAGCAGTACAGCGACAGCCCGCGGGCGATCTACGAGTACATGTCGATCCAGTATCCGGAGTACCGGCTGATGTGGAGCGTCGACCGCAAGCATGCACGGATCTTCAGAAAATATGGCATTCCCTACGTCTCCCGCTTCACGCCGAGCTGGATGATCTACATGAACAAGGCGACGCTGTGGGTGACCAACAGCCGCCTGCCGCTATGGATCCCGAAACCGGAAGGCACGACGTATCTGCAGACGTGGCATGGCACGCCGCTAAAGCGGCTCGGTACAGATATCGATACGGTACATATGCCGGGGACGGATACTGAGCGGTACAAGCGGAACTTTACGACGGAAGCCAGCAAATGGGACTATCTGATTTCGCCGAACCGCTATTCGACGGATATATTCAGACGGGCGTTCCAGTTCGATAAGGAGATGCTCGAGACGGGCTATCCAAGGAACGACCATCTGTTTACAAACAACGACGAAGCGGCGAGGGAGAACATACGAAAGAAGCTCGGTCTGCCGGCTGATAAGAAGGTCATCCTCTACGCACCGACATGGCGCGATGATTCCTATCACGAGCGCGGCAAGTACAAGTTCGACCTGCAGTTTGATACGGAGAAGATGCGCCGTGAGCTGTCCGATGACTATATCATCATTCTGAGACTGCATTACCTCATTGCGGAGAATCTGGATCTGACTGGATATGAAGGCTTCCTCTATGACCTGTCACAGTATGAGGATATCCGCGACCTCTATGTCATCTCCGACATGCTGATCACCGACTACTCCTCCGTCTTTTTCGACTATGCGAACCTCGAGCGTCCGATGATCTTCTATACGTACGATATCGACAACTACCGCGACAAGCTGCGCGGCTTCTATTTCGACTTCGATCAGGAAGCACCGGGACCGCTTGTGAAGACGACGGATGCGCTGATCCATGCGGTGTATGAAGGCGAATCCGGAAGATTCAATGAAAAGTACAACACGGCGGCCTTCAGGGCGCGGTTCTGTGCGCTTGAGGACGGGAATGCTACAAAGCGTGTGTGTGACGAGATTGTTTGTCATTTGAATGATAAAATTGTATAATTCAACAACGATGAATGAATGGTTGTGAAATAACAGATGAAATCCATATGGATCATTTTGCGTGAGCAGCTGTCCCACCTCTATCTGGTGAGACGGCTGTCCATGTATGACATAAAGAGCAAGAACCAGAACAACTACCTCGGTATCGTGTGGGAGATCCTCACACCGATGATCAGCATACTGATCTACTGGTTCGTATTTGCGACACTGAGACAGCGGGAGCCGATCGAGATGGGCGGCATGGAAGTGCCCTTCTTCTTCTGGCTGTTCATCGGCTTCGTCGTATGGACATTCTTCTTCCAGGGCAGCATCGAGGCTTCAAAGTCGATCTACAAGCGCCTGAAGATGCTGTCGAAGATGAACTTCCCGCTCAGCCTGATTCCGAACATTACGATATTCTCTAAATTCTATACGCATATCCTCATGCTGGTGATCGCTTTCGTTGTCTTCCAGTTTGCCGGATACTACATCAATATATACTACGTCCAGCTGCTCTACTTCGTGTTCGGCACATACGTGCTAGTGTTTTCATTTTCACTGATCACGTCAACATTGTCGACACTCGTCCGTGACGTGCACTTGCTGCTCAATTCACTGCTGCGCATGGCACTCTATCTGTCCGGTGTACTGTGGCCGCTGTCACTGCTGTCGGACTTCCCGACACTGATGAAGATCATGCAGCTGAATCCGCTCGTCTACCTGATCGAAGGCTACCGTTCCGTATTCTTCGGCACCGAATGGTACCTCGTCACCCACTGGGAGCTGACACTCTACTTCTGGGGGCTGATTGCCGTGCTGCTTACAATCGGCTCGGTACTGCACGTGAAGTTCAGACGGAATTTCATCGACTACCTATAAGAGGGATATAAATGACTAAAGCAATCATTACCAGAAACCTGACCAAGCAATATACATTGTATGACAGCCAGAAGGCACGCATCATGGGGCTGCTCAGTCCGCGCAGTCATGGCCGCACATTCCATGCATTGAACGGTGTCGACTTCGAAGCGGACAAAGGCGATGTCGTCGGCTTCATCGGCATCAACGGCTCCGGCAAGTCCACCCTGTCGAACATCATTGCCGGCATCGTACCGGAATCCGGCGGCGAAGTGCACGTCAATGGACAGACAGCACTGATTGCGGTGGCCTCGGGGCTGAATGATGAACTGACGGGCCGGGACAATATCGAGCTGAAGTGCCTGATGCTCGGCTTCTCCAAAAATGAGATCAAGGCACTCGAACCGGACATCATCGCCTTCTCGGAACTCGAGAGTTTTATCGACCAGCCGGTCAAATCCTACTCGAGTGGAATGAAGTCGAGGCTTGGCTTTGCCATCAGCGTCAATGTTGACCCTGACATCCTGATCATCGATGAGGCACTGTCGGTCGGTGACAAGGCATTTGCCGAGAAGAGCCTCAGGAAGATGCTTGAATTCAAGGAACAGGGCAAGACGATGATCTTCGTCAGCCATTCGATCAGCCAGATGAAAAGTTTCTGCGACAAGATCCTGTGGCTTGAATTCGGACGTGTCAAGGCATTCGGTGAAGTGCGGGATGTCCTTCCGCTCTATGAATCGTTTCTGCTGAAATGGCAGGCGATGTCGAAGGAGGAACGCGACGACTACCGCACGCGTGTAATGGACCGGGATCCGAACGCATACAACTACAAGCAGTATGGCAACCTCAAGATTCTCGATGACGGGGATGAGCTGTCTGCGGCACACGGCTACACTGTGGATCCCGTCAGCCGGCTCGCGCACCTCAAAGCCGACTGCACCGACATATACGAGACACCCGACAGCAACGCCAACATACGCGATGCTCAAAAGTATAAAAACCGGGTATATTATGTAAAAAGGGTCGCCACCTACCAGTTCGAAAGCTACTACCTGCTCAGCACAAAACCGAGTGGCACCGAAGGCGTCATCGGCTGGATCAAAGCCATCGAGACGACGTCCCACGTCCACATCCTAGTCGACTACGACCAGAAGGATTTCATATTACGCGGCAGAGGCTACGCATCCACCGACCCGTGGGGCGGACACAGGCAGTACGTCCATGAATCACTGGCAGATTACGCGGGCACTTCATTTTATGTCTCGGAAACAGTACTGATCGGGAACAATGTATGGTACAGAGGCCGTATTAAAGGGGAAGATGCGGACGTCTGGATCCACAGCAACAACGTCATCAATAAAGGATAACCGGTCTGTGACCGGTATTTTCCTATGAACAGAGGGGATTAATATGACAGACCAATTCAAGAACGTCCGGGTGATGGATATCGACTTCACGAGTACGACCATGGATCTGTTTCTAAGCAATGCAGTCTATCCACGTCTGGCACAGTCGCAGAAATGTTTTATTGTCACTGCCAATCCGGAGATCGTCATTGCCACGCGCCACAATGCCCGATTCAAGGAGACCGTCCAGTCCGCCGACTACGTATTGCCCGATGGCATCGGCATCATCAATGCGGCAAAGATGATGGGCACACCGATTGAC
This sequence comes from Salinicoccus cyprini, assembly GCF_007713705.1. GTDB lineage: Bacteria > Bacillota > Bacilli > Staphylococcales > Salinicoccaceae > Salinicoccus > Salinicoccus cyprini. The sequence goes on along the minus strand of NZ_VMSJ01000001.1, from coordinate 224,523 downwards.
GCGCGACTGTGTGGCGTCGATGTCATGCATCATATGCTCGGCCATGCTGCTGAGAAAGGCTACAGTGTCTACTTCATCGGTGCCAAAGAAGACTCGAACAGAAAAGCCGTTGAAAATGCACTGAAAAAATACCCGGGACTGATCGTCGCGGGCAGACAGCACGGTTACGCAGATCTATATGACGAAGCGTTTATCAGAACCGTCGTCGAGGCGAAGCCCGATATCGTTCTTGTGGCACTTGGCATGATGAAGCAGGAAGGCTGGATCAGAGATCATATCAATCGGTTCGACAAAGGCGTCTTCATGGGGGTTGGCGGCAGCCTGGATGCATTATCCGGAATGAGCAAGCGCGCACCTTCCATCTGGATCCGATTCCAGCTCGAGTGGCTATACCGGCTGATCAGACAGCCGAAACGCATCATCCGTGTCGTCAAGGTCGGCCAGTTCATGCTGATGCATATCCCCATCATCCGACACCTTGGAAAAATCATTGGCTACAATAGAAGCCGGGCACGCAAAAAGCGCTGAGATCTAATCAAATCTCAGCGCTTTTTTCAGTTCTATAACATTCGTATGGGCTTCCCTCAATGTCAGCAGATAGGCAGTCAGTATGAAGAACAGGACAATCGGTGAGAAGTAGACGAACATGAACAGATAGTTGTACTCGAACATGCCGATCAGCATGTAGGCACTCATGAACAGGAAGATGCTGACTGTATACTTCGTGATGGACAGGACCCAGATGCTCGCGAGTACCAGGATGAACAGGATCACCGCAATGATGCCGTAGCGTCCGAGTGTATCGAAGAGGATGTTATGGGCATGCAGCAGATCGGTGAAATCGAAGTAGCTGTGCCCCTCCCCGAACCATTGTCTATTGTGCCACACCGTTGCCCATAGTTCGTAGCGTGATGATGTCAGTTGGTTCCAACTAAATCCGCCACTACCGAGATTTCCACCGATGAAAAACTGATAGATGCGTCCTGCAAACAGGACCAGTACAGCCGCTACTGCACCAATTGTGACCCATAAGAACCATCTCTTCTGTCTTCCTGGTGTCTGATACAGGTTGATCCAGGCCAGCTGGAATACTGCAATCAGCAGGAATACTCCCATTGCGGTCCGGCTTGTTGTTATCAGGTTGAGTACCAGGAAGGCAGGCAGCAGATAGAGGATCATCGCACGGTTCGTTCTCGGTACAATCAGGAAGCCGGCTGTGATGACCATCACCAGTGTTGCCCCCGACTCATTCAGAGTATGATCGATGATGAGCAGGGATGGCAGACTGATCAGTGCAGCGAGCACCAGATAGATGATCAGCTGCTTTGGTATCTTATAAGCAAGGATAACCGTCACCATAAGCAGTATCAGGGCTTCTGTAGCAACGAAGTGGTCGGCGATGAACATGCTCAGGAATACAAAACCGATATAGAGTCCCCAAAGAGCAAGGAAGGCTTTTCTGAGTGGCGCAAATGACAATTTGGAATTCTTATATAAGTAGGCAAGAATCGCCCCCAGTATCAGAATCATGAACGGATCCTGTGAGGAGATAAGATTCTGTATGCCACGGTAGTCCATCATGACAATGTTCGTCATTGTAAACAGCAGTGTGAACACAATGGTGAACAGCAATGCTTCATATGTAAAATAAGAACGTTCCATTTCTATTCTGGCCATTACTGTCCCTCTCCCATTTGTCTGATACGTTATTCTATCATGTCTTGATGGAAAAGTAAGTTGAAAAGGTATTTTGAAAACTTATGGTGAAAAATGTATCTTTTATTTTCTCGTTCCATTACACTGAGAAAAAGGAAATAAGGGGGGCATAATGAATAATCTGAGCTTCTATTTGAAGATGATGTTACTGGTAGCCAGCATTCTGCTTTTCATGACTGCCTGTAACGGTGACAACGAACCAGAAGCATCTTCCGAAAGTGAGCAAGCTGATACATCCATGGCAAGTTCTGAAGAAAGTACACTGGAGGATACTGACGCAGAAAGTGTGGAAGAGATTACATCGGAAGAACCGGAGCCTACAGAAGAGACAACTGAGGAACAGTCAGAAGAGACAACTGAAATGGAATCGGAGGAATCTGCTGAACCATCCACAGAAGCTTCTTCCGAGGAAACAGCCGAGCCATCGACGGAAGAAACAACAGAAACATCGACGGAAGAGACGGTTCAACCACAAGAATCATCTGCATATACCGATGCTGAACAGTGCATCATGTCCCAATTGACTGAATGTGAGAATGTCCCGTTGAATGCACAATTTGACGCATATAAAAAGCTGGTGGCTGATGGCACGCTGCCGCAGGCGCCAGGGAGTGGATGCCTGCCATGCGCTGTTAAATATTCATTCGAGATGAAGTACGGTGAATCACGTGACATTGTGAGCCAGGAAGGCGAAGCTGTACCCGACACGGCACCGGACGCTGAATACCCAGAAAACTTTATAACCGATTATCTATTTGCCTTGCCTGGTTATTTCGGTGGTGTGAGCAACCAGGCAGAGAGTTACTTCTATCCTGGATCAGAAGGACATGAACGCCTTGTTGCCAACAAAGCTTCCGGCCAGTTCGCAAATCATATGACCTACTCCGTCCAGATTGATAGAGTTGAAGAGGCTGCAGATGGCACCCTACACGTCTACGCCTATCGAGAGTACTCCCATGCAACATCCGATGGTGTAAATGAGACCTACATGAGATATGACGTGATTGAGCAGGATGGACGCTATTACATCGTCTCCTATGAAGAATTGGACAATGTACCCGTCCAATAACTGAAATAAGTGATGCAGCATGTTGGCTGCATCACTTATTTATTTTCCCCAAATAATTCCATCATTTTTCAATATGGAATTACTGGAAAGTGTTCTACAAAACTATCATTCATCAAACAACTAGCGATCCATCTCCTCGAGCTTTGCCACCAGATCCTCTCTTACAATCGGTCCCAATGATTCAGCATAGCTTCTCGACATATGGAAGCCGTCGAAGTATACGATCCGCTTCCCGATGATGGCTGGACATGTGCCATCCGGGCAGAAGTATTCGGAGTAGTCATATTCTGTGACATTCGGCGGCTTATTTTCCACCCTGTCCCATTTGCTTGGCATGGGCACGTATTCCTCTGCAACAATCGAACATTCTTCATGATCTATATTTGCAGGATCTGCACACACATTCATATCGAACAGCGGACGCGGGTTGTTCCTGATGCCGAATATTTCAAGATCGTGGGTATCGAGTTCCCTGTACAGCTCCACCCGCTCAGGCTCGACGACCGGGGAAGTCGGTATGCCGATATCCGTATTGACGATGACCAGATCAGGATCGAGTTCGATGACCTTCTCCTTGGCCATCTGGTTCCACTTGGGACACTCCTCCGACATATCTTCTCCTGTGCCTGTGCCGTTGAAACGGCAGCTTATTTTAGTGATGTTGTATATCTTGATCTTTTCCTCTTCTGCGAAAGTTTGTATGGTGCTCAGCCAAGGGACAACATGGGACCCGCCCACCAGCACCACTTCGTATTCCGGATTCTCCAGTTCCCCGTATTCACATACCGGCAATTCTTCCTGGCCCTCTTCATGGTGGCATCCGACTTCGTAGGTGATCGCCATATTGATATCCAGGTTCGCAGGACTCGGCAGCAATTCCGTATTTTCATCATAGGAGATGTCCAGATCATTCACAATGGCCAGCGCTCCTGGAAATTCCTCCGATCCCTCGGCAGTACTTGCAGCCACATCCTCCTTGATGGAACCACTCCATAGTGTATTGGCAACGAAAACAGGAACAGCCACTATGACCAGCGCGGCAATTGCTTTCGAATGGTAGCGATTCTTTTCCTTGATGCTCCTTATCGGCTTCTCGATGATAGTTGTCACTGCAAAGGACAGCATGAACGATGCGAGAATGATCAGGATGCCATGGTGGACCGGTACATTTCTCGTTTCCATCACGGCATAATAGAATGCCAGTATCGGCCAATGCCATAAATACAGCCCATATGAATAGCCGCCCAGTTTCATCATCGGTTTTGAGCCGAGGAACTTCTCCACCCCGAACCTTGTCGGGTTCTGTCCGGCAACGAGGACCAGGATGGCTGCCAGTACCGGCCAGAGGGCGATGAGTCCGGGGAACTGCCCGCCCACATCAAGCAAGAGACCACAGCTGATCAGAGCGATGAAGCCGAGCCACCCCGCTGCACTGCTCAATGCACTTGAAAGCTTGATTCTTGTAATGAACAGGAACAATATGCCGCCAAGTGCGAACTCCCATACTCTCGCACCCGTGTCGAAATATGCCCACGGCTGGTTTATCGCTGTAATATGGACCGAGTAGCTGAGAGAGGCGACCGTCAGCACCGACAGAATGATGAATAGCGTCTTTCTGATGTTTCTAGTGAACTTCTGGCTGATCCAGAGTGCAGAAATGATGATGAAGAACCAGATGATATAGAATTGTCCCTGGATGCTCATCGCCCAGAAATGCTGCACCGGACTCTTTTCATTGGTCTGATCCAGGTAATCGGTATTCGATAAGGCAAGCTGCCAGTTTTCGTAATAGAAGAGTGACGCAAATACTTCCCCTATCGTCTGGTTCCATTGCGTCTCGGGCAACAGGAAGTAGCTGGCTATGATGACGGTAAGCAGTACGATCAGCGCCGCAGGGAGCAACCGTTTTGCGAGTCCCAGTATGAAGTCGAAGAAATTGACTGTACCATTCTTCCCTGCTTTGGATAATAGGGAAGCTGTAATAAGAAAACCGGATACGACAAAGAATACATCCACGCCACCAGATACCCTCTGCATCCATATGTGATAGATTGCAACAAGTAGGGCTGCGACAATACGCAAGCCTTCAATTTCCGGTCTGAACTGCTTTTGCTGCATGTCCAACTGCACATTTGATTTTGACATAATATGACCTTCTTTAAAGTTTTCTATAAACTCGATCTGTCATTATATCGTCGACTGGAAATTCAGCATCACTGTTATATGGAATTCAATTATGGCCCTTGGCTTGCCATCCTTCAATTACATATTTTTAAATATTTTGAAAATGTAATATGTTATTTTTATAATATAGAATAATATGTGAGGTGGCAATATAAATCTTAGCCTACTAAAAAATTGCAATGACCAGCATCTACTGTTTCAGCAATGTCTCAACATATGGTCGACAGCAAATGAAAACAGCAGATTGATCACTGCAATAGTATTGAGTGTGTATTAAGCGAACAGAAAATGATAATGCAGAATAAAACACTGGTAGATTGGTTTTAGCTACTCTCTACCTATGTCGAATCACGCCCAGGCTATAAAGTTTGAACAAGTCCGATTCATTCAAATATGTTCTGAGTTTTCTATAATCACTGGTATTATCTTTTGAAATTGTTACGAGACTGTCTGCAGTTTCAAATATGCTTGAGTAACGCTCATACCTTTCATAGTCGGGGCCGATAATGATAATGGTGTCGAAGTAGTTTCTCAAAGGATTGAGTCTGGAATCAAGATTACTACCATCGATTATATCCATCAATTCTTTATCATCTACATCTTCTATTCCAATATAATTCAGCTCATCGTACTGTGTCTGCTTGATTGCTTCGCTCATGTAGGGGGAACCAGCCAAAGTTTTAAGAAGCTTGTCCCCTTTTTCAGGTTGCAGTCGTGACACAACATGTTCTTCCATTGTACAATCCATGTTGATCAGTAATATTCTCTGCCCCAACTGCACCATCAGATAAGCAATGTGAGTGGCGGCTTCGGCTACTCCAGAACTGTCATTAACAGAACTGACCAGTAATGTCTGCAAGCCATTCCTGCCCATGGTATTCCTAATGACCTTGGTGGCAGTCTGCAAGTTTTCCAGTATTTCGTGATCCACACCTTGAAAGTTGTCGACCTCACTTTGCTTTCGCATAATTTTCCTCCTAGAATGTACCAAGAGTCTTCTGTCCCAGATAATGCTTTACATCTTCGTCACTCATTACTCTACGGTTGCCTAATGCATACACTACTCCAATAATTGTACCTATAAGTATCGAAATGATAATCGTCACTACTTTAGGCAGAAAATTATTTATTGGATTCCACTGCGTCCCATTATCATCTGTGAATGATAGTCCCATGGTGCTCAATATTTCATCAAATTCAGTTTTGACACCTTCTATTGTCCCCTTATTGGCATCATTGATTTTCAACTCAATGGTATTCGATCCTTCCCTATGGACGGTCTCAGCGAGTCTGGTCTCATCATTATTGATCATCTCATTTACTTGAATGGAAATATTAGAGTACTGTTCTGCTGACAGTTCATTATCGAGTAGATAAAATTCTTCATAGTCAAATGTTTGCGGAAAGACAAGGGCACTTATGAATGTTCCCGCAGAACCAACAATCAATGCAAAAACAAGAATGTCCATCCAGTTTCTCTTCAGAAAATACATCTAATCTTCCTTTCGATTTTACATCGCTCTTCTATATACAATAACGTATGGAAAACGTTTATTATAGTTTTCAGTATAACGTGCTCTTTAAATGTATAAGAAAATCTCTTACCAGTATTTTATCATTCAGCCTCATCCATTTCTCTCAATTTTTATAAGTATTGAAAGGATTTCTTATATTTTCTGTTGTGGATCATGTGATTTTCCGTATATTTTCCGTTTACATAAGAAAAACATGTAAAATCTTATACATTTCCAGTATAATGGATAGCTGAATTCAGTTTAAGGAGTACAGTGCTATGCATCAGACAATTGATATAGAAAGAAAGTTTCGCCCTGAGATTGAAGGACTGCGCATCATTGCAGCTCTGCTTGTTGCGATCTATCATATCTGGCTTGGCCGGGTTTCCGGGGGTGTGGATGTCTTCTTCGTCATCTCAGGATTTCTGATTACAACATCCATCGTTTCAAAGTACAACAAAACAGGAGAATTCAAATTTTTCCCTTACATCATCAACCTATTAAAGCGTCTCTTACCTTCAGTTGTTACAGTCGTACTAACTGTTATCATACTTAGTATCTTCTTTCTGCCAAGGTCCATAATGGACAAGACTTTCCAGGAAGTATTCGCTTCCCTATTCTACTATCAGAATTGGCAATTGGCATTATCAAATACGGATTATCTCGATCGTGAACAGATGAAAACGCCACTCGAACACTTTTGGGCAATGTCCATACAAGGACAGTTCTATATTATATGGTTCATCCTGTTCACTCTGGTTTTCTTCATTTTGAAAAAGAACAGCAGAATTAATGGCGTGAAACTGATCAATATATTTTTAACCATCCTTTTTGCTGCATCCTTGATATATTCCATCTATTTGACGGAAGTCAACCAGCCTTGGGCATACTTTGATGTCACTACACGTGTATGGGAGTTCTCCCTTGGGGGACTGCTCGCCATCAACCTGTCAAGAATCAACATACCAGGAGTTCTTGCAGATATCATCGGTTGGCTTGGACTTGTCGGTCTGATACTGACAGGCATCATATTTGATGTCTCTACTTTGTTCCCTGGCTATATAGCCCTATGGCCAATGCTTTGCGCGGTGGCGATACTTGTCTCCGGCAACATGGATACGAAATATGGCGTAAAATCCTTCCTTGGCAGGTCATGGATGATGAAAGCAGGCGGGCTTGCTTTTGGCCTCTACCTCTGGCATTGGGTTCTGCTATCATTCTATCAGTACCATCATGAAGAAATACCGACTGTGTGGATTGGTACAGGCATCATACTGCTTTCATTCATATTGTCATGGTTTGTTACCCGCTTTATAGAAAAACCGATTCGTTCCATGAGTATCAGCATAAAACCTGTAATCATAATCGCAACCGGTCTCCTCATAAATGCAGCAGTCGCATCGAGCCTATACTACTATTATGAGACTACGATACCAAGCAATGATGAAAACTTCAGTTTTGAAAATTATCCTGGCGCCTATGCTTTAAAAGAAAATCGGCCAGTCAATACAAATCCGGAGGAATATATCCCTTCTGCAGCCCAGGCCCAGGAAAACCTTGCTGATTCCTATGAAGATAAGGTCCACCAGCCAAAAACCAAAGGAGAGCTTGAGATTGCCGAATACGGGGTAACTGAAAACTACGCGCACACGATTGTTCTGGCAGGGAGCTCTCACTCTGCCCACTGGCTGCCAGCCCTCCAGCAGTTTGCTCAAGAGGAAAAGATCCGGATCATCAATATGACTCAGCTCGGCAGCCGATTTTCAACGCGCCATGAAAGTGGCCCTCAGGCGGAATGGAACAAGAATGCAATCAACTATCTAAGAGAAAATAAAGACCAGATAGACCTGGTAGTTGCGACTGCAGATCTTGGATTGGCCGATTATCCAAAGCCACCCGAAGGCATGGTGAAACAGCTGAATAAAATCGGAGATGACGTAGGATTGCCAGTGCTGGCAATAAGGGACAACCAGCGTTTCGGTTTCAATATACCCGAGTACCTTGACCAGTATGGATACGAAGCCACTAAAGAGAAAATGCTCAGTGTAGAACCGATGGATGAAACAATGCCATGGAAACGCGTCGAGTACAAGTCCCCTAATGTCCATCCCGTAGACTATACGGAATATTTCAAAGTTGATGGCGTATATGAACCGATTATCGGTAAAGTGCTTATCTACTATGACGGAGGCCACATCAACGAAACCTACGCCACTACAATGGGACCAGTAATAAGAGAAGACGTAATGAAAATAATAGAAAGCTAGATGAAGCGCACTCTGATGTCGTATGGACGTCAGAGTGCGCTTTGTTTGGAACTATAATGGTATGGGGGAGATTAAGAAAAATCGATTTTCTTTATCCACCTTAGTTTTTATAGTTTAATAGAACAAAGCAACAAAATCATTCAAGGGGGATATTATGAAACTTCTATACATTGTCTTTTTTAATGCACCGATGGGCGGATTACATGAAAACGTATATGCCTCTGCCCTATATATGAAAAAACATGGGTGTGAAGTACATGTGGTTTCAAAACCCGGACTTCTGCAGGAACGTCTGGAAAGCCATGGAATCAACACGATACCAACCGACTTCTCCAGTGTCGAAGAGACTCTGGAGAGTATAGAAAATACCAGTGTCAATTTTGACCTGATCCACTTCCATCCTGGGCGCTCAAAACATGCCGCTCTGAAGTACGGCAGAAAATATGAAATTCCGATGGTCGAAACCTACCATGGTATGTGGGCAGATGAATTAAGAAAACATATACGCCACCTGAGTGCAGTTATCACTGTTTCAGAAGGTGTTAAAGGCTATCTTCAAAATAGCATCAGCAAATACCATGAGAGGTATTATGTGATGCCTAATGGCTATGATACAGAACGATTCAATCAACCAATATTCCACACAAATGACTCGAGCGAACTCAACATCGGATTGATTACACGACTTGACCAGGATAAGCAATTCATCATGGATATAATGCTTCTCGCGGTCAATCACTTAAGAAAGAATACAAGATTCAAGTTGAACATACATATCATTGGTGACGGCACCCTGAAAGACGAATTTGTGGAACTTTGTACAAGCTTGTTGAAAAATAGTAACCATGAAATCATATTTAAAGGCTGGCTCGTTGATAAGGCCTTGGAGAAAGCATACCTCGACTGCGATATCATTATTGCGCCAGGGAGATCAGCCATCGAAGGAATGGCATGTGGTAAACCAGTCATTTCTGTGGGCAGCAAAAACTATGTTGGTCTGATCAAAAATGATAACTGGCAGAAAGGTGTCCATAATAATTTCGGCGGCGCTGGACAAAGGTTTCTAAACTATGAAATTGGCCATGTTGAAAACGATCTGGATCACCTGTTGGAAGCTCCCGAAAGAATCAGAACACTAGGCGAATTTTCACGCAAGATTGCTTTACAGTTCTTTGATGCTGATAAGATCAACCAGGAGTTATTTGATCTTTATAAAATCATTTTAAAAGCAGAAGAAGTCAAAAAAACTTTGGGATATGATTGAATACTATCTCTTATACATTAATCTATAATTCATCAACATTCCCAAATTGGTCTAACTTGTTCTTCAATTCTTCGTTTTCTTCCAATAAAGAACGGATGCTATTTTCCTGGGACTTCTGTTTCTCATAGAGAAATCTGTACCGTTCTTTGATGACCTCCAAATCATCTGAACTTACATTGCTTGCCGATATTTTGTCTCGTAAAACTCTACTTTCAATAAAAAAACTATTAAAAATACTATATAAAGGATTTCTTGGCTCTCCAATTATAGGATAGTAGGTCATTAAAAACTCTGGTGCCTTATTAACTTCAATAACCGTTCCTAACTCGTCACTAAAATCATCTATCATGATGTCTATTCCAGCTGTATGTAAACCTGGTAAAGCTAAGACAGCATTTCTGGCTTGCTCGAGCACATTCCGATTGAGTAGATTTGTAACCTCATAATTTTCTCCACCTTGTACCATATTGGATTGAGGATATAAGACGCATAACTCCTCGTTTGCTAAAACGTATTCCAATGATCTACCCTTCTGGTTGAGAATATTTTCGAGATGGCTGTTGATTTTAATTAGTTTGTTTTTAAGAAAAGGGTCTTTTTTTCTCGCAGCATTCTTAAGATTTATAAGTTCTTTTATCGTACGATTTCCATCCCCTTTTACATGTGACGGTACGCGTAGTGTCGAAGAATAGATTTTCCCTTCAGTAATGTTAATCCTTACTTCAAATCCTGATACCTGTTCCTGAACTATCATTCTAGGTTCTTCTACCTTTTTGTCTTTCTGTATACTACGACATTGGTTCCAAGCGTACTCGAAATTTAGAGCGGTAACATTCAAATGGACACCCAATCCTCCCATAAGATTAAGTGGTTTTACAACCATCGGTCGACTTCTTTCTAAAACGTATTTATATGCCTTATCGAAATCATTTTCAGAAAAAAGTCTTGAATTGGTTGTAGCTATGTTGTTGTATTTCATAAATCTTTCTGTCAACAACTTGTCGTTGGCAATTTTAAAACCCAACTTGCTATTGTTGTGATAGAAGCTCCTGTTATATCTATAAAGAAATTCATCTCCATCGTAGAGGTCTAGTCTTTCTTTCCCTCTATAGTCAACGGTTTTATATTTTATTCCGAGTCTTTCCAGTTCTCGCTTGGTAATATCTATGAGATTTACTGATATATTCTCAGAGTATACATTTCTATTTTGAGTCTGGAATTTCTCATAGATTCTTCTCAATGTTTTTTCATCCATTCATAACACTCCTAAACGAGATTTTGTGCTTGTAAATACACTGTATGCTTTTCGCCATTGACTTCTATTGAAAGCACTTCATCAACTAGTTCTAGGTTCGCAAAGTGAATTGCTTTCTCTTCATGCAATGTAGTAATAAACTGGTTTTTGTATGACTTTTTAATAAATTCTATTTGTTGAGTTTCTATAAACTGACCGAATTTTCTAGAAATGAATCCTCTTTCCTTATGGCTATGACCGTAGTATCTATTAACTGTACGAGGTGTGTGCTCTTTCAAAACGAGTTTCACATTATTAGGTGTAGATATCTTATATTCGTTACCTTCTCCTTTTTTAACAGTCAATTCTTCATGAAGGTTGAAATTCTGAGCTACCAAGCGTGCTGTATCAGTCAAATACCTGTCTATGACGATAAAGCCCTTTGATTCGAAATATATTATATCTCTCCATACATTCATGTTTTCATATAAATGGTTAATTGCTGCCATATGTACGAATGCTGGTGTCTCTTTTATAAACACTAATCTCAGATAATCTATGTCATCAAGTGGATTAGTTAATGCATAGATTTTTTCTTTGGACAAAAAAGTAGAATGCGCTATGGGAGACCTTACATACTGTTTCATCGGATCTTTTCTATCATAATTGTACTTACCGGAGTCAACCAGTATATCCTCTCCTTGGTGATAATAATTAATAGATAGATCATCCAACTGTTTATGAGATTTGCTGACATAACCTGCCTTGAAAGAGAGCCATGAAGAGTTGATTTCTTGCTCTTTGTTTAAAGTATTTATGATGGCCAAGCCTGCCTGATAATCTATAAAATTATCATAGCTTTTTTTAATATGGAGTGTTCTGAGTCCCGTATCCCCTATTAATGGATATGTATTATTTGGCTTGATAATCAAACTGTCTATTTTTAGACTGTTCGCTATGATATCTTTGCATTTTTGGTCAAATTCTATTCCCATGATTTCTGTCAATTTTATAAATTTTCTTGATAATATTTGTGTCAACTTATGATATTCAGGTGAATTTTCCAAATTCATACCTTTGGAAGAAAAAAGCTTGTAAATTATGCGTTCCATTCTAAGAACAGAAATCTCCTTGAATCGTGCTGATAACTCAGGAGATTCAATAAAGTTACTTATAAGAAGAAGTGCTTCATCGCTCATCATCCCATGATTATTCTCAGAATAATGCTCTCTATCGCTTAAATAATCGCCATGAAGTTTTAATTGAATTTCTATTGTACTCTTTTCAAGTTTCAGATTATCCGGTGCCAGTAGCTGATAGAATATAATATTTTTTACACGGCTTGCCACACTATGATCTTTCCAGCTGGCATTTTTAGTACTATCATAAGTATTCTCCTCAGAATCAATCCAATCTTTAAGAATGTCACGTGCCTTACTTATGTACTCTATTTTACTTGTTTCATAGAAGCTATTAGTTAAAAAACCTACTATGTTTAAAGTATGCATATATACTTGATATGTATTTTGACTATGCAGATGCTTATAATTCCAGTTGAATTTGTTTGAAAATATCACTTCGTCAAAATTTCCAAAAAAAATGTATTTATTTTTTAGAGCCAAATTGGCAATTTTATTATTCTTTCGGCTTTCACTTATATACTTTTTCAGCTTATCTTTCTCTTTTAAATTCTCCATGCCTTGCTCCCTTAAAATTTTTTTTATTAATTTTAGTATTATCGTTCATAGCCATTATTTACTATCATTATATCGGAAATGACAGAAAAGTAATGATTTTGAAAGTAGGTTTTTATTTATATGAGTAAATTCAGAGTGAATCTCAATTTTCACCTTCACTATATTAATAAAAGTACCAATAAAGCAATCTATGCTTTTTAATTTTCTTTGCCTAATTCAATTAAACAATATAGTTAAATATTTACTATTGGTAGATACAATTTTGCCCCCTGATCATCAAGTTAACATCTGATTCAAGGGGCAACTCATATTAAAACATTATCTTTGTATACCACAATACACATACACTACTAATTTATTTCAATCCACTTTTATAGCTCGAAAGCATGCTGTCTATTAAATCATGTACAGGAGATTTTGGCGTACCTTTCCATGGATAGTGATGCATTCTCAAGTTTGCGCCTGGATTAATCTCCAAAACTGCCGGCTCTTCATCATGAAACGATCTGAATAGAATGTCTACTCCTGCAGTAGATAATCCCGAAATAGCGGCTACTGATTTTTCTGCCAACTTTTTCATACTGTCGTTTATCAGATGACTAACTTCATAACTGTCGCCTCCAAGAGATATATTGGAAGAGAAGTGCAAAAAAATCAATTCGTTTTTTTCTGGAACTGTGTGTAGATTATTTCCATTTAATTCAAGGTTGTATTCTAATGTTTCACTAATTTTAATGGGGAGGAGTTTTAAATGTGGATTTACACGCCTTATATTGTTTTTCTCATCAATCAGCTCTTTAATGCTCAGTTTCCCATCCCCTATAATATTGCTCGGAACCCTTAAAATAGCTGAATTAAAATGTCCTTCAACTATCAGCATTCTTGTTTCAATACCAGGCAGCATAGGTTGTATCAGAACTTTGAATTTTTGAGTGGTTTTCTCATATGCTTTCAAAGCTTGCTTCCACGCAAAATCAAAGTTGGTAGGATCTACATTCAATGTGATACCCCGTCCTGCGTTCAGGTTATATGGCTTTATTACCATAAGGTGCTTACTTTCATTGACCATAGACTTGGCCTTTTCGTATTCTTCCATTTCGAATATTGTAGAACGTGTCGTATTTATGTTTCCATCAGCTAGTATCTTTTCTGTTTTCAACTTATTGTTGGCAGTGCGTATAGCTTTTGTGGTATTGGTTGAGGGACTCTGTCCATGTAAGAAACCAAATGGCTTATTCCTATAAATCATCTCAATAGAAGCTTTTTCCACCCTTTTGGAAGAACAGTATTCTAGATTACTCAGATACTTTTCAGCCAAGCCAAGCGTTCCACTCGTACCTTTATCATAATGATTGATTTTCATATCAAGCAGTTCATTTTGTAGAACTTGCCTCAAAATATTAAAGTCCATAAGCCCCCCTGATTGGTGTCAATTTTTTTATATTCACTTTTTTATACATGAACTTTACGGTATTCCTTCAGATAGGTGTAACTCAGCACTCCATTACTCAGATTCACATTAGTAACGGAACCTTTATTGCAGTTGTATAGAGCGGTTATAAAAACATCTTTCTTTGTAACCTTGCTAAAAGACACTTTATTGATTTTATCATAATTTGAAAAACTTCTAGAAACCTTGCCTTCTAATAATTCAGTGCCACTGCTTTCTTCGTTTAACATAAAGGACTTCAATATATATTTATCGTTCCCAATATGTATTTCATATGCGAAATCTTCGACTTTATCTACATTCGCTTCAGTATTAAAGTGAAAATTCTGCTTGAATATTTCGACCTCTGAGCCCGAAACATGATCTATGATAAATAGTATATTGTCTTCAGTAAAGACAGAATGACGGATGATGTTTATATCAGTATAAAGCTTATTTACACCTGATATAATTTTATGCTTCCCTTTTTTCATGTATTTACTGATTTTCAGCCCGAATTGCTCTTCCATGGGATTACTCAGATGATAATCTTTTCCGCTGACACTAACGGTATTATGAGCATCAGGAGATACAAGGTACTGCCTGATTGGATCATCCTTTTTATAGCTGTATTTTCCCGAGTCAATCAAAACATCGTGTCCATCCAAGTACAAGGTAACAGAAAGATCGTCCCTATGCTTATGCGTCATACTGTGGTAACCAGATTTAAAAGTCATCCATCCACTATTAATTCGCTTTTCATTATTTTTATTTTGAAGTATAGCTATACCTGCATCATAATCTATAAAGTCTGCATAGTTTTTAGTGACATTCTTTTCTTGGATCGTTCCTGTGTCGCCGATAAGAGGATAACTACAGTCAGGTTTCATGATATAAGTTCTATATAATCTTGCTCTTTTTAGGAGTGCAGTTGCATCTTTACCCAAAGAAAGAGCCAACTTATCTAGCGTCTTTTCTATATTGGTTAGTAGTATAAGAGCCACTCTATGGTACTCAGGAGAATTTTCCAGATGTACACCTTTTCTTGAGAAATCTCTGTATAAAGCATATTTAATTCTATACAGAACTTTATCGACATATGCAGTTTTCAAATTCTCATCGCGTAAATGACGACTTGCGTATAACAAAGCATTATCCATCATCAGTCCATGGTTATTTAGTTTATAGTTCTTTTCATCATTCAGGTATTTACAGTGTGCAAGCAACATATCATTGAACATATTTCTTTCAAGACCTTCGCTCTGATGGCTTTCTTGAAAATCTATAATATTTATGATTCTGGATGACACTGCATGCTCATTCCAGGCGTGGTTCAGACTGTTTTCTTCTTTATTATTCTCAATCCAGTTTTCTATCAAGGCTTTTCCATATTGCGTATAATTGTTTACCCCAGTGCTACAAAGTCTTGTAAAGTCCTTTAAAATATTTAAACTGTGCAGATACGTCTGATAAGTATTTGAATTATGAGAATGGACATAGTCCCAGTCAATTCCATCAGTTACATCTATAGTGTCCAGGTTATATTTTACCGTTAAAGCCCCCTTTAAATATGAATCTATTCTTTCTTTGGATATCTTTACATTCTTATCATATTGTGACATGGCTAACTCCTATTTGAAATGGCCTAATTATTAAAATCCAGATAGAGCCGTGCTGCCTTTATCCACGATGCTTTTTCTTTTCTTGTATGCACTTTGATTTCAATATCAAAGTATTCTTCCGAAGGTAGGTCATATTGTCTAGAGTTGAAGAAATCCAAAACATCCCTCTCCACTTTATCGATTTCAACACTGACGTTTCCTCGACCTTTTTCGTTCTCGTACATCGAGTTTATAGAGATAGACACTTTTTTCACACTGAAGTTAATTAGTTTTATCTTGTATGTCTTGTTTGGATCTAGTGGTAATTCTTCAGGCTCTATCACATACATATTATTTTCCTGATAAATTTTGACTCCTTTTGAGTCGGCTGGTAGTACTTTGTAGTGATCAAACATTTTTTTGCCAACTTGATTACTACCTCCTCTTTTAAGAAGATAATATTTTTCTTCAAGTCCTGGGGCAGAGTTTAAAGGGAAATAATTCAATACTGGCCAATATGACGATATTAGATACTTGCCCACGCTCTGGTTTTGTCTATCTTCAAGTGGTACAGATAACAATAATTCAATCAATTTTCGAGAATTGAATAAATTAAATACTTCCATTGTGTTGTCCGTTTCCTGAGTAATATTGCTTTGGAAATTCCCTAACCTTGACTCCAGAAAAACGAGATCTAATAAGTGATAATTCTTCGAAGTATTCTGGTTTAAATCAACCCTTTTCAGGTAGTCGCTTATTTCATCAAAATACTTACTATAATTCTGCTTCTTCTTAAATTCTTCCGGAACCCATTTTTTTATTCCAGATAGTAAATTTTCCATATTATTAGCACTATAAAGCTTTGTAGGAAACGATGATTTACCTATAGATTGAACTGTAGATTTTATATGTAATGCACCGTCAAATTCACTTGTTCTATTCAACAAATAACTTAGTTGATAAGAATGCTGGGAAGACATGGTCTCTTTAAAAGTTCTAATATAATGCAACTGTTCGATTTCATCATTTGTAGGTATAATATACTCTTTATGTTTGAGGTTGAGGTTATGAGCGATATTTGAAGTGATCTCTCTATCTTTTTGATAAGCGTTTAACATAGACTCGGATTTAATGCTCTTTTGCTGCTTTATGTACGTAAAAAATTCCATATCGTATACCAAAGGTTTCAAGATGGCTAAACTTATCCTTGAATCGACCCCACCTGTTATACTGACCTTCTTATTTGGTTGCAATGAAAGCCATTTTATTGTTTCTTCTAAGTATGGTTGCATTGTTTGTACGACATCTGCTACAGGTTTTATACTTTTATTAGTTCGAGGAAAAATTCTCTTCATTTTGAATGCATGGTACTCCAGCTCAATAGAGGGATTAAGCTTGTAAATACCCTCTGTGTCTGTCCAATCCATCGCATTTTTCCTAACATAAGAAGAAGTCTCGATTTTTTCATTATAATGTTGAGATAAAGCCTCCTTTATAATATATTCGTGACTTGAAACAATTTTATGTGTTTTATTATAAAATATAGGTTTCATACTTGTTGCATCAGGATAAATCAATAATTCATTGCTAGTAAAAATAATTATGATATATCTACCATTAAGATAATTCATATAGTCATACCAATCATTTTTGCCATCTAATTCAGTCATATTTTCTATAACCTTATAGTCAAAAATATTTGAGTCATTAATATCAAAACAATAACCTAATAAGAATATTGTAATATTGTCTTTCTGTACCATATGGTAGTTATAGTCTGAGGAAACAAAAAAATTTACCTTCCCGAATTTGTATTTGCCAAAACCATTAAGTTGTTGTATTTGTGAAGAGATAACAAAAGCCTTATAAGTTTTTCTATCTAATTCCATAAACTTTCCTCACTTGTCAATTTGTTTAGCACATTTTTAAAACTGTAGAATTAATCTATAAACTTAATATTCATATAGAAATTGCAAGACTATTATATCAAATATATAGGATATTTTAGGAAGATAGCAATCATTAGTCATAAGTGTTAGTATCTTATATATAATCTTATAAGGAGTAGTTAAAATGCTCTCAAAACCACCAATTTATCCATTCGGATACATCTTTTCCGACGAGGTTATAGAAACTGTCCCTGAAAATTACGACTATATTATGCTATTGGAGAAATACTATTATTACTATGATGAAAGTATGACTACAAATATTCTTGAAAAACAAGATTACTTTATTATTATTCATGGCGATTTTGTACATGTTGGTATAAATAGTGAAATGAGCAAACAAGTATTGCTTAATCATTTATTAATAAGTTATGAGAAAAATTATGATGAGTTCCTGGATACATTAGATTTTATAGGTGGACGCTTTGTAGTCATTGTGGGTAATCGTGAAACTGTTAATATCTATCCCGATGCTACAAACACTAGATCTACCTACTATACTACCAAAAAAAATATTGTTGCGTCCCATGCATTTATATTACAAGATATATTCAAGTTCGATCGGGTAGATTTTTTTAGTACACTGCCTTCAGCTACAAATGCATTATTAAACACCCCTTTTAAGGGTATAAAGAGCCTTATTCCTAATCATTATTTTAATTTTTATAGTAAAAAGCATAAGCGATTTTTCCCCAGGAAAAACAATAAATATTCCGAATTATCAGAAGAGAAGAAACTTGAACTTCTTGAGCATTTTTTAAAAGGTCAACTAGATTACTTCTTTTCAGAAGACACTAACTTTATCCTATCTCTTACAGGAGGTGGGGATAGTAGAGTATTCCTAGCTCTTACGAGAAGCTATATGGATAGAATACATTACTTTACTTATGCTACCACAGACGGAACAGATAACAGTACTTTCACATCAAGTACGTTGAGTATGGATTACAATATTGTAAAAACAATACTAAAAGACATTCCGATAAATCATACATTCTTTTTTTACAAAGACGATAATAAGCATCTTACTACCGCTGAAGAACAAGCTTTAATCAAGAATACTATAGGAAGACACTCAGCATTTTTAATACCTTACCTGCGCGATATGTATCCAACAGATAATCTCAAACACATCAGAGGTAACTTGATGGAAATAGGGGAGACCTTTTATTTTAAAAAGGACTATCAAAATAGTAATATAAAGAACGCAAGAAAAGTGTTTAAAAATGAGCATAGAACTGAGAGTGCTCACAATCAAGAAAAGACTTTGGATGAGATGTTTAATGAGTATATTTCAGAAATCCAATATGACCAGAATTTGTTTGATTATCATATTTTAGACATGCAATATTGGGAGTTAAGAATGGGGCGTTGGCACACAGAAATACTTAATACTCATGATATAGTATGTGATACCATTAACCCTTTTAATCATAGAGCAGTAATTGATCTATCACTATCTTATTCTTATCCAAAACGTAGAAGCAGATATTTTCAATATGAACTTATAAATAGAAATTATCCTGTGTTAAATTTTTATGGCTTGAATAATAATAAGAATTTATACGAACAATTCAGGGACACCATTCTGAATCTTAAATAGCGATAATATAAAGCAGCCTATTAAGAAATTATATATTTAACATAGTTAAATTATTTTATGATTTCTTCAATATCTACATGTTCAGATATTGAAGAAATTATTTGTATATACATCTTTCGCATCTAAGATTAATATATTTATTCATTAATATTTAGAAGACAAAGTAAGATAATAGTAAGTAAGATACAAATTTTAAACTTCCGGTGCTAAATAGAAAGAAAAGTCTGCGGATCATGATGTGATTCTATATTGGCATTTTTCATGAATTCTAAGTCAGTTATTTTCCAAGTATGTGATTCAAGATTGTTAGATCTATATATACAGAAATTATAGGGGTGATCTGCATAAATCACAGCTTTATCCTCTTTTATTCTTCTTAAAAAGTCACTATCTTCACCAGTAGGTAAAAAGGAAAACATATATTTTTTCATAGTGCTGCTTTTGCAGAAGAATGTAGCTCCCATTACAAAATCATAATATTTTCTTCTAGTGTTTTTATGCCTACTTACTACTAATCCACTTCCCTCAAAAAATGTATAAGTAGAAAACTTTCCCACCAAGTCAGCATTACTATATTTAGCTGATATCCATGAGTCTATTAAATAGTTGCTGTAATAGTAATCGTCATCATCCATTTTGGCTACATATGGATATTTTGTTCTTGCAATAGCACTATTTAAGCAATAACCTAAAGGCATTTGATTAGGCACTTCAAGGATCTCCAGGTCAATATCTTTTGCCTTTTTATATATACTACTTTTTTCTTGTTTACTAAGTTTAAAACCATGCGTAACAAGAATAACTTGTAGTTTGACAATATTTTGTGAAACTAGACGCTTGATATAATCATTAAGATTACTTTTTCGATTTGTAGACGTAATTACACTTACTTCTATTTCTCTTTCTGTCTTTAAAGCCAATTCATATAATGAGTTATAATGAATAAATGTATTATTAATAAATACTTTCCTTTGTAATGGTAACAATGCTTTATCCATATAGTATTCGTCTTCTTTCATAATTGTAACAAAGTTCAATATAGCTTCTTCCTCATCAACAAATGAGAATTCCGTTGACACTCTGTTATCAAAGTAGAATACAACAGTATTTTGTAATATAGCTATTAACTCAAGGTATTTTAAAAAAACCTTATCAAATTGATGAGCGTTGTAAATATACAAGCATTTGGATTGTTTTATTTTTTCAAATATTTCCAATAGAAGTTTACGTGAAAGATTATCAAAAACTATTTCTTCTCTTTTGGGATTTAGAACACTATGAAATTTTTGTATATTCTCTGTTCTGCTTAGCTTACCTTTATTTAAATAGATGACGTCTATTTTTTTTATGGATTTAATGGGATTGAATTTATGCTCATTTAGAGCAATAGGGATTGTTACACTGTTATAATTCTGAGTTTTTTCTTTGTGATCAATATCAATCTCTATAATAGGATATTCATAAAATAAATTAAGTATACTCTTTTGAGAATTTTTAATAACAATCACTTTGATTTCATGTAATTTAAGATGAGCAAGAAAGCCACCAAGCTCTTTGCCAAACCAAATGTGATCATTTTCATATATATCATTATCAATAAGTAGTAACTCTATCTCGTTAATTTCCATATATTCTCTAAAATTTGAGTTGGGAACCTGAAAAATATTAAAATCCTTTTCTAAAAATTGTTTGCTTAGATAGTTAGCGATAATACCTATATTTTTATAGTTCTCTTTAAGTTCTTTTAGAAAACTTGGATTCACTCAAATCAACCCTAACCTATAAATAGTTATTTTTAAAGCGCATCGTTACCGTGGGTTTAACATTTTTCACTATTAAATATTCGCATTATATGCTTATTCAGGAAAGCATGATATTCCTCTTCTTTTGAGTACCCATCGTGCAAATCACTGATAGATTTATATTCTGGTATAATATAAACTTTTTTCAATTTTTGACTTAATAAGTCTTCAAAAGTTTCTGTATAAAAATTCAAAAAGTTAATTTCTTCTATGTTTTTCTTTAAAGTCCTTTTACCATCGTCATTTAATTCATATTTAGGAGATCTAGACTGATTAAGTATTATCAATTCATATGAAGATAGATAATCTACAAGAATGTCGACATATTGATTGATATTTATAATTTTCTCTTCATATGAAAGGGTTTTGCCATCGCTCCATTGATAACCGTACCTTTTTAGAACCGCTCTTTTAGTCAACACTCCTTCTTCAAACTTAATTAGAGGTTTTCCTTCATGCAATAAATCTAAGACAATAATGCTACTTTTAGAAAATTTATGAAACCTTCGTAACCTCTTATGGAAATCAGTTTTGATTTCCAAGAGTTCGTAGTTACTTGTAAAGCTATTAAGTTTACTGTTATCAACTCTTACGGCTTTTTTTACCTGACTATCTATAGTAGTACCTATAAAGGCATTATTTATTTCAACATTTAAGTCAAATCTAAGATTAAGCATATTTATTAGTAATAACCGGCTTCCATATACATCAACCTTCATTATTTACCTCCTTATTAGAATAACATTTAAAACAGATAAGCACATTAATGGAAAAGCAAATCACTTATTTCATTATATTTAATATTTCCACTCTTATAATATGGTTTATATATTTGGTGTATTTTCTCAATTAGACAAAATGCTTCTGCTTTATCTTCCTTTGCAGTTTCTCTAAAATAGCTAATATAATCTTCCATAAAACTTGTTGGGTATATATTGTTGGCATAGAAATCAATTAAGTCAATGACTAGCAATTTCTCTACACGCTTTTTCTCTTTTTCAAATGCTATATGAAGTTTTACCAGATTTGATTTAGTACTTTGCGT
This sequence comes from Salinicoccus cyprini, assembly GCF_007713705.1. Lineage (GTDB taxonomy): Bacteria > Bacillota > Bacilli > Staphylococcales > Salinicoccaceae > Salinicoccus > Salinicoccus cyprini. The sequence goes on along the minus strand of NZ_VMSJ01000001.1, from coordinate 202,149 downwards.
GCCAAGTGATTTAAAATTAGTATAATATCCTTTATCAAATTTGAAAGTCTTTGGACTTTTTTCTTTCATATTTAATAAGAAAATTTCATCATCATTTTCCAAATCTGTGTCGAATTTAACATTATTGTTTCTTACAAACGAAGTTTTTAATATCATTCCTTCGATAGATGTGTTAAGGAAAAGTAAATCATCATTTAATTGGTAGCTTATCTCTTGTGAACTATTATCATTTTCTGCATATACCAAATCCGACCAATTGTCTTCCTTTAAATATTTATATAAACGTTTGAAGTTATCAATATGAATTTGATTCTGCTCACTCATAAATGTAAAAAACTTTGTTTCCATATTATCAAGGAGGACATTATTAACAGAATTTAAGTTCATGCTTTCTTCTTCCAATCTATGTACATGCAAGTTATTGTACCTAGTAAGCAATCTATTTAAAATCATATTTTGCTGTTTATCCAGAACTTGATTATTAAGTAAAACCACCTTGATAAGCTTATCTAATCCAGCATTCTTTAAACTTAAGAGTAGTTTATCCTCAATATATTTATACTCACCATCCATCCTAATAATTATTGTAAGTAATCCCTCTGGCTCAATATCTTCATAATTATTTATTTCATTAATTTCTGTAGCTGGTACATTAAAATAACTTAAGCTAGAGCTCGAATCTAAATAGGTATTCAATGAACTTGATTTAAACATAGACTTGCTTTTATCAAACTCCGCATTAGTTACATACTGATACTTGTCTTCGCCCATGAAAACGATATCTGCATTAGTGTAAGCGAAGGTAGAAAGTAAATTTTCAATATAGTATTCTCGATAGCTAATATTATTATTAAAAAAAGCTACAAAATCATATCTTGAGTTATCTACTGTGATATCATTGAATTTTTTTCTATCAATGTAACTTACATGTTTATAACTCTGTCTGTTATAAGACTTCTTTGCATTTTCTCCATCACCTACGATTAATACCGAAGCATTTTTTAAACTAGTTGTCATACCTAAACTATCCAACATTTTTTTTACTCTGTGAAATGCAGAGTGGTTGAGCATTACATCACTTATTCCTTTGGCTATCAAACGTTTCTGTTCTTGAAAACTTATCGTTGTCAGAAATTTCTCTACATCTTTTCTATCGCTAGGAAATTGAATATGCGGAAAATTACTATGGACACCTTTATTAAAGTTACTTATTATTATGTTACCCATCGCTTGTAATTCATAGACTCTATTTGCAAACATAGTAGAAGAATCTTTAACAGAATTAAGATTGATGCCCCACATAGTCGCTTTATGTAACTTCATAAGCCTTTCATGAGGTAATGTTGCAGAAATGTTTCTTATTAGATATGAGGGGAAATGATATCTTTCCATCTTTCTTTCATACTGACGATCAATAATACATAGATCGTAATTTGTTTTATTTACTCCTTCAAATATATCTAAAGCGTCTCTATTTCTTTCTGGATATCTTTTCATCCAACTGCCCGCAAAAGTAATTTGTTTATTCAAGTAGTCATTGGACATGTCTTTACCTATAGGATTATGATATAAGGGATTGACACCAAATTCTAAATAATCTACATTCTCATTTTGTGTATCTCTTTTATAATCATCGACTGATTCAATTGCTGATGTAAATATAAAATCACATTCTTTTGCTAGAGATAAATACTGGTTATAGCTTACCGGATCCTCTTTAGAGTAAAATACAGTTACAATGTTATTCTCTTTATAGCTTCTAACCAATTCTATTAAAGCTTTTCTCTTCTGACCATTAGGGTTTGCAACATAGTCCCAAGAGTAATCTAGACCTCTCCAACTTGAAACTACTAAAAGAATATCAAAAGTTTTATTTACTTGAATATCACCAGTATATGGAACATAAAAAAAGTTCGCGGTATCTTTTAATGAATAAAACAAAAATTCATCACATATTATACCAATGTTAATATTGTTTTTCTTATATAATCCTGACTTCACTGTATCTGGACTTTCAAAATTGTCTATTATTTTATTTAGTTTATCAGTAATTCCAAATTTAGTAATAGATGAATAGTATAAGTCAGAATTTTGTTCAGCTTTAGCCATTCCAACTTCTTCTTCAGTATTCTCAAGGATTTTTCTCATCACTTGTTTATTAGACATATTATTCATAATTTCCACCCTTTTAATATGACCTTGTTAATTTTTCTCACCAGCTTTAGAAAGTAATTAGTACAATTATCTTAAATTAAATCTAATAGATGGAAGATATATATTGGTTCTTATGTAAAAAGACAGTCATAATAAGACTGTCTTTTTAACTTTATTTTTAAAGTTTTTGTATGTTGCCATAATTATAATATTTTACTTCACTGAAGTCATTCTTCATAACATTTTTAGTATCAAAAATGAACTTGTTTTTCATAGTAGAAAAATCTGCATCGTTCATATCTCTAAATTCACTGTGATCACTCAGTACAAGCACAAGTGAGCTATCCTCAACAGCTTTATTCACATCTTTTTCTACCCAGTCGAGTTTGACATGAGGATCATATGCGACGACTTCAAGTCCTTCTTCTTTTCTAAGAAGTTCATAGATGTCGAATGCTGGAGATTCACGAATATCATCAACATCCCCTTTATATGTCAATCCGAACACAGTGACTTTATCGCTATCCATCTTGCTGAGAATCTCTTTCGTATAGTCCACAACATACTGAGGCATGGAGACATTAATATCACGTGCGAGTTTGATAAGTTGAGATTTCTCAGGTGCTTCTGCAATGATAAAGTATGGATCGACTGCCAAGCAGTGGCCGCCTACACCAGGCCCTGGAGTATGAAGATTTACACGTGGATGCTTGTTAGCCATCTCAATCACTTCATGAACGTTGATGTCCAGCTCATTACAGATCTTGGCCAATTCGTTTGCAAGTGCGATATTTACATCACGGTAAGTATTCTCCATGAGTTTGGACATTTCTGCCGTTTTAGCATTTGTCTCAATCATTTCGCCTTTAACAAAAGTACCATAGACTTTCTTACCTGCCTCAACACACGCAGGTGTCATACCTCCTACAATCCGATTATTGTAGATTAACTCATGCATGATTTGACCTGGCAATACACGCTCTGGGCAGTGTACCACAAATATATCTTCACCGATTTTGAAGCCCTGCTCTTCCAGATAAGGTGCAACGTGATCATCCATTGTTCTTGGAGCTATCGTTGATTCTACGATTACCGTATCCCCTTTTTTCAGAAGTGGTACAATACTTTTAACACCTGACATCACTATGGAAATATCGCAGGATTTAAATTCATCATCCTTGTTTGGTGTAGGTACTGCGATGATATATGCATCTGCCTCTTCTGGTGTAGTTGATGCCTTGAATGTACCTTTTTCAATCACTTCTTCCAAAGCTTCCTGCAGTCCTGGTTCTTCGATATGGATCTGACCATTGTTCAGGCTATCTACTGCTTCCTGTTTAATATCCACTCCAAGAACTTGTACGTCATGTTTGGCGAACATGATGGAGGTTGGAAGTCCGATATACCCAAGACCAATTGTAGTTAGTTTCAAATCGTGACACCTTGCTTTCTCAATATTATTTGCTGATTACTATTATACCAAAACTGTTTACATTAAAAACCCCTAAATATGCTAAGGTATCAAGTTTACAGTAACATTCAGAGCTCCAATACAGATACAAAATTATTTGCAATAATTGCAATTATAAGATACTCATCTATCCAAGTAAAATGTAGTCTAATCTTCAGCAACTACTAGCCACATGATGCTTCTTAATATAGTATAGAGTGACAATGATTATATCATTTAACCCAAAAATTTAAGAGGTGCACAGTGGATATAGATATTATTGGCAGTTCTCTTACTAAAGAACTTACAGATTTTAAAAATTTTCCTTATAAAGTAAAACATATTATTGAAAATCAGAGTATCAATTCTTTGTTCTCCAAACCATTCAATATAGAGATGGCTGAATTGAATACGGATGATCTGGCAGAAATCACTAATGCATATAGAGATTTGAATAAAACTCACGTTAAAAAATTGGAAAATGATCCAGCTCAAAATATGATGATCGATCTGACAAGTGAATTGAATGATATATGCGAAATCAACGGCTCATTCTACAACGTTTCTTCGGTATCTTTACTTTCACAGCCTCCTGAGTATTGGAACCTTGCGAGGATACAGAAGTTCAGAAATCTTAAGTTATACTTGGATAAACTGGTCAATCTGCTTGGCAACTATGAAAAAGTAATATTATTAAAAGTTTCAGTTCATTCAAAAGAGGACCAGGAATTCCTTGATTCACTTTATACATTATTGCAGAACAAATTGGATAATTTGCTAGCAATTACACTACCCGAACTACCTGAAAATAGAAACTTGTTTGATGCACCACTTGAATACTACAATGATATAAATAACATGATTAGAAAGCTGGCATCAAATAACTATAACGATCAGCTATTATTTGATGAAATTCATAGCGATGATCACTTATCCGTCTTTATAAACTATATTGAGTCGAGAGAATATATTTACGATATATACAAAGATGGTAAACCGATATTCTCATCTGCACCAACAACTTCAAGGACTTTTGGATTTACATTCGAACAACCTGGAAAGTACAGAATCAGGGTCAACCCTGTAAATAGCAATGTTGAACCCAGGTTTTCCAGTACTTATGACTGGCCAGGCAAAATAGATCAGCTGCAGAAATTCAATTACATCGAATTACCTGAAAAAAATAATGACTGGAAGATAGATATCTTATGCTATCATTATGATATTCTTGGACTAATTGGCAATCCATATAAGTATCCTGAGGGTTATAATAATATCCCTGTCTATTTGGAAGCGGAAGTTGAGCAGCAAGATATACTCTATTCAAGTCAGATTACCGACCAAGTCCTGGTAATGGCAAATGATTTAGATAGCATCTCTTTTAAAGTTATCATGGATAAGTTTACTGGACAGAGTCAAGATGAACCTCTTGTAAAATACCTGTACCATTTAATTGAAAACCCTGAAGCTGATGTATAATCCAGCTTTCAGGGTTTTCAGCTTATATTACTTACAAATATTGTTTAATTTGGGTTTCAATCAGTTCGTAATCAGTCCCCAGGTATGGTTCATAGAGCTTATAGATATCCATCAGCTTTTCTGCTGCTGCTGACCTATTCTCTCCTTGCATTCTTTTGAGTCTTGGCAGATACCAATTCAGCATATAGTATTCAAAACGATTCTCAATGTACTCGTCGAGCAAATCATTAGATTTTAGGAAATCAATTCTGTATCTTTCAAGTTTCATATACTTCTCAAAAAATGAAATGCTGATTACATTAGTGACAGAATCTGCCACGGCACCATAGTACATATGAACCACTTCATCAATTGCTTTTACTTTCGATGAGTTTATAAGCAGTTCCTGGTAATAGATTGTATCCTGTCCAATTGCACCTTCAACCATTTTAATATTATTGTCTATGATAATATCTTTTCTTACGACTAAAGCTTGTATGCTTTGTGCTTTTAGGAAAGAGCGTTTCAAAAAGCCTTTGGCATCTTCAATAATATCCTTTTTATAGTTGTAAAGCTTTACCACTTTATAGTAATCAAATATGCTTCTTTCATTTTGGTCTTCTTTGACCATGTTCCCCACTACCATATCCAAGCTATCATCCGCTTCAATTGTATTAAGTAGTGAGGCATATCCATCTCCAGTTGCTTCGTTATCAGGATCCAGGAAGGAGATGTATTCTGTTGTAGCAATTTCAACACCCTTATTCCTTGGTGTCGATGCACTACCAGAAGGATTTTCAAATTCGTAATACAATATATCAGGATTCCTTCTTCTCAGTCGGTTTATGATATCAATAGTTTCCTGATCTGTAGAACCATCATTGACGAATACAATTTCCATATGCTCGAATACAGAAGAACGCTGCAGGCTTCTGAAACATTTGCTCTCCAGATACCTACCATTGTTATGGATGGGGATAACTATGCTCATTTTGAATTCATTTGAAGCTTTCACTGTATTAGTACCTTTAATGGATACTATTTCTGTATCATCAATATTCAGTCCATTGAAGTTTCCAGGTACTACATTTAAAATATTGTTAATCTGCTCACCAGAACTTTGAATTTTTGCACCATCTACCATTGATCTGTCGAGGCCTGGATAATTGGAGGTGAAATTGTATTTTTCGTCCTCTCCATTCTTACTCACATAATCCACATCAGCGTATTTAAACCCACTTACAAGTTCTTCAAGGTAATATTCCTCATAGTAGTACTTGGTAGTGTCAAAATACGCAATAAACCTGTATGAGTTGAGGTCAACTTCGTCAATATTATCTCGAGGAATCAGTTTCTTATTCCTATACGATTGGTGGTTGAACATTTCTCTGGCCATTTCACTATCTTCGTTTACAATGACAAGAACAGATATTTCGTCCATTACACTTCCTTTGCCAAGTATTTGATTCAAGTATTGAATACGGTGATACGTAGTTTCATAGTTCATTGTCTGCCTGATGCCTGCGGCCGAAATTTCTCTCAATGTCTTGTCATCAGTATGATTTAGGAAATGAGGCAAGTCGGTCTTATGATTAAATATAAATACATTAGGAAACTTGGAATTGACGCCTATTGAGAAATTGGATAGAAGGATGTTTCCGAAAGCTTGCAATTCATATACTCTATTCGCAAACATGGTGTTTGAGTATTTTACGGAATTTACATTAATAGCGTATTTGAACATCTTATGTGTTTTCATAAGAAGTTCATGTGTTAGCGGATAAGAGAGATTTTCTATATACTTTGGCGGAAAGTGATAGCGCTTGTTTTCCAACTTCAAGTTCCTATCAAAAATTTTTAAATCTCTTCCTGCTTTTTTAACACCTTCGAATGCCATGGCGGTTTCTTTATTTCTAATTGGATACTTGACCATCCAGCTTCCAGCAAAAATGACTTCATCTCTAAACTTCTTGAATGCTGGGTGATCAGTTCCTATTGGATTATGATAATGCGGGTTAATACCAAATTCCAACTTGTGGACATTCTTATGCCCTACTGCTTCTTTATACTTTGGAATCATTTCTTCTGCAGATGTGAATACATAATCACATTCTTTTGCGATGCCGATAAACACATCATAATTCACAGGGTCTTCTTTGGAATAGAAAAGAGTTGGTATATTTCTATCTCTCAGGTATCTTATCAGTTCATAGAGTTGGTATCTCTCTTCCGTTTTTTCCTTTGATATGCCTTGCCAGCTGCCATCAATTCCTTTCCATGTAGATGCAATAATGACAAAGTCATACTCATGATCCTTTTCCTCCCACTGCCTTCCAACGTATTTCAGATTGACAACATCTTTATATGACTGATAGAGAAATTCATCACAAATAATACCAATATTCAAATCAAGCTTCTTATAGATGCGAGAACCGTTGGAATGGTTTACATGTTCTGAAAGCTGTTCCAACTCGTTAACGAGATTCGGATGCCCTTTTTTATTGAATAGGTTGTAATATTCACTGATGGAGAGATCATGGTATTTGTCTGCGGCACTTACATCTTTTTCAAAGAGGTTATCATATGTATCAAGATCATGATGTTTTGCCATGTGGTACAAACCAAGTAGGTAATTACTCGACATTTTGACATTAGGAAGTATTGTTTCATTTTCTTTTGACATTATATATACACCTACTTACGCATTTGCCAATATTTTGTTTGCATTTTTCCCAGCGTGGAGTTCTTCAAATTTTTATACTTCTGTTCCAAAGCCATATTCCTCTTTTTCAATTGCTCATTTTCTTTCAACATCTGTTCTTTTTCTGTTTCATCAATTATCTCAGGAATATGCTTTAATTGTTCTTGTTCCGATTTGAATTGATCACCTGGTTCGATCTGTACCTCACTATTAATATATTGGTTATTCAATCTTTCTACGAGATTCATTATCATTTTACGCTCTTCAGAAATATTTTGAATAAGATCATAAACAACTGTTTCATCAAAATTATAGGCAGGTTCATAATCTGGGATATCAGAAAGGTTATATTTCAAATAAGTCATATCAGTCCAAAAACTTCCCATACCTGTCTTGACTTTTGCGAGATTAATTTCTCTAAACATATGCACGATAGTTATTGGAAATATCTTATCCTCGTCGATTTTCACTTCACTCGTCAAGTTGTTGAACTCGAATAACTGAAGTTGTTTATCGTAATCGTTTACTTTTATATTGGCCTTTTCCGATCTTATCAGGGTATCCGAAGAAAACCATCCTTGATGTCGGTTTTTTTTGAATAGCGCTTCATACTGAACACCATCTTTAATCATCGTAAATCTTGAATCCAGCATTTGATCTTTAATCAGACTGAGATTATTTTTAGAAACGATGAAAATCTGCTTCTCCTGGTTTTCCATAAACTTGTCGATATTCAACTTGACGTGCTCTTTCGGTTTGGAGTAGATGACTGGTGATGTTTTTAGTTCTGCCCATCCAATTTCTTTACCATCTGCTTCAAGATAATAATAGTTCTTTTTTTTGTGAGATTTAAATGCGAGTACCCTAGCTATTTTCTTTTGATAATGCTTAAGGTCACCAACCTTCTTTATTGAATGGATAGATTGCAACAGCGGTCTGTTTTGAGATTCGTATATCCATACATGATGACTTACATTGAAATTTCTTATAAACCGGAAGTATTTATCAACTTTATGTTCCATTATTTTCCCCCTTTAACTTGCTTTCTCATAGAGTGGAATCAATTTACTTAACAGTATCTTCCATTCTCTATGTTTGACTACCCAATCTCTTGATTCGGCGCCGATTTTTTTATCTTCAGCTATTTTCAATATCGTTTCTTTTAATTCATTTACATTTTCCGCTTTAAAAAGCCTGCCATTTACACCTTCTTTAACCATCTCTTTCAAAGCATCCACATCACTGACAATTACTTTCTTTTCCATTGCCATGGCTTCATAAGTTTTGATTGGTGTGACAAGTTGACAAACGGGGTCATTCTTTCTCGGAAATGGTGCGATATCAATAACAGAATAAAAATCAATCACTTCTTCCCGTGGAACCCTACCGACAAAGATCACATCTTCTTCAATTTCCAGTTCTTTTACTTTCTGTTCCAATTTCGATCGATAGCTGCCGTCTCCTACAATAAGGAATTTGAAGTAATTTTTTTTCTTTTTCCTATTATTGATTTCTTTCATTGCTTCAAATATAAACTCTATACCTTCATAACTAGTCAAAGAACCGATAAAACCGATGACTGTACTGTTTTCAAGTTCATACTTATCAATGATATCCACTGCTTTGGGTATCGGTTTCAATACGTTTGTGTCTACACCATTCGGAATTACAGTGATCTTCTCTTTTGGAATACCTTTTTCTACCAGATAGTTTTTGAGACTTTCACTGATGCATGTCACTTCATCAGCCACTTTGCAACAGATGATTTCATAATCATCTTGCATTTTAAATCTCTCAGACCTATAAAAATCAGGATTTTTTTCGCTCTGAGTATAGTGCCACAGTCCCCTTACTTCATATATGGATTTTAAACCAAGTGATTGCGCAACTTTAAGTGCAGGTAAAGCATTCTGAAAGTTCGATGCAGCGTGGATAATACTCGGCTTTTCTTTTTTGATCACTTTATATACTTCATCAGCATATACACTGAAGTATCTACTTAAGGGTGTTTTATTGCTTAAGTATTTTTCAGAGCGATCAAGATAATAGGTAGGTATATCCCCAATTTGCTTGTCGGGCTTCTTGTAACCATCATGTTCTGGTGACCACCCCAGACGCGTTGCGACAATCGGCCTGTAACCCCTGTTCCTGATACCTGAAATCATCTCATGAGAGCGTATTGTATAACCATTAAGGACAGGCAGTGCTTTATTAAGGACAAATAATATGCTTTTATCATCCGTTCCTTCTACAGGTTCGTATGTTTTGTTAAGCTGCCACTCGTGATTGAACAATTCGTATTCATGTTTTGCTATTTCATATTCACCTTGATAAAGCCTTGCAGAATGGCTTTTTTTCATTTTCAGTACACTCTTATACCGTTCAGTGATATTGCCCATGATATGGTAATTTCTTATGAAGTTACGAATTACGTCCGGATGATTCGGTTTGATCAATGATGCTTGCTTCGTTTCATAAAGTGACTGTTCGTACATTTTGAAATGAAAGAGGTACTTCGCCAAGTATAGACGGAGTTTAAACTGCTTATCTACCGTTCGCCCTTGAATCATCTCTTCTCTTGCTTCTTGGTCTGGAACATTATAGTAATGACGTGCCAGAACATATGCGTTGGCCAGACGTTTATCATGGGTACTCTCCAAGTAGTCGACAAAATGTGAAGGCAGCTTCATAGGCTGCTTAATCAGTATCAGCTGCTTTATAACATGGGTATATATCTTCTTTCGATCTCTTAACGGCAAATTCTGGTGTATAAATGAATCGACTTCATCTTTAACGCTATTTTCCAGAAACAGCTTCGGATAGTGGAAAATAGTATGCAACCTCCTATCCTTTTTGAAAAGTGATTCGAAGCCTTTATCTCTTATATTCAAATGACCTTCTACAATCATTCTTCTTAAAGACATCAGGTGCTGATGGTTCAGGTTGACTTCCGGAATCAGTTCCAGTATCGACTTCATCATGTGTTTCGAGTGTGTTTCTGTATGATAGTAGTTTAATATTTTCTGCAGTTGAAGTCCTTTAGTGTTATCTTCATCTATTTTGAAATCGAAAGTATGTAGCGCAGCAGGCTCTATATATTGGTAGAGCTCGACCTTATCTTTGAAGAAAGGCACTACTTCGTTATTCAGGGTATTAAAGTAGGCCTCCTTTTGATAGTAGTGATTCACAAGAAGGACGTAGCCAAGGTTTCTCATCTGACTATCTTGTGCATCGATCTTGTTTCTATATGTTTTGACACTTAACGGTATATGACTATGTATTTCCAAGACTTTCTCGACATACGAATTCCACGAGTATTTCAAATATACATTCTCTCTGTCGGCTTCAAGCTGTTGAATCAAGTATTCTTTATCTGCTTCGGACTGCTGGATCATCTGTTCGACTGTATCATACATGTTCCTGGAAGTCAGATAGCTGACCAGGTTGACCTGCTGCTCTGCCGTTAACTGAGCAAGCACATCCTCCCCTTTGTTCGATAGAGCCACGAGACTGCTGATTGCTTTCCTGTCATACAGTAACCGCGTTTTAAAATTGATGATTTTACTATCATCAATTTTTGCAATCAATGAGGAGGCTTCCTTATAATTCTTCTCATGTTTTAGAACAATTGCTTTCAAATAGGATTTATAGTTCTCTTCAATATTCAGATTGCTCAGGTAGTCAGTTAGTGTAGTGTGAAGTGATTTTCTCAGATATATACTTAGTACCGGCTCTCTCAAGCCCAGTTTTCCTGTGAGACCACTTTGTAAGAAAAATCTGGAGATGGAATTCATATTCATTTTTAATGTTGTATAGGATAATACGCCTATCAGGTATCTCATATTCTTCTCTATCTCCTCTGACACTATGTTGCTGCTGATACTGCAACTTCAATTTATAAAATTTAATTTGAATATTCTATATGCATATTCTACCATATTATTCTATTATCCAACGTTATACTTTATAAAACATATGCTTATTTCATGATGAATTGAGACAAGCGATTCATATTCTTTTCCCACAAGAACTTCTCATTCAACAGTTTCCTGGAATTTTCTCTGTAGCGCTTCTCCAGCAAATCATCTTTTTTAATCTCTTCAATAGCTGCAACAATTTCTGCTGCTGTCGCCTTTTCTTTTGCAAACCCTACCTCGTAGTCATTGATCAGTCTGTTAGTATACCCCCCAAGATTCGTTACAACCGGGATGCCACAACCGATACCGTCCACCACTTTTCCAGGAAGCACGTTTAAAAAGACATCACTTTCTTTGAGAAGAGAAAGCTGGATGCTGTGCGTACGAATCATTTCCAGACACTCCGAGCGATTCTTTTCATGAAATGTATGAACATACTTGTAATTATTTTCTTTTATAAAGTTGTTGAATTTGTGAGCATTTACGCCGTAGCCGATAACATTGAAGGTGATTTCTTTGCTTTCCAAAAGACCAGCCACTTCAATTAGCTGTTCATAACTTTGTGCGAAGCCGATATTTCCTGTGTAGATCACTTTAAAATCATCAGGTTGTGGCCTGAAATCCACTTCTTCCTGTGAAAATCCATTGGGAATGAAGAGTTGTTGTTTCAAAGGTGCCATCTTGGCAATATGTGCTCTGAACCCTTCATTATTAATCACAATCTTATCCGCTTTTTTATACATCTGTTTTTCCAAAAACTTCAATAGCGGATATATTTTGTCTATATTCATTTTTTCAATGTCTTTTACGCTATCTGGCCATAAATCCCTGACTTCAAGGATTCTTTGCGTCTTTTTAACTTTCTTCTGAAAGAACAGAGAAGCCCATGGGATGAAAATATTAGGAGTTGTTATATAGATTGCATCATATTCCTGCTGATATTCCTTAATGTAGGTTCTTATCTTATAGGAAAGCTCAAAATAGTATACCAGACGAGACACCATCGAACTCCCCTGCTTATCACTTCGCATCTTCAATCTCATAATATTATTTGAGTCGTTGATATCAGGCTCGTTCCAGTATTTCCAATCTTCATACATGGAAGGATTCGGATATGAAGGATGCGTAGTCAGAACATCGACCGTATGATTTTTGGCAAATTGCAAGTATAGATTCTTAAATCGATTTGCTCCCGACCCTATTTCCGGATAAAAATTTTGAGTTACAAGTAGTATTTTCATATGCACCTTCATCATTTCTTTTTTATATGCTGGCAAGGTTCTTTTACGTCCGACTTGGAAAATAAAAGCTCAAACGATGTTTTCGTATGATCATTCCATATGTATATTATATTAGTAAAGCGTCAAAATATAAAACCAGCAGCTACTCGGATCGATAGGCTACTGGTTTGATAATAGAGCAAAATAAAGGTTACTGCTGGTTGTTGGTTGCAAACTGATTCAAGTACATGCGCTGCTGCCTGTCATGATACCGCATGTAGTTACGCACATATTTATCTACACCATCAGAATCGGCTTTACTCTGATATCCATTAATCAAAGCATCTTTAGTATAAAAAGCATTTACAAAGTAGTCAGCCGGTTTCGCAGGTTGGCCATATGTCGGAAACATGGTCAGCGAAAGTACAGGGAATGGATTGATTTCAATGACACCCGGTTCTGTATCATCAAAGTTTCTGACCATGATGTCGATGCCTCCACAGTACATGCCCGGCAGTGCAGCTAAAGCATTCAAAGCCAGTTCTTTTATTTCTTTACTCACCAATTCTGTTATCTCTATCACTTCTCCACCAAGAGAAGTGTTCGATACGGAGATCAAAAGTATATACTCATCCTTCTCAGGAATACTGTCCAAGGTAAGCCCGGAATTTTTAAGAAAAGTTTTAACTGAATCGCTCTTCTTGATCTGGTGTTTACTTAAATACCCACATTCCTTTCTGGATTCGTTCTTCTCATCAATGAGGACATCTATGGATTTTGCACCATCGCCTTTTACAAAAGCTGGCACTCTGGCAACTACAGAGATGAGGTTGCCTTCAATAATTGTTGCACGGACCTCAAACCCTTCCATGAACTCCTGCACCATTATATGATACGTTTCCCTGCTTGTTTTAGCCATTACTGCAGTGCATTCTTTCCAGTAGAAATCAAAATCATCTTCAGCAACATTGACAAATACACCTTTGCCAAGCGACATATCCAAAGGTTTGATCACTACACCTTCAGCTCCACTACTGTAAGCTTCATTCCTGGCTCTATCCATTTCATCAGACGTATATACTTTGGATTTTGTTGTACGGAGACCCGCTTTGCTCAGAAAATTTTCAGTCTTGTATTTATCAATTGCAATCTTACGTCCTGCCTGTGAATTCGTCGGATAGATCGGATTTTTCAAAGTAGCAATTCTACTGCCATCTTCCCTTTTCATATCAATAGCAAAGTGGCCCGTCTTCAGTTTCTTCACTTTATTTTCAAACCCATACTTCTTCATGGCATCGTCCACTTGAAGTATCGTGTTGGTATTGAGATCCGATGGATAGATATTTTTCTGCTGGTAAGGTATCGTTTCATATACATAAAGTAAATCTTTACTTTTCAAAATCAGATTCCCCTCTCATCTGCAGAGTTTTCCTACTGCTCATCTTGATATTGAAGAAAAACACTTTTGATTAAATGAATCGTTCTTTCTTTGCCAAGCGGATTATGCCCGGCTTTCTTGTCATGATATAAATAAAGTTGCAGCTGTCCCAGACCAAGTTTCCTTGTACTCATGTCAGCAAGGAAGGGAGTATAGTGCCGCTTCATATCTGAGACACACAATCTGTTCTGACAGTAGTGTACCTCGGGAGTATTCCCATAATGTTCAAATGCATCTGCTACTCTTAAGCGATGGACATATTGATCATAAGCTGCTTCAATACTGCCATATATCTCTTCAATGAGAGGTTTCGAGAGAGGTTCGTGATACCTTTTTACATCTGTCTGGGGGTTGTTTACAATTGCTTTTGTGCCTTTATGCATTGAAGCAAGAACCATGGACATGAACCCACCAGCAGAAGAACCATAATAGTATATATGATCTGTCTCAACACTGTGTAATGCTGCAATCTTCTTTATGATCATGTCATACACTTCCAATGCAAATTCTTCTTGTCTTCCCTGTCCCCAACCAAGTTTCATACCGATATCATGAATGGTTGGATCATCAAGGAAAACCAGAGAACATGGCAGGTCTTCTATCCATTTACTCCTCATGAAAACGGGCGGTGTCTTTTTCGTAATGTCGACCGCTCCGTTGGATAGCACCAGAAAGTTTTCATATTGTTCTTTCAGATACACTAGAAAATTGTATTGCATCATGCCGCTGTCGAAAACAATGTGAATCTGCTCATCATATTTCCATTCCAATGCGTCGAGCTGGTCTATATCATCAATCGTATATTTCATCGTCTACCTCACATGATAGATATTCATATGGATTGAATATCTTATTTAAAATGCGAAAATGTATTTCTCTATAATCTTTCTATTTCCAATTTACCTGCTTCTTGCCACGACTTCTTATCATAGTCTCTATTATAGAGTACCATTACTGTGTAAGAAGATGGACCGACCTCCAGCATTAATGGTTCATTCAAACTTGTCATGTCATAGACATCATGTGTATCAACACTTCTGATAATCACCTTTATGATGCCTTTGCCTTTTGGATTGCTATACAAACCCTTCACTGATACCTTTACTGGCATTTCATTACTGCTTCTCATTGTAAAATAATTGATGTTTTCTGCTTTTGTTCGGTTATCCCCAGGTCTGATGTGATATTTATTTCCTTCAGAATGTTTGATTTCCATACTTTCATCAGTATGAATCACAAGGCCTTCGATTGCTATTGAACGCTGGTCGTCCATCCCCTTATCCCGAGCACGTTCATATGCATTTTTTTCCTGGTTGATACCGAAATGCAGCAGAACCGGCCAGAAGTGATTGATGATTGTTTTGTAGAATTCAAAGTTTCTTCTTTCTCTCAATCCAGGTTGCTGCATCAAATCAATCATCTTTCTGGTATTCATAAAGATAAATTCATCCACTTCCGGATCTGTTTCCAATGTTAAAGTACTATGCCAGTTACCCATTCTGGATTCCAGGTGGAAAAGGTCAAAGTAATGTCTGCCTTTTGTAACGTTCGCTTCTACAAGGTTTCTTTTGAAATAATTTTCTATTTCATGTTCGACATCATAGTTTTTTTCGAAGTTTTTAGGTAGACCATGTACACATTTCTTATAGAAATCAAGCGTCTCTTCACTCTGATCCAAACTCTTTTTGAAATCCGCTTTGCCCATGCCAAAAACTGTGGACTTGATATGGAGCGCATGCTTATATCCCTTTTCATCTCTATAATAGTTGATCAAACCATAAGCATGCCTTGAATTGAACCGTTCCTCGAGTATCGAAGCAACTTGCTTATCCGGCTTATAATCACTTAAGTTGACGATTGAATGATTCCAGCCCATATTATTTTTCATCTGCTCTGCTATGCTCTGGTCTATTCTGTGTATCTCTTTAGCCATTGGGGTAGCCAGAAACTTGCGTGGCGTAAAGTAAGTGAGATACTCCACACTTTCGTGAAAATCTCTTGTAAGCGATGCAGATACTCTGGAGTCAATCCCTGCAGTCAATGTCAGGAAAATATCTTGTCCCCTTTCCCTGATCCACTTCCGGCTTTCTTCAAGATAGGGACGGGAAGCTTCAAAAGTTTCTTCAACAGACACTCTTTCCAATTGGGTTCTTGGATAGATTCTTCTGAAACTCATATCATCCACTTTGATTTCCAGACTTGGGTTCACTTTAAAGATTTCTTCAAATCTTGTAAAATCAAGCTCCGTGTGAAGACTTCCTGGTCTTTTTGAGACAGAAATTCCATTCTCTCCAAGTGATTCGGCAAGCAGTCTATCATGTGAGGCAAATGTACCTGTCGGTCCATGATAACAAAGCGGTTGAAGTTGCGATGCATCAGAATAGATGAATATCCCGGACTCTCTATTGATCAGAAGAATATATCTTCCATTGATGTACTCAAGTTCATCTATAAGCGTTGAGCTTGATAGAAGCATTTCCACCACTTCATGCTGGGATTTTTGAGCATTTCTCGTATCAAAGCAATACCCGATCAGCAATGCTTCGCCAGTTGAAGTGCCATAACGGTTAACGTATACATGGTCGGAATAATACATTGAATAGTGTCCGATACTGCACTTCTGGTGCTCTTTCAGGTGCTCTACATTATAACTGGACGGTGCAAGCAGATAAGATGCCGGATACACGTGTTTTAGATATTTCATGGCAGGGCTCCTTTACAAAAGAATATCAAAGAAAATTGAGCTGAGCCAAAAAGCTGTATATATAAATTCCCAACAAGGCAAAAGCAGGAATATATCTTAATAGAGGACGTCTGTATTTTTTTACAACAGCTTCATTTCTTCCTTTTTCTTGCTGCTGTTTAATCATCTTATCCTTATATTGAAGCTGCTCTTCTTTAGTCATTGCATTGAAATCATTGATGAATCTCGCATACTCATTGACTATCGGTGTACACTCGCCATAGTCTTTTGTTTCGCCATAATGGATCCATATTGCTTTGTTGCACATCCTTGCGACTTGTTTTGCAGAATGCGAAACGAAAAAGATGGTTTTTCCCTCTTTCTGAAACTGCTTCATACGTTCAATACACTTGTTAGAGAAAGTCTCATCTCCAACTGATAATGCTTCGTCAACAATCAGAACATCAGGATCTGTGTGGATTGCAATTGCGAATCCCAGTCTCGACCGCATACCGCTGGAGTAGGATTTGATCGGTTGCTGTATGAAATCGCCCAGTTCACTGAAATTGACGATATCCTCATAGCGCTCATTGATGGTTGCTTCTGAAAGCCCATGCATCAGACACTTCATACGGATGTTTTCTTCACCCGAGAGATCCTGGTTGAGTCCGGCACTGATGGCAATCAGTGAACTCCTGCCATTGATTCTGATTCTGCCGCTCGTTGGTACTGTCACCTCTCCAAGAAGATCAGACAGAGTGGATTTTCCTGAACCATTCAAACCGATGATACCTACGGAATCACCTGGCTGTACCTCAAAGTTGATATTTCTGAGCGCATAGTATGGTTTTTCTTTGTAGAAGTGCCCCATAGTAAACAAGGAAAGCAGTTTGGCTATCCTGCTTCGATTCAGATCGTATACTTTGGAAACATTTTCAACTTTAACTTTATAAGTCATTTCGATGACCTTCCTTCAAATATTCCTTAAAGATTCTCATATATCCTGAGCAGTTTTTTCTGTTCGTTATTCCAGTTGTACTTAAGCTTTGCTTGCTTGCAATTGTCGCTATACTGGTTGCGAAGGCCTTCATCATCCAGCAACGTGTTGACTGCCCCAGCCAAAGCATCTACGTTTGAAGCATCAATGGCAATACCAAGCTCCTCACCCTGGACAACCTTCTTGATTTCAGGGAAATCACAACTGACTACTGGCACATGTGCCATAATATACTCGAACAGTTTATTGGATGATGCTGAGTAGTGATTGAAGCTCGTATTTTGCAGTACCTGGAATCCCAAATAGGCCTCTTTTGTATACGATGGAAGATCACTCAGATCGGCTTTACCGAAAAACTTGATCCTACTCTCCAAATCTTCCTCGGCAGCCTGCTCCATCAATGCATCTTTAAGCCTGCCATCTCCGATGAATACCAATGTACCTTCTTTTACTTGATGCATCATCTTTATAAGCAATTCCAACCCTCTGCCAGACTGCAAGCCACCTTGATAGAGAAGAATTTTTTCATCAGAAGGCAGAGAAAGCTGATCACGGAGATCAAGATCAGCTGTATCATCAATATCACAGTATGCCGAATAGTTATATAAGGTTTCAGGATAATTGCCATAGATCGCATCATGGTGTTTGGCACGCGTATGATTTTCTACGATTGTCTCATCTACGAATTTCAGCAGGCAACCTTCCCATATACTTGCGAACCTTGGATTATATCCTGTTCGGTCGGTCTGTACTTCATGCGAATCATATATGAGCTTCTTGCGATTCACCCTTAACTTTGAACAGATTACGCCTTGTGTCAAAGTGTTCAGATCATGAGAATGATATATATCAGCTGCATGCTTATATCCCTGAATAATCATTTTGAAGCTACGAATCACTTTGATCATATTTCGTCTGACTGCATTGTTCTTCACACTTGTGTATGCAGCAGCCAGGATAATGAAATAACTGGAAAGCAATACCCAGGATTTATAGAAAAGCACAGGGGCAACAACAGTCGTAGCTCCTGCAACACTGAAAATGAATGCTTTTTTATTGTTCTGATAAAGTTCGAGAAGCCAAGGATACATTGGTACCCGATGTACTCTAAACCTGTCATTGATCACTTCATATCGAGGGGCCAGAGCATCTTTTTTATTCTCGATGGCAATGAGATTGATATCATAGTTATTCTGACTAAGTGCCATACCTTCTCTCATCACCCTGGCATCATTTGTGAAATGATTCCAAACGAACATCGTTACTTTTTTCATAAGTTCACCATACCAACTTCTAAATATCTATAATAGAAATTACCTTTAAAGAGTAATCATGATCTCCTCATCATCTATGATCATTTGAAGCCTCTCATTTTCAACTTTAAAATGGCTGATTTTGAGATTCTGATTCATATTGATCAAAGTTTGAAATGCGTATATCTTATCTTTCAGATTGGTTATCTTGAACCGCATCTGATGTGTCGGTGTGGTTTTCCCGAAACCTACAGTATTCACAGCGGAAGCTGGTTTGGCTGTAGAAGATTCTACATTTACAAGTCCATCCACCTGGCCCATCTGGCTGAAAGAAACCAGATGCCCTGATGGCAATCTAACAACAGAATGTCCAATATTGTATTCAATAAGCTCGACATCCTGGTGCAGGTTGAAATTCTGAAAAACTTCATCATCAGTGCTTGCCTCATCTAGCAGGATGACAATCGGGTACCGTTTCAGAAGAATAACGGTACGCCCGAGTTCGGATTGTTCAAATCCCCTATTTCTTCCCTTGATGATGGTGTAGTCTGCTGCATCATAAAATCCTGTCATCTCTACAAGATGTGTAAATCTATTATCATGCTCTTTTATATAGTTCTCATTTTCAAAGTACAATGTACTATGTGCTTTAGCTGAGAGCATGTAGGTGCGGATCGGATCACGGCTGTAGCTGAACTTGCCGGAGTCCACAAGAACATCTTCTCCCCCATAATTCAAAGTGATACTTAGATCGTCATAGTGTTTATGAGTATTCGTTGAAAAGCCTGCAACAAAAGAGACGTATACAGGCGTTGGTTTTTCGTACTGCAATACGCCTATACCTGCTTCATAGTCGAAGAAATTTCGATAAACTTTCTGTCTTGTCCCCCTGCTGTTGCCGGAATCACCAAGTGGTGGCAGGAGACCATTCGGTCTTGAAACTATATCAAGATACTCTTTCGACATTTCAATATAACCATTGATATTCTTGCCAAATGAATAGCCGTAGCCTTTCAGATATTCTTCCATCTCAATATACATCTTTCTGACCATGACATGGTAATCAGGGGAGTTCTCCAAGTGGACTCCTTTAGCACTGAAACTATACCAGAATGTATCTATGGCACGATAGTACCCTACATTGAAAAGATCAATTCTGCCGAGTATTCTTCCGACTATCATCAATGAGCGGTCCATCATCAGTGAATGGTTATTATACTTGTATTCAGTAGGATTGCTCATGAATTCAGCATGTCTGACCAGTACATTGTAGTACCTTTGTTCGTCTATTTCGAGACGATCTTTTGCCAAATAGAGGAAATGAATGATGTTCTGTGCTCTATTTGCTGACGGATGGTCATACCATATCATATCGTTTTCCGGTTCCGTATCCATAAAATCCATCCAGGATTCAATGATCTGCTGTGCTTTTTCCAAGTACTGGATTTTGCTGCTCCGTTCAAACTCAATAAGAAGGCTGCTGACAATACGCAATGATTGCAAGTAAAGCTGGTAGCTTGGACCGAATCTATCACTCTTGTCCACCTGCCAATCGTATCCCTTGGAAAAGTCCACCTCTTCAAAGTTCGGAAATGGAACGATGATATCCTTTAGTGCAAGGTCTGCATTTTTCTTTGTGTGCTTATCATACTTGAGCAGACGAATTACATCTTTCTCGCCTATATTTCTGGTAAAGTTCAACCCACTGTTGTTGGAAAAGAGATGGGGGGTTACATTCTCCTTACTTGAAGACAGTGCTTTCACCATCTGCTTGAGCCTTCTTAATTGCATGAGCCTGTTCAATCGAGTCATCTACTCACCCTCTGCCATAATTCACTTCTTGTTTCAGTTCTTCAATTGTTTCTTTCAGGTCATTATCTATCGTCTTATCATATTCCTCATAAAGAGAATAGATGTCCAGGAATCGAGTGATCGCTTCATGTCTCTCTTCAGGGACGATACGGTCGATACGCGCCAGATACCAGCCTTTTACATAGAAATTGAAACGGCCATGCATATAGGTTTCAAGAAGGTTGTGTTTTTTCAGGAATGGGATGCGTTCAATTTCAAGTTTATAGTATTTGTCAAAGAATTTCTTACCGATTGTATTCGTCACTGAGCCGCTCACTGCCGCGTAGTATACATGGACGAAAGTATCGACAGCCAAAGCACTATTTGAATTGAGCATGAGTTCCTGGAAGAATACTGTATCTTGACCCGCAGCACCTTCGACCATCTGAATGTTATTTCTTCTGACGACATCCGTCTTAATAATGACTGCCTGGATACTTTGCGCCCTCAGGCCACTTTCCTTCATGAAGTCGTGCGTATCCTCTATATAGTTGTTCTTATTATTATACTTTCTGACTGTCTGGGAATACTGGAATACTGCTCGACGCTTGTTATCTTCCTTGATGATATTACCAACTACCATATCCACTTCCGGATTTTCCTGCAGCTGGTTCAGCAGATCAGCGTATCCGTCGCCAGTCGCTTCATTATCTGGATCCAGATAAGTCATATATCTAGTGGAAACCAGTTCAGCTCCCTTGTTTCTCGGCCTGGAAGCACTACCTGAACCTTCCGGGAACTCGTAATATACGATATCCGGATAACGTCTTCTTAATCGATGGATGATTTTGATTGTTTCTTCGTCCGTACTACCGTCGTTAACGAATATGATTTCCATATTATCAAAGATGGAAGAGCGCGTAAGGCTTCTGAAGCATTTATCTTCCAGGTAGCGACCGTTATTGTGAATTGGAACAATGACCGAGACGAGCTTTTCAGCAGTGGTATCAGGTTCAGAACGGTATGCACCAATCTCAGACATTGTCAGCACGTACCCTGATTTCTGCATGGGTTCCAGGTCACTGTCCAGTATTTTGGCATCGAACATCGTGAGTGATTTATCCGAGAAGGAATTTGTATAATCATGATGTCCTTGATGTGCTTTGGTTACGAAATCCGAGTCCGTATACACAAATGCCGACATCAGATCTTCCAGGTAGTACTCTTCATACAGATGTACATCACTGAAGAAAGCAACAAAATCAAATCCTGCCAGAGTATCTTCATCGACTTCTTTTTGTACCATGAGTGTTTTATTTGTGTACATCTGCCTGTTGAAGCTTTCCTGCACCTTATCAGACAGTGCATCCGTAATAACCAGTATGCTCTTCTCCTGGATATTGGATTCAATATCGAATTGTTCTGCAAACTGCCTGATCCTGTCATAAGCAGTATCATTCAGCATCACTTGGCGGATTCCTTTGGATCGCATATCCTCATAGTCCACTTCGAGATGATTTCTGATCATCGGACCGACATCTTCTTTAGTGTTGACCATCAGCAGGTTGGGAAACTTGTTATTGACTCCGACACTGTAATTCGTCAGTAGCAGGTTCCCCATGGCCTGCAATTCATATACACGGTTCGCGAACATCGTTTCGGAGTATTTTACGGAGTTGACGTTGATCGCCCAGCGGAATAGCCTGTGTGTCCTCATAAGATCATCATGCTGCATCGGGTAGGTCAGGTTCCCGATGTATCGTGATGGGAATTGGTATCTGGAGCGTTTCAAGTTCAAATTTCGATCGATAATGGTCAGATCATATCCATTTTCCAGAATACCATCAAACATCTGGGCGGACTCCTTGTTTCTGACTGGATACTTTTCAGTCCAGCTGCCTGCAAAAATGACGTGGTTATCATTATCAACCGCTTCAGATATTCTTGAACTGATGGGGTTATGATATTCCGGGTTGACTCCGAACTCCATTACATGCACGTTCTCATGTTCACAATAGGTTTTATACGTTTCAACCATCTCTGCCGCAGAAGTGTAGACTACATCGCATACTTTGGCAATATCTTTGAAAAGATGGTAATTGACGGGGTCTTCTTTTGAATAGAAGGCGACAGGGATATCAAGTTCCTGTGCGTTTGCAATCAATGCCATCAGAGTCTGGCGCTTATCACTTCTCGGCGAAGCGACTTGCTCCCAGCTGCCATCAATTCCTTTCCATGATGTCGCAACAATAAGGAAATCCAGTTTCCTGGTCAAACCATCTCCGTCAGCATTGATGTAATGAAGCCTTGCTGCATCCTTATAGGAATGATAAAGAAATTCATCGCATATGATGCCAACGTCAAGATCCAGTTTGCTGAAGTATCTGGAACCATTGCTGTTCTTTTGTTTACTGAAGACAGGTGATATTTCTTCCAGGAAGTCCACTTTGCCCATCGCATCAAACTTCTCATAGTACCTATGCTGTGAGTTGTACATCTTCTCATTGCTCAGATGTTCAATCGTCTGCAAGTAATCTTTATCAAGCATTTTTACATAATGCTTAAGTCTTTCAGATTTATTCATTTCATCCAGGTTCCTGATTTCCGGCTGTACATCTCCGTTCCTATTAATAACGGAATCAGACATCACTTACGCCTCCTCTTCATACGTTCCCATATGCCAACCTGCAATTTGCCAAGTTTGGATTCCTTCAGATTTTTATATCTGATTTCAATACGTTCAAGTCTGTTCTTATAGCGTTCACTATCGTTTTCCAGTTGAATCTGCCTTCTCAGCAGAGCATCCATAATGGATTTGACTCTTGCACGTTCCTCCATAAAATATTGCTTGGCATCCTCAGTGACCGCTGGTGCCTGCAGAGTTTCTGAATCGAAGTCGTAATCGACTTCATGGGCAGACATCCAAAAGGATCGGTTCCCCTGTTGCAGCTTTACAATATCCATGTCTGGAAAATACATCCTGATATGTGCAGTGAAACCTTCTTCTCTGATCGGCAGCTCTATATCAAAGTTGGAGTCTCTGTACCTGTTACTATCAGGATCAACATAATAAGGTTCATCCATTTCAACACCTTTATATAAATCGCTCGTGCGAACATAACCTTGGAGTTTTCCTTTTCTGAAAAGCATTTCAAGCTTCTCTCCACCTACTTCTACAAAAGATTTCGAAGTAAGCAGCCTATCCTTAAGTGCAAGAACCATATCTCTGTTGATACCGATTTCCCTATTGAACGGATGCGTCTTGAAAGTTTCAAGATTGACTTTCACTGATTCCAACTTTTTAGGATATACATAGATGGACTCTGATATCCTGGTCCATCCGACAATATCTCCATGATGCTTGAAAAGACCGTAGTAGCCATCCATTTCCTTCCGTACAGAAATCACTGTAACCAATTGATGCCTATAATTTCCTAAAGTTCTTTTTGTCTGGTTGATATCAAATTCTTCAAAGATTGTCTGGTTGATATCTTCATTTAATATAATTTCAAATAAATGAGGTACCTTTATTATATCTTCTAATTTATTTTCAATTGAAATTACCATCTTGGCACCCTTTCCTTATAGATAATCAACAAGTTTATTTTTAAATCTGTAGTGTATATGTGCACCGACATAAATCAGTAGTAGTGTCAGTGACCAATAGTAGATATGGTCGGTCATCGTTCCATATAATGGAGCGGCCTCCAGTACCATCGCATTTCTGTAATTCATGAGAAGATACGCAAACGGGTTCAATGAAGACAACACTTGAAGTATCTCCGATGCTTCATCGAGCGTCCAGAATATTGGTGTCATGAAGAAAAACATTCTGATCACGTTCTGCAGTATATTTTTCATATCCCGAATCAGAATGACAAGGGAGGACATGATCAGTCCTATACCAAAAATGAGCATGTAAGATGCAAACACAAAGTATAGGAAGCCGATGTAATGTACGGGGGTGGAATAACCACCTGCCAGACTGATGCCTATAAGTATAACAGTGGTCATCGACAGGTTGATGATTGCATTCACAAGCGACATCGATAACAGTATGCTTGATGGGAACTTCATTTTAGTGACCAGGCTCAGCTGACTTTGAATTGCGTTGGAGGCTCCATTGATGCCCTGGGAAATAAAGAGCCACGGAAAGATTCCTGAAATCAGGTGTACGATGAATGGAATGTCCCCCACATCACCCCGATCGCCTCTTAAACCTAGACCGAAAACAATATAGTATAGCAGGATCTGCATCGCAGGCTGCAGTATATTCCAGAAGACCCCCAGATAATGGTTGGCGTATTGGCTCTTCATATTGTAGATTGTCAATTTCCATATCAGATGCCTATGTATCCACTGTTCTTTAAAGATTCTGTAAACATTATTCATTTCCATTTTCCTCAATTCACAAAAATAGCAGAATCCACAGAGTGTCAGGATTCCGCTTTATATTATAATCCTACATATAGTAGACCCTCAAGCTTGCATATTATATTACTTTTCATTGTGAGAATAACATAACCAATTATAAAGCTTATCATGTGAAATGTCATGCATAAGCTGACAGCAGGATGAAACTGGAAACTAATATTACATTTATATTACTTACAAAATTAACATACATTATTTACTATAATAATTATATAATGTTTATATCACCTGAAGGAGGTAATTTATGAAGTACAAGAATCGATTGATTGTACCGACCCTTGTTACGCTTTCCCTACTTGGTATTTCGGCGCAAGCCAGTGCTGATGAAACGGACGGTCAGGACAAAATCGGGCAGCAGCAAGTCAGTACCAAAGAATACATAAGCAACACCAAAGAATCTGAAAAGATCAGTAAGCCAGTAATTGAGGAAAGCTTATCTGATGTCGTAGAGGAAGCATCAGTACCGGATGAACACATAAAAGCAGAGCTTGAATCGACTGAAGAAACACAACAGGAAATTGAAGCTGATGAAGTTGCAGCAGAACCTGTAGAAACTAGCATTGAAGAAACCCGCCCTGAATCAAATGTTTCCGAATCGAAGCCAGCTTCTGAAACAGAGTTTTCCAAGTCGAAGCCAGCTTCTGCAACTGATGAAGAGGAATCCGTTGCACAATCTGAAACAGAACCAATTGAAGAAAGCAACACTTCTGAATCCGTAAAAAGCGACCATGCAGTAGAGAATGAATCAGTTGAAGCACCAGTGCTCAAAGCACCAGGAAAATCCTCGCAGCCAGAAAATAAAACTGGTAATGATCAACAAAATAGTGATGATACGAAAGCTCCTATCACTTCCAAACCAACTGAAAAGTCCTTGGATACTGATGAAGACAGATTGGAAAGTGAAGTAAAGAGTGAAACGAAGGACGAGTCGGTATCTTTGGAAACACCTGTTTCAAAAGATACCAAGGAAAAGAATGTCTTGAAAACAAGCAACAAGAACGATGAAATAGAATCGGCAGATGCAAATAAAGAAATTACTGAAAATGGACCTGACGAAGAAGAAACAGAGCCATCAAAAGAAACACAGGAAAACAAAAAGGAAACTACTGAACCAGAAGCAACTTCTCCAGAATCAAAAGATGAAGAAAAGCTGCAAAAACGTGTCGCCACTCAAAGGTTCTCCCTGATGTCTGATGTTTCCTTCTTGCGAATGGATACTTCCAGTACTACACCTGATTACTCTGTTGTTTCCTATGCTGCTAAAATAGGATCTGATAGAAACTCTGGACTAAGAAGTCCGGTGACAAGCAAAAGAACTGTGTCTGCTGATTTCTTGGAAGACCAAACCATCTTTATAGAGCGCAAGGCAGACTATCAGGGGGAAATATTCTATCGCGTGCATTCGAGTTATGAAGGAGCAATGCAAGGCTGGATGAAATCCAATGACTTGAGATTATTCAATCTTTCAGAAGCAAAAAAACATAGCGAAAATTTCCGTGTAGGTACACCAAACCATTATCTTCTTACTGATCCGTGGGGTTCCAAAGAACAACAGGTCAAAAGACTTGGCGCTTATGAGGACGAATCTTTTAAGAGTGAAAAAGTTCTTACTCTCGGTGCACATACGTATTACTACGGTAAAATAGGTAACGACCATGGCTGGATAGAAAAAAGAAAATTGCATAGTCTTGATATTGCCCCTGTTTACAAAAATGTATCGTATGCAGCGAAACTGAAAAGCAAAGACAACTCAGGGCTAAGAAGTCCTGTAACAAGCCAAAAGTCAGTATCGGCTGATTTTCTTCTAAACCAGACTGTATTCATCGAACGTCAGGCGGATTATGCAGGAGAAACATTCTACCAGGTGCACTCTAGCTATGAAGGTGCAATGCAGGGATGGATGAAGTCCATAGATTTGAATAAATGGGACTTGTCAGAAGAAAAAGTGAATAACGCTTCATACACTTTGCAGACTCGTACAGGTGGACTGCTTGAAGATCCATGGGGTATGAAGGAACAATACATTAATACATTGAATGATTATAAGAAAGGGACTAGCTTCCAGGCACAAAAAACTGTAGATCTTGGAGCACTTACTTTCTACTATGGCAAGCTAGGAAATGACTATGGCTGGATTCAGAATACCAAGGTCCAACAGGTCGAACCTTCCACACCATCTCCAGTTGTAAATACAGTTAAATATAAAGAGTCATTAAATGAAGTACTCGACACTCAGATGAGCTTGAGATCAAAGCCGCAAGCTTGGGTTTCCGGTGGGGGTTGGAGAAATGCAACGCGCGAAGAAGTCAGATATAACCTTGATCCTGCAAATCACCAGTCAGATACTTGGGACTATACTTTCCTTAATCTGAATCAAGCGCAGAACATTTCAAGCTATGAACTTAATAATAAATTATTAAGCGGGAAGGGCACTTTGCATAACCAAGGTTCTGCCTTCCTAAGAGCAGCCAACACGCATGGTGTCAACGAAGTCTATCTCATTTCCCATGCCCTTCATGAAACGGGAAATGGTCAAAGTCAATTAGCTCGCGGTGTTCGCCTCGATGCAAACGGCAATATTTCTTCCAACGGCAAACTCTACTACAACATGTACGGCATTGCAGCTTATGATCATAACCCTATTCTCGCTGGTGCACGCTATGCCCAGCAGATGGGCTGGGATACACCAGCCAAGGCAGTCATAGGTGGTGCACAATTCATCTCAAGTGGCTACTTCAACCGCAACCAGACGACACTTTATGCGATGCGCTGGAACCCGATGAATCCAGGTACCTACCAGTACGCAACAGATGTCAACTGGGCCTACGCTACGGCACGCAATCTTAAGAACTACTACGACCAGCTCGGTATCCGTGGCCAGTACTACACTAGATATACGTTCTAAACAAAAATCGCGACTCATAACGAGTCGCGATTTTTATTTGTCTATTTTTCGATATACCCGCTTCAATACATCTTTCTCTTCATTCCAGTTGTACTTCAGCTTGGCCTGCTTTGTATTTTCCCTGTAGGACAACCGCCACGCGTCGTTTCCAATCAGCTTTTCGATGGCTGTCTTCAGTGCCTGCGTACTTTCCGGTTCAACCGTCAGTCCGACCTGTTCCGATTCGATGACCGCTTCGATCTCCGGCAACCTGGAACCGATGACCGGTACGTGGGCCATGATATATTCGAACAGTTTGTTGGATGATGCCGAATAGTGGTTGAAGTTGGTGTTCTCGAGGAACTGGATGCCGATGTCGGCGGATTTCGTATAGCGTCTCAAATCTTTGTAGGGGACGCGTTCGATGAAGATGACCTTGTTCTCTATACCGAGGTGCTTGTGGTACTCGATCAGGTTCAGACGTTCCTTTCCGTCACCAATCATGATGAGATGTGCACCCTCGATGTCCTTGAAGGCATCCAGCAGCTTGAACAGTCCCCTGCCCTCCTGCATGCCGCCCTGGTAGAGGACGATCTTCTCCTCTGCTCCGATACCATATTCTTCACGAATCGGATACGCTTCTACGTTGTCGATGTCATAGAGTTCGGAGTAGTTGTGCACCGGCGTCGGCCTACTTTTATACAGTCGCTTATGATAGTTGGCACGTGTATCGTTTTCGACGATGACATGATCGACGAATTTGAGCAGGAACCCTTCCAGTCGGTAGATCTTATCGAAAGAATAGTGCGTCCGGCTGGTCTGTACTTCATGGGAATCGTATATAAGCGGTTTTCTGCTGAGCCGTAGCTTGGCGCTCGCAATGCCCTGCAGCAGTGTATTCAGATCATGGGAGTGATAGATGTCCGCATTCGTTTGACGTCCGAGCATCATCATCTTGAACATTTCGAGCATGTTCGGCAGATGCTTTGTGAGTATCGTGGATTTTATTTTCTTCCGGATCCATTTCGGCAGCTCCACTTTGAGCGGCCGGTTGACATAGACATGGGGGGCCACGGTCTCGCTTGAAGCCAGATGCAGCTCATCCATCTCCTTCTTGGCGATGACTGTCACTTCATAGCCCGCTTCCGTCAGCGCTGTCGCCTCCCGGAGCACTCTCGCATCATTCACAAAATTATTCCATACAAACATTGTCACTTTCTTCATACGGCACCTCTTCTGGCTTTCATTGCTTCGTTTATTTCTTGTAGTACGTCTTCATATTCTATATGATTATATACAGTTTTGAAGTTTATGTGAGGATTGCTCATATCTATTCCATTTTATGGCTCTCTCATATTATAATTAAACAATGGCAATATGTCATCACATACTAAATCATAAAAAGTGGGTACTTGAATAATATGAAAAGAAAAATTTTTTACGGTGTACTGATTTTCCTCATCATTGCACTCGTTGTCATTGGCGCATACATCTATAATCTATTCAACTCGTTCGAGCAGGGTGTCAGCGATTCATTCGAGGCAGCGGACCGCGACCAGTCGGAACTGCGGCTTGAAGATGTGGATCCGTCACTCGACAGCTTTACAGTTCTGATTCTTGGTGTTGACGAAAGTGAATCACGCAAGGAGGAAGGTGATCTTTCTACAAGCGATTTCAGAACGGATACGATGATCCTTGCGACGTTCGATAAGGAAGCGGATGAAGTGAAGCTCGTCAGCATCCCACGGGATACACTGACCTACTTCCCGGAGAACAACTACTTCGATAAGATCACGCATGCCCATCGTGAAAACGGGCCGGCGGGCTCCATGAACGCGGTTGAATCACTGCTGAATGTCCCTGTCGACTACTATGCCCGCGTCAATATGGCGGCTGTTGTCGATCTTGTCGATGCGCTCGGTGGTGTCGAGTTCGACGTTCCATTTGAAATGAATGAACCGAACTCCATCGACCGTGGACGCATCATTCTGGAACCGGGTGTCCAGGAACTGAACGGTGAAGAGGCACTGGCTGTTGTCCGCAGCCGGCGTGTGGATACCGACCTCGGCCGTGGCCAGCGCCAGCTCGAGATGGTGCAGAAGATACTCGGCAAAGCGAAATCCACCGGTGCACTGACCAAGCTGGATGACCTGATTGAAGTCGTGGCGGACAATACGAAGCACAACATGACCAGCAAGGAGATCCGCAGTCTTGCCGCCTACTACTCCTTCAACGACATCGAGTTCAACCCGACACAGATACGCGGCAGCGACTTCTGGTACCAGGGCAATGGCGCCTACTTCTACTGGGCGAACGAAGAGCATCTCTATGCGATTTCAAAGACCCTTCGGGAAACGCTGAACCTTGAAGCACCCGAGCCGTACGACCTGATCAATATCCGGCTGTCCGACTACATCGTGCCTTATGAATATGTTTCCGACTACTATCTCGATGAATTTGTACCGGAAACAGTACCGTACTTCATGCAGGAAGGCTATACGAGCGATATCGGCAACGGATTCAACATGGGAGAAGAGGACCCGGAAGAGAGTATCGAAGGTGAAGGCAACATCGAATCCTCCTCTGAGGAGCCGACGGGTGAAAGTACTTCAGAAGAGGCTACTACAGAACAAGGCACCTCCCAGGAAGGTGCGACGACTGAAGAGGACAACTACTGGGCACCTGAAAATGGCAATGGATCCGAGGGCATCCAGGAGGAAAGCACCGAGCAGTACAACTACGAAGAGAGTACTGAACAGTACAATTACGAAGAGAGTACCGAGCAGTACAACAGTGAAGAGAACACTGGCGAATACTACGAGGAAAGCACTGAGGAGTACAACGGCACCGGAAGCTACGACAGTTTTGACCGCGCGCAAAATGAAGTCTAGGAGCGGATTGTGATGAGAAAGACCTATGACAAGGAAACGAATATCAATGAGATGTTCGACTACCTGGATGACCAGATCAAGCATAGCGGCCAGCCTGCGATGGAAGATACGTACTACTACCAGAATCATGAGCACAAGGAGATGTACCTCTCCATCCGGGGGTACTTCGCGGAAGCGCTGAAGAATCCCGAGGTTGATGCAGCATGCTACATCATCGCCATGCCGGACATCTACCGCCGCATCAACATTTTCGAACTGACCTTCCCGATGGACTGGATCAGAGAGGAAGAAAGGCTGTCCCAGGCATTCAAGGCACTGAAGCCGCATATCCAGTACCTCGCACTTGCAGCGGCTGAAGCGAGTGGCATGAAGTTCAACACCAAGCCTGCCCTGTCGCTCGGTCTTGCCTACTGGAACCTGGAACAGCTCAAGATCTTCTGGCAGTTCACCGCCATCCGGCGCAAGAATGCAATGTAGGAGGAATTTCGATGGAAATCAAAGTCGCAGACAACAATATCCTGTACAACCAGTGCCTTGCCATCCGTAAACGTGTCTTCGTGGAGGAGCAGAATGTGCCGATGGACCGTGAGGTTGATGAATATGAAGACGTGGCCACACACATACTGCTGATTGAAGAGGAACCGGTCGGCACTGTCCGTTACCGTCCGGCCGATGACAAAATGATCAAAGTGGAACGTATGGCGGTGCTGCCTGAAGCACGCGGCAGAAGACTCGGCCGTGAACTGATGGCATACGTCCATTCCCATGCAAGTGAAAACGGCTATACCCGTGCCAGGCTCGGTGCCCAGGTGCATGCCATCGATTTCTACAGGAAGCTCGGCTACACTGTCTCCTCTGATGAATTCATGGATGCCGGCATCCCGCATGTGTACATGGAGAGGGATCTGACAGAGTAGAATAATCAGGCGTCTTTCGAGCAATATGCTCGGAAGACGCTTTTTTCATTGTCCGGATTCTGATCCCTGCACCTTGGACTTGATTTGTCGCCATGGTATAATGGACATATCAATTGAATATTTGATGCATAGGGGAGCCGCATGAGGCTGAGAAGGCATGACCTGACCCTTTGACCTGATCTGGATAATACCAGCGTAGGGAATGTGTAGCGCATATACGGCACTCGTGTATCGTCTTACAGTTCTTGACGCCTCCAGATACGGAAGGTGTTTTTTTGTATTCCTGTTTTTATCGGATGCAGGACACCGCCATTTTGAGAGGAGTTTCCATATGAAGAAGATTTTATTCCCCATCATCCTTGCACTGTTTCTTGCCGCGTGCGGTAATGGCGATGATGCCGATGATGGCAGTTCGGCAGAAAACGGAGCACTGGAGGAGATTACATTCGTCCTCGACTGGACGCCGAATACGAACCATACGGGCATCTATGCTGCACAGGCGGAAGGATACTACGAGGAACGCGGACTCGACGTGAATATCGTTCTGCCGGGTGAAGCGGGTGCAGAACAGACCGTGGCCACCGGCAATGGCGACTTCGGCATCAGTGCCCAGGAGAACGTCACCCAGGCCCGTCTCCAGGGTGTCGATATCGTATCACTCGCTGCAATCATCCAGGATAACACGTCAGTCCTTGCCTCACCGGAGGAGTATGGGCTCGAGACGCCGTCCGACCTTGAGGGACAGACATACGGCGGCTACGGCTCACCGATCGAGGAGGAGACGATCGCGTCCATCATGCAGGCGGACGGTGCGGATATCAGCGAAGTGGATATTCTGAACATCGGCGACACGGACTTTTTCACTGCTGTACAGCGTGACGTCGACTTTGCCTGGATCTACTATGGCTGGACAGGGATTGAAGCGGAGCTGCGCGACTTCCCGCTCAATACGATCGACTTCACCGAGTATTCGGATGCACTTAATTTCTATACCCCTGTACTGATGACGAACCAGAATCTGATCGACAGCGACCCGGAGACTGTCCGCGCGTTCACCGAAGCGACGGCGGAAGGCTACCAGTTTGCGATGGAGCAGCCTGAGGCGGCTGCGGAACATCTGATCGAGGCTGAGCCGGACCTTGATCCGGAACTTGTCAGGGCGAGCCAGGAGTGGCTGGTGGACGTCTACCAGGGCGATGCGCCATACTGGGGTTATCAGGCACAGGATGTGTGGCAGAACTACAGCGACTGGATGTATGAAAATGAACTGATCGAGTCGGAACTCGATGTGGAACAGGCATACACGAACGAATTTCTGCCCGGAGCTGAGTAGATTGGAGGAATAGTAAATGCGACGACTTTCATCATGGCGTGTCGGACCGCCGATTCTGGCGATACTTCTGATACTGGTCATCTGGCAGCTTGCGGTAAGTATTTTCAATATTGCCGACTGGATGCTGCCGAGTCCCATCCAGATCATCCAGGAAGGCATTGCGATCTATCCGAGGCTGCTCGGGCATACGCTGTCGACCATACAGATCGCGCTCGGCGGATTCGCCATCGGAGTCTCCGTCGGCATCGTCCTTGCGGTGGTGCTCCACCTCATTCCGCAGGCGAGGCAGAGCCTCTATCCGCTCATGGTACTGTCGCAGAACATACCGATCATCGCACTGGCGCCACTATTGGTACTATGGTTCGGATTCGGCGCTCTGCCGAAGATTCTGATCATCACACTCGTCTGCTTCTTTCCGGTCGCCGTGTCGCTGATCGACGGATTCCGCCAGACCAGTCCGACACTCAGGAACTACATGCAGATGATCGGTGCCAGCCGCCGGCAGATCTTTTTCAAGCTCGAATGGCCGAGTGCCCTGCCCTACTTCTTTTCAGGGCTCAAAATCTCCGCCACCTACAGCGTGATGGGCGCCGTCATCGCCGAATGGCTCGGGGCGCAGGAAGGGCTTGGTGTCTTCATGACGCTCGCCTCCTCTGCTTTCCGTACGGATCAGGTGTTTGTCGCCATATTTGTCATCATGGTCATCAGCCTCATCCTGTTCGGCTTTATTCTGCTGCTTGAGAAGTGGCTTGTTCCGTGGGATACGAATCAGAAGGAGGCACGTGGAGATGGTGAATAAACTGGAGATAGACGGCCTGACCCATACATTTGATGGACAGAACAGAGTGCATGTACTGGACGATCTGTCACTCCATGTCGCTGAAGGTGAGTTCGTCACATTGCTTGGTCCGTCCGGCAGCGGCAAAAGTACGATCTTCAACCTGATCGGCGGTCTGTTCAGACCGGATGCAGGCGATATCCTGATCGAAGGCGAACGCGTCAACGGACAGCGTGGGCATATCAGCTATCTGCCCCAGCAGGACTCCCTGCTGCCATGGCGGACGATCGAGGATAATGTAGTGCTGGTACAGGAGATCACCGGCAAGGTGGATAAGACGGCTGCCCGGGAATGGCTCGAGCGTGCCGGACTCGGCGGGTATGCATCATCGTACCCGGATGTGCTGTCCGGCGGCATGCGCCAGCGTGTCGCCTTCATCCGTTCCCTGCTGAGTCCCCAGCCACTGATGCTGCTCGATGAGCCCTTTGGTGCCCTGGATGAGCTGACCCGTCTTGATATGCAGGACTGGCTGCTCAGAATCTGGGAGATGGACCGGCGTTCCGTGCTCTTCATCACCCACAGCATCGAGGAGGCACTCTACATGTCCGACCGGATCCTCATCCTGTCAGACAAGCCGGCACGTATTGCAAGGGAGATCGAAGTGCCCTTTGCAAGACCCCGCCACCATGACATCACACTTGAAGATACATTCAACCAGCTCAAGCGGGAAATCTATCAGATGCTGAAAGTGGGAAATGAGAATGATTGATCAACAGATGACTGAAACCGTCCGGAAGTACGCTTCCGACATGGAACAGAATGGAAAGCTTGATCAGACGGTACTCGATCTGATCTATGAGCATCGACTCTTCAAGCTGTTTGTTCCGGACACGATCGGCGGCAGGATGACCCCTTTTCCGGAAGCCATCAGATACTTCGAAGATACCGCCTACATCGACGGCAGCTTCGGCTGGCTCGTCCAGATCGGCTCCGGGGCCGGCTTCTTTGCAACAGTCATGGATCCCCGTGCTGTACAGGAACTGTTCAGTGTGCGGAACTTCTATATTGCCGGCAGCGACCGGCCGCTCGGTGTGGCAAGGAAGACGGATGACGGCTATATTGTGAATGGTGCATGGCCGTACGCAAGCGGCGCAGATCATGCGAGTCTGTTCACCGCCACCTGCCGGATCGAATCCGATGATTTCGATGACGGACTGCTGCGTGCCTTTGCGATGCTACCGGACCAGGTCCGTGTGGAAAGTGACTGGAATGCCTTCGGACTTTGCGCCACAGGCAGCCATACCATCCATGTCGAAGATGCACTTGTTCCGGCACACTACCGCTTCGATGTGGCAGACCCGCACTTCCATTACGATAATCCGATCTATCACTACCCGTTCGAGCCGTTTGCAGCAGCGAATATCGCTGCGACGACGATTGGTATCGCGCGGCATTTCTTCGATGCCGCAAGAGCGCATATTGAAGAAAAAGAGACTTCATGGAAAAAGGAACGACACGTGCATGCAGTGAAGGTGCTGGATGACAGTGAAGCGGCATTCCTTGAAGCCAGGAAAAACTTTCATAGTGTAATCGAGTCGTCCTGGGCACAGCATCAGCAGGGCATCAGTCCGGATTCCGACGACATCCCCGTCCTCAGCAAGATTGTCGCGCATCATGCGGTCGGTGGCGCACAGAAGCTATACCGCCACCTCGGCATGGACGTCATCATGGCGGACCATCCGCTCAACCGCATCTACCGCGATCTGCTGACCGCTTCACAGCATGGTCTGCTGACGGATACGACAGGTACTCTGGAACTGGATGGACAGCAGTTTTAAGACAATAGTAAATCAGCATCTCCAAAGCAAAGACTATAAGTCATTGCTTTGGAGTTTTTTTATTAAAACTCGATTAAAAACCACATTCCCCTCGGAGTATCCCTTATAATATAGCCAATGATATAAAGCCAGTACATACCGGTCGGGTGCCCATGACCCGAAGATTATTTGAGGGGGTTCCATGAAACAGTTATCCAGCATTTTCATTCTTTCTGCCTTACTGATATTGGCCGGCTGCAATATGCCTGCTGAGGACCCGGAACAGTCGGTGGCTGCTACAGATGCATTCGAGCCTGAAAATCATCCCGACGATGGTGTACGTACGCTGCGGCTCTACATGGAGGCGGATGATCTCGACTACCTTTATGAAAGAGATCCGAATTCCGATGTCCCCATCGCTGCCCATGCGAAAATAAATGAGGAAGAGACGGTTCTGCAGTTGGAAGGTGTCAGATTCCGCGGAAATTCCACACGCAACCGTGAAAAGAAGCCATTAAGCATAGAATTCGCAGAACCACAGGATTTTCTGCATGGTTCGGACCGGCTGAACTTGAATGCCATGTACACGGATCCTTCCATGATTCGGGAACAGTTGTCCTTTGATATGTTCAGCAGACTTGATATCCCTGCGCCCCGAGCGGAATATTACCGTCTCTATATCAACGATAACTATGAGGGGTTCTATACGAGTGTGGAACGCATTGACGAGGAGTTTCTTGTGGCCCACGGCCTTGATCCTGAAGGGACTCTGGTCAGAGACCAGATGCGTACTCACAAAGGTGAAATCGGTACGACGGTCGATTCCACTTTCGCATTCAATCTCGATTATCACGCTGAAGACAAGGCGGCGGTATTGGAGCAGGTGTATGACTACCGTGGCGAGCCCAACTGGCTGAAGCTCGGCCAGTTCCAGGAGTGGGTCTATTCCACCCCGGCAGGCACCGGATTCGAATCCGGTCTATTCGAATATGTGGATGAGAAGAACTTCATGGACTTTCTCGCCGTCCATTTCATCATTGGTGATATCGACACATTCGGCAACGACTACTGGATGTATCTGGACCACCAGGATCCGGATGCAAAATGGCAGTTCATTCCGTGGGACAAGGACCTTGTAATGGGATCTGACAGCCGTGGCCAGGTCGGCGGCATTGCAAATGACTATTTCAGCTACGAAAACCCAATCATACCGACATGGCAGAACCTGCTCGTCCACAAGACGCTTGCATCCGATGCGCTCAGAAACTCACTTGAAGCACGTATACTGGAGCTGATGGATGGCCATCTTTCCAATGATTGGATCGATGGAAGGATTGCAGAACATCAGCATATTGTGGACGGTGAAATGGCTGCATCATTGAGTGCGGATGCATTTACACTCCACGGGCAGAACTTCTTCGGCAATACTGCAGCGTATGATGAAAGGAAGGAAACTGTTCCCGAATTCTTCGATCTGCGATATCAATTTCTGCCGAGACATTTTGAAACCCCTGAAGCAGCAGCTGAATATTCCGCTGAAGCGGGTCAGATCACCGAAAATGAAGGCGTATATCTGACGAATGCCGACGGTTTCGTCATGGCATATCTTGAACCGGAAAGTGTGACCGGTGATCCCGTGATGCGCCTGACCATAGAGCAGAACAACGACGTCGAAGGCATCAACCGGAGCTACATCCTGGAAACACAGGACGGCTCGGTAGAAGGCAGGCTGACACTCTACTACCGGAACAACACCGGCTGGCTCAGCAGAGGCAACTGGATCATGAACGGCTCGGACTTCGAGGCATTGCATGACCTGCAGGTGCAAAAGGATGGTACAGCAATCGAGACAACCGTCAACCCCTACACCAATAAAGCAGTATTCGATGATACACTGGAAGGCACGGCACGCTATACGATCGAGTTTACACAATAGAAAGGACAGGTTCAGAAATCTCTGAACCTGTCCTTATGTAGATATCAATAACTCAGACTCGATACGTTCAACGTCACCTTCATATTGGCATTCTTTACTCTGATGGCATCCATCAGCTCCTTATCGGGAACATTCTTCTTTGTGCGGACCCTGTATTCGAGGAGGTACATCGTTCCAAGATTCGTCGTTTCAATGTTGACCAGCTGGGCCTGATCGAGGAACTGCTCGAACACATCGTCAAAAACACCTTCGAAGTTCATATTCTCCGGCACGGTGACCTTGAGCACCTTTTCGTCCGTTCCCTTGCTGCCGTAGTTGACCGTATGCATGATCAGGATGAGTGCACTCATCGTAAAAGTGAACAGTACTGCGAGTACATAGAATCCGAGGCCGCAAGAAATTCCGACGGCCATCCCGAAGAATATGAAGGCGATGTCTTTCGGATCACTCATCGCACTTCTGAAGCGGATGATGGAAAAAGCACCGACAAGGCCGAAGGCGACAGCGATATTGTTGCCGATGACGATCATGATGATGGCGACGACGACACTCATGATGACGACTGTCTGGACATAGGACTGCGAGTACCGGACACCATGGTGGGTCCACTTGTAGACCAGTGTGACGATGATGCTCAAAATGAAGCTCAGCAGGATGGCAATCATCAGTTCGACGATTGTGAATGTCGTCGTCTCATTGCCGAGTTCCAGATAGTTCTGTATGAATTCCCTCATCTCTGACCCACCCTGCTTTCCTGGATGGCATGCTCAATCCCCAGACTTTCCACATCGATGCTCGTGCAGAACTTGGAGACACCCTCCTTTTTCAATCCGTATTTCGACAGGATATTTGTAAGCCATAACGGAATGCTTGAAGACATCTTGACTTCCATGACCACCAGATTCCTATCGATGAAGTGTGTCCCATGGGGACCATTTTCAATATTCAGATCATCTGAACGGCATCTCAGGTTATAGTCGAAAGTCACCCTCAAGTCGGCTTCGTGAATGCCATGGAAAGCATGGCGATCATAGCTTACCACCACTTTCGGATCCAGATCATAGAGGTTGCGGAAATAATCCACTTCCTTGTAGATCTGCGGATTGGTGACCGCATGGCTGACATCATTGCGACGGTATATATAGTCATATGCCTCGAATAGCGGCAGCGCCGTCCTTCTTTTATTGACGACATTGTTGTACTTCTGCTTTATCTCAAGAAACGATGTACTCGTCAGATCCGCTTCATCATAGACTCTGAGCCTCAGCTTCTGACGGAACAGCAGCTTGTTTCTTGTTTCCGTATAGATTTTTTCGTCAGCAGAATCGAAATAGAGACTGACGATATTATACTTGCCATCTGTACCGAACTTATCGTATCGCATCCAGTCCATTATTTCCTGCACAATACTTTCGTACGTTTCGAACGGTATCAAGTATTTTACTTCTCTTCGATTGAATACTTCCAGAACCATAGCATCACCTTTAAGATTTTTTTAATTTTACCATTTTAAAAAATTATTGTAAAATGAAAATAATATCGTCTATCTACTCAAAATCAGTATAATGATTAATAATTAAAGGACGGTTAGAGAAATGTTAAAAAATATTCTGCTTGTCTCCATCTTCAGTACGATAGCAGTAATGCTCTGGGTCGGGAGCCTGATGTATGCCCCGGAAGGCAGCCACTTCCAGGATGATAACCTGGAGGATGCCATACGCGATAATCTGAACCTTGCAGATGAAGATGCGATCGTCGTCAATCAGCTGGAGAGCCTTACCCATCTTGACGCTGCAGGCTACAACATCATCGATCTAAACGGCATCTCAAAACTTTCCAACCTGGAAAGCATCGATATTGCCGATAACAGCATCAATGACATTTCAGCATTGTATGGGATGGAACATCTCACAGAGATCAATGCCGGCACGAATGAAATCAGGGATATCGAAGGCATTGGTGCACTCTCCCGGCTTGAAACGCTCAATCTCGAGTACAACCGTCTTGAAGATCTCGCTCCCCTTGCCGAGCTTGGGAATCTTACGGAGCTGAACCTGCAGGGGAATGAGGTCGTCACCATTGCGCCCCTGTCGGACCTGACGTCGCTTGAGCACTTGAATCTGAGGGAGAATCAAATCGCGGACCTGCATCCACTATCCGGACTGACGGCACTGGATCACCTTGATCTGCGTGATAATGATATTGAAGAGGTCACTCCCCTCAATGGACTGGCAGAGCTCGAGTCCCTGGATCTGAGGGATAACGATGTCACGGATATAGAACCTCTCGGAAACCTTATGGAACTCCAGGCACTGAACTTGAGAAACAATGCAGTCATCAGCATTGCACCTCTGGAATCGCTTACTAAACTGGAGGATGTGAATCTGCGCGAAAACAATATCACTTCAGTCGCCCCGCTTCAGAATCATACGAACCTTACCCAGAGACTCTATCTTGCTGATAACAGCATCGAGGATATCGAAGTGCTGGAATACAGTGGCTTCATACTGGAGAAGGATTTCGACGGTCAATAAAATAGAGCGCCCGGATGGGTGCTCTATTTTTTCGTCAGTTTATGGAGATGATCACGGATGGCCGCTTCATCATTGAGTGGATTCGCTATAATGTTTTCATGTCCTTCAAGACTGATTTCATGGAGCACACTGCCCGCTTCATAATGCAGCCATATTCTCGAGCCGGATCCGATGTAGTCTGCATATTTGGAAGGCAGGTATGGATTCCTTGGCTTGTACATTCGCGTATGGGCATCATTGAGGAGCAGATAATCAAAGTCCTGCGTTACATTCAGAAACTCGAAATATTTCAAATAGGGATGCACATTGATCACATCTTTCAGTACTCCGCTGTACAGCTCGCTCTGGACTTGTCTTACATTGGTTGTGAACACATGGATGACAGCATCAATCCCTTCCTTCCTGATCAGCATGGCAATCGTCTTGATATCTTCCGCACCTCTCGTTTCATAGAAGTTTCCAAAGTAGCCGAGATTGATTTTATTTTCATCGAGTTCCACGTGATGCCTTTCATAGTTGTAATATGCCCTGCTGAGTGTCGGATGCCTGGAAATCGTCGCTTTTTCCTTTGCGAGTGCCTGCAGATCATCATCAAAACGTTCAAGCATGCTGGTCATCTGATGGTGGTTTGTAAAAACCAGTTCATCCGCCAGTATGAAGGGCAAAAGCTCGGCCATATTGAAGAGGTTGTCATCCATATATCCATGAAACTGCTCGGGTATGAGTTTTCTGATCTTCTTCAGTTCCTTTTTCGAATAGAACGCAGTCTCCCTTTTGTCATTCTTTATATCCCTGAACAGTGGATCGGAGAACTCGGCAATCCACCTCACTGAACTGTTGCGCCTGTAGATTTCGAACGCCAGCATGTGGGATGCCGGCCACATTGCACGGGAATAGATCTCCTTATACTTGCCGGCATTTAGTTTTTTGAGTGCCGCTTTGATGAAGATCTCAATATGGTTTCTGTTCGAGAATGAGGAAGTCGCATTGACTTCAAACTTCTGATGAATATAAGGTTCAGCCAGACGAGTGAGACTGAGATCGAGCGACCTTACATCATACATGTTGTTGTGCACGACATCGCATGGCACTTTGTCACCCGCAATTCTTTTGGCGAGGACAATGCCGCTTGTATCCGCATAGGGCGGGAAGCAGTAGCTGACATAAAGCCTCTTTGGAAGATCTTCGTTGATACGATCATAGGGGAAGTATTCATCGGAAAGATTTTCGATATCCCGCTGCACCTTATCATAATCCTCCATGTTCTTCTTCAGGTAACGGTTGATGAAACCTGCCTGTGCACGCATCCGATCGATGATCAAAGTTCTGATCTCTTCGTCATCTTCCGTTTTCAGGATATTCTGCAGCCTGCTCAGCACATTGACCCTATCGGTGACGTTGAACTGGTACGTCGGTTTGCTGCGGCTCAGTGATCCATCAATAAGATGGCGATGGTAGAC
Source organism: Salinicoccus cyprini (assembly GCF_007713705.1). Lineage (GTDB taxonomy): Bacteria > Bacillota > Bacilli > Staphylococcales > Salinicoccaceae > Salinicoccus > Salinicoccus cyprini. Next base: position 160,103 of record NZ_VMSJ01000001.1, on the reverse strand, counting down.
GGCCTCATTCCTATTGATTCTTACTATGGGTTTGAATTCCGATACCAGTGCCATATAGAGGACGACGTCCTCTCCGTTGTTCAGAGACTCTTCGAAACGGGTCTGCAGCAGCAGTTTTGTCGGAATGACCTTTGCTCCGTTCATGGATAGATTTTTGACTACCTGGTAGTAGTTGTCAGGGTACTCATCAGCATCTGCTCTTTCCTTGTTGATGTGGTTGCTGCCGTCATCCGACTTTCCCCCTTTCACTTCGTGGAACTGGTTGAGCAGAATCGTATTCTCCTCGCATGCTTCAAGTGAATGTTCCAGATAATCTGGCGAGAGTGTATCATCCACATCCAGGAAGGCAGTATAGAGGAATGACGCCTCATTGATGCCTGTATTGCGTGCGCGGCAGACGCCTTTTTCCGAGTATTGCACAATATATTTCTTCTTCTTTTCCGCACTGTGGAACAATGCTTCGCTCTTTTCATAATCGCCATTGAAAATGATGATGGTTTCGAATTGATCCGCATCAAGCGTCTGAGCCTCCAGAGTCTCGATCAGCTGCTCCATATACGCTTCTCCCCTATGAATGGGAACGATGACTGTAATGCCATGATCAAGAGGACGGCAGCTGAATTCGTGTTTTTCTTCAGGCCTGATGCCTGTTTGAATGTAACGTTCCAGCTGCTCAATCTCCTGCAGTCTTTTTCTGATTTTTATTTCTGTCATGGAATCCCCTACTTTTTCAGCATCTTCCTTACTTTGAGTGCTGCCTTGATTGGAAGAAAGGTTTTATATTTTCGCAATTCACGCTTCAGCCTTGCATTTTCGTTGCGCAGCGCAGACATTTCCTGGTCGACAATCTTCAGCTCATTGAGCACTCTTGCTTCGTTTCTCAAACTTTTCAAGGATATATCCTTCAATGTTTCATAATCAGGATGGTTTGTCATGTCACTTCACCTGCTCTGGTTATTTATAGATGCCCTGCAAGTTGCAGATAAGCCGCTACGACGATACTGATGCCAGTCGCTCCAAGAAGAAGCGCATTCAGCAGCCCGAGTTTCGTATCATCATTCTTCTCTGCATACTGATCAATTTTCTGACGGCTGATCATTTCTTTCTTATACCTTTGCTGGATATGCTTCGGCTTCTCGTTGTAGCCCCTGATGAATCTTGCATACAGTCCGACAACCGGCACCGCATCACCATATTCCCGCAGTTCCCCATAGTGGATCCATACTGCCTTGTTGCACATCTGCTGGATCTGCGGAATGGAGTGGCTGACAAAGAATATCGTCTTTCCGGATCTACGGAATTCCTCCATCTTCCTGATGCACTTGTTGGCAAATGTATCATCCCCTACAGAAAGCGCCTCGTCGACGATGAGCACATCCGGATCGGTGTGTACTGCAATGGCAAATCCGAGACGGGATTTCATGCCGCTTGAATAGGACTTGATCGGCTGGTTCATGAAGTCCTCCAGTTCGCTGAAGGCGACAATATCGTCGTAGACCGCATCAATCTCCTTTTCATTCAATCCATGCATCAGACACTTCATCCGAATGTTCTCCTCTCCCGTCAGCTCATTGTTAAGGCCCGCGGAAATTGCGATGAGCGATGCTCTGCCGTTGACGTGGATGCTGCCGGAAGAAGGCTCTGAGACACCACCGAGCAAGTTGGACAACGTCGATTTGCCTGAGCCGTTCAAGCCGACAATGCCCACCGAATCTCCGGGCTCTACATCGAATGAAACACCTTTCAATGCCTGGAAATACTCACTTCTGTCTTCAAGGAATGGAAAAAGTATCTTCCACAGCTTCTTTTTGTTTCTGGTGATGTTATAGACTTTCGAGACATTCTCCACTTTCACTTTATATTCCATATTCACACTTCCTAGTCTGTCATGCATTCGATACGGGAAACTCTGTACAGGACCTTGCCCAACTGTTCTGCCATCGCTGCAAAGTCATCCGAATACTCATGATAGTCCAGCTGCCCGGTTGTAATGACCTTGTCTTCAGCCGTTTCATCCAGTATGCTGCCGGGCTCCGTGAATGCCCACACCAGACTGTCGCTGCCACGATAGTCGCTCAGCTTGGAAGGCACATAGGGATTGAAAGGTTTGATGCCGATGGTCTGTGCATCGAAGATCATCAGTATGTCCATCTTGTCTGCCATGTTCAGAAATTCGAAATAGGATACGTAGGGATTCATTCGGATATAGTGGCGGTATTCGCTCGCCTGGTACAGCTGCATTGTATTACGGTTCATATTGGTAAATACATGGATGACGAAGTTGTTGATATTTCGTTTGTACAGCTGCTGGGCGACGAGTTCGATCTGCCTGAACCCGCGGGTATCATAAAAATTGCCGAAGTATGCCAGATTGATGGTGGTATCCTCGATCTTGTAGTATGACTGCACGAGGCTGTAATAGGATTTCCCGGGTACCGGGTGCTGGCTGATGACCGCCTTCGCTCTGACCGTCTCCTGAAGCGCATCTTCAAAGCGTTCGAGCATGTATTCCATCTGGAATCTGTTCGTAAAGATGATTTCATCCGCGTAGATGAAAGGCAGTATTTCGCATAGATTGAATACATTATCATTGATGAGATGATGGTACTGTTCTTCCAGACTTTCAAGAAGAGATTCGAGAAAACCTTCGTCTTCCACCGGCGCGTACCTCAGCTCTGCTTTGACATCCTTATGGAGAGGATCCGAGAATTCAGCCGTCCATTTCAGAGTGGGGTTCTCCATCTTGATCCTGTACCCGAGAAAGTGGGAATGGGGAAACATTGCTCTTGAATAAAGTTCATTATATTTATATGCATACTTGCGATATTCGGCAAAACCATCCTCCATATAGCGTTCGATGCTTGCCCAGCTGCTGAAGGCCTGTGGACCATCGAGCATGACTTGAGTATCGAGAAGGTTGGACGTCAGGTTCAGAAGCTTGTCGTCTCTCTTGCGGATGCGATCCATCGAATTCGATATGACATCCACAAGCAGACCATCCGCCTGGACCCGCTTCGCCATGACATTGCCACTTGTATCGTTATATGGCGGAAAGCAGTAGGCAAGAACGAGTTTTCCGGCATCCCCCCTGTTCAGAACACTGTAGTGGATGTGGCGGATGCCGTTCTGCTCGAGCGCTCTGACCATCTCCTGCTTGGATACCTCTCCCTTGTCCACTCTCATCTTCAGCATCACTGTGAACTGGCGGTTGAAGTCCTCAAGAACATCTGTTGCCCGTCCGTCATAGCGCTGGTTGAGCTTCCTGTCGATATGGGCGAGAATCCGCACTGTCTGAGGAGAATCCAATGACGCCATACGCCGCATCAGACCACACACGGAGATGGTGTCGCATTTTATGACCTCACCCGTATGGGAGACGATCGAAAAAATCTGGTGGAGCCAGACATTCGCCGCAAAAGGCAGCGCGTCATCGTATATATGGCTGTACAGCGTCCCGGAAGGCAGAATCAGAACATTCTCCCAAACAATCTTATCGATGGATGATACCTGGTCGATTTGTGTCTGCTCCGTATCGAATGCGTTGAAGAATGCCTGATAGATGCGTCCATTCAGTGAGACGGCGTCATCCATCCTGCACAACACAGTATCATCCGGCTGCCAACTGAAGGAACAATCTTCTGGAATACCAAGTGTCTGATGGGCATCCAGGAGGATGTAGTGGCCGAATTTCACATACAGTTTCGCCTGCTCGATGCTGTTCGCAAGGATGATGTTTTTCTGTTCCGCTTCATGGACTGCCTCCTGAACCGCATCAGAACGGCTGGCGATGATCAGCTCGGCATTCGTGCAACGCTTCATGCGCTTCATATTCATTGCGACATGGTGATTCATATCCTCTGTCCACTGGATGATCGAGAGACCCGACGGCCTGTCATTCTTGTATTTTGCTGCCTGCTGGTTGATGTAGTCGGAGTTGACATCACTGATATTGATTCTATAGTCTAATTTCATCAGCGTCGCCTCCTCTGTCGCCAATAGAACATCTGAAGCCGGCCAAGCTTGGATTGCCGCAGCTTCTCAAGACGCTGAAGTGACTGCTTGTACTTTTCCATGAGTTCAACATAGCGTTTCTCAAGGTCCATATCCCGTCCGCCCATCCGGGCTGCCTTCAAACTTTCATACCGGGATTGCAGCAGTTCATACTTCTGACGCTCCCTATTCGATTCTCCTATCAGACTTTCAATGATTTCCATCTCATAGGATTTATGCTTCAGGCTGAAATTGCGTTTCAGGATATCGAAAGTCTCCACCGGATCGGATGCACGTGCCCCCGCAAGATGGAAAAGGAAGCCGTCGCCCTCCGGCTCGACTTTTGAAACCCAGTCCAGTTTCTCGAATTGGATCCGGTCCATTTCTTCGGCTGGTATGAAGATGGCACATCTGTGCCTGTAATCGGAAGAAACAAAATGATCCATATCAGCCCGATGATGAGGTGCAAGTGCGGTGATGTCGATGGTAAGATGCGGCGGATCATACCTTCTGAAAACTTCTTTAATATCCGCTGCGAGTGAATCGGCGGAATTCGCGTCAAGGGCATACTCGACTGTGCGGTACTCCAGGTCCTCTGTTCTGATGAGCCTATTCATCGTCATCCACCCTGTCATGCCTGAAGTTGATCTTCACGCTGGCTGTCTGGTCCGCCGCTCCGTCTTCCTGCACGAAAGCCTGCAGCGTATACTTGCCGCCCGGCACATCCAGAAGGAAAGTATTCGACTGCTGATAAGGCCGCTTGATGGTTTCATGCTTGCCAGTCCGATCAATCAGGTATAGTGCATATTTCATTCTGGCACCTGTTGCATCGATGATGATCTCCAGCAGGCCGTTCTGATCATTACGGGCGACTTCATTGATTCTGAGTTCAGGTACAGCATTATGCACCAGAGTGCTTGTTTCTTTCATTATATGTTCAATATGACTTTCCAGATCATGATACGCTTTCTTCCAGTCAACTCCAGCCATTCTGGATCACCTCCATCTCCTGTTTGATTACAGCCTCCACTCCTGCCTGCCTGTGGATGCTTCTTGATGCTTCCGCACTCATCTCCATAAATGTTTTTGGATGCTTATAAAGATGATCGAAGTTCTCAACCATGGTTTCAACATCATCTCTCGGAGCCAGCATGCCTGTCTTTCCATGTTCGACAAATTCCGGTACGCCGCCCACGTCATTTGAGAGCGGAACCAGTCCCGAACTCATTGCTTCACCGATGGACACCCCTTGGGAATCATGACGGGTCGGACAGATGAAGACGCCATGGGACTCATGGATATCAGGTATTTCGTTCTGTGGCACAAATGATTGGTGCAGGTTCACATTGCCATAGCGTTTCAGAGGTTCTGTGACCACTTCAAACAATGGGCCATCACCGTACAGGTCGAACGTCAGTTTGCTGAAGTATCTTTTTCTGCTCAGAGCCATTATGAAATCCACTGTCAGGTCATTGGCATAGTTTCTGGCCGTATAGGGCCGTATGCTGCAGAGGTTCAACCGGTCCGTCTTCACCTTCTGCCGATATGGGAAAAGCTGATCGTCCACAATGTTCGGAATGATGTAGTACTCTTTTGGCACCACACCGGTGTAGGGATCGACATAGAGTTCCTTGAAACGCCTGGATACGTAGACGAATCTGATGCTGTAGTCGCTGCTTGTCATGATCTCCCTCAGAAAACTTCGCTGGGTTTCGAATACCGTATCTTTTCTTTCAAGCATCGCATCCAGGGATTCTATATCACTTAGAAAATTATAATACCTTCTGTGCCAGGCCTCCGCTTCAAAACCATGCAGCCATACAACGATATTGGGACGTTCCGCTTTTGGAAGCTGGGTGATTCCATGGAACATCTTCGGATTGATGAAATGGAAGAGGACCGTCGGATAGTGGTTTTCTTTCAGAAAAGAAGCCACCTGGTGCTGATCCATGTACTTGATGTGGACGCCATCATGGAACCTATCCTTCATCACGCGCGTTGTCATGACGATGACATCGACTTCGATGCCATATGTCTGATATGCTTTTACCCTTCTGTGGAGAAATCCATTTGCATACACCTTATCCCGCGTCGGATAGGCATTGCAGATCATTAAATATCGTGTCATCAGCCACTCTCCTCTATAAGTAGTCAATCAGCCTGTATCTGAATTTCATGTGCAGATAGCTGCCGAGTATCAGTATGAACATTGTGATGCTCCAGAAATACAAGTGGTCTGCACCATCACCATAGATGATGCCGTCACCGTAGATCATGGCGTTCCTGTAGTTCTGCACAAGATAGGCGAAAGGATTGAGGTCGGAGACAATCTGGAGCAGTCCGCCCCTCTCATCCGCCTGCCAGAATATCGGGGTGAGAAAGAAACCCATCCGGATGAAATTCTGCAGTACATTCCGGAAGTCCCGGACCAGTATGATCAATGTACTCATTACAAGCGTGATTGCGAAAATAAGTGCAAAGGAAGCAATGACGAAATATGCAAGGCTCAAAAAATACAGCGGGTTCACATATTGGTTGACCACCGATACCAGCCCGATGATTACGGTCATGAAAATAAGGTTGATCAGGCTGTTCGTATAGGAAATCGAAAGGAGCACACTGGACGGAAAGCGCATCTTTGTGACCAGACCCAGCTGAGCATATATGGCATTCGAGCCGATATTGATCGCCTGGGAGATGAAGAGCCACGGAAACAGCCCTGAAATCAGATAGATGATGAATGGAATTTCAGCATCCGGTGCTGTTGCCCCTCTCAGCCCGAGACCGAAAATCATGTAGTAGATTGCCGCCTGCATCAATGGCTGGAGAATATTCCAGAAAAGACCCAAATAGTGATTGGAATATTCACTTTTAATATTGTATATGGAAAGCTTCCATATCAGATGGAGGTTCATATACTGCTCTTTCAATAGATTGCTTAAATGATTCATATCCCTACCTCTATCGCTGTGACGTTCTGTTCAAACTTCAATTTATACGGCAGCCTGCACGGACAATTGCCGCACAGATACTTTATAAAGTATTATACATATATTTTTTCACTCTTTCCCCATAAATTAATGATCTAACCCCATTTTGTTTCCTGCGAAAGCAAAAGTACCAGCTGAAATGTCATACATTTCAGCTGGTACTGGTATCAATTTTCCGGAGACAGCATACCCGCATGCTCTACTCATCCATATGATCTACGATCGCATCCCTCAGAAACTGCGCAGCTCCGGGTGCAATGTCATCATAGTATTTTCTGAACCGCGGATCCTCTACATACATCTCGGCAAGTCCCTGATGCGCCGCCTTCGAATAGTCGGTCCAGGTGTACATCAGCCACTCCTTGTGCAGTGTGGCCGCCTGCCGATACATTTCTTCTGACGGTTCAGGGCTCGTTGCGCCTTCCTTCAATATACCAGCCAACCTCTGTTCGAGTACGTTCATCTCATTATGATCCTGTTCGGTCATGTTCATCCATTTACGATTGGACTGGCGGATGGTCTCCTCACCGTATTTCTCCCTGATCTCCTCACCGTACTTGGCTTCGTTCTCTTCAAGCTTCCGTTTTTTGAACCCTTCGAATTTCTCCTGATCACTCATCTGAGCGCCTCCTTTTTTCGACCGGATGGTCTTCTCCACGTTGCTGATCTGTTGTGCGATCCGATCTTGTTCTTTGAGGAGTTCAGCATGATGGTGCTCCAGTGCAGCCAAAGCATCGAAATCCGGGTCATCCATGATGCGCTTTATTTCTTCAAGCCGGACACCGAGCGCCCGATAGAAAAGGATGAGCTGCAGACGGTCGACCGTCTCCCGGCCATAGATGCGGTAGCCGCCTTCGCTGATCCGGGTCGGCTTCAGGAGATCGATCTGATCATAGTATCTGAGTGTCCGTGTGCTGACGCCTGCCAGAGCGGCGAGACCCTTCACTGTATATTCCATTCATTTCCCTCCTCGATTTCCATGATGAACGATGACGCTGCGTCAATGTCAACACCATTATAGCTTCTTTACAGAGCAGTGTTTACATCGAACCGCTCAGGGTAATCCTATTATTAGGCAGACACCCCTGCTTCAGACAAATCAAGAGGAGGATCGACATGGCTAAAAAAGATAGCAAGAAAAAATCAGATAATGTGGATAAACCGGACCTCGCGGTGCATGAAACCATCGAACTGCACGAGGTCATGACAGTCAAACAGGCGTCACTGATGAAAGCCGGCCTGATGGAATCACTCGTCGAGGACAGCAAACTCCGTGAAATCGTCCGCAAAGAGAAGAAACTGTCGAAAAAAGCGATCAATGAAATCCAGGAACTGCTGCCATAGAGGCAGGGAAAGAGAGGAGATGACAGGATGGAAATCGAAGAACAGCTTGAGAAAGCCGGAGAAAATAGAGACGAACTGATTGCGACCGAAATGCTCGTGACCGCCAAAGCGGCTGTACGCACATATGCGGTGGCGCTGACCGAGGCTGCGACGCCGGAAGTCCGCAACGTACTGAAGCGCCAGCTGACACAGGCGATCAATCAGCATGCGCGCATCGCGGATTACATGATGGAGAACGGCATGTACCATGCCCACGATGTTAAGGACCAGCTGAAGCATGACAAGAAGAAAGTGAAGACCGTGAAAAAGCTCGTCAAAGATAAATAGACAGAAGACCCTATGGAAATGGTCATTTCCATAGGGTCTCTTTTGTCATAGATGTATTTTTTCGAGGATGTCTGTCAGTGCTTTCTTTTCGTCACGATTCAAATCTTCAAGTACATCGTCTGTCATTTCACATATACTGTCTTCAAGTTCATCCAGTGCGTCCCTGCCCTGTTGTGTGACCTCCAGGTAGGAAGCTCTCATGTCGTCCCGGTTCTGCCGCTTGATCAGGTAGTTCTGATCAACGAGCTTCTGAACGGCACGCGAAATGGATGTCTGTTCGCGCTTGAGCCGATTGATCAGCACTTTCTGTGTCAAACCGGGCTCCTCTGCAACCATCTCTATGATGTACAGCTGTTCTCTGTTCAGTACGCCCTTACTGGTTTTGAACTCAGCCAGATGATCCACTTTGGCATTAAGCAGATAAATATATCTGCAGACGTTGCGTGTGTTTAATTTACCCATAATTGTCGACCTGCTTTTCTTGACATATTATTCAGTAGTGTACAATATATCAGGATGAAAATTCTGCCGAATGCTGCACATTCAGCAGGGCTCCCTATACACTTCGTGGAAGAATATCCTACTCTGTCTTCATTATACACTGAAATAAGTTGTGCACAATATAGTTTTGCAGAAAGTTTTGTCAATTGTATTTCAGCGGATGTTCTCGAGCTGGGCGCGCTCGATATATCCGATGGAGCACTGCTCGCCGAGCTGTACATATGTCGGCAGATGCATGTCGCTGCTTTCAAGATACGTACCCGAAATCTGGAACTTGCCCATGATGACGACCAGACGATGAATCAGCGTCGCAACGAGGTTGAGGTGGTTCTGTGAAATGGGCGGGTGGTTCAGGTGGATCAATGGATTGCACGGATTGCGGGAAGGGAACATGATCGTCCGCACCCATTTCAGCTCGGAGTCACTCAGCGCGTCCCGTGTCTTCAGTTCTATGTATACGATCGGGTTGCGTCCTGTTTCCCGGAACGCTTCCTGATACTGTGTGCCGAAATGGAAGATTTCGATGCCTGACAGTTCCCGTCGTATCAGGTACTGGTCCGCATCCTGCTGGACGAAGAACACCGTCCCCGGCACCACAGCGAGTGCATTCAATGCCTCATCGTACTTTTCAACCGCCTGGACCACTTTCGAATAGTCGAGCAGTGTCTGATTCGCAAGCGTCGATGCGACATGCTTTGCAGTCAATGTAATGCTGATATGTATATTGCTCATGTAGACCTTGTCGATGTCGCAGAATAGCGTGGACAGTCTGAGACTGTCATGTCCGACACCTTCATGGCCTTTTATAGTCAAGTCTTCTGCCATATTCCATGTTGTAAGATCCGCGCCCACAATATGTTCGATGAGATGCTTCACTGTAGATTCCGCATCGATATGGATGGTTTCTATTTTGAGCGCGGTATCCTTAACTTTTACCTTGAGCTTCATTCAAGGCCCTCTCTTTCTCATACTCTAAGATGTTTGATAATATATCCACTCTCAATCTGACAAGTTCAGGGTCTTCATATAAAGATCGTACTTTTACATTCTTAAGCTGGCTGCCCGACTCGGGCATCCGGCTGGTGACGAATTCGACAAAAGTGATTGCGAAATCCTCTTTCGGGTTGGTTGCCTGGTACGGTTCAAAGAAATCGTTGACGTTGTTGTTGTAGAATGCCTGTCGTTCCGGATCCGACTTGTATTTATTTTCAATCCACGCCTCGCCATACTGGCTCCAGAACCTGTCGATGAAATCCGCCATCAGCGTGTCTTCCTTCAGATATTCAAGCTCTGTATCATCATGGTTGAAATCCTCGATCGGCAAGGAATAGACGTGGGCGAACTCATGAATCAGCGTGCGGTATTCGCTCGGCCGATCCTGATTGTCGCGGATGTCCATGGCGAACGTGACCCCGGCTTCGGTGATATCGACAAACGCCAGCATACTCCCTTCCCCATCGGAGAAGAGTTCGAACCGGTTGATGGTGTCGATATATTCATTCGGGAAGAAGGTGGTGATCCTGTCCCAGATCTCCGCGTATTCTTCCTCGGAACCGACGGGCAGCGGCGTGTGGACTTCCGCATCCGTGAGCGCAAAGTCCCGGACGGTATAGGTGATGTACTCCGTCTGTGTACGGTTTTCCACAAACAGATGCGGCGCATCATCTATATCGATATATGTCCGGAGCGCCTCGAGATGGTCATCGCCGAGCTCCCGGCATTCTCCGATGGTGCTGCAGTCGGCATGGTCCACCGCCTGATCCGGGTCGATATATGTATCATATGTCTCGTCATTGCCGGTGAGCCCGAGTGCATACAGGATCCCGAAGGTGAGCAGTGCCAGCAGGGCGCTGATGGCGACCAGCTGCGTGAGGACGCGCAGGACGGCGTGGTACGGCGGTCTGACGGACTCCCGGCGGGTGCGCGCGACGGGTGTGGATTCAATGATGCCCTGGGCTTCCAGTATCTCGCTGATCTCTTTCATGTGGGCGTGATACTCCGGCACGCCGGAATCCGTCAGCACGTAGTTGTCGATGCCCGTTGTGCTGTAGGATGCATACTCGCTGCACGTGAAGACGATGACTGGAACCGCGCCCCGCCTTGCATGGTTGAGCAGCAGTCTGAAGTCGCGTTCCGATATGTCCGTCGTCAGGACAAGCAGATCGATGTCCTGAAGCTTATCCAGGCGGTTGCTGCTCGCAGTTTCGAACACGTTGCTGCCCGGTACGACGGTGTCGCCGTCGATTGTACCGTAGGATGCGGACACACGGCCGGCAATGCGCGGATCCACTCCATATGTGCGCAGGGACCGCTTCAGCACTTTCGTCTGCTGCGTGGCTTCGGTGCTGAAATTGGTATGCAGATGGACGGTGTGGCGGGAATGGCTGCCGATCAGCTTGGCCACTTCGTGTCCGCCGATGAATGGCACAGTGCCAGCTTTCTGATCGATATAAATGCCGCCGGCTGCAAGAATCTTCATGTCACTGCCTCCATCCATAAATTCATTATGCTAAAGTTTATGCAAAATTTGAAGTAAAATATACAGAAAAATAAATTAACTGGGTGCATTTGCCGTCAGACATTCGGCATCTGGTGGCTGCGTGTGATGTAGAGGGCACTCTGCTCCTTTATTTTCGTCGACCGGTCGAGCACTTTGAGCGCTTTCTCATACTGCTTCTCGCACATTCTGTAGTCGGCTGCCACCCCCTTCATCATACCATGATTGAAGTGGATCATCGTCATGCCATCATCCGATGGCTGAAATTGCAGGAAATGATGCAGATTGACCCAGAACGGATTGCGGGTACGGCTGACGGTAATCGGAAAGAGTACAAACTGGATGCGTTCATCGACGACGATCGGTCCCATCCGGTGGATGCCGTGCGCCGCCTTCAGATGTGCGCGCTTCGCACTCAGATTGGTGGCGTGGCAGTAGATGAGCAGTTCATCGATCAGCGTTTCACTCGGCTGCCTGGACGGGACGGGTGCCTCGCCATGATAGACCGCCTGGCATAGGAACTCCGGATGCTGCAGCGTTTCGATGTAGCAGACTCCGGGATTGAGCAGTGATGTTGTAAGCATGGTTCACCCCTTTGTTTATTTGCAACGTCAATTATACCCTAATTTCACTTTATATAACATAATATTAACAATATTTAATAAAATGTTAACTGCTAGTGGGAGTTAGTGCGTTTTTTTGTATGCTGGTGCGTTCGCCGGTGTCGCGGGTTTATTTTAAGATACAGTCATCCGGAAATAAACGATGTATCGATGCGTCACAGGACGACAGTATGAATGATAAGATAATAGGCTACGAACCGATGATCTACAGCATCATGGCACGGCTCAACATCCAGTTCGACCAGGACGACTATATGCAGGTGGGCCGCATGGCGGTGTATAACGCACTGTCCACCTACGATGATATTGCAGCAAAAGGCGCGACGGAATCACAGTTCGTGTACACCCGCATCTACCAGCGCATGATCGACGAGATCCGCAAAGTTTCGAAATATACGAATGCCGTCAGTGTGACGGTGGACGAGCTGTTGTACGAAAGTGTCGGCGGCCGCGCGGATCATCTCGGCTTGTTCGAACTTGAAGGCGTGCATCACTCTCTCGATCCGAATGAGCTGCTGTGGCTCTCCTATACTGTAAAAGGCTACAGTGTACGGGAGATTGCCGGGATGTCCGGCTATAGCGTATCGAGCGTGAAGAACTGGCGGAAGTCGGCGCGTCTGAAACTGCGCAGGCTGTTTGATGAATTTTGAAAGTTGTGATTATTTTAATGGAGGGTGTCTGATGCGGCAACTCATGGTATTCTTGTGTCCTATAGGGAATTTGGGAGGCAGGTCATGGCAGGGAAAGAGAATGATAATGTTGAACTCGGTATCCATGAAACATTGGAGCTTCACGAAGTGACCACGCAGCGACGGTCCAATCTGCTGAAGGCGCATATGATGGATGCAATTGTGAAAGATCCGGAGCTCAAGAAACTGCTGCGTCGGGAGCGGCAGAACTCCGAAAAAGCCATAGATGAGATTGAAACATTTCTACCATAGATCAGGGAGGCCCCAGTGATGGAACTTGATGATATTTTGAAAAATGCCGGCGGAAAGACTGACGAGCTGATTGCGACGGAACTGCTCGTCTCATCGAAAGCCACCGTCCGTGCGTATGCAGTGGCGCTGACGGAAACAGTCAATCCGGAAATACGCGACATGCTGAAGCGGCAGATGTCCCAGGCGTTGAACCAGCATGCACGCATTACAGACTACATGGTCGCCCATGACATGCTTCACCCGTTCGACCTCGAAAAACAGGTGAAGAAGGACAAAAAGAAGCTGAAGCGTACACGTAAGATTCTGGCAAAAAGCGCGCAACCGAAGTCCCGCAACTTCAGGATGCACCGCCGGCGGATTGAAGTGTAGGCCTATTGTTTCGGAGCTTGGGGCCGGAGACGAAAGTGTAAGCGGTTACTTTTATTTTTGCGAATCAGACCTTGTATGGATTGAAAAATTCGTAAAAAGTAGTATAATGTCTTACATCATTGATGTGGAGGTATGACGCATGGAGGAAGTAGAAGTAGAAGCTGCGAAAGTCGGAAATATCGTGGAATTTGATGGTATGAGAGGCAAAGTCGAGAAGGTGAATGAAAACTCGGTCATCGTCGACATTACAATCAACGATAGTTTCGATGAACATGAGATGTTTGAAAAAACAGTAGTCAACCACAAACGTTATAAAATCATCGAAGGTTAATTTCTCTGATCGTCAATGCCGTTTCGGGTTTATGGTTTAGGGTTTCGGCCTATGCCGAACGTCGTTGAAGCAGCTATAGATGGAGACGAAGCCGCCCCCTGGCAGACTGGATTTGTTCCAGTTTGTGCGGAGGGCGGCTTTTTGTGCTGGTTTGATACGATTTGTTTGGCCGGTGGCAGGGTTATCAGGCTAACTTGCCATGGCGGCAGCTACGATGGTGAATTAACCCTCTAACTCGCCATGGTAACGCCTACGATGGTGAATTAACCCTCTAACTCACAATGGTAACGTCCACGATGGTGAGTTGGCCCTCTAACTCGCCATGGCAGCGCCTACGATGGTGAGTTGGCCCTCTAACTTGCCATGGCGCCGCCCACGATGGTGAATTAACCCGCTAACTCACCATGGTAACGCCCAAGATGGTGAATTGGCCCCGCCGTCTCACCCCACCCCACACCCGACTCCACAAAAAAGAAGCTTACCCACGAGGGGGAAGCTTCTTTTCCGCTCCACATCCTACAGATGATAATGCACAAGATCGAGCATACGCTGGTCATCGCTGAGCTGGGAGATTTCACGGTCGATGCGCGCTACGGAGTGGTTCAGAAATTCGTAAGTGGTGGTGCGTGTCTTGAAGCTGAGCTCGACATGCATGACTTTTCCGGTGTGATGGTGATGATACCTTGGGATGTTCTGTCCGTCTTCGATCGAAAAGGTCTCATATTCATTCTCTTCGAGATCTTCGCCTTCACAGCTGCCGGTGATGAGCAGACCGACACCCTCCATGTCATCGACGATGGCGTCGATTTCATCATCGGCGTCCGAGATGCAGACGATGACGTAGTCCGGATCTTCCGTATCGTATATATAGCGGAGCCAGCGTTTTACCGAGTTGCCGAGTGATGATACGTGGAGTGTCGGGTGTTCATTTTCAGCTTCAGGACGGAAGGACCCGCCATATCCGCTCAGGATGGCGAGCTTCATGCCATTGATGTTGTATATTTCGTACGGTTCGCCGAAAAATGGCTCCTTTGTCATCGGATGGGTGATGTTGCAGTTCATCCATGGGAACTTCGAAAAGCTCATCGTGCGGCGCAGATGGGAGATGTTCGACATATCCTGGTGGTTGAAGACGCCGAAGCTGTAGCCCATGTAGTTCATGGCGGTAATCGACGGGTTGCGTGGCGCGATATACTCCTGGTCGATGCCGAGTGTCCCGCCGAGATCGCACAGGAGGATGTGATGGTTCTCCTCGAGGGAGACTTCCCGCTTGTATCTCGATACTTTGGACAGTGTCACACCGGGCGCCCTCCCCAGTCTGCGGTTGATGTGCTGTGTCAGGATGAGGCTGACACTGAAGAACTCTTGCATAATCTCACTGGCCCCTTTCATATTTCAAAATGAAGTCTAGCCGATCAGGATGCGTTCTTTAGGGAAGTGGTACGACAGTTCCTTCTGGCGTCCGGCCATCGAGAACAGGAATGATATGAAGCCGATCCGGCCGATGAACATGAAGATCATGACGATGACCTTGCTCGGAGAGGACAGATCATCGGTGATGCCGGTCGACATGCCGCACGTTCCGAACGCGCTGGTTATTTCAAAGATGATATCAATAAGGTCGAACCGGCCGTCCTCGAACAGCACGACGGAGAGGATGCCGGTGAAGACGAGCAGTGTTGCGAGCGTAATGACGGCGAAGGCACGATGCAGATCCTCCTTGGCAATCTCGCGATTGAAGATCCGGATGTCCGTCCGTCCTCGACTGAATGCGATGAGGAACAGGATCAGCAGCGCGAATGTGGTCGTCCGGATGCCGCCGCCGGCAGAACTTGGCGAGGCACCGATGAACATGAAGGCACTCATCATAAGCTGGGTGCCATCACTGAACTGGCTCGGATCGACGGTTGTGAGTCCCCCGCTCCGCGTGGTTGCTGAAGCGAACAGGCTGTTCATCATCGTCTTGAACCACGAATCAGTCAGGAAGTAGTGCTGGGATTCCATGACGAAGATGAAGAATGCACCGATGAAAAAGAGCAGTCCGTACGTCAGCGTGGTCAGCTTGGCAAACAGTGTAAAGCGGAAATTCTTATGCTGCTTGCTCAGGAACCGCTGCAATTCGATCAGTACCGGATATCCGATGGCACCAAGGATGATCTGGATCATGACCGGCACCTGCAGTATGTATGCCTCTTCGAATCCGAGCAGCGAGTTGCCGAACAGGTCCATGCCACCGTTGGTTGTCGCGGAAACTGACAAAAATATGCCATGCATGACCGAATAGTACAGATCGTTGGAATTGATCATAAAGTAGGCGAAATAGATGATTGCCCCGACGATTTCAATTACGAGGAGCGTCCGGATGATCTCAAGCACCAGCTTGACCGCACCTGAAAACTTGTACTGGTTGTTGTCCACAGCAATCTGTACACGCTCACGAAGACCGATGCGCCGGCCGAACAGCACCCACACCATCGTTCCCATCGCCATGATGCCGATGCCGCCGAGGTTCATGATCAGCATGATGACGGCGTACCCTGCCGTATTGAATGTCTCGGATATATTGATGGATGTCAGTCCCGTTACCGACAGTGCCGATGCGGCGACAAAGATCGTATCGATCAGTGCCGTACCTTTTTCACCGCGATACAGGATGGGAAGGCTGAGAACGGCGCTCGCTATGAATAATGCAATAAGATAGTATAAAAATATGCCCCGCTGTGGAGTGAGGGAATCCAGAAACCTCTCCAACCACTTGAACATTGCGATCCCTTCTTTCCGATGCACCCGATTCGTCTGATGCTTTCAAAAATACACCTCATTATTACGCACCGCGAACATGCATGTCAAGGTAAGTTTCGAGTCAGTTCTCTAGTACCCTCTCTCTGCTGCTGCCAAGCATATGAAAAACCCCCCTCCAAAGTTTCCACTTTCAAAAGTGTCCATTCCGGAGGGGGATTTTCATTCTGATACTTTCATTCTATTCGAGTGTTGCTGTAGTCGTCTGGAGTTCACCATTGCGGTAGTACTCGATCTCGAGTTCTTCGCCCTGGGCTTTTTCGTAATAGAGGTATTTCCTCAGCTCAAGCATGTTCTCCACCGGCTCGCCGTCCAGCGATACGACGACGTCCAGTGCTTCGAGTCCGGCTTCGGCAGCAGGCGTGCCTTCCTCAACATTGCTGATGATGACACCGGAATTGACATCGTCCGGCAGATTCATCTGGTTGACCAGCACTTCAGCCGGTACAGTATAGAGATCCTGGAGCATGACGCCGAGGTAAGGGCGCTGCACTTCACCGTTCTCTTCGAGCTGGGTGACGATCTGTTCGACTTCATTCACTGGAATCGCGAAGCCAATGCCTTCGACTGTCGGCATGCTGATCTTCATGGAGTTGATGCCGATCAGGTTGCCGGCCTGGTCGACAAGTGCACCACCGGAGTTGCCGGGGTTGATGGCAGCATCAGTCTGAAGGACATTGGCTTCCCAGTCATAGTTGCCGTCGGTATCGATATCGACCGGCACACTGCGGTCAAGACCGGAGATGATGCCTCTCGATACAGAGCCTGAGAAGGCCTGGCCGAGCGGAGAACCGATGGCGATTGCTGTTTCACCGACAAGCAGCTCGTCGCTGTTGCCGAAATCGATCGCGTTTTCAATGTTGCCACGCTCGACACGAAGGACAGCCAGATCGGTCCAGACATCGGTACCGATCAGTTCAGCAGTCAGCTGGTCTCCATTTTCAAGATTGACCTGAAGTTCTTCTGCCCCTTCCACTACGTGGTTGTTCGTGACAATGTAGGCATACTCATCAGTCAGCTTGTAGATGACACCGGAACCGGTGCCCGCTTCCTCGGGTTCACTTTCAGGAACCTCCTGGTAGCCCGGTACAATCTGGCCGGCCTTCTGCAGATTGATGACCGATACGACCGACTGCTTGGCTCTTTGGATCGCAGCAGTTATATCGGAGATCTGCTTGTTCTCGTCACCGCTCTGCTCCTGGAGCTGACCTTTGATATCTTCGATTTCCTGGCGGTTTTCTTCAGAAACGCCGTCGTCCGGATTCCCGGTACCGCCACCGTCATTATTATCATCAAAGACGTTGAACAGGAGGAGCATGGCGAGTGCACCGATCAGACCGGCAAGGAACGGCAGGAGCAGGCTGCCGAGACAGCCTCTTCTGCGGCCGCCTCCGTTGCCATTTCCATCTGATGGACCGCGACCGGACGTATTTCCTGGGGTGCCTCCCATGCTGGCCGGTGCGCTGTTGTCCCTGTAGCCCTCTTCACCGGGAGCATAGTCGCGCGACCCGTCTGCCTGGCTTCCCTCATTTTCACGCTCTGCTGCTGCATACGTCGTGTCCGCTCCATCCGCTGATGGATCCTGGACTGTATCATAGTGGTTTTCTGATGAAACGGTGTCTGTAGTATCTTGTGGTGTCTGATCCGGTCCATTGATTTTCTGTGAACCATCGTCTGAAAATACACGTCTATTCCGACGATACTGATCTTTTGGAATGATGTGCTTCTGTGATCTTTCCAAAGGCGACCCCTCCTAATAAGTTTGTGTCCCTCATTATAGAGATTTTAGTGGAGGCTTTCCACTTTTTTACCGTTATTGTCGTCATTGCTCAGGAACCAGCCGGCTGCAATGATGATGACCATGACTGCCCAGAAGATGAGTTTCCATGTGACAGAGTGCGGGAAATCATGCGGAATGACGTGGATGGCATCGTGTGCGAGTGTCAGCACGGCAAGTTTGACACCAACCCAGCCGACGATGATGAATGCGGCCACTTCGAGTCCCGGCTTCCTGTTGAGCAGTTCGACGAACCACGTGGCAAAGAAACGCATGATGATGACACCGACAAGACCACCGATCAGCATGACCGTGTACTGCCCGGCGTTGATGCCGAAGAAATCTCCTCCGACTTCAGGCAGAGCCAGCGCGATGGCTGCGGCTGCCAGAATGGAGTCGATGGCAAATGCGATGTCGGCGAGTTCAACTTTGAAGACCGTAAACCAGAAGCCGCCGCCCTTCTTCTTCGCTTCGTCAAGCACGACACCTTCCGTACCGGCTGTCGGTTCTTCCGGCTCCTTCTCACCCTGCTTCAGCTTGATGAGGTGTGAAATCGATACATAGAACAGGTAGAGTGCACCTGCTGCCTGCATCCACCACCACTGTACGAGCCAGACGAGCAGCAGTATGGCGACCATACGGAACACGAATGCCCCGAGCAGCCCGTAGAAGAGTGCTTTCTTGCGACGGTCCTTGTCGAGGTGCTTTACCATGACAGCAAGGACGACCGCGTTGTCTGCTGCGAGCAGACCTTCAAGTACAACGAGTACGACAAGTACCCATGCATATTCGAGTAGAACTGCAAAATCCATATCCTTATTCCTCCTTTTTCTGGTATGAACACAAAAAGACCCTGATCCAGGAATGCCTCCACTTGTGGCAGGCATCCGGTCAAGGTCTCACGATACAATACAGCGTATTGCTCAATGTACCGGGAATTATCCGTCATGACGATACATTGATGGGTCGCCCCATTCGTTACTCCCCTTTTCCGATGAAAAGGTGCGTGTTCAGTTTTATTACCTATCTAAATATAGTCGATTTGACGACTGAAGTAAAGCAATTATGCTAGAGCAGGTTGTAGAGTTTTATTTCCGGATATTTCTCGCTGAACCAGCGCATCGCAAATTCGTTTTCGAACAGAAATACCTGGTTGTCATAGCGGTCGAGCACGAGGTTGGCGCGGGCACTGTTCATCGCATCCGTGATCGCTTCTTCATTTTCAATCCAGCGGGCAATCTTCTTGCCGACCGGCTCCATGATGACGTCCGTGTTGTACTCGTTCTTCATGCGGTGTTCGAACACTTCGAACTGCAGCTGGCCGACGGCACCGAGTATCGGCTGGTTGGTGTGCATCGTCTTGTAGTACTGGATGGCACCTTCCTGCACGAGCTGCTCGATGCCTTTGTAGAAGTGCTTCTGCTTCAGCACGTTTTTGGCGGAAACTTTCATGAAGAGCTCCGGTGTGAAGCGTGGCAGCTCCTCGAATTCCACCTTGCTGCCGTGATAGAGCGTATCACCGATCTGGAAGTTGCCGGTGTCGTACAGACCGATGATGTCGCCGGCAAAGGCTTCGTTGACGGTTTCGGTATCATCGGCCATGAACATCGTTGCGCGGTTCAGCTTGCTCTTGCGGCCGGTACGGGCGAGCGTGACCTCCATGCCGCGCGTAAACTTGCCGGAGACGACGCGCAGGAATGCCAGGCGGTCGCGGTGGCGCGGGTCCATGTTGGCCTGGATCTTGAAAATGAAACCGCTGAAGTTTTCGTTCGTCGGCGCGACTTCCGTTTCTGCCTTCGTCTTCCTTGGTGTCGGCATCGGCGCATAGTCGACATACGTATCGAGGAACTCCTCGATGCCGAATGTGGATAGTGCGGAACCGAAGAAGACCGGTGTCAGATCCCCTTTTGAAATTTTCTCACGGTCGAAGGCGTCCCCTGCCTCCTCGACCAGCATGAACTCCTCGATGGCTGTCTGGAATGCTTCATCCGCCTGGATGGCATGATCCTCCTCGAGCTCATAGTCATCATCAAGAGTCAGTTTGTCCGCTTCGCGGTACGGATTGATGGTACGGTCCTTGCGGTTGATGATGCCGAAGAAGCTCTGTCCCATGCCGATCGGCCACGTCATCGGGTACGTCTCGATTTCGAGTGTCGATTCGATCTCCTCAAGCAGCTCGAACGGCTCCTTGCCCATGCGGTCGAGCTTGTTGATGAACGTGAAGATCGGGATGCCGCGCATACGGCACACTTTGAAGAGCTTCAGCGTCTGCGGCTCGATACCCTTTGCAGCATCGATGACCATGACGGCCGAGTCGACGGCGAGCAGCGTCCGGTACGTATCCTCCGAGAAGTCTTCGTGCCCCGGTGTATCAAGAATGTTGATCTTGTAGCCGTCGAAGTCGAACTGCATGACGGAGCTCGTCACACTGATGCCACGTTCCTGCTCGACCTTCATCCAGTCCGAAGTCGCGAACTTGCCGCTCTTCTTCCCTTTGACCGTTCCGGCCTGGCGGATGGCACCGCCGAACAGCAGCAGCTTCTCGGTCAGTGTCGTCTTCCCGGCATCCGGGTGCGAGATGATGGCGAACGTCTTTCTTTTTTCTATTTCATGAGTCAAATCCATAATTTTCTCCTTACTTGGTAGAGGTTGCTTCGGTAATGTCGCGTGCAACGGTTTCGCATGACGCCTCATCCACTACATTGAACAGGTGGATGACAATCTCTTCGAACTGGTCTTTTGTATCGAGCGACCGGCTGTATTCGATGCTGAAATTGACATCCGGTATGCTGACGATATACGTACCGCGGGTGTCATGCGTGAAAATGAAGGCCTCGATCGCCTGTTCTTCGATATGGGTTTCAATCTGTTGCATATTCTTCACTCCGGTACTTGCGGTAGGCGCGGTCGAGCGCAATCAGATCGTCGCGGTGGGGGATCTTGACGTAGTTCTCCATGATCTGGTACGGTTCGCGCCCCTTGCATGCGAGCACAATCGTATCGCCGGGCTCTGCGATATCGATGGCATATTCGATGCCTTTTGTACGGTCGGTGAATGAATGGTAGTTGTCATGTGCAGCACCGGCTTCGAGCGCACGGACGAGCATTCCGGGATCATCGTTCGCCGGGTTGTCGGGCGTGAATATCGCCACATCCGCCCGTGTTGATATGCGTCCCATCTCCGCCGCCTTCGACAGGTCGCGCTCGCCGGTCATGCCGACGAGGAAGATCAGCCGGCCTGTGACGAACGGCTCGATCGTATCGATGATCTTATCAAGCGCGTCCGGCGTATGCGCAAAGTCGATGATGATATCGACCGGCAGCGTCTTATCGAGTACTTCAAGACGTCCCTCCACCGGCGCCATCGTGCTGACGGCCTGGACGACGCGCGGCAGCCTGTAGCCCTGGAGCCATTCGCTGATGATGGCGCACATCAGGTTCTGTATATTGAAGTGGCCGATGAACGGCGATTCGACGTGGAACGGCCCTTCCGGTGTATTGAGTGTGAAGTTGAAGCCTTCGAGCGTCCCTTCGATTTCGGACGGCCAGAAGTCCGCCTCATCCGTCATGCCGTATGTGATGGCTTCATGCGCGGTCATCGTCCGGTAGCGCTCCGTCCAAGGATCATCATGGTTCAGCACGAGGTATTTGCGGTCCTTCATGTTCTGCCCCATCTGTGAGAACAGCAGGCCCTTCGTGTAGCCGTATTCATCCATCGTATTGTGGAAGTCGAGATGGTCCTGCGTCAGGTTCGTGAATATGGTGATATCATAGTCGATGCCGTACGTCCGGCCGATCTTCAGTGCATGGGAGGAGACTTCCATCGTAAATACTTCCGTTTCCCGCTCATGCGCCTCGTGGAGCCGCTTGTGCAGGCGCGTCGTCTCCGGCGTCGTATTGGCGCTGTCGTAGCGGTCTTCATTCAGCATGAAGCCGTTCGTTCCGAGGTAGGCACTGTTCTTGCCGAGTGCCCGGCTCAGATTGTGGATCATGGTTGCGACTGTCGTCTTGCCGTTCGTGCCGGTGACACCGATCATCGTCTGGGTCTCGTGCGGGAATTCATATATATATTCCGCAAACAGCGCCGCCACTTTGCCCGGGTCCCTGACGACCAGCAGGCCGATTGTATCCGGCAGTGCCGTGTAGCGGTCGCTCACGATGAAGCGGCATCCCGATTCGATCGCCTGGGGGATGAAATCGAAGCCATCCCGCTGGTAGCCTTTGATTGCGACGAAGACGGAATTCTGATCCACTTCGCGCGAATCCACTGTAATATGGGAGACAGTTTCCGGGAAACTGCCGTATGTCTGCTTTATTTTCAAAAGGGAAATCAAAGTCCTCGAATTCATGTTCCAAGCCACCTTTCAACTTTTATATTATACAATATAAGGGGGCGCTTTAATAGTAGTAATTGACAGAGGGTACCCGTCGTAAGTATCATCAAAACGTACTACAATACTTTATAGGATACACGCTTTGCGACAGGCATTGCGTCATATAGGTGATAATATGACTACGAAAGACCATAAGAAAAGATTCTGGAAACTTGCTTTCATACTGTGCCTGACGGAAGTTGTGCGTGGCATGTTCATACTGAGCTACCTCCCTGCCCTGCCGACCATCGGCATCATATCAATCGGCCTCTCATCCATCGTCATTACGATGCACTATGTATTCGACGCGGTGACGAACATCTGGCTCGGCTTCATCATGCGCAAGATCGGTGCATGGTGGACGATGTTCCTGAGCTACCTTGTCGGCATCGGTGCCATGGTCGTCGTCATGTTCGACCAGAGCTTCTACGTGCTGCTCATCGCGGCCTGCCTGCTCGGCATCAGCGTCTGTCCGATATGGATCATCGCGCTGTCGAACGTGCAGGATGAGAACCGTGGCCGTGAGATGGGGCTCATCTTCTTCGCATGGCTGTGCGGACTCGGCTCCGGCATGGTCGTCATGAACTTCCTGATCGGCATATTCGATGCCCGGTCGGTGTACGCCATGGGTGCTGTCTTCCTGGTGAACTTCATCGTCTTCCTCATCATGCCGGGCGACTACAAGGTCGAGACGAAAACAGGAGAGGCGGACGGCCGCAAGAAGCGCAGGCTGCCGCTTGGGGAGACGTGGACCATCCTGCGCCAGCATATGAAGAACATGCCCGGCATCATGCTGCAGGGGCTTGGCGTCGGCATGCTGCTGCCGATCCTGCCGACATATATCACATCGCTGCTCGAACTCAACTATTTCGAGTACACTTTCTTCATCCTGCTCGTGTTCGGCATCGTCGCCTTCAGCATGACCGTGCTGAGCCGCGCGCTCGATCTGCATACCGAAGGCTTCACCCGCACCATCATCGTGGGCGGATTCCTCGTCTATGCCGTCGGCGTCATCTGGTTCAGCACACTTGAAACCGTCTGGCTGATCTTCATCATTGCGAGTCTGATCGGCCTGTCCTACGGCATCATGCTGCCAGCGTGGAATAAATTCCTCGCCGGTTCCATCGCCCGGAGCCAGAAGGAGGAATCATGGGGCGTCATCAGCTCCATCCAGGGCATCGGCGCCATGATCGGACCGATGCTCGGCGGCCTGACCGCCGACCTGTTCGGCACCGTCACCGCCACACTCATGACGAGCGGCATCATATTCCTGATCCTGTTCGCCTACTACGCCGTACTGTATATGATGGAAAGGCGGACTGCCAAGGGGTAGTTCCGTGCAAGGATGGCCTGGCAATCTGCCGACCATTCTTTTTTTGCCTGAAACCAGTATAATACATGTAAATGGGGTGATTAAATGATAAAAGTATTCATGCTTGTACTGCTCAGCTGGCCTTTCGGGGGAGGGGCTGATACTGCAGTCCATGAAGCATATTCAAAAGAAATTGAGCCGGTTGCGGGAGAAGTGATCAACCACGTCGTCAGTACACACTTTGAAAAGTCGTTCAGTTTTGCAGCCGCCGGTGATGTGCTGATCCATGACCATCTGTATGAGGATGTCGCAACGGAATCGGGCTATGATTTTATTTCGCGTGTCGATGAAGTGGCGCCCTACTTGCAGAATCAGGATCTGGTATTTCTGAACCAGGAGACGCCGATCGGCGGGGAAGAACTGCGATTGAGCGGCTATCCTGCCTTCAATGCACCGCTTGAGACGGCCGATCTGCTCGAGTACTTGAACGCCGATATCGTCTCGCTCGCCAACAATCATACGCTTGACCGGAGTACCCGTGGGGTCGAGAAGACGACGGAGATTCTGCAGGAGAAAGGCATCGAATATGTCGGTGCCAATGCCAGTGCGGAGGATGCCGCGCGGGAGCGAGTGGTTGAGGTCAATGGCGTCACTGTCGGCTTCCTCGCCTATACGTATGGCACGAACGGCATCCCCGTGCCCCAGGGCCAGGACTATCTGGTGAACTTCATCGACATGCCGACGATCGTGTCCGATATGGAAGCACTGCGTGACGAAGTCGATCTCCTCGTCGTCAGCATGCACCAGGGCGTCGAGTACGCCCCCTATCCACGGGAGGACCACGTCGTGCAGTTCGAGCAGATTGCGGAAGCCGGCGCCGATATCATTCTCGGCCACCATCCGCATGTTCTGCAGCCTGTCGATATATACGAGCGGGAAGATGGCGGTGAAACCGTCATCGCCTACTCCCTCGCCAACTTTTTCAGCGCCCAGCAGGATCTGGATACGAAGCTCGGCGGCATCATCGAGTTTGATATCAATCATCGTGCTGGTGGCGGTGGGACGACAGTCGAAGACGTCCGCTTCATGCCGACCTACGTCCACAGCAACGAATATACCGATTTCGAACTGGTGCCACTCGCCGATGCTGCGGCGTATGGGTTGGAGGACGCTGACGCTGTCTATTCCGATGTGCAGACGCATATGACATCCTATACTGATGAGCTGGAAGTCGTCGAATATCTGGATTAGGTGAAATAAAACACCGCAAAACCCGGGATTGCGTCGGGTCTTGCGGTGTTTTGGTTGGATGCGGGGCTAACTCGCCGGCGTGCCGCGTGCGCTGGTGAGTTAGCTCTCTAACTTGCCATGGCGACACCTGTGATGGTGAGTTGGCTCTCTAACTTGCCATGGCGACACCTGTGATGGTGAGTTGACTCTCTAACTTGCCATGGCGACACCTGCGCTGGTGAGTTGGGTGTCTAACTTGCCATGGCGGCACCTGCGCTGGTGAGTTGGGTGTCTAACTTGCCATGGCGGCATCTGCGATGGTGAGTTGGCTCTCTAACTTGCCATGGCGGCACACGCGATGGTGAATTGGTTCTCTAACTTGCCATGGCGGCACCCGTGATGGTGAGTTGGCTCTCTAACTCGCCATGGCGGCACACGCGATGGTGAGTTGGCTCTCTAATTTGCCATGGCGGCACACGCGATGGTGAGTTGGCTCTCTAATTTGCCATGGCGACACCTGCGATGGTGAGTTGGCTCTCTAACTTGCCATGGCGACACCTGCGATAGTGAGTTGGCTCTCTAACTTGCCATGGCGGCACACGCGATGGTGAGTTGGCTCTCTAACTTGCCATGGCGGCATCTGCGATGGTGAGTTGGCTCTCTAACTTGCCATGGCGGCACCCGCGATGGTGAGTTGGCTCCCTAACACGTCATGGCAAACTAACCGCCAATCAATCAAACCTCGCCTACCCACTCATCCTAATCCGCCAGAATCTGCTTATCTTTTTCATATTTGGAGGCATAGCCTTTCATTTTCAACAGCTCTCCCAAGTTCAACGTATCGATTGTATAGGCCGAGTGCTTTCCTCTCATTGCGAGTGTACAATATCTGTTCAGATACCGTTCCAGTCTGCGATCACTTACTGCGCCTCCAGTGATCCAGCGGATATTCTGTTTGGTGATGCTCTGTTCGGGAAATAAAGTTGCGAAATCTATGATGGCCTGCACTGCCTGATATTCAAAAGTCTCGGAATGGCCACACCGGACACACCGTGTCCGGAAGTGTTCCAGCTCAAGATCAAAAGAACTGCACCGGCCACAATAGAATCCTGCTTTGATGCGCTCCGCCTCCACTTCCGGCACTGTCATCGGGTCTTCGATCATGTACTCCCGGATGGCTGATGCCAATTCCGACGCATTCTGGCCGGAACGGCTGCGGGTGATATCACGCAAATAATGTTTGAGCAGCGACCGGTCGATGATATGCTTCCGCCCTTCCCCTGAACTGGTAGTGAGGTTGAAGTCGGAATTGACGAAAACCACTTTTTTCTCCACATCAAACTGCTGATTGTCCAGATACTTCAAGCGGACCAGCTTGCCGGCGGTCCGGTTGAGCTGGGCCAGCGGATCTTCGGAAATCTGAAAACTGTTGACCGACCAGGTACCGTCTTCATATTTGTACCGGCCAGTGTAATTCTTGATTTCATTGACGATCAGCTGGCCATCAGTCACAACCAGTGCATCGAGCTGCAGAATCGCGTTCTCGATCCTCATCCATATGCCACGGAATATCATCAGACTGGTATGGCCGATCTCCTCCCAGAGCCGGTCGTAGATTCGTTCGCCTTCCAGCCCCTGGCGCAGTATTTTCAGCCGATTCGCTTCTCCATCCCGCAACACGCATCTCTTCTCAATCACCTCATGAAACAGTAGTTCCTTCGATTCATGCCTTTCTGTCATGAACATGAAAACACCTCCTACCCTATATATGGTGAAAAATGGCCATTTTGATTTTTTATTTTTGAGCAGTTTTACACTATGGTAAAATAAAGCCACACCGGCTGCCCCGCAGTTTTACAAAAACTGTATTATTCCGGAAACTGAATTGCTCTTTTTCTGCTCATGAAAAAGCGCGGAGACGCTCATCGAAACGCCAGTTCCCCTTCCGACAAACCATAATATTCCTTGTATGATGGACTGTCTTGGTTTATTATATAATGATGTAAACAGGTAGACAGAAACAGTATTTTTCTCTGTCGGCACTATCCGAAACCAGCATCGATACGGCACTTATGTTTATAATGAATGATAGGTGATTGCCATGCCCCAAAATAAAAATCAAAATAAAGCACTCGTCAATAAAGCATCCAAAGAGAAAGCTGCCGAGCCGAAGCGCCATAAAGTGACCGTCGAAACGCCGGATGCCACGCTTGTCGAGCACCTGGAAGATCTTAGGGGGACACTGATCAAGTCGATCGTCTCATTCGTGTTCTTCTTCATGCTTATATTTGTGACAATCCAGTACTGGTTCCCCTACCTGTCGAAAGGACATGACCTGATCGTCCGGGGACCGTTCGAGGTCATCCGCTTCTACGTCCGGACGTCCGGGGCACTCGGCATCGGGCTCAGCCTGCCGTTCATCTGCTATTTCCTCTGGCAGTTCATGCGGCCGGGACTGGTGGATAAGGAAACACAGTTTCTGAAAGCCTACTTCCCGCTGATGTTCCTGCTGTTTCTCGGTGGGCTGTCGTTCGGCTACTTCGTCGTCCACCCGATCAGCTACTACTTCCTGATTCAGATGGGCGAACGCAACTTCGATGTGCTCGTCACTGCGGATGAATACATGTCGTTCCTGCTGCTGTCGACCATGCCATTCGGCCTGATCTTCCAGTTGCCGGTCGTCGTACTGTTCCTCCATCATATAGAACTGCTCGATTCCGTACTGATGCGCAAGGTCAGAAAATATGTCTATTTCGCACTGTTTGTCATTACTGCCCTGATTGCACCACCCGACTTCTTCACCCATATCATCACCGTTTCACCGATGATCATACTGTATGAGATCAGCATCTACCTCGTCATGATCAAAGAGCGGCGGGCGAAAAGAAAAGCGAAGGCTGCAGCACAGACAACAGAATAAAAATAAAGCGATATGACCGTCCTTGGGTCCACAAGAACCAGGCGTCATATCGCTTTTTATTTTGTCACAGATCATCTGCCGTTCTTTTTTAATGTCTCTTCCATGAAATCGAGCAGCGTCTCTCTCATATGAGATTTGAGGGCGTACTCAATGGTCGTCTTGACGAAGCCGGTCTTGTCACCGACGTCATGGCGGCGGCCTTCGAAATCGACCGCATGGACATCCCCGCCGGAGTGGATGATTGCATGGATCGCGTCGGTCAGCTGGATTTCCCCGCCGGCACCGATCCTGCCCGCTTCGAGGTGCTTGAACACTTCAGGTGTCAGAACGTAGCGTCCCATGATGGCAAGCGTCGAATCCGTGACTCCTGGTTCGGGCTTTTCATACATGTTGGACAGATGGTAGAGATTGCCTTTCTGGTCATCGAATTCCACAATACCATAGCGCGAAGTCTGCGCCTTCGGCACCTGTTTGACACCGATGATCGGACTATGGCACTGGTCATACTGCTCCATCAGCTGGCCGATTGCAGGCGTACCCTCCCCATTATCGACAATGTCATCTCCAAGCAGCACAGCGAATGGCTCATCACCGATGAACTGTCTGGCAGTATGGATCGCGTGTCCGAGTCCTTTCGGGGATTTCTGTCTGACGTAGAATATATTGGCCAGCCCTGTTGCATGCTCGACTTTCTCGAGCAGTTCGTATTTTTCCTTGCTCTTCAAGTTCATTTCCAGTTCGATCTGGTGGTCGAAGTGGTCCTCTATCGCCCGCTTATGCTTGCCGGTCACGATGATGATATCCTCGATGCCCGCCGCCACCGCTTCCTCTACAATATACTGGATGGTCGGCTTGTCCATGATCGGCAGCATCTCTTTCGGCATCGCCTTTGTCGCAGGCAGGAATCGCGTTCCGAGCCCGGCGGCCGGTATGACTGCTTTTCTTACTTTCTGCATATCTCGATCTCCTTTTCCATAACATCTACTATACTATAACAAAAATATCCATTTATATGGATTCTTTATGCCATTTCGTTCTGGCAGCTGCCAGCATATAAAAATAGAGGGCACGAGGCCCTCCAATCATGCTGTTCTTGATTTTTCCTTCTCGGCAGTCCGCTTCTCCTTGCGTCTGACAAGAATGATGCTCAATTCGTACAGTCCAATCATCGGGAGCAGCGTGATGATATGGGTGAAGAAATCAGGCGGTGCAATGATGGCAGTGATGACAAGCAGCCCGAAATAGGCAAACTTTCTGAATTTAACCATGATTTCGGAATCGAGCAGCTCTATATGGTTCAGGAACAGTACGACAATCGGCAGCTGGAAAATCAGACCAAACGGTATCGTTGTGACGAGCAGGAACGACATGTATTCATCTGCTGTGACGAGCACATCGAAGTTGCGCTCTCCCATCTCAATCAGGAAAAAGTAGCTGAACGGATGGACGACGAAGTAGCCGAAGGACAGTCCTATCAAGAAAAGTCCGAGCATCACTGGCAGTGATCCGCGCAGAAACTGGGTCTGCTTGTCGACGAGGCCTGCTCTGACATACTGCCAGAGGTACCAGCAGATGAACGGTGTACTCAGTCCGAGACTCATTGCTGCCGAAGTACGGATATAGAACCGGATGACTTCGAATGGTCCGAAGACGACGATGTCCGCTCCCATTGAAACAACCGGGAACCACCACCGCACTGTAGTGAATATGATCAGAAACCACAGTACGAAGGTCACAGCCGATTTGATCAGCAGGCTGCGCAGGCTCTCAAGCTGCTCGACCAGCGGCTCGAATGGATCGTCTTCCGGCTGGTCTGGCTTCTGACTTTCCGGCCTGATGACCGTTTTCTTTATTTTCTGATGACCATGAGACACTTCATTTTCGTCCATTTCCACTTTGTTCTCATAATCTTTATTTCCAGAGCTGCTGCCCGTGTCTTCCCTGTGAACCATCTAGATCACCTATTCTTCTTCGAGACGTCCGCCTTCCTCGGCGAACCGGATTACACCTTCTGCGCAGCGGTATGCCAAAGCACCTACTGTTGCGGTTGGGTTATATCCACTATTATGTGCGAAACTTCCGGCACCGACAACAAAAAGATTGTCGCGGTCCCAGTGCTGAAGATAAGTGTTCGTGACACTTGTTTCCGGATCATCTCCCATCACCGTGCCGCCGGTGTTGTGGGTAGACTGGTATGGTGTAATATCATAGTCTGTGCTTGCGGCATCAAGAACGACGTCGTTGGCGCCCATCTCTTCCATGACCTCGCCTGCTTTTTCAGTAACATACTTCTGGACCGCCAGATCCTGATCCGTGAAATTGAATGTCAGCTTCACGAGCGGAACACCATAGACATCGTTGTATGTCTCATCGAGATCGAGGTAGTTATCACGGTGTGGAAGTATCGCACACTGGCCTTGTACGCGCAATGTTCGAGTATAGCTTTCGATGGATTCTTTTTTGAACTCACTGCCCCATGATGGCGTGTCCGGTTTCGTCCGGTTTGTCGCAATCGGACGGTTGCCGGTCTGCGTGATGGCCATATTCCCGCCGTGTAGAAAATCAAGGTCGGAGTGATCGAAGTTGTCTCCATTGAAGTCATCAAATGCCATGCCGAGTGCACCGGCACCCATGAATGTGTTGAACTGTTCGTCAAAGTAGCCCGTTGCGCCACCGAAGATCTGGTAGCAGTAGTTGCGGCCGAGTGTACCCTCTTCCGTTTCCGGATCATACTGCTGACCGATATCGGAGACCCTGAGGAGCTTGTAGTTGTTGAAGACATAGCTTGTCAGTACGACGACGTCCGCCGGCTGGATGAATTCCTCTCCGGTTCTGACGTCAACGTATCTTACACCGGTAACGCGGGAATCATCGTCTTCATCCTTCAGTACTTCCACCACGTTTGCGTGTGTACGCACCTCATAGTTGCCGGTTTTCCTTGCAGTCGGAATGACCGTGACTTCAGGAGATGATTTCGCTCCATATTCACAACCGAAACGTTCGCAGAATGCACAGTATTGGCATGCAGCAATCGATTCTCCGTCCGGATTCTCATACTGCTCACTCAAGTTTGCAGAAGGCATCATGATCGGACTGTAGCCCAAATTGGTTGAAGCTTCCTCGAACATCTGCAGTGTGCGGGTTTTTATCATTGGTGGTGTCGGATAGGCATCCGAGCGTTCACCGGCCATTGGATTGTCCTCTCCGGAAATACCGGCAGTCTTCTCGAACTGGTCGAAGTATGGCTCAAGCTCATCGTATGTAATTCCCCAGTCCTGAAGCCTGTATCCTTCGTCCTCTCTCAGCTTTTCGCTGCCATAACGCTCTTCCGTCATCGAACGGATTTCAAAATCGTAGGGCAGGAAGCGCCATGTCTGACCGTTCCAGTGTGTGCCTGCACCACCAAGATTCTCGCCAAGCAGGAAAGAGCCCAGCTGGCGCATCGGTAATGCACGCTGCTCCCTGTTGTTCCTGAACGTCAGCGTTTCTTTTGAGACATCCTGCATCAGCTCATAGCGGATGGCATACTTGTATTCATCGTGGATATTCTGATAATCCTCCGTACCGCGTTCTCTTCCTCTTTCAAGACCAACTACGCTAAGACCTGCTTTTGCCGCTTCTGCTGCGATGATGCCGCCTGTCCAGCCGACGCCTATGGTCACTACATCTACTTTATCCAGTTCTGTCGCCATTAGTGATTCCCTCCAAACAATGGTTGTGGTTCGATTTCCGTAAAGCTGTCAGTATCGATTTCCTGGATGTATGCATGCTGGTGGCCTGGGAAGTTTTTCATCTTCCAGCCTTCCATATTATGATTGCCCCGGTAGAGTGGGTCGGCATATACACCTTCGATGGTTGCAGAGCGCAGCAGTCTGAAGAAATCCTGCGGTTTTGCTGTAGCCGCTGGCACACCCATGTCCGCTTCACCTTCCTGGAAGCGTGTCAGTATCTCATCCATCTGCCCCCCATCCAGATTGCGGAAGTCGTCGTCGAACATTTCATTGGCTTCGGTATCAAGCCGCTCGATGCCGAGCCTGAACAGTTCCGAACGGATCAGCCTTGACTGGTAGCCCTGAGTCGCCTCTCCTTCGTAGAACGGTCCCTGCATATACTCCCGTGTATTGTTGCCGTATTCACCTGCAAGCTGCATATCGAGGAAGAAAGGTGCACCGAGCGCAATGGCGCCAGGTCCCATGTCATCTTCCGGATAGATTCTTTCCATGGCCTGTGAAATCGTGTCGAAGGTCGTATCATTATGGAAGAACATCCTGCCTGGATTGTAGCTCCCTGAATTGCCGCCACCTTCTGCGCCCTGCTCTGCGCTCTGCTGGCCTGTATCCGCCTCTTCAGTCGGTGAATCGAGCCTGAAGCCGACAAGACCGCCGAGCATGGAACCGCCTATGATGCCTCCAGTCGCCACACCTGTGGTCTTGAGGAAGTCACGGCGTGAGAACTGCTTTTCTTTATTGGTTTTATCTGCCATTTATAAACACCCCTTTGATTTAAATGTCTTTTCAATATATAATGATATCAGAATACTCATAGATAGTGAAGGGGAGAAAATAATGGGTTTTTTTAAATATCTGACGTGGGATAATGCACATATGGATCTGCGCTACGAGCAGGATCCATACGACGGTCATATGAATATAACCAACGTCTACCAGGATTCACGCAAAGTGGATATGACAAGAATCAATGATGAATACTCGGGAACCATACGCGATGCACAGCGTGTCATCAATGCCAACCGCATCGGCATGCTGATCATCTATCTTGCACTTGTATTCCTTCCTGCACTGATCATCAGTGTAATGCAGGAAAACATTCTTCTTCTTGGTGTCATCATCATCTACACCATCCTGGCCTACTTCGTCGTCGAAGCAGTCAACCAGGTGAAAATCAATCAGGTACTCCATAAGCTTGATCAGGACCTGAAAGCATCATCTCATTCGATCAGACAGGGCTGATAATCTTTTGTGAAAGCAACATTTTCAAACATCAATAGCCAAAATCGCAAAAACCGGATGCGCCGTCCTTCTTCTTAAAGAAGTCAGATGGCCCATCCGGTTTTATTTTTATTTTTCCTTTCCTCTCGACGTATCCAGGTTGCTTACCCTTCCCCACAGATCACCGGTCTGGTCGGCCATACGAAAGTTGATGCCTGTACGTCTCTTTCCGATGGCGATGCACTTCAGTTCATTTCTTATCATGATGCGGATCCACCATAGCCCCTCATTGACGAAAAGCTTGTCGAAGCGGACCTTTGCGCCTTTCGGCAGGATGCCATCCGTTGCTGAATGCGCTGATGGATGATGCCTTATGCGGATGCGGCTGTCCGTTTTGAACTGGCCATGCCACAGCCATGCATCGTCGTAGGATTCGCCTCCCACGTCTATCTGGAGTGGATCGATGCCGCTGCATACAAATGCACGTTCATTCGGGATGTAGCCGTATTTCTGGAACTGGATGTGCAGATGGCTTGCCATCCTTACATTGTCGTAGTTTGTGTAGGACTGCAGACCGACGGTGTCGCCCTGTTTGATGGACTGGCCGATGCGGACTTTCAGATTGCGTGCGAGATGCCCGTAGATCACCTGGATGCCGAGTGCTTTATTTGCCACGACGACAGTCCCGCCGAAGTTGCCATATCGGCTGGTGCCCGCAACCACCTCCCCGTTGCATACTGCCGGGACTGGTGCCAGATGCGCCTTGGCAAGATCATATGCCCGGTGGTAGCCGCCGCAGTATGTGTCATAGTTATAGCCGTCGACCGTGTAGTCGCGCTTCCCCCATACGCCGCTTTCGTACTTTGCCGGGTCCGATGTGACGCGAAACCCCTGCCTCTTCAGATACTCGATTGGATTCATGAATGCCCTCCTTACTGTGATACTCCATATATCGAAAATATTGTGTAAAAAGTTATTGACCAGTATGGTCAATAGGCATACAATTAAGTTGACCAGAGTGGTCAAAGTAAAGGGGGCGACCATGAAAAAACCATTCAAGAAGCTCGATGACAGTCAGCAGTACCATATTCTGACCACCGCCATGGCAGAGTTCTCGGCGCACGGCTACAAAAATGCTTCGACCAATCGCATCGTCGGCGCTGCCGGCATCAGCAAAGGGCTGCTCTACTACTATTTCGAAAATAAAGAAACGCTCTATCTGAGTACCGCCGAGTTCGCCTACGATCATTTTACAACGCATCTGCTTTCCCGGTTCACGACAGAAGCGGAAGGTTTCATCGAACGGCTGGCCAGACTATCAAAGCTCAAACATCTCTATTTTACCCAGCATCCGGAAATTGCCCGGTTCGTCACGCATATGTACTATGCTGAAGGGCTCCTTGAGCGCTACCAGTCAAAAATGCAGACTTTGCGCGAGTGGAGCATGAAGTCGATGTATGAAAACGTCGATATGACGCTGTTCCGTACGGATATCGACCGGGAGATGGCAATGAAGATGATCGGCTGGACGTTCGAAGGCTATATCAAAGAGATGGAGCAGTACTTCGAGGCGGAAGGCATCGACTTCGACCAGGTCGATACCTACTTCGAGCAGTTCGACGGCTATCTCGATACAATGCGGAAGCTCTATTACAAGGAGGTATGACAATGACAGTTCTTGAACTGAAAGATTTGACGAAAACGTTTGGAAAGACAGTCGCAGCAAAGGATGTTTCATTCAAGCTCGAGGCAGGCGAGGTCTTCGGTTTCATCGGTCCGAACGGGGCAGGCAAGTCCACTACCCTGCGCATGATCATCGGGGCGCTGACGCCGGATTCTGGAGATATTCTGATGGATGGGCAGACTGTTGCCGGCAATCGCCACTACAGGCAGAACATCGCCTATGTTCCAGGGGATGTGAACTTGTGGGGCAATCTGACGGGCGAGGAGGTCATACGCTTCTTCATGAAAGTGAGAGGCTATACCGATACTGCGAAGAAGGACCACCTGATTGCACAATTCCGTCTGGATTCAAAGAAAAAATGCAGGACATACTCCAAAGGGAACCGCCAGAAGGTCGCCCTGATCTGCGCCTTCCTGTCGGACGCCCGCCTGCTCATCTTCGACGAGCCGACTTCCGGTCTCGACCCGCTGATGGAGCGCATTTTCCATGAACAGCTTGCAGCAGCGAAAGCGGAGGGACGCAGCATACTGCTGTCGAGCCATATATTATCGGAAGTGGAAAAACTCGCCGATCGCATCGCCATCATCCGTGAAGGCAGAATCATCGAGACCGGACGGCTTGAAACGCTGCGCCACATCACCCGCACCGAGTATGTCGTGAAATCTGGACAGAACCTTGCTGAAATGCAGAAGCTGCCATACGTCCATGATTATGAGGAAGCAGATGATGGCACGCATATGCGTGTCGACAATGATTCCGTCGGTGATTTCCTCCAGGCGGTCGCACGCTATCAGCCGCACCACCTGGAAACACTGCCGCCAAGGCTTGAAGATATATTCATGCGCTACTATGAAGATGGACGCGTGTCACCATGAACGCCTTCATCGGTCTGATACTGAAAGATTTATGGCTGCGCATCCTGCTGTGGATTGCCGGCATCAGTGCGCTCACCCTGATCGTCCCCTTCGCATTCGAGGGATTGTACAGCAGTGAACAGGAACGGGAAGTGCTCCGGCAGACACTCGACAACCCGGCACTCATCGCCATGATCGGCCCCGTACCGGAAGGCGCCTATACGATTGCTGTCATGTTCAGCCATGAAATGCTCGTCTTCATGG
Organism: Salinicoccus cyprini; assembly: GCF_007713705.1. Lineage (GTDB taxonomy): Bacteria > Bacillota > Bacilli > Staphylococcales > Salinicoccaceae > Salinicoccus > Salinicoccus cyprini. The sequence continues at coordinate 124,028 of NZ_VMSJ01000001.1, read as the reverse complement.
CAATCATCCACGGTCTTTTCGGCATCATGATCGCCAATGCCATCAGCCGTAGAATGGAGGACCAGGGCCTGATTGAATACGTCAACAGTGCCGGCATCACGAGAGGGGCCATATTCATGACACAGCTTTTGATCGGCGCCGGCATGAACGTACTGCTCGGCCTGGTGATCTTTCTCGGCACATACTTGTCGTCGGACGACTCGTTTACACTTGCCGGATGCACACTCTATGCTGTGGGCACCAGTTTGTTCGGCCTGATGTTCTATACGCTGACACTCGTGTTTGCCCAGCTCCTCGGCAGTTCGGAATGGACATTCGGCATGGCGCTCACCATTCTGCTGCTGCTTTATCTGTACCGTGCCATCACTGACGTGGCACGGCCCGAGCTGTCTGTCATATCGCCCTACAACTGGCTGACACGGCTCGAGTCATTCGCCTCCAATGAAGTATTGTGGCTGCTGCCATTTCTGCTGATCGCCGTTTTCACCGGGCTCGCCTGGGCTTTATTTTCCAGAAGGGACCTCGGGGATGCATATTTCAGCATGGAGAGGAATAAAAAACCGCGGACCATCGGTTCATACCCCCGGCTGATGACCGGCAGCATGAAGGTGCTCGTGGCGAGCTGGCTCGTCGGCATGGCGCTGATCGGTGCATCATATGGTTCGATTTTCGGGGATCTCGATGCGTTCATCAATGAAAATGCATTTCTTGCCAACAGCATGGCCGCGACCGGGGAAGATCCGATCGGCCAGTTCATCAGCGTGCTCATCATGATCACCTCTGTCATCGGTGTGATTCCGGCCCTCATGGTTTCAGGCCGCATACTGCGCGAAGAGAAGCACGGCCGGCTCGAATGGCTGGAGAGCGCCGGAATGCGCCGGACGGTCATGCTGCCGAGCCACGGTCTGTATGCAGTGATCGTCGGAATAGCCGGTGTGCTCATTGCGCTGCTCAGCATGTACGGCGCGAGCATGACGGTCCGAGGCATCGATATGACGGCCGGCGACTACGTCATTGCTGCAATCAACTACAGTGCCGGCATCATCGCATTCGTTGGACTGTCGGTGCTGCTGATCGGGCTTCGTGCAAAGCTGCATTTCATCGTCTGGTTCTACCTGCTCTTCACATTTTTCGTCAACTATCTCGGACTGATCATCGGGCTTGGCGATGAATGGCTGCTGGCGACGCCGTTCCACCATCTTGCGGCACTGCCGGTTGAAGAAATGGCCTGGACACCATGGTTCATCATTGTCGGACTCGGAATCTTGATGATGGGTGCCGGTGTGATGCTGTTCAGGCGAAGGGATGTGGGATGAGTGCTCGGGCGTCAGCCGATCCTCCAGCCGACCCACACAAAAATAGACAAGAGTCCGAACCTCGATCAACGGGGTCGGACTCTTGTTTTCTAGATTTCGATCTTCATTCCGGCTTCAGCCAGCCTGACTACATTCGTCGGATGCTGTTTGGCACTGTCGAGCAGCACTTCGAGTTCTCCGTGATGGGGCAGGTTGGCAAGGAGGGTCATCTGGACATCGGATTTCGATGCGAGCCGGCCGGCCTGCTCGGCGTTCATATGACCATCCACCTTGCCGTCGAATCCTTCGTAGAGTTTGCAGTCGATGATGAGCAGATCTGCACCGAATGCAAACCGCACAAGGCTGCTGCGGTAGCTTGAGTCGGATGTATGAACGAATACACTCCCCTCGTTATCGGTGACTCGCATGGCATATGTTTCGACTGGATGTTCGTTGCGGTGGAATTCAATCTGGAAGGGCCCGACGGTGTAGTGCTTCTGAGCGCGGATCGGCATGAAGGTGCTGTACTTCGCCCGGCGGATAGTCTTGACGATGGTGCCGCTTTCCGGGCCGTAGATCTTGAGATTCCGGTCGACACGTTTCAGCTGCCTGGCCATCTTTCTGGCCAGCATGAATGCCTCGATATCCCCTGCGTGATCATGATGATAGTGGGAGAGGAAGATATGATCGATGTCGTGGATACTGGTGTATTTCTGTACATTTGCAGCCACACCACTGCCTGCATCGAGCAGGATCGAAACTCCGTCTTTCTGGACCAGGTAGCCGGACGTCGGCTCCAGCCCCTTCGGAAAACTGTTCCACATTCCTATAATGATGACTTTCATGGCATCATCCCCTATAATCTTCTATTCATACTCATACCCTTTTTTCATGCACTGCAAGCAATGCCGTCCTTCGCCCCACCCTTATACTACAAAAAAAAGCGGGGTTGCCCCCGCTTTCTGTCTACTGTGGTGGTCCACCTTCACCTGTGGTGGTGAACATTGTTTCCTTGAGGTTGCTGCGGTATCTCCACATATTCTGGATGATCGTCTTGACGACCGCATACGTCGGTATCGCAATCAGCATGCCGATGAATCCAGCTATGTTTCCTGCCGCGAGTACTACAGTGATGACTGTCAACGGGTGCAGCTTGAGCGTCTGTCCCATGACGTTCGGTGTAATCAGATTGCTTTCGATCTGCTGGGCAATCAGCGTGATGAGTGAAACCCAGACCAGCAGGAACGGATCCTGGATGACTGCAAGCAGTGCTGCAGGCAGGAAAGCAATCCATGGACCGATGAACGGAATCAGGTTCATGAACAGTGCAAATATTGCCAGCAATAATGCATAATCCAGTCCAACAATCACATAGCCGATGTACAGGATGATGCAGAGGATGAAGCTGACAAGCATCTGTCCCTGTATGAACGCGCGCAGTGTATGATCGATATCATAGAACAGTTCGGTCAGAAACTGCTTCAAGGTGCCCCTGAATGGAGAGACCATGGAAGGAATGAGCTTCTCGTGGTCCTTCAGCATGAAGAAGAAGAAGAATGGCACCAGGACCAGTGTGATCAGTACGCTCACTGTACTTGTCAGAATCGTAAACGCATTGCTCGCCAGATTGGAGAGCATCTGCGATCCACGATTCAGCGCATCCTGGATGTACTGCTCCGGATTGATCGGCAGGCGATCCCTATACGACAGGATCATATTGAAGACGTCCTGTATTTCATTCTGAATCAATGGCGCACGGGAAATGAGATTCTGCACCTGTTCTGTGACCATCGGCACGATGATCATGGAAAGCATCGTCAGAACGAGCAGGATGATGACGAATACTGCCAGAATGCTGGTCAACCTGCCAGCCTTTCTCTTTTCAAGAAAGCGTTGTATCGGTTCGGTAATATAATACAGCAGCCCACCAAGGAGAAGAGGCACGAAAATTGTCGCCACGATTGTGAAGACCGGCTCGAAAATGACCTGCACCCGAATGACGAGCATGATGATCAGCAGGGTGATGATGATTGCAATACCGGTTTGGAACCAGACTTTTTTTGTCATATTCAACTGCTCCTCCATTGACATTTTTAAAAGGTGTATACAGTGTATCATAAAAATACATGGCGCATTAAATATATATGGACAAATGCGTGAACTAACAGTATCATAAATATTGTCAGAATCTTCAATACAAAGGGGAAAAGGGGAAAATAACTATGCAATCAATTGTAGACTTTCTGAATGGACTGGTGTGGAGTTCGCCTCTCGTGTACGGCCTGCTCGCCGTCGGACTTTATTTCAGTCTGAGAATGCGCTTCTTCCAGATCAGACACTTCAAGGAAATGATCCGCCTGATGTTCCAGGGGGAAAAATCACCAGTCGGCATCTCGAGTTTCCAGGCACTTGCCGTATCACTGTCCGGCCGTGTCGGTACAGGTAACATCGTCGGTGTTGCGACCGCCATCTTCATCGGCGGACCGGGCGCCATCTTCTGGATGTGGCTGATCGCCTTCCTCGGTGCAGGCAGCGCCTTCATCGAGTCGACACTTGCACAGATCTATAAGCAGAATGAAGATAAGCAGTACCGTGGTGGTCCAGCCTACTACATAGAAAAAGGAATCGGCGGCGGTATAGGCAAAGCATATGCCATCGTCTTCGCACTTGTCACGATTCTTGCGACCGGATTCCTGCTTCCAGGCATCCAGTCCAATTCCATTGCTGGATCAATGACCAATTCTTTCCCGGTAGAGCACTGGGTCATCGGTATCGCGCTTGTCGTACTCGTCGGCCTTGTCATCTTCGGGGGAATCCGTTCCATCGCAAACGTTGCCTCAGCGGTCGTGCCGTTCATGGCGCTCGTCTATATCGCGGTCGCAATCATCGTCGTCCTCATAAATATACAGGAAGTGCCTGCAATGTTCGGGCTCATCTTCCGCAGTGCATTCGGTCTTGAGCAGCAGTTCGGCGGCATCGTCGGTGCCATGATCGCAATCGGTGTCCAGCGCGGCATCTACTCGAACGAAGCCGGTCAAGGTACAGGACCGCACGCAGCCGGTGCTGCAGAAGTATCCCACCCTGCAAAGCAGGGACTCGTCCAGGCGTTCTCGGTCTATGTCGATACGCTGTTCGTATGTACAGCCACAGCACTGATGATTCTGATGACCGGCATGTACAACGTGTCGGACGGCAATGACGGCCTTATCGTCGACAGCGGTGTCCACCAGGTATCACCGGATGGTGAGGAGAACTACGGCGGTACAGTCGCCTATACCCAGGCAGGTCTTGATAAAGCATTCAGCGGACAGGAGACATTCGACATCAACTTTGTCGGCTTCGGTTCCTACTTCATCTCGTTTGCACTGCTGTTCTTCTGCTATACGACAATACTCGCCTACTACTATATTGCAGAGACGAACCTTGTCTATCTGACACACGGCCGCTGGCCTATTCTGAAGATCCTGCTTGGTGTCCTTCTGGTTGCCTCCGTGTTCTACGGCACAGTCAGCTCTGCCGGGCTGGCATGGGATATGGGTGACCTCGGGGTCGGGCTGATGGCGTGGCTGAACGTCATCGCCATACTGATCCTGCAGAAGCCGGCACTCGCAGCCCTCAGGGATTTCGAGCGCCAGAAGAAGGAGAAAGGTTCCGGCAAGTACGCAATCTATTCACCGGACGCGTCGACAGTCAAGGAAGCGGATTTCTGGCATCATGACTATCCACAGCGTCTCAAAGAAGAGAAGGAATACAATCCAGATGTCAGAAAGCTCGACCGCTGATATACAATGAATTAATGTTTCGAAGATGCCCCCTTATTGGTAAACTAGCCATAAGGGGGTTATTTTATGGAAATGGAACCAGGAAAGATCCACACTATCGATTTCGAATCGGAAACACTCGGAGAGACTTATGAAATCCAGTATTATCTGCCGAAGAACTTTTCAGACCTATACAAGCACGAGGTGATCATTACGTTCGACTCGCAGGATTTCTTCAGATATGGCCAGATAGAAAGGGCGTATGAGAAGCTTAGGAAAAATGAAGAGATCGAACGTGCCATCATCGTCGGCGTACCCTATCCAAGTGTAGAATGGCGCAATGACTACTTCAGCCCGAATGGGGACCGCCATGATGATTTCGTGACCTTTGTGGCGAGGGAGCTGATCAGCTGGATTGATGCCACATTCCCGACGCTCAAAGTCGGCACATCACGTACACTGATGGGAGATTCGCTGGCTGGCAGCTTCGCCTTTTCAGTCGCAGCCACCTATCCGGCGACATTCTCACAGGCGCTGGCTTTCAGCCCATTCGTCGATGATGCGTTCATCGGGCGCTTCCAGTCGCAGATGTCACTGATGCACCTCGACCTCTATCACACAATCGGGCTTGAAGAGGATGATTTCATCACCATCTCCAAGGAACAGGCCGATTTCCTGACACCAAACCGCAAACTGAACGACTATCTATCATCTGAACCGCTCGAATATACGTACCGCGAGCTTGAAGGCGGACACGTATGGAAGTCATGGAAACCTGAGCTCGAACCTGCACTGAAACATTTTCTCGGGTGACTACTATGCTAACTAGTAAGAAATTTGCTATAATTGAGAATATAATCGATAGGGAGGAATCACGATGAAGTTCGGAGTAGCAATGTTTCCGTCCAAAGAACTGCAAGACAAAGTAAATCAATACAGAAAAAGATACGATACACATTATGCTCTCATTCCCCCACATATTACGATCAAAGAGGGTTTTGAAGCAGACGAGTCGGAGAAGGAAGAGATTGCAAAATACTTGAGCGAAGTTGCGAAACAGCAGCAGCCGACCGAGATCGAAATCAAGAAAGTCTCCAGCTTCTCACCGAACTCTCTCGTCATCTATTTCAAAGTGGAAAAGAATGAGTCACTCGAGTCACTCCATGATGCATTGAACAAAGGTGACTTCTACGGTGAGAATAAACACCCGTTCGTGCCGCACCTGACCATCGCCCAGGGACAGACGACCCAGGAATACGAAGATATTTTCGGGCACTTGAGCATGATCGGCATCCAGCACAAGGAGACGCTGGATAAGATCAGCCTGCTCTATCAGCTGGAGAACGGTGTGTGGCAAGTCTACGAAACATACCGGCTCGGCGAAGGCTAGACCATATCCATATATGAACCTGTACCGTCAAGCAGACGTGTACGGGTTCTTTCATGTCCATTTTCAGACAAAAAAATGCAAAGCCCGCATTCGGACTTTGCATTCTGATATCTAGGCCATGATGTGGTAGCCGGAATCGACGTGGAGCACTTCACCTGTGATGCCGCTTGAGAAGCCGCTCAGCAGGAAGGCAACCGTGTTGCCCACTTCAAGCTGGTCGACGTTGCGCTTTAATGGCGCACGCTCTTCGATTTCCTTCAGGATCGACTTGAAATCGCCGACTGCTGAAGAGCTGAGTGTACGGATCGGACCGGCAGATACTGCGTTGACACGGATGCCGGACGCGCCGAGGTCCAGTGCCAGATAGCGTACGCTGGATTCAAGTGCTGCTTTCGCGACACCCATGACGTTGTAGTTCGGCATTGCGCGCTCGCCGCCGAGGTAGGTCATTGTCACGATGCTGCCGCCTTCATTCATGATCGTCTTGGCATGCCTTGAAACAACCGCCAGTGAGTATGCACTGATATCGAGGGCATTCTTGAAGCCTTCTCTCGTTGTTTCGCTATAGCCACCCTGTAGTTCATCCTTGCCGGCGAATGCAATTGCATGCAGCACGCCATCGATGCCGCCTGTCTTTTCACCGATTTCCTTGAATGAAGCTTCAACCTGCGCATCATTCGTCACATCGCATTCGACGATGATATCGTGGTTGCCCTCAAGTTCTCCGAGGAGTTTATCCAGCTCACGTCTGAAACGCTCGTTCAGAATCGTAAACACCAGTTTTGCACCCAGCTGATCGAGTGCGCGTGCTGCGCCCCAAGCGATACTGCGCTTGTTGGCAACACCCATGATGACAAAAGTTTTACCTTCGAGATTCATAAGTATATACTCCCTTTTCAACTCATTGCGTGCCCCAATGTGCACTGACAATTATAATTTGTTATTAGTACCTACTCCTAATCTACATTTTTTCAAATTGAAATGCAACAAAAAAGATATTTCCGCCGGACATTCATATATTGAAAAAGCGTGTGTCCCCAGACGGGACACACGCCATCGATCAGTAGAGTTCGAGCTCACGCTTCAGTTCCTCGACATACTCCCTTGAACCGGTCATGAAGATCCGGTCGTCGACGAACAGCTGTGTATCCCCGTGCGGCACAAGCGATTCCTGGCCACGCAGAATACGCAGGAAGATGATGTCTCCGGTGAATGGGAAGTCTCTGAGCATCATATCGTCATAGCGGTAGTTGTTCATCTGTATTTCGTAGATGGATGTCTCTTCATCCGACAGGAGCTGCATCATATTCGGAGACTCGATGAGCCCACGCAGCAGTGTTTTTGAACTGAGCATCGTGGAGAACAGCTCGAATCCGCGTTCTTTGACCGCATTTTCCTGAGCCGGATCATCGACACGGTAGATGATCCGCTCGACACCGTGCTTCTCGGCCATCTGGGCGACACGCCAGTTGATATCGGAATCATTCGCCCCGAGGACGACGATATCGGCATCGAAGGCATCGATGCCATCAAGGCATTCCTCCGAGTACTCCGCGATTTCATTGAAGCTCAAGTTTTCAGTACTCTTTTCCCTCGAATCTGTATAGTTCTTATGGAAGACGAGTTTCACATGGTACAGGCCACCGGCGATGCTATGCGCCACCGGGACAGTCAGCTGGTTGTTGCCGATGATCGTCACGTTGATCGAGCGCTCTTCATTTTCCCCTTTCGGATAGAGCTGCTTGAAGACGACCGGCGTAATGATGCACGCGACGACGGCACTCAGTATGAACATGCCGCTCTCGGCACTTGTGATCATGCCGATCTCCTCCGCAATGACCGCAGCTGCGATGATGAGCGACAGCGTCGATGTCAGCAGGAAGCCGGCAGCGGTGACCCGCTTCACGTCGAAATACCGCAGCAGTATGGCCACCGGTATAAGCTTGCTCAAGAGGAACGCGGCAAGCAGTACCGGTATCAGGATGAAGACGCGGCTGTCCGAGAACAGCGATGGCAGATCGAGGTCGACGCCCACCATGATGAAGAAGATGGGGATGAAGAACCCGTAGCCGAATGAGTCCAGCTTGTGCACCGTATCCTGGTCCGGTTTCAGCAGGCTGACGATACAGCCTGCAATGAAGGCACCGAGTATGTTCTCGGCTCCAACACCTTCAGCCAGTGCAACCAGCATGATGATCAGCGCAAAGACGCCGCGGATGCCGATCTGCATCGTCCCGTTATTGAGCTGTCTGATGAGCTGGGACTGGTGCATGACCCGTCCGAGGAAGTAGAACAGTATGGCGAATCCGATCAGGATCGCCATCAGCCAGATCGGCTGGCTCGAATCCGCATAGAGCTGGGAATAGAATGCCAGCATGATCATCGTTGCCAAGTCCGCAATGACGGCAACCAGCAGAATGATCTGCCCCATCTGGGTGGTGATCAGGTTTGCTTCCTTCAATGTCGGCACAACGACACCGAGGGATATCGTCGAAATGATGATGACGAGCAGGAAGATGTCATCAAACACACCAAAGCTCTGCATCATTAAGGCGAACAGGAAGCTCAGTGCGAGAATGCCCAGGAATATACCGACTGTGAGCATCAGAGTATTCGGCAGCGGGCGTTTCAGCACTTTCGATTTCTTCTGGCCGGAGGATTTCTGCGTAAATGCATCGAAATCAATTTCCAGACCACTGAGAAACATCAGAAATATAAAACCCAGCGTGGACAGTATATTCAGCCAAGGGTCGCTGGCATCGACGATATCAAGGAATGATCTTCCGATGATGACCCCGACTATGATCTCTGCAACCACCACTGGCAAAAAGCTTACTCTTAGTCTATTGATCAGTATTGGCGTCAGCAGTGCTGCAAGGACGACAATTGCCAATGATACTACAGATGGTCCATGTTCCATTATTTTCTCCTTATAGCAAGTAAGACATGAATGCATTCGCGAGTGAGAAATACACCAGTAGACTGATGATGTCATTCGCCGTTGTAATGAACGGTCCGCTGGCTACTGCCGGGTCGATGTTCAGACGGCTCATCACGAGCGGTACGAGTGTTCCGAGCAGTGTCGCCAGCGTCATGGCAATCAGCAGACTTACTCCGACGATAATACCAAGAATCGGCGACTGGTACAAGAGACTGATGATGCCGAAAAGAATGAGACCGCATACGAGTCCCGTAATGATGCCGGATCCCGTCTCACGCAGTGCCAGCTTCATCTTGCTCGTATCTTTTATTTCTCCTGTCGCGATACCGCGCACGGCGACAGCGAGCGACTGGGTGCCGCTGTTGCCGGCCATGCCCCCGATGATCGGGATGAAGGCGGCGAGTACAGCCACCTGGGCGAGCGTATCCTCGAAAGTGGTCAGCATCGCTGCTGTGATCATGCCCATGAACGTCAGTCCGACGAGCCATGGCAGCCGCTTCTTCGCCGTTGAAAATGAAGAATCGGAAGTCGGCTCGATCTCCGTCATACCGGCAAGTCTGGAATAGTCCTCGCTCGCCTCTTCATCGATGACGTCCATGATGTCATCCGCTGTGATGATGCCGAGCAGGTGGTCCTGGTAGTCGACAACCGGCATTGCCAGAAAGTCGTAGTCACGCATGATCCGGGCAACTTCCTCCTGGTCCTCGGACACAAGGACGGAGACGACACGCTCGACCATGATATCCCCGATGTAGGCATCATCATCTGCAATGATCAGTTCCCTCAAGGAAAGGATGCCTGCAAGCTTGCGATCGGTATCCACAACAAAGACGTAGTAGATGGTTTCGGAATTCGGTGCCATCCGCTTCAGATGGCGCATGGCCTCCCGCACCGTCATCAGCGAGGTGACGCTGACGAATTCGGTGGTCATGATACCACCGGCGGTGTCCTCTTCATAGTTCATGAGCTTGCGTATCTCCTGCGCGTCCGAGCGTTCCATCAGGGTCAGGAACGAGGTGAGCTTCTCTTTTGAAACTTCACTCAGTATATCGACGGCATTATCGTACTGCATGGCCCCGAGCATCTCCGCTGCATAGCGCGCATCCATGGCATCGAACAGTGTCTCATATTCCTCCGGATCGAGCTCGAGGCTGTCAAAGAACCCGGCCACTTCCTCCGGACTGAGATAGTGATACATTCTCTGCCGGTCTGCTTCTTCCAGTTCAAGATAGAATTCACTCTGCTCATAATTGTGCAGATCGAAGAATACGTCCCGGAATGTATCGATATGTGCTTCCCTCAAATGGACGAGCAGCGATTCGTACTCAAGCTCAATTTCCGTTTTTTCTTCTATTTCAGCCATGATGCCACCACCTACGTATATTCTTGGATTACATATTATATGAAAAATTAAAAAAGCACTTCAACAGTGCTTTGAACTCTAGGAAATAAAGGAGTCGTGCACTCTTTTCCAGAATGGAAATGGTCTGAAGCGGGCAAATCTCATCTTTTCATCTGCGACTCTGAACTGGATCGATTTGACGCCCTTGTGCACGAGGTTTATATGATCGATTGTCATCTGATAGACTTCGCTGTTCACCGGCAGTACCTGGCATGTATGATGCTTCGGCAGTACGAGCGGTGAGCCGACTGTACGGAACACCCTATTGTTGATGGAGGCGATCTCCGTAATCTGTATGGCTTCGATGGATGGATGGATCAGCGCACCACCGAGTGCCTTATTGTAGGCGGTCGAGCCGGATGGCGTGGAAATACACAGGCCATCTCCCCTGAACCGTTCGAAATGCTGGTTTCTTATATCCACATCCATGACAAGGGTTGTACCGTTGTCGGTCCGAAGTGTCGCTTCATTAAGCGCCAGGTAGCGGGTTTCCGTGCCTTCCGTCTCATAGCGGATGATCGTCTCGAGCAGCGGATATTCGATGACCTGGAACTCATCATTCTGTATGGCGATGATCAGGCGTTCCACTTCCTGAGGCAGCCAGTCTGCATAGAACCCGAGATGCCCTGTATGTACGCCGACAAAGGCCGTATGATCCAGAAGATGCTGATAGCGGTGGAAGGCCTGGAGCAGCGTGCCATCGCCGCCGACCGATATGACGATGTCCGGCGCCGTCTGATCCGATGTCATGCCCATATCCACCATATAGTTCATCATCTTATCCTTCAAGGCATTCGATTTGGTGTCTCCTTTGGAAACGATGAAAAATTTCATGCCGCCACTCCTCTCTGGAATCCATATCCATCATGCTAGCGCATATTGCGCTTTTTCGTGTAGTACTTCTGGGCATCCTGGATCTCCTCACGGATCTCCGACATCTCCTGATCGAGAAGGTATGCCGCTTCTGCTGCATTCTGCAGACGTTTCTTTATTTCCGGCGGGTATTCCCCGCTGTACTTATAGTTCAGTGTATGTTCAATCGTTGCCCAGAAATTCATCGCCAATGTGCGGATCTGTATCTCCGCCAGAATACTGACGGTTCCGGAGAGCCGTTCGACCGGGTATTCCACAATCAGGTGATACGACCGGTAGCCGCTCTCCTTCGTATTGGCGACATAGTCCCGCTCTTCAACCACCCGCATATCGGTACGGTTGCGGATCTGTGCACAGATCACTTCGATATCATCGACAAACTGGCACATGATCCTGACGCCTGCAATATCATACATCCCCTCCTGCAGACGATCGTAGGGAATGTTGCGTGCACTGGCCTTCTCGATGATGCTCTGTACCGGCTTTACTCTTGCTGTTACGAATTCCACCGGAGAGGACTGACGGTTGAGCTGATAATCCTGGCGCATGCCCTTCAGCTTCACCTTAAGCTCCTCAACAGCTTGCTTGTAAGGTGCAAGAAACTTCTCCCATTGTTCCATCGCTTACACTCCAGTCTAAATCCGTTCTAATGTGTGAACTCTTCCTTGACTGCAATTTCAAATGCTTCCCCATAATTGTTGTTGCCGTAGATGTTGTCGACGAGATAGTCCAGCTCATCCCAGAAATCAGTCAGGATCACATCCGTATTCAGTATGACCTCAGCGCTGTGGTGTGTGCGCAGCATGGACCATGTCTCCTTCACGAAATGCACCCTTCTGAACTGCTCACCATCATCCAGGAGGTAGATGAACGCCATGTTATCGGAATCGACGATCATGCGTGATGCGGCCTGGAGACCTTCTGTCTCTTCATCTGCATAGCATTTCAATGCTTCGTCTTCATATTTTATCTCTGTTACATAAATATCCATTATTTTCACTCCTTGCGCCATTTATTTTACCATAGTATCCACCATTTGATAACGTCATAAACTGTTTACTTTACACTGCATTTCAAATTATAGATAATAATGATTAAGGAGTGGATCTGATGAAAGAACTGGAGATAGAATTTAAGAACTTATTGACAGGGGAAGAATATGGACGTCTGCACAGTGCACTGTTCACCAAAACACAGCCCATCGTGCAGACGAACTTCTATATAGATACCCCGGATCTTGATTTAAAACACCATCGCCTTCTGCTCAGAATCAGGGATACAGGCGGCAAGCAGATCATGACGCTCAAGGAACCGACGGAAAAAGGTGTCATGGAATATCATGGCGAAGTCGAAAATGATCTGAACTTCGACCGTAATATCCGTACGGACGAAGTGCCGGAACTGATTCTGGGTGAACTCGAACGCTTCAATATAGATACAACACAGCTCAAGATCTATGGTGCTCTGTCGACAGAACGTCGGGAAGTCCCTTATAGGGAGGGGCTGCTCGTACTGGATAAGAATAATTTTCTCGACACTGAAGACTTCGAACTGGAGTATGAAGTGGACCAGTACGATAAAGGCGAGACGCGATTCATGGATCTGCTCGAACAATACAGCATAGAACGCCGCAAGGAAACAACGAAAGTTGAACGCTTCTACAATAAACTTGAAAGCATCCGCTCAGGTGATAACTATGCCAATACCCTATAAGGATATCGGAGAGGAAAAGTTGCATCGCATGATTGATATCTTCTATGGCCACGTGTCGGAAGATGCGCGCATCAACCATCTTTTTCCCGATGATCTGACTGAGACAGCATATAAGCAGAAGCTGTTCCAGACCCAGTTCCTCGGCGGACCCAATCTCTATAACGAACAGTATGGACATCCGATGCTGAAAGCCCGCCATGTGCCCTTCCGCATTACACCGGAAGCACGCGATGCATGGCTTGAGAACATGGCGAAGGCAATGGATGAAGTGGGTCTTGAAGAAGAATTGAAAACATTCATCATGGCACGGTATACACTGACAGCGAACCATATGGTGAATTCAATAGATTAAGCAGGGTGAGGACATGAACAGAACTGGAACACAGTCACTCGTACTCGAACCGACATCCCATCATATTGAAATCTTCTACTTCTTCGACCCGTTCTCGGCGGATTGCCTTGCGCTTGAACCAATCATCAACAAGCTGCAGCTCGAGTATCGGGGTCACGTCACAATAAAGAAGATACTGGCGCCTTCTCTGCAGGTGCTGACTAAATGCCAGGCCCAGTCCACCTCGGATATCGACAATATCGCGCTTGCCTATAAGGCTGCAGAAATACAGGGACGCAATAAGGCACGTGCATTCATACGCTATGTCCTGAACCGGATTGTGCCGACAAAGAACATATGCACCATACAGCATATGGAGGAGAGCGCCAGGCTCGCAGGTCTGGATGTCCACGCCTTCATGATCGATGCCCACTCGGAAGAGGTCCGCAGCCTGCTTAAACGTGATCTCATGGTGTACCGTGAGATGGATGTCGAGGCATTGCCTGCCATGATCTTCTTCTCCGGAGACATCGAATCAGAAGGGGTCAAGGTGGAAGGCGTATATCCCTATCATATCTATACCTATATCATCAATGAGCTCATCGACAAGGAGATAGAGAAGCATCCTCTGCCAAGTATCCACGACTATATCGAGTCCTATGAAGTGGTCAGCTTCCATGAGCTGAAGACAGTCTTCGAATGGCGGACCGGCCTGCTGCTCAACGAACTGAAAAAGCTGCGCCTGCAGCGGCTGGTCGAAGAATTTGAAACAGAAGATGGCATGTACTACCAGGTACGAGGCGGTACATCTGTACTGGGAAGATAGTATTTTTATAATATAAATAGAGACGCAGGAGACATCAGCCGAGCTGATGTCTATTTTTATATGTATGTCCCATCCCAATGGAAACAGAAAAAGGCACGGTGATCGCAATGATCCACCGTGCCGCATATATATACTCTTATCCTGAATAAATAAAAAAGCAGCACACCTTCTATAGTGTGCTGCTCAAACAAAGGGGATGGGAGAAATTTTTCACTTTTTAAACAAAGGGGTATGTTTTAGTGATAAAAATTTCATGTCTAAAATATACCACGTAAAATAGTGCCCAGACAACATTTTGAACACGTCTTCACAAGACTGTCATAATGAAAACGCATCCACTTGTAAACTTGTATATAAAATATGGACATGATCCTTCCGGCATGTTATCAGAAAATTCCTCCCAATGAATAAAAATCCAATGGGAGGCCAATGCATTCTCTAAAGTTCTGCCAGTAGTGCTTCGAACTGGTCGAGTTGCGACTCGAATACTTTCATTGCATTTTCTATCGGTTCGCTTGTCGTCATATCGACGCCGGCATTTTTCAGTACGTTGATCGGATAGTCGGACGACCCTTTTTTGAGGAATTCGTTGATATAGCGTTCCGCCACTGCGCTGTCCCCTTCAAGCACCTGCTTCGACAGACTCGCAGCTGCTGCGTAGCCGGTGGAATACTGGTATACGTAGTAGTTCATGTAGAAGTGCGGGATCCTCGCCCATTCCACATCGATGAATTCATCATATTCCACCGCGTCACCGAAGTACTTGCGGTTCAGTTCCCCGTATACCACATTCAGGCTGCCGGCAGTCAGCGGTTCGCCCGCTTCCTTCATGGAATGGATCTTATGCTCGAATTCTGCAAACATCGTCTGTCTGAAGACGGAGCCTCTGAACCCTTCCAGCTGCTCATTCAGCAGGTAGAGCTTCTTCTTCGTATCTTCGAGATTTCTGAACATGTAGTCGGCAAGCAGTGCTTCGTTGAAATTGCTGGCGACCTCGGCGACGAAAATGGAATAGCCGGACGCATTGGATGGCTGGTTCTGCCTGCTGTAGTAGCTGTGTACACTGTGCCCGAACTCGTGGGTCAGCGTGAACAGATTGTTGACGTTATCCTGCCAGTTCATCAGGATGAACGGATTTGTGCCGTATGTGCCGGAGGAATATGCGCCGTTTCTCTTGCCTTTATTTTCGTAGACGTCCACCCAGCGGTTTTCGAGCCCTTCCTTGATGATGTTGAGATACGTGTCCCCCATCGGCTCGAGGGACTTGAGCATCCAGTCCTTCGCCTCCTCGTAGGTCATTTCGAATTCGACGTCTTTGATCATTGGTGTATAGACATCATACATCCTGAGCTTGTCAAGACCGAGCTGCTTCCTGCGCAGTTCCGTATAGCGGTGCATGAGGTGCAGATGGTCGTTCACCGTCTTCACGAGGTTGTCGTATACTGCTTCCGGAATGAAGTTGTTGGACAGCGCCTGATGCCTTGCGGAATCATAGCCGCGTGCCTGCGCCTGGAAGACGTGCGTGCTGACGACACCCTGCAGCGTCTGGCTGAGTGTATTCCTGAAGGCACCATACGTGCTGTACAGATTCTCATATGCCGACTGCCTGAGTGTGCGGTCGCCTGACTTGAGCAGGTCGATGTACGTGCCCTGCGTCAGCGCATGCGCGTTGCCTTCTGAATCCACTGCATCCGGGAATTCGAGGTCTGCATTGTTGAACATGCCGAATGTCGATGTCGGGCTCGACATGACTTCACCCGCCTGTGCGAGCAGCTTCTCCTCCTTGTCACTGAGCACGTGGGCGCGCTTTCTGTTGAGCTTCTCAAGATCGAAGGAGAATTCGGAAAGGCGGTCATCCTGGCGCCACTCCTCAAGCGTGTCCTGATCGATCTTCATGATTTCCGGTACGAGGAAGCTCCATGCAGTATTGAACTTTACAACCAGCGTGCGGGCTTTCGACTCGAGCGCACTGTATGTATCATTCGAAGTATCCTGGTCGTGCTTGAGGTGGGCATAGACGAACAGCTTGCCGATTTCATCACTGATGGCACGTTCCGTTTCCAGCGCTTCAGCGAGCACTGCCGACGAATCGATTCTGCCCTGGAACTGTGCCTCTTCACCGAGACGCCCTTCCAATTCTTTATACTTTTCTTCGAATGCTTCATCCGATTCGAAGATTGTTTCAAGATTCCATGTATATTTCTCTTCCTGTTCTTCACGTGTAATGACTTTTGCCATGACTTTCCCTCCACTTTCAAGATAATATAATTTTCTCAATATTTCCGATAAATTTCAAGTATCGAAACTTATTGTGAAATATATAACGATTTATAGGCATCAATCAAACTTCTGAGTACTGTCTGCCTGTCCGGCACCTGCTGTGTGGTACGCAGCCGGATGAAGCGGCTGAACTGGTTCCAGTCGAATGTCCCCTTATCGAGCGCATGCATGATATAGAGCTTCCATTCCAATGGCGGATTCATGATCCATCGCTCTGCTTCGACACTATGGCAGAGATGTGCCGGCAGATTCTCCGGATCGAGCCCCAGCTGATACAGAAAAGTGAGCGTCGGGTTCAAACGGCTCTTCTGCCGGCGTGCATGGCGGATCATGCGTCTGATGTCGTCCTGATCCAGTCTGATTGGTGCAACGGGTGCAGCCGGAAGCGGACCGGCGAGTGCGTCAGGAGCAAGGACTTCAGCGGTGTATGTGTAGCGGCTGCCCCCTCTATGATGCAGAAGTGTCCATCTCTTCAGACGTCCATGCTTGTTGGAGTAGCTGAAGAGTGACGCATTGAAGACGGTCGACAGCTGAAAGTGCGTCGGTATGATGCAGCCCGCGTTGATGCGCAGTGCCGCTTCATCCAGCAGCCAGATGACCTCCATGCCGAGGGAGTGATAGCCCCGTGACCGTTCAACGATGAGCTCCGGTGAAATGGTTGAATACTGGATTTCAAGCGCACGAGTGCGATCGATCAGCAGATCCGGAATCTGCTCGATTTCCTTCAGGTAGTACTCCATTGCGACAGGATGGCGGTTCAGTGCCAGATAGAGCGTATGTTTTGCATCCAGATGCGCAAGCGACTCCTTCTTGTAAAGATAACGGACACAGTCCATGATGCGGTGATGCGAGAAATGCGGTGTCTTGACGCTGCCGGATTTGAAGGTGACAGGCGAACCGCACACCGGACAGAAGTAGTACGTGCCTTTTTGTGCCTCCTTCGCTGTGATTCTGGTACCATTTTTATCATGTGCGATGAACATAGAAAAAACCTCCTCTTCTATATATGGTAGAAAAGGAGGCTTTTGATTTATTTTCTATACAAGTAAATTAATTTTCTTTAAAAAACTTTCTTACTTTGCTTCTTACGTTCATACTCATGATGACTTTACCGTACTCCTCCACCACCATGCTGGATAGTTCGGCGGGAGAACTGTATTCGAGAAGTTTTGCTTCAATGCGTTCCATATCCATGAAATCCATACGATAGTCGAAGAAAATCTGATAGTAGTAGCTGCCTTTATGTGCAATAAGAAGGTCTTCGTAGACGGTTTCGTCAACTTCCACCTCGTGCGTATACTTGATAAGGTCTTCGAACTCATCGAATTTGACCATGACAGGTTCTTTTGTGATTGGTGTCACTTCTTCCGAGTCTGCGGCGATATTTTCGAGGAACTGTTCAACATCATTATTATTTATATCCATAGGCGTCTGCTCCGTTGAGAATGGTTTATCATCCTGGGATTTGGAAACGACCACTTCGATACCTTTATCATAGGCATGCACCTGAATCCATAGCGGTCCTTCCATTGAAAAATCTTCTTCCTGCTCGTGGTTCACTTCATCCATGATGGACCAGAAGAACTCTTCTCCACGTTTGCGGTTCATCCATAGATCTTCTTTATCAAACCCACGTTTCTCGATGTCCTGGTAGGTGATGAAAAACTTGATTGTCGACTCATCAATTCTTTCAATCTTCATACTTCTCACTCCTCTCCCTCAAGTATGATTCTTATCTATATTATACCTTATTCCGAAATGCTAAAACCACTTTTAGAATTGTCATGTCATTATACGCCAAAATACCCGTGGATTTCAAGTAATCCGCGGGCATCCTGGTTGTAAGTATATTGTTGTTTGTCGGGAAGAACAGCACCTACAGCTCAGCGAGACGCTTCGCTTCGTTCAAGTGGAATGTTCTTACTGTGCGCGGAAGAAAACGACGAATCTCATCTTCGTTGTATCCTACCTGCAGACGTTTTTCGTCCATGATGATCGGTCTTCTGAGTAGACCAGGATTCTCCATGATCAATGTATAGAGTTCCTGCATCGGCATGCTGTCGATATCTACATTGAGCTTCTGGAAAGTCTTTGATCTTGTAGAAATAATTTCATCCGTGCCATCCTCAGTCATTCTAAGAATCGCTTTCACTTCATCGAGTCCAAGTGGTTCAGAGAATATATTTCTTTCAGTATAAGGAATTTCGTGTTCATGTAACCATGCTTTCGCTTTGCGGCATGATGTGCAGCTTGGAGAAGTAAAAAGTGTTACCATACAACTCACACTCCAATTTCAAAAAGATTTGTAATATTAGTTTATACCCGTTTTGACTGTTTTCTAATCTGAATTGACATGATTTTTCGTGAAACTTGATAAATTTCGGTATAAACCTTATTTACACTCTGTAGTATACAGGGTAAAGATTAAAACTAAATGAGAATCATGTAATAATCACGCAAATTTTTAGAAAAATTATGCCAAATTTATGTCACCACTCCGATACCTCCTGTATTGCAAGGTGGCCGAAATTTTATTATCATATAAATAATGACTAACATAAAGGTGATTACGAGATGAAAACATTATTTTCAGGCGTTCAGCCAAGCGGCATACCTACAATAGGAAACTACATCGGCGCCTACAAGCAGTTTGCAGAGATGCAGGATGAATACGATGCATACTTCTGCATCGTCGACCAGCATGCGATAACCGTCCCACAGGACAGACTGAAACTGAGGGAGAACACACGGAAACTCGCAGCCATCTACCTGGCTTCCGGCCTCGATCCAGAAAAGATCACCCTCTTCGTCCAGAGTGAAGTGGCGGCCCACGCCAAGGCCGCATGGATGATGCAGTGCATCAGCTATATCGGCGAACTTGAGCGCATGACGCAGTTCAAGGACAAGGCACGCAAACAGAACCAGCGTGATGGCATCAGTGTCGGCCTTCTGACATATCCATCCCTGATGGCGGCGGACATTCTGATCTACGGGACAGACGTTGTACCTGTCGGTGAAGATCAGGGGCAGCACCTCGAACTGACACGCAATATGGCAGAACGCTTCAATTCCAGATACAATGATATATTGACTGTTCCCGAAGTCAAGCATCCGGAAGTCGGCGGACGCATCATGAGTCTGAACGATCCGACGAAGAAGATGTCGAAAAGCGATGATAACCAGAAAGGTTTCATCTCTCTACTCGATGATCCGAAAGCTGCGGCCAAGAAAATACGCAGCGCAGTGACAGATTCGAGCAGCGAAGTGAAATACGACAAGGAAGAGAAGCCAGGCATATCCAACCTTCTGACCATCTATGCCGCTTTGACCGAAAAGAGCATTGCAGACCTTGAGAAACAGTATGAAGACAGCAATTACGGTGTTTTCAAAGCCGAACTTGGCGAAGTCGTCGAATCATTCCTGATCGACTTCCAGAATAAAGTGGACCACTATCTGGAAAGTGGAGAACTCGATGACATTCTGGACCAGGGCGCTGAAAAAGCCTCCAGAAAAGCAGACAAAATGGTGGAAAAGATGGAACGCGCCATGGGGCTCGGCAGAAAACGCAGATAGACGATATGGATGATAGACGGATCAGTGCTCTGATCCGTCTTTTTTTATTACCGGCTACTACGTGAAGAGGGAGAAGAAGCGGATTTTTGTTCTTGCTTCATCAAGTTTGTTGGGGATGTGCCAGTGGGAATGAGATTAGCCCTCTAACTTGCCATGGTAGCACCTACGACGGTGAATTGGCCCTCTAACTCGCCATGGTAGACCCCACGATGGTGAATTAACCCGTTAACTCGCCATGGTAGCGTCCACGATGGTGAATTGGCGCTCTAACTCGCCATGATAGCGCCCACGACGGTGAGTTGGTCCGTTAACTTGCCATGGCGGCGTCCACGATCCGAGATCCATCAGAATATATAAAAAGAAGACAAACGCCGTGTCAAAACGGGGTTTGTCTTCAATCTGACCTGTCTTCCCCACACTGGGCAAGATAGGTTTCATCATCTATCTATTCATCATACTTTTTGAATACCAGGCTGGCGTTGTGTCCGCCGAAGCCGAAGCTGTTTGAGATGGCATACTTCAAGTCTGCTTCTACTGCACCTTCTGTGACGTAGTTCAAATCGCAGTCAGGGTCTGGTGTTTCCAGATTGATTGTCGGGTGAACTTTACCATCTCTCAGGCTGAGTGCTGTAATGATGGCTTCCATGCCGCCGGTACCGCCGAGCAGGTGTCCTGTCATTGATTTGGTGGAGTTGACGAGCAGCTTGTAGGCATGGTCTTTGAAGACGTTGCGGATGGCCATTGTTTCGAACATGTCATTGTACGGTGTACTTGTTCCATGTCCGTTGACGTAGCCGATTTCTTCAGGCTTTATGCCTGCATCCTTCATTGCCTCGAGCATTGCACGTGCGCCGCCTTCTCCTTCTTCTGCAGGTGCTGTAATATGGTGGGCGTCGCCTGTCGTACCATAGCCGACAACTTCCCCATAGATTTTTGCACCGCGGGCCTTTGCGTGTTCGAGTTCTTCGAGCACTACAATACCTGCACCTTCTCCGATGACAAATCCATCTCTGTTCTTGTCATATGGGCGGGAGGCCTTGTTTGGATCATCCGAAGTCGTCAGTGCTTTATTGGCCTGGAAACCTGCAACACCCATTCTGGTGATCGGTGCTTCCGTACCTCCAGTGACCATCGCGTCCGCCTGACCGCGTTCGATGAACTTGAATGCTTCACCGATCGAGTTTGTACCTGTGGCACAAGCCGTTACTGTAGCACCATTCGGACCTTTAAGACCATGCTTGATGGATACCTGGCCGCTTGCCATATCCGGTATCATCATCGGTACGAAGAAAGGACTTACACGACGTGGTCCTCTTTCGTAGAGCACTTTGAATCCATCTTCCAGTGCCTGGATGCCACCGATACCTGAGCCGATCCATACACCGATACGCTCACGGTTGTCATCCGTAATATCGAGTCCGCTGTCTGCAACAGCTTCGTCGGAAGCGACCATCGCATACTGCGTGAAGCGGTCCATGCGACGTGCTTCTTTCTTATCCATGTAGTTTTCGATGTCGAAGTTCTTGAGTTCTCCTGCGACATGGACATTGTACTCGCTGTTATCTATGCGAGTAATCTTATCAACGCCATTGACTCCCTTAAGGGCATTCTCCCATGTTTCGGGCGCGGAATTGCCGATTGGTGTCAACGCACCGATACCCGTAATTACTACTCTTCTCTTATCCATGAGTCTCCTCCTTATTGTCTCCCCATGTCAGGCAGATCGCACCCCATGTCAGGCCGCCGCCAAAGCCGACCAGAACGAGAGTGTCTCCTGATTTTATTTTACCATTTTTAATCTCGTGATGGATACTTAATGGTATGGATGCCGCTGAAGTATTCCCGTATTTATCTACAGTGGTACTCATTCTTTCCTGTGGGAGGTCCATACGTTCACGTGCAGCATTCATAATCCTTATATTTGCCTGGTGAGGCACCAGCATATCTATATCATCTTTGCTCAATCCAGCCTTTTCAGTCACATTGACACTGGATTCGCCCATCTGTCTGACAGCAAACTTGTAGACTTCGCGGCCATTCATCTTTATATTGCCTGTTTCAGCTTCATCGTAGAGGTAGGGGCCCCCCGCGCCATTGCTGCCGAGTTCAAATGAATGCATGCCGTATCCTTCCGACACTTCACCCATGACGACTGCACCGGCGCCATCTCCGAAAAGGACGGCTGTTGAACGATCGGAGAAATCGGTGATTTTGGACAGTTTGTCCGCTCCGACAACAAGCACTTTCTTATAGGTGCCCGTCTGGATGAACTGCTGGGCAGTCACCATACCATAGATGAAGCCTGTACAGGCTGCCAGCTGATCCATTGATGGAACCTGCCTCAAACCCAGTCTATGCTGCAGTACAGTTGCGACTGTCGGAAACTGGTGGTCGCCTGTAGATGTTGCCACAATGACCAGATCGATCTCCTCTTTATCTATTCCGGAATTTTCGATCGCTTCCCTGGCGGCTTCATACGCCATGTCGCTCGTCTCCATTCCTTCTGCATAACGGCGTTCCTTGATTCCCGTCATTTCTGTAATCCATTCATCTGAAGTGTCAAGAATCTTTTCAAAATCATGATTGGTGAACACTTTCTCCGGTACATACGTACCCAAGCCCAATACGCCGACTCTTTTCATTTGATCACACCTTATAATCTCATATTATCACTAGGTACTAATTTATCACATCGGGCGTACTCATACAACAAAAAAAGCATCCATGCAATAGGCATGGATGCTTTCAGTGCATCTTATTCCTGAACTTCTGTGACGCCCCAGTTGTAAGGAAGCGTTTCTTCGTTGTACTCAAGATCGATGCTGTAGTTGACAACTCTTTCGTTTACAGGAACAACATATGCTCTGTAGAGTGTCGGGATTACAGGCATTTCTTCAACCATGAGTGCCTGCCATTCGTTATAGATCTCCTGTCTTGTTTCGAGATCGAATGCTTCTGCAGAGTTTCCTCTTTCCATCAGCTGAGTGCTCTCTTCAGTTGCATAGCGTGGGTAGTTGAATGTTACATCCGGACCGTAGAGACCGTAAGGGTCGACGTCGGAACCAACACCCCATGCACCTTGATAGATATCTACTGCTGGATCGTCATTTTCAACCATATCGTAGAATGTGTTGAACTCGATCAGGCGTCCGTTGGTAAGCTGTACGTTCAGGCCGACTTCTTTCCAGGATTGGATGTAGTAGTTGGCAAGTGGTTCAGCTGTATCGCCACCGGACATGGAAGCGAAGTTGATTTCAAGTGGTTCGCCTTCTGGTGTTTCACGGAAGCCGTCCCCATCGACATCTTCGTATCCTGCTTCATCGAGAATACGGTTTGCTTCTTCAGGATCATACTGTGGCACTTCAACGCTGTCATCGTGCCAGTTTGCATGGTAAGGTGTGATCAGAGTCGTTGCTTTCCAGCGCAGTCCATTATAGAAACGGTTGCCGACAGCTTCGTTATCCATTGCGTGCCACATTGCACGACGAAGTTCCGGATCGCCCATTTTGGATTCTTCAGGCATGTAGTTTACTCGGCCTTCCTCTTCATTCCACTCACCCAGTTTGAAACCGATATAAGTGTAGGCACCCTCGATGTTTGCCAGCCATTCCACACCTTCCATACCCTCTACATCCGGATACTGGTCAGTCGGGAAGTTGATTGCGAAGTCGATTTCGCCAGTTTCCATAGCATTCGCTACAGAAGATGGTGAAACGACGCTCAATGTTACACCGTCAAGATTCGGTTCGCCTCTCCAGTAGTCTTCGAATTTGGACATTACAACGGCTTCCCCTGGTGTAACAGAATCTACTTTATAAGGTCCGATTCCGATAGGGTTTTCACGTGTCTGTGGTGCTTCAGGCATCTCAGCTACTGCAACCCCTTCATAGTGGTGCTCAGGCAGTGCATAAGGCCAGAACCCGCCTGCTGTAAGGGATGGTGCAAGTTCCGTGTAGGTAAATACTGCTGTCTGATCATCCACTACTTCGATACCGGAGATGGAATCCGCTTCTCCTGCTTTGAATTCATTGTAGCCTTCGATCAGAGTGAAACCGTCAGTCGCACCACGTACGCCCGGATACTCGGGATCACCGATCACTTCGTATGCATAGACATAGTCCTGGATTGTCAGTGGTTCACCATCGTGCCAAGTGACGCCTTCCTGCAGTGTGAAAGTGACAGTGTTATCATCCTGGTTTACTTCATACTGGAGTGCACCATCATTTGTATACTGGAAATCTTCATCCATCGTGAACAGTGGCTCATCGAACAGGCTGATGACTTCAAAGTCAGGATTTCCTGAATAGAAGTTGAAGTTCAGCGTGCCTTCAAACGGTGTATCTGAAGTCAGGCCCACATTCAATGTACCCCCTTCAGCAGGTTCCCCTTCATTCGATACTGTCGTACCGAAGTCTTCATAGTTGTATACGTCACCAGAAGCTGAATCCTCGCTGGACCCTTCTTCTGTTTCTTCTTCAGTGCTTTCTTCTGTCGTCTCTTCCGAGCTTGCATCGCCGGAAGCTTCTTCAGTTGTTTCTTCCTCTGATGATCCTCCACCACATGCAGCAAGTGCAAGCACCATGATGAGCATTGTGAAGAACATCAATTTCGACCACGAAAATTTCGCCATCATACTTCCTCCCTCTTCATTTAGATAATTTAAACTGATATATACTCAAGTTCAGTTTAAGGCTGAAACTTAGTACCATAATATGTAAATAAATCACTTGTCAAAAATATGTGATTTATTCATCTATGCATAATATTATCATAATTATCTGAAATATCAATGCTGTTTTGTTTAAAATTTTCAATAAATTTGTATTATGACACTTAATTGTTAATAATTCCTAAAATTTAGTTATTTCAATAAAATCGCTTACTTTTTATTTCATAATAAGAGCCCCATTTCATATGGGGCCCTGAAAATCAAGCCTGTCGCTGTCTGGCATCTCCTGCACGTCTCATCGCTTCGCCGATGTTGCGGACACACAGCATGAGTACAAGTATCATGATTGCTGCCGGCACCCAGATCCATGGCCTGTGCTGCAGAGTCTGTGCGTTGGTCGCATAGGCCATCAGCGTACCGAGAGACGGCGTATCTTCCGGGAAACCGAATCCGATGAAGGACAGCCCCGACTCTATACCGATATTCGCCGCCAGCGACAATGTGCCATTGACGATGATGATACCGACAAGGTTCGGCATGAGCTGTGTAAATACAATCTTGGCGTGCGAACTGCCGAGTGTTCTGGAAGCATTGATATAATCCAGTTCACGTTCCTGTATGGCGAGTGAACGGACAAGCCTTGCGGTACCCGTCCAGAGGAACGCTGCCATTATCAAAGAAAATGTGTAGATGTTGTATGTTGGTGTGATTGTAACGAAGACGATGACGATCATGAGGAATGGCAGAACCATGAAAAAGTCCACGATACGCATCATGATGTTGTCGATCTGTCCACCGAAGTAGCCAGATACCACACCGAAGACGATGCCGAAACCGACACTCATCAATGTAACGAGAATACCGATTGCAAGCGAGTTTCTCGTTCCGATGATCAGTTGACCGAATATGTCCCGACCGCCATAGTCGGTACCGAGCCTGAATGTTTCATCGGGCGCCTGGTTGATGGCGAACAGGTCGACCATGACAATCTGCTCCCTGTCGAGAAACATCGTCAGACCGAAAACATAGGCGGTAATGATAGTGAAGATGATCAGTGAAAATAAAGCCAGCTTATCGGCGATGACTTCCTGGATGATGATCTTCCAGCCGGGTGTACTTCTCGGCAGGTTCTTCGAATCGAGGGCGCCGTGGCCGGCAGCACCATGCTGTATGTCCGCTTTGATGCTCATGTCCATGTCGCCTTTTTCATATGTGTGGTCGTCATTCGACCTGGCTTCGAAAGGATCACCATCCCTTGGCATGTCATCACTTTCCGTATTGCGCCGATCCAGCTCCTGCTGACGGAGACGCGTTCGTTCTGTACGTTCATTATCGGAATTCTGATTGTAGTCATTTCTATTGCTCACTTTATACGCTCCTCCTTATTTGATGCGGATCCTCGGATCAACGATACTCAGAATGATATCGGACAGCAGGGCGCCTACAATTGCCATGAACCCATAGAGCAGGATCAGAACGTTGGCCACGCTGAAGTCACGTGTGGATATGGAATCGACGAACAGTCTGCCCATACCCGGATAGCTGTAGATCATTTCTATGAAGATGGAACCTCCGAGCAGTGCAACGATTTCGTAGCCGAAGAATGCTGCGATCGGAAGAATCGAGTTTCTGAAAATGTGCTTGTTGTATACAGCGGATTCTTTAACGCCTTTTGCACGGGCAAGGATGATGAAATCCTTCTGCTTCGTCTCGATGATGCCGCTTCTCAAGTACTGGACAGTACCGACCAGTCCGATCAGCGCAATCGCAAAACTTGGCAGTACAAGGTGGTTTATTTTACTCAGTACATAGTCCAGACTTCCTGGTGCCACACCCGGTGCAACGGACCCGCCTGTCGGGAACCATCCAAGGTTGTAGCCGAATATCCATAGGACGACAAGACCGAATATGAACTGCGGCGTTGCAAAACCAAGGTATGTATAGCCGGTGATGGCATTATCGAGCAGAGAATCGTTATATCGACCGGATATGAGACCAAGTGGCAGACCGAGCAGGTAGATCAGTACTGTGGAGAACAGTGACAGCCAGATTGTGTTCATCAGACGATCGCCGATGACATCCATGACCGGACGCTGGTGGAAGATCGATGTTCCGAAATCGCCTTGGAACATTGCGAATATCCAATCCCTGTACTGTATGTACCATGGGTTGTCCAGGCCAAGTGCTTCTCTTCTTGCCTGTATTGCTTCTGCAGGTATGTTTGGATCAATCAGCCCGGATAGTGCATCTCCGGGCATCATGGAACCCATTATGAAAACAAGGACACTCAATACGACGAGCTGCGGAAATGTGATCAGCAGTCTTCTTATAGTAAATTTCAGCATTTTTTCATCAACCTTTCACCGGTAGCGCGACTCTGTGCGTCTCTGAAATGGATTGCAGCGGGAAAGCTCTGCCCTCTTCGTCAAGATGATCGACAAAGTTCTGTTCATACTCTTCCTTGACCTTCTGTCTCATGGCAAGGTTGCTTTCGATCTCATCCACATCTGTATCGGGAATTGCCGCAATCAGCCTTTTTGTATAGATATGCTGAGGGTTGCTGAAGATATCTTCAGCTCTCCCCTCTTCTACAAGACGCCCCTGATACATGATGCCGATGTGCTTGCACATGTGTCTGACGACGCCGAGATCGTGGGCGATGAACATCATCGTCAGATTCATGTCCTGCTGGATATCCTGCATGAAGTTGAGCACCTGGGCCTGTACGGATACGTCGAGTGCTGATACTGGCTCATCTGCAATGATCAGCTTCGGGTTCAGTGCGATTGCCCGCGCCACACCGATTCTCTGACGCTGTCCACCTGAAAATTCGTGCGGATACTTATAGAGGGATCCGGGTGGCAGACCGACTCGCTCCAGCAGTCTCAAAACTTCCGGAACGAGTTCGCTCCTCGACCGTCTATGATAATTCCTGATCGGTTCCGCCACGATATCGAATACACGTTTACGCGGATTGAGTGATGAATATGGATCCTGGAAGATCATCTGTATATCATCTCTGACATCCACCGACTTCCCTTTTGTATTCAGCTTGTTGCCATCAAAGTAGATTTCTCCGCTTGTGACAGGATTCAGACCCATTACAGCCTTGCCTGTCGTCGTCTTGCCGGAACCCGATTCGCCGACCAGCCCGTATGTGGTACCTTCAGGAATGCTGATACTCACTCCGTCTACAGCCTTGACATGGTCCTTTACTGTATTGAAGAAGCCGCCCTTGATCGGGTAATGGACTTTCAGGTCTTTAATTTCCAATAGGTTCATCGTGCCCTGCCTCCTCTGACGCCTGTTTCAAGCTGGTATTCCTCAACACCGACATCCTGCCGGGATTCACCTTCAAGCGTAAAATGCTTGTAGCACGTACAGCGTACGAAGTGATCGTCTGCAATTTCCCGCAACTGAGGATTCTCTTCATGCGCGGATGCACTGATCCATGGAATGCGCGGTGCAAAGCGGCAGCCAGTCCGGTCCATCTTGTTCAGCGCCGGTACAACACCCTGGATGACATGCAGCTTTTTACCCAGCATGTCTTCGGATGGCAGAGAGTTCAGCAGAGAACGCGTATATGGATGCTGCGGGTTCTTGAACAGTTCCCTGACCGGTGCTACTTCGACAATCTGCCCGGCATACATGACGGCGACACGGTCCGCCATCTCGGCAACAACGCCAAGATCATGGGTGATCAAAAGGACGCCTGAGTTCAGGTCTTCCTGGAGTTCCCGGATCAGGTCAAGAATCTGTGCCTGTATTGTCACGTCGAGTGCTGTTGTCGGTTCATCCGCGATCAGCAGCTTCGGACGGTTCGCGATGGCGATTGCAATGACGACGCGCTGGCGCATGCCGCCGGACAGTTCATGCGGATACGCTTCTGCAACACGGTCGGGTCTCGGGATACCGACGCGATCGAGCAGTTCCACAGCATATTTGTCCCGGTCACTTTTCGATTTCGTATTATGTATCTTGAGCGTTTCAACAATTTGCTGCTTTATCTTCATCAGTGGGTTGAGGGCTGTCATCGGATCCTGGAAGATCATAGCCAGGTCGCCCCCACGTATTTTATTCATCTTGCCTTCATTCAGTTTCAGAAGGTTCTGACCCTGAAAATTGACCTCCCCTTCGATACGGGCTTTTCTGTGCAGCCCCATCAATGAGAATGCCGTGGCACTTTTCCCTGAGCCCGACTCTCCTACAAGTGCAAGTACTTCATTCGGCTTGATGCTGAATGTCACATCATCGACTGCCGGAAAGTACTTGGTCCCGATTTTAAAAGAGGTTGTCAGATTTTTTACTTCTATCAGCTTTTCAGACATCTATTTTCACCCATTCTTTCTTCGTTTCATATCATAAATCGTGCAATCTTCATCCTGAAAAATAAGGAATATTCGGAAAAATAAATATGTACCAGTTTCAAATAATTGCATCTGAACATGAAATCATCTTAGTATATTGTACGTGTCGGTAAATTAATTTGCAACACTCGTTTTTTGAATTGCAACAATATTTAAGTATTTATGAGTATTAAATATACACTAATGCATAAACCATTTCAACTTGTTTTCCATTTTTTTACGGCAATATGTAACCGCTTACATTATAATACACTGTTTTCTATCATACAAATATGACAACTATTTTTTTATTTCTTTTACTACTATACATTGAAAGTGTTTTAAGTTATCATTAGTTTATCTAAATTTGTAGTGGAGGCAGGACCATGCGGTATATCATCAGTTTCATCTGGGCACTTATGCTTACACAGATGGTTAACTTCGTACTGAACAGTCTCGGCGGCGGCGGACCTTACAATGTATGGAGTGGCGTACTGCTTGCAGTACTGATCACGTTGACACTCGTCATTCTGGATCTCATCCTGAAGCCGGAAGATACGAACGAAGCACAGCATAATCATTGATCATATCGAAAAGACCCAACCATCGGTTGGGTCTTTTCATGTTCCTGCTATATGACAATGCCGAGCTCCTCTGTCTCTACAACCAGCTGCTGGACGAGTTCAGCAGCTGACATGTATCTCGCCATGGCTTTTCCCTGCCCGGCTAGCAGCATGGCATAGTCGGTACTGTTCTGCGCCTTCGAAGCATCCTGTATCGGCTGCGTCAGAGTGCGCTGCACAGGATAATCCACCATTCTTTTCGTATGCTCGGACATATCCTTGATGAACGTGTTCTTGATTGCCCGGGCCGCGCGTCCGGTGAATACACGTGTCAGTACGGAAGGGACACCCCTATCGGCAGACAGTGCATTCTTATGGACCGCGTGTGCACCGCTCTCCTCAGTGGAGATGAATGCTGTACCGAGCTGGACGCCTGCAGCACCGAGTATCCGTGCTGCTGCGATGCCGCGGCCGTCCATGATGCCACCTGAGGCAATGAGCGGAATCGACAGATGATCCGCAGCTTCCGGAATCAGGCTCATCAGACCAACCAGACTATCTTCCACCGGGTCCAGAAATGAACCCCGGTGGCCCCCTGCTTCCACCCCTTGCAGAACGACTGCATCAAAGCCTGCGCGCTCCACCATTTCAGCCTCCTTGACCGTTGTCGCAGTGCCGATCAGAATGATGCCCGCTTCCTTCAGACGCTCTATCTGCTGGTGGGATGGAATGCCGAAGATGAATGAACATACGGGGACCTGCTCCTCGATGATCACTTCAATCCGTTCATTGAATTTATTTTCAACATCCTCATAGGCAACGGGGGCGACTGTGCGCTGATCAAGATCGAATCTTTCATAGAGCGGCTTCAATGCTTCATATGCTTCTGAAATCCCCTGTTCAGTCACTTTGAACTGCCACGGTACGAAAAGATTGGCACCGAATGTTCCGGCATCCTTCTTCAGATCCCGGATCAACTTTCTCAAGTCTTCCGGTTCCAGTCCGCCGGCACCGATCATGCCAAGCCCACCTGCTTTCGATACGGCGCTGACGAGCCTGAGTGTCGTAATGCCGCCCGCCATCGGGGACTGGATGATGGCGTGATCCACGCCAAGCAGATTTTTGAGCATGTCATTACTGCGTGATGTTTTCATGTATTTCCCTCCTGCGAGAGCATCATTGGACGTGTTTCTTCTATAATAATATGCAGGTGGTCCGTCCACTCTTTCAACCAGCATGCTGGATACTGTCCACCATTGTGACTATCTATACCCGAATTTTCAATTACTATACAATGCCGCATCAATCCTCTATGATGAACTGGACCAATAAACTAGAAATGAAGGTGCAATGGCATGAAAATCCTACCTGCAATCCGTTCAATGAAAGATTTCGAGAAACTGATCGGGAGCCGCTACCGTGCCTGTGTCGTTCTGGACATGCATATCGGACATCTGGAAAGCCACCTCACCACCATCAAGAAGCATGGGTTCGATGTCTATCTGCATCTGGATCTGATCAAAGGTCTTTCCGTGGATACCGCATCGCTTGAATTCATCCATCAGAAGTACAAGCCGACCGGCATTGTCACGACACGCGGTCGTGTCATCAAGAAAGCCAACCAGCTCGGCATGGAGACGATACTGCGTGTATTCGTCATCGATTCATCAGCCATTGAAAAAAGCATCGAACTCATCAGACAGTCCGAGCCGAAACTGATCGAGATACTGCCGGGCGTTGTACCGAAGGTGATCCACCTGTTCAAGCAGGAAGTGGATGCCGAAGTCATAGCCGGCGGGCTGATCGAGACACAGCGGGAAGTCGATGATGCGATTGCTGCCGGCGCAAAATATGTGACTACGAGCAAGACGGAACTCTGGTTCAGTCCGGACAATCATATGTGATGATGCATAACAGGTGTTGACAGCGCTATCATTTTAAGGTAGATTAAGGATAAGTTAATAGGACACGGAGAAACAGAGCCCACATTTATAGCTTGTACATAGCTATCAGTGTGGGTTTTTTTATGTTTTATTAGCCAACAAACAAACAAAGGAGTGATTTGCAATGAATGTCTACATTGCAGAATTTATCGGTACGGCCATTCTGATCCTGTTCGGGGGCGGCGTTGTTGCCAACGTCAATCTGAAGGGATCTCTGGCAAAAGGGGCCGACTGGGTCGTTATCGCATTCGGATGGGGATTTGCGGTAACATTCGCAATCTATGCTGTCGGACAGGTCTCAGGTGCACACATCAATCCGGCTGTTACACTCGGCTTTGCTTTTGCAGGCACGTTCGAATGGGGAATGGTAATCCCATACATCATCGCACAAGTACTCGGCGCCATGTTCGGAGCTTTCCTCGTATGGCTGCACTTCATGCCGCACTTCAAAGCTGAAGAAGATCCGGGTGCTAAACTCGGCGTATTCTCGACCGGGCCAGCACTGCCGAACTACGTGTCCAACTTCGTCAGTGAGATCATCGGTACTTTCATCCTTGTGATGGGGCTGCTGTTCATCGGAGCGAACGATTTTACAGAAGGTCTGAACCCGCTGATCGTCGGCTTCCTGATTACAGCAATCGGTCTCAGTCTCGGTGGTACAACAGGCTATGCCATCAACCCGGCACGTGACCTCGGTCCAAGACTTGCCCACTTCATCATGCCGATTCCAGGCAAAGGCAAGTCCAATTTTGCATATGGCATCGTTCCGGTACTCGGTCCATTGGCTGGCGGTGCACTCGGTGCTTCAGTCTATAACGCAATATTTCTCGCGGAGATGAACATGTTCCTTTTCCTTGCAATCGTATTCACTGTTTTGGTTCTCGCGCTAGGGGTATTTCTTAATAAAAGCCTGCTCAAGGGGAAAGCCTCAAAACTGCTATAGTCTCCATAGGAACAATCTAGCAAATTCAAAGTAAAGGGGAATGAATCAACATGGAAAAGTATATTCTATCAATCGACCAGGGGACAACAAGTTCCCGTGCCATCCTATTCAATAAAGAAGGGGATATCGTCGGCACGAACCAGGCGGAATTCAAACAGTACTTCCCACAGTCCGGCTGGGTGGAGCATAACGCCAATGAAATATGGAGTTCCGTTCTTGCGGTCGTGGCAGGGGTCATGACTGAAAACGATATCCGGCCGGAGCAGGTCGAAGGTATCGGCATCACCAACCAGAGGGAGACTGCAGTCGTCTGGGACAAGAATACCGGCCGTCCGGTCTATAACGCCATCGTCTGGCAGTCCCGTCAGACGGCGGAGATCTGTGACACACTGAAGTCACAGGGGCATGAAGAAACATTCCGTAATAAAACCGGCCTATTGCTCGACCCTTATTTTTCCGGAACGAAAGTCAAATGGATCCTCGATAACGTGGAAGGTGCCCGTGAGAAGGCGGAAAATGGAGACCTGATCTTCGGCACCATCGATACATGGCTCATCTGGCGATTCACTGAAGGCGCGGCCCACGTGACGGACTACACGAATGCCAGCCGTACGCTGATGTACAACATATATGATCTGAAATGGGATCAGGAGCTGCTTGACCTCCTCGAAGTACCGGCATCCATGCTGCCCGAGGTGAAATCATCCAGTGAAGTATACGGTGAGACGACAACTTCCCACTTCTTCGGACGCAATGTACCGATTGCCGGCGTAGCCGGTGACCAGCAGGCAGCCCTCTTCGGTCAGACATGCTTCCAGGAAGGCGATGCTAAAAATACTTATGGCACAGGATGTTTCCTGCTGATGAATACAGGAACGGAAGCCATCAAGAGTGATAACGGTCTATTGACCACCATCGCCTACGGCATCGACGGCAAAGTAAAATATGCACTTGAAGGTTCCATCTTCGTTGCCGGTTCGGCCATACAGTGGCTCCGTGACGGACTGCGCATGTTCAACAACTCTGCACAGTCGGAATCCTATGCCAAACGTATCGAGTCCACTGAAGGTGTCTACATGGTTCCGGCATTCACCGGTCTGGGTGCCCCTTATTGGGATTCCGAAGCACGGGGCGCAATATTCGGTCTCAGCCGTGGCACGGAAAAGGAACACTTTGTCCGCGCGACACTCGAATCACTTGCGTACCAGACGAAAGACGTTCTTGATGCCATGCAGAAAGACAGCAACATCGAACTTGAGACACTGCGTGTCGATGGTGGTGCAACAGCCAACGATTTCCTCATGCAGTTCCAGGCAGATCTGCTCGATACGAAAGTGGAACGCCCTGAAGTGCTTGAAACTACAGCTGTCGGTGCTGCGTACCTTGCAGGACTTGCTGTCGGCTTCTGGCAGTCCACCGACGAACTGAAAAAAGTCAGCGAAACGGACAGCGTATTCGAACCTGAGATGGAACAGGAACAAAGAGACTCCCTCTATGACGGCTGGCAGGTTGCCGTAAAGGCGACCCAGGCCTTCAAGCCGAAGCATCTCAAAGATAAGTAAAGACGCTTCATAATAAAGACCCAAGATCCGCGCGGCCTTTATTTTTCTAAAAAACTAGGAGGTATTTCAATGCTGAACACATTAACTAGAAAAGATCAATTGCAGCATATGG
Source organism: Salinicoccus cyprini (assembly GCF_007713705.1). GTDB lineage: Bacteria > Bacillota > Bacilli > Staphylococcales > Salinicoccaceae > Salinicoccus > Salinicoccus cyprini. The sequence goes on along the minus strand of NZ_VMSJ01000001.1, from coordinate 89,505 downwards.
AGAAAGTAGACTATGACATTGTTGTTATTGGTGGTGGTATCACAGGGGCGGGAATCGCCCTTGATGCTGCCAAGCGAGGAATGAAGGTTGCACTTGTAGAAATGCAGGACTTTGCTGAAGGAACGAGCAGCCGCAGCACGAAACTGGTCCATGGCGGACTCCGCTATCTGAAACAGTTCCAGATTGGTGTTGTACGTGAAACAGGCATTGAACGTGCCATCGTCTATGAAAATGGACCGCACGTCACAACGCCTGAATGGATGCTGCTCCCCTTCCACAAAGGCGGAACATTCGGGAAGTTTACAACGAGTATCGGCCTGCGTGTCTACGACATGCTCGCTGAAGTGAGACGCAGTGAACAGCGCAAGATGCTGAGTGTGGATGATGTCATCGAGAAGGAGCCGCTCGTCAAACGCGAAGGACTGCTCGGTGGCGGATACTACGTCGAGTACAAGACCGATGACGCACGCATGACGATCGAGGTCATGAAGAAAGCGGCGGAATTCGGCGCAGACCCGATCAACCATGTCAAAGCAGTCGGATTCATCTATGACCAGGGCAAGGTTGTCGGTGTGCATGCTGAAGATCAGATTGATGGTGGATCGTACCAGATACTTGGACGCCGTGTCATCAATGCAACAGGACCATGGGTGGACGAAGTCCGCTCCCACGATGCCGAATCCAAAAAAGGCAAGAAGCAGCTGTTCCTGTCGAAAGGCGTACACCTTGTATTCGATGAAAAGGACTTTCCGCTCAAGCAGGCAGTCTACTTCGATGCCAAGTCCGACGGCCGCATGATCTTTGCCATTCCTAGAAATGGCAAGACCTATATGGGAACGACGGATACACGCTATACGGGTGATAAGAAGGAGCCGGTCGCGACAGCAGAAGACCGCAGATATCTGCTTGATACGACAAACAACATGTTTCCGGGCCTCGATCTTGATGAGTCGCATATCGAGTCGACATGGGCAGGCATCAGACCCCTCATCCACGAAGAAGGCAAAGACCCTTCCGAAATATCCAGGAAGGATGAAATCTGGGAAGCGAAGAGCGATCTCATCACCATCGCCGGCGGTAAGCTGACAGGCTACCGTCATATGGCACAGGAGATTGTGGATCTGGTCGCGAAACGTCTTCAGCAGGAGTATGGACTCAAATTCAAGAAAGCCGATACAGTCAAGCAGCCGATTTCAGGCGGGGACGTCGGCGGCAGCGCCGGCTTCGAAGACTTCGTCGCACGCATGTCGGAACGCGCACCATCCTACGGCCTATCCATCACAAACGGTCAGCGACTTGCTAGACATTATGGCAGCAATGTCGAACGCGTATATGAAATCATCGGCAGCCTCGGTGCTGCATCCGAGCACTACGGACTGCCGAAGGATATCCATGCACAGGTCATCTACAGCATCCAGCATGAAATGGCCGCGAATCCGCGCGACTACTTTGTCAGACGCACAGGCGATCTTTATTTCAATATCGCCAATGTCGAAAAATACAAAGATGCAGTCATCAACGTGATGGGCGACCTTCTCGAGTGGGATGAAAACACCCGCAAAGAAGAGAAAGAAACGCTCAGAACAGCCTACCTCCAAGTAAAAGGCGGTACCGGCTTTGCACTTGAAAACGCATAAGGTGGTAGTTTGAGACTCCAGAGGCGAATTGCCTCCGGAGTCTCTATTTTTGCGGGAGGATAAGGGACCCCCCCGGTAAACAGCATTCCCACAAAAAAGCACCGACCATTGGCCGGTGCTTTTCTCCTTCTATACTTCTTCTTTTCTGAAGCGTTTCAGGAATTCCTGCAATCTTGGATTCTCGGATTTGTTGATGACTTCATCAGCAGTGCCGGATTCGGCGATGACGCCCCCGTCCAGAAACAGGACGCGATCTGCGATCTCAAGCGCAAAATCCATTTCGTGTGTGACGAGGATCATCGCCATTTCATCATGTTCGGCGAGGTCGCGTATGACTTCCAGCACCTCACCGACGAGTTCCGGGTCGAGGGCGGAGGTGACTTCATCGAAAAGCATGATCTTCGGCTTCATGACGAGTGCGCGTGCCATGGCGACGCGCTGTTTCTGCCCACCTGACAGATTGGATGGATAGGCATCGTACTTATCACTGAGACCTACCCGATCAAGCATCTGTTTGGACAGGTCGACTGCTTCATCCTTTTTCATCTTCTTGACCTGTACCAGTGGGGTCACGCAATTATCAAGTATTGTCTTGTGCGGGAAAAGGTTGAAGTGCTGGAACACCATCCCGATGTCCTTCCGCACAGATCGCAGATGCTTTTCATTTGCTGGTTTCATCTTCCCCTTTACTTCCATCTTCCAGAGGTTCTCTCCGGCGACATAGATATCTCCGTCCGTCGGCTCCTCGAGTGTCATCAATAGACGGATGATCGTCGTTTTGCCCGATCCACTCGGACCGATGATCGCAATTTTTTCCGTTGGACGGATGTCGAGATTGATTCCCTTGAGGACGTGCGTATCACCGAATGACTTGTGAATTTCCTTATATTGTACAATCGGCTCCATTATTCAACCACCTTCACTTTCTTCTGCTTCTTCTCAAATCGGCGATTCATTTTATTTTCAAGCTTTCGGATCAGTAGTGCAGACGGATAGCTGAGCAGCAGGAACAGTATCGCAACGATGGTCAGCGGTTCGATGTAGGACCACGTCTGCGCTCCGTAGCTCCGTGCCAGGCTCAGTATGCCGACGACACCGATGGTTGCCGCAAGCGGTACTTCCTTGAACAGGATGATCAGATAGTTTCCAAGCATCGGTATGGTCGGCGGCAGTGCCTGTGGCAGTACAATTTTCGTCCATTTGTCTCTCGTCGAGAAATTGAGCGCCGTCGATGCCTCCCACTGTCCTTTATCCACGCTTTCAATACCGGAACGGTACACTTCGCTGATATAGGTGGAAAAATGAATGCCGAGTGCAAGCATTGCTGCAACGAACGGTGTAAACGATGTACCGATATAAGGTACCATCGGCCATGCGAAATAAAGGAAGAATATCTGTACAATCGGCGGTGTCGACCGGATGAACTCCCGGATCCAGTAGATGATGAAGTTAAAGGGTCTGAATGGTGTCGATTCAAGCACCAGCCACACGAAGCCGACAATCAGGGCGAGCGCATAGCTGACCACAGTCAGACCGAGGGTGATTTTCAACCCGGCAAGAATAATCGGAAAAGCATCCATGAACGTTTCCCAACTCCAGTATGTCATCAGCTGGCCACCCCTCTTCTGGATATTTTTTCACCTTTCTTCGACAACCATATGAGCGGCAGGGCAATGATGAAGTACATGACCAGCACCATCATATAGGCGATCGGTCCTTCGGATAGATTCGAGGAACGGTAGATGTCCCCATAGTAGAGTATATCGGTCAAGCCGATCAGGGAGACGAGTGCCGTCCCTTTAAGTATCTGTATTGAATAGTTGCCGAATTCCGGCAGCATCAGTCTGAGTGCCTGTGGCAGTATGATATGCCGCATCCGCTGGAATCCAGAGAAGTTCAGTGCGATGCTTGCCTCCGTCTGCCCTTTATCAATCGCGAGGATCGAACTTCTGACGACTTCCGACATGTAAGCGCCGTAGTTCAGGGCGATCGCAATGACACCGACCCAAAAGTTGCTGCCAAGATCGATATTGAACAGCATCGGTACTGCATAATAGAGCCAGAACAGCTGGACGATCAAGGAAGTCCCCCTGAATATTTCAACATACAGCGTGGTGAACCCACGCACCAGTGGATTTTTCACCAGCCTCATGAGGCCGGCGACAAAAGCCATGATAAAAGAAAACAGGGTGGATACTAGAAAGATGCTGATTGTCGTCCAGGCGCCCTGGGACAGATAGGTAAGTATGTTCACCCCAGTTTCGAACATTTTTTCCTCACTCCTTATCTTTCAATTGAAAAGGCCCAGTATTTCCATAGGAATGACTGGACCTTGAAATATTATTAACCTTCGCACAGTTGTTCAGTTGTCATTCCATCGACTGGAACTGCGTTGTTTTCTGCAGTAAAGCCCTGTGAGTTATCCAGAATTTCATCGATTGTGCCGTCTTCCTTCAAAGTCTGCAGTGCTTCATTGTAGGCCGTGCGCAGTTCTTCATCCTCAAGGTTGAAAGCGGCTGCACCATAGCTTGGAATGCCTTCGATGTCCGGCTGTTCGAAGTCTTCCACGACTTCCACATCTTCACTGCCGAGTGATTCATAGGCTGCCCTCAATGTTGCTTCTGTCGCAGCTGCGACGTCAGCATTGCCGGACTGTACAGCTGCAAGCTGCGCAGGGATATCACCGACCGACATGATCTGGTCTGATGCCACACCTTCCTGCTCGAGGAAGTCGAACTGTGTCGTTCCTTCCATCAATGCTACGGTCACATCCGGATTCTCTGCGATATCGGCATAGCTGTGGATGTCATGCGGGTTGCCTGCTTGGACAACAAGTCCTTCCCCATACTGCATTTCAGGTTCCGCAAACAAGGCATTTTCACAACGGTCCGGCAGAATCGCCATACCGGCAGTAATGACATCATACTGTCCTGCCTGTACGCCCGGGATCAGTTCTCCCCAGTCCGTCAGGTGGCCTTCCACATTATCGATGCCCATTTCTGCAAATACCGCTGTCGCAATGTCGATTGCAGCACCTTCAAGTTCTCCGCTGTCTGAATTCTGATAGGCGTAAGGTGGCTCATTTGCGAACCCGACGTTGATTGTGCCACTTTCCTGAAGTTCAGCCAATTTACTGGAACCTTCCCCCGAGTCCCCAGAGTCTGAACCGCCATTTCCGCAAGCGCCAAGTACAAGTACAAAAGCGAGCATAAGTAACCATGCATAATTCTTCAAAAAATCTCCCCCTAGTAAGTTTGTGATCTTCCCTACTCTATAACGTGTACCTTTTCAGTATACAAGAACGAGTTACTATGTCAAATTAAGGATTAAATGGGGAATAAAGGTGTTTTAGGGGTGCAGAGGATTCGTGGTGTAAAAAAGGACTTACAACAATATTAATACAAATTGACTGATAATTCAAACTAACTTGGAAACTTATTTCCTATCAACATAAAAAAGCCGTACCCACTTGCTGTGGGCATAGCTATCGATGGTGAGTTGGCGCCATCACCTCCCCATCCCAAAAAAAGACTGCAGACATGTCATTCTACAATGACTTTGTCTACAGTCTGAAGTCACACCCACTTCTTATGGGTACGGCTTCCATGCTACATATCAAATTGAAGTGCGCCATCACGGTAGTCTATTTTCACATCGATGCCTTCCGTCATATCCGCTTCAATGAGCTTTCTTGCAAGCGGCGTTTCGATATGACGCTGTATGAAGCGTCTCAACGGTCTGGCCCCGAACTGCGGCTCATAGGCTTCATCGGAGATCCAGTCCTTGACTGCATCGGTCACCTGGACGGTCATATGCTGATCTGACAGACGTCTGTTCAGATCGTTGATCAGCTTGTCCGTAATCAGTTTCATGTTCTCTTTGGAGAGTGGACTGAAGATGACGATGTCATCCATGCGGTTGATGATCTCCGGTTTGAAGTACTGATGGATCTCCTTCATCACGTAGTCCTTCGTGGTATCGGAGATTTCCCCGTCCTGTCTGACGTTATCAAGCAGATGGCCGGAGCCGATGTTCGACGTCATGATGATGATCGTATTTCTGAAGTCGACAGATCTGCCTTTCGAGTCGGTCAGACGGCCTTCATCAAGCAGCTGGAGCAGTATGTTGAAGACATCGGAATGTGCCTTCTCCACTTCGTCCAGCAGGATGACGGAATACGGCTGGCGGCGGATGGCTTCTGTCAGCTGACCGCCCTCCTCATGACCGACGTAGCCCGGAGGTGCACCGATCAGTCTCGATACCGCATGCTTTTCCATATACTCACTCATGTCGATACGGATCATATGCTTCTCGGAATCGAACATTGTTGCAGCAAGTGTCTTCGCAAGCTCGGTCTTGCCGACCCCCGTCGGTCCGAGGAACAGGAAGCTGCCGATCGGGCGGTTCGGATCCTTGATGCCTGCGCGGGCACGGATGACGGCGTCTGCGACGAGGTCCACCGCTTCATCCTGGCCGACGACCCGCTCATGCATGATGTCAGAGAGCTTGAGCAGCTTGTCCTTCTCCGTCTCGACGAGCTTCGATACCGGGATGCCGGTCCACTGGCTGACGATATAGCCGATTTCCTCCTCGGTCACCACTTCACGGATGATGCGGTTTTCACCAGCGCTCTCCTCCTGCAGCTTTTCTTCCAGTTCGCGCAGTTCACGTTCGAGCTGCGGCAGCCTGCCGTGACGGAGTTCTGCTGCCCGTTCAAGCTCGTAGTTGTTTTCTGCCTCATCGAGTTCCTGGCGCGTGCGGTCCACTTCTTCACGCTTGTCGTTGACCTTCTGGATCTGCCCTTTTTCCTTTTCCACACGCTGCGTGAGTGCCTGCTGCGCTTCACGGGCTTCCGACAGTTCCTTCTGCAGTTCAGCCAGGCGCGTTTTTGAAACCGAGTCATCTTCCGACTTCAAAGCCTGCTCCTCGATCTCGAGCTGCATGACACGACGGTTGATCTGGTCGAGCTCCGTCGGATTGGAGCCCATCTCCGTGCGGATGGTTGCACTTGCCTGGTCCATCAGGTCGATGGCCTTATCCGGCAGGAAACGGTCCGTAATATAGCGGTCGGAAAGTTCTGCGGCCGCAACGAGCGCACGGTCCGTGATTCTGACACCATGGTGGACTTCATAGCGTTCCTTCAGTCCACGCAGGATGGAGATGGTATCCTCAACATCGGGTTCCGGAATCTGTACTTTCTGGAAGCGGCGTTCCAGTGCAGAATCCTTTTCGATATATTCACGGTACTCGTTCAGTGTCGTTGCACCGATGCAGTGGAGTTCGCCGCGTGCAAGCATCGGCTTCAGCATATTGCCGGCATCCATGGCACCTTCCGTCTTGCCCGCACCGACAAGCATATGGATTTCATCGATGAAGAGTATGATGCGGCCGTCGGATTCCTTTACTTCCTTCAGCACCGCCTTCAGACGCTCTTCAAATTCCCCCCGGAATTTCGCACCGGCGACAAGCGCCGACAGATCGAGTTCGAAAATGGTCTTATCAAGCAGGCTGTCCGGCACGTCCTTGCGGACGATACGCTGTGCCAGCCCTTCGACGATGGCGGTCTTGCCGACACCCGGCTCACCGATCAGTACCGGGTTATTCTTTCTTTTACGGCTCAGTATGCGGATCGAGTTGCGGATCTCCTCGTCCCTGCCGATTACAGGGTCGACGTTGCCGCTGCGCACCTCCTCGACCAGATCGCGTCCATATTTCTCAAGTACTTCATACTGTACTTCCGGATTTTGTGTAGTCACACGATTCCCTCCTCTGACTTTGCTGATTATTTCCCTGATCACTTCACGCTTATTGCCGACGGCCGCTTTCATGATCGGCTCCACTTCGATGCCCGCAAGCAGCATATGTTCGACGGAAACATATTCGTCCTTCATATCCGCCATGATCTTCTCCGCCCGGTTCACAATCTGGGTGAAGCCGTTCGACATATACTGCCCGTACTGGACATTATCGCCTTTGACAACATTATACTTGGACAGCTTTTCATCATATTCACCGAGCAGCTGATCGACATCGATGCTGGCGCGTTCAAGCACATCCCGTGCCATGCTGTCATCCACCGTCAGCAGTGCCTTCATGACCGCTTCCGATTCAATCGACTGGAGTTTCATATCCACCGCCATCGACTGTGCCCGTTCAATGACGGACTGGACGGTGTAGGTCATTTTATTTATATCCATACATATCACCTCTTTGCAGAAATAGAACGCAGCTGTTTTCACTCAGAATGCATCCTCAAAATTTATTTGACCATATTTGACCTTTAATTATATTATACACTTCCATCATTATTTTTCAAGTAATCGATAGCTTTTAGCAGGCTTTTATCTTATATTATAGTCTGAAGTATCTAGGAGGTAGGAGAATGGATATCATTGAAATTATACGCTACATATTTTTAGGGCTGCTGCAGGGCTTCACAGAGCCCATACCGGTCTCATCAAGCGGCCACCTGGTCATCGCCCGGGAGCTGCTCGGCATCGAGGCCAGAGGCCTGTCTTTTGAAATCCTGCTGAATACCGCGTCGCTGATTGCGGTCCTCTACATCTATCGTAAAGATATTACAGCAATCATCGTCAATCTGAGCCGCTATATATTCAAAGGCGCCCGGGATGCAGAAGCCATCGAAGACTTCCGCTACACCATCTATCTGGTCATTGCGACCATCCCGGTCGGTGTGCTTGGCGTGCTCCTTGAGGATATCATCGGTGATAATGTCTCCATGATGACAGTCGGTCTGATGCTGCTCGTCACCGGTGTGGCACTATGGTTCATCAAAAATAAACGCGGCGAGAGACGCGACGGGGACCTGAACATCAAGGATGCCATCATCGTCGGCTTATCCCAGTGCGTTGCGCTGATGCCCGGCATCAGCCGGAGTGGCGCGACACTTGTCGGTGCCATGGGTGTCGGAATGAACCAGAAGAACGCGCTCCGATTCGTCTTCCTGCTCTATATTCCGGTATCACTCGGCACAGCACTGCTCTCCATTGGAGATCTGGTCAATGATCCCGAGATCATGACACTCGCACTCCCTTATGCACTGGCATTCATCGCGACCATCATCGCCACCTACTTCGGACTCAAGTGGCTGCAGGGTGTAATGGAACGCGGCAACCTGATCATATTCACCTACTACTGCTTTGCGCTGGGAACGTTCTCGATTCTGTATTCCCTCTTCTTCAAATAGAAATCCTCCCAGATCGGGAGGATTTTTTCATTGGCAGTGAAAAAAAGCCCCCCTGTACAGGAGGGCTCAACTATATGATCGATCAGCTTACACCGAGTGCGATTTTAGCGTAACGGCTCATTTTATCTTTATCCCATGGTGGATTCCAGACGATATTGACTTCCGTCTCTTCAACTTCCGGCAGTTCGGAAAGTGCTGTTTTCACCTGGTCCACAATCTGTGGTCCCATCGGGCAGCCCATGGATGTCAGTGTCATTTCAACACCTGCTCTGCCGTCTTCGTCAAGATGCACACCATAGACGAGACCGAGATTGACGATATCGATGCCAAGTTCAGGGTCGATGACGTTCTCAAGTGCTCCCATCATGCTTTCTTCCATTGCTTTATCCATTTATCTCACTCCTTCCAGAGTATATACTATTAATATATCAAAAAAATTACACTATATAAACATAAATGATATGATAGTTTTATGAATATTGACAAGGAGATTTAACGTAATGGAAAAACACCTCATATGCCTGGATCTGGATGGCACGCTGCTGACAGATGAAAAAACCATCAGCCCATTCACCAAAAAAGTATTATTTGAACTTAAAACCCGCGGTCATGAACTGATGATCTCAACCGGCCGCCCCTATAGAGCGACTGAGCCCTACTACCGCGAGCTCGGCATGGACACGCCGATCGTCAATTTCAACGGGGCCTTTGTCCACCATCCGCAGGATCTCTATTTCAAAACAGTACATGAAGAACTGGACCTTGAAGTAGCCAAGGAAATCGTCAAACGTGTACCGGACCTGAACATACAGAACGTCATTGCCGAAGTGAAGGATAATGTCTATATCCACTACCATGATGAAGTGCTGTTCGAAGCCTTCGGCATGGGCAGCCCACAGATCAAGATCGGGGATCTGACGCAGAATATAGAATCTGGACCGACATCCATTCTCATACAGGCGGAGGAGCCGGAAGTACCCGCCATCCGCCAGGCATTGGATGATCTTTTTGCCGAAACGATCGAGCACCGCCGCTGGGGGGCACCATACCCGGTCATCGAGATTGTCAAGAAGGGCATCAACAAGGCAGTCGGTGTCGACTATTGCCGTGGCTACCTCAATATCGATAGAAAGCATACAATCGCATTCGGCGATGAGGATAACGATACTGAAATGCTCCGTTTTGTGGAGCACGGTGTTGCCATGGGCAATGCCATTGATGAAATCCAGGAAGTCGCAGACCATAGGGCGGATACGAACAATAATGACGGCATCGGCCATTTCCTGAATGACTTTTTCAAATTGAACCTATAAAGAGAAGGGAGCAGATGATATGAAACTGATTGCAGACAGCTGTTCGGATATTTCCATAGATGAATTGGATAGAATGGGTATTGAAATGATCCCCTTGAAAATCACGATCGACGAGGAGGACTACCTGGATCAGTATGAAATCTCAAACACTGAGGTGCTCGATGCCATCTCGGAAGGCAAGCGCCCTTTGACGAGCCAGGCGAACCCTGGAGACTTCACGAAAGTCTTCCGGAAATATGTGGAGCGGAATGTACCCGTATTATACATGGCGTTCTCGAGCGAACTTTCAGGGACTTACCAGAGCGCGGTCATTGCACGCGATACGATTCTTGAAGATCATCCAAAAGCGGACATCACCCTCATCGATACGAAAGCGGCAAGCTATGGACTCGGCATGATCGTGGAGCGTGCGCACGGTTATGTGGAGGAAGGACTCGGCAAGGACGAAATTGTTGCGAAAGTGGAAAAGGATGTCAAAGCCATCCGCCACTTCTTCACGGTCCATGACCTCGACTATCTGGCCAAAGGCGGCCGTCTGTCGAAAGGCCAGGCATTCCTCGGCGGACTGCTCAACATCAAACCCCTGCTTCATGTTGAAGAGGGCAAGCTGGTTCCCCTTGAAAAGCACCGTGGCATCAAAAAGGTCCATGGCAGCATGGTCCAGCATCTGATTGCAGACAATGTCACACACGACGTGCATATCACGCATGCCAATGCCGAAAGCCAGGCGGAACAGCTGAAGCAGAAGATACTTGATGAGACGAATGTCACGGAAGTCAAGATCAGCACGATCGGACCGACGATCAGCAGCCATACCGGCAATGGCACAGTAGCGATGTTCTATTTCAACGAAGGAGTGTAACGATGCCTAAAGTGATCATTGTAGGCGGTGTTGCAGGCGGTGCGACGACTGCCGCCCAATTGCGGAGAATCGATCCGGATATCGATATCACCATATACGAAATGGGACGCGATATCAGCTACGGCAACTGCGGCCTCCCCTACCACATCGGCGGCGAGGTGGCAGAACGCGATCAGCTCATTGCAGCCACACCGGAAAGCTTCCTTGAGCGGGACATCATCGTCAACACCCATCACGAAGTGATGGGTGTTGATGCCGGGAGGAATACAGTCCAGGTCAAGGATATATTGAACGACCGGACATTCGATGCTGAATACGACCATCTCATCCTGTCACCGGGCAGCGCGCCACGGATCATTCCCGCGCTGTTCGATGTGCCCCAGGCGTTTGTGCTGCATTCCCTTGAGCACCTGGATGAGATCAAGGCTCATATCGAGAATGAAGGCATTGAACGTGCAGTCGTTGTCGGGGGTGGCTACATCGGTCTCGAAATGGCCGAAAACCTCGTCCACCGGGGTATCAAAGTGACGCTGGTCCATCGTTCGGAGGAAGTATACCCCCCGCTTGAGCGTGACATGAGCGGGTTTATCGTCGATGAACTGAAAGCGCAGGGCGTCGATGTAAAATTGAATGCAGAAATTATGGAAGTCGATGGCGACACTGCCACACTGACCACCGGGGAAGAGATCGATGCACCGATGATCATCGCAGGCATCGGCATCACACCGCGCACCGACTTCCTGAAAGATTCCGATATTGCCACGAATGATCTCGGCTATATTTGCGTCGACCAGTACGGAAGGACAAACCATGAGAATATCTATGCCGTCGGCGATGCGATTGAAACATCCTATCAGCATGTCGACCGGCCGGTCAATGTCGCGCTGGCGTGGGGCGCCCACCGTATGGCGTATGTCATCAGCAACCAGATCAGCGGCGACAGGTCGGTCCAGTTCGAAGGGCTGCTCGGCACCAACATCATCAGATTCTTCGACCATGACATCGCGACGCTGGGGCTTGAAGTATCAGAACTCGATGACTATCCGCACTTCGTCATCGACCATAAGCAGAAAAATAAAGCCGGGTATATGGCGGACAGCTTACCAATCCACGTCCGGCTACATGTGGCACAGGAAGACGGGAAGATACTGCGCGCTGCTGTCGTCGGTACAGAAGGCGTCGACAAGCGCATCGATGTCCTGGCAGCCCACATCCGTCTCGGCGGAACCGCCATGGATCTTGCCAACATCGAAGTCGCCTACTCCCCGCCATACTCCAGTCCGAAGAGTGTACTCAATATGGTCGGCTACAAGGCGATAGAAAAAATGAACAAATTGCAGAAATGATGCGCAATATGAAAATGCCCTCCTGGAATCCAGAAGGGCACAGATTGAAGACAAACCCCGTTTTGACACGGTGTTTGTCTTCTTTTTTGTATTTTTATGGATCCCGAATTGTAGGCGTCGCCATGGTGAGTTAGAGGGCCAATTCACCGTCGTGGGCGCTACCATGGCGAGTTAGAGGCTTAATTCACCATCGTGGAGTCTACCATGGTGAGTTAGAGGGCCAATTCACCATCGTGGGCGCTACCATGGCGAGTTAGAGGCTTAATTCACCGTCGTGGGGGCTACCATGGCGAGTTAGAGGGCCAATTCACCATCGTGGGCGCTACCATGGCGAGTTAGAGGCTTAATTCACCGTCGTGGGGGCTACCATGGCGAGTTAGAGGGCTAATTCACCATCGTGGGGGCTACCATGGCGAGTTAGAAGGCCAATTCACCATCGTGAGCGTAGCCATGGTGAGTTAGAGGGCCAACTCACCATCGTGGGCGCTACCATGGCAAGTTAGAGGGCTAATTCACCATCGTGGGCGCTACCATGGCGAGTTAGAACACCAATTCACCGTCGGGGTCGATTGTGATGATGACCGGCGACGGAATATTATCGTTCAGGGGAATCGGTTTTTCCATCCTGCACCCGCTGCCTGTTGATTTCAGCATACTCTTCCCCCTGATCTGCAGATTCCCATACATCCCGACAAAAAGACTGCAGACATGTCATTTTAATATGACTTTGTCTACAGCCTGAGTCCTCCTGGAATCCAGGGAAGCATTATTTTGATTTGGCGTGCTTGCTCCCGGTCATAATATGGGATGAACGGGAAAACCGCTATACATGCCTATCTGCGTCTACTTCTTCTTGCCGCCATCCAGACGAAAATGCCAAAGCCACCGAAAATGAGGAGGCCGGCGTAGAGATAGCCGTTATTGAATCCACGTTCTTCGATGACTGCGTAAAGCTCCGTCTCCTCCCTGTCGAGCACGGCAAGGAAGGCATCACCTTCCATATCTCCGCTGCGCAGCAGATCGCCGATCAGCAGGCCACTGAGCATCTTGCCTTCGTCCTCATCTTCCATCGGTATTTCAACGTTCTTTGTGACGGAACTATCGTTGATGTTCAAAATGAAATCGACATCCGAGGCGTGATATCGCTGGACGTAATGACCGCCTTCATTTTTTATCACTTCACGCTCACCCTGATACATCTGCGGGTGTTTTGAGAATACTTCATTGATTGATACGATATAGTCGACGACTTCCTGGTCGGTCCATAGATCCATCTGCGGATGGATCTCCGGGATGTCATCACCACTGAAGGCGACTTCTGTTCCATACTGGAATGCGATGGCACCGGGATAGCCGTAGAAATAAGCTGTCAGCTGGCTGATGCGCTTTCCTGGGAACATGTTGGCTTCCACTGCATGTGTGGTGAAGCGTTCCGTAAACCAGTGGTCTGCAAGCAGCAGCGAACCATCTGTCGGATAGTCCGGAATTTCGGTATCTGTTGTACTGAATGCTTCAACGATTGCGTCCCGCATCGCCGGATCGGTCATATGATCGAAGCCTTGGGCGGTGATGCTTTCATCTTCGACGATGCCGTATGTCTTCACACCTTCCGGCATGAAACTGGCGGCGTCCAGTCCGTCCTGGACGATATTCATGCTCAGACCATCGACGTCATACGTATTGACGAATGCCTGTGCCATCTCCTGATACCGCGCCTGGTTATCGGCATTTCTGAGATCGATGAATTCTGTCTGCACGCTGTCGTAGTAGCTCTGCTGAATGTCGTTCAGCTCCGGATCATCCAGCGTTTCATACCCTGTTGTTGCAGTCACCGGCATATCGACGACGACTTCCATATCACGCGCGTGGGCTGCATCGATCAGACTCCGGAATGCTTCCGCTCCGCCGAATGCCGCTTCGATCTCCTCATAGCTTTCGACACTGTAGCCGAGATAGTCGTCATCGGCCTTTTCAAATACCGGGGAGAGCATCAGTGTATCGAATCCCATCTCCTGTATGTACTCGAGATTATTCTCGATGCCTGCAAAGTCGCCTCCGAATGGCATCGCTTCATCCATGTCCTCCGTCACATTGACGTCGTTGGTGTCGTTGCCATTGAGAAAACGGTCGACGATAATTGTATAGATGCGCTCAGGCTCTTTGTCCTGTGCAGAAGCTTCGGGACTGGAAATGCCGATGGCTGCGAGCAGGACCGCCATATATATCACTAGTTTCTTCATTGCTATCCTACCTTCTATTTTTATATTGACAGTATACTAGATAAAATTTCAAAATAAGCCCATGTCAATAAACGTTCACAAATTTACATTAAAAAAGGCACTCTGTAAAGAGTGCCTGAACCCTCATGCAGCCTATGAGAAAAGTGCGCTCAATGGACCTGCCGGCAGATAGATGCCAAGGGCGATTGTCACAATCAGGAATACTGTCAGTATGATGACCATTGTTCGGCCAGTTCCGGATTTGCGCTGTCTTACCAGTGCCATCTCCATCAGACCGATCGAAATGAGTCCGGCCAGGAACTTCAGACCGTACATCATCTGGTTGCCGCTTCCGAAATCGAGGAACATCATCAGACCTGTGAAGATGACGATCAGGTAGATGAGTCTCAAAACCATGTGCAGCGGTTTCGAGTATGTGGACTGGCCATCCGGAGTATCCACCGAATTGTACGTAATGATGAATAGGATGACTGCCAGCACGATTGCTGTCAAATGCAAGTGTATCATCGAATCTTCCTTTCAAATATGAATCATCAATATCTTATCATATTTCAGGAGAGATTACTTGCCAATATATGTCGTCAATGTACCGATGCCATTGATCGAAATGCGGACTTCATCACCCGGCTGCAGATACTGTGGCGGCTTCATGCCTGCACCCACGCCGCTTGGTGTGCCTGTAGCGATGACATCACCCGGTTCGAGCGTGACATATTTGGATACTTCCGCAATCAGTTCATCCAGTTTCAATACCATTTCCTTTGTGCTGCCGTCCTGTCGGATCTTGCCGTTGACTTTCGTCACGATGGAAGTCTGCTCGGGATTCGGCAGCTCGTCCTTTGTGACGATGAAGGGTCCCATCGGGCATCCGCCCTTCAGGCTTTTTGAAAGGAATGCCTGATGATGGGCCTTCTGAAGATCGCGTGCTGTAATATCATTGATGATCGTGTAGCCGTATATATAGTCGAGCGCCATTGAACTCTGGATCTTCTCGGCACGCTTGCCGATGACCACACCGAGCTCCCCTTCGTAGTCGAGCTGGGATGTGATGTCCTGGTGGTTCGGAATCGTCTCTTCATCCCCTGCGAGACTTGTCGCCGCCTTGGTGAACACGTACAGGCTATGCACTTCGTTGTTCAGCTCTTCCGCATGCGACTTGTAGTTCCTGCCGAAAGCGATGACGTTGTTCGGTGGGGTCACGGGCGCACGGAATGTAATTTCATTGAATGGCGCCTTGTACTTGTCCGCCTTCCCTGACTGCTGTGCCTTTTCCACTAATTTTCGGACATGTTCCTGGAAATCCAGTGTGTGGTATTTGGAAATACCTTCTAACAATGTTTTGGGATAATTTTCGTCATCTCCGAAAGCTTCAAAAAGCTTCGGAAGAATCCATGCACTTTCCTCACGTTTTACTTTAACGCCATAGTAGGTCTGATCCCGATAATCGAATGTTAGAAATTTCATGGAATACGCTCCTTAATATGTGTATTTCCTTCATTATAACAGACTATATCTATTTGTTGATTCCATTTTCAGAATTATTGGTGAATAATTTCTCCAGGCTGCTGATCTTGAACCGGTGCATGACCGTCGCCAGCACCATGAGGAAAATATAGACTACGAGTGCCATCCAGATCATGCCGGTGATTTCCAATTCTCCGTAGAGCCGCATCCCGATACCGTAGAATATCAGCATGAAAATGACATTCGAAAGAATATAGAGTGTCAGTGCATATCTTCCCATACGTCCGAAAATCTCCAGAATGCGCGCCGGCACCATGACCGTCAGCTGGATCAGCAGTACAAAGTAGCCGAGCGCGAGCACCGGGCCGCCGAAGTTCTCCGCCAGCAGCCGGCCGCTGTAGCTGCCGAGTGTCAGCACCTGGATGATCTTTATTGCCATGCCGCCGCCTGCCAGGATGATGAACAGGAATGTGCTTAGCAGCAGGTTTGATTTTGCGAACTTTGCGATACCGATCTGGCCGAGGCTGATACCGATGAGCAACCATGGCAGCACGGTGAACACGAGCCCATACAACGTGCTTGGTCCATTGGCTGAAAAGATTTCGATGTTCAGGCTGATCATCGCAAAGTAGTCGGTATTCGTAAATACACTTGTGTAGTTGTTGACGTCCTGCAGGGCAGTATAGATGATATCGCTCGGCGAACCGATGTCCGTAAACAGGCTGACCAGTACATTCGCCACCAGGTGGAACAGGAAAAGCGCCATGCCCGAGATGAATGTGACTGCAGATCCGGTTCGCAGGAAAAATAGGGCGACAAGCGTCATCAGTGCAAGACCCGGCAGAAAGTCGAATGCAAAAATGAAGAAGGTCTGGACGATGCCGAGTGCGAGTACGAAGGCTGTAATCTTGGCCAGGTTGCCGATGCCATAGCTTTTGAATTGATGGATGGTGTAGCCGATGGCGAGTGCCACGAGCGGCACGATGGCGCCACCGATGAATATATCAAGAACCTGATAGCTGCTCAGGTTGCTGCCGCTCAAATACTCATATGGATTCAATGCATCAAAGGGCATCATGAAATGCAGGCCGTTCAGCAGCAGTACACCTATCAGTATAATGCCGAGCAGCATGCTTGGACGTTGTCTATCATTTATCAAATCTGATCGCTCCATAGTCAAAGAAATATAGGTATACCGTAACATCTTTCTGCAGCGCCTGCATCAGCGACCGTCTGTAGATATCCATCTGTGTGCTGTACCGTCCGATCAGGTCCGCCTCTGTCAGTCCGGTTTGGTGGACACGGTCCGTCTTGTAGTCGATGATGACGAAGTCATCCTCCATTTCAAGCAGGGCATCGACGATCCCCTGCACCATCTGAAGATCGAAGTCTGAATAGCCGATGGCCTTCTGGTTCATGATGAACGGTATTTCGGTGTGGATCGAACGCTGCTGTTCAAGCAGACCGCACATCGTATCATCACTGAGGAAATGATGGATGTTTCGGATCATCTGTGCCTGGTGCTCAGGTGTGATCAGCGGATCGTCCGAAGTATTCTCCAGAATCATCTGTTCAATGAATGCGTCCCGTGCCTCACCCGCGAGCTTGCGGAGGTCGTCATAGCGGTTGAGCAGATGCATCATCATCTGGTGCATCATCGTACCGAAGACCGGTGCGTCGAGCGTATCATTGCGGAAGTTCGGTGCCCTGAAATTCGGTGTCCGGTCATACCGGATGATGGCACTATCGTCAGGCGGCGTCTCGTTCCGCCGTTTTATTTCCGTCACCGATTCCTTGTACACCGTCTCCGTCGCCTGCGTGTGCGGATAGCGGTAGAGGATCCGTTCCTTCAGCAGCTGGTTCCCGCCTATCTTCATCGCTTCAATGTCATCAAGTGACGTGTGCCGGATTGCCTGGGGCGCCGCTTCCACCTCTTCGATGTGATGGATTCGGAGTGCTTCCATCGGCGTATTGACGAGCACCGGTGAAAGCAGGTCCTGGATGCTGCGGATCGACAGGCGGTCATCGGCGTGGACCTTGCCGCCTTCATAAGTGAACTTTTCGGTCATCCCGGCTTTGTAGACGAGCGGGATGATCAGCTGGTCGATGGCACGCGTCATCGCCACATAGACGAGGCGCATCTCCTCGCTGATCCGCTCCTGCTGGATCATCTGGCGCACCACCTGCTGATGGATGCTCGGCAGGATGACCTGGTTATCCGGCATGAAACGCTTGAAGGCGATGCCCGCATCCGGATGGATGGTCACCTTCTTCATCAGGTCCATCATGTTCAGCTGCCTATAGAGGCCGGCATAGATGACGTAGCTGAATTCGAGGCCCTTTGATGCATGGATCGTCATGACACGCAGCGTATCTGCATCATCGGACACGGTATTCTCCTCGCCGAAATCCTGTCCATCCTCGATCATGCGATGGATGTACGCAATGAATTCATACAGCGACAGATGCGACATCTTCTCGAACTCCATGGCCTTTTCAATGAACCCGTTCAGATTGGCACGGCGGGTCAGCCCACCTTTCAGTCCGGCGAAATACTCCACAATATTGAGTTCCACATAGATCTCATCGATCAGCTCCGGCACACTCATGTATCTGGCATAGGACTGCAGTGTCCTATGCGCATCCATGAACTCGTCGATCTTCTTCATGACGAGCGCCGGTCCTTCGTACTGCACCAGTGCTTCATACATGTAGTCGCAGTCTGAGACTGCGCGTATGTGCGCAATGTCGTTTTCGGTGAAGTTGAACATCGGCAGCCGCATCGTGCCGACGAGGTGGTCATCCTGAAGCGGATTATCGACGATGGATAGTATGCTGATCATCGTGCGGATTTCGAGTGTGTCGAGATAGCCGGAACGGTTGTTGACGAACACCGGCAGCTCCGCTTCCGACAGCAGCTTGCGGTAGGCTTCGTTATCGCGCGTATTGCGGGTCAGGATGACGATGTCATTGTAGTCGGCACCCTTCTTTTTCAGCTGCTTGACGACTTGTGCAATATGCACGATTTCAGCATCATCTCCGCGGCTTTCGGCATCTTCGATGATGTGGACTTCCGACGGCAGCGGCGGGGCATCGAGATGGTTGCCCTGGACGAGGCGATGGGTTTCATCATATTCCACTTCCCCCACTTCCCTGTCCATGATGCGCTCAAATACCGCGTTGGTCAGATCGATCACTTCTCCACGGGAACGGAAATTGTGGTTCAGACTGATGAGTTTGCCGCTGTCCGGGGCACCGAACCGTTCCGACTTCTCGATGAAAAGTGACGGATCGGCCTGTCTGAACTTGTAGATGGACTGCTTGACGTCGCCCACCATGAACAGGTTGCCTGACGTTTCGTCGCCGGTTTTGAGCGACTGGATGATGGCTTCCTGGACCCGGTTGATGTCCTGGTACTCATCAATCATGACTTCCTTGAAGCGGCTCTGGTACAGCTTTCTCACCGCACCATCCTGTGCATTCAGAATAGCCAGTGCATAATGCTCATAGTCTGAGAAGTCCATTTCATTCCGTGACAGCTTCTGGTTCTGGAAGCGGTCGATGACATCGGCAACGATCCGGATCAGCACATTGCTCGGTCCATTCATCGGTGCCATTTCATCGGCTACGCGCTCGAGCGTATAGGCGCGTGCATCCTTTATTCCCGTATAGCGCTTCTTCACTCGGTTCTGCAATGCGAGCAGCTGTGCTTTCTCGTCCGGATCCTCAATGTTTTTGATGAAGGCAGTACGTCCATCCTTGAGTGCAAATGGCGGCAGTTCGGCAAGCTCGCCATTGCGGTTCGCTTCGATCGACTGCATGACCTTCCGGGCAAGTGCCTCGAGTGCGTCAAAGGCATCGCGGACCTGGGCATCCTTGATCGTGCTGTGCGTCACGGTGTTGTAGTGGTGGCGCAGCAGATCGACGTCATTCATCAGAGCATCGAGCTTCAGCCTGATATTATGATCATGGGCATCGAGAATCGACTGCAGGTGACCGGTATTGTGGTACTGGTCGATATTGCGTTCCAGATAGCCGCGCGGATCGGGACTGGCCACTGCGGTATAGTAGAGGTCACGGACCGTGTTCAGCAGGCCGTCATTGCTCTTGTCGGTCGACAGCATCATGGCAAGTGTGTTGAAGTCCGGCTCCCCTTTCGAATAGTACGCTTCAAGCACATTCGAAATGACCTGATCGAGGCGGATTTTCATCTCAACATCACCAAGCGTCCGCATATCAGGCGACAGGCCGATGGTGTTGTAGTGCATCTGGATCAGGTGCAGGCAGAAGCTGTGCAGCGTGGAGATATGCGCTTCCTTCAGCTTGAGCATTTCGTTGTAGATGTTCGGATCACGCTTTTCCTGGTAGGCGCCCCTGAGCGCCTTCTCGATCTTGTCCTTCATATCCCTGGCGCTCATATTGGTGAAGGTGGCGACGAACACCCCGTCGATGCCGTAGCGCCCGTCAAGCACCCGGCGGATGATCCGCTCGACCAGGACCGTCGTCTTGCCGCTGCCTGCTGCAGCGGCAACCAGAACGTCCGACCCTTCATATTCAATTGCTTCAAGCTGCCTATCTGTCCACTGGACCATCGATCGACACCTCACTTTCAAATAGACTCACTGCTTCTTCATTCAACTCATTTTTCCGTACATCCTGACGGTTCATCAGGGCATCGATATGGCATGCAGATTTGAAATCGCACATTTCGCATGCGAGCCGCCTGTTGCCTGCATCCATCGCCATCGGCGAGGCGAGCACTTCGCCGCCATAGATTTCATCGGTCGCGTTCTGATACATGTCCATGATGCGGCGGGCGTAGTGGTCGAACAGTGCGGGACTGAAGTACTTGCCTTTCGTCCGTGCGTTGATCTTGCCGTTTTTCGACACGGATATCGGCAGGTAGTCGCCGTATTCCTTGAAATCTTCGAGACCGGACAGCATGCCGCCGATGCCGACGGAACTGTCGTCAAGCACCGTATCATAGGCCTCGCTTTCATTGATGAAGACGCCATCCGGCCGCATGCGCTTTTTATGCTCGCGGGCCACATCCTCAGGTTCAGCTTCATCGTCAAGGGAGAGCAGCGGATCCTTCACCGGGAAGAACAACATGCTGTTCGGCATGATCTTCTCCTTGCCGAAATAGGCCGGCCCTTTTGTCATCAGTACATGCATGTAGGTCATCATCTGAAGCTCGAGACCGTTCAGCACGCCCTCGCGTGAAATGCTTCTGGCACTCGACTTGTAGTCGATCAGGTTGACATAGGCGCCTTCCCCCGTTTCATACATGTCGACGCGGTCGATCTTCCCGCGCAGATGGATCTGATAGCCATCTTTGCTCGTCAGCGTCATCTCTTCCATCGGACTATCCTTGAAGCCGAAGGACAGTTCCACATCGGCAATCCTGTACTCCCCGAGATTCTCGATCTCCTTCATGAACAGAAGGAGCTTGATGATTGCATCCCTGGCACGTGATTTGAGTGACTGGTAGTATCCGCTGTGCTCGAAGATGCCGAACTGGATCGCCTGCGAGAAGCGTTCGATGGACTCCGCCACCTGTGCCTCTATTCTGTCTTCATCATGGTCGAGTGTATAGTCGAGGCTCTTGACGACATCATACAGCACTTCGTGGTACAGGTTGCCGAGCTCAAGCGGTGCCACCTGGTACGGCTTTCTGACCCGGAGCTTTAGGCCATATCTGCTGAAGTGCTGGAATGGACACCTGAAAAAGGACTCGAAACGGGACACACTGGCGTTCATTTCCTCGGAATAGAGCGCTTCGGCCACTTCACGTGACAGGGTGCCGGCACGGTTGTCATAGGTGAGATTGCGCCTCATTCTCGGATATACATCGTGCCAGCGTTCCTTCATCAGTACATGGTAGGCTTCAACCCAGCCTCTGTATTCAGGCAGCCTGAGAAATTCCGCCGGGTCGCTGACAGGTGCTGTCATCATCTCGCGCACTTTCAGGTGTAGTGTGGGCTCCATGCTTTCTATGGAGGTGATGAGACGGGTCGGATTGAAGCGGTCGTACTCGCTTGTGCGCCTGTACTCATAGTTCCGCACTCGTTCTGGTCCGGGCAGCATTTCATCGACGAAGGGACTGATCTTCGTCACTTCACCCGATGGCAGTGTGGCGGACCAGCTGAGATAGAGCCCTTCGGTGGCGCGCGTCACGCCGAGATAGAAGACGAAGCGTTCATCCTGGCTGAGTGTCCGGGAGTCCGGTGACAGCTCGATGTCCGCATTTTCGAACACCATCTTCTCCTCGTCCGAGATGAGGTCCGTATTGCGGCTCTCACGCGGCATGACATCGCGGTTCAGACCGATGATGAAGATGTATTTCTTATTTTCCACTTTGGACAGATCGAGCGATCCAACCATGACTTGGTCGATGGTCGACGGCAGCAGGCTGAACTCCGCATTCTTCAGCCCATCGATGAATGTCTCATAGAAGATTGCGAATGACACCTGCTCGTCGTCAAAGACCGTATAGGCATCATCCAGCAGACGGATGAACATATTGTAGGCCTGCTCGGTCTCATCCCTCGTCTGTATTTCGTGACGCGCATCGAGTGTTTTCATCTCTTCTGCAAGCTTGTCCAGTATGTCCTCCTCGAGGACGAAGTTGTAGATGGCATTGATATAGTCGCGGACCGTCTGCTCTTCCCTGAATGCCTTGAAGAGGCGTTCAAGCTTGCCGAGGACCTGATTTTTAAACTGGATCAGCCCGGCATGGGCATCACTTCGATCCACCCGTCTCACGCCATACTCGGTCACTTCCATATGGTAGCGGAACTGGTCGTCATCGAACAGTGCAGCGCCGTTCAGCCCGCGTTCAAGCGCAAAGTTCTCAAGCTGGTCGATATGGTGCCTTTCCGAAGCCTCGCACAAGTAGCCCGTCTTCAGTACATTCATGAAGGCACCGAACTCATAGTTCCTCATGTAGCACTCGAGCAGGCTCATTATGAACTGGACGAATGGATGGGCGCGCATCGGCACCTTCTTGTCGATATGGTAGGATATATTGTATCTTCTGAAGGCCGACTGGATGACCGGTTCATAGTTCGTGTCGCGGTAGAGTACACCGATATCCGTATAGTATGCCTTGCCGTCGAATACGAGCGATTCGATCTCCCTGGCCACATCATTAACTTCCTCAAGGACATTCGGCGCCTCTGTGAAGATGACGCCGTCGTAGTCGTAGATCGGGTCCCCGAGATCGAAGTAGCGTTCGACCTGGATCAGACCGCTTCTGCTGGAGCGTCTGAAATCCTCCCCGAAATGCTCGAAAGCCAGTTTGTCATCGCCGAGCAGATACCGCAGACGCTCGATGACTGCATCAGTCTTTCTGAACAGCTGCTTGTTCGTTCCCTGGTGGGTCAGCAGCAGGTTGATGTCACGGACCCGGGTTTCAAGTGCCTGGATCAGCGCAAATTCGCTTTCCGTGAAGTTGTGGAAGCCATCGATATAGATGACAGCATCTTCAAGCGATCGGATCGGCGTATCCGAATACAGCAGGTTGATGAACTGGTCGGTCAGGTTGATGTCCTCGATCTGGAGTTCCGTAATGCGCTTCTCCCAGCTGCGGTAGATGATCTCAAGATCATGCATCTTGTCCTGTACACGTCCCGCAGGAGCGTCCACCCGCTGGAAATCATCCGGTGATACACGGTAGGAGCGGAACTCGCTCAGCATATCGAGCACCTTGCCTGAAAATTTTATGTACTGCGCACTGTCGCGATAGAAATCGAACTCCGCCTTCATCTCATTCATCATCTTGTGGATCAGCATGATATGCCCGCTCTCGGACAGTGCATCACGCGTGGAGTGGCCCGTTTCATTGAAAATATGCCACATCAGCCGGGCGAAGCTGAACACCGCTGTACGCAGGCTGCCGACGCCGGGATTCTCATCCGTCGGGTTGGTGATGATGTTCTCATACCTCAATGTGTTCTGCGTCGGGGTGATGATATAGATGCTTGAACCGAGCGGCGCCGCACTTGTGATGTCATTGATTTCCTCGAACATCTGCCGTGTCTTGCCGGTCCCGCTGATTCCCGTCCAGATATTGATTCCCATATTTTCCTCTCCTTATGCAAAAGACACCCCTCAGGGTGCCCTCCTATTCAAAATTCACTGCAATCCTGTTCAGCGGCCAGAATCTCAATTGTACTTCTCCGACAATCTGGGATTCGTCCACCGTACCGAAATCACGGCTGTCACGGCTTACAGGCCGATTATCCCCAAGCACGAGATACTTGTCCTCGGGGAGTGTCTCGCCGTCCACCCCGAGCTCCGGCAGCGTGAAATTATCCAGGTACGTATCTTCCGTATGCACAACATAATCCTCTTCGAGCGGTTCACCGTTCACATAGACCTGCTTGTCCTCCATCGTCACCGTATCCCCCGGCGTACCGATGATCCGTTTGACATAGGCCGGTCCCGCTTCCGAATGGAAGACGACGACATCCCCCGTCTCATACTCGCTGAAGTGCTGCATGAATTTATTGACAACGACCCGATCCTCATCTTCAAAAGTCGGATCCATGCTTAGACCATCCACAGTATAGGAAACGAATAGAAACGACCGGATAATGATAATGAGTACGACAGCAACGATGATTGCGACAAGCCACTCACCAATTTCCTTCTTCACTCGACTTCACCTCTATTTCTCTAGTTTGCTGTTGATATATTTCTGGTACCACTTCGAGAAGAAATAGAGCAGTACCAGGAAAACAATTGAAATCGTCAACTGTAGCGGTGAAGTGAAAAATGATGTGATATCGTAACCGACAACTGACATCAGCAGAATCATGATCGCTTTTGCTACAATCAATATACATAAGTATACGCTTTTTCTAAGATTCGATAAAGCTGCGATGACATTGATGACTGAACTTGGAGTAAAGGGTATGGACAGCAGAATCAGCAGGAAGGCAAACCCCTTGTGATCGACAAATCTCAGCATACTGCTGAGCTTTTCGTGTTTAACAATGTATTTCTGAGCGGGCTTTCTGAGAAAGTATCTGACCGTCAGAAACACAAGGTAGCTTCCGAGGACGGTTGCCGAGTAGCTTGTCAGAAAGCCCAGAATGAGTCCGTACGAATTGAGATTGATGATTACAATCGCAAACAGTGGCAGAAAAGGCAGGAATGCCTCCGCCATCGCAAGCAGGAAACCGACAATGATGCCAATCGCTTCGACTTCCTCAAACAGTGATTCCAATCCTTCCTGAGTCGTAAATTTTTCAAGCAATGTCCGAAATTCCACACACATGACCTCACATATCTAATAAAGGCTATATTACAGTGTAATATAGCCTGACTATCCATCAATTATATAATTTTTAATTGAGCCTGTCATTCAATTGCTTTTTAAGATCTTCATAGCCTGATTTTCCAAGAAGTGCGAACATGTTCTGCTTGTATGCTTCAACACCCGGCTGATTGAACGGGTTGACGCCGAGCAGATATCCGCTCATCGCACATGCAAGCTCGAAGAAGTAGGCCATATAGCCGAATGTATATGCATCAAGCTTCGGTACAGTGACGATCATGTTCGGTACACCACCATCTACATGAGCAAGAATGGTTCCGCGCATGGCCTGATGGTTCACCTCATCGACCGTCATGCCTTCAAGGTAGTTGAGACCATCGAGATCCTGTTCCTCCGCCTCGATCGTCACATCACTGAGTGGCGTCTCTACATTGATGACCGTCTCCATCAGCATGCGTCTGCCTTCCTGGATGTACTGGCCAAGTGAATGCAGATCCGTGGTGAAGTTGGCGCTGTGCGGCAGAATTCCCTTGTTGTCCTTGCCTTCACTCTCGCCGAAGAGCTGCTTCCACCACTCGCCGAAGTAGGACAGGCGTGCGTCATAGTTGATCAGCATCTCCACATCATAGCCTTTATTGTACAGGGCGTTGCGGACGACTGCATACTGGTACGCCGGATTGCTTTCGAGCGATGCTTCCTGGAGCTCGTCCATGGCAGCACGTGCACCTTCCATCATTGCTTCGATATCAATGCCGGATGCTGCAATCGGCAGCAGGCCGACAGCAGTCAGTACCGAGTATCTGCCACCGACATCATCCGGTACGACAAACATTTCATAGCCTTTTTCACGGGCCAGCGTGTTGAGCGCACCCTTTTCCTTGTCCGTCGTTACATAGATGCGTTCCGTCGGGTTGTCATACTTCTCTTCAAGCAGCTTCTTGAAGACACGGAATGCAATGGCAGGTTCCGTTGTTGTTCCGGATTTGCTGATGACATTGATTGAAAAGTCCTTGCCACCAAGGTAGTCCTTCAGCTCATTCATATAGTGGCTTGAGAGCTGATGTCCGGCAAATACGATTTCCGGTCCATCATGCCCGAATGCCGGTGTCAGCATTTCTACTGCCGCTTTCGCGCCCAGATAGGATCCACCGATACCGATGACCACGAGCACATCGGAATCCGATTTGATCTTTTCAGCAGACTTCTGAATGCGGGAGAACTCTTCCTTGTCATAGTCTTCAGGAAGTTTCACCCAGCCCAGGTAGTCGCTGCCGGCACCTGTGCCTTCATGAATCATGTCATGCACACTTGATACAAACGGTGACAGGCCGGAGAGTTCCGCTTCGTTCATGAATGACGCTACATTGGAATAATCGAATTTGATATGTGTCATAGTATCCTCCAAATAAAGTTTTTTTCTATCATATACAATTATATTGTATTTAAAACCGGGATACTATTTCAATCAATTTGACGCATTTATTGCAATATCTGCATTTTCCGGGATGAGCGCCTCTATTTCTTCGATATTATTCTCATGCATCAGCTCGACGATTCTGCTGCCGACGATGACGCCGTCGCAGTGTGAGCCGACCGCCTCCGCCTGTTCACGGCTGCCGATGCCGAAGCCGGCACAAACGGGTACATCGGTCATTTTCGAAATGCTTTCCAGATGATCGTACAGTGAGGCATCAAATCCTGCTCTTGCGCCTGTCGTCCCCCTGACCGTTACGGCATAGATGAACCCTTCGGCCCCTTCCATCACTTCCTTGATCCGTTCTTCCGAGCTGCTCAGCGTAATGAAGCGGATCATGGTGATGTCATATCTTCGGAGCGGCACTTCGAATTCTCCGGATTCTTCAAGTGGCACATCCGGCATGATGACACCGGAGACACCGGCCTCATCGGACATCTCAGCAAACGTGTCCGCACCGAGTCGCAGTACCGGATTGGCATAGGTCATGAGCACCACCGGAATGGATATGTCATCTTTGATCCGGGCGAGTTCCTCGAGAATGCCTCTGAGCGTGACCCCTTCTGCCAGTGCGCGCTGGCCTGCCGCCTGGATGACCGGCCCATCCGCCACCGGATCGGAGAATGGGATGCCGAGCTCGATGACAGAAGCCCCTGCCGCTTCAAGCGACAGCATCTGATGCTTCAGGTTTTCAAGGCCGCCGTCTCCGGCCATGATGTAGGCGATGAATGCTTTCTTTCCTTCGTTTCCAAGTGATTCGAAAGTCTGCTCCATTTTCATTCTGCTCATAGTTCTCTTCCTTCCTCACGTGCTTTGACCTGGGCGACATCCTTATCGCCGCGGCCGGATAGGCAGATGACAAGGATTTCATCCGATGTCATTTCCGCTGCCACCTTCATGGCATGAGATACTGCGTGGGCGCTCTCAAGCGCCGGGATGATGCCTTCCGTGTGCGACAGCATCTTGAATGCCTCGAGCGCC
This sequence comes from Salinicoccus cyprini, assembly GCF_007713705.1. Classification (GTDB taxonomy): domain Bacteria; phylum Bacillota; class Bacilli; order Staphylococcales; family Salinicoccaceae; genus Salinicoccus; species Salinicoccus cyprini. Next base: position 61,698 of record NZ_VMSJ01000001.1, on the reverse strand, counting down.
TCTTCATCCGTCGCATGGGCGTATTCAGCCCGGCCGAGTGATTTCAGATGGCTGTGCTCCGGTCCGATGCCCGGATAGTCGAGCCCTGCGGATATGGAATATGCTTCCTGGACCTGTCCCGCTTCATCCTGCAGCAGATGCATCTTCGATCCGTGCAGTATGCCGACATGCCCTTCATTCAGTGATGCGGCGTGCTGGCCACTCTCGATGCCATGGCCGGATGCTTCCACACCTATGAGGCGGACATCCAGGTCGTCGATGAACGGATGGAACATGCCGATGGCGTTGCTGCCCCCGCCGATGCATGCAACGACTGCGTCCGGCAGCCGACCTTCCTTGTCCAGAACCTGCTCTTTCGTCTCCCTGCCGATGATGGACTGGAAGTCACGGACGATCTGCGGGAACGGATGCGGTCCCATGACCGAACCGAGAATGTAGTGCGTGTCCTCGACATTGGCCACCCAGTAGCGGAGTGCCTCATTGACGGCATCCTTCAGTGTTCCCCGTCCCTGGTCGACACTGACCACTCTGGCGCCGAGCAGCTCCATTCTGAAAACATTCAGCTCCTGGCGTTTCACATCCTCCTTGCCCATGAAGATGACACATTCAAGCTTGAGCAGTGCGCATACGGTTGCCGTTGCAACACCATGCTGACCGGCGCCGGTTTCCGCAACCACTTTCTTTTTGCCCATTTTTCTTGTAAGCAGCGCCTGGCCGATCGTATTGTTGATCTTGTGTGCACCCGTATGGTTCAGGTCCTCTCGCTTCAGGTAGATTTTTGCACCGCCCGCCTTTGCTGTCAGCTCTTCCGCAAAATAAAGCGGCGATTCACGGCCGACATAGTCTTTAAGATAGTGATTGAGTTCCTTCTGGAACACTTCATCATGCTGCGCTGCCTTATATTCCGCTTCCAGTTCCTTGATGGCGCCCATCAGCGTTTCAGGGACATATCTGCCGCCGAAATCTCCGTAATGGCCGCTCTCATTCGGCTGTGTATAAGTCTGTTCCATTTCCATCGACACCTTTCATCTGTTCCATCAGTTCATGGATTTTATTTTCATCTTTCATACCGTCGGTCTCCGCACCGCTCGAAATATCGACACCGGCTGGCCGGACCGAATCGTATGCTGCCCGGATATTGCTGCTGTTGATGCCGCCGGCCATGATCAGCCGACTCCTATCGAGTGCCGGATCATCCAGCGCCGACCAGTCGAAAGCGTGGCCGGTGCCCCCGCGGTACTTGCCGGGCGGACTGTCGATCAGTATATGATCCGCTTCATATCGGAACATCTCTTCAATGCGCATCTGTCCGACGGAAAAAGCTTTGATGACCGGAATATCGAGTGTTTTGACATAGTCTTCCGACTCATCCCCATGCAGCTGGACGTAGTCGAGCCCGACTGCCTGATGGACATGTTCCACTTCATCAGCAGGCGCATTGACGAACACCCCGACGGTTTTGACACGCCCTCTGACCGCATCCGCAATTGCGCGTGCCGCACCAATATCCACTTTTCGGCGGCTCGGCGCAAAGACGAAGCCGATCATGTCCACACCTGCATCCGCTGCCCATTCCGCCGCTTCGATCGACTGGATGCCACAGATTTTTATTTTCATCTACAGCGCCACCTTGAGGGATTCTATGACCTGTTCCGGATGTTCCGCACGCATCAGGGTTTCACCGACCAGCAGTGCACGTGCCCCGGCATCTTTCATGCGTCTCGCATCTTCCTCAATCCGGATGCCGCTTTCTGCAATAAAGATCGTATCGGCGTCACCGAATTCTTCGAGCAGCTGTTCGGTGTTGGCGATATCCACTTCGAATGTTTTCAGATCACGATTGTTGATGCCGATGATTTCAGGCTCCAGTTTGAGCGCCCGTTCCATCTCCGCCTTCGTATGCACTTCAACGATGCATTCCATGCCGTAGCTCGCGGCGTGGTCATAAAGCCGCTTCAGCGTCTCGTCATCCAAAGCTGCCACAATGAGCAGGATGATATCGGCACCATAGAGGTACGCGCGGTCGATCTGCCGTTCGTCTATGATGAAATCCTTGTTCAGTACGGGCACATCGACTGCACATTTTACAGCTTCAAGATCTCTGAGCGATCCTTTGAAGTAGTTGCGGTCGGTCAGGACCGAGATGACATCGACACCGCCCTTTACGTATTTCTCGGCCTGCGCTTTCGGATCGATATCAATGTTGATGTCGCCTTTAGACGGTGATGCCCGTTTCACCTCGCCGATGACCGACATCGTATCGGCATTTTCAAGACGTTTCTTGAAAGATGCCGGTCTGCGGCTTTTTATGATCTCCTGTGTGCCCATCGCTTCTATCTCAATACGTTTATAAGAAATGATTTCTTCCAGTATCGCTGCCATTCTACATCCCGCCTTTTTGTGTATAGTTGATCAGATGATCCAGCTTGGACAGTGCCCTGCCTGAATCGATGCTTTCTCTTGCCATTTCAATGCCTTCTCTGATCGTTTCAGCCTTACCGGCGCTGAAAAGACCGATTCCCGCATTGAGAAGAACGGTATCCCGTTGGGCGGGTGTTGCTTCGCCGGAGAGTACATTGGTAAGTATTGCTGCATTTTCCCGGCTGTCCCCGCCTGTAATGTCTTCCAACGTGTATGTCGGAAGACCGACTGATTCCGGTGTGAATGTCACGTTCGTTATGACACCGTCATCGAGCAGTGTCATATGGTTCTCACCGAGCAGTGATGCCTCATCCATCGAGCCGGCACCGTTGATCACGACCGCCCGTTTCCTTCCGAGCCGTTTCAGTACGTGTGCCATCATTTCGACCTTGTCTTTCTTATATACCCCAAGAAACTGGTAATCAAGTTTTACAGGATTGATCAGCGGTCCGATCAGATTGAATATGGTCGGTACTTTAAGATCGTTCCTCACTTTCATCACCTGCTTGATCTTCGGATGGGCATGGGGGGCAAACAGGAACGCGATGCCATTCGTATCCAGCAGCACGTCGATATCCTCGGTATCGAATGCCAGTGACACACCGACCTCGGATAGAACGTCCGAGCTGCCGGTCCGGCTGGTCACGCTGCGGTTGCCGTGCTTGGCCACTTTTATGCCTGCACCTGCCAGAACGAAAGCCGATGTTGTCGAGATGTTGAAGCTGTTGGAGCCATCACCGCCGGTCCCGCAGTTGTCCATGACTCCTTCAAGGTGCCGATGGATCGGCATGGCGTGTGTGCGGAGCACTTCCACAAGTGCTGCAATCTCCTCAACCGTCTCTCCCTTGGCTTTCAGACCCATGAGAAACGCTGCAACTTCGCTGTCGGTCACGGATGTGGTCAGAAGTATCGATACCGCTTCATGCATTTCATCAAAGGTCAGATCAATACGTTCGGATAGTTTTGCCAGATATGGTTTCATACTTCCTGTCACTACTGCTTCCACTGCTTCTGATTTCATCTTTTCTACCTCCCAGAATATAAAAAATCCTCCATAGACCCATGGTCTATGGAGGACGATTTCACCGCGGTGCCACCTCGTATTGAGCGCACTGCGCTCCAGCTTCATATCGCGTAACGTGCGAAGGACGGACGCATTCTGATCAGGCCCATTCATAGGACATGCATGCATCGGTTCCAAGCAATCCCGACTCTCTGTGCCATGCAGTGTGCTACTACTTGTTCTGATATGCGCTGTTTTCTTTTTGAATGCAAAAAGGCTCCCCTGTCTCTTAAAAAGGACGGGGAGCCGTGGTGCCACCTTTATTGACCGGATTATATCCGATCCACTCAAGATACGGATGCACTGCATCAGTATCAGCCATGTAACGTTGGGTAGACGCCAGTGCCTTAGGGGCGACTGGTTATACAGAAGTCCATTCACAAGATCATTGCACCGGTTCGCACCGTCCACCGGCTCTCTTTGGCATTGAGAAATTGCTACTTCTCTTCTTCAATCATTATATATTTTCTTGATTGGATATCATACTAATACATGTCGGAGACAATTACAACCCCAAAGTTTAAAAAAGAGCTTTTTATTTCAGAATTATTCGTCTTTTATCCTAGTGCAGATCACTAAATGCCTTTTTGATGCGGTTCATCGCCTCTTCAAGGACAGAGCGTGGGGACGGCACACAGATCCTCTGGTAGTCGTTGCCTTCAGGTCCGAACATCCTGCCATCCTCAAGGAGCACATTCGCTTCATTGTAGATGCGGTCATGGACCTCGCGCTCGGAAATACCGTAGCCGCTGAAATCCATCCACAGGACATACGTGCCCGCCGGCCGACGGACTTTGACCTTCGGCATCTCACGCGTGAGGAAATCGATGACGAAGTCGATGTTGCCATCAATATACTCCCGCACCTGCCTGAGCCACTCATCCCCTTCATTATACGCTGCAATCAGTGCTGCAACGGTGAACGGGCTCGGCAGGCTCATGCCCTGCTCCTCCTGGAACTTCGTCCTGAGTGCTTCATCCGGAATGACGACGTTCGTACAGTGGAGTCCCGCCAGGTTGAAGGTCTTGTTGATGGCGGTCAGTGTCACGATATGATCTGTATGGACGGTGGTTTTGATGATCGGCGTGAACGACTCACCGATGCGGATCAGGTCGCCGTGAATCTCATCAGCGATGATGATGACATCATTTTCACGGCAGATTTCCGCCAGGCGGCCCAGTTCATCCGGACGGATGATATTGCCGGTCGGATTGTGCGGGTTGCACATGATGAACATGGATGTATCCTCTTCTTTGGCCAGTGCTTCAAACCCCTCGAAGTCGATGCTGTACCGGCCATCCTCGCCGCGTATCATTGCATTATTTTTTACCACACGGTCATTATTCTCAATTGCTGAAGTGAACGGCGGGTATACCGGGCGCTGGATGATGACGCCATCACCCTTCTCGGAGTAGGCCTTGACCGCTACATTTAGTGAATGGACGGTTCCAGGTGCATAGATGATCTCCTGCTTTTCGATCTGCCAGTCATATTTATCGGAAAACCATTTCTGTATGGATCCATAGTAGGCATCCGGGGCGATCGTATAGCCGAATATCTGGTGATCGACCGTCCTTCTGAGTGCTTCGACGATCGGTTCGGCCACCTGGAAATCCATATCGGCAGTGAACAGGGGAATCGTGTCCTCATCGTAGCGTTCCGTCAGTCCGAACTCCTTGATCATCTCACCGCCATCCCATTTCATGGCGTAGGTATTTCTTCTGTTGATCGGTGTATCGAAATCGTATCTCAATCTGATCGCTCCTTCCAGTAGTCGCATATGATGCAATTATAAACTTAAAACGGCAGGATATGAAATCATTGAACCGGATTGCTAGCTGCCGGTCTTCCGATCATTTAGCATGCCCGATGTGATATTCAGCAGACCATCGTGGGAAATCCGTTCATAAAGGATACTTAGTTCATCCTCTGTAATATTGCTTTCATTTTCCACCCATAGCTGATACATGTTGATCATACCGGAAATATGATATTCAATCAGATATTCATATTCCTTTATTTCCCTGATGTCGATTCCGCGAACAAAATCCATGATGATGCCTCTTACTCTTGCCTTAAGTTCATGTGTGAACTTCGGGTCTCCCCCTGGGCCAAGCAGAATGGCGATGCGCTCTCCGTGATTCTTGATATACTCGGACACGCCGTTGATCGACTCTTCAATAACACCATCGTTATTCTGTATTTCTTTCAATGGATCTATTATCATATCTTCTGTAGGCATCAATGCCGATTTCTGTATTTCCAGCACTTCATAAACATCCGAAAAATATGTATAGAATGTTCCTCTATTGTACCCGGCGAGGTCTGTAATATCTCTGACGGTGATCCTTTCTATCGGCTTTTCGACATAAAGCGACCAGAAGGCTTCCAGCAGATTATTCCGTGTCACTTCTTTTCGACTTAAATTCGCCATATTTCCCTCTCCTTTTCAACACTCGTCGCTCGATTGTTTATTGATTCCTTTATATAATTTAACTAGCATTGAATATTGTACAACATGTTGTTGGATTTTAGTAAACATATAAAATAATTAGGAGTGAAAATTTTGAAGTTAGCGGATTTTTCGATAAGAAGACCGAAATTTACCATCGTCGTCATGATCATTCTGATACTTCTCGGAGCTGTATCACTGACCAGACTGCCTCTCCAGCTTCTGCCGAATGTGCAGCCGCCGGTTGCTGCGGTGGCAACCACATACCAGGGCGCCGGACCTGAGGAAGTGATGCAGGATGTTACACGGCCACTGGAAGCCGAACTGTCGACCGTCAGCGGTCTGACGAACATCAGCTCGCAATCACAGGAGAGTTCATCCATCGTCATTCTTGAGTTCGGCTATGATATGACAATCGATGAAGTGGAAAATGAAATCACCCGCACCATCGGTGATGTCGATCTGCCTGAGCAGGCGGGTGAACCTTCCTTCCTTGAATTCGATATTACCATGTTCCCGAGCATGACCATGGCTGTTACATCCGAAAACGAAAGTGTCAGCGAATTCCAGGGTCAGGTGGACGACCTGATCAGTGAACTTGAAAATATCAACGGTGTCGCTTCAATCAGTGAAACCGGAAATATTACGGAAGAGATCAGTGTCACACTGGACACCGAAGCACTGGAGCAGTATCAGCTGAGCCAGAGTGATGTCGCAGGCATCATCGAAGCGAACAACATCTCCATTCCGAACGCCACCATCGTCGATGAAGAGGCGGGAGAGTCCATCACTACACGCACAGTCAGCAGCATCGACGGCGTGGAGTCCCTCCAGCAGCTGACTCTGCTCGATCTGCCTGAGAATGGCGGCACCGTGACACTGGATGATGTGGCGGACGTCGCCATCACCGAGGTGGAGAACGATGTCATTACACGCCTGAACCAGGAAGATGCCATGCAGATCGACATGAGCCTGTCTTCAGATGCCAATGCTTCGACTGTAAATGCCGAATTCCGCTCCGTACTGGAAGAGCAGCTCGCCATGGAGGAGTTCGAAAACCTGACGGTGGAGACGCTGTACGATGAAGGGGAATACATAGATGTTGCCATCAACAGCGTCTACCTTTCACTGATCAGTGGTGCGATTCTTGCGATGGTTGTCCTGTTCGCCTTCCTGCGCAACCTCAAATCACCGCTCATCATCGGTATCGCCATTCCATTTTCAGTCATCACGACATTTGCACTGCTGTTCTTCACCGACATCAGCATCAATATGATGACGCTCGGTGGACTTGCACTCGGAATCGGTATGCTTGTCGACAATGCCGTTGTCGTCATTGAAAACATATACAGGCACCTATCCATGGGCAAATCACCAAAGCAGGCAGCAAGCGACGGCGCCAAGGAAGTTGCAGGTGCAATCACTGCATCGACCATGACGACTGCTGCCGTCTTCCTGCCGGTCATATTCGTCAGTGGACTGGTCGGCCAGCTGTTTACGCCATTTGCGATCACCGTCGTATTCAGTCTGCTGGCATCACTGTTTGTTGCACTGACTGTCGTACCCATGCTTTCAAGCCGCATCCTCAAGCCACTGCCGGAAAATGCAGAACACAGACGTCAGAACCGCTCCTACATGAAAGGCATCAGAAAACTGTCACGCTGGACACTTGCCCACCGCATGCTGGTGCTTTTCCTGACAGCAGTAATACTTGTCGCTGGTGCTGCCGGCATCTATCTGCAGGGCATCAACCTGCTGCCTGAGAGTGACGAAGGCGCACTGACTGTTGAAGTCACCATGCCGCAGGATGCCATCCTTTCCGACACAGAAGAGACTGTGCAGCGTATAGAAGAAAAACTTGAAGAATATTCCGAAGTGGATTTCTATATGAGTACCATCGGCTCCGGTTCCACCATGAGCCCGGTCAATGAAAGCAACGTCGGCAGTGTCATGGTTACACTTGTCGATCCAGGTGAACGCAACGTGACAACCAATGAATTCATCAGTGAAATTGAAAATGAAATAGAGAATGTCAACACTGCAGCCGAAATCGGTGTCAATCCGGTATCGCAGACAGGCACCGGATCCGACCCGAATACGTTGACACTGAATGTTGCCGATGAAAATTCAGAGCGTCTTGTGGAGTCTGAACAGACCATCATCGAAGCTTTGGAAGAGGACAGCAGAATAGAGAGCGTTGCTTCAAGCCGTGAGGATTCAGTTCAGGAACTCCAGGTCAGAGTCGATCGTGCTGCTGCACGTGAAAATGGCCTCCAGCCTGCTGAAATCGGTACGTCCATCTACGAGGCGACAAATGGCATTTCTGCTTCGACTGTAGATGAGGGAAGCAACTTCCTGACAATCAACGTCAAGTATCCTGAAAGTGTTACATCCAGCCTGGATGCGTTTGAAGATATCCAGATTGCAAATGGTCAGGGAGAATATATCCCGATCGGTGATGTATCAGAATTCCAGGAGGCTGAAACACTGCCATTGATCAATCGGGATGACCAGAGAGAAACATCAGAACTTACAGTCAGCTATGACCCGCAGATGAGCCTGAATGAAGCCGGAAGCCATGTACAGTCGATTCTGGATGATACCGACTTCAGTGATGAAACCGAGACTTCCATCGGTGGCGATCTTGAGCTGCTGACTGATGCAATCCCTCAGCTGGCACTTGCAGTCGTACTCGGCATCGTTTTCATCTACCTTGTCATGGTTGCCCAGTTCGAATCGTTCAAGCACCCATTTGTCGTACTGTTCTCCCTGCCACTCAGCATCATCGGTGTGATGTTCTCGCTGATCATCACAAACAATCCGCTCAGCGTCATTGCTGTAGTCGGCTTCATCCTCCTGCTTGGTATCGTCGTCAACAATGCAATACTTCTGATCGACTACATCAATCAGCAGAAGGAAAAAGGCATGCCGACGCTTGAAGCAATCGAAAAGAGCGTCCAGGACCGTTTCCGTCCGATCGTCATCACCGCACTGACCACTGCACTTGGTATGCTGCCGCTTGCCATCGGTATCGGTGAAGGTGCCGAACTTGTCGCACCGATGGGTATTGTTGTCATCGGCGGACTGGTCAGTAGTACATTCCTGACACTGTTCATCATTCCGATCATATACAGCTATTTTGACAGCGAAACAAGCAAGATGAACAAGAAGTATATGACGCCGGACGGTGACATCATTACACAGAAGGAAATTGATGCACAAAAACGCGAGGAAGAAAAGAACAGCCAGTCCGATGACTATGGCTACAGCTACAGCCCAGCCACGGACGACACAGACTATGATGCACCGAAAGTACAGGAGGAAGCACCATCACACGAAAAACGTGATGGCGATGCCGACTATATCGAAGAGCTCAAACAACTGCTCGACAGAATGAAAGAAGACAGAAGAAAGTAATAGAGAATCGCAAAAAAACCGGCTATCCGATGGATAGCCGGTTTTACTATGCAATGTAATGGATGGACCTATGCCCAGCCTCTGTAGCGTGCAGCTTCTGCAGTACGCTTGATGCCGATGATGTATGCTGCAAGTCTCATATCAATATGACGCTTCTCATGAAGATCGTAGATGTCATTGAACGCTTTCTTAAGCTTTATTTCGAGCTTCTCGTTCACTTCATTCTCATCCCAATAGTAGCCCTGGTTGTTCTGTACCCATTCAAAATAAGAAACGGTTACGCCACCGGCTGATGCAAGAACATCCGGTACGATGAGTTTCCCGTTGTCTGTAAGAATACGGGTCGCTTCCTTCGTTGTCGGGCCATTGGCCGCTTCACATATGATATCCGCCTTGACATCGTATGCATTATCTTCAGTAATCTGATTGGCGATTGCCGCCGGAATGAGTACATCACAGTCGATGCTGAAAAGCTCCTCATTCTTCAGTACTTCATCGAACAGGTTCGTCACCATGCCGAAGCTGTCACGACGATCGAGAAGATAGTCGATATCGAGACCATTCGGGTCATGAAGCGCACCGTTGGCATCCGAAATACCGACGATCTTGGCACCTTTGTCGGATAGGATTTTCGACAGGAAACTGCCGGCGTTGCCGAAGCCCTGGATGACGACCCGTATATCCTCCATTTTCATGCCGCGCTTCAGAAGTGCCTGTTCCAGGCAGATGATGACGCCCATCGCTGTGGCACGGTCCCGCCCCTGGGAACCGCCGAGAACAAGCGGTTTTCCGGTGATGAATCCAGGAGAGTTGAATTCATCGATCATGCTGTACTCATCCATCATCCACGCCATGATCTGGGAGTTCGTGAAGACGTCCGGTGCCGGTATATCCTTTGTCGGTCCGACAATCTGGGAAATGGCACGTACGTAACCGCGGCTGAGCCTTTCGACTTCTGCAATGCTCATCTCACGCGGATCGCATACGATGCCCCCTTTGCCCCCACCATACGGCAGGTTCACTATGCCCGATTTCAAAGTCATCCACATCGATAGTGCGACAACCTCTTCCTCATTGACATCAGGATGGAATCGCACGCCCCCCTTGGTCGGTCCAACAGCATCATTGTGCTGTGCACGGTAGCCGGTGAAGACTTTCACGGAACCGTCGTCCATGCGTACTGGAATACGCACTTTCAGAAGACGCATCGGCTCTTTGATCAGTTCATACATTCCCTCATCAAAGCCCAGCTTGTCCAGAGCTTCATGGATGATGGCCTGTGTGGAAGTGATAAGATTAGATTTATCTGACATTTTATATCCGCCTCTTTTATGGAACTGTTTTCACTGTTATTGTAACATATTAACTGCTGTTTGAAAGGGTTTATTTGGAGAGGACCTGCTTCACTTTTTCAAGCGCCCAGTCCAGGTCTTCCTGCGAAATGATGAGGGGCGGCGCAAAGCGGATGACCGTATCATGCGTTTCTTTGCACAGGATGCCCAGGTTCTTCAGTTCCTCGCAATATGGACGTGCAGATTCTGTCAGATCAACCCCGATGAACAGACCGCGTCCTCTCACTTCCTTGATCAGCGGACTGTCGATCTTCTCAAGCTCACCTTTGAAATAGTCACCGAGTTCAAGTGAACGTTCCACTAGATTTTCGTCAATCAGTACGTCGAGTGCGGCTTCGGACACTGCACATGCGAGCGGGTTGCCACCAAATGTGGAGCCGTGGGATCCCGGATTGAACACTTCAAGCACTTCCTTGTCGGCCACGATGCACGAAATCGGGAAGACACCACCGCCAAGCGCTTTGCCGAGTATGTACATGTCCGGTTTGACATCATCCCAGTCTGTCGCAAACATCTTGCCGGAACGGCCGAGTCCTGCCTGGATTTCATCGGCGATGAATAGGATATTTTGTTCATCACACAATTCTCTGACGGCTTTCAGGAAGCCTTCCGGTGGAATGTTGATGCCGGCTTCACCCTGGATCGGTTCAAGCAGAATTGCTGCTGTATTTTCAGTCACTGCCTCCCTGATCTGTTCAATGTCACCAAAATCGACAAGCTTTATGCCGTCGAGCAGTGGACCATAGCCGCGGCGGTACTCCGCTTCTGAAGACAGGGATACGGCAGCGAGCGTACGGCCATGGAAGTTCTGGTTCATGGCGATGATCTCCGCCTTGTTGTCCGCCACACCTTTCACGTCGTAGGACCAGCGGCGCGCTGCTTTGATCGCTGTTTCGACCGCTTCGGCTCCCGTATTCATCGGCAGTACCATTTCCTTGCCTGCAAGTCTGCATACCTTTTCATACCATGGACCGAGCCTATCCGAGTGGAATGCCCTGGATGTCAGAGTCAGCTTATCCGCCTGATCTTTCAGCGCCTGGATGATTTTCGGGTGCCTGTGCCCCTGGTTGACTGCGGAATATGCACTGAGCATGTCCAGATACTTGTTGCCTTCCGGATCCTTCACCCATACGCCCTCTGCTTCCGAGATGACCACCGGCAGCGGCTTGTAGTTTGGTGCACCATACTGTTCTGTCTGATTGATGATTTCCTGTGATTTCGTCATTGTCTCATCCTTTCCAAAAAACAGCGGGTGTGTGCCCGCTGTTCTGATTGTGATTTTTGATTGAAGTGCGTTCTAGAACTGTTCTGAAGACGTCTTGCCCTGCATGTGAAGCGTCAGGTAGTCCGGACCGCCGGCTTTGGAATCCGTGCCGGACATCTTGAATCCGCCGAATGGCTGGTAGCCGACAATCGCAGCAGTACAGCCACGGTTGAAGTACAGGTTGCCGACATGGAAATCGCGGCGTGCCTGTTCGATGTGCTCGCGATTCTTTGTGATGACCGCGCCTGTCAGACCGTAGTCTGTTGCATTGGCATAGTCGATCGCCTGATCGAAGTCCTTCGCTTTGGCAAAGCCCACGACCGGCCCGAAAATCTCCTCCTGCATGATTCTATCGTCATGCTTGAGACCTGAGAATACTGTCGGGTGAACGAAGTGTCCTGTTTCATTTTCAGTTTCCCCGCCTACTTCAAGTTTACCTTCTTCCTTTCCGATTTCAATATACTTCTGAATTTTTTCCAGTGAAGCATCGTCGATGACCGGTCCGACATCGATATCCGATTCCGGATTGCCGACTTCGAGCTTCTTCGTCTTTTCAACGACCTTCTCGAGCAGTTCATCGTGGATATCATCGAGTGCAATGACACGGGAACAAGCTGAACATTTCTGCCCGCTGAAACCGAATGCCGAAGTGACGATGGCTTCTGCTGCAAGTTCGAGGTCGGCGTCGGAATCGACGACAATCGTATCCTTGCCGCCCATTTCAGCGATGACGCGCTTCAGGTGCGTCTGCCCTTCCTGGACGACAGCAGCCTTCTCGAAGATGCTTGTACCGACGTCACGGGAACCTGTGAATGAAACAAAGCGTGTATCCTTATGCTCGACCAGGTAGTCGCCGATATCTCTTGAAGAACCAGGGATGAAGTTTACAACACCTTTTGGCAGGCCTGCCTCTTCCAGTACTTCAACAAATTTATATGCGATGACCGATGTACGGGATGATGGCTTCAGCAGTACAGTGTTTCCTGTAACCGCAGCTGCCGCCGTCGTACCTGCCATGATGGCAAATGCGAAGTTCCATGGGGAGATGACAAGGCCGACCCCCAGTGGAATGTAGTGGAACTGGTTGTATTCGCCCGGGCGGGATTCCACATGATCGCCGTCTTTCAATTTAAGGTGATTGCGGCCATAGTATTCGAGGAAGTCGATCGCTTCCGCTGTATCTGCATCCGCCTCTTTCCATGGTTTGCCGCCTTCTTTTATAAGCAGTGCCGTAAATTCGAACTTCCGTTTGCGGATGATGGCTGCTGCTTTGAACAGTACATCGGAACGGAATTCGAATGAGGACTTTCTCCACGTCTCAAACGTTTCGAGTGCCACGTCCATTGCCTGCTGAGCATGTTCCTGGCTCGCCTGGGACAGCTGGCCGATCGTCTCCTCTTTATGTGCAGGGTTGTAGGATTCCTTCTTGTCATCTGTCATGACACGTTCTCCACCGATGATCAGTGGATAATCCTGACCGAGATACCCTTTTACTGTATTCAGACCTTCTTCAAGTTTTTTACGGTTTTCCTCTTTCGAAAAGTCCGTAAATGGCTCATGTTTATACGGTATCATTAAGATAACCTCCTTAAAATATTGAACTCTATAAACAATAATGAACGCTTTGTCAGACTTTTTCAAGCTTTTTGATAAAGGCGATGTGAGCGCTTCAGTACGCTCTGCAAAGGTATTCAGCACGATGGATATCTATGCTCGTACAGTCAACTGCATGCCTCCCGGATTAATGGTTGCGCTTTCATTAATGAAAAGGGTATACAATTTACAGAATAAATAGAAAGCCTGCAGATCAATAATCTGCAGGCTTTCCATTTCGTTAGCAATGCGCTTCTTTACATGTACTCGGCCAGACATTCTACTTAATACGTCGTTTCGCTGTTTCAATCCATTGCGGCATCTTTTGTCTAAGGGACTCGAAGCCATATTTTTCCGTATCCTTGATCTGATCCAGGACTGAACGCCTGTCCCGTTTTCTCTCCTCATTCCTGAAGTATTCATTATCTTTCAGGGTAAGGTTCAGTTTGCCGTTCTTGTCCACACTCAGCACTTTCGCCTTGACGATCTGGCCTTTGGATAAAAACTGATTGACATCGTGGACATAATCGTTCATCACTTCTGAAATATGAATGAGTCCTTCTTGATTATCAGGGGTTTTGACAAAAGCACCATACGGCTGGATACCAGTTACTTTGACCTTTACAAACTGGCCTTTCCGATATTTTTTTGTCACATGGATTACCCCACTAACTTTCAGTAGTTCATACGCATTCATTATTTTATCATAATAGGAAGTGATTATCTAATCATCGGCCGGATGAGATCAAAAAAACGCAAGGACCGCCTCCCCTGAGGCGCCTTGCGTTCCTGTAATGATCAAGACCCGCAGCATCCACTACGGCCTCCTTGATCCATCCCGGTCTTCCCGTTCAATTCTTTCCATCACCTGCTGTTCAAAATCCTTCATCTTCTCCTCCTGGCGCTCGGAGTGGCGCTTGAAGATGCGATAGACGACATAGGCGAGCAGAATTGTCAGCCCGAGGACAAGCAGAGCGGGTATATATTCGGTTTTATCTTCAGGAAAATATAAAAACTCCATCATAGTCGATCACTCACCTTTACTGCCTACAGTATATCAAAAACCTGTTCCGAGTAAATTGGCGATTAATGACCATTTTGTGATCATTTGATATGAAAAAGCGGGCTTCTGAACCCGCTTTTTCATATTTCTATCCAGTTACGCTGATTGTATTGATGACAACGTCCTGCATCGGGCGATCCTGTGGTCCTTTTTTGACATCTGCAATCTTCTCGACAACATCCATGCCTTCGATTACGTGGCCGAACACAGTGTGGCGCTGGTCGAGCCATGGTGTGCCACCCTGCTTCTCGTATGCTTCGATGATTTCAGCCGGATAGCCTGCGCCTTCCAGCTGGCTTAGCATCTGCGCCGGCACTGCTTTTGCCTGGACGATGAAGAACTGGCTGCCGTTGGTGCCAGGTCCTGCGTTCGCCATGGACAGTGCGCCGTAGAGGTTGAAAGCTTCTGTTGAGAACTCATCCTCGAAGCTGCCGCCGTATATGCTTTCTCCGCCCATGCCGGTACCAGTCGGATCACCGCCCTGAATCATGAAATCCTTGATGACACGGTGGAAGATCTGACCGTCATAATAGCCATTTTTGGCATGTGTTGTAAAATTCTCGACCGTCTTGGGTGCGATGTCCTTGAAAAGCTTTACTTTCACGTCACCGTGATTTGTCTCGATGACAGCCTGCACTTCATTGCTGCCAACTTCAGATGATAGCTGGGGATAACTCATATTAGTGCCTCCTAGTTTCATTTCTTGCAGATTCGGTAATTCAAATGTGAAAATTTTATGACAGAAGACTGCTTTTTTCCTAATTATACTATACAGCTATTTTCAATATTTTCAAACCCTATAGATTTATTTAACACTGCCAGTACTGTATAATCGTTCTATATAATGTTGAAAAAAGGAGGATATATTTTGACGCTAATACATCTGGCGATCATACTGCCTGTACTCGCTGCCATAGTGGTACGCATCATCTACAGGTATTACAGGCGCCTGCACCTGGGCTGGTTCGTACTTCTGGTCCCACTGGCCATATTCATATATCTGCTGACGTTCATCCCACGGGTGGGCGATGGCCAGGTGGTATATGAAACCATGCATTTCATGCCGAGAATCGGCATGAATTTTGATGTCTACATAGACGGTCTTGGACTTTTGTTTGCCCTACTGATTTCCGGTATCGGCGCACTTGTCGTACTCTACTCGATCGGCTACCTGTCGAGAGAGGAACACCTTGGCAATTTCTATGTCTATCTCCTCATTTTCATGACCGCCATGCTTGGAGTCGTTCTCAATGATAACGTCATCATGCTCTATCTTTTCTGGGAGATGACTTCAATCTCGAGCTTCCTGCTCATCGCCTTCTGGCATACACGTGAGCCTTCGCTCTATGGTGCCCAGAAATCCATGCTCATCACCATGTTCGGTGGGTTCATGATGCTCGGTGGGTTCCTGCTGCTGCAGAACATCACCGGTACGGCAAGCATCAGAGGCATGCTGGAATCGGTTGCTCTCATCCAGGAGAGCCCGCTGACGCCGTTTGTAATCGTACTGGTGCTGCTTGGTGCATTTACAAAATCAGCACAGTTCCCGTTCTACATCTGGCTGCCGGACGCAATGGAAGCACCGACACCTGTCAGTGCGTACCTGCACTCGGCGACAATGGTCAAGGCGGGCATCTATCTTGTTGCAAGACTGACACCACTCTTCGCCTTTTCGGAGACGTGGGTCTGGATCATTCTGCTCGGCGGACTGATTACAATGACATGGGCTTCCTTCAATGCCATCAGCAAGGATGACTTGAAAGCAGTTCTTGCATTCTCCACCGTTTCCCAGCTCGGACTGATCATGTCCCTGCTCGGCCTCGGTGCACTCAGCGTCCTGACCGGAGCAAATGAAGCCCATTTCTCGGTCGCTGTCGTTGCCGCGGTGTTCCACCTGATCAACCATGCCACCTTCAAAGGGGCACTGTTCATGCTGACGGGCATTGTGGATCATGAAGCAGGAACGAGAAGCCTGAAGAAGCTCGGCGGACTGCTGACAGTCATGCCCATATCATTTACGCTGACAGTCATTACCGCATTGTCCATGGCAGGACTGCCGCCATTCAATGGGTTCCTGTCCAAGGAACTCTTCCTTGAAGCCATGATTGATATCAGGGAAGCGGATTTCGCTTCACTGGCGAGTGTCAGCTTCATCTTCCCGCTGCTCGCAATCGTTGGCAGCATCTTTACATTCGTATATTCGGTCCTTCTGATATATGGCGTATTCTTCGGGAAACGCACATACGATACACCGAAGGAGCCGCATGAAGCACCCGCGCTCATGCTGATTTCACCGATCATCCTGTCGGTTCTCGTCGTGCTGTTCGGCTTCTTCCCGAATATACTTTCAGGAACAATCATCGATCCGGCTGCAATGAGCATCATGGCGTCCGATACACCACTCGGCACCCATCTGTACATGTGGCATGGTTTCAATAACCCGGCACTGTGGGCGACCGTCGCCATCGTCATCATCGGTGCACTGCTCTTCTACTTCAAAGACAAGTGGATGTTCATCTACGACTACCATAAGGAACGTTTTACCCTGAACCACCTTTATGATCAGGGTCTCATATACAGCCGCCTCGGTTCACGCAAGCTGACGGATGGCTATATGACCGGTTTCCTGCGCTCCTACCTGGTATACATCTTCCTGTTTTTCGTCATCATGGGGGCAGTCACCTTCATGAATACAGGATTCAATATGGATTACGGCAGTCTCGCACCAGTCGGTATACAGGAGATCGCCATGGTTGTGATCATACTCGCATCGCTTGTCGTCATACTTGCAACGCGGTCCCGGCTCGTCTCCATCATCATGCTCGGGGCAATCGGGTTTGCCGTCTCGCTGTTCTTCGTCTTCTTCAGAGCAGCGGATTTGGCGCTGACACAGCTGGCCATCGAAACAGTGACGACCGCCCTGTTCCTGGTCTGCTTCTATCACCTGCCGAAAAGAAGCAAGCATCCCGAGCGGATGCGCTTCAAGACTACAAACTTCATTGTTGCAGCCGGTGTCGGCATCATGGCCATACTGATCGGACTCACAGCATATTCAAACCGCCTGTTCGACCCGATCAGCCAGTTCCATATTGATAATGTGTACGAACTCGCTGCCGGCGGCAACATGGTCAACGTCATACTCGTCGACTTCCGTGGTTTTGATACATTATTCGAAACACTGGTGTTCGGTATCGCCGGTGTGGGCATATACAGTCTGATGAGACTAAGATTGAACAGAAAGGGGAAACAGGATGAAACACACATTGAAGAAAACTGAAGCAGGCAAAGGGCAGAAACAGATGAATGATGTATTTCTGCAGTTTGTCTCGAAAGTCGTCTTCTTCATCGTCATCATGTTCTCATTCAACCTGTTCTTTGCAGGCCACTATACACCAGGTGGCGGATTTGTAGGCGGTCTGCTTGCTGCTTCCGCCCTCATCCTTCTGCTGATTGCATTTGATAAGAAGACGATGGAAAAAATGATACCGATCAATTTCAGGCTTGTGCTGACTGTAGGCCTGCTTTTCGCAGCAGGCATTCCTACGCTGTCATTCCTGTTCGGTACACCGTTCTTCACCCATCAGCACACGTACGTGGAAATTCCGATATTCGGCGAAGTGGCGCTGCACTCTGCAGTACTGTTCGATATCGGGGTATTCCTGACTGTCGCTGCGACTGCACTATTCATCATCTCACTTGTCGGGGAGGCTGAAGACTGATGGAAATTGTCATAATCATACTTGCCGGCATCCTCATCGGTGCCGCCGTCTATCTGATGCTGTCCAAAAGCCTCATCAGAATCATCATCGGTACTGCGATAATGAGCCACGGTGTCCACCTCATGCTTCTGACGATGGGACGACTCAAGCGCGGAAGCATACCGGTGCTCGATGAAGAAGTGTCGAACTACTCGGACCCGCTTCCCCAGGCGCTGATTCTTACCGCGATCGTCATCGCATTTGCTTTGACCGCCTATACGCTTGTACTGGCACTCAGAAGCTACCGGGAACTCGACACCGATAACGTCGAAGAAATGAAAGGAGTGCCACATGACGACTAATATTCTACCTCTATTGCCGATCATGATTCCTTTTTTCGCAGGCATCATCATGCTCTTTGTCGGAAAAAGGCCTATCGCCCATAGAGTCATCGCTGCAATCAGTGGATTGCTTCTCATACTGTCAGCGCTGTGGCTGGTCGTCCATGTCTATCAGAATGGCACAATTGTCACATTCCTGGGCAACTGGGCCGCACCTTTCGGTATCAGTGTGGTCATCGACATGGCAGCGGCCCTGCTGCTCACGACGACTGCAATCATCACTTTTCTAACTGTCGTATATTCCTATCAGTCCATTGGTATCGAACGGGAGACATTCTACTACTACGTGATGGTCATGTTCATGATCACCGGCGTCAATGGCGCGTTCTCTACAGGGGACATATTCAATATGTTCGTCTTCTTTGAAGTCTTTCTGCTTGCTTCATATGTCCTGATCACACTGGGGGGGACAAAGATCCAGCTTCAGGAAGGATTCAAATATATTATTGTCAATATCATATCCTCCAACTTCTTCGTACTCGCTCTTGCCTACCTGTATTCGGTGACGGGTACGTTGAACATGGCGGATATCAATGTCAAACTTGAAGGATTCGACGGCAACTATAGCATCATGAGTCTGGTTGCAGTCGTCTTCCTGTTCGTTTTTGCCACAAAGGCAGGGGTTTTCCCTCTGTACTTCTGGCTTCCAGGATCCTACTATGCGCCACCGATGCCTGTACTTGTGCTCTTCGGTGCCCTGCTTACAAAAGTCGGTGTCTATGCCATTGCGCGGACGTACAGCCTTTTCTTCATCGACAACACTGCTTTTACGCACCAGATGCTCCTGTTCCTGGCACTTCTCACCATCGTCATGGGCTGTATTGGTGCATTGAGCTATACGGATATGAAAAAGACGATCATCTATAACATCATCATCGCGGTCGGCATCATTCTTGTCGGTGTTGCAATGATGGATGAGACAGGCATGCTCGGCGCCTTCTACTATCTGATTCACGACATGATCATAAAGGCGGCACTGTTCATGCTGGTCGGCTTCCTCATCTACCGGACAGGCGAGACGAATGCAGACCGCCTGGGTGGACTGATAAAGATCCACCCATTCACAGGATGGATGTTCTTCATCGCCGCACTGGCACTGGCAGGGGTCCCCCCGCTATCAGGCTTCTACGGCAAACTCTTCATCGTACAGTCCGCGTTCGAGAATGGCCAGCACATTGCGGCCATCATCGTCCTGGCTTCAAGTCTGGTCGTGCTGTACTCCATCGTCAGCCTGTTCATCAAAGCATTCTGGGGTGAGGAGATGGATTTCAATACACTCAAGCCCGTCAAGAGCGGTAAGATCCTGTTCGCATCGATCGCAATGGTGATCGTATCGATTGCTTTCGGTCTTGCGGCGGATGTGCTCTATCCGCTGTTTGAAATGGCTGCACAGTCCTTCTATGATCCATCCTCCTACTCCCAATATATAACGGAGGTGGAATAGATGGCTTTGCAAATACTGCTTAATCTGGCACTGGCCTTCCTATGGATGTTCCTGTCATCGAGCTTCTCGGTTGCTTCGTTCTTTGCAGGATATCTGCTTGGTTTTGCGGCAATCTACATGCTCAGAAACTTTCTTCCGGAAGCAATCTATACGAAGCGGCTGTATGCCATAATCCGCCTCTTCTTCCTATTCATCTGGGAAATGATCAAGGCGAATATCGACGTAATAAAAATCGTACTCAGTCCAAAGATGGATATACGTCCCGGATTCTTTGCCTATCCATGCGAGCTTGAAGATGAGTGGTCGGTCAGCCTGCTGTCCGCGCTCATTACACTTACACCAGGTACGGTCGTTGTGGCAATCTCGGATGACCGCTCCACCCTGTATGTCCACGCTCTCAACATGAGTGACAAGCAGGAAGAGATAGACGCCATCAAATCCGGTTTTGAAAATGCAATCAGCGAGGTGAAGCATTCATGAATACATTTCTTGATGTCATCATCATAGTAAGCATCATCATTCTGGCCCTCTCCATGATCGGCATGGTATATCGAATGGTCAAGGGGCCCACTCTGCACGATAAGGTAGTCGCGCTTGATGCTTTCGGTGTGCTCCTGATGGCCATGATTGCACTGATTGCAATGCGTCTCGATACGACCTATCTGCTCGTTGTCATACTGCTGATCGGCATACTGGCATTCATTTCAACCATTGCATTTGCGAAATTCCTGGAGAGAGGTGTGATCATCGATAATGATAGACATTATAATGACTAGCATCATCACCTTCTTCATACTCGCCGGGGCCTTCCTGGCAGCCGTCAGTGCAATCGGAGTCATCCGTCTGCCGGACGTCTACACCAGACTGCATGCATCTTCGAAAAGCTCCACACTTGGTGTCATGATGATGATGCTCGGCGCGTTCCTCTACTTCTGGTTCGTCGACGGGTATGTCGACAGCAAATTGTTTCTGGCCGTACTCTTCATCTTCATTACAGCGCCTGTATCGGCGCACATGCTGTCACGCAGTGCATTCCATTCCAATATAAGCCCTTACAGGATGACGGTCATCAATGAACTTGCAAGAGACGAGGAAGGTGCAATCGAGCTTCCGAATGAACCTGAAGAACATGAACATAAGGAAGATGAATAAAAACATAAAAAAATGGATTCCGATTGGAATCCATTTTTTTCATCTCTTCTTTTTTACTGCCATGGTGCATCGTGAAAGGCAGACGAGACTATTTTCCTCATCCGTAATTTCAATCTCCCATATCTGTGTGCTGCTGCCCTGATGACGGCATCTTGCGGTTGCAGTCAATGTACCCGACTGCTTCGTTTTTATATGGTTCGCATTGATCTCCATGCCGAAGGCGATCTCATCTTCTTCGATGAGTGCTGCTGCACCCATGCTTGCGGCCGATTCGGCCAGGACGACATTGGCGCCACCATGCAGATACCCGAAGGGCTGCAGTACTTTTTTTGAAACCGGCATCTCCATGACCATAAGACCGGGAGCTTCATTTACAGCGACGATATCAAGAAGTTCGATCAGACCGGTCCTATCCATGGAAATGACCCGTTTCGAACATTTTTACAATAGTATGGATCATTACACCGGTCGCACCTTTTGGTCCAGAAGGTGTCGTTTTTGAGGTGGTTCCCGTTCCGGCGATATCGAAATGGATCCACGGCGTACCATTTGCAAACTGCTTGATGAAGCAGGCGGCAAAGGACGCACGGCCAGGCTTCTCGACATGGTTCGTCAGATCGGCGACTGCAGACTGGCGGACATTCTTCTCTTCCACCTCCGAGATGGGCAGCTGCCATACGGCTTCCCCGGTCTGTTCCGTCATTTCAATCAATGGGTTCAGGAAGGCGGCATCCTTATTCGTAAAGACGCCCGTCCGTTCCTCACCAAGCGCTGCCACTACAGCACCTGTCAGTGTAGCAAAATCCATGATCAAACTCGGTGAGTACTGCGATGCGTGGAATACGGCGTCTCCAAGTACGAGGCGGCCTTCCGCATCCGTATTCTTCACCTCGACCGACTGGCCGCTGTAGGATATATAGACATCATCCGGTCGCATGGCATTGCCATCAATCATATTCTCAGCAAGTGCAACCACCCCGATGATATGTACAGGCAAGGACATGTTCGAAACCGCGTGGACCATGCCGATGACGTTGGCGGCACCGCTCATATCATATTTCATTTCGGGCATACCAGTCTTTGATTTGATCGAATAGCCGCCTGTATCATAAGTGACGCCTTTCCCGACAAGCGCTACAGGCTTGTAGCCCTTTGCGTCCGGATGACGGTATTCGATTGTAACGAGGCGCGGTTTGGCATATGACGCTTTGCCGACTGCGGTGATCAGACCATAGCCTTCCGCTTCAAGTGTCGCCGCGTCTTTGACTTCTCCGGTCACGTAGGGATGGGACTCGAAGATTTCTGCAATCTTGTCTGCCATGACTTCGGGCGTCATCAGATTAGGCGGTGTCTCGCTGAAATTTCTGGCCATGATGATGCCTTCACCAAGTTTTCCATAATGGGATACCGTCTCTTTGATATCAACACTGCTCGTTATTGAAAAAGCTGCTGTTTCACTGAACAGCGGTGCCTGGTCCACCTTATACGAATTGAATTCATATACGCTGATCTCAGCCATGATGGCAACCAGTTCAGCGGCCATATGCGAATCGACGGGGAACGTATCGAGCAGTATCTGCCCTTTGACCGTGTCCGTCTGTTTGAGGAACTGGAACATGACGCCAAGTGCTTCAGACAGTTTGACCCGATCAAGGGCTCGGGCGTCACCAAGACCGACAGCAATGACTTTACGATAGTCGCGCTGGATGATTGCTCCGGTAGTCGTTACGACGCCGAATTCGGTCGACAGCACATCTTCCTTGATGATAGCGTCGAGCTGGCCGTTGAGCAGTGTATCGACCTCTTCGTAGTTGTCCATCTGCGCGGGCTCATGAGGCAGCCCGATTATGATTGGTTCTTCTGTTGCGACATACTTGTCACGGAATTGAAATTGCATCATTTATCCTCCTAGAACATCTGGTATCCGGCTTTGCGCAAGTATCGGATTGTCATGCCTGCCAGTATCGTTCCGATAAAACCACTGCCGAGCATAAGAATGTCGGCAATATGCAGATTGACAAGCCTTTCTCCCAGAGTACCGAAAGCCTCGGATGTATTTGTAAAATATTCTGCTGATGATATGCCATCAACGATGAGCAGAACGATGAATGGATAGACGCCCACCATCAGCCATGTCATTTTCAGTATCATATTCAGAATGAAGCTGATGCCATAGAATAGGACAAAGAAAAGCAGCATGGATATTGCGAGTTGTATAATTGACATTTTCTATTAACCTCCACATGAAAAAAAGACATGGGCATTGAATCAATACCCATGCCTGTACTATCGATTTATCAGAGCATCTTGCCTTTTGAAACGGCAAGCATCGGTCCGCCGATTTTGAATATCGCTCTTGAATCGATGACGCGCTTCATGAACGCAGCTTTGCGGCCTTTGATTTCACGACCCATTACAAGACCGATGCCATCTTTCGAACCAAGTGAGCAGACTGTACCGCGGTCATTATAGGAGAACGGCTCAAGCTTTTCACCTTTCAATGACAGCTGGATGTTCTTCGCTGTATGCTCGGCAAGCTGCATTGCAATCTGGGCAGTTGTCGGCCATGGACGGGATGCCTCGTTGTTCATGACTGCTGCCACATCGCCAATCGCGTAGATGTTGTCGTAGCCTTCAACAAGCAGTTCCGCATTTACCATGATGCGTCCCCGTTTGACCCCGTCGAATGACTCGTCCATCAGGCTGTTGCCGCGTACACCTGCTGTCCATACGATGCTGCTCGCTTCGAGCTGCTGCTTTTCGCCATCCACTTCAACGACAAAGCCATTTTCATTCGCAGCAACAATCGGTGTGCCGACCATGAAGTTGACACCACGGTCCTTGAGGTAGTCCATGGCATAGTCCACGAGGTTTTCAGGGAACATCGGCAGCATTTTCGGCGCTGCTTCGACACAGGTGATATTCACTTTGCTGTAGTCGATGCCATGGCGTTGACATAGTTCAGGAATGCTTTCCACCAGTTCACCGAGGAATTCGATGCCTGTAAAGCCGGCACCACCGACAAGAATCGAAATATCCTTGTCATCATTGGACTGCTTGTATTTGGCAAAATTGCGTTCGATTTCCTGGCGTGCAGCAAGTGCAGTCTGCGGGTTGACGAGAGAGTGTGCATGCTCCGCCATGCCCTCGATGCCGAAAGTTTCACTTTCGAAACCGAGTGCAACGACAAGAATGTCATAGTCGAATGTGCCCTGTGTCGTTTCCACCTGCTGCTCGTCCTTGTTGATTGCTGTTACTTCAGCTGGTACAAAGACGACCTTCTGGGTGTCGATGACTTTATTTATCGGGTAGACACCCTCTTCCCAATCGATGGTACCTGCAGCTGTTTCATGCAGCCAAGTCGCCTCGTAGTGGTATTCATCCTTATTGATCAGTGTAATGTCGGCATCTTGATGAGATAGCAGTTTTTGAAGTTTGGTCACAGTCTGCAGCCCAGCATAACCTGCACCCAGCACCAGAATTTTCTTTCTCTCAAAGCTCATTATTCAGTCACCTTTTCTCTCCGATATTTGAAATCCACATAAATTTAGACATAATGAAATCGCTAATATTATTCTCTTATAATATTAGCGATTTTCTTCACATATATCAAGCGGTTTGCTAAATTATCAGCAATCCGGCTGGGGAGTTCCAGCGTTTGACTCCGTTCTGAATGAGGAGCCACAGCCACAGGAGAGTGTCGCGTTCGGATTTTCTATTGTAAAGCCGCCACCCATCAGCGACTGCTTGAAATCTATAACAGTTCCGTCGATGACGGGAATGTCATACTTGTCCACCAGTACTTTGACACCATGGAACTCGTATACTTCGTCGTTTTCGGCCTTGTCCATTTCTGCTGCCATGCCGTATGTCAGACCTGTACAGCCACCACCCTGGATCTTGAATCTGAGATAGCCATCTGCCATGTCATTGCCTTCCAGCATATCACGTACTTCGTATGCGGCGCTTTCAGTCAAAGTTATATGAGACATTTCATCACCTCTTATTACCTTTTGATTACATCAATTATAAAGCAATTGCCGGACTAGTTCAAATCATCGGTCCAGTCCTCAAGCTCTCTCTCGTTCCTGTCTATTCTTTTGTAGATCTTCTCAAGCAGTTTCTCGGGTGTCATTGCACTGACGATCTGCCCATCCACAAGGACAAAAAATGCCTTGCTGCACAGGCCGCAGTTATTCAGGCATCCGTAGTCCAGCACATCGATTCCGGGATCTTCGTCCAAAGTGCGGTACACTTCTTCAGTCCCCTTAAGCATATTCGATGAACAGAACTCCACAAGGGTAAACATCGCACTCCCTCTTTCTCTGTATTATTACCTACTTTCATTGTAGTTTATCCTGTTAAACATTATAATGAAAGTAATAGAATTTCTAAACAAGGCGGTACTGACTATGAAAACTATTGTATGTCTCGGAGGGGGATATGGAAACATGCGCTTTATTCAGCGCATTCTGCCCAAATTACCATCCGACTATACTATTACGCTCGTTGACAAGAACCCTTTCCATGGGTTGAAGACAGAATACTATGCGCTTGCTGCTGGAACCAAAAGCGAAAAGACGGTCCGGGTGGACTTTCCTGATGATGACAAGGTCAATGTGATATATGATACCATTACCAGCATCGACCTCGAGGGGAACCAGGTCATCCTTGAAAACCAGACACTGGGCTATGATACACTCGTCATCGGTCTCGGATGCGAAGACAAGTATCATGATGTACCAGGTGCCAGCGAACATACCTACAGCATCCAGACGTTAAGACAATCCCGCGCCACCTACGAAAAAATCGGTTCATTGAGCCCAGGTGCCAAAGTCGGCATCATCGGTGCCGGACTCAGTGGCATCGAAGTGGCCAGTGAACTGCGGGAAGCCCGCGGTGACCTCATCATCAAGCTGTTCGACCGTGGCGACCGCATTCTGCCGATGTATCCGGCACGCCTCAGCGCCTACGTCAAAAGATGGTTCGATGAAAATGATGTCGAAGTCATTCCGAATTCCAACATCGTCAAGGTTGAAGCAGACAAGGTCTACAATAACAATGACTCACAGGATCTCGATATGATCATCTGGACGGCAGGCGTCCAGCCGGCTGAAGCAGTTCGCGAGATGCCGGTTGAATTCGGAGCTGGTGGGCGTGTTGTCCTCAACCAGTACCATCAGATACCAGGATTTGAAAATGCCTACGTCGTCGGTGATTCCGCTGCACTCGAGCACGCGCCTTCCGCCCAGGTGGCAGAAGGACAGGCGGAGCAGATCGCAGAAGTCATCGATACGCTTATAAAAGAACGGCCACTTCCATCCGAAATGCCTGAAATAAAGATGCAGGGCATTCTCGGTTCACTTGGCTCGAAGGAAGGGTTCGCCTACCTCAAGGAGCGGACCGTAACAGGTCGTATTGCACGCATGCTGAAAAGCGGCGTCCTATGGATGTACAAGCTCGGCAACTAAAGAACAGCCCCCGCAGATTGCGGGGGCTGTTGATGTATATGGCTTAGAATACCTGTTCCACTTCCACAAAACCTGGAACTTCTTCAAGCAGTGCACGTTCAATGCCGGCTTTAAGCGTAATGGTGGAGCTTGGGCACGTGCCGCAAGCACCGAGAAGGCGCAGCTTGACAATACCATCCTCTACATCCACAAGTTCACAGTCTCCGCCATCTCTAAGTAGGAACGGGCGCAATTTATCAAGTACTTCATCGACTTGTTCAAACATTGTATCCTGGCTAGTAGTCATGAAATTCACTCCTTATTCTTTCATACGCAAATGATTATATGTATATTATAATGGATATGGAAAGAAAAATCCATCATCTGAAAGGCGGATGTTATCCTATGAAGTACGTGATCAACGTCTATGGACGTGATGTCATCTGCGCCAGCTGTGTCAATGCGCCTGGGTCAAAGGACACATACGAATGGCTTGAAGCGGTCCTCAGTCGAAAGTATCCGGAAGACGATCTGAATTTCAACTATATCGATATCGACCGGAATGATAATCTTTCCGACTTTGACGAAAGCATCATCGAACGCATCAATGAGGATGAGCTGTTCTATCCACTCGTCACCATCAATGATGAAATCGTCCAGGACGGCCATGTGCAGCTGAAGCCGATCCAGAAATCGATGGCGGAGCAGGCATGAGCCTTGCCACTGGAGAGTATCCAGTGGCTTTTTTGTTCACTCAGCTGCTTGCGAGATCAAGCCCGCGTGCATGGAGCGTCCGTGCAAACAGGCTGGTGAGCACGGCGACTATGACATCCTTCACGATGAATGGCAGCACAGCCACTTTAAGTGCTTCAATCGCGCTCATCGGCGTGCCGATGACAGTATTCATGATGAAAATGAAGTACAGGAAGCCGAACAGAAAGACAAAGAACAGGGCGAGCAGTGTGAAGCTCACTGTACCGGCAAGCGGCGTTCTGTAGGCAGTACCAAGCCCGGCGCAGAAGGCAGCCGGTATCAGACCGACGATGAAACCGAATGTCGGAGAGACTACGGTTGCAATGCCGCCACCTCCGGCAAAGACCGGCAGGCCGACAAGCCCCATCAGCATATAGACCGTGGCGCTCAATGCACCAAGCTTCGGTCCGAGCAGCAGACCGGCAAGCAGTGCCATCGGTACCTGGAATGTGACCGGTACCGGGCCGATGGGCAGACGGATCTGTGCACCGACTGCAATCAGCGCTGCAAACAGCGCAACGTAGACCAGATGTTTTGTTGACATGAAATCCCCCTCTTTTCTGATTAGAGTACCATCATACCACTAACATCATTATTTGTTAACCATAATTTATATATGGTTAACAATGTTTTTGAAAATAAAGCCCCCTCTGGGGGCGTGAAGCTATTTGACAGGCGTAATCGGATTGCCGCCGTTCAGTACTTCCATAATATTATTGACGCACAGGTTCATCATATTGTTTCTTGTGTCCACCGATGCACTGCCGATATGCGGCAGCAGTGTCATGTTATCCATATTGACGAATGGATGATCCTTGCCGATCGGTTCATTTTCAAATACATCAAGGGCAGCCCCTCTGATCTGACCCGTCTCCACTGCACGAGCGAGGTCCGCCTCCACAACATGGGCACCCCGGCCGATATTGATGAAGAAAGCACTGTCTTTCATGCGCTGGAACGCTTCCTTATCAAAACGGTGCTTCGTTTCATCTGTCAGCGGTGCCGCACACAGGACGAAGTCGGAAGCGGACAGCAGATCTTCGAACGAAACATATTCTGCGCCGAGGGTCTCACCGAGTTCGGACTGGCTCCGGTTGTGATAGAGCACTTTCGTACGGAAACCGCTGAGCCTTCTGGCAAACGCGGCACCAATCGATCCCATGCCGAAAATGCCAACCGTTTTGCCGAATATGTCGGTGCCAGCCATATGATACGGGCTCCATCCGGACCATTCGCCTGCCATCAGCTGACGGTTCGCCTCAAGCACCCGGCGTGCTGCTGTCAGCATCAGAGTGAATGCAAGCTCCGCAGTCGTCTCTGTCAGGACGTCCGGCGTATTTGTAATGATGACGTTGTGCTGCTTCGCCGACTCAAGATCGATGTTGTCATAGCCGACCGCAAGATTGGCCACCACTTTGAGGTTTCGAGCATTCGACAGCATCTCTTCATCGACTTTATCACTGAGCATTGTCAGCACACCATGGGCATCCGCTGTCTCTTCAAGGAAGCGGTCACGCGGCATCGGCTTTTCCGCTTCATCCCATAGTACGACTCGAAAGTCCTTTTCAAGCTTCTGGATCATCGTCGGATTGATCTTTCGGGTGATTACGATCTTCTTCATCTATTCCACGCTCCATTCACTCAGTTGGTTGATCATATGTGCAGGCTGCATCGCCTTTTCCTTCACTATTTCTGCACGTGTGACGCCGGTGTTGACGTGGAGTGTATCCACTCCGTTATCGAGTCCGGTCAGTATATCGGTGTCGTAGTTGTCCCCAACAAGCAGGACATTATCCTTCGGCAGCCCGAGTGCCTTGATTGCGGCTTCCAGAATGATCCCTTTCGGCTTGCCGATGACGATCGGTTCCACATCTGTTGTACTTGCGAGTACAGAGACGAGCGCGCCATTTCCGGGCAGCAGCCCTTCATCACTTGGAAATTTTCTGTCGGGGTTGGTCGATATGAACCCTGCGCCGGCTGAAATCAGACGGGCGCCAAGCGCCAGCTTATCGTAGGTGATCTGCCTGTCGAGCCCCATTACTACAAAGTCCGGACTGTCATCTGTAATGACACATCCCGCTGCTTCCAGCGTCGACCGCAGACTGTCCGTGCCGATCACATGGACCGATGCCCCCGGTGCCTCCACTTCCAGATAGGCAGCTGTTGCCATAGCGGATGTATATAGCGTTTCCGAATGGATATCAAAACCCATGTCGATCAGCTTCTGCGCTGCCTCTGCCTGCGTTTTGGTCGCATTGTTCGTCAGAAAAACATAAGGGATATCTGCCTGGTTCAACCTGTCTATGAAGTCGATGGCACCGTCGATGACCGTATTTCCGTTATACATCGTGCCGTCAAGGTCAATCAGATAGCCTTCATACTTCATGCTGGTCACCTCTGAACGCTGTAATTGCCTGCCCTTCATTCTCAAAGAAATCAAAGACATTTTTCCTGTAGTCCTGATAGGCCGAAAGATGTTCCTCGAAGTCGGCCTTCATCTCTTCATGATCAAGCCGTGTATAGTTGCGCGTCAGTTCGCTGCGCCATCTGAATGTTTTCTGGAAACGGCGGTTGTCCTCGGATGGAATCACCCCTTCATTCTCCATGATGTCCATGACATCCTGATAGCTGCCCGGATCACGCAGTATGAAAGCATCTATTATCATATTGCCGACATCAACGACCGCTTCAATGAGCATATGGCAGGACCGCTCAAGCGCAAGACCTTCCCTTTCTTCAAACGTCCCCGTAAGACGTTCTATATAATCCAGACGTTCAATCAGTAAGTCCTTATCTACGAAATACATACGTCGCCACCCCTATCATCGTTCTTTTGTAACTATTACAATAATATGATAGCATAATTCCAGTACACTTGAACTGGAGGGGAACTCTTTGATCGACTTCTTTCTTTATGATGAATCGGAAGATACCAATACGCGCTATGTCAGCTTTGTCGGAGAGCATGCCCGATATGATCTGGCAATCATCCAGACCGATCGCTACTTCGGCAAGAGCCTGGTGCTGAACACCCAGAGCAGCCGTTTCGGAATCATCGGTTCCGATGACCTCGAGGAGGAAGGGTATATCGCTCATATACTCGGGCTCAGTGACGAGGAAGCAGCCGAAGTGGAAGCGTTCCTATCGGAAATCATCGTCTGACTGCACCGTATAAATCAAGCCTGCATTCCCGGGAAGGGAATGCAGGCTTTTCTGCTGTTCATCCACTTGGCTTTCTTGCCGCAAGTGTTCTGCTGTTCGTCTGTGCATCTTCCTGTTCTTCATGCGCTTCATTTTCCACATCATCCACAGGCGCATCAGCAGTATTATCGGACGCCTCTTCGCGCTCCTTCAATTCCGTCTTGGAAACTTTGCGCAAAACAAAGTAGGCGCATCCGAAATTGCAGTACTCGTAGAGGTAGTCCTGGATGGCGCTATACTTCTTGTCCCGCTCGACCTTCTTCTTATTGTCGCGGTAGAAGCCGGTCAGCCTCAGCTTTTCGTAGCCGATGTCTCCGACGATGTAATCGTATTTGTTGAGTACTTCGCTGTATTTGCTGTCAAACTGCGTTTCATCAAAAGCATCCCGGTAGTTCTCGACCAGTTCGAAATTCATATGGTCCACCGTAATCATAGTTCTACTCACCTTTCAATAGTTCATCGCCTTTCGCCTGTCTGGCCTTGGCCGCTTCGTTCACCTGCTCATCCGCATGATAGCTTGAACGCACCATCGGCCCTGCCTGGCAGTGTTTGAACCCTTTTTCCATGGCCACTTTCCTGAGCTTTCCGAACTCGAGTGGTGTATAGTATTTCTGCACTTTGAGATGTTTTCTCGAAGGCTGCAGATACTGTCCGATCGTCATGATATCCACATCATGCGCCCGAAGGTCATCCATTGTCTGGTGGATCTCCTCCACCGTCTCCCCAAGACCGACCATCAGGCTCGATTTTGTCGGTATTTCAGGATACATCTCCTTGGAACGCTGCAGGAACTCAAGTGTCCTGTGATACTTCGCCTTGGCACGCACTCTTGGCGTCAGACGCTCGACCGTCTCGATGTTATGATTCAGTATATCCGGTTTGGCATCCATCAGCGTCTTCAGACTATCATACTCGCCACCCATATCGGATGGCAATACTTCGATGGTCGTAAACGGATTCTTCTCCCGTACTTTTCTGACAGTCTCTGCATAGACAGCCGACCCACCATCCTTCAGGTCATCCCTTGCCACTGCAGTAATGACAACGTGCTTGAGATTCATCAGCTCGACGGATTCCGCCACACGATTCGGTTCATCCCAGTCAAGTTCATTCGGCAGGCCCGTCTTCACGGCGCAGAACCTGCATGCACGCGTACATACCGCACCAAGAATCATGAATGTCGCAGTGCGGCGCTCTCCCCAGCACTCATGGATATTTGGACATTTCGCTTCTTCACATACGGTATGCAGGTTCTTCTCCCGCATCATCTTCTTCAGTCCGGTATAGTTCTTATTCGTGTTCAGTTTGATCTTCAGCCAGTCGGGTTTTCTTAGAATTTCTTCATTTTTTGTGGCCATGTTGCAATGCCTCCCTTATTTATGTAGATGTCATACTCATATTATCATAATTATACTGATAAAGTAGGAAAAATTGAAATTGTTGAAATTGTTGGATGATAGAAAAACCTCCACTCGAAAGTGGAGGTTCCATGATCAGTATTATGATTGAGTATTCCTTCTGGCAATCGGCGTGTAGACGACTTTTGCCACAACAAAAACAAGTATGATCAGCACGAGCAGGGCACCAAGCGATAGCAGCAGGCTTGAGGTCAGTCCGAGAACCAGATAGCCGACAAGCGCAATCAGTGCAGACAGGACCGCGTACGGCAGCTGGGTCATGACGTGGACGATATGGTTGCACCCGGCACCTGTCGAGGACAGGATCGTGGAGTCGGATATTGGTGAGCAGTGGTCGCCGAATACCGCTCCGGCCAGTACTGCTGCGATACTTGGCAGCAGCAGGTCCGTTGCACCGAGTGAAATCATGATCTCACCGGTGATCGGGATCAGAATGCCGAAAGATCCCCAGCTCGTACCCGTCGCCAATGCCATCAGACAGGCCACTGCGAAGACAACCGCAAGCAGGACGCCTGTCGGGAGGCTGGATTGTTCGACCATGGCACCGAGCAGTTCTCCTGTACCGAGCTGACCGATCAGGTCACCGATCATCCATGCCAGTGTCAGTACGAGGATGGCCGGGAACATCGCCATGAATCCGGTCTTCACGCCAAGCCAGATTTCACTCTTGCCGAAGTCGCTGTTGTGACGCGTATCCTTGAAGAAGTAGAACAGGCTGAGCACCAGGCCGACAACACCACCGATGACAAGCGAATGTGTTACGAGTGTATTTTCGAAAATGCTGAAGATATCCACAGAACCGCCGGTCATTGCACCTGTAATGAACATCGCCACAATGACAGTCAGTGCCAGACCGAGAATCGGAATGATCAGCGCTTTTGCCGAGCCATCCTGATGGACGGGAAGCGCTTCATCCGTTTCTCCGGGCACTTCACGTGGATTCTCCACGACGCGGCCTTCATTGAGCGCCAGCGTCTCATGCTTGCGCATCGGACCGATATCGAACCGGGTAGCGATGACGATGAACATCATGGCGATGGCGGTCAGTACATAGAAATTCATCGGAATCATGTAGACGAACGCCTGGAATGGCGAAATGGCAACAAGACCGGCTGCTGTAAGCAGCGGTGCCACAAGTCCCATGATGCCGGCACCCCAGCTTGATATGGGTGCGATGACGGAAACTGGTGAAGCCGTCGTATCGATCAGATAGGCGAGCTTTGCTCTTGAAACGTTGTATTTATCGGTAAGCGGTTTTGCCACCTGGCCGACGATCAGTGCACTGAAATAATCATCGATGAATACGATGATGCCGAGCAGTGCTGTTGCGAAGTTCGCTCCCCTGCGGGACTTCACTTTTGTCAGGGCCCATGCAGTGAACGCCTTTGCGCCACCCGACATGTTGATGAAAGCCGTCATGATGCCGAGCAGACTGAGAAAGATGAGGATGAAGGCGTTCCACGTGTTGATGGTGCCGCCATCGACAAAAATCATGGCAAAGCTGTTCCAGATTATCCGGAGTGTTTCAACGATGCCTGCACCGGCAACGACAAACGCCGAAGTGATGATGCCGACACCAAGGCTGATGCCCACCTTGCGGGTCAGTACGACGAGAACCAGTGTCAGTAATGGCGGGATGAGGGAGATGTACTCCCAGTTGAGTATACTTTCCATATATATCCTCCTGAAGTTTATTTGGACTACAAAAAAGACGTCACAGCAGCATTACAGAATCAGCCACCGTGACGTCTCTCACCAGGTTGTAGCGCATCATCGCAATGACAGTGCCAGACCTGTTCGACCTGACCCCAGAACATCACCCCGCCGGGCGCATCCTTCGGCAACTGCTCCTTTCCATGAGTTCAAAGCATGCCTGCTCCCTCACGTACTCCTAGCCGTTGCGACCTCTACTTTTCGTTCTTCAATTGTTATAGAATATTATATCATATATTGTCTGTTTTTCAACTACAGTTCCGAGCTGTAGATCTTGACGATATCCCTCAGGAATTCAGGCATCTTGTATACTTTTCTCGAGTATCGGAACTGCGGGAAGATCCTGCCGAATGTATACATGTCCAGAGTGCCGAGTGTATAGTGCCTGCGGTCCTCGATCACTTCGCCGTTGATGTAGTATTCACGTTCGGACTGGACGTAGCCGATATTCTCGGCGACGAAGCAGCCGAATATGTCACCTCTGAAACCGAGGCCCCGTATGATCTCATCCTTGAATTCGTGCTTTGAGGCCTGGCTGAATATCTCCTTCAGCTCCCGTCCTGTCAGCTCGATCTGCACTGTATTGATCGCATGGGGCAGGACCTTGTGCAGATCATAGTCCGTCAGCATGCCACCTTCAAACGGTTTTACGATGAGACCTGTATGGATCAGGCTGGCATCGCTGTCCGTAAACAGGCGGACCATACGGGCGAGTGATGTGATGAAACTGCTCGTCGAATAGAGCCTGCGCTCGATCGGCGCCGCCGAATCCTTGATCACAGTGGAGAGCATATCACGCCCCATCTCATAGTAGTGGTCATCGCTGCTCGTAAGCAGATCCGTATCATAGAGACGTGCACGCTTGCCGACAAGCGTCTTCTCGTCAAATTCGAGTGTCACTTCACCCACGTAGTCACCGTAGCGTCCGGCAGCGGCGAGCAGCGTATCGCCGATCCACTCGCCTTCTTCGAAGTAGTGATGTGTATGGGAGCTCAGTATGACATCGATTTCCGGGAACATCATCGCAAGGGACTCGTCGTCATATCTGCCAAGATGGCTCATCATGACAATGCAGTCGACTTCAGTATTGATTTCACGGATCGCCTCGAGGATCCAGTCGAAGCTCTCCGATACTTCCCATCCGAGTGCCTTATAGAATGGGGTGAACTCGACGGTGGCAGCGATGAAGCCGAACTTGATGCCATTGATCTCCTTGATGACGTACGGTCTGAAGTATGGAGACTCACTGCCGACCTCACGCAGGTTGGCGCAGATGACGTCGAAATCCGCATTGTCGTACAGGGATTTGAGATCCTCCTTCTGCAGTGTGATGCCTTCGTTATTGCCGATGGTCGCCACTTCGCATCCGGCATCATTCAGAATATCGATATTGCCTTTGCCGAGCGTCGCTTCGGTATAGGGATGCGATCGATCGACGTGATCTCCAAGGTCGACATACACCATATTATGCTTATGCTGACGTTTTTTGTTGTGCAGAAAATCTTTTATTTTCAAGTAGTTGTATAGATGACTATGAATGTCATTTGTATGAAATAGTTTCACTTCCATCGAATCACCTCTATATGATGGTCTGTAGAATCATGTATACGCCAAGGAGCAGCAGAACCGTACGCAGCACGACAACCATCGTATCGGAATTGAAGCGCCGGTTGATCGAGACACCGATCTTGGCACCGAAGAATGCAGCCGGAACGATGAACAGAGCATACCAGAAATCCACATTGCCCTGCAGGACATGTCCGACGGCAGCTGCTGTGCCGGAAAAGAAGACCATCATCATGCTCGTTCCGATGGCGATTGACGCCGGCATGCGGAATACGAGCAGCATGAGCGGTGTCATCAGCGCCCCGCCACCGATGCCGAAAAGACCTGTGAAGAAGCCGACGATGAATGTTGAGAGGATGGCGATCCAAGCGGGAAAACCATAGTGGTGAACGTCCCCCATGTTGTCGACATGCGGCTCCATATAGCGTTCATTCTGGAAGATGGAAATCGGTTTGATCCTGTCCCTGATGATAAGCAGTGTGCTTAGAAAAATAAGAAATATACCGAAGTAAAGGTTGAAGCTGTCGATGGTGAAGAACTGGCTCGCGTAGGATCCGACAAAGGCGCCGGGCATGATTCCGATGAGAAACCGCAAGCCATTTTTCATATCGACCTGGTTGCTCCGTCCATAGGAGATCATTGCAGACAGGCCGATGACAATCAAAACGAGACTGGAAGTGCCGACGGCACTCTGGGGGGTGATGCGCTCCAGTATCCCTGCATTGATACCGAAGAATATGAGCAGCGGCACAATGATGACCCCGCCTCCGATGCCGACCAGGGCACCGAGAGCCGATGCGAAAAGCCCGATCAGTATGAGGATGATGTATTCCATTCGTATTGCTCCTTTAGAAAACCAGAAAATCCTGGCTGTAGTTTCCCTTCGGAATTTCCCCTTTGTCTTGATTCCCTAGAATAATTTAAGCTGTTTCGGCGACAGTCCATCATAGCGTATCCCCATCAGCGTCATGAAGTCCTGGGCGTTGCCTGCAGCATGGCCGCCGGAATTGTTGTTGAAAACAATATAGATATCCTTTGTCTTATGCTTCAGAATTTCGACCTGTCTTTTCAGCCATTCCAATTCCTGTCTGTTATAATCATATAGGTACCTTACGTTGCGCCATTCCTCGCTGGTGCGGTCCTTTTGTGTCCACCCGTGCACATTGCGCCCATGGAGCCGGATGAAAGCCGTCCGATTGGTCACCCGGTTGACGAAAGGAATGCTTCCGATGCCGGCCTGCGGTTCATCGCAGATGCTGTGGATGATATTATTATTGTCGAGAAAAGACAGTGTCTCTTCCCTGTACTGTTCCTCGAACCATGTCTGGTTCCTGAATTCGACCGCAACCTTGTATGGCTGCAGCTGCTCTGTTGCGTATTTCACATAGCGAATGTTTTTGTGGTTGCAGTCGAACCACGGCGGGAACTGAAGAAGGACGAAGCCGAGTTTGCCTGCCTTGTCCATGGGACGCAGCATATCACGATACGCACTGAAAACATCCTTGATGGAATCATAATGGTCGCGATAGTCGCTATGGCCGGTCATGTACTGGTGGGCTTTGACGACAAATCTGAATTTATCCGGCGTTTCATTACACCATTTTTCGATCGTTGAAGTACGCTGGATGGCATAGTAGGTGGAATCCAGCTCGACAATCGGGAAATATCCGGCGTATGTAGCCAGTTTATCTTTTTTATTTGAAAGGTCTGTGTAGAGGTCATGATGATCCCCCCAGCCCGTCAATCCAATATAAATCATAGAAATCACCTTGCTTTATTGTAACACAACTTTTAAGGAGCACACTTCAATATGAGTATAATCGAATTTGAAAATGTAAGCCATCGGAACATCCTCCATAATATCAGCGGACACTTCAACGAAGCCAGAATTACAACTTTTGTCGGCCCGAGTGGTGCGGGTAAGACGACGTGCCTGAAGCATATCAACGGGCTGCTGTCGCCTGGCTCCGGCAATATATTTTTCAGAGGTGAAAATATTCAGGATATGGACATGGTCGAACTGAGAAAACGCATCGGCATGGCCTTCCAGAGTGCACCGATGATCGGCGGAACAGTATATGACAACCTCAACCTGCCAAAAGCCATATTCAATGAGAGACTGGAGCAGGACCGTGCGGTCGAACTGCTCGAACGCGTCGACCTTGGTGGCATCCCGCTTGACCAGAACATCAAGTCACTGTCCGGCGGCGAGAAGAGCCGCATATCGATCGCCCGCACGCTGGTCAATCGCCCCGAAGTTCTGCTGCTCGACGAAATCACCGCAAGCCTCGACTACCGCATGGTCAAGGAGGTCGAACGCCTCATCGTCAGACTGCAGCGCGAATACAATGTCACTGTCATCTGGATTACGCATGATCTTGATCAGGCTCGGCGCGTCAGTGATGACATGTGGTTCCTGGCAGCCGGGGAACTCATCGAATACGGGAATGCCGCGTTCATCGATGAATCCGATAATCCACTCATCAAAAACTTTCTCGAGGGGGAAGCACTTTGACATACGCCCAGCTCGCCCTGTCACTCATATTCATCGCAATCCCGCTCGGACTGGCACTTGTACTGAAACTCGGCCTTGAGAAGGATATCATCATCGCGACCGTCCGGTCGATCATACAGCTGCTGATCATCGGCTACATTCTGACCTTCGTTTTCGAGAGCGACAATCCGGTCTACATCATACTGATGATCCTGCTGATGATTGCTGCAGCTACGCAGAATATCATAAAAAAAGGGGATGGTATCCCGGGCATCACATGGATGATCGTCTTCACCCTCGTCGTTGTGGAAGTCGTGACGATGGGCATCATGCTCGGGTTCGGCATCATTCCGTTCGTTCCGGAGGAAGTCATACCGATCAGCGGGATGATCATCGGCAACTGCATGGTCCTCTCCCTCCTCTTCCTGAACAGATTCAAGGATGAAGTCGACCGCAGCGATGAGACCATCGAACTCATCCTTTCCATGGGCGGACAGCCGAAAGTGGCCATCGATAAAAGTCTGAAGTCCGCCATACAGACCAGCATGATACCGACCATCGAAGCACAGAAGACGATGGGCCTCGTCCAGCTTCCCGGCATGATGAGCGGACTGATCATCGGGGGTGCCGCTCCGATGGAAGCCGTCATGTATCAGCTTCTGATCCTGTTTCTGATACTCACCACCGCAGCCATGTCCTCAGTCATGGTCGGGTATCTCGCCTATCCGAAGCTGTTCAACCAGAAAATGCAGTTTGTGGGGCTGCAGTATCGGAAATAGAAGGAGATGTTGGAGATGAAAAGAGGTGCCCTTTGCCGGGGCACCTCTTTTGTCATCCAATCACTATATATTTTTCTCAAGCTTCCCCTTGATGCTCTCATACGTTTCCTGCCAGAACTTTTCTTCAGTGACGAAGCGGGCTGTCAATGTTTTGATGGCTTCTTTGAATGCGGCATCGTATTCCGGAGAGTCTTTATCGGGCAAGCTGTCCATCAGCTGATCGACTTCATTTTGGACTGCTTCTGCCCGGGGACCCCAGTACGTAACCTCCTGTCCGTTTTCATCAATGAAGATGAATATCGGAATGGAGCGGGATCTACCATTGGTCAAGTACTGGTCCATGAGTTCCAGATTGCTGTCCCTAAGTATCATGCGGACTTGCATATGGCTTTTTTCCGCGAGATGGAGCAGGATCGGGATATTCATCATGGCATCCCCGCACCAGTCTTCCGTAATCGCAATGACACGGAGTGACCGTGCTTCAAGGCGGCGGAAGAAGTCATTGTCCTCCGGTATCTGGAACTTGTTGTATACTTTCTGCAAGTTCTCCTTGTGCTGCGCCATGCCTTCTATATAGGTTTCGGTCACGATTGCCTGGTCATACCATTGATCAAGTGCCATTCTTTCTCCCCCAATATGTTCAAGATGCCATCAGTATATCATGATGATGCTCGAAACTTTGAGTGATGCGCATTGAATTTCCTGATGGTTTCGACTATTCTTTTAATAATGGAAAGGAGGCATATGTATGATATCTGAATCGAAACATATCCGCGGTCTGATCTTTGTTCTGATTGGCGCCACACTATGGGGTGTCGGTGGAACGGCTGCAGACTACATATTCAGAAATACTCCCATTACTGTGGAATGGTATGTTGCCTTCAGACTTACTGCCAGCGGCATCATTCTCCTTGCTGCGTACTGGCTGTTTTCGAGAAAGCAGCAGCCGGTTCGCCTGGACCGGCGCACCTTCGCCATGCTCGTCATCTACAGTCTGCTTGGAATGACAATGGTGCAATATTCATTCATGGCAGCAATCGGCCATGGCAATGCAGCGATCGCCACAGTACTCCAGTACACAGGTCCCATCTACATCATCCTGTGGCTGGTCATCCGCCGATATGCAAAATGGAGCGCTGCCGATGCATTCATCATCATCGGCATGATTGCAGGTGTCATACTGCTCGCGACAAACGGGGACTTCTCCACGCTCATCGTATCTCCGCCTGCCCTCATATGGGGGCTGGTATCCGGAGTGGCCCTCGCCTACTACACCTTGCACGCACAAATACTGCTGTATCGACTGCACCCGCTTCAGCTTGTCGGTGGCTCGATGTTCATCGGCGGCATCGCAATGAACTTCATCCATCCCATCTGGCAATTCGACCGTGAATTCGAATGGACTGCGGCGCTGGTTACAATACTGCTGCTGTCAGTACTGATCGGGACAACGCTTGCCTTCCTGCTCTATATCAGCAGCCTGAAGCATATTTCTTCAAAGGAGGCGGGTATTCTCGGAACGCTGGAACCTGTATCAGCAGTCGTCAGTTCCGTCATATGGCTTGATATCAGCATGGGCTTGTACCAGTTTGCCGGCATCGCCATCATACTTGGCATCGCAGTCTACATCTCCGTCGGCCGTAGGGCAAAAACAAATAAGGAAGCCGTCCCAAGCACACAGGAATCATGACCTGCAGTGCCGGGATGGCTTTTTTACATCTCCGGAAACAGGCCGAGCCATATTGCTGTTGCCATCGCCAGCAGCAGCAGGACTTTTTCGTATGCTGTGACCTGTTCAACATCGTCCACATTTATTTTCAATACCATGTATATGCCATATCCGAGCAGAAGCAATGTACCGACTGCTGCAATCGGACGATCCCAGATGACCGAGATTGCGAGCAGCCCGACAATGACCAGATAGAATAGTGCCGGAGACGGAGCTGCCTTCACGCCGAATTGTCTTGCCGCCCATACGACAGTGGTCTGCTTCATCGGTGTCGCATTGCGGTCGGCTTCTATATCCGGAACATGGTGGATCATGACCCAGGCCATGCACCACAGTGCATTGATGAGGGCGTTCTGCCATGCCCACAATGGAATGTCGTCCAGCATGAGCCATGGTGCCGCAAGGCCGAGCAGCAGAATGGATGGGAAAAGGCTCAGCCATTCTCCAAGAAACGGCCGGTAGGCGAATCTGAAAGGTTTCAATGAATAGCTGATGGCCCCCCACAGCCCGACAATTGTAAGTATCGCGAGTTCCATCTGTCCGAATGTAATGAAGAGTGCGGTCGCAATCAGCAGGAGCAGGGTGACAACGAGTCCGATACGCACCAGCATATCCAGTGTCATGACGCCATTCTGCAGCACGCGGCTGCCGCCTGACAGCATGCCCGGGCTCTCCTGGTCCGTCCCTGATTTAAAATCGGCAATATCATTGAATACGTGTGTCAGTACCCCATGAACAAGAAAAGCACCGACGACGAGCAGCAGAAACAATAGAAAAAGATCAACGTTCGATATA
The DNA here is from genome assembly GCF_007713705.1 of Salinicoccus cyprini. Taxonomy (GTDB): domain Bacteria; phylum Bacillota; class Bacilli; order Staphylococcales; family Salinicoccaceae; genus Salinicoccus; species Salinicoccus cyprini. Next base: position 20,480 of record NZ_VMSJ01000001.1, on the reverse strand, counting down.
TCATACCCGAATGCCAGCGGCAGTATGGTCGATATGATGGTTGCAATACTTGATGCAACGACCGCAACGACTCTGAGCAGCATGCCAAACCCCTTCAGACTGTATGATTCCTGTTTTTCCATAACCTTACCCCTTTCGCCCTCTTACCTTTTTTCTCTTTCCATCTCCTCTACTGCACGTTCAATCTCCCGCTTCCAGCGTCTCCTGCCATTGACGACGAACTTAAGTGATGCGTCATCCTGCAGAACAACTTCAAGACCATTTGGAATGGGGATGAAATTCATGATGCGGTGGCTGATGAGATTGACTGCTGCCACATCCAGAAGATCGATCTCCGTCTGCTTCCTGTTAAGATTCATGGCATGCGGAATATGGTGGATGCGGGTCGTTGTCAGATGCATTTTCCCACCAACCGAAACGCCATTTCTGAACAGGTTGCCGTTGCCGCTCCTAAGTGCCTTTTCCTTCATTTCTCTCCCTCCATCTGCTTGAGCACTTCCCTGCTCGCTTCAATGATATCATCAGGAACCACTCCATAATGCGAGCCCTTGAGTGCCGCGCGTTCTCCGGAAACTGCATGGATATGGACCGCCGCCCGCATGGCATCTTCGGGCCGTGCCCCCTGTGCAAGGAAGGCTGTGATCATGCCGGTCAGAAGGTCTCCGGTGCCCCCTTTGGCCAGTGCATCATTGCCGAGCGGGTTCACCCAGATGCCCTCCGGTGTGGCCACAATGGTACGATGGCCTTTAAGGACAAGATATACATTATGCCGGCTCGCAAAATCATGAGCGATTCCGATCCGGTCCGCTTCCACTTCTGGTACAGTCTTGCCGGTCAGTGTCCCCATTTCCCCAGGATGCGGTGTCAGGACGACCGGGCCCTCATAGCGGCTCAGCAGTTCCATCTGATCTTTGATATGAAACAGACCGTCCGCATCGATGACGATCGGCTGTGCATCAAGATGGTCGATGATATCCCGGATGAACTCAGGTCCCGCTTCAAAGCGGCCCATGCCGGGCCCGATGGCAACTGCAGTTACCTTTTCAAAAAGTTCAGGTGCCACGCCTGTTCCGTTGAAATGTCCGCCATCACTCGGCAGTGTCCGAATGAGTGCAGTCTGATTCTGGCTGGCGATGACTGGATATGTCTCTTCAGGAATGACAAGTGTCGATAGACCGGCCCCGCAGTGGAAAGCAGTATGTGCACTGTAGAGCGGTGCACCGACGAACGGTTTCGATCCGCCAAAGACAAGGGCATGGCCGAACGTACCCTTGTGGCCGAACCGTGGCCGCTTTGGCAAGGAAGCTGCCGCAAGTTCATGGGTGATGACTTCCGGCAGCTTCATGCCGAGTGCGTCCGCAAATGTTTCCGGCACGGAAATGTCCTTTACGTGCCAGTTCCCGACGACGGATGGACCATCCTGCAGGAAGAAGCCAAGTTTCGGCATCGCAAAAGTATACGTATCATCCGCTGCCACTGCGACGTTTTCAACCTTTCCCGTATTGCAGTCGAGCCCGGAGGGGATATCGACTGAAATGACATGGAGATCATGCGCATTCGCCTGCTCGATGATCTGGCTGAAAGGCTCCCTTACAGCACCTTTCACGCCTGTACCGAGCATCGCATCCACCAGTACTTCCGACTGTTTCAAAGTTTCATCCAGACTCGACATCCCTTCCTCGACCAGGCGAAGCGGCAGTCCACGTCCTGTATGGATCTGATATTGCGTTCTCGCGTCCCCTTTGAGATTTCCTTCATCGACAAGCAGCCATACAGCAGGGCTATAGCCGGCATCAAACAGCCGTCTGGCGATGACAAGGCCATCGCCGCCATTGTTTCCGCCGCCGACCAGTATGGTGATATGTACAGATTGATCCGGATAGGAACGCATGATTGCTTCGGCAACATGATTGCCGGCAATCTCCATCAGCACCGCACCGGAAATTCCGATCTCCTCCATTGCATACCTTTCGATTTCAAGCATCTCTTCCCGCTTTACGATTTTCAATATAATCCCCCATTCAATCTTTACACCATTATACCCTTATTTCTGGAAAATAAATAACCTCCATCAAATTCCTATTGGCATATCAGAACCAGTAATCATCGATAACCTTTCCAATATTAGAGTAATATTACAGCAGGATTAACGTTTCTTTTCAAATCGCGGAACAGGGTTCAGAAAATCATTGAAAAATGATATGATATCAAAGTTGCGTTTTAGATGGAATATTACACATATAAGGAGATGCTTCAATTAATGATAAATAGATTGAAATCCCTGTCGATGATGCTTTTCAGTTTCATATCATTGTCAGGCATGCTTTTCGCTGACCTGGATGATATTACTATAGATGGTAAAAATGATGATGTTGTTATTGATAATAAAAATAAAGATGAAGATAAAGAAAAAATTGAACTGGATTTTGAAGAAATGCCGGATGCACTCCATCCTGAAGTCGAAAAGAAAGCTGAAGCACTTGAGGAAAAGGCTGAAGAAAAAGATATCGATATTACAATCACTTCCGGCTTCCGTTCATTTGAAGCGCAGGACGCACTATACAGCAAAGGCAGATCACTTCCTGGACAGGTTGTCACCAATGCACGGGGCGGAGAGTCCTACCATAACTACGGTCTCGCCATAGACTATGCAATTGAAGCAGATGGTGAAGTCATCTGGAATACGGATTACGACGGCAATGACAACGGAAAATCCGACTGGTTCGAAGTCGCCGACATCGCCAAGGACCTCGGTTTTGAATGGGGCGGCGACTGGGAATCCTTCAAGGACTATCCGCATCTTGAAATGACTTTCGACTACTCGATCCGTGAACTGCAGAAAGAATATGAAGATCAACTTTAATAGATGAAACATTGAACGGTGCACTGGTATATAATATGCCAGTGCTTTTATTTTGAAATGAAAGCACTTTTTAAAATTAATTTTGTTAATATTCTCAAAATAATATTACAGTTGTATTACTATTTGCTGCTGTTTATTGAAAATTGATTATGGAATGGTATGGTTAGGATGCACGCCAAATATACATATGAAGGAGAAAGATATGCTTATGAAAATGAACATCAAATCTCTATCCGCATCACTCTTCACTCTGCTGGTTGTACCGGGCTTCATTCTGTCGGCCCCGCAATCCGTTTCAGCGGAGCAGTGGAATGGAAATACGTACGAAACAAACCAGCCTGAAGGACTGCACCCGATTGTCGCAGAACGTGCAGAAATACTTAGACAGAGAGCCGCCCAGATCGGCATCGTCATCAGATTTACAGACGGCTTCCGTTCATTCGAGAAACAGAATGCACTATTTGCACAAGGTCGCACCACTGCCGGCAATATTGTAACGAACGCCCAAGGTGGGGAATCTTACCATAACTACGGACTGGCCGTCGACTATGCACTTGAAGTCGGTCCAAACGTCATCTGGGATCTCGAATACGATGGCAATGGCAATGCCAGATCCGACTGGTTCGAAGTCGCGCGCATTGCCAAGGAACTCGGCTTCACTTGGGGCGGAGACTGGGAGAGCTTCAGAGACTATCCGCACCTGCAGATGGATTTCGGCTACTCTTTATACAACCTGCAGACTGGCAACCACTACCTGTACTAGAAGAAGGCACTATGAAACCCACAACGATGAAAATAGCATCGTTGTGGGTTATTTGCATGCATTACAATATTTCAAAGCAGAGGGAAGACTATTCTATTTTGCCTGATGGTGAACATCTTTCTTTACAAACGAGCCTTTTCTGACATCCGCTACATCATACACAGCAAGGAATGCCTGGGGATCCAGCCTGCCGATTATTTCTTTTAACTTCTGTTCTTCCAGCCTGTTGATGATGCACGTAATCTGTGTCAACGGCATCCTGGTATAACCTCCCATAATCTCATTGTAAGTACATGTCCTTCCGAGTTCTTCCCTTATTGCTTCGATAATGGAATCAGGATGTACTGTAATGATGGTGAATGTTTTCGATCCACTGAGTCCTTCTTCAATGAGATGAATCACTTTGGAGGCAATGAAGTATGCGATCGCTGAAAGAATCGCGCCTTGAAATCCGAACACGGTCGATACAAGCAGAAATACAAAGGTGTTCAGAAATAGTATCAGGTCGCTTGTTCCAAATGGCAGTTTCCTTGAAAGCAGTACAGCGAACATGTCTATGCCATCGAGGGCGCCTCCATTACGCAATGCAATTCCCATCCCTACTCCGATGATGACACCGCCAACAACAGTGATCAGAAGTGAATCGCCTTCGATGATGGCTGGGATATGATGCATGATTGCAGTAAAATATGCCAGTGACAGTATACCTGCTACAGACAAAGCTGCAAATTTAGTACCGATCTGCCGATATCCGAGCCAGATGAAGGGAATATTCAATACAGCAATCAGTAAACCGAGCGGTATGTCGAATAATGTGGAACCGACAATGCTGATGCCGGTTACGCCACCATCAGACACCTGGTTGGGAATCAGAACGGATTCAAGACCATAGGCCGTAATGAATGCACCAGCAACTACCATTATAACGCGTCCGATAAAATTAAATACATTTCTTGTCGTCGTCTTTTTCATGACTGTTCAGCTTCCTTTTCAGGCTTGATGTTCTAGCAAAAAACTCCCTGCCACAGCGTGACAGGGAGTCCAGTACTGTTATTAACCGATGGATCCTTCCATTTCGAAAGAGATTAGACGGTTCATTTCGACCGCGTATTCCATTGGCAGTTCCTTTGTGAATGGTTCGATGAAGCCCATTACGATCATTTCTGTCGCTTCGACTTCGCCGATACCGCGGCTCATAAGGTAGAAGAGCTGCTCCTCGGATACTTTTGAAACTTTCGCTTCGTGTTCCAGCGAGATGTTGTCGTTCAGAATCTCGTTGTAAGGAATTGTATCTGAAGTGGACTCGTTATCCATGATGAGCGTGTCGCATTCGATGTTGGAACGTGCATTGTCTGCATTTCTACCGAAGTGGACCTGACCTCTATAGGATACTTTACCACCTTGTTTTGCGATGGATTTGGAAACGATTGTAGACGATGTGTTCGGTGCAAGGTGGATCATCTTCGCTCCGGCATCCTGCAATTGTCCTTTACCTGCAAGTGCGATGGACAGTGTCATGCCACGTGCGCCTTCGCCTTTTAGGAATACTGCTGGGTACTTCATGGTGATCTTGGAACCGATGTTGCCGTCGACCCATTCCATTGTACCGTTGGCATCAACGAAAGTACGTTTTGTAACAAGGTTGTATACGTTGTTTGCCCAGTTCTGGATGGTTGTATAGCGGCAGTATGCATCCTTTTTGACGATGATTTCAACGACAGCGGAGTGCAGTGAATTCGTCGTGTAGACAGGTGCCGTACATCCTTCTACGTAGTGTACGCTGGAGCCTTCGTCACAGATGATCAGTGTACGCTCGAACTGTCCCATGTTCTCCGAGTTGATACGGAAATATGCCTGCAGTGGTGTATCCAGTTTTACGCCTGGTGGGCAGTAGATGAATGATCCACCGGACCATACTGCTGAATTGAGTGCAGCAAACTTGTTGTCAGTATACGGAATGACTGTCGCCCAGTATTCTTTGAAAAGCTCTTCGTTTTCGCGGAGCGCAGAATCGGTATCCTTGAAGATGACACCTTTGTCCTCGAGATCCTTCTCCATGTTGTGATATACCACTTCGGATTCATACTGTGCAGAGACACCTGCAAGATACTTCTGCTCTGCTTCAGGAATACCAAGTTTGTCAAACGTACGTTTGATCTCATCCGGTACTTCGTCCCATGAGCGTTCTGTATGCTCGGAAGGTTTTACATAGTATGTGATGTCATCGAAGTTGAGTTCGGAAAGGTCGCCGCCCCAAGTAGGCATCGGCGTTTTATAGAAATGTTTCAGCGATTTGAGTCTGAAGTCGAGCATCCATTCGGGCTCTTCTTTCATTTTGGAAATTTCACGTACAATTTCTTCTGTCAAACCACGGTCTGAACGGAAAATGGATACGTCTTCATCGTGGAAACCATATTTGTAATCGTCAATTTCCGGTGCTTTTTTAGCCATATCAATCACTCCTTATTATTAGTGCTGCCTTGGGATTTAACCCCTTTTTCAAGTGCTTTCCATGAAAGAGTTGCGCACTTGATGCGTGCTGGGAACTGGCTGACACCTGACAGGGCTTCGATGTCGCCCATGTCTTCGGTGATTTCATAGTCTTCGCCCAGCATCATTTTACTGAATTCGTCCCCCATGGCGAGTGCTTCGTCAATCTTCTTACCGGTGATGGTTTCTGTCATCATCGATGCACTGGCAATGGAGATGGAGCAGCCTTCTCCATCAAATTTGACATCTTTGACAATATCATCAACGACATTGAACGTCAGACGGATGCGATCTCCACAAGTGGGGTTGTTCATATCCACCGTCAGTGTGCCGTCTTCGAGTGTGCCCTTATTGCGCGGGTTCTTGTAGTGATCCATGATGACTGAACGGTAAAGCTGGTTGAGGTTGTTAAAATTCATAAGAGAAAAACTCCTTCGTTCGCTTAAGCCCTTCTATAAAGACGTCAATCTCTTCTTTGGTGTTGTATATATAGAAACTTGCTCTTGCAGTTGATGAGACCCCGAGCCACTTCATCAGCGGCTGTGCACAATGGTGACCGGCCCTGACAGCAATACCTTCACTGTCAAGTGCAGTCGCAAGGTCGTGCGGATGGACGTCAGTCAGATTGAAAGTGATGAGACCGGCACGTTTGTCCGGACCATAGATTTCGATACCCTCCACTGTACGCATGCGCTCAAGTGCATAGTTTACGAGTTCCTGTTCATATTCCAGAATGGCTTGTGGGCCGATTTCTTCGATGTAGTTGATTGCATGGGCCAGTCCGATTGCTTCCGCAATCATCGGCGTGCCTGCTTCGAACTTCACAGGAAGATCCGTCCACGTGGATGTTCTGAGATCGACAAAATCGATCATATCCCCACCATATTCGATCGGCTCCATATCATCAAGCAGTTCGCTTTTGCCATAGAGTACGCCGATGCCCGTAGGACCGAGCATCTTATGGCCGCTGAATGCATAGAAATCCACATCCAGGTCCTGTACGTCCACTGACATGTGCGGTACTGCCTGGGCACCATCAACAGAAATATAGGCATCATTCTTCCGGGCAACTTTGGCGATCTCCTTGATGTCGTTGATCGTACCAAGCACATTGGAGACGTGGGTGATGGCAACAATCTTCGTCTTTTCGCCAATCGCTGCTTTCACATTCTCCATTGTGAGTGTGCCGTCCGCTTCCATCGGAATGAATTTCAGTTCTGCCTGCCTACGCTTCGCCAGTTCCTGCCAAGGCACTATATTGGCATGGTGCTCCATCTCCGTCACGACGATTTCGTCACCCGGTTCGATGACCATGTCCCCGAAACTGCGTGCGACAAGGTTGATTGCTGCAGTGGTTCCCCGCGTGAATATGATTTCCTCATACCGCTTGGCATTGATGAATGATCTTACTTTCATACGCGCCTTTTCGTAACCATCTGTTGCTTTTGTGCCGAGCGTGTGTACACCGCGGTGTACATTGGAATTGTATTCCTTATAGTAGGCAGTCATTGCATCTATTACAGGTGCGGGTGTCTGACTCGTCGCTGAAGTATCCAGATAGACGAGTTCTTTACCGTTGACCTGTTGATCAAGGATCGGGAAATCCTTTCTGATATCTTCGACATTCATGCGGGAAAACCCCTTTAAAGCTTATTTTGAGAGTACTTTCAGCTCGATGACTTCCTTAAGCTGCTTTTTGACGGATTCGATCGGCAGTGCGCTGACTACCGGATCAAGGAATCCGTGGATGACAAGTCTTTCCGCTTCCTTCTGTGAAATACCGCGGCTCATCAGATAGAAGAGCTGGATCGGATCCACACGGCCGACGGAGGCGGCGTGACCTGCTGTTACATCATCTTCGTCAATCAGAAGAATCGGGTTGGCATCGCCGCGTGCTTTTTCGCTCAGCATGAGTACTCTGGACTCCTGCTGGGCGTCACTGCCCGCTGCACCATGCTTGATGTAGCCGATACCGTTGAAGATGCTGGAGGCACTGTCCTTCATGACGCCATGCTTCAGGATGTGTCCGACAGAATCCTTTCCGTAGTGGATGATCTGTGTTGTGAAGTTGAGCTTCTGCTCACCACGGCCCACAACGACTGTCTTCAGGTTGGAGTTCGAGTTGTCGCCCATCAGGTACGTTGTGTTGTCATTGATGACGTTGGAATCATTCATCAGGCCAAGTGCCCAGTCGAGTGTTGCATCTCTGCCGACGATTCCGCGTCGGTTGATGTAGCCGGTGAATCCTTCAGCGAGGAAATCCACTGCGCCGTAGTTGATTTTGGCATTATCTTTGGCAATGACTTCGGAAATGATATTGATCTGCTCATTGGATCTATCAACGTTGGAAAGATAGTTCTCCACGTAGGTCAGCTCGGAGCCTTCATCCGCCACGATCAGTACGTGGTTGAAAAGGGAAGTCTTTTCATCGTCGTGCAGGACGACCATCTGTACCGGATCTTTGATCTGCACATTTTTAGGGACATAGACGAACAGTCCACCATTGAGCATTGCTGCGTGGTATGCTGCAAGTTTGTGCTCATCGATTTTGACGCCTTCGGTCATGAAGTACTTCTCGACGAGTTCAGGGTGATTTGCACTTGCTTCGATGATGTTTTCGATCACTACACCCTGGTCGAGCAGTTCATCGGAGACCTGCAGGTACGCTGGCGTATTGTTGTGCTGCACGTATATATTCTTCGTGTGTTCAATGTCGAGCAGATTTCTTACCGCTTCCGGCAGTTCTTCAAGAGAACCATAGACTGCACTGTCTGTTACAGGCTCGGAAACAGTGAAGAAATCCCATTTATTTATTTTTGTTTTATCTGGTTTGGGCATTTCAAGATTTTCAATAGTTGCCAATGCTTCTTTCTTCTTGCTGATGAGAAGTTCAGATTCTCCACGTGATTCTGCACGGGAGATGACTTCATCAGCGTTGATAACAAATTCATTAACTTCAGTAGCCATGGTCATCCTCCTGTCTATTCTACATCTGCAGCGATAGTTTCGTCGTCAATGCCAAGTTCTTCCTTGATCCAGTCATACCCTTCAGCTTCAAGACGCTGGGAAAGTTCCTGGCCGCCGGATTTCACAACACGGCCCTGCATCATTACGTGTACAAAGTCAGGTGCAACGTAGTTCAGAAGACGCTGGTAGTGCGTGATGATCAGCGCGCCGAATTCTTCGCCACGGAGTTCATTGATGCCTTTTGATACGACTTTGAGCGCATCGATGTCAAGACCGGAGTCGATTTCATCCAGGATGCCGAATTTCGGTTCGAGCATCATGAGCTGCAGGATTTCGTTACGCTTCTTCTCACCACCGGAGAATCCTTCATTCAGGTAGCGTGTTGACATATCGAGGTCCATTTCCAGATAGTTCATGTTCTTATCGAGCTTTTTGATGAACTGCATCAGGTTGATTTCGTCGCCCTCTTCACGCTGTGCATTGATTGCAGAACGGAGAAAGTCGGAATTCGTTACACCGGAAATTTCGGATGGATACTGCATACCGAGGAAGAGACCTGCCTGTGCACGCTCATCCACTTCCATCTCAAGTACGTTTTCACCATCAAGAAGTACTTCACCTTGAGTCACGTCATATCTCGGATGTCCCATGATCGCCTGGGCAAGCGTCGATTTACCCGTACCATTCGGTCCCATTACAGCGTGGATTTCTCCCTGCTTGATTGTGAGATCGACACCTTTCAGTATTTCTTTGCCGTCTATTTCGACATGTAGATCTTTGATTTCTAGAACAGAAGCCATTTATTAACCCTCCAACAGATAATTTATATGTTATTCTCCATACCAGTTTATAATAATTCTAAATAATAGTCAAAGTCTGGCATGGGATTTGATTTACTATTACATTATAACGTAAATGCGCTGCACTTTAAACCTTTACACTCCTCCGGTACGCCTCAAAACGACAAAATAAACCCCACGACTGATAATGGTCATGGGGTAAATGAAAATGATTATTTGATGATATCGAGAGTGAATGGTGGTTTGTACATAATGCCATCATTTGCTCTGATGGCACCGACAATCAGAAACACATAGAACAGCACGGTGATGATCGGTCCGATGATGAGACCGATGAGAATAAAGGATGACAGCCAGGCGATGAACATGTAGATGGTATAGGAAATCCCAAAATTCGCCACGTTCCTCAATGCTTCTGCTGTTACCGGATCATCATCCTTCTTCAGCACCCAGATGAGCAATGGTCCTACAACTGCTGTAAACGCGGAGACGATAAACGATACCATGACAAGCGCTTTGTCGAAAAGCTGCGTATTCTGTCCATACATTTTCCTTCCCCCTCCGGGATTCATGATTCTACATTATAAATATACCCCCAAAATGGAAAAAGTAATAGTGATAAGTACTTCAATTGATAATCCGGCCCTCTTTTTTTCAATTGAAAAACCTCCGGCCATCCGGCCGGAGGTTCATCTGCTATTGTACAGGAATGACTGCACCTTCGTAGTTGTCTTCGATGAACTGCTTGATTTCATCGCCTTGAAGCACTTCAACGAGTCTCTGGATATCTTCACGATCCTCATCGCCAGTACGCACTGCGACCAGGTTGGCATAAGGAGATTCGCCATCTTCAACGACAATGGAATCCTCAACCGGGTTCAGTCCGCCATCAAGCGCGAAGTTGGAGTTGATGATGACTGCCGGCGCTTCATTGTTCTCATACATTGAAACGAGCAGTTCCGGCGCTGTCTGGTTGTTGAATTCGAAGTTCTTCGGATTTTCAGTGATATCGTCGAAAGTTGCATTCTGGATTTCGATGCCTTCTTCGATTTCAATCAGGCCTGCATCGACGAAGAATGACAGGAAGCGTCCTTCTTCAGCCGGGTTGTTGGATACAAGGATCGTCGAACCATCCGGCAGATCCTCGAGGGATTCATAATCCTGTGAATACACAGCCATCGGCTCGATATGGACGTTGCCGGCGCTCGTAATGTCATAGCCGTGGGATTCCTTCTCTGTTTCAAGATATGGTGTGTGCTGGAAATAGTTCGCATCCACTTCCTCATCCGCGAGCAGACGGTTCGGTGTCGTATAGTCGTTGACGATCGCTATGTCGAGCTCGATGCCCTCTTCTTCGAGAATCGTTGCTGCTTCCTCAAGAATTTCAGCATGAGGTGCTGGTGAAGCTGCGATGGAGATTGTTCCGCCCGCCTCTTCAGCTTCTTCGTTTTCTGCCGTTTCGGATGTTTCGGCGCTTTCTTCGCTATCCTCGGTTGTCGCTGCTTCTTCCGAGCCGCCGTTGCCGCACGCAGCCAGAACAGCTGCAAAAATTGAGATGATCATCAGCAAAAAGTATTTCTTCATGTACTTCTACCTCTTTCCCTATTGTATTTATTTTATTGATTACCGCTTATCGACCGCTTTGGCAGTCAGATCACCTATGATCTGGATGATAAAGACAATAACCAGAATTACTACTGTTGCGACCAGAGTGACATCACTCTGGTTTCTCGTGAAACCGACCATGTAGGCCAGATTGCCAAGTCCTCCTGCGCCGATGACACCTGCAATCGCAGTCGACCCGACGAGCATGATGGCAGTGACCGTTATACCTGATATGAGGGCCGGCAGTGATTCCGGCAGCAGCACCTTGCGGATGATCGTCCATGTGCCTGCACCCATCGATTCCGCTGCTTCTATGACACCCTTGTCGATCTCCTTGAGTCCAATTTCGACGAGACGTGCATAGAATGGGGATGCACCGATGATGAGAGCGGGCAGCGCACCCTGGGATCCCATGATCGTGCCCATGACCACTTTGGTGAATGGGATGAGCAGGATGATCAGAATGATGAAAGGAATGGCTCTGAATAGATTGACGAGAAATGCCGTAACGCCGTATACCGGACTGCTGGCTGCATGTTCACTTTTCGAGGAGAGGAACAGGATGATTCCGAGCACCAGTCCGAAAATGAAAGTGAATACAGTCGAAATGACAGTCATGTAGAGTGTTTCATATGTTGCTGTTAAAACATCGTCCCACCGCACATTCTCAAAGGAGAACATTTCAGCAAACGCATTGATAAATCCAATCATCATCCTTCTACCTCCACTGTTACATCGTGCTCGGCCAGCTCTCTTTCCAGGTTCCCAAGGTCCGTTTCATTGATGTCGATCGCCACATAAAGGTGGCCGTATGATTCATTGTTGGTCCGCTTGATATTGCCTGAAAGAATGTTGAGATCAAGATTATACTTCTTGATGACCTGGGAGACGATCGGTGCCTTCGACTGGGAGCCGACAAAGCCGAGCTTCAGTATTTTCGAAGTCGGGAACATTTCCCTGACCTCCTCGAAAGAGAGCGCCGTCTCCTCGTCGTTGATGTCATCTTTGACGAACCGCTTCGTCACACCATGCTCCGGATTCTGGAAAAGTTTGAGAACGGGACCGGTTTCGACGACCCGTCCGCCTTCCATTACCGCTGCACGATCACAGATCTTGCGGATGACATGCATTTCGTGCGTAATCAGCACGATGGTCAGATCCATCTCATCGCGTATCCTGACGAGCAGATCCAGCACTTCATCCGTTGTCTCGGGATCCAGTGCACTCGTCGCCTCGTCACACAGGAGCACCTCGGGTTCATTCGACAGTGCCCTTGCGATGCCGACACGCTGCTTCTGTCCGCCTGAAAGCTGGCTCGGGTAGTTGTCCTCGCGTCCCGTCAGGCCGACCAGCTCGATCAGTTCCGCGACACGCCGCTTCTGATCCTTCTTCGGCACACCGGCGATTTCGAGCGGGAAACTGATATTCTCCGCAACAGTTCTCGACCAGAGAAGATTGAAGTGCTGGAAAATCATCGATACTTTCTGGCGCTTTTTCCTGAGCTTCGTCCGGTTCATCGTACTGATGACATCCGCTCCAATCACCACTTCGCCTGAGGAGGGCTGTTCCAGGCCATTCAGCATCCGGATCAGCGTGGATTTACCAGCACCCGAGTAGCCGATGACACCAAAAATCTCACCCTGGCGAATGTGGAGTGTCACATCATCCACTGCCTGTATATCATTGTTTTTAGTTTTGAAAATTTTAGTTGCATTACGAATGTCGATCATATGCCTCATCCTGACTTGTATATTGGACAGTACAGACTGTCCGCCTATAGAAAAAGCCTACTCAAAAGTTGAGTAGGCATTGGTTTCGACCATCAGCCTCTCATCTTCGATCAAATCGATCATGTGAATTGGCACCTTGTCGTAATGACGGTTGCCGTGGTTTCATAGGGCACTTCCCTCCACCACTCTTGATAAGAGTTTTTATTAGATTGTTATTAATAGTACCATCTGTATTCCTATTCGTCAACAAGGAATTCATCCATTACTTCAGTCAGATAGGGAACCGACTGGAATGCATATATTTCTTTTGTGAGTTCGCCATTTTTGAACAGCAGCAGTGCCGGCGTGGATCTGATCTCATATGTTTCAATAAAGTCCTTCTGGTAGTTCAGATCGATTGATGCATATGAGAAGTTTCTCAATTCCGCCACCACGTCGAGCATCCGCTCGGCAATCTGGCAGTTGGCACATATCGGCGCATAGCCGAATATGATCAGCGTCTCTTCAGACTGAATACGGCTGGTAATATCTTGTACTCTGGATTCTTTCATCATTACTGAACTTACCTTTCATGATCAGGCTCGTATCTACATAGAAATCATGTCTCATGAGGACATTGGCGAGATAGTCCCGCGGGCAGCGGCCCACCTCACCGAACTTCGGGTCGATATATATATGTGTGCTTTCACTCAAGTGTTTTTTAAACCATTTCCGTATGTTTCTGCCTTCTTTATCTGCGTCGGACAGAATATAGATTTCAGAACCATTCAGCTGGTCGAGAATATCATCCAATTTTGCGATACCCATTGTACCATGGGTGCATATGATCTGTACAGGTTCAATCAGGACTTCTTCGATACGCCGTTTATCCGTCTTTCCTTCGACAATAAGCACTTTATCGGAAAAATACATAGTCATCACCCTTGGTATGATATTTTTAAAAAAACTCCAGACCGGGTCCAGAGTTTACACTTTATGCGTCCACCATTTCATCATAGGCATCGGCATTCATCAATTTATCAAGTTGGGATTCGTCGGACAGTTCAACAACAACCATCCATGCGCCTTCATATGGAGATTCATTGACAAGCTCCGGGCTGTCTTCCAGTCCTTCATTGATTTCAACTACAGTACCACTGACAGGTGCGTAGAGTTCAGAGACCGTCTTGACGGATTCAACGCTGCCGAAAGATTCGCCGGTAGTGAGTTCATCACCTTCAGCAGGCAGTTCTACAAAAACAATATCACCGAGCTCGGATTGAGCGAATTCCGTAATACCGATTGTTGCCTTGCCATCTTCAACTTTGACCCATTCATGATCTTCTGAATACTTGTATTCTTTAGGTGTTGCCACGACAATAACCTCCTTTTTCTACTACACTCATATAATCTCATAAGTCCCACTGTGAAGGCAAGGCTAATCTAGCTGCTCACGAGCTTCCTGTATTCCGCCTCTTTGAAGCCGAGCAGCACGCTTGTACCATCGTATAGCAGTGGACGCTTGATCAGCATGCCGTCCGAGGAAAGCAGTGCAAGTTTTTCATCCCGGGACATGTCATCGAGACGATCATTCAGATCTAGGTCCTTATACTTTCTACCCCTTTTATTGAAAAGCATGTCTATATCCGTGCCGGAAGTTTCCAAGAGCTCACGAAGCACCTCGGCACTCGGTGGACTTTTCACCATGTCGACGCTGTCGAACTCGACGCCACTGTCCTGAAGAAATTTCTTTCCTTTGCGGCATGTAGTGCATTTCGGGTATTCATAAAATGTAATCATTCGTCATCCTCCAGAAGGTTTCTTACTTTTAATATACGTAAAAGCTGTTCGCCATTGCAAGCCAAATAAGCATGTATCTTCCATATTCCGAATGAAAGATGATAGAATGAAGCTAAATAAATTGATAAAGGAGTACTTATGATGGAAGCGATCAGACAGTATGATGACTATAAAGAGAAAATACAGGGCGATGATAAGATCATCATCAAATTCTTTGCAGACTGGTGCCCGGACTGCACGCGCATGAACATGTTCATCGACCCGATCCTCGAAGAGTACAACCAGATCGACTGGTACGAGCTCAATCGTGACGAGCTGCCTGAAGCGGCAGATGAAAATGACGTCATGGGCATTCCAAGCCTGCTCATCTTCCAGAATGGCGAGAAGCTCGGCCATCTGCACTCTGCAGATGCCAAATCACCGGAATCGGTCAAGGATTTCCTCCAGAACACCCTCTAGATACGACAAACGTCCAGCTCGTCGAGCAGGACGTTTTTATTTTCTATTCAAATATCTTCAAGTTGTTTTTCAGATCCTGTACATGGAACTGCCCGGGTGCTGCCTTGTGTGAAATATAGCCATAAGTCAGGCAGGAGCCGAAAACGCCGCCTGCTACACGTGTAATCTTGCCAAGCTCTCCCATGCTGATGCCGACCACCTGGCACTTCAGCTGCTGGCGCGCATCATGTACCGCAGTCAGAATGCTGAGGACATCGCGGCCATCCGCAGGGTTGTAGGCGAGCTTCAGAATATCACCGCCGCGTTCATTCATATCCTTGTATGTTGCCATTATTTCATCAAAGTCCGGCGTATCCCTGAAATCATGCTGGCTCAGCACGACCAGCACTCCTTTTCGCTTCGCTTTCTCGATAAGTGCATCAACAATGTCTTCGTACATGAAGAATTCAACATCAATCAGCTGGATGTCACACTCATCGAGCACCGAATTGAGCAGCGATTCATACTCGACCGCCGTCTTCTGACCCTTGCCGCCTTCACTCTGGGTCCGGTAAGTATAGAGAATCGGGTAGTCCTTCAATGACTCGATAATATGATTGACGAGCGCGAGGTGCGCTTCATGACTCAGCGCATCAAATGCATCACTTCTGATTTCAATAACATCGACTGCCGATGGATTGTCCAGCACACCCTGTATCTCCTCATCCACCGTCTCCTTCGAATGATTCGAGAAAGAAACCACCACCTTCGGCTGCCCACTTCCGATATCCACACCTTTAACATTCATACATATCCCTCTCATCATCGCTATTTATTTATATACAATATAGAAAGTATCGAGAAAATTCAAATATAATATCAAACTTCCGTTACTGGATATAAAATTGTTTAAGTGTGCCAGGAAAAGGCTATCATATGATTAGAGCATTAATAATCCGGACACTCCCATTTCTACCGGAAGCTCATGACACTACACTCCCAAATTGGAATACGGTGCGTATTATTACGACATTAGAAAATTATAGGAGGAATTAAGAATGGCTAACGAAGAAATGAATAATCCAGAACAAAAAGCACAGAACATGGATCAGGAAGACAAAGATCAGATTCTTGAGAGCTACAACAAGTTCATCAATTATCTCGGCGATCAGGTCTCCAAAGGTGAAAAACTGGGCATGGACGAAGACCAGCTGTCCAAAGCAGCGAAAAGAGTTGCTGACTACCTTGCAGGTCATGAAGAACCACGCAACCGCGAGGAGCAGGTACTGAAACAGCTCTGGAAATCAACAGACAGCAGCGAAGAAAAAGATACAGTCGCAAGAGTGCTTGTCAGAATGGCACAGAAAACGAATGGCTAGGCATT
This sequence comes from Salinicoccus cyprini, assembly GCF_007713705.1. GTDB lineage: Bacteria > Bacillota > Bacilli > Staphylococcales > Salinicoccaceae > Salinicoccus > Salinicoccus cyprini. The sequence goes on along the minus strand of NZ_VMSJ01000001.1, from coordinate 3,661 downwards.
CACTATAGCAAGTAGAAGACACTTTTCAATGAAGTGTCTTTTTTATTTGTCCAGATAGCTGAAGATGAATGCCTTGTCATCATGTGCAAGCAGTTCGCCCCGGTAGTGCTGGGGTTCATTGATGCCTGTCAGCAGAATGACGGACGCGTCATCCGCATGATTGATGGCCTGGACAATGCCTTCCTGTCTGGAAATTGCTGTAATCGTATTCGTTTCATCATATGATTCAGGCAGCGAGGACTGCATCATCTTCAATATTTCGTACTCATCCTCATAGCCGACCTGCTCTGCAGCTAGTACGAGACGATGGAGGTTCTCAGGCACCATCTCCATTGTCATCCGGATCTTCTCATAACCTCTGAGACCGATGCCGGTGACCATGACAATCAGCTTCTTATCGACCTTCTCCGCATACTTCATGGCGTTGATGATGGATTCATTGATTGCGATTGGCGTATGCGCGAAATCAAGAATGAAGTCGTATGTGTTTTTCGAGAACAGCTCGAAGCGGTGGACCGGCGGGCTGATCTTGCGGGAAGCATCGATGACCGCATCCACATCATACCCGAGCTTCAGCAGAGTGAATATGCTTGTCGCCAGATTGATGTAGTTATGTCCCCCAAGGAACCGTGGTTTTACAGTATAATGGGCAGCACCCACACGAAGATCGATATGATCGATGTCGGTGCGGAAGCGGTAGTACGTATCCTGGTGCTTCGAGAAATGGTATGAATCGTCCATGATGCTCCGGTATTCGGGAACATCTGCATTGACGAGACACTGTTCACTTAATGAAGCAAGCTTCAGTTTGGAAGCCAGATAGTTCTCCATCGTCTTATGGTAGTCCAGGTGCTCTGGACTGAAATTGTTGAATACACCGATCTCGTTGCTGATGAAGTCCGTCCGCCGCTGATCGAGCGCAATGGAGGTGGCTTCATAGACAATGTAGTCATAATCGCGCAGCGCAAAGTACTTGATGACCTCCGCAAACTCGAAGTGCATCGGCGTCGTCGGCGTCGAATGTGTGAACACCACTTTTTCATATGTATGATCGAAAATCCCCAATGTCCCCACAGTCGCTACTTTGAGTCCGAGTTCGGATAGCAGGCGCCCGATGAAATGGCTCGTTGTCGTCTTGCCGTTGGTGCCTGTGACAGCAATATATTTCAGCTGGTTCATATGTTTTCCATAAAAAAGCTCCACCATTCTGATGGATACATCGTTATAGTTCCTGATATAGATGATATCAACCTGATTGTGGAATGCTTTGAATGCATCCGCTTTGAAATCAGTGATGATGAGTCCCGGTGCATATTCGAGTGCCGCTTCCAGGTACTTTCCGGAATTTCCTGACGCCTTCAGCATGAATACATCCCCTGCACAAAGATCCTGATACATTGAAGTAATCCCACGGACTTCATCCTGCATACGTACTGACTCTGATAGATTGTGTTTGGCTATATTCTCTTTGATCGCTTCTATAACTTCAAATACCTTCATTAAATTCCCCTTCGGCTACTCTGTGGTAAATTTACTCGTGCCACTTCTTTCAACTATAAAGCAAATGCAATAAATTTAAAACCGTATGAAGCACATTTTTCTTATTTCTACAGCTCAAGTAATGATGACTGGCACAGATATTCCACATTATATTTTTCCGACAGGTCGTGCAGAAATGCAATGACTGCCGAATCAGGTGTATCACCTGATAGGAAATCATGCTTCAATTTCCCATACTGCACCTTTTCCGCTTCATCACACCTGTTCTTGAAATACCCCCACATATGATCGAACGCATTCACCATGGAGCCTCGTGTCGGCGGTACCGCTTTTGCCGATTCAATGAGATGTGCCACTGCATCATAGGACGGTTCGCCCTTCAAAGCCGCACGTATCTGCTCATAATGCTTCTGGCTATGATACATGACCCTGTACTTTTCATACGCCCATAGCTGTTCAATACGGCCTCGTTTCTTCATGAAGCATCACCCTTCAAAAGTTACTTACCCTGAATAAGAGAGTTATAATCCTGCAAGTAAGGGGAGCAGAGGGCAGTTTACAGTAGAAAGCCGGCGGGAATAATCAAGTAACGCATTAGAAACACTATTATTGAAAAAGGAGAAGATCAAAATGAAAAAATACGGCAACTTTTTCGCTATGGTACTGACATCCACACTCATCATGTATGCCTTGATGTATTCCACCGTCTTCCAATGGAACCATCTTTTCTTCAGTGAAATGCGTACATACATGGGTGTCTATATGGGAGCCACCATGGCCATTGTCATGCTGTTCTTCATGCGTCATATGTATACGAACAAGAAAGCGAACATTGCCATATACCTGGTCAGCGCCCTGTTGATTGCAGGCTCATTATGGATGGCGCGCAGCCAGCAGTTTGTGGATGATGTCGATTATATGCAGGCAATGATTCCCCATCACTCCATCGCAATTCTGACGAGTGAACGCGCCCAGATTACAGACCCACGGGTAGAAAAGCTGTCACAGGAAATCATAAAAGCACAGCGCAGGGAAATTGAAGAGATGAAGAAGCTGATTGACGACCTGGAAGAAGAGGAAGATTAGAATAGCCAGCCTACTTTTCATAAAGATGAACTGCACCCCATCTGTTGGATGTGTCCAACAGACGAGGTGCAGTTTTTATGACCAGTTATACAAAAGTATAGGAATTTCAGATCATTTTAGTATATTAAAATGGAGAATCCGATAATCCAAACTAGACTTGATGTTCATGATCATTTGATGATCAGAACCGGTGTATTGACGCGTTTTGCCACTTTATGTGTCACGTGTCCGAGCACATGCTTTATTTCCCGTTTTGAGCGCCTATTGCTCATCACAACAATTTCATAATCATTCTCGTTTATCTCTTTCAGAAGTTCATTGACTACACGCCCTACTCTGAACCGGGTTGTATAGTCGATTCCGAGTTCATCCAACTGATCAGTGAAAGGTTTAAGATCCTCAGTTTTATCGTTGATGATATCCTGAAAATGCTTGCCTTGATACTTCACATTATCTACCTGGTCACTCTCTGCAATTACGTTGAAAATTGTGATTTTCGCTTCTTCACTATTGTCTGTCAGTTTCGCCAACTGTTCCGGCACATTATTGAATGAATTTCCGAAATCATACGGAAGCAGTATATTCTTGTACATTTCTACACACCTCTTTGTTTTTAGTAATGTTCGTGAATCTGAATCAGCGCTCTTTTACTTTTCTTAGAGTGTACCCACGGACTTATTCATCAAAACCAGAAATAGAGTATCTTTCTGGTAGATTTCACATAAAAAACCTCCGATCCAATAATGGATCGGAGGTCAATATTTTGTTTGATTCTTATGGAGACGGCGGGAGTCGAACCCACCTCCAGAGACTACGTTACCTGGAAATTAATTATAGTAATCTGCATTATATCAACATGTTACTCACTAGTAAGATATATTTATTTACGAACTTGATTCAAAGAACTTCACTTAAAATATATCTCATATATTTTTTAGGTTATACATTTTTCGTTTGTCAAAATAAGCTAGACAGTTGCTTGTCACCCATGTAACTCAAAAAGACTTCCAGTGGTGTGTGGTAGTTTAATGATTTTCTTGGATATGGTTTCTCCTGGCGGCAACCGATGAGATAA
>NZ_VMSJ01000019.1 GCF_007713705.1 Salinicoccus cyprini | reverse complement strand
TTGATCACTCACGCTCACGACGGAGGTAGTTGGACACACTGCCAGCCGAAATCTTCAGATCCTCGGCAATATCGCGGTTGGTATAACCCATAGCCTTGAGCCTGAGAACCTCTGGTAACAACTCGTCGGCCCTGCCGCTATTGCGAGGGCGTCCCCCTCCCTTGGATACCTTACCGCCCTTGGCCCCTCTATGCGCTTGCACCTGGCTAAACCCTGCGGGAGTGAACCGGTTCCATACCCAACGGGCGATGCTCTTGGCAGTGGCCTTGATCTCCGACACGGGCAGCGGGCCGCCCTGCTCCCGCCCAAACGCATTGGCGCTCTCACAAGCAGCTCTCACCGCATCCGCCCAAGCCTCATACCCGTTAGGCCGCCAAAACTCTCTAACGGCGCTGTAGGCCCATTCACGCACGTTATCAAACACCGTGACGTTACGGCCCAGCCCGCCGACTTCTTTGCGACTACGGCGACTATAGGCCGCTAACTCTGCATCGGGGCAGAACTCCGCCAGATAATCGAGGCTGAACGTATCGGTATGGTGCCATATCGTCCACCAATCGCCGTGTAC
>NZ_VMSJ01000016.1 GCF_007713705.1 Salinicoccus cyprini | reverse complement strand
CACGTTATCGAACACCGTCACGTTACGCCCCAGCCCGCCAACCTCTTTGCGACTGCGGCGGCTATAGGCCGCTAAATCTGCATCAGGGCAGAACTCAGCCAGATAGTCGAGGCTAAACGGCTCGGCGTGATGCCATATCGTCCACCAATCGCCGTGTACGGGGTTTTTGGTGATTAGCCCTGCATATCCCATGTCAGCCCCCAGCCGCTTTGCCAGAACGTGCTCTATGGCCGCCAGATAGCGCAACGGTTTTTGCTTGGCCGCACTGGTACGGGCCACAACAGCCTCAAGATAGTACCCATAGTGAGCATGGCTGTTCTTGGGGTTGAACGTGATCCAGTTCGGGGCTGGTAATCCCGCATCCTTCCATGCCTCATAGCCATCTGAGCTGTCCACATCGAACACCAGACAGGCCACGTGCGGCGGCGGGTTGTGCTGGATATGGCGATAGGCCAGCGCGGTCGCTTGCGGGCGGATCAGCAACCCCTGCGCCGGATCATCGGTGCAGTAGGGACGACGGGGGAGACGTTCGACAAAGGCAGCGGCGTGAAGCGCTGGTTTTACCATCGGACACCGCGCTTATTGGCGGTGCTGGCTTGTTTGATGTGATCCATGTGGTATTCTTTACCTCGTGATTCGTCACAGCCCCGAACTCTCTGTATTCTTCCGCCAAGTTGATCACAGAGATTCGGGGTTTGTCTTTTCTGGGCAATACGTTACCGCACTCCCGTTTTATCAAGCAAGGTCACCATGCCATTCC
>NZ_VMSJ01000014.1 GCF_007713705.1 Salinicoccus cyprini | reverse complement strand
GCAAGACAGCTTCGCCAGCCCCAATGGCAAGCATCCCCTTGAACATATCGGTACCCACATTACCGAACCAATTCACTAGATGAAAATTATCATTAAAAATAAGCTCATTGGTATTTATGGCTACAGATATAAAGAATGTAGCAACAGCACCTCCCTTATATCCACTAGCTCGACTTTGAGGAGTTAGGCCTAACTGGACAACCTTATAATTATTAAGACGATATTTGTGCCCATTAAATTTAATTCTGACACCATTAACCAATGCATGGCGCATTACTTTATTGCCATTATTCTTTGTCGTTATCGCAATATACTCTTTGCCTTTTGAAGTAAATACTTCGGCCTTTACTCCATAATCACCAAACTGTTTTGCCAAGTCGTAGGCCTTATAAACAGCCGCTCCATACCCCCCAAAATCATTGGCCGAGCTAGCCGCTTCAAGCGTCTTGGTGCCGTCCTTTTCCCAGGAAAAGGTTTCTGCCTTGTCTTTGAGCTCCACAGCCAGCTCCTTGGCCATGTCTTTCAAGGTCGCTGCGGCGTCAGCCAGCGTCAAAATGATCGCCTTCTTGTGGTTGGCCTCCAGCACTTCACGCAACTTATCGCTCAGGTCTTCACCCGTAACAGGGTTGTATGCAGGCCAGACAGGTGCGCCATCGACCCAATACCCTTTGGCAGGCTCGTTCAGCGTCACGCTCCCCCGATCATCAACTAACACCGCAGGCTCTGCCGATGTCAGCTCGCCATCCCGCCAATGCCCTCGCGCCTTCATCGTCCGTTTGAATCGTTCTGGTTCCATGACCACACCTCACTGACTACTCGAAGCCGCCATTCTGCCACAGGGAGCGATCGAGGCCAAAAAAGCGGCAGCATAGGCGGCGATTACATCGATTTCGT
>NZ_VMSJ01000013.1 GCF_007713705.1 Salinicoccus cyprini | reverse complement strand
TCTAGTCTCGATAGTCCGGAGCAAGGCGAGCTTATCCTGTAAAAGACCCTAAATCGATGTGGGTCTGTAGGAGGGCTCTCCTATCTTGAAGCGCAGCGAAAGATAGGAGAGCCTGGCAAACTGAGGCGGCTTGCCAACATCCTTTTCGCCCGTTTTTTTTGCTTCCTCAGGGCACGCATAATCACCCCCCCTTGAGCCTTTTTTGCCTCCCATCGGTTACCTACATTTGAAGCCATCCAATTACAGTCACCGTTACTTTAAATAGTCTCGCCAACAGGTGGTTACAACCTATTCCGCCTATGTCAAACTTGACTCTAAGCCAGCATACACAGAGGGCCCTTAGCCGCTTCGCGTCTTCGGTTCCTCTGTGAAGCTGGTTCAGGGGCGTGCCGCCCCCGAAACCCCCTGCTTCCACCGCCCCGAAAAACCCCGTTCCGGGTTTTCCCAGGTCGGCGGACAGGAGAGTTCTATGGTCACAGTTACCGCAATTGAGGTGATCGGATGAAGGATGAACGAGACGACCAGACCCTGGACTTGCTGCCGAGTGGCAAGCGCCGGGGTCGGCCACCTACCGGCAAGGCGTTGAGCCCTGCCGCCAAGCAAGCGGCTTACCGGGCACGGCAACGGGAAAAAACGGTCACCGTTACCTTAAATCGTCCCGATTGTGGCGAGCTGGAGATCTTCCTGCGGAACCTACGGGATGGCCGCACCTCTATCCTGGCCCCCGAGGTGGTGGCCAGGTTGCATGAGGCTGTGCAGTCCGCATGGCGGGGGCAGCTTCACACCGGTAACGGTGACCAAACATGACCCCGGCCAAACGCGAACGGGTGATCAAGATCCGGGTCACCGCCGAGGAACTGTCTCGGCTCCAGGGCTTGAGTGGCGATGAACGGCTGGCCGAATGGATGCGGAGCCAGTGTCTTGGGCAAG
>NZ_VMSJ01000012.1 GCF_007713705.1 Salinicoccus cyprini | reverse complement strand
GTTGTCTGTGCAACGCCACATCCTTTTCCACTCAACATATATTTTGGGACCTTAACTGGTGGTCTGGGCTGTTTCCCTCTCGACAACGGACCTTATCACCCGCTGTCTGACTCCCGTGCATCACATCCGTGGCATTCGGAGTTTGTCTGAATTCGGTAACCCGGGATGGGCCCCTCGTCCAAACAGTGCTCTACCTCCACGATGCTAACACGAGGCTATACCTAAATATATTTCGGAGAGAACCAGCTATCTCCAGGTTCGATTGGAATTTCTCCGCTACCCACACCTCATCCGGTCACTTTTCAACGTAAGTCGGTTCGGCCCTCCATCCAGTGTTACCTGGACTTCAGCCTGGACATGGGTAGATCACCTGGTTTCGGGTCTGCAACCCCATACTATACGCCCTGTTCAGACTCGCTTTCGCTACGGCTCCGCATTCGCTGCTTAACCTTGCATGAAATCGCAACTCGCCGGTTCATTCTACAAAAGGCACGCCATCACCCATTAACGGGCTCTGACTACTTGTAAGCACACGGTTTCAGGTTCTATTTCACTCCCCTTCCGGGGTGCTTTTCACCTTTCCCTCACGGTACTGGTCCACTATCGGTCACTGAGGAGTATTTAGCCTTGGGAGATGGTCCTCCCGGATTCCGACGGAATTCCTCGTGTTCCGCCGTACTCAGGATCCACCGCAACATCCATTCGCTTCGCCTACGGGACTCTTACCCCCTATGGTCGGCCGTTCCAGGCCCTTCCGCTCGCAAACTTCAGTCTCATCGGTGTCCTACAACCCCAGCCGAAGCTGGTTTGGGCTCTTCCCGTTTCGCTCGCCGCTACTCAGGGAATCGATTTTTCTTTCTCTTCCTCCGGGTACTAAGATGTTTCAGTTCCCCGGGTCTACCTCTTCCAGGCTATGTATTCACCTGGAAGTCACACTCAATGTGTGGGGTTCCCCCATTCGGAAATCTCTGGATCAACGCCTACTTACAGCTCCCCAGAGCATATCGGTGTTTGTTCCGTCCTTCATCGGCTCTCAGTGCCAAGGCATCCACCGTGCGCCCTTCATTACTTAATCGCAATGAAATTGTGAGTGTACCGGAATGCTCCGGTACAACGCGTGTTTGTTTGAACTCTTTCGGTTCTCGGTTTTCTACGCTTGATTTTCGGTTAAAAATCATTTTTCGCATTGTTTCTATACGGTTTTCAATGTACATGAAGAATAGCCAAAGAAGACCATTCAAAACTGAATACAATATGTCAGACGCCATTCCATCCATCCGAAGATGTTCCGTTATATCCTTAGAAAGGAGGTGATCCAGCCGCACCTTCCGATACGGCTACCTTGTTACGACTTCACCCCAGTCATCGGTCCCACCTTCGACGGCTGC
>NZ_VMSJ01000010.1 GCF_007713705.1 Salinicoccus cyprini | reverse complement strand
CGGCGGCATTGCTCACCACCCCTTGCGCGACCGCGCCGATCAGGTGGTCGGTGAGCTGCTTTTTGATGGCTGAGTGGTCGGTCACGGCCTTGTACGCTTCAAAATCGGGCCGCAATAGCCGCGCCCTGAGCGGGTCGTCTGGCCGCGCCCATCCCTTTTCGTGGTTGTGCTTGTCCCTCACCGCATCGAAGTCTTTGCGCTGCCCTGGCGGGGCCGGATTGAACGATTTACCGCTGTCCAGGTGAACACGGGGGATCAGGATGTGCACATGCACCCCGCCATCCGCTTCGGCGTGTTCGACGGCGGTCAGGTGCACGTCCTCCCGCGCCAGTCCGGCAAACGCCAGCGCCTCGAAGTCGTCCAGCACGGCGCTGATCTCGTCCGGTCGCGGGGCCTCTTCGGCAGCCCATGAGATCACTGCGCTGCTATAGCGCTGCTGAAAGGGCAGCGAGTCGGCCACCGCAGCGAACAGCACCGGATCCCCCCGCAGTACTGCCACCCCTGCCCGTGGCTCCCCTGTGTGATCGTGCGGCCCCATCAGGTAGGCCGAGGCGCGGGCACCGCTGCCCGTGCCGTGGGCAAGGAATTTAATGTGCATCGCTCTCCCCCTTACGGTTCGGCTTGGGGGGCGGCGGCAACTGGGGCAACAGGTGCGCGGCCTGCCCCTCGATACTGCGAAGCAGGGCCAGCACTTCGACCACTTGCACCGGTGAACCGAGCAGCCGGCACTCGTTCAGGGCGCGGGCAATCTGGTTGAGGTTGTTGCTCATCCCTGCCAATTGCCGCATCAGCACCGGATCCGCATCGTGGCTGCTATCGCGCACTCGGACCGCTCGCTTGCGCGGGGTCGGCAGGTGCGTTTGCTGATTGGCATCGATAGCCCCCCTGATCCAGTCCGACAAACTGAGGTCTGACGCCTCCGCCTTCTCCCGCCATTCGGCAGCGGTCGGCTTGTCTATCCGCACGCTGACGGTGGTCGTTCTGGCCGTTTTGGTCACGGTGCCTCCGGTTTTTTGTGTGGGGATTGAAGGGGCGAAGCCCCTCACCAGCCCCGTGTTACTGTGAGCCGCGAAGCGGGCGAAACAGTAATACGGGTAGGCTGGCTTAATCCAAGGTAGCATGAAAGGTGGGAGCTGGAAAATTGGCAATTACCGTTACAGTAACGCATAATAAATTATCGTCGCAGTGACTAAAAAGGGAGTGGGTATGAAGGACAGCACCGACAGGGGAACGGGGGATATGTTTGGCGAGAAGCGTGGCCGGGGTAGACCCAAAACCGGAACCGCCAAGACGGGGGCAGAACGTCAGGCCGCCTTTCGTGCCAAGCAGCAGGAGAATAACGTTACGGTGACGATAAATAGGGGGCTATTAGAAGGACTCGACGCCCAGATGCAGGCGATCAGGGATGGCGGTTCAGTCTTGGTTCTGACACCAGAACATGCGGGCGAGATCTTGAAGGCCATACGCAAATCAAGCCTAAAGCAGCTCCGTGGACAACGCCCCCGCCCACAGGCCAAACCCAAGGCCTGATGGACGGCCTACGGTTCGGGCGCTTGCCCACCTCGCCAAGGTTCTCTCTCGAATGATTTTTGAAATGAGAACGCCCCTTACGGGGCGCTGTTATCTGATA